>NZ_FXTY01000035.1 GCF_900182745.1 Shimia sagamensis | reverse complement strand
AGTTGCAGGAATTACGCTAGGCGCAATTACTCAACGATTTTGGACACAACACCGGACCCAACGGTGCGGCCACCTTCGCGGATCGCGAAGCGCAGGCCAGCTTCCATCGCGATTGGTGCGATCAGCTCAACGTTGAATTTCAGGTTGTCACCAGGCATCACCATTTCGGTGCCCGCTGGCAGCTCAACAGTGCCGGTCACGTCAGTGGTCCGGAAGTAGAACTGTGGACGGTAGTTCGCGAAGAATGGCGTGTGACGGCCACCTTCATCCTTGGTCAGGATGTAGGCTTCTGCTTCGAACTTGGTGTGTGGGTTCACGGAACCTGGGGCACAGAGAACCTGACCACGCTCAACAGCTTCACGGTCGATACCGCGCAGCAATGCGCCAACGTTGTCACCAGCTTCACCGCGATCCAGCAGCTTGCGGAACATTTCAACACCGGTACAGGTGGTGGTCTGGGTGTCTTTGATGCCAACGATTTCAATGCTGTCGCCAACATTGATTACGCCACGCTCAATACGGCCAGTCACAACAGTACCGCGACCAGAGATCGAGAACACGTCTTCGATTGGCATCAGGAACGGCTCATCAACAGCGCGTGGTGGCTGTGGGATGTAGCTGTCAACTGCGGCCATCAGCTCAGCAATTTTCTCTTTGCCGATGTTGTCGTCACGGTCTTCCAGAGCCGCCAGAGCCGAACCCGCAACGATTGGGATATCGTCACCTGGGTAGTCGTATTCGTTCAGCAGTTCGCGGATTTCCATTTCGACAAGCTCGAGCAGCTCTTCGTCGTCAACCTGGTCCACTTTGTTCATGAACACAACCATGGCAGGAATACCAACCTGGCGGCCCAGCAGGATGTGCTCGCGGGTCTGTGGCATTGGGCCATCAGCTGCGTTCACAACCAGGATCGCGCCGTCCATCTGCGCCGCACCGGTGATCATGTTTTTCACATAGTCAGCGTGGCCTGGGCAGTCGACGTGTGCGTAGTGACGGCCGTCGGTTTCATATTCCACGTGCGCGGTGGAGATGGTGATGCCACGGGCTTTTTCTTCAGGTGCGCCGTCGATTTCGTCGTACGCCTGGAACTCACCAAACTGCTTGGTGATCGCTGCGGTCAGCGTGGTTTTGCCGTGGTCAACGTGACCAATGGTGCCGATGTTGCAGTGCGGTTTACTGCGCTCAAACTTTTCCTTAGCCAT
>NZ_FXTY01000034.1 GCF_900182745.1 Shimia sagamensis | reverse complement strand
ATCAAGGACGGCAATGTCGCCCACTTGAGCGCGCAGCACGGGGATTTCCTCAAACAATGAGGCGACCAGGGCCACGTGGTCCTGATGTCCCTTCGCTGCGAGCAATTTTTGCCCTTTGGCCAAGCTGCGATATTGACTGCGCCAACCACGTGCGTGATCCACGCCTGTCATCGCCTTGACCGCCCCTGCCACAAACAGTGCGCAATCGTGTGTGCCATAGCGAAAGGGCTTGCGCGCCACGTCCTCAACGTAGTCACGCAGCGCAGAGCGCCAATTTGGAAGTCTCATTGCTTCTTCATGCCTACGTAGGTTTTGACCGCACCGGAAACAGTGTTGAAACGCAAAAACCGATCACCGGCCTGCAATTTCTGGGTTGCATCGCTGCGCTTTGTTGGGCGCGTCCGTGTCAATACGCGTGCGGTGGACACCAGGTTGCACGTAACGGTCGCGGTCCCGCCTTTCTTGCCATTCACCAATGGGGCCTTATCCAACCAACCACGAAACACGCGATCCAAACCGATCAGATTGTTTGTGCCGGCATCAAAGCGTGCGAGGTGAATTTGCACTGGAGCCTGGCGCGCATCATAACCACGAAGCAGAATTTCCACTTCGGCCGCAATGCCAGAAAGCGTGACGGTCTGTGACTGCACGTTTAGGCCCTTCTGGGCAATCAGCGGCGCAACACTCAACGCGCCACCTCCGCCCATGTACTGCCGCGCCTGTCCATCAATGTTGAAAGACTGGTGGCGCGCGCCAGTCCAAAGACCAAGTGTCTCGACTGCGTTGGTTGTGCGCCTCTTGGCTTCAAACCAGATAAGGGCCTCTGCAACTACAGGGCCCCGCGCGACGGCTGGAAATGTCATGATGTTACCTCAGTGTTTGTCGCCATTTGAAGCGAACACCATCCGCAAGCAGGCCAGGCTTTCGCACACCGCCAGAGAACGTATCCGGCACATAAACCGCCTGAAGCTGCGGCTTTGCCAAACGCACGATCGCACCCGTAGTGATGCCTGTTGGAATGAAGGGCTGAACCTCGATCCATCCCGTAACAGTGGATGATTGCGTGCTGGAGAATTTACTGCCCTGAACAACACGAAAGTAGTCATAGACGCGTGGGCTATTTCCGTGGGCGACAGAGATGTGATCCCCTGAGGAAACCCTAAGCCCATGTGGCGCACCCTTGAGCTTTAGCTCGCGGTTATTGCTGCGCACCTTATCGACCATCACCGTTTTGTCGCCAAGCATGGCCCCATCCGGATCAACTGCACCATACACATGGTAAGGGTCTCCAATGAAGAACGAGCGCCCCGGTTGTCGCAG
>NZ_FXTY01000033.1 GCF_900182745.1 Shimia sagamensis | reverse complement strand
GTGATCACTGCGGACTCTGCCCCACGTGGCGGCCGCAAAACTGCACTCAAGTCCAACACTGATGCCGCGCTTTTGCACACCAAAGACACCGTGAAATGTCTGGTGGTGAAGCGCACCGGCGATCAGACCACCTGGATTGATGGCCGCGATTACGACTACAACGAGATGGTCATGGAGGTGGGTGATTATTGCAAACCTGCGGAAATGAACGCCGAAGATCCGCTGTTTGTGCTCTACACGTCTGGCAGCACCGGTCAGCCCAAAGGCGTGGTGCACACCACCGGCGGCTATCTGGTGTATGCGTCGATGACGCATCAATACACCTTTGACTACAAAGACGGCGACATCTTCTGGTGCACCGCCGATGTGGGCTGGGTCACCGGCCACAGCTACATCGTTTACGGCCCACTGGCCAATGGCGCGACCACGCTGATGTTTGAAGGCGTGCCAACCTATCCGGATGCGTCGCGTTTCTGGCAGGTCTGTGAAAAGCACCGCGTGAACCAGTTCTACACTGCGCCAACGGCCCTGCGCGCCCTGATGGGCCAAGGCAACGAGTATGTTGAGAAATGTGACCTCAGCAGCCTGCGTATCCTGGGCACTGTTGGCGAGCCAATCAATCCGGAAGCCTGGACCTGGTACAACGATGTGATTGGCGGCGGCCGCTGCCCGATTGTCGACACCTGGTGGCAGACCGAGACCGGCGGCCACATGATGACCCCGCTGCCCGGCGCCCATGCCACCAAACCGGGCGCTGCGATGAAACCGTTCTTTGGCGTCAATCCAGTGGTGCTGGACCCGCAGTCCGGCGAAGAGATCAGTGGCAATGATGTGGAAGGTGTCTTGTGTATCGCCGACAGCTGGCCCGGTCAGATGCGCACGGTGTATGGCGATCACGAGCGCTTTGAGAAGACCTATTTCTCCGACTACAAAAACTACTACTTCGCCGGTGACGGCTGCAAACGCGACGCGGATGGCGACTACTGGATCACCGGCCGTGTCGACGATGTGATCAACGTGTCTGGCCACCGTATGGGCACGGCTGAGGTCGAAAGCGCACTGGTGGCCCACGCCGCTGTGGCGGAGGCCGCTGTGGTGGGGTACCCGCATGACATCAAGGGGCAAGGCATCTACTGCTACGTGACGTTGATGAACGATCGCGAGCCCAGCGAAGAACTGCGCAAAGAGCTGCGCACTTGGGTGCGCACCGAGATCGGTCCGATTGCGTCGCCCGACCTGATCCAATGGGCCCCCGGCCTGCCCAAAACCCGCTCCGGCAAAATCATGCGCCGCATCCTGCGCAAGATTGCTGAGAACGACTATGGCGCCCTGGGTGATACCAGCACACTGGCCGATCCCGGCGTGGTCGATGATCTCATCGAAAATCG
>NZ_FXTY01000032.1 GCF_900182745.1 Shimia sagamensis | reverse complement strand
GGACAGCGTGGCCAACATCACCGGCGCGGGAGCTTCCGCGGGCATCGCAGTTGCGCTGGATGCCGAGTTAGGTGACTTGCGTTGGGCCGATGCGGATACAGACTTCGTGTGGATCACAGCCGACAATATGAGTGTCGAAATGGATGCCAACACTTGCTTTGAATTCAGTCAGGCGGCAATGGCGCACAAGCGGTCTCATATCTTCGCGGCCCGGGCTTTGAAAGACTTGGATGAGCTTCCCGCAGATTGGCGGGCCGACACTCATTGGCCGCCGGTTTCAACATGACGTCGAATGACCTTTTTTCAAAGGCTATCTCCCATTCGCCCCGGTTGCAGCAGCATCAAGAAAAGGAACACCGCAGAAATGGACATTAAAAGCCAGTTTTCGCCAGATGAACACGCGGCCCTTCATTCGCTTGCTGAGATGTTTGAGGACAAGGAGAGTCGGGACGAACTTCGCCGGCTTGTGCAGGATGGAACCACATTGCGTGAGATCATTCTTGCCTACAAAATCAATGGCCGAGTGATCTCCAAGTTGAGAACTATAGGCGGGCTTGTAGTGCTCGCTGGCGGCACTGTTGCCGCGCTCAAGGGCCTCAATCTTTGGCCTAAATAGAAACAACCGACCAAAAACCGAACTCACGTTTGCCCGCCTTTGAGCGGGCTTTTTTTATGGAGCAATGCAATGAAACTTGTGAACGGATGGGGCCGCGAGTTGCGCCTCTCATACACTGCTATTGCCTTTTATGTTCTGGCTGCCCTCACGGTCCTACCCGACCTGATCTACTGGCTGTTCGGGACCGATACCAATCCTGCTTTGTGGTCGGCTTTGCAGCTGATGGTCATTGCATTGGGCATTATTGGGCGGGTGGTCTTGCAAACTCACGAAGGTGCCTGGAAGCGGCGAGCGACCGTTGCGGTGGTCGTGTTTCTCACAGCGCTCCTGTCTTCTCAGGCCATGGCTCAAACCAGCGAGCGCGCGACCATGCGCGTGCTTGTTCCGCTTGTGATCCACTGGGAGGGGGAACATCGCTGCGTCGATGATCCGGCTCTGCATTGCGCCTACGTGGACATCGTGGGTGTGCCGACGCTTTGCTATGGCGAAACCAAGGGGGTGAGGCTAGGCCAGCGCGCCACGGATGCAGAGTGCCGCGCTATGTTGGAGCAACGCCTTACGGGCGATTTTCGGGCCGGTCTGCATCGGTATTTCACCTACGACACCCGCGCAGAGCGCCTGACGCCGGAACGGGACGCGGCTTTTGTCTCGCTGGCCTACAACGTGGGTATTCGCGGGGCAGGGCGCAGCACCGCCACGCGCCGTCTGAATGCGGGTGACATCGCCGGCGGCTGCAAGGCGCTGACCTGGTGGAACCGTGCCGGAGGTAGAATTGTGCGCGGGCTAGTGAACCGGCGGGCGCATGAATACCGATTGTGCATGAAGGGGCTGACCTGATGCCAAGCGCGCGGTTCCTGCTGGCGGTGGTGGCCCTTGTTCTGATCGCGAGCGGT
>NZ_FXTY01000031.1 GCF_900182745.1 Shimia sagamensis | reverse complement strand
TATTGTGTTGAAAAACTCTTCTTGATTTGAGGGTCCTTCACTGATTCAATTTGCTTGTGAATGCAGGGGGATTGACGGTGTTGGGACCTAAGCAAGAAGCGCAAGGCGCACTCTTCTACGAGTTTTCTATCGACGACCATGTGCCTCAAGATCACCTGCTGCGCTCGATTGACCGGTTTGTGGATCTGAGCAGTATCCGTCCACATCTTGCAGAGTTTTACAGCCACACTGGCCGTCCTTCGATTGATCCAGAACTGCTGATCCGCATGCTGTTGGTTGGGTATTGTCTTGGCATCAGGTCCGAGCGCAGGCTTTGCGAGGAGGTGCATCTCAACCTTGCTTATCGCTGGTTCTGCCGCCTTGATCTTGCGGATCCAGTACCCAGCCATTCGACCTTTTCCAAGAACCGGCATGGTCGTTTTCGCGAAAGCGATTTGCTGCGTCATCTATTTGAGACGACTGTGGCGCGTTGCATTGCAGACGGCCTCGTCAGCGGCCAGCGCTTTGCGGCAGATGCCAGCCTGATCGAGGCGGACGCCAACAAACAGAACTCAACCCCAAAGGCAGACTGGGACACTGCAGCGATCAAGCCAGATGATGCTCCGCGCTCTGTGCGCGAATATCTCGACGTTCTTGATGATGCAGCATTTGGTGCGGCATCCGATGTTGAGCCCAAATTCACATCCCACTCCGATCCCGCCAGCCAGTGGACCGCAGCCCGCAAAGGCCCTGCGTTCTTTGCCTATTCGACGAACTACCTGATCGACACTGACTACAGTGTCATCGTCGACGTCGAGGCCACAAGATCTATCCGACAAGCGGAAGTGGGGTCTGTGCGCTCGATGCTGGATCGGGTTAAAGGCACGTTCGATCTGCATCCAGAACGCATCATCGCAGACACCGCTTATGGCTCGGGACCAATGCTCGGTTGGCTTGTCGACCGCAAGATCGCACCGCATATCCCGGTTATTGATAAAGCGGGGCGCACTGACGGGACCTGGAGCCGATCTGATTTCCAGTGGGACGCCGAGAACGACCAATATGTTTGCCCAGAGGGACAATCACTCAAACAGTTCCGCCGAAATTACTCTGATCCCAACCGAGGCCCAGACGGCAAAGGCGTCGCCAAATATCGCGCATTAAAAAGGACGTGTCAGGCATGCCCATCCAAAGCAAAATGCTGCCCCAACGCCGACTTCCGCTCCATCACGCGCGAAGAACACGAAGACGCCCGTCAGGTCGCCCGCGACATTGCCAAGACCAAACAATACGTCATCTCAATGCGGCTCAGAAAGAAGGTGGAAATGCTCTTTGCCCACCTCAAACGCATTCTCGGGTTGGGGCGCCTCCGATTACGTGGGCCATGTGGGGCAAATGACGAATTCCTCCTCGCCGCAACCGCCCAAAACCTCCGTAAACTGGCCAAGGTCTTTCCTGCACCGCAGCAAACGAGCGAAGCCTGAAAAGAAAGGCGCTCGCGCGACGTTCAGTCCCTCATTTTCTGCGCCAGCAACACGATGTTTTTCCACAGAATCGGC
>NZ_FXTY01000030.1 GCF_900182745.1 Shimia sagamensis | reverse complement strand
CATCTCCAAGCCGCTATGAGAGTTAGCGCTCACGAGTAACCCACTGCAAGGAACGCAAACACAATGAGGCGCTGAAGATTCCAGAATAAAGAACATGGAATCCAACGTCTGATTTGCGGCCAATTGCAGGAGATTATCTACGACTCGTAAGTCCCTAAACTAACTTACTTCAACCTCGAGTTCTCGAGGACTGGGACCGTTGTTGGATTCCTTCATCGCCTAAGCACGGGCTGTTTCCCATGGTGGGGAGCGGCTTCCAACACAATGAAGGTATAGAACTATGAACGAACTTACACCAATGCCACGTCAGCGGCGCTCTCGGAGAAGGAAGACTGCGGTTCAACCGGAGGTGGCCAATGAGTTGGAACAGGTTGTAAAGGAAATGGAGGTCCAAGAAGCGACCGATCTAGTCGCAATGCTGTCCAAACAAGTCTCGCAGTGGTTCGTGCGGTATAAGAACCAGTTTCACTTGGTTGAGAGGCTTTCCACGCATCTGACACAGACAGATGTAAAGCGCGTGTGTGTACCTCGCTTTTAGAAGCTGTTTCCGGACCTAAACCTTAGCGAAAACCATGAGGTGCTTCGGGATGTCTTTCAAAGATCCTTGGTGGAAGCGCACAATGACCCTGAGCAAACTGTTCCTATTTGGAATGGTTCAACACGCTGCTGTCCAGAAGTCTCTCAAGCAATCATTCGCGAAGGAGAAACAGTCGCAATCAACACCTGGAAAGCGCCTGCCTACAGGCAACTCGGCGTGGTCGAAGCAAATACATCCATGCTCGACCTGTTTCTGGAGAAAATCTTTCCCCAGGAAATTGACCGCAGAGTCGCCAAAGACTGGTTGGCTTGGTGCCTCCAGAATGAAGCCGACAAGCCTTCATGGGCCCTTTTCCTGTATTCTCGTCGTAAGGGGACGGGGAAAAGCACGTTCTGCCATCTCGCAGGGCGTCTATTTGGCGAGGAAAACTCGATCACTCAGAACAGCATCTCAAAGCTGACTGGGCGGTTCAACAAGCCACTATTGGACAGCAAGTTGGTGATCTCTGAGGAACTTCAGCTGAAGCCAGACTCTCCGCACGGCAATACGCTGAAGACCTACATCACTGAAAAAGTGACGACGTCAGAAGCGAAGGGGCGTGACGTGGAGAAAGTGCAGCAATGCTGTTGTTTCCTCTTTACCACCAACCACATCCCTCTGTGGATTGAGGCGGATGAGCGTCGCTACTATGTGATTGATGCGGACCACAGTGGATACGCATCTGGACCAGACGCAGAGCAGTTTGGGGAGTTCGTTGGCGAGCTCTCGGCTTGGTTGGCTGAAGACAGGAATGTTGCGAAGCTCTATAATGGGCTGATGCAGCATCGTGTCTCCAACGACTTCAATCCGCGATCACTGCATCTTTCTTCAATTCAAACACCTGTGATGAAACGTATCATGGGAGGCACAAGGGAGGTTCTTCTTGATCGGTTGGCTGAAAGGCTGGCCGGATTGGGCAGGTTCGCTATCCCGCAAGAGGTGCTGGCAAAGATCTTCACCGAAGAGCTTAGAACTAGCCAGAACCGCCTTCGCCATATGATGCCTGAGCTTGGCTGGCGCTCCGAAACTGTCAAATGGGGTGGCGTCGATTACAAGCGGACCATCTGGATACATGAAGATTATCAAGTTGTTGGAGGTCGAGTAAAAGGCCCGATCGGCTATGATGAGCCAGTGTGTCCGATTGAAGAGGAGGCCAAAAGCCTATGAGTGATCAGAAACTCTTCGTTCTTATGGATCGGAGCCAGGAATGGTACGCGGACATAATCGCAAATCATCTCGAAGAAGCCCAAAAGGTTGTCGACGGTATTCTGTCGGAAGTTGAAGAAAACCGGGACGGTTGCTTGGTTACGCCCACGAAAGGGCCAAGGAAAGTTCGCTTTCTTGGTCATCAAGACCGTGCGTATCGCTTTGTGTTCTGCATTC
>NZ_FXTY01000029.1 GCF_900182745.1 Shimia sagamensis | reverse complement strand
AAAAAACTGTTAGGATGCATAATGTCGGTTACCGATATCTCTGTACTCGTCCAACGACTGCAAAACGCTTCTCTAGGTACGGCCGCCCCAAACCAAGCCACGATCGTAATGGCGGGCTGTTTTATATTTGCTTGGAGCAACTACGAACGACTATGCCTCAAAGGTCTTGGCGAAATTTTGGAAAACAACAAAAAGAAGACCTACCAGCAGTGCATTGAGGCCTTCATCGGCACGACGGTCCAACCTAATAGCGACTTTTCGTCATTCGAAAAAGCGTATGGTCATTTTAGAGATCGATATGCCGAGGGACTAGGCGTCACGATGCATTTTGGGCCCATGGTTGGCCAAGATGAAGCCGCCGCTAAAGCCATTAAGAGTGTGTTTATCAGCCAGCCCGGCGCTACCACTGAGAAACTTAGAGCCCTTCTTCTCATTGCGTATCGGCTTCGCGGTAATCTAGTTCACGGGAACAAATGGACGACAGGACTAAGCGATCAGTACGAAAATTTACATCAAGCGACTCAAGTTCTGCTGGGTGTTGTTGAGCAGTTTTCACCGGTTTCCGCTGAGATTAAGAAGAGTATCTGAAAAGTTATTATAAAACAGCGCCTTACGCCCGTATCGGGGTTCGAAATCCTTCCAGGGCACACTAAAGAAGGGAACTACGCGATTATGCACCTGGAGTTGCGCCAAAAAATCAGTCTAATCCGCTCCCCCTTTTGATCGGCGCAGCAGCTATCCCCGGTGCATGAATGATGGAGGATAACCATCAATGTCCGATAACACTTCACCAGCCACCAACGATCAAACTCAAATCGCCATGCTTGCCAAATCGTACGGCAATCAGATCGTTCGCCGCGATAACAAGTTCTACGATCTGGAGCATCTAGGCACACCACTCTCACGCGTGGATGTCGAGATGATGATCCTTAACCGGATCCGAGAAGAGCATCCGCAAGTCAAGCTGAATAAAGAGATTTTTAAAGGCCTCTTTCAGCTTCTCATAGATAAACGCCACACTGATATAGACCGATGTTTTCAGGTTTGGAGTGGCGCAACAGTGTGCGAGCCCGGCAATCCCAATCGCCTGATCATGAAACGAGGGTCAGTTGCGGCGAACACCTGGTCAGTGCCTGAGTATCGCGGGTTGAAGATCAATGCAGCCGAACTCGGCGTCATCGAAGAATTCTTCCGCCTCTTCTTCCAGAACGATCACGATCGAGAGCGAGTGATCAACTGGCTCGCCTGGTGCCTGCAGAATGAAGATCAAAAGCCCTCCTGGGCCCCGTTCCTGTTTTCTCGGGGTAAAGGAACAGGGAAGAGCACCACCTGCCGTATCTTTGCCGAACTCTTCGGTGTGCAGAACACAGTCACGCAGAATAACGTGGCCAAGCTCACCCAGCAATTCAATAGCACGGTTCTCACCAGTAAGCTGGTGATTTCAGAGGAAACTCAAATCAAGCCTGGCTCACCACAGAGCAACGCGATTAAGACTTTTATCACAGATCCCTTTGTGCTCATTGAGCGAAAGGGCATGGAAGCTGAACGTGCGAAACAGTGCTGCTGCTTCGTGTTTACATCCAATTTCTCCCCAACCTGGATGGACGAAGGTGAACGTCGCTATCTGGTGGTCGACGTGAACCATGAAGGCCGCTCTGGAGGCCAAAGAGCGAATGAGTTTTCCGATCTAGTTGGGCGCGTCCATCGCTTCCTAGATGAGCCAGCCAATGTGGCTCGTTTGTATAATGCGCTGATGCGACGCCCGATCCCTGAGACGTTTAATGCTAAGGCTTTGAATGTTGCCGACCACCCAACGCCAATCATGCAGCGGCTACAGCAAACCAGCCGTCAAACCATCGTCGATCAGCTTGAGGAATTGCTGAATGGTCGCGGGCTCGTGGTTCTGCCTGAGGCCAATGTTGTCGAGTTCGTCCGCACCAATCTCAACGCTAACATGAACCAAACCAAGCATTTGATGGATGATTTGGAATGGCAGAAGGCCAAGGTCAAATGGGGCGGAAAGGACTTTGCTCGAGCGATATGGGTTAAGCCGGGTTTCTGGATCGAGCGAGGTAGAATCCACGGACCTGACTTCGAACCGGTAAAGGTGACCGAATATCTTGAAGCTAACGATCCAGCGACGGAAGTGGAAATCATCACATGAACGATCAACATTTCATGTTCATGGATGATAGCGAGCAGTGGCTCCAAGACGTCATCGCAAATCACTACGAGGAGGCCTGTGAAAGGGTCTCC
>NZ_FXTY01000028.1 GCF_900182745.1 Shimia sagamensis | reverse complement strand
TTGCTTAGGTCCCAACACCGTCAATCCCCCTGCATTCACAAGCAAATTGAATCAGTGAAGGACCCTCAAATCAAGAAGAGTTTTTCAACACAATACGCCCTTTCGGTTCCCTCTCTCTATTTTCTGGTTTTCTCTGCACCAGTGGGATCTCCGTTATTTCGCGCTACGTAGCCCTTGCTCCGCCGCCAGTTTTTTGCTGAGCGAACCTCACGCCAAACACCATCCGCTATGTGGCTCCCCTTCTGCCCGACCATCACCCTGCTGACCTTTTTTTTGCGGTCAGCACGGTGCTGGCTGAACAGAAGAAAGAGATAAGATGCTCCCCATACCGACCAACATTCCAACACAAAACAACCACCGCGTTGCGCTTTACCTACCGGACCAGTCGCAGAGCGATTTCGATCGGTTGGAAGACATGACTGCAGACGGCCTCGCAGCTGCCCGACGCGCGCTCTGTGCTATGAAGCACTGGCAGAACCCCACCAACCGCGCGCTACTTGCGGAGGTCGCTGAACTGACCAACAGCGTCGCCAAACGCAGACTGCTCAATGACCGGTTTTGTGATGCGGCCAGCGCAGTGATTGCGCACATGTCTCACGGCTGTTTTGAGGCTGAGCCAGGCGCCGACGCCGGACAAATTACTCACGATCTGAACCAAGCTCTGCACCTCTCAAATCGGGTGCGCGATTTGCTCGCGGCGGAGCGGGACGTGGGCTGGCATCGCGGAATGCGCGACTAATTCGCAACATTCTTTTCAGCAAAAACAATGGCCTGACGAGCAAACTGTCAGGCCTACGCATTTTTTAATCAAACCGGCTTGGCGGATTTCGAAACGGTGCATCTTCTTCAACAACGACGCCGGGACACCTGTCCCAAACCCACGAGGATCACTTTGATGACCAAGCCCATCGCCGATACCACACCACAGTCTGCACGCCCCAATACATCCGTAGAAGTTCTCGTTGGACTTCTGGCAGAGCGCTACATTGCGACGCTTACAGCCGCAAACGACAACCACGCACCTCGCCCCAAACAGGAGCAATAAATATGGCCCTACTTGTCGCACTCTACGCGCGCTACTCGTCTGTCCTTCAGGACGTCAGTTCAATCGAGGACCAGATCCGCCTCTGTTGCGCCTATGCGGACAGCCAAGGCTGGGAAGTCACTGCAATCTACCGCGACAAGGAGATTTCCGGGCAGTCAGCAGCACGTCCTGACTATCAGCGCATGTTACGCGACTCCAAAAATGGCGCGTTCAACATCGTTCTCGCAGAGTCTATCGACCGCCTTAGTCGCCGAACGGCGGATATCACCGACCTTCGCGATCAACTCGCGTTCCAGGGCCAACAGCTCTACGCCGTCAATGTCGGCGAGATCACACAGTTTCATGCGGCAATTCTAGGCGTCGTAGCCGAACAATTCTCTAAGGATCTCGGCGCAAAAACCAAACGCGGTCAGGTCGGCTCCACACATCGCGGTCGTGTGGCAGCTGGCATGGCATATGGCTACGATGTTTCACCTGGCACGGACCAGAACCGCGTCATCAATGAAGAGAAGGCGGACGTCGTCCGTCGTATCTTTGAGGATTTCGCAAACGGGTTGGCACCAGCAAAGATTGCGGCTGCCTTAAACGCCGAGGGCATCTCTGGCCCGTCCGGTGGCCTCTGGCAATCGTCTACCATTCGCGGCAACGCAAAGCGGCAAACCGGCATTCTGCGCAACCGCGCCTACATAGGTCAGATCGTTTACGGTCAGATGCAGTTTCGCAAGGATCCGAAGACAGGGAAGCGCACGTCAGTTGCTGGGGACAACCCGCTCACTGTCGATGCACCTGACCTGCGGATTGTTCCGCAGGACCTCTGGAACGCGGTTTCTGGTCGCTTGCAGTCCATCTCCCGAGAGATGGCCACAGACCCGGAGACAGGACTGGCTCTCAATCGATCACACAGAAAGGTATTTCTGCTCTCAGGGCTGCTGAAGTGCGGGAGCTGCGGCGGCAACATGGCGATCCAAGGCAAAGACCGCTACGGCTGCTCCAATCGCAAGCGCACAGGCACTTGTGACAACGCAACCACAATTACGCGACAGAAAGTCGAGGGCCGTGTGCTCGCAAGCCTGAAGGACAAACTTCTGGCGCCGGAGAACCTGCAGGATTTTGTCTCGCAAGTCAGCAAGGCGCTCACCGCAGAGCAACAGTCAGCAGGCGGCAATCAGAGGGCACTGGAAAAGGCGATGGCATCAATAGATGTCAAGATCAGCCGCATGCTGGACCAAATCGAAGACGGTGCAGGTCACTCTGCCCTCTTGATGGAACGACTTGAACAACGCCAAGCCGAGCGTATGGCTCTGATCGCCGATCTCGACGCCCTCCAGCACAACAAGAAGGAGCCCTTTGTGATGCCTGACCTGCCTGCGGCCTATGGCGCACTGGTGCGGGCTCTGGAGGACACTCTGCGAGACCCTAATGTCGTTCAGCGCGCCCATGAGGCTCTGGCAGACATGATCAAGGCCATTGCTCTGTTGCCCGATCCTGAAGCTCAAGACGGATACACGATCACGCTGCATGGCGATTGCGTCGGTATATTAGGGGCTTACGGGGGTTTTCAAAAAGAAAAACTCCCAGAGGCTGTAGGCCTGCTCGGGAGTCAATTTTCTGTGGTTGCGGGAGTAGGATTTGAACCTACGACCTTCAGGTTATGAGCCTGACGAGCTACCGGGCTGCTCCATCCCGCGACGCTTTATGTTGGCCTA
>NZ_FXTY01000027.1 GCF_900182745.1 Shimia sagamensis | reverse complement strand
GATCGTATCGTTTCCTTGAGTGGTATGAAATGTGGTATTTTAAATGGCGCTTTCTGGAAAGCTGACAAAGAAGCTGGTCGAGAATCTCGGCGCTGGGCGTCATGGCGATGGCAACGGCTTGTATCTGGTTGTTGACCCCTCAGGTGCGCGGCGATGGATCGTGCGGGTGGTGGTCAAAGGGCAAAAGAACAAGAAGGGTGCTCCGCTTAGGACGGACTTTGGTTTGGGCGGAGCGGATATTGTGACGCTGAACCAGGCGAGAGAACGCGCGTTTGAGTATCGACGCATGGCAAAGCAGGGGTTGAACCCGCGCTTCAATGCACGTCAGGAAGTACCGACTTTTGAAGAGGTGGCGCAGCAGGTCCATATTGATCGCATGCCGACGTGGAAGAATGCCAAACATGGCGCGCAGTGGATCAATACGCTGCGCGATTACGCTTTTCCCAAAATTGGCCGCATGCCTGTCGATAGCATTGATCAACCTGAAGTGCTGATGTGCCTGTCACCGATATGGACGGAAAAGCACGAAACGGCACGGCGTTTGTCGCAGCGGATAAAGATCGTGCTGGATGTGGCAAAGTCCAAAGGGTTTCGGTCTGGTGAGAACCCAGTGACAGCCATCAAAGACGCGCAGGTTCTGCCCAAGGTAAAGGCGAAACCCAAACATCACATGGCCATGCGTTGGCAGGATGTTCCGGCTTTCTTTGCAGATCTCAAGACCCGCAACGCGATGTCTGCCAAGGCGCTGATGTTCACTTGCCTCACCGGATCGCGCACGGGCGAAGTGCTTGGTCTGCGCTGGGCAGAACTGGACCTTGAGCAGCGGCTTTGGATTTGTCCTGCTGAGAGAATGAAGACCGGTGAAGAGCACCGTGTTCCGCTGAGTGACGAAATGTTGGCGATCCTGGAGCCGCTCCAGGCGCTGCAGTCGGACTATGTTTTTGAGGGCCAGAAACGCCACCAGCCCCTATCGAACATGTCGATGCTAATGCTTCTGCGCCGCATGAAGGTGGAAGGTGTGACGGTGCATGGCTTCCGCTCCACTTTCCGTGATTGGGCGGCAGAGGTGGCCAATGCGCCGCGCGAAGTGGCGGAGAAGAGCCTGGCGCATACGGTTGGCTCCGATGTGGAGCGGGCCTATGCGCGATCCGATCTTCTGGAAAAGCGCCGTCAGTTGATGTGTGAATGGTCGCAATTCGTCGTGTCAGGAAAAATTGATGGGCAATAGTATGCAAATTCCGCTGAATGGACCGGAGTGCGAATGTCTGGGGCTGTTTCGCATGGCGATCAGTGAGGAGACGGACGAAGAACGTTTAAGAGCCATTCAGGTGATACGTCATGAGGTGGTAAGCCTCGGCTTGGAAAACTTTCCGATTGGCAAGTCTTCGAGTAACGAATTTACGCGATGGATCGCTGAAACCGCAAGGGAGCGTTATGATGCAGCGCACGAGTTCGGCGAGATCGCCCAGCGTTACGAGGGCAAAAATGAACGCCACCTCAACATAGCCGAATACATCGGCAAGCGAGTCTGGGACAGTATCCAGAATGAAAAGTTCCAAGGTCTGCACACACCAAGTGGTATTTTGGAGCAGACCTCGGATTATGCGCGAAAGATGGGCATTCGAGGTGCGAGGGATCAAAGTGTTTTACGTGAGATCTGGGGCAAACACCGCGGCGTTGTACATCTGGGTATGGCTATGGACTTTTGCGAAGATCATCCTGGAACAACTTGGCACGTACTCCAGCTCGCTGAGACGTTTCGTGCTGGCCTCAGCTCGAACTACCCCCAAAATGCCCCGTCACCCTATGTCGACCCTGATGTGCAACTTTCTTTCTTTTACTTATCAGGCCCTTAGGGTCCCCGATTTGTAGATCGGGGACTGCCGCGCTCCTTAGGCAAGGTTCATTTCATTCGCTGACATTCAAATCAGCTGAAGGAAATCCAATCGTGCCGAATCTATTTGAAGATGAACGTTGCTATGTCTTGGGAGATCCTGAACTCGAGCTTCTGGGGGACCGCGACAAGCTGGCCCAGTGGCGCCATAAGGGAGTGGGACCCGCCTATTACAAGATTGGCCGCAAGGTGATTTATCGCGGCACCGACCTGAACACCTAGCTTACCGCAAACCGTATTGATCCGCTTCAAGGGCGCGCAAAATGACGCTCTTGCCTTCTGGAGCCCCCAAACTCCCGCACACCATACTTTGTGTGGTTGGCGGTGCCCGATGAGCCGATCTTTCAAGGGGATCCGGTTAAAGAAGAACCGCGTCTTTTCGACCGAAGACCTGCAGCGTGCCTACGCAGTAGGTGCCAACACGATCTCGAACTGGCGAAAAGCCGGATTGCAGCCTTCTGATCGCAAGCGCCCCTATGTGTTCCGTGGGGGGCTGGTAATGGCCTTTCACAAGGCCCGCCAAGAACGACTAAAAACGCGGCTGAATCCAGGCGAGTTCAAATGCACTGGCTGTAAGTCTGCGGTGTTTCCGGACCCAAACAGCCTCACTACAAACCGCGCTGCTAACGGTGCCAACATGGCATTTGGCCAGTGTTCGGAGTGTAAATGCCAAGTCAGAAAGTTCTTTTCTGAGGCCGATTTGGCGGTGTTTGAACAGTTGTGTAATCCCAATACCACCGTGGACTCGTCACACGAAAGAATTGGGCGACATCCCGGTGGTATTGGGATTAGCGCGGAAACGGATGATCCACGCTGGTGGGGCGTAAATGACCGCGTTGTCTATGACTGGCAGGTTCATGCTGGTCGACTTACGGAGCAGACGGTGGATCAGCACCTATCGGCAATCCGTTACATGGAGGATGTTTTGCAAGGGAAGCCCTTCGATCGGCTCACAATCCGGGATGTAGATCTCGTGCGCAGCGCCCTGAAAGAGGCGATGATGACAAAGGGAGAAGGCCAAAAGTCAAGATCAACTGCCTCACATCAGGCCAGTCAGATCATGGGTTTTTTGGAATGGTTGATCAAACAGGACGGCTACAAACGCCTGCCGGCCGACCTGCCAAGCTATATCCAGCTACCCAAGGCGGCCTATGCAAAGGCGATGCCAAAGGGGGAGAAAGCCTATGCCTCTCTGGAGGAGGCGGAGGAGCTATTGCAGAGAATGCCGAAGCTGAGCCTGGCGGACAGAAGGGCCCGGGCGATGGTTGCTATTGCCTACCTTGGAGCGCTGCGCGCGGACACCGTCACCTCATTGAGGCTCGCTCACTTTGATCGAGAGCGACGCCAGATTATTCAGGATGCCAACACCTCGCGCACCAAAAACGGTAAAAGCCTCAGGATCAGCTGGTTCCCGATCGCCGAAGTGTTTGTCACCGCCGTAGTCGATTGGGTTGATCATATGCAGTCCCTGGGGCTGCGGGGGGAGGATGCGCTTTTTCCCAGCCTTCCCGAGCTGAAGAGGCGGTCGTATTTGCAGATCCCAGAGCGCAAGCCGATTGAGCCGATGGCCTCCAAAGACGCAGTGGCAAAAGCCTTTGCCCTCGCCTGTCACGATACAGAGGTTAAGTATAACCCGCATTCGGTAAAAGATACATTCGCTGCAGAGCACGACCGTCGCCCGCTAACGCAGCAACAGCGCAAGGCCTGGTCCGAAAACATGGGGCACGAAAGCGAAAAAATCACCGAGACCCATTATGGAAAACTCCCCGAGGCAGCGCGCTTCGCCCTGTTTGAAGACATTGTGCAGGGCAAGGA
>NZ_FXTY01000026.1 GCF_900182745.1 Shimia sagamensis | reverse complement strand
CCGCATCGGCCCAACGCAAGTCACCTAACTCGGCATCCAGCGCAACTGCGATGCCCGCGGAAGCTCCCGCGCCGGTGATGTTGGCCACGCTGTCCACGTCAAAGTCAAAGCGATGACCATTGAAGGAAAAGCCAGCAGCGATCCGACGATCTCGCTCAACTGTAACCGCCCTATTCTCTTCCTGGCGCTTCTCGCTGCGTTCAACAAGGCTGCTTTCAGCGACACGTTCAATCTTGATCATTGGCCACCTCTATTGTCTGCGAAGTGGGCAGAGCCGGCAGCGGATAATGCGCTTCTACGCAATAGGTTCCTGCGTCAAATTCGAACTCAAAAGGGGAGTCACTTGGGTCCGCTGCATCCCTATGAAACAGCACATGACCCAGCTTATCGTCACGAACTTGAACGTACAGAATCTCGTCAAATGTAATGGACCAACCACCATCAATCTGCACCAGACTTGGGGTCTGCTTCCGAGGTGTAAGCAGGCCCTCTGTGTTCAAATAGTGCCCCTGAAACTTACGAGGCGGGCCATCACATTCAACAAACCCTTCAGGCACTTCAGGACCGGAGCCGCCACCAGTCACGTAAGTGCCCGTTTCATCGAACTCCAAAAAATAGCGCATCCTAGATCACCGTGGCTTCTGCGTGGATGACGATGTCATCAATGTTGGTATAGGTGGCTCTGGTTCCAGTACAGGATGGCGATCCCGTCGTAGAGCCGATGCTGCCTTCGTTAGTACGGACCAGCACCCGAACTTCGACGTTTGCGTAGTTGCCAATCAGGTGGAAAGTTGGATCGCCCTCAGGGTAGACCCAATTGGAATTGTGGTAGGCGGAGGCATTGGACGTATAAGCCGTTTTCCAGCCCGACCACTTTGAGCCAGTTTTGGTGCGATATTGCAGCTGAATATACGTCCGCTTGGCTCTCCGTGAGATGTTGTAGTCATCTTGGCTCGACCTTTGACAGCTGTAGGACTGGGACCGCCGTCGCCATCTGCCCGAAAAAGCGATATGCCACATGTGATCTGAGCTGATTGGGCCCAAAGCAAGTGATCCAGCTACCCGATTGTTGTCTAAGCCCCGTGCAGTGAAGTTCTCGTAACTGAGGCGATCAGACCCTGCCCCGATCTGTATCCAGTCGCGGACGACCATGTTTTTGAATTCAGCAGAGCCATCAGCTCGAACCGCCCACCCTGAGACGCCAGGTGCATAGTTGTCTGAATTCATATTGTTGGTCACGGCGCCAACGGAATATGGAGCAGGCTCTGAACTGTGTGCTGAGGTTTCGGCGGAGTATGGCTGAAACACAAATACGTAGCTGTTTGAAGAACCGCTGTTTGTAGGGTCTTTCTCAATCACACAGGAGAAGTGGGTGGCGCCAGAAGGTGCCCGCGCCTTCACTCGGTACAATTTCCATTGCTCGGGGTGTGTTGAGACGCCGCTATTGTCATTGTCCAGCGGCACAAAAGCGCTTGAGATAGGCTTTCCATCGCGTTTCCGAAACATGATTTTCAGCCGGCCGCCGCACCTGAGTGAACTCACCCGTGCATAGAATTCGTACCATCGTCCGCCATAGCATGGCACACCCTTGGCAGTATTGCTGCCTGAGCCTAGCGGGTTCAGATAGGCTCTGACATATTTACCCGATGGCCGATGCGAACCGCTTTGTTTAATCTCAAGCGTTGGCAACGAGGCTGAACCCCAGGTTGATCCTGCTCCTCGAAGTGAAATGGAGGTCTGCCGCTCAAGTGTCGCGTCAGTGATGTAAACGCCGACTCGATTTACGCCCGTCAGAAACGAGCTGTCATCAATCAGGTTGCCGCCGCTGGTGAAAGTGATCTTGTCTGCGTTGACTGACCCCACATCAAGATGACGCGCCTTGATCGCGCCATCTACAACCAACTCACCGGCCTGCATTTTCCGGATGCGGATGTCATCGAGATACACTTTACCGTTTGAAGTTCCGGTGTTGTAAACTTGGACGCCAATCTGTGTGCATCCAGCGGGGACTGTGAATTGATGCTCCAAATGCGTCCAAGCAGTATTTGGCAAGTCGGATGCACCATATCCAACTGCGGAAACGTATGCGTTGCCAGCACCTGGTGTTGCATCGAAAAAACGGAGCTTGCTGGAACCTGCACTTCCATTCCAAGAACTCGTGCGTTTTGCCCAGAACTCCACGCGAATTCTCTCTCCTGGAGAAACATTGATCGTCTGATGGAAAGTCGCTGTGCCTGCTGAACCCGATACTTCGAGAGATTTTGTGCCGTTCAAAACATTGGAAGGTGTTGCGTTCAACTTCATGCCGCTGGCAAGGGCAAACGGCAGGGCTGCTTCATCCTCAAAATCGCAACCAAGCGCATAGTTGGTTGGGTCCGTGACGACCAACAAAGGCGTGGTGATTGACTTCTCGGCAATGAAACGCGCGCCATTTGCGCGGATGACAGCGCCGCCGCCTTCCACGTTGTCCCACGCAACCAGTTCAAGCTCTGCTTCATTCTGACCCGCAGCCGCTCGGAACGTGTACGCCGCGCTGGCACGCCCCAACATATCTGCGACAGCTGATCCAAAGTTGGACACACCGGCTATCACGCCGTTGGCAGCCACCCCCATCTGCGTGAGGAAAGAGGCGAAGGCGCTTTGATCAGTGACATCCAATCCTTGCATCTTGGCGATTGAGGCGCTGTTCTCGGAAATAGAAGCCTCCAAACTAGTCCGCGTCGCAGCAATTGCTGCACCGGTCTGTGCCGAGGTCATGTATTCGGTCGTCAATCGCGCGCTCAGGGAACCGATCGAGCCAGAAGGGCCTTCCAGAGTGGATTGCAGTGTCTGTGTAGCGCTTGTGATCGCTTCATTGGCCGTAGCAATCGTGTAGTAGTTATCCGAGAGCGTGGCTGACACCGCGTTGATGCTGGCTTGTAAGACACTCCCTTGCGATTGTAGTTCGCCATCCAGAGTAGCCAACATCGCGTCACGAGTGGCGAAGGCCGAATTCAACGTGCCGAGGAAGCCCGCCGTTAGTGCGTTGTGCTGCGCCGAAACGACATCCGCCGCATCTTGAGCCTCAATGGCCGCCTGCGCCGCATTGTCGATGCGCTCGACAAGCGCTGGCGCAATATCCTCTGCTCCCAAGTAGACCGCATCAGTGGTGGCCTCTAGCCATTCTGTCCAATCGCTTGCGCCATCGAGATTGACCAATGCCCGAACTTCGTAGGTTGTTTCGGGCAAAACTCCATCGCTAAACACCACAGCCCCAGAAACCACTGCGGCGCTCGTACCCTGTGCCACCATCACCGCAGTGGCTTTGACCCGGCATTCCCATGACACACTTGAGGCTTCGACCTGTGCCCACGTCAGCCTGAGCGCAGGCCGCCGCCCCCTTCCTTCAGCATCCCCAATCAGAATGGCAGACAAGCCCACACCTGGCAGAACGAGCGGCGGCGGCGCTGTGCGATATACTGGTGGGTAGTCAATGGGAATCTCATAGTCAGAACTCCAGTCGTAATCGCTGGGATCTCGCTCGCGCAGGACGAATTGACTGCGCAGGCCACGCAATTCGGTTGTCCGGCGCGTCGCCTCAAAAAGCTTGGCTTGATAACCGTTTCTCTCGCTGGACCAAGACACACACTGCAGTGGTGTAACAAAGGCTGCATCACATGGCAGAGGAACCGTGTGGCGAATGAAACGGCGCGCGTCTTCGACATAGGCACGGGCTAGACGCTGTCCCTGCAAATCGTATGGGCAAGCCTCAAGCGTCAACTCAGTCGCCAAGCGGCGATCGCGGTCCTTTGCTTCTAGGTCACTCCTATAATGCGGAGGCGCATCGGCCATTTCCCAACTGGCAGAAGGGCTTGGGAAACTCACTCGAACTCCATTGACTGTCTCAGACAGGCCAGGCCAAGGATCCAACTCGCTCGCTTCACTCACCAACAAATCGCCATCGGTAAAGAAGTAGACCGGCAGTGAGGGTGGTCCCACACGAATGTGCCAAACGCCCCCATCATCTACCACTTCGCCTGAACAAGCGGCCAACAGCTTTTCGAGGATTGCGGCTGGTTCCTGGTCCAAAAACACTTCAAAACCACCGCGATACTGTGGCTCCGTGCCGCCGCCAGAACGCGGAACGGCCAAATCACATTCATTCATCGCGGCAGCCCACACTGAAACTGGCATCTCTTCAGCCTTTGCCTCGCCTCCCCACACATCGCCGGCCGGCAACTCGATGCCACGCTTAATGTTGTAGGCCATCACCGCCAGATTGGTGCTGTGCTCATACGTGGACGCTTTGCCCCAACGGTGCGCCCCTGCCCCACCAGCGGTGCTATCCTTGCGAACGTCATAAAGTTTGATGCCGTCCAACTCGAAGCGAAAAGCCGAAAAGCCATTCCATGTATTGGCGTCGTAAGCTTCAGTAATGATCGCATATGGCCGATTGCGCCCGATCATGTCCCTTGACCAGGGGAAGTCCGGATCATCACCATATTTGTCCAACATCATCGGATCGGCTGCAGTCTGAGTTCCGTCATAGAACGTGATCCACATGCGGTC
>NZ_FXTY01000025.1 GCF_900182745.1 Shimia sagamensis | reverse complement strand
CCGCATCGGCCCAACGCAAGTCACCTAACTCGGCATCCAGCGCAACTGCGATGCCCGCGGAAGCTCCCGCGCCGGTGATGTTGGCCACGCTGTCCGCGTCAAAGTCAAAGCGATGACCATTGAAGGAAAAGCCAGCCGCGATCCGACGATCTCGCTCAACTGTAACCGCCCTATTCTCTTCCTGGCGCTTCTCGCTGCGTTCAACAAGGCCGCTCTCCGCAACGCGCTCAATCTTGATCATTGACCACCTGAAATGTCTGCGAAACTGGCAAGGCCGGCAGCGGATAACGCGCCTCTAGGCAGTAGATGCCGGCCTCAAATTCAAACTCAAAGGGCGATTCACTTGGATCGGCTGCGTCCCTATGGAAGAGCACGTGTCCCAGCATGTCGTCCCGGATTTGAATGTACAAAACCTCATCAAATGTGATTGACCAGCTTCCGTCGCTCTCCACCAGATTTGGCGTTTGCTTTCGGAGTAGAAACCGGTCCTCAGAGCTCCTGTAGTACCCCTTAAATTTACGGGGCGGCCCATCACATTCAACAAACCCTTCTGGCACTTCAGGACCGGAGCCGCCACCAGTCACGTAAGTGCCCGTTTCATCGAACTCGAGGTAGTAGCGCATCTCAGATCACCGTGGCCTCTGCGTGGATGACTATGTCATCGATGTTGGTATAGGTGGCTCTGGTTCCGGTGCATGAAGACGCCCCCGTTGTAGAACCGATGTTCCCGTGGTTAGTGCGGACCAGCAACCGAACTTCGACGTTTGCGTAGTTGCCAACCAGGTGGAAAGTTGGGTCGCCTTCAGGGTAGACCCAATTGGAATTGTGGTAGGCGGACGCATTGGACGTATAAGCCGTTTTCCAGCCCGACCACTTTGAGCCAGTTTTGGTGCGATACTGTAGCTGAACGTAGGTACGTTTGGCGCTTCGCGAGATATTGTAGTCATCTTGGCTCGACCTTTGACAGCTGTAGGACTGGGACCGCCGTCGCCATCTGCCCGAAAATGCGATATGCCACATGTGATCTGAGCTGATTGGGCCCAAAGCAAGTGATCCAGCTACCCGATTGTTGTCTAAGCCCCGTGCCGTGAAGTTCTCGTAACTGAGGCGATCAGACCCTGCCCCGATCTGTATCCAGTCGCGGACGACCATGTTTTTGAATTCAGCAGAGCCGTCGGAGCGCACAGCCCAACCAGAAACACCCGGAATGTAGTTTGAAGATGAGATATTATTCGTGACTGATCCTGCGCTGTATGGCGTAACATCTGTGGCGCCAGCAGGCACCTCACAGGCCATGGGTTTGTGCATGAAGATGTGACTTTCGACATTACCAAAAGAGGCGACATCGACCGGATTTTTCTCCACCACGAAACTTGCGTGAGTGGTTCTCGAGGGAGCGACTCCTCGGCAAACGTAACGAGGCCACGCTTCTGGGTTTGTGGATGAGCTTGAGACATTCTTTGGCAGGTTTGAGTATGCGTTGCCGAGGTATGTGCCGTCAGCCGAACGGAACATGATCTTAATGCGTCCGTCGCACTTGATGGTCGCAATTTGGCAGGAGAACTCATATGCCCTTCCTGCGATCATTGGCGCGCCATCTCGCGTGTAGGTGGTGGCTCCAACAGGACGCAAATAGACGCGAACATAACCATCCTGCGCCTGATCATACTGCTTCAACCGGAGCGTCCTGTAAGTCGCACCAGAGTGAGCCTCTCCAGGAGATTTGATATGTAGCCTTGTATTGTCCAACATAGACGCAGTTGGGGAGTATAAACCGAAACGATCTTCGCCTGTTGTGAACCCCGAGTCTTCGATCATGTTGCTACCGGCAACGGAGAAGGTAAGTTTTTCGGCGTTAACCGACCCCACATCAAGATGACGCGCCTTGATGCCACCATCAACAACCAGCTCCCCTGCCTGCATTTTGCGAATGCGAATGTCGTCGAGAAACACTTTCCCGCGGTTGGCCGGCGAGTTGTAAATCTGGACGCCAATCTGTGTGCATCCAGCGGGGACCGTGAATTGATGCTCCAAATGCGTCCAAGCAGTATTTGGCAAGTCGGATGCGCCATATCCAACTGCGGAAACGTATGCGTTGCCAGCACCTGGTGTTGCATTGAAAAAACGGAGCTTGCTGGAACCTGCACTTCCATTCCAAGAACTCGTGCGTTTTGCCCAGAACTCCACGCGAATTTTCTCTCCGGGGGAAACATTGATCGTCTGGTGGAATGTCGCGGTGCCGGCTGAGCCCCCTATTTCAAGCGATTTGGTTCCGTTTAGCACATTTGAAGCAGCGGTGTTCAGCTTCATGCCGCTGGCAAGAGCAAACGGTAGCGCTGCTTCATCCTCAAAATCGCATCCAAGCGCATAGTTGGTTGGGTCCGTGACAACCAGCAAAGGCGTGGTGATCGACTTCTCGGCAATGAAACGCGCGCCATTTGCGCGGATTGCAGCACCGCCTCCTTCCGTGTTGCCCCACGCGACCAGTTCAAGCTCAGCTTCATTCTGACCTGCGGCCACTCGGAAGGTATAGGCTGCGCTGGCACGTCCCAGCATGTCTGCGACAGCTGATCCAAAGCTACTCACGCCAGAAATCACGCCATTGGCGGCCACCCCCATCTGCGTCAGAAAAGATGCGAAGGCCGTGTTCGTTGTGACTTCAAGTCCTTGGATCTGATCGATGGATGCACTGTTCTCAGAAATCGAAGCCTCCAAACTAGTCCGCGTCGCAGCAATTGCTGCACCGGTCTGTGCCGAAGTCATGTATTCGGTCGTCAATCGCGCACTCAGGGAACCGATCGAGCCAGAAGGGCCTTCCAGAGTGGATTGCAGTGTCTGTGTAGCGCTTGTGATCGCCATATCAGCGCCGGCAATCGTGTAGTGATCCGTGGAAAGAGTAGCACTGACGCTATCAATCTCTGACTGAAGCCGGGTTTCCGAGGAGGATATTTGGGCGCCAAGCTCGGCATCGCCCTGCGCGATCGCTGCATCCCGAGCGGCAAAAGCGGCATCAAGCGTGCCAACGAAACCCAAGGTCAGAGCATTGTGCTGGGCACTAACGACATCTGCAGCCGCCTGCGCGTCTACGGCTCCCTGAGCCGCCGTATCAATCAGTTCTACAAGGGGTGGCGCAATATCCTCTGCGCCCAGGTAGACAGCATCTGTGGTGGCCTCTAGCCATTCTGTCCAATCGCTTGCGCCATCGAGATTGACCAATGCCCGAACTTCGTAGGTTGTTTCGGGTAATATGCCGTCACTGAACACCACAGCCCCAGAAACAACCGCCGCGCTCGTACCCTGCGCCACCATCACCGCAGTGGCTTTGACCCGGCATTCCCATGACACACTTGAGGCTTCGACTTGTGCCCACGTCAGCCTGAGCGCAGGCCGGCGCCCCCTTCCTTCAGCATCCCCAATCAGAATGGCAGACAAGCCCACACCTGGCAGAACGAGCGGCGGCGGCGCTGTGCGATTTACTGGTGGGTAGTCAGTGGGAAGTTCATAATCAGAGCTCCAGTCGTAGTCGCTGGGATCTCGCTCGCGCAGGACGAACTGGCTGCGCAGGCCACGCAACTCGGTTGTCCGCCGCGTGGCCTCAAAGAGCTTGGCCTTGTATCCATTTCTCTCGCTGGACCAGGACACACACTGCAGTGGCGTAACAAAGGCCGCATCACACGGCAGAGGCACCGTGTGGCGAATGAAACGGCGCGCGTCTTCGACATAGGCACGGGCTAGACGCTGTCCCTGCAAATCGTATGGGCAAGCCTCAAGCGTCAGCTCCGTTGCCAAGCGGCGATCGCGGTCCTTTGCTTCCAGATCGCTTCGATAATACGGAGGCGCATCGGCCATTTCCCAACTTGCAGCAGGGCTTGGGAAACTCACACGTACACCATTGATGGTCTCAGACAGACCAGGCCAAGGATCCAACTCACTCGCTTCACTCACCAGCAAATCGCCATCGGTAAAGAAGTAGACCGGCAGTGAGGGCGGACCCACACGAATGTGCCAAACGCCGCCATCATCAACCACTTCGCCAGAACAAGCGGCCAACAGTTTTTCGAGGATTGCAGCAGGTTCCTGGTCCAGAAACACCTCAAAGCCACCGCGATACTGTGGCTCCGTACCGCCACTCTTACGCGGGACTGCTAAATCACATTCATTCATGGCGGCAGCCCAGACAGAAACGGGCAACTCTTCAGCCGTCGCCTCGCCCCCCCAAACATCGCCTCCCGGCAATTCAACACCACGCTTAATATTGTAGGCCATCACCGCCAAATTGGTGCTGTGCTCATACGTGGACGCTTTGCCCCAACGGTGCGCCCCTGCCCCACCCGCGGTGCTATCCTTGCGCACGTCATAAAGTTTGATGCCGTCCAACTCGAAGCGGAAAGCCGAGAAGCCATTCCATGTCTTGGCGTCAAAGGTCTCAGTGATGATTGCATATGGCCGATTGCACCCGATCATATCCCCCGACCAGGGGAAGTCCGGATCATCACCATATTTGTCCAACATCATCGGGTCAGCTGCAGTCTGAGTTCCGTCATAAAACGTGATCCACATGCGGTC
>NZ_FXTY01000024.1 GCF_900182745.1 Shimia sagamensis | reverse complement strand
ACCGTTTTGTCGCCAAGCATGGCCCCATCCGGATCAACTGCACCATACACATGGTAAGGGTCTCCAATGAAGAACGAGCGCCCCGGTTGTCGCAGTAAGTCGATTTTGGAGATGACCTGATCCATGTCCTGAACAGTGTTTGCCGCAATTTGAATCCCACCGTGCCACAAGCGTGGACCGGTCGTGTTTGTCAAAACCTCGCCGCCGCCGGTCTGACTGCTTTCCATATTCTCTCCAAGCGCGAAGGACAGTGACGTAAGGCGGAGACCATCGAAGAAATCTTCCAGAGGAAGAGGAAACGTAAAAGCCATCAACGCCCCCTCGGATCATTGGAGATTTCACTGAAACGATCAGGCAGGGCCTTGTCGTATTCTTGTAGCCCACCCTCAACCACGCTGACGGCCACACTTTGCGCTTCAGAACGTGCAATGGCACCGATCTTCCCGTCATCACGTACGAAGACCTCAACTTCGACCCGACCACCACCGATGAATTGGCCTTTAGTGTGGTCAATCACCGTTTCATTTGGGTGCAAGATCGCAGGGAACCCCCCTTTTCCATCCAAGCCCCCCGATCGAGTCCCAGGACCGGTAAATCCGCCGCCGTCAAAACTATCGATAAACGCGCCAATTAGTCCACCAATGGAGGAACTGCCGCTTCCGCCTCCACCTCCGCCACTCTTTTTCCCACCTCCAAAGATGCTATCGAATACCTCGGCCAATGGACCTTCCCCAAAGAGTGCTGCCTCAAGGGCTGCTCTCTGGATCGCGCGTCCAAGGCTATCCATTGCGCTGCTTCCCTCCATCGCCAAGTCGAGAATGCCCTCTTTCAAGAGCTGGTTAAGTTCATCAAACTCGCCTGCAGCCCCAGTCACGTCCTTGTAGCGCTCATCAAGCTGGTCAATTGCATCGGTGTATTGCTGAGTGGTGATTTCACCGCTCTCATGCATTTTGTTGAGCTCTTCCAGGACGGCTAGGTACTTCTCCATCGAACGGGTGGCGCGAAGCATGGCTTGAGCTTCCCGTTCGGCTTCCGAAGCAATTGAAGTGCTGCCGGTGCCTCGCTTGGTTTTGCGTTTGGGCCGCTCTGGTTTTGGAAAATACGTATCTCGCCAGTAGGTATCTCGCTCGAGTTTCCGGGGATCACCTCCTCGCCCGCCGTCTACTCCCAAGCCAGCGAGTTGATTTGCCGCGGACACTGCGTCCCAAAGCTCCTGCGAAAACACTGCGGCTGCTTCAGCCGCCTCACGAGGTCCGGCTGCAAGATCCATTTCTTTGAAGACAAGCCCGGCTTCTTCCGCATCAAAGATATGCTGAACGAGCTTTAGGGCCTCCTCATTGGTTAGCGAAAATCCGTCCGTGGCCAATTCAATCGCGGCGCGAAGTTCTCCCATTGCAGCGATCCGCTCGTCCGCTCCCTTCGCCGCCTCCACGTTGGCCATCGCGATCGCAACACTGAAGGCATCATTGATCTCAACGTTTTCACCCAACGCTTCACCGATTTGGCGAACGGCACCAACTACGGAAGAGGTTTCTGAAATGATTTGTCTCTGTTCCTCTCGCCACTGCTGCAATTGCATCAGCCGCGCCTGCCCCTCCGCGGTGTACTCTTGCGAGTTCGCCTGCATCTGGTCAGCAATCTGCTGGCTGTAAGATTTAAATAGCTGTTCCGCCGTTGTGTAGAGCACACGAGCACGTTCAAGCTCTTCTTGCGCAACACCCTCAATTAAGTCGCCGCCCAATGCACTAGATGCAGCTACGGACGCCCCCATAAAAGCGCGTTCCGCCACCACTTCGGCTAGCTGCCGTCGAAGACTCAGCATTTCCCGAGCTTGATCGGCCTGTAACCCAAAGTCACCAAGCAGGTTTGAACCTGACAACGAAGCAGACTCTGTTGCACGTTCCAAAGCGCGTATGCTTTGCGAAAGCTCGGCGATCTTGTCGTCGAGCTCTTCAAGATCCTTGGAGGTGCCAAGCGCAGATACTCCGAACTGAAGTAAAGCACCGGCGGCCACACCACCGAGGATGCCTATCGGACCCAGTCCAAGCGCCAGATCCGGCAACTGGATTGCCAGCGCGCCGAGATAGTTCCCGGTCACCGCGCCTTGTTGGGCAACCTGCGACAGCTGCATGGAGGCCATTCGAAGAGAATTTCCATGAGCCTTCATTTGTCGGCCTGCGCGTTCTGCAGCCACCCCGACTTTTTGAACAGACTTCTCGGTCCTGGCTCCCTTTGCCGTAAATTTGTCGAGCTCGACCCCACCTGCTTTGAGGTCCGTGGTATCAACCTTTAAGCCAAGGGTCGCGACATCTAGAGCCATAAGATACCTATTGGGAGGGGGATTGGGAGAAACTAACCCGCCCATGGCGGGATAGAAAATTCGTCTTCGCCAGCCCTAAAACTTTCAAGGTAGGCTTCAGACATTCTTCGGATAATTTTGGCCTCAAAAGGTTCTTTGATTTCACCGGTCAATCGCGCGTAGGCGTCGATTTCTGCCCAGGTTAAAGGCGCGAGACTGAAGCCGATCGATAGCCTTCCGATCTCTTGAAACGCGCTAACCAGATAGCGCCCCGCGTCCACCATCGGCATCTTCGGAGGCTTGCCTGTCTGTCGCTCAATCTGCTCGCGCCGAGTGTGTTTCCAGTTTTTGGGTTTGGAATGGAGCCAGCCAAGGTGGCGGGCACATAGAATTAGCCGCTCGGACGGTTCTTTACAAAGTTCCGGCGGTCCCTCGAAAAAGGGCCAACCTGCCCGCAGATCCACTCCGCATCAGGATGAAGAAAGAGTCTTTTTGCATTTTCTTTGTTGCACTTAAGGGACTTAGTTGAACCTAACCCAATACCTTGCCAATCCATTGTGACTGCAGCGAGAAACTCAGCACCTGCTTCGGCCTCCGAAATCTCCTCGCCCGAAACACGTCGACGTTCCACATCACGCCGTGCCTCTTGCACAGCCTCGCTGTCAGCACCCTTGACCGTGATTGTCACCGGCTTATCGCCATCAAAAAGTTCTTCTCCGGTGGCGGGGTCTTTCAGGTGCAATACCGCACCGCCATCGGCTGCCTTGCGTGGGCTGAGTTTGATAAGGTCCATCAGGTTTCCTCCGTTCCGGTAAAGCGCGCGGAATTGATCGCAATCTTAGCGATATATCCTTTGAAACTCGAAGGCGTTGCCTCACGGCGCACAAAGTCCTGGATGCGCCCATAGAAGAAATGCGCTTCACCATCCGGATCAACTTCCTGAAACGAATAGGTCGTATTCGACCCCGCCCCTGCGCTCAGCGCGGCCTGACCGGCATCCGCTTCGATCGACTTGATCGGAACATCGATCACACCGCCATCTTTGGCGCCATTGAAATGCTCAACCCGACCATCTTCGAGGGTTGGCTCTGAAACGTCGGTAACTGTGTCGCCTCGTTGTGGAAGGCTAAGAACGCCCTTCACTTGCTTCCAGGTAAGTGCGCCATAGCCAGCCTGGTTTTCGGTTTCGGGCTTGCCAGAGGCAACCCTCAGTTTGATGCCCAGATCGATATAGGTGTCTCCATCAGCCATGATTGGCCTCCTTGCTGGTTTGTGACTTTAGGCCGACAACATGGCCTTCATTCGGATGGTGACTGGCACTCGCCATTCACTTCCATCCTGAAACGGTGCGCCGATGGTTGGGCGCAGATGCACAGTCGCGTCAGAGATGCGCGTTCCGATCGAGAAATGGTCGATTACAGACTGTACGATCTTGTCGCTGGGGCCGCTCGATGTACCTGCCTCGGTTACAACCGAAATTTGGAACAGGAAATCAGCGCGGCTGTCGCCCGCTAGAGTGGCCGTAGATTGCGCTACTGGGCCGTGATCAAACTCAACCCGCGGCGTGTCGCTCTTTGCGGCTTGATTGGCCCAAACAGTGGATGGCCGATCGCCAAGACCTTCAAAATGGTCCTTTGCCCCTTGGATGATCGTCGCTTCGTCGCTCATTTGAGCCTCGCTGCGTTTGTGGCCACAAAGAACTGCCACTGTTGAGCTGCGCCACGCACGTAGAAGCGCCCTGCCCGTCCTGCGGCACCGTATTCGACGGGCCGCGCATACTCTGCTGTCCAGCCTCCAAACATCACGTCTCCCACTTTCATGCCTGCGATCGCGAGCATGTAGGCGTTTGGGCCTGTTAAGCTGGTCGATCCGTTCAGGCCGGCCACGAGGCTGTTTCGCAGATGGCCTGTATCCACAGGCATGTTCCCGCCTTTTGAAACTGGCGTTTGAGCGAACTCAAAGAGGTCCTGTGCGGACTGCTTCAGAACAAGCTCAACGTTGCGCTTGGCCTTCTCAGACCAGGCATGAACCTGAGCAGAAAACGATTGCGTCATAGCGCCAGCGACAGCCAGTCAATCCTGGTTGCCGCGTAGCATCGGCAGTTGATTGTCTGCGAACCAGGCGCCCCAAGAGAGCCATCACAAGGGTGCTTGGCTTTGGACCCGTCCGGGAACACAAAAGGCTGCCCAAGAACGACAGTTTGCCCGTCCATCGCCGCGTGATCCTGACGCGTGCGAGCATCACCGGTCGCGTCCCATTGAATAACAACCGCTTGGCGGGGTACTTCGCCACGCTCGACAAGCTGATCAAGGGCTTCCAGGCGGCCGGCATTCATGGCCGCCATGCCTTCGGTGCGTGCCACTGCATCAGCGCGCACCTTTAACAACCGATCGGCATAGCGTCCTGTGATTTTTGCAATGGTGCGCTGGTTGAGCTTGCGCCCTTCCGACATCGCTTTTCGTACCGTTGCATCAAATCGTCGATCCCGACTGGCCCGCTTGAAGTACCCGCCCAACATGCTCGGATCAGAAAGTTCAATGCTCATCCTGCGAACAGCGGCCGCCTGATTGCTGTGTAGCCCGATCAAGCCTCCTAGCCGCTGATTTCCCTGTACTCGCCCCGCAAGATCAAGCGCCGTAGCGCGCGGGTTCCGGCCGGAACGTAAACCGGCCCGAATTGTGTCAGCGACC
>NZ_FXTY01000023.1 GCF_900182745.1 Shimia sagamensis | reverse complement strand
GTTCCTCTGACAGCTTTAGGGTGCGGGTTTGGCCTGGCTTCACGATCTCAAGCCCACCATAGACTTTGAAGGCTTTTCCGCGGTGCGCGCCATTCACGATTGTGTATTCCATGGGTTCTCTCCTTGGCAGGAGGGAGGCGAACCTTGCCGCCTCCCTAATCAAATCAAGTCAGGGTGGCTTTGCGCAGGACGCGCGGCTGCTGGCAGATGTAGAGCGGGTAGCTGTAGATCTCGCCCTTACTCCACATGTTCCGATCACGATCGGGCACGTTCATCATGTAGACGTCGCGACCCGGCGTGTTGATGAAGCCCATGGTTTCCAGTGGCGCCATGGCCTTCTTGAACACATCACGTGCGCCAACAGGGAAGAATTTCGCCTCAGCCGTTGGGATGGCAACAGTCGACCCATCATCGGTACCACGGTAGTTGTGCCAGGTGATGCCGCCGTAGTGGAACGCGCCAAAAGCCTTGTTCTCCTTCAAGTCCGCGGCGGCTGACCAGTTCAAGTAGGCCTTTTCGACATTCGGGTGTTTAATCATAGCATCGTAGAAGTCATCCCCTACAAGGGCATGCACGGAAGTGCTGCTGGTAAAAGCCCCGCGGGAAGTACGCGCCATTGACCGCGTCAACTGGTGGCAGAGGCCGCGGATATCAGTTGTAGCCACATCCAGTTCAAAGGAAATGGCGGCTTCTTCGTTCTCACCAAATTCCGAGAAGAAATCGTAGATCACGGTCGTGCCGTCAGCATCAAGTAACTTACCCTGCAAGGCGCCTAATCGGTGGTGCTCATGTGTAAGTTCCAGATCCTCGCGGATGCGCTTGGAGCGGCGCGCATACTCGGCTTGAACCGCCGCAAGTTCGGTCTCCGAGCCAAACCCGCGAATGCCGTCCAACTCGTGCGCGTAGAGCGTGAACTGCTTTGCAAGGCGCGTGGTCTTTAGAGAAACCGCATCACGGTCATCGCTTTCCAAAACCTCTGGCGCCGAGCCATCCGCCGAGGTCGGGATCAGCGTCAGCTTGCCGTCACGACGATCCACGAAGATGTTGCGGGTCCGAACCGGCATCGGCTCAAAAAGACCCAAGCTGCCGAGCAGAGACGGCTTAAAGTCCATCTTTTCGATCATGCCTGTCAGGGAGGTGGTCGAAAAAGCGGAATTGTTGAAAATGTCCATTGTCGCCATTGGTCAAACCTCCTTAGCGAACGACGATGCCGAGCGCTTCCAGCGCAGCGTTCGTCGCAGTTTCCTGAGCGGCGTTTGCACCGGCCGCATATGTGAGTTCGGATTGCTGGACCTCGGCGTCACGCTTAATGACAGTTCGGCTCGCCTCTTCTGCACCGATACCAATCAGCAAAATGCCGGCTTCGTTTTCGGAACCGTCAGATGCTCCGGCGTCATGGCGCACGAACTTGCCAGATGAGGTGACCTTGCCGAGAACGGTGCCGGTCTCCAATGCACCGGCAGTGGCGTCCACGATTTCTTCATCACGAGACCGGTGGTCGTTGGCCTCCGAAATCAGAAAGGCCGCGTTCAGACGCCCTTGGGTGAGAATAGCCATGGGTCAGGCCTCCTTTTTCATATCGACGCCAGCGGAGTCGAAAACGGCTTTGCCCCACGCATCAGCGTTGTCGCCGTCACAGGGTTTAATGATGGTGTTCAGGGGATCGTCAGAGACGCCAGAGACGTCTGCCAGAGCATCAAATCGGGCTTCGATGTAGGCCTCGGACTTATCCGCGACGGCTGCATCACCAAGCTTGGTGGTGACAACCGCCTTCCGGATCTCGGCATCAGAAACGCCTTCGGTCTTCACGTCCGGGTCGATCTTGCGAGCGGCGTCAACCAAGGCCGCCCGGACTTCCACACGGGTATCAAGATCCGCATCAGACAGCTGCTCGCCTTTCAGTTTCTCGATTTCCGCGTCTTTGCCGGCAATCTCTTTGTCTTTATCCGCTAGCTCCGCGGCATGGACGGCCTTTGCGTCGTCCAGAGCCTTGCTGTTGGTGGCCAGTTGGCCGCTCAACTTCTCAATGGCTTGCGCGCCCGCGTCGGTCGTCTCGACCTGCAAGCCATCCACCAAGATTTTGCGCAGTGACATAGGTGCTTCCTTTCGTTCTGCATCGGTGAGAGGGCTTGCGCCCCATGTGTCCGCACCATCGCCGATGCGGCATTCGCTCCCCGCCCGGCCTTTGGGCACAATGGCGAGATGATTGATCCGGATGTCGCGCTGGATGGCGTCGTAGGCTTCCCCGTCCGGTGTGACGCCGTCTGCCAATTCAAGGCGGCAAGTGTAGCCGGCCGAGAGTTCGCGAGTGCCGCTCTCTACTGCTTTGATGGCTTCCGCGTCTTTGACGATCAGGGGCAGTTTGATCTTGTTGCCATCCCATGTGGCCTCAGTGGACACCTCGCCTTTGGCCAGGTCTTTCCAATTGTCTGCCGTTACGCTCTCAGGGTGGCCAAGAGTGACTGGGGCATGACTGAAGGTGCGCAAGCTATCTGGCGCACGCACTTCGTCTTCCGGCCGCCAGACACGTACGATCTCACGATCTGCGAGCCCCACTTCGGCCCCGGTGTAGAGCTGGATGCCCGATCGAACCGCGAAGGCTTCAGCCACAAAGTATCCTTCCGCAGTTTTGCGGGTGCCCGCCAATGTGGCGGTGTCAGTGAATTTCATGGGTAGGCCTCCAAGCCCGGCTATTCGTCTTCTTCGCCTTCCGCGAAGTACTCGCCCACTTGCGCTTCCAGCCCCGGTGCGACACCCGTTTCAGTAAGCGCTCCAACGAGCGAGGCACCCACGGCTTCTGGCGGCAACAAGTCCATTTCAACAACCTTCTTGAACGCGCTGCTGATCTTGTCTCCCACCTCAGCGCGGTCCTTTTCACTCAGCTGCTTGAGCGGCACCCAGGTATAGAAAACGTCGGCAGGACGACTTCCCAGGGAGCTGTGAATGATCACTTCATCCAAAACGGACATCGCATCACCTACGTCCATTTCTTGAATGGTTTGAATGCTATCGTAGTAGTTGTTCAAGTCACCGTCGCCGGTCGCATTCATCCCGTCGGGGGATTGACCAAACAAACGGGTAACCGGGATATCGGCGGCGCCACTCACCACAGTGAAGAACTTCGCCATAATGTCTGGCAACTGCGCAAAGCTGGCGCTCTTCTGCCCAACCGTTTCGGCTGCATCATGCACCAGAGTGCCGTTGATGCTTTTGGCTTTCTCCGCCAGCGACAGGCGCTCGAGCACCAAGGCTTCCGTTTTCGGGTTGCTCATCATTCTGGACAGTTCGGGAATTCCAATCGTGTCCACTTTTGCCTCAAAAACCAGAGACGCGATGTTGGCGACCGTGCTGTCTGCCTGCTTGGTTGCGTGCAGGACCGTTTGAAGCACGCTGTCGCCCCAAGGATCGATGTTAGTAGAACCTCCGCTGATTTTCTCCGCGCCGGTGAAGATCGCCAAGCGACTTGGGTGGATTTCGTAGGTCACACCTTCGCCTGTAGTGAGAGAGTAGCTTTGGGAAAGGCCAAAGGTCTCCGAAGCGATCACAAAGTCCTGCTGTCCCGGGGTGAGATCGAACTTACTTAGAACCGTGAGGTATTTCAGGCCATCCTTGGCCACACGCGTCGGGTTGAGCGGCTTGGACAAGTCCCGATCCCCTGTGCCTATGAGAATGGCAGCCCCACCCTCGAGCCGGGCCATCTTCATGGCTTTGCGAACTTTCTGTCTAAGCTTCAGGCGCTTTTCGGTTGCCTCTAGTTTGTTGACCATCTCGGCTTTGGCCTGCCATGTGCGCCACTTGCGCGTTGCGTCATCCGCCGGGATATTGATGACTTTGCGCGGCAACCAGGAAGACCGGTAAGCCGCACGCAGCTGAACCTGAGACAACTGAACGAACTGATATTCGCTGTGGCTGGCCTTGTCCCGGTCAGTACCGAGGTTGGCCACCAAGTTGCGAATACCGTCTTTGATTTGAAGGATGGCGCCCATTACAGAAGGCTCCCTAGATCATAGGTGCTAGCGTCACGTGGCCCGTTCGCCATAATGAATGCATCTGCCTTGTTCGGAGAGGCGATCTCACGCTTGGCGAGGTCTTTTTTGCTCTCGACTTTGGACTTCCCACGCGTGTCCACGTCCTTGCGCGGTGTCGATAGTTCGTCGATCAGATCTTCCAGGTGGTCGCAGTCGCTTGAAATCGCGATGAGCTCTTCCTCAGGGAAAGACATTTGCCGCTCCACCGCGTTGAAGGTGTTGCGGAACCGTGTCGCCGCCTCCCACCAGGCCTGGGCTTTCAGGTTGCAGTAGAAATCTTCATTCAGTGGCGAATTGTCATCGTTGGCGTCTATCCGTTGGCCCTTGTTCAACACCTCCCCTGAAGCGTTGAACTTTCGGTATTCGATGCTTGTTCCTTCAGATTGGTTCAGAGCCTGGAAGTGTCCGCCAGCGAAAGCCCCTACCCCAATGCTGTCGTAATCAATCTCGGCGCTTACCTGGCGCGCTCTGGCGTGAACGCGGGTCGCGGACTTAAGCAGTTCGTCTTCACCACCCGCCCACTCTTCAACATCCACAGTCAGGATGCCGTAGGCCTCAACCAGTGCGTTCTTGTCTTCCCCGCTGTCGGCAACGTCAAAGCCTATCCTGCGCCGCCCTGTCGGCTTGATGCCGAGCTTCTTGTGAGCGTCGATGGCAGCCCGGATCCAGCTGCGCTTGATAATGACCTGGTCATCATCCTCAATCGGCTCGCCGCCGTAGATGTTCACGAACCCTTCGGGGTCCGTTTGCTTCTTCTTGGCGATCACGCGAAGCATGGTCTTTGTCAGGAACGGGTTTTCGTCGTAGTTGATACGGCGCTTGATCGTGTCTCCTACAACGCCGTAGATCTCTCCCTTGATCCGCGTTGAAGGCGTTCCGGTGACAAAGGTCCGGTACACGAAGTCCGTAACCAGCTTCGGGTTGAAGATGATCCAGAACTGACTTGCTTCTCCGCGGAGCGTTGGCTCCAAAATCTCCCACTGCTCTTTGGTGAGGCCATGGGCTTCCTCAATCCAGCAGACGTCTATCCCCTCAAGGGACTTGATCTCATCGATGTGGCGCCAGAGCCCGTAGAACAGGAATTCTGATCCGGTCCGCTTATGTCGGATGCTGTCCCGCGTGATCTCGAAATCATCGTCCAGACCAAAGCGAGCAATCTGAATTTTGAGTAGCGTGTAAACTGACTCTGCGATCTTGTTCTGAAACTGGCGAGCGCAGAGGAACCGCACCTTGAAGTTGGATGCCAGGAAGACAGCGAAGCCCGCCGCATCCCAAGACTTCGAAGAAGACCTCCCCCCGTATAAGACCCTGTTGCGTGCCGGAGTTGTCCAAAACTCGCGCAGCGCTGGGTTAAGCGTCGGTTGCGTCACCAGCCGGAGCGTAGAAGTCAGACAGGGTTCGAACGCTCAGTTCCCCACCTATTTCTTTCTTGTCGGCAAGGCCCAGATCACGCGCGATGATGTTGGGGTTCAACAACTCCGCGGCCGCGCCCTCAAACTTCTGCTGTCGGATGATCTGCTCCACACGCGTCATGACCGACGACAAATCTTTGCGGGATTTCCGCCACTCCCTCCAGGT
>NZ_FXTY01000022.1 GCF_900182745.1 Shimia sagamensis | reverse complement strand
GTTCCTCTGACAGCTTTAGGGTGCGGGTTTGGCCTGGCTTCACGATCTCAAGCCCACCATAGACTTTGAAGGCTTTTCCGCGGTGCGCGCCATTCTCGATTGTGTATTCCATAGGTTCTCTCCTTGGCAGGCGGGAGGCGAAAGCTGCCGCCTCCCGATCAAATCAAGTCAGGGTGGCTTTGCGCAGAACGCGTGGTTGCTGGCAGATGTAGAGCGGGTAGCTGTAGATCTCGCCCTTGCTCCACATGTTCCGGTCACGATCTGACACGTTCATCATGTAGACGTCGCGACCTGGCGTGTTGATGAAGCCCATGGTTTCCAGTGGCGCCATGGCCTTCTTGAACACATCGCGCGCACCGACGGGGAAGAACTTCGCTTCATCCGTTGGAATGGCAACAGTCGATCCATCATCGGTGCCACGGTAGTTGTGCCAGGTGATGCCGCCGTAGTGGAACGCGCCGAAAGCCTTGTTCTCCTTCAAGTCCGCGGCGGCTGACCAGTTCAAGTAGGCCTTTTCGACATTCGGGTGTTTAATCAGAGCATCGTAGAAGTCATCCCCTACAAGGGCGTGCACGGAAGTGCTGCTGGTAAAAGCCCCGCGGGAAGTACGCGCCATTGACCGCGTCAACTGGTGGCAGAGGCCGCGGATATCAGTTGTGCCCACGTCCAGTTCAAAGGAAATGGCGGCTTCTTCGTTCTCACCAAATTCCGAGAAGAAATCGTAGATCACGGTCGTGCCGTCAGCATCAAGCAACTTACCTTGCAAGGCGCCCAATCGGTGGTGCTCATGTGTAAGTTCCAGATCCTCGCGGATGCGCTTGGAGCGACGCGCATACTCGGCTTGAACCGCAGCAAGTTCGGTCTCCGAGCCAAACCCGCGAATGCCATCCAGCTCGTGTGCGTAGAGCGTGAACTGCTTTGCAAGGCGCGTGGTCTTCAGAGAAACCGCATCACGGTCATCGCTTTCCAAAACCTCAGGCGCCGAGCCGTCCGCTGAGGTCGGAATCAGCGTCAGCTTGCCGTCACGACGATCCACGAAGATGTTGCGGGTCCGAACCGGCATCGGCTCAAAAAGACCCAAGCTGCCAAGCAGAGACGGCTTAAAATCCATCTTTTCGATCATGCCTGTCAGGGAGGTGGTCGAAAAAGCGGAATTGTTGAAAATGTCCATTGTCGCCATTGGTCAAACCTCCTTAGCGAACGACGATGCCGAGCGCTTCCAGCGCAGCGTTCGTCGCAGTTTCCTGAGCGGCGTTTGCACCGGCCGCATATGTGAGTTCGGATTGCTGAACTTCGGCATCCCGTCTGATGACAGTGCGACTTGCCTCTTCGGCACCGATACCGATCAGCAAGATACCGGCTTCGCTTTCAGAGCCATCTGAGGCCCCGGCATCATGCCGCACAAACTTGCCAGATGAGGTGACCTTGCCGAGAACCGTGCCGGTCTCCAATGCACCGCTTGTGGCGTCCACAATCTCTTCATCGCGGGACCGGTGGTCGTTGGCCTCCGAAATCAGAAAGGCCGCGTTCAAACGCCCTTGGGTGAGAATAGCCATGGGTCAGGCCTCCTTTTTCATATCGACGCCAGCGGAGTCGAAAACAGCTTTGCCCCACGCATCAGCGTTGTCGCCGTCACGGGGTTTGATGATGGTGTTCAGGGGATCGTCGGAGGCGCCAGAAATGTCCGCCAGAGCATCAAATCGGGCTTCGATGTAGGCCTCAGACTTATCTGCTACGGCTGCGTCGCCAAGTTTGGTGGTGACAACCGCCTTCCGGATCTCGGCATCAAAGACGCCTTCTGTCTTCACTTCCGGGTCGATCTTGCGAGCGGCGTCAACCAAGGCAGCTCGGACTTCGACACGGGTATCAAGATCCGCATCAGACAGCTGCTCGTTCTTGAGCTTCTCGATTTCAGCGTCTTTGCCGGCGATCTCTTTGTCTTTGTCCGCGAGCTCCGCGGCATGGTCGGCCTTTGCGTCGTCCAGAGCTTTGCTGTTGGTGGCCAGTTGGCCGCTCAACTTCTCAATGGCTTGCGCGCCCGCGTCGGTCGTCTCGACCTGCAAGCCATCCACCAAGATTTTGCGCAGTGACATAGGTGTTTCCTTTCGTTCTGCATCGGTGAGAGGGCTTGCGCCCCATTTGTCCGCACCATCGCCGATGCGGCATTCGCTCCCCGCACGGCCTTTGGGCACAATTGCGAGGTGATTGATCCGGATATCGCGCTGGATTGCGTCGTAGGCTTCGCCATCGGGTGTGACGCCGTCTGCCATCTCAAGACGGCAGGTGTAGCCGGCTGAGAGTTCCCGAGTGCCGCTCTCCACGGCCCTCACCGCTTCCGCGTCTTTGACAATCAGTGGCAGCTTGATCTTGTTGCCGTCCCAGGTGGCTTCCGTGGAGACTTCGCCTTTGGCCAGATCCTTCCAGTTGTCTGCCGTTACGCTCTCAGGGTGGCCAAGAGTGACAGGGGCGTGACTGAAGGTGCGCAAGCTCTCAGGTGCTCGCACTTCGTCTTCAGGGCGCCAGACACGTACGGTCTCACGATCTGCGAGCCCCACTTCGGCCCCGGTGTAAAGCTGGATGCCCGACCGAACCGCGAAGGCTTCGGCCACGAAGTATCCTTCCGCAGTTTTGCGGGTGCCCGCCAATGTGGCGGTGTCGGTGAATTTCATGGATTAGGCCTCCGTGACGCCCGATTGCAGATCTTCTTCGTCGTCCGCGTAGTATTCGCCCACTTGCGCTTCCAGCCCCGGTGCAACACCCGTTTCAGTAAGCGCTCCAACAAGCGAAGCTCCCACGGCTTCCGGCGGCAACAGGTCCATTTCAACTACCTTTTTGAAGGCGCTGCTGATCTTGTCTCCCACCTCAGCACGGTCCTTCTCACTCAGCTGCTTGAGCGGCACCCAGTTGTAGAAAACATCAGCAGGACGACTTCCAAGGGAACTGTGAATGATCACCTCATCCAACACGGACATTGCATCGCCAACGTCCATTTCTTGAATGGTTTGAATGCTGTCGTAGTAATTGTTCAAGTCACCGTCGCCGGTCGCATTCATACCGTCAGGGGATTGACCAAACAAACGGGTTACCGGGATATCGGCCGCGCCACTCACCACGGTAAAGAATTTCGCCATAATGTCAGGCAGCTGCGCAAAGCTGGCGCTCTTCTGCCCAACCGTTTCGGCTGCATCATGCACCAGAGTGCCGTTGATGCTTTTGGCTTTCTCCGCCAGCGACAGGCGCTCGAGCACCATGGCTTCCGTTTTCGGGTTGCTCATCATTCTGGACAGATCAGGAATCCCGATGGTGTCTACTTTCGCCTCAAACACCAAAGACGCGATATTGGCGACCGTGCTGTCAGCCTGCTTAGTTGCATGCAGGACCGTTTGAAGAACGCTGTCGCCCCAGGGATCGATCTCTGTGGACCCCCCACTGATCTTTTCCGCACCGGTGAAGATCGCCAAGCGGCTTGGGTGGATTTCGTAGGTCACACCCTCGCCCGTCGTAAGAGAGTAGCTTTGGGAAAGACCAAAGGTTTCTGAGGCGATGACAAAGTCCTGCTGTCCGGGCGTGAGATCGAACTTGCTTAGAACCGTGAGGTATTTCAGCCCGTCTTTGGCCACGCGCGTCGGGTTGAGAGGTTTGGACAAATCCTTGTCCCCTGTTCCAATCAGAATGGCGGCCCCACCTTCAAGGCGAGCCATTTTCATGGCTTTGCGCACCTTCTTTCGAAGCCTTAAGCGCTTTTCGGTTGCCTCCAATTTGTTAACCACATCGGCCTTTGCTTGCCATGTGCGCCACTTTCGCGTCGCGTCGTCCGCTGGGATATTGATCACCTTCCGCGGCAACCAGGAAGACCGGTATGCAGCATGCAGCTGAACCTGCGAGAGCTGAACAAACTGATATTCGCTGTGGCTGGCCTTGTCGCGGTCGGTGCCAAGGTTGGCCACCAAGTTGCGAATACCATCTTTGATTTGAAGGATAGCGCCCATTACAGAAGGCTCCCTAGATCGTAAGTGCTGGCGTCACGTGGTCCGTTCGCCATGATGAATGCGTCGGCCTTGTTCGGAGAGGCGATGTCGCGCTTGGCGAGGTCTTTTTTGCTCTCGACTTTCGACTTCCCGCGCGTGTCCACGTCTTTGCGCGGTGTCGATAGTTCATCGATCAGGTCTTCCAGGTGGTCACAGTCACTAGAAATCGCGATGAGCTCTTCCTCGGGGAAAGTCATTTGCCGCTCCACCGCGTTGAAGGTGTTGCGGAACCGTGTTGCCACTTCCCACCAGGCCTGAGCTTTCAGGTTGCAGTAGAAATCTTCATTCAGTGGCGAATTGTCATCGTTGGCGTCTATCCGTTGGCCCTTGTTCAACACCTCCCCTGAAGCGTTGAACTTTCGGTATTCGATGCTTGTTCCCTCAGATTGGTTCAGAGCCTGGAAGTGCCCTCCGGCAAAAGCCCCTACCCCAATGCTGTCGTAGTCAATCTCTGCACTCACCTGCCGTGCTCTGGCATGGACGCGGGTTGCGGACTTAAGCAATTGATCTTCGCCGGCCGCCCATTCCTCGACGCCCACTGTCAGGATACCGTAGGCCTCAACCAATGCGTTCTTGTCTTCTCCGCTGTCGGCTACGTCAAAGCCAATCCTGCGCCGCCCAGTCGGCTTGATACCCAGTTTCTTGTGCGCGTCGATGGCAGCCCGGATCCAGCTGCGCTTGATGATGACCTGATCATCGTCCTCAATTGGCTCGCCGCCATAAATATTCACGAACCCTTCGGGGTCCGTTTGCTTCTTCTTGGCGATCACGCGAAGCATGGTCTGGGTCAGGAACGGGTTTTCGTCGTAGTTGATACGGCGCTTGATCGTGTCTCCTACAACGCCGTAGATCTCTCCCTTGATCCGCGTTGAAGGCGTTCCGGTGACAAAGGTCCGGTACACGAAGTCCGTAACCAGCTTCGGGTTGAAGATGATCCAGAACTGACTTGCTTCTCCGCGGAGCGTTGGCTCCAAAATCTCCCACTGCTCTTTAGTGAGGCCATGGGCTTCCTCAATCCAGCAGACGTCTATCCCCTCAAGGGACTTGATCTCATCGATGTGGCGCCAGAGCCCGTAGAACAGGAATTCTGATCCGGTCCGCTTATGTCGGATGCTGTCCCGCGTGATCTCGAAGTCATCTTCCAGACCGAAGCGGGCAATCTGAATTTTGAGTAGTGTGTAAACTGACTCTGCGATCTTGTTCTGAAACTGGCGAGCGCACAGGAACCTCACCTTGAAGTTCGATGCCAGGAAGACAGCGAAACCTGCAGCGTCCCAAGACTTGGAAGAGGATCTTCCTCCGTAAAGAACCCTATTCCGCGCCGGAGTTATCCAAAACTCGCGTAGCGCTGGGTTAAGCGTCGGTTGCGTCACCAGCCGGAGCGTAGAAGTCAGACAGGGTTCGAACGCTCAGTTCCCCACCTATTTCTTTCTTATCGGCGAGGCCCAAATCACGCGCGATGATGTTGGGGTTCAGCAACTCCGCAGCCGCGCCCTCAAACTTCTGCTGTCGGATGATCTGCTCCACACGCGTCATGACCGACGACAAATCTTTGCGGGATTTCCGCCACTCCCTCCAAGT
>NZ_FXTY01000021.1 GCF_900182745.1 Shimia sagamensis | reverse complement strand
ACCGTTTTGTCGCCAAGCATGGCCCCATCCGGATCAACTGCACCATACACATGGTAAGGGTCTCCAATGAAGAACGAGCGCCCCGGTTGTCGCAGCAAGTCGATTTTGGAGATGACCTGATCCATGTCCTGAACAGTGTGTGCCGCAATTTGAATCCCACCGTGCCACAAGCGTGGACCGGTCGTGTTTGTCAAAACCTCACCGCCGCCGGTCTGGCTGCTTTCCATATTCTCTCCAAGAGCGAAGGACAGTGACGTAAGGCGGAGACCGTCGAAGAAATCCGCCAGAGCAAGAGGAAACGTAAAAGCCATCAACGCCCCCTCGGATCGTTGGAGATTTCTTGAACCCGATCGGGGAGCGCACGATCGTATTCCCCTAAGCCTGCCTCAATCACCCGGACGGATACATTTTGCGCCTCAGACCGCGCGATCGCACCAATCTTCCCGTCATCATTCACAAGCACTTCGACTTGAACACGACCACTTTCGCCGCCTAGCTGATGGTTAGGGATGATGGTTCCGGAAGTTTTTGGCTCAAACCACTCTGGGCCTTTTTCGCCAACGATGTAGCCCTTGTCCGACTGCACCGGCCCACCAGACTCGCGGAACCCACCAAAGATACCCGAAACAATATCGCCAATCGTCGAGAAGAAACCTCCACCGCCGCCTTTGGCTCCCTCAAAGTCGAACACCTCTAAAATTGCTTCCTTGATGCCTGACTGCAGAATGTCATAAGCGATCCCCTCGAAAACATTGGCCATATTTTCGCGTAAGTCTTCGCCTCGAGTGGCTGCACCGGCCAAAGCTCTGGAAATCCCATCAATACCGTTGGCAACATGGTCGATATCGTCTGGCGTTTTTTTGAGCTTGCGGCCTAGCGTGCCGACATCATCACCAAGGCCACCCACGCTTGAGGCTGTTGTCGCGGCGCCTGCACCAAGCCCCTCAAGGGCCTTTTTCAACTCGTCGGCTGCGTTGGCGCCGTTGTCCATTTCGGCATTTGCAACATCCATTTGAAGGATCAGGGTCTTCATGGCGTCGACCGCCTTTTGCCACCCTTCATTCACGAGGGCTTTGGCTTCGTCTTTGGCCGCCGCAGCTTGCCCTTGGAAATCGCTGACCCTGTTTTGCAGGTCGTAAACTGTCGCACCGGCTCGGACCGCGTATTCGTGCAAACCAAGAGCAATTTCATCGGCACCCGCTGCTCGCGCCCCAGCGACTGCGGAATGCAGGAAGTCGGCCCAAATCTTCTGGATATTGCTGATCACCTGCACAAAACCCGCCTGAATGGTCAGCCACACAGCATTGAGGGCAGGCCCGATAGACTTCGCAGAAGTCTTGATGCCATCCCAGACGCCCTTCGCGAGATCGCCCAGAGCCTGCAATGCGCTGCCCCAACCTCCGGTCGCGACGACCAGCTTGTTGAAATACATGATCGCAAGACCCAGCCCGACGACCAGCGCACCGATTCCGGTTGCGATCATCGCGCCGCGCAGAGTCACGAAGCCAGCAGCCGCAACGAGTGCGCTACTCCCCATCGCCGCGAGCGTCGGGATGTAGCTGGCGGCAAGAACCGCCGCACCAGCTGTAGCGAATGAATTGATTGCGTCCAGATTGTTCGCCACGAACTCAAGCGCAGGTACAGCGACAGTGAGCAATGCGGTGCCAACCGAGATCCCTACATCGCGGAACTTCGCCATTGCAGCATTGATCCGCTGGTTTCGGTCTAGCATCTTTTCGTATGCCTGAAGGGTCATGCCGCTTTTATCAGCCATGTCCTGCATGATCTGGGTGAACGTAGCTCCTGCGCCACCGGAGAAGGCCAGCGCTGCGCCCAGAGCCTCGACCGACCCAAAAAGCTGCGCCATGATTTCCTGACTGCCACCTGTTTTCTCGATCACTTTCTCAAGGAAGCCAGCTAATCCTTGGCTTTCCAGCGCGGCCGAATTGAAATTCAAGCCAAGCTGTTTGGCAACATCACTCGCCTCTTTCGTGGGTTTCACCACCGAAGCAATGACCTGCCGCAGACCAGTGGTCGCGCTTGCGGTACTCAAACCCTGTGTCGTCAGCGCAGAAACACCAGCCACGACTTCATCGAATGCGATGCCCGAAGCCGATGCGAGCGGCACGATCTGACCCAGCTGCGAAGAAAGCTCCGCGATTGTGGTTTTTCCTGCCCTCATCCCGACGAACAGCGCGTCGGAAACCTCGCCAGCTGTAATGCCGGCTGCTCGATAGGCATTCATGGCCGTGGTCAAGCCATCAACACCGGTTACGATGTCCGTAACTCCGCCGATGGCAAGTCGGTTGGCGGTATCGATGATCTGGTTGGCTTCCTCGACCGATCCCGCTCCGGCAGAGATTGCCTGATAAAACGCCTGCACCTGCGGCGTGGCATAGGTGCCAAAATCCTTCGCCATAGACCGAGCCTGACGCTGGATATATGCCAGCTGCTCCGGTGTTCCTTCGATCAAGGTTGAAACCTCAGAAAGTGCGGATCCAAAAGTCCGGGCCTGCGTGATCGAGCTGCCAAGGGAGTTTATCGACAGAAACCCAACTGCTAAACCGCCAATGGCGCGCCCTAGCTTTGCTGCAGAGGATGTGACACGGCCAGCCGCGGTTTCCGCTTTAAGAGACTGCTTCGTGAAGCGGCCCAGAGCATCGCGCCCTTTGTCAACTTGAGTACTATCAATCTCTAGGCCTAGCTTAGCTATGTCCAACGGATTTCCCCTCATGTTCTGTCAAGGGTTCTAAGCCCAGCGGATTGGTCCCAATTGCCTTTCCTTCAAGGTAGGCCCTACTCAAATTGACCAAGGCTCGTGCCTCCCAAGGCTCGCAAATTGCTTGTGAAGACGACTGATAGGCATGGACTTGGAGCCAATCCAAAGCTCGCTCGCTGCCCATAGCGTCAAGATACGTTGGGCCAGCCTCCATCAACGCCTCTAGCAGATATTGGCCTACCTCTACTTCTGGTATGTTCAATTCCCGCTTTTCGACCTCCCTTATTTGGGTAAGACGATCATGCGGCCAGGTCTGTTCGCCATCCTTTGCTGGTATAGCGTGTAGCCATCCCCATTGCTTGGCCGCCAAAAGTAAGTCGCCTATGCGGGATTGAAAAAATTTGCGCGAGACTGCGCGAACTGTACGACTTGCTCGACCAAGCCGTCAGATAGCAGCAAGAACTCGCGCTTGTTTTCTTCGGTCGCCTCCATTGTCTTCCCGCCTTTCTCAAGGCCGTGCATTGAAATCACCAGAGAGGACGCGAAAGCCAATCCGACCTCCTTTTCCTCATCCGAAATGTCGCCGTTTTTCAGAATACTGGCCTGCAAGTCTCGCGCCTGCTTCTGCACTGTCGGACTTTCAGTACCGCGCACCATCAAGAAAACCTTCTGCGCATCCTTTGCAGCGTCGATCAGCTTACCGTTTTCATCGGCCCCCTTACCTGAATAAAGCAAATGGCCCAGAGCTGGGTGGCGCAGGTGAAGTTTAGCGCCTTTCTCAGCGCCAGTTTTGGTTTCCAGTTTTGAAAAGTCCATGTCGATATTCCTTGGCTTCCAGCCCAATTTTGGGGCGAGGCCGTGAAGCCACGTGGCCTCGCCCAAGGCTCAAACCAAGGGGTTAGGAGCCTTTAACTGTGGTGATGCCAGTCTGCGCTCGCATCTCAAACGAACCACCTTTGTTGGTGCTCGCCGTGCGCTCTGGCTCAGCAAGGTTTGCGACGAGGCCCTGGAAAAACTTGGCGTCACCGTCCAAGTCCAAGATTGCGAATGTGTGCACGGTGTTGGTGTTGTTGCCCGCCTCTACAATCGCCTGCCCTGCATCGCCGCGCTCGGTGATGAATGTCACCGGCACGTTGCCGACATCTTTGACGCCATTGAAGCGCGAGCGACGGCCTGCCTTGAGAAGATCGAACGTTGTTTCGTCCGATTTGTCGCCCAGCTCACCGATTGAAACGATTTTGCCAATCTCGACCAGCGAAAGGGCCTCATAGCCCACTTGGTTTTCGGTTGCAGGGGTAGCAGCGGCGATGCTCAGAGTTGAGCCAATGAAAGTGGACATGATGCCCTCCTATGCTTTGGGAAAGTCTGGGCAAAACCGCCACGACGTAACCAGCCTGCCCAGATGACCGGATTACTTTTGGGGCTTGATGCCGTTGTGGAAAACCACCAGCACTTCGCCGCCTTCTTCCAGTGTCTCGCTGACTTTGCCGGAATAGGTGACGCCATTGTCCAGCACGAAGCTGATTTCTTCACCTGCCTTGGGGGCCTTTCCCTTGAAGGAAAGCGTAGGAGAAGTGACTGCCCCGACAGTTTGCGGGGTGATCTTCCCACCCGTGATTATGTTGTTAGCATCAGCCATGCTGCGCCCTCCTTGATTTCTCGATTGTCTATGGTCTCAGGCCGACAACATGGCCTTCATTCGGATGGTGACTGGCACTCGCCATTCACTTCCATCCTGAAACGGTGCGCCGATGGTTGGGCGCAGATGCACAGTCGCGTCAGAGATGCGCGTTCCGATCGAGAAATGGTCGATTACAGACTGTACGATCTTGTCGCTGGGGCCGCTCGATGTACCTGCCTCGGTTACAACCGAAATTTGGAGCAGGAAATCAGCGCGGCTGTCGCCCGCTAGAGTGGCCGTGGATTGCGCTACTGGGCCGTGATCAAACTCCACTCGCGGCGTGTCGCTCTTTGCGGCTTGATTGGCCCAAACAGTGGATGGCCGATCGCCAAGGCCTTCAAAATGGTCCTTTGCCGCTTGGATGATCGTCGCTTCGTCGCTCATTTGAGTCTCGCTGCGTTGGTGGCCACAATGGACTGCCACTGTTGAGCTGCCCCACGCGCGTAGAAACGCCCTGCCCTGCCTGCGGCACCGTATTCGACAGGCCGCGCATACTCTGCTGTCCAGCCTCCAAACATCACGTCTCCCACTTTCATGCCTGCGATCGCGAGCATGTAAGCGTTTGGGCCTGTTAAGCTAGTGGATCCGTTCAGGCCGGCCACGAGGCTGTTGCGTAAATGGCCAGTATCAACAGGCATGTTACCGCCTTTTGAAACTGGCGTTTGAGCGAACTCAAAGAGGTCCTGTGCGGATTGCTTCAAAACAAGCTCAACGTTGCGCTTGGCCTTCTCAGACCAGGTATGAACCTGAGCAGAAAACGATCGTGTCATCGGGCCTGCGAAAGCCAGTCAATCTTGGTAGCCGCGTAGCAGCGGCAGTTGATGATTTGGGAGCCAGGCGCGCCCAGAGAGCCGTCACAGGGGTGTTTGGCCTGTGACCCATCGGGAAACACGAAAGGCTGGCCCAACGCGACCGTTTGACCATTCATGGCCGCGTGATCCTGTCGCGTGCGAGCATCACCTGTCGCGTCCCACTGAATAACAACCGCTTGACGGGGTACGTCGCCACGCTCAACAAGCTGATCAAGGGCTTCCAGGCGGCCGGCATTCATAGCAGCCATGCCTTCGGTGCGTGCCACTGCATCAGCGCGCACCTTTAGCAACCGATCGGCATAGCGTCCCGTGATTTTTGCAATTGTGCGCTGGTTGAGTTTGCGCCCTTCTGACAGCGTTTTTCGCACCGTTGCATCAAATCGTCGATCCCGACTGGCCCGCTTGAAGTACCCGGCCAACATGCTCGGATCAGAAAGTTCGATCCTCATCCTGCGAACAGCGGCCGCCTGATTGCTGTGTAGCCCGATCAAGCCTCCCTGCCGCTGATTTCCCTGTACTCGCCCCGCAAGATCAAGCGCCGTAGCGCGCGGGTTCCGGCCGGAACGTAAACCGGCCCGAATTGCGTCAGCGACC
>NZ_FXTY01000020.1:2500-6262 GCF_900182745.1 Shimia sagamensis | reverse complement strand
TGGTTGCGGGAGTAGGATTTGAACCTACGACCTTCAGGTTATGAGCCTGACGAGCTACCGGGCTGCTCCATCCCGCGACGCTTTATGTTGGCCTACCGCCCGGGGGGCTCCTTGAGGCCAGCTTGATCTCTTTACCGGTTGGTTGTTGAGATCTGTCGCCTTCAGGACGTTTTTGGTGTTCTGAAGGTATTCTTTTTCATCGTAGAGAGATACGTATTGAGGTCGTTTATTAGGTTTGGCGATGACCTACTCTCCCACACCTTAAGATGCAGTACCATCGGCGCTACGGTGCTTAACGGCCGGGTTCGGGATGGGACCGGGTGTTTCACTCGCGCTATGATCACCAAACCGAGTAAACGGCCTCATGATAGTGTTGTTGTCCAAGTCAGTACGCTGATTGTGTTTTGTGTATGCTTTTGATGTGTCTCAGTTTTAGGCCCTACCGCTCTGCTACTTGAGGGCGGTAAAGTCTGTCTTTTACTGGATCAAATCAAGCCTATCGGACCATTAGTACCAGTCAACTGAATGCGTTACCGCACTTACATCTCTGGCCTATCGACGAGGTGGTCTACCTCGGTCCTCAGGGATACCTTGTTTTGAGGGGGGCTTCCCGCTTAGATGCCTTCAGCGGTTATCCTGTCCGATCATAGCTACCCAGCACTGCTCCTGGCGGAACAACTGGTACACCAGTGGATCGTTCACCCCGGTCCTCTCGTACTAGGGGCAACTCCTCTCAAGTATCCTACACCCACGGCAGATAGGGACCGAACTGTCTCACGACGTTCTAAACCCAGCTCACGTACCTCTTTAAACGGCGAACAGCCGTACCCTTGGGACCTGCTCCAGCCCCAGGATGAGATGAGCCGACATCGAGGTGCCAAACACTGCCGTCGATATGGACTCTTGGGCAGTATCAGCCTGTTATCCCCGGCGTACCTTTTATCCGTTGAGCGATGGCCCTTCCACTCGGGACCACCGGATCACTATGGCCGTCTTTCGACTCTGCTCGACTTGTCAGTCTCGCAGTCAGGCTGGCTTCTGCCATTGCACTCAACGAGCGATTTCCGACCGCTCTGAGCCAACCTTCGCGCGCCTCCGTTACGCTTTAGGAGGCGACCGCCCCAGTCAAACTACCCGCCACACAGGGTCCCGGATCCGGATAACGGACCGCGGTTAGACATCAAGCAGAGCAAGGGTGGTATCTCAAGGGAGGCTCCACGATGACTGGCGTCACCGCTTCAAAGCCCACCACCTATCCTGCACATGCTCGGCCTAATGCCAATGTGAAGCTGTAGTAAAGGTGCACGGGGTCTTTCCGTCTAACCGCGGGAAGCCTGCATCTTGACAGGCAATTCAATTTCGCTGAGTCTATCTTGGAGACAGCGGGGAAGTCGTTACGCCATTCGTGCAGGTCGGAACTTACCCGACAAGGAATTTCGCTACCTTAGGACCGTTATAGTTACGGCCGCCGTTTACCTGGGCTTCAATTCGGAGCTCTCACCCCTCCTTTTAACCTTCAGGCACCGGGCAGGCGTCAGACCCTATACGTCGTCTTGCGACTTCGCAGAGCCCTGTGTTTTTAGTAAACAGTCGCCACCCCCTGGTTTGTGCCCCCAGTCAATACTTACGTAGAAACTGGGCCTCCTTCTCGCGAACTTACGGAGGTATTTTGCCGAGTTCCTTCAAGATAGTTCTCTCAAGCGCCTTGGTATTCTCTACCAGTCCACCTGTGTTGGTTTAGGGTACGGTCTCATGGAGGGCTATTTCCAGGAACCTCTAAGCAGCCCATTCAATCCGATAAGGATGAACTACCTTCGAGATCCGTCACATCCTCCTGGCCTAGGAATATTAACCTAGTTCCCATCGCCTACGGCTTTCGCCCTCGGCTTAGGGGCCGGCTTACCCTGCTCAGATTAGCTTTAAGCAGGAACCCTTGGACTTTCGGCGAGAGTGTCTCTCACACTCTTTGTCGCTACTCATGTCATCATTCTCACTAGTGATCTCTCCACCGGATGGCTCACGCCCCGGCTTCATCGAAAGCTCCTATCCTCCAAGACACCCCGAAGGATGCTAAAGAGGATTGGAACTATGTCACACTACGCTCTGCTACCATGCACTATGTGCATCCTAGACTTCGGCTCATGGCTTGAGCCCCGTTACATCTTCGCCGCAGGACAACTTAATTAGACCAGTGAGCTGTTACGCTATCTTTAAAGGATGGCTGCTTCTAAGCCAACCTCCTGGTTGTTTTGGTCGTCCCACCTGCTTTCCCACTTAGCCATGAATTAGGGGCCTTAGTCGTAGGTCAGGGTTGTTTCCCTCTCCACTACGGACGTTAGCATCCGCAGTGTGTCTGCCGTATAGTACTCCCGGGTATTCGGAGTTTGATTAGGATCAGTAAGGCTGTAGGCCCCCATTACCCATTCAGTGCTCTACCCCCCGGGGTATTCGTACGACGCTCTACCTAAATAGATTTCGCAGAGAACCAGCTATCTCCGAGTTTGATTGGCCTTTCACCCCTAGGCACAGCTCATCCCGATCTTTTTCAACAGATGTGGGTTCGGTCCTCCAGTGCATGTTACTGCACCTTCAACCTGGCCATGCCTAGATCACTCGGTTTCGGGTCTGATCCACCTAACTCATGCGCCCTATTAAGACTCGCTTTCGCTGCGCCTACACCTAACGGCTTAAGCTTGCTAGATAGACCAAGTCGATGACCCATTATACAAAAGGTACGCCGTCAGCTCTCAAGGAGCCTCCGACTGATTGTAGGCGCTCGGTTTCAGGTACTGTTTCACTCCCCTCGTCGGGGTGCTTTTCACCTTTCCCTCACGGTACTGGTTCACTATCGGTCAGTAAGGAGTACTTAGCCTTCGAAGGTGGTCCTCCGATCTTCAGACAGAATTTCACGTGTTCCGCCCTACTTAATACGTCCTATCCTGCTTCTCATACGGGGCTATCACCCACTATGGCTGTGCTTCCCAACACATTCTGATCACATTCAAGGCTCGGCTGGTCCCCGTTCGCTCGCCGCTACTAGGGGAGTATCAATTGATTTCCTTTCCTCCGGGTACTTAGATGTTTCAGTTCCCCGGGTTTGCTCTTTTAAACCTATGTATTCAGTCTAAAAGTACCTGGTTCAGCAAGTTATAAGCAGTCCGAAGACTATTATAACAAACTGTCAGGTGGGTTCCCCCATTCAGAGATCCATGGATCAAAGCTTATTCTCAGCTCCTCATGGCTTATCGCAGAGTATCACGTCTTTCATCGCCTCTTACTGCCAAGGCATTCACCAAACGCCCTTCTCGCGCTTGATTTGATCCAGAAAGAGAAAGACTTGCGTCGTTCACGGCCTCACAAGCTGGTAAGCAATGAGGCCTCTATTTCCGAACCAAAAGCATACATTTTTTTCCCGCTCTTTATCCTGGACCCAGGCTTCTGAAGTCATTCAGACCCGCCTGGAAGATAAAGAACAATGAACAACGCTGATAGTCTCCCATCCGTGCAGGAGGCAGACGTCGTTGTTCGGGTTAGTGTACTTGACTTGGACAACGCTGCTTGTTTCAGCTGGCAGACATATGTGAGGTCGAGGAAACAACCTATGACACATGCTCGCTCCTTTCTGCGTTTCATCCCGAAGAATTACTAAACCATCCAAAGCACCAAACTGAGATCATCCCCTTACTTAGGGCGATCAACAGTGTTGTTTGTTATTCTGAGATTGCTCTCAAAATAACGTGTATCTCTCTAAACGATGTCAAA
>NZ_FXTY01000019.1 GCF_900182745.1 Shimia sagamensis | reverse complement strand
TTAATCTGAGCGGCTACGAAGCAGGTATCCCACACCTCTTATTGTCTCGAAGTTTTCCTCTGCGTCGAGGAGACCCGAAAGTTTCCTTCGCAATCGGCTCACTAACCCGTCGATGGATCTGTCATACCCAGCCCAATCACGCCCCCTGATTGAAGTGATAAGCTGCTCTCTACTCATCACTTTATCCATGTTCTTCAGGAAAATTAGCCAAAGATCAAATTCGAGCTTGGTTAACCGAATTTGATCTCCGAAAGGCGCATACAGCTTGCGGGTTCTAGTATTTGTTCGATAATCAGCATAGACGATCTCAGGAAGGTTCGACACGGCCTCCTGATGTGGCGAATTTCTAATTTCAATTCGACGCAGCAAGCTCTTGATGCGTGCAACAAACTCTGACCTCGGGAAAGGCTTAACTACATAGTCATCCGCGCCAAGTTCAAGAGACACGACCTTGTCGACCTCGTCAAGCTTGCCAGAAAGTACAACGATGCCTGACGAACAGATGTGGCGTATCTTCCTGATGACTTCATGTCCGTGCCCGTCGGGTAACAAAAGGTCTACAACAAACAAGTCGAAAAGATTGTCCCTGACCTGTTCTTCGAACTGACGCATTGTTCTGGCAAAACTCACGCTGTATCCTTGTTCAAAAAGAACTTCCGCGACCTCTTCGGAAAGCGAGATATCATCATCCACGATGAGAATTGTAACTTTCTTCATTTGTTATGTCTTTCGGTCTGGCATGCGCTTTGGAGCGTCTCCAATGACCGTCCTACGCTGCCAAGCTGCTGCCAGCCACATCGAAAAGGGTCTCTGCACGCAAAATGTACGAAATTGCACCCTAACTATACTTTTGATCACTCAAGATAGCCGTAATACATCTTGTCGCTAGATTTGGCTAGGCTAGCGATGGTCCAACGCCTCAGGCTGCTCAAGAATGTGGCTTGAAAATGGATATGCCCATGCGACGTTCCGCTGCCCTTACGCCCACTAGTCGGCTCCAGACACTGCTTTCTGTCTCTTGGTTCCGTACAATCCTCGGCTGTTGTTTTTGCCTTTGCAGCTATTTGGGTAACGTTCTGAACGTTGATATGTTTTTTGGTGTCAATTTTCTATTTGGATCTGTTTTCGTTTGGCTCGCCATGTTCACATTGGGGGCATCCTGGGCACTTGCGGCGGCGTTTATTGGTGCTTTTCACACCGTTGAACTGTGGGGGCATGGGTACGCACATTTCCTCTTCACCATGGAGGCCGCCTTTGTTTGTTTTTTGGGCAGGAACGGGTCAACCAGTCGAGCCAGCATCTTAGTATTGATCTATTGGATGGCTTTTGGGGCGCCAATGGCGCTACTCCTGTACACTCAAGCACTCGATCTTCCTTGGTCAACCGCGCTGCTCGTTGCTTCCAAACAAGCGCTCAACGGATTTCTGAATATGATGATCGCAGCTCTTTTTTTTACATTGGTACTGTTTTTCCATCCAGAGTTAAGAATCCCAAAGAGATGGAAGGACGCCAACTCATATAGCGGACTTCTCCAGGCGATTTTCGGACTGGCATTCCTCCTCCCGATACTCCTGTCTGAGTTTTATGAGCTCAAGCGAAACTTTCAGCGGTTCGTTTCACACGAACTGGCTCAGGCTGAGATTAACAGCCGGCGCTCTTCTCAAAACACTGCGACTTTTCTGAAGCTCGAAACAGTTTTTTGGGGCACAAGCCTGTCAGAAATCAACGTGGCTGAAGATTATAAAAAAATCGAACAGCTTGTGGAAGCAGACATCTCTGCGGCACCTTCACAAATTTATACCGTGATGAACGATGGCTCTTTACGATTGGTTTATGGTCAGGCAACCTCGCTGCAGAAACTTACATTACCGTTGCAAGTTTTGCGCGCCCCCCAAGAAAAGCAGATGAGTTTTCTGTTAGGATGTCACGAGGGTCAATTCATGTCCCTCTTTGCGCCGGGCCGGGGGACAGATTTGCTTGCCTTCATTTGGCAGGCTGAAACCACCAAGTCTATTTCCTACTCGCAGCATGCAGCTGAATCTGAAATCAAATGCGTTTCCGGATCGTTTGAAGAACTGAATGAAAACTCCAGCGACAGTTCTGTCGTGGTGTTGCGTGACACGGACCCCTCGACACCGGCATTACAGTCCTGGTTGGGTGCCTCAGTGCAAGCGCAGACAAGGTTTGCCTCTCTCTTTCCTGCACTACTTCAGGTAAGCCATTCCCTAAAAACGAATATTCTTCGGACTCAGCAGGATACTAATTCTGCGGTTCAGAGGCTTTGTGTACTTGCCATGCTGATTATACTGGGAGGGCAGATTCTGGATGTTTTATTCAGGAAATCAGTGGGGAAGTTTGCTCGCATCTCTGAAGCTTATTTGAAACACCGTAAGCTGGCCATTAATTCGCTCAATCCAAACTTCAGAGAGGACCGTGCGATCTCCGCTTGGCTTGATCGTTTCGTAGAAGCTGTCGAGCAGGAAGAGCAAAGCAAACAACAGGCACAGCAAAAATTTAGTTTATTGCTCGCTCAGGTTCTAACTCCTGTTTTCGCAACAAATTCAGCAGGAAAAATCAAAGTTTGGAACCCCGCTTTGCAAGGGCTAACCGGCTATTCAGAGGATGAGGTTTTGGGGAAGGCGATCTCAGACTTCATCAAACAATCACCCGACTCCTTTGTCGCAAATGACGCTCAACAGGCTGCAGAGTTGTTGTTTGATCTTACTACAAAGAGCGGCAAAACGGTTCCTCTAGTAATAAGTAAGTTAGGAATTGAGAAAGGTGAAACAGGGCACGTTTTGACCAGCACGGAAAAAGTTGATCCAGCAGGTTCAACTTCCTATTTCATTGCACAAAATGTGGGTTCCCTCAAAGAAGCTCAAGCAAAACTCCTCCATGCTTCGCGGCTTGCGGCACTTGGGGAGATGGCCAGTTCATTCGCACACGAACTCAATCAACCTCTCAATGTCATTGCATTGGCAGCCGGTGGGGTGGCCGAGCGGGGCAAATACGGTGAAGTGCCGAAGGAGTATCTGATTGCCAAAGCGGAACGTATCGAAGCGCAGGCATTGAGAGCTGGGAGGGTGATTCAGGGAATACGAAACTTTGTCCTTGAGATTGGTGATGATGACATCGTTGAGTTCGATCCCGTAGTGAGGACGAAGTCAGCCATTGACTTAATCCGAGAGCAATTACGTTTGGAAAACGTCACGGTGCACATCAATACTCCATCGAGTGAGATTAAGATAAAGGGGCGTCCAATACTGTTTGAGCAAGCAATGGTGAATCTGCTTGTAAATGCAAAACAAGCAATGGAACGACAGGCTCTCTCAGAACGAAAAGTAAGTATTACCTTCTCAGTACACGACACTGTGCTAACTATTCTCGTGAAAGACACTGGACCGGGAATTGCTCAGGAAAACTTCGAGAGAATATTCGAGCCCTTCTTTTCATCCAAAAAAGATAATGGGGGGAGTGGCATAGGCTTGTACATGACTAAGTCAGTCATCAAGGAGTTGGATGGTACGATCCGAGCTGTAAAAGAAATTCACGGTGCTTGTTTTGAAATCAAGTTTCCGACTGCTCCTGCCGCATCGGAAAGTTAAATGTCTAAAAAGTTACCTAGCTTCACTACGCTTGTTCTGGATGACGACGAAGAGATCGTTGAGGAAGTTGCGGAAACCATCGCATTAATCGGTGGCCAAGTTGATGCCTTTAGCGATCCGGTTAAATGCATCGAGTACTTAAAAGCGCGCCGCCGTTCCTACGACGTACTGATCATCGACTTGTCAATGCCACTTCTTAATGGGTTGGACTTCCTGAAGTTAGCTTTGCCTTACATTGCAAATTCTCCGCGGCAATTCCTTATGACCGGACTGGCTGAGCTAGAGGGTAAACAGGTAGAGAGTAACTCGATGCTAACAGTGCTGCACAAACCTATAAGCATCTCTGAGCTCAGGGAAAAAGTGGGGCACCCTTTGCGATTTGAGTAGTAGGAAGGGTGCCCCAAAGTAAGCGCGGTCCCTCCTTGAGCGGTAAAGGTCCACGGCTAACAGCTCTCAGTTTAGCAATTCTCCGTGAGTGGAGATTTTGAGAGCAGTTTTGGTTGATGAGTTATTTTTGCCGAGGTCGACAAAGGCGATTTACAGACTCTCTCCGGAAATCATCAAAGCGGCTGCCCCATCGCATGTTCGCACCCACTGCAACTTTTAGAGCAGTTGAAAGATCTTTTGCCGACCTAGGTTCGCCGACAACGCAGTCTGCATACAGCTTAGGGTAGCTCGAGTTTTGAGGCGATTTACCTCTCTGAAGCATGACCATTACCGGAATCCTAACATCCATCATTCGTAGGAGCCGAACGTAGCTTTCCAAGCGCTCTTCATCCAAAGGCTGGTCTAGGCGGACCACAACCATTGCCCATTCCTCGGGGTCTTCGGAAACCGTCTTGAAAGTCGCCTCTAATGACGAGGAACATGCAACTTCAAATCCCAGATTCTCAAACCCAAACATGACATCAAGAAACGTGCTTTCCTGAGAGACAACGCAAGCAACATTCTTAGCTTTGAAGTTACTCGCTGAGTAAAGCTTGTCTCCATTACTTTCAACGGGCTTTAATTTTGTCAGGCCAAAAGGGCTCTCTAGTTTGTAAACTTCCACAGGACCATCCTCAAATAGGGCAGATAAGCCTTACCCGGGTGGTGTGCCTGTAGTTCGACAAGAGTGTCTAATTGTGTGTATTCACTGTGCAAAATCGGTGATTGAGTCGATGGGCTCCAGATTCCCCCTTGCCGAGTTGATAGATTGCTAAAATGCTCAACTAAGCATTGATCTCTGCCCGGGAGGCGCAAGAGTGGGTCTAGTCCTAATCTTCTTATCCCAATCGCTGGGTCGTCTTGTGAGGAGCTGCCTAAGCTTGGGCGGTGACTGCATTCGACTGCAGTACCATCGAAACCAATGTTCGGAACGTTAGGCTGAAACAGCGTTCATATCAAATTCAGACCGCTCTGCGCGAACGAATAATCGTGAAGTTTCAAGCATCTATATAAAAGAAACCCTCATGGAGAATTATAGATGTTTACAACGTTCATGCTGCTTGCTGCGGCTGGGCTGGGCTTTCGCCTGGCCTTGGCTTGGGGCCTTCGGAAGCACTATGACAGACGCCTCGCTATTCCAGATTTGTTTGCACTGGTTTTGCTAGTTTTAGCAGGTCTTCCAGACTGGCTAAGCCCTTTATCTTTCCCTTTTCCGTTCAGCTTCACGTTGGGGACTGTCCTGCCAGACCTCCTGATGCGGAGGCTTTGACCATGGCACACCTTGTCCTCAAGGAAGGCGATGTAGTCATCATCCGAGCTGGCGAAGACTGGCCAGAACACTTGTTCCGCGTCGATGAAGTCTTCGAAGACGTAGTAACCGGCTACTCTATAACAGGTCCTCTTCAGGGCGAGTACGGCGAGCCGGACTTCGACCTTATTCTCAGCGTTCACAGTCGCGCAACAGACTGATCAACCCCCAACATTCTAATTATGAAAGGAACAGGCCATGTCGTCTGCCCGAATTCGCTATGCCTATCTCAAGGGTCAGACTTGGCTCTATAGGCGAAACTACCCAAAAGAGGTCGCTGCACTCCTAGGCCAACAAGCCCTCAAGCAATCTCTAAAGACCAGCGATGCCAAGGTAGCCCGTCAACGGGCCGCCGAGGTGAATGCCCGCTACGAGGAGACCGTGGATCAGGTACTCTTAGGGGCTCTATCTCTGCCAAAGAGAGACACAGCCTCGGACGCTTCCAACTCGGAATGGGCTACCCCATCGGAACTCGCTCTCGCTCGTCTCCGGACCACTCTGGAGCACTCTGAGCCTGTCCGTTATCTGACGCCGGTTCAGCCCAAGCTAACAGTCCAAGAAGCGGCAAAGCGCTACCTGATCCTGCGCCAGAACGAGCTTAGGCCCAGTGGGTTTAAGTCGGTTCGCTACTCGATCGAGTTGTTCTGGTCCAAGTACGAGAACAGGAAGTTGGTGGACCTGACGCGGGAAGATGGGCGGGAGTTCCTGTCCCTTATAGCCCAGCTTAGCCCTACAATCGGCAAGTCACCGAAGACACGGGGGTTGTCCCTGGATACATCGGTGGAGTGGTCGTCTCAAAGCAGAACCAAGATCACAGGGCGGACCCAGCGGCGTATCTGGTCGCAGGTGAGTCACTGGCTAGACTGGTGTGTCTACGAGGGAGAACTGGAAACCAACCCATTCTCCTCAGTACGGTTTGAGGCCAAGGTCAGACACCAGCCCTATGCTGTTCCTTCTGACAAAGAGGTAAAGCAGCTTCTTGGATTGGCTGATCCGGTAATTGGCAATGTACTGTTGATCTGTCTCTTGTCTGGCATGAGAGCTGGAGAAGCAGCAGGACTGCTGAGGGAAGATGTCGTGAATAAGGGAAACCTCGGTGGCTTCTTCCTTGTTCGACCAAACCGGCTGCGCCTGCTCAAGACGGACGCGGCAGAACGTCAGGTGCCGGTACATTCAGCACTGGATTTGGTTCTGACCAAGTTGCCTAGCGCTGGGCCATTGTTCCCTAACTTGAAGGTGAATGACGTCACCAAGCGTTTTGCCAAACTAAGGCAAGCGCTGAGCATCGAAAGGCAAGGTCTTGTGTTCCACTCTACCCGCAAGTGGTTCATCACCCAATGCGAACGGACAGGCGTTCCTGAGCACTTCACCGCCAGCATAGTTGGCCATAAATCCGCCCGATCCGAGAACGGGATCACTTACGGCATCTATTCAGCCGGTATCTCGGATGAGCAGAAGCGGACGATCGTGGATCAGATCAAATTGCCAACGGGGTGTTCGCCATGAGCCGAATACCAGACATCGATGCCTTCGAGGAAAGGGTCGCTATCGCTGAGTACGATGGCGGCCTTTCACGTTCTGAGGCGGAGAACTTGGCAGCGAGGGCTCAAGGCTTCGCTAATGCTGATGCGTACTGGCAGTGGCTG
>NZ_FXTY01000018.1 GCF_900182745.1 Shimia sagamensis | reverse complement strand
TAGGCCAACATAAAGCGTCGCGGGATGGAGCAGCCCGGTAGCTCGTCAGGCTCATAACCTGAAGGTCGTAGGTTCAAATCCTACTCCCGCAACCAAAATTACAACATTACATCAATATACTAGCGACACCCTCGGGGAGCTCTTCGCGTTGGCGTAGACCCCGTAGAAGCACTGTGGAAACAAGCAGAGCGAAAAAATCACTGTGGCGGAAGCGCAACGACTGCAAGCGGCCGCCCAATGCATGACGTTCGTGCAAAACACACCCAACGACAGCTCCCAGCCCTTCTACAACATTGGTGCGCAGCGCAGCATGGAGGGCGCCTGAAGCAGGAACGGCGGAAAGCTGACCTTCGCTGCAGAGGTTTCCAAGGTCCGCTTCCGAATTGCACGACGCGCAGAAGCAACGGCAGGTTTCTTCCGTTAGCGTTTCAAAGAACCGAAGCCACAAAAATTCGCAAAAGTAGCCAGGTCTCGAAACCTGCATTACAAAATCTCAGATTTCGGTTTGTGCCCGATACTGCGTGGGTGTTTTTCCGAACCAGGAACGGAAAGCACGCCTGAAGCTGTTTACCTCAGAGAAACCCAAATAGAAGGCCACTTGCGAGATGTTAAGGTCGCTTTCACTCACGAGGACCCGCGCACGGCTGACTTGTTCTGCTTGTGCAATGTCCTTGAATGTAAGGTTCTCAGCCTGAAGCTGGCGCTGCAGTGTGCGCACACCAATACCAAGCGTGGCGGCGACGGCGTCCACGGACGCGCTGCCTTGGTTGAGTTGCACACGCAGTGCTTGGCGAACGATGTCGACCTGGGTGCGAGGCAGCCGATTGACCCTCAACCGCGCGACGCCCCTAGCCGTCATTTGAAGTCGTTCCTCTGCGTCAAGCCGTGTCGGCGTTCGGAGCAGACTCAACGGGATCGCGATCCCCGGAAACGCTGCGTCTGTGCGGACCTCCGTGCCAATCAACCGCATCAGCGACAGTTTATGAAGCCTGTGGGTCTCGGGAAGCTCCACCCAGTCGGGCTTCCAATTCGGGCCTAGGAAGGGCCGCACAAGCGCTATTAGAATTGAGGGTATTTCCTGCTCAAGCAATTGCGCGCCAATGCTGCCGTCAAACGTCGCACCGAAGCTATATACCAGACAGGCTCCGTCTTTTCGGGTGTAAATCTGCGTTCCCCGTTGCAGAAAGGGGAGTGATCGCGCCGCCCGTTGAAGTGCGAAGTCCAAGCGGGACGCGCCAAGTGCGTAGCTTGAGAAAGGGTCGGGCACGGTCAGCGAAGAAAACGCAAAGTCTTTCGCCATAACTGCGCCGAGGTGACGTTCGCCGATTTTATCGGAAACCTTCTCAAGGAGCCCCGTGTGGTAGCGCATGGACACGGGAACCGGCGGACCTTCAATCGTCGTGCGTGTCAGCCCAACATCCTTGAGCGCGCGCTCCACGATCCGCGGGGACGCGAAGCTGTCCAAGGCGTCCAGAGTAGGGAGAAGCCCCCGAGAGTTTTGCATAAGCTCGCGCATAACCTCACTATGTCTCTGATCGGACACTTTGAGAACCCTTTGCCCAGCACCGGCGTGGGGTTTGATGTCGTCGCTGAGAATGCGCCAATAAAGGCGGCGCAGACGGCCTTGCGTCCGAAGTTTGTCGTCAAATGATCACTTTGCGCGGTCGCAGACGCAAGAAAGCGGACCCATTTCATTATCAACTAGGATAGACAACCGAAACACTGGACGTTGGAGACCAAAATGAAACACAGCTCCGTTTTGAAGATTGCCCTTACCACCGCTCTGATCGCTGCGATCTCGGTGCCAGCCTTTGCCACGCAATCGGCCGCAGATTTGGCGGCTGAGGGATTGCCGATGGCGGCACGCACCGTGCCCGTGCCAATCGGCATATCCCCACAGATGCAGGCGCTGATTGAGTCGCGGGTGGTATCCGAAACCATGCCGGCTGCGGAAACGGTAGAAGAGTGGCTTGCGGTTCAGGCACAACTGGACGCGGCGAATGCACAAGCTGCCGAGATGATGCTGGCCAAGTCAGGCGCAACTTACAGCACCGAGGAGATTGCTGGCGTCACCATTTACCGCGTCACTCCGGCAGAAGTTAAACCGCGGTGGGCCGACACTGTTTTTGTGCACGTTCATGGCGGGGCATTTGTATTTAATGGAGGAAAGGCTGCCTTGAACGAAGCGGTCTGGATGGCACATGGGCTTGGCGTCGAAGTGATCTCCGTAGATTACCGCCGCCCGCCTTTGCACCCGTTCCCTGCTGCAACTGACGATGTGATCGCGGTATGGAACAACGTCATTCAGCAATATGACCCAGCAAAGGTAGCCATGTTTGGCACCTCGGCGGGCGGCAACCTAACACTTTCCACGCTTCTTCAACTGCGCGATGCTGGCCTGCCGCTGCCGGGCGCTATCATGGCTGGAACGCCAGCAACCGACCTTGCAGAAGTTTCCGACAGTTGGTTAACTCTGAAAGGGCTTGATCCGCTGGGCGGGCATGACGGGGCGATCGAAGGCACCTTCGCGCTCTACGCAGGTGACACGGACGCTGCCGATCCCCGGCTGTCGCCCGTTTATGGCGACCTTGACGGTCTGCCGCCATCGATACTGTTGACCGGCACCCGTGACCTTCTGCTGAGCGACACCGTGCGGATGCACCGTGTATTGCGCGACGCAGGTGTGACCGCTGATCTGCACGTCTATGACGGCCAGTCCCACGGAGACTATATCGCGGGTTACCTCATCGATGCGCCAGAAACAAAAGACGCTTGGCGCGAGCTCAACGCCTTTTTTGATCTTCATCTGAACTAAAACAGTCCCCCCAAGGCTACGAATTGCATGGCGTTGGGGGAGCAAAACATGCCAAACGTAGGTGCGAAAATGTCCAGTTTCAGAGCTCAAGTCAGCACGCTCAAATTTCTATTTCTTGCAGTGGCGGCCATTCAGCTGGTAACAGCGGCATCTGGCACCATTGTTGCCCTATATTTTGCAGGAACTGGGGCCTCTCAGGAAATTGCCGCACTGGCGCCTGCAGCCTATTCGCTTGGCTTTCTGATTGGTTGTTTCTTTATTGCCGGTTGGATCACAAGCATCGGCCATATCCGCGCGTTTTCGGCAGCGGCAGCAATCTGTACGGCTTCTGCGCTATTGTTTTCCGTGACCGACAATGAGCCAACTTTGCTTTTTGTGCGGTTTCTGACCGGCATTGCCACAGCGGGGCTGTTTGCCATTGGCGACGCTTGGATCAGTGAAACCGTGGATGGATCTTCGCGAGGCCGCTTACTTGCTGTGTTTGCCATCATTCTCGGGCTGATGTCGGTGCTGAGCCAGGTTATCGTGATCATCACGCCCGACGATCTTAACCAGTCGTTTGTTTTGGTTTCACTGCTGTATTGTCTCGCAATTGTTGTGATTGCCGCCACCCCAAGCACCCCTCCCGAAGGTAAAGAACGCGCCAATGTGCGGGTCAAGGCCCTGTTTGCAGATGCGCCGACCGCTGCCTTTGGGGCGATTGCCGTCGGGATTGTCTCCACCGTTTTCATGAATGTTGTCCCCTATCGGGCAGCCGTCATCGGGGTGGATGCCGTTGATGTGGCTATCGCAATGGGGGCGATCTACGTGGGCCGTATTCTGTTCCTATATCCACTTGGATTGATGTCTGACCGCATGGACCGCCGACGGGTCATTCTCGTCGCCTCCGTTATTGCATCCTTCGCCCTTCTCACATTTGCCCTGCTTTCCACAGGAGACGGCGTGCGCCACGCCGTCATTGTCGGAACGCCCGTTTATCGTCTGGTTTTTGTTGGGCTGATCCTATTGGGTGGATCAATGCTGACGCTCTACTCGCTGCTGCTCGCTCACGCGATGGACCGAACCGTGCCGGTTTATGTCGCCTCGAGCGCGGTGACCATGCTGTTTGTTTTCACCATTGGCGGCATCATTGGACCCCTTCTAACAAGTGCAGTGTCGGCAGTGTTTGGCGACATGGCCATGGGCTGGATGCTCATGATTGTGATGGCAGCATTTGCGGTTTTGACAGCGGTTCGGATAAAAACCGTCGCACCAGCAGCCAAAGCTGAGCAAACTAACTTTAAGGCTGCGGAGACCACCAGCCTCAAATCCGCACCCACTCAAAAACGCTAAGATAGGAGGCAGATTATGATGTTTACGCTCACACCGTTACTGCGCGCTGAGAAAGCCACCCTGCTCATCTGGCTGGTGTTTGTCGCATTGACCTTCGCTGGTGATCTGATCAAACCCACCGCTGTGGGCACTGCAATTTCCTGGCTGTTGCTGGGTGGCATCTTTGCCGTGATGCTGGCGGCCGTGTTTCGTGTCGTGCATCATGCCGAATGTCTGGCCGTCATTTTCGGCGAACCTTATGGTACGCTGATCCTGACGTTGTCCGTGATTGGTATCGAGGTGGCGCTTATCACCGCCGTCATGCTGACAGGCGACAACAATCCTACTTTGGCGCGAGACACGATGTTCTCGGTTCTGATGATCGTGATGAATGGCCTGGTTGGCCTGAGCCTGCTGATCGGCGGATTGCGCCACGGTTTGCAGGTGTTCAACCTCTCCGGTGCCAATGCCTATCTGGTGGTCTTGCTGCCCGTCGCCATCGTGAGCCTTGTGATGCCAAGCTTTACCACGTCAGCGCCCGGTGGCGGTCTATCCGCGCTGCAGACCGTGTTCATGATCGGCATGTCGGTTGTGCTGTATGGTATCTTTTTGGTGTACCAGACCGCTGGCAAACCCGAGATTTTCCGCCAGCCCGCGGATGAAGTGCCAACGATCGCGGGATCCGATGTGCACCACCTTGAGACAAAGAGCATTGCGTTTCATGTGCTGTGGTTGCTGCTGGCCATGCTGCCGCTGGTTTTGATGTCCAAAAAGCTGGCGCTGTTTGTCGACTTCAAACTGCTGGAGCTCGGCGCACCCGTTGCGCTTGGCGGTTTCCTGGTCGCAGCCATGATCTTGACACCCGAAGCGCTCGCAGCCTTGGACGCCGCGCGCGCCAACAAGCTTCAACGGGCCGTCAACATCTGCCTTGGCTCGGCCTTGGCCACAATTGGCCTGACGGTTCCGGCCGTTCTGATTGCCGCGCATTTTGTCGGTCTTCCAATCGAACTGGGGCTTGGTGGTGCTGAAATTGTTCTTCTGGCGATGACGCTGGGGATCAGCATTCTGACCTTTGTCGGCACTCGCACAAACGCGCTTCAAGGCGTTGTGCATCTGGCTGCGTTTATGACCTATGTGTTCCTGATTTTCGACGGTTGAGGCCACATTCAGACCTCGTCAGACAAACGGGAAAAAAAGCTGTCGAAAGTGGTTTCTAAAGCCACTTTCTTCAAAGCGCCCAAAACCGGAGGATCACAGTCAATTTTACAAACGACCCGACACTGAGGGCGAACCATATCATCGAAATGCAGCGCCCCCTCTGATTTCCGGAGCGTTGTATCCCTCGGAAGCGCAAAGTGAAAACCGCGCGATTTTTTTCCTGACCTGCCATTGCCTCCACTGGCCGGACCGAGATCATGTCAGTCTTTCGGCGAATACCAAATAGGCGACGTATACGCGCGCTCCTGCTGTTCCATGACCGCATCCTCAGGCAGGTCGAGACTGCCAAAGTGGGCTTCGTCATAGGCCAACCATGAGGGCGTCGGAATTTCCAGAACGCGCACGTAGTAGTAAGCTCTTTGTGCCGGATCAAACTGGGGGTCGACCCAGTGACCGCCGAGGGCCGCAGTGCCAATTGTGTTCGTATATTCCGCGCCATCCACAGTGTTACCGATCACGGGCAAATTGCCCTCGGCGTCGGTTTCCCTTTCACCGGCCCACACAACGTTGAAGACCTTGTTCTGTGGGTCTCCGGCGGCATCGACCCACCCTTTTATGACCTGTATGCGGTCGAGGTTGGCGCCATCTGGATCCCGGAGCGCGCGGATCATCAATGTCGGGGCGCCGCCTTCGGGTCCGGCAAAGAGATCGGCGCCCATCGGCACGCCTCTGGCATAGCCTTCGGTTGCAAAATCAGGGCGGTGGACCTCGTCGGCCTCGAAGTCCCAACCGGCGAAAACCCGAACGGTCATGCGTGGCCCGGTTGTCGCGTAGACTTCCTTGCGCTTAAACGCATCCCAGATTGCCTCTCGCGTGTTTTCCCTTGCCCATGCAGCGGCCAGACCAGCGGCCAGCGTCTCATAGTGGCGCACGGTGATGGCCTCGCCCATAAAGTCAGGCTGTACAAGGTATTCGTCGTAGCGCTCTTGACCGCCGCCTGGCTCTCCCAAAGCGGCCTTTCCAAAATAGTTGTCCTCGCGCGCGGTGGCGAGTGACGTGTGACTGTCAGTTGATCCGATCATACCAAATTTGAAAGGATTGACGCCGATTTCTTGTTCAAACTTGAGGCCGCGTGCCAAAGTCGTACGCGCATATTCCCGCGGCAGCATCTCCGGTGTTTTTAGCTCCGTTCCAAAATTACCGCGATCCCACGTGTAATAGTCCGAGAATTCGTCATTGGGCGACAACATCGGGTGGGTTTCCCCATCGCCCTTGATCTGGGTGACCTCATATAACGGCTCCCACCGCATGCGGCGCTCCGCGTATTCTACGTCAATCGGCTCCCCATTCTCTCGAACGTCGTTGAACATCAGCCCGTTCGACAGGTTGCCATTGTGCGGCATTGCCATGACACGGCCTCCCGTGCGCGCCTCATAGGCTTCCATCCAGTCCCAGAGGTCTTCGGGATCGGAACTGTCGTAGTTTGAGAATGGAATAATGTCGGCAACCTTGTCAGCGTTGTCGCGGAACATCACCACCCGATGCAGGTTGTTGGCATCCCGCGAGGAGGTCCATTCGAAGCCGTGTATAGCGGTAAAAACACCTGGGAGGTTGTGGTGCTCGGCGGCTTCGACAATCCGGTTGTAAAATGTCCGGGTCAGGTCTCCGTCATCAAGCGGGTCGACGTTGGCCATCATCGACTCTCCCCACTGAACATAGGCCGCCAAAGGATTTCCGTCTTTCGTTAGTTGATACACCTCCCGGCCCCACGGATTGGCCAGAAGCTGAGGGTTTGCTTCCGAGATCATGGGCGCGAGGCCAAGGTTCTCGGCATGATCGGCCACAACAAGGAAATCCAGAGGGCGTACCAGTTGGGCATACTCACCCAGCGAGCCTCGGACTTTTTCGCCCCGAGCAAACCGAAAGGCCTCGTCCGGTCCCAGCGTATTTCCGAGCATGCCTGCATCAGTTGAATATGACGTATGGAGGTGAGTATCGCCCCAGAATACTTTGTTCGGAAACGCCTGATCAACAAAAGGCGAAAAATGCTGTTGGCCGAGTCGGACATCCTCTGGATTGATTGCCAAGTCGCCCACGTATGATTGTGCAAATCCAGCGCCAGCCATTATCGCGCTCAAACTAGTGCCAGTCAGTATTGATTTCATCTTTGGGGCGCTTCCAACTCGTTTTCACGGAACAAACGGTACAAAGGAATTCGGTAGAAAGATACGGTGGAGATGCGAGGTAGACCGACACATTGCTGGCGACTGAAGTTCAATGGTCAAATCTCGGCCCAAAATCGTCGGTTTTGCCGTTGCAATCTGGTGGTTTCTACGGTCACAGAGCCGCCATTCGTCAACGCGTTCTTGAATGTCCGCTTAGGGCCTATTGTGTTGAAAAACTCTTCTTGATTTGAGGGTCCTTCACTGATTCAATTTGCTTGTGAATGCAGGGGGATTGACGGTGTTGGGACCTAAGCAA
>NZ_FXTY01000017.1 GCF_900182745.1 Shimia sagamensis | reverse complement strand
CAGGTAGATTGGACGGCCACACAGATTGCTCATGCCGCCACCCCGAGAATGCTGTGACCCCAATCCAGTACGGCTTGCTTGCTCGCCTGAAAGCGTTCCTTGCCCATGGCCTTGTAGCTTTGGCTGTGTGGAGTGGAGCAGATAACGAAGTTTTTGCGCACGATCACGAGGGCGTAGCCATGCGCCTTGCGCGCCAGATTGGCGATCACCGGTGCGGCTGCACATGCTGCTGCCTTGCTTTCAAAAACGATGGTCTCCGTATCGCAATGACCGGTAGCGATCAGGCCGTGCTTGCGAAACGCGCCGGCGCTTTTTGCGTAGGGTGCGCTCGCGTGGTGATGGGGGAGATTGGCCCACAGGTCATTGATCTCGGCAAACTGCTGGTTGTGGCTGGCGCGGCTGCGTTGTTGTTCGCGCAGTTTGTCGGCAAGGGCGTCGGCATAGGTTTTGGGAACCCATTCCTCACCATCGATGACCATGCTGGCAGGACGCAGGTTTAGTGGGTGCTGGCTCATTAGTTTGCTCCCAAGATGGTTCGTTCAAGGACCGCGTTTGACAGGTCGTCTGGATCAATTCCGTAGGCTTTTCCGACCTTCTCAAAGAGCGCGCTATGATTGGCACCCTGAGGCGATTTCATGGCCGCTTCCTCGCGCGAGAGGTATTCATCAACTGCTTTAGGCATGTTTTCTAAAGTCATGACTTTAAACCTTAAAACTGGGTTGAAGTTTGCCGGTTCGATACGCGGATATCTCCGTCGTGATCCGGGCTGCCAATGAGAGTGAAATTTGGACCGCGACGACGATTATTCGCGCGACTTTTCTATGCGCTCTTCATCCAACTGGTGGCGACGCTGCTCGTAGGTTTCGATCACGGCTTCCCAGAGGTCGAAGTGCTTGGATTCAAGCTCGCCAATTATAGCCGCGCGGCGATCCCATTCGTTGTCGATCTGGCGACTGCCTTTCATACGGCCGAATTGAGCGCGTAACGCATCTGCGATTGCTTCCGCCTTTTCGCGCGGTGTGGCGTTCTCCGGCAGGTTCTCGGTGATTGTGTTTGCCCAAGAGTATTGCTTGTTGGGCGGGCGTTGTTGCTGGCCGTTGCCATCGTTGTCGTCATCGGTGGCGATGTTGAACAAATTGCAGATCAGGTAACGGCGCGCATAGGTCATGGTGCTGCCCATAGCCTGAATGCCGGTTTTGTTTGTTTTCCCTTGAGAGCCTGCAGCATCCAGCGGGAAGGCCGCTTGCCCCTCTTCGGTGTGCCCGTTCTCGTGCATCACGGACCAATTGACCAAGAGATTGTCTTTGTCGTCTTTGCCGCCCGGATTGAAGCTTACAGAAAAGCCGTGGCTATACGCGATTGGCATTGCCTGCTCTTCGATGTCGGAGAGGTCCGCGTAGGTGCTGCGCGTGTGGGTGTTCTGCTTGCTCTTGGCCACAGTTGGCATGTGGGCCTGCGCCTTTGCCATTGCGCTATTGTAGGCGCGTTTTGCCTCGCGCTGATCTTCCTCACGTTGGTTGGTGTCGTGCCGGTCTTTTAGGTCCATCATTCGCTCTAGGCGCTCGATCGGGACGTTTGGGTCCATCGCGACCCGTTCAATCATGCTCACCATGGGATCGGCCGGTAGCATCGGTGCTGCGCCTTGATCCTCAACCTGTGCGATTTGGTTGTTCATAATTTGCTCCTTCAAAACTGGAGCGGGCAGAGGCTTACGCAGCCTCTTGCTCGCTTTCCTCAATGCGGTTGATTGCGTCGAAGCCGATCATCTTTTCCGTCCACTCGCGGGAGCGGTAGATCTTGGTCACCCCATCATCGATGCTGATGCCATCGACGGTGATGAAGCCGCTGGTGTTGGTGGAGAGGTAGGCAATGACTTCTTCGCCGTTTTCGTTTTCCGGATCGAATTCTTCGACCCAGATATCGGTCACATCGACCTCGAGTTCGGCGTTAGTCCAAGATGGTGTTTTGATAGATTGATACTGCATTTCACTACCTTTCCAGATGCCGCGATCTGCCACTGCGTCTTCGGCGGCCTAACTGTAGTGTAGTGAAAAACACTAATGTAGGTCAAGTATAAAATAGTGAAAAACGCTAAAATGTGGAGGACAGTTAACAAGACCGGAAAGGTTGCCTGTCAAATACACCGAGCCTTGGGCCGACTCTTTGGGCCCATGGATGGCTGGTGGGATTTTATCCATCGTGGTGTTTGTTCGTGCCCTGCGAAACTGAAGTTAGTAACGGTGTTACATGGGGATGTACCGTCGCAATAAACTTGTAGCTCATATGCACGCGCAGAGAGCGCATGCGGAATGCGGGGCTAGAGTTGTCCATAACGCTGCTGATGCTAGAGCAATGTACGAAGTCAAAAGAGCAGCAAAAATAACCAACTTGGAACGTCTTGGCCGTTGGTGCTTATTCTTTTGAAAACAGCAAATTACGTGAGCTTGTTAAGCTCCCTTAGCTTTGAGGAGTTTTAGCGCAAAAGTCTCAACTAGGGTTTGGTCGTTTTCGTCCAGTTGAGAGACTGTCTTGATCAACTCAGCCCAACGATCGTCGTCTTCTTTCTGGAAGAAAGCTAGGGCGCCAGGAACCTCTTTGGCTTGAACGCGTCGCTTCCCTTTAAGGATTTTTGACAGCTTGTCGCTATCGATACCCATGGCTTCGGCAAGCCGGGTTTGTTCCCCGTGTTCACCGGTGAGCCGTTCCATCAACCATTCCGCGTTTACTGTTTTCATGCTGCGATAATTGCTTTTTTGTGTCTGAACTTGTATCGCGAAAAACGCTAATTTATATATTGACCAAATTAGTGAAAATCACTAATTGAAGTGGTATGGAACCGGCAAGCAGCATAATTGAGAGATGTGGTGGTCCTGCAAAGGTAGCTGACCACCTCGGAATTCACCGAACACGTGTTTACGCATGGCGATCTCCTAAACGTAAAGGAGGGACCGACGGGGTAATTCCCATGAAGCATGCACAAGTTCTTCTCAGAGACGCGCATGTTCTCGGAGCATGTCTCAGTCCAGAAGACTTTTTTCGGTCCTGTGACGGGACAGCCAACCGATGATGTACTCGCAAATATCCCTATCCACATTCCAGAAGTTGCTGATGTGCCTGACACAAGCTGTTTTTTAAGAGGTTTTCTCCCTCTCAAACTGCACGCACGGCACTCCCTTCACAACAAAAACGGGTTTTAAAATGTCTGATCTTCTGTACGCCAACATGTTCCGCCGCCTTGTCAGCAAAACTGGTGGGGTAGAGGCAGCCTGCGCCACGGTTTCTGCGTTGCTAGGGCATGAAATTTCCAAAGGGACGATCTCTCGGATCCAAAACGGTTTTGCCGCAGTGCCGATGATCTACGTCTACGCTCTAGAGGACGCGACGGGCGACTACCGCTTTACAAAACTTCGCGTCAAGGAAGTCGAAGACCGCGTGGCCGCAAAGGAAGGTCCGTCAATTACACGGCTTGCCGGTGAAGTCGGCAAGGAGGCCGGTGAGGCTGTAAACGCGCTGATCCTTGCGGCTGAAACCGGCGATCCCAAAGCCATGGCGGAAGCTCGTGTTGAAGTGGAAGAAATGCTTCACGCTGGAGAGACCGCGCTTTCCACTATCGAGAAGTTGAAGGCGTAATGTCTGAGCCGCTGCGCCCCAAACTCACTTCAGAAGACGGGTATGCCGTAATACGCATCCCGTTGACCGAAGTGCATGGGTTACGCGTAGCGCTCAATGAATGCCCGTGCGTGGCACCCAAATCCTCCAGAACAAAATCAATCAGAAAGCGGCTAGCGATAGCCCTTGGAAGACTTGAGGCGAGGTGATGGCAGTTATCCAGAAAGAGGTCATGCGCCGCCTTAAGGAAGGTGAAACGCTGCTCTGCTCCCTTCCTGTGGGCGACAGCGCGACTGATAAGCCGGTCTACTTTTTGTCCGGAGGTGGGCGTGTGACCACGGCCACTTACCACAAGCTGACGTCAGAAATGGAAGCTGTTTCGCCGGGCCTGTTTGAGGACTTGGAGCCTCAGGAATGGCGTTGGGTGGAAAGATGAGCCTCCCGTACTTCCCTCTATATGCTGACGATTTTGAGGCGGACACTGCGCACTTAACTCTAGCGGAGGATGGTGCTTACAATCGCCTTCTTCGCCTTTGTTGGCGTTCGCCCGGATGCAAAATTCCAGCTGATGAAGACTGGGTTTTTAGAAAACTTCGTGCTCGTACAAACGAGGAAAAGGAGACCGTTCGCATCGTGCTCGATGAGTTCTTTGCGACGCGATCAGGCAAGATTTTCAACAATCGATTACTTGAGATTTGGAAAGACTCAAAAATCAAACATCAACGTCGAGTTGTCGCTGGATCGAAGGGCGGTCGCTCTAAGTCTTTGAAAACAAAAGAACCGAAGGCTAGCAAAACTACTAGCAATGCTGCAGCAATGCCTAAGCAACCAGAACCAGAACCAGAACCAAAGATAAGAGAAGATACTAGCGTATCTTCTTTGTCGTCAGGCAACGACGCGCAGCCGGTGGGTGAAATCGCATCAGCGGTGTTTGACTACAACGAAGCAGCGGCAGCGTGTGGGTGGCCGAGGGTTCAGAAGATCAGCGCCGCCAGACGATCATCCCTGGCGGCTCGCTTGAACGAAGCGGGAGGGATCGTAGGTTGGCGTGCTGCACTCGCCAAGGCTCGGGCATCGCCCCTCTGCAACGGAGAAAACGACCGAGGTTGGATCGTGAACTTCGACTTCCTGATCCGCCAATCTTCATTCGCCAAGTTGATCGAGGGCAACTATGACCAACGCTCCCGCAGTAATTTCAAAACTCCCAACACCGACCCCACGTCTGACGCAATCGCTATTGCCGCACGAAGTCGAAGACCATCGGGCCCGGATCGCGTTCGAGGTTGAAATCATCATGCAAGGCTACTGGCAGGCTCCACTTTCGCCTGAAATGAAGGGTGCCGTTCTCGCCGACTGGTGCGACGAACTCGAGGACTGGCCGCAAGATCAGGTTCGAGCTGCGCTGCGCGATTGGCGGCGACGCAATCCATCGAAGAGGCCGAACCCGGGACACATTGCAGAAACCCTCAAAGCATGGCGGGGCAGGGACTACGTGGCCAGCCTGCCGCCTAAGCAGGAAGCCCCTCGCAGGAAGCGATGCGGAAGGGCGCGCGCAGAGGAAATCATGGACGAGATCGGTTTCCAGCCGAAGAGATTTGGAGGTGAGCAATGAGACTGGTCTCAACGGTCTACAGCAAGGGTCCAGACGAACGCGATCACGCGCAGCTGCTGAAGAACCGCGACAAGGCCCGCGTGGCGCTCTGGCACAAGGAAGGCATCGCTGCAATCGACCCAAAAGAAATCAACGATGATTGGATCAAGCAGATGGTGATCAACATCGCAACCGAGCAGTACGGAGCGCGCAAAAATGGGGAAGGGTGATCGCCGCGGGAAGTCCAAGAAATCGCCGCTGGACTTGCCTGGATTGGCGCCAACACCGCGCCCCAAGAAGCGAGGCAAGGCGCGTATGGCAGAGATTAGCCAGGAACGGGATCCGCAGCGCACGGTGCTGTCCACACGAGCGCGAATGATGGGGCAGGAGGACACCGTACAGAACCGGCAAAACATGCGCAGCCAAGCGCTAGGAGAGGCCGCAGGACGCGCTATCTACCTCGCATGCGACGAGGAGGAGGCTGCCAAGCTCTGGAGCATCTACGCGGCGTTTACGGCGACCGAAGCGCGCTATGCCAAAGTCGTTCTCTGCAAGAGCCTTCACGCGAAAGGCACAAGGATCGAAATGATGCCTGAGCGGTTTGAAACTCGCGCGGACGACAAACCGGATTTGCGGAGTGAAGACGAGCGCCACCGCGACGCCGTGAACGACTGGATGCGTTGGCGGGGGTACATCGGGTGGCTGCGGAGCGATCAACAATTCGGGCTATTTGAGGTCGTGCGGGGCCGGGTTGAGCCGGTTGTTGAGGCTGAGCTCACGTGGGCAGGGGAGCGGTTTGTTGACGCGTTGAGAATGCTTGCTGTGCCTGTTGATGCAGGGGGGTAACGTCAGCTGTCTGCCCGAAGCAGACATTGCCCATCTGCAGAAGGGCGGATACCAGACCTTCGCTGCGAACGCGAACTTTCGCGGTCGGTTGGCCATAGCAGACGCGCATTCTCCGGACGCAGGTCCGTTAAACTTGATGTGCCTCGACCATCTTGGCCAGCAAGGCTGCATTCATGCAAAAATTCTTGAAAGTAGAGCCGAATTTGCAGCAACGGATAGAGTTTTCGGCAATAGATTTGCGGATAGGCCATTTAAATCGGCCTGATTGTATGCTTCAACCGCTACAGGAAAGGTGACTCGAAAGCGTTGCATAGACAGTTTCAGAAATGGGGAACATCTTGAAAACAGGATTAGACGCAAATGCCAGCTCGGCTGGTTCGCTCTTCTCGAGTTCAGTTTTTGAAGTGCCGCCGTTCCAGCGAGAGTACTCTTGGTCCAACGATGAGGTTAAAGAGTTCTTTGGAGATATTCAGGGCGCTCTTGATCAAGACAGCTATTTCTTGGGGCTGGTAATAATTACAGAAGAGAAAACGCGTAGGCAGATAGTGGATGGGCAGCAGCGGATTGTGACCCTAAGTCTGCTGGCGGCTGCACTGTACCACGAAGCACAGAAACGTGGTAGAGATGCACTCGCAGATCGCCTCAAGGCAGATTTTTTACGTTCAATAAATTATTCAACTGATCAGACGGATCCTCGAGTTGTGTTAACGGATCCGAAGGATAACGAGACGCTTCAAGACATCCTTGACAACGGCTCTGAGGCCAAGAAGGCGAAGGATGGGGAAGGAGTTTCTGCGCAGATGCGCTCTTCCTACGATTTGATTTCAAGATCGCTAGCTGTGGATTTGTCTGCTGACCCTTTCAAGAGGCTTGGAAAGTGGACGGAATTCATAACTCACAAACTCTATTTTGCTGTTTTTGCTCACCCTGATCCGGCCACCGTTTATAGTTTGTTTGAGGTTATCAACACTAGGGGGAGAGACCTTACGACTGCAGATCTGCTCAAAAACTACATACTGAGCCAAACTAAAGAAGACTATAAACTGGAAGTCTATGGTCGTTGGCAAAGCCTTTCGGGCGCTTTCCCAGCTTCTAGTTCGACAAGCTTCGTCCAATACATACGGCACGCAGTGACTGTAGATAGTGGCCATGTTTTGCCCCGCGACTTATTTGCATTCCTTGCTGGTAGAACCAAATCTGCATCTAAGGAGCCGCCTAGCGCCTATGGCTTGCTGGACCTTTTGGAAGCTCGTTTCCCGTTGTATTCTCAAATGGTTGATCCAACGCTTTCTGGACCCGCAGACGACTTTGCTTTGCGAGTGTTTTCGGCGCTTAATCAGCTAAACGTGATCACCGTCCGACCTCTTATGATGGCGATTAGCGATTTGGTTGATCCACGAAAAGGGCTTGAGTACGTATTGAAACTTGTCGTTCGACGTATGGTCGTCGGTACTCTTGGTACCGGTAATATTGAAAGACGGTTTTCCGACGCCGCGAGAAGAGTAGCAGACGAAAAGTCTTGGGCATTCTTGGAGACAGAATTTGCCGATCTGAACCCCAGCAAAGAAGAGTTCGTAAATAGGATCGAAAAGCGTTCCTTCAATAAGGGCACCCTTACATTTTTAAGAAGTTCGATAATTGGAGAGACAATTGTTCCTAACGAATATGAGACGTTGCATTTTATACTTCCGAGAACTGTAACTGATTGGGGTGGCTTTGATGATGATGAGCGCTCAATCTGGGGGCCAAGAATTGGGAACAGCTTCTTGTCTACTGAAAGCAGGAGGCCTGAAGGGGCTTTAACTTGGGTGGGTTTTAAGGAGGTGTTGTTGCCAACGGCTGCAGACGGTGAATGGATAGACGCTCTTAATGGATATAACATATGGGATGTCGACGCTGTTAAATCTGTTGGTGAAGATCTGGCAAAAGCTGCTGGCGAAATCTGGTATGACTAGCGGTGCTTCCCAAAACGCCGATGAGATTATTGGAAGGATGATAGCGGTTTTTGACCGCCAAATCGAAATTCCAGCGCTTGAAGCACTGATCTCTGCTCTTAAAGCGTCTCCCGACGCAACCAATCTGGCGGATACGGCAATTGCTATCGATGCAAACGCCGTACTTAGAATACCTCAACATCGGAAAAGCTCCGACATTGTTGACTACCTATCCATACAGCATGCCGGTCCAATAATATTGCCAGGGCAAGTCATCCAAGAGTATTGGAACAACCAGCTTGCTGCTGTGGATACGGTGTCCAAAGGAATGCAGAAAAAATTTGAGGCCTTTAAGACTGAAGTCGCAAGATATGACCAAACTCAGGGCGAAGCTTTCGAGAAAATCAGTGCTGGCCTTGATGCATTCAAAAACGACAATAGCGAATTATTTCATCCCGACACTGTTCATAAGACTATTACCTTTCTCGAAACATTGGCTGAAAAAGCTACCGTTCCTTATGCACCACGTATGGCGTTTCATCAGATTGCTGAGCACCGAAAGAGGGTTAAGACCCCACCGGGCTTCCGTGATGTCGGCGACGGGGATTTCTATGTTTGGGTAGATGTACTCTTTGGCTTGCTAACGATGATCAAGGCTGGGGCAACCCCTTCAAAATTAATACTTGTTACCAACGATGGAAAAATCGACTGGTGCCGCGAAGGAGAGGCTCATCCTGTTCTATGCGCTGAGGCCAAGGCCCTCCTCGAGGTCGACTTTGAAATCTGGACATTGGACAAGTTTGCGGATTCGGTTGCCAACTAGTTAGATTACATTGCCCAGCGGCAAGGTGGAATAAGTTAACTTCGACATAGAGACAAGAAGCCTGCAATCACTTTCATAGCCATACGGGGCGTCGCATGACACCTTAAATGCTGCTCCATGCACCATTGGCTGCTTCGACGAGCCGCACCGCAGCATTCAAAGTTTGGCTGGACGGCCGCAATGGGCCGAACGCGCGACTTTGAAAACCCACTTCCTGCACTTGCCAGCCATTAATCAACTTCGCACAAATGGAGGAGAGACCTTAAGCTCGAGCAGACGACAAGCCGGATTTGCGGAGTGAAGATGAACGCCACCGCGACGCGGTCAACGACTGGATGCGCTGGCGGGGGTATATCGGGCAGTTGCGAAGCGATCAGCAGTACGCGCTGTTCGCGGTTGTACGGGGGCGGGTTGAGTCGGTCGTGGATGCTAGGATCACGCGGGCAGGGGGGCGATTTGTAGGCGCGTTGAGTTTGCTCGCGGTGGTTGTTGAAGGTAGAGGATGACGGTTGCGCCTCGCCCGCGTCGGAGCTCCAAAGTATTGGGGCCACGTTCCGAGAATGATGCTTCACTCAAAACTTGACGGAAAGCGGTGCCGCCTGTCTATTTGGGTATGAGACTCAATTTCAAGTTGTGGGTGCATAGATGACTGAGAAGCTGCCTGAATACCTGATACAGGGCGAAGCTGCTCGCTTGTTCCCTGTGCTTTCAACCACGTCAAAAGAAGGCCGCACAACGTCCATCGTGCTCGCCTGTATGGTTCAGATTGAAGAGCTGGGAGCCGCGTTGCTGCAATCGCTTGGTCAGAAGCGCGGAAAACGAGCTCAAGTTCATGCATTTACGGAGGTTGTCTTCAAGAGCCAATCCAAGACAATCAAAGATCGGCCGGATGGTTTGATAGTCATGAAGGTTGGCTCTCGCGAGTGGAAGGCTCTTGTCGAAACAAAAGTCGGGAACAATACTCTAGAGGCTGAGCAGGTTGAAAGATATCGCGTTCTTGCGAAGGAGAACGGCGTAGATTGCGTTATCACCATATCCAACCAATTTGCCACGACGCCAACCGCTCACCCGGTGGAGGAAGTCAGGAAGAGCAGGTCCAAGATTGATGTTTATCACTGGTCATGGATGCACGTCGTCACAACAGCGGAGTTGCTGATTAGCCAGGAGCAGGTCGAGGACAAAGATCAGTTACTGTTGCTCAATGAGCTTCGGCGTTTTCTCAATCATGAAAGTGCTGGGGTTCAGGGCTTCCATAGGATGCCCAAAGAATGGGGCGATCTCAACAAATTGGTGTCATCTGGCGGCGTTATTCCTGCGCGGTTGCCTGAGGCACAGATCGTAATTGACGCTTGGCATCAGGAAACACGTGATCTGTCGCTGATCCTGAGCCGCCTTGTTGAAACATCCGTCAGTGAAAAACTGTCTCGAAAACATATCAATGATCCGGCTCTGCGGAAAAAGGACGAACTGGTGTTGCTCCGTGAACAACACCAGTTGCAGTGCATTCTGGATGTTCCGGACACCGCCGCCCCTATTGAAGTCACCGCGGATCTGAAGAGGCGGTGTGTCGACGTAGGCATGACGATCCGTGCGCCCGAAGACAAGAAGTCGACAAAAGCCAGGGTGAATTGGCTTCTTCGGCAGATCAAGGCCGATAACATGGACGGACTGTATATTCGGTTGCTTTGGCCTGGCGCCAGCGAGCCGACGCAGCACCTGGTCTCAGAACTCCGGGACGACATTGATATATGCCAAGGAGGCAAGGACCACTTGGTTACGCACGGCTTTCACGTCTTCTTATCCAAGCGCCTGGGTGGGCGTTTCACACAACAGGCCAACTTCATATCCGACTTAGAGGAGGTCGTTCCACTATTCTACGGTGAAGTGGGCGCCAATCTGTCCGTCTGGAAGAAGGCTGCACCCAAGATCAAAACTGACAAACCAAAAGCTGAAGACGTATCGATAGACGCAATTGCGGAGGATGCGGAGGATTTTAACGGCTGACCTAGGCTTCAGAAGAATTCTTCTACTGACGGCCCAAAGAGAAGTGAGGTTCAGTACACTATCAGCCCAAAGTTGCCTTTCATCTACCATCTATCTTGTTAGGCTGCTGCCCATTTTGGACGCAAAACGACTATCACGTTCGTATGACTAAATCTGCTTACGAAATTGGTTCCATTAAGTCGTCTTTTTTCTCCCCAACCAATAGAACCAGCAAACGTTCCAGTGCCTCTTCGTCTTGAAAACTTTTTACACCCTTCATTTGCCTTACACACCATCCCAAGACTCGTATGAAATCATGTCCTCTTGTGACTGACTGATGTGGCTCCCTGCGTAAGGTTTTCGCCCTATCTTTGACTTTTTCAAACAACTCCTGACGTTCATGTTTTGTGGCACAACCTGACAGGCTTCGCTCGATCAGGTCATTGATGTTTAGATTTGGACTGCCCCCAGCTAGAGTCAAACAGCGTCGAATATCAATCAATGCGGTATTAAACCCTCCTGATACCACCTCAAGTCTCAAGCAATACAAATCAAAGAGACACAACTTCACATCAGAGAAGAAGCCTGCCCAATCTGGAATTTTACACTTTGCAGCCCCTAACAAGATTTTTTTAACGAAATCCTCACTAAAAAAAGTAGTTTCTGTATCACAGAATTTAGTCTTAACCAATCCATTGGCCGGATCAGTGGCGCGAAGCCAATCATCAAAATCCCGATCAATTAAAAGCCGTACATCGGTATCGATTGGGAGGCTCAACTCATAGGCAAGGGCAATGACTCTCTGCCTATTGCCTGAAGTCAGGCCATGCTTCTTAAGTAATCCTCCGCTAACCTCCACATCATCAATACTGTAACAAGGCCGAAATTTCTCAGGATAGAAACTCAAGACTCCGTCAACCACCTCTTTGTCAAAAGAACCCTCGACGTAAACGTCGTTCAATTCTGGTTCCAACTCATACCGAAGTCTAATTTCTTCAACTTTTCGCTTTGGAATACTCATTCAAACAGACCCAATATCAAGAAATCTCAACGACGGAAGAACGATGTTGAGCAATTAATTCCAACGAGTGCGAAGCAAAAATAAACTGTGTCTCGGTGCCGTGAGTAATTTTTGACAAAGCCTGCAGTAACTTTCTTTGCCACTTAATGTTCAGAGATATTTCAGGTTCATCAACGATAAATACACTAGGTTGATCTTGCGCGGTGAACGCATAACAAAACATGAGAAGAAGCTGCTGCTCGCCAGATGACAACTGATAAGCTTCCAGTTCATCTCCGGCACTATTTTCAATGGAAAATCCCTTGGACATGGAGAAACACATTTTTTTTCTCGTTAGGAACGAGTTAATCTGATTTATAAAAAGGTCCAAGCTTTTAAAGACTGGGGAAATCGCATCAAGTCGGCTCAAAACTGAGCGCACATATGGGTCAACGAGCCTTGCTGAAATGCTCCGTCCCTGTTCTGGTCCCGACGTGAGCGCTTCTCTGAAACGGGTCATGTCCATAGCCCCTGTCATCTCGTATGCAGAATAGCTTTGGCTGTTATTCTCGATTGTATCGAGCCGATTGAGTAACGTTTCTATTTTGTTGTGTTGTGTATCATTATTTTCGGAAGGGTAGTCGACAGCGAGTTGTCCGAGCACTTGCTCATAAACTGAATGAACATTCATTGACCCTTGAGTTGCACTTCTAAGCGCCCTATTTTGCACCCACGCCGAAGCCTTCATTAGCGCTTGTTTCAGGGCGATTTGCCTAGATCCTTTAACAAGATCTCGAACCTTGCTGCCTCGTCGATCATGCAGGATCTCCCGCAGCTCCATTTCCTCCGCGGGATCAGACACAGAATCGCTGTCCAATCGACGCTCCGCACTTACCAAAAATATGGTAGGAGAGCAGTCTTTTAACGCCTTTAGATAAGCGGCCTCTCCTCGTAGAACTCCATCTTCGATGGATTCACTTCTTTTTGTCCGCAATTCTGAAACTATATTGGGAGTAATAAATTTTGAGTTCAATAACTGTTCCAAAACAATATCACTAACATCGTCGTCAATTACATAGTTTCGGCTACTTTTTCCTTTGCTGTAAGTCCATTCAGCTTGAACCTCATGATTTCGCCTAACCTGAAACACTATAACAGACGAGTCTAACCCTTGCGGTCGTTCTGCACTGAGGACGAAGCCGTTCTTGAGTTCAACGTATAAGGATAAGAATGAGATGTTCCAAATTGCTGTTCTGTGACCACGATCTCCGGCACTCGACAAAAGATGAAACACGAGAGCCAGGAGCGTACTTTTACCAACTCCATTGTCACCATAAAGAATAGCTGGATTTGTCAAAGATCCTTCGTCAGGAAGAACATAGTCGAATTGCCCAAAAAGTTTCTCTACCGAGATTTTCTTGATTGTTCCGCTTTCCATTCGGGATGCCCTCAAATTTTGTCTTTTGATATGCATAGACCACTACACGTTGAAAAGCCAATCGCCTGTCTCGACGCGATGCCGGTTTAGCCGACAACTTGGGGGAGGTGGACCAAGTGGCTGCGTTGCCAGCCAAGATCAGCTTGAGAGGACCATTTGCGATCATGACAGTGGAAGAGATGGGGGATAGCTCGGAGCCCTTACTAAAAATTTGCAAAGTCCGAAGTCTGCGTTTCGCTGACATTGTTGACTGCTGCGGCATTGGCTTCGGCCGCCTTGGCTGTCCGTACGTCTGCTCTCGGATACCTGGTCAAAGAATGTCGCGCCTGCAGCATGGTTGCTGTCGAAACTTTCGCCAATGTACAGATGGTGCTGGTAGCCGTTGCTGTTGGCACTTTTTTGCACCCTGCGTCTTTACACTGCCTTGGTAATGCAGCTGTTTGCTGCCAAAGTCCGATGGTGGATTTTATTGTATAGGCTCAATCGGAAAACGGGGTGAGATTGTGGACCACGACGAAGCAAAGATTGAAGGCCGCCTGCATGGCGAACAGATTGAACCCGAGCAACCAGACAATATGCTCCAACGTTTCATCTACATGGTGCTGATCGCTATCATGATCTCAGTTGCACAAACGGTGCTAGGGGTGGCGACGATTGTTCAGTTTGTTGTAATGGTGGTCAACAATCAGCAGCCCAATGAGCGGTTGGCCGATTTTGGAACCGACTTGGGAGTTTGGATCGCCAAGGCTGCAAGATTCCAAACGGCTGCCAGCAACGTAAAGCCTTGGCCTTGGACTGAGCTGGACTAGCGCCGGGCTTTCGTTCTCTGTGGACCCAACTGCCTGCAATGTCACTGAGTGCTCCAATGGCAGCTATTACGCAGTATCCGATCAACTGATGAATGGAAGGTTTGGGCTCTTCGCTGGCTATGCGGACAGCCATGGAGCCAGACTTTTTTACAGGTCGCAGACCGCGCTTTGTGGCCCGTCCGAGCCAGCCGCAATGCTGACCGAAGCACGTTGCAGGGGGAGCAATCTATGGTCCCATGCAAGGCTATTTCAGTCCGTAGGTGTTGCGAGAAGTTGCGCCTTTAACTCCATCGTCACAGTGTACGTACTGCCTCCCTTGCCACGCATATGAAAAGCATAAGCACCGATCATGACCATCTGGTGGGAGAGGGGGACACAAGCTTGTTTTCTGAGGTGCTTCGTGAGCTGGGGGCACTCCCCAAGCTGTATTACCTACCACCTCCAGACTGGGCCTAGCTTAGCGGCCGTGATCGGCACTTAGATCAACCCGTATTCTCTGTATGCGAGAGAATTTATGGGTTCTCGCCATTGGTGGCAAGTTGAAGAGAGGCGTACATGGCTGTGTGTTTGCTATATTTATTAATCATCAGTGGCGCCGTTGGAATTCTTTGCGGAGAAGTCCAAATCGCATTGGGCGGAGATTCAAGGACAGCTCTAGTGATCTACTTTTTATTTGGTTGGGTGTTTCCGATAGTTTGTAGGGCTCTAGTGGCCGTTCGTAGGAAACTGAATGCAGTTTTGGCTCAAACCCGCCACCTTCCGCAGGACAAAATTTGCAATGAAACATTCTTGGGGGGATAGCATGAAAATCGCGTTCTTGTGCCCATGGGTGATTGTCTTGGCCGGATGCGTACAGCCGCCAGCTTCGCCTGAGGAAAAAGTGGCACGTCAGTGGGCCGGTGCTGAACTGGCAGCTACCAAATGTGCCGGCTACATCGGAGGTTTCTCAGCCGCCAAAGATTTGCGCAACGAAGCAAAGAAAGACTTGGCCGAAGCCCGTCAGCTTGGTGCAACCGATGAGTTGCTGGTGAAAGCCAAAACGGATGTTACCAGCGCTATCACGACCTCGGAGTTGATGATTGGACTAAGAGAAACCTGCAACCAACTTGTAAGCCAACTTGCGTATCATACTCGCTAACCAATAGCGGCGGCTAGGTTACGAAAGTTTCAGCTGTTTGCAGGAGCGGGCACAGATCGTCCCTCTTAGGCGTTCATTGCTTTAGCGACTACATAATGGATCCTGCGGATCACCCGGTACCGTAGCCGAGATACAAATTGGACCCTCTGAGTTTGCCGGTGCCAAACAATCTCTACCTCCTGCATGAAGCCTTTTGGTTAGGCAGGGTGCGTCGTTCTTTGAGTTGGCCAAGACAAAGGCGAAGCCGAGTAAGTTGACACTCAGCTCAGTGACTTTGGGAGGTTTTGTTCTCGGACAGCTCAGAAGGAGCTTACTAAGTGAAGAGGCGCTCATGATCGTCAGAGATCCACCATCACCGCTACTACTGTTTCTTGTGATGCAAGGCTCGGTGGTGCCAAAAATTATTGGAAATATCGGAACAGTCACAGTGCTTTCCGTTGGCGTGTTGCTGGTCGATCACCACGTAATTGAATTGCCGCGTATTCCGATCGCAGCAATGGGCGTGATCGGGGTCGCCCTTTCTCTTTTTCTGGGATTTCGCAATAACGCTGCATACGACCGTTGGTGGGAAGCCCGCCGGCTCTGGGGAGCTTTGATCGCGGACATTCGCGCATTGGCGTATCAGGCCAGAATTTTTCTGGCGACGGAAGATGATCGAAAAACACTCCTTAGCTACGCGGTTGCCTTTGCGCATTTGCACCGAGGGGCACTACGAAAGACTGAAGTGCAGGCCGACATCACTGATTGGGTTGGGGCGCAATGGTCTGAATCGATAGTGACCAAAAACAATCCCGCTGACGCAGCTCTTCGTTCAATGGCTGATCAAATGGGGCAACTGGCCCAGGCTGATAAACTCAGTGGTTTTGGTCAAATGACAATCATGGATACACTTTCTTCTCTGGCACGTTCCCAGGCGGGCTGTGAAAGGATCGCTACAACTCCGTTGCCGTTTGTATATTCGCTGCTAGTCCGCAGAACCACGTATCTCTATTGCTGGTTGCTTCCGTTTGCGCTCATCGGGTCGGCAAACTGGTTCACACCAGTCTGTGCGGCTGTGGTGTCCTATGCTTTCTTTGGACTTCAGGAAGTGACCAGAGAGTTGGAAGCGCCGTTTCACAACGTTCAGAATGGCCTGCCTCTCGATGCGATGTGCCGAACCATCGAAATTTCAGTTTCTGAAACTCTGGACATACCGGCGCCAGTCCCTCTGATGGCAAAGAACCATTTTCTGAGTTAAATTGTCCTCACTGCAATAGGTAGACACAGCTGTTTTGCTGGCGCCAGCCCAACTTACGGATCAGGTCTTGGTTCAGCCAGAACAACACCAGTGTTTTGTGCGGCTTCAAACGGTTGCTTTGCGAACTCAGGTTTGTGTTATCATGAGAAGAAAGAGGTTTCATGGATCAGCTTTCCATCTACTTGCCTGGCATCCTGTTGGCGTATTCCATTTTTCTAGTAGGGGTAGCCAGCCCAGGTCCAAATATTTTGGCAATCATCGGCACATCAATGAGCATTGATCGTAAGTCCGGGGTCTCGCTTGCACTCGGTGTGGCGATGGGGTCGTTAACTTGGGGCATCCTCGCTGCATCTGGCCTTTCTGCGTTGCTTGCGAAATACGCTTCAGCTCTGATTTTCATCAAGATTGCCGGTGGCCTCTATCTTCTCTGGCTTGCTTACAAGTCCTTCAAGTCGGCGTCATCCACCTATGATTTGGAAGTTAAGAAGCTTGGTCAAGAAGGTCGGTCGCCACTTCGCTGCGCCCTGAGTGGGTATACAGTCCAGATGACCAACCCAAAAGCTGCACTTGCTTGGATTGCTACCATTTCATTGGGCCTGCAGCCAGGATCCCCAATTTGGGTTTCAGCTGCAATCGTGCTGGGTATCTTTGTCCTGTCAACAGTGACCCACACGCTCTATGCGATCGCCTTTTCAACTTCGTTCATGGTCGCTGCTTACAGCCGTGCACGGCGATACATACAGGCAACCTTGGGAGTGTTCTTTTCTGTTGCTGGGCTAAAGTTGCTGACGGATAGAAATTGACTTCCGCCGTTAGGCTAAAAGGACGGATTCAGCCTCTTTACCTACAACCAAAACCCCGCTTGCAGGATCTGACGTGCTCAAGGCTGGCTTTTGAACTCTGTCCACAGAGATTCTCACCTGTCTTTAGGTTTTTCCGCACGAACCGAGCGTTAGTACGTTGGTCGGTCAGCGTTCAGTCTATCTTGACCGGGATACAAGGTTCTTCGAAGGGCCAAATGAAAATCGGTCACCAGAAGAGCGGTTTATTGCGAACGTGTAATTGGCTTTGTGGGAAGAACCATACGTTTTGGTCTTAGATGAATGGGACACAAACCTGGACGAACACACCACCATTTACCTCGAGAGCCTTCTCGATAAGTTCTTTCAGCACAGCCTCCTACTTGAGATTAGGCGCACTGTGAAAAACCTGGCTCTCGTCGCCAAGTGAGTTGAGTGAGCAGGTCTAGTTTATCTGCCCCCTTTCACGCTGCTCTCTTTACATATTTATCATTCCAATTCGCACCCAATTCGCGTCATTCAGAGCTCTTTTCTTTTCTGGCGAATAGGCGTCCGGTGTCATGCCAACGTCCCGCAAGAGCCGCTCCGGAAGGTGATCAATGTGCTCATTGTAAAGCCTGCCCTGTTTGAGGAAAGCCCGGTCCTTGGAGGGGTATTCGTTTCGGCCAAAAAGAGTTCTCAGCCACATGGGAAATATGCTCATCAGGAATTTCCTTCTTCAGATGTCGGATGCTGTCAGAAGGGCAAAATTCAACGGAGTGTTAGCCCTGCGTCCCAGTGTGAGACCACAACCAAACGGACGATGTGCCGGTGGTGTTCATGTGGTTTCGACGATTGAATTAGGCCAGTAGCTAACCTGCGCCAACGTACGTGCGGGTACGTGCTTATGGCGCATGGAAGGGGCGGGTTAAGCGAAAAGGCACAAGGTGCTTGATGTTATTCCCATTGTTGTGGGCACTTTGTCTCACACTCCATCCACGTGGATCCTCTAATGTGGATGGAGTGTGATTTCCCATCTCCGAACTTGCATTGACGCAGGCAGGTGAACGTGAGAA
>NZ_FXTY01000016.1 GCF_900182745.1 Shimia sagamensis | reverse complement strand
CAGGTAGATTGGACGGCCACAAAGATTGCTCATGCCGCCACCCCGAGAATGCTGTGACCCCAATCCAGTACGGCTTGCTTGCTCGCCTGAAAGCGCTCCTTGCCCATGGCCTTGTAGCTTTGGCTGTGTGGAGTGGAGCAGATAACGAAGTTTTTGCGTACAATGACGAGGGCGTAGCCATGCGCCTTGCGCGCTAGGTTGGCGATCACCGGTGCGGCTGCACATGCTGCCGCCTTGCTTTCAAAAACGATGGTCTCTGTGTCGCAATAACCGGTAGCGATCAGGCCGTGCTTGCGAAACGCGTCGGCGCTTTTTGCGTAGGGTGCGCTTGCTTGGTGATGGGGGAGATTGGCCCACAGGTCATTGATCTCGGCAAACTGTTGGTTGTGGCTGGCGCGGCTGCGTTGTTGTTCGCGCAGTTTGTCGGCAAGGGCGTCGGCATAGGTTTTGGGAACCCATTCCTCACCTTCGATGACCATGCTGGCAGGACGCAGGTTTAGTGGGTGCTGGCTCATTAGTTTGCTCCCAAAATTGTTCGTTCAAGGACCGCGTTTGACAGGTCGTCTGGATCAATTCCGAAGGCTGTTCCGACCTCCTCAAAGAGCGCGGCATGATTGGCTCCCTGCGGGGATTTCATGGCCGCTTCCTCGCGCGAGAGGTATTCATCAACTGCTTTAGGCATGCTTTCTAAAGTCATGACTTTAAACCTTAAAACGGGATTATAATTTTTCGTCTGGAGCGGGTTTTGAACCGTGACCCGCGTCAGGCAGCCTCCGCCTCATAGGAAGCCATGCAGCTTTGGAAGCAGTCGAAAACATCTTGGAACAGGTGGTTGTGCTTCTTGTCCAAGGCCTCAATGATCTGCTCGCGTTTGTTCCAGATGTTGTTGACGCCTTTCGCGGTTTTCATCCCGCGCATGTCGGCAATGATCTGCGAGGCAAAAGCGTCGGCTTTCTCAGCGTCGGTCGCGTCGTCCGGCAAGTTGTCCAATACCCCATCGATCCAAGCGTCCTTGAGACCATTCGAGATTGTGCGGCCTTCGTTGCGGCCAGTGACACTCATGTCGTCTGCATCGACATCTTCGTCTGCAGCAACACCAAGCAGCGCGGTTAATGAGTATCGGCGCGCGTAGGTCAGGGCGGCTCCGATCTTCTGGATGTTGTTCATGCGACCTGTACCGTCTTGAACAAGAGGGTAGCGGCTGACGAGCGTTGCGCCGGTCTCATGGGCGAGGGTGGTTTCCAGTTTGTCACCCGCGATCGACTGAAATATCGAAAGCCCGTTCTTTGAGAGAATGGGGCGGACAGCGCGGAGAATGTCGGCGATGTCTGCGTACTTGTATCCGTGGCCTGTCTTGTTCTTTGGGATTTCGGGGAATTCACCCTGCGCTTTTGCAAGTGCTGCATACAGCGGCCCCATGTTTGGGGCTGGGCGGCGATCTGATTTGCTCAAGATGTTGGATGTCATAATTCGTTCCTTCAAAACTGGAGCGGGCAGGGCTTACGCAGCCTCTTGCTCGCTTTCCTCAATGCGGTTGATTGCGTCGAAGCCGATCATCTTTTCCGTCCACTCGCGGGATCGGTAGATCTTGGTCACGCCATCATCGATGCTGATGCCATCGACGGTGATGAAGCCGCTGGTGTTGGTGGAGAGGTAGGCAATGACTTCTTCGCCGTTTTCGTTTTCCGGATCGCATTCTTCGACCCAGATATCGGTCACATCGACCTCGATTTCGGCGTTGGTCCAAGATGGTGTTTTGATCGATTGATACTGCATATCTCTTCCTCCGATGAATAAGAGATAAGACAAATTATTTGTCATTACAATACCTGTATGACAAATAATTTGTCACACATCGTGCTTTGTGGCTGCTGCAAAGCGCAGGGACGTGAACTTTGAAGTTAAACGCTCAAGCTTTGACTAATTGCTTGCCTGTGCGAAGGCGGAAGAATCCGCTACCGGCAAAGGATTGGTAGTCACGAAACCGGATTTGAGTTGCGTAGCCCCCTTCTTATCCATGCAGTCGATGTGAGGCTGACGCTGAAGTCGGAAATGGAGCTCAGTATTCTGGGAGCCCTGTGCGCTGAGATCGGCGTCTACAGTTATGTTTAGGCGTTTCTGTCAATATTTCACGGTCGTTAGACACATGTACGTACTTCAATGACTGGGCTCAGGCCTAGCTAATTTGAATTCGGGCGAAGTAGGTTTTTCTTTGTAAGCGAACTTATGGATGTTCAAGACGCGCAGTGGCGTTGGATAGGTCTAAGTCCTTTGCGCTTTGAAGAAAGGCGCTAGGTTCGCGATCTTAGAAGTTCGCAGGCACCAAAGCTTTTCAAGCAAAGCTTGGTGCTGTCGCTGGCCAGGGTGTGTTGGTCTGTCTTTTTGTTAGGTGTGCGCTCAACGGTTGAGTTCTACTAACTATCCAGAGGAGTTGACTAATGATCTTTCGCGCCATGCTTTTCGTAAAGTCATCGACAATGCGTCATCGTCTCCTTCGATCATAAAGTCGATCGACAGGCCGTAGGTCCTTCTTAGTGCGATTGCTCCATCCAGAGACAATCTGTAGTCTCCGCTCTCCCAGTTGTTGAGCGTCGCGCGCTTCACGCCAATGCTTTTGGCGTATTCATTTTGCGTCAAGCCTTCAAGCTCGCGGTGCCACCGGAGCCTGTTTGCAATCTCGCCATAGGGTTTCTCTGTAGTTTCCATGTCTGGAAAACTACCATGACAAATTTCTTGCCATAAGGTTAGTTCGTTTGTCTTGACTAAAGACAAATAATTTGTCAATCGTGCATTATGACACGTCAAATAGTCCATCAGATTACGAACACGTTAGGCATAGATGAAATCGCTATCGCACTGGACGTTAGCAAGTCTTCTGTGAGGTTTGCACGAACCAGTGGAGCGTTTTCAGCCAACTGGTATGGCCCTTTGAAAATCTTGTGTGATGAAGCTGGCATTCCATGTCCTCTCAGCGCGTTCAGGATGCGTTCAATTTCCGTCACACGTGGCAACGCGCTCGAGGAAACTCGGGCGGCAGGACAGGCTGTCGGAAATGAACACTGACCGGAACATGAGCTCCTTTCACTCCCTCCCCAACAAAAACGGGTTTTAAAATGTCTGATCTTCTGTACGCCAACATGTTCCGCCGCCTCGTCAACAAGACTGGTGGGGTAGAGGCAGCCTGCGCCACGGTTTCTGCGTTGCTGGGGCATGATATCTCCAAGGGGACGATCTCTCGGATCCAGAACGGGTTCGCTGCGGTGCCGATGATCTACGTCTACGCGTTGGAAGACGCGACAGGCGACTATCGGTTTACAAAACTGCGCGTCCAGGAAGTCGAAGACCGCGTGGCCGCTAAGGAAGGGCAGTCAATAACGCGGCTTGCTGGTGAAGTCGGCAAAGAGGCCGGTGAGGCTGTAAACGCGCTGATCCTTGCGGCCGAAACCGGCGACCCCAAAGCCATGGCAGAAGCTCGTGTTGAAGTGGAAGAAATGCTTCACGCTGGAGAGACCGCGCTTTCCACAATCGAGAAGTTGAAGGCGTAATGTCTGAGCCGCTGCGCCCCAAACTCACTTCAGAAGACGGGTATGCCGTAATACGCATCCCGTTGACCGAAGTGCATGGGTTACGCGTAGCGCTCAATGAATGCCCGTGTGTGGCACCCAAGTCTTCCAGAACAAAATCAATCAGGAAGCGGCTTGCGATAGCCCTTGGCAGGCTGGAGGCGAGGTGATGGCAGTTATCCAGAAAGAGGTTATGCGCCGCCTCAAGGAAGGTGAAACGCTGCTCTGCTCACTTCCCGTGGGCGACAGCGCGACTGATAGGCCGGTCTACTTTTTGTCCGGAGGCGGGCGTGTGACCACGGCCACTTACCACAAGCTGACGTCAGAAATGGAAGCTGTTTCGCCGGGCCTGTTTGAGGACTTGGAGCCTCAGGAATGGCGTTGGGTGGAGAGATGAGCAACCTCGTCACCTCACTCCTTCGAAGCAAGAACCTCGGCGTCGGACTGACAGCCAAGTCCGTAATCCTGTTGATGGGCGATATCGCCAGCGACGAAGGGCAGGGGATATGGGCTGCGAAGGGTACAATGGCCAGAGAGTTGGAGACGACTGAGCGGACTGTTCAGCGACAAATCTCTGCACTCGAAAACGCTGGCTTCATCCAAGAAGTCGGCAAGCGAAAACACCGTAATGGCTTCACTGTCGAGTACCGAATTTGCCTGAGCGTTGTGTCCAGCTGTCCAAATGCAGGGGGCGTATCGGTGAAGGGGCGGAATTCGACCCCTGACGGTGTGTCACCCGTACCCCCGACAGAGTGTCACCCCATGGTCGTGACCCCCGACAGTGTGTCGCCCCAAGATACGACAGGCTGTCACCCCATGGGCCAGACCCCTGACGGACTGTCACCCCAAGATACGACGGTGTGTCACCCCATGACGGGAACCCCCGACAGTGTGTCACCGGTACCCCCGACAGACTGTCACCCCACCCCCGACAGAGTGTCACCCCAAGATACGACAGTGTGTCACCCAAACCAAAGTAAACCATCCAAGGAACTTAGTAAGAATAGTGAAGGGCAAAAGATCAGCGATGCGCTAACGCGGTTCGCTGGCCTCGATGCGGTGTCTAGTTTCGTCGCCTATCGCCGGAAGATCAAAAAACCACTCACGGTCACGGCGGCCAAGCGACTGGCCGAGCAGCTACGCCAAATCGAGGCCAGAGGTGGCGACGCCTCTGACGCCCTAGGACTCGCCGAGGAACGCGGCTGGCAGTCCGTCAAAGCCGATTGGTACTTCAACGAAAAAGGGCAGGGCAATGACCAACGCTCCCGCAGTAATTTCAAAACTCCCAACACCGACCCCACGTCTGACGCAATCGCTATCGCCGCACGAAGTCGAAGACCATCGGGCCCGGATCGCGTTCGAGGTTGAAATCATCATGCAGGGATACTGGCAGGCAGCGCTTTCGCCGGAAATGAAGGGCGCTGTTCTCGCCGATTGGTGCGACGAACTCGAGGACTGGCCGCAAGATCAGGTGCGGGCAGCGCTGCGCGATTGGCGGCGACGCAATCCGTCGAAGAAGCCGAACCCCGGGCACATCTCAGAAATCCTCAAAGCATGGCGGGGCAGGGACTACGTGGCGAGCTTGCCACCCAAGCAGGAAGCCCCTCGAGGAGAGCGCTGCGGCAGGGAGCGCGCAAAGGAAATCATGGCCGAGGTCGGATTCCAGCCGAAGAGATTTGGAGGTGAGCAATGAGACTGGTCTCAACGGTCTACAGCAAGGGTCCAGACGAACGCGATCACGCGCAGCTGCTGAAGAACCGCGACAAGGCCCGCGTGGCGCTCTGGCACAAGGAAGGCATCGCCGCAATCGACCCAAAAGAAATCAACGATGATTGGATCAAGCAGATGGTGATCAACATCGCAACTGAGCAGTACGGAGCGCGCAAAAATGGGGAAGGGTGATCGCCGCGGGAAGTCCAAGAAGCAACCGCTGGACTTGCCAGGATTGGCGCCAACACCGCGCCCTAAAAAGCGGGGCAAGGCGCGTATGGCAGAGATTAGCCAGGAACGCGATCCGCAGCGCACGGTACTGTCTGCACGAGCGCGAATGATGGGGCAGGAGGACACCGTACAGAACCGGCAAAACATGCGCAGCCAAGCACTCGGAGAGGCCGCAGGACGGGCCATTTACCTCGCGTGCGACGAGGAGGAGGCCGCAAAGCTCTGGAGCGTATACGCGGCGTTTACGGCGACCGAAGCGCGCTATGCCAAAGTCGTTTTCTGCAAGAGCCTTCACGCGAAGGGAACAAGGATCGAGATGATGCCCGAGCGCTTTGAAACACGGGAGGACGACAAGCCGGATTTGCGGAGCGAGGACGAGCGTCACCGCGACGCCGTGAACGACTGGATGCGCTGGCGCGGGTATGTCGGGCAGTTGCGAAGCGATCAGCAGTTTGCGTTGTTTGAGGTTGTAAGGGGGCGGGCTGAGCCGGTTGTCGAGGCCGCGCTCACGCGGGCAGGAGAGCGATTTGTGGATGCGTTGAAGGAGCTTGCGGTGATTGTCGACGCAGGGGGGTAAAGGCTGTTCTCAGCCAATTCTGTTGAAAAACTCGGAGTTTTTGCAGCACTGGATCAAAGGAAAATGCGCTTTCGCCTCTGTTTCACGCTACGGCTATGGTTTGTTTCGTCTTTGGTGCCAGCTTGGCTAGCTTTTTGAGGTTTTGGGCGGTTGCAGCGAGGATAAATTCGTCGTGGGCGCCACATGGGCCACGCAATCGAAGTCGACCCAAGCCGTGGATGCGTTTGAGGTGGGCAAATGACATCTCGACCTTTTTGCGCAGTTTGCATGAGATGGCATATTGTTGAGTTTGCGATAAAACACGGGCGACATCTCGGGATGTTTCGTAGATAGATCGCGTGACTTTCCGCTGCGGTGACTTGGGACAGCAACGCTCTTTCAGATCACAAGCATCACAGTCGAATTTGCGGGCGCGGTAGCGCACTGTTTCATCCTTGTTGGCCCCAGCCGTTCCAGCTTCATATGCACGCAGTGGCTTTCTCAGCTCTTTTCCATTCGGGCAGATATAGAGATCGCTTTCGGCGTCAAAGGTGAATTCGGCACGCTCAAAGGTTCCATCCTTGCGCCCAGATTTGTCGATTACGGGGATATACGGTGCGATGCCCCGCTGCACGACCAGCCAATCCAGCATGGAAGCGGATCCATACGCTGTATCTGCGATTAGGTGTTCCGGCAGCAAATCGTGGGCTTTGTGCACGCGGTCAATCATGGTTCTGACGGCCCCCACTTCAGCCTGGCGAACAGAACGTGTGGGCTCGACGTCCAGGATCACGGCATTGTCTGTATCGATCAAATAGTTTGTTGAATATGCAAAAAATGCAGGCCCATCTCGTGCGGCAGTCCACTGAGCTGCAGGATCTGAATGCGAGACGAACTTGGGCGTAACGGGACTGGCTGCGCCAAATGCGGCATCATCAAGTGTTTCCAGATATTCTCGAACGGCACGTGGCGCCTCATTGGGATCAATCGCCTCTGGATTCCAGTCCATCTTCGGCGTGGACTTTTGACGGTTGGCGTCAGCAGCAATGATGCTGGCATCGGCCGCGTATCGTTGACCGCTCGCCAGTCCGGATTTGATGCATTGCGCGACCACCGCCTCAAACACATGACGCAGCACATCGCTATCGCGGAACCGTCCATGTCGGTTCTTGGAAAACGTTGAGTGATCCGGAATTGGGTCCGTCAGATCAAGTTTGCAGAACCAGCGATACGCAAGGTTCAAATGGACCTCTTCACAGAGCCGCCGCTCAGAGCGGATACCCATGACATATCCTACCAGCAGCATTCGTATCATCAATTCAGGATCAACCGAAGGACGACCAGTGGAACTGTAGAACTTGGTCAAATGGACGCGAACACTGGACAGGTCAATGACGTCATCTATCGCCCGCAAAACATGATCTCTTGGGACATGAGCCTCAATCGAGAAATCGTAAAACAATGCGGCTTGTGCTTCCTGACGTGGGCCCATCATCGCGAACAAACTCCATTACTGACAAAGGAATTGAATCAGCAGTCGGCACCAAAAACAACATGTGTTTTTCAACAGAATTAGCCCAAAGCGGACATGCAATCCCGCTACTTTTTGGCGGAACTTTCTTCGGACGCCTGCCACATTCCTATTGTGGCTAGGTGCTTTCCGACAGATGCTCTTGTATTCTCCGACAGTCTATCATTTTCAGACATCAGTTTTAGTCTCTCTTCGACAGCAATGACGCCATCAAAGAAATACTCGAGTGTTTTCGGTTCGATGTTAAAGGAGACTCCAGTGTCTGAGGAAGAACTCCAACTGGTCATCGCGTTTAAAACAACCAAGAAGTCATCGTCAGTGACCGTGTTCTCTTTTATCCACCTTCGAGGACCTTCATTGTCACCGAGTTGATACCAAGCATACATAAGGTTTAAGAAATAGGGAACTTCTAGGAGTTCCTTAGCTGGCGTGCTCCACAGTCGAGCCACGTACGCTTCCTTGCAATTTTCAAATTCGGCTTCCGACAACAACCACGTCTCCTTCGGCTCAGGACTTTTTGGCCCGCTGCCGTGTGCAAAAGTCGTTTCACGAATGATTCCAGACAACCAAGCGATAGATTTGGCCGTGGAAAACAGTTTGTGGAGCATTCCACCTCTGATTTTTTCATCTTTGACCCTATCAATCAGGCCGAAGATTTCACCGCGCCGCGCCTTCAGAAAGTCAGCATATCCAAATTCCGTTTTAGCGAATGGTATCAGTTCATCAATCGCTTCGCCCAAAACAACAAAAAGCCCCTGCACTTGAGAGGTTGAAACACTTGAGCTCCTTGCGACGATGAGGTCTAGAAGAATTTCGGCGAGCCTGCCACCCTGCGGTCGCTTCTGGCCAATCATTTCTCTGAACACGCTGACCGCCTTTTCCTGATCTCGCTCACAAGCAGCCAAAAAGCCTTCAACCTCGCTGTCGTCAAGGCCACCAGATGGTGATGAAAATGAAAAATAGTAGCTGAAGTGGTTTGGGCTCGCCAGCCTCTTGTGAGGTAATAAAGCCTGCAAATCATTTTCGCCAATTCTGTCAAAAACCTTGAACTCTTTGCGACTTTTGACCAGAGAAAATATGCCGACTCCGGGTAAATGGTCCCCTAGGGCACGCACAAATCGCTGTTCTTCCTCACCAGTTCTATCAATAATGTTTAGAAGATCGCGTCCAAAACTCTCGTGCACGCCCGGCGCAATGTAACCCCAGTCTCCAACGGCTGACAAAGCCGAAACATACCGCTCGATCCAATTGAAGAGTGCGCTGTTTTTTGTTCGGATGATTTGGAGAAAAATCATGTCCGCTGGATCGACTTTGCCTTTTACAGGAACGAAGTTGAGCTTTAACGAATTGACGACGCGAACAACGTCTCGAGGAGTTTCAATATACTCATCGGACCATTGTCGGTAGGCCAGTTCTAGTCGACTGCTGGACTCGGTGGTTAAACTAGATTGCAGTACGAGTTTAGATACCTCGCTCTGGAGCCAGTTCCGCAAGTCAAAGCTCATCGCCCTGGGGACACTAAATGACGCCTGTACTACCTTTTCAAGATGGGATTTTCCGTCAGAAATGTTGAGCGCCCGCTGGACGCTTTCTGCCAGAACGTCGAGGTCATAGGCCAGAATGTATGCCACATTTGGGAAGTCTGCGACGGCTTTCACAAGGCGTAGAACTTCGACTACTTCTGAGGGCTCTAAACGATCAAGATCATCCACAAACACTACAATAGGGCGTTTGAGGTGTTTCAATTTTCCACGAAGGCGCTGATTTAGGTCGTTTAGGGAAGTTTGCGATTGTTCTTGGGCTTTTTCACCCGATTTCCGCAAGAACTTAGCTACCATTCCAGCAAAGGGCGCTCCACCAATTTCGGCTAGATCGGCCAGCACAGCTAAGCCAGAAGATGCCTCAGCATAACTGCTAAGCAATTTCTTTGTATCAAGTTTTTCCGCCTCTGAAGTCTGCTCGAGAATGACTGGCTCTAGTTGAGCAAAGAGCTGCGCTAATAATTCGTTGCGATTTCCAACCAACCAAGGAGTAAACTTGATTACTTTCGGACCTTTATTGTCTTCAGCAAGCTCTGCGAGTGCCAAATTTACAATCGAGGATTTACCGGAACCCCAAGCACCCTCGACGCCAACAACAAAACCTGTACTGAGATCATTTTGGAGAAATGCAGATGCTAGATTGCGCGCAATTGCGTTGAAGCCTAGTTTGTCGCGTCCGGCATCAACCAAAGGAGTATCTTCGATCATTTTGAGGTCCTTTTGGGGTTTACCAACCGGTTGGTCTGTCAATAATAATTTTCGAAATACTATGGCTTTCGCAAATTGAACTTTTCAACCAAAAATTGTGAATTCCATGCCCACCCTAAAACCGGGCCGTGTGGCTTGCTTCCCCACTGATGATAACCCAGAGTTCTGCCATCGTGTCTAAAATGAGTTCTCGCCGATCCTTTGCAAAGTCAGCTTACTGCGCATAGCTGACCTCTATTTGGGCGCAGCGTCTCTTAGGGAATGCCCTGTCTGACAGGACGTGCCACATCATCTCTTCTCTTCAGTGAAGGCACTAAGAGCGGTCGATCAAAGAAACGATTACGTCAGCAGCTTCCCTATTTGCGCAAAGCCGTTTCGATAATACGAACCTCGGGCATTTCGGATTCTATAAACTTACGTACACCTTTTGAGTGAGGCTCGATAACCAGCACGATATCGCGATCTTTAAGGTTACGTGCCTTTATCCCGTTGGAGATATTGTACAGATCACTGTACGATAGAATGCCAAGATGAGGCCGAAGAAAAACTGTGCCACATTCCTTGCGAACTTCAATGAAATTCATCGCTTCCGTCACACGTTCCATGCCAACACCCAATACGGTTGAGCATGGGTTTAAAGACAGCATTTCGTCGATTGCGCCTATGTGTCCAATATCGACGATGTTTTGCTCGTTGTTTCGGCGATAGGAGACTTCGACTTGAGGGGATAGCTGCAAGGCCTGTTGAAGAGCCAATGCACCGCCACGCGGCACCCCAACTTCTTTCAGTGCTGATAATGAAAACGGGGAACCATCGTCTGAAAGCTCGATGGTGTGCGCTTTGACCGCCAATTTTACTTTTTGGGCGGAGCCGTGGGTTAGTGCATTTCTAGCAAGCTCAATGATCAAGTCTCGTACTGCCATCGCATTCTGATCGCCCCAAATAATCGCGACCGCTCCGGCTTCGAGCGTTTCAGAAATTTGGCCAACAAACTCCGGAGAACTGAGCTCAATTTCTGCTGTCGGCATTGGTTCGACCGAGAGGTCCACGGATAATGGTTCCCGACCAAGCTCATGTCGAAGCGCAGCTCGTCGCTCGGCGAGGCGGCGCCAATCTGTAAGTAACTCTGGCGTGTACGCACATTCGTCGGTGTCTATCAGCTTGCCATGCCGATAACACATCCAAATTCCATTATCGATAGAGCCTAATTTTGCAGCACTTGCCTCTGGCTTAGCCCGTCGAGCGGCAGGCCCGTTGGCTGCAGCGAAGATATGGCACGCCATACCTGTTGAAGCCCCGCTCATGGGCGACTCTTCGCTGGGTCCAATAGTTGCCGCTCCACAGCTTGGGAATGAACAAACGAAGCCCGCGCGCTCAGCAAGAGCCTTTTTGACTGCTGGTTTGAAATCACCTGGCCTTTTCAAATTTTTACCCTCCTATTTTGTAGCCAGAAAAGTAATCCAGCGTCGGGATTATTGAATGCTCCCTTCGGGGTTGCTTCGCAAGAAGGATCATCATTCCTCTTCTCCGTCCACCAAGCTTTGTTGCGGAGACTACATATCTTTCTTGAAAGTCGGGTCTGAGCCGCCGCACCGCAGCATTTGAACTACTCGATAAATGGAGGCTTTGGGCGGTTGCTGTTGGCACTTTTATGCACCCTGCGTCTTTACACTGCCTTGGTAATGCAGCTGTTTGCTGCCAAAGTCCGATGGTGGATTTTATTGCATAGGCTCAATCGTAAAACGGGGTGAGATTGTGGACGACGACGAAGCAAAGATTGAAGGCCGCCTGCATGGCGAACAGATTGAACCCGAGCAACCAGACAATATGCTCCAACGTTTCATTTTCATGGTGCTGATCGCTATCATGATCTCAGTTGCACAAACGGTGCTAGGGGTGGCGACGATTGTTCAGTTTGTTGTCATGATGGTCAACAATCAGCAGCCCAATGAGCGGTTGGCCGATTTTGGAACCGACTTGGGAGTTTGGATAGCCAAGGCGGCAAGATTCCAAACGGCTGCCAGCAACGTAAAGCCTTGGCCGTGGACTGAGCTGGACTAGCGCCGGGCTTTGCGGTCCTTACCGCATCTGGATTTGAACGCGCCGCATCCACCCATACTACTAGAGAAGTATCCCGGCCACTGCCGGGATTTGCTGACCAATTCGACCTGTTGTGGGACGATCGGCAGTACGCGCTATTTTAAGTGGTGCGGGGACCGGGTTGAGGCGGTTGGTCAAACTGAGCTCACGCGGGCAGGGGGGGATTTGTGGATGTACTGACGGTGCCTTCGGCGGTTGTTGATGCAAGTGGGCATCAGCTGCTCTCAGCCCAAAGCAGACGTGGTCAATTTACGCCTCGGGAGGGAATCGGACTTTCGATGCGGTTCGCACCAAAGTCTGCTAAGAGGACGAAACTACCGTTGGCCTAGGTGTACGTTTCTGCTCTTATCGGCAAATGACAAATTCAATTGAAACCACTGATGGTGCGCTGATCGCTGAGTTGCACAACCTTTGGAACTCAGGTGACCTCGGAAAAATTCCAAAAATCTATTCGGAAGACTTCGTTGCCCATATGCCCCAAGGCTGGGAAAAGAACGAATTTCGAGGTCGTGCTGGTGTAGAGGAGGCTGTCCTTCGGATCAGAAACGCATTTTTGGATTGGCATGAGCAAGTTGAGGATATGGTGCAAGCTCCGGGAAAGGTGGTCACCAGATACGTTTCAACAGGCACGCATACCGGTACTTTTTTGGGGCTAGCACCAACCAATCGGACCGTGAAAATAGACGAGATTTCAATTTACCATTTGGAAAATGGTCTCGTTAAGGAACAATGGTGTCTGACCGACGACTTGTCCATGGCAAAGCAATTGGGTCTTATTTAAGGGTGACTCTTGGCTCCAAGCTGTCACGAGCCGTGATTTTGCATCAATGTCTGTTTCTGGGAAAGCGCTCAAGCTTTGCAAAGGTCGCTATTTGCGCAATGCCGACACCGGTAAGTTTCGTCGAAGTGCGTAAGGTGCCCATCCGCGCCAACCGCAATGCTGACCAAAGCACGTTGCAGGGGGAGCAATCTATGGTCCCGTGCAAGGCTATTTCAGTCCTAAGGCGTTGCTAGCAGCTGCGTCTTTAACTCCATCGTCACAGTGTACGTACTGCCTCCCTTGCGGCGAATGTGAAAAGCATAAGCACCGATCATGACCGCCTGGAGGGGAGAGATGGACAAAAGCTTGGCTTCGGGAGCTGGGGACACTCCCCAAGCTGTATTACCTACCACGTCCAGACTAGGCCTGTCTTGGCGGCCATGATCGGCACTTAGATTGCTCCCCTTATTCTCTGCATATGAGAGAACCGGTAGGCCCTCGGCCATCGGTGATGAGTTGAAGAGAGGTGTGTATACTGTTGCTTTGGCTATATTTAATGGTTGTCTGCGGCGGTGTCGGAATTCTCTGCGGAGAAGTCCAAATCGCATTGGGCGGAGGTTCAGGGGCGGCTCTGGTGATCTACGTGTTATCTGGTTGGGTGCTTCCGATAGTCTGTTTCGCCTTAGTGACCGCTCGAAGAAAACGGACTGCAGATTTTGGCTCAAAGCCGTCACCTTCCGCAGGACAAATTTTGGAATGAAACTCTCTAGGGGGATAGCATGAATAAAATTACGTTTTTGTGCCCATTGGTGTTTGTTTTGGCTGGATGCGTACAGCCGCCGGCTTCGCCTGCTGAGAAAGCGGCACGTCAGTGGGCCGGTGCCGAACTGGCAGCTACCAAATGTGCTGGCTACATCGGAGGTTTCTCAGCCGCCAAAGATATGCGCAACGAAGCAAAGAAAGACTTGGTCGAAGCCCGGGAGCTCGGTGCAACGGATGAATTGCTTGTGAAAGCCAAAACGGATGTAAACAGCGCAGCCACTACTTCGGAAATTCTAATCGGGTTAAGAGAAACCTGTAACCAGCTTGTAAGCCAACTTGCGTACCATTCAAGCTAACCAATAGCGGTAGCCAGGTAACGCAAATTAGAGTTTTTGGCAGGCGCAACATGCACCCGCTGAGGCTTGCTGAGTTTCAGTAACTAACTAAAGTCAACTACAGATCTGAAGGCGCTGAGACCGAGATACATATCGGACTTCATCTTCCTAAGGTAAATCAAAATTGTTCGCTGCAATCATACGTATTTTCAGTACCTTAGACACTCGGCGCTCAGAGCTTCAAAACACTCTAACAACCTAGTCTGCTCTGATAGATTTTCACCGGACCCGCGCCATTTTGAAGAGTGTGCGCTTTCTGGCGTTCTATTCGACCGAATTGGCCGTTTCAGCCTTTTTGAACACTAGGATCGTTATGAAAAGCCCGGAAATTAGCAGTGTATGTGCCGCAGCTGTTACGCCAAAAACAAAGTAACTGCCAACCATGAGCGAGAATATTGCGCTCCACATCCAAGCCAGCATTTGCATCAATAAGTGGGCTGTAGGAATGGGCTGGTTTTTGAGTGGGTTCTTGTTTTCATTCATGACTGAATCCCACATCGTTTTGATGTTCATAATAGTGGTCATGTTTAAACTCCCATTGCATGTTGCATCTTCTCCCACGCAACCTCCTCGGACGTACATGAAAAGGGCCGCCTTTGTTTCAAAGGCAGAGGACGACAAAGCGAGAAAGCGTGAGTATAAAAGGTACGTGCTAACAGCGCCAACGGACCAATTTTAGCTCATCTTCTCTTGAAAGATCGGTGTATTCCGTAAGCAGAATCCAAGTCTCCTCAGAGCCAATCATTGTGTTCTTCGTTTGGCAGATTTTACCCAACTGAGCCGCGAAAAGTCATTTCCTCCCGCAACACTAGAGCAGTATCCCGGCCACTGACGGGATCGGACGACCAGCCGCTCGCAGAGATGCCAGAGTGCTCTGAACCTCGCAAAGGCGACAGGCCGGCTATTGTTACTCAGGACCCGGAAAAGACGACAGGAACTTGAGGTACTCTGACGCTACAGCATCGGGCTTATCCAACATTGGAACATGGCCACAGTTGTTCAGCGTAGCTAGATGTGAGGCTGGTAAACTCCGATCGAGTATTGCGGCGCCGCTGATATGAAAAATCCGGTCTTCTTGACACCAGATTATCAGCGTCGGCATCTCAATTGACGGCGCAAGATCCAAGACCGTAGGCACGTCGGACTTGCTATGCACGACATCCCAAATGCGGGCGTTGTGATCGGCCTGGGCCACCTCTTCCTTCGCCCAAGTCCGAAGGATCGGGCCCGGGACATATGGAATATTGGGGGACAGCCACTCATTACGTTCAGCAAAGTCTTCGGTTGTTTGAACGACCAGTGGGGTTATCCCGAGATCTCGTGCCTTATCCATGTCACTTGGTATTGGGGTAGGGACCCCAAGTGGGCTGCCGATAAAGGAAAGGCTTGCGATTAGTTCCGGATGTTCTTCGGCCAGGAGCGCTGCAACATAGGCCCCCATGGAGTTTGCCCCAACGTGAACAGCCTTCAGCTCAAGCGCCTGCATCACGGTCAGTAAGTTTGCCTGCTGTTGATCAAACAAATAGTCGTCGTCTGCGCGCAGGGCGTTGTCCCCAAACCCGGGCAGATCAACGGCGATGATGCGGTAGTCTTTGGTTAGGGCACGGGCCACTTCGACCCAGTGTTCTTTGCGCGCATAAATGCCATGTACCAGCAAAACCGTTTCGCCTTGGCCGCCTTCCAAATAATGGATATCTCCAACGTCAGTTGAAATCACTTTGGAGCGCAGCCCTGCGGAGGCGTTGTTTAGGGCGATCAGACCTTTTGCGACCTGCGATGGCAGCGTATGCCAAGCCACCACGCCGCAGAAAATTAGCAGACCAAATGCAATGGCCAGCTTTCGGAAAATGTGTGTCATATGTCCTCGGATTAGATAGTCGGAGCCAGAAGCCCTTACTAAGCACATCTTCCAGACGCCTCTCTTGAAGAAACGTGCAAGTCCCTTCGTACTGTCCTTCACATTTGCCCCTTGCTGCAGCATTCTCAGGATTGCGCCAAAGTTGCCCGCAAAGTTAGGTGAAGTGGTTATGTCTTCAGTTGCCCCCGCTTTTCGCAACCACAAATTCTCCTTCGATAAAGGCGAACTTGGGATGCATGAGAACCTGATGACATGCGTCATTGTCGGGCGCAGAGAGCCTCTTCTAGTTGGCGATGACAGCGACCAAACGGAAGCGCATGCGATCTGCATCAAACCCGATGTGCCGCATCGCGTCGTCATCCAAGAGGGGGGCGCGGAGATTGTGTATCTGGATGGCGTTAAACTGGACGAGAATGCCCCCAAATTTGGAGATCTGCCCGATGTCTGGCAGAATTTGCCTCAGGCAATTGAGGCGAGGGACCACATTGCTCTGGCAGGTTATCGTCAGACGCTCAACAGAGACGACATACCTTCGGATGCCGGAGTAATGCGGATCGTAGAGCGTCTTTACAAAGACCCTTTTGAAAGGCTGTCTCAGTTGGACCTTGCACAAGAGCTACAGCTCGAGCGCACGCTTGCAATGCGCCACTTTAAGTCGACAACGGGCCAGACCTTCCGAAAGTTCAAGATATGGGCGGCTATGATGTACGCAGTTGATGCTGCGTTTAATGGCGAGAAGATCGGTCTTGCAGGCATACAGGCAGGGTTCTCAGATGCGGCACATATGACTAGGACCGCAGCAACTCTGTTTGGGATCACGCCAACGCAGGGCCTATCAGGGCTGAGCGCATTCACCAGCATTGAAGCGCATCCTCATTCCGCTTCGTAGCAGTCACGCTGCTTCTACCCCTTCGCCATTGCAGTATCCCGGCCACTGCCGGGATCGGCAGATCCGGTTAACTTGTTGCGGAGCGATCCCCAGTAAGCGCTTTGTGACTTTGAGCGGAAGTCGGGTCGGTTGTTGATGCAAGGGGGTAAGGCTGCTCTCCAGCTCAAAGCGGTCTTTGGCGCAGAACGCTGCCAGGGACTTCTGCGAGCCCAGACTACCGATATTCTGCAACGCCACGAATGTCTGCTATCGTCACGCACTCAAAAACCATCAACAACTATCAAGGTTTTGAACGGGGTTTTTGGCAGCGTAAATTTAGGTGATTTGAGGCTGTGCCAAAAAGGAGTGTTTTTGCTACGTAGATATTGGTAGTAGGTCTCCGTTCGCATAGACGCCGATACCTTTAGTCTGGTTCTTCTATATACTCAAAATTCCCGTCTTTCCATTTATCAAAACAGACTTCCCAAGGATGAATCTTCAACTGAGTTTCCTCAGGCAGACACAAAAAATAGATTTGGCAAAGGACGGCCAACGCGTCCTCTAAGAATTTGTTAAAATCCACCGTCGTATCGCCTTGGTGGGCAAACTCATTGCGGGCGGCCTTCATCCTCGCCAACCGAACAACCGACGTTGCAGTCACCAAATTGACGTCGCCATCGAAAGGCTTGGCAAACTTTGCCTTCTGGTTCTCTGCATCGCTGATAGAGAGCCTATCGTTCTGCTTGATTTCAGTATGCCACGCCCTCTGTTTCGTAGCCGTCGACTTTATACAAATCGCAACTTCATCACCGCACAACTCGACGATCGTAAAGGCATACGCAGCCATTGCGGCGTCGTAGATCGGGTCGCCTACCATGTAGACGATATCTTCAGGTGCAACTAGCTCCTCATCATGCAGAAAGTGGTCTCCCTTGATGTTAGTAGGCGTTGCGATGATTCCTAGAGAACTGACGGGGTAACCCACATGAAGTTCTGCCGAGAGGTCGCGCCACTCTGTTGCATGCCTATTAAATAGGTATTGGTGTAGGCGGAAATTTACGCCTAGATTTAGAAGCTTCTCGATAGAGGTCTGGATTGTCTTATGCACGTCCGTCATCTCTAACTCCGCTACGGCAGCTGAGCGTAGTTCCATAATTCAGCAACTGCGGGGGAGCAAGCCAAGCTTAGACCTAAACACACGGTTAAGTTCTCCTACAACCAGACATTCAATAAATCGCCCGTAACAAGCTGACAGTTTTACTTGCCACTAACGACCGTTTGTTGAACGGTCAGAATTGCAGTCGCTCAGATGCCCTATTCTCGATAGCCGACATTGCTCCGACTCAGGCCAATGGTCGCTTTGTCCCGCTTTGCTGACCTTAGTGGGCGGTGTAATGAATGGCGGCTTCCCGCAAGGATTGCCGAAAACTAAAGTCAGATTTGGTATGTGAGCTGCCGATGGTTTAACACGGTAGGGTATTGGGTCACCGACAGCCAAAACCCCGCTTGTAGGGCTTAACACGCTTCAGGATTGCCTTTGAACTCTGAACGCAGAGCTTCTGCAAGGTACTCGGTCCTTGTCTCCGTCGCTTAGCTGACTCAGTTTCTGTCTGTTAGCAGCTTCAACCCTGCGGCAGAAAAGAACACACCCAAGGTTGTCTGTATGTATCGCCGTGCGCGGCTGTAAGCAGACACCATGAACGATGTTGAAAAGGCGATCGCATAGAGCGTGTGGACTGCTGTCGATAGGATAAAGATGCCTAGTACGATTGCAGCCGCAACCCAGAGCGGGGACCCAGGCTGAAGGCCCAGTGAAATGGTGGCAATCCAAGCAAGAGCAGCTTTCGGATTAGTCATCTGAATTGTATACCCGCTAATAGCGTAGCGAAGTGGCGACTGATCCTCTTGACCAAGCTTCTTAACATCCAAATCATGGGCGGAGGCTGCTGACTTGAAGGACTTGTAAGCAAGCCAGAGAAGGTAGATGCCACCAGCGATCTTGATGAAAAGCAGGGCTGACGCGTATTTTGAAAGTATCGCAGAGAGGCCGGATGCAGCGAGGATGCCCCAGGTTAGAGATCCCAGCGCCACTCCAAGCGCAAGCGAGATCCCAGACTTGCGATCAACGCTCATTGATGTGCCGATGATTGCCAAAATATTGGGACCCGGGCTGGCAACCCCGACGATAAAAATGGAATACGCCAACAGGATGCCAGGCAAGTAGATGGAAAGCTGATCCATGAAATCTCCTTCCTCTCTTGGTGTCGCTCCAAAGCGATGCAGCACCTAATCCTTCCTACATCTGAATGCCACTCTCACAATCTCAAATCAATTCCGAGAAGTGCGTAAGTACGCGTAACTAACCCGCGCGTACTGGATCGCCTTTAGCTTCCCCTACTTGAATTTCCTTGGCTGCCAAGACCGGACAAAAAACCGGCTCTATCGGTCTTTGCGTCCAGAACATCAAATTTAAGCCATGGAAAGCTACTAGACATGAAAAGACCAGGACTGGGGACTTTTAATAAATTTTTGGAGAGCCGTTCCCCAGGTGACAGAGGTGATTCTTATCGACGTTTTCCTAACAACAATTCGGAAAACCAAGAAACTTCGGTTGCTGAAACAGAGAAAACAGATGGAGAAAACGCAGAGCATTCTGACACTCAGCGAGGCGGCCAACCTAATCCAATCGATCGAGGTCCACCCTACGAGATCGATAGACCGGAAGACGATCGAGGTCCGCAAGAAATCGATCGGGGACCACCTTATAAGGTTGATCCGCCGGATGATGATCGAGGGCCGCCGGAAATCGATCGGGGGCCAGGTTACGACATTCTTCCGCCGGAAGACGATGTCGCTCCGCCAGAAATCGATCGTGGCCCGCCTTACGAGATAGACCCACCCGAAAATGGGGGACATGCTCCCTGCTTTACTCCTGGAACACTGATTTCGACTCCCCAAGGTCATCGATTGGTGGAGGAGCTAAAGCCGGGCGATGAAGTCCTCACTCGAGACCGAGGTGTGCGGAAGATCTGTTGGGTTGGCCGTAGGGACTTAAAAAGGGAAGACTTGGAGAGGAACCCGGCGCTTTGTCCAATCTTAGTTAGGCGCGGGGCACTAGATCACTGCTTGCCCCATCAAGACCTTTTGGTTTCACCAAACCACCGATTTTTGAGTTTGAGTGCGCAGACCGTACTCCTTTTCGGAGAGTTGGAGGTCTTGGTTGCAGCAAAGTTTCTTCCTGTACTGGATGGTGTTGAACAGGTTCAACCTCAGGACGTTAGCTACATCCATTTCATGTTTGACAAGCATGAGTTGGTGCTTTCGCACGGAGTATGGACCGAGAGCTTTCAACCTAGCGATCACTCTCTTTCTGGAATGGACGAAGACCAGCGCCAAGAAATCTTGAGCTTGTTCCCATCGCTGGCAGACGAGCAGGGCCCTGAGAAAAACAGGTTCGTAGCGGCGCGCCCTTCACTAAAGAAATTTGAGTCCGTTGCGCTACTGCATATGGCTGGATCCTTTTGCTAACGCCAACGTACGTGCGGGTACGTGCTTAAGGTCTGTTTGGCGGCATCTATACTTGGAAGCACAGGGCGCGTCCGGGTTATTCCTACTGTTGCATGCGCCCTGTCTCACACTCCATCCACGTGGATCCTCTAATGTGGATGGAGTGTGATTTCCCATCTCCGAACTTGCATTGACGCAGGCAGGTGAACGTGAGAA
>NZ_FXTY01000015.1 GCF_900182745.1 Shimia sagamensis | reverse complement strand
AGCAAACGAGCGAAGCCTGAAAAGAAAGGCGCTCGCGCGACGTTCAGTCCCTCATTTTCTGCGCCAGCAACACGATGTTTTTCCACAGAATCGGCGGAGAGCCGACTTTCGCTGCACGATCGCAAGAGCCGGCACGAACAGATGGAAGCGGACATGCAAGTGGCACTCCGCTCTGGCTTCGCGTCGCATCAACTTAAGTGTTTCTTGTCGATCTTTGGCAGGTGACCGCCTTCGGCGAAGGACCATAGTCAACCGGTTGCCCGGCGGAGGCGTAGGCCAGCCTGAGCTGTTGCCAAACTCAAGCTGGCAAAATTTTAAATTACTAAAGGTCGACACTGTGTCGTTAACGCAGAAAATGCTCGTCCGGATGAACGGCACCGCCCATTCGTCTAGCCTAGGGGGATCAGCCCACCAACACTCGCTAGCAGTGCTACAATCTTATCCACGCCTTCACGATTGCGTAGCGAGGCAAAGACAAATGGCCGCTCGCCTCGCATCCTCGTTGCGTCCCGCTCCATGACCTCCAGCGACGCGCCAACATAAGGGGCAAGATCTGTCTTGTTGATGACCAGAATGTCGGATTTGGTGATGGCTGGCCCGCCTTTGCGAGGAATTTCTTCGCCTGCGGCAACGTCGATCACATAGAGCGTCACATCCGCTAACTCAGGACTGAAAGTGGCCGATAGGTTGTCGCCACCGCTTTCAATCAACACAACTTCGACATCTGGATGCCGATCGACCATCTCGGCGACGGCGGCAAGGTTGATCGACGCGTCCTCGCGGATTGCGGTGTGAGGACACCCGCCGGTCTCAACCCCGATAATACGGTCCTGTGGCAGGACCTGCATGCGCATCAATGCCTCGGCATCTTCCCGCGTGTAGATGTCGTTTGTGATGACACCAATTGAGTGGGTGTCCCGCAAGGCTTCGCAGAGGGAAGCCGTCAGGGTTGTCTTGCCAGCTCCTACAGGACCACCAATACCGACGCGAAGCGGGCCATTCATCTGTGTCATGTGCGGAAAATCCTTGAGTATTGAGTTTCGTGTTTCATCGCCGCGATATCCGTCAAAAAGCTCGTACTGGCCAAGTCGTCCAGAGTGGCGGTCGTCGCGCTCTCAGCGATCGCACAACATAACGGGGTCAAAGCGCGGATCAGTTTCTGCCCGTCTGTTTGACCAAGGGGCACAAGGCGCATCGCGACCGCGGCGAGATTGGACACGAAGGCTTGCAAGTAGAATTGGATGGTGAGCTCAAGCGGCAAGCTTTTCAGCCGCGCCGCTCGGCCAACGGCAACCGGATAGGTCAGTCCTTTTAAGTCTAAAGCCCAGATTTCACCCGTCACATTACAAAACGCAGCGCCCTGAAGCTGGGTTTCCTTCAACCGCTCTGCCGACGCTGAAAATGCGCGGCTTGTGGCGTCTACCTCGCAAAGGTCTTTGGCGCTTGCGCTGTAAGCCGCGCCAATGAACAGGCTGTCGTTCCATCCGGTACCATGTTGCAACACATCTGCGATCCAGAGACCAGCCTGCTCTGAGTTGACAACGTCTCCGGTATCGATGGCCCACTCCAATCCGTGTGAATAGGCGAAAGCGCCCACCGGAAAGGCAGGGGAGAACCATTGTGTGAGGGTCAGGATATCAGTGGCTGTGGCCATGGGTGCGTCCGTGCCCATAGGCCCCGCCTTCCGGCGTGAAGGGCTCGACCACTTCACGCACTGTGGCGCCAATCTTGTCCAGCATATCGCGGATAACATGGTCGCGCTGAATGAGCAGCCGCCCGTCCTCGATTTGGCAGGGCGTATGGCGGTTTCCGATATGCCACGCAAGGCGCGGCAGGTCGTCTCCTGTGACCTCCAGCAAGTCTTCTTTGGCGGCAACAACCTCAATTAGGCGGCCGTCTTCCAAGGCAAATGCATCCCCATGGTCAAGTGACGTTGTATGCGCCAAATCAACAAGGAACTGTTCTGCACGCACTGTTGATAACATTTTGCGCCGCAGGAACCGGTCATCGTAATTAAGCGTCACACAATCATAGGCACCGGACCAATGGCCGGGTTTGCGAATTTGGCGACTGGGGGGAAGCGTGGTCATTGGATGCACCTTCAGAACATGAAATAGCGTTGTGCCATGGGGAGAACCTCGGCGGGTTGGCAGGTGAGAAGCTCGCCGTCAGCACGCACCTCGTAGGTTTCAGGATCCACTTCGACCATTGGAGTTGCCGTGTTCAGAAGCAGATCGGATTTGCCAATGTTACGGGTGTTTTTTACCGCGATCGTGTCTTTGGCGAGGCCCAATCGCGCGCCAATTCCGGCGTCTTGCGCGGCCTCGCTGACAAAGCAGACAGCGGAGTTTTGAACCGAGCGTCCATAAGCACCAAACATCGGACGGGAGTAGACGGGTTGCGGCGTTGGGATCGAAGCGTTGGGGTCACCCATCTGCGCCATAACGATGCTGCCGCCAAGTAAAACCATCTCAGGCTTCACGCCAAAGAAGGCCGGATCCCACAACACCAAATCGGCGCGCTTGCCAACTTCAATACTGCCAATTTCATGGGCAATACCATGCGCAATGGCGGGGTTGATGGTGTATTTGGCGATGTAGCGGCGCACGCGGTAATTGTCGTTGTCTCCCGTTTCCTCAGACAGTCTGCCCCGCTGTTTCTTCATCTTGTCGGCTGTCTGCCAAGTGCGGATCAACACTTCGCCGACGCGCCCCATGGCTTGACTATCTGAGGCGATAATCGAAAACGCCCCCATGTCGTGAAGAATATCCTCAGCAGCGATGGTTTCGCGACGTATCCGGCTTTCCGCAAAGGCGACATCTTCCGGAATCGACTTGTCGAGGTGGTGACAGACCATCAGCATATCGAGATGCTCTTCCAGAGTGTTCACTGTGAAAGGGCGGGTGGGATTGGTTGAGGACGGCAAGACATGCTCTTCGCCACAAATTTTGATGATGTCCGGTGCATGGCCACCACCTGCACCTTCGGTGTGAAAGGCATGGATTGTGCGGCCTTTTAGGGCTGCCACAGTGTTCTCAACAAAACCGGATTCGTTGAGCGTGTCCGTGTGGATCATCACCTGAACATCCAGGTCATCAGCGACTGACAGGCAGCAATCGATGGCGGCAGGCGTTGTCCCCCAATCCTCGTGTAATTTTAGAGCGCAAGCCCCACCTAGAATTTGCTCTTCCAACGCGGCCGGAAGGGACGCGTTTCCTTTACCGGCAAAGGCGAGATTCATAGGGAAGGCATCTGCAGCCTGCAACATCCGGCCAATATGCCACGGTCCGGGGGTGCAAGTCGTGGCCAAGGTGCCATGCGCCGGACCCGTGCCACCGCCCAACATTGTGGTCAGGCCGGAATGCAGCGCGTCCTCGATCTGCTGTGGGCAGATAAAGTGGATATGGCTGTCAAAACCACCGGCCGTCAAAATGCGGTTTTCGCCCGCAATGACCTCGGTGCCCGGGCCAACAATGACATCTACACCGGGCTGTGTGTCTGGGTTTCCGGCTTTGCCGATGGTCTGGATACGCCCATCTTTTAGGCCGACGTCCGCTTTGTAAATGCCAGAGTGATCGACGATCAGCGCGTTGGTGATAACCGTGTCCACGGCGCCTTCGGCGCGTGTGGCCTGCGACTGTCCCATCCCATCACGAATGACTTTGCCACCGCCAAACTTCACCTCTTCTCCGTAGACATCCTCTCGCAGGCCCGTTGCACTGAACTGCGCCGCAGTGGCGCGTTCCACGATCAGATCTTTTTCAACCTCAATTATGAGGTCCGTGTCCGCCAGCCGCACTTTGTCGCCCACAGTGGGGCCGAACATAGCAGCATAGTCACTCCGGCTTATCTTGCCCGGCATCTTTCAGCGCTCCCATGATGTGTTGATTAAAGCCATAGATGTGTCGCCGTCCCATAAAGGGCACCAACATCACCTCCCGGCGTTGTCCGGGTTCAAAACGGACGGCTGTGCCCGCAGGAATGTCCAAGCGTCTGCCCAAGGCCGCATGACGATCAAATTCCAGCGCTGGATTTGCTTCGGCAAAATGATAGTGACTGCCCACCTGCACGGGGCGATCGCCGGTATTGGCCACCAACACCATACGCGCACTGCGCCCGGCGTTGAGCGTGAGCGCGCCTTCGGCGGGATATGTTTCACCTGGGATCATGTGCGCCGCCGTTTCCGGACAACAGTCATCGTCCCACCCACGATCACTGCGGACAGAACCACGGCAATCCAAGCGTACTCCCCATGACTATGGGGATGTGCTCCGGAATGGGCCATGGCTGGAGATGCTAAGAACCCACCCAAAAACGGTACAATATGTTTCATTGGCTCTAGCTCCTCTAACGAATTGGTTTGGGAACGGTGACAAGCTTGGTGCCATCCGGGAAAGTGGCTTCGACCTGCACTTCGTGGATCATCTCCGGGATGCCCTCCATGCATTGGTCGGCCGAGACAACCTGTGCACCCGCTTCCATCATATCGGCTACAGAACGGCCATCACGTGCGCCTTCAACAACGCTGTCGGTAATCAAGGCGATGGCTTCTGGGTGATTGAGTTTAACACCACGTGCCAAGCGCTTGCGGGCCACTTCGGCGGCCATGGCAATCAGTAGTTTGTCTTTTTCTCTTGGGGTTAGGTTCATGTCAGATCATCCAGCATCGAGGAAGGTCGCCACCATGCAGCGCTCGCAGAACCGGCAGCAGGGTTTTTCTGAGGGTGAAATCGTCTTCAGCAAGCAGGCGCAGGACCAACACATCCTGTTGGAGCAGGCTCACACCACCGGTTTCCGGAAGCGTCTCTCGTAGCGTAGCCAGATGCCGCTCCGCATCCTTTGCCACCAAAACCACCAGAGCCATCGCCCCAGCGCCGTTGGCGATAAACGGCTTATTCAGATGCGCCTGCACGTTTCCAGCCAAAGACATCGCATCGATAAAGAGGGGGCTGCCTCCACGCCGTACCTCAATCCGGTCGCGAAACCGTACATCGGTCAGCACTTCGCCCATTGCCGGGCGGCCAAAGACCAAAGGCTCGACCATAAGCAGAGATGCTCCCGGATCCAGATCAATGCTCAGGCGACGGTCCAACGCACTCCCGTTGAACAGAATGGTTTCTTGAGGCAACCAATTGAGCCGTGCTCCGACTTCAACCCGAAGGCGGTTGCGGATCTGGCCAGTCTGATTGGGTTGCGCCTTGTACGCCCGTTCGCACGCTTGGGTCGTCAAGGTGAGCGTGGTGTCCCTTGCCAAATGACCTGAGAAAGTGAATTGGTCGCCGCCTGTGATCCCGCCAGCCGTGTTCAACAGGACGACATCCATCGCTGCCCCGCAGGATTTTGGGAACAAACATCTGAACGACCCGGCTTGGTGTAGGTCGCCCAAAACCGAACGGTCCCCAACCATTTTTGAGCTCACGCGCAACGTCCCCTTCGCGCGTGGCGGCTGCGTTGCGTGGTGGGGTGATATGTCTGCGAGACGGGTGATCAGCGTTTCCTCTTGGCGCGTAGAACTGTTCTTGGTTCTGACGTCTTGAGGGTAAAACGCCATCCGAAATGGCAGATTTGCAGCGCCGCACAAGGTCACACGTCTATTTTTTGCGCTCCGGCTGTGATTTTTGCTCAAAAAATAAGCATACGCGAAGGCCTGTCAGGATTTGCTGTGCCTCAGGTTTGCTTATTGCGTCGCTATGCAGAATCGATTGGGCACCTGCTGGCGACACACGTTGTCAAAAAGCCGGAGGTGTGTGACGGCCATACGAATTGGACCTCGAAGCGGCCGCCACACGAATTGCAACATGACGTTGCGGGGACAGGTAAGGGAAATCGGCACATATGTGCAAGATCTCTCTCCAGCGCCCTGCCTGGAGGCTAATATGAATTTTCTCAAATCCACTCTCGCCGGATCTATCGTCTTTGCGTCACTGGCCGGTACCGCCATGGCTGACGACGACACCATCAAAGTTGGCGTTCTGCACTCTCTTTCTGGCACAATGGCGATCTCTGAGACCACTTTGAAAGACACCATGTTGATGCTGATTGATCAGCAGAACGCAAAGGGCGGTCTGCTCGGTAAGCAGCTGGAAGCTGTGGTGGTCGACCCTGCTTCAGATTGGCCACTGTTTGCCGAAAAAGCGCGCGAGTTGCTGACAGTGCATGATGTTGACGTGATCTTTGGAAACTGGACGTCTGTGTCACGTAAATCTGTACTGCCGGTGATCGAAGAACTGAACGGCCTGCTGTTCTATCCCGTGCAGTACGAAGGCGAAGAATCGTCTAAGAACGTGTTCTACACCGGTGCCGCGCCAAACCAGCAAGCTATCCCGGCTACAGATTATTTCCTGGATGAGCTGGGTGTCGAAAAATTTGCCCTGCTGGGAACAGACTATGTGTACCCACGCACCACAAACAACATTCTCGAAAGCTATCTCAAAGGCAAAGGCGTTTCCGAAAGCGACTTGTTTGTGAACTACACACCGTTTGGCCATTCTGACTGGTCCAAAATCGTGGCTGATGTTGTGGCTCTTGGCGCTGACGGCAAAAAGGTCGGCGTGATTTCAACCATCAACGGGGACGCCAACATCGGCTTCTACAAAGAACTGGCCGCGGCCGGTGTGTCGGCTGACGACATTCCAGTTGTCGCTTTCTCAGTAGGTGAAGAAGAACTGGCAGGCCTCGATACCTCTAACCTCGTGGGCCACCTTGCAGCGTGGAACTATTTCCAGTCTGCGGACGGTGAGGTGAACGCCGAATTTGTGAAAACTTGGAAGGCTACAATGGGTGAGGAGCGTGTCACCAACGATCCAATGGAGGCCCACTTTATCGGGTTCAACATGTGGGTAAATGCGGCCACCGAAGCAGGGTCTACGGAAGTGGACGCTGTGCGATCTGCCATGTACGGGCAAGAATACCCGAACCTGACAGGTGGGACCGCGGTGATGTTGCCAAACCACCACTTGGCCAAGCCGGTCCTGATTGGCGAAATCCAAGACGACGGACAGTTTGATATCATCAGCCAGACCAGCGAAGTCCCCGGTGATGCCTGGACTGACTTCCTGCCTGAATCAGCTGTGCTGATGTCAGATTGGAAAGATCTGGACTGCGGCATGTACAACACCGAGACCAAGACCTGCGTTCAAACGCTGTCGAACTACTAAGACCAGCACTTGCGAAGAGGGCCGAGACTTGGCCCTCTTCCATCCAAATGACGCGGACACTTCCGACATGATCAGACTATACTTTGCGGGGCTCGCCTTTCTGTTGTCCTGCCTGACGGCCACCGCACAGGACGCGAACATCCAGCCCATCTTGCAAGAGTATCAGGCGGAAATTGCCAAAAGCTCGCGCAAGACCATTGGCCCGGTGATTGATGTAATCGCTAGCAGTGGATCACCACAGGCTCAGCTCATGCTTGAGACATGGGCCGCCAAAAATATGTGGATGCGCAAATCAGACGGTCTATTCTTTGTTGGAGAGAAGACCGACACTAAAAGCTACCTGCTCACAGATTTTGACAGCGGAGATGTTGTTGGAAGCTATCCCAAGAGTGACCTGAAACAACTTAAGCCAAACAGCGGCGTCCGCGCCATGATTGCGACAGCGTTGGTCCAGTTTCAGTTGATGGATCCGGACGCGGCCAAACGGCAAGATGCACTGACCTCAATTCAACGAGATCCCGGTCCCACGCTTCTCGCCCCTTTGCGGGCCTCGATTTACAGTGAACCCGATCCGACGCTGAAGGCGCAGAAACAACGGCTCGAGCGCTTGCTCACCATTGGCTACGATCAAGACACCAAAGCGCGTGTCGCTGCCATCGAAGATATGTCAGGTGACCTTGGTGTCGATGTCCGTGCGACTCTCAACCCTTTGGTGGCAAAGACTCTCAATGTAGCAATCGGGGGCACACCAACCGGTGTAAATGTGGCTGCACTACTGGAGCCCGGCACTGATCAGTTTTCCAAGACCGACGCCTATGACCTGTTGGTGGTCGAAGGCATGGCTCCGGCGCTGATTTCTTCTGGCGATATGCGCTCAGCACTGGCCGCAAATATTGAACGCGGCCGTGTTGGCGGAATACCGGTGGCTCAACTAGATACCAACGCTGCACGCAAGGCTGCATACGCGGCGCTCGCGGACGCCGGAAAAGTGCCCGCACTTATCACACCAGCGGACATGGACACCGCGCTTGCAAGCCACGTCTTCTTCGAAACTTTTGCAGAACCTTCAGCTGAGGTGACAACGGCGGCCACCGATGCGTTGGAGACCATCAACCTGAAAGTTGGATTGAACCAAACCCTAGACCTGATTCTTGACGCTCTGTCCTTGGCGTCGATCTATTTTCTCGCGGCCATCGGCCTCGCAATCACCTTTGGTGTCATGGGCGTGATCAACATGGCGCATGGCGAATTCATCATGATGGGCGCTTATACAGGTTACGTGGTGCAACAGATCATCCCGGATCACACTTTGTCGATCATTGTCGCAACCCCAATGGCCTTCGCCGTGACCTTTGCGGCGGGTGTGGCAATGGAGCGGTTGGTGATCCGATGGCTGTATGACCGCCCACTGGAAACGCTGCTTGCAACCTTTGGCATCTCAATTGCGTTGCAACAGCTGGCAAAAAACATCTTTGGCACGCAAGCCCGCCCTTTGACCGCTCCAGGGTGGCTTGATGGCGCACTTGTGGTGAATGATGTCGTCTCGATCAGTTTTATTCGCATCGCCATCTTCATTCTTGCGCTCGTTTTCCTTGGTGTTTTCCTATTCATCATGAAACGCACGAGGCTGGGGCTGGAAACCCGCGCTGTGACCCAAAACCCACGCATGGCTGCCTCAATGGGGATCAACCCCGGCAAAGTGAATATGCTGACCTTCGGCCTTGGGTCAGGCATTGCCGGCATCGCCGGTGTCGCTATCGGTCTCTTTGCAAAAGTGACGTCCGAGCTGGGCAACGATTACATCGTGCAAAGCTTCATGACCGTGGTCGTCGGCGGAGTCGGCAATATCTGGGGCACCCTTGCAGGCGCCGCGATGATCGGCTTCTTCCAAAAAGGGATCGAGTGGCTGAATCCGTCAAATACTCTCGCCGCGCAGACCTACATGATCGTCTTCATCATCATCTTTATTCAATTCCGGCCAAGGGGCATCATCGCCCTCAAAGGCCGCGCTGCGGGGGATTGATCCATGCAACGGTCTTTCATTGCCAAGAACCCTTCGGTTCTGATCTTTCTTGCCTGTCTGGCCTTGTTCACTCTGATTGTGACGGTTCTGTCTGAAGGCTTCGGCGTCGGGGTGATTTCAACCAGCTTTGTCAAAACACTGGGTAAGACGCTTTGCCTGTGTCTGGTCGCAGTGGCCATGGACTTGATCTGGGGATTTACCGGTATCCTGTCGCTTGGCCATTTCGCCTTCTTTGGCTTGGGTGGCTACATGATTGGCATGTGGCTGATGTATGAGCGCACCCGCCTGATCGTGGTTGAGTCACTCAGCCAAACAGAAATTCCTGCCACTAGTTCCGAAATTATTGACGGCATTGGAAACCAAATATTCGGCGTGGTCGGCTCCAGTGATTTCCCACTGATCTGGGCTTTTTCTGATAGTCTGGTTCTACAGCTCGCAATGGTGGTTCTGGTGCCAGGAGTGTTGGCACTGGTGTTTGGATGGCTCGCCTTCCGAAGCCGAGTCACCGGGGTTTACTTGTCAATCCTGACCCAGGCGATGACGCTGGCTCTGGCTTTGTATCTATTCCAAAACGACAGCGGTCTGCGTGGCAACAACGGGCTGTCAGGCCTGCAAAATTTGCCGGGTGTGACCGCTTCTCAGGACGAGGTGTCCCTATGGTTCCTCTGGGCCTCAGCTTTGGCCCTTGGCCTTGGATACCTGCTGGCGGCTTGGGTTGTTTCCGGCAAACTTGGCTCTGTTATTATTGGCATCCGAGACAACGAGGCGCGGGTGCGCTTTCTTGGCTATTCGGTCGAGACCTACAAGCTGGTGGTCTTCACATTTACCGCCTGTATCGCCGCCATCGCTGGAGCGCTCTACTACCCGCAGGCAGGGATCATAAATCCCGCTGAAATCGCACCTATCGCGTCGATCTATCTGGCGGTCTGGGTTGCAATTGGTGGGCGAGGCCGGCTTTATGGTGCTGTAATCGGCGCCGCCTTTGTCAGCCTTCTCAGCACGTGGTTCACCGGAGGCCAAGCACCGGACATTCCGCTGGGGTTCTACACAATCAAATGGGTGGACTGGTGGCTGGTGCTTTTGGGCTTGTCTTTTGTCGCTGTCACCCTGTTTGCGCCCAAGGGCATGGGAGGGCTGGTGGATCTTCTGACGCAACGCAAAAGCCCCAATCGTCATGGCGCAAACCTGGGTCCTGATGACGGCGCTTTGCGCGAACAGGAGGCCAGCCAATGAATACGCTCCTTGAAGTTTCCGGCGTGTCAGTCACCTTTGACGGTTTTCGTGCCATCAACAACCTATCGTTCCAGATTGGTGACGCTGAGCTGCGCGCGGTTATCGGGCCCAACGGGGCGGGCAAAACCACCTTTATGGATATCGTAACCGGAAAAACCAGGCCGGACGAGGGCCGGGTGATCTGGGGGGACAAATCCCAGTCCCTTCTGAAAATGAATGAAGCAAAAATTGCCCAAGCTGGGATTGGCCGAAAGTTCCAAAAACCCACGGTGTTCGAAGATCAGACGGTTCAAGAAAACTTGCTGATGGCCCTGAAAAAGCCGCGTGGCTGGCTGTCAGTGCTGATGTATCGGCCCAGCACTGCAGACCTTGAGAAAACGGCCAATCTGGCCAAGGAAATCGGTTTGCTGGACGCGCTGAGCCGCAAATCCGGCGAGCTGAGCCACGGGCAAAAGCAATGGCTGGAAATTGGCATGTTGCTGGCGCAGGAACCGCGCCTGTTGCTGGTGGATGAGCCTGCTGCGGGGATGACACCTCAAGAACGCGAACACACCACCGACCTGTTGCTGGAAGCGGCTAAAACCCGCGCTGTGGTGGTGGTCGAACATGACATGGAATTTGTACGCCGCCTGAATTGCAAGGTGACCGTACTACATGAAGGGTCGGTTTTGGCCGAAGGCAGTCTTGACCATGTCACCTCCAATCAAAACGTCATCGATGTCTATCTGGGGCGCTGAACTATGTTGAAACTTCAAGATCTTACCTTGCACTACGGGCACTCTCAAATTCTCAACGGAGTTTCGATGCAAGCTGACCTCGGAGAAGTGACTTGCGTGATGGGCACCAACGGAGTTGGTAAAACCAGCTTGATCAAAGCCATTTCGGGAACTCACCCGAGATCGGGCGGCAGCGTCGAGCTGGCAGGCAAAGTGCTGGACGTTATGCCGGCGCACAAACTGGCGCATAAGGGGATCGCTTATGTGCCACAGGGACGGGAGATCTTTCCTCTTCTGACAGTGCGCGAAAACCTGGAAACCGGGTTTGTTTGTTTGCCACCTGCCGAGCATTTCATACCGGATGAGATTTTTGAACTCTTCCCGGTTTTGAAGGAAATGCAGAACCGGCGTGGCGGGGATTTGTCTGGCGGACAGCAACAACAACTGGCGATTGCCCGGGCGCTAATCACCAAGCCGCGATTGTTGCTTTTGGACGAACCCACAGAGGGCATTCAACCCAACATTATTCAGCAGATCGGTGAAGTGATCCGACAACTCAGAGATAAAGGTGACATGGCAATTGTTCTTGTGGAGCAATATTTTGAGTTCGCCTATGGGCTGGCAGATAGGTTCGTGGTCTTGCGTCGAGGCGAAGTCATGATGGCTGGCAAAAAAGGCGCAATTGCAAAAGAAGATCTACTCAAAGGGGTCTCTGTGTGAGGTGAAAAAAACATGCGGTAAACAAGCCGCGCGCGCCAATTGAAGAGGGGTAAAACACCTCACCTGCGGCGGACAAGTAGCCGTCAAAGCCGAAAGGCTTCTGATCTCAGATTTTTGATCCAATTTGCACCAACCGCCAACGGTCGTTTCAACCAAATTGCAAAAAGTCGTCAAAACCTCTTGCCGAAACCGGTTTCGGGAACTTTTCTAGTCATCCAAGGGAGGATGACTCGTGCAGACTGGTTCGACAAAAACATCTAATGAACAGCCGCGGCGTGCCCGTACACGGGTGACAATTGCGGATGTTGCTAACCATCTTGGCGTGACCAAAAGCACGGTAAGTCGAGCGTTGAACGGCTATACCGATATTTCGGACTCCACGCGGTTGCGTATCAGTCGGGCGGCGGAGCGTCTAGGGTATCGCCCGCTCAGCCATGCTCAGGCAATCCGTACGGGACGGGTGCGGTCGCTTGGGCTGGTGCTTCAGGTCGACAATGAAGACAGCGCGCGCCCTTTTCTTGCAGATTTCATAGCAGGAGTCACTCAAGCAGCGAGTGCCGAGAATTGGACCGTCACAATTGCGACCGCCGAAACTGAACGCGGGGTGCAGGAAACGCTGTCGCGTCTTGTCGACGAGCACAAAGCGGACGGATTTATTCTTCCGCGCACGCGATCACGTGACAAGCGCGTTGAGGCACTGCGTGCGCAAGACATCCCGTTTATCATGTTCGGGCGTACCGAAGATCCGTCAGGATGTTCTTGGTACGATATCAAAGGCGAAGACGCGATGCGTGCGGCAACGGCACGCCTTGCGAGCCAAGGGCACAGGCGGATTGCGCACGTACCAGGCGGCAGCGAATACACCTATTCCAAGCTGCGAATTGACGGGTACCGCGACGGCTTGGCCGCCGCGGGCCTCTCGATTGACCCAGCCTTGATCACTTCGCCTGCGATTACACATGACGCCGGAGAGGCTGCTACACGGTCCCTTTTGATGCTGGCAGAGCCACCCACAGCGATCACCTTCGCTGTGGATCGCGCCGCACTAGGTGCCTACCGGGTGGCGCAAGACTTGAGACTGCGCATTGGAAGCGATTTTTCAGTGATTGCTTATGACGGCATTCCTGAAGGCGCCTATGCGAACCCTGGCCTTACGACCTTTGCGGTCAACAGCCGTCAGGCAGGGGACCGGCTGGCATCATTATTGATCAAACGAATTCGGGGCGCTGCTCCGGAAGAACTTCGCGAGTTGGCTCCGGCCACGCTCGTTGAGCGGGGGTCAGATGGGCCTCCACGTCTGACACCCGCCGAATTGGCGCAGTGTCTAAAGGACAAACAAAAAACGTGAAGTCCAATGGGAGGAACCAACATGAAACTTCAAAGAAAAAACAAATTGTTGAGCAGCGCAGCACTTGCGCTGGTGATGGTGTCGGGTGCCGTCAATGCGGATACGATCCGGTTCTGGACAACCGAAGAGCAACCTGAGCGGCTCGCTAAGCAGCAAGAAATGGCGGCTGAGTTTCAGGCGGCCACCGGCACCGAAGTCCAGGTCATTCCTGTGACAGAATCCGACCTGGGCACACGCGCGACGGCTGCATTTGCCGCCGGCGATCTGCCTGACGTGATTTACCACCCGCTGCAATATGCGCTGCCTTGGGCAGAAGCCGGTATCTTGGATACCGAGGCTGCATCAGAAGTTGTCGAAGGACTTGGCCAAGGCACGTTTGCACCTGGTCCACTTGCGATGGCAGCTGTTGACGGTGGAGTAGCCTCCGTTCCTGTAGATGGTTGGACCCAAATGATCGTCTACCGTGCGGACAAGTTCGAAGAAGCTGGCCTAGAAGCGCCAACGTCGTTCGCCAATGTCGTTGCGGCACTCGACAAGCTCCACAACCCACCAGAGATGTACGGTTTTGTTGCCGCAACAAAAGTGGATGAAAACTTCATGTCACAGGTGCTGGAGCATGTGTTCCTCGCCAATGGCGTTTCGCCTGTGAACTATGACGGGGCGGCTGCGCTTGATCCGGCTGCAACCACCGAGGTGCTCGAATTCTACAAGGCAATTGCCGAGGCCTCTCCTCCCGGTGAACTGTACTGGAAACAATCGCGTGAGCTGTTCTTTGCCGGACAAGCGGCGATGATCATCTGGTCACCATTTATTCTGGATGAGTTGGCCGGTTTGCGCGACAGCGCTCCGCCCACAATCAATGACGACCCTACCTCGTCCGAGCTTGCATCAAAGACCGGCATCGTAACCAACTTCTCTGGACCGTCGAACCCAGATGGGGCCGCATGGGGCGATGTGCGTTACTTTGGTATCACCAATGACGCTGACACTGATCTGGCTATGGATTTTGTGAAGTTCTCTATGGATGAGGGCTACACCCAAACACTGTCGATTGCGCCGGAAGGGAAGTTCCCGGTGCGTCGCGGCACGGCAGATGAGCCTTCAAAATTCTCAGAGGCCTGGTCGATGTTGCCTGTTGGTGTGGACCGCAAAGCACCTCTTGGCGACCTATACGATCAAGCAATGATCAACGAAATTGTTGGTGGTCTGGATGTCGCCAAGCGTTGGGGTGTTGCGGAAGGTCAGCTGGGGCTCGCGTCCAAAATGATCAACAGCCAAGTCATCAACCGCGTGGTGCGTCAGTACATTGACGGCGAAATTGATGCCGCCGCCGCTGTGGCCGCCATGAACGAGCAACTTTCTGCAGTCGAGTAGAAGTTGGCTCCATGCCCTGCTCCGACATCTGTCGGGGTAGGGATACCAATTATTCCGACCAATGGGTTGACCGGAGACCTTCATGAACATTGCAACCCCTCCTAAAGGGCGCGGCCCGTTGGCAAAGCGCGAAGCCCGGCTGGCGTGGTCTTTGCTGTTGCCAACGATCACGATGGTGTCGTTGGTGGTGATTTTACCGCTGCTTGCGATTTTCTGGATCAGTTTTAAGCCCATTGGGCTCGCCGACCTGCGACCTCCTGCACCCGTGTTGCGCGAGAGTTTGCGTGGATCGGGAGACGACTTGCGGATCGAATATCGGTTGCGAAATTCGAGCCAAGACACGGAAGTAACTGACGTCACGATACGTGACACCTGGCCTGAAAGTCTGATTGTTGCCGGCGACTTACCTTCAGGATGTGATTTGGAGGGCACCGTATTTGCCTGTGAGCTGGGCACTTTAGAGCCCGGTTTCAATGAACAGCTGCGTGTGCCGGTTGCGTTAGCTGATGGCGCCGACAAAGATACGGCGGAAGACGCCGCCGAAGGCACCAAGCCGCAGGTGCAGGGCAACGCAGATTCTATCCTGACAAACTTCGAGTTTACGCTCGACAACTTCGCCAAGGTTTTTGACGGGGACGAATTCTGGTCGGTGATGTGGGTCACGATCTTTTACACCGTGTTTGGTACCGTTGGGGCATTGCTTTTAGGCCTGTTCGCGGCACTGCTTTTAAACAAGAGTTTCCGGGGGCAGGGCATCCTGCGCGGGCTCTACCTGTTTCCATATGTAGCCCCGGTGATCGCGGTGGCATTTACCTGGGTCAACCTGTTTGATCCGTTCTCGGGGTCTGCGAATGCGCTGCTTCTGCAGATGGGAGTGACCAGTGAGGCCATCAACTTCTTTGGACAGCGGCCGCTCGCGCTCATCATGGTGACTGTGTTTGAAATCTGGCGCTATTTCCCTCTCAGTTTTCTGTTCATCCTTGCACGGCTTCAATCAATCGACACCGACATGTACGAGGCGGCCGATATGGACGGGGCCTCGCCCTTTCAGAAATTTTGGTACCTGAGTTTGCCAATGCTATTGGGCATTCTGTCGGTCCTCTTCCTGCTGCGATTCATTTGGACGTTCAACAAGTTTGACGACATCTTCCTGTTGACCGGCGGCAACGCAGGAACACGCACATTGACCGTCAACGTCTATGAACAAGCGTTTGCGGTCTCAAACATCGGTGCGGGTGCTGCGGTGGCGGTTATCATCTTTGGCTGTTTGTTGGTGTTCAGTGTTTTCTTCTTCAAGTTTATCAGCCGGGAGGAAGGGCTATGAGCCTCTTACGGTTTGGATATGTGAGTGGCCCCGTCATTGGTGCAATTTGGCTCTTTGTCCTCGCGACCACCATTTCAGTCACAATGTCCTTCGCCACCGGCGACGCGTTTAGACCAGCTTTGGCATCATCATTGGTTTTGGGTGCTCTGGCAGGTTGGATCGCAGTGATACCGCAAAACAAAACCACAAAAATTGCCATGATTTCGGCTTTTGTTTTTGCAATTTCCCTCACCGGTTTTGGCCCGATCGTGATGCAAAGCACCGCAACATCTCAGGGATTTGTCGCAATCTTGCTTGCCATTGTGATGGGTTGGTCAATTGTCGCGATCTTGGTTGATGTGCCGTTTGGAAGCTTGTCACGGCATGAAATGGAAGAGGCTTGGATCCGTTTTTTGACTGGGTTTGGCTATATTTTCTTCACCGCAATCGTGTTGATCCCGTTCTATGTGATGGTGATGACCTCGCTGAAGTCGCAATCTGATCTTCTGCAAAATCCGCTGGATTTCTCGCTGGATTTCAACAAAGGCACGGCACTATTTCGCAGCTACTATGAGCTGTTCCGAGACTTCAATTTTGGCACCTATATGTGGACCAGTTTCTATGTCTCCGTGCTGACTGTTCTCATCACGCTCGCGTTCTCCATTCCAGGGGCTTACGCCGTCGCACGCTTGAATTTTCGCGGTCAAAAGGCCTTCTCGCGCTCAATTCTCCTGATCTACATGGTGCCAATGATCGTTTTGGCGTTGCCGATCTACATCGCGTTTTCGGTCACTGGACTGCGCAACACGGTGATCGGCATCATTCTGATCTATCCGGTCACAACGATCCCCGTCGCGCTCTATATGTTGCAAGGCTATTTTCGTGGCCTGCCGCCGGAGGTGGAAGAAGCGGGGCTTATGGACGGTTTGAACCGCCTGCAGGTTATCTGGAAAATCACACTGCCTTTGGCTTTGCCCGCGCTGGCATCGGTGAGCCTGTATGTCTTCATGATTGCCTGGAACGAGTTCCTTTTGGCTTTCATGCTGTTGGACGATCCTTCGAAATTCACACTAACGCGTGGCGTCGCCATGCTTAACAGCTCAGAAATTCCCCGCGAACATCTGATGGCAGGGGCGGTCATTGCGACCGTGCCGGTCATGGTTTTGTTCCTCGGGTTGGAGAAATTCATGACCAAAGGTCTTACTGCAGGGAGCGTGAAAGGATGAACGCGCAAGCTATGCCAGATATGGATGAACAAGCGCGCGCGATTTTGCGCGGCAACGATCGCGGCGGATACACCGTGCCGACCGCTGGATTATACCCCTATCAATGGAACTGGGACAGCGCCTTTGCCGCTTGGGGATTTGCCACCTTCGATGTCGAAAGAGGCTGGGATGAAATTGAAACTTTGTTCTCAGGCCAATGGGGCAATGGCATGGTGCCTCACATTCTGTTTCATCGCCCTGATCCAGGGTACTTTCCGGGCCCTGAGGTGTGGGGCGGCATAGGGCCCGTCGCTTCATCAGGCATCAGCCAGCCACCTGTTGCTGCGAGCTTCGCGCGGCGGATTTATGATCTTGATCCGGAGGCCGGCCTGCCAGTGGTGGCTCGACTTTTTCCGAAAATGTTGGCGTGGCACCGGTGGTTTATGGAGTGGCGTCTGGATCAGGGCGCAGTCTGTATCACGCATCCGTGGGAAGCGGGACGAGATAACACGCCAGATTGGGATGGGGCGATGGCGGGCATCGACCCCATAGATGTTGGGGACTACACTCGTCGAGACACCTCCCACGTTGACCCAGAAATGCGCCCCACGAAGTATGACTACGATAGGTATGTTTGGCTGGTGCGACTTGGTCGTCGTTTAAACTGGGATGAAGCTGCTTTGCTGGAGCAAAATCCCTTCCGCGTGGCCGACCCAACGATGACTTTCACCCTTCTACGCGCGCAACGTGATCTTGCGGCGCTGGGCCGTATTCTGAAGGAAGACGTTAGCGAAATCGAAGCTGCAATCGCCGTTTTGGAGGCAGGGGCTGAGACGCTTTGGAACGCCGAGCTTGCCAGCTATGACGCGCGCGACGTGCGCTCAGGCCAATGGGCCAACTGCGTATCCAACGCCTCCTTTCTGTGTTGGTACGCCGGGATCCAAAACCCGGCCATGGAAGCGCAATATGACCGCATCACGTCGGTCTGCACCTATCCGGTTCCCAGCCACGACCCTAGCTCTGACCGGTTTGATCCCAAACGCTATTGGAGAGGGCCAACCTGGGGCATCATGAACGCGCTCATCGGGATTGGCTTACAGGACTGCGGCCTTGTTGAAAGAGCAGAAAACCTGCGCACATCCACGGCTGACTTGATCCGTGAATACGGTTTTGCCGAATACTTCGATCCCATTTCAGGAGACGCCGCAGGTGGGGGCACATTCACCTGGACTGCGGCTGTATGGCTGGGTTGGGCCTCACCGTCACGTCCAAAAGGAGCGTTCTAATGGGATCGATCAAACTTGAAGGCGTCGAAAAATGGTTTGGTGATGTCCAAGTCATCAAAGGCATCGATCTTGACATAGAGGACGGCGAATTTGTCATTTTTGTCGGTCCATCCGGTTGCGGAAAATCCACATTGCTGCGGATGATCGGCGGCCTTGAGGAGACCTCACGCGGGGCCATTAGGATCGACGGTCGCGACGTGACGGCCGAGCCACCGGCAAAACGTGGCCTGACAATGGTGTTCCAAAGCTATGCGCTTTATCCGCATATGAGCGTGCGCGACAACATGGGTTTCTCGCTCAAAACCGCTGGTGCCCCCAAGTCGGAAATTGATACCAAGGTCAATCACGCAGCCAGTGTGCTGAAGCTGGAGCAATACCTCGACCGACGCCCCAAGGACCTGTCTGGCGGCCAACGTCAGAGGGTTGCGATCGGGCGTTCAATAGTTCGCGACCCCACGGCCTTCTTGTTTGACGAGCCATTGTCAAATCTGGACGCCGCGCTCCGGGTGGAGATGCGTTACGAAATTGCCAAACTTCATCAATCCCTTGGCTCTACGATGATTTATGTGACACACGATCAGGTCGAAGCGATGACGCTTGCGGACAAGATCGTGGTCCTGGATTTCGGTAAAGTTGCACAGGTCGGGTCGCCGCGAGAACTCTATGAACGTCCTGCCAATCTTTTTGTGGCGCAGTTTATTGGCTCACCAAAGATGAATGTCATTCCATGCAGCACAGAGGGAACTTCATATAGCCTCTCTGGCGGGCGCGGCGGGGACTATCACGGTGCGGGTGAAGCCACCCAGCTTGGCATTCGCCCTGAACACATGGAAATTATGTCTGTTGGAGAAGGCGCGTTGGACAGTGTGATTGATGTCGTCGAGTATCTTGGCGCTGACTGTTTTGTCATCTTGGACTGTGGCGCGTTGGGAAAATTAACTTCTCGCGTTTCCGGAGAAACCGCTTTGAAGTCGGGCGAAAGAGTTGGCTTGAGTTTCCCGACCGACCGAATTCATTTCTTCGATAGAGCGGGAAAAGCGGTGGATTGAATTCAGAGCTCGCATCTACGCCGCGTCAATGGCACCGGAAAGGATTTCTGCTGGTCGATAAAGCACGAGAGACTAGCGTTTCAACCCGTTTACTATCAGCTATGGACTGGTTGAAACCAAGGTGCAAAGGTTGCGGAACGACCGCCCTTTAAGCACATCGCACCTTTCAAGGGCTGCCATAAAAATGACGTCTGCTTAGGTGCTGACTTTAGGAAACGATGATAAAGACCTGACTTGACCAAGTTGCAATTCCGTACAAGAGCTTGCGCGATTTGTAATTCTGCAACTTGTATTGAATGGCAGCTTTTGGAACGCCGATATACAACGTTCCGCATACCGTTCAAAGTCCGCTTAGGGCCGTTCACGCCATGTCGGCGGGTCCTGAGGGCCAACTTTGCAAAGGTAGCTATCTGCGCATTGCTGCCATTGGTGGCTCGTGCAGCATCCGACACCGCTGCGGTTTCCTATTGAAGGGCAGCTTTCGGGAAATCGACCCCGGAGCTTCGCGCCTGCAGCGGAGCACGTGCTGAGCCTCATGCGAGTGTCGTGCTTGGGCAGGGGGCGGCCTTTAAGCGGACTTCCCTCAAAGGACAGCGCTGGGCTGGTACCAGAATTTGCAGAGCTCACGATCCCGCGTAGGTTCTCCCCCGGAAGCAAGCACAGCGTCGTCCTTCGGCGTGACTGTAAGCTGACCATCGGCTATCTAGCCCATGTCCAAAACCACACCTCTCATTCCCAGCCGACCTTCGCCAACACCTCGTTCATTAACGCAAGCTTCTGTGCGTCGGTCAGTTTGCGCGGTGCGGTCTCCACCTCCTCCTTGCCCTGCACAATGTCTTCAAACAGGGCGAAGCGCGCTGCCTCGGGGAGTTTTCCATAATGGGTCTCGGTGATTTTTTCGCTTTCGTGCCC
>NZ_FXTY01000014.1 GCF_900182745.1 Shimia sagamensis | reverse complement strand
TTGCTTAGGTCCCAACACCGTCAATCCCCCTGCATTCACAAGCAAATTGAATCAGTGAAGGACCCTCAAATCAAGAAGAGTTTTTCAACACAATACTCCCTTTGTCGCCTAAACCGCCGCAGAGGCTATCTGCCCGATGATGCAGGCGATAGTAGACAAGATAGTCGCCCCGAGGAGCGGCTATCTGTCATTCGATCACTTCATAATCTCCTCGCGCTTTCTCTCGCTTATCAGCGAGCCTTTGGGCGGCCTGATATTCACGCGTCCCACGCATGAAACGCTTTTCGTGGAAGTCGAGGATCATGTCCTTCTCTTCCTCAGTGAACGCCTCTTCCGAATGCATGACATCGATCAGCGCATCGCATTGTTCTTGGGACATCTTACCATAGTGCCGCTCAGTGATTTGGTCATCGTCATGGCCCAGGTTCATCGACCATGCTTTGCGTTCCTCTTGCGTGCGGCAAATACGAGCGCCAACGGCCTTGAGCGTATGCCTGGCCGAATGTGGTGTGCAGCGCTGACCAATGGCTTCAGAAGCGCGTGTGAAGGCCACCTGCAAAGGCCTACTGCTTTCCAAAGGTTCGACGCTTTGCATGCCACTTGAGGGGTGCTTAAGGTCCTTAGCCGCAGGGAAAACACCGTCTTGCGTTTTGAAGCCAAGCCCTTTCAGTTCTTCCAGCCACGCGATGAACACCTCCTGAAAGCTTTCCGTTCTTGGAAACCAATTCGCGCGATAACTCTTGCCGTTTTTGGCGCGCATGTCGGTGGCGTCCTGCTCAACCGTTCGCTTCTCAAGATCGAGGTGTTTGACGCGAACTGAAGTAAGGGCCCCGGCTCGAAGGCCGCTGACATAAGAAAAGGCGACCATCGCGCGATCCCGACGCTCCACGAGGGTTTTGACAGGCATTGCGTCCACCATCCGCCAAGCGTCTTCAAGCGAGAGATAGGTCTTGGGATCCATGCGAGTGCGCTTAGCCGTCGCACTACGAGGCAACGCGAAATAGTCTGGAATACTTGCGCTCAAACGCCTGTATCCGCTTTGCCCCCGAAGCCACTTGAAGAACTGTGATAGATGCGCTGCCCTATGGCGCACCGTTGATTTGCTAAGACCTCCTTTCTCTTTTGGCATATTCGCAAGCCGCACCAGATGATCACGGTATGCCCCCGCGTGCTTAGGCGTGATTTTGTCGAAAGATATTCCACCCGAAAACATCTCAAATTCCCGGATGCTAACGAGGTGAGATTGCAAAGTTTTGGGATTGTAGCGCCTCGCGTAGGCCTGCCAGTCGTATATGATCCGATCATTGATTGTGACCCAAACGCCCCCTTGAGAGGTGCTTTCCTTCCCAATACGAGCTGGGGTCTCAACCTTCCTTTCGTCTATTCGGTCCAGCCTGGTATTGGTACCGACACAGTCTAATATTTTGTCGCATTCCGTCGCACTAAGTAACTTCATCAGTGAGGCGCCACAGTCGCAACACGTCGCATTTGCAAGCGGTGCGCGACCTTCTTGATTGGTCACAGAAACAGTGTCAGTTTCCGGGAATACAGCGTGGCCGCACCCAAGGCACTTGAACTCGCCATAGCGCAGGTTTGTGCGCGTGCGTTGTTGGCGTTCTTCATGAAAGCCCTTCAGTTCAGCGCCGCGAATCAAATAGGGAATGCTGCCGTCAGATGTTTCCAAGCCCTCCCCAACCCAATTCGACACGGTGTTACTGCTCACGCCGTAAAGCTCCTTAACCCCTTCAACAGAATAGGCCATATTCACGTTTGGGTGCACTTGCTTGTAGGAGCGGGTCATGATTTCCCTTCCTTCTTCGCTCCCTTCTCGCCCCGTGTGGGTTTAACCCCGCTGCGGTTTTCTTTGACGAGGGAGTTTTCAAACTCAACGAGCTCAGAAAGCGGCCAACGCGTGGTCCTTGCCGAAAGCTTGATCGGCTCTGGGAGGCGGTTGGTGTTTTTCCGCCTCCAAACTTCTTGGCGACTAATCCCATACCTATCAGCGACTTCTTGGTCTCTCAGAAACCGTTGCTTATCAGCGGGGAAAGGCATAGTGGTTGAGCATACCAGTTCAGGTTTCCGGGACACGTCTTGAGGCTCAGTGGACACTGGTATCGCGGTTCTCAGCAATTCTGCTTTCGTCGCTTTCGCGTCTTCCAACCATTCAGGTTCTTCAACGCCAAAACGTTCGAACATGTCCAGTGTCTCATTGTCGTCTGATGTATCTCTGCCCATCATTCAGCCCCCTCTTGAAGGAGCGCTCGAATGTCGCCTACGCGCCACGCCGTGTTGCGCGGGCCAAGGCGGATGGGTTGAGGGAAACGCCCACTGCGTACCCCAGCCCACCAAGTGGAACGGGACACCGGCACCGGACCGCCTGGGGCAAGAACTTGTTTTTCACGCAGCAACGCGTCGTTTGGAAGATCGTCGAATTTCATCGAACCCACCTTTGAGAGTTAATAGTGGGTTCGAGGTTGAATTAGTCCGAACTGGTCTTGGGTGGTATCACTTTGTGCATGGTGGTAGCACTTTGGCTTTCTTATTTTTTTGGAAAAATGACCTCCCAAACGCCGGGCTCTATGTGTTTGGTGCTGCTCTCTTGAAGATACTTCCGAACCGTACTTTGGGCTATGGGGTTCCCTAATGCCGTTGCTTTGTCGGCTATTTCCTTGGGTATGGGAGATTTCCCAGCGCGCGGATCGTAAGAATGTCCATCCACGGCTGCAGCGAGCAGAATGATCTCTAAAAACTCGACTCTGCGCGTGAGTGCACCAACTTCATTGTAGTTGGCTCGCTCTCCATGCAGAAGGCGGATGCGCTTTTTTAACTCTTTGATATCTTCAGAGCTGTTGCTTTCAATCCCGGACTGTAGCGCCTGTTCTTCGAAACCGCGTATAGTCTTCTCTTGCTCTACCAGCTGCCGCCGTAAGTTTTCGTTTTCGTCTCCCAGTGTCGCGAGCTGTCGCTGCACGTCATCTTGGGCATCCGTTTTTGTCGCCAGGTTCTCCAGATTTTGCCGCAGTTGCGCATTCTCTTCCAGTAAGGTTGCAAGCTGAGCCTGCTCCATGTGCCCAAAGACTTTGCTTTCCAGCCCCACGGCGCGCCGCCAAGCCTCGGAGACGATATAGCCACATTTGTCCAGCCAGAGCACATAGTCCTTCGGAGCGGCCTTCTCAGAGATATCGCCAGCCTCGACAGCACGCTCTGACGTCCTAAACCGGTCATCCCGCTCTCGGATCGTATCGCCAAACTCAGGCTCCTGCCCCCGCCAGCTATCAGTGGTGAAGGGACCAAAGTTCAGTGAGAGATCTATCGCCTCGCGGGGCGTCCAATAAGGCTTGCGCGCCCATTTGGTGATCAGGCGGCGCTCATGCTGAAGAAAGGCATCTGACAACATCTCGTCGCGCAGTAGGGCGAAGTGCTGGCCATCAAACCCGATAGGCCCTTGAGGTGTGATGGCCATCCACCAATCACTATGGAAAGGAACGCCATTCCTCTCGCCCCACCATAGCCAATCTATTGGTCTCCCTGATCGTATCCCGTCGCCTGTTGTCCTCTCTAGGAGCAAGGCGAGTGGCGCGATGTGATCTTCTGCATCTTCTGCATCTGGCGAAACGCCCAGCGCCAAGAGCAGCGCGAATTGGGTGGTCCAAGAGTTTTGATAGATCCAAGCCTGCATGAGACGTTCGGTGGGTTGTGCCGGGGGGGAGACCGAGGCTTTCATTCAGAAACTAGTCCTTTCGTAGTTTGTCTAATTCGTCTGCCCACCACTGCGACATCTTCACACGCTCATCCCAGTGTTGCCCGCGAGCGTAGGCTCGACGGATCTCATTCTTCTCGACATGTGCAAGGGCGCGTTCAATCGCATCAGGGTGCCAAAGGCCGGATTCGTTGGCCAAGGTGGAGAATACAGCTCTGAACCCATGTGCTGTCATTTCTTCCTTAGTGAACCCCATACGCCGAAGAGCGGCATTTAAGGTATTGTCACTCATTGCCCTTTGAGACGAGCGTACAGAGTGGAATAACAGCGATCCCCAGCCAGTAAGATCTTTCAATTCTAGTAAAATGCCCAGCGCCTGACGGGGAAGAGGTACTGAATGTTCCCGCCGCATCTTGGTGCGCTCTGCGGGGATGGCCCACGTTGCGTTTTCCAGATCGAACTCATGCCATTTGGCAAGCCGCAACTCACCTGGACGCACAGCCGTGATGGCAAGCAATTGTAGCGCGAGCCTGGTTGTCCTTTGCCCATGAAAGTCGTCAATTGCTCGCAGTAGCCCGCCAACCTCTTTGGGATCGGTGATGGCCGCCCGATGGGTGACCTTGTGATGGATCAGCGCGTCCTTAAGCCCGTAGGTTGGATCATTCTCTACTTTGCCCAGCGCGATTGCATAGCGAAACACCGCGCCCGCAGCGGATCGCAGTCGCTTGGCGGTTTCGTGATTGCCCTTCTTTTCCACCTTGCGCAACGGCACGAGAATATCTTGCGCTGTGATTTGGGCTATCGGCATGTGGCCAATGTCTGCCTTTAGCAAACGGTGGAACCATTCTGTTTTATAATCGTTGCCTCGGAGCGGCCTTCCTTACGCTTCTTCTCCAACAGCTCGTCCGCAAGGTTGGAAAAGGTGTCCTTCTGCTCCGCCTCGTCTTTCTGCTTGCGCTCTTTGCGCTGAACAGAGGGATCATCTCCATTCGCAACTTGCATCCGTGCCTCATCCCTGCGCTTGCGGGCCAGTGCCAGGGGCACATCGGGATACTTGCCCAGCGCCAACAACTTTTCTTTGCCGCGCAACCGGTACTTAAAACGCCATAGCTTAGAGCCGTTGGGGTTTATCAGTAGGAACAACCCATCGAAGTCTGATTGTTTGAAGGGTTTGTCCTTGGGTTTGATCGTGCGAATCTTTGCGTCACTCAAAACGGTCATTGGCGGTATCTTCCAAAGTGCTGCAGGGCACGTACCCCCAAGCATACCCCCATACGGGGCGAACTAAGTAATACGTGGCAGGACAACATCAAACAAAAAGAACCGCAAAAACCTGCAAATACAGGCTACTATCGGACTTTATTGGACGCCATGGTAATTGAAGATGGTGCCCCCACACGGACTCGAACCGCGGACCTACTGATTACAAATCAGTTGCTCTACCAGCTGAGCTATAGGGGCACTGGAGCCTGATTTAAGGCCTTCTTTCAGAACCTGCAAGAGGCTTTTTTTACGTTTTTATCGATTTGCGCGAGCCAGCAACCCAACCGCAACCAGGCCCACCAAAACAATCATAATTGCACCGGGACTGGCGTCCGACAAGTTTTCCAGACTGGCCTGTTCATGCACGCGTGTAGCCAACGTATCAAAGTTAAACGGGCGCAATAACATGGTCGCTGGAAGCTCTTTAACACAGTCCACAAAGACCAGAAGCAATGCTGACCCAATCGAAGCCCGCACCAATGGCAGATACACATCACGTAAAACCTGCCCCTTGGTGCGCCCCAAAGATCGAGCCGCCATCGGAAGGCTGGGCGGCACGCGCCCCATAGCACCGTCCGCCGCGCCTTGCGCAATGGCAAAGAATCGCACGCAGTAAGCCAGAATCAGCGCAAAAGAAGACCCGGTCAGCAAAAGCCCCGTTGGCGAGCCTGTGAGCACTTCGATCAAATCAGCCAGTTTATGATCCAACACGGCCAAAGGGATCAGGATCCCCACCGCCAGCACCGCGCCGGGGGCCGCGTACCCAATGGTGGTGATAGGCAACAGCAGCCTCGGCAGACTGCGCCCAGATAGGCGCACGCCGTAGACCATGAACACGCCCGCCGCCACCGTGACAACAGCGGCAATACCACAGACCCGCAAAGTGTTCCAAAGCGCTGTCACCAACGCCGGGTCCCGCCATTGATCCAAACTGCCAGCGGCGTTATGCGCAATCACCGAAAACGGCATCACAAAGCCAATCAGAAACGGCATCACACAGGCCAGCATTGCCAACCAGCCCCAAAATCCCGAGAGCGGCGTGCGTTCAGCGGGACGGTTGCGGTTGCTCAAGCTGAAAAATTGCACCTTACGGCGGCTGATTTTCTCCATTGTCACCAAAAAGATCACCAACATCAGCACCACGCTGGAAATTTGTGCCGCACCGCCAGCGTTGTTGCTTTCCAGCCAGACGCTAAAAATGCCAGTGGTGAGCGTTTGCACCGCAAAATAGTCTACGGTGCCAAAATCATTCACCGTTTCCATCATCACAATGGCTGTGCCCGCCGCAATGGCAGGGCGCGCCATTGGCAAGCCCACGCGCCAAAACCGGGCCACCGGCCCTGCCCCAAGTGAGCGTGCCACCTCTTCGCCTGCGCCGGATTGCTCGCGGAACGCGGCACGAGCAAGAATATAGACATAAGGAAACATCGCCGCTGAGAGCACGAGGATCGCCGCGCCCATTGAGCGGATTTCTGGGAACCAGTAATCTCGGCTGGTTTGCCAGCCAAACAGCTCTCTCAAACCGATTTGCACGGGCCCAGCGTACTCCAAAAAATCAACAAGGGCGTAGGCGCCGACATAGGCGGGAATGGCCAGCGGCAACAACAAAGCCCATTGAATCCAGCGCACACCGGGAAATTGATACCGGGTTACAAGCCAGGCTGTTGTGGCTCCCATTGAAGCGGCCAAAAAGCCCACAGATGCCATCAAAACCAATGTATTGCGCATATAGCGAGGCAAGGTGGTAGACAACAAATGTGGCCAGATGTTTTCAACCGGATGAAAGGCGATCCAGACAACCGCCAAAATTGGGGCCAGCACGGTTACCGCCACTAGCAGAGCTCCAAATGACCATAGATCAAAAGTCAGACGCCTTTTCAGCGCCTTAGCTGTAGAAATTCGATTGGGGGGCGGTGTTGTCACATGTGATTGCACAGGGGATTCCTTTATCGCGCCCTTGTGTTGCCTGAATCTGGTTTTACTGTCCAGAAACGAGGCTATACTTGATCCAGCACAATCCAACAACGAAAAGAACATGCAGATTGTACTTCACGCAGGCGCGCACTTCACTGACGAGGGAAAACTTCTCGGCAGCTTGACTCAGAATCAGGATCTGCTGGCGCAGCATGGCATTGCCTTGCCGCCCCCGTCGTCTTACCGCCGTCAAATCCGCGACACATTAGGACAGATGTCCAGTTCGACCATGGCAACCGATTATAAAGGGGCAATCATGAACGGCATGATTGGCACTGCCCAACCAGACCGGATGATCCTGTCCAACGATAATTTTTTTGGTGTGCCGCGCCGCGCCATCCGCCACAACTGTTTGTTTCCGTCCGCCGGTGACCGTTTGCGCGGCGTGTCGGAGTTGTTTTATGGCGAGGAATTGGAAATCTTCATGGCGATCCGCAACCCCGCGACGTTTGTCCCGGCGCTGGTGACCGCCTCGCCAAATCACGCAATTGAGGAGGTCACAGACAATTGCGACCCTCTGGCGCTGCGCTGGTCCGAGTTGATCCTACGTATTTGCGACGCGGTTCCACATATGCCTGTCACGGTATGGTGCAACGAGGACACCCCGATCATTTGGGAAGAAATCATGCGGGACATGGCGGGGTTTGATCCGGCTACGGAGGTGGCAGGCGGCACCGACTTGTTGCGCACAATCATGAGCGAAGAAGGCATGGCGCGACTGGAGGCCTTTTTGGCAGATCACCCAGGAACGACTGAAATTCAAAAGCGGCGCATCTATGCAGCTTTCCTGGACAAATTTGGTATCGAAGACGAGATCGAAGAAGAACTAGACCTACCCGGTTGGACCACCGCCATGGTGGACCAGATGACACAATCTTATGACGAAGATGTCTACCGCATTGAGCGCATTCCCGGCGTGACTGTCTTAACCCCCTGACCAAAACAAAAGCGGCCCCCAACCGGGAGCCGCCTCACAATCCTTACACGCGGATGTCTTAAGACATGCCAAGCGCGGATTTATACATGTCAATCATCGCTTCTTGCTCGGCAATATCGTTAGGGTCTTGCTTGCGCTCGCGGATTATTGTGCGGATCGCCTTCACGTCAAAGCCGCGGCCTTTCATTTCGGCAAAGACCTCTTTGATCTGCTCAGCCACTTCGCTTTTCTCAAGTTCCAAACGCTCGACGCGCTCGATGAACTGCTTCAGTTCCTGACCGGTGACGCCGAATTGCGCGTCCGAAGATGTACCTTCGCTCATGTCTGACCTCTTGTTGTGCCAATTTTTCGCGCCGCCGTGGCGCCAATGTCAAAGCAGGTATAGACCGTAAAGAGCGGCGCCATGCAAGGCCCGCAAAGCCATTTCCTGTGATCTGTGCCAAATGCCGCGTGCGGCCTGCCTTGCACGCTGCGCCACAATCCGATAGCTGCCAAACATTAATTGGGCGCGCGAGGGATTGCGCCTGCAATAGAGGAAGTCCGCGATGCAATGGATGATTTGGGTGGGTGCCCTTCTGTCGGTGGTTGGCTTGGTCGGGCTGGTTCTGTCCATCGTGAAAGTTGCCAAAGCGCGCCGCGCGGGCCTATCTGACGAGGAGCTGCGTGTAGCAGTTCAAAAAGTCGTGCCTCTGAACATGGGCGCGCTGTTTCTATCGGTCATCGGCTTGATGGTGGTGATGGTTGGAATTTCCTTGTCCTAATCCCTATCCGTTTAATGCGCCAAATCCACGTCCGTTTTTGATCAACGTGTCAAACAACGGCTCCGGCTTCCAAAACCCATCGCCATGCTCCGCCATTTGGCGCAAATGGTTGCGGATCGGGACCAGACCATAGTCATCACTCGCCTGCATCGGCCCGCCTCGCCAGCGCGGGAAGCCAAATCCGTTGATCATCGTCACATCAATGTCAGACGGTTTCGCAGCCACGCCCATACGCAACAACCGCGTCCCCGCATTGGCCATCGCCGCAAGGCAAGTTGTTTCGATGTCCCCGTCTCGCACGCCTACATTTGCGACTGGCTTAGGGTCTTCTTCGATTGCAGCCTGCAAAATGCGTAGTGCATCTGCATCTGCTGCACCAAAGGGGTGATCCTGTGAATAATGGTACCAGCCGCGCTGTGCCCTGCGGCCTTCGCGCCCCATGCGGTACAACACTGTGCTGGTCCCTGCTTGTGCCGTTCGCAGTCCTGGCGCATTAAGTCCCAAAGCGTCAGCAATCTGAAACGGCCCCAGCATGAAGCCCCAGCTGTGCATCACCCGGTCAATCTCATAAGGATCAGCTCCAAGCCGCAGCAAGTCTTCGGCTGCGCGAACACAGGCGCCAAGCACGTTTTGCCCAATCAACCCACTGTAGGTTTTGGTGCGCACCGGGAGAAAACCAAGCGTACTCAAAACTGTAAACAACGTCGCAACCGCCTCAGGTCCCGTGCTTTTACCCACCGCCACTTCCGCACCGGATGTGCGCAGATGTAGGTTTGGCACGTAGACCCCCACGACATCTTGCGGGCTGCCCGTTGCCTGCGCCACCGGCCCAATCTGTGCTGCGGCGTCATGCACGGCAAGCACCGCACCCTCTTTTATGATACCGTCCAGCTGTGCCGCGATCTGACGCGAAATCTCGCGCCCCTGCCCCACGGCCTCAATCACCAAATCAACACGGGACAGCGCCACAAAGTCCGCATCCGACCTCAGTCTGACCAGCATATCTCGTGATGCCGTGTCTTCCATACGGCCACTTGTGACCATACGTTGCACCGCCGCCTCAATCCGCCGCTGCGCCAGCGCCAAAGCGGCTGGCACCGGTGCAGTGAGCACCACTGACAGCCCATGCTGTAGGGCGGCCAAGGCCAGATCAGCCCCAACGCGATCCGCACCAACTACCACGCCCAGCGTTTTTACCGGACGCGCTTCGGCTTGATGCAGCTCTGGCAACCGGGCCGACCGCCGTTCCGCCAGCGCCACATGACGTAATGCGCGGCTTTGATCCGATGTCACCAGTTCATCAAACCGTTCGCGCTCAAACTCCAACCCAACCTCAAACGGCAACAACGGTGCGGCACGCACGGCTTCAATAATTGCGAGGGCCGCATCCTGCCCACGCGCCTCAATACGTTTTTCCCACTTGGCAACGCCCGCCTGAAACGCCTGAAAATCAGCAATTCCACCCGTTGCTTCAGACGTCGGGCGCGCCGGCTTGTATTTCGCAATGCAGGTCAGCGCAAAAATAATGGCCGCTTCGCGCAGATCCTTCTCCGCAATCTCATCCACCATGCCCGCAACGGCCTCATCAGTGACCGGCATCATCACACCGGACAACAGAATATTCAGCGCCGTATCCGCCCCCAACAGGCGCGGCGCTCGCTGTGTGCCACCCGCGCCCGGCATCACGCCAAGCGCCACTTCTGGCATCGCCACCTGAGAACTGCTCAGTGCGACCCGGTAATGGCAGGCCCAGGCCAATTCCAATCCGCCGCCCATGACCGCCCCGGACAACCCCGCCACAACCGGTTTTCCCGCGGCTTCAATTGCAGAGCAAAGTTCGGACAAATTGGGATGTGCAATGGCGTTGCCAAGTTCTGAATAGTCACGCCCGGCAGAAAACTCTGACCCGGCCCCCAAAAGGACAATGGCCCCAACCATCTTGTCATCAAGCGCTGCTTGCAGCGCATCAAAAACCGCCGCTCGCAACTCCGCGGTCAGCGCATTTGTCGGAGGATGGTTCATGGATAGAACCGCAACCCCGCCTTCAACCGTATATTCAAGCAACTGCGTCATGCATCAACCCTGACTAACCTTGGCGCAAGCCATTGTGTTTTCAGAGTTTACCCGCCCGGCTCTATCGCGCAAGTCCAGTTATCCACAGGTACGCGCAGGTCGGCACATGTGTCACACTGGCTTTGGATCACACCGGCATGTTGTCAAAACTGTCTTCGATCTCCTGATCCAACAGGTCAAGATCCAACCGGCGCAACCGGGAGGGCACGCGACCACCGCTTTGCTCAATATTCACCAAGGTGCGGTGCAGTTGTTGATGCAATTCATAGCGGTCCATTTCCTCCGCTTTGTGAATTTTGATCTCCAGCGCTTCCGCGCGACTCAACAGGTGTTCGACAGTCATGTGACGTCCTCCCAAACGCAAATTACCAAAATTGACACGCCGCCCCTAGCCCGCGGCGCAGGCACTACACAATGGGGCGTCCGGCACCACCTCAAGGCGAGCTGCGGCAATTTCCTCGCCACACTTTACACAGCAACCAAACTCACCTCCACGCATCCGCGCCAAGGCGGCCTGAATCCGGCGGATTTCCTCTTGTCCACTTGTTCCAAGCCCTTCGAGAACTTCGTCGCCTTCATGTTCCACCGCCGCATCTTCCCAATCTTTGGAGTGCGGCGCCTCCAGTTCTGCCTCAATGACGTGCAGACGTTTATCCAGCTCTGCCAATCGTTTGAGTAAGGCACCTTTGTACTTGCTGTAGTCTGTCATCGTGGTCTCCTTTACATGCTCTTTCGCGCAGAGGCCTAGTTTCAAAACCCGCACGTAACTTGACATAAGTCCCAAACATGCGCCTTGATTCACATCAATCGCTGCCTGAGAACGCGCCGCGACGCACACAGAAACATCGCATTGCAACCCAGCACCTTGCAACACATGCGGACTTTCATATATGTTTTCGACAAACAGAGGAATCGCCATGACCCCCGACGTAACTGCCTTTTTTGACAATGCGACGAACACCATCTCTTTTGTTGTGAAAGATCCGGAGGGTACGTCCTGCGCCATCATCGACAGTGTACTGGACTTTGACTACAGCTCCGGTCGCACTGACACCAAATCCGCTGACGAGATCATTGCCCACGTTCAGGAGAAAAACCTGAAGGTGGAGTGGATTTTGGAAAGCCACGTCCATGCAGATCACCTCTCCGCCGCGCCTTATCTGCAGGAAAAGATCGGCGGTAAAATTGGCATCGGCAAAAACATCACCATCGTGCAGGACACCTTCGGCAAGGTCTTCAACGAAGGCACTGAGTTCCAACGCGACGGCAGCCAATTCGACAAGCTCTTTGAAGAAGGTGACAGTTTCATGATTGGCCAGCTGCGCGGCGACGTGCTGCACACGCCGGGCCACACCCCCGCCTGCATGACCTATGTGATTGGCGACGCCGCCTTTGTCGGTGACACGCTGTTTATGCCGGACTTTGGCACCGCCCGCTGTGATTTCCCCGGTGGATCTTCCGAGACGCTCTATCAATCAATCCAGAAAATCCTCACCCTGCCGGAAGACACGCGCATTTTTGTCGGCCACGACTACAAGGCACCAGGCCGCGACGAATACGCCTGGGAAACCACAGTGAGTGAGCAAAAAGCCAACAACGTGCATATCGGCGCCGGTGCGGACCAAGACAGCTTTATCGAGATGCGCGACACCCGCGACGCCACATTGGCCATGCCCAAACTGATCATCCCGTCGTTGCAAGTGAACATGCGCGCCGGGCAAATGCCGGAGCCGGATGAAGACGGTGATGTCTTCCTCAAGGTTCCTGTAGATAAACTTTGATCCTTAAAGCGCGAACATCAAAGGAAAAATCATGTTAAACGCAATACCTACCGACTGGCTCTTCGGGCTGGGTGGCGGCCTGCTTATTGGCCTTGGCGGCGCCGTGTTCCTCTTGGGCAACGGCCGTGTCATGGGCGCCAGCGGCATCATTGGCGGTCTGGTGGACGGTTCCGGCAAAAGCAATTTGGTCGAACGCCTCGCCTTTCTCGCCGGTGTCTTTTTGGTGCCAGTGCTGCTTTACCCTATGTTTTCTGAGGTCAACACACACGCCACCACCAACATCGCTGTACTGATTGCCGCAGGTCTTTGTGTGGGCGTTGGCACCCGCCTCGCCAACGGTTGCACCTCCGGCCACGGCGTTTGCGGCATCTCCCGCTTGTCCCTGCGTGGCATGGTTGCCACAGTGTTCTACATCATGGCAGGTGGCCTCACCGTGGTCCTCTTCCGTCACATTCTTGGAGTGATCTGATGATGCGTAGTCTTCTCGCCCTGCTTTCAGGCGGCCTGTTTGGCGCCGGCTTGTTTATCTCCGGCATGACCGACACTTCCAAGGTGCAAGGCTGGCTGGATGTCTTTGGCAACTGGGACCCAACGCTGGCTTTTGTGATGGGCGGCGCGATCGTCCCAATGGCGATTGCTTGGCTGTTCACCACCGGCCGCAAGCCGATTGTGGGTGGCGAGTTCCCGGCACCACCTGAACCAAAGCTCGGTCGCAACCTTGTACTCGGCTCGGTATTGTTCGGCGCGGGATGGGGCCTTGCCGGTCTCTGCCCTGGCCCAGCCGTGGCGTCGCTCAGCTACGGCGGCTGGCCCCATTGGGTGTTCTTCGCGGCGATGCTCACTGGTATGGCCTTAGCCCCTATGGCACGTGCGCAACTAGACAGCGCCATTCCTGCCGAGTAAGAAATCGCCATGGATATTCGCCAGATCACCGACCGCTTCTTTGCCGCGCCTCAGATTGACGCCGCAGATTTTGCCGCCCTTGCCGAAGCAGGCTTTGGGCTTGTTATTAACAACCGCCCCGACTCCGAGGTTGGCCCGGATCAGCATTCCGAGACCATGCGGGCGGCCGCCGAAGCCGTTGGGCTGCAATTTGTGGTCAACCCGCTGACCATGGAAACAATGACCCCGGATCGTCAAGCCATGCAACGCGACAGCACAGCAGGTTGCGAAGGCAAAGTTCTGGCATACTGCCGCTCCGGCACTCGATCGACCATCTGCTGGGCTCTGTCTCAGGCCAAAGAGATGGAGGTGGCCGACATCGTGAATGCAGCTGCCAATGGCGGATATGACGTTTCCGGGCTGGTGCCACATTTGGAAGCGATCAAGTCCGAAGTCTAAATATCTGACGAAAAACAAAAAGCCCCGCTCTTCCGGCGGGGCTTTTTTGTGTCTGCTCGTTGTGACTGCTCGAGTGATCTTACGTGCCTGTCAGGTCCAGATCGGCCAGCGCCGCCGGATCGCCTATGTCGTCGTTGCCCAATTGGATTAGTTCATCCAAGTCGTCCAACCCGCCGAAGTCTTCCATACCATTGTCCGCATCCAGACCAACGCCCATCTCGCCCATTGGCTCTAGGTCAGGCAGGCCACCGCCACCCAAATCCGGTAGGTCGCCACCAAAGTCCGGCAAGTCGCCACCGTCCAGAGCAGGCATTTCGGCCATACCCGGTAGATCGCCGCCAATATCATCCATGCCGCCCATCGCAGGCATGTCCATTCCAGGCATATCCATCGACGGCATATCCATCGCAGGCATCTCAGGTGCATCCATGTCAGGCATGCCCATATCCGGCATGTCAGGAACGGTTAGGTCAGTTGAGGCTGAGGTGGCTGCGGCCGCTCCAACCAATCCGGGCACGCACACGGCCCGCATGCCATTGAGCTGCCCAATACGCACCTCGGCAATCGCTTCACCTGTCGGTGCTTCGAGCTTCGCATTCTGCATGGACCCTTCCGGCAATGCGAGCGTATCGCCAATCTGAAGCCCCTGAATCTGCGCTATTGGCAGGCTGATTTTGCCAACCACAGCGTTCAGCAACGTGGTTGCCTCTTTCACACCGTTTTGAAATTTTTCTGCGTCGGTTTCTGTCGCGTCATCCGGCTCATCCAACAGCACTTGCACGTCCGGAAACAGCAGAGCCATCGTGCCGGATTTCTTGCCACGCTCCAGTTTCACATCAAGCACAAACATATGATAGTCTTGCGCGGTCATCGCCAGCGACAGGGTGCGCGTGTCCAACATCATCGCGCCAAATTTGTAGTGTTGCAGCCAATACGGCGCCTCACCTTCTTCACCCAACATCCGGACGTAGCGCATCAACGCATCTTCCAGAAACGGCGTGATCAGCGCGGCATCCACTTTGGTGGGCACGCGTTCAACCACCGGCTTGGGGATCACTTGACCCAGCGTCTGAAACTCAACCAAGCCGGCCAAAACCTGCATATCCACAGCCAACGCACCTGGCTCGCCATTCTGCCCTTCGAGCAAAACCAACAGGGATTCGTTGTCCAATGTCACTTCAAGCGCACGGTGCGGCAGCTTTACGTGGCGCACATCGGTTACATCCAGTGCCAGATCCATACCTTTCTCAGCCGCCAAAGCGAGCCCAAGGCGCAAGGCCTTGTTTGGGGACATCGCACGTGCCTGATGCTCGGTCCGCCCATCCGCTGCTTTACGTCTTAGAATAGAGGTGGCTTGAGTTTCACTCATATCCGGATCTGCCCTGTTTGTGGCTCCTTGCAGGACAGATGTGCCGCAATAAGGTTAATAGAGCCTCTACATGCCCCTCAAAAACCGTGTGAAATTGTACCTATTGTGCGGCCATTGCCACCTGCTCCGGTAAGGTCACCCGAAACGCCGCTCCACCCTGCCCCGGCAAGTACTCAACCGAGCCCTCAAGGCGGGTCATGATCTCGCGACAAATCGCCAGACCCAGACCCGCGCCTTTGACCTTCTGCACACCGGTGCGAGAGAACTTTTCAAAGATCACAGCCTGTTCAGTTTTGGGAATACCGCTGCCATTGTCGATGAAATCCACCACCAAAGCCGCATTGGCCCGCCCAACATCAATGCGCAATTTTGGTGTCGTCGAATCGCAATATTTCTGGGCATTTCCAATCAGATTGATGAACACTTGGCTCAAACGGTCCAAATCTGTGTTCAACATCAGGTCTTCTTGCTGATTGTCGCGCACCACTTGCATCTTGTCCGCGCCTGCACCGGTCAAGGCGCTGGCCACTGCGTGATCCAAAATACCTTTAAGCGAGCCGCTCTGCATGTTTAGATTCACCCGACCGCTTTCAAGAACACTCAAGTCCAGCAAGTCATCCAATAGCCGCGTCAGCCGCAGCGCTTCGTCATGGATGATCGAGCTGTACTTTGTCTTTTCAGTTTCGGTTAGACGATCACTGTCGCGCAGGATCTCCGAGAATGCCCGGATGGACGTCATTGGCGTACGTAACTCATGGCTCACTTGACTGAGGAAACTGTCTTTTTGCTCCGAAATCAGGGTCAGCTTTTCGTTCGCTTGCCGCAATTGCCGCGCCGTTCGTGCCTGCTCCTCGGATTTGGCCTCCAGTTTGCTGGAATACTCCATCATTTGCGCGGTTTCATCCGCCACCGCCATCAGGTCTTCCACAGATACCGAAGCCCCGCCAACAATCTGACCGATCATCGCATGCGCCGTGGCCGCGCCCACAGAGCCCGCCAATTCACGCTCCAGCCGCTGCAAAAAGTCGGGTGACGGCTCCGGCAACAGGCCGCTCATGCCTTGGCGCTTTGCCTCACGCTCAAACAAGTTCTGTGCCTCTCGCGCCCCAATGATACGCTGCGCCATCACCATCAGGTCTTCGGTTTGCGCCAAGCTACCGCCCCAACTTTGAGGCGTGGAACTGTGCTCGAATACATTCACAAACTGCGCGCCTTGTAGCCGCTCCAAAGGCGACGGAAAGCCAACAAGAGAAGCGATAAAGAAGCTCATTGTATTCAAAAGGATAGACCAAAAAATCGCATGCACGAGTGGATCCATCCCTGAGATGCCAAAAAACGCCTGTGGCCGCAGCCATCCAAGCCCCAAAGGTCCGTTCTCCAACATGGTTTGCGACACCAAAGAGCCCGCGCCAAAGCTCGGCAAAAGCAACGTATACGCCCAGATCACAAATCCCACGGACAGCCCCACAAACGCCCCCGTACGGGTCGCTCCCCGCCAGAAAATCCCGCCAACCAATACAGGCAGGAATTGCGCCACCCCGGCAAAGGAAACCAGGCCAATCGAGGCCAGCGCCGTGCCACCTCCCGACAAGCGGAAATAGAGGTAGCCAAGAAACACAACCGCTGCGATGGATATCCGGCGCGACAACAGTACAACGTGGCGCACATCCCCGGATACTGAAGCGCCGCCGCTCTGAGTGCTGAGCCAAATCGGCATCACAATATGGTTGGACACCATCGTCGACAACGCCAGCGCCGCGACAATCACCATCGATGTTGCACTGGAAAAGCCGCCAAGAAAGCTCAACATCGCCAGCGCGTCATTTCCGGTTGCCAGTGGCACGGTCAAAACAAAGAAGTCAGGGTTGCTGCCCGCCGGCAGGAGGTCCAGACCCACCACCGCAATGGGCACCACAAACAGGCTCATCACCATTAGGTAGGCCGGAAACGCCCAACTCGCGGTCCGCAAGTGGTCTTCATCTTCATTCTCGACCACCATGACCTGGAACATGCGCGGAAGGCACAAAAACGCCGCGCCGGACAGAAAAATCAAAGTGCCCCAGCGATCGCCACGCATTTGCCACTGACCGATCTCGCTGGCGTCAATACGGGCAAGCGTGTCCCCCACGCCGCCAGCCAACCCCCAAACCACAAAAATGCCAACCGCTGTCAGCGCCAGTAGTTTGACAATCGCCTCAACCGCCACAGCCATCACAACACCATGGTGACGCTCGTTCACATCAAGGTTTCGTGTGCCAAAAATAATGGTGAAAAGTGCCAGGCCCGCCGCCACCAAAAGCGCGTTACTCCCTTGTGCGGAATCCGTTAACTCCGCCCCGTAAGCACTTGAAAAAACATCAAAACTAACAGTCACAGATTGCAATTGTAGAGCGATATACGGCGTGGTTCCAATCACCGCCAGTACCGTGACGCCCACAGCCAAAAGGTTTGATTTTCCGTAACGAGACGAGATCAGATCAGCAATCGACGTGATGCGCTGACTGCGCCCAATGCGCACCAGTTTGCGCAGCAACCACCACCAGCCAATCATCACCAACGATGGGCCGATGTAGATGGTGAGGTATTCAAGCCCCGAGCGTGCCGCGTAGCCAACCGCCCCATAAAACGTCCAGGCCGTGCAATAGATGGACAATGACAGTGTGTAAATTATCGGGCTACGCAGCCACGCGCCTTTGCCTTCGAGCGCTGCGCGCTCCGCAGCAAAGGCCACCAAGAACAGAAACGCGACGTAGATCAAACACACGCCAACCAGGATATTAAGCGTACCCATTAGCGTTCGCGCTCCGTCTCCTCCGCATCGCTGCGTTTGAGGTTACGCGCCAACCAGCCGCCCCCAACGACAAGCAACAACCAAACACTAAAGATGTAAATAATTGCGTCAGAGGTCATCACCACATCTGCCGCGTCTGATTGCCGCCACAACAGCGGCACCCCCCAAAGCACAGCCCCGATCACGGGCAGGGTACGGATTGTGTCGATCAACCGCCGGCGGCGATAACTCTGCCGCTCCAAAAACGGAATGGTGTGTTTGGCGTTCACCCGGCCACCAGCTCACGTACCGCATCCAACACCTCAGCATTAGAAAACGGTTTGGTCATAAACCGGCTTGCACCAGCGCGCTCCGCCATTTCGCGGTCTTTGACTTGGCCTTTTGCGGTTAACATCAACACTGGCAAGCCATGCGTGGCATCCTCACTGCGCAGCTCACGCAGGATGTCATACCCGGTCTTGCCAGGCAGCATCACATCCAGAATGACCAGATCGGGCATCGCTTTTTGCACCACACCAACAGCGTCATGACCATTGGAATGGGTCGCAACGGACCAACCGTCACGAGACAAAATGAAGCTGATTGCTTCGATGATATTGGGCTCATCTTCGATGACCAGCACGTTTTTGCCCATGCAGTCTGCCCTCCCCGAAAGTCCACAAGCGGTGCGCCATTCTTAGCGAACGCCCACAAAAAGAAAAGATATTTTCCAACGTTACCCGACATCCGCCAACAATGACGGCTCACGACGCCCTTCACATTTTTCCAGCGGGCACACCCGACAAGAGGACCCAACCTCCGCTTCTGCCGGCCCTGCTGCTTCCAGGGGGACAATCAACATAAAGCTGTGATAGAGCGGCGCAACATTGACTTGAATTGTGCCAATTGGCTCGCTCACCGCGTAGCAATCAAACCTCTTTGCCTCACGCCCTGTCATGGTAACGGTCTGACGCAAGGCCTGCATCGGACGCGACAAAGCTTGAAACAGCGGCCACTTTGGGCAGGCGCCGGAGAACCGTGGAATGGCAAAACCTTCCACTGACTTGCGCAACATCAACGTTCCTGAGGCGTCACACATCACCAACCCCATCGGCATGGACAACATAATATCCGATACCGCAGCAAGCCGGCGCATCACAGCGCTCAGCGGCACGCCGTAATCCGTTGCAATCTGCGCCGGATCCACATTTCCTGCCTTCACTTGTCGCTCCAGCATATCCAGCGAGAGCAGCCGCGCGTCCGCCCGCAACTGGCGCACCACAGCCATCGCCATGTCCCGCGCTGCATCCGACGTCAGCTGGGCTTGATTACTCACAAAAGTTGACAACTCGTCCGGTGTCGCATTCACAAGATTATCAAACCGAAACTTGTGCGCCTCCAGCATTCCCTCCACCTCTTCCAGTGGCAATGTCATACCTGCAGAGGCATCTCCCGCGTCATCCAGATAGGCCACCAGTTGCTCCGCGCCTTCTGCGAGTCGTTGGCTGTCCTCATTCAAATTGCGGTGAAACCGGTTGCGCCATTCCGGCTCAATCTCTTTTGTATCTACCAAAATTCCCGCGGTGGACCGGATCGCGGTGACCATGGTCAACATCTCATGCACAGATGTGGCCAAATGCGGGTCATGGGTCAGCCGATCAGTCAAGGTCGCCGCTGTATGCTCCAGGCTACGCAGACGTTTGTGTTGCTCAGAAATCAAAGCAGCCCACCCTGGGAAACGTCCGGCAAATTCATCGCCCCGCTCCAACTCAACGGCCACGGCCTCCGCCTCAGCCGCCGCCACACGCAACGCTGACAAAAGCGCGGCTTCTGCACCTTCGCTCAACAGAGACGGCTCAACATTCAGGGCCTGGGCGATGTCATTCAGCAGTTTCCCACCGATTCTGCGCCGGTTGTGCTCGATCAAGTTGAGATAACTGCCGGAGATCCCAACAAGCCGCGCAAGTTCAGCTTGGCGTAGGCCCGCCATCACGCGGCGCTCCCGAATTCGACTGCCTGCAAGGGTTTGCTGGACCATTGGCTTTTCCCCCAGATTCAATATTTTGCTGCGCTGCAATAAAATTTCTTTACACGATGCTGCAGGGCAATGCGAATTACTTTACAAATAAATTGTGTCTTTGAAAGCAGTTGTTGCGAAATTTTCGGTCGCGGCTCGATAATGGCTTTGCACGAATAGTGCCTGTGGGGCGGGAAGAGGAGCCCAATCCACAAATGACATAACGGGAGGATTACATGTCCAAAAGCAACTTTACACGTCGCGGCGTATTGAAAACCGGTGCCGTCGCTGGCGCTGGTCTGGCGCTGCCGACCATCTTCACAGCTCAAAGCGGCCACGCGTTTACAAACGACCCAACCGGCGGTTCTGTAACTCTGGGCTTCAACGTGCCACAGACAGGTCCTTACGCGGACGAGGGTGCCGATGAGCTGCGCGCTTATCAGCTGGCTGTTGAGCACCTGAACGGCGAAGGCGACAGCGGCATGCTGAACACCTTCACGTCCAAAGAACTGCAAGGCAACGGCATCCTCGGCAAGAAAGTCGAATATGTCACTGGCGACACGCAGACAAAATCTGACGCTGCGCGTGCATCGGCCAAGTCGATGATCGAAAAAGACGGCGCCATCATGATCACCGGCGGCTCCTCCTCCGGTGTGGCAATTGCTGTTCAAGGTCTGTGTCAGGAAGCTGGCGTGATCTTTATGGCAGGTCTGACCCACTCCAACGACACAACCGGTAAAGACCGCAAGGCCAACGGTTTCCGTCACTTCTTCAACGGCTACATGTCGGGTGCCGCTCTGGCGCCAGTTCTGAAGAACATCTACGGCGACGATCGTAAAGCGTATCACCTGACCGCTGACTACACCTGGGGCTGGACCCAGCAGGAGTCCATCGCGGCTGCAACCGAGGCACTTGGCTGGGAAACCGTCAACAACGTGCTGACACCGCTGGCCTCCACTGACTTCAGCTCCTACATCGCTCCGGTTCTGAACTCCGGCGCCGATGTTCTGGTTCTGAACCACTACGGCGGCAACATGGTGAACTCGCTGACCAACGCGGTTCAGTTTGGTTTGCGCGAAAAAGTTGTGAACGGCAAAGACTTCGAAATTGTTGTTCCACTGTACTCTCGCCTGATGGCGAAAGGTGCGGGCGCCAACGTTAAAGGCATCCACGGTTCCACCAACTGGCACTGGTCCCTGCAGGATGAAGGTTCCAAAGCCTTCGTAAAATCCTTCGGTACCAAGTATGGCTTCCCGCCATCCCAGGCAGCACACACCTGCTACGTTCAGACCCTGCTTTATGCGGATGCTGTGACCCGTGCCGGTTCGTTTGCGCCTTGTGCTGTGGCAGAAGCTCTGGAAGGCTTTGAGTTTGATGGGCTGGGCAACGGCAAGACGCTGTATCGTGCCGAAGACCACCAGTGCTTCAAAGATGTTCTGGTTGTGCGCGGTAAAGAAAACCCAACATCCGAGTTCGACCTTTTGGAAGTTGTGGAAGTTACCCCGGCGGCACAGGTTACCTACGCCCCCGATCACGCAATGTTTGGCGGCGCAGATGCGTCCCTGGGCGAGTGCAACAACGGCGCGTAAGCGCTTTACCTTTGCTGGCCGCGCCTCTGCGCGGCCAGTTCCTCCCTTTCCCAGCCGTGAGAAGACGCACCAATTGCGCACTCCGCTGAGGAAAGCCACAAACATGAATTGGTGGGGACGATGGACGGATTAATCCTGCAAATCCTGAATGGCCTAGACAAGGGCTCCGCCTATGCGCTGATTGCGCTGGGACTTACTTTGATTTTTGGCACATTGGGTGTCGTAAACTTCGCTCATGGGGCGTTGTTTATGATCGGCGCCTTCTGTGCTGTCACAATCTCCAAGATATTGAATATCAGCTATGAGGTTGTTGACCCAAACCAGACAGACTTTCTCGGCAATCCGCTGAAAGTCAAAACACCCTATGTCGAAAGTTGGTTTGGCCCCGAAATGGGCACCTCCATCATCGACTGGTCGGTGCCGCTGGCCATTTTGCTGACCATCCCTGTGATGATGTTGATTGGTTTGATCATGGAACGTGGTCTGATCAAACATTTCTATAGCCGCGAACATGCGGATCAGATCCTGGTGACCTTTGGTCTCGCCATTGTTCTGCAGGAAATCATCAAATACTACTTTGGCGCCAACCCGATCCAGACCCCTCCACCTGAAGCGCTGCAAGGTGTGGCCAACGTCGGTGCCGCGTTTGGCATGGACTTGCCCTACCCAATCTGGCGCATTGTCTATTTCTGCTTCTCACTTGGCATTATCGGCGCAGTCTTTGCCTTCCTGCAGTTCACCACCTTTGGGATGGTTGTGCGCGCAGGCATGGCAGACCGCGAAACCGTTGGCCTTTTGGGTATCAACATCGACCGTCGCTTCACCATTATGTTTGCCATTGCAGCTGCAGTCGCGGGCTTGGCGGGCGTGATGTACGCGCCAATCAACCCACCCAACTACCACATGGGCATGGACTTCCTTGTTCTCAGCTTTGTGGTTGTGGTTGTGGGCGGTATGGGCTCTCTGCCCGGCGCCGTGCTCGCAGGCTTTATGCTTGGCATTCTGGAGAGCTTCGCCTCCACCACCTGGGCCACAACCACCCTGCCCGGTATCAACCAAATCATCATCTACCTTGTCGCGATCATCGTACTTCTGACCCGTCCGCGCGGTCTGATGGGACGCAAAGGCGTGATGGAGGAATAAGACATGCTTGGATTGAATAACAAAGACACCAAACTCCTGATCGCTGTTGCGGTGCTGACATTGCTCGCGCCCTTCATCCTCAACCCCTTCCCGGCCGACAGCGCCATGGCACAGTTCAACGCCGGTTATCCGGACCTGATGCAGCGCTTCGTCATCTTTGGCATCTTTGCCATCGGGTTTAACATTCTCTTTGGCCTCACTGGCTATCTGTCCTTTGGTCACGCGGCCTTTTTGGGCATAGGCTCTTATGCGGCTGTGTGGATCTTCAAACTCTTCACGTATAATGTGGTCCCCGCAATTGCATTGGCCGTGATCATGGCAGGCCTGTTCTCTGTTGTGATCGGCTATGTGAGCTTGCGCCGCTCCGGCATCTACTTCTCGATCCTGACACTGGCGTTTGCGCAGATGTCCTTCGCGTTGGCCTATTCGGTGCTCTCCAACCCGAAGTTCAACCTAACCAATGGGGAAACTGGCCTTCAGGTCTATTCGGGCGATCTTCAGATGTTCCACCGGGATAGCCTTCCGGATCTGCCACACCTCTTTGGATTGTCGATGCGCTCGACATACAATCTGGATCTTGGCGCCTGGAGCTTCAGCTTCAACGCAGGCTACTACCTCTGTGCGATTGTGTTGATGCTGGTCTTCTATCTCTCGATCCGCATTTTCCGCTCTCCTTTTGGCCTGATGTTGCGTGCCATCAAGTCCAACCAGACCCGTATGTCTTACACAGGCCTCAATCCACGGCCTCACACGTTGGCAGCCTTTGTAATCTCTGGCATGTACGCTGGTCTGGCTGGTGGTCTGATGGCTGCAATGGACCCACTTGCAGGTGCGGAGCGCATGCAGTGGACGGCATCTGGTGAGGTGGTTCTAATGACCATCCTCGGCGGCACCGGCACCCTTATTGGTCCGGTTCTGGGTGCAGGCTTCATCAAATACTTTGAGAACATCTTTTCCAAGATCAACGACTCGATCTTGCACGAATGGTTCGCCTTCCTGCCCGATGGCCTTGAGAATTTCATGGTCTTCATCGTGCACCCCTTCATCGGTAAAGGCTGGCACCTGACACTGGGCATCTTGTTCATGTTGGTTGTGATCTTCCTGCCTGGTGGTCTTGTCGAAGGTGGTCAACGCATTGGCAAATGGATCAAGAACCGCGGCAAAGCCAAAGACTCTGGCGCCACAACCGAACCCGCAGAATAAGGAGACAAGAGACATGGGAATTCTCGAAGTCAAAGACGTAGGTAAGCGGTTCGGCGGCCTCCAGGCCCTCGGTGACGTGAACCTCTCCGTCAAAGAAAACACCGTACATGCAATCATCGGCCCCAACGGGGCCGGGAAATCCACCCTCCTGAACTGCCTTGTGGGCAAGCTTATCCCTGACACGGGCTCCGTCATGTTTGACGGCCAATCGGTTCTGGGTCGCAGCCCCCACGAAATCAACCAAATGGGCATTTCCCGCGTCTTCCAAACCCCGGAGATCTTTGGCGATCTCTCGGTCATGGAAAACATGATGATCCCCTGCTTTGCCAAACGGGACGGTTCTTTCCGCATGCGCGCCATCGAAAATACGATGCGCGAAAAAGACGTCGTGGAAAAAGCAGAAGCGATGCTGGTGGACATGAATATGGCCGACAAGCGTCACATGAATGCAGCGTCTATGTCGCGCGGGGACAAACGTCGCTTGGAAATCGGCATGTGTCTGGCGCAAGAGCCGCGCCTGCTGCTGCTGGATGAGCCAACCGCCGGTATGGCGCGGGCGGACACCAACAACACCATCGATCTTCTCAAGCAGATCAGTGATGAGCGCGACATCACCATCGCGATTATTGAACACGATATGCATGTGGTGTTCTCTCTGGCACAGCGCATCACCGTGCTGGCGCAGGGCACGCCGCTGGTCGAAGACAATCCTGAAAACATCAAAGGTCACCCGAAAGTGCGCGAAGCGTACCTCGGCGAGACTGCTGCATAAGGAAAACAGGACAGATGAACGTCAAACCCGACTTTTCCAAAGGTCACAATCTGGCCGAAACCGCCCCCGCCTACCTCTCCATCTGGAATATGGAGAGCTACTACGGCGAGAGCTACATCGTGCAAAACATCAGCTTCAACGTGCACGAAGGTGAAATCCTTGCGCTCTTGGGCCGCAATGGGGCGGGCAAGACCTCCACGTTGCGTTCCATCGCACGGATGAATGATCCTCAAGTCACCAAAGGTGAAATCTGGCTCGACCACCAGGCGCTCCACTTGATGAAAAGCCACGAGGCCGCGCAGGCCGGCATTGGCCTGGTGCCAGAAGATCGCTCGATCATTCCTGGCCTGACGGTGGAAGAGAACATTCAACTGGCTCAAATTGCCCCGCCCATCGGCTGGTCGATTGACCGCCTTTATGAGCTCTTCCCGCGTCTTGGCGAACGTCGCAAGCAAGAGGGTGTGACTCTCTCTGGTGGGGAACAGCAAATGCTGGCCATTGCCCGCGCGCTCAGCCGTGACATCAAAGTCCTGCTGCTGGATGAGCCTTACGAAGGTCTCGCGCCAGTGATTGTGGACGAGATTGAAAAAACGCTGCGCATCATCAAAGAGCAAGGCATCACCACCGTGATCGTGGAACAGAACGCCGTACGCGCACTGGAACTGGCGGATCGCGCGGTGATCCTGGACACCGGCTCAGTTGTCTTTGACGGCTCTGCCAACGAGGTGCTCGAAAACGAAGAGCTGCGTGCCGAATATCTGGCAATCTGACGCCAACAAGTCGGGGTTGCGCCAAAAGTCGAGTTGACCTCGCGGCGCAGCCCCCTAACCTCGCCCCCAAAGAATTCCCATTCGAGGTCCAAACATGTCTGACACCACATTCCCCCCATCCAAAGAACTGGCGGAAAACGCCCTGATCTCCGCCGCCACATACGATGAGATGTATGCGGCCTCTATGTCTGATCCTGAGGCGTTTTGGCGCGAGCATGGCCAGCGTGTGGATTGGATCAAGCCGTACACCAAGGTGAAAAACACCTCCTTTGCGCCGGGCAATGTGGATATCAAATGGTTTGAGGACGGCACGCTCAATGTGGCCGCCAATTGTATCGACCGCCATCTGGAAACCCGGGGCAATCAGGCCGCGATCATCTTTGAACCGGATGATCCCAACGAGCCGGCGCAGTCAATCACCTATGCCGATCTGCACCGCCGCGTTTGCCGCTTTGCCAATGTGCTCGAAGAGATGGGCGTGCGCAAAGGCGACCGTGTTGTTATCTACCTGCCAATGATCCCCGAGGCGGCTTATGCGATGCTGGCCTGTGCCCGCATCGGCGCAATCCATTCGATTGTGTTTGCCGGCTTCTCTCCGGATGCTTTGGCTGCACGGATCAACGGCTGTGACGCCAAAGTTGTGATCACTGCGGACTCTGCCCCACGTGGCGGCCGCAAAACTGCACTCAAGTCCAACACTGATGCCGCGCTTTTGCACACCAAAGACACCGTGAA
>NZ_FXTY01000013.1 GCF_900182745.1 Shimia sagamensis | reverse complement strand
AGTCCGTCCCGCCGTTGTGCGCCTCAGCGCCGCCGGTGAAGGGGGTTCTAAGGTTATACCAACAAAGCCGCAAGCGCTTTTTTCAACTTTCCGCAAAAACACACCAACTTTCTCAAAAACTCAACAATATCAACACCCTAAACAGAACACCCCAACACACAAAAACAAGAAAACCAACAAACACAGCGCTCAAACGCCGATCACAGGCAGTTATCCACAGACTCACCGCAAGACTCACCAAAGACTCACACCGCAACACCAAAAACAAACGCGCCTTAACCAGACAAATCCCACCAAAAAACACGTCGGTAATACGTCTGTTTCGCGACAGCATCACAACAGTGCACAAATACGGCAGGAAAGGTGCCGTTTCAGAACGGTGAACACAGCGGGCGATGGGGATGGTCGATGGTTAGGCGGCAGAACAAAACGGCGCTACACTGCGCCTGACCAAACCTTACACATCGGAGCTGCCATGCCTGTGACCCTGGAATTTGTCTCCGCTCTGCCCGACCCGGCGGCTTTTGAGGCTCTGATGCAGGAGTATTACACCATCATGACTTCCAAACTCACAGATGTGGGAGGGCCGCAGCTGTCTGCAGCCAACCTCGCCCAAGACACGATGTGTCATATGGAAGACCTTTTGCCGCCCCATGGGCGCACCTTGTTGGCGCACGACGAGACCGGCAGATTGATTGGCTCTGGCGTCATCCGCAAGGTGCGACCGGACGCGGCGGAGTTGAAGCGTATGTTTGTGCATCCGGAGGCACAGGGGCTTGGGCTGGGACGCAAGCTGTTTGAGATGCGGATCGACGCGGCCAGAGAGATGGGCTGCACCACGCTCTATGCCGACACGGTCAAAGGCATTCGCGCCATGTTATCGATGTATGAGCGGCTTTGGTTTGACTACATCCCCCGCTATCCCGAAAACGGCAACCCGCCGGAGCTTGATCCCTATCTGGTGTATCTGGAACGACGCCTCAGTTAGGCTATGTGTCGTACCCATGCGACATGTCAGCCAACGGTTCAAGAACAGCCAGTGCGCCTGGTCTTATCGATCAGGCGTCATCTTTGTTGTCATTGCTCTGCTTGGGCGCCCCCACGTAGCCTGACACCGCTTGTAGAATGCGGAAGGCCGTTGAGGCGTCGTTTTCCACCACGGCCATAAACTCACTTTCGCCCAAACGCAGCATTTCCAGATCAGTCTTGGCATACATGTCGAGCGCACGTTTCTCTTTGCGCAGCAAAGCCAGCTCACCAACCAGGGTCCCCGCCCCCGCTTCGGCCACCACATGGGACTCACCGTCCGGCGTGCTGTAGCCCAAACCGGCTTCCCCTTCGAGGATCAGATAAGCGCCATCCGATGGGTCATCCCCCATATGGAAGACATACTCACCCGCGGGCGCACTATGCCATTGCGCACCAAAGGCCAGTAGGCGCATTTGGCGACGCGACAGACCGTTGAACATATCTGCGGAGGCCAAGGCACGCATTTTGCGGCGCAGGTCAGCGCTGGCTGCGTTATCCGTATCGTCGACGGCCGCCACACCGCTGTCTTTTAAGCGGCCATGCTCTAGTTCCAGAACCATATCAAAGGTGTCGACATCCTCAAATTCCTCTTCGAGAAAGAGGAACGTGGTGTTGGGCAACAACGCGCGCAGATTGGCGATGGTTTCGGCGGCTTGGCCTTCCTCATAATTGGCCAAGCAACGGTTGAGGATCATCACATCCGGCTTTTTGATCGCCGCCCGGCTGATCGCGAGCGGTTCTGAAAATGCTGCAGGCAGACCCGCACCGCCGATGCCGGTTGGCACGGCAAACAGCAGCTCAGCCACCTCTTGCTTCATGCCCGCTTCCGCCAGGGTTTGGGCCACAATATCGCGGATTTGCTCTGCACGTGGTCCTGCGGACGCGGCAAGCTTGCCAAAGATGGCGTTTTCCAGAACCGTGAGGCCGGGGGCATATCGATCTTCGCGCAAAGGCGCAAAATACACCGCCGTCCATTCAGAAAGCTTTTGCGCCTCAACGTGGCGCAGTTCCAGAATAGTCTGTTTGAGCTCATCACTAAAGCCCGCCCCAATGCGTTCGGCGGAGACCAGCAGCGGCAGCGACAACATTTGTTCCAGCTCTTCCTGCGCCATGTTGCCAAGACGCACGTCCCGGCTTTTGGCAAAGAGTTCGACGTTGCGGGTGAAGTCATCCGGATCAAAGCCAAGCTGTTGGAACAAGGGGTGGTCGGTGCCATCCACACCAAATGTCTGGTTCAACATCTCCACAACTTCGCGGCTCATGCGCAGGATGCTTTCCTCAATGCCAAGCTCTTGCAGCAGCTTGAGGAACTCGGCGATGCGTTGTTCACGGCCATCGGTGATCATCTGGCGTGGGGTGGCAAAGAACAGGTTGGCGGCCACAGGCAGCGCCGGGTTGTATTGTTCCCGATCAAAGCGGAAGTAAGATTTGGTCAGGCCGGCCTTGTCCAGTGCCTCGCGGATTTGCGGCCTCAGATCGACAAGGGTTTGCGCCAATTCCGCGTGATCACTTTCGACAAACGGCTGATCGAGGCCTTTGCGGAACAGGGCATTGCCCGCACCGGTGGCGTCCATCACCGCGATCCACCACGCGTGCACGGCATCTTCGTTGGCCAAGTCCCCAAGAGAAGGGTCTACCCAGTCGGAATAGAGCCGATCAAGGCTGTTGCCTGTGCGTTTGGATTCGTAGGCCCGCTTTTTCTCTTCGGACTCACCCATTGGATCAGGGCGGTCCGTAATCGGCTTCTGCTTTAGCGGCATCAACACGTTGTCGCCAAAGGTGCCTTCAAACACATAAGGCGACGGGTCGGCGTAGCCGATGCGGGTGGCTATGACCCGTTGGTGCAGATCATTGAGTTTCACACCGCCAATTTCCAACGCGCCGCTCAGCGGGGTGATTTCGCGGGTGAACAGTTCGGCGACCGCACGGCGCTCTTCGGCATCTTGAGATCGGATACCAATCACTGCCCCCTGGCGTACTGTGGCAGAGATGTTTTCCAGCACGCTGTCACCATCATGGTCGCGCACAAAGACGTCTTTGAGAACGATGTCGCCGGTGAGACGTGGGATCTCGTCCGGCTCATTCTCAATCAACTCTTTGTCCACCATACCCGACGGACCAAAACGGTCGCCGATCAGGTGCCAGCGCAGGGACAGGTCCGCCACACGGTTGTAATAGTTCAACAGCTCTTTCCACGGGGAGGACAGATCTTTGTAAGCTGCAAGGGCCGCCACCAACGCGCCAAGCGTGACCTGACCGCGGATCACCAGAAGGCCGCCAACAAGGTAGAAGAAAAACGGCGTAAGCTGTGTGATGAAGTTGTTGAGGAACTTCATGAAGAACTTTTTCTTGTAGATAGACAAGCGGATCAGAAAAAGCGTGCCCAGACGGCGGGTGATTTGCGACAGGCGATAGCGCCAGCCACCGTTGCCGCGCAGCTCTGGCGTGCCGGTAGCGGTTTCGCCAATCTCTGCCGCAAGGTGGCGGACCTGCACAATGCGGTCTTTGTTCAACAGGTTGATCTGACGCTGCAGTTTGGGAATGATCCAGGCTTGCAGGGGGATCAGCGCAATGGCGGCCAGACCAAACCAGACGTTTTGCAAAAACAAGAAGGCCAAAATGGTGAGCATCTGTCCGGCTTGCATGACAGGCAGGCTGATCGCATCCCCCATCATACCGCCCAGCGGCTCGGCCTCAGCTGTCACCATACTGACCATCTCGCCTTGCGAGGTGCGGCGCAGGTAAGGTTGCGGGAATCGGGTGATGCGCGAAATTAGGGTAAAGCGATAGCGCCGCAACATGCGCTCGGACAACACACCTTTCATGGTATTGATACGCATCTTCATCAGCCCATGCACCAGCACCGCCAGAAGAAACAAGAAGCTGAGCATGATCAGGTAATTTTCCTGCGACATTTCCCAATTGTACACATCAATATAAGAGGTATCCGCGTCAATCGCGTCATTGATGATGCGCTTGGGCAGCTCCAGCGTCAGGAACTGTAGCGGGAAAAGGCACACAGTAAGCGCCAGTAGCGCCATCTGGTCAGGTTTTGAGTACTTCCAGATGAAGGCAAATAATGAGCGTTCTATACCGTCTACTCCCGGTTTGCAGCACGGGCACCGTGCCGTCCCATTTGGCAAAGGCTACCAATGGAGGTGGGGCCTGTTCAAACGGATTCTTACCGGAAGTTTGAGAGAGTGAAAACAGGGGTTTGCTGTTCCCTGATTCTCCAGCTAGTCTCTTTTCAGAACTTAGGATGGGGCGGAGGTCTATGGACCAGATCACGACAGTGTTGTTGCTGGTCGCGGCATTTCAGATCAAACACTTGGTGGCGGATTTTTTCCTGCAGAACGCCAAGATGATCATGGGCCGTGAAAAATACTGGCACATGGGGCGTACCCAGCATGCGGGTATCCATGCGGCGTTTTCTGTTGTGGTTTTGGCACTGTTTGGCACAAGCCCGATGCTGATCTTCTGGATGGTGCTGATTGAGTTCATAGTACACTTCCACATCGACTGGGCCAAAGCGCGCTATTCTGTCGATCGTGAATTGCGCCCCGACCAGCCGCTCTACTGGTATGCCATGGGCACCGATCAGGCACTGCATCAGTTGACCTATCTGGTGATGATCTGGGCTCTGTTTGCTTGTCAGTAAGCGGAAGCTTGACACGGCAATCCAGAACCGCGCTCAAGGTTTTTCTGATTGCCATGGCAAGCTGGACGTGGGCACCCTTGGCTTTGGCGGAAGAAGAACTAGAGGCCTTCTACACATTTACCGACCTTCCGGACGTCATTCAGCGTTTGGTCGATCAAGGCTGGGAGGTTCAACAAATAGACCGCCAGCTCCACTACAAGTGCCTGACCTGCGAGACCGAGGTGGAAGCGTTCCTGAGCGTAACCCCCCTCCCGACCGCTGATTTGCTTGAACACTCCAATACCTACCGAGATCGGTTCAAACGGTATTGTGCGGATCTGATTATCTCCGCTTCAGGACGATGTGTTAGAACTACACCTTTCCGCGTTCGCGGCCATGCCCACCCTGGCCTCAAGTCGGAGATAATAGTCGGAGCAAAACGCTACGTACGGCAGGCTATTTTCTCCAAAAGTCTCCATTCAGGCCCTGTTCAGATCACCTCGGAAGTCTGGACAGACAAGAATTCTGAGATTCCAATAGGTATCTCCCAAACCCTCGCGTCACATATGCTGAGGTTTACGCCGTGGTGGTAGACCACCCAGTACTTAGCCACCTACAAAAACATCCACGATGGCGTGGATGTCTTGCGCGTCACTTACCACAAACACCCGCGATTTTGCGCCTGCTTGCGCCGTCACGACCACCTGAACCGGTGCATTCACCAAAGCTGGAGAGAGGAACCGTGCGCGCAGGTCTTGGATTTTCGGGCCCGGAGATATGTGACGAAAGCCAGCCTCCGCCAAAGCGCAAAGCAACATGCCTGGGGCAATCACATCACCAAACCCCGCTGCCTGCGCAACCTCTGGGTTGCTGTGCAAAGGGTTGGGATCGTGGGCCAGAGCGGTGTAGCGCGCGATTACCGTGGCCGTGAGGCTTGCAGAGAGCAGCGTTTGCGCCCCCTCGCCCACCATGCGTGGATGCAGTTTCGGTGCCGCCAAAGCACGGATTGTGTCTGGCATAAGAAAACGCACGCGGGTTTCCATAGTGGCGTCAGTGCCCAGCAGTTGACACGTGTGGCGCGCAACGGGCCCGTCACTTTCACTGGATAGGCCAACTTGCGTGCCGGTCGTCAGAGCATGATCCGCAAGCGCCGTGAACCGTTGGGTTTCTTGAACGGCATATGTGCCGTTTGGCGCGATAAAACGGTGCCGCAGATCCATCAACGCAGGGTCACCCAAAAGGAAGGCCGCACGCACAATCAGCAGGGAGGTTGAAGCCGGATGGTTCAAAAGTTCGGAGAGCAAGACTTGCAAAGCGTCTACGTCCGCTTTTGAAACACCGGCCTGCAAGGTGGTTTTGGCCCGAGTTGTGTCAGCCTTGGTCATAGGCTTTGGCAATCAAGGTGGCATTGATACCGCCAAAGGCCAGCGAGTTGGACATCACCGCTTTCAACGGTTTGGCTTTGGCCACATTAGCCACAGGATCAATACCAATCTTTGGGTCCATTTCTGTGAAGTTGATTGTCGGCGGCACTGACTGTCGCCGCAACGCGCCGATCGCCACAATCATTTCCAACGCACCCGCAGCGCCCAATGCATGGCCGTGCACTGGCTTGGTGGAAGAAATGTCCACGCCAGCCAAATCGTCGCCAAACACCTCACGTAGGGCAGCCACCTCGTTCACGTCATTTGCCACGGTGCCGGTGCCGTGGGCATTCACATAGCCAATGTCATCCGGCGACAGGGTCGCGGATTTGAGCGCCATGCGCATACAGGCGGCGGCACGGGCTGGATTGGGGCGCAGCAGGTCGCCCGCATCCGAGTTGGTGCCAAAGCCGACAAGCTCGCAGAGGATGTTGGCGCCGCGCTCCTGCGCGCTTTCCAGGCTTTCGAGCACAAGAATGCCAGCGCCTTCACCAAGGGTCATACCGTTGCGGTTTTTGCTAAACGGGCGGTTCACATCCGCCGTCATCACCCGCAAAAGCTCCCAGACCCGGAAAACGCCGCTTTCCAAACAAGCCTCCGAACCGCCCGCGAGGCAGCGGTCAACCTGACCAGAAGCAATCATTTGATAGCCCATGCCAATTGACTGACTGCCCGAAGAGCAGGCGGTGGCCAAACAAAGCGCGGGTCCGGTGGCGCCAAATTCCATGGAGACCCAGCTGGCGGCCGCGTTGTTCATGATTTTGGGCACCGCCATCGGATCAAGCCGCATGGACCCTTCGCGGCCCAGTTTCAGGTAATTGATGTTGAGCGTCTGCCCCCCGCCAAACCCCGACCCAATTGAGACCCCACAGGCGTCGCCAAAATGCGCTTCTGTGAGGCCGGCCTGCGCCACAGCTTCCCGCGCCGCGGTGAGCGCGTATTCGGCCACAGGTTCGCGCATGCGGTGGGGTTTCTCCCCCAAAACTTGTGCCAAATCTGCCTCTGACAGGCGTGCAGCGGTTTTCACACGTTGCGCATCTAAATCGGCAAAGTGGATAGGTTTAACACCGGATACGCCAGTCTGTGTTGCGTCGGTAAGTACGTCGGCCCCAATCCCGCAGGCGGAGACGGCGCCTTGGCCGGTGACAACAACGCGGCTCACGCCTCGGCGGCCTGGTGTTCTTCGATTTTGGAGATGGCGAGATCCAGCAGGTCTTGCACGGTCACCACGTCGGTCAGCTCATTGTCCACCGAGACATACGCGCCGTATTTTTCCTCAATCGCCATCAGGATCATCACAAAGTCCGCCGACTGGATGTCCAGCTCCTCAAGCTTCTTTTGTGGTGTGATTTCAGAGGGTTCAACCATGCCTTCCTGCGCAACCATCTCCATCAATTCTCGGGTCAGCGTGTCGCGATCGGTGCTCATCGGCGTCCTTCCAGTCGTCAAAGTCTTTATCCAATACACCCGCCAAAATACGGCAGGTGTGGTAAGTGTAAGTGGCAAATACAAAAGTTTCCAGACGGAACTTCGGCGCCAAATGGCACGTCGGTATCGCGTCTGTATTGCGACTGTATCGCGGAGGTGCAAAAATTGACGTTTACGTCAACCTACATGCCGGGGTCCACCGGCTCAATCACCGCGCCGCCGCCCTCTACCCAGTCTTTGAAACCACCGAGATTATGGACCTCGGCATAGCCCATATCCTTGAGCAGCTTGCCCGCCAACGCCGCCCGGCCACCGGAGGCACAGTGCAGGATCACCGGCCGGTCAAATTGCAGCTCCGGGTCATGGAACGGCGTGGCGGGATCAGCGCGGAACTCCAACATGCCACGCGGGATATGGTGGCTGCCCTCCGCGCGACCATTGGCGGCCAACTCCGGCGCGTCGCGCACATCCAACAGCAACGCACCGGCGGCCACTTTGGCCTGCGCGTCAGCCGTGGAGATTTTGGGAACAACGGCGTGTGCAGCTTGCACAAGATCAGCGGCGGTAATGGACATGGGGCACTCCTCTGGTGTGTTTCCACAGAGGGTAGGCATAGCGGGGGCACCTGTTAAGGGGGCATCGCGCATCCGTGAAAAGAAACCGGAAAAGAAAGAAGGCGCCAGGTGATGGACGGCAGCGGGTCAAAACACGACCCATGCCCACGACCTGACGCCTTCGTTTTGAATGTGCTTTCAAGACAAGTTGCCCTGCCCCTCCTGCGCATTCGTTTCGCGCTGTCCCTTTTGCGCGGCCTCTTTTTGAGGCCTAGATGTGCCCCAAACGGGGCCCATCCCATCCGGGCCAGTGCAGCGGGATCTGCTTGCCCTGCCCCCACAAACGCGGCCCATAAGGAGCCCGCTTAAGGCAAGAGGACAATCACCTCCCCCCAAACCGATGTTCAAAGCACCCTGCAGGTGAGGCGCACTGGGTGTGCGATCCGTCCGCGTGGTGTTGTCCCTTCTTCCCATCGGCCACCGCTCAGGCGTGTGCCGCCTTCCTGCCCAGTCAAACCCGCCGCCGTAGGATGAGGGCGGCCTGATCTCACAGGCATTTCGGCCAGCGATCCGTTGATAGTTCCAGCGTGGACGACGCGTTGTGGTGGGCCTCAATAGAGGCATCAAACGCGCCTTGCGAGGTCTGTTCCGGCAGGCCGGCCCTTCCCCGCTCCGGCCACTGGCGGGCATATGCCCAACTCCGGAAGACCTCAGCGTCCCGCGCCGGATCTTGCGATCCCTTGCGTTGGGTTAATGGTGGGTCAAACGGATCGAGTCGGGCAAGAAAAAAGTGATGATTTTATGAAAGGTGCTGGGGGTAAGGCTTTGGGGAAGCTTGGGGATTTCCTGTGGATAAGCTGGGGATGGGTTGGGAAAGATGAAGGTTTTGGCTGATTTGTGGAAGGATGGAATTTTGTGGCGGTGAGCGGCGTCTTGGAAACGGTCCAGTGGACCGTTTCAGCCGCGAACGGGCGGAGCCCAGCGGAAACACGCACTTATCTGCGGAGGTTGCAGCTCGCAACAGAGGGGAGCGCCTGACCCTGGGTGGGGGCTGAAAGCGCCCTCCCGTGGAGAGGGTCGGGCGCTGCCCAGATTGATCCGGTGGATCAATTCAGGCTTGGGGGGGGGCGCTAAGTGAAACATATACTGCCCGCGAAAAGCCTAGAGCTTAAATGACAGTTTGGTGATGTCCCAGATAACCAATATCCCCCACAGGATAATGCTCAACGCAATACTGTTCGCGATTGCCATCCATGTGTGCGTATCTGGGAGCAAAGGTTTGCCTACAACTAGAATAAGTGACAAAAATAATGCCCAGACCAGAGAATATGCCGACTTTTTTACTGCGTTTCTAGTGCCAGATAAGAAGTCTTTTTTCGCCTTGGCCTCTTTCCGACGAAGCTCCATGTGAATATTTGCCGTAGACGCAAGAGTGATTGTGACAATGACTCCCATGAAGTTCAAAAACTCATGGTTCACGAATTGTTCCAAAAAGGAGTTCTCATCACCGAGAATTCTAGGTTCATAAACTGATCCTGCCACTAAAAAGCAGCAGGAAAGAAAGAACACCATTCTTGAGTCAATCTTTGTCACGCCCAAGAATCCTATCGGCGATTTCCGCAGCCCGTTCAATCAACGGTCGCTGGCTTCGATTTGTTTCTACCGGAATTCTAGCGCTTTCCTGCTGATTTTGCGAGGAAAAGTTATTTCTCTTACCTACGGCTCGCGCTTTTACGTTGCCAGTGCCCTGACCCATTGCTTTTTCTGCAGTGAAACGCACTCGTTCTGTTTCCGCATCAACCCCGTCTGGGTTCTTTACTTCAATGGCAATTTTCTGAGCGTTTTCCTCGTCTCGATAGGCCTGCATCTCCTTGTCATACTCGTCATCCCCTCCAAACATGTTAGGGACTTCCAGTTCAAAGCGGATGTAAGTAACTTTGCCCTTATTTCGCCTGACAAAGTCCCAGAAGGCCTCAGTATTTGTGATCGGATGAACGCTGCTCAAATATGGCCGCCAATCCTGTTGCTCTTCCATGGCCTGAAGTAGCCTTGGAGCCAGCGTAGATGGGGTTCCTACATCTTGATGGTATTGGATTGCCAGTTTTTGACCATCACCATGCTCTCTAGGATCAACCACTACAACAGCAGCCTTCCACGCATCGTGGATTACTTCCCGATATCCATCCTCAGGAGGCGTGTTTTCAATTTCAGAAACCTCTCTCCCGATTTTGCCAACAATGTAGGGATATGTGCCTTTTGGGTCGAGCGCGACGTAAACAAAATCGGTGCCATGGTGCCTAAACCGTGTTTCTCGTGAGAAGAGGGCCAGAATCCACTCTTCTCGTGACTTCGGTTCGAGTGCGTCCAAAATGTCGATCTGTTTGCGTTGCCGCAGACTCAAACGAAACAAATCAAATCGGTGTTCTTTTTTCATAATCTTCTCCACGAATACCGCGAAGATTGCAAAGGCATTTCCCTCAGTCAACCCGAGCATCTTTCTGAGGGCAAGTAATAACCTCCCCGGATCTCTGATCCGGATCGCGCCCGACCCCGCCCCACAGGGCGGGTGCGATTTTGCAACGCCTGCACCAAACGGGACGTGGGGGGATGTGTGGACAGGGATGTGCCAAGTGGACAGCCGCCCTCGGGGTCGGGCGCGATCCTTGGGGTGGCGGCAAACGTTGTTTCCAGAAAGATTTCAGCCATACTTGAAACGCACATCACTCAGCACCAAGATCAGCCCACGACCCTGGGTGGGGGTGAAGCCCACTCCCGTGGGGTGGGTCGGGGGCAGGTCGGTCTTGCCGACCTAAGTACGGGTCAAATCTTGGTGATTCAGATTTTCGGGATAAATACAAAGTAATGGCCGCTTGATTGAGCGGCCTTGGGGAATTGGGACCGGCGTTTCGCGCCGTAAAGAACGGGGTGCGCCCGCGAAGGCTTCGCCGTTCGCTTCCGCGCACTCGCGCTCGACAATGGACTAGTCGTCCATTTTGAGCGCGCTAATAAATGCCTCTTGCGGGATGTCGACCCGGCCAAACTGGCGCATCTTTTTCTTACCGGCTTTCTGCTTATCCAGCAGCTTGCGTTTCCGCGAGGCGTCGCCGCCGTAACACTTGGCCGTCACGTCTTTACGCAGGGCAGACAGCGTCTCACGCGCGATGACTTTGCCGCCGATGGCCGCTTGGATCGGGATCTTGAACATGTGGCGCGGGATCAGGGTTTTGAGCTTTTCACACATCGCCCGGCCACGCTGTTCTGCGCGGTCGCGGTGCACCATCATGGAGAGCGCGTCGACCGGCTCGTCGTTGACCAGCACCGACATCTTCACAAGGTTGTCCTCGCGGTAACCCTCCATCTGATAGTCAAAGGAGGCATAGCCTTTGGTCACGGATTTCAGACGGTCGTAGAAGTCAAACACCACCTCGTTGAGCGGCAGGTCATAGACCGCCATCGCGCGGGAGCCGGCGTAGGTCAGATCAAGCTGAATGCCGCGGCGGTCTTGGCAGAGTTTCAGCACGTCGCCGAGATAGTCGTCCGGCACAAGGATGGTGGCCTTGATGCGGGGTTCTTCGAGGTGATCTACCTTGGACATGTCGGGCATGTCAGCCGGGTTGTGCAGCTCGATCATCTCGCCAACGGTGTTGTCCTTGCCCTTCATGTAGACGTGATAAATCACCGAGGGCGCGGTGGTGATGAGCTCGATGTTGTACTCACGCTCGATCCGGTCGCGGATGACTTCGAGGTGCAGAAGGCCCAGGAAGCCGCAGCGGAAGCCAAAGCCCAGCGCGGCGGAGGTTTCCATTTCGAAGGAGAACGACGCGTCGTTCAGGGCCAGCTTGTCGATGGCGTCACGCAGGTCTTCGAATTCGGCGCTGTCGACTGGGAACAGACCACAGAACACCACCGGCTGCGCAGGTTTAAAGCCGTCCAGCGCAACTTCGGTGCCGTTGCGGTCATTGGTGATGGTGTCGCCCACGCGGGTGTCACGCACTTGCTTGATCGAGGCGGTGAGGAAGCCGATCTCACCTGGGCCGAGGCTGTCGACCATCTCCATCTCCGGGCGGAACACGCCAACGCGGTCCACGGAATGCAGGGTGTTGTTGGACATGAACTTGACGCGCTGGCCCTTTTTCAGGGTGCCGTCCATGATGCGCACAAGCACAATCACGCCGAGATAAGCATCATACCAGCTGTCCACCAACATGGCTTTCAGAGGCGCGTCGAGCGTGCCTGTGGGGGCGGGCAGGTCTTTGACAATGGATTCCAGCGTTTCGTGGATGCCCTGACCGGTTTTGGCCGAGACCTGAATGGCGCCGGTGGCCTCGATGCCAATCACGTCTTCAATCTGTTCGGCAACGCGGTCACAATCAGACGCGGGCAGGTCGATTTTGTTGAGTACCGGCACGATCTCATGATCGGCCTCCATGGCGTGATAGACATTGGCCAGGGTTTGCGCCTCAACCCCTTGGGAGCTGTCCACCACCAGAAGCGAGCCTTCGACCGCACGCATGGAGCGGGAGACCTCGTAGGCAAAGTCAACATGACCGGGGGTGTCGATGAGGTTGAGCACATAGGTCTCACCGTCGTCAGCCTTGTAGTCGATGCGCACGGTGTTGGCTTTGATGGTGATGCCACGCTCGCGCTCGATGTCCATGCTGTCGAGCAGCTGTTCCTTCATATCGCGGTCCTGCACCGTGCCCGTCTCTTGGATGAGGCGGTCAGCGAGGGTGGATTTGCCATGGTCGATATGGGCGACAATGGAGAAATTGCGGATTTTGGACAGATCTGTGCTCATGATGCGGGATATGAGGGGGAATCTTGTATTGGTCAAGCAGCGCTGTAGGGTGCGGGGCGGGTTATTTGGGTTAATGCGGGGTTTTTGGGTGGTTGATGAGGTGAAGATTGAGAGTTTTGGGGAGCTTGAAGAGTGGCTGAAGACTCAGGATTTGCGAGTGAGCCAAGCCTTTGCTGCGCGTTCAGCGTTACGGTCTTTGCCGGCGGCGATGGCGCTTGTGGATCAAACCTTCAGGGGTAAAGCCGGGGGCCAGTTCCTTTTGGCTTGCCTACGTGCGACTCTCACATCTGGGGTAACAAGCACTTGCTCACCCGTAAATGTGAACAATGTAAGAGTGGCGGCACTCTCAGCCTCCCACTCCGCTTCCTTCGCCAACTCCCACTCCGCCCTTTCGAAAGCCACCGCCTCAGCCTGCAACTCCGCCGCCCACTCGGCCCGCTCCGCCGCGGTTTCCATTCGGTCCGACACTGCCAATACTACCGCCGCCCACGCCGCCTGCTCCGCCGCCATCTCTACTCGGTCAGTCTCCGATCGGTCCTTCTCCGCAGCCCTCTCCGATGGCGAGACCCTCCGGGCAGGTGAATTGTTTGAGACTTTTAGCGCACCACTTTGGCTGGATCACACACCGGAGTCCGCTCTTTTGGCAGGCTGGGAACGTTTTCAGACGAGGGACGATCCACAAGGGGTTTGGGTGTTTTGGGAGAAGTGGTACCGCAGCATGTTTGAGGGCACCCCCATGGATTGGGACCTGCAATTGCAAGCGGTACTGATTGACGATAAGTTCTGGAAGGAAGGCCCGGAAGCAGTGGCGCGAGCCATTCGAGAGATCGAACAGGAACTCGCTGGCCCAGCCCCACTAGAAGAGAACGTCTTGAGAAAGCACGTTGAGCACCTTCTAAAAAATCCGGTGCTCTCGGAGGCTACCGCCCTCAATAGTGCTGAAACGATTGAGCGGACGATTTCAGATTACTTAAGGGGGGCTCCCGCGAATTGCCTGCCGGAGGATTTGAAACACCTTGAAGCGTTGCCGCAGCACTTCAAAGCTATTGCGCGTGTGATCGGAAGCCGAACCAGCAAAAACCAGAAGGAAAACCAACTCACCGATGAGATTTCCAAGCTGCATGCACGTGTGGCCGCGTTGGAAAAGGAATTGGCCGTTGCCAAAAGCAAGGAATTGAAAGGGGTCATTTCCCAAGAGGCCGCGAAGTCTTTTGGCAAAACGATTGGCAGCCCGTTGTTCTGGAGCGGCGCGGCTGTGAGTGTGGGCTATTTCTTTGGCGTGGCTCCAAGCGATATGACTTTGGAAAACTTCCGCAACTACGTGGAAGAGTTGTTGCGCGTTAACGCGGCAACTACCCCGCCGGCTCAGCCGCCGCTGCCATCCAGTATCAACGTTTGAGTGAAGATCGAGAGAGCAGCGCCTGACCCTAGGTGGGTGCAAAGCGCCCTCCTGGGGGGAGGGTCGGGCGCGGCTCGGCGGTGCCGAGCTGTATGGCTTCAGGTGTCGTTGGCCGGAACAAAGGGTCGCACCCGAACCCGAGGGCGGCTTTCCGCTGGCACCAGTCCATCCGCTCACACCAAGCGTAGCATCTGTTGGAACGTTGAAAAATCGCACCCGCCCCCCCACAAACATGTGACCACAAAACCGCTGGCCTTTGCTCCCCTCTGCCTCTAAAGACGCCGTCCCGCGCACTTCTGTTGTGCACGGCTGCACGGTTTTTCCGCGCATCCCCCTTGATAACGCGCTTCTCTGACCCAAGATTCTGGGCCAGGGTTGGGGCACGCGCGGGATCAACAACACGCGCCCCTTTTATTGTCAGGGAAGACATTTATGCGCCGGCGATTGACCACTTTGATGTGTGCGGACTTGGTAGGGTATTCGGCCCTGATGGGCGAAGACGAGGCGCTTGCGGTGGCAAGCGTGCAAGCGTTGCGCAAGAAACATCTGGAACCTGTTGCGGCCAATCATGGCGGCGAGGTGCTCAAACGAATGGGCGACGGCTGGATTCTGTCGTTTCCAAGTGTCGAGGAAGCACTGGATTGTGCCGAAGAGGTGCAGAGCAGTCTGGTGGAGCATGATGTGATCAAGCTGCGCATTGGCTGTCACATTGGCGAGATTGTTGAAGATGAGGCGGATTTCTACGGCAATGGCGTGAACATTGCCCAGCGGATCGAAACCGAAGCGCCTCCCGGCGGGGCGATGTTCTCCGAAGATCTATTTCGCGCCTTGTCCGAAGAGCGTCAGGACGAGCTCAAAGATGTCGGCATGTTCAACCTCAAAAACATTGCCAAGCCAATCCGGCTCTATCAATGGCGGCCTGCCAACCTGACCACTGCGCCGGACAAAGGCACCTTGCCGTCGGTGGGGTTTGAGACGTTTGTGGCGGCACCGGAGACCCCGGAAAGCGCGGCAATTGCCGATGATTTGCATGACGGGCTGGTGCAGCTGTCGCTGAAACGCACGGGTGTGACCACGGTGGATGCGGATAACTTGGAAAACACACCGCCGGACTACTTGATCCGGGGACGGTTGCGGGTGGCAGGAAAACGCGCGCGCTTCACCATGAGCCTCATTTTGCGCGAAGAGATGCAGACGCTGTGGACCGGCACATATGAGGGTGATCCAAGTGACCCGTTTGCCTTTGTCGATGACATCATGCCCCGGCTTGAAGGCGACGTGCGCCTGCAGACCATTCAACGCGATGGCGATCGGCTCGCGCATCTGAGCCTCAATCAGCTGAGCGTGTCCGAGTTGCGCGCCCGGGCAGCGTCAAAGTTCTTCAAACAGACCATCCCAAGTTGGGAAGACGGGCTGGCTGCGCTGGACCGCGCTGTGTTGCTTAGCCCCGGGGATGGCATGTCGCTGGCGATGCGGGCGCAGAGCCGGTTGAACCTTGGCGGGGTGATGTTCACCAACGAGACACCGGAGGTTCTGGAGCAGCTGGGTCGGGATCTGGATGTGGCGGTGGCGGAGTGTTCCACCAGTGACTTTGTGTTCTGGGCACGCGGGGCGTATCGCCTGAAGGTGAAACGCGATTTGGCCGGGGCTGCATCGGATATTGCGCGGTCGCGCGAGATCAATCCCAACTTCATTGGGGTTGTGGATCTGATTGCGCAGAAGGCGTTTTTGGAAGGGGATTATGATGGCGCGCTGGAGGCGTTGACCGCCTATGAGGAAATGGGCAGCGGTGATCCGTTCCGTGTGAATCGACTGTGTTTCAACGCGCGGATTCTGTTGGGCGCTGGTGAGGCTGAGGCGGCACATGTGGCCGCGCTTGAGGCGTCGGACTTGAGCCCGATGGATCGCGGGCTGCAGCTGCTCAAGGCGTTGGCCTGTGAGAAGGTTGGCGACATGGCGGGGCTTGAGGCGGCGCGGGCCGCGGCGCGCAGCTTGGAAAAAGCGCCTTCGGTCACCGTCAACCGGTTGGTTTTGCCGGATGAGTTGCAGTGGTTGAACGACGCGCTGCATCCAGACGCGGAGCCGGTGTGAGGCAGGGTTAGCCCTGCCCCAACCGTCTTGCGGCCAGCCAACTGAGCGCGGACATCACGGCGGCGGTGAAGAGACAGAGCCACAGGCCGCCGATCTGATAGCTGACGCCGGAGAGCAACGTGCCTAACAGGCGGCCTGCGGCATTGGACATGTAGTAAAACCCCACATCCATGGTCACGCGCTCATCAGAGGCAAACGCGAGGATCAGGTAGCTGTGCACGGCGGAGTTCACCGCGAAGACAAAGCCAAAAATCAACAGGCCTGCGATTAGGAGGACAGTGAGGGCATTGGACGTGTCAAGCAGCACGACGGCGGTGGTGAGCACCAGCGGGATCAGGGTCAGGTAGCCAACCCAATTGATGGCTTTTTGCACAACTTCGCCCGTGGTGGCGTTGACGGCTTTCAGAATACGTGGCGCGTTGCCTTGTACAATGCCGTAAAGAATGATCCACACCGCCATAAAGATGCCGATGGTAAAGAAAGCCTCGCGGCGGCCTTCTGCGGTGCCGTCAGACAGCACGGCGTTGAAGTAAACCGGGATGCCAACCACAAACCAGACATCGCGCGCGCCAAAAAGGAACATGCGGGCCAGTGAGAGCCGGTTGACGTTTTTGTCTTTAGAGAAGACCTGAGAGAACTTCGCCTTTTTGGAGCCTTGCGGCAGGCCAACGGGCATAAACGTTACGACACCGACAAGGATCACCGCGAGGATGATCGCCATGCCCCAGACGGAGGCCTGGAAGCCCCAGATTGCGAGCAGCGCGGCGCCCAGGAAGAAGCCGCAGCCTTTGACTGCGTTCTTGGAGCCGGTCAGAAGGGCCACCCAGCGGAACAGCCCGCCGCCCTCTTTGGGGGCGAGCAGTTTCACGGCGGATTTTGACGACATCTTCGAGAGGTCTTTGGCCACGCCTGAGGCACCCTGCACACACATCACAAAAATCACCGAGGCGGTCACGCCCCAAGCAGGATCGAGCTGTGCCAAGGCAATCAGGGCCACAATTTGAATGGTGAGGCCTGCGTAGAGCGTCGACGTCAGACCAAAGCGGGCGGCAATCCAGCCTGCGGAGAGGTTGGTGACAATGCCCATGACCTCATAGAGCAGGAACAGATAGGCCAGCTGGATGGGCGAGAAACCCAAGCCGTTGAAATGCAACAACACCAACATACGCAGTGCCCCGTCGGTGAGCATGAAAGCCCAGTAAGCGGCAGTGACGGTGATGTAGGCGGCGAGGCCGTCTGGTTTAGGCGTGGAGAGGTTGGTCATAGTAAATCCAAAGGGCGGCGTTCGTCACGGGGTGGGCGTGAAGCGCCCGCCCATGGGGCGGGACGGGCGCTGCCCGAGCCTTCGGCTCAGGCGAAAGACTTACAAGCTGGCGAGAACCATGCGGGTCACATCCGCGAGGCGGAACGCGTAGCCCCATTCATTGTCATACCACGCGTAGATTTTCACATGTTTGCTATTCACCACACGGGTGGAGAGCGCATCAACAATGGTGGAGCGGTCATCATTGGTGAAATCACAGGACACCAGCGGACGGGTTTCATATCCAAGGATGCCTTCAAGCTCGCAAGCGGCGGCCTCCGCAAAGAAGCCGTTGACCTCTTCCACGGTGGTGTCACGGCTAACATCAAACACCATATCAGTCAGGGACGCGTTCAGCAGCGGCACGCGCACGGCGGTGCCGTCGATTTTGCCCTCCATGTCGGGGAAAATCTGGATGATCGCCTTGGCCGAGCCGGTGGTGGTGGGGATCAGGCTGTTGAGCGCGGAACGTGCGCGGCGCGGGTCTTTGTGGGCTTTGTCCACAATCACCTGCGTGTTGGTCACATCGTGGATGGTGGTGAAGCTGGCCTGTTCAATACCAAGTTTGTCACGGATCACCTTGACCACCGGCGCGATGCAGTTGGTGGTGCAGGAGGCCGCAGTGATAACTTTGTGTGTCTCAGCATCGTAAGTGTCGTCATTCACGCCGTAAACGATATTGGCGACGTCGTCCTCTTTCACAGGAGCTGAGACCACAACCTTTTTCACACCTGCATCAAAGTAGGGCTGCAACTTATCGTTGGATTTGAACACACCGGAGCAGTCCACCACCAGATCGACGCCCAGCTCTTCAAGCGGCAAGTCCTCGATCTTCCAAGTGGCGGTTTTGCGCATTTGGTGGCCATCTACAGTGATGCTGTTGTCGTCAAATGCAAAGTCCGCGCGCCAGCGGCCATGTACGGTGTCAAACTCCAAGAGGTGCGCGTGCAGTTCAGCGTCGCCCACCGGATCGTTCAGCAGGACAATGTCGGCGTCCAGACCAAGGTCAAAAAAGCTGCGGATCACCAGCTTGCCCATACGGCCCAGGCCATTGATTGCGATTTTGGTCATCAGAAATTCCTCAATCTCTATCCCCGGTGAGACAAATCCTAAGGGCGGCGGCCGACCTCGGGAGAAAGCGAAGCGCCCTCCCATGGGGGAGGTCGGGCACTGCCCGGGCCTGACGGCCCAAGCCTTAGGTTACGAGAACCAGCCACGGGTGCGGTTGGCAAAAGCGACAAGAGACAGCATGACCGGCACTTCGACCAGCACGCCGACGACTGTGGCCAAGGCAGCACCTGAGCCCAGGCCAAAGAGCGAGATGGCAACCGCCACCGCAAGCTCAAAGAAATTGGATGTGCCGATCAAGGCACAGGGGGCGGCCACCTCAAACGGCACTTTCCACAGGCGCGCCGTGCCGTAAGCGATAAAAAAGATACCATAGGTTTGGATCAGCAGCGGAATGGCAATCAGCAGGATGTTGAGTGGTTGAGACAGGATCACCTGGGCCTGAAAGCCAAAGAGCAGGACCACGGTCAGCAGTAAGCCGCCAATGGAGGTTGGGCGCAGCTTGTCGCGGAAGGCGTCGACGGCAATGTCACCACCCTGCCCGATCAAGTGGCGGCGGGTGATCACGCCAGCCACTAGCGGTAGGAGAATGTAGAGCACCACGGACAGCAGCAACGTATTCCAAGGTACAGTGATGTCAGTCACACCCAGCAAAAAGGCTACGATGGGTGCAAAGGCAAAGACCATAATTACATCGTTCACGCTGACCTGCACCAATGTGTAGTTGGCATCGCCCCGTACTAGGTTGGACCAGACAAACACCATGGCGGTACAGGGCGCGGCCCCGAGCAGGATCACTCCAGCCAGATATTCGCTTGCGGTTTGCGGGTCGATCCAAGGCGCAAAGATGTGCTCAAAAAACAAGACGCCCAGCGCGGCCATGGTGAAAGGCTTGATCATCCAGTTCACAACAACAGTGATCACCAACCCTTTGGGTTTGCGACCCACATCGGTGAGCGCGCCAAAGTCGATGCCCACCATCATTGGATAGACCATGGCCCAGATCAGCACTGCAACCGGCAGGTTTACAGAGGCAAGCTCCAGACTGGCGAGCCAACCAAAGACACTAGGAAACAGGCTGCCCAGCGCGAGCCCTGCAGCAATGGCCAAAGCCACCCAAAGAGACAGAAGGCGCTCGAAAGTGCCAAGACCCGCGTCGATGTCTGCACTGTGGTCACTCATGCGCATGGCCCTTCACCGCAAGTGAGGTCTTCGATCAGAGGCTGACACAATTCTGGTTGGCCGCCGCAGCAATCTTCCAAAAGGAAACCCAGCAGACCACGCATGCCGTCTGTGTCCGCGAAATAGCGGATCACGCGGCCTTCACGTTGATTGCGTACAAGGCCTGACTGCAACAGAACCGAGAGGTTGGCCGACAAAGTGTTTTGGCGCACTTCCAAGGCTTCGGCAATCTCACCAGCGCTCATACCGGCGTCTCCGGTTGTCACCAAAAGGCGGAAAGCTTCCAAGCGGGTTTGCTGAGACAGGGCCGAAAAGGCAGTGAGGGCTGATATCATATCCATAATTCATGAATTATGGATATGATTAGTGAGTCGCAAGCAAAACATGGTGCCTACCTGCCCTCCCGTGATGAAACTTTTGTGACGGCGTTTACCTTGATTACCCAAAAACATCGACGGGACGATCGTCGAGCATGGTTTCCATTGAAAACAAGCCGGTGACTGTGTCCATCTCATAGCCGGTGGTCAGGCGGCGGTAGACCGCATCATAGCCGGACATGCCGGAGGTGATGATTTTCAGCATATAGTCCCAGTCCCCGCCGATCCGGTGCATCTCGGCCACCTGGGGAATACGAGCGACGTGCGCCTTGAACCCCTCAGCCCATTCCATCGAGTGATTTCGGGTGCGCACCATGACAAAGACAGTGAGATCCAGTCCCAACACTGTGGGATCAATCCGCATGCGGGAGCCAAGCAAGACGCCCTCTTCCTCCAACCGCTTTAGGCGGCGCCAAAGGGCGTTTTGGGACAAACCCACACGATCGGCTACTTCCCGTTGGGACAGAGAGGCATCTCGTTGCAATACGTCAAGGACGCGTCGATCAATTTGATCAATTTCTTTCACCATATCGCTCATGTGACCACAAAACTGTCCAGATCACCAGAAAAAAGGGAGCGATTACCCATCCCCACGAGAGTAAAATCAGTTCCAACGCGAGCACGAGGATATCATGACCCACCCAACCGCCCCCTTTGAGACATTTGCAGACACCCTGAAAGCCGCAAAAAATCCGATGGAGTTTTTGCGCCACGGCTTGATTGGCGGCGAGGTGAGTATCGACACACCCTCTGGCCCCAAAAAGCTGGTGTATGCAGACTATGTCGCCTCCGGGCGGGCGCTGCGACAGGTGGAAACCTTCGTGATGGAAGAGGTGCTGCCGTTTTATGCCAACACCCACACCGACGCGTCTTTCTGCGGCGCGCGCATGGGCGCGTTGCGCGAAGGGGCGCGTGAGGTTGTGCGGGAGCATTGCGGCGCGCGGGCCAAGGAACATGCGGTGATCTTCTCCGGTTCAGGCGCAACAACCGGCCTCAATCAACTGATGCATCTGATGGGTGTCGGCACCGGCGACACCGTATTGGTGGGGCCGTATGAACACCATTCCAACCTGCTGCCGTGGCGCGAAAGCGGCGCAGATGTGATTGAAGTGCCGGAAGGGGATCTGCCCGGACCGGACCGCAAAATTCTAACCCAGCTGCTCACGGAGCGGGGGGCCACAGGCCGTGTGATCGTGGCGCTGAGCGCCGCGGCCAATGTGACAGGTGTGTGCACGGATGTGGCGGCGCTGACCCGGCTGGTCAAACACCATGGGGGGATCATGGTGTGGGACTACGCCGGGGGCGGGCCTTACTTGGCGATGCAGATGACCCCGGCAGACGGTGTCGAGATCGACGCCTTGGTGTTTTCGCCCCACAAATGCATCGGCGGCCCCGGTGCCAGCGGCGTTTTGGTTGTGCGTCAGGATGTGGCCTGCGCCCGCGTGCCCTATCGCCCCGGTGGTGGCACCGTGGCCTTTGTGAACGCCCATCAGCATGACTATGTCGCCAAGCTCGAACAGCGTGAAGAAGGCGGCACGCCCAATGTGGTGGGCGACATTCGTGTGGCGCTGGCATTGAAGGTAAAAGAAGTGATTGGCCAAGAGGCCATGACGGCCCGCAATGCCGTGCTGTCCGCACGGGCGTTTGCAGCATGGGGCACGGAGCCGCGCCTGAAAGTTTTGGCGCCTGAGCGCAAGGAACGCCTGCCAATCCTGTCGTTTGTGCCGTTGAATGCCTATGGCGAGCGGATTGATCACAACGACTTCACCCGAGCCCTATCTGAGCAATATGGCATTCAGGCACGCGGCGGCTGCTCTTGCGCAGGGCCCTATGTGCATGAGCTTTTAAAAATTGGCGACGATCAATCCTCCGAAATTCGCAAGGACATTCTGGAAGGCCCAGGCGCAGAAAAACCCGGCTTTGTGCGGTTGAACCTCAGCGTCTTGATGACAGATGAGACCGTCAATTTCATCCTGTCGTCCGTGGCAGAATTGGCCCGAACTTGGGACGTCGACGCGCCGGCAGCCTTGGCAAGTTAAAGCGTTGTCGCGCGGTATTTGAAGGCACCGGAACCGCGGGCGATGACCTCGCCGGTCTCGTCCGTGATGGTGCCTTCGGCAAAGAAGGTTTTGGCGCCACCTCCGGTGCGCCAGCCTTCTGCAATCAGACCTTTGCCCTTGGGGCGTGACAGAAAGTTGGTGGTCAGCGACAGCGTGAGCGCCAGCTTCTTAAGCTCGGGCGTGCCGGTGTAGCAGCCCGCAAAACCCATCACAGTGTCCAGAAGCGTGGCGTAGATGCCGCCGTGTGGGATACCTGCGCGATTCATTAGGTGTGGCGCGATGGGTAGTGCAAGTCGGGCATAATCCACATCCCAATGGGTAAGATCGAAACCAAGGTGCTTCTGCAGGTCGTATGGGGCTTCGCCCAAGGCGGGATCGAGAGGGGCATGGGTCATGTATTGGGCTTTCAATTTGGGTGTCGCTGATCGTGTGGCTTTCACACAGCGGTCAAACCGCCATCAATGGCAATCGCTTGCCCGGTCATAAAACTGTTCTCTGGTGCGTTGATCCACAACATAGCTTGCACCACCTCCTCAGGCCTGGAGACTCGGCGCATGGGCACGCGGCTGGCAATATGGGTCATGGCGTCTTCCCGGCTCAGACCCGCACGGTCACCCACCATGTCTGCCATTTCATCCACCATTGGCGTGGCTGAAAACGACGGGCAGAGCGCGTTTACACGAATGCCACGGGTGGCATTTTCGTCTGCTGCGGCTTTGGTCAGACCTACCACGGCGTGTTTGGCCGCCGAGTAAAGCGACAGATGGCCGGAACCAACCAGCCCTGCAGCGGAGGCCACATTGAGGATCGCGCCTGCACCTGCCTTTTGCATCAGTGGGATCTGATGCTTCATGCACAGGAACACACCTTTGGCGTTCACATTCATCATCAAATCGAAATCGTCGGTGGTCAGGAATTGAAGCGGGCGCACATCGTGGCCAATGCCCGCGTTGTTGATGCCAATGTCGAGCCCTCCGAAAGTCTCTGTGATGTTGGTGACATGGGCAGCGACTTGAGTTTCGTCAGCGACATTGACCACGTCCGTGACCACCTCAACACCTTTGGCGCGCAACGCCTCCGCTACGGCGACCAACTGCCCACCATTGATGTCAGACAGCCCCAGCTTGGCACCCTGCGTCGCAAAGCGCTCTGCCGCCATGGCGCCAAACCCACTGGCGGCGCCAGTGATCATCACCACTTTGTCCTGAAACATCTTATCCACGTTTGGTGGCCTCCAACCCAGCAATGGCAAACATTGGCACAAAACTGCCCAGCTTGGCCGCGCGTGCGGGGTCTGAGGCGTTGCCATCCAGCGCCCGCTTTTTCACGCCCTGAATGATCGCCCCCATGCGGAAGAAGCAGAAGGCGAGGTAGAAACCAAATTTCTCAATGCCGGGCAAGCCCATGCGGTTGCAGTATGAGGCGATGAACGCTTCGTCGGTTGGCAAGCCCAGCGCGGCGCGGTCCACACCGGCCAGCCCCCTGCCCTCGTTGCCCGGCGGCATCTGCCACTGCATGATCACCCCGGCGAGGTCAGCATAGGGGTGGCCGATCGTGGAAAGCTCCCAATCGAGCACCGCGACCACTTCGGGGCGGTCTTTGGCAAAGAGCATATTGTCTATGCGATAGTCACCATGCACCAAGGTACGTTTGCCGTCATCGTCCGGAATATTGGCTACGAGCCAATCGATTAATTGATCCATCTGCGGGATCGTTTGTGTTTCGCTGGCGCGGTATTGCTTGGTCCAGCGCCCAACCTGACGCTCAAAGTAGTTGCCTTCGGGACCGTAGTCCGACAGGCCGACGGCGTTGATGTCAACAGAGTGGATGGCGGCAAGGACGCGGCCCATTTCGTCGATAACTTGGGTGCGTTGGCCGTTGGTGAGCTCTGGCAGGCGTGGGTCGTCAAAGGTGCGCCCTTCAACATAGTCCATGACATAAAATGCGGAGCCAGTCACAGCGTCATCTTCACACAGCAGGTGCATGTTGGCGACGGGCACGTCGGTGCCGGACAAAGCTTTCTGCACGCGGAATTCGCGGTCCACAGCATGAGCAGATTTGAGCAGAACACCGGGAGGTTTGCGCCGCAGGACGTATTGGCCGGAGGGCGTGTTTAGCCGGAAGGTGGGGTTGGACTGACCGACATCGAACTTGGTGGCCGTGATGGGGCCTTTGAAGCCGTCGAGATTATCGGTTAGCCAGCGAGCGACGGCATCTGCGTCCAGAGTTGTAGCGTCCATTGCGTTTCCTTCCGATGCCCAACTTAGCTGTAGGTCAGCATCTCATCTTGGTTGCGACCGTCAATATGTGGAGTTTCGTTGAACCCGTTGAGCCACGTGTTGCCTTTGGCCATGACCAACCGGGCCACAGCGCAGTTTTTGACCTGCAATTGCAGCAGGATCATCTGTTCGGCGGGGGCGCCAAGTACATCGGCAATGGTGCGCCCGATAGCGCCGCCGGAGCTCACAGCGAGCGGGGTTTTGGCACCTGAAGCGGTCACAATAGCGCGGGCTTCGCGTACGCGATCTGTGAAGGCGGCAAAGCTTTCCGGCGGATTGTCGATCTCTCCGCGCTGCCATTCGATCACCGTGTCGCGCAGAATCCGAAAATGGGTTTTGCGGTCGTCATGCAGGCCTGCCGGTTTGTCATCACGGTTGGCGTAGCGGGCCTCAAGCAACCCGCCAAAGTCAAATTCGTTCCACCCCGGCACCACAATTGGCGTCAGGCCTGTTTGGAGAGCCGTTTCAATGCCTTCCCAGGTTTGGCGATGACGTTTTTGCGCGCCGATGAACACCGCATCCGGCACCACACCCTGGCGCTTTAGCGCCGCGCCCAGCGCCGCGGATTGGCGGTGGCCGAGGTCTGACAAGTTGTCATAGTCGGCCGCGCCAAAACTGGCTTGCGCGTGGCGGATGAGATGGAACATCTGGCTCATGACATGCGGGCCTGTAGCCGCTCCCACGCGGCGATGTATTCGCGCTCCAGACGGTCAACAAGGTCTGCGGTTTTGGTGACTTCTTTCACCGCGCCAATGCCTTGGCCAGAGCCCCAGATGGTTTTCCACGCCTTTGGTTTTTCGCGGTCGCCGCCAAAGTCCATGGTTTTCACGTCACCGTCCGGCAGGTTGTCCGGGTCCATACCGGCGTTGGTCACGGAGCCCTTGAGGTAATTGCCAGACACGCCGGTAAACAGGGACGAATAGACAATGTCTTCGGCGCCGCTGTCGACAATCATGTCTTTGTAGCCTTGCATGGCATTGGCTTCTTCCGTCGCGATGAAGGGCGAGCCGATATAGCCGAGGTCTGCGCCCATGGCTTGGGCCGCCAGGAGCGACGCGCCGGTGCCGATGGAGCCGGAGAGCAGCAAAGGCCCGTCAAACCACTCGCGAATTTCGCTGATCAGAGCGAGCGGGCTTTGCGGGCCTGCATGACCGCCTGCGCCAGCCGCGACGGCAATCAGGCCGTCCGCGCCTTTCTCAATCGCCTTTTTGGCAAACTTGTTGTTGATGATGTCATGCAGCGCAATGCCGCCGCAATCATGGGCCGCGTCATTGACCTCCACCCGCGCACCAAGAGATGTGATCCAGATCGGCACCTTGTGTTTGTGACAGAGGTCTATGTCGCGCTCGAGCCGTGTGTTGGAGCGGTGCACGATCTGATTGACCGCAAACGGGGCGGCGGGGCGATCCGGGTTTTCTTGGTTGTGACGGTCCAGCTCTTCGCGGATTTGCGTGAGCCATGTGTCCAGAAGCGGGTGCTCGCCCTCGCCTTCGCGGGCGTTGAGCGCCGGAAAGCTGCCGATGATGCCTGCCTTACACTGGGCAATGACCAGCGCGGGGACGGAAATGATAAACAAAGGCGAGGCAACTGCGGGGATGCGCAGACCTTGCAGGGCCTTTGGAAGGTGGCTGTCACCAGACATGGGAAACTCCTGTAGTTGGTGTCAGGATAAGGCCGCGTGGACGGCACTCAAGCAAGAGGTTCGCAAAGTAACATGACGTCACTTTGGAGGCGCTGACACAGGAGGCTGTGAATTTTGCAAAACTTAGATGCCTCCGGCGGGGATATTTTGGAATGAGAATGGGCTTAGCGCGTGAGGAATGTGCGGATGTTGTGGGCGATCTCAGCGGGCCTTTGATGAAGGAGCCAGTGGTCGGCATCCGGGATCGTTTGAACGGTGAGATCGGCGCAGTGGTCTTCCAGGCCGGTGTAGCATTCTGGAAGGAGCGCAGTGTCGTTTTCTCCCCAGAGCAGGAGGTGGGGCATCGACACATGTAGATGCTTGGAGCGCAGTGTGGGTCGGTCTTTCTCTGGCAACGGCACCCCGGGGGTGGCCACCTTGAGGAAAGACGCGCGGTACCAATTGACCATGCCACGGATTTGATCGGCATCCCCCCAGGCGGCTTGGTAAGCAATCAGCTTCTCCGGCGTCATCCAAGACATGTCCATATGTTTGGAAAAAATGCCCATCATGCGTGCGTGGTTGTTGGCGGCGAGTTTGTCTTCTGAGCCCTCCGCGCGTAGCCAATCGATGTACTGGCTGGCTTCAGATTGCGCGCCGCCTGCGGCCAGGGCGCGCTGGAAGGGAACTGGGTGCACGCCGTTGGCGATGATCAGGTTTTGCAACCGGTCGGAATGGCGGAAGGCCAGACCGTAAGCTACTGCCGCGCCCCAGTCGTGGCCCAAGACAGCAGCGACGGGTGCGTTTGAACTGTAGTGGTCGAGAATGGCAAATGCATCTCCTACCAGCTTTGAGACGGCGTAGTGCTCCACCTTTTTGGGTCGCCAGCTTTGGCCGTAGCCGCGTTGATCCGGAGCGATGCAGAGATAGTCATCCTCGAGATGCTTGATCAGTTCATCAAAGGCACCGGAGTATTCCGGGAAACCGTGCAGCATCAGGATCACGGGCTTGGAGGGATCACCGGCCACCTCCACGTGGAAGCTGTGACCGGCGATATCTAGGGTCTCGCTGCGCACCACTCAGGCCATGTCCGGCAGCTTATGATCTGCAAATTGTTTGCGCAGGGTAAGTTTGGAGACTTTGCCTGTGGCGGTGAGCGGCAGTTCATCAACAAAAACCACGTCATCCGGCAATTGCCATTTGGCAAAATGCTCCAGAAGCAAGCCCATCAGCTCATCTGGCTCTGGCTTACCCTCGGGAGACGGCACCACCACCAGCAGCGGGCGTTCGTCCCATTTGGGATGGGCCACGGCGATCACCGCGCAATTGGCCACTTTGGGGTGCGACATGACGGTGTTTTCCAGATCAAGCGAGCTGATCCATTCCCCACCGGATTTGATCAAGTCTTTGGCGCGGTCGGTGATGGTGAGATAGCCATTGCTGTCAATTGTCGCCACATCGCCTGTGCCAAACCAGCCTTCGGCGTCAAAGGCGGTTTGATTGGCGTCTTCATTTTCGAAATAGCCGGAGGTAATAGCGTTGCCGCGCACGTAGAGTTCGCCTGCGGCGGCGCCATCATGCGGCAAGCGTTTGCCGTCCTCATCCACAATCTTGAGGTCCACGCCAAAGACACGACGACCTTGTTTGGATTTGATGGCGATACGCTCGGCCATCGGTTTGCTGTCGAGATGTTCCGGCAGATTGCCTTGGGTGCCGATGGGGGACATTTCCGTCATGCCCCAGGCGTGGCAGACGTTCACGCCACCTTCCTCAAAGTATTGGATCATCGACGCAGGCGCGGCAGAGCCGCCAACCACCATATCCCCGAGGCCTTCTGGCATACGGCCTTGATTGGCAATCTCGCCCTGCAGGCCTAGCCAGACCGTCGGCACACCCCAAGCCGAATAGACTTTTTCGTCGTCCATCAGCTTGAACAGACTTGGGCCATCCAGAGCACCGCCGGGGAAGATCAAGGACGCGCCGGTCAGGGGCGCGGCATAAGGCAGACCCCAGGCGTTTACATGGAACAGCGGAACAACCGGCAAAATGCGTTTGCCTGGTTGCAGCGCGGCAGGCAGCGACAGGCCCACCATCATCGCGTGCAACACAGTGGAGCGGTGGGTGTAAAGCGTGCCTTTGGGATTGCCGGTGGTGCCAGAAGTGTAACACAGGCCGGCAGCGGTCTCTTCCGGCAGATCAGGCCAGTCGAAGTGATCCGGCTGACCCTCAAGCAGCTCTTCGTAACACAGATAGTCGCCTTCTGGCATATGCGCGCTGTCGGTCATGACCACAACTTTCAGACCAGCCGGCCATTGCGCTCGCAGCGCGTCCACAATGGGTACAAAGGTCAAATCCACAAACAGCATCGTGTCGTGGGCGTGGTTGACGATGTACGTCATCTGCTCTGCCGACAGACGCGGGTTGATGGTGTGGCACACGCCACCTGCGCCGGAGATCGCGTAGTAAAGTTCCAGATGGCGATAGCCGTTCCAAGCCAATGTGGCGACCCGGTCGCCCAACTGCATGCCTTGCGCGGTGAGCCCGTGTGCCAGCTGCGCCACCCGTTTGGCAGTTTGTGCGTAGGTTTGGCGATGTATGTCGCCTTCGGTACGGACCGAAACCACCTCGCCTTGTGAGTGGATTTCTGCCGCGTAGCTTAGAATATCCGCAATCTTAAGCGGACGCATCATCATGGACCCTTGCATATGGCCCTCCCCTGCCAATGAGTGTCTGTCGATTTACGTTACGCGCAAGTTCTGAGATTTCAAAAGCCCGCGTGAAAAGTGTCGTGGCGTCGCAAGCCGGTGCACCTGAGCTCACGGGAACTCTGCACATGTGCACTTCTGCACAGTGAAGCTGCGGTGCCGCCAATTTTCCCGGCGGCCATAAGCCCCTATTTTGAGCCGTGAAAGGAGACATGTCATGTCTATCAGACCTGTTTTGGAGACCCGCAAAGCCATTCCCGCAATGGAAGGCGCAGGCGTGCATATCAACCGCGTGTTTGGGTTTCAGGATCCTACGGAGCTCGACCCGTTTTTGATGATGGATCATTTTCGCAACGATGATCCGGCGCAATATGAGAAGGGGTTCCCGTGGCACCCCCACCGCGGGATCGAGACGATCACCTATGTGATCGACGGCGCGGTGGAGCATCAGGACAGCCTTGGCAACACTGGCAATCTGAAATCCGGTGACGTGCAATGGATGACCGCAGGCCGCGGGATTTTGCATCAGGAGATGCCTACGGCCGACGCCAGTGGGGTGAACCACGGCTTCCAGCTTTGGGCCAACCTACCGCGTGACTTGAAGATGACCGATCCGCGTTATCAGGATGTGGAAGGCAAGGAGATTCCGGAGATCATCGATGATGACGGCACCAAGGTGCGCATTGTGATTGGCAGCTTCTGGGGCAAGACTGGCCCTGTGGACGGGATTTCTGCGGACCCGATGTTTTTGGACGTGACCGTGCCTGCGGGGGTGGAAAAAACCTTCCGGATAGACACACGGCGACGTGCCTTTGCCTATGTGTTTGAAGGCGACGCGGCCTTTGCAGATGCCAGCCAACCCAAAGGTATCCTGCTGGAGAAAGAGGTGGCGGGTGAAGAGCTCAACATCCGCGACATGAGCGGGGATCGTACCCTCATTCGCTTTGGCAATGGCGATGAGGTTACGGTTCAAGCCGGGGAACAGGGTGTTCGCTTTCTGCTGATCTCAGGTCAGCCCATTCAGGAGCCGGTGGCCTGGCATGGGCCGATTGTGATGAACACACAGGCGGAATTGCAACAGGCCTTTGCCGAACTGCGCAACGGCACGTTTATCAAACCAGCGCATTAAAACATTCGGCCAAAGGGATTTTGTCCTTCTGGCCCTTTATGTGATCCGCTCAAAATAACCTCGGGAGACCGCTTAGGCCCCCACCGCTTTGCGTACCATGTCCCAGTAAATCTGCTCGACCTCTTCCAGCGACAGGCGGCCGCCTTCGCGGAACCAAGTGTTTACGCCGGTCAACATGGCAATCACCGCCATTGTGGCAATCTTGGGATCGCTGACCTCAAAATCCCCGCTACTGACGCCGGACCGCAAAATGGTCTCCAAACCATCTTCGTAAGACCGGCGCAGGGCTTCGATTTTGGTGAAGTTTTCCGGTGTCAGATTGCGCAATTCCATATAGGCAATGAACACTTCCTCCGGGCGTTCGGAGTGGAACCTCAGGTGCAAACTGGTAAAATTTTCCAAGGCCTCGATGGGCGGGCCGCCGTCCGGCATGTCCGCACAAGCCGCCAACAACTCCGTCATGTGTGTCTGCATCAGATCAAACAACAAGCTCTGCTTGTCAGGCGTGTAATTATACAATGCCCCAGCCTGCACCCCCACCTCACGCGCAATTTGGCGCATGGAGACCGCCGCATAGCCATGCTGCGCAAAGAGTTTCAACGCCGCATCGCGGACGCGTGGACCGGTGATGCCGGAATGAGAGCCTTGAGTTCGTGCCATGCATTACAATTATCTGAACACACGTTCGTTTAAAACCCCGAGCAGGCCTTTCACCTGTGTGCGATCACCGCTTGTGTGGCCCCGCTGCCATAGGTCATAAAGCGATGAGCCAAAACGGACCTTACGATGCTGCCTATTCGCACCTTTGCTTTTGCCCTTCTGCCTCTATGGGCGTTGACGGCCTGTGGGGAAACCCCAGGCATGGAAGCCACCAGTGATGCAGCCTTGGAGGCGGCCCCCTACCCGGAAATATTGCCGCAACACGCGTTGCCCAAAACATCTCCTGCCCGGTTGACAGAAAACAGCGAAGCCGAGCTGGAGGCGCGCGGAGCGCGGCTTCAAAACCGCGCCAGCAATCTTTAGCGCTTGCGCGCACGCCGCGCGTTGCACAGCGCCCAAAGAGCGGCTAAACGGCAAAGTAACAGACACAACACACCTGCATAGAGGTAGCCCACCATGACCACGTCCCAGCCTACTCCGCTTCGTCTTGGGATTGCCGGTTTGGGCACCGTGGGCGTGGGCGTTGTGAAAATCATACGTCAGAAAGCCAACGTATTGGCCGCGCGCACCGGGCGCCCGGTTGTGATCACTGCGGTGAGCGCACGGTCCAAAGACAAAGATCGTGGCGTCTCGCTGGCAGGGTACGCTTGGGAAGATGATCCCGTGGCGCTGGCCAAACGCGACGATGTGGACGTGTTTGTCGAGTTGATGGGCGGCGAAGACGGCCCGGCCAAAGATGCCATCGAAGCGGCACTGGAATTGGGCAAAGACGTCGTGACCGCCAACAAAGCGTTGCTGGCGCATCACGGCCACGCCTTGGCGCAAACCGCCGAATCCAAAGGCTCGGTGATCCGCTTTGAAGCCGCTGTCGCCGGTGGCATTCCGGTGATCAAAGCGCTGACCGAAGGCCTGGCAGGCAATGACATCACCCGCGTGATGGGGGTGATGAACGGCACCTGCAACTACATCCTGACCCGGATGCAAGACGCCGGTCTGCCCTATGACGAGGTTTTTGCCGAAGCGGACGCGCTTGGTTATCTTGAGGCTGATCCAAATCTGGACGTGGGCGGCATTGACGCGGGCCACAAGCTCTCCCTGCTGTCGTCCATCGCCTTTGGCACCAAGGTGGATTTTGGCGGCGTGGAACTCGAAGGCATCCAGCGCATCTCCATCGAAGACATAAACCAAGCAGCCGAACTTGGCTTCAAAATCAAACTGTTGGGCGTGACCCAAATGACTGGTCGCGGCTTGGAACAACGCATGTCTCCGTGCCTTGTGCCTGCTGACAGCCCTCTGGGTCAGCTTCAAGGCGGCACCAATATGGTGGTGATCGAAGGTGACGCTGTTGAGCAGGTTGTGCTGCGTGGCCCAGGAGCCGGTGAAGGCCCAACCGCCAGCGCAGTGATGGGCGACGTCTGTGACATCGCACGTGGTTTCCGCCTGCCAACGTTTGGGGTACCGGCAGACATGCTGACCACTGCCAAATCGGCGCAGTCCAATTCCCCTGCGCCTTACTATCTGCGCCTCGCGCTAGAGGATCGCCCGGGTGCCATGGCCAAGATCGCCACGGCATTGGGCGACAATGGCATCAGCATCGACCGCATGCGCCAAACCCGCCATGACGATGCCCATGCCCCGGTGTTGATTGTCACACATAAAACCCAGCGCGCCGCGTTGGATGCAGCTGTGGTGGCGATGCGGGAAACCGGTGTGATGGCCGCTGATCCGGTGGCATTGCGCATCGAAGCGGTTTGATCCCCACCCGGGACCGTTACAGTTAAATATAGGAAATTTTGAATAAACGCCAATCCACGCTACACTCTAGAGCGTGGCAGTGGGTTGACGATTCTTGCTTTGGTGTGCCTTAGGGGTCGCCGTTTTTAACAGTGTGATCTGCCATGAAGAATTGCGCGACTTGGTCGTACCTTTTGCGATCTGCTGAACCTTTATCAAAAAGTCCATTTGGGGGGAGAACACCATGCCAAGGTTTAACTCGTGGCTAGATTGGTTCAATAAACCGATTGTGATCGGCACGCAGTCGGATGATGTGCTTTCGCTGGAGGGCAGCGACTTACCCGGAAAGATATTTGGGCTCTCTGGAAATGACAGTATGTTTGGTGGCAACCGAGACGATTATCTCTTTGGTGGACGCGGCAACGATGACATTTCTGGTGGCCGTGGCAACGACAAGATTTTTGGCGGCGCTGGCAATGACACCATGTCCGGCGGCGAAGGATATGACAAATTATTCGGCGGCGGCGGCGTAGACACCGCCGTTTTTGAAGGCTCGGTGTTTGGATACACTTGGGAACACGGCTGGTTTCACAAACTCAATGTCAAAGACATTGATGCCTCTGATGGCGACACGGCCATAGACACGCTGCACGGCGTCGAATTCCTGCAGTTTGACGACTACACGTTTGAAATTGGCGGCAACAATGGGGCCTTGGTGTTGGGCGAAGACGCAGCCACCGATGAAGACACCCCCATTGTGATCTCTTTCGATGCCTATGATTTTGATGGGGGCACCGTCACAGTCTCAACTGTTGGTACATCGGCCGGCAGCTTGGCATTGATCAGTAGCAGCGCACTTTCCAAAGGCATGGGTGTGGGTGCTAGTTTCAGCTACAGCTTTGACCCCACCACGGCCTTCAATTATCTCGCGGTCGGAGAATACGGGACCGCAACCATAACCATTGTGATTGACGACGGTCAGGGCAACTTGACCACGCATTCTCTGGATATCTCCGTGGCGGGGGTGAATGACGCCCCGACTATCACGGGCGTGACCAATGACATTGGTGACTTGTTTGAGGACAGTGTGATCGCAGCCAATGGCATAGTCTCCGCGACAGACCCAGACGCCAGCGATGTTTTGACCTTCTCAGGCGGACCCGGCACCTATGGCACCTTTTCCATCGGCCCAAGTTCCGGGGCGTGGAGCTACGCTTTGCACAACGCCTCATCTGCGGTTCAGGAGTTAGGCGTGGGCGAAAGCCTGACCGACACAATCGCTGTAGAAGTGTCTGACGGAAATGGCGGCACCGACACCGTCAACGTCTCCGTGATTATCTATGGCACAAATGATGAACCCGTCATTAGCACCGTCAGCTACGACAATGACACCGTGACTGAGGACGGCGCGGTGCAAAGCGCATCCGGGGCGGTTGTGGCCAGCGATGTCGATAAAAACGACACCCTCACCTATAGCGTGGTTGGCAGCAGCACCGGCTTCTACGGCACCTTGGCGCTTGATCCTAACACCGGCACCTGGAGCTATGTTCTGGACAACACTTCGGCGGCGGTTCAAGCCTTGGCGGCAGGACAAACAGTGGTCGAAACATTTGATGTGCTGGTCAGCGACGGCAATGGCGGCTTTGACACGGCGACCATTTCCATTGACGTCAACGGCACCAATGATGCGCCTGTGATCACCGGCACACTGTATAGCATTCCAGAAGTAACAGAGGATGGCGGTCTCTCAGCGAGAGGCCTTATTACAGTCACCGAAATAGATGCCAACGACACCTTGAGTTATGTGGTATTGGGCAGCGACACCAGTGGATTTGGCACGTTGACAGTCAATCCGAACGGCACCTGGAGTTACGCGCTCAACAATGACAGCGAACTTGTGCAAAACCTCAACGGTGGTGAGACTCGGGTGGACACCTTCCTCGTGGCAGTGACCGATCCCAGCGGCGCGCGTGACACCACCAGCATTTCGATCACCATTAACGGCGCGGATGATGTCAATCCTGACACGGGAGATGGCGGTGGTGGCGGGGGCGGTGAGCCTCCGGCCTCCTCAACGCTGGATTTTGAAGGACAGCTGCATGCAGTCTCTTTCGAAGGTGGTGCAGGTGGGGTGCAATGGTCGTCAGGTTGGGCCACCTTTGACTCGACCTTGTTTGGCCAGCTCAGTCCAGATCGTGGGGGCGGTCAGCTGGATACAGGTGTCGCCAATGGCGCGACCAGCGGTACCATGGTGGTGGCCGGCACGTCCGGCGTCACCGTAGACGGTGACTTTGTCGACACCTTTGATTTTGAAAGCGCGCAGATCACGTCGGCCTTGAGAGAAGGTATGACGCTGACCGTCGAGGCCTTTGATCAGTCGTTCCAGAATGTCGAAACGAGCCCAGGCGTGTTTGAATACATCGAGGTCTTCACCAGCCTCGGATCAGAGAGCTTTGTTCTGTCCACATCTGGCCCAACGTTTGTTGAATTTGACGACACCATCTTTGACGCGGTGGATCGTGTTGTCTTCACCACCAGCGGCGGCACTCCGCTGCCAATCCCTCTGTCTGGCGACCAGTTTGTCATGGATGATGTGACCATTTTGATCTGATCTTTGTTTTGATCCAAATCCCCGGCGGCCTCAGGTTGCGCCGGGGGTAGGCCTGCGCTATTGCGGACTTAAACGTGTTCACAAGGATTTATTTCATGTCCCAGAAGCCGGAATTTCACGATCGCATGTTGTCCCTTGGCCTGGCCCGCGTTGCGGAACAGGCTGCCATTGCCTCTGCTGCCCTGATCGGCAACGGTGACGAGAAAGCTGCTGACCAAGCCGCTGTGAACGCGATGCGCGAACAGCTCAATCTTTTGGACATCGCTGGCGTCGTGGTTATCGGCGAAGGCGAGCGTGACGAAGCGCCAATGCTGTTCATTGGCGAAGAAGTTGGCAACGGAAACGGCCCTGGCGTGGATATTGCGTTGGACCCGCTGGAAGGCACCACGCTGACTGCCAAAGACATGCCAAACGCGCTGACTGTGATTGCCATGGGCCCACGTGGCTCCATGCTGCACGCGCCAGACACCTATATGGACAAGCTGGCGATCGGACCGGGTTATCCGGAAAACGTCGTGTCGCTGGACATGAGCCCAAAAGAACGAGTGGAAGCGCTGGCCAAAGCCAAAGGTTGCGAGACATCCGACATCACGCTGTGTATCCTTGAGCGCCCACGCCACGAAGAGATGATTGCGGAAGTACGCGCCACCGGCGCGTCGATCCGCCTAATCACCGATGGGGACGTCGCAGGCGTAATGCACTGTGCAGAAGCCGAAGAAACCGGCATTGACATGTACATGGGCCGAGGTGGCGCTCCCGAAGGTGTTCTTGCCGCTGCTGCGCTGAAATGCATGGGTGGTCAAATGTGGGGCCGTCTGGTGTTCCGCAACGATGACGAACGCGCGCGTGCCGCAAAAACCGGCATCACCGATCTGGACCGCGTGTACTCCCGCGATGAAATGGTCACCCAAGACGTGATCTTTGCGGCAACTGGCGTGACCGGCGGCTCGCTGTTGCCTGCGATCAAACGCACCCCGGGCTGGATCGAAACCGCAACCCTGCTGATGCGCTCCAAGTCTGGCTCGGTGCGTCGCATGACCTACCGCGCCCCAGTGGATCAGACCTCTTGATCGCCGCAGACATTTTTGTTTGATTTGGGCCAGCGTGCCCTGATGGCCCGCCTTTTGGCGGGCCTTTTTCTAAGATGAAGGCCCTGACATGACTGACTTCCTTGGTGTTTCCGAAAGCTTGACCGGACGGCGCTGGGTGGGGCCGGATGTGGAAACCACGCGGGCCGCAGAACAATTGGCCCAGGACACCACCCTGCCCCCGGCGCTCTGCGCCGTGTTGGCGCGCCGTGGTGTGACCGCGGGTGAGGCAGAGAGTTTTCTGGAGCCAAAGCTGGTGGATTTGCTGCCGGACCCGCGCACTATCAAAGATATGGAAGTTGCCGCAGGACGGTTTTTGCAAGCGGTCAAGACGCGCCAACGCATTGCGGTTTTTGCCGACTATGATGTTGATGGCGGCACCTCGGCCGCGTTGTTGATCACCTGGCTTCGGACGTTGGGGCTTTCTGCAACACTCTATGTGCCGGACCGGATTGACGAAGGTTACGGCCCCAATGAGACCGCGATGGCGGAGTTGGCCAAGACCCATGATCTGATCATCTGTGTGGACTGCGGCACATTGAGCCACGCGCCAATTGCCGCTGCCAAAGGCGCAGATGTGGTGGTGTTGGATCACCACTTGGGTGGCGAAACCCTGCCTGACTGTGTGGCAGTCGTGAACCCCAATCGTCAGGATGAAAGCGGCGATCTTGCACATCTCTGTGCCGCCTCGGTGGTGTTCTTGATGTTGGTCGAAGCCAACCGGCAGATGCGCGAAGAGGACGGCACACGCGGACCGGATTTGATGTCCATGTTGGATCTGGTGGCGCTTGGCACCGTGGCTGACGTAGCCCCCCTGATTGGTGTGAACCGCGCTTTGGTACGCCAAGGGTTGAAGGTTATGGCGCGTCGGGATCGTCCCGGCGTTGTGGCGCTGTCGGATGTTAGCCGCATGGATTCTGCGCCCAGCAGCTATCACCTTGGTTTTTTGCTCGGCCCGCGCGTGAATGCCGGTGGACGTATTGGGCAGGCCGATCTTGGCGCGCGATTACTCTCCACGGACAATCCACAAGAAGCCCAAGCCATGGCGGAACGGCTGGATGAGCTGAACACGGAACGACGCGACATCGAAGCTTCCGTGCGCGCGGCCGCTGTTGCGCAGGCAGAAGAACGTGGCTTGGACGCGCCGCTGGTCTGGGCGGCGGGCGAAGGCTGGCATCCGGGTGTGGTTGGCATTGTTGCCTCCCGCCTGAAAGAGGCCACCAACCGCCCCGCCGTGGTGATCGGATTGGACGGTGACGAAGGCAAAGGCTCAGGCCGCTCCATTTCCGGCGTGGACCTTGGTGCCAGCATTCAGAAGCTCGCTGCCGAAGGCCTGTTGATCAAAGGTGGCGGACATAAAATGGCGGCGGGTCTCAGCGTGGCACGCGATCAGTTGGAACCTGCCATGGAGCGCCTGTCTGAGATGCTGGCCAAACAAGGTGCGGGCAACGCAGGCCCTGCGGACCTCAAACTCGACAGCCTGCTGATGCCCACTGGCGCGACGGTGGATCTGATCACCGACATTGAAAAAGCAGGGCCCTTTGGCGCAGGGGCTGCGGCCCCTCGGTTTGCTTTCCCCGATGTGGAAATTCGCTTCACCAAACGGGTCGGCGACAGCCACCTGAAGCTAACCTTTGGCGATGGCTTTGGCGCGCGCATAGATGCCATTGCCTTTGGCGCCTACGACACCGCGCTTGGCCCCACGCTCGAATCGCATGGTGGGGCGCGGTTCCATCTTGCCGGGAGGCTGGAAATCAACACCTGGGGTGGGCGTCAGTCGGTACAACTGAGGCTTGAAGACGCCGCGCGGGCCTAAGTCAATTTGCCGATTCCCGTAGGAATCTTGAGGGAATTCGGGACCTTTCTGCGAAGGAAGCATCTCACCCTCAGCACCGGGGAAAATTTCCGTAAGTCGCGTAAATTACCACTTGCACCCATGCCACGCTTTCACTAAATACGCCTCACGCTTCAGCGCGCGTCCCGTTCGTCTATCGGTTAGGACGTCAGGTTTTCAACCTGAAAAGAGGGGTTCGATTCCCCTACGGGATGCCAGCTGCAGCCAGATATGAGAGCAATCTCAGACGTATCTAAAAAATGCGTCCCGTTCGTCTATCGGTTAGGACGTCAGGTTTTCAACCTGAAAAGAGGGGTTCGATTCCCCTACGGGATGCCATTTTTGTTCTCGCCCCCGCAAATTGACGCCATTTTGATCCCAGTGCAGCTTTGCTGATTTTCAATGTGATGCAGGAACCGCAAGAGGCGCGCGCCATTTGGAGCCACGCGCCTGTCATTGCGTGCCAAGGGGGGGATTACCCCCAATCGCGGCAGACGTATTTGATCTCCGTGAACTCCTCCATGCCCAAGCGGGCACCCTCGCGTCCGAGACCCGACTGCTTTGTGCCACCAAAGGGAATCGGCGCACCGGTGACTTTGGTGCGGTTCACCGCCACCATGCCATATTGCAGAGCCCGGCTCAGTCGGTAGATGCGGCGCGGGTCTTGGCTGTGCACATAAGCCACCAAACCGTACTCACTGTCGTTGGCTGCAGCGACCGCTTCCTCTTCGCTGTCAAACGGCGTGATGGGCGCCACCGGGCCAAACGTCTCCTCCGACATAATCAACGCGTCAGCAGGCACATCTGTCAGCACTGTTGGTTCAAAAAACAGAGTGCCCAACGCATGGCGTTTTCCGCCGCACGCCAGCTTCGCGCCTTTAGCAAGCGCGTCCGCGACATGCTCTTCCTGCTTCTGAACCGCATTTTCGTTCATCAACGGGCCAAGGTCCGGATCATCCATGCCAACACCAACGGTCAGCGCCTTGGTGGCCGCAACAAATTTGGCGCAGTAATCGTCATAGATTGCCCGCTCCACAAAGATGCGGTTTGCACCCAAACAGTCCTGACCAGAAGTGGCAAACTTGGCTTTGATAGTTTCCGCGACAGCCACGTCGATATCTGCGCCTTTGAACACAATCACCGGCGCATGGCCGCCCAGCTCCAAAACCAACCGCTTCACCGTCTCAGACGACTGGCGATACAGCAGTTTGCCAACAGTTGTAGACCCGGTGAAAGACAGGGCACGCACGCGGGGGTCGCGGGTCCAGGGCTCCACCACGGTGGGCGCAATGCCGGTCACCACGTTGAACACACCCGCCGGTATGCCAGCACGCTCGGCCAGCTCCGCCAATGCCAGAGCGCTGTAGGGCGTTTCCCCAGACGGATGCGCTACCACGGTGCAACCTGCGGCCAGCGCGGCGGCCGCTTTGCGGGTCAGCATCGCAGAGGGGAAGTTCCACGGGGTGATCAACGCGGCGACCCCCACAGGTTCACGCCATAATTCGACCTCGGCATCCGGTAGGTGACTGGTGACGCCTTCGATGTTGGGGCGTTTGGCCTCTTCCGAGTAAAATTCTACAAACGCCGCACCGTAGTCGATTTCGCCGCGTGCCTCGGAAATCGGCTTGCCTTGTTCCAGCACCATGATGCGGGCGAGGTCTTCTTTGTGCTCCAGTTGCAATTCAAACCAGCGGCGCAGAATAGCTGCCCGCTCTTGAGGCAAGAGGTCCGCCCAAGCGGGAAAAGCCGCCTGGGCCGCATCTACGGCCGCAGAGGATTCCTCGGCAGACATAGCTGCCACGCCGCCCAGATGGGTGCCGTCAGCCGGATTGGTCACCGTAAAACTGTCGCCATCTTTGGCGGCCTGCCATTTGCCATTGATGTACGAAAACGACCGCACAAGGGCCTTGTCGGTGATGTCAGCCCGAGCGGAAAGCGCGGTTTGTGTCATTGTAATGCCTCCTCTATTTGAGGAGAAAATGCCGCAAGCAGACAGAAGATTTGTCCGAAGTTTTGGGAGATCGCAGAGGATTTAGCTGTGCTCAGTGGCTCCCAGAAGCATATCAAACGGCGGCGCGCCGTGCTCTTTCACAGGCTTGGTCACGATGTAGGTAAAATAGCGTGACAGACCGATGCGGGCGTCCAGCATTTCATCAATCAAACGCTGATAGGCATCAATGTCGCTGGTCACAATTTGCAGCAGGTAATCAAAGCCACCACCAAGCGCCCAACAGGCCACCACTTCGTCATAGCGCTGCATCGCTGCCTCAAAAGCCCGAAAACTGGCCGCGGTGTGGTCGGCAATTTCTGCGGACACAAACACTGTCACACTGGGGGCAAGCTTCTTGAGATTGATACGCGCGCCGTAGCCTTCGATTAGACCGGCCTTTTCCAGCTTTTTAAGGCGGTCCCAACACGGCGTGGGTGACAAACCAATTTCCTCAGCCAGCGCAGCTTTGGTGATGCGGCCTTCGCGCGTCAGCACGGAGAGAATTTTGATGTCCCGATCATCCAGCCTCATGGCAGCCTGCGCTGTCGGGGAGACAAGCCGACGTGACGCCCGTCACCGGCCAGTGCTTTGCACATGAGAAATGATTGCCAAATCTGTGTCATTACACCTGCGATACCAGCACCCTTTTGCCATCGGCAAGTGCAATCAGCCGGGCGGCCAAAAACACACATGAAAACCACAAAAATCTGCGGGGTCGAAACCACCACTTAACCACTGACTCTTCGTTAACCAATTCTGGCTACGGTTTTCCTGTGTCGTTATCACCGCGTCTGCCCAAATCGATTCTCTCACCAAGGCGCGGCTCGTAAGGGAATAGGATCTATGACAAAAACACATTTGTCAGTCTGGGTACTACCACGCAGCCAATCGCAAGATGCGCGCCCTCCAGCGCGTCGTGCAAATCGCACGGGTGCATTTATTGTTGCCGCTTGCGGAGATGATGATTTTGCGGTGAAACCCAAAGTCTCCAGCAACAAAAACCGCAGAATTTGGCCACACACCGCCCCAACCCGCCCGCGCGTTCTGGCGCGCTAACCTCTACAGCTCAGGCGGGACATCCACAGCCGGTGCGCTGGGTTTGATGTCGAGCACTGGCGTGCCGTCAAAACAGTCGATGGCATCGATACCAATCACGCCCGCCTCCAAATCAAGCGACGTGATACGCACCGCAGACAGTGAAATTGGGTTCACACGGTTGGGAGAGCGCAGCGCAAAGGTGCCACTTGCTGTCTCCCGGTGCCGGGGCCGCTGGGTGATCAGATCGCGCCGCGCTTGATGCATCCAGTAAAACAGCAAAATCCCTTGCCCAACTTCCAGCCCACTGAGACCTTGCGCAAACCCCGGCTCTAGAACAACGCGTGCCTCTTGGCCGGTTTCGCGGGCACGGGTCACATTTTTGGGGCAGTCGCCACGCTTCCAAGGCGTTTCGATCCTGCCAATAAACCGCAGCTGCGCATCCACCCGCTCCATTGGGTCAAACGCCAGGCGGTCCTCACCCTCGCGTTGCTTTGGAATGACGGCGGTGGATTGATCTGTCATGGAATGCTCCTAAAGCTCTGTGCGCACTCTGACAGCAGTTGTCGCGTGGGACCAGAACCTGATTGGTCGCACCCCGGATGTGAAAACGCCGCTCTAAGGAGCGGCGTTTTCTTGTCATACAATCTCGTCTTCGAGACCTTCCGTGGAAAGCCCCTCGAGCTTGGGCATCAAACTCAAAAGCTCTCGTGTGTAGGCCTCTTTGGGCGCAGCAAACAACGTTTCGGTATCCGCTACTTCCACCATCTGCCCCTGACGCATAACGCCAACACGGTCGCACATCTGGCGCACCACCGGCAGGTCGTGGCTGATGAAGAGCATGGTCAGCCCTAGGTGTTCCTGAAGATCCTTGAGGATGTTCAAAATTTGCGCCTGAATGGACACGTCGAGTGCCGAGGTTGGCTCATCACAGATCAGAAAACGTGGCTGGGTTGCCAGAGCGCGCGCAATTGAGATCCGCTGGCGCTGCCCACCGGAGAACTCATGCGGGTATTTGCGCCCTGCGTCAGAGCCCAAGCCCACACGTTCCAGAAGTTCATCCACACGGTGCTGAATGGCGTCGCCTTCCAACAGCTTGTGGTGCTTCACTGGCTCCGCAATGATCTCATCCACACGCATACGCGGGTTGAGGCTGGAGAACGGATCCTGGAAGATCATTTGGATCTGGCGGCGATAGCTCTCCAGATCCTTGGCAGTTTTCAGTTGCGTGATTTCTTCATCATCAAAGAAGATCTTGCCACCGTTGGTCTGATACAGCGTCGCAATCATGCGCGCGACGGTCGACTTGCCGGACCCACTTTCCCCTACGATGCCAAAGACTTCACCTTCGCGGATGTCAAAGCTGACCTTATCCGCCGCCGTGAAATACTTGCGCCGCGACGGAATGATCGCATTGCGGGCCAAAAAGGTCTTGGTAAGCCCTTCAACCTTTAGCAACGTGCCAGATTTGCTGGGTTCCGGACGCTCCCAATTGCGGGCCAGATCGTCGATGTGGAACGCGATCTGACGGCCGCCGTAAGACAACTGCGGGAAACGGTGCACTTTCAGAGTTGGACGTGGCACAGCGGCGATGAGCGACTTGGTGTACTCATGCGTTGGTGCACCAAGCACTTGCGCGGTTGTGCCGCTTTCCACCACCTTACCCTGATACATCACGGTCACCTTGTCGGTGGTGTCCGCGATCACTCCCATGTCGTGGGTGATCAGGATCACGCCGGTCTGACGTTCGCGCGCCAACTCTTTGATCAACTCTAGGATTTGCGCCTGAATAGACACGTCAAGCGCCGTGGTGGGCTCATCGGCGATGATCACATCAGGCTCTGAGCACAGCGCAAGCGCAATCACCACACGTTGGCGCATACCGCCAGAGAACTGATGCGGGTACTGCTTGATACGCTCAGATGGGTCAGGAATACCAACCCGATCCAAAAGCGCGACAGCGCGTGTCAGGCTGTCCGCATCGGACAGCTTCAGATGGAACTGGATGGTTTCCACCAGCTGTTGTTCCACCGTGAGAAGCGGATTGAGCGAGGTCAGCGGGTCTTGGAAGATCATCGAGATCTTCGCGCCCCGCAACGCGCGCATGCCGTCCGCATCACGCCCGCTGATGTGCTCGCCTTTGAAGCTCACCGTGCCTTCAGCGATGTGACCGGGGCGCTCCAGCAAGCCCATCACAGCGGCGCCGATGGTGGATTTACCCGCACCGGATTCTCCCACAAGACCGTGGATTTCGCCCGGCTCAACCGCAAGATTGGCTTTGTTGACCGCCACAAACAGCTTGCGGCGGGTTGGGAAATGGACCGAAAGGCCTTCGATATCTAGAACTGTATCGCTCATCACTGCAACCTCGGGTTCAATGCATCACGCAGCCAGTCACCCAACAGGTTCACAGACAGCGCCAGGGCCAAAAGCGTGACGGAGGGGAACAAGATGATCCACCACTCGCCAGAGAACAGGTAACCCTGACCAATACGGATCAAGGTGCCCAGAGACGGTTGCGTAGGTGGCGCACCCACACCGAGGAAGGACAGTGTTGCCTCCGCGATGATGGCCAGCGCCAAGGAGATGGTCGCAATGACCAACACCGGCGAGAGCACGTTTGGCAGGATATGACGCAGCATGATGATGCCACGGCCGCGACCTATCATTCGCGCGGCCTGCACGTACTCTTTGTCTTTCTCCACCAGTGTTGCACCGCGCACCACGCGGGCAAATTGCACCCAGTCAGACAAACCAATCGCCACAATCAGCACCCAGATGGCCATCTGATCATGGTGCTGAATTGGGATCACCCCTTTGGCGATGCCAAAGATCAGCATGGCGACCAGAATGGCCGGGAAAGTCAGCTGCACATCGGCAGCCCGCATGATGATGGTTTCAACCCAGCCACCAACGTATCCAGCCACAAGACCCAGTGTGATGCCCAGCACCATGGCAAAGCTTACCGCGGCAAAGCCCACAAACAGTGACACACGCATGCCGTAGAGAATGGTGGAGAACACGTCACGACCCTGGTCATCAGTGCCAAGCCAGAAGACATCGCCAGTGAAATCATTGGGCGCCATCGGTGCGGTGAACCCGTTCATCAGATCCAGAGAACCCGGATCAAACGGATCATATGGCGCGATCAGCGGTGCAAAGGCGGAGCTCAGCACCAAGAGCATTACCGCGACGAAAGACACCACGGCCACCGGTGACCTGCGGAAGTTGTAGAAAAAATCACTGTCCAGCGCTTTGGCCAGACGGGACTGCGGTGCGGTTGAAGTTTGGTCAGACATCAGTGCGCCCCTTTCCCGTCCGTGCGCAGGCGCGGATCAATTGCGAAATACAGCAGGTCAACAATCAGGTTGATGCCAACAAACATCACCGAGATCAGCATCAGGTAGGCGGCCATCACAGGGATGTCGACAAACTGGATCGCGTTGATGAACAGCAGGCCCACACCGGGCCATTGGAACACGGTCTCCGTGATGATCGCAAAGGCGATGATCGATCCAAGCTGCAAGCCAGTCACGGTGATCACTGGCACCAGCGTGTTTTTCAAGGCGTGGCGGAAATTCACCGTACGCTCATTCAAACCACGGGCACGGGCAAAGCGCACATAGTCCTGCCGCAGCACTTCAAGCATCTCTGAGCGCACAAGCCGCATGATCAGGGTCATCTGATACAGGCCCAACGTGATCGACGGCAGGATCAAGGCTTTGAGCCCTGACGCGGTCAGAAGCCCCGTACTCCACCACCCAATATGGACGACCTCCCCACGTCCAAATGAGGGGAGCCATCCCAGCTCCACCGAGAACAAGTAGATAAGCAGGATACCGATAAGGAAGGTGGGCAAAGACACCCCTATGAGCGAGACTGACATGATCATATTGGCAAGGAAGCCATCCTTGCGAATGGCGGTGAATACTCCAAGACCAATACCAATGCTGATCGCCAAGAAACCACTGACAGCCGCCAGTTCCAGCGTGGCTGGCGCACGTTCGACAAGGATTTCCGCCACCGGGCGGCCTTGACGAAAGCTTATGCCAAAATCCCCCTGAACGGCATTTTCGAGAAACTTGTAGTATTGCACAGGAAAAGGCTGATCCAGCCCCAGGTCCGCCCGAAGGCGGGCGATGTCAGCATCGGTTCGTTCCTGACCAAGCATGTTGTCGATCGGATCCCCGACAAACCGAAACATGCTGAAGGCGACAAGGCCTACGACCAGAAGAACCAATGCGGACTGTAGTACTCTTTTTAAGACATACGTCAGCATCACTGCGTCCCTTTTATTTTTATTAACGCGAGCCTTGCGCTCTCAAAGGGCGCAGGTCAAGTGCAGCGCACAAGGCAGCGAACATTGCCCGCTGCCTCATTTTTAGGCAGCATTATTGCACGTTCACCCACCGCAGGATAAAGAAATTATCCGGGCGTTGGGTCAGGGTGACGTTGTCCCGCGTGCCCCATACCAAAGGTTGTACGTACATCGGCACATAGGCTGTCTCCGCCTGCAGAATCGCCGCGGATTCGTCGAGCATCATTTGGCGTTTGCCGTCATCAATCTCCGATTGGATCATTGGCAACATCTCGTCGATTTTGGCATTGGAGTAGCCGCCAAAGTTCCAGCTGCCGAGCTTCTTCTCAGAATTCGGTGTGTGCGCGAGGAAGCGGATTGGGTGCTCCGCATCAAAGGTGCCAGGCGACCAACCCAGCAGATACATGTCAAAATTATCCGCCCGCAGCTCTGGCCAGTAGTTGGACACCGGCATCGCATCCAGTTGTGCATCAATGCCCACCTTTGCGAGCATGGCGGTCACGGCCTGACAGACCGCTTCGTCATTCAGGTAGCGGTTGTTGGGACACTTCAAGCCAAAGGAAAACCCATCAGCATAGCCCGCTTCCATCAGCAGAGCCTTGGCGCCGTCCACATCATAGGCCGGGCGGTCCATATTGGCCGAGGAATAACCACGCATGGCCGGGCTGACCAACTGGCTCGCTGGCTCCGCATTACCGCGCATGATGGTTTTCAGGATCGCGTCGACGTTTACCGCTTTGGACACGGCTTCACGCACTCGTGCATCTTTGAACGGGTTTGGTTTGCCAGCATCCGCGCCATATTTCAGCACGTCAGACTCTTGAGCAAAGCCAAGCATGATCACGCGGGCCTCAATGCCCTGAATGACCTGAACGCCATCCTGACCCTGCAGGCGCGCAGCATCCTGAATCGGCACCGGGTTGATCATGTCCACTTCACCAGACAGCAACGCCGCCACAGCGGTGGCCGGGTTCTGGATTGGGGTGAACTCTGCCACCGTGATGTTGTGGGTGGCGTCGTCCCACCAGCCGTCAAATGGCTTGAGCTGCGTGCGCAGGCCCGGCTCACGTTCCGTCACCATAAACGCACCGGTGCCATTGGCGTTCAGCGTGGCGTAGTTGCCGTTTTCCTTGTCCGGCAGTGCGGCATTGTTGGCTTCAGCCCAGCCCTTGTCCACGATCATCCAGTTGGCGATGCTGTCCGGAAAAATCGGGTTGGGGGCTTTGGTCAGAATGTCGACGGTCTTGCTGTCGACCATTTTCACCTCGGACACCGGTGCAAACCAGCTACGGGTGTCAGACACTTCATTGGAGGCGCGCTCATAAGAGAACAGCACGTCTTCGGCGTCAAACGTGTTGCCATCGTGAAAGGTCACGCCTTCACGCAGATGGAAGCGCCAGCCTTCGCCGTCCCCAATGGGTTCCCAGCTTGTTGCCAGCGCTGGCTCAATCGACATATCCTGTCCACGGCGCACCAAGCCTTCGTAGACATTGTTCAAAAAACCCAGAACCGGCGCGGAGTTCACCGCATGTGGGTCCATGGTTTGTGGGTCGGTGGTGCCGGCCCATTTAAAGTCTTCAGCTGCAACCGGTGCAGCACAAACGGCGGCCAGGACGGCCGCGCTTAACATGTGTCTCATGACATTTCCCCTGTTCTTCGATCCGCTGTGACTGGAGCGGGTGCATGAGACAGTGTCACCCCGAGGCCGGTACAAAATCAAGATGACCACACTTTTTTGTGAACAAGTTAAGCCATTTAAGCCACGTGGTTTCTCGCAGCGCCCTACACCCCAAGCCAAAAGGTCAAACTTTCTTTGATCTGGCTGCGCTCCCTATGCCACCCTGACCGAACAGTTTGTTTATTTAGGTGAAGACATGATTGAAGTTACAGAAGTTGGTGGGCCGGGATTTCTTGAGGTCCGCATGACTGCACCGATCACAGAGAGCGATTACACCAACAGCCTTACCCCGGCGATTGACCGGGCCATAGAGCAAGCCGAAAACATACGCCTCCTGGTGATTTTGGACGGTGGACCGGGTGATTTTACCGCAGGTGCCATGTGGCAAGACAGCCGCATGGGGTTCAAGCATTGGCGCGGTTTTGATCGCTGCGCCATCGCCACGGACGACGCCACCATGAAGCGGTTGATCTCGGTGTTTGGCGTGCTGATGCCCTGCCCGGTCGCGTTGTTTGATTTGTCAGAGACGGAGGACGCGCGGCGCTGGCTGCGTGAAAGCTTGGGCTCCATTCAGATCGACGCGGTCGATGACAACACCATCTGTGTCCGGCTGATGGGCAAACTCGACAGCGCGATCTATGAAGGAAAATCCGCGGACCTGGATAACCTGCTGGCGGGCAAAAGCCAGTTTGGCCTGGTGATTGATCTACGTGAATTTGATGGCTGGCAAGGCTTTGGCGCGTTGCGCGATCATTTCGCGCTTGCAAGCGCCCATGTGAAGCAGTTGACCCGCGCCGCAATTGTTGGGGATGCTGGCTGGCAAAATATGGCCTCCAAAGTTGGCAAACATGCCTTTGGCGTTGATGCACAGCACTTCGCGGCCGAAGACTTCAACAAGGCTGTAACCTGGGTTCAGACGGGTAACTGATCCGCCCGCCTAACACGCAAAAAGGCCGCCCAATGGGCGGCCTTTCCGTAGTAAGTTGCAGGAATTACGCTAGGCGCAATTACTCAACGATTTTGGACACAACACCGGACCCAACGGTGCGGCCACCTTCGCGGATCGCGAAGCGCAG
>NZ_FXTY01000012.1 GCF_900182745.1 Shimia sagamensis | reverse complement strand
ATCGCTGCGGTCAGCGTGGTTTTGCCGTGGTCAACGTGACCAATGGTGCCGATGTTGCAGTGCGGTTTACTGCGCTCAAACTTTTCCTTAGCCATCTCGGGCGCCTTCTCATTGTGGTTGGGTCACATTGACCCGTTTTCCTCTACCGCGCGCGACATATGGCCTTGCGCGGATAAAATCAAGTGTGGTTTATCCCTGCCGCTCTTTATGATCCTGCAGGCGTTGCCGCATTTCCTCGTCTTTGTTGTCCTTCCAACATTCAGCGAGGTCCGCAGCGGACACATCATCCACAAGGCAAGCCCGGTTTTCAAACATCCATTTTTCGATCTGGCGGGCCGCATTAAAGGTCAAATTGGCCATCTGCTCCTCAGCCGTCATCGAAAATCCACTTGACGCAATCAGCGACGATCCAGTGAAGGACTCAAGAACAAAGATCTCCTTGGCCTCTTCGTTGAACTTGCCCCCAGCACGGTCATCCCACGCGGTCACAGTGATGATGATCGCTGACTTAGGTTGCAGGATCAGAGGCACGCCTTTTTGCGCCAAAGCATACCCATTGATGTTCACACCAAAATGCACCAGCCGCGTGCCGTCATAGCGCGCCGCCCCCATACGCGCATCGATCGCGTTTTTCATGCTGGCAATGAAGGCTTCCGTGTCTGCTTCACGCGACAGCGGGCCTTTCTGAATGTCAGGCGCCACCACAATGTTGTGGCCCAGCACAAAATCACCCAGATCCAGCACCTCATCGGTGACGTCTTTGGTGGGCGCCGTACAAGACACCAACACGGCCAACGCCGCGATGCACGCAATCAGTCTGAACATAGGTATTTCCCCATCGATCTTCGTCTCAAATTACGGGGGTGCATATCGGATTGCCTCTGCCCACGCAATCAAAGGCTTTGTCGGTTGGAGGCTCTCGCCTATCTTGAAGCCTAAGGAGAACCCCGATGTCCCATCCCGCGTCCGACGTACCTCAATCCCCCGAAGCCCTGCCGATACGTGCCGCGCTCGCAACTGAGCCGCTGGGTCTTTTGGGATCCCTCAAAGCGGCGCGTAACAACCTGCTGTCAATCCTGCCGGAACTTGCCGTGCGCCAACCCATGGTCTCCGGTCGCACGGGGTTACGCTGGCACATGGTGATGGACCCAGGCGCCATCCGCCATATCCTGCTTGAACGTGTGGAGGACTATCCCAAATCCAAGGCCACCAAAAACATCCTGCGCCCCGCCATTGGCGACAGCCTGTTTATTGCCGAAGGGGCCCACTGGCGCTGGCAACGCCGCGCCGCCGCACCGGTCTTCACCCACCGCAATATCGCCAATCTCGCCCCGGTCATGGCGCAAGCTGCGGAGCGCGCCGCAGACCGGATCGCGGACCAAAGCACCCACGCCGTCGATATGATGAGTGAAATGGTGATGACCACCTTTGACGTGATCAGCGAAGTGACTTTTTCCGGAGACGGCAGCTTTGACAGCGCCAAAGTGCATCAAGCCATCGACGACTATATCGCTGAAGCTGGCAAAATCTCTCTCTTGGACATGCTGGGCGTGCCCGACTGGGTGCCACGCCCCGGCCGCATGATGTCTGGCAACGCCTTGGGCGACATGAAACAGGTCGCCGACACCGCCATTGAAGCGCGAAAGGCGCGCGGCGCCAAAGACACACCGGACCTGCTCGACCTGCTGCTGGCCGGCGTAGACCCGGAAACCAAAAAGACCATGAACACCGCCGAGCTGCGCGACAACCTATTGACCTTCATTGTTGCGGGTCATGAGACCACCGCACTCACGCTGGCTTGGGCCCTGTATCTCTGCGCCTTTGACCAAGACGTACAAGACAAAGCCCGCACCGAAATCAACAACATCTGCACCGATGGGCCAATCACCGGCGACCAAGCCCTAGAGCTGACCTTTGTGCGCCAGATCATTGATGAGACCCTGCGGCTCTACCCGCCCGCCGGCATCATCTCCCGCACAGCGCAGGCCCATGACATGCTCTGCGCGCGCGAGATCCGCCCAGGCGACACCGTGATGATCCCGATTTACGCCCTTGGGCGCAATCGCTTGCTTTGGGACGACCCGGACGCCTTCAAGCCCGAGCGTTTTGCCAACCGCAAAGCCATCGACCGCTACGCGTACCTACCGTTTGGCGACGGCCCGCGTATTTGCATCGGCGCGAGCTTTGCGATTCAGGAGGCGGTGATTGTGCTGGCCACGCTGCTCAGACGCTTTCGCTTTGACCTTGTTGACGGCAAACCACCCAAACCGGTGATGATCCTGACACTGCGGCCGGAAGGCGGGGTTTGGCTAAAAGCGACGCCTATCAAGTGACCTCATGAGCTCTGCCCCAAACGCGCCTTGCGCTCACTGGCTGACGTACTCCAACAGATCGCCGGGCTGACAATCCAGTTCCTGACAAATCGCATCAAGCGTATTGAAGCGAACACCTCGAGCACGACCAGAGCGCAGCACAGATAGGTTTTGCTCCGAAATTCCAATCTTCGCCGCGAGCTCTTTGGAGGTCATTTTGCGCTGCGCCAACGCAACGTCTAGACGCACAACGATGGGCATCTCAAATCACCTCCTGATGATCTTGCCAAAGGGCAGCACCCAACACAAAGGCACGCGACATAAACGTCGCCAGCAAGGCCGCAATAGCGATCGATATTTCCGTTGATCCGAGGGAGACCTCAAGCGCCTTCATGCCTTCGGGGAAATGCCACGTTGCGACCACTGTCGCGAGGGTATGCCCGACGATTCCCCATACCAACATGGCCCACAACAGACGTGCGGTTTTACCCGCTGACATGCTCGCCTCGCTGAGAGCGGCCTGCGTGAGCGCGGTGAAAATATGTCTTCCCCGGAAGACAACCGCGATCCAAATGCCAACTTGAACCAACAAAATCAGCGTCAGAGCAACGGCTTGCCATGGTTTCAAGACTTCGCTCTCGTAGCCCACCCCGGCTGCGAGGATTTGGCCGAGCTGCTGCGCATCAACAAAGAGCCAAATGACCACCGCAGCAGCAGCCCCTGATAGAGCAACCAAAATCAGCAACAGCACGTGCCCCAACAGGGTTGCAGACCGCACAACAGAGGTTTTTTCAACTTTCATCCTTTACCGCCCATCAATTAATGTTAAACATGAATTTCTGAAGCTTTTACATGCACAGCCCGCGAGGTCAATTGAAATGTTCAAATCAATCTTTCTTTCCGGTCTCATCTCCGTACTCTTAACTGGGTGCAGCGTCGTTTCCCCCAGCGGCCTCATCGCCGCGGCTCGACTTGATCCGTTGGAAACAGACCCAAGCGATATATCGATTGCTGTTGGCGTGCCTGAGGTCCTGCGCCTAGCGGACGCGGATGCACAGTTGTTTTTTGGCTTTGCACCCGACGGCGCAAACACACCACCCCCGGTGGGCACAACGGTGCCCCTTACGGTTTCAACTGAGACCGAATCCCTTACGCCCAACGCAGGCCAGAGAATCTACGTCTTTGGTTTTGGCACATCAGAGGCTGCGCACCTGACGGCACTCCAAGATCGGATTGGCGCCTTAAAAGACCGGGGCCTTACTGGCACTGGTACATTAAGCGTTGGGATCACCGGTGGCTGTTTAACCGGCACGTTGACCGACGGCCTGCCGGTCGCGACTTGGATACAAACGTCTTCGGACGGCGCATTTGTCTCACTCACACGTCCAACCGACTTTTTGGATACATTGCCCGATCAAGAGCGGTTGCAGTTGATCGAAAGACTGCAGCCTTGCTGACATGCACTCGCAGCATGAGGGGCTGATCATCACCTAGCCATTTAGGGGCCATGCCGCGTGGCATCTATTTTGATGGGCGTTGCCACCAAGCTGGCGAACAAAACGCAGCAGCATACGAGCGATCAAGCACGTAGGTCAATTGCGCGCCCTTCCAGCGTATCAGTGAGACCTTCCAAGGCATAAGTTCTGCGCGGCCTCAATCCGCTCGCAGCGCACCAATCGATGTACTTCGTGTTCAACGCCTGAATAACATCAACCTCTTTCTGGCCTTCAGAAGAGGTCACTTCGAAAGAGACGCTATCAGAAGGCTCTTCGTTATCCTTCCAGGCCCAACACCCTTCCACAAAATAGATACCTTCGGCCTCACTTCGGCAAGCGTCCCAATAGGCGCGCTCAGCTCCGTTTGCGATCCAATCTGACATTGTGCCACTCCCTCAGTAAGGTCCACAGGAGCGTCAGCCCCTCTCTTACTGAGATGGCGATGGGTCGGCGCTCTTGCCTTGCGGCAATGCGTCAATCCTTTCGGAATGCGCGCCAAACAGATTATGACTATTCCTTATACACCGTTACAAGCACTCAACCCCAACGCGCAGAATCGCACCAATTCGTGACCCCACCGACCGTTGCATTTGTCGCTTTTCTCCAAAAACGCGCACCTCCGCAAAACAGTCGTGATACAGACGCAATACCGACGTGCTTTTTCAGACAAAAACGGGGGCGCAACGGCCCCCGAAATTTATGCGTCGAACTTGTAGTCTTTGGGGAACCCGTAGGGCGCTTTCTTGCCCACACCAGCCCGCTTTCCCAGCCAATCTGACAGATCCTGTTCGTGCCGCGTCTTACCGCTGCCGCCCATCGACCAGGTCAGACCATTTTCCCATTCAAACGTGGTGATGTCAGACAGCCCGCCGTCCAATTCCAGCGTACCCTGACGCCCACGTGCCATGTTATACTTCTGAATTCGCACACCTTTTCCGCGTCCAAGCTCTGGCATCTCGGAAATCGGGAACACAAGGAAACGGCCGTTTTTGGACACCACTGCCACGTGATCCCCGTTGACCGGATGACAGATCATCGCCCGATTGTCGTCTTTGACATTCAGAACCTGTTTGCCGGTCCGCGTCTGCGCGATCACGTCTTTTTCTGGCACCACAAACCCGTCACCGGCGCTGGAGGCAACCAGCAGCTTGCGATCTGGCTTGTGCACAAAAATATCAACGATTTCAATGTCATTTGGCAAATCAACGATCAAACGCACAGGTTCCCCCATGCCACGTCCGCCCGGCAGATTTGCCGCGCTTAACGTGTAGAACCGCCCGTTTGAGCCAAACATCAAAAGCCGATCCGTGGTCTCCGCATGGAAGATAAACCGCGGCCCATCACCATCTTTGAACTTCAACTCGCGCTTCAGATCAATGTGACCTGACATCGCCCGTATCCACCCCATTTCAGAGCAGACAATGGTGATGGGCTCACGATCAATCATGGCCTCAATCGGCACCTCTTCAACCTCAGCCGCCTCAGAGAACACAGTACGCCGCGCGCCACCTTCGTAGTCTTTCCCGAAGGTTTTCTTTGCCTCTTTTAGCTGCTCGGAAATGCGCTGCCATTGCAACTCATCACTTCCCAAAAGCGCAACGATTCCAGCGCGTTCTTCCAGAAGCGCATCGCGCTCACGAACCAGTTCCAACTCTTCCAAACGCCGCAAACTGCGCAGGCGCATGTTGAGGATTGCCTCAGCCTGCACCTCAGTGAGTTGCGTCTCGCCGGAACCGGGAAGCGGCGATTTATAGTCTTTCTCATCTCGCGCTCGCGGATGATCCAGATCCCAGTTTTCCGCCATCAGTGCCTGTTTGGGCGCATCATCGTAGCGGATGATATCAATCACGCGATCCAGATTGAGGAAGGCGATAATGAAACCTTCCAACACTTCCAGCCGGTGATCGATTTTCTCCATCCGATGCGTGGACCGTCGGATCAAAACCTCACGACGGAAATCCAAAAACGCCCTCAAGACTTCTTTCATGGAGCATACTTTTGGCGTAACCCCATCAATCAGAACGTTCATATTGAGCGAGAATCGAATCTCCAAATCACTGCTGCGATAAAGCATGTTCATGAGCACATCCGGCTCAACGTTCTTACTTTTAGGCTCCAAGATCACGCGAATGTCATCCGCCGATTCATCGCGTACGTCGGCCAGAATTGGAACTTTCTTGGTCTGGATTAGCTCCGCCAACTTCTCGATAAGTTTGGACTTTTGCACTTGGTAGGGAATCTCAGTGACCACAATTTGCCACTGCCCGCGACCAAGATCCTCTTTCTCCCACTTACAGCGCAAGCGGAAAGACCCTCGGCCCGTACGATAAGCCTGCGCAATACTTTCAGGCGGCTCGACAATCACGCCGCCAGTTGGGAAGTCTGGACCCGGTACGTAATTCAGCAAAGTGTCTTCGCGCACGTCCGGCGTTTTGATCATATGCAAGCAGGCGTCGCACAGCTCGCTGATATTGTGGGGTGGAATATTAGTGGCCATGCCCACTGCAATACCGCTCGACCCATTGGCCATAAGATTTGGAAATGTTGCAGGCAGCACCACTGGTTCACGCAGAGTGCCGTCGTAATTCTCTCTGAAATCAACGGCATCCTCATTGAGGCCTTCCAAAAGGGCCTCAGCGACGGAGGTCATCCGCGCCTCTGTATATCGGCTTGCAGCCGGGTTATCACCGTCGATGTTGCCGAAGTTGCCTTGCCCATCGACGAGCGGATAACGCACGTTAAAGTCCTGCGCCAAACGCGCCATCGCGTCGTAAATTGCTGCGTCGCCATGCGGGTGGTAGTTCCCCATCACGTCGCCGGATATTTTGGCCGACTTCCGAAACCCTCCCGTCGCGCTCAGCTTTAATTCACGCATAGCGTAGAGAATGCGTCGGTGTACCGGCTTCAGCCCGTCCCGTGCATCTGGCAAAGCACGGTGCATAATCGTGCTAAGCGCATAGGTCAGGTAACGGTCACCAATCGCGCGCCGCAGCGGTTCGGTCACATTCTGGGAAGGGAGGTCATCATCGATCAGATCAGTCATACTCTGCTGATAGCTTTTGACGATGCGTCGGTAAAGCAGATGCGAGGGAACACTCGCGATTTTTTCCCCGACATGATAAGATGTCCGCAGTGTAAACCTTTCGTAGAACCTGTTAGCCGACACTGGTGTGTGAACAGGTGATTCTCCTGGGGGTTGAATAGTGAACAAATTTGTATTTCTAAGTCTTGCATTTTTAGGTTGGGTTTTTTGGGAGCTAAGCGGCGGGTCTGATTTTGAACCCAAATCGCGCGTTCTAGTGACCGAGGACAATATACTTCAGCCAAATGAGGACGCGTCGATTGTGGCGCGTGCGGCTATCTCTGTGCCAATTATCAAGGTCAGGGCCGCGCCAACTGTCACTCAAGCCTCTGCAACGTCTGAGCGCCTACCAACGGCACCCCCTGCGGTTGTTGAAGGCGTAACTCAGAAAGGTGCAGTGCCGGTTGTCATAGCGTCATTGGCCACGGGGCTGGACTCTTTTGCAACACCGGGGGCGCCACTGCTCATAAATTCAGTTGCAGCGAACGCGGCCATTGAAGACTCGGTTGCTCTTGCGCTGGAAACCCAACAGACGCGAGATATTCGGCGTGTGCGCGGCTCTCGCGTGAACATGCGCGGAGGGCCTGGCACTTCTCACGGTGTGCTGATGGTGTTGGCTCGTGACAGCGAGGTCGAAATATTGCGTGAAAATGGCACCGGCTGGGTGAAATTGCGTGACACTGGTAGCGGGCGAATTGGATGGATGGCCGCAAAGATGCTCTCCACTCCCAATATTGCCGCAAGCAACTAACGTATTTCTATCAGGATTGACTTACCAACTAATTCAATCAACTAGCAGTTCATCCACGGAGACGAGCTTATGATTGTGTGCCACTGCCAGTCGATTAACGACCGCTACATTAACGCGGCCATTGATTGGATGCGTTGTGCAGATAAAGCAGCTATAATCACTCCTAGAAAAATCCACCATGCCCTTGGAAAATCGCCGGAATGCGGCGGCTGCATGAAGCTTTTTGTTGCTAAGATGCGCGCCAATACTAATCTGGAAGTACCTGCAGAGCTTCGTGGATTGCGAAGTGAGCAAACCAAAAGAAGTATTGGTGATGAAGGGCGATCCAAAGGCCATCGAGTATCTAAACAAAGCGCTGCGGGTTGAACTGACCGTCGTCAGCCAGTTTTGGCTCCACTATCGCCTCCAAAAAGATTGGGGTTACGGCAAGCTCGCCAAAAAGATGCGCGAAGAAAGCATCGAAGAAATGGAGCATGCCGACAAGCTGATCGACCGCATCATTTTCCTCGAAGGCCATCCAAGCCTGCAAACCCTTGATCCTCTTCACATCGGCGAAAATGTACGTGAAACGCTGGCCTGTGATCTCAAAGCCGAGATGGAATCTGTGGCCCTTTACACAGAAGCCCGAAAATATTGCGCCGATGCTGGGGGTTTTGCATCCATGGGGCTTTTCGAAGAGTTGATCAATGACGAGCAAGGGCATATCGATTTCCTCGAAACTCAACTTGAGCTTCACGATGCGATTGGAGCCCAAAACTACGGACAATTGAACGCCGACAGCGCCGACGAAGCTGACGGCTAGCCCAAAGAGCCAGACGGCCAGGAGAGAAATGCCAAAAAGATCCATTTTGATTACCGGCTGCTCCTCCGGCATAGGGCTGGCAGCTGCCCACTGCCTGCGCGCTCGAGGATGGCATGTGTTCGCTTCATGCAGGAGCGCCGACGACTGCGCGCGCTTGATTGAGGACGGCTTTGACAGCCCTCAGATTGAGTTGCGTGACGGCGCCAGTATCTGCTCTGGCCTGCAAGAGGTACTGGAGACAACTGGTGGCACTCTGGACGCTTTGTTCAACAACGGTGCCCGCGGCATGCCCGGCGCCGTAGAAGACCTGCCGACCGATGCGCTTCGCGACCTGATGGAAAGCAATGTTGTTGGGTGGCACGACCTCACCCGACAAGTGATCCCGGTTATGCGCGCACAAGGCCACGGGCGTATTGTTCAAAACTCATCTGTTTTGGGCTATGTGGCCATGCGTTATCGCGGTGCATATGTCGCGAGCAAACACGCGCTTGAAGGGCTAACGGACAGCCTCCGAATTGAGCTTCGCGACACACCAATTCATGTTAGTTTGATTCAGCCAGGCCCAATCACATCCGACATGAGAAGGAATAACGCTAAGCAGTTTTTTGAATGGATCGACTGGGAAAATTCCGTCTTTGCAGAGGATTACCGACAAGGATTGGTCAAGCGGTTCTCTGAAAAGAATGAGGGGCTGGATCCATTTGAGTTGCCGGCGGAAGCTGTTTGCAAAAAACTTATCCATGCCTTGGAAGCCCCACGACCTCGTGCCCGCTATCGCGTCACAACACCTGCCCATATTATGAACGGCCTGCGCCGCATGCTTCCGACAACATTGCTAGACTGGATGGTAGCTAAGGGCTGATGCGACGTCATGTCAAAGGTGGTTCAGTTCCGCGCCGTGACAAGCTACACCGGAAATATCGCTGAAAACGGAGTCCCTTATGGCCAATGATCCCCTTTTCTGGCTTGCTGCCGCAGCATGCCTTGTAGTCCTTTTCATTTTGCTTGTCGGCATTGGTGGGTTCGCCAAAGGTGGCGAGTTTAACAAAAAGCACGCCAACAAAATCATGCGCTTGCGCTTGCTTGCACAGTTTGTAGCGGTCATCTTGATCGTAGGTTTTGTCTGGATACGCAGCGGGGGCTGAGAAAATGGTTGTTCTCAACAAAATCTACACGCGTACTGGTGACAAGGGCACCACCGCTTTGGGCAATGGCGATCGTGTTGCCAAACATGATGCTCGGGTGGCAGCCTATGGCACCACTGATGAGTTGAACTCCGTTTTAGGTGTAGCGCGCCTCCACTCTGAGGGTGAAATGGATGCCGCCCTCGCCCGTATCCAAAACGACCTATTTGACCTAGGAGCAGATCTTTGCCGCCCTGACATGGCCAAGGATGCGGCAGCAGAATATCCGCCGCTGCGCGTAGTTGCGTCGCAAGTGCTGCGCCTTGAAACCGAGATTGACGCCATGAATGTGCAGTTGGAACCACTGCGCAGTTTTATTTTGCCAGGTGGCTCGGCACTGGCGGCGCAGCTGCATGTCTGCCGCACTGTTGCCCGCCGCGCTGAGCGCTTGTCAGTCGAGCTTTCTCAAGTTGAAGACATCAATGCAGACGCAGTGACCTACCTCAATCGCCTTAGCGATTGGTTCTTTGTGGCGGCTCGCGTCGCCAATGATAACGGACAGTCTGACGTGCTTTGGATACCTGGCGCGAATCGCTAAATGGTTGAATGCCGCCGTTAGCGCCACCAAATCACTTGACGTAAATTCCCCTTACGTAACTTTTCTGCGCTGCGGAAACATTCTTGCAAAAAACGTGGCGTGAAAACGCTGATACGCGACGTCGTTGCCCCAAAACGTGACGATTTTGCTCTGTTTCAGCCGCGCATGAGACTATATCAACGCGGTGAGAGCATTCCGATGAGCTGCCTGAGGCGGCTTTGACAAACTTTGAGGAGTCCTACGCCCATGAAGGTACTTGTGCCTGTCAAGCGCGTGATTGACTACAACGTGAAAGTCCGAGTGAAAGCGGACGGAACCGGTGTCGATCTCGCCAACGTGAAAATGTCCATGAACCCGTTTGATGAGATTGCCGTTGAAGAGGCCATCCGTCTGAAGGAAGCGGGCAAAGCGGACGAAATCGTCGCTGTTTCCATCGGCGTGAAGCAAGCTCAGGAAACGCTGCGCACAGCGCTCGCCATGGGCGCTGATCGTGCAATCCTGGTTGTGGCTGCAGACAATGTTGACCAAGATATTGAGCCGTTGGCTGTTGCCAAGATCCTCGCAAAAATTGTTGAGGAAGAACAGCCAGGCCTCGTTCTCTGCGGCAAGCAAGCGATCGACAACGACATGAACGCCACCGGCCAGATGTTGTCCGCCCTGTTGGGTTGGTCGCAAGCTACCTTCGCATCTGAGGTCGACATCGACGGTGACACTGCGGTTGTGACACGCGAAGTGGACGGCGGCCTGCAAACCATCAAGGTTAGCACCCCAACCATCATCACTGTGGACCTGCGCCTCAACGAGCCGCGCTACGCCTCCCTGCCAAACATCATGAAAGCGAAGAAAAAGCCGCTGGATGAGAAAACCGCTGCGGATTACGGGGTGGACGTAACTCCGCGTCTTGAGGTTGTCAAAACCTCTGAGCCGTCTGAGCGTGCCGCAGGTATCATCGTGGGCTCTGTAGATGAGCTGGTTGAGAAACTCAAAGAAGCGGGGGCTGTGTAATGGCTGTTCTTCTTCTCGCAGAAGTCAACAACGGCGAGCTGGCTCTGGACGCCACCGCCAAAGCAGTCACCGCTTCCAAAGCGCTGGGTGACATAACTATTCTGGCCGCAGGCGCTTCGGCTGCTGCAGCCGGTGAAGCCGCCGCCACGATCGACGGTGTGGCCAAAGTAATGGTTGCTGAAGATGCGTCTCTGGGCCACCGCCTTGCGGAACCAACCGCTGCTTTGATCGTGTCTCTTGCTGGCGACTATAGCCATATCGTGGCACCGGCCACGACCGACGCAAAGAACGTGATGCCCCGCGTGGCAGCACTTTTGGACGTGATGGTACTTTCCGACGTGACGGCCGTTGTGGATGCTGACACATTTGAGCGGCCGATTTACGCCGGCAACGCGATCCAGACTGTGAAGTCCTCCGACGCAACTAAAGTGATCACTTTCCGCACGTCAACTTTCGACGCGGCAGGCCAAGGCGGCTCTGCTTCTGTGGACACCATTAGTGCCGCTGACAATCCGGGTTTGTCCGAATGGGTCGAAGACAAAGTTGCCGAAAGCGATCGTCCGGAACTGACCTCTGCTGGCATTGTTGTCTCCGGTGGTCGCGGCGTTGGTTCTGAAGAAGACTTCAAAATCATTGAAGCTCTGGCGGATAAACTGGGGGCCGCTGTTGGCGCATCCCGTGCTGCGGTGGATTCAGGCTACGCGCCAAACGACTGGCAAGTGGGGCAGACCGGTAAGGTGGTTGCACCTGAACTCTACATTGCTGCAGGTATCTCCGGCGCCATTCAGCACCTTGCGGGTATGAAAGACTCAAAGATCATCGTCGCAATCAACAAAGACGAAGAAGCCCCTATCTTCCAGGTGGCCGACTTCGGACTGGTTGCGGATCTGTTTGAGGCCGTGCCTGCATTAACTGAAAAGCTCGGCTAAGTCGCGCAGTTCACGCAAACACAAAAGGCCCGCCTCTTTGGCGGGCCTTTCTCGTTGGGTGTATTGCGTCATCAAATCATGGTGGACAGGCTCTTCTCAAGGGCGTCAGCCACCTCTTGGTGAGCTGCAGCATTCAACATCCGTTGAGCTGCAACCCGTTCCATATCGGTGCACTGCATACCTTCAATCCCTTTGGCCTGCGCCTGTTTGCTCACCACAACCTCGACAACGTCATCAACCATAGTCCGCAGTTCCTCGATCATGAGACGATCAACGAATAATGGATCAGGCCCCAAGCCACTGGTGCCCATGGCTGTTTCCGGCGCGTGATCCGCAACCCACAGCAATACAATTTTGCCGCCAATTGTATTCAGCAACAGCTTCATGCGTGCGCTCCACGCCATGCGGAGTTCATCACGTACCATCGCATACCGATCCGGCGCGCGGGCGCACAACGTTCCAAGCATGTGCCGTGTAAAATGAAACTCGCTGAAGTCAATTTCGTTGAACACCATTTGCATCATGTTTGACGCGCCGATGAAGCGATCGTTCCGGCGTGGATGCACTTTGTAGTATCTATTGGACATGTTCTGAGCGCCCATGACTTGAACAACGGTCACATCTGATTGCTGTGCATTGTGCAACACCGACGGTTCTGCCAAGAACGCGTCAATTCCGGCATTCACGTACCCAAAATTCACACAATTGATTGGCAGAGCCTCGTCCAGCGCGTTCACAAACGGCCGCGGAACAAATTTACCATAGGTTTCTGTCCCCCCCAGAAAGGCAACAAACGGAGCATCAAGCTCCTGTTTGGGACCGCGAAACAAAAGGCGCGATTCCCCATATTGGCACGGCTCGTAATTGAGCTCGGTGCCCGACATCTTTTCGTAAGACATTTTCTCACCACTACTTTTCTCACCCAAGAGAGAGAATCGCCGAAAGCCCTTGCGAAAAAGCTAATAGGCCACTTTGAGGCAAGTTTTAGAGGCCCTGCCCTCTTGCAGGTTCCGCGCCCTCAGGCCTATGGTCAGCCAGACAATTTGAGAGGATATCAACTATGGACATCAAGTCGATTGGCGTCGTTGGGGCAGGCCAAATGGGCAACGGTATCGCGCATGTCATGGCGCTTGCTGGGTACGATGTTCTTTTGAATGATATCAATCAGAACGCCCTGGAAGCAGCTGTCGCTCGGGTCGACAAAAACCTTGAGCGACAAGTTGAACGGGAGAAGATTTCGGCCGACGAGAAGGCCACCGCAATGGGTCGGATTCAGACGACCTTGGAGCTGCCGGCCCTTGGTGGGACAGATCTTATCATCGAAGCCGCGACCGAACGTGAAGAGATCAAACATCAAATTTTTGACACTTTGAAACCGCACCTCGGCCCGGACACGCTGCTGACCTCCAACACATCGTCGATCTCCATAACGCGCCTGGCATCTCGCACAGACCGCCCGGAGCGCTTCATGGGGTTCCACTTCATGAACCCGGTTCCGATGATGAAATTAGTTGAGTTGATCCGTGGCATCGCCACAGACGAGGACACTTATCAATCATGCCTTGGCATTGTGGAACGCCTTGGCAAGACAGCTGCCAGCTCCGAAGATTTTCCGGCCTTTATCGTGAACCGCATCCTGATCCCTATGATCAACGAAGCGTGTTATACACTGTACGAAGGTGTGGGTAATGTTGCCTCCATTGACAACGCACTGAAACTTGGTGCGAACCACCCTATGGGACCGCTAGAGCTGGCTGATTTTATCGGTTTGGACACGTGTTTGGCGATCATGAACGTGCTACATGACGGTTTGGCTGACACCAAATACCGCCCTTGTCCGCTGCTTACAAAATATGTTGAGGCCGGATGGCTCGGTCGAAAAACCAAGCGGGGCTTTTATGACTACCGCGGAGAGACACCGCTCCCCACGCGATAGCACAATTGAAAAAGCGAAGCAGGCGCCTCGCTTTTGTTTTCTGAATTAGTGATCAGCTGCTTTTACCAAGATCCAAAGTGTGCTGACGCAACCATGCCATAAATCCGCGTGGATCCGTTTGTAGCTGGGCCATTTGTTCATCCGTCAACGGAGCGCCAACAATCGGGGCTTGTGGTTTGTTGCAAGACCGCACAATTTCATGCAGCAATAATCCTTGGCGAAGGATTGGTGAAAGCTTGTTCGCGACCTGATAGGCGCGGCTGTTCTGCCCAGGATAAAAAATGGGCACCACGCGTGCGCCGGAGCGCCGGATCATTTGAGCGGTGAACACGTTCCACTCTTGTTCAATTGCAGGGCCGAACCAAGTTTCTGAACTCATCACCACGCCGGACGGAAACAGCGCGACAACGCCGCCTTCCTTAAGGTGCGCCATGGCCCTTCCACGCATTTCAACCATTTTGCGCTGCGCATCTGGATCATGCGGGAACGGCACAGGAATCATAAAGCTAGAGGCCGCCTCATCCAGACCGGTCAAAACTGATCGTGTCAGAATACGATAGTCTTGGCGTACACGTCCGATGAGGTCGGCAAAAATCATGCCATCAACCATGCCATGTGGATGGTTGGCCACAAACACAACCGGTCCATCCGAAGGTATATTTTGCAGCTGCTCAACTGGGGTTGTGAGCTCAATGCCCATCACGTTCAACGCGCCTCGCCAAAACTTCTGGCCGCGGTATTTCTCGTTGTCACGCTCAAACTTGTTGACCATGCGCAGGATTCTTAACTTGCCCGTCACCCACTCAATGGAGCGAATGGCAAAAGACGTCCAGCGATCATCAAAGGAATTGGCATAGGTCAACGTGCGGCGGTCATAGATTTGACCTTCCGCCTCTTTGGCCGGTTTTCCAACCTGCGTTTCTGGCACCGTATCTACCAAATTTGTCTTCCTATGCCCCAGCTACACTCAAAATCCTTCACCAAACTTGTCGGCGACAAGCGCCTCAATGGCATCGGCCAAGGCCTTCGCATCTGGCCCGCTGGTTTCTACTTCAACACTGGTGCCTTTAGATGCCGCCAGCATTAGCAATCCCATAATACTGTCTCCACCAGCACTCAAGCCATCCTTTGCCACTTCTGCCGAAGCGTCAAAGCCCTCTACGACTTCCACCAGCTTTGCAGATGCCCGCGCATGCAGACCTTTTTCGTTCACGATTTGCATCGTGCGTTGGACGACATTACTCATCTGCTCACCCTGTCTGAATATTTTGGCTATCAATATATTTGCGGCCGGCTTCCAAGGCTGCTCTGACCGCATCGGCCACATCAAGGTGGCGGCTTTTGGCCAACTTAATCAACATTGGCAAATTTGCACCATAAAGGATGCGCCGATTGGCAGGCGCGCAAGCGCGCAGGCTCAGATTTGACGGCGAACCGCCAAACATATCAGTGACAACAACAACCCCGTCCCCGTGGTCAACTGCGTCCGCAGCCGCACAGATTTCGCGTTGTTTTTGTCCGCGATCATGATTGGTTTCAATGGTAATTGCGCTGACGCCATTTTGCGCGCCAACGACATGTTCCATAGCTGCCAAATACTCATTGGCCAGCCCACCATGTGCCACGATCACGATACCGATCAAGCTATCTATTCCCCATCTTCTGCGATCCGTGGACGCGCGCCAAGCACAGCGTACCGATTGAGTTCGCGATGCCTTATAGACACCCGCCAGCCCCTATTTGCAAGGGATTCGGCAATGGTCTCAGCCATGAAAACAGAACGATGTTTTCCACCCGTACAACCAAATGCGATCTGGAGATGATTGCGGCCTTCTCGAACATAACCAGGCAGAGTTTGCTCCAACAGCACCTGGATTGACTTTACATATGGATCATAACCAGAGTCCGTGGCGATGTAGGACCCTACCGGCGCGTCACCGCCATCCATGTCACGCAGCTCTTTCTTCCAGTGCGGATTGTGTAAAAATCGGCAATCCAGCACGAGATCAGCACCTTGTGGTAATCCGCGCTTGTAACTGAATGACTGAACGGTGATGCCAATCGCCTGATCCTTCTGCGGGGCAAACCGGCTTTGCACTGCATGACGAAGCTCATGAGGCGTCAATTCCGACGTTTCCATTAAAACCGTTGCACGAGCGCGCACATCTTCCAAAAGCGTGAGCTCTCTTTCGATGCCATCGTTTGGGTTTTCCGCGCGATCAAGCGGGTGATTGCGCCTGGTTTCATTGTACCGTCGCCGCAACACTTCAGCACGGCAATCCAGATACAGTAGCTCAGGTGCTACACTGGGCAGATCATCGACCAGTTCCAGCGCATCAATTATCGCTGTTGGCGAAAAATCCCGATTGCGAACGTCCAAACTGAGAGCCATAGGGCGTTTGGGGGGCTGCCCCGACAAAAGACGCGGCAGCAACCCAAGCGGCAAGTTGTCAATAGTTTCAAACCCCGCATCTTCCAACGCCTTAATCGCTGTGGAGCGACCGGCGCCCGAGGGACCGGTCAGCAATACCAGCGGGACCTTTCCTAGCAGAGCATCACCATCGGTCATTTATGCATTCCTTCCGTGGCGCAAAAACTGCAATACAGCGGAAGCAAAATACGGAGCATCCACGCCAAATATCACCGGTAACGCCTGCCCCATAATGCGAACATCCCTTGGATGAGGTAGCCTTTGGCCTTCAACTTGATCCAAGTCCACAACCAAATGTAAGGGCACGCCTTTTACAGGAATCGCGCGTAAGATCCCAACCCCACGCGCCTCGATCAACCCACTTGTTGTGTCAGGTGCAGACGCCAACAGCTGCATACCTTTTGGGCGTACAATGGTTTGATCGTCAGCAACCAATTGGGCCCCATAGGCCATCAACTGAAGCGCAAGCCCGGACTTCCCACGACCCGAAGCCCCACAAATGAGCACTGCACGACCACCGTCAGACACACAGGACGCATGCAGAATGCTCTCCTCGTCGTCGGGTGCAGGTGACACAGAAAGCAAGTCATCCGCGCGCGCCATGGCCTACACCGGCAGTCCCACAACGAACCTCGCACCAAGAGGCTCGGACGTCACGTCAGCGTCGGTTGGCCGGATATTTTCGGCCCAGATCACACCGCCATGTGCTTCGACAATCTGCTTCGAGATTGCCAACCCCAAACCTGAGTTGTTGCCAAATTGAGCTTCGGGGCGATGAGAATAGAAGCGATTGAAAATTTTATTGAGCGCCTGCTCAGGAATTCCCGGCCCGGTATCTTCAACCACAACCAACACACGGTTCTCGCGCTTACGTGCCCAAACTCGTATGGCGTCTCCATCTTCGCAAAAACTAATGGCGTTGGTTATCAGGTTCACAAAAACCTGTGCCAGGCGCGCTTCCAACCCAGTGATGTCAATTGGCGCGTCAGGCAAATCTGTGATGAAATCAATCCCATTACCTTTTGCGTCTTCGCCGAGGTACTGAGTCAAATTGCCGACCATTCCGAGCAAGTTGAAAGTTTCTTCTTCTTCTTTAACCAGTTCGCTGTCTAGGCGAGATGCGTTAGAAATGTCACTCACAAGACGATCCAACCGACGCACATCATGCTCAATAACGTTGAGCAATTTCTCGCGGTGTTCCTCTTTTTTCACCATACGCAGCGAGCCCACTGCTGAACGCAAAGATGCCAGAGGATTCTTAATCTCATGCGCGACGTCGGCAGCGAACTGTTCGTTGCTGTCGATCCGCTCATACAGAGCCGAGACCATGCCGCGCAAAGCGCCTGACAGACGTCCAATTTCATCCGGTCTTGCGGTCAGGTCCGGGATACGCACACGACCTGGGTTCACTTTCCGACTGTCACTGTCTCGGCCAAGTTCCGCTGCGGCGGCCAAGTCCGAAAGTGGATTGGAAATTGTAGAAGCCAACACCATGGACAGGCCAACAGAAACTACGGTCGCGATCAAGAACATTTGCAAGACACGCTCACGCTCTGAACTCACCATACGATCCAACTCACCCGACGCGCTGGACAACACTACTGCCCCAACAACCCGGCCATTTTGCCGGATCGGAACTGCCATGGCAAAAACGTGACCGCCATCTGCGGCGACAAGTGTTTCCAAAGTCTCAGCTCCGCTCACGGCGGATTGTGCCATGATCTCCAGTTGGTTGTTCAGTTGGCCCACGCCCGCGTCTTGAACGTCGCCTTTGCCTGATATGGAACTCCAGATTTTGTTGAGTGCAGAAGTCAAAGGCGCGCCGTCGGGACGCTCTGCAAGCACCTCTGCAGCTTCAGCTGAGGCTTTGCCTTCTTTTTTTCCCGCAGCCTGTCCAGCCGCATCAAAAACATGCACCGTTGTGCCAACCTGCAAAGGCAGTTTCTCCAGCGTCGCCGCAACGTCTACACCGTCGTTGGTTGCCAGATTTGCTGGCGCACCGGTCGGCAGCTGAGCCTCAAATGCGCCGGCTATCAACCGCGCCTCTGTGACAAGTCCCGTGGCACGTTGCACAGCAAAGCTGTCACGTGCACTGTTTAGAAATAGGATACCTGCGACCAGCACCAAAAGCGCGATCATATTAAAGGTAATAATTTTACGAGTTAGCGGAGACTTCCCCAGAGGCAAAAGCCGGCGACGTTCGCGCCGGCCTTGCAACTCTTTTTCAACGTTGGCTTCTGGAGCGACCCAATCATCGCCCAAAACCACGTCCCCATCTCGCCCTTGGGCCATGTCTTGCACGTTGGTCCTTCCGGCCTTGTGTCGTTACTCTTCGTTGTACCTATAACCGATGCCGTACAGCGTCTCAATTGCAGAGAAGTCTCGATCTACCGTACGCATCTTTTTGCGGAGACGTTTGATGTGACTGTCGATTGTACGGTCATCTACATAAACTTGATCGTCGTAGGCTACGTCCATCAGCTGATCCCGGCTTTTAACAAAACCAGGACGCTGCGCTAACGCCTGAAGCAGTAGGAACTCTGTAACAGTCAACGTCACGTCTTGCCCCCTCCAGCTCACCGAGTGGCGCAACGGATCCATAGTCAAATCACCACGTTCCATGATCTTTGTTTCTTCGGTATCGCCTACAATTTCGCCATCGACGGCTTCTTGACGGCGCAACAAAGCACGAATGCGTTCCACCAAGAGCCGCTGGCTGAACGGCTTTTTCACATAGTCATCGGCCCCCATGCGCAGACCGAGCACCTCGTCGATCTCGTCATCTTTGGAGGTCAGGAAAATCACTGGCATACTGGTCTTTTGGCGTAGGCGCTGCAAAAGATCCATGCCATCCATTCGGGGCATTTTGATATCCAGAACGGCCATGTCCGGGAGTTTTTTATTAAACGCGTCAAGCGCTTGCTGGCCGTCATGATAGGTCTCGACTTCAAACCCCTCGGCCTCAAGGGTGATAGAAACCGACGTCAGGATATTCCTGTCGTCATCCACAAGGGCAATTTTCGACATGGGATCGGTCCTTATTACTGCTCTTATTATGTCTATTTTTTGCGGCATTATGCGCAATTCAGACTGGGGCAATCAACGTTAAAGTGCGATTCGGGTAACAAACCGGACTTATTTAGCCAGAAATTCCTTGAGCAATGGCTAAATTGCCTCACTTTTGCCGACATTCCATACACAGGCTTTCCGATAGGAACGCTTGATTGCGCTAACCTGCATTTGATTGCGCTAACTGCGCCAAAGCGTCCTGTTCTTCTTAATATTCGACATGTTATGACCCGCATGTCGCACTTCGGGGTGTTTTGACGCGCAAGAATATGTCGCCCTGAAGACTTTCAAGGACCGCCGCAACAGGACACGCGGCTACAGGAGTAAGATAATGACATTTGGACGGGTAAACCCGCAATTCCGCCTGCAAGATCAAGGGATCGAAGGTCTGGGAAATGTCTATTACAACTTTATGGAGCCCGCCCTCATTGAATCCGCGCTGAAACGCGGCGAGGGCACTTTAGGCAATGGCGGCACCTTTTTGGTCAGCACTGGTGAGTTCACTGGCCGCTCTCCAAAAGACAAGTTCACGGTTCGGACACCAATGACTGAAGACACCATCTGGTGGGAAAACAACGCCCCCATGGAATCTGACGCGTTTGATTGCTTGCATGCCGACATGCTGGAACACATGAAAGGCCGTGACTACTTTGTGCAGGACCTAACCGCAGGTGCCGATCCATCTCACGCTATCAATGTGCGCGTTGTGAACGAGCTGGCCTGGCATAACCTATTCATCCGTCACCTCCTCCGCCGCCCGAACAGCGACGCGCTTGATGGCTTTATTGCGGATTACACCATCATCAACTGCCCAAGCTTTAAAGCCGATCCTGCGAAACACGGCTGCCGCACCGAAACTGTCATTGCCGTAAACATCGAAAAGAAGATGATCTTGATCGGTAACACCGAATATGCCGGTGAAAACAAAAAGTCTGTCTTTGGTCTTCTGAATTATCTGCTGCCGGAAAAAGGCATCATGCCGATGCACTGTTCTGCCAATCACGCCAAGGACAACCCGGTCGACAGCGCCGTGTTCTTTGGCCTATCGGGCACCGGCAAGACAACCCTGTCTGCCGATCCAAATCGCACCCTGATTGGCGATGACGAGCATGGCTGGTCTGATCGTGGCACCTTCAATTTCGAAGGTGGGTGCTACGCCAAAACCATCGGGCTGAACCCGGAAGCTGAGCCAGAAATCTACGCCACAACCAAGATGTTTGGCACCGTCATCGAGAACATGGTCTATGATGAAGAGACCAAAGAGCTCGACTTTGAGGACAAGAGCCTCACGGAAAACATGCGTTGCGCGTATCCTCTGGATTCAATCCCAAATGCGTCAGACAATGGCCTGGGTGGTCACCCGAAGAACGTAATCATGCTGACCTGTGACGCGTTTGGCGTCTTGCCTCCGGTCGCGCGCCTGACGCCTGCACAGGCAGAGTACCACTTCCTGTCTGGCTTCACAGCCAAGATGGCCGGTACTGAACGTGGCCTGACCGAACCAACACCAGCCTTCTCCACCTGCTTTGGCGCGCCGTTTATGCCGCGTCGCCCGGAAGTCTACGGCGCCTTGCTGCGCCAAAAGATTGCTGAGTTTGGTACCACTTGCTGGCTGGTGAACACCGGCTGGACCGGCGGCGCCTACGGAACTGGTTCGCGCATGCCAATCAAAGCCACTCGCGCCCTTCTGACGGCAGCGCTGGACGGTTCTCTGAACCATGTTGAGTTCCGCAAAGACGCCAACTTTGGCTTTGAAGTTCCTGTGTCTGTACCTGGTGTCGACGACGCTCTACTTGATCCTCGTGGAACCTGGGCAGACAAAAAAGCGTATGATGCGCAAGCCGCCAAGCTTGTGGGAATGTTCGCAGACAACTTCGAACAGTATTTGCCTTACATCGACGCCGATGTGAAAGCTGCTGCAATCGGCTAAGCTTATTTGCGAACGAACCTAGAATGGCTCCAGTCTCCATTGGGGCCTTTCTTTATGTCAGGCGCTGCGAAGCCCTTTGTGCCATGCCGCACGCAGCGCAGGTATGCCTTCGGTTACACGAAAGCGTATCAGGTCAGCCCGCAAACCAACTTCCAGACGCCCTCGATCGTGCAGATTGGCATATTTGGCCGGTGCCGTGGTGACAGAGTGCAGACCCTTTGCCAAATCCCCCCACTCGTTGCCAAGCATCACTGCTCCCAGCAGAAGAGAGGACGGAACATAGTCTGACGAAATGATGTCGAGCAAGCCTTGCTTCGCCAGATCCATCGCAGCGACATTGCCCGAGTGACTTCCCCCACGCACCAGGTTTGGGCCACCCAAGATATTGGCAATGCCATGGGTGTGGTTGGCTTGAGCAGCCTCAACTGTCGTTGGAAATTCCGCAAGGCGAATGCCGTAACCAGCCGACGTGGTAACTTGAGAAACGGTGGTGTCGTCATGGCTGGCAAGAACCGCTCCGAACCGTTTGGCCGCCGCCACTGTTGCTTCTTCATGTCGCTTGCCAAATTTATCATGCAAGCCGTAAAGAAAATCGACGTATTCGCCAAAACCACTCGCGTCCATCGCATACTTTCCGCAAACGTATGCTTCAAACTTCGCGATATCCATGAATTGCCGCTGGCCAGGCGTGTGATCCATCAAACTGACAATACCAACGCGATCCTCTGTGCCGAATTCGGCTAGCTCTTCCACCAGAGTCTCTGAGCATGTCTCGGCCCGCAGGTGAAGTTGGTGGCTAATCCTCAGAGCGCCGCTCTCGCGCATTCCTAGAATTTCATTTGCAATCGAGCGAGCGTACTTGCCGTAATTACGTCGCGGATCTGACAGGATGGACCCAACCCGAAGCGCATCAAAAACCGTGGTAATGCCAACACTTGCCAACTCAGCGTCATGCGCCACAATTGCCGCCTGATGAGGCCAATCCACTTTGGGACGCGGCCGCATATGTCGCTCCAAATTGTCCGTGTGCAGCTCTATCAAACCCGGTGCCACGTAGTCCCCATCACAATTCTTGGCACCCGCGGGAACCGCGCGCCCTGACGCCATATCCACAATTCGACCTTCGCGCACCACAATGGAGCCGGTTACGGTTTCCTTGGGCAAAACAAGGGTGGCATTTGCAAGGATCAGCTCTTGTGTCATGTGAGTGTCACGCATTGTTGGCATTCGCTTTATATGTGTTGAAAGAGGCTCCATGCAATTTCGAAGATATGGCATATACTACACTCCACGCCCCGGAGCATTGGCCGATTTTGGAGCAGCTTGGATGGGGTGGGACCCCGTTTCAGGGCAATCGATGGCGCATCCGGCCCTGAAAGGGCTGCCACGCGATATCTCCGAGATCACAGCATCCCCACGCAAATACGGCTTACACGGCACAATCAAACCGCCGTTTCATTTGGCCGAAGGGAAGAGTGCGGAAGGTCTCTCATCCGATTTTGAGAGCCTGTGTTCCAAATTAGCTCCCATCAGATTGAACGGTCTGGTTTTGGCCCGCCTTGAGAACTTCATTGCCTTGAAAGTCAACGGGGACCAAAAACGGCTGGCCAATTTGGCTGCCACTGTTGTTTGCGAACTGGACACCTTTCGTGCGCCCCCCTCCAAGGCTGAGCTAGCGCGTCGGCGCAAAGCCAATTTGTCGGCTTCGCAAGAGGCGCTTCTGACGCGATGGGGCTATCCCTACGTTCTAAATGAGTTCCGCTTTCATTTAACACTTACAGGGTGCCTTGGGACTGACGTTGAGACCACAATAGCCGCGCTCGCGCCGCGTATTGAACCACTGCTTGAGCGCCCCTTTAAGATCGACAGCCTTACTTTGGTCGGCGAAGACACAAATGGGATGTTTCATGAGGTTCACCGGCAAAACCTATCCGGTTGAAACACCGCAAGGCTGACTGGCATTATATTGCCCCGGCAAACCGACGCAGAACAGATTTGTGGAATGCTTAAACGCCAGGATGCGAGATGAGTGTCTGAACGAACACCTGTTCGATAGCCTCAGGAATACCCGCAATCTGATCGCAACGTGGCGCAGCGACTTCAATCACCGTCGGCCCCACACAAGCCTCGCTGGCCTCACACCAGTCGGATGTGTTACCCAGCCAGAAAAAGACAAAAACCTTAACAGAGCTAACCCAAATTAGCGGACCCTCAGGGGTGCAGGTCAGTTGACTGCTCGGAAGTTGCCATTTTTCATGCCCAACATTGCAATACCAGCCTGATGCCCTTGCTATGCGGAGAAACTGCCTCAATTTTCCAACGCCTCCTAAGCCTAGGCTAGGCAAAATGCGACGTATAACAAAAAGCCGCCTACAGGAGGCAATTTCTCTCTTGACCCTGCCTCAGGAAGAGCCTAAATCGCACTCCACTTACGGCGGTATAGCTCAGTTGGTTAGAGCAGCGGAATCATAATCCGCGTGTCCGGGGTTCAAGTCCCTGTACCGCCACCAAGAATTTCAGAAGCCCGGATGGATCGCCATCCGGGCTTCGTCTTTTTGGTTAAACCGCCCAACTCCCAGCGTTGAAACGCTCGCCACTCTCGCATTAACACCGAAGGGTTTTGGAAAAAAGCGAGATAACCCCCGCCTTCCGCCTACGTTCGCAGACTTACCAGACCCCATTTTTAAGGTCAAAGATCCGCCGGGAGGCATCACCTTGGTTACTATATTTTGGCCGACAACATTGTCTCCAGCATTGTCACGCTTTTACGTGCCTTGTCCGCAGATACTTCACGCACGACTCCATAACCTCGGATTTCCTTAGGCGCCGTCAGCAGGGCCCAACAAGTATCCCGATTGCCTGCGCCATACCCCTTCTCCACCAAATCGAGAACACCCTCAAACCACAACAGAAGCTCTAGATCGAGCTTGCGGTCCGCGCTGAACCGGAACACATCTAACATCGATCCTCGCAAGCCACGCGCCTTAGCAAGAGCACCAAGCACAGGCCGCATCCACGGCCCCAATTTAATCTTCTTTGGTCGACCTTCGGCGTCACGCCCCAGTGGCAAAATGGGCGGGGACATGTGGTAGTTCACTTTGAATTCCCCCTCAAATTCCTTGTGAAGCCGTACTTCAAATTGACGATCCAGTTGTAACCGGGCCACTTCGTACTCATCTTTGTAAGCCATCAGCTTGAACAGCGACTTGGCTGCCTCAATCAGCAAATCATCCGGCAGTACCCTCGCCAAATCTGCGATGCGTTGCTCAAAGCGTCTCGCATAAGCGACATTCTGGTAGTCCGATAAAAAAGCCACACGTTTGGCAATCACGGCATCGACCGTTTCCTCTTTGCGCGGCTTCTCCCACGAGAAGGCGTCAGGATCATGCGCCAGCACGCGCCCAATATCAAATGCCTTGGCGTTTTTCTCAACGGCTACTCCGTTAAGCAGGACCGCTTGTTTGAGTGCCATTTCACTCACCGGGACCAATCCCCTCTGATAAGCAAACCCCAACATCATCACATTGGCGAACACCGAGTCACCCATCATCTTCTCGGCCATTTTGTTGGCATTGAGCGCCCGCACATTTTCAGCTCCAACGGCTTTACGGATGACGTCTTCCCTCACACCGACTTTCAGGTCTGCATCCCGGTTGAGAACAAGATCACCGGTGGGCATTTCTGCGGTATTCAAAACGATCTGCGCTCCTTTGCGATAGTGCATACTCGCCTTAGGCGCGGAACTCACCACCACGTCGCAGCCTATCACCGCATCTGCCGCACCACTCTCAATACGCACTTGGTTAACCGCTGCGGGATTGGCACCCAGACGAATGTAGCTCAGCACTGTTCCGAATTTCTGCGCGAACCCAGTGAAATCAAGCACTGAGCTGCCCATCCCTTCCAAGTGCGCCGCCATGGTGATCAGCGCGCCAACGGTCACTACGCCCGTGCCACCGACTCCTGTCACCAACAAGTCAAACGGCCTATCCAAAGATGGCACCTTGGGAGACGGCAGCAGCGCAAGCAGTGTGGCCACATCCACATCAGCCCCATATTTCTTACGCCGCTTTGCCCCTTCCACAGTTACAAAGCTGGGGCAAAAACCATCCACACATGAAAAGTCTTTGTTGCAGGTCGATAGGTTGATTTTGCGCTTACGGCCAAACTCGGTCTCAACAGGCTCGACACTCAAACAATTGGATGCCTTCGAGCAATCCCCGCAGCCCTCACAAACTAACTCGTTGATATAAGCAAACGTATCCGGATCTTCCATCGTACCACGCTTACGACGCCGCCGTTTTTCGGTAGCGCATGTTTGTTCATATACCAAGAGCGTCACGCCCTCGATTTCACGCAGTTCTCGCTGGACCGGGTCCAGATCCGCACGATCATGGAAGGAAGTATCAGGCGGGAAATCAGATTTATCAAATTTGCCAATGTTATCACTCACCAACGCAATCCGGGCCACGCCTTCGGCACGGGCGTTCCAGGCAATTCCGTGCACCGAAACAGGGCCGTCTACCGGCTGTCCCCCAGTCATTGCCACCGCGTCGTTGAACAACACTTTATAGGTGATATTGGCATTTGCGGCCACAGCTTGCCGGATCGCGAGCGAGCCCGAGTGATACCAAGTACCTTCTCCCAAGTTCTGGAAAATGTGTTTATTGCCATTGTACTTCTGCGCCACGGCCACAGGCACGCCCTCGCCGCCCATCTGCGCATAGCCGCCTGTTTCACGGTTCATCCAACTCGCCATGACGTGGCAACCAATGCCACTCATCGCTTTGGAGCCATCAGGCAATTTAGTGGATGTATTGTGCGGACAGCCGGAGCAGAAATACGGCGTCCGATTTGCGCCCTCGACATTCAACACCGGTGGTTTCTCTTCGGTCAAGGCCGCCGCCTTCTCCAGCAGTCTTTCTTCCGGAAACAATCGAGCTAGGCGTTCGGCTACAACCGGCACCAGCATTTTCGGTGACAACTCCCCGGTCCAAGGCAACAGTGGATCGCCCGCCGCGCGATGCTTGCCAACCATCTTCTCCGGCTTGTCACCCGGCCAGTCATAAAAATACTCTTTGAACTGGCTTTCGATGATGCCACGCTTTTCTTCAACAACGAGCACTTCAGTTTTGCCGCGCACGAAAGACAATGCATCACGCCGCGCCAACGGCCAAACCATACCGACCTTGTAAATGTCGATTCCCAAACGGCGACAGGCCGTCTCATCCAATCCAAGAAGCCGCAAAGCTTCCATCAGGTCCAAATGCCCCTTGCCCGTGGTCACAAAACCGAATGTGGCCTCGTCAATACCATAGATGCGCTGATCAATCGGATTGGCCTCCACAAAGGCTTCAACCGCTCGAAGTTTATGACTAATGCGCGTTTCAATGTCTGGGCTTGGCAAATCGCTGGGTCGCACATGTAAACCTCCCGCGGGCATTTCAAATTCAGGCTCCACAAACTGCCGATCCGCCTGCAACTCCACTGACCGGCCGGATTCCACCGTCTCCGAAATTGCCTTGAACCCAACCCACGTTCCCGAAAACCGGCTCAGCGCTATCCCGTACTCTCCAAACGCTTGATACTCGTCGACACTCGCTGGGTTCAAAGTTGGCATGAACCACGACATGAAAGCCACATCAGATTGATGCGGCATCGAGGAGCTGACACACCCGTGGTCGTCACCCGCCACAACCAGCACGCCACCTTTGGAGGAAGAACCATAGGCGTTGCCGTGTTTGAGTGCGTCGCCAGAGCGGTCCACACCCGGGCCTTTGCCGTACCACATGGAGAACAACCCCTCGACGTCGCACTCAGGATCCAGCGTGGCTTGCTGAGCTCCCAAAACGGCGGTTGCACCGAGGTCTTCGTTCACGGCGGGCATAAAAGTAATGTTTTGCTCTTTGGTGCGTTTGCGCTCCCGCCAAAACTCTAAGTCCACACCGCCCAAAGGGGAGCCCCGATATCCAGATACAAAACCACCTGTATTCAGGCCAGCTTCTCGATCGCGTCGCGCCTGATCAAACATGATCCGCACCAGAGCCTGTGTTCCGGTCAAGAACACCCGTCCCGTTGTGCGGTCATAACGATCAGACAGGGCATAACTGTCAAACTCGTGGCTGGCTTTGGTCATTTGCGCGCTCCTCATGAATTGAGGAATGATCTCACATGTAATCCGGTTTACCGTTCCAAACTATTGCATTACCTTGGTCAAACTTGACATTGCGTTTCAGATTTTCGATCCAATTTGGAAATTCATGCCGTGAACCTAGATTCAAAAGACCGCCTCTTGCTTGCGTTGTTGGAGAAAGACTGCCGACTGTCCAATGCTGATTTGGCGGAAAAGATGGGGATGTCGACCTCGGCCTGCTGGCGTCGCATTCGCGCGTTTGAGGAGGCTGGTCTGATTGTCGGATACGGAGCGCGATTGCAGTCCGAAAAACTGGGACTGACTTTTCACGCAATTGTACACGTGCAACTCACTCGCCATGATCCGGCCAACCTTAAGCGCTTTATCGAGGCCGTGAACGCACGGGAGGAAATCCGTATGTGTTTTGCGACAACCGGCTCGGCAGATTACCATATGCGGGTGCGGTGCACCGACATCGAAGCATACAATCGCTTTTTGGAGGACTTTCTCTTTATGCTGCCTGCGGTAAGTTCGGCACAGACCAACGTGATCCTTCGTGATCTAAAGTCCTGAACCTTGCTCCTGCGCCAGTTTTCCGGCTACCTCAACGGCAACAGCAAAAGGCAAGCGGCGCAATGAGCAAGACAATTTACATCCTAAACGGCCCGAACCTGAACCTTCTCGGCAAGCGTGAGCCTGAAATTTATGGGACCGACACGCTTATGGATGTTGAGGTAGCGTGTACACAAGTTGGTGCCGAATTTGGTCTCACTGTAAAACAACTGCAATCCAACCATGAAGGGCAGTTGGTGGAATGGGTTCACGAAGCCCGTACCGAGGCTGCCGGGATCATCATCAACCCGGCTGCCTATTCACATACCTCTGTGGCAATCCTCGATGCATTACACATGTTCGAAGGGCCCGTTCTGGAGGTGCATATTTCCAACATCCACAAACGTGAGACGTTCCGCCATCACAGCTACGTTTCCGCACGGGCCGAAGGCGTGATTGCTGGATTTGGCGTAAATGGGTACGCGCTGGCCATGCGTCAGATGGCTACACTGCTAACCTGACAACCGTTGTTGTGATCGCTCAAGTAGGGCGCGCCGGTTCAAAGCCAGTCACGCCCAATATCGCCCCTTACTTCTTCCGCATCGCATCCATCAGCGCCGCACCCAATGCACCGCCGCTGTTCTGCTTAGGTTTGGCACTGTAGTTACCACCCCCGCCACTTCGCTGACCTTTGCCACGTTCCCCGCCACCAGATCCAGCACGACCTTTGCTGCCAAACCCTGATCGCGCATCGCGATCCTCTTTGGCCGATGCCCCACCATCCTTACGCATCGACAGGCCAATCCGTTTTCGCGGCACATCAACTTCAGTCACAGTGACGTTCACCACATCACCAGCTTTCACCACCTCGTGCGGGTCTTTGACAAAGCGATCTGCCAGCTGGCTTACGTGCACCAGGCCATCTTGGTGCACCCCTACATCAACAAAGGCGCCAAAGGCCGCCACATTGGTCACCGTACCTTCCAGGGTCATTCCCGCTTTAAGGTCGGAAATCTGCTCAACACCGTCCGTAAAGGTCGCTGTCTTAAACGTCGGTCGCGGGTCCCTGCCCGGCTTCTCCAACTCGCCAAGAATATCCCGCACGGTTGGCAAACCAAATTTTTCGGATACAAATTCCTCTGCACGCAAGGACTTCAATGCGGCCCCATCCCCCATCAATGCGCGCACGTCCCGCCCACAGGCTGACACAATTTTACGCGCCACATCATAGGCTTCGGGGTGCACGGAACTCGCGTCCAGAGGCTCTTCCCCATCCGTGATCCGCAAAAATCCAGCGCATTGCTCAAACGCCGCTGGCCCAAGCCGCGACACATCCAGAAGCGCCTTGCGCGACCCAAATGCTCCGTTGGCATCGCGATGTGATACAATCGCTTCGGCCAATGACGGCCCAAGCCCGGACACATGCGCCAACAGCGGAGCGGACGCCATATTTAGGTCCACTCCAACCGCGTTCACAGCATCTTCCACGACCGCCTCCAAAGATCTCCCCAAGCGGTGTTGGTCGACATCGTGCTGGTATTGGCCCACGCCAATCGATTTGGGCTCGATCTTAACAAGCTCTGCCAAAGGATCTTGCAGACGTCGTGCAATGGATACCGCACCACGCAGGGACACATCCAAATCAGGGAACTCACGCGCCGCCAGCTCGCTTGCGGAATAAACCGACGCGCCAGCCTCACTCACGATCACTTTGGTCGGCGCCCTAACACCTTTGGGCAGGAGCTTCAGAATCTCACCCACCAGCTTCTCAGTCTCTCGGCTTGCTGTACCATTGCCAATCGCCACAAGCTCCACATTGTGTTTTGCAATAAGCGCCAGAATTGCGGCTTCAGCCCCACGCACATCATTCTTGGGCTGAAACGGATAGATCGTCGCTGTATCCAGCAGCTTACCAGTATGGTCCACCACTGCCGCTTTCACACCGGTCCGAATACCTGGATCAAGCCCAAGAGTGGCCTTTGCTCCTGCTGGTGCTGCCAACAACAGGTCTTTCAAGTTTCGAGCAAACACCTGAATGGCCTCTTCCTGCGCCCGCGCCCGCAATTCGCCCATCAAATCTACAGTCATCGTCAGGCTTAGCTTCACCCGCCAGGTCCAGCCGGCCACTTTGCGCAGCCATTTGTCTCCGGGTGCATCTGTGCGCGTGTCGAGATAGCTGGCAACCATCTCCTCCGCACGCGCCTTGCCGCTTTCAGGGTCGGGACCAATATCCAAAGCGATCACTCCCTCTTTGGAAGCCCGCATCATCGCCAAAGCCCTGTGGCTTGGCACTTTTGACCACTGCTCGGAGTGTTCGAAGTAATCGGAGAACTTAGCGCCAGATTGCTCTTGACCAGCGATCAACTTCGAAGAAACAATTGCCTCTTTTTGAAGGAAAGTGCGTAATTCACCGAGCAGTCTTGCATTCTCAGTCAACCCCTCAGCCACAATATCACGCGCCCCGTTCAGTGCAGCCTTTACGTCCGCAACCGCCTCAGTCACGTAACCGGTGGCCAGAACCTCAGGGTCCGCAGCCCGATCCGCGACAATAGCCTCAGCCAAAGGTGCCAAGCCGTTTTCACGCGCAATCATCGCTTTGGTGCGTCGCTTTGGCTTATAGGGCAGATAAATATCCTCCAGGGTCGCTTTGGTTTCTGCACCAACAATGGCCTTGGCCAAATCGTCGGTCATTTTCCCCTGTTCGGTGATCGACGCCATCACAGTGTCGCGCCGTGCTTCAAGCTCGCGCAAATAGGCCAATCGATCCGCCAAGGTCCGCAACTGTGTGTCATCCAGGCCGCCCGTAACCTCTTTACGGTAACGCGCCACAAACGGCACCGTCGCACCTTCATCCAACAGCGTCACAGCTGCACCAACCTGATTGGGTTTTGCGGCAATCTCGTCAGCAATCGTGCGGAAAATGCGGGTGCGTGTGTCCACGGGGCGGGTCTCCTTTTAGCCTAGGGAGACCCTTCTAAGCATTGCCGTCAGCAAGGCCAAGCATGGATTGTGAAAACCTGCAAAAACCTGCCAACGCAGGTGTCAGTCATCCAACCCCAAGGTGGTCAGGAGCGCCTTCATTGTGACCCTCTCCTCATCATCCATTGCCGCCTTCCGACTTTTGAACAACGTCGCCTGCGATTTCAACACCAATGCATCTGACAAGATTTTCAAGTGGTTCGCCCGCAACGTGTCCCCGGTTGACGTAATATCCGCCACACCTTCCGCCGTCAGATTTTTGATGGTGCCTTCGGTTGCACCCTGACTGTCCACCAATTGATAATCGGCAACACCGTTGGCTTGCAGATACTCCCGCACCAATCGGTGATATTTGGTCGCAATCCGCAAACGGAAGCCATGTTTGCGTCGAAATGCAGCGGCGGCTGCGTCCAAGTCTTCCAGCGTATCCACATCTACCCAACAACCAGGTACCGCAATGATCAGGTCCGCATGGCCAAAACCCAATTCAGCTTTTTCCTGAACTTGCTGTTCCCATTGACCCAGCTTCTCACGCACGAGGTCGATGCCGGTCACACCCAAATGAATTCGTCCAGCGGCCAGTTCACGCGGTATTTCACCTGCCGAAAGAAGCACCAGTTCAACACCGTCCACACCGTCTACCGCACCGGCATATTCCCGATCAGATCCAGTTCGGCTTAAGCCCACGCCACGCGCACCAAACCAACTGAATGTTTTTTCCATCAGACGCCCTTTTGAGGGCACACCTAACTTGATGGTCATGCCGCATCCTCCAAGTCCACCAAAAGACTCGGGCGAATGACACCACCAACAGCGGGGATTTCGCGGCCTTGACCAAGCACACGAGTCAGCGCGTCATAGCGCCCACCCGTTGCCACCGGTGGCAAATCGGCCCGTCCAGGAACATAGAAACCGAAGACAAATCCGTCATAGTACTCCATCGACGTGCGCCCATAGCTTGCCTCAAATTCGAGACTTTCGACGTCCACACCACGCGCCTCAAGCGCATGCATGCGATCCCGCAACCGAAAAGTCGCTTCTGTGATCGCAGGCATATCCACTGCCAAATCACGAATATGTTCCAGTGCATTGGGTAGAGTTTCGCGCACGGTCAGCAGCGCTTCAATCAGCTCCACTTGCAGCGGAGAAATTGGTTCTGCGGCCATGTCATGGCGCAACCCGTCAATCCGCTCTGCCACTTCTGATTGCGACCGCAGACCAATGTCGAGGAACTCATGTGCCATGGGATCATCCGCCGCCAGAAGCGTTGCGCGGCTCTGTGGCACTTCTGCTTTTCCCGAGTAACGATCAAGCAACGCCTTGAATTTACGCGGCCGCCAGATGTGACGCGCCAAAGCCCGTTTGCGCCTCGTCGTGGTCTCAAGGCCCGCCACAGCCGCGGCCAAAATACCAATGTCGCCTGTAGCTGCGCGCAACTCCACGCTTTTCAACGCATCCTGCATCACAGCAAAGACTTCTGCATCACTTGCCGCCGGATTCTCGCGGTCGAAAACCTCATAGCCAACCTGAATGTATTCGTTGGCCCGCGACGGGTCTTCCTCCTGACGTCGGAACACTTCCCCCGAATAAGTGTAACGTGCCGGTTCTGCCCCATCAGACATATGCATTTGCACAACCGGGACAGTAAAATCAGGCCTCAGCATCTGCTCACCGCGTAGGGCATCAGAAGTCACATAGGCCCGCCCACGAATATCCTCACCGTAGAGTTCAAGAAGCGCTTCGGCAGGTAACAGCACTGGCGTTTCTACCGGAACTGCCCCGACAGCCTCAAACTGTGATGTAAGCGCGGCTGCCCGCGCCCGGATTATTGCTTTTCCGGCCATCACCCAGCCTGCCCATCAAGGATTTCACGCACCTTCGTAACCAATTCATCACGCGGCACTTCAAACTGGCTAGGGCGTTCTTTCCACTCTTCAAGTGTGGCGTTTTCGGCAATTTTTGCTCCGAGGATCAGATCTTTAATCTGCACTACGCCGTTGGCCTTTTCGTCGCCGCCTTCGATCACGGCAATTGGAGAATTGCGCTTATCGGCATACTTTAGTTGGTTGCCAAAATTCTTCGGATTCCCGAGGTACATCTCGGCACGAACCCCCGCATTGCGTAGCTCCGCCACCATGGCCTGATAGTCCGCCATCCGGTCGCGATCCATCACGGTCACCACCACGGGGCCTTGAGACGTGCCGCCCATGCGACCTTTTTCGCGCAGCGCTGCCAGCAGGCGATCCACGCCAATAGACAGCCCGGTAGCAGGCACTGCTTGCCCCGTGAAACGTTTCACCAAGTCATCATAACGCCCACCGCCTGACACGGAGCCAAACTGCCGCTTGCGGCCTTTTTTGTCAAAAATTTCAAAGGTCAATTCAGCCTCAAACACCGGACCAGTGTAATAACCCAAACCGCGAACAATCGACGGGTCGATCTCGATCCGGTCATTGTCATACCCACCAGCAGCCAGCAAATCGCCGATTTGCTCTAATTCAACAATACCTTCGGCACCGATGGCTGACGCGCCAACGGCACCCCGCAGATTATCAAAGGTCTTGGCAACATCACCAGCTTTGGAAGTCAAAAAAGCAATCACTGGTTCAACTTGATCGTCGCTTAGCCCAACACCATCGATATAGGCACCAGACGCATCCAAACGTCCCTTGCCCAGAAGTGCGCGCACGCCGGTCTCGCCAACTTTGTCAAATTTGTCGATGGTGCGCAGCACGTTGTCCTTGGCCGCCTGATCTTCGCCAAGCCCCATGACCTCCAACACGCCGTTCATGACCTTGCGGTTATTCACCCGCACGAGATAGTCGCCGCGCGGAATACCAACAGTTTCCAGTGTGTCAGACAACATCGCGCAGATTTCGGCATCTGCCGCCATACTTGCTGTACCGACGGTATCTGCATCGCATTGATAAAACTGGCGGTATCGGCCTGGCCCCGGTTTCTCGTTGCGCCAAACCGGCCCCATCGCATAGCGACGGTAGGGGTTTGGCAGATCGTTGCGGTGCTGGGCATAAACCCGCGCCAAAGGCGCCGTCAGATCATAGCGCAGGGCCATCCAATCGCCATTATCTTTCTCATCGTATTCCTGCCAGGCAAATACGCCCTCATTTGGCCGGTCCACATCAGGCAAGAATTTCCCAAGAGATTCAACGGTTTCTACCGCGCTGCTTTCCAAGGCTTCAAAACCATAGCGATGATACACCCCGGCAATCTGATGCAGCATTTCGGCGCGTTCTGTCACCTCTACACCAAAATAGTCGCGAAACCCCTTTGGCGTAACGGCCTTGGGACGGGGGGCTTTCTTCTGCTTGGCCATAGCTATGGTCCTTGTGAATTCATTACGCCTGAGGCTTTAGCGAAAGGGCTGCCAATGGGCAAGGAGCGGCGCCACTGCCAGGCGAAACGTCACACAAATATCGCATTACCCGACAGCCCTTGCGCGAAATCGCAAAACCACCTTTTCACGAAAATACCAAGGACTCAGTCGCCAAGTTTAGCGTGTACTTCATCCAGATCAATTTCACCAATTGGCATCTTGTTGCCGGGGTTTTCGAAGTCGTATTTGAACAACTGGAAGTCACGCTTGTAGATTTCGTAGACGAGATGCATCGAGAGGTCATCAAAATAATCCGCCACCGGATGCGCCCGTTTGGGACCATGTCCTTCAGACTCGTTGAAACGTGGGATCTGCGCCAAATCGACGGCGTGCGGCGTTTCAATGCTGTCTAGGACGCCTTGCATGCCGTCGTTAAACTGCTCGGTCCAAACAATTTTGTCGTAACTGCCGCCGTTCGCGATGAACGTGGAAACATGCCCGGACATCGCAGACCAGTGAATGTCGGGATCCATAGGGCGCCGCCAGCGGATGGTATCGCGTGCAAACAATAGGAACCTCCGAAAGCTCTGGATCTGGTCAAAATCTTGTTTGCCGTCCTCGCCGCCAACTTCGATGCCATATTTCTGAATCAGCATCGGCACCAAATTTCCACGGTACCGTTTGCCATTGCGCTGGATACCGCAAATTTTGTCAAAAAATGACGAGAGAATGCGCGTGTAAGGATTTCGTACACAGGTGAATGCATATGAGCTGTGCTCGCGCACATTATCTGTGATCGGCTTATGGCTTTCTTCTAAGGCCCACTTGTGCATGCCACCTTTGGCATCGTGGATATCACCATCAAAAAATTCGCCATGATCCGAATAAAACATGATTTGTCCGATGGTAGAGCATGCACATTTTGGCACGACTCGATACACCACACTTTCACTTTCGGTCATCCAAGTGCCCGGGAATCCCATGTTCCTGCCTCCATTACCGCCGCGGTTACCGTTTTGGCCACGATCTATGCGCCTGTCAAAAATTTCCAAACAAAGCCTGTTTATTCAACGCGCTTTCATCTTTAAATGGATAAACACAAGACGTCAAAGTGGGGATCAAACAGCTAGATGGCGAGAATTGCTTACATTCTTCTGTGCCACAAGGATCCTGAAGCGATCATCAAGCAGGCAGAACGGCTTACGGCCACAGGGGATTACATCTCCATCCATTTTGACGCGCGCGCAAAACCTGAGCATTTTTTTATGTTGCAGGAGGTGCTTGGCCCTAACCCAAACGTCGCGTTTTCTGAAAAGCGGATCAAATGTGGCTGGGGTGAATGGAGCCTTGTAGAAGCAACGCTCCATGCTGTGCAAACGGCGGTCAAAAACTTCCCACGCGCATCGCATTTTTACATGTTGTCCGGCGACTGTATGGTCATCAAATCATCGGAATACATCCATGAATTCCTGGATGACAATGACGTTGATTTCATTGAAAGTTTTGACTTTTTTGAGAGTGACTGGATCAAAACCGGAATGAAGTCAGAGCGGCTGATTTACCGCCATTGGTTCAATGAACGCACCCAAAAGCGCCGGTTCTACGCGACATTCAATGTTCAAAAAAAGCTGGCCCTGACCCGCGAAATCCCGGCGGATATTCAAGTCATGATTGGCAGCCAATGGTGGTGCTTGCGGCGCCAAACCATTGAAGCGGTCTTACATTTCACCGAATCCCGCCGCGATGTGATGCGGTTTTTCAAAACCACCTGGATTCCGGATGAGACGTTTTTTCAAACAATCGTGCGGCATTTGGTTCCGACAAATGAAATTCGGACACGAACACTAACTTTCCTGATGTTTACCGACTATGGGATGCCGCTGACGTTTTATAACGATCACTACGATCTGTTGATCAGCCAAGACTATCTGTTCGCACGAAAGATCAGCCCTGACGCCTTGGACCTCAAGGAACGGCTTGGCCAACTTTATGCAGAAAAAGGTGTAGACTTTCAAATCTCTGCGGAAGGCCCAAGCTTGTTCAAGTTTTTGACAGGGCGTGGGCGGCAAGGCAAACGGTTTGCCAGCCGATTTTGGGAGACTGAAAGCACACTCGGCCGCGACCGTGAACTAATGTTGATTGTTTGTAAGAAGTGGCATGTTGCCAAGCGGTTACTCGAAAAAATAGACCAAGCCACTGTGCATCCAACCATCGCTTACCTCTTCAACGAAGAGAGCACGCCATTGCCCGACTTGGGTGGCATCCAGTCAACGTTGGGAAAGCGGACGAGGCATCGGCGTGCGTTGATGCGCATGCTGTTTGACTACTACAATACCAACCAGATGGTGGTCTGTCTTGATCCCAGTGCGATGGACCTGATGCAGGATTTCTTTGGGGATCGCTCCATCACTAGAATGTTGGAAATTCAGTGTGAATTCACGGATGATTACCTGACGGGGCACTCTATACGCATTGGATTGGCTGGCGAACAAACGTCGCCGGAAACACTGGAACGCTTGTTGCCAACCATTCGGCGGGACATCTTGAGCGAAAGTGACCGTATCCGCGACGCAGAGTTCGAAAATGTGAGCCGAATGGTGCAGTCTGGGACGGAGGACGAACACGTGAGTGCGCTTGTTGAATTTTTACATGTACCCGAAGAAAAGGCCCGTGAAATTGCGCGGACAGATTATCTTTTCGCAGACTGAAACTACGTCACATTGCCTCGGGTTTGGGCACGAGATTGGCAGCTAAAACCTCGACACAGGCACGAATGGCGCTGGTCGAAATAGAGAGTCCCATCGACGGCGCCACCTCGGCCTTTTCGGCAATATTTTCAGGCGTTTGCGGTATGTGCACAAATCCGCTTTTGAGATCCGTACCACGGCTTTTTGCGGTGTGCGCCAAGGTATAAATTAGTTGGTTGCACAGATGTGTTCCCGCGGAAAATGAGAGCGCTGCGGGAATGCCTTGAGACCTCATTGCCATCACCATATCTGCACATGGCAATGTGGCGTTGTAGGCAGCTGGACCACCGTCAACAATCGGGGTTGTTGTGAGCTTTGCACCCGTCACATCCGGCACCCCAAAATGGCGCCAGTTCACGCCCACCATCTCCGGCTCGACCACGGCGGAACTTGACACACCAAGCCCAATCCATCCATCCGGCTGATGCGCTTCCAAAAGTCGATTTACGTTATCCTGCAAGGCGTTAGTGTCCACATCCAGTTCGACAGCCACCAAATTGCAGCAGTCAAACTCTTCTTGCCCAAGACGCACTGCAACCAAAGCAGCAGGGTTGTTTCGGGCTTTGGCCCAAGAGCCGTAACCGGACACCAGGATGGTTGGCTTTTGTGTCATTTTACCTCTCATTAACCGCCCCAAATGTACGAATTTGGGACGTCGGTATTACGTCTGTATCGCGACTGTATCACGGAGGTGCGTATTTTGGCGCTTAGAGCGCGCCAAAACCTCCGCCGCCGGGCGTTTTCATCACAAAAACATCCCCCACTTCAAGGTCTGCTTGGTCATTGCCCTGAAGCGCTACAACCGCGCCATCCGCGCGCACAACGCTGTTTTCACCAACCGCGCCTGTACCCCCGCCCTGCGCACCATGTGGTGGCACCACGCGATGCGAGGACAGAACCGTCACTGTCATCGGCTCGTTAAACCGCAGCCGACGCACAATGCCGTTGCCGCCGGACGTCTGCCCCTGCCCGCCAGAACCGTGGCGAATGGAGAACTCATCCACGCGCACCGGGAAGCGGGTTTCCAAAACTTCTGGGTCGGTCATGCGGGTGTTGGTCATGTGACTGTGTACAGCGCTGGACCCGTCAAAGCCGTCCCCCGCCCCGGTGCCGCCGCAGATGGTTTCGTAGTTCTGATGGGTGTCGTTGCCATAAACAAAGTTGTTCATTGTGCCTTGGCTTCCTGCAATCACGCCCAGCGCGCCGTAGAGCGTGTCGCAGATCGCCTGACTGACCTCGGTGTTGCCGGAGATCACCGCCGCCGGATAACGCGGGTTGATCATACTGCCTTCGGGCACAATCAGGCTCAGCGGCTTCAGACAGCCTTCGTTCATCGGAATGTCGCTGCCCACCATGGTGCGGAAGACATAGAGCACCACCGCGCGACAGATCGCCATGGGCGCGTTGTAGTTCAGCGGGCTTTGATCCGAGGTACCGGTGAAGTCGATGGTCGCGCTGCGCGCGGCCTTGTCGACGGAAATGGCCACTTCGATTTTGGCACCATCATCCAACGGGTAAGAGAAGCTGCAATCATGCAGCACGTCGAGCACGCGGCGCACGCTTTCTTCGGCATTGTCTTGTACGTGGCCCATGTAGGCCTGCACCGTGCCATGACCAAACTGCGCTGTGATCTTGCGCAGCTCGGTTGCGCCGGTTTCATTCGCCGCGACCTGTGCCGCAAGGTCGGCCATGTTTTGATCCACGTTGCGACACGGGTATGGGCCGGAGGCGAGCAGCTCACGCGCCGCCTCTTCGCGCAGGGTGCCACGATCCACCAACAGGAAATTGTCGATCACAATGCCTTCTTCGTCGATGGTGCGGCTATCGGGCGGCGCGGAGCCGGGCGTTTTTCCGCCAATGTCGGCGTGGTGTCCACGTGACGCCACGGTGTAGAGGATCTCCTCACCCGCTTTGTCAAACACCGGCGTGATCACGGTTACGTCCGGCAAGTGGGTGCCGCCGTTGAACGGGTTGTTCATCATGAACACATCGCCGGGGCGGATTTTGCCCGCGTTGGTACGCAGCACGGTGCGCACGCTTTCCGACATGGAGCCCAGATGCACCGGTACATGCGGGGCGTTGGCCACCAGATCTCCGTTTTGGTCAAACATCGCACAGGAGAAATCATAGCGTTCTTTGATGTTCACCGAATAGGCGGTGTTGGCCAGTGTGGCGCCCATCTGTTCGGCAATCGACATAAAGAGATTGTTGAAGACCTCCAGCATGACCGGATCAACCGAGGTGCCAATTGCCTCTTTGCGGGCCAGCGGCACAATGCGTTTGAGCACAAGGTTGCCGCCCGCTGCACAGGTGGCCTGCCAGCCGTCTTCGATCATATTGGTGCCGGTGGGTTCGGTCAGGATGGCTGGACCGGTGACACTGTCCCCAATAGCCAAAGTGGTCCGATCGACCAGCGGAATGTCCTGCCACGCGCCATTGAGGTGGAACGTCACAGTTGCGTCGGAGCGCACAGCGCTGGATGGGTCCGGCATGGTCACCGGCTCGCCGGTTTGGCCGATGGCCTCCGCTTCCAACACATCGATGATCAAATCATCGGTGTCAGGGGCAAAGCCAAAGCGTTGCTTGTGGGCAGTGACAAAGTCCACACGCATTTTGTCAGCGTTGCCAAACTCCACCGGCAGGCTTTGCTGTGCGCCTTGCGGACGGATGTGGGCGCGTTGCTCCACGGTGATGTCTGTCGCGGCCACGCCTTGGCTGGCCACCTCCGCGCGCGCGGCGGCTGCAATTTCTGCCAGCTGTGATGCGGCGTTGCTGTCTTCCAGCGCACACCCAAGTTGGGCCTCCCGCATGGCGCGGATATCGGCCAGCCCCATGCCAAAGGCAGAAAGCACACCAGCAAACGGGTGGATAAAGATGCTTTCCATGCCCAGCGCGTCGGCCACCAGACAAGCGTGTTGACCACCCGCACCGCCAAAGCAGTTCATGGTGTATTTGGTCACGTCATAGCCGCGCTGCACAGAGATTTTCTTAATTGCGTTGGCCATGTTTTCCACCGCAATGCGCAGGAAACCTTCGGCAAGATCCTCCACCGATTTGTCGGTGCCAATTTCAGCCTTCAGCGTTTCGAATTTGGCGCGCACGGCGTCCGCATCTAGCGGCAAATCACCATTGGGCCCAAAGACATGGGGGAAATGGTCGGGGTGCAGCTTGCCCAGCAGCACGTTGCAGTCTGTGACCGTGAGCGGCCCACCTCGGCGATAGGCGCATGGTCCCGGATTGGCACCCGCGCTTTCTGGGCCAACCTGCATGCGACCGTCGCGATACGACAGGATCGAGCCGCCACCCGCCGCCACGGTGTGGATCGACATCATTGGCGCGCGCATGCGCACACCTGCGACCTCGGTTTCAAAGGAGCGCTCGTATTCGCCCGCGTAGTGGCAGACGTCGGTAGAGGTGCCGCCCATGTCAAAGCCGATGAGCTTATCAAAACCCAGTTCGGCGGCGGAGCGCACCATGCCAACCACGCCGCCAGCGGGACCGGAGAGAATGGCGTCACGTCCCTGGAACAGGCTCGCGTCGGTGAGGCCACCGTTGGACTGCATGAACATCAGTCGGTCACAGCCGCCTTGATCCGTGCCCAGCGCGTCAGCGACCTGATCCACATAGCGACGCAAGATAGGCGAGAGATAGGCGTCAACCACAGCGGTGTCGCCCCGGCCCACCAGCTTGATCAGTGGGCTGGCCTCATGGCTGAGTGAAATTTGAGAGAAGCCGATCTCCTCGGCCACTTTGCCAAGACGCTGCTCGTGATCCGGGAAGCGGTAGGCGTGCATCAGCGCAATGGCAACGGAGCGGAAGCCTTTGGCGTGCGCGGCGCTTAGGGCTGCGCGGGCGGCATCTTCGTCTAGGTCAATGATGATGTTGCCATCCGCATCCAGACGCTCGTCGATCTCGATGACTTCATCATAGAGGAGTTCCGGCAGTTGGATGTCGAGGTCAAAAAGTTTCGGGCGATTCTGATAGCCGATCCGCAGCAAATCCCGCAGACCTTTGGTGATCAGCAGCACAACCGGCTCGCCTTTGCGTTCCAAAAGCGCGTTGGTGGCCACCGTTGTGCCCATTTTTACAGCAGCGATTTTGCCTTCGGGAATCTCCGTGTCGGCGTCCAGTTTCAGCAGAGTGCGAATGCCATGCACCGCCGCGTCCCGGTAGATTTCCGGGTTTTCTGACAAGAGCTTATGGCTGTGCAGCGCACCGTCCGGGGCCTTGGCCACAATGTCCGTGAACGTGCCGCCACGGTCGACCCAAAACTGCCACTTCTCTGCTGGTTGCGTGGACATGCCGTTCTCCTCGAATCAACTTTATAGTTGCTTTATGTTTATAACGCTGACAATTTGTCAACGTAATGTAATTGTAAGAATCGTAAAAACGAACAGGGAGCAACCTATGAAACATGTAATCGCCTTCACGGCGGCGCTGACCTGCGCCGCCCCTGCTTATGCAGACGCTTGGGACATGCCAACGCCCTATGGCGACAGCACATTCCACACCCAGAACATCGCACAGTTTGCCGATGATGTGCGTGAAGCCACCAATGGTGATCTGAACATCACCCTGCACACTGCGGGTTCGCTGATCCCACACGCGGAGATCAAAAACGCCGTGCGTTCACGTCAGGTGCCTGCTGGTGAGTTCTTCCTGTCCCGCCTGTCCAACGAAGATCTGGCCTATGGCATCGACAGCCAGCCGCTGGTGGCAACTTCTTATGACGAAGCCAAAAAGCTCTGGGATGCGCAAAAGCCGGTTGTGACTGAGTTGTTGGCCGAACAGGGCCTGGTGCCACTGTTCTCCGTGCCATGGCCAGCGCAGGGTCTTTATACCAACGGCGAAATTGCCACTGTGGCTGACCTGAACGGCCTGCGCTTCCGTGCCTATAACGCGGCGCTGGAAGAATTTGCCACTTTGGCAGGTGCCGCGCCGGTTCAGGTGGAAGCGTCCAACATTCCACAGGCATTCTCCACCGGTCAGGTACAGGCGATGATCACCTCGCCCTCCACCGGTGTGAACTCCACCGCTTGGGACTTTGTCACCCACTACAGCCCGATCAACGCCTGGGTGCCAAAGAACATCGTTGTTGTGAACCAGCGTGTGTTTGACAAGCTGAGCGATGACACAAAAGCGGCCGTTCTGGCAGCAGCTGCCACCGCGGAAACCCGCGGTTGGGAAATGTCTGCAGCAGAAGCAGACGCCAAAACCGCAGAGCTGGCAGCCAACGGCATCACCGTTTACGAGCCAAGTGCAGCGCTGGTCGAGGGGCTGCAGGGCATCGGCACCAAAATGCTGGACAACTGGAAAGGCAACGCGTCTGACGCCGCGCTGTCGATCCTGACCACATACCAGCAATAAGCACCACTTATGAGAGACCGGCGACACCCCGTGCCGCCGGTCTTTTTGTATCACCAAACCGATGGGGAGAGGTTTGTCATGCGCCGTTTTCTAAACGCAACCTATAAGGCCGCAGGGATGCTCAGCGCCTTTCTGATCCTGACAATTTGCCTGTTGATCAGTGCGCAGATTGTGCTCAACGGTGTTGGCCGCTTGATGCCCGGCCTGCTGCCCTCAACCATCCCATCTTATGCTGATTTTGCAGGTTTCATGTTGGCAGGAGCCACCTTCCTCGCCATGGCTTACACCTTACGCTCAGGCGGGCACATCCGGGTGAACCTAGTGGTCCAACGCCTGTCTCCCCGCGCTGTCATCCTCACAGAATTCTTGGCACTGGCAGTCGCCAGCGTCTTTGTTGGCTATGCGCTCTACTTCTGCGGAGCGCTGGTGTTGGAAAGCCTGCATTACGGCGACGTCTCCAACGGCATCATCCCCGTACCGCTTTGGCTGCCGCAATCCGCCATGACCTTTGGCATGGGTTTGTTGCTTGTCGCGCTGCTGCACACGCTTGTGGAGTTGGTGACAACCGGCTCACCCGTCCTCAGCACTCCAGACGAGGTGTAAGACATGGCTGATCCGTTAATTGCTTTGGTCCTGCTGGGCCTGCTGCTTCTTTGCTTGGCTGCTGGCCTTTGGGTGGCACTGTCTTTGGGCGCCGTGGCGCTGGTTGCGCTTCTTACCTTCTCCAACGCTCCGGCGGGACTGGTGCTGGCCACCACATTCTGGGGACACTCTCACAGTTGGGCGTTGACCGCCCTGCCCCTGTTTATTCTGATGGGAGAAATCCTCTTACGCTCCCGCCTGAGCAACGACATGTTCTCTGGCCTTGCACCCTGGCTGGGACGTGCACCGGGACGCCTGCTACACGTAAACGTCTTTGGTTGCGCCATCTTTGCTGCCGTGTCCGGCTCCTCTGCCGCCACCGCCGCCACCATTGGCCGGATGTCTGTGCCGGAGCTGACCAAACGCGGCTATCCGCAAAGCCTGATCCTTGGCACGCTCGCGGGTTCTGCCACATTGGGCTTGCTGATCCCGCCGTCGATCATCCTGATTGTTTATGGCGTGGCCACCGAACAATCGATTGCCCGTCTGTTCATCGCGGGCGTATTGCCCGGTGTTATGTTGATCACCCTGTTTGCAGGCTACGTGGCTGTGCGGGCATGGATGAACCCGGAGTTGATCCCGCAAGAAGCCAAACAGTTCAGCTTTGTTGAGCGCATCAAAGCCTCCCGCAACTTGATCCCGGTGGCCCTACTGATTATTGGTGTGATTGGCTCGATCTACACCGGACTGGCCTCCCCAACCGACGCTGCCGCATTGGGCGTGGTGCTGGCAACTTTGCTAGCTTGGCTATCCGGCGGCTTTAGCTGGAAGCTGTTTATGGATGCGCTTCTGTCCGCCACGCGCACCTCCTGCATGATTGCCTTTATCCTACTGGGTGCGGCTTACCTGTCGGTGGCGATGGGCTTCACCGGCTTGCCGCGCAACCTCGCGACATGGATTGCCGAGATGAACCTCTCTGCCCCCATGCTGCTATTTGCGCTGACCATCTTCTTCATCATCCTGGGGTGCTTTTTGGACGGTATTTCGGTGGTGGTGCTGACCACCTCGATCATCATGCCAATGATTGCCGCCGTGGGCATCGACCCGCTGTGGTTTGGTATCTATCTGGTGATCGTGGTGGAAATGAGCCAGATCACCCCGCCTGTGGGCTTCAACTTGTTTGTCATCCAAGGCATGACCGGCATCAACATTTTGGAGGTGGCCAAGGCGGCCTTCCCCTTTTTCCTGTTGTTGCTGGTGGGTGTCGGCCTGATCGCGGTGTTCCCGCAAATCGTGACCTACCTGCCCGAGCTGATGAGCCGCTAAAGCGAGGCAGCGGCCCGGCTGGCCTGATCATATTGGCCAGACAAAAGACGCAGACTGGAGGCGATGTCACGCATATCGTCTCCGGTCATATCCAGACGAGACAATCCCTCAACAAAACAGCGGTCGCGCACGGTACGGTAATCTTCGCACAGCGCGATGCCTGCCTCAGAGGGGCGATAAAACACCTCTTTGCCGCGTTTTTCAGACTCGATTAGCCCCATTTTCAACAGCTTCTTGAGGGCGTAATTGACCGTGTGGCTGTCCTCAATATTGAGTAAAAACCCGATATCAGTCAGACGCTTATCCCGATCTCTGTGATTGAGATTGTGCAGAACCAGAATTTCCAGAGGCGTCAGATCAGCGTTGCCAGCCGCTGCCATGCAACGGGTCATCCAGCGCGAAAAAGCGTTATAAGCAATGATCATACCGTACTCGACCTCCGAGGCCTCCCAGCCGTCGCCTTCGGCCAAGTGCCGCGAGGATACAATTCGTCGTTTTTCCATTTTTCATCCCAATTCATATCAGCGTTTTGCCCGCGTTTTCCCAGCGTACCTCTCAACATGACCACATGCAAACACGGTAAATTTTCCGCGTTTTCCTGCAAAAAACATGCCGCACGTCATCGGTTGCCAGCTTGCAACCGGACGCTATGCTGCCAAGTCATGCGACTTGCCCCCACCTCCAACGGGGAAGATCGCATCGGCTTGGGGAGGCTCGCAGTGACAAAACTAATGTGGAACGCAGGAGAATGGTTGAAAAAGCCACTGACAATTGCGACGTTTTGCGTTGGGGTGATCAGCACACCGCTACAGGCGCAACAACTGCGTGTGCTGACGTCTATGCCGCCCAGTTTTTATCAACCGTTTGTGGTCGCGTTTGGTGAGCTTTTTCCGGATGTCAAAGTTGCCGTACTCAACAAAAACACCAATGCCTCAGTTGATGAGTTGCTGCGCGGTAATGAACGGCGGTTTGATGTTTTCTGGTCCTCTTCTCCGGAAGCATTTGAGCTTCTGAAACAAAATGGACACCTGACAGCATCTGACACCTTCGGTGCGCCAGACGTGTATTCCTTTGCCTACTCAGCGTTGGGTTGGACACGAAAACGCACCGGCCCAAGCGCCAAAACTGCGGACTGGGAGGCGCTTTTGGCCACAGACAAAACCGGGACCATTGCTATGGCGCGCCCCTCACGCTCCGGCTCGACCCATATGATGCTGGAACGCACGTTGCAGGTGCGCGGCTGGCAGGAGGGCTGGGCCTACCTGCTGGAGCTGGCAGGCAATCTGAGCACCATCACAGCGCGCAGCTTCACAGTGTTGGACGGGGTGGCCAATGGGCGATTTGAGATTGGTTTAACGATCGATTTTCTGGCCCACGCACGAGCGGAGGACGACCTGACATTTATTTATGGGACACCGGTTATGGTCACACCAGCGCGAATAGGCATTCTGGCGGGCGGGAACGCGCCAGCAGCCGCCCATCATTTTGTTGAATTTGTGGTCTCTGATGCTGGCCAAAGGTTGCTGATGACACCAGACATTGCACGAACGCCTCATTCCGCCAGTATCCGAGCGGAAGCCACCGCCCCTTATCATCAAGTCCTGGAAAATGCGCTGACGTTGAATTGGTTAGAATACGATGCCGCTTTGGCCAGCGAAAGGTACTGGGCGGTAAATGCGTTGTTTGATGCCTTTGTGTTTGACGTGTTTGAGACGCGCCGTGAGGCTTGGCGCAGGCTGCGTGTCCTGGAAGCGCAACACGATGCCCCAACTGTGGAGATGCATAAAATCCGACGTCTTTTGACTTCATTTCCAATTGGCGAAACTGACGTTGGCAATGAAGGGCGGGCCACCAATGGCAATGCTTTTGCCACCCTGTCGGACCAACAAAAAAGTAGTGTGCAAGCCTGGCGCGAGGCGTCACGCGGCATATTGCACAAGGCTGACAGCTTGTTGCGTGTTTTGGAGCAGCGGGCTGCACAAGACGTGGTGCGCGACTGATGCGGGCCGTTTTTCCCAAACGCCCGCGCGCGTCCGTCTGGAACCGATTGCTGTTTAGCATTTCAGGGATCATCCTGATCGTGTGGCTGGTGCTGGCCGTATCGATTGTTTTTTTCCTAAAAGCCCAGCGCGATTATACCGCTATTGCGTCTGAGCAAATCCCTGCTTTGGCGGCTGTGAACGCTTTGGCGGAATACTCGGCGCAGCTGTCCACCATGGCCACGCAAATTGTGGGGCAAAGCACAGATGCGAACACCAGTGACGAATTCCTGGACATCAAACACGCGCTGATTGGAAGCTTGGATGCCATTGCCGAAACCAGCAGAACCAATGATGCCGCCGATGTTGTCGCCCATGTCACAGACGAGTTGGGCCAGATTCAGGCGCTGCAAACGGCGATCTCACAAGCGGAGCACCAAATGGGCACGCAGCTAAACGCGCTGCGGTGGTTAAATGCCGATGTGCAGGACGAGGTTGATCCCCTCCTGAGTGACTTTTCCTTCAACATCGCGCTGGCCATGAGCAGCATCGTCAACAGCGCCGACGCCAATTTCCGCGCGCGTCAGGCAACTTTGATCGAAGAAGAAGCCCGCCAAAGGGACACAGTCCGACGATTGGGGGATGGCACCGCCAATGCCGCCACGCTGGTGTTTCAAGCTGCGGTGGCTGAAAGCCTGCCACGGCTGCAGCAGCTGCGTGGTTTGACGGATGACGCGCTGGTGCACATGTCGCTCTTGCAACAACAATTGCCTCACAAACCGGAACTGGCCACTTTGCGACAATCAGTAGACGCTCTGGTTCCCGTTGCCACCAGCAAAACCGGGGTGTTTAGCCTGCGCCGCGGCTGGCTTGACGGGCAAGCCCAAATTCTGACTAGCCTGTCTGCTTTGCAGGCCGATCTAAGGACTCTTCAATCGGTCTTGTCCGCCGCGGGAGCAGAACAGCGGGCGCGCATTCTGGCTGACACAGAGCGGGCGCGGCGGGCGTCTGCGGTGGCAATCCGTTGGCTGGTTGGATTGACCATGTTGGCTGCTTTTGTTGGCGTGGGCGTGTTGTTTGGCTATGTGCGCAGCGGCATTGTACGCCCTCTGCGCCAAATGACCAAAAACCTCAGCGACATTGCGCAGGGTCAGAACCTCAAACTGCCGCCTAACCAGGAAGACGACGAGATTGTGCAGCTCTCTGTGGCCATTTCCGAATTTGAGCGTTCCATTGAAACACGCGACGCCGCGCTGGCGTCCCTTGAAAGCGAAGTTCAAGAACGCCGCCGCGCGGTTGAAACCCTCAAACAAACGCAGATGGAATTGATCCAAGCCGGAAAGATGGCCGCGTTGGGGCAAATGTCCGCGGGCATTGCTCATGAGTTGAATCAACCGCTGGCGGCGATGCAGCATCGTCTACACCTGCTAGAAGACTTTGTGGCCGAGGGTGATAGCGAGATGGTCACACGCCAAATGTCACGACTTGATGGATTAATCGACCGCATGACCCGGACAATCGCATATTTGCGTAATTTTGCGCGGCGTTCGGAGTTCAGTGAGGACCACTTGCCGTTGGATGAGATGGTGGCGGACTCACTTGCCCTGCTAAAAGCGCGGGTGACGCAAGAGGATGTCCAAGTGCACATACAAAGCACGTTGGCTGACATGAGTGTTTTGGGTGACAAAATTCTGATCGAACAGGTGTTGGTCAACATCCTGTCCAATGCGTTGGATGCCATCCAGCAGACCGAACACCCCGGACGGATCGACGTCTCAGCCCGACGCGAAGGGGACACTGTACAGCTCTCAGTACGCGACAACGGAGCTGGTTTTGACCTCATTCCAGCCTCGGACGCGTTGGACCCATTTGTAACGTCCAAAGAGGTGGGAAAGGGTCTGGGACTTGGCCTTTCGATCTCCTACAACATCATGAAAGACTTGAACGGCGATTTGCGGCTGACCCCAAATGTAGATGCTCCAGGGGCCACGGCAACGCTTGTTCTTCGCAGAGAGGACTAACGGTATGCAGGCGCAGATATTCCTTGTGGATGACGACGACGACCTGCGCGAGGCCGTGTTAGACACATTTCACAAACACAAGATATCTGCCCGTGGGTTTGCCCGCGCCGCTGAAGCGCTGGAAGCGCTTGATCCGGAATGGTCCGGCGTTGTTCTCAGTGATATTCGCATGCCCGGCATGGACGGCCTGTCTTTTCAGAAAGAGGTCAAGCGACTGGCCCCAGACGTTCCGGTGATCTTATTCACGGGGCACGGAGATGTCCCCGTCGCGGTACAGGCCATGCGCAACGGCGCCTTTGAGTTTCTGGAAAAACCGGTGCATCCCGATCATTTGCATCAGGTGGTTTTGCGGGCGTTAAAAATGCGCAGCCTGCAAGTGGAGTTGACCAATCTCCAACACAAAGCCCGTGCCACGCTGCCTTTGGAAGAACGGCTGGTTGGCCGGTCCAAGGCCATGCGGTTTGTGCGGCGCGACATTCAGGCCGTGGCCCCATTACAGGTAGACGTTTTGATTTGGGGGCAAGACGGCACCGGCAAAACTGCGGCGGCACGCGCGATACACGACCTGTCGCCAAACGCTGCTGAAGAGTTTGTTGTCGTCAATTGTTCAGCCGTGTCGCAAGACACCATTGAGCGCACGCTTTTTGACGAAGGTGGCGCCGTGGCCCGTGCATCTGGAGGGACCTTGCATCTGCAGGACATCGAAGCGCTTAGCGATCGGCTGCAGGCGCAGCTGTTGCGCATTTTTGACGGTCCAAATGCACCACGGGTCGTGGCCTCCGTCAGCCACAAGCCAGAGGAGCTTCTGGCCGGTGGTAAATTGCGCAGCGATTTGCTTTATCGGATCAACGTAGCGCAGATCGAGTTGCCACCCCTCAAAGAACGGGGGCGTGATGTGTTTGTTCTGCTGGATCATTTCATTCAGAGGGCTGCTGCCCGTCATGGAAAATCGCAGAAAGCGATGCCGGTCCCGGACCTTGAGGCATTGGGGAAATACACTTGGCCCGGCAATGTCCGGGAACTGCGCAATGTGGCGGAAAAATTGGTGGTTGGCTTGACTGTCCGCTTGGATGATCGAGCGGCGGCGCAGATCAGCGAAACCTATGACGATGCAATGTTGCGCCACGAGCGTGAATTGCTGAGCAACGCGCTGATTCAGAGTGGCGGGCGCAAGGCGGCAGCGGCCGATCTGCTCGGCATCCCCCGCAAGCGGTTGTATCTGCGCCTGAAGCACTGCGGCATCGAGGAGTGATCGGTCAAATATGACACAAATGGGCGTGTCAAAAGTGACCCACAACTGCAATCAGGCCTGTTTCAAAATCACCCGTTGAGCCTGTTATTATTGGATCGTTAGGGTTTGACCATCGATGGGCTATACTTGTGTTGCCCATCAATGGGAGGAAAATATGAAACAAACTTTTCGCGCATCTGTGGCCGCTCTGGCCCTGAGCTCTGCATCCGCAGCTTTGGCGGCCGACACAGTGGTTGTGGTCACCTCATTCCCCAACTCGATGACCGGCCCAATTGAGGCAGCTTTTGAAGCGGCCAACCCGGGCATCGATCTGGAGATCCTGAATAAAAAAACCTCCGCTGGTGTAAAATACATTCAAGAGATTTCAGACGCCAACACGGCGGATATCTTCTGGGCGTCCGCTCCGGATGCATTTGAAGTCCTGAAAGGTGACGATCTTCTGGCTGCCGTCGAGATCAATTCTGACGGCATCCCGGAAAAAATCGGCGCCTATCCGATGAATGACCCAGACGGCAAGTATTATGGCTTTGCTGCTGCGGGTTACGGCATCATGTGGAATGAGCGTTACCTAAAAGCCAAGAAGCTTGAACCGGCCAAAAACTGGGCGGAATTGAAAGACGCCGCGTATCATGGCCACGTTGGCATGTCTGCGCCGTCACGCTCTGGCACCACTCACCTGACTGTGGAAACAGTTCTGCAGGGTGAAGGTTGGGACAATGGATGGGCGGAATGGAAATGGATCGGCGGCAATTTCTCCACCGTAACCGAGCGTTCATTTGGTGTGCCGGATGGCGTGAACACCGGCAACTTTGGCCTTGGCATTGTGATCGACTTCTTTGGCTTTAGCTCCAAAGCTTCCGGCTTCCCGGTGGACTTCGCGTATCCTGAGGTCACTGCCTTGGTGCCAGCCAACATCGCTGTGGTGAAAAATGCGCCAAATGAAGCGGCTGCCAAAACCTTTGTGGAACACCTGCTGACACCGGCTGGTCAGGAAGTGTTGTTGGATCCGGCAATCATGCGTTTGCCGATCAACCCAGCGACTTATGCAAATGCGCCAGAAGGCTTCCCAAACCCGTTTGAGGACGGGTCCATTGGTGCGGCTGTGAAGTTTGACGTCGCCAAGTCTGGTGCACGTTACAACCTGGTGAACTCCATGTTTGACGTGATGATCACCTATCGTTTGGACGATCTGCGCGCCGCCGTGGGCGCGGTGCAGGCCGCCGAAGCCAAACATGTGGGTGGCGACAATGCCGAGGCCAAAGCGCTGATCGCGGAGGCTCGTGCCTTGATCGACGCCAACCCTATTGACGAAGCCAAATCGATGGACGCGGAGTTCGCTGGCATCTTCACCAAAAAGCGCAAGAAAGCCTCCGACACGGTTGGCGAGCGTCAGGCCGAAGTTGAACAGCGCTGGGACGCTATGGTGGTTGAAAACTACCGCAAAGCCAAAGAGCTGGCTGACCAAGCCGCCGCTCTGTAACGGCACCTCCCGAGGCGGTTTTCGCCGCCTCGCCCCCCCGCTTTGGTGCAGGTCACTCCCCGGCACCAAAGCCACTCTTCCTCTAAATTCTCGGGTACTTTCCCATGTCGAATGCCTCGCCGCACAACGCCGGCGGTCCGTCTCTGCTTGACCGTCTCCCGGCGTCGATCTTTCCGCGCGTCACCGGCCTTCATGCCGCCGCGCTGATCATTGCCATCCTTTTGATCGGCCTGCTGATCATCCCCGTCTTTCAGGTGATCTACGTCGCCTTTCTCGATCCCAACACCGGCGCTCTGACGCTGCAAAACTTTGTGGACTTCTTCCGCACCTCGCTGTTCCGCGAAAGCTTCTGGAACTCTTTCTACGTCTCCGCCATGTCGGTGGTGTTTGCCACTGTCATCGCGTTGCCCTTGGCCTACATCACCACGCGCTTCAACTTTGCCGGCTCCGTGGTGATCCAAAGTTTGGGCTTCATCCCGCTGATCATGCCGCCCTTTGTTGGCGCGGTGGCGATGCAGTTGATCTTTGGCCGCAACGGCACAGTCAACCTGCTGATGGAAGAGAAGTTTGGCATCAACATCCCTTTTATGGAGGGGCTCAACGGCGTCATTCTGGTGCAGTCGATCCACTACTTCCCGTTTATCCTGATCAACCTGTCGACCAGCCTGCGCAACATCGACCGGTCTATGGAAGAAGCCGCGCAGAACCTCGGCTCGCAAGGCATGCGCCTGTTCCGTCGGATTGTGTTCCCACTGGCCATGCCTGGATATGTGGCGGGTGCCGCGCTGGTGTTCATCAAGGTGTTTGACGATCTTGGCACGCCCCTGCTGCTCAACGTGAACAACATGCTGGCACCACAGGCCTTCCTGCGGATCAGCTCGATTGGGATCAGCGATCCAATGGGCTATGTGATCAGCTTTATTCTGGTGGCCTTCTCGATCTTCTCGCTCTGGGCCTCCTTCCTTGTGATGCGCGGCAAAGACTACTCCACGGTGCAAAAAGGCGGCGGCGGTCTGTCTCGACGCGACCTGCGCACAGGGGAAAAGATTGCCGCCTACGCGGTTGTGGCCTTCATCCTCATTCTGGTGCTCAGCCCGCACATCGGCCTGACCCTGCTCAGCTTTGCCACCATCTGGAGCTTTGCACCGCTGCCTGACGGTTTCACCCTGCAGAACTACGTCGTGATGTGGGAGAACTCGAAGCAGTTCATCACCAACACGGTGATCTACGCGGGCATCGCAGCTGTGCTGGATGTGATCATTGGCACCGCCATTGCCTATATCGTGATCCGTACCGGCATCTGGGGGCGTAAGTCGCTCGACTATCTCGCGACCGCCGCTTTGGCTGTGCCGGGTGTGGTGCTGGGCATTGGCTACCTGCGGGTGTTCCACTCCATCGACATCCCGTTCACGGATAAGCCGATGGCCAGCTGGTGGGTGATCATTGCGCTGGCGCTGATGATCCGCCGCCTACCCTACGCATTGCGTGCTTGTACTGCCGCGTTGCAACAGGTGTCGTTGGCGCTGGAAGAAGCTGCGGAAAGCCTTGGCGCAACCAAAGGCTCCACCATTCGCAGGATTGTGATCCCGCTGATGTCGGGCGGTATTCTGGCGGGCTTTGTGACCTCCTTTGCCACCGCGGCGGTCGAGCTTTCGGCCACCATCATGCTGGTGAGCTCGGAAAGTGACGCGCCGCTGGCTTATGGCATCTACCTCTTCATGCAAACGCCGTCCGGACGTGGCGCTGGCGCAGCCCTTGGTGTGGTTGCTGTCATCATCGTCGGTCTCGGCACCTTCCTGTCGCAGTTGATGATTGAGCGCGACAAGAAATTCAAATCCACGGATCAGTCGCACTAAACGTGCGGGAGTATAGAACTATGACAAATCAAATGGTCGGAATTGAAATCAACGATCTGCACCTCTCTTTCGGGGAAACCGAGGTGCTGACCGGGGTGAACCTCGACATTCAACCGGGCGAGTTCTTCGCCTTCCTCGGGCCCTCCGGCTCTGGCAAATCGACGCTGTTGCGCTCCATCGCTGGGTTTGGGCCCACACCGCAAGGCAGCATCCGCATTGGCGGGCGTGATGTGGTCAACCTGCCGCCGTGGAAACGCAATGTGGGTATGGTGTTCCAGTCTTACGCGCTGTGGCCACATATGTCGGTGCGGGACAACGTTGGTTTTGGTCTCAAAGAACGCAAAATGCCTGCATCGGAGATTGCGCCCAAGGTCGACGCCGCCCTTGAATTGGTTGGGCTGACCCATTTGGCAGACCGCATGCCAAACCAGCTCTCGGGCGGGCAACAACAGCGGATCGCACTGGCCCGTACGGTGGTTGTGGAACCGGAAGTCCTGCTGCTGGATGAGCCTTTGTCCAACCTAGACGCCAGCCTGCGGGTGCAAATGCGCAGGGAATTGCTGGCATTGCAACGCAAACTGGGGCTGACCACCATCTTTGTGACCCACGATCAGGAAGAGGCCAACACCACCGCAGATCGCATGGCGGTGTTGGATAAAGGTGTGATCCAGCAAATTGGCACACCACAGGTGTTGTATGACACGCCCGAAAACCTGTTTGTGGCTGAGTTTCTTGGCACCGCCAATATCCTCGGTGGACAGGTGGAAAGTGATGGGGGCGCCAAGAGGTTCCGCACCAGTGCGGGCGATGTGCTGCCGCTCAGTGACGGTCACGAAGGCGCCGGATCGATTGTCCTGCGGCCGCAGAACATGCAGATCGTGGATCAGGCGGGGGCAGACACTTTGCCCGGCACAATCCTGCACCGCGAGTTCATGGGCAGTCAGGTGCGCTACATTGTACGCACCTCGGGCACCGAAATGATTGTTGATCAGTTTCACCACGTGGGACATGACTGGCGTGACACCGGCAGCGACGTGCACCTGAAGGTCAACACCAACGAAGCGGTGATTGTTGCCTCATGAGCTTTGTCTATTCCGGCCCGCGCCTGCTTCTGTTGCGCCACGGCGAAACACAATGGAACCGGCAGGGCCGGTTGCAGGGTCGCAAAAACTCACCACTCACGGACCTAGGGCGGGCGCAAGCCCGCCAACAGGGGCACATCCTAAAACAAATCAAAGGCGTCGAGAGCTTTGATGCGGTCTGCAGCCCTTTAGGAAGGGCCCAAGAGACCGCCCTGATTGCTCTTGGGGCGGTTGGGAAACTGCCGCGATTTGATCCTTTGGTTGCAGAAATCAACGCCGGGGACTGGGAAGGCAAAACATACGGGGAAATTGTGGACACTGGAGAGCTCGTGAAAGACTGCAATATGATGCGGCTCTTTTTGACAGCACCAGGTGGAGAAGGTTTTGACAACCTGCGCGCTCGATGTGTGGCATTTCTAAGTGGACTGGAACGCCCAACCATTCTTGTTTCCCATTCGGTGACCCTTTGTATGATCCGCGGGCTTATTCGTGACCTCCCGCGAAAGGATATAGAGGCCTTAGATCGTCCGCAGGGAGCGGTTTACGACGTTGCGGCGGGTCAAGAGACTTTGTTCACGCTGCATTGAAGCGACGGATGCGACCGTGTTTTCCAACCTGCTGTGGGGGCGTTTTCCGCAATTCGACTTACTTTGGGCCGGAGCGTTGGCTCCGGTGCAAAACGGCGCCTCCCACACCAAAATTCCGATGGACGACCGCGCGTTGATTTACTGATCAAAGGCCAGTCGCCCAAAGATCAGGATTTGGCAGTGCAAGGCTTTGTTATCTGGCGCGCTACTGGCGCGGATAAGATGGCTTCTCGCGTCGACTTTGGTATCGAAATCAACAAGGGCGCATACCTTGGCAAACCTGAAAACCAGATAAAACTTGTTTTGACTGGATTGGCGCACAATTTTCTGGAACCGGTTTGTCGCCTGCACTAGCGGTCATTGCCGCAGATTTTGCCGCAGATCCAACTTTGTATGCCTGCAGCAAAGGACCGACGAGGCAACTTTTTCACGCCGTGCATTGGCGTTCGACTAAGAGCGGGCGGTTGTGGAAACGAGCTGCCACATCTTGCTCTCTTCGATCCAAGGCAGCCAACGTGTGGAGTGCATTGCCCCGACAGAAATACGCGGCCAGTATCGGCCATTTTGGCGGCCTCGAAATCATGACCTTGGCATGTAACGCGACGATCATCTTGCGAACATTGGGCGTCATGATCGGGCGATCCATTTTTTGTTTTAAGAGTCGTGTCAATAAAGAGAGGTGGTAAATGAGGAAAAAGCAGCGCAACGTTAAGCTGATGTACAAAGGTCTTGTCACACGGCAGCATCGCCATGGGCGCTGACCTCGTAGCGCATCCGCCAACTACCGCCCAAACCGCGCAAAATTTGCGCCACAGACCTTTTCTTGTGCGCACTGGCAGCGGTGATGAAGGGCGACAGTTTTCCGCCTTTCTTAATTAGCTTGCCAATCTCGGCATGGCGGGCATTCGGAAAAACAAAATGATCGACATTGTCCTGCTGCGGGAACAGTTTCATCTGCTCATAATCATCCACCAGACCGTGACAGATCACCACGCGTCCCATAGGTGAAATCGGCAATACTGAAGGGAAGTGGAAGTCTTGTATATTCTTGGTCCAGTGCCGCCAGCGTGTTTCACTTGGAACAATCTCACGGGACACCGAAAACTGGGGGGATAAGGCGATAGCTGTGTCCACCGGAAAAAGCCGAGGCGCAACAAGAGCCGAGAACGCCCCCATACTGAGGCCAAGTGTCGTCACTTTCTCAATTTCAAACTCGGCGATCACCTCATTTACGACCCGCTCAACGGTGTTGCGCAATACACTCGAATTCATCCAGGACCGGGTCATATCGCTAATGAAAAGTCCCGAACAATTGGGCATTTTGCTAATCGTTCCAACAAATTCATCCGGCGGCATCAGGTGCCACCCCTTGCCAATGCTGGCAAAAGACACAATCAGATGGCTGCCTTTTTGGGGCAGATGATTGATACGAACAACAGAATCCTCAACCAAGGTTCTCAGTTTTCCGTATTCGACGTCTTGCCGCATCTGTTGCTGCTCCTTTTATATCGCAGGCCGCATGGCCCGTTATTAGGTGGTAGACGGTTCTGCTGTGGCTCTCAAATCTGCCATCCGAGCATATGAACTCTGCCGCCGCTCTGCTGTAATTTCATCCATTTCGGCACCGTCCAGGATCTGGGCCAAATCGCGGCCCCCACCAAATTCGTAGTCAAAAGGAATGCTGTGCAGGGCAGGATTTCCCATCAGCAACATATCATTTACGACATGGCTTTTGCGGCGGTACGTCTCGTCCAATGACAGGCTTAGCGCAATGAGCCGCCGACTGTTGAAGGGCGACATAAAGAAGTTATGCGTCAAGGCAGGGAAGGTCACACCCAGCGTCGAACTATAGTAGATTTCCAGGAACATAAAATCCACAGACCTCTCCCGAGCGGTTTCGGGCAAGGTATCAAGCCAAGCTTCGTATTCAGGCAGGAACCTATGGTATATTTCGTCGCTGAATTCTCTGGGCGGTACGATCAACAAGCGTTTGACCTGCCATTTAAGATTTTTGCGTGACTTAGGCCCCAGCCGATCAATAAAAACAGCCCTCAACAGATCAGTTTGATGACCCCGCATCACTACAGCGCCCTCCAGCACATTGTGATGCAGCCCAAGTTCAACCTCACGGTTCTGCGGCGTGATCAGCCCAGCGGCGACCTGAAACTCTGCCTGTTCTTGTCGCGCTTTAAGTTTGGAAACCTTGGTCGTTCGCTTGTCGGATATACTGATGTCCACTTGCAAGAACTTGGCAATTTCCGAGGCTATGGTCGCATCAATGCGGCTGGCATAGTTGTGAATATGGGTGAAAATCTGATCGAAATTATGAATTTCGCTACCCGCCAAAACTGCCAGCAATCGACTGTCCTGCCCTCCAGACATAGGCAACGCGGTTTTGTATTTTGCATTAATGTTTCGAATGACATGGCGCGTCATCGAGGTCAGGTTTTCGTAAATCGCCAGATTGCTGTCAGTTGTCTCAAAGGTCTCATGTCTCGGCCAAAACCGATGTTCGCTAAAATCGCCCAAATCAATGTAACAGTTTGGGTTGCACCGCCTGACTTTGGCGTCGCGGGTGTGGAAGAGCGTGTATTTCCCTTGTCCTTGCTCCACGACACTATGATCGTAGCTTGGGTGATCTTCAATCGGCCGGTTCAGGCACAACAGCGTGCTTGATGCGATCTGTCGCGATGATGGATCATAAACCATTCCGTTCATGCCCACCGGATCCGTATAGGCCCGTGTCTCGCCACGCGCCGAAACCAAAATCGTGTAGCGCCCAGCCACATCTATCAACCAGCTTTCAAAATCAGTGAAGAAACTATCCTGATCAACAGACAGCGTTTTAACGTGGTGATCGCCTTCGACAAGGCCCTCAACGTCTACGCCAATGCCTAAAAAAACCGCAAAAAGAACGCCCGATTTGTCCAGCAGAAAGGCCATTGGAAGTTCGTCGCCAGCCATAACAGTCCACCCGCTAAGAGAGTGGCACCGCATCGGTATCTCGGGATCAGGAACTCGTGATATTAGGTACTGATACTTGAAAAGCTTCGAAAAATCCAAATTTTGGGTTTTGCAAGACACTAAAGCACTGTTGGACATCGATAAACCTGTTTGAGCATTATTCAGCGACAGAGTCACATGCGACATGCCGTTTTCATCAAATTGCCAATGACAGGAAGTTAGATCAAGGTCTTTTCACCAAAGCGAAAAGAAACCAAACTCCTTAGGCATTCTTCAATGTAGCGGTCCAGTTGTGGTTTGGGGTGCTTTGTCAGGGGAGGAGCAAAAGTGGGCCCGTAGGGCGGCGTAAAGGTAGGCTACGTGATGTGCCGATGGATGGTTGTTTTGGGTGCGCACCGCTTACCCTTCAAAAGCCACGTATCAGTGTAATCCGTGAATCCGTCCAACTTCGGACGACACACATTCCGTTCCCGACAATACCTCTCGATAGTAAACGTCTTAGAACTGGCAACTGGTGACGGTTCCACTTGAACAATGGTTTTAAAAATAGGTAGAAAAGCCCAAGCTTTTTACTCAAAGGACATCTTCAATGACTGACAGGGAATTTTCTTCCGGACGGGAGCGCATCCGATATTCGCTATTAACTCTCCTGCCCAAGAACTCTGTTGGGGCAGAGATTGGCGTTTCGAAAGGTGATTTCTCCGAGGAAATCTTGCGAACTGTCGAGCCTAAGAAACTGGTGCTCGTTGATCCCTGGAACCTTCTAGCCGAGCGATTGGGGGACGCTGCAAATCCTAACAGGTGGTTCGAAAACAGTGACACAATGAAGGCCCTTCATGCCGGGGTTGTCGATCGCTTTAAGGGCAACAAAGAAGTGAAGATTGTCCGGGGGTTTTCGCAAGAAGAATTGCCAACCTTCCCCAATAGCCATTTTGACTGGGTCTATATCGATGCGAGTCACACCTATCAGCAGGTGCGTGACGAACTAGAGCTTTCAATCCGTAAGGTGAAAGTGGGCGGATATATCACTGGCGACGATCTGCTAAAATCTCACAATGACCGGAAAGAGGTGCGGATGGCTGTGCAAGACGTGCTCGAAACCAGTGGCGAAAAGCGCGATATCGCAGTCCTTTCGGTGGATGATGTCCCTGCAAAAGTGGACAAGCCATCGCGTCTGGGTCAGCAGTTTATCTTTCCTGTGACAGAAAAGATGAAGGCACGCTTTGGGGGATAGTCACTTAGCAATGACGAAGCGAATTGCAATCTCGACAAACTAGCGGGACACCCGGTTATTCTCGTTTCTAAGGGTTTTCGGACCATAAGGACATTGAACAATCAACTGATGCCTCTTTTTGCACCTTCCAATCGCATGTTGTGCGCCGCGCCAACGTCGCAGATTATGCGACGTGTTGGGATGGAAAGAAGATCAAAAAGAACCAACGCCGCGTGTTCAATTTGCTGAGCAAGCCCCCCCTACAAACTGAGCGACTTTCCAATTCTTCGGGAATGCTCCATCATTGACTCTGCCGATTATGTCGAACCGTATTTCGGCGATGCCATGGTCTTAGAAAAGGCACAGGATCTTTGGGACTATGCCGCTGAGTATGCAAAGGGGGAGGCCGGGCTTGTAATTGAACTCGGTATTTCAAAGGTAAGTCCATCAATCATTTGTCAAAACAGCTTCCCAAAGAAACAGTGCATGGATTTGACAATATTGAAGGGCTAACGGATGCGACCGGCCGGTTCTTGCGCAAGCTCAAGTTTACATACAAAGGACTTTGGTCGCGACTGAGCGACGCCGGGCAAGGGCAAATAAGCAGCGCGAGGACTGCGTCAAACACTGTCTGCCAACGATCTCGCGCCGACCAGGTCGCGTTGCCTTTATTGATGAAACCTCCGCCAAAACCACCCCAACCCGCCAACGTAGGTGGTCACAGTGGGGCGAACGGCCGGTCATGGATGCGCCCTTTGGATCATGGGACGCCGGGCCTTCATCTCTGGCCTCAGTGCCGGTGCGTTGATCGCGCCGTGGGCTTTTTGTCCTCACTGTTTGAGCAGGGAGGGCCCGCGTCAAAAAGAAATTGAGAACCTGGGAGCTGACGGCTTGAACACACCCGTTTTTCATCTTGCGAGTATGATCAATCTTGTGCCTGACGAGGGCATCTGGCGCCAGATCGTGGACTTACTGGCTCAGTTGAATGCAGATGGACTGTTGAAAGGTCGCGAACCAATCCGCCCACCTGCGACTGAAGTCATCATCCCAATGGATCAAAGGCCCATCATGCACAAACTTTTAACATGAACTACCCAAGTGGGCCGTTCAGCCACCTCTCTGATGTGTACCGTGTCAAGGTCGCGGCGCTCACAGAGCAGCTCAACAGCTCAGACACCAAAGCGGAGACGACGACCCTCCTCCGCTCGTTGCTTGAAAACATTCGCCTTGTGCCCAACGCTTCCAATGCCTTGGACATTGATCTGCTTGGCGATCTTGGGAGTCTTTTGTCGTTGGGCGTGCCCCAAAACGAACAAAGCCGCCCTGAGGCGGCTTGTTGTTCGAGAGTACTGGTTGCGGGAGTAGGATTTGAACCTACGACCTTCAGGTTATGAGCCTGACGAGCTACCGGGCTGCTCCATCCCGCGACGCTTTATGTTGGCCTA
>NZ_FXTY01000011.1 GCF_900182745.1 Shimia sagamensis | reverse complement strand
AGCAAACGAGCGAAGCCTGAAAAGAAAGGCGCTCGCGCGACGTTCAGTCCCTCATTTTCTGCGCCAGCAACACGATGTTTTTCCACAGAATCGGCGGATTGCAGACTTTCGCCGCACCTGCATGAAGGCTGCATCAGATTGAGGAAAGCGGCCAATCAGAGCTGAAATGGCGCTGGCCTAAATGCAGCGCCATCCTTCATAGTCAGCGATGCGCAGGAAGTGGGCTTTGCAAAGACTCTGCGGTTCTCTGAAGCGAACATTCAGGCCGATTGCAGCTAAAGTCGCATTTGAGCCCATTTTGACAGTTTTCTGCAGAGCAGTGAATGGCCGCATTGCAAGTTTGGTCTAGTGAAATCGTGAGACACTTTACGTAGATATCTTGCAACTACGCCAATTGTTTGATGTGCATCTCGGTGAGAACCGCTTCGAATTCCTGAGGGGTTAGACTCTCAGCAAGTGCACTCTCAAAAAGCGCTTGCTGCGTTTGAGGTGCTAGCCCGCCTTTGGGGGGATCGCGGTCCAAATTGGTCGGAAATGAGTACCCTTCTGCGGACGCAGCAATTGCAGCCTTTAGGGCTGAAGCACCCAAAGCTCTTTCTTGATGCGCGGCAAGCGCATGGGGGTACAACAATTTGCTCATCTTCTCGCGATCTACCGTTTCCATGGCCCGCCCGAATGCAGACGACACCTGCAACAAATTGGCCATGCGGTGGATGTCATTGCTCGTATTTGCGCCCGCAGCATGAAAAAGCGCGGGATTGAAAAATAGGGCATCCCCCTTTGCCAGCGGCAGTTGAATGCAGCGTTCTTCAAACAGTGCTCGAAAATCATCCCTTCGCCACGCGGCATACCCAGCGCGGTAAAGTTGCGAGAACGGCAAGAGTTTTGTCGGGCCACTTTCGACGGGCATGTCACAATGTGCAACAGCACCTTGCAGCGTCAAAGCAGGCGAAAGTTCATGGACATGCGCGGGAAATTCGGCACTGATTTCAGCCGTTTGAAAGCCAAGGTGATAATCTCTGTGGGCTTGCTGCGCCGCACCACCGGGATGAACCAGATTGATCTGCGCGGTCACCTGATAATTCGGGCCGAGCCATGCCTCGCACGCCGCAGCGATGGATGTATTGGCGAAATATCGTAAGAACACCTCCGGAGCTTCTTCGCACAATTTCTGCAATGAATTCCATATCCTGTCATTGGACCCCGATGCCGCGAAGTGGTCACCGCCACCGCCGCTTGCCAGTTTTTCGGAGGCAATGATTTGTTCGTAGATCGCAGTGGCTTCGTCAAGAACGACAGTGTCCTCGTAGGCTCTGCGAAGAACTAGAACACCCGCACCCGCCCTAAAGACATGCGCCCATTCGGCCATAATTGTCCGACAGCGCTCTTTGTCCTCAAGCGACGAGCGCAATCTGGACATGTCATAAATGGGGACATTCCTTTGAATGTCGTCGGCGTTGGGAACGGTTGATGCGTTTGCAGTTTTATCGATAAGCGCAGTGAATGCGTTCAGATCACATGCTGCGCTATCAAAATACCCTGCTTCAGTTTCGATGTGGTTCTTCATAGAAAGTCTCCCTGTCTTTCCCTGAATATGCAGAAACGAACACTTGATTGGTTCCCCAAAAGGCATCAGAAACACATCAAATGACACACCGATTTCCAATCAAAGAAATTGCCAGACAGTCAGGGCTCAGCACCGCGACAGTCGACCGCGCGATAAACAATCGCGCGAATGTCAGTCCTCAAACCAAGGCACGTGTTTCGGCAGCCATTTCAGAACTTGAAGGACAAGAGGCGCAATTGGCCGCCCGTGGACGACGCCTGTTTTTCGATTTTGTGATAGAAGCGCCAACGCGCTTTAGCCGTGAAGTACAGCGTGCCGCTGAACAGGTGTTACCATGTATTGGAAGCGCCGTGTGCCGTCCGAGGTTCCAAGCGCAAGAGATCATGAGTGAAGACGATGTCACCGCGGCTTTGTCGCGCATCGCAAAACTTGGCAGCCATGGCGTGTGTATCAAAGCGCGTGATCTGCCGACAATTAGATCGGCTGTGGATCAATTGATCGCGGCCGGTATTCCTGTAATCACCTTGGTAACGGACCTGACCACGACAAAGCGCATAGCCTATGTTGGCCTTGATAATGAAAGCGCAGGCCGCACGGCGGCCTACCTGATTGCGAAAACAATCGGCGACGGTGACGGAACAGTCCTGACTTCAAGAAGCAATGATCGTTTCTTGGGGGAGGAAGAGCGAGAAGTGGCGTTCAAGGCCAGCCTGAACCAACTGTGCCCAAACTTGCGTGTCATAGATGCAAGTGGGGGCAGCGGCGTGCATGTTGAAACATCGCGCATCATGCAAGGAGTTGTCGCAGGTCTGGATCAAGTATGTGCCGTCTATTCAATGGGCGGCGGTAATACAGCGATTTTGAATGCCCTCGAACAGAACGGGTCATTGCCTGATGTATTTGTAGCCCACGATCTGGACCATGATAACAGACAGCTAATTAATGATGGGCGTCTTAGCTATGTACTGCACCATGACCTTCACGTGGATCTACAAAACGTGTTCCAAGCCTTCTTGCATCATCATAGGCTCCTACCCGTTTCGCCTCAAATAGCCATATCTCATATTCAGGTCATTACCCCCGAGAATATTCCACCTGTCATAAGGCGTTTCTAAAAGCGGACATTGGTGCACGTGCAGCGATCGACCGCCTCGTCCGCACTGCCGTCGTCCACCTCGGTTGTGTGAGTGTCCGCTTTCGCCAAATTTACTCAAGAGGGCGTTGGTCAGCTTTGGGCTGACTGCCGTCATCTGGCAGCTGGGGGGACGCGACTTCGCTGCAGACGTGCTGCTGCACCGCCGCAAGGCGGCTTTGAGCCCACTGTGCAAAATTTCTGCTCCGTGGCGAATGTCCGCTTCGGAAATTTGGAGATCAGGTCATTCCAAATACTAGATGTAATTAGCTCAAACTTGCCAAAACTCTCGCTTCCGCACCACAACGGTGCGGAAGGTCGATTGAGGCTTGCGCGTGCGCAATTGCTCAATTTTTAGAAAACAGCCCCGCCTAGGTAGGGATTACAATCCCATTATTAACCTCATGTAAGGTTTCAAGATCATCTAAACCGAGGTGGTTACAGTTCAACCAGTCTAAACTTACTAATCTCGGTACCTCATTCAAGATTGGAAACTTTGTTCGAGCGCCCTGAAACCACCAATGAACACATCATCAGCAACGAATTTTCGCCAATGATCTGTCTGACCGTCGCCTGCGGTGAATTCTGCAGACCATGTTGCGAAGGTTTGGTTGCGATCAGTAATCGGAGCAAATTGCATAACGGCGACATAGTCGACAAAAGGCAACGGCCCCCCAGGCAGCATGTCATAGGTCAGGGATCGGTTTGTATTCGAGATGGCCAACAGGGTTTCGCGGATACGGCCGGATCCATCGGTCAGGGCAAAATTACGGATACAACCGACCGATCCCGGCGCATTGGTGTCTTCGATGCGGCTGTCAGTGGCAGCGGGGTGCCAATTGGGCAAACCATTGAAGTCCTTGACCCGTTCCCAGACTTGATCAACGGGGACATCAATAATTGTTGACGAAAAAACCTTAATCATTCTGCAGCTCCTTTTACGTGATGAATGGCGCGTTTCAGATTACCAAAAGCTGCCGTTTGTTCACGAATTGCGCGTTCAGTCGGCAGACGTTCCATTGAAGACGCACCGTAGAACCCATGGCAATCAGGACAAAGGGACAAGAAGGCCTGTGCATCTGCTGGCTCTGCAAGTGGTCCGCCGTGGCAGATGAAAATCAGATCATCGCGCACCGCCTTGGCAGCTTTGGCCCAGTCGTTGAATTGCGCAGCACAGGCGTCGATCGCTGGTGTATCCGTCGCGCCAATGGCCCCACCCGAGGTCAAACCAAAATGCGCCACGATAATGTCTGCACCCGCCTTGGCCATCGCAACAGCTTCGTCTTTATTGAACACATAAGGCGTCGTCAGCATGTCTTTGGCATGCGCGCGGGCTATCATATCGACCTCCATCGCATAGGACATGCCAGTTTCTTCCAACTCGCAGCGGAACTTACCATCAATAAGGCCGACGGTGGGGAAGTTTTGCACACCGGTGAAACCGGTTGCCTTCAGATCATCCAGAAACTTATTCATCAGGCAAAATGGATCGGTCGCATTCACACCTGCCAGCACCGGCGTGTCTTGCACAACGGGCAAGACTTCGGATGCCATATCCATCACGATTTCATTTGCATTACCGTATGACATATAGCCCGCCAACGATCCACGACCCGCCATCCGGTAACGGCCAGAATTGTAGATCACAATCAGATCAACACCACCTGCTTCTTCGCATTTTGCGGACAGGCCGGTTCCGGCCCCGCCGCCAACAAGCGTTTCACCGCGGTCAATCTTTGCGCGCAATCGTTTGAGGATTTCGGTTCGGGTAAGATGCGGCATGGTATCCTCTTAAGCTGCAGTAATTTCCTGAAAATGAGCTACTGCTGCAGCCGCAAATTCCGGGTCATTTATGTGATGATCTAATTTGATCAGCTGGCGATTTTCCGTTTGCTGGACGGTATCTTCGAGCGCAGTGAACAATGCGGCATTCGCTTTGGGGTCCCAGAATGGCACACCCTCGGCATCCAGTGCTGACACACCTTTTAGCGGGACAAGGAAACGAACGGGGCCATTGCACGCATTCAGTTTTTGCCCAATCCATTCACCGATCTGAGCGGATTCTGCTTCTGTCGTGCGCATCAAAGTGACTTGGGCGTTGTGGTAATAAAACAGCCGGTCCGAGAACCTGTCCGGCACGGATTCCGGGCTCCAGAAGTTCACCATATCCAAAGCGCCACAGGAGCCGACATAAGGCACGCTAGTTTGGGCTATGCTGTCCATACGCTCTTCACCGGCGCTTAGTACACCGCCGACCAGCAGATCGCAGATTTCCGTTGTGGTGATGTCCAGAACTCCGGAAATATCGCCCTGGCTGATAAGTTGTTCCATGGAACGTCCACCGCTTCCGGTGGCATGAAAGACGAGACAATCGTAGTCTTCTTGCAATGTGGCGGTGATGGCCTGAACCGCAGGTGTGGTCACACCGAACATAGACAGAGCAATGGGTGGACGTGTGTCAATCACCACAGGCGGCTGCCAGTTCATCATACCAGCTATTGCATGGGCCGCATTACCCAGAACCTTGCGTGACACACGGTTGAGACCGGACACATCGGTGACAGGATGGAACATGTTGACATCCGACGGACCAACATAGGTCGACACATCGCCCGATGCGAGCGTTGAGACCAGCACCTTGGGCACGCCAATCGGCAAAGCCTGCAAAGCAGGCGCAATGATGCCAGATCCGCCCGATCCACCCAGGCCAATCACGCCCCCGACATCTGCCTGCTCCAGAATAAATGCCTGTAAAGCACGCGACATCTCGACAACGGCTTGCCCGCGATCATTGACAAAGACTGAAGCGGGCCCGTCCGGGTGGCACATCGCCACTTCAGAAGCGGGCACATCGGCCACCTCTTCACCACCTTTTGTGCCGACATTGACAAGAATTGTCTCAACACCGGTGGCACGTATGAGATCGCGCACGAAACACAATTCCGGTGCTTTGGTGTCACAAGTTCCAATGACATATGCTTTGCTCATACGAAGTCTTCCTCTGCTGTGATCTGCCCCGGTTCAATTCCCAAGTGACGTTTCTGAAGCTCGGTATCGCCTTCAAGAGCAGCGGTTGGCAGCTTTTCGACGATCACACCATTGACCATGATTGCAACGTTCGTGGCGGCGGCAAAGGCGGCGTGGATATTCTGTTCAACCAGCATGATCCCCATACCTTCGGCAGACAGACGAACGACAAGATCAATAACATCAGATACAATTGTGGGGGCCAAACCTTCGGTCGGCTCATCCAGAACCAGCAACTTGGGATCAAGCATCAGTGCGCGCGAAATCGCCAGCATCTGCTGTTCGCCGCCAGACAGTTGATCACCAAGATTGCGACGCCGTTCCTTGAGGCGCATAAAGGTGTCAAACACACGTTCGATGGTCCAGGCGCTACCTTTGCGCTGCATCATGCGCAAATGTTCTTCGACAGTGAGGGACCGGAAAACCCGTCGCCCTTGCGGCACAAAACCAATCCCCAACCTGGCCCGCTTTTCCGGCGCTAAGTTGGTAATGTCATGGCCGTCAAACCGGATTGATCCACCGGATGTGGGAACCAATCCCATGATGGCCGCGCATAGTGTCGTCTTGCCCATTCCGTTGCGGCCCAGCATCCCCAGCGAAGTGTGGTCCACATCAAGATCTACGCCATGCAAAACATGGCTGGTACCATAATGAACATGCAAGTCACGGATTCTCAACAACGGTTCAGTGCCCATGTGCGCCTCCCATATAGACATTATGCACGGCCTCGTTGGACATGATGTTTTCTGGCGAGCCTTCGGCCAACAGGCGACCATTGTGCAAGACGGATACGCTGTCCGAGGTCCGAAGGGCGATGTCCATATCATGTTCGATCAGGACAATTGTGATGTCCTTGGGAAGTGACAACAAAAGCTCTGCCAATCGCGGCCGTTCACTGGGTGACAGCCCCGCAGCCGGTTCATCCAGCAGCAACATCTTTGGTGTCTCAGCAAGCGCCATGCCAATTTCAAGCTGGCGTCGCTGGCCATGAGACAGGTTAGCAACTTCGCGATCCAGATCAGAGCTTAGACCAGCCATCCCGGCAAGGTTTTCGGCCTTACCAATCGCGTCATCATTTGGCTTAAGCGGCAAAAACCGCTGCCAGCCGCCTGCTACACCGCTCACGGCCAAAAACAGCGTTTCGCGAATTGTCAGCCCGTCAAAGAGATGTGCATGTTGATAGGTGCGGCGCAGACCGCCCTTGATCCGCTTGTGCATCGGCGTCTGGGTGACATCGGCTCCATCCATGCGAATTGTACCCGCAGAGGCCACCAAATCGCCCGTCAAAACATTAAAAAGGGTGGTTTTTCCAGCCCCATTTGGCCCTAAAACCGCGCGGCGTTCGCCGGGCCGGACAGACAAGGACACATCCTTGACGGCCCAAAACCCACCGAAACGGCGGCCAACGCCCTGGATTTCCAGGGCATTGGCTGTTTTATGATCGTGACTTATGGGCACGAAGGATTGTCCCGGCTTACGGAGCCCTGCGCCAAGAAGGTCGCTGGATCCTGACCAAGGGACTGGTCGACGTCACGCACAACTTTGACAACGCGGTTGCCAAGTGTTCCGTCTTCACGCTCGAACACTTCGGTGACAAAGTTATCAACGATGCCGTTGCGGTTTTCATCCAAACGCATTGTGCCGCCGGTTGGCGTTACAAATTCCAGATCAGTCAGAGCCGCGCGGAACGCCGCCTGATCGCCGGACAGGTCGCCTTCAACTTCTTCCAGAGCCAAAATGGCCGCATGTGCGCTCATGTAGTAGTGGTGCGCAAAGATGGAGGGTGCAGTAAATCCATCAGGGAAGTGCTCGGTGTAGCTTGCAGAGAATGCTTTCCACTCGGCTCCATCATAGTCGCTGACCGTGGGTGTGCCGGCTGGTGCACCGATCAGCTGTTGCTTGAACGGGCCCTCGCTATCCAGAATGGACTGGTCGATTGTGATCGAGCCACCGATGATTGGCTTGGTGCCACCAGCTTGATTGTATTGGGTCAGGAAGTTCACGGCATCTGCACCACCAAGGGCGACAAAAACAGCATCGACATCCGAGGGGATCGAATAAACGATTGATGAATAGTCTTTCGCTCCGATTGGGGTCCAGAATTTTTCTGGAACCGTACCGCCCGCTGCGCAGAACTCGGTCATGAAGCCAAGAACCTGCGTATATGGGAAGGAGTAGTCTTCGGCCACAACAGCAACTTTTTCATATCCCAGATCATCATGGGCGTAGCTGCCGACACCGACCATCCATTGTGCACCATCGCCGCCGAAGCGGAAGAAGTTGTCGGATGAGTCACGCAAAGTGGTGTCCTGTGCCGCGGATGAACCATTCAGGAACGTAACGGCAGGGAATGATTTGGAAAGGTCGCGCAATGCAAGACCTTCGGAGCCGGACAATGGGCCAACAATGAGGTCAACGCCATCTTGCTCGATCAGCTTACGTGCGGCGTTCACCGCGCTGTCGGGGCTTGCGTCGGACGACATCACGATGATTTCAATGTCATTGCCCGCGACTTCGCCACCTGCCTCAGCAATTGCAAGTTCGACGCCGCGAATACCGTCCTGTCCGAGGGCCGCAAATGCGCCTTCCAGAATCGAGATCACTCCGATCTTGATATCTTCAGCTGACGCTGGTGCTGCAAATGCGCTAAGGGCAAGTGCAGAAGTCATTGTAATAGTCTTTAGTTTAGTAAACATAGTTTCCTCCCTGTTTACACCTGATTTTCGGCTACTCGCTTTTTGAAGCGAGCCAACCAAGATTTCGCCAATCCGTGCAGGCCGTCTGGGGCCCCCATGATGATGGCGAGAAGTACGAGACCGATGAGCGTGTTGAACCGCTCACGATCAATGAAATCGACGGCAAATGTGTCGAGCAGAACGAAAGCAAGCGCACCGATGAACGCCCCAATCGGGTGCTTCAATCCACCGATCACGGCGATAACGAGAATGTCGACAATTGGACCGAGACCAACCGAGAAGGATGAAATCCGTTCTTGATACCAAACATTCAGAATGCCGCCGGAGCCCGCGATAAACCCGGCAATGGCGTAAGCTGATACGATGACGGGGGTCGTTGGGATGCCAATTGCCAGCACCCGCTTGGGCGCGTCGCGCACTGCCTGAATGGTCAATCCAAGCGGTGACTTGATGAAGCCATTAACAAGCATCAAACACAGCATGGCTACCGAGATTATCAACAAATAGAACGGCAGGGGGTCCCGCAGATTTGTGCCTGCAATCTCGGGTGCCCGTATTCCCGAAAAACCGGTCCATCCATTGAAGTAGGTATAATTCTGGCGGGTGAAGTAAAAGAACGCGACGCCAACTGCCAGTGTGATCATGATGGCATAAATGCCCTGACTGCGCCGTGCGATCAGCCCGATGATCACCCCTGACAGCGTGGCCATAATTATTGCCAGCGGAAGAACCACGTAGAAAGGCAATTCTCGTCCAACATCGACTGAGTTAGGTCCGAAATAGGCGACGGTATATCCCGAGACACCGGCCATGGTGGCCTGCGCAAAGGACACAACGCCAAGGTAGGCCGCAAGAAAGGTCAGGCTCAGAGCAATGACACCAAGGATCAATGCGCGTCCGAAAATCTGCACCAGCCAAAAATCATTGGCAAAAAATGGAACCAGAGCGAACGGAAGAATGAAGAGCGCAGATTTCATGTTTCTGACCTTCCAAGCAGGCCTTGCGGACGGACCGCCAGCACGAACACCATGATTGCGAAGGTAAAGACCACGCCATAGGTGGGCGCGTATGCCAACCCGTACTGCTCGGCCAGACCAATCAGAAGCGCCCCAAGCGCCGCGCCGCCAACACTTCCCATGCCGCCGACGATGACCACCACAAGCGATGAGAGAAGGAATTGAAGATCGGTCCCCGGCGCGATCGACAGTGCACTGGCGGCAACAACGCCCGCCATCCCGGCAAGCAATCCGCCAAGCGCAAAGACAATGATGAAGATCTTCGCCACGTCAAAGCCAAGTGCGCGCAGCATTTCACGGTCGTCGACACCTGCGCGAATGATTGCTCCCAACCGGGTCTTAGCGATGATGAGCCACAACGTAATTCCGACAACAACTGCAAAAGCAATTAATACCAGGCGGATAGAGGCATAGCCCACGCCCAACAAAGGCAGCTTGAAACCACCAGCCAGCGCATCCGGCAAAGCCACCTGATAAGTGATACCACCCCAATACCAGAGCATCAGGTCAGCCATAATGATTGAAATGGCAATGGAAGCCAGTGTCTGACGCAGTTCGTCCCCCTGAAATCTCCCAAGGATTCCGAACTGAATTAGCGCACCCCCAAAGGCCGCGGCCAGCCCGCCTCCGAGGATGCCCAGCGGCCAGACGCCTGTGGCTCTTGCCACTTCAAAGCCAACATATCCACCCAGCAAAAGCAGAGCCCCATGAGCCATATTTACGGTGCGCATCAGGCCAAAGATCAAAGTGAACCCGCTGGCGGCCAAGAAGTATAGCGCCGCGAGTGTCAGACCATTTAGCGTAACGATCAGAAAGAACGTCATGAAATCTCCCCAGTGTTTGGGCTATTTTCGGCAATGCGCCGGGCCACCACAAGTTAATGATCGTCAAGTTTGAGAAAAATTATCACTTTAAATCAACAGGTTGAAAATACACCCTCGCCAACAATTCAGAAATCCAGCAGTTTTTGCCTATTATTGCCGATTTATGCTGATATACGTTGCGAATGAAATACTTCGAACTTTCCGGCTTTCCGAATCCAACTTCTGAACAAGTAAGCCATGTTTTTTGCCCAACGCTGAACGGGCTAAGTGGCCGTCAGGCGGACTTGGCGATGGTGATGCCACGGTTGGACAACAACAGGGCGCTTTTTGACATCCGTCCTGTCGAGCGGGTCAGCTATGCAGGCGTTCTGACCTGTGACCCCTTTGGAACCGCGGATAACTTTCTGCGGCGCCTTGCTGATCATGGATATGTAGGGGTGAGCAATTGGCCTTCAGCAATTTTGTTTCAAGGCCATACGAAAAGGATGATGGCCTCAATGCCTGCGACACCAGAACTTGAATACGCCTGGCTTGCCGGAGCACAACGTCATGGCTTTCAATCTCTTGCTTTCTTCCGGTCACTGGAACAAGGGCGAGCTGCATTAAGTGCGGGATTGCGGCAACTAGTGTTGCACCCCGGACTGATCCCGCAAACCACAGGTGGGCCGCCGGATTTGTTGATTGCCTCGTTGGGTGACCTGATCGAGAAGTTGCGTCATCAAGTCGATGGTGTCGAAATTCTTCTTTATGAACACGTCGGATTGAACGAAGCTGTTCAGGCAACTGATGTGGGGGCCGATGGCGCTTTGATCTTCAAGGCCACCCCATGACGGATCAAAAGAATCCATTCATCTTTGGTGCCGCCGTTGGATCGGGCCTGACCGCGCTTGCCGTAGATCGCGCTGGGGCAGATTTCTTGCTGGTTCTGAATGCGGGCAGACTTCGCATGCGGGGAGCTTCATCGCTGGCGTCATACCTGCCGCTTCGTCCGGCGAATGAATGGGTCTTTGAAATAGCAGAAGAGGAAATCCTGCACCGCTGCGTTTCACCGGTTCTGGCAGGGCTGAACGTGCGTGACCCAGCCATCGACCCAATCGAAATTGTCGAAAAAGCAAATAGCATTGGGTTCGCGGGCGTGTGCAATTTTCCGTCTGCGGCGATGCTTGAAGGGCAGCTGCGTCAATTGATGGAAGCCGAAGGAATTGGGTTTGGCAAAGAATGCGAACTGATACGGGCCGCATCAGAGCGTGGCATGAAGACCTTGGCGTATGTTTGCACAAACCGCGAAGCCCGGATGATGGTAGAGGCCGGCGCTGACCGCATTTGCGTTGTTGTGGGCTTTACTGGCGGCCGCACAGGCGTTTCGACCAGCCTGACTTTAGAAGGGGCAGCCGATTTGGCCAATCAAGTGCTTGAAGGCATCCCTGCCAATATCGCAACCTTAATCGAAGGTGGCCCCATAACGTCACCGGAAGACGCATTGACCGTCACGCGGTTAAGCCGGGTGAACGGTTACATAGCAGGATCAACGATTGACCGGTTACCTTTAGAACAGGCCATCGAAGAAGTGGCACGATCATACAAGGTCATTGCCAAGATGGGTCGCGGCAACAAGGACGACGTCGCCCAGCCTTCAGCGTTCATCGGCAGTTCACATGCAATGCAGACTTTGCGGAAATTAGTGGCCGACATAGCGCCAAGCGATATGCCAGTGTTGATCACCGGTGAAACCGGCACAGGCAAAAGCCTGTTGGCCGCAGATATTCATAAACAACACTACGCAGAAAAACGCGACCCGGTTGTCGTAGATTGCACCAGCCTTTCACGTGATGTCGGGCCTGTTCAGCTTATGGGGCAAGTGGCCGGCCTTAACCGCAGAGATGTTCCACTAACTCGTGGTGCACTGGAAACGGCACACGGCAATGGCATCATACTCGAAGAGGTCTCAGCGTTAAGCGCTGAGTTACAAGGCTTGATCTTAAGGTTTGCGGAAACGGGTTATGTTCAACGCATTGGAGCGCTTGACGGTCGGACGGTAAATGTCCGGTTGCTTAGCACCAGTAATCAGAACATTGAGGATCTCGTCGAGGTCAATGAGTTTCGACGCGATCTTTACCACCGCATAAATGCAATCCAAATCGCGGTGCCGCCTTTGCGTGAAAGACGGGACGACATCGCCGAACTTGCTGCCTTTTTTGCTCACAATCTGACCCGAAACGAAGACATACAATTTACCAACGCCGCACTCAGGGTTCTTCTTGAATATGACTGGCCGGGAAATGTACGGGAATTAAAGAACGCGATCCGGCGGATTTTGACACTGAATTCTTCCGGGCGCGTCACCGCGCGGGACGTCAATTTTCTAACCTTAACTCAGATTCCAGAACAGGAAATGCCAGCTCACCCCGAGAGGCCGATCGAACCGATCGGCGAGAGAGAGTGGATCGCCGCGGCACTGAAACAGCACAATTATCGTAAAGGGGCAACAGCCCAATATCTGGGTATAGCTCCTCGCACGCTCTATAATAAAATGAAAAAATTCCAATTGGATTAGAATTGATGGGTGTTCAGCGCCCCCAAAAGGTTATGCACAATTTCAGGCTATCACCGCCATATCACTGGGTTGGCAGAAAGCGGACGTTGAGCCAAATCGGTTTCGTCCTCGTCCCGCAGAGCAGACGTCCAGCCCAGTTGTGTGAATGTCCGCTTACGCCATGATCGCACATGAGGGAAGAGTCCACTTTGGGCTGACAGCAGCCGTTAGACGTGTTTTGCACCAACGGCAGCTAAAGGCCTTTTGCAGTCAGTATCTGGGCAGTGAGTAGGGGCTGTATCAGCCCGAAGTTCGATGCTTTAGAATTGTGGATTTCTCTGATGGGGTATATTTGGGGGTATGGGTATTTTCATGTGAATTATTTTTATATATTTTCATACTGTTAGGTGCTTTTTGCGGCTCCGTGTGGGCACCATTTTTCAATTCACCGTAGTCCGAAGACATCCGAAACACTCTGTGTTACATGGGTTTTGATGAAGTTCTTTGTCCGATGCCATCCTATGGCGTTTGGTGAGATGCCCCCAGATTGGGGGGCTTTTTGGGGGCTTCGCGACTTTGATGAAAAGGCGATGCCCCCAGATGCCACTTAGCGATGTTCAGATTCGAAATCTCAAGCCCAGAGAAAAGCCATATAAGGTTTCGTACTTTGAGGGGCTTTATCTGCTTGTGACGCCATCCGGCTCCAAACGTTTGGAACGTCAAATATCGGCTGCATGGAAAAGAGAAGAAACTGCCGATGTGTGCGTACACTGATATCTCTTTGGCGCAAGGGCGAAACTCTAGTGGCGCAGAGCCACACGTTCGCCAAAATCGGCGATGCATTTCTGGAGAAACAACGCAAAGAGGGCAAAACGAAAGCCATTCTCGACAAAACGATTTATCATGTGAAGCTCACGAACGCAGACTTTGGACGCAAGCCCATCACGGCAGTCACCGCACCATTGATCCTGGCATATCTTCATAAAGTCGAAGCCAAAGAATAACATGAAACGGTTCATCGCTTGTGCGCACGGATTGGGTCCGACTTTCGGTTTGCTGTTGCCAGTATGGGTGGCCGAAACAGATTCTGCCTATGCATTTGAAGATGGCTTGATGTGTCCAAACCGCAAACACCGTGTGCAATCACGGATCCCGAAACTTGGAGCACTCATGACCGCTATCGATGGACTCGATGGGCTGGAGATCACACGAATGGCGATGCAACTGTTGGCTATGTTAGCCCAACGACCGGGCAAGATCCGCCAGGCGAAATGGTAGAAGTTCGATTTTGAGACGAAGGTATGGTCGATCGCTGCGTCTCAAATGAAGATGCGCCCGGGGTCACAATGTACCCTTACCAAATCAAGCCATCGAATTTTGACGGAGTTTCGTGAGATTACAGCCTATGCGGAATATCTTTTCCCGTCATTGCGTTCTTGGCATCGCCTTATGTCAGATAACACATTGTACGCCGTCTTGCGACGCAAGGGGTATTCCGGCGACGAAATGACCGTGCTGGGTTTTGTGCGAGTTTTCCACTGTTACGGGAGGCTGTGTGTTAGCCCTAATCTTCAATACAGAAGCTGAGATTGCCTCTTTTGAACGGCCTCTAACGTATTTTGATGTAGGCTGGAATCATTACTGTACGCCGAAGTAGTTTGGTCGGTGACGAGCCCCACACAGGCAACGCTGACTTACGCCTGTGCGGAAAAGCCAATTTTGGGCGGCGTACCCGAGATAGATCCGGGTTCGATTTCGACAGCCGGTTTAATTCACGTGGCCAGCAACTGCATCAGGCGCAGTTCGACTCAAAGCGAGTTTGCGTCTCTACGGCCGGATCGGACCGGCAGTCTAGTCGTCAGACTTGGGTGCCGACGCTTTTGGGCATCTCTTTAGGAAGCCACAAAAGGTTCCGATTTCAGGTGAGGCCGTGGGGGGCATCGTCGGCATCGTTTGAGCTGGGGCCTGAGTTGTGTTGGCAAAAATTATCAGCATAGTTAGAATTATGGCACGCATCGAGCATCTCCGTTTCGTGGAATTGATGCCCTTGTTTGTTACGTCTACCCCATGCCTGCGCGTCGAATTTAAAACTCAGTGCAGGTTTACAGCATTTGGCGATGATTTTTCAGAATCGGGGAATGCACCAGACTGCGCGGCGCGTCGGTATTCAGTTGGGCTATGCCCGAATTCTGCGCGAAAAGCCCGATTGAATGGTCCTACTGAGGCAAAGCCGACCTCATATGCGATCTCCAGAACCGTTGCGTTCATTTGGGTGGGATCTGTCAATGCGGCACATGCGGCTTCGATCCGGGCTCGATTGATGAAGCTTGAGAAGTTGCGGAAACCCAGACCTTGGTTGATCGCGCGACGCACGCGATGTTCAGGCACCGCGAGTTTTCTTGCGAGTGCCCCGATGGTCAACCCTTCTTCTCGCCAGATGCCCGCGCTCATTGCTGACTGGATGCCCGCGATCAGAGCCGGGTCAGCAAAATCATCTTGGACCGGCAACCGGGTGGTGGTTTCCGAAGATGTCTCGCCGGGCCAGCGGTTCGCATCAGGAAGTAGCAGCCACACCGCGAAATTGAGGGCAACAACAAGGGTGCCAACGGCTTGCAGGAGAGCCAGCGCAAGGCTGTCCTGCTGAAGAAAACGGGTTGCTTGCCCCCCGGTCAGGAGCAACGCAAGACTTGCAATAGCGGCTGCAAAGCCTGGTCGTGCCCGACAACGGCAATCCACCAAATCGTCACGGCGTGACCTGAGTGAGAGGATCAAAAGCGCGCCATAGAGAACTACGGACATTGGCAAAAACAGGGAGAAAATGTCTGGAAATGTCTCATGAGTGAAAAGCGCAATCGAGGTGGCCAACGAGGCAAGGAGCCAGGGCCACCGATGTCCTGGAGCATCGAGAAAAATGGTCACGATCAGCCAAGTAATCGCTGCAGGAGTGAAGCTGGCTATCAGCGTGAGATTTGATTGCAACGCTGGATGCAGATCGAGTGGCAGAGCAGTTGTGATGATTAGAAAAGCGGTTTCGGACAAAGCCAACGCCACCACTGATAAGCGACCTTCCAGGCTGATTGGTGCGCGCCAAAGCAAAAAAGCCAACAAAAGCAAAAGTGTAATGGCACCGCCACGCAGGGCCAGGTCGAGATAGATCATGGTTGGCCTATTCGTTGTCTCAAGAACTGGATTGGAGCCAATATAGAGATGCTGCTGTCGATAGGCGCGCCGATTTCTCAAAATGATGCTCCGATTCCAAAAATTGTGGCATTGGGAACGGATTGGAGGGACAACTTACACCTAGAAACCTTCTGAAACACGGCAACGGCAAAGTTGGAGCGTTCTTAGGTGCTCCCGCTAAAACTTGGGTGCAGCCGGCAGAGGCGACGCACTTTAGTATTCTCGGCGCCCAATTTGCATGCTCACAGTGTTGGTTGAGGCCCGAATTGAATTGGTGGGTTGGTTGGCATTGGTGAAGCTGTTCCTGATGGTGGAGGCTGCACTGCGGCGACTATCTTTGGCAATAACGACGGCTTGGGTCACCTGTGACGTTGGCCTGTGGGCTCAATACGTGACGGTTTTGGAGATGCCGACAGCAGGGTTATTACGGTGCAAATCCCAGGATCAGTTGTCGCAGACCCAAAGCAGCTCCTGACATAATACTGAGCAACGTAAGCGGAGCGCTGTAGGACAGGACTGAAAACGCAGATAACCCCTGACCGACGCTGCAGCCAACCGCAACAACAGCACCAATGCCCATCAAAGCGGCGCCTAGAATTTGTCGGCGCAGTTCGCGGGGATCATCGCAGGATTCCCATCTGAAGTGGCCCATATACAGGCTGCCAATTAGGGCTCCGATCAGAACCCCGATGACTGAACCAGTGCCGAAACTAATCGAATTGCCTGATGAGGTCATGAGATACAGCATTGTTTCGCCAATGGGGGCTGAAAATGTGTGGCTGACAACCGCAGTTGCGTCAAACCCGTGACTGGCGACCCAATATGTTCCGGCCCAACCTAGAACTATCGCCAGCCCGGCAACGGCGCCCCAGAACACATGGCTGGGCGAATTCCGAAGTGTTTTGTTTCCCAAAGTCAGCGCAAGAATAACCGCACCAATTATCATGCCTGTGACCTCCATTGAGATCCCGGTCAACGGCGTGGCCAAATGGGCGAAGGTGGGGAAATTCGATGCCTGTTCTGATGCGCCAAACATCCATATACGCAGCGGAGAAAGTGGACCGCCTAGCGTGACATATGCGGAAATGCCCATCACTAAAACAATCAACAGTGAGCGCAGATCTCCGCCGCCGACTCGCGCCAACGCGCCGTAACCGCAGTTACCGGCGAGGGCCATGCCATATCCAAACAGCAGCCCGCCAAGTACGCTCTCCAATGGGTTCCATTGCCTCGACAGGTAGAGAGTTTCACTCAGGTCAAGTAAACCCGCTGCGGACAGACCAAAGGTTCCCATGACGGACAGGCCAATGGCGATGCCCCACATGCGCAGGCGCAGCGTGTTCTCACCATAGAACAAATCTTCTATGGCGCCCAAGGTGCAGAACCGACCAATACGTGCGGCAAGGCCGAGCAGCAAACCGCCTACCAGACCGACAAAGGCCACAGCTAAGGGTTCAGAGACCAAATCAAGCATCGTCGCGTTCCATTACACTGTTTGCGACTGCATTCGATCGGTTCAATCGTCGTCGCGACAAAAAAGATCATAGACAACTTCCATGATCTTTTTGGGCCGGTCATCGGTCAAGCTGTAGTAGATAACTTTGCCGTCACGTCTGGGTGTCACCAGCCCTTCAAGTCGAAGCCGGGACAGCTGCTGAGATACCGCAGCCTGTCGGGATGACAGAAGGTTTTCAAGCTCGGTTACCGACTTTTCACCCGAGGCGAGGTGACACAAGATCATCAATCGCCCCTCGTGGCTGATCGCCTTGAGGAAATAGGAGGCTTTCATGGCATTGTCTGCCATCTTGTCCATGTCTTCGGCACACATGTTACTGTCAAATACTGGCAGGCCCATCTGGTTCTCTTCCTTTAGATCTGTAATGACCATTTGGTCGCTGTGCTTGCCATAATATCGGGAGTTCATCCAGAAACATCAATGCTGGCGTCCGACAACATCTGTCCTAACAGTCCCCAGAAAAAGTCCTCTCCGGGATATCCTTCGATCCTGGAGACTTCTTGTCCGTCTACCATCAAAACAAATGTAGGCGTGAAATTAAGTGATTGGCTAAACGTCAAATCATCGGGCCGCGCTGCGTGAATATCCAATCGCCTAAGAGGCGCGGCTTTGCCCTCGGTGGTCTTTGGATAAATATGCGCGATCTCATCGTTCCATTGCGCGCACCAGACGCAGCCCTGTTCTTCTACCATCACCAAAACAGGCCCAGCCGCAGCGGAAAATGCCGACGATAGGCTAAGAAACAGACTGAAAAGGATAAGACGGAGTGACATGTGAAATTGACCTTTACTCAACAAACAACATAATATGAATATTTGAATTACACAAGAGCGAGCGCCTGCGATGATGGAAATTACCCTTGCTGGTGCTGCATTTGCGGGCGTCTTGTCGTTTTTGTCGCCGTGCATTTTGCCAATTGTGCCGTTCTATCTGAGCTATTTGGCTGGTGTTGGTATTAACCAGATTTCCGCAGAGGCACAGATGGACAGAAAAACGCGGTTGCGTGCCGTGTTGGCGGCCTGCTTTTTTGCGGCTGGCGTGATCACAATCTTCATGGGGTTGGGAGCGGCGGCAACGACGTTTGGTCAGGTGCTTCGCGAATACTTTGACATTCTGCGGTGGCTTGCAGCGACAATCATTATCGTGATGGGTTTACATTTTCTTGGGATACTCCGGGTCAGCATTCTTTATCGTCAATTGCGGTCCGATGCGACCACCACCGCTAACATGAGCTTGGTGGGGGCTTATGTGATTGGCTTGGCCTTTGCATTTGGCTGGACACCCTGTGTTGGTCCTGTTCTTGCGGCGATCCTATTTACTGCAGCAGGTGCCGATACCGCGTCGGCTGGGGCTGGGATGTTGTTTGTCTATGGATTGGGTATGACGGCGCCGTTTGTGTTGGCTGCTCTTTTTATCGGCCCGTTCATGAAGTGGATGTCAAAATTCCGCAAACATCTTGGATTGGTTGAGAAAGCCATGGGTGCCATGTTGATTGTATTCGGGCTGCTGATCGCGACAAACTCAATAAACTTCATAGCGCAGTGGATGCTGGCCATCGCGCCGGACATTGGTGTTTTACGCTAAAATCAAAGCCCCTAGTGTGAGGCCTGTTTCTTCGAGAATTGCCTTGGTCGCGGTTTGGTCAGTCCAGTTCTTACGCTGTTTGTCTTGCGTCACGCTGATCCACGAGCCAATCCGTTGCTATGGCGCCAATCCACATGCAGAACAGGGCCAGCCACGCGGTGCCGACAAATATGGATCCTCCAGTTACACCAGCTCCTATGGCACAACCGCCGGCCAGCATTCCGCCAAAACCCATCAGCGCTGCTCCAACCATCGCCTTGCGCATTGTCGGTGCATTATCAAAGGCCTGAAATTTCAACTCCCCAGCCATAGCAGCAGCGACAAGCGCGCCGAGGAACACGCCTGGCACCAGGCCTATGTCAAATTGCAGCACAGAATCGCGCTCGAGAAAGAACATCAGTGTATTGGCTGATGGCCCTGTGAAGGTGGCGCTTTCTACCTGTACTGGATCAAAGGCAATCAAGCTTAACGCGTAGGTCAGGACCCAACCCAGCGCCACTGCAAAGCCAACACCTGAGGCAAACACCAGGCGCGCCGCACCGATCTTGTGGCGACGTGCAAGGATTAAGGCCAGAATCGCTATGCCAACACCGAGGAGTAGGCCAGAGGAATCGGGCAACCTTGTTGCTGCCAGCAAATCCATGTTGCGCCCGCCACTGGTGATCCAAGTGGAAGCCAATTGATTGCGCAGGGGAGACAGGCTGCCCGAAAGGCTCATCTGGGCCACCACCGCAAAAATCAGTCCGGACACCACTGAACGCAAATTGCCCGTGGCGGCGAGCACCAGTAGCCGTCCGGAACAGCCGCGCGCGAGCACCATGCCAACGCCAAAAATGAGCCCGCCTAGTATGGCGCCCGACCAGCTTCCAGGGACGGCCATCATGCGGGCGCTGGAGGAGTCCATCAGGCCGAGCAATCGTGCACCTTGCACCCAGACAAGCGCAGTCGAGAAGGTGAGGAGCCAAACAGCGACGCTGTCCTGCATTTTGCCGCGTGCAAATTCTACGGTGGCGGCGCGCAGGCAAAACCGGGATCGCTGGGCAGAGGCACCAAACACTACTCCAGTGAGCAACCCGAAAAGGGCTGCGGTAGGGGCTTCGCCGATCTGCTCAACCAAGGTGATCAAGTCCATGATGTGCTCCAATCCATTCACACATTGCGATATGTAGCGTTCATTGTGAAGCCTGCATTGATTCAGATCACACCCGCACTTGACGTTGGCTGTGCATGCGATGGGATGTGGATTGGGTGATTAAAGGTGCGTAGGGAATGTAACTTATTCGGATCGCAGATTGTTGACTAACTTATTGAACTATATGAAATATTCGTAACCAATAGCTGAACCAAATTGTTGCCGATTGGGCTTTGATGAGGCGATGTGTTTCGAGGGAATTTTGGGATGTCAGACAAATACAAAAATTCATGTAAATGAATTTGTTATTGCGTTTTCACAGAATCGTGCGGTACGTTGCGGCGAACTGAAGTGTTTGGGAGGACGCATGAGGATCATCGGTTTATCAATCGCAGTGGCGGGATTTCTGGCAAGTCCGTTGGCCGCTGAGCCCGTGGCTCCAGGTGATGTCAAATATGAAGATGGCGTTGTTGAAGCGTCGTTGACTGGCGTGGCCGGAGACCCTGCAAATGGCCGGGATGTTTTCAAGAACAGAAAGCTGGGCAATTGTCTGGCCTGTCATGTCAATGCAGACATGCCCGAGGAGTCGTTTCACGGTGAAGTTGGCCCTGAAATGACCGGTGCTGCAGATCGTTGGGAAGAGCAAGAACTTCGCGCGATCGTGGCCAATTCAAAAATGGTTTTTGAAGACAGCATCATGCCTGCGTTTTACCAAAATGCGGGGTTTGAACGCACGCTGGAAAAATTTGAGGGCAAGACCATCTTGACCGCGCAACAGGTCGAAGATGTCCTCGCGTATCTTCAGACCCTGAAAGAATAATAATTTACCCGGACTCAATGGGAGGAAACGAAATGGATCTAACACGTCGAAGAGTGCTTGCACTTGGTACAAGCACATTTGCGATGGCATCCCTGATTGGTCTGCCGGCACTTGCGTCGCTGACCGATGACGCGATCGCGGCCATAACCGGCGGAGCAGAAATCACCGAAGGTGGCATCGATCTGACCGCCCCGGAAATTGCGGAAAACGGCAACACTGTTCCAGTAGAGGTTTCGGCCGCTGGAGCTGTTGAGATTGCGCTGTTTGCATCTGGCAACCCAACACCAGCTGTTGCGACATTCAAATTCGGGCCGCTGGCCGGATCCCGCTCCGGATCAACCCGTATCCGATTGGCAAAAACACAGGATGTCGTTGCGATTGCCAAAATGGAAGACGGTACGTTCCGTAAGGCAAGTGCAACCGTAAAAGTAACAATCGGCGGCTGCGGCGGCTAACTCAGACGAGGAGAACAACTATGGCTTCTGGTGTAAAACCTCGCGTCAAAGTTCCAAAGACAGCTGCGGCTGGTGATGTCATCACAATCAAAACTCTGATCAGCCACAAGATGGAATCCGGTCAGCGCAAGGGCGATGACGGCAACCTTATCCCACGCTCGATCATTAACCGGTTCACGGCGGATTTTAATGGGCAAAACGTCATCGACGTCACCATTGAACCTGCGGTTTCGACCAACCCGTATTTTGAGTTTGAAGCAATGGTCCCCGAGGCCGGTGAGTTCAAATTCACATGGTACGACGATGATGGGTCTGTCTACGAAACAGCGAAAAAAATCGCGATCGGCTGAGGTCGGACAGAATAGGGAGGACGACCGAATGAAGACGCTTAAAGTACTGGTTAGTACAGCATGTTTTGTGGGGATGGCAGTCAGTACCCACGCGGAGGAATCCGCGGCGCTGTCGATAGACGGGCAGGAGTTCACAATCCAAACTGCGGCCCCAGCCCATGCGGAAAACCTTGATGAGGTGACATCCGGGTGGATCTACCGCGCAAAAGAAACGCAGGCCTTACAGCTTGATGATTTTGACAACCCGGGGTTCGTTTTTGTTGATCAAGCGATTGATCTTTGGAACGAGGTTGATGGAGGCGAGGGCAAGGCTTGCGCCTCCTGCCATGATGACGTCGAACAATTTGCGGGTCTGCGGACCACATTGCCTCGAGTTGAAGGCGGCAAAGTGGTCACCATGGAGGATCTGGTGAACACCTGCCGGACTGATCACATGGGGGCGGAGCCTTGGAAGTATTCTGGTGGCCAGATGACCGCAATGACGGCCCTGATTGGGTTGCAGTCGCGTGGCATGCCAATGAATGTTGCCATAGATGGAGAGGCTGCTGAGTTCTGGGAGGAGGGCAAGGAGCTGTATTATACCCGCGTTGGGCAGTTGGATATGGCCTGTTCAAATTGTCATGAAGACAATTACGACACGATGATCCGCGCGGACCACCTGAGTCAGGGTCAGACCAATGGCTTTCCGACTTATCGTCTGAAAAATGCCAAGCTGAATTCAACACATGCCCGCTTTAAGGGCTGCATGAAGAATATTCGGGCTGAGCCCTACAAAGTTGGCGGCGAGGAGTTCAAATCGCTTGAGCTTTATATCGCGTCGCGTGGCCAAGGGCTTTCTGTTGAAACGCCTTCGGTCAGAAACTAAAAAAGATACGAAGCCCCAGTGCCAGACGGTGCTGGGGCTTTTGCACACCCATACAAATTCATATATGCGTATATATCACCACAACAAGGATCGACTATGATATCTCGCCGTGACTTTTTGCAAACCAGCATGGCCGCCGCCGCGCTTTATGGGACATCGGGGTTTGGAAACTGGGCGCGGGTGGCCGCGCAGCAATTGCTGACACAGGACAAGCTTTTGGAGTTTGATACTTTTGGCAATGTCTCGCTGATCCATGTGACCGACATTCATGCGCAACTGAAGCCGATCTATTTCCGTGAGCCTTCGGTCAACATCGGGGTCGGGGGCAACAAGGGGGCAGTGCCCCATGTCACAGGAGCCGATTTCCGCAAGCTGTATGGCATCGACGATGGCAGCCCATCCGCCTACGCCTTGAGCCACAGTGATTTTTCATCTCTTGCAAAAGGTTATGGCCGCGTGGGGGGGCTGGATCGAGTTTCGACCGTTATCAATTCGATCCGAGCGACACGTCCGGATGCGTTGTTGCTGGATGGGGGTGACACTTGGCATGGCAGCTACACCTGTCACCACACCCAAGGTCAGGACATGGTCAATGTCATGAACGCGCTCAAACCTGACGCGATGACATTTCACTGGGAGTTCACGCTTGGGTCTGAACGGGTGAACGAAATTGTCGAAGGTCTGCCTTTCGCGGCTTTGGGGCAGAACATTTTTGACGCGGAGTGGGATGAGCCAACAGAGCTGTTCCCGCCCTATAAGTTCTTTGAAAGTGGCGGAGTGAAGGTCGCGGTAATTGGCCAGGCTTTCCCCTATATGCCCATCGCCAACCCTGGCTGGATGTTCCCCGAGTATTCGTTTGGTATTCGGGATGAGCGGATGCAGGAAATGGTGGATCAGGTCCGCTCCAAAGGGGCTGAGCTGGTTGTCTGTCTAAGCCACAACGGATTTGACGTCGATAAGCAGATGGCGGGCAAGGTGACAGGCATCGACGTGATCCTGTCAGGCCACACCCATGATGCGTTGCCCGAACCTGTGTTGGTGGGCGAAACCATTATTGTGGCGTCGGGCTCTAACGGAAAATTTGTCAGTCGCGTGGACTTGGATGTGCGCGATGGCCGCATGATGGGCTTTCGCCACAAACTGATCCCGATCTTCAGCGATGTGATCACGCCTGACCCAGATGTCGCACAACTGATTGATGCACAACGCGCGCCGTACGTGGACCAGTTAAGCGAAGTCATTGGTCGTACAGCCGAAGATCAGACGCTGTACCGCCGTGGCAACTTTAACGGCACTTGGGACGACCTGATCTGTGACGCGCTGATTTCGGAGCGTGAGGCGGATATTGCGCTGTCGCCGGGGGTGCGGTGGGGTCCGTCTATCCTGCCGGGGCAGGATATCACCCGCGAAGACATCTGGAATGTGACGTCGATGAGCTATGGCGAGGCCTACCGAACTGAAATGACCGGTGAGTTCCTGCATGTGGTGCTCGAGGATGTAGCCGACAATCTATTTAATCCAGACCCCTACTATCAGCAGGGCGGCGATATGGTTCGCGTTGGTGGCATTGGCTATCGGATTGATGTGACCAAGCCGCAGGGCAGCCGGATTACAGAGATGACGTTGCTGAAAACCGGCGAGCGTATTGATCCATCCAAAACCTATCAAGTTGCGGGATGGGCGTCGGTCAATGAGGGCACCGAAGGTCCAAAAATTTGGGATGTGGTCGAAGCGCATATCGCCAAACAGGGCACCATCTCTCTTGACCCAAACAACAGTGTGAAAGTTGTCGGAGCCTAAGCTCCACAAGTCGCAATTAAAGAGGCATCTGATATGTCAGATAAAGACAACGAAACAAGTCGCTCGCGGCGTGCTTTCTTAGGTGGCGCTGTGGCTGCGGGGGCAGGGGCGCTGACAGCCAGTGCGGCCCGCGCGCAATCTCCGGACCCTTTGATCACCGAGATCCAGCCTTGGGCGCAAGAGTTTGGCGATGGTGTGGATGCGGTGCGCTATGGTCTGCCAACGGAACACGAGGGGGATGTCATTCGTCGCAACGTGGAATGGCTGACGGCGGATACGGTCAGCTCAATCAACTTCACGCCGATCCACGCATTGGATGGCACCATCACCCCTCAGGGCTGTGCGTTTGAACGGCACCATTCGGGGGCGATCGATTTGAAGAAGGACGATTATCGTCTGATGATCAACGGTTTGGTCGATACGCCGCTGGTGTTTAGTTACGCCGATCTGGAACGGTTCCCGCGTGAAAACCACGTCTATTTTTGTGAATGTGCGGCCAATACAGGCATGGAATGGGCGGGCGCACAGTTGAACGGAGCGCAATTCACCCACGGTATGATTCACAACATGGAATACACCGGCGTGCCACTGCGCACGCTGCTGGAAGAGGCTGGCCTAGATACGGCTGGCGATCTTAAGGACAAGTGGGTTTTTGTTGAAGGGGCGGATGCGTCGTCAAATGGCCGTTCCATTCCGATGGAAAAGGCGCTGGATGACGTTTTGGTTGCTTTTAAGGCCAACGGCGAAGCGCTGCGCAAAGAGCATGGCTACCCTGTGCGTTTGGTTGTCCCCGGTTGGGAAGGCAACATGTGGGTCAAATGGATCCGCCGCATCAAGGTGACGGATGGTCCGGTGGAGAGCCGCGAAGAGACCAGCAAATACACCGATACGCTTGCAGACGGTACCAGCCGCAAGTGGACCTGGGCGATGGATGCCAAATCCGTTGTGACCAGCCCTAGCCCGCAGGCGCCAATCAAGCACGGTACTGGGCCACTGGTGATCACTGGCCTGGCATGGTCCGGGCGTGGGGCGATCACCCGCGTTGATGTGTCCAAGGATGGAGGTATGACCTGGGAAACGGCGCGCTTGGCGAAACCGGGAGAAAAGATGGCACTGACTCGGTTCTATCTCGATACCGATTGGGACGGTTCAGAGATGATGCTGCAGTCGCGTGCCATGGATGACACCGGCTATGTGCAACCCACCAAAACGCAACTGCGTGAGGTGCGCGGGCTGAACTCGATCTATCACAACAACTGTATTCAAACCTGGTTGGTGCGTTCAAACGGTGAGGCAGAAAATGTCGAAGTTTCTTAAATCAACGGCGCTGACTGTGGTGATCGCCATGGTTGCCGGACCGGTTGTAGCCGAAAAATTTGGCCTGGGTCGCATGGCGTTGCCGGAGGAAATCACCGCGTGGGATGGGGACATCAGCCCGGATGGCATGGGTCTGCCTGTAGGATCGGGCGATGCATTGGACGGCGAGGAGATTTTTGCTGACAAATGCGCGTCTTGTCATGGTGATTTTGCCGAAGGTATCGACAATTGGCCTAAACTCGCAGGTGGCGCGGATACGCTGAACCACGACGATCCGCTAAAAACGGTTGGGTCCTATTGGCCGTATCTGACAACCACTTTTGACTACATCAAACGGTCGATGCCGTATGGCAATGCGGGCAGCCTCTCGGACGATGAAGTCTATGCCATGGTGGCCTACATTCTGTATTCCAACGATCTGGTGGAGGATGATTTTGTCTTGTCCAACGAGACTTTTCTGGACGTAGACATGCCAAACGCGAATGGGTTCATCATCGATGACCGGGCCGAGACGGAATATCCGGCATGGACAGGTGAACCTTGTATGCAGAACTGCAAGAATGATGTTGTTGTGACCATGCGGGCCTTGGTTTTGGACGTAACTCCGACACAGAATAACGCCGCCAAAACTCCTGAGGCGAATGAAGTGGAGGCAGCGGGCGCCGAAGTGGAAGCCGAGATTGCGAAACCCACTGTTATCAACGCTGAACTGGCAGCGGCTGGGAAAAAGGTCTTTAAAAAATGTAAGGCGTGCCATCAAGTTGGCGAGGGCGCAAAGAACCGGACCGGACCAATTTTGACCAATATTGTTGACGGTGCAGCCGGCGCGGTTGATGGCTTCAAATACTCGAAACCAATGAAGAAAGTTGCTGAGGCTGGATTGGTCTGGAATGACGCAGAACTGTCCGCATTTTTGGCAAAACCCAAAGCCTATATGAAGGGCACAAAAATGTCCTTTGCCGGTCTGAAGAAAGAGGCCGATCAGCGCGCACTTATCGAATATCTTAGATCATTTGACGAGTGACGTCAGGGGCGCTTTGTTTGACGCGTCCTGGCCCTTGTGGCTGTAATGGCCACATGGGCTCTCAATAAGGCAGCAGAGTTGTTCGCAACCGGAGAGTGAGATCATGAGATCATTTTTGTTTGGCGGTGTGTTGGCCGCAGTCGCAACAATCTCCGCTGCTGGAGCAGCTGTCGCGGAGAACACGTCGACGGTGTACAACTACGACGGCAGCTTTGAGGACGCGGCTTTCAGTCTTGAAAGTGCGATCATCGGAAAAGGGCTGAATATCGATTACGTCAGTCATGTCGGTGACATGTTGAGCCGGACAAAGCAGGACGTGGGCAGTGATGTCACTCTGTTTGATCAGGCCGAAATTTACATTTTTTGCTCGGCCGTTTTGTCACGCAAAATGATGGAAGCCGATCCCATGAACATCGCGCATTGCCCCTATGGAATTTTTGTGGCGGACCGCGAAGGCCAAGTTATGCTTGGTTACCGCAACTACCCTGAAGGTCCGATGCAGGAGGTTCAGGCCTTGTTGGCAGAGATTGTCGGCGAGGCTTTGGCAGAATAATGGACTACCAACAATTTTTTAAAGGCGCGCTGGATGAGTTGCGCGATCAGGGCAACTATCGCGTCTTTGCCGAGCTGGAGCGTCAGTGTGGGGCGTTCCCAAATGCAAAGTCACATGTTGCCGGTGCGGACGGTGAACCCACGTCAGATGGCGTGACCATCTGGTGCTCCAACGATTATCTGGGGATGGGGCAACACCCTAAAGTACTGGCTGCGATGCATGATGCGCTGGATCGGTGTGGGGCCGGGGCCGGTGGCACGCGAAACATTTCAGGCACCACCCACGATCATGTGCTGCTTGAGGCGGAACTGGCCGATCTGCACGGCAAAGAAGCCGCGCTGTTGTTTACCTCAGGCTACGTGTCCAACTGGGCGGCACTGGGAACCATCGCCAGCCGTATTCCCGGATGTGTCGTGCTGTCAGATGCTCTGAACCACGCGTCCATGATTGAGGGTATTCGCCACTCAAGAGCGGAGACGATGATCTGGAAGCATAATGATCTGGAAGATCTGGAACACAAGCTGGCCTCATTGCCTTTGGAGTGCCCAAAACTGATCGCATTTGAGAGCGTCTATTCGATGGACGGTGATATCGCCCCGATCGCGCAGATATGTGATCTGGCAGACAAATATAACGCCATGACTTATCTGGATGAAGTTCATGCGGTTGGCATGTACGGCCCGCGTGGCGGCGGTATTGCCGAACGTGAAGGCGTGATGCATCGGCTAACGGTGATCGAAGGCACTTTGGGTAAGGCGTTTGGCGTGGTTGGAGGCTATATCGCCGCCTCTGGTGAGCTATGTGATTTTGTGCGCAGCTTTGCCAGCGGGTTTATTTTCACCACCGCGCTACCGCCAGCGATTGCCGCAGGAGCGGCAGCTTCGATTCGTCACTTGAAACAGAGTGGCGTCGAGCGTGAAACGCAACAAAGCAAAGTTGCACAAGTTCGGGCGGATCTTGAGCGGATGGGTATACCTCACGTTGCCAACCCCAGTCATATCATTCCGGTGATGGTTGGCGACCCGGTGAAATGTAAATTCATCTCAGATGTCTTGCTCAAAGACTATGGCGTTTACATTCAACCGATCAACTATCCCACAGTGCCCAAAGGGACGGAGCGACTGCGTATCACGCCGTCCCCGGTTCACTCAGATCAGGACATTGCCCATCTGATTGGGGCATTGGGTGACTTGTGGGATAAGTGTCAGCTGGCCCGGCAACCATTGGCCGCCCAATAAGTTCGGGCAAAATGGAAAGTGAGGCCAACCAGCATCAACGCGGATTGGCCTCAACCTTTTCAGTTATTCAAATTCCATCTGCTCATACACACGCCCGGCATTTTTTGTCGCAAGCTCTTCAAATGTATCAAGATTTGTGTAGGGAGACTGATCAACGTAATAGGCGTCCGCCAGATCACCACCCTCATCCAGATGCACGCCGATCTGTGCGCGTAAGAACACCAGATAATCTCGGGTATAGCGCCGCACTTGATCCATATTTGTGGGATGACCGTGACCCGGAATGACATAGGTCGCCTTGAGCGCTTCAAATTCGGTGTCCCATGTCTCGATCCAATCCGCTGTCATTGTATGCTCAAAAATCGGCAGCATACGTTCGTGGAAGGCCATGTCGCCGGAAACAACCAGGTTTTTCTGAGGTAGCCAAATGACGATGTCACCCGGGCTGTGGGCCGGGCCGAGGTAGCGGGCTTCGATTTTCATGTCGCCCATCTCTACCAGATAGCTGTCATCAAATGTCTGCGTCGGAAGGGCGACACGTGTGTTGTCTGCTTTCTCCAACACGCGTGCCTGAGCCGCACGCAAAGATTGCCCACCGTGGCTTTCAAATTCAGTGGCGGCATCCACATGGGCGACAATCTCGACTCCCTGATCAACCCAGTATGAATTGCCAAGCATGGCGTGGCCCTGGCCGTTTTCGTTGAACACCAGCCTTACCGGTTGATCCGTCACGGCCTTGATTTCCAGGTGCAGCGCCTCGGCCAGTTGGTAAGACGCGCCACCGTTGATCACAACAACACCGTCGCCGGTTATGATGAAACTAAGATTATTGTTGTGACCGGCGTTTTCATAGGTTGGCGGGGCGGTGGCGCCAATCGCCGAGAAGACGCCCGGAAGCACTTCGTATGGTTTGGAGTACAGCACTGAACCGGGGTATTGATCAGCGATGTCTTCACTTGCAAGGGCAGGAGCGGCAAGCAGGGCAATTGCGAGAATGGAGCGTTTCATCATTAAGCCTCCGCCACAAAAGCATAGCCATCAGACACCTTGTCCACATAACCGGTGCCATTGCCTGTCAGGTGGTATCCAATCACGCGCGTCTTTTCATGTGACAGCTGATCCATCAAATCAATACGTGTTTCGGCCGCCGTTTCAGGGTCTTGGTCAGACCCGGAAATCCAGCCCGGCCTAGAAAAGGCAATGTGGTCGTTGCCAATGCTGTCACCCAGAACCATAACGGCCTCGGACCCATTGCGTATTTCCAGCGCCATGTGACCGGGAGTGTGTCCAATCGTTGCGCGCGCGGCGATGCCTGTCATTATTTCGTCACCGTCCTCAAATAACGAAATCTGATCCTCGATCATCGCTAACCTGCGCTGTGCGCCGACTGCAAAGGACGCACGAGCCTCGCCTATGTCTGTGATAGTGTTGGGGTTCATCCAGTATTCCCATTCCGCTTTGCCGATCATGTAACTGGCTTGAGGAAAGAGAGGATCGTCAAAATCATCCAGCAATCCCCACAGGTGATCCGGGTGTGCATGGGTGAAAATTATGTCTGTCACTTCGTCTGGGGAGACTCCCAAGGCATCAAGAGAGTTCAAAAGAATTCCGGAGTTTGGAGAGAAATCTGGCCCGGCCCCGACGTCAAACAAGACTGTCCGGTCCCCTTGTCGCAGCAGGGTAACATTGCAGGGTGGGGTCAAAACTTCGGCGGATTGACCGTGTTTTTCAAGGATCGCGAGCAGTTCTTCCTTTGGCATCGGGTCGAAAATGAAGCTGCCCGGCAATGTCAGAGAACCGTCGCTTACCACGTCAATTTTGAAGTCACCCAACGCGAGTTGGGCATGTGATGGGCCCGAGTGCAGGCCGAGCGCCGTGCCTGCTGTTAGAGCAGCACTGCCGGAAAGAAATTGTCTTCTGAGTAAGGTCATCTCGCGCTCCATTAATTCTCCTATTCGAATATGTATTAATGTGATCCCCGTAGCAAGGCTTTAGGCATGACGTTTAGAGACGATGTGTTTGAAGATGTTCCTTGATTAACTATTCGGATTGGTGCCGCTTTTTTGGTAGCATTTTCAGCAATAAGGGTGACAGTTTATGGTGCGAAACGGACAGACGAATTCCGGCAGGATGCGGTGTGTATTGCACAGACCGACGGTGGGGACTCGCAAGCAGGCAGCTGATGATTTGGGTGTCGGAATGTCGACTTTGACCAAATGGATGCCAGTGCACCGAGACATCAATGTTGTTTCAAAAGAGGATTTGAGCCTCACTCAGGAGAACGAACCCCTTCGACGTGGCGAATGTGTTCTCAAGTGTTTGACGTCAGCTCTTATGGGGCCATATAGGGCAGTTTGATAATAGAGAGTTCTTGGCTCATCGTACCCACTTAGGAGTCGAAGATGAGAAAGGCGGCAAAAAGCCCAGGCGAGAGGGTCATCAAGTTCGGCGATGCTTGGGCGCCTCGTCCTCTTTCTTGATTTTCCGATGAGGCATAAAATGGCCGCAGACTGGCGTGTTCTTTGAGTGATTGTTTCGTCAAAGGGAATGTCTAAACTTGGTTCAGCCAAGCACGGGCAGTTCGTTTGATGGCTAAGTTAACTGGCGGCCGTCGAAGGCGATCTAACTTGGGGCCATACATTCCCTCGGCAACTGAAGACGTAAATTCCACCAAGTCAGCTGATGTTAGAGACGTCACTTCATATTCTGCGATGGCAAACGACTTAATTGTCTTAAGGACCTGAGCCTTGGTTTTGGCCATGTCGCTCTGCAAAGAAGATACTTGATCGACTAGGGAAGCGACTGTTGTGTTGTTCTTACTTTGGACGACGCGCCCGTCGCCAAAATTCTCGTTCGATACGTTTGATCCACGCTTCTGATGTAGATCTTCGATCAAAGGTTTTTGACTTGGAGAGAGCAGTTTTTCCGCCGTTTTTTTTGATTACTTGCGCGTTGTACTTAGTTCCTGTGACGCTCTTGCGCTCAATGATTGTGCCCACTATTTTCCTTTTTCGTTTGGCATACCGACGCTATAGAGCAGCGGTATGCCAAGCGCCAAGATGGTATGCCTCGCGGTAAACCAAAAACGCAGAATAACGCAAAGCCCAATAGAATAAGTTGCAAACGGTTGCCTCAGAGGAACCACGGAGATTGCTCAATTGTTGACAAAACCGCTAGTTTCCAAGGCCGCACGCCTGTTTGTCGCCCCGATGATGGATTGTGCCGACTGAAGTGCTTATTTCACACTAATTACAATCCATTAGGTGAATCAACTTGGCTTTCGTTTGCAGTTTTGTTTGCAGAGACGTAACCTGCCCGCACCCGATCCGACTCATCCCTTGAGGAGTCGCGAAGACGGTAAGCGCCGCGTAGGCCATGCAGGCAATGCGCGGCGCGACAGACCCCACCCGTCAAAAACTTAGAAAATCGATTGCCCTAGGTTTTATGCTGCCAAACGGGCATAATTCTCTAGGTCAGTATCAACTTCAATCACCGTGGCTACTGAGTTGATTAAGTTGAGTTTTGGGCCGATGTCTTTGCGTTTTCGTGTTGCTCCGATTGGCTTCGGGCCAACCTCTAAGCGGGACAAATCTGCCAGTTTAACGTAGGCCGAATTCACTGAAACAGCCGCTTTCGAAAACAGATCGAAAGCAAGTGCTCCACCATTTATTTCGACCAATGCGTCGAACTCATGTTCTGCTGTTGAATGCCCACGAATTCCGACATTCTGCGAAACCTCTGCATGGGGGAATGCTCTATCAATTCGTTCGAGAAAGCGGTCTTTGATTCTGTGGGCCTTTTCAGCAAATGAGCGTTCTAGGGTTTCATCTATGACTTCCTTTGTGAGGGCGGCCATCGCCACTATCGCGCCCTTCAGCCGATCTGCCGAAACGCGCATGAACAGCATTGTGCCACCGTCGAAAATTGCTCCATACTTTTCACAGAACGATCTGGCTACAGAAGTGAATATTCTATTGCTTGCCGCCGCAGTTGCAGCAGCGTGATAGGCTGCACCATCGTCCGAAACTAGGAAGGTGTCGCCATCACCTTCCGGCCAGACTGAAACGTCAACCATTGATCCAAAGCGTGACGCCACTGGCATTTGAACTCGCCAACGACCGTTGATTGTTGATACCCGCACCATATCGGCAACGGCCCGATTAAGGGCTTTTGTTGCTTCGCCGCCTTCTGCGTCGCTTATATGAATGAAGTTGACGGTTGCCATGGTGGTCGTTCGACTTGATCTAAGTTAGTTATGTTGAGCAGTCTGCCAGATTCACGAAGAAAAGTCATTAGGTCAGGCGGCTCTGGATCGATTGCTGTTGCAATGGGGATGTTCTCAAGCATGAAGTCAATTGGATTTTCAAAGTTAGTATGGATGCGTGGATTATGGAAATGCGTTCGGCCAGCGTCGATAAGGTGGTACTCTCCGCAACACCTGTTCAAGTTACCGTGGACACTGCCGCGCCAATCTATTCTAGCAAAAGGTTTTGGCTTGGTGGTGGTTTCAGAGAGCAACGAAACTGAAACCCCTTCGTCTGGACGGTCCTTGTTACACAAGATACGCAATTCAAGCCCTTGAAGCGTGGCTTCGTTGCTAACCAATGGGGCTTGAATCTCCAGAAAGCACGGCTGTGGTTTCGGAGTCCACCAAGAGACAAACTCGGCAGATTTATCTGCACTCATCCAGTCGTTAATTTGCTCAAATGTAGGATTGCGTGGCAAGCTGTTGGTAAACCTTATTTTTCCGCAAAATTTCAACTCAAGGACGATTCGTCAACTGTATCTTGTCTAACCTTCCTCGGCGTTGAAACTTACCCAACCAGACCGTGCGGCGTTAACAGCCCCAACATGCTATCAAGCACCCGCAGCAACCAAAGAGGGGCCGCGCCATGCCGCACGGGCCAAGAACGGGGCGAGACTTTGCGGGTTGGCTCCGACGCCACGCAGACGCCGCAGCAGGTCGATACGGTGACGCCAGAGCAGATCAGCCACGTCATCCGCAGCGCCTTCACTCAGGCCAAACAGACGGGCATCAATTACAGTCGCGTGATCCAGGTGGACCGCCACACGCACCCATTGGTCGCAAACCCACTCGCAAACCACACTGACCGTCACACCACGTTCGCGGAACGGGGCGAGGGCGTCTTGTAACTCGGAACGCCAGAAATCGGTTATGTCATCAAACACGGCTGTCCCGCACCTTGCGCGTGATCAGTTCGGTCAGATCACGCCCAACCGCTTCCCGTGCTGCGGCAAATACCGCTTGGGTCAGGGTCGTCATTCGTTCAAAATCCGTTCTACGCGGTGGGCGATTTCATCCAGATCGTGTTGGTCCAGCCATTTGCCAGCGAGGGCACACAAGGCCAGATAAAGCGGATCATCAGGTCGGTCGGGGCGGTTGTCTTGGGGCGTCATGTCGAACATCGGTCGGCCTCATACTCTAATTTGCGGGCCGCAGTGTGCAGACCGGCCTTGCGGCACTCAGCGGCCCGCTGACGTAGTTGTGTGGCCCGCACTGTGTCTTCGCGATACAGCTTGGCGCTGGTGGTCTGTGCGGTCTGCTGGATGTCGCGTTCGTTTTTCATCCGAAGTCCGGTGTCCATTTGGGCGAGGGCGCACCACCAACACCACTTGCGGGATCTTGGTCGGGAATTTCCTTCGGTCGTTGGCGCTTCCACAATGCGTTCCGCATCGGCACACCACGGACGGTTATGAAGGCGTCTTCGTCGCTGCTGACACTGCACCGCAGGTATCCAGCAAAAATGCCGTGGCGGTTAAACAGGCGGCGATAACCATCACGGGGCGGGTATTCGTCATCAATCGCCCAGATCGTCGGCGGTGTCGCATTGCGCGGCTTTTTCGCCGTGGGGGGTGCTGGCTTTGGCTTGCGGTTGAACAGGTGGTCATTGTTCGGAACACAGTTCCACCCACTTCGGTCCAGTATTTCGTCGGTCATATCCGATGTTCCTTCAACAGTGTCTGCGCCTTCTTTGCGCCGTTGGTCTGCGCATAGGCCAGCGCGGGTGTCAGGAATTCATCCGACTGTCCGGCGTGTTCTGCGCCACGGCCTGTGCGGGTCCAGCAGGTCGCACAAAGCGGCACCTGCCATTCGGCCAGCAGCAGGCCCACAGCAAGGCGCACATGCGGGCCAGACAGGCGCACAGGGCTATTCTGGCGCAAGCCCACGTCGCAGGTCTGTGCGTTGACCCAGACGACGCTGACGGTCACGGGGTTGGGTGCCATGCGGACGTGCTGCATCGGCCTCACCATGTGACACCTGTCAGGTAAGAGGTTGCAGGCTTCATCTGTGTCCATGACAAGGGCGCGATCAAACGCAGGGCGGTCGAGTTGGTTTGGAACATCGACCGGACCTCAGTCGGTGGCAGGGTGCTAGCCGCGTCGGAAATATGGATGGACCCATCGTTTCCCACTTCGTCGGCTGGGTGTGGCGGTTCGGGTTGGGTGGACATTGCTGGGATGACTCCGTCCGCTGAAGCCATCGCCAACGTGACCGCGCTGCTGGTGTCCACTTCGACCGGATCGGCCACGCATTTGAAGGCGTGAGCATCGGTGATCACCGCCTGTCCGGCGGGCGCATATGGCGAGTGAATGAGAGGCAAACCAAACAGGCTTCCACCTGCCACTTCGTCACGCAGCGGGAATTGTTCGGTGCCGCCGGTGCCTTGTACCATCTGAAGGCCAACCACGCGGTCAGAGTGCAAGATCACCACAGGGTCGATCATCCGCAAGGCGCTGGCCTGTCCCAGCAGCCATTTGAAGTCTGTCACAATGCTGGCCAGGTTATTGCCCGCGCTGGCCTTATTTGGGGCAGCATTGGTGATCGAAGCGGGTCGGATCGTTGGCTGGATCGGGTTGGCCGGGTCCAACAGATCGGCATCCAGGGCCTCGCTCATGTCCTGTCGGATAAACCCTTCCAGCAACGGCAGCAAATCAGGGTTGCTTGTGCGCAGGAGTTCGTTGGAAGCGGTGGTGATAGCACCCAGCTTGAAGCGATTCATTGTTGTGCTGGCCAGTCGCGTTTCCACAACCGGAATTGTCGCATTTTCCTGAATCCATGCTGGACGCATAGACCCACGCTGCGCATCTGCCCGCATCGGCCATGTGACGCTGTTGGCACCGTCGAAGATCGTCAGACCAGCCCGTGCCACCAGTTGGGCGAAGACGCTGGCCTGTTCCATGTCCCGATAAAATTCGCGCACGTCACTGCGCACCAGTTCAGCGGCCCAACCTGCGGCGGTTGTGGTTGCTGGTGTGGTGGCGCTGCGGATCGCCTGCTGGTACTGGTCGCCTTTGCCCAGCAGGTCAGCAGCAATGGCGCGGGGGTCGCGTTTGGTCTGGTGTTGGATCGCGCCGATTGCAAAGCGCACAGCGGCCATGCGCAGACCGCGTATCTGGACCTGTCCGGTGCCTGACTTCGGCTTGGCTGGCGCTTTGACGGTCACGTTCACAGGCTTGGCCGCTTCGGCCTTCATGCCTTCGATTTCGCCTTCCAGACGCGCCACAGTCTTCGCAAGCTGGGGGGCTGCGTTCACGTCTTCAGCGGCGGCTTCAAACGCGACTTCGTAAGCGCGTTGTTGCAAGGCTTTGCGGGCCTGACTTTCCATTTTTTCACTGCGAAGGTCGCCGGAAACAAGGGGGGTATCTTTAGGCATCTTTCATGTCCTTTTTGTGCTGGGCGTGCATCCGCTTGAGGTCTTCGACGGTCGGGGCGGGATCATCATCAAAAAAACCAGTGGCAGCGGTCTGGATGGCGTCGGCGACTTCGGCGCGGGTGACATCCAGCGCAGCTTCGATGGGTTCCAGACGCTTGCCGACTGCTTTTGCGACCACGCGCAAGAGCATCTTTTCACGGTCTTCAAAGCGTTTGATCAGCGCGTCTTCGCGCTGCTGGACCTGTTTCATCAGGTCTTGAACAAGCGCGACTCCCGCTGGGTTCACCGCCTTGGTGGCTGGGTCATAGATCACCGAATTTGGACTGGCACCACCACCGACTCCGGTGATCTGGCGACCGTCCACATGAAGCTGATCGGCAGGGTTGTTATTTCCGCTGGTGAAGGGGTTCGTCATTTGGATTGTCCTTTTCGGCGGTCGGCGGCGATCTGGGTGGCACTCAAATAGTCGCGCCGGATACCAGCCACGCGAGGGGATTTGATGTCGAAGTCCACGGCGGGCAGGTGCGCCGATAGTTGCGCCAAAAGCGCCGTAGACCGCAGTTCGGCATCGGCATTGTCCATGCGGGTTTCGGCGGCGTCTGCGGCGCTGGTGGCGCGTTCTGCGACGGTCGCGGGCAGGTCGGGGTCAATCTTGGCACCCAGCCGGATAGCGAGGTTTGCCAGTCGGCTGACTGGGCCAGCGTCGGGCAGTTGCTTGCCGGTGCGCAGGATGATGTTGGTGCGGTCCATGTCGGATGCAACGGCACGGGTTTGGCCTATCGCGGCTTCCACGTCGCGGATGTCTTTGCCGAATTTCGCGGTCAGGCGTTCGCGTTCGGCGGTTGCGCCAGGTACGGCCTTTTCTTCAGCCTTCGATGCCTGTGCGATCTGTCGCCGGATGTAGGGGGAAGATTTCACCAGCTTGCGACTGTGCGTCGGGGCTGATCGTACTGTGATGGTCATATGCGTTCGCCCCGTCCAAGTTTCTGGTAGAGCGAGAGTAGCAGGGAGTAGATGATTCGAATATCAAAAATCGTTTAAACGTAATACGTTAGCGTAATACGCTAATGTCAGTCTTGGTCCATCCTCGATCGCGCAGGAGGAAAATTTGCCGACGGATGGCATCGGGATCGAAGCCGGCCAACGATGCGACGTAGCCAAAGTCGGTCCCGTTCAACAGCCAAGATCGGGCAAGCGTTCGTTCCAACGACTCGGACGAATTTACTGCGTCTTTAATCGCGGTCAGCATCACGCCCGTCCACAGCCTTTGTCTTGGGTCAATCATCTGTCGGCGGTGGTTTCTTGCGGACGTTTTGCGGCGGTCTGCGGCGGCTCATAAAAAACTCCCTGTGTCGCGGCCTCAGCGCGGAATTGACGCACTAGGTCGTTTGCGGACCGGCTGTCCATATCGACTTGGATCGTCACGCCTGCGCTGCGGATGATGTGCTGATCAAGCGAAGGTCTTTTGTAGGTCGTGGAACAGCCCGTCAGGATCGAGATCTGTCGTCTGGCGTAACGAATCATATTTGCCACCTGAAGTGATTTGATCGGGTCTGTTTCCATCTGTTTCGCTCTAAATGGCTGCGCTGTCCGTGCCGGGGCGGGCGCGGGATGGGGTATTATAGCACCCCACTGTGCGGACAACATAGGCTGATTTTTGACAAGTTTCGCAGAGATTCACGACCCTGCGCGGTGCGGCCCCCCAATACGTCCTAGAGCATACCCTCCCCCAGGCGAGACAGTCCGTCTTGCAGAGGCAAACGCAACGCAGCGTGCCGTCGTCGTCACGGAGCGGGCAATAGCATTGAGGTGTAGGGGCGTGGTGTCGCAACGAGAACATCAAAACAGATCGTTATTAAGAGGCGACTCGATAATTTTCTAATCATCCGTTACGTGTTGTGCTAAGAATTTCACTTGCATCAATACTTTAAGAACTCTCCGGGCAGTCAAGGTTCAATGAAAATTCATAAAGCACTCCTGACAAAAGGATACTTTCCCAAAGAGCTTCCGTCTGTCTTCACTACGCAGGACTTCGGTGAGCAAGTGGATGACATTCTTCAAGACTGGGAGAAAGCCGGTGTTTTCCGGATGTTAAAGTTGTCGGACGAATTGCCGGGCGGGAAAAAACGAAGCGGGGCGTACACGTACAAGCTTGGTGATGCAGAAGCAGAAAAACTCTCCAAGCCCAAGCGTGGGTATGAAAGGCGAGAGATACACATCACTCATCCTCTGCCGCAAGCGCTGCTGGCACGGGAGGTCGGTGCTAATTGGAGGTCAGTGCAGAGGTGGCTATCTCGACAAACATACTCGGTCGATGAAATCCGTGTCGGCAATGATTACGAACGAGCCATCAAGGGGATAAACTTTGCTCTTCACGAGGCTAAGAAATCCTACCTTCAGGCTACATCTGACTGGGTTATAACCACCGACATTACTCGCTTCTATCCATCCATATACACACATTCAATTGCTTGGGCGGCCTATGGCAAGGAACGGGTGAAACGAAACCTGAATGCATACAAAGGGTCATTTGCAGATCGGCTCGATTTGTTGGTTCGTTCATGTAATCGGAATCAGACTGTTGGAATTCCAGTTGGTCCTGAAACCTCCAGAATTATCGCTGAGACGATCTCTGCTCGAATAGATCAAAGTTACTCTGCGCGATTTCCAAATTCGGACAAGGACAATATCGACCGTTTGCAGGATGACTGGATGGTTGGAATTGGCACCCTTGAGGGGGCGGAAACAGTGCTTTCAGCCATCAGTGGACTCTACAGAGAGTATGGCTTGGATATCAACGGCAGCAAAACTTCAATAGATCGAATTGTTGGTGAACGTGAGAGTGCGTGGATTTCTGAGATGAAAGCCTTTTTGTCTCACCGTAGTGGTAGTCTTGCTGGGTCCCGACTGCGCGAGTTTCTTGAACTTACCCTTATTCTCCAATCTCAAAACCCTACGGCATCGGTGGTAATCTACGCACTATCCGTTGTTGAAGGTGCTGCAATCAAGGCAGTGGATATGCCCTTGGTGGAGTCGTTTCTCATCAAAGCGGCTGTGGTTGCTCCTGGTGCCATGGATCGCATTTGTCGTGTTGTATTGGATGTCCAGAACCGGACTAACGCTCTGTCGGCCAAGCGAATCGGCTCTAGGTTCATCTATCTGGTGAAAGTAGCTTTGGAAAAAGGGCATCACTACGAGGCAATTTGGTTGCTTTACACCTTGCGCGGCATGAAACGTCCCGTTGACATCAGGTCTATTAAAGAACTGCTTGCGGATGTGGAGTCTGCGGCAATCGCGCTGATCCTACTCGACATGAAGTCCAAGGGACTCTGTATCGGCAAGCTTCCTACCAAGGTCTGGGAAGGCAAGATTTCAGAAGATAGCGTGAAGTCAGATTGGACTTGGTTGCTGGCATATGAAGCGTACCGTCACGGCTGGATGGTCGATCACAACAAGCTTCTGAAAAAACCACTTTTTAAGGCCATGTCGTCTCGCAATGTTGTTTTTTATGACCCCAAGCGGAACATAAATACGTCCTCCAGTGAAGTTGGCAACAGAAGTACAAGACGCAAAAGAAACATGGAGGAGGTTCGAAAACACCTTGAAAACCTTCGCGGGGTTGCAGAAGCGGGACACCAATCTGGCGACTATTAAAGAAGTAGCCTGAATCGACTGCTCTTACGGTGTGTAAGCGCCCCTACAATCAACGATCTGATTTCCTTCACCCACCAACTTTCAGTTGGTCGGAAGCCAATGTCAGCAATGCAGGCTGCGACGGCAGCGACTTGACCCCTCGGTGAACGGCAGGAATGTGCCGGTTTCCCGACTTCGCAAAGACCTGCGCCTAAATGCCGTCGGTGCAGTTCACAGAATAAGTTGCATTGAACGGGCTGCCGTCATCTGACGGACTATGTCGGATGGCAAGTGTTCCATGCTTGGCAATGCAGTGAACCGTCGCCGTCGAAACGCAAACAGTCGTTCATTTTATAAAATGAATGGTTCAAGTTGCTCTGTGGCGATATTTGCGTTTGCCGTGGGCAACTGGGCAACTGGGCAACTGGGCAACTTGATTCCATATAGCTCCCATAAGCCCTCTCACTACCCACATACATACCCCCCCTTTTTTACTTAACCTCTTATACCAATAATTATGTCCCATTAGCCCATAATGGTAACTATAGGTATATAAATAAGGGGTTTTCGTGGGCAACTGCATGGGCAACTGCATGGGAAACTGGGCAACTACTTTCGAACGTATCGTGAAACATCACGTTGTGCAGCGGTCTTGAAGCGACCCGCACGTTCAAATCCCAACCGCTTCAGTATCCTTGTGATCCTACGCGACGTGGATTGGTTCCAGTTTTCTAGTGGGATGCCCATTTGATCCGCTATGAATTGCGGTGAAACTTCGTTTAAATCACGAACGATGGGTACGATCTTTGGTTCCCACGGATCATCTTCGACACGTTCTTGCTGTAGCATCTTGGCGTAACCAGCCACAATCGGGTCCATGTGCCAACGCTCACCGCGTTGATAGGCGTCGTAGGTTTCCTTCCAAAGCGGGTCACGGTTCGCTTTCAGCCCTTCCAAGTCGATCTGCCCCACAACGACGGGCCAGAACCGACGTTCGCCGTCAACGTCCTTCAGGTAGTCGTCGCGATTGGTTGATCCAGCAAGCACGGCGCGGCGCGGTCTGCGGATATCCTTGCGCCCGTAGCTAGGGCGATACTTCTCAACTCGTCGCGTCATAAACTTGCGCATGTCTTCGACCTCAGATTTGATCACGTTAGTCAGTTCTGACATTTCGATGATCCACAGGCCGTTCATGTACTCTGACGAATCCTTGCTGTGGAAATCGGGCAGGGCGTCACCAAACCATTCGGGATCTGGCAGTAGGGTCCGCAATGCTGACGACTTACCGACACCCTGCGGTCCCTCAAGGATCAGCGCATTATCCATCTGGCATCCAGGTTCAAACGCCCGTGCCACGGCTCCTACCATCCAGCATCGACCCACCTGACGGATGTATTCGTCCGTGAGGGCGTCACCTGTGCGTTCGACACCCAGATACAGAAACAGCCAATTGTCCAGCAGACCCATCGGCATGAATGAAGGCAGATTGTTCAGATAGTTTTGCACGGGTTCTTCGCTGTTGGCGTCGCACAAGCGATCCACAGCATCCATGACGGTCAGTTTGGATATGGTCGCGGGCCATAGTCCGGTTTGCTGCATCATTGCGTGAATAGACCTGTAATCGGCATCTTCCAGCGGTCGTGGATGTGGTAGGGTCTGCACTTCACCCGGATAGGGTATCTTTACAACCGCTTCGCCCCGGAACGCATCGAACGCAAAGACGTTGTTCCAGGGTTCCTGATTTTTCAGATACAGGAACACATTGTTTGTGTTGGGGTGCAACGTACCGTCGCCACGGTACGTGAACGTGCCGTCTTCAAATGCGAGGGGGGGCGGTTGCACCCGTGGTGCGGCTGGTGTGGTGTCTGACGGCAGTATGGGCAGCGCGGGTGCCTCGATCGGCATACCTGCGGCAGCGGCCTTGCGAAAGTCGCTGTCTGTCGTCACACGGCGGCTGATTTCTTCCGGTAAGCCGGCCTCTCGCGCCTCATGCACCAGCGTCCCAAACGACAGTGATCCGTCCGGTTCAAAGTTGGCCCATTTCTGTTCCGTGAATGCCGGATCGAATTTACTCGACCGACTGGACCATTCCCAAAAGAAGGGCCATCCGTCATCAAACCCAAGGACCGTGCGCAGACACAGACCGATCCTGATCCAGTCGTCCCATGACCGATTGTCGTTGGGTACATACCGCAGAACGTCCGCAACCAACGTGTCGTCCATTGGGTTGCCTAGATCGGACGTGCGGCCATCACCGTTGCTACCGCCAGCACTGGGCCGACCGCGTTCCCAGCCTCGTTCGACACAGACCTGCAAAACAGCTTCAACCAAGTTGTCCATCTGGACCTGTGTGAGTGTCGGCAGTGTCGCATCGCTGATCGGTGACTCCCAAGTGTAGGTGTGACCTTCAGGGTGCGTTCCCAGTATCACAGCTTGTGTTGGGCGGTTCTTGCGTGACTGCCCCATCACTTCCACCATGGCTTCGACGTCACCGTTTTTTAGCGGATACTGGCGGCGCATCACCGCGTCACCCTGCACCTTGAAAAGCATCAGAAACTTAGGGGCTTTGCCGACGCGGACAGGCGCTGTCACGCGCATCTGTGCCAGCAGGGTCCGCACGGCCTGTGCCGTAACGTCGTCCAGGATGTCCACATCCAACGCGCAGTAGGTCGTTCCCATCTTCAAACCGACATTGGCCCCCAGCCTGTCCCATCGGTCCGCAAGCGCATTATCCATCTGATATTCAGGCCAACCCGCTGACGCATGCCATCCGCCTTCATAGTACAGCCCCGGCACCTTGCCGCAGTGGCGGGGATCAACGCGGGACTCGGGGTGTAACGTCGCACCTGCTGGAATGACGGGGATTGTGTCACAGAATCCTGCTGACAAAGCCCATTGGTGCAGACCTTGTGCGGTCGTTTTTGACGGTATATTCATTGGATTGATCCTTTGTAGTCGTGCGGGGGCTACAATTTCACGGCCCGCAGGTGCCCCATCGCTCTGCGGGTCGTATCGCACCAAAGGATCAGTTTGCGCGAAGTTGGTGCTGTTGAGGCAGGAAAGTACGGACGGTTCCGCACAACCTGTTACAGATTGTTTTTCCGTATCGTTTCACCTCAAACGTCAGGGTAAACTTTGCGGGTCGTCCGCAATGGCCGCTTTGGCTTCAAGTCCCGATACACTTCTGCCGTCGTCGATAGTGGCCTTTGCGGTGCGGACTTTCGCATGACACCCGAGGTCGAGGCTGAAGGGGGGGGCTTGCAGATCGCACAAGGCGCACAACTCACGCCGCCACCCCGTCGCGGTGACGTTTGATCCAATCGTGTACGTCCTCTCGGTCATAGAAGATTTCGCGCACCACACGGATCGGTGTCGGGCCTGTGCCTTTGACGCGCATACGGGCTAAGGTGTCGTGGCTCTTGTCCAGCAAGGCGCACAGATCGTCATCGTCATAAAGACCCATGTCCCGTTTCAGGCGGCATCGGGTTTCGGTTGCTGTTTCGGACGGAAACGGAACACCCTGCAAAAGCAGATCGGCGCGGGCTTGAACGTCCAGTTGTTGCCAAGCCTCGTGGGTTCCATCCGCAAAGTCGGGCAGGTCTGCCCCTTGGGGCGTCATGTATTTGGGTTCGGGCATTTGATTCTCCATCGTGTTTGATGGAGACTTTTAGTAAGCACATTTTTTCACGAGTCTGCCGACTAGCGGCGCTAACCGTCAAAATCTTTCATCCAACCCATGATCGTTGTTCTGGCGGGAATCTCGGCGTGTTCGTCTGCCAAACGATCCATCACAACTCCCGCCACACTGGACGCTTTCAGATCAGGACGTGCGGCCCGTACCTGCTTTGCAATCTCCAAAGCATCGCCACGCACATGATCCCACTTGCCGCGTCGCTTCCCGCCCGCAGCTTTCCGTGCTTGCATGACGCGGGTGCGTTTCCATTCGATGTAGGGCATGGCTACCGCCGCCATTTCGTCACCGTCACTGGCTCGATTGCTTACATGTTCGGCCTCGGCCAATTCGGAAAAATCGGAAAAACCTAAATCATATGTCCGCTTTTCCATCGCCGCTTTGTACCAATCTGACTCAAGGTCAATCGGTTCGATAAGCCACGAAACCGGACCCCAAACAATCGGCTCAGACATGGTGCAAATCCTCGCCGCGCAAATTGGTGTATCTGCGCAGTTGCGCCCAGTCTTGGTGTCCCGATACCAGCGAGACTTGTTCGATCTGGAAACCAGCCTCAAACAAACGCGACACACCATCATGACGCAGATCGTGAAATCTCAGGTCAGAGATACCGCACGACGCCACGCCGCGCGTGAATGTGGTGCTGATCGTGCGGGGGTCGTGCGGGAATATTTCGGGATCGGTTCGGTGCTGGCTTTGGATGATCGCAAGCGGGTCCACTGTCTCACCGTCGATCACAACGGGACCATTTAAGAGCGGAATATTTTGATCATTGCCGATTTTGGCGCGTGGGTGCTTTCGGTCCCGTATCCAGATCATGCGGCCTTCCACGTCCAGATCGTCCCATGTCAGGCGTGTGATCTCACTCAGGCGCATGGCAGTTGCGATGGCAAAGCGCGTCACATCCCACATCGGCACGACACGGCGGCGCTTGGCCCATTGATCGCGCAAGGCCACCAGCTCGGCGTCTGTCGGGCGTCTGTCGCGTTCCTTGGGCCTCGCCACCGCGCCAGAGGCATTCAGGATCGCGCGGGCTTTTGTGTAAGCCCCAAGCGCGGCATCTGTGTCCACATCCGCAATCGCGCCGCCCATTTTCAGGATCGTGTGGATGTAAGTCAGGTCTTGACCTATCGTTGCAGGTCCAGCGCGCTCGGCTTTCCGCATCTTTGCAAATTCGCGTATCCGTGCCGATGTCAGATCGGGCAGGGGAGTCCTGCCAATCAGTTCCGATATGTGACGGATCGTGCCTAGTTTGGATCGGCTGGCCTGATCGCCAAATTCATCCAGGTAGGCTTCAATGATGTCGTTAAAGCGCAGGTCGGCAACAGACGACATGACGGTGCCTGTGGTGTCTTGTTGCGCTTCCTCTTGCCGCGCCCATCGTTCCGCATCGCGCTTGCGGTCAAATGTTTTGGATCGACGCTTTCCGTCCAAGTTTACTTGCGCGGTCCATTTGTCCCGTGATTTATAGATCGAAGCCATGCAGACGATTCCTGTGTTTGCAAACGGTGTGAGAGTTGTTTGCAATTCATACTCTCGTTTGCATGGCGTTTGCAACGGTTTGCACAATCAGACCACATTCGGACCACATCAGATGCAACTGAAAACACAAGCAACGGAACGCAACGTGTTGATAGATAATAAAAAATCCAATGTTTCCAAAGCGGCAAGATTGTCCGTTGCGCCCATGATGGATTGGACGGATCGTCATTGTCGGTATCTTCACCGACTGCTGTCTCGGAACACTTTGTTGTATACCGAAATGGTCACAGCTCCAGCCTTGGTACGCGGTGGTGCTGTGCATTTGTTGGATCATAGCGTTGATGAATATCCGGTGGCGTTGCAACTTGGGGGCAGTGATCCACAGGAACTGGCGCAAGCCACCAAACTTGGGGCCGACGCGGGCTATGATGAGATCAATCTCAACGTGGGTTGCCCGTCTGATCGGGTACAGTCTGGCACTTTTGGCGCCGTCTTGATGAAGGCGCCGGAGTTGGTGGCTGACTGTGTCCGCGCGATGCAGACAGAAACGGATGCTGAAATTACGGTCAAATGCCGGATTGGGGTAGATGATCAAGCACCCGAAGAGGTTCTGCCTGACTTTATAAGTCGGATGCAAGATGCTGGAATTAAACGCATTTCCATTCATGCGCGCAAGGCGTGGCTAAAGGGGTTGAGCCCAAAAGAGAACCGCGATGTTCCGCCCTTGGACTACCCGTTGGTCTATCAAATGAAACGCGACTTTCCCGCGTTGCATTTGTCGATCAATGGCGGCGTTTCGACTTTAGAAGAAGCGCTTGCCCATTTGGCGCATGGCATGGATGGCGTTATGATCGGCCGTGCCGCATACCATAATCCAACCGACATATTGAGCACTGCGGATCGCGAGATCTATGGAATGGGTGCAGACACCGATCCGATCCATGTTGTTCATCAGATGCTGCCATATATCGAAACGCACCTCACACAAGGTGGTAAGCTCAATCAGATAACTCGTCATATGTTGGGCTTGTTTGCAGGCAAACCCGGCGCGCGGGCCTGGCGGCGCTATTTGTCGGAGCATGCCACCACCCGAGGGGCGGGCCCCGACACCGTTCTGGCTGCTTTACAAAACGTAACACAGGCGGCTGTGTAACCGAGCACGGGGGCCTTGCTTGCGGACACGCAGGTTTTCCGCTTTATCTCGCTGCGCAACCGTTCCCCGGAGAGACTTATGGCCCACGATCCTGCTTTGCTTTTTCAAATGCTGCTGCTTTTACTGGTAATTGGCGGCGTTGCCGGCGTGTTGGCGGGGCTGCTTGGCGTTGGTGGAGGCATCGTGCTGGTGCCGGCCTTTTTCTATGCGTTTCAAGCGCTTGGTTATGATGGTCCGCAACTGATGCAGGTCTGCTTGGCCACTTCACTGGCGACCATCATTGTGACGTCGCTACGGTCTGTTGCCAGCCACAACAAAAAAAGTGCTGTGGATTGGGACATCTTGCGCACCTGGGCGCCGGGCATTGTGGTTGGCGCTTTCATTGGTGTGCTGGTTGCTGCCAATTTGCGCTCGGTGACTTTGCAGATTGTGTTTGGGACTCTGGCGTTTGTGATTGGCGCTTATATGGGGCTGGGCAAGGCACATTGGCGGTTGGGGCTGGCTATGCCCAACGGGCTTGCTCGGGCGATTGTAAGTCCGTGTGTTGGGTTTTTGTCGGTTTTGATGGGCATCGGCGGTGGCAGTTTTGGTGTGCCGCTGATGACGCTGTTTAACGTGCCAATCCACCGCGCAGTGGCCACGGCAGCAGGCTTTGGCGTGACCATCGCTGTGCCCGCTGTGATTGGCTTTCTGTTTATGGAGATTGATCCAGCGACCCGCCCGCCGTTCACGGTGGGGGCAGTGAATATGGTGGCATTTGGCCTGATCATAATGATGACGCTTTTGACTGCGCCGTTGGGTGTTAGATTGGCGCATGCGATGGATCCCAAGCCCCTCAAACGTGTGTTTGCGGTGTTTTTGACCCTGGTGGCGCTGAACATGCTGCGTAAGGCGGCGGGGTTGTGACTCCACCTTTTATGCGCTGGCGGTTGGCCTGATGTCAGCTAAGCTCCGCCATAGGTGGATACTAGGCTTGAGTATAATCAATAAGACGAATCGGCGTGCAGTTTCTCCGACTCACAAAGGCCTGTCTGAGAGGCACCCCGAAGTACGTGTCCCAGCCAAACTCAAAAAAGTCGGGGCATCGGTGGCGATTAAGTCGCAAATTTTTCACCTATAGGTGGGCAAAACCCGAGGTCACGTTTCTATGTTGGAAACGTTTGGAACAACTTCGCTCGCATTGTTTCGAAGTCGGCATCGTAACAAAATGGCCGCTTAAAATTTCAATAAAATTTGTGTAGAGTTTAGGAAATTCATTTCGGATTATGGGTGTAAGTGATGCAATTACTTTGGATTTTGGGCCTGGCGGTCTTAGGTGGCGCGCTGATTTATGAAATTACCGATGACGATGACGATGACGGCGCAGAGCCGGACACAAACGACGACCCGACCACAACTGGTGACCCAACCACGACTGGCGACGATCCAACCACAACCGGTGACCCAACCACGACTGGCGACGATCCAACCACAACCGGTGACCCAACCACGACTGGCGACCCGACCACGACAGCGGACCCAATCACCGGCACTGATGAAGCGGACACGCTTGCGGGCACCGAAGAAGGGGAGAGGATTGACGCGGCCGCGGGCGCGGATGTTGTAACCGGCCTTGCCGGCGACGACACAATTCTGGCCGGGGACGGCAGCGATTCTGTGGATGGTGGCGAGGGCGACGACAAAATCTCCGGCGGCAACGATGCGGACACTCTAGTCGGTGGTGACGGTAACGACCTTATGGGTGGTGGCACGTCGGATGACAGTTTGACCGGTGATGCCGGCGCTGACACGCTTTTAGGTGGTTGGGGTAACGACACGCTTGAGGGTGGTGACGATGATGACAGTCTGCTTGGTGGTTTGGGGCTAGATTCCCTTTCTGGTGGATTGGGTAACGACGCTCTGGCTGGCGAAGATGGCAACGACACGCTGGATGGCGGCGAAGGGGCTGACAGCCTGCTGGGTGGTGACGGCAACGACAGCATGATTGGCGGCGAAGGCAATGACTCGCTCTGGGGCGGCAACAGCGATGACACGCTGGAAGGCGGCGAGGGTGATGATCACCTCTCCGGGCAGACCTCTGATGATAGCCTCAACGGTGGCGCGGGAGCGGACACGCTTCTGGGTGGTCGCGGTACCGACACGCTGATTGGCGGCGTTGGCGAGGACAGCATGGAAGGTGGACTTGGCAATGACGTCTTTGTTGGTGTGGAAGACGGCTCCGACGACGACATGATTGCAACCACTGACGTGCTTGATGCTGACACTATGCGCGGTGGCGTTGGCGATGACACCTTCATCCTTGGGTCCGGCGATGTGGCCGAAGGCGGTGCGGGGGCCGATACCTTTGCGTCGGGCACTTGGGTAGACCCAGACAACTTGCCTGTCATTGAAGACTTTGACGTTGCAGAAGACGTCTTTGCGGTTCTGGTTCCTGAAGGAGAAGGCTCTGGCACTGTGACGGTAGATGCAGATGCGGACGCTGGTGAAGGTTGGTTCACGGTCTCCTATGACGGCGTTCCCGTTGCCACAGTCTTTGGCGCAGGTATGACACCAGCCAATGTGTCGGTTGTGGAAACTGACGTGGTAGCCTCGGCAGTGCCGGTTGCGACCCCATAAGATCGTAACTCATAAACGACAAAAGCGCGCTCCCGGTGGGCGCGTTTTTTATTTGTATTGATAAAGCGCCTGACTGGGGCTGTGGTGTGTCAGCGACATTTGGCGATTAGGCTCCGACCACGGTGACGTCAGCTTGGTCGAGCGAATGGTTGGTTAAATGTCTCTGCATTCGACACGCTGGAAAGGCTGCCGTTAGTCGATTTCGTCAAAACTGAAAAGTGTCGAGTCTGCTTGGACGATTTAAAGGATTGGATCTCAACAGCCATTCTACTTAAGGTTGCTTTGAAAGAAGAGTGCAGTTAAGGTCGTTCTGCTTCGAATTAAGGGTATTAAGGTGCATTTACTATTACTGTTAGGGCTTGCTGCCTTCGGTGGCACAATGGTGTTTAGCGGCTCAGAATCCGAAGACATGGACAATGAGCCAGAAACTCGAGAGCCGGAGGAACCGGAAGTTGTACCTATCGGTCCCCCAATCACTGGGACAGAAGACGCTGAAAATCTTTCGGGTACCGAACTTAGTGAACAGATCGACGCGCTTGCCGGTGACGATGTTGTTTCAGGCCTTGCAGGTGACGACTCGATTTCTGCTGGCGATGGCAATGATAGGGTAGACGGCGGCGAAGGAAACGACAGCCTTCTTGGTGACGACGGCGAAGACAGCCTGATCGGTGGTGCTGGCAATGACTCGCTATGGGGCGGTAACAGCGCTGACACGCTGGAAGGCGGCAAGGGAGATGATCATCTCTCCGGTCAAACTTCTGACGACAGCCTGTATGGCGAGGACGGTGAAGACACCCTGATAGGGGGACGTGGCAACGACACGTTAATTGGCGGCGATGGCACGGACAGCATGGAAGGTGGTTCTGGAAACGATGTCTTTTGGGGGGTCGAAGACAGTTTCAACGAATTCCATATTGTAGGGCAGCCACATAGCAGCGCTCAGGATGTTGACACGATGCGGGGTGATGAGGGGGATGACACCTTAATTATGGGCTCTGGCGATATTGCTGAAGGCGGAGAGGGCGCCGACACGTTTGCCTCTGGCACATGGATAGACCCAGACAATCTGCCAGTAGTGGAGGATTTCGACGTCACAGAAGATGTCTTTGAGATTCACGTGCCGGAATGGGTGTCAGAAAGCGGAACTCCTGGGAGTTTTGCTGATGGCACTGTGGCAGTGGATCCTGATCCTGACAAAGGAGAAGGCTGGTTTACGGTCACTTACGATGGTGAACCGATGGCCTCCGTTTACGGGCCTGGCATGAATATAAGCCACGTGTCGGTTGTTGAGTCTCGCTACATAGAGCCGGAGTTCGAGCCTTCGGTAGAGGTGTTGTAGGACGTCTCCTCAAAATGACAAAAGCGCGCTTTTTCGGGCGCGCTTTTTGTTTGAGCTGTTGCGTGGCCTTAGCGCTTTAGGCGCGCGTTCCGGCCCCCTCGACGCTTTTTCAAACGTGGTGCGCGGGTGGGCAGCTCTGCCATGATTTCGCTGCGCTCATCGGGTGCCATCTTTGACCAGCGGGTGATTTCATCAATGCTGCGCAAGCAGCCGGTGCAAATCCGCTCTTCGGGGTGCACAACGCAGACTTGTATGCACGGGCTTTCCACTTCGCTGCGTTTCCACACGATGTCTTTGCTCACAATGCGCTCCCAAGATGGCTCAGCCGGTCCAGTACTCCCTGCAGGATATACGAGGCTGCCACATGGTCGATCACCTCTGCGCGACGTTTGCGTGACGTATCCGCCTCCAATAGCGCCCTTTCGGCTGCAACAGTGGACAAGCGCTCATCCCAGAAGCCAATTGGTACCTCGACCAACGCAGAGAGGTTTCGGGCAAAAGCGCGGGTGGATTGCGCCCGTGGGCCTTCACTGCCATCCATGTTCATTGGCAACCCAAGGATGATCCCGCCAATGCTGCGATCATTGGCAATTTCAATCAGCCGCTGCGCATCCGCGCCAAACTTCTTACGCTTCACGGTTTCAATCGGCGTGGCCACAGAGCGGAAACTGTCACTGACCGCCACACCAATGGTTTTTGTGCCGAGGTCCAATCCCATCAGCGCCTGCATCGGGGCCAGCTGCGGGGCCATTTCTTCGATAGATTGGTAGATCTCGCTCACTGTAGCACACCGGCCTGTGCGGCACCGGCGCGGACAATCTCCAGCGCCTCGGGGACTTCGGCAAACACCTGTTGCGCTTCGGCCCAGATGGCCTGCGCACGCTCTGTGTTGCCCATCACACCATACGCACCAATCAACTGCGCCCATTCCTGTGGCGTACCGCCTTCGGTGGCCAACCGATCAGACAGCTGGTCCACCATGCCTTGGATCATCGCTTGACGGTCTTCCACATCCAGCTCTCCGGCTGCCTCCATGTCTTCAGCAGACGGGCCGGACAGGCCGTCCGGATTATGGGTCGGCACCGGTGCGGGCATTTTGTAGTCAATGCCGGCATACCAGGCCAATTCGGTGATGGTTTTGCGAATGGACGGCACCCACGGGGCGTCATTTGGGCTTTGGCGCAGGACTTGATCCCAAATGCGGAAAGTCGCATCAGGACGACCGGTCTGCCACATCATCAGACCCATGTAATAGCGCCCCAGATTGTTAAACGGGTCCAGCTCCAAGGCTTTGGTGAGGCTTTGCTCCGCTTCCGGTGACACATAATCCCCAGCCGCCGAAATCAGCAGATTGGCGTGTAGCACATAATCACCTGCGGTGACGTCTGCGCCTTTGAGTTCAATGACCTTGGCCTGTGCGGCGTAAGCGGCTGGCATGTTGCCAAGGTTGGCTTCGTTGCGGGCCAAAAGCTCCTGACCCTGCAGATCGTTTGGGTTTTCCTTCACGGCGGCACGCAGCTTGGTCATCAACTCCAGGAACTCTTCACCCGCGTCCACGGCTGGACGTGGCGGCACTTTGGTTTCTGCCACCGACTGACTGTCTCGATTGTCCCGACGTGCCTGTGCTTCGGCTGCACGTTCTTGCAGCGGCATATCGCGGTAACCCGGTGCGCCCAGTTTATAATAGAGACCAAAGCTACTGCCAAAAACCACCAGTGCCAGTACAACGGCAACCACCATGGATTTGCGGCCACCACCTGTCTCATCACTCATGGTTTCTTGCATCTGCGCGTCAGCCGCCAGTATGCGGCGCGAAATCTCGGTTTTCATGCGGGCGGCGTCTTCATCGCCGATCACACCGCGCGCCTTGTCTTTGTCGACCTCTTTGAGCTGGTCGCGATAGACCTGCAAATCATAAGCGGCGGGGTGCTCTTCGTCCTCCGCGCGGCGCATTAATGCGAGCGCAAACAAACCGGCGGTGACAAGGGCAAGGGCAGCTGCAGCAATCCAGAAAATCATGTGGCCTCCAAAGTGGTGACCCACATGTAGTGCCGCACACCGGTGGCTGAAAGGGAAAATCGACTTCCGGCGCGACATGTCGCAACCGGGGCGCAAATAGGCGCTTTAACCGTGGTGACCACATTACCAAAAAGTTCATAAACTGAGAGAAGTTGCCTCCAATTCGGAATCACGCTCATGAGAAAATATTCAGCCTTTGCCATCGCCCGCGAAGCCGCCCGGTTCCACACCGGCTGGGAACGCGCTTGGCGCTCTCCGGAACCTAAGAAGAAGTATGACGTGATCATTGTGGGCGCCGGTGGCCATGGCCTCGCGACTGCGTTCTATCTGGGCAAAAACTTCGGAATCACCAATGTCGCCATTATCGAGAAAGGCTGGCTCGGAGGCGGCAACACCGGACGTAACACCACCATCATCCGCTCAAACTACCTGCAGGACAGCTCCGCTGCGCTTTATGAAAAGGCGCGCTCTCTTTATGAGACCATGAGCCAGGACCTAAATTACAACGTCATGTTCTCGCCGCGCGGTGTGATCATGCTGGCGCAGACCGAACATGAGGTGCGCGGCTATCAGCGCACGGCCCATGCCAATGCTCTGCAAGGCGTACCAACCGAGTTCATCGGGCCGGAGCGTGTGAAAGAATTGGTGCCGATCATCAACATCGATGGTCCACGCTATCCAGTTCTTGGTGGCCTCTGGCAGGCGCGCGGTGGCACTGGCCGCCATGATGCGGTGGCCTGGGGCTATGCCCGTGCCTGTTCCGACATGGGAATGGATATTATCCAGAAATGTGAAGTGGTTGGTGTACGTTCTGAAGGTGGCAATGTGGTGGGTGTCGACACCACCAAAGGCCCCATCGACTGTGATAAGCTAGGGCTTGTTGTGGCGGGCAATTCCGGCGATTTGGCCAATATGGCGGGTTTCCGTCTGCCGATGGAAAGCGTCGCACTACAGGCGCTGGTGTCAGAGCCCATCAAACCTTGCATGGATGTGGTGGTGATGGCCAACACCGTGCATGGCTATATGTCTCAGTCAGACAAAGGTGAGATGGTGATTGGCGGCGGCACCGATGGGTTCAATAACTACACCCAACGCGGCAGCTTTCATCATGTTGAGGAAACCGTACGGGCGCTCTGCGAAACCTTCCCGATGGTCAGCCGCCTTAAAATGCTGCGTCAGTGGGGCGGCATCGTGGATGTGACCGGCGACCGCTCTCCGGTGATCGGCAAGACGCCACTGGGCAATTGCTTCATCAACGCAGGCTGGGGCACTGGCGGCTTCAAAGCCATTCCGGGTGGCGGCTGGGCAACAGCCGAACTGATCGCCAAAGGCGAGCCGGGGCCGCTGGCGGCTGAGTTTGGCATGGAACGGTTTATCGAAGGCCGGTTTATCGACGAGAGCGTTGCAGCAGGGGTGGCTCACTGATGTCAGCGCTTAAAGATGTGCCTTTATTCCGACCCTTGATAGCTGGCACCAACCTGATGGCTGTTAGAGATCTCAGCGCTGTTGTTGGACGTCAATTTGCTGTGCGGCTGATGCGATTGTTGTTCGGGCACTTTACGCTGGCGCCGGTAGTACAGCCAAATTACGAGCGCGCCCACGGGCACACTCGAGAACATAATCCAATTAATAACGGTGCTTGTTTCCATAACAATCAACCTAGGAATGAAACGGGAGAGTTTCAATGCTAACCCTTCAATGTCCCTATTGCGGCGTCTGGGCCGAGGAAACCGAGCTTCACGCCGAAGGTGAGGCCCATCTGAAACGCTTTGGCCCCGGCTCTGACGACGCGGACTTTGAAAGCTACCTCTTTATGCGCGAGAACCCCAAAGGGGTGCATTTGGAACGGTGGCGGCATGCATCCGGCTGCGGCAAGTTCTTCCACGCGGCACGCTCCACAACGACGCTGGAGGTGTTTGGGACCTATGCTGCGCAAACGCTGGAACCGCCACAGGATATCAAAGATAAAATCTCGGCCAAAATTCCAAATTGGTCGTGGAGGGAATTCTCATGAGCACACGTCTGACCACCGGCGGGCGGCTTTTGAACAAAGCCAAACAGGTGACATTCTCCTTTAACGGCAAACAGTTCACCGGCTTTGAAGGCGACACGCTGGCCTCCGCGCTTCTGGCAAATGACCAGATGATGATGGGCCGCTCGTTCAAATACCACCGCCCGCGTGGCGTCGTGGCCTCGGGTGCGGAAGAGCCCAATGCCTTGGTGAACATGGGTCAGGGTGGCAAGTTTGAGCCCAACCAACGCGCCACCACCACCGAGCTCTATGACGGGCTGACCTGCACCTCTCAGAACCATTGGCCGAGCCTCGAGTTCGACGTGGGCGTGGTCAACAACTATGTGGCGCGCGCTTTGCCCGCAGGCTTTTACTACAAAACCTTCATGGCGCCCGCAGCGGCGTGGAAACATGTGTTTGAACCCATCGTGCGCCACTCAGCAGGTCTGGGCAAAGCACCTAAAGACCGCGATGCGGACCGTTACGAGCATTTTTACGCCTTCTTTGATGTGGTTGTTGTTGGCGGCGGCGTCGCAGGTCTGATGGCCGCCAAAGCCGCTGGTCAGGCTGGTGCCAAAGTGCTGCTGATGGAGCAAACAGCCCACTGGGGTGGCCGCGCGCCGGTTGATGGCGGCAAGGTTGACGGCGTGAAGGTGGATGACTTCATCGACGCCACTGTGGCCGAGCTTGAGGCGATGGAAAACGTCACTTTGCGCAACCGTATGATGGGGGCAGGGGTCTATGACCACGGCTACATCCTTGGCTATGAACGCCTGACCGATCACGCACCTCTGATGGAGGGTCCGCGTCACCGCCTGTGGCGCATTCGCGCGAAGCAGATCGTAACGGCGACCGGCGCCATTGAACGCCCGCTGTCCTTTGCGGGCAATGACATTCCCGGCGTGATGCTGGCCAGCGCGATGCGCGACTATATTGTCAACTTTGGCACTTCTTCCGGTGACCGCGTGGTGGTTGTGGCCAACAACGACGATGCCTATCGCACCGCCTTTACGCTCAAAATTCACGGCCTTGAAGTGCCGGTAATTCTCGACGCGCGCCCAAATGGCGGGGGTCCTCTGGCTGATGCGGCACGCGAACAAGGTTTCCGCGTCGAGAATGGCAAAGGCATTGCCAAGGTCAAAGGTGGAAAACGCGTGACCAGCGTGGCGATCTGCGCCCAGGCGGGCGAGGGCGCAGTGCTCGAAGACATCGCCTGTGACGCAGTGGCCATGTCCGGCGGCTGGTCTCCGGTGGTGCACCTCTGGTCCCACTGCGGCGGCAAGCTGATCTGGGACGAAGCGCAGGCGCATTTCCGCCCCGATCCGGACCGCGCGCCGACAAGCCATGATGGCAACCCTTTTGTGGTCACGGCAGGCTCCGCAAGTGGTCCACTCAAACTGGGTGACGTGTTGGTTGATGGTCAGAAAGCTGGTGAAGCCGCTGCACAAGCCGCAGGCTTTGATGTGACGTCGACCAACGCCCCCAAAGGTGATGTACATGACGAAGCACCGCTTGTGCCCTGTTGGTTGATGCCGCAAGGCGCAGGACCAAAGCTGCGCATGAAAGCCTGGCTGGATTATCAGAACGACGTGAAAGTGTCGGACGTGAAACTGGCGGCGCAAGAAGGCTATGAAAGTGTGGAGCACACCAAGCGCTACACCACGCTGGGCATGGCGACAGATCAAGGTAAATTGAGTAATATCAATGGATTGGCGGTTCTTTCTGATGCGCTCAATCAACCTATTCCGGCCACTGGCACCACCACCTTCCGTCCGCCTTACACACCGATCTCCATGGGCGCAATTGCAGGCGAGGCGCGTGACGAGGTGTTCCAACCGCTGCGCCGCACGCCAGTCCACGACTGGCACGAGGCCAATGGTGCTTTCTTTGAACCGGTTGGCCATTGGCGGCGTCCGTATTGCTTCCCACGGGGCAGCGAAAGCCATGCTGATGCAGTGAGCCGTGAAATCCGCCAGACCCGCGACAGCGTTGGGCTTCTGGATGCATCCACGCTGGGTAAGATCATCGTCAAAGGGCCGGATGCGGGCAAATTCCTGAACATGATGTACACCAACATGATGTCGACGCTGAAGGTGGGCAAATGTCGCTACGGCCTGATGTGTAACGAAAACGGCTTCCTGATGGATGACGGCGTGGTCGCGCGCATCGATGAGGACACTTTCCTGTGTCACACCACCACCGGCGGGGCTGAGCGTATTCACGGCTGGATGGAAGACTGGCTGCAATGTGAATGGTGGGACTGGCAGGTCTACACCGCCAATGTCACTGAGCAATACGCCCAGATTGCCGTGGTTGGCCCGAACGCCCGTAAGGTGATCGAGAAACTTGGCGGTGAAATGGATGTCTCCAAAGAAGGTCTGGCCTTCATGGAGTGGAAAGACGGCAAGATCGGCGAGTTTGACGCCCGTGCCTACCGGATTTCGTTCTCCGGTGAACTGTCTTACGAAATCGCCGTTCCGGCGAGCCAGGGCCGTGCCTTCTGGGACGCGCTGTTGGAGGCGGGCGAAGAGTTCGGCATCATGCCGTATGGCACCGAAGCGCTGCATGTGATGCGGGCCGAAAAAGGCTTCATCATGATTGGCGATGAGACCGATGGCACGGTGATCCCACAGGATCTCAACATGCAGTGGGCGATTTCCAAGAAGAAAGACGACTTCTTGGGCAAACGTGCGCAGATGCGTGACCATATGGCGTCGGAAGATCGCTGGAAACTGGCTGGCTTTGAAACTGAAGACGGTTCGGTCATTCCCGATGGGGCCTACATTGTCGATCATGGCACCAATGCAAATGGCCAGCGCAACACGCAGGGCCGTGTAACCTCGTCTTACTATTCGCCGTCGCTGGACCGTGGCATCGCAATGGGGCTGATCCATGGTGGCATGAAACGTCTGGGTGATGTGGTCGAATTCAACAAAGTGGACGGCAGTACGGTGAAGGCCAAAGTGGTGGATCCGGTGTTCTATGACAAAGACGGGGAGAAGCAGAATGTCTGAGGCTGTGAGCGCCCTGAATGGCGCAAGTTTCGAAGGCTTTGCCAAGGTGGAAGAAACCGGCCTGCGCGGCATGATCACTGTGCGGGGTGATCTGACGTCCAAAGAAATGGCGGCGGCTGTGAAGACAGCCACCGGTGCAGCTGTTCCGGTACAGCGCAAGGTCGCGGTAGGCGGCAGCGGTGTGGTGGCGTGGATGTCTCCGGACGAGCTGCTTGTTGTGGTGGATTATGATCAAGCCGAGGCCACTGTTGTACAGATGAATGAGGTACTGAGCGGTGTCCACGCGCTGGTTGCCAATGTGTCAGACGCGCGTGCCGTTTTCCGTCTGTCTGGTGATGGCAGTCGCGATGTGTTGGCCAAGCTTGCACCTGTTGACTTTGCCCAAGACGCCTTTGGTTCTGGCGGCATTCGCCGCTCTCGCATCGCGCAGGTGCCTGCGGCTGTGTGGGGCAACGACGATGGCAGTTTTGAAATCATCTGCTTCCGCTCTGTGGCGCAATATGTCTTTGATGTGCTGAAAATTTCGGCGCAATCGGGGGGTGAAGTGGGCTTTCACTGAGGCATCTTTGCAGGTGGCCAAAAGGCCGCGTGCCTAAGACACAATTTCCACTTGCGGTTGCACGTTGTGCCCCTATGGTCCCGAAAACAGTTTCGGGACCATATTAAACTATGTTGAAAACGATTTCTTTTGCGCTTGGCCTTTCTCTTGCGGCAGCGACATCTGTGCATGCACAAACCTATATTTGTAAATTCCGCGGCGGGGGCTCCAATGGCACTATTTCGCCTGAGGTTCTGGTCGAGTTCGATGGCAAAGGTGGCGCGCAAATCACCGATCGCCTGTCCAAGCACCATGGGCGCTCCCCGGTGCAGGCGAAGTTTGTTCAGGACAATGACAAGCAGATGCGGGTGCGATGGCGTCTAGAAGATGTGGTGAGCGGCAAAGGTCAAAAGGCCACCCTGGAATGGTCCTTGGTGTATAAAAAGAAACGCAACCGTGCCCATTTGACATTCAACGCCTTTGGATACCCAAACACTGAAACTGGCAACGGTTCCTGCGCGCTTCAAAAGTAGATCGTGCTGCGCTTTAGGTTGGCAAGATGCAGTGTGGCGACGCATTTTGCCGCTTTGCTCTTGACCTCACGGTCCAATCGCCCACATGTGTCTGGCAAAGATAATTCGCGCAACAGAAGAGGATGCTGCAATGGCTTTTCAACTCCCTGATCTTCCTTATGCCCACGACGCTCTGGCCGACAAAGGCATGTCTGCAGAAACGCTGGAATTCCACCACGACCTGCACCACAATGCCTATGTGACCAATGGTAACGCTGCCATCGCTGGCACAGAGTGGGAAAACAAGTCTCTCGAAGAGATCATCGTTGGCACCTACGACGCCAAATCCGTTGCGCAAAACGGCATCTTCAACAACATCTCTCAGCTGTGGAACCACAACCAGTTTTGGGAAATGATGGGCCCGGGCACAAACGCGATGCCAGGCGAGCTGGAAAAAGCGCTGGTTGAGTCCTTTGGCTCCGTGGAAGAATTCAAATCCCAATTCTCCGCCGCAGGCGCAGGTCAGTTTGGCTCCGGCTGGTGCTGGCTGGTGAAAAATGCGGACGGTTCCTTGGCTGTGACCAAGACCGAAAACGGTGTGAACCCACTGTGCTTCAACCAGACCGCGCTGCTGGGCTGTGATGTGTGGGAGCACTCCTATTACATCGACTTCCGCAACAAACGTCCGGTGTACCTGTCCAACTTCCTGGACAACCTGGTGAACTGGGAAAACGTTGCTTCGCGTATGTAAGCGGATCTAGATCCAATAAGAAAAGCCCGCCAACTGGCGGGCTTTTTTGTGTCTCTAGGACATAGAAGTTTTAGCCAAACGCGCGATCCAAAATAGTTTCCAGCGCTGTCACATCATCGGCGACATGGATAAAGTCGCGTATGCTGTCCTCTGCAAAACCCTGTGCAATCACGTGGTCTACAAGCCCAATCAGCGGATCCCAAAACCCATTCACATTCAACACCACAATGGGTTTCTCATGCAGGCCCAGTTGCCGCCATGTCAGTACTTCGAAGAACTCGTCCAGCGAGCCCGCGCCACCCGGTAAGACCACAATGGCGTCGCTGTTCATGAACATGACCTTTTTGCGCTCGTGCATGTTCTCAGTCACAATGAAATTGGTCAGATCGCGTTTGCCGACCTCCCATTCCAGCAAATGGGTCGGGATCACGCCAAAGGTATCCGCCCCTGCGGCCTGCGCCGCATTGGCAACCGCGCCCATCAGTCCCACGTCCCCCGCGCCATAGACCAGACGCCAGTTTTTGTCGCCAAACCGCGCGCCAAAGGCCTCCGCGGCCTCCTTATAGGCTGCGTCGCCGCCAAAACGTGAACCACAAAAGACACAGATCGAGCGTGTGGTCATGAAAGTCTCCAATATGTTCAAAGCAGTTTTGACCAGCAATATCTGGGTTGGTAGGGTCTCTCAACCAAGATGCAGCCGACTTCGGGGGATATTCGGCGATGAGTGACAAAACTTCGATTTTTAGTGGAAATGTGGCCTGGGTGGCTGGCGTTGTGGTGGCGATGGGCGTGTCCGTCTTTGCGCTGGTATCCACTGGCGTGCTCGATGGCAGCGATCAGAGCGTTGATGATGCGGCCACAACCGAAACCTCTTCACCTGCCATTGCAACTCCAACGGAGCCTGCGGCTGACGCCACGCCAGAACCAACGCAGGAAACCGTTGTTATACCAGAGGTTGCGGAAGCCCAATCTGAGGTGGACGACACAGAAGAAGCCGAGGTGCAGTCTGCGGAACAAGCGGCAGCGGAGGCTACAAGCGAAACAACAACACCCGCCATCGCGCCCAGTTTTGACGTGGTGCGTGTGGATGCTGAAGGCAATACCGTGGTCGCAGGCGCGGCCGCACCAGGGGCCATGCTTGGCATTTTGCTTGATGGTACCGAGGTGGCTTTGGCGCCTGTGGACACAGCCGGAAAATTTGCCGCTATCCTTGCAATTGAACCAAGTGATGCACCGCGTGTGTTGAGCCTGGTTGAGCGGCGGGATGATGGCGATCTGTCCTCTGATGCCACCGTTATTGTAGCGCCTGTGTTGGCTGTGGCGGAGGCCGTTACTGCGCCTGATGTAGTGGAAGAGCCTGCCGCAAATGACGTGGTCGAGCCAGAGGTTACGCAGGAAAATGCGGCACCGGAAATCGCATCGACATCGGCGGAAGAAGCGGCAACTGACAACGCTGTTGGGGAGGCTGAGGACACTGCTTCTAAAGTGAGTAACGATCTGCAACGTGTTGAAGGGGTTGCTGAAAAATTGGATGAAGGGTCGTCGGAAGTCGCGCCGAAACCTGAAGCCAAAGAAGAGACCGCTGCGGTAGAGGCCTCCCCAAAACCCAAGGCGCCAGCGGTGATCGTGTCGGATTCCGAAGGCGTGCGCGTGGTGCAACCGGCCGCGCCGGAAGAGTCCACACCTGAGGTCATGGCAGCGGTATCGATAGACTCGATCAGCTATACCGACACCGGTGCAGTAATGGTCTCCGGACGCGGCAACCCAAGTGCTTTTGTGCGGCTGTATCTGGACAATGCTTTGGCCGCGACCACGCAGATCAATAACACGGGTCTATGGTCTACGCAGTTGGAAGATGTGGCCGGTGGCTTGTACGAATTGCGTGCGGATGAAGTGGACGAGTCGGCCAAAGTGCTGTCCCGCGTGGTAACGCCGTTTAAGCGTGAAACGCCGGAAACTGTCGCCCAGGCCCGTGCGCAGGCAGAAACTGTCGCAGCGGCTGAAACCACTGCGAAGACGGCAACTGATTCTTCAAACGACACTGGTGGTGCGGATACACAGGAGGCAGTCGCAAAAACGGAGGCGCCCGTGGCAACGCAAGTCGAAGTGACTGAGACACCGGCGAAGACTGACAGTGTTTCGGAGGCCAAAGCTCCTGCCGTTGCGGCGACAATTGAGGACGACGCGGCGAAGATCGAAACCTCTAAAGACGCGGCTTCTGTGCCAGCTGTTGTGGCAACCACAAGCGCGCGTGACACAGACCCGGTCGAAACCAGCACCCCGGAACAGCCTGCCACTACTGCGGAAGCAGAGCAGCCAACCGGCGTGGAACAAGCCGGCACAGATACGGCGACAGCGACAAGTGTGGCGGCGTCCACTGAAACGATATCAGAACCTGACAACCAGACCGAAGCGGCCCAACCTCCAGTCCGCATTGTCACCGTGCAACCGGGCGCCACGCTTTGGGCGATTGCGCGGGACCGCTACGGCGAAGGTGAGCTTTACTTGCAGGTCTTTGAAGCCAACAAAGACAAAATCCGCGATCCAAATCTGATCTATCCGGGCCAAGTCTTTACGGTGCCGGAAGAATAACGCCGTCAGGGCTGGCAAGTCCTGCGCCTGATGATTAGGTTTGTCAGGCTCACCAACTGACAGGCAGGCAGGCATGACGAAATGGCACACGGCTACGGCTGAGGAACTCGCGCGCAATGAGCAACGCTCCGGTTGGCGTACGATACGGAAAGTTTCTCCTTATCTCTGGCCAGATGACAAACCATGGGTGAAACATCGCGTGGTGCTGGCATTGTGCATGCTGTTGGCTTCCAAGGTGATCGCTGTCTATTCGCCGATGCTTTACAAAGGCGCCGTGGATGCGCTGGCCAATGAAGGTGTGCCGCCATTGGCCCTCGGGGCGGTTGGGTTGACTGTTGCCTATGGCATGGCCCGTTTGATGACCAATGGCTTCCAGCAGTTGCGCGATGCGGTGTTTGCCAAAGTGGCGCAACGTGCCCTGCGCCAACTGGCACTGGAAACCTTTGAGCACATCCACCGCCTGTCGATGCGCTATCACATCACCCGCAAAACTGGCGGCTTGAGCCGCATCATTGAGCGCGGTGTGAAAGGTGTGGAGTTCCTACTGCGCTTCCTGCTGTTCTCCATCGGCCCGCTGGTGCTCGAACTGTTGATGATCTCCGCGATCTTCTATTGGCTGTTTGACGCGCGCTATCTGGCCGTTGTGGGCGTGACCATCTCGATCTACATCTGGTTCACGTTCAAGGTCACCGAATGGCGCGTGAAGCTGCGCCGTCAGATGAATGACCAAGATACGGATGCCAATCAGAAGGCGATCGACAGCCTGCTGAATTTTGAGACTGTCAAGTATTTTGGTGCGGAAAAACGAGAGGCTGCGCGCTATGACAGCGCCATGGCCGGTTATGAGGAAGCCGCGCTAAAGACTTCATATTCCTTGGCTTTTTTGAACTTTGGACAGTCCTTTCTGATCACCTCCGGGCTTGTCATTGTGATGGTTATGGCTGCGATTGGCGTGCAAAACGGCGACCTGACTGTGGGCGATTTTGTCATGGTCAACGCCTATATGGTGCAGATCACCATGCCGTTGAATTTCCTGGGCACGGTCTATCGCGAAATCCGTCAGAGCCTTGTCGACATGGGCGAGATGTTTGAACTGCTCGAACAGCCCGCCGAAGTGGCTGACAAACCTGATGCAAAGCCCTTGGCCATCAAAGACGGGTCCATTTCGCTGGACTCTGTGGCCTTTGGCTATGAGGCCGAACGCGCCATTCTGAAGGGCGTGAGCCTAGAAGTGCCGGGTGGGCAGACGGTTGCGATTGTGGGTGCGTCGGGATCCGGGAAATCCACCATCGGCCGTCTGTTGTTCCGGTTCTATGATGTGCAGGGGGGGGCGCTAAGGATTGACGGCCAAGACGTGCGTGACGTGCAACAAGAGAGTCTGCATGACGCTATTGGGGTGGTGCCGCAAGACACGGTGCTGTTCAACGACACCATCCGCTACAACATTGCGTATGGGCGCGACGGGGCGACGCAGGACGATGTTGTCGCTGCTGCCCAGGCTGCGCAAATCCATGACTTCATTGCGGCGTTGCCGGATGGCTATGACACGGCGGTTGGTGAACGGGGGCTCAAACTTTCTGGCGGCGAGAAACAGCGTGTGGGCATTGCACGGACGTTGCTGAAGAACCCGCCGATCCTGTTGTTGGACGAGGCCACCTCAGCGCTGGACACCGAAACCGAGCAAGGCATCAAGGAAGCTTTGGCGCGAGCTGGAGAGGGCCGCACCGTGATAACAATCGCACACCGTCTGTCCACCATCGCAGAAGCTGATCGGATTGTTGTGTTAGAAAAAGGCGAGGTGGTCGAAGAAGGCACGCACGGTGCGCTTTTGGAAAAAAGAGGCCGCTACGCGCAGCTCTGGACCCGTCAGCAGGCGGATGAAGACGCCGCCTGAGTTTCATCAAAACCTCAGGGACCAGCCTGTCTTTGACGGGCTGGTTGTGGGTTTGGTTAGGTCAGCCAGATTGTGGCGATTTCTTCCGATATCCAAGTACCGTTTGCTCCGGCAACTGCCAGGTAGGTTCCCAGGACAATCAACCCCAGGTGCAAAACAACAATGGCGTTGAGATAATACCCAAACGGCTGTTTGCGGGTTTTGTGATGAAACCGTTTCTGCGCCACTTTTGCGCCTACAGACCCCCCAATGAGCGCGAGCGACAGGAGTGTGCGCTCGGAAATACGGTCTTCACCGTATATGGCGCGTTCCTTGTCTGCGTGAAAAAAGGTGTATGTCACCAGGTTCAGCGCAAGCCAAAACACCATCACCAAACCCGTTAAAATAAGGGCTGGGAGCGCAGGTGACAGAGACGTGCTGACTGCTAAGTCCAACATAAAAAGGCCTGTAATAATGTCGCCGCAAGAATTGTAGTGCGACACGTATAAGGCGAAATGCGCTGCAAAAAAAGAACATTATGGATGAATGAAAAACGCGCCCCCGGAAGGAGCGCGTTTTTTTTTCACTGTACGTCGTTTTATTCAGCGGCTTGAATGCCCCCAGTATCTGGATCGTCATTGGCCGCTTTGCCACCACGCGGGGCCTCAACCTCTGGCGCAAGGTCATTGGGGTCGACCTTGGCAGGGCGGTTGGACGGTTTTGTGGTGCGTCCGCTCGGAGAGGAGCTTTCCATCACCACTTCGGTGGTTTCATCCCACAGCAACACCGGGTGTTTTACTTTGCGCGCCGCGCGGCGCAGCGCCCAATCCTGACCAGCTTGCGAGGTGCGGCCAAAGGACAGGCGTGCCAACAGGCGCATCATCCAGTTGAAGTAGGTGCTGGCCCAAACCCGCGCTGCCAACATGGAAGGTGTGAACACCAATGTCAGCACAGTTGCGATGCCCAGACCAAACACCACGGCCGTCGCCAGCTGTTTCCACCACAGGGACGTGGGGCTGTCGATGGAGTAGCCACCATTGATGAAGTCCAGGCTCAGGCCAAACATCATCGGCGCGAGGCCTGCCATTGTGGTGATGGTGGTCAGCAGTACTGGACGGATACGGCTCTGTGCGGTGCGCACAATTGCGTCGATCCGCGGCATGTATTGGCTGTATTCTTGATAGGTATCGATCAGAACAATGTTGTTGTTCACCACAATCCCCGCCAGGGCTACAATGCCGGTACCGGTCATGATGATCGAGAACGTTTGATCCATCACCAGCATTCCTACCAGCACACCGGCCGTGGACAGAACGACCGCCAGAAGCACCAGCACCGAGTTGTAGAAGCTGTTGAACTGCGCCAACAGGATCACAAACATCAACCCCAGTGCAGCGGAGAAGGCGCTCATCAAGAAGGCGCCGGATTCGGCCTGTTCTTCCTGATCGCCGGTCCACTCCCAACTGATTGAGCTGCCAAATGGATTGGTGTTGAGCCACTCTGTCAGCACTTCGATGCGTTCCGTTGCCGTCACAGGGATGCGACGTGCTCCATCATTAATGGCCGCCTGCAACTCGATGGCGGACTTCGCATTTTCTAGGGCAAATAAGGTGAATTGATCGCCATTTGGAGTGGAGATCACTGTGTCGCTTGTGGACTCACCGTCCGCTAGTGTCTTCAAAACAGCCAGAGTGCGGGCTTCTTCGCCGTCACCGGATACAATTTTGACAAGACCCGGCACAAAGTCGGCTTTCACGTCATAGTAGCGCTCTTGATCAACCCGGCTGATCGAGGCGCGTTTTGGCACAGGGAAGCGTGTAACAAAGTTGGACAACGGGACAAGCCCGTCGTTGGTGCGTACCTTAAGTGTGTCCAATGTTGAAAGCACACGGTCTTGATCAGGCAAACGCAGACGGATTTCAATTTCTTCATCTGAGCTTTCCACGCGCATGGTGTCCAGCAGAATGCCACGCGTCACCAGTTGCACCATCGCACCAACGGTGGCCACATCCGCGCCGTAGCGGCCGGCTTTGGCCACATCCACGTCAATTTGCCAGTCAATGCCAGGCAAGGGCAGGGTGTCTTCAACCAAAGTCAAACCTGTGGTCGCCTCAAAGGTCTCCCGTGCGGTGGCAGCGGCGACGTTGAGTTCGTCCCAGCCATCACCTTTAATCCGCAGATGAATGGGTTTGCCAGAGCCAGGACCCTGTTCGATGGGGCTGGTTTCCACAAAGAACCCAGGCAGTTTTGCCAGTTCCGCGTCCAACTCGCTCAGCACGCGATTGCCACCAAATTCTGGCGAACTTACGTCCCGCTCCAAGAGGCCAAAGAACCATGTCTCGCGCGCAGTAGGGCGATCTTCCCAAGGGATGATCTCAAACTGGACCTGGCCAACTGTGTCAGGTGGCGAGTTGCCACCCCCTGGGCCGCCTGTGTCCAAGCCTCCCTTGCCGGCAAAGGAGAACACGTTGATCACTGCCGGATGCTGCATGATGATGGTTTCAGCTTCACGCACCATGTCGTCTTTTTCAGCAAGCGATAGGTTGCCACGTGCCCGCACATAAGCCGTGGCTTGCTCCGGCTCAGTGGCGACGAAGAATTCGACACCTTTACTGTTCTCGCCAAAGTACCCGAGGATCGAGACAACAGTGAAGATCACCGCAGCGATGGAAACCAGCGGCATGATTGGGTTGCCGACGATAAAGCGCATCAGGTAGCCAAAGCCATTGTGACGGAAGCCAGATTTCACGTTGCGGCGTTTGCGTGTGATTTCGGCGGCACTCATGGTGATCGATGCTGCAAACGCAGACAAAACAAACAGCACGCCTCCGGCTATCAGAACCCCTGTGGTGGAGCCATCGTCGCCAGATGCATAAGTTGCGTTCAACATCTGCATTAGGCCAGCAAACATACCGTAGAGCGGGACCGGAACCATCAGGGCGCGAACGACCCACGGCAGACGGGCTTTTAACCCTTCAGACGCATGATCGAACACCCGGCTCAAGCGGCCAGAGATACCGCCCACAACCGGCAGATAGATCAGTGCCACCAGCAAGGATGCCGACAGTACAAAGATCATTGTGACCGGCAACATGCCCATGAATTCGCCCGGCACACCCGGCCAGAACAGCATCGGCAGGAAGGCACAAAGCGTGGTCGCGGTGGAACTGACGATGGGCCAAAACATCCGCTGCGCAGCCTCAACATAGGCGTGCATCGGGCCGACACCCTCCTTGATGCGTTTGTCGGCGTATTCCACCACAACAATGGCGCCGTCCACCAGCATCCCCACAGCAAGGATCAGACCAAACATCACCATGTTGGAGATGGTCACACCCATCAGTGCGAGGAAGGCAAAACACAGCAGGAAAGAGGCTGGAATAGCAAAACCCACCAGCATGGCGGCGCGACTGCCCAGCGAGGCCAGAACCACAATCATCACCAGTGCAATCGCCGTCAGAACTGAGCCTTCGAGCTGACGCACCATTGAGCCGACAACGCGGCTCTGATCATTGGAGGTGCCAACATGTACCGCCGCCTGAAGCTCTTCAGGCCAGCTTTCTTGCGCCTTGGCCAGTGTGGTTTTGATTTGATCCACGGTGTCGATGATGTTGAAGCCTTTGCCTTTCACCACCTGCAGTGCAACCGTGTTTTCGCCGTCAAACCGCGCAGTGCCCGCACGGTCTTCAAAGGTGAAGTTGATCTCAGCAAGATCGCCCAGCGTCACAATCCGCTCACCGTTGGTTTTCACCGGCAATTCATAAATGTCGCTGACATCGTTGAACGAGGAGGGGATTTTGACAGAGAACGTACCTTGATTGGTTTCGACTTCACCCGCCGCAATCAGTTGGTTGTTGTTCTGAACAACACTGATCAGCTCGGGCGCGGTGACGTTGTAGGATTCCAGTCGCAGCGGGTCGATCACGACCTCAACCATTTCGTCGCGGTTGCCGGCAATCGGCGCTTCCAGAACCGCGTCGATGGCTTCAAAATCATCCTGCAGGTCTTTGGCCAAACGCGCCATCGTGCGTTCAGGAACATCACCGGACAGGTTCACAATCACGATTGGGAACTCAGAAAAGTTGATTTCCGAGATTGTGTATTGATCGGCGCCTTCGGGGAAATTGGCTTGCGCCGTGTTCATGGCGTCGCGCACATCAGCGATCGTTGCGCTTTTGTCCCAGCCAAAGTCGAATTCCAGCAGCAAAGAGGCGTGGTTTTCTGAGGCGATGCCGCTCATCTTGTCGAGGCCATCCAGATCGACAGCCTCTGTCTCCATTGGTTTCACCAAAAGGCTTTCTGCATCCTCTGCGGAAATCCCTGGATAGCTGACAGAGACGTAAAGGATTGGGATGTCGATGTCTGGCTCGCCTTCCTTAGGAAGGCTTGCGTAGGAAAAGGCGCCAATCACCAGGGAAATGACGATGAACGCCAGGATCATTCGGGCGCGTTCGGCGGCCCAGGTGATGGCGCCGGTCATTGGTCAAGCTCCCGATATGTCGGCGCGACGTGAACACCCTCTATCACAAATTCATGACCCACGATGATCACGTCAGCCTTGTCCGGCAATCCGCCAACCCAGATACCGTCAATTCCATCCCGGAGCAGATCCACTGCTTTGAACGCCACAATGCCGCCGTCTTGCACGATGCGAACCCCCAAGGTGCCCTCATCATTCAGTGTCAGCGAGGACTGGGGCAAGAAATGTGCGGCTGCGCCGTCGGCTGAGATCATAATTTCGGCGGTTTGACCGTCACGGATAGCCAAGTCTTGGTTTGGCACGGTGACTTCAACACGGAACGTGCGCGTTTGAGGGTCAGCAGACCGGGACACAAAGGTCACTTGGCCGGTCACTTCCTGACCGGTTGTCAGGCGTGCACCCGCCAGAGATCCTTCGTTTACGCGGCTGATGTCGGTTTCCGGCACAAAGCCAACCACGCGAATGGGGTCAAGCCGCAAGACAGTGCCGCAGAGGCTGCCCGGTTGCATCAAGCTACCCAGTTCTGCCGTTTTGCTCTCAAGTAGGCCGTCAAACGGCGCCACCATGGTCAACCGGTCAACCTCGCGCTCCGCAGCGGCGACAAGCGCCTGAGCCGATTCGATGCCGGCCTGCGTGCTTTCCAAACCCGAAGTGGCCGCTTGAATCGACGCCTCAGCAGCGCGTACGCCTGCCGCAGTGCTCGCAACACGTGTGGAAGAGGCAAAGCCACCTTCCGACAGTTTGCGCGCTGCATTGTCGTTGATTTTTGCCTCTTCCAGCCGCGCTTCGGCTTCCGCTACAGAGGCCTGCGCGCTTGGAATGCGCGCTCGTGCCTCGAGAAGTCTTGCCTTAGCTTCCGCCAAAACCGCTGTACTGGTGCCCACGTCCAGACGACATAGTTCCTGACCTGCGCTCACGCTGGAGCCGCGTCTCAGCGGTTCAGTGATCACCAGACCACTGGTTTCCGCACGTACCTCAACCTCACGATCCGCCTCGGTTTCGCCACGCAGTACAACTGCGCTATCGATGGTGCGGGCTTCACTGCGTACAGCGACAACACGAATAAGTTTGGACGTTTCAGGTGTCTCGTCTGTCTCGGTTTCGGCAGCGACGTCAGCATTCTCTTCGCTCACCTCTTCGGCAGCGCCGTTACCAGCAAAAGCAGCGAGTCGGTCACGTTCTACCACTACAAAATACAAAACTGCCGCGACAAGAAGTGCGGTCAGAACCGGAATAAGCCGCATATTATGGCCCCTGTTGCTTAACGTGCGCCCTCCCGCGCACAAATATTGGACGACATATTGGCGTTCGCGCCCCGAGAAACAACCTCAGATGCTAAAATTTGGACTCATCGGTTCAAATTACTCCGGAAGTTTCTAAAAAAGCTGTGGGAACGATGTGCCTTTGCCACAGTACTTGGCACTTTGAAAACAAAACGATAAGACAAGGCAAACCGACAGGAGAGCAGGCGTGAGCAATACCGACAGTTTCATCGAAGAAGTCACCGAAGAAGTGCGCCGTGACCGCCTATTTGGCCTCATCCGCCGCTATGGCTGGATAGCCGTTGTGACTGTTATCGCCATTGTTGGCGCCGCAGCGTTCAACGAGTACCAGAAAAGCAAGGCTCGCACCGCAGCCCAAAACACGGGTGACGCTTTGATTGGTGCAGTGTCCTCCAGTGACGCGGCAGAACGGGTAGCAGGCCTCAGCGATCTGACCACTGAGTCGCCAGACGCTCAGGTTGTTGCCGATATGCTTTTGGCCACCCACCAGATCGAAGTTGGCTCCGGCGAAGAAGCGGCGCAAACTCTGAATGGGATCACTACGAGTGATCTTGAGACACCGGAAATCTATCGTCAGATTGCCGCCTTCAAGGCGGTTCTGGCGGAAGGTAAAAACACGCCGGTTGCCGATCGGCGCTTGGCGCTTGAAGCGTTGGCCGGTCCCGGTATGCCGCTGGCACTGCCTGCCCAAGAGCAACTGGCGCTGCTGAGCCTAGAAGAAGGTGATGTTGAAGGTGCCATCACGCAGCTACAGGCTCTCATTCAAGATGCGGCAGTCACCTCAGGCTTGCGCAACCGCGCGTCTCAGTTGATTGTGGCACTTGGCGGAACACCGGCGAACACCGCGCCCGTTCTGGCTGATCAATAAGAGTTGCAGGGTGGGGGACTCAGCAGTGAAACGTTTGTCTTGGATTTTGACCGCGGGTGTTGCCTCCGCGGCACTGCTGTCGGCTTGTGCGGAGCCAGAAATCATCCTGGTTGGCGACCGTGAAGATCTTATTCCGTCAGAGGAAGTGATCGAAAACAAAGACCTCGCCATCAGTTTACCAGCGCAGAGCAATAATGCTCAGTGGACCGGTCGTATTGGCACGCCCAGCACGCGCACAGCAAACGCAGCGCTATCTCAGCGCCCAGTACTCGCTTGGTCGACGTCCATCGGCGCCGGTGAGTCGCGCAAAACACGTATTACCGCTGATCCGGTGGTCGCCGAGGGCCGCATCTTCACCGTGGATGCAGAAGCGACGGTGACAGCCACAAGCAGCGGTGGTCAATTGCTTTGGTCCCGAGACATGACACCCCCCAATGACAAAGCCGGTCAAGCCTCCACAGGCGGATTGGCCTACGGCAAGGGCAAACTCTTTGTCACCACTGGCTTTGGCAGCATTCGTGCGTTGGATCCGGCAACCGGCGCCGATCTTTGGGAGCAAAAGTTCCAATCCGTCGGCAGCGGCACACCCACAGTCTACGGGGACCTTGTCTATGTGGTTTCCGGCGACGCCACGGCCTGGGCGCTTGAAGTGGAAACCGGCAAGATTGCCTGGCAAATGCTGTCCATTCCAAACGTGCAAAACGTACAAAGCCCGGCGGCACCTGCCATCACGGATCGTTTGGCAATTTTCCCTTATGGGTCCGGTGAAATCCAAGCCGCGTTCCGCCGCGGTGGTGTGTCTCGTTGGACCGCAGGCCTATCAGACACCCGCCCAGGGCGCGCTGTGAATACCGTGGGCGACATCTCCGGAGACCCGGTTGTTGTTGGTGATACAATTTATGTGGCCAACCACTCTGGCCGCATGGCGGCGTTTGACGCTGAAACCGGTCAACGTAAATGGACTGCGGGTCAGGGCGCTCTAAGCCCAGTTTTCCCCGCAGGCGGCTCGCTGTTCCTGGTGTCGGAAACCAATGAACTGTTGAGACTGGACGCCCGTGACGGCACCCGTATCTGGGGCTATACTCTGCCACAATTTGTAAAAGACAAACCCAAGAAGCAATCAGCAGTGCACGCGCACTATGGTCCTATTCTCGCAGGCGGACAGTTGGTTGTTCCGTCTTCAGACGAAGTGGTCCGCTTCTACAATCCGCGCAATGGCCTGCTCACCCACACGGTGGAATTGCCGCATGGCGCGGCCACCAATCCGGTTGTGGCAGGTGGTGTTCTCTACGTGGTGAACCGCAAAGGCGAATTGTACGCTTTCCGTTGACGCATTTATGATGTATCGGAGCGACTTCAGACGTTCCGGAGATCTGTCATGAGTTTTACGCTCGCCATCGTGGGCCGCCCAAATGTGGGCAAATCCACCCTGTTCAATCGCCTTGTGGGCAAAAAGCTGGCGTTGGTTGACGACCAGCCTGGCGTCACGCGGGATTTGCGCGAGGGGGATGCCAAACTGGCGGACTTGCGGTTCACGGTGATTGATACCGCCGGTCTGGAAGACGCCACTGACGACAGTCTGGAAGGCCGCATGCGGCGTCTGACTGAACGTGCAGTGGATATGGCGGACGTGTGTCTGTTTATGATTGATGCCCGTGCGGGTGTGACACCAACCGATATGATTTTTGCAGAAATTCTGCGCAAACGGTCCGCACATGTGATCCTTGCCGCCAACAAAGGCGAAGGCCGGGCTGCGGATGCGGGTATGATTGAGGCCTATTCTCTTGGGCTTGGCGAGCCGATCCGCCTTTCAGCAGAGCACGGTGAAGGGTTGAATGATCTCTATACCCACCTCATGCCAATCGCAGATGATTTCTCCAGCAAAGCCGAAGCCTTGGCTGATGAAGTTGAAGTGGATGTGGAGCTGGACGAGGAGGAGGAAGATGAGCATTTTGATCCTGAAAACCAGAAACCATCCCAACTGATCACAGAGCAGCGCCCTTTGCAGATTGCCGTGGTGGGACGACCCAATGCGGGCAAGTCCACCCTGATCAACCAGATCATTGGTGAGGATCGTCTTCTCACAGGGCCTGAGGCCGGCATCACCCGCGATGCGATCAGCCTGCGCACCACGTGGAACGACACCCCGATGCGGATCTTTGACACCGCTGGCATGCGTAAAAAAGCCAAGGTGCAAGACAAGTTGGAAAAACTGTCGGTCGGCGATGGTCTACGTGCGGTGAAATTTGCCGAAGTTGTTGTCGTGCTTTTGGATGCCGCTATTCCATTTGAACAGCAAGATCTGCGCATTGCCGATTTGGCAGAGCGCGAAGGCCGCGCCGTGGTCGTGGCCGTCAACAAATGGGACATTGAGGAACACAAGCAAGAGAAGCTGCGCGACCTCAAAGAATCCTTCAATCGCCTTCTTCCGCAACTGCGGGGCGCCCCCCTGATCACGGTTTCGGCAAAGACGGGACGTGGCCTGGACCGCTTGAACGAAGCGATTCTGCGAGCCTATGACACATGGAACCGCCGCATTCCGACGTCTTGGTTGAACCGTTGGCTGGTGGAAATGCTGCAACAGCACCCGCCCCCCGCGCCGCAGGGTAAGCGCATCAAACTGCGCTATATGACGCAAGCCAAGACCCGTCCTCCTGGGTTTGTGGTGATGTGTTCTCACCCGGACAAGCTGCCGGAAAGCTATTCGCGTTATCTGGTAAATGGGTTGCGGGAAACCTTTGACATGCCAGGCACACCCATTCGTCTGTTTATGCGCGGGCAGGGCGACAAAAACCCCTATAAGGGCAAAAAGAAGTCGACCCCGTCTCGCTTGCGCAAACATATCAAGGGACGTGACGCGGGTTTCTAATCGCCTTCACAAAGTCATTCTTAAGTTTTTCGTCGCCGTGCAGTCTTCTGCGCGGCGACTGTGCATTGTGGCGACGTAAATTCGCGTTATAGTCTTGTTATGTGGTCTGTATATTCTGGGACTGCGTGTGCCTTGATACCCAAGCCCCATAGGGCCCAGGCAGAAATATTGATTTGAGAAGAGAGGTTTGCGATGGAGATTCGCGAGCGCTTGAAAGAATTCACAGTGCAAGATGACCGGCTTGGCGCGGTCAGTTTCTTTGGTACCTTTGTGGTCTACTTTGCCACGCTTTACGGGGCAATTGTCAATCAGGGCACCTGGTACATCCTGATCCCAATGATGGTGCTCAACGGCCTCTCAGCGGTGCGGCTTTATGTGTTACAGCATGACACCGGCCACGCGTCACTGTTCAAAAGTCGCAAACACAACGACTGGGCCGGCGAGGTGCTGTCGGTTGTGACCTTCGCGCCATACGCCGCTATGCGTCACAATCACAACATGCACCACAGCCACCTTGGTAATCTGGAGCATCGCGAAACCGGCGAAATCCACACCATGACAGTTCGGGAATGGAACGAGGCTGGTTTTTGGGAACGCCTGCAATATCGGCTTTACCGTAACCCGTTTGTTCTGATTCCTCTGGGCAGCCTGTTCACCTATTTCATCCGCTACCGTTGGCCCAAGAGTGCGCTCAGCATGTGGAAATCGGTTCTGCTGCACAATGTTGCGATCTTTTCCTATATGGGGGTGCTCTATGCCCTCGCAGGCTGGGGCGGTGTTTTGATCTGGTTCCTGGCGTCGTTCTTTGGCGGCATGGTTGGGGTGTTTATGGTCTACCTGCAGCATAATTTTGAGGACACTTATTGGGATCGCCGCCCGGACCTCGACCCACGTCTCGCGGCGTTGCAAGGCTCCTCCGCGCTGGATCTCGGCTGGTGGATGGATCTGGCCTCAGCCAATATTGCCTATCACGACATCCATCACTTCAACGCCCGCATTCCACATTACAACCTGCGTAAATGCCACCAGATGATCCGTGCGGAATATGACCTGCCCACCATCGAGTGGCCAGAAGCGATCCGGTCGTTTTCGTTGAAGTTATGGGATGAGGAGCAGGAGCGGCTGGTGCCGTTTCCCAAGAACCAAACGCAAGGCGCGGTACCGGCGGAGTAGGCCGGGGGCCATCCCCCGGACCCCCGGGATATTTGGGGAATGAGAAAACAAAAAGCGCGGCTCCATCGGGCCGCGCTTTGATTTTTTGTTGTTGAGCAGTGACTTAGGTCAGATTTCCGTCCGCTGTTAGCGTGGATTTGCCACCCAGATAGGGCACCAGCACCTCTGGCAGCACCACGGAGCCATCGGCCTGTTGACCGTTTTCCAGAACCGCAATCAAGCAGCGGCCTACCGCAAGGCCAGAGCCATTTAACGTGTGCACATATTCCGGTTTTCCGCCATCGGCGGGGCGGAAGCGGGCGTTCATGCGGCGGGCCTGAAAGGCACCAGTGGTGGAAACAGAGCTGATCTCGCGATAGGCATCTTGGCCCGGAATCCACGCCTCGATGTCATAGGTGCGGCGCGCGCCAAAACCCATGTCGCCGGTGCAGAGCACAACGGTGCGGTAAGGGATCTGCAGTTTTTCCAGAATGCCCTCGGCGCAGCCCAACATGCGTTTCTGCTCATTGTCAGACTCGTCTGGGTGGGTGATCGAGACCATCTCCACTTTTTCAAACTGGTGCTGACGCAACATACCGGAGGTGTCTTTGCCTGCGCTGCCAGCCTCGCTGCGGAAACACAGCGAATGCGCGGTCATACGGATCGGCAGCGCACTTTCGTCCAGAATGTCAGCGGCAACCGAGTAGGTGAGCGGGATTTCTGAGGTGGAAATCAACCACCAGCCATTGGTGGTCTGATAGCTGTCCTCAGCAAATTTTGGCAGCTTGTCGGTGCCATACATCGCCTCATCGCGCACCAGAACCGGTGTGTTGACCTCGGTCAGCCCGTTTTCATCCACATGGGTGTCGATCATGAACTGCGCCAGCGCGCGATGGATACGCGCCACAGCGCCTTTGAGCATCACAAACCGAGCGCCGGAGATTTTGGCGGCGGTTTCGAAATCCATGCTTGCAGAAACGCCGCCAATCTCGAAGTGTTCAACCGGTGTGAAATCAAAAGATTTTGGCGTGCCCCACTGCTTGATCTCAACGTTGTCGTCCTCATCCGCGCCGTTTGGCACATCCTCGGCTGGCAAGTTGGCAATCCGCGCCAAAGCGTCGGTCAGCTTGGCGTCGATCTCTTTGGCCTCGTTTTGCATCGCGGCCACTTCGGTTTTTTTCTCACCCACTAGTGCGCGCAGCCGTTCAAATTCAGCCTCGTCACCTTTGGCTTTGGCAGCGCCAACCTCTTTGGCCGCCGCTTTTTGTGCCGCTTGAGCCGCCTCAGCCGCGCCAATTTTGGCACGGCGCTCTTCATCCAAAGCCAACAGGGAGGATGACATGGCCGCATCCCCACGGCGGGTCAGGGCGGCGTCAAAAGCGGCCGGGTTTTCGCGGATCGCCTTAATGTCATGCATCTCTCTTATCCTTCATGCTTAAGCTGAGTCGTTTCACGCTTCCGCTTATGCCGGAAATCGGGCTTCATCGTAACCACCCGGCGTTCGCAGCGCGCCCTACAGCCTCTTAAGGGAACAAGGCGCTTCGTCAAGGGCTTTGACACCTTGCAAGTGTCGCCAATGCCCCATAGGTTCCCTGCGACTTTTACGGGGCAATCCCGCACTTACAGAGGACCTGACACCATGGACCAAATCGGCCAGTTTCTGCCGCTCATTCTGATCTTTGCGATCATGTATTTCCTGCTGATCCGTCCGCAGCAGAAAAAAGTAAAAGAACACCAAGCTATGGTGACCGCCGTGCGTCGCGGTGATCAGGTTGTGACCCAGGGTGGTCTGATCGGTAAGGTGAGCAAGGTCAAAGACGACAATGAAGTTGAAGTTGAGCTGGCCGAAGGCGTGAAAGTGCGCGTGGTGAAAACCACCATCGCTCAGGTCACCTCCAAGACCGAGCCGGCCAAAGCCGACTAATCCACCTTTAAACAAGACCAACAGGGCATCTAACATGCTGCAAATTGACCTTTGGAAACGGGTCCTGATCTGGCTCACCTGCGTGGTGGGCTTGCTTCTGGCCATGCCAAACGCGTTTTATCCGAGGGTTGAGGCCCATAATGATGCTGTTGCTGACCGCGAGGTTGGCATTGTGAACGAAAACACCGAGGCGCTGATTGCCGGATGGCCATCCTTCCTGCCGTCGCGCCTGGTGAACCTTGGTCTTGATCTGCGCGGTGGTGCACACCTTCTGGCCGAAGTGAAGGTCGAAGATGTCTATGCCGCGCGCATGACATCAATGTGGCCAGAGGTGCGGGACCTACTGCGTGGCGAACGTTCCACCGTTGGCACCATCCGCCAGCAGCCGGGTCCAGAAACCGAGCTGCGCTTCAAAATCTCCAAGCCGGAAGCCATTCAGGAGGCCGCAAGCCTTGTGCGTGGTTTGGCCCGTCCGGTGACCTCGATCACCGGGGCCGGGGCCAGCGACATTGTGGTGCGCACCGAAGGGGACACCATCATTGTGGAATTGTCAGACGCCGAGAAACTCGCCTCTGACCAACGTACCGTGCAGCAGGCACTGGAAATCATCCGCCGCCGGATTGACGAAGTGGGCACACGCGAGCCCACCATTCAGCGTCAGGGCTCGGATCGCATTCTTATTCAAGTGCCGGGCATTGGCTCCGCGTCGGAACTCAAAGAGATCATTGGCACCACCGCGCAGTTGACCTTCAATCCGGTTGTCGGCCGTGCCTCTGATCCAGACGCCTCCGCAGGTGTTGGCAACAAAGTGCTGCCATCGCTTGACGAAGAGGGTGTGTATTACATCGTTGAAGCGGCCCCTGTTGTGACCGGCGAAGAGCTGGTCGACGCGCAGCCTAGCTTTGATCAAAACAACCGTCCTGCGGTGTCTTTCCGGTTCAACCCAACTGGTGCGCGCAAGTTTGGCGACTACACGGCGCAAAACATCGGCAGCCCGTTTGCCATTGTGCTGGATGACGAAGTTATCTCGGCACCGGTCATTCAGGCGCACATTGCAGGCGGCTCCGGCATCATCACGGGTCGTTTCTCTGTCGAAGAAAGCACCAACTTGGCTGTGCTTCTGCGTGCGGGCGCCTTGCCTGCGGAGCTAACTTTCCTCGAAGAACGCACCATTGGTCCAGAGCTGGGGCAAGACAGCATCGAAGCAGGCCGCATTGCCTGTATCGTGGCTTTTGTTGGTGTGCTGGTGTTTATGTTCCTGAGCTACGGCACGTTTGGCGTCTTTGCCAATATCGCGCTGATCATCAACGTTGGCCTGATCTTCGGCCTGTTGAGCCTCATCGGTGCGACGCTGACTTTGCCGGGTATTGCCGGGATCGTTCTGACCATCGGGATGGCGGTGGACGCCAACGTGTTGGTGTTTGAACGCATCCGCGAAGAGCTGAAATCCGCCAAAGGTCCAGCCCGTGCCATTGAGCTTGGCTATGAGAAAGCGCTCTCTGCAATCTTGGACGCTAATATCACGACCTTCATCACCGCTGTGATCCTGTTCGCTGTGGGCTCTGGCCCTGTGCGCGGCTTTGCCATCACGCTCGGCCTTGGCATTCTCACCTCGGTCTTCACCGCGATCTTTGTGACGCGTGTGCTGATCGTGATGTGGTTTGAACGCCGCCGTCCCAAGACAATCGAGGTATAAGCCATGCGTTTGAGACTTGTTCCACAAGAGACCAAATGGGATTTCTTCGCCCGCCCAACGCTGTGGCTTGGCATCTCCGGTGCTTTGATGGTGGCGGCTATGGTGAGCTTCTTCCTTCAGGGCCTTAACTTCGGCATCGACTTCCGGGGCGGAACCACCATCCGTACCGAAAGCGCGCAGGAGGTGGTGATCGCAGATTACCGCCAAGCGATTGAGCCGCTGGAGCTCGGGGACATTTCAATCACCGAGGTGTTTGATGTGACCTTTGAAGAAGATCAGCACGTCACCATGATCCGCATTCAGGCCCAAGAGGGCGAAGAGGCGGTGACCGCTGACATGATCAAAAAGGTAGAAGTACAGCTGCAAACCGTGGCGCCGGATATTACCTTTGTGTCGGTCGAGTCGGTTGGCCCAAAAGTGTCTGGCGAGTTGATCAACACTGCGGTGATTGCGGTTCTGCTCGCGATTGGTGCTGTACTTGTTTACATCTGGCTACGCTTTGAGTGGCAGTTTGCTGTGGGCGCTGTGATGGCGCTGATACACGACGTGGTGCTGACCATCGGTGTGTTCTCGGAGCTGCAGATCAAATTTGACCTGGCCATTATCGCGGCGCTGCTGACCATTGTCGGCTACTCGCTGAACGATACGGTGGTGGTGTTTGACCGCGTGCGGGAAAATCTGCGGAAATACAAGAAGTTGGAGCTAAAGGAGGTGCTGAACCTCTCGATCAACGAAACCTTGAGCCGGACGGTGATGACCTCCGCCACCACATTGCTGGCGCTGATTTCCCTGTTTGTGCTAGGCGGCGACGTGATCCGTGGCTTTGTCTTTGCCATGATCTGGGGCGTGATTGTCGGGACCTATTCCTCGATCTTCATCGCCTCTGCAGCGCTTCTGAAATTTGGCGTAAAACGCGATTGGTCCAAGCAGGCCAACACCGCCGGCAACAAGTTTGCCGATATCGACGCCTGATCTCCTGACCCAGGCACTGGCCATTGATGGCCTTGCCTGGGTTGCTTTGGCCGCCTTTGTGGCCGGCATTGTGCGTGGCTTCTCCGGTTTTGGCACCGCGCTGATCTATCTCCCCATCGCCGCACAAGTCATGCCGCCCCTCTGGGCGATTGTTTCCTTGGCTGGCTTGGACATCATTGCCCCCTCGGTTCATATCCCTGCTGCGCTGCGCAATGGCCACAAACGTGATCTGCTGCGCCTGATGATCGGTGTGGTTCTCATGCTACCTGTGGGCCTTTGGCTGCTGACGCGCACGGACCCCAGCATTTTTCGCTATCTCGTGTCTGTGCTGTCCATTGGCATGTTGGCCGTGCTGCTGTTGGGGTTTCGCTATCGCGGCACTGTCACCGGCCCAATGGTCTATGGTATTGGCGGGGCAGGTGGCTTGCTTGGTGGAGCCGCAGGCCTGCCCGGTCCGCCGGTAATTCTATTCTACATGGCTAGCCCCCATGGGCCGTCCGTGATCCGTGCCAACACCTCTGCCTATCTGTTTTTCTATGACATCCTGCTGGTGATTGTTCTGTTGATCCTCGGCCAATTTGATCCGGCGCCTTTTGTTCTGGGCCTCATGCTCTCGATCCCGGCCATGGCGGGCAATCTTTTGGGCGGCTGGCTCTTCCATCCGCGTTATGAGCGGCTATACCGAGGTGTGGCCTATTTGATCATCGCCAGCGCGGCGGTGTCCGGATTGCCTTTCCTAAGCGGCGGAGGATGACCCCATGCAGATGACCGAAGTGACCTATGCGGACGCAATTCCGATCGATAGCTACGGACCGGGCTTTTTCCGCATTGGCGGCGAAGTCATTACCGGCGGTGTGATTATCCATGCCAAGGGCGCACGCAGTTGGAGCGGTTTTGAGGACGTTGAGTCGGTGTTGGCCATAAAAGGTGAAATCGACTTCATCTTAATGGGTACGGGCGCAAATCTGACGCCGGTGCACTCTGCCTTTCGCCAGACGTTGGAAGAGGCGGGCATCGGCGTAGAGCCGATGGCTTCGCCGACGGCGTGCCGCACCTATAACGTGCTGGTCAGCGAAGGCCGCCGTGTGGCGGCGGTGATGTTGCCTGTGCCAGAGGAAAGCTAAGGCAAAAGTGTTGCGCAACGGTCGGTGCGATCACAGTGTTTGATTTAGGTTAAGGTGCACATCCCCACCTCCGCGATACAGCCACAATACAGACGTGATACCGACGTCGAAATTCAGCGGGTTCAAAAGGTTAATCCTTTTGCCGGCCAAGGGGATGGGGTAAGCCTCACAATATGATTTTACGTGTCAAAGATGTCAGCGTGGCCCGCGGCGGTGTGGCAGTTTTGGAAGGTCTCAGCTTTGAGATCAACCCAGGACAGGCGTTGATCGTAAAAGGCCCAAATGGCGTTGGTAAAACCACGCTGTTGCGCACGGTTGCTGGCCTGCAACCGCCTTTCAAGGGCCAAGTGGAAGCACCGGAGGAAGCGGTGGCCTACGCCGCGCACAGCGATGGCCTAAAAACCATGCTCAGCGTCGAAGAGAACCTGCGATTTTGGGCTGATGTCTTTGGTCAGTCAGATATCGAAAAAGCCATTCAAGCCTTTGATCTTGTTGAGCTACGAAGCCGCTTGGCGGGCAGTCTTTCAGCCGGTCAAAAGCGCCGTCTTGGCCTTGCGCGCTTGCTGGTGACCGGTCGACCGATTTGGGTTCTGGATGAGCCAACCGTCTCGCTGGACACCGCGTCTGTGCAGCTTTTTGCTGATGCCGTGCGTGCCCATCTGGCCGAAGGGGGCAGCGCCTTGCTTGCGACCCACATTGATCTTGGTTTGGACGTGACCATGCTGGACGTGGGTCCGTTTCGCGCCAAACAAGGCGACGCGCCGATCAGCGGCTATGATGAGGCGTTCCTATGAAAGCACTGCTGCTTCGCGACTTGAAACTCGCCTTCCGGGCCGGTGGCGGCTTTGGTCTTGGCATCGCGTTTTTCCTTATTGTTGTGATACTTGTGCCTTTTTCGGTTGGCCCGGAAAGTGGCCTTCTGACCAAGATTGCACCCGGTGTTCTGTGGCTTGGCGCTTTGCTCGCCTGTCTCCTTTCGCTGGACCGCATTCTCGCGCTGGACTGGGAAGACGGCACGCTTGATCTCGTCGCCACATCCCCACTTCCGCTGGAAGGGGTGGTCTCCGTCAAAGCACTGGCACATTGGATCACCACTGGCGTGCCGCTGGTCGTTGCTGCCCCGGTGTTTGGCGTGCTGCTCAATCTACCGCCGCAAGGCTTTGTCTGGCTGGTGGCATCTCTGGCTCTTGGCACGCCTGCGCTCAGCGTGATCGGCACTTTTGGCGCCGCTCTTACAGTGGGTATCAAACGCGGAGGTTTGCTACTTTCTCTTTTGATTCTACCACTTTACGTGCCAACGCTGATCTTCGGCGCAGAGCTTGCCCGTCGCGGTGCGGAAGGTCAGGATGTAACCACACCGCTGCTGATGCTCGCGGGGATCACCTTTGGCGTGATAGCGCTTTTGCCATTTGCCAGTGCTTTGGTGTTGCGGATGAATCTGCGCTAGCCTGCGCCGGACTTAATCCATATCAAGGCACCTGTGTTGCTCTCATGGAAGTGAAGTGCACAAACAACGACGACAAGATAGGACATCCTCATGGGATCGATCTGGGAATATGCCAATCCGGTGAAGTTCAGCCAAACCGTATCGCGGTTTTTGCTGCCGGTAGCCACAATTGCCGCAATCGCAACGGTTGTGGGATTGATCTGGGGTTTTTTCTTCACGCCGGATGACTACCGCCAAGGCGCAACCGTAAAAATCATCTATTTGCATGTGCCCGCGGCACTGATGGCAATCAACATCTGGTTCATGATGCTGGTGACTTCGCTGATCTGGCTTGTACGTCGCCATCATGTGAGTGCCTTGGCTGCCAAAGCTGCAGCGCCTGTGGGTGTTGTGATGACTTTGATCGCTCTGTGGACCGGTGCGGTCTGGGGACAGCCGATGTGGGGCACTTGGTGGGCCTGGGATCCACGTCTGACGTCTTTCTTGATCTTGTTCCTGTTTTACCTCGGGTACATTGCACTTTGGGAAGCGATTGATAACCCGGACACCGCGGCCGATTTGACCGCCGTGCTCTGTATTGTTGGCTCCGTCTTTGCCATGCTCAGCCGCTATGCGGTGAACTTCTGGAACCAGGGGCTGCACCAGGGCGCATCCATCATGCGGGCAGGGGCCGTGACTGGGGGAGACACGGAGGAAAAGGTTTCCAACGTGTTTTTCTACCCACTGATGATGTGCATTATTGGCTTTGTTCTATTCTTCGTCGCGTTGGTGCTGCTGCGCACACGCACTGAAATTCACAAGCGGCGCACCCGCGCGTTGCTGGCACGGGAGCGTTTGGCATGATGCCTGATCTGGGGAAATACGCCGACACGGTGTTGTCGTCTTACGCGGTCTCATTGCTGTTGATTGGCGGCTTGATCTGGTGGAGCCTACGCGCGGCGCGCAAAGCCCGTGCAGACCTGGACGATGTGGAAGGGCGCCGCAAATGAGTGATACGCCAGCAAAAAAGAAAATCTCTCCGCTGATGTTTCTTCCGCCGCTGCTGTTTGCGGGTCTGGCGGCGATGTTCCTCTTGGGCATGCAACGGGAAAACCCCAATGAGCTACCAAGCGCCTTGGTGGGCGAGCAAGCCCCGGATGTACAGATCACCATGCTGGGCGACAAAGAGATGTGGGACGACAGTGCGCTACGCACCGGCAAACCGACATTGGTGAATTTCTGGGCCAGCTGGTGCGGCCCGTGCCGCGTGGAGCATCCAAACCTGATGGATCTCCAAGCCGAAGGTCTGACCATTCTTGGTGTGAACTATAAGGATTCTCCAGGTAATGCTTTGAGCTTCCTAAGTGAATTGGGCAATCCCTATACTGCCGGCGGAGCGGACACCACAGGCCGGATGGCGCTGAACTGGGGCGTATATGGCGTGCCAGAAACCTATTTGGTGGATGGCGAAGGCAACATCCTGCTGCGCATTGCAGGCCCGGTGACCGAGCGAGAAGTGGAAGGTCGTATCCGCCCCGCACTGGAAGCGCTCAACTAACGCGACCCACCCTCAGAAACAAGAAAAGGCCTCGGTGCAGGGATGCGCCGAGGCCTTTTCTTTGACCGGCCGAGGCTTAGTCCTCAATCATGTCCACGCGGGTGCCGTGGCGACCTCCTTCGAATTCTGCGTCGAGATAGGCGTCCACAATCTCCAGCGCGACACCTTCGCCCACGACACGTGCCCCAATCGACAGCATGTTGGCGTTATTGTGGGCGCGGATCATTGCGGCGGAAAACGTGTCCGAGCACACGCCGCAGCGAATGCCAGGCACCTTGTTGGCCGCCATCATGATGCCTTGGCCCGTGCCGCAGAGGATGATGCCCAGATCGCAGTCACCAGAGGCCACACGTTCCGCAGCGGCCTTGCCGTGCAAAGGGTAGTGGGTGCTTTCGGTGGTGATTGGACCGATGTCGACCACCTCATATCCTTTGGCAGTCACATGGGTGGCAACCGCTTGGCGTAGATCAATGGCGGCGTGGTCGCTGGAGAGCACGATACGTTTGGTGTCAGACATGAGAGGCAGACCTTGTTGTGAGTGATGGCCTGTCCATAGGGACATTATCGCCCAAGCGCAATTGCGCCAAACAGGCCGTGGCCTGTGATCACGAGGTGACGCTCACTCTTTCTCTCGAAACCTTGATTGGCATGTCACATGCTATGCGCATAAAACAAAAGAGGGGATACACTCTATGGAATGGACCAGAGTATGATCGGACAGATTGGCATCCGAGCCACGGGCGCATTTGCTGCGCTGTGGCTGAGCCTGACATCACCGCTGGCTGCAGAAACTGCTCCGGTGGTGGTGGAGCTTTACACCTCTCAAGGCTGTTCCAGCTGTCCCCCTGCGGATGACTATTTTCATAGAGAATTGGCTGGGCGCGAGGATGTGATCGCCTTGGCGTTCCACGTGGACTACTGGGATTATATCGGCTGGAAGGATATCCACGCTGATCCGGCCTATACTCAGCGTCAGCACAGCTACGCTCGAGCGGCCGGCCATCGGTCAGTCTATACACCTCAGATGATTGTAAACGGCAAAGACCATGTGGTTGGCGCCCATCCCGGCAAGGTTGAGGGTCTCATCAAGACCCACAAGAAAAATACAGCGTCTGTTGATCTGTCCATCGCCCGGGACGGCAATCAGCTGCGGATCAAGGCCACGGCAACACAACCCAAACCCATGCAAGTTCACGTAATTCGCTACAAGCAGGCGGAAAAAGTCTCGATCAAGCGCGGTGAAAATGCGGGTCGAGTGCTCACTTATGCCAATATCGTTTCGGAGTGGACAACTGTGAAAGACTGGAATGGCCGCTCTGCGTTTTCTACCAATGTGCGGGTAAAGGGGGACGCGCCAATCGTGGTGCTGATCCAACGTGAAAACGGCGGCCCCATCGAGACCGCCGCACGTATCAAGTAAATGAAGTCACGAAATTACTCGTCTTCCTCGTCATCTTCGGAAATGAGTTCAATCTCGCCAAGTTCAACCAAGTCGCGAACCGCTTTTGTGATCTCTGACATAGCGGCTTCAGCCTCCTTGGTCTTCACTTTGCCACGCTCTGTGATGCCTTCGCGCAATTGATCGGCCATACGACTTGACATGTTGGAGAGAATAAACTCGGTCGACATGCCGAAGTCGCCTTCGGTCGCAAAAGCCAACGCCGTGATCAATGCGGCTTCGTCGAGGTCTTTTACCAGCTTTGGAACATCCAGCGGCTTTACGCGTTTTGCGATATGCGCGTAGGTGAAGATGCGACGACGTACGGCCCCAGCAAACTCGGCATCCTTTTCGTCCAGCGAATCCAGGACTTCGTCGCGGGTTGCGGTGGATGCGCTGTTGAGAATCGCGCCCAAACGGTCTTCAGGGCCTTGTTTGAAGGCTTTAGGAGGGCGGTCCTCGATCTGGCAGGCCAAGGTTAGGCCAATGCGGTCCACTGCCTCCGGCGTGATGCTTGCCGTCATGGACATGGCAAATGTGATGCGGCGTGCCTTGTCGCCCGGAAGTTTGGCCAGTACCTCGGCGGCTTTGTCTACGGGCAGCTTGGAGATCAGGACAGCTGAGACTTCGATGCTCTCACCATCAACCATTTCGATCAGCTCTTGGGTGGACAACTCTTTGATCCGCGCCCATGGGTTCCCAATCATGCGCACCCCGGCTTCTTTTCGCAGGCGAGCTTCAGTCATTGGGCTGATCTGCCCCTGAAGCACACTGAGTGCACCAGAAATGCCGTTTGGGAAAGAAAGACCAATCGATTCAAGTTCTTGCGCAAACTCCATAAGCACATCGCCGAGTGTCTCACGGTCGATATATCCCATGTCACCCATCATATAGGTGAGATCTGCCTGATGGTTATCAGACAGTTCCGCAAGGGCAAGTTCCGCCCCTTCGTTAAGCAGAAAGCGTACGATGATTGCCGCTTTCTGCGGGCGGGAGAGATTGGTTTTGCGCATGCCGCCCAATGCAGGCATGTCATCGATGCCGCCTAAAGGCGCCAAAGGAATCGCATTGTCCATCAAAGTCTCCATATGTCTTGAGCGCCAATCAATCACCCAAGCCTAAAGAAACCCTGAATAAGATGGTTAATAATTGAAAGTAATTCCCGAACGAAGGGCCTCTGCCAGAGAGGCTTCAGGCCAGCTGCCTTCGCCACCTCTTTCGCGGATTTCAGTCAACTGAAGTCGCGCCAGATCAAAACGTCCAGCTTCCACATGCGCCTGCCCAAGGTAGGAGCGAGCCAACAGGTTGTTTGGGTTTTGTTCCAATGCTTTGGCATAAAACACCATTCCAGTATCCACGTTGCCCAGCTTGCGGTGGGTGAACCCCCAATAGGTCAAAGCCTGATCCGTGGTTGGGTCTTCGAGCGCACTCAATAAAGCCTGCGCTTCTGCATTGTGGCCCGCATATGCCAAAGATCTCAATTCCTCAATGCGATCCTCATCCGTCAAAGAGCTGTCTTGTTGCGGCACACATTTGCCTTTGCTCTCGCTAAATACATTGCCTTTGGTGCAAGTCACGGTTTTGGGTTTCGGCTCGGAGGAGCCACTGCCAGCCGCCCAAAGAGGGCTGGCCAGGGTTGTTACCAAGGCAATCGAAATTAACCCGCGCATAAAAGTCATGAAGAACTCCACCAAAAGAACACTCTTTGGAGGCAGGGTATCACGGGCAGGCCGAATGCAAAAATCACGGAGCCGTCAGTGGAGATAACAAAAAAAGGCGCGCCGGATCGGCACGCCTTCTTTTACTTTCAATACGCCAGGTTAGTCTTTGAAGACGCGTGCAAAAATCGTATCGACGTGTTTGGTGTGATAATCCATGTTGAACTTCTCGTTGATGCCATCGACACCCAATGCGGCAACCACATCTTCGTCCGCCAGAAGTTGTTCTTGGAAATCAACGCGCTCTTCCCAGACCTTCAGCGCGTTGCGTTGCACCATGGAATAGGCATCTTCGCGAGACACGCCAGCTTGGGTTAGAGACAACAGCACACGCTGCGACATCACCAGGCCTGGGAACTTGTTCATGTTGTCGAGCATGTTCTCTGGGAAGATCAGCATTTTCTCGACTACACCCGCCAGACGGTTCAGTGCGAAGTCGAGTGTCACTGTTGCGTCTGGGCCAATGCCTCGTTCCACCGAAGAATGCGAAATATCACGCTCGTGCCACAGGGCGACGTTTTCCATCGCGGGGATCACGGTCATGCGCACCAGACGGGCCAGACCAGTCAAGTTCTCTGTCAGCACTGGGTTCTTCTTGTGCGGCATCGCTGAAGAGCCCTTTTGACCCATGGAGAAGAATTCCGCGCCTTCCAGCACCTCGGTGCGCTGCATGTGGCGGATTTCGATGGCCACGTTTTCAATCGAAGAGGCAATCACACCCAACACGGCAAAGAACATCGCGTGACGGTCACGTGGGATCACTTGGGTGGAGATTGGCTCTGGCGTCAGGCCAAGCTGCTCACATACATGCTCTTCAACAGCCGGATCAATGTTGGCAAAAGTGCCAACCGCGCCGGAGATGGCACCGGTGGCGATCTCTTCACGGGCTTGCTGCAAACGCGTTTTGTTGCGGTCCATCTCAGCGTAGAAGCGCGCAAACGTCAGGCCCATGGTGGTGGGTTCGGCGTGAATACCGTGCGAGCGTCCGACGCGCAGTGTGTCTTTGTGCTCCAAAGCGCGTGTTTTTAGCGCTGCCAGTACGCGATCCAAGCCTGCCAATAGGATGTCAGAGGCGCGTACCAGTTGCACGTTAAAGCACGTGTCGAGCACGTCAGAACTTGTCATGCCTTGGTGCACAAAACGCGCCTCTTCAGAGCCAACATGTTCGGCCAAGTGGGTCAAGAACGCGATCACGTCGTGCTTGGTCACAGCTTCGATCTCGTCGATGCGCGCCACATCAAACTCAACGTCTTTGGCTTTCCAGACGGCGTCTGCGTTTTCTTGCGGGATCACACCCAGCTTGGCTTGTGCGTCACAGGCATGCGCCTCGATCTCGTACCAGATTTTGAATTTGGTTTCAGGCGACCAAACGGCAACCATATCGGGGCGGGCATAGCGCGGGATCATAATCTCAGCCTTGCGTTGTTAGCTAATGGGGTCGCGGCCCGTTTAGACGGTGCGGCCAAAAACAGCAAGGATTTCACGCTGCAATGCGGCGATTTCCCTCAGAAATCCCTATACAACCGTTTAGATTGAGTGTCCTATGGTCGGGATATTTTGCTGGAGGCATTTATGCAAAAGACATTGAGGCTTGTCGGCCTACTCCTAAGTGCTGTGCTTTGTGCTGCGTCCTCGTTGGCGCTGGCGGGCACTCAAGTTGCCTATAGTGATCAAACTCGTAACGTGTTTCAGGTTGATGTGCCTGATTTTTGGAACCTGCGAGTGGGTGGTCCAAGGGATTTGGCTCCCTCAAACGATGACGATATTCGCGCAGTGGAACGCGTGTTTGGATTGGAGCCGGAGAGTGATCACGGTGTCTGGGTAGGGCTGATTTCTCCGCAAAAATTCCGAACTTTGGAAGATGCTAAGGAATACGCGCGTGGATTGAGCGGTCAACTGGCGAAAACCACCGAGATCCTGACTGCGGAAGACCGGCGAGTCGGCAATTATCCTGCCACAGTGATCACCGGAACAGGACGTCGAGATGGCAAGCCTGTATCCTTTAACGTGACTCTGCTCGATATCCAGAATGGTCGGGTTGTGGTGGCACTGACCATCATGTCTCAGGGCTTTGACCAAAGCGCGCTGACTGATGTGAATGCCATTCTTCAATCCATCAAAGCACGCTAGGGAGGCCGGAAAATGACTTCTTTTAAGAGACCATTAAGATTTCTTGCCGTTTTGGCGGCTGGGACACTTTTGCTGAGCGCTTGTGAAAACACTGGCAGCGGCTCGTCCGGCGCCTATTACGACTCTATGATGTGGAACGATTACTACTACCGGCCTTATCCGCCCCGTCCCGATCGCCCTCCACGTCCAGAACATCCAATTGAACGTCCACCAGAGCGCCCGGTACATCCAATCGCGCCTCGGCCACCTGTGTCGCGTCCGACACCCGCGCCACGGCCAACACCTCGACCGGCGCCACGTCCATCGCCACGGCGCTAATTTTGAGTATTCCGTGAGGGGATTACGCCAGCAGGGTGACCACCTCACTGGATTGCTCCAATGTCCGATGCACCGGGCATCGATCGGAAATCTCTAACAATCGGGCGCGCTGTTCTTGTGTCAGGGCGCCTTCCAGGTGGATCACACGACGGAACTGATCCACCTTTTGGCCAGCTGGCGCTACGGCGTCAGCCGCGTGGATTTTGTCGTGACTCACGTCGACCCAAACATGATCCAGAGGCCAATTTTTGCGCCGTGAGTACATGCGAATGGTCATAGAGGTACAGGCGCCCAACCCAGCTGAGAGAAACCCATACGGTGTCATGCCCCGATTGCTACCGCCGTATGCCAAGGGCTCATCTGCCAACGCGTGATGCAGCGGCCCTGCGTTCACGTCCTGTAAAAAGCCTTCGGAATTGGCTTCCGACACACGCACAATACCTTCCGGCGCTCCAGGTGGCGGGGCAGGTGGGGTCAGTTCCAAATACCGGCCCACCCAAGAGGCGATCACTTCAGCTGCGTAATTCGCGTCTTGGGGATTGGTGATCAAGTGATCGGCGTCATCTAAGGTAACAAAGCTTTTGGGGTGTTTGGCGGCTTCAAAAATCTGTGCGGCGTTGGTGATGCTTACGGTGTTGTCGCGGGGGGCGTGCAACACCAAAAGCGCTTGTTTCAAGTTGGCAATGCACGCGCGCAGGTTTTGATCCGAAATGTCCTCCAGAAAGGCTTTTTTGATTTCGAAGGGCCTCCCACCAAGTGAAACCATTGCCTGGCCATTCTTGATGATAGCGTTCCGGTGGTCGTCAAACTGATGTACAACATGCGCCGGATCAGACGGTGCGCCCAATGTTACCACCGCCCTTGAGGATGCAATTTGAGTGGCCGCGCGTAGAACAGCAGCGCCGCCCAAACTATGTCCGATCATCAATGACGGCGCCATCTCGCGAGTTTCCAGATAGTTTGCCGCAGCAATCAGGTCGGCGACATTGCTAGAAAAGTGCGTGTTGGCAAACTCACCTCCTGAATGGCCAAGACCTGTGAAATCAAACCTCAACACAGCAATCCCCATATTTGCCAGCCGCGCTGCAATTCGCCGTGCCGCAGGAATGTCTTTGGAACAAGTAAAGCAATGCGCAAAAATGGCCGTCGCGAGATGAGGACCTTCGGGCATGTCCAGCCGCGCGGCCAAAGTGTCTCCGGCGTGACCGGCAAATGTGATGCGTTCTGTAGGCATGGGGCGCTCCCTTTAATTGCCTGTCCAATGTGAGCGTGATTGCCGCAAAGACAAACCGCTTGAAACCTGGGATCACGGCATGGTGAGCAAATGCGAGCGGGCCAAGCCCAGACTACGCAGCGACACAAAAAAAGTTGATGCGGAACTTGCATCGCTACGCTAGCAGTTTGGAATGACCGAGGTTTTGCAATCTTCCATTCCCTACGATGCGCTGAAGAAGCACCCTTTGCCCGGAATCGCGCCGCTGACAGTTGCCGATTGGTTGATTGTCGATGAAGCGTATCGTGGGCAAATGTCTATGCGTTTCAGTTTGTTGAGTGGCAAGCCTGATTTGGTTTTGGCTTGCGACCCAGGCGCGTTGCTTGCTGCTCAGGAAGTCCTTCAGCTTGTGTTGGATCACCTGAGAAAACGAACTGACTTTCGGATAAACAACGATGAGGTAATGTGCCCAGACGGTCGGAACGTGACAGTGGATTGGGCGCAGCCATTGTTAACGGCAGGACAAATCATTCAGGAAGATATCTGCCTGTTGCAGAAAGTAGGCGATGAACATGTGTTGACCGGCGCAGTGCTGTGTTTTCCTGCGAGCTGGACGTTGGCGGAGAAGTTCATGCGCCCTCTGACAGGCATTCACGTGCCAGTTTCGGAGTACGATGCAAATATTGCCAAGCGCGTTCAGCGGTTGTTTGATGGGGTCCGTGTCGGGCAACCGCTCTGGCGCAAGAACGCCTTGTGGTACGACACCCCAGAGCTCTTTACCCCGCGGGTGGAAGCGGCACCTCGGGAACCTGTGCCTGCCAAAAGTGGCCCATATCTACGGTCTGAAAGGCAATGTATTCTTCGGTTGCCCAATACAGATGCGGTGGTGTTCTCCATCCACACTTTCATGGTGCGCCGTGAAGATATCCTTGATGCGCCTGCCGAGGTATAAATCAGCAGGCGCTTTTACGTGGTTTAGGATTTTGCGCGCTGGAGCATGCCAAACAGATCGCGGGGATCATCCGGATCAGCCAACATATCCAGATCTTCATGGAATGGGGTTTCCACCACTTTTTCGCGGATGTAGCGCAGTGCAGAGAAATCCTCGATGGCAAAGCCTACGCTGTCAAAAAGTGTGATCTGACGTGCGTCCTGCCGACCTTGTTTTTGGCCGGTGATCACTTGCCACATTTCCGTGACGGCAAAGTCGGGATCCATCTGTTGGATTTCGCCTTCGATGCGCGTCTGTTCCGGGAACTCCACAAATACGTCAGAGCGTTCTAGAATTCCTTTTGCCAGCTCGGTCTTTCCGGGGCAGTCGCCGCCGATCGCGTTGATGTGCACACCCGCTCCCACCATATTGTCGCTCAAAATGGTGGCGTTTTGCTTGTCTGCCGTACAGGTTGTCAGGATCTGTGCGCCCTCAATTGCCTCCTCCGGGCTTTTACAAATCACCACGTCGATGCCGGTGTCGGCGAGGTTGGCGGCACATTTGGCAGTGGCCGCAGGGTCTTTGTCAAACAACCGAACGGATTTCAGCCCCAGGATGGCTTTCATCGCCAATGTTTGGAATTCTGATTGTGCGCCGTTACCGATCATCGCCATCGTGTCTGCGCCTTTGGGTGCCAGGTATTTGGCCACCATTGCAGATGTTGCCGCAGTGCGCAGGGCAGTCAAGATTGTCATCTCGGTGAGCAATACCGGATAGCCGGTGTAAACATCTGCCAAAAGGCCAAAAGCGGTTACGGTTTGTAGACCCTCCGCGGTGTTTTTGGGATGTCCGTTAACATATTTGAAGCCGTAGGCTTCTCCGTCGGATGTTGGCATCAGCTCAATCACCCCAACGTCGGAGTGGCTTGCCACACGTGGGGTTTTGTCAAACAGCTCCCAGCGGCGAAAGTCCTCTTCCACATAAGTGGTCAGATCTTTGAGCATTTGCTCGACACCGACGTGATGCACAAGCCGCATCATATTGTCGACCGAAACAAAAGGAACTATAGCTTTTTCAGAGGGTTGTGTCATTTAATTGATCCTCGACTTGCGGCGGGTCAGGTGCACGCCTGCCAGCATGCAGCGTACCGAGCCGCCTGCTGTCTCAATGGTTGGTATTGAAAGTGGCACAAGTTTTGCCGTCTTTTCGATGATTGTGATTTGATCCGGTTGAAGTGCGTCGATGGCAGTCTTTGACAAAGCCAGCACCCGCGTGGTCCCGGTCAATTCGATGGCATTGCCCGCAAACGCCTCGATTTGGGCCTCTGAGAGGTCAATCACTTCGCGACCTGACTGCACCAACCGATCCTGCACCATCGTGCGGCGGTTCGGATCAACAATCATGTCCAGACACACAAGGGCGTAGTGTGTACCAATCCCCATCAAGACATTTGTGTGATACACGCGATTGCCAAATCGATCTCGAGCCTCAAAGGCGATAGGCTCGTAGCCAAAATGGGTGCAGAACCGCTCTAGAATAACTGGATCAGCGCGATTGGATTCCACAGTGTAAGCGACGCGCTCAACGTGATCGAGCACCATGGCGCCGGTGCCTTCCAGTGCGAGCCCGTCTGCTTCCAGTCCCGAGAAATCGATGACATCTTGCACACGGTAGTCCCGTTTCAACATCTCGACTACATCTATGCGACGCTCAGACTGCCTGTTTTTGGCAAACATCGGATAGATTGCAACATGACCACCCGCATGGGTCGAAAACCAGTTGTTGGGGAAAACGCTATCTGGTGTTTGGTTACTTTCATCTTCAAAAACATGTACCTGCACGCCGGCAGCCCGCAATTGTTCCACGGCTGAATCAAATTCGTTGCGGGCCTGCACGGCCACATTTTCCCCCTCCGCGCCTGTTTGAAACGCGTTGTCTTCTCGAGTTTCAGGATTGGAACGGAAATTGTGAGGGCGGATCATCACAACCGCGTTCGGGGCTTGCACGGGGCTCATGAGAAACTCCGCGTAGGACGGTCAAATACGCGACGGCCAAGGGCGGAAGCCGCAAGATCAACCATTAGCTTGGCAGTACGTCCACGTTCGTCCAAGAATGGGTTGAGTTCGACCAAATCAAGCGACGTCATCAACGCGCTGTCGTGCAACATTTCCATCACCAGATGGGCCTCGCGCACAGTGGCCCCACCTGGAACCGTTGTGCCCACTGCGGGCGCAACCGAAGGGTCCAAAAAGTCGACATCCAACGATACGTGCAACATACCATTTTGAGCGGCAACGTGTTTCAGAAATGCCGCCAAGGGGCGGGCAATGCCGTTTTCGTCTATTTCGCGCATGTCATGTCGGCGAATTTTGGTGGGTTGCAGAGATTCCCGCTCCGCATTGTCTACTGAGCGTAGACCAATCATGCAGATGTTCTCTTCTGGCACTGGGTTTTGTACGGTTGGGAAGGCGTCGAAGCCATCACGGCCTGCAAAGTAGGCCACTGGTGTGCCATGCAGGTTGCCGCTGCCGGTGCTCTGCGGTGTGTGGAAATCCGTGTGTGCGTCCAACCACAGGACAAACTGTGGCCGTTCCAGCCTGGCTGCATGATTTGCAACCCCGGCAACGGTACCTGCTGACAGGCTGTGATCACCGCCTAGAAAGATGGGGAATCCGGTCTCTATGGCGGATTCTGCGGCTTCAGTGAGCGCCGCTGTCCAGGCAACAGTTTCATTGAGTGCGTGCAATCCGTCGTCTTTTAAGTCTGGCTCAAACGGGGCAGGGCGCAAGTTGCCAAGGTCCTGAACCGTGTGTCCCAAGTCTTTCAAGGTTTCACCCAATCGGGCGGTCCGGTAGGCATCTGGTCCCATCAAACATCCGCGACGGCGTTTGCCGCTGTCTACTGGAGCGCCCACCAACAGGCAGTTTTTCTGTGTCATGTTTTGTTCCATGTTCGGCGATTTACGCAAAATCCTTCCGAAATGGGTTGATTCACACCCCTCAATTTGCACATAACGGGAAGTGATTTCCCAAAATGGCGCTAGGAGCTGTGCAAAATGGACGATATTGATCGAAAGCTGATTTCAGCTCTGCGTCACGACGCACGTGCTTCGCTGTCGGACCTTGCCATTGATCTTGGTGTGTCTCGTACCACGGTTCGGGGGCGGATTGAACGCTTGCGTCAACGCGGGGACATTGTTGGTTTCACCGTTGTCCTTCAGGACGACGCCAAGAGCGATCCTGTGCGTGGGTTGATGATGCTTGGCATCGAAGGGCGTGGCACTGACCGGATTGTGCGACAGTTGACTGGGCTGACCGCAGTTCGGGCGATCCACAGCACCAATGGGCGCTGGGATCTGATTTTGGAGCTTGGCACGGATACACTGGATTATTTGGACGACGTACTGACCCAAATCCGCCGCTTGGACGGGATCGCCACCAGCGAAACCAACCTTTTGTTGTCAACGCGCAAGTCCGGGTAGGGGCCTGCGCGTTGTAAGTTGTTTCATGTCAGCTTTTTGATCGCGTAGATCCAAAACACGCCTGCGCCGAGGGACAACAGCGCATTGTAATTTGCCATCGAGAAACCAAACAATTCCCAAGGAATTTCGTCACAGCGTACAAGCGGGGCTTGCATGATCTGATTGAACAGATCGTCGGCGCTCATGTTGGACACATCGGAGCTGGTACAGGTGGATGGACCATCCCACCATTTGCGTTCGACACCGGTGTGGTACAATCCAACGATGCCGGAGCCCGCAGCGCCCGCAGCGGCCAAATAGGCAAACAGTGCGGTGCCGGTAAGAATGGCCAGTATGCCTGCACCGGACGCGACCCAGTGTGGGTAACGTTGGTAGTAGCAAAGCTTGCACGGTGGCATTTCGCCAATGAATTCAAAGCCCCATGCGCCAAGGATCATAGAAACAGAAAACCCAGTCAGCAGAATAAACGCGAGTCGTTGTGTGAGTGTCATAGGTATTTCACCGCCAAAAATCCGCCAAACAGCAGAATGAGGAACAGGGCTGAGACGAGGCCCAACCGCTGCTCAATGAAGTCGCGCACAGGTTCGCCAAATTTGCGCAAAAGGGCAGCAACCAAGAAGAACCGGATGCCGCGGGCCAATACAGATGTCGCCATAAAAGTTGCCAACGGCATGTGTGTGAAGCCGGACATGATGGTGATGACCTTGTATGGGAAGGGGGTGACCCCGGCTCCCAGTACAGCCCAGAAGCCAAAGTCGTTGAAACGGGTGGAAAACTCCGCCACCGCGTCCGTTTTGCCGAGGGACTGCAGTATAGGCTCACCAACTTGCTCAAAGGCAAAATAGCCTATGGCGTAGCCAAACAGGCCACCAATCACCGAAGCTATCAGCGCAACGAGTGCGATGAGCCAAGCCCGACTTGGCCGCGCAAGAATCATCGGAATCATCAGCACGTCTGGCGGGATCGGAAAGAACGAACTTTCAGCAAAGCTGACAATCGCCAACGCCCACAATGCGCGCGGATGGTCGGCAAGGCGCATGGTCCAGGAATAGAGGCGTTGCAGCATAAATGTCTCTTTGGCCTTAGAAATCGTCCTGTCTTGCCTAGGCGTTTGCTTCTGAAGTGCAAGCAAATAAATTGTGATCTCCTCCCGGATAGCTTTTTTTCACAGAGGCAAAAACAATTCGTTTTGTGTCTGGACCTTCCTCAAAACCTTGGCTAAATCAGGGTCGTGGCCCAAGTGGCGGAATGGTAGACGCAGGGGATTCAAAATCCCCCGCCTTCACGGGCGTGAGAGTTCGAGTCTCTCCTTGGGCACCACATACCTCCGTAAAAATGATTAGATCGGCGTAAAGTCGCGCAATACCAACGGCTTCCGTGTTGAAGTTGTTGCGACGGATCAGCCGTAACTGCCAGTATTGCGTAACCATTTACGCTTTTCTTACGCAATCGGTTACGCATCATGGCTACGTTCAGAAAGCTCAAATCGGGGTATCGGGCAGAGGTATCTCGCAAGGGCAAACGAAAATCGAAAGTCTGGCCTACCTTACAGCAGGCCAAAGATTGGGCGGCTCGCACTGAGTATGAGATTCTGCACAGCGATAAAGTCGCGGCCAAAACCCAGTTGGGTGACGTTCTTGACCGCTACGCCAGGGAAGTGAGCCCCGCCAAAAAGGGGCATCGTTGGGAGGTCGTGAGGCTGGAGAAGATCCAACGAGATAAAATCGCTGGTATCAGTTTGGGTGAACTCTCCGCTGGGGATTTGGCTGACTATCGGGATCGTCGGCTTCGCGAGGTGACAGGAGCGTCTGTTCGGCGGGAAATGGTTCTGCTGTCCTCTGTGTTCAATGTGACGCGAAAAGAATGGGGCCTTATGTCCGAAAACCCACTTCAGGATGTTCGCAAGCCGCCCCAATCAGCAGCCAGAGACAGGCTGCCTTCAGCTGAAGAAATTGAGCGCATGCAGTACGTCGCGGGCAGCGATTTGACCAAAGCAACGGCGAGAGCGTTTCACGCCTTTCTGTTTGCTGGCGAGACGGCCATGCGGGCAGGGGAAATCGTTGGATTGACCTGGAAGCGCGTTGATCTGGACCGCAGGGTCGCCACACTGCCTGTAACCAAGAATGGTACGTCCAGAGAGGTGCCGCTGTCCTCCGTGGCGATCAAGCTATTGCAGGATTTGCAGGAGCAGGATCCTGTCTTTGGGCTTACGTCGCGCCAGTTGGATGTTCTATTCCGCAAATCACGCGACACCGCGGGGGTGCACGATCTAACTTTTCATGACTCTCGACACTACGCGATCACGCACCTGGCCAAAAAGCTGGATGTCATGGATCTGGCACGAATGGTTGGGCATCGAAACCTTTCCCAGCTGCTCACGTACTACAATGAAAGTGCAGAAAGCCTAGCGCGACGTCTTGGATAAGGGGAGGGGATCGCGCAAAGCATGTTAGTTCTGCGCGACACCCATTGGTTCGAGACAGGTTCCCAGAAATCAGGAAACTTCTCTTTGCCGGCTTTTTACGACGTTGTGGCTTGTGATTTTGTGCCGTACCTCAAGAACCAGGTGAGATCCGGAAAAGTGCTGAAGTTTCTCGTCAATAATTTGAGTGTTGTTTTCGTCCAAGTTTGCATCCCACTCATCAAGGATTACAACATCAGGGCCTTCTCCTAGAATTGTTTGCAAACTAGCTAGGAAAAGGTTGCCGGTTGATTGGTTTCCACCGTTTTCAGGGGTAAAATTTGTTGTGGGCTCCACAAGAATAGCCTTGTTGCTGGCTAGGTACACTCGCTTCACAAACGTCGATTTTCCGCTGCCGTTCTCACCGGTCACAAGAAAACGACCCTGTGTTATTGCTCCTTTGCTGACCCGATCCAGAAATTCTTTTGGATCAACAAGGCTTCCCCTGCCAACATCAGTGACACTTAGCCCATCCAGGGAAGCGAACGCCGAAAAGTCCACATCCTGCGAATCCGTCAAAAAGTGTGACAAGTTGCGGCGTTTTTGCCGGATTTCAAAGAATTTGGTTCCTATGACTGTAAGGGTGTGAGCATTCCCGAGTAGTTGCAAAGTCCTAGGTAAGACGGCAACCGCAGCACCTATTTCCACAGCCGACCAGCTTTGAAATGCACTGATATAGACCAGTAGAGATCCCACAGAGAGAAGAATTGGTGCGGCAGCGATGGACTGCTCCCAAATTTTGTATTTTACTCGTGTATCGAAGAACCCCTGAAGTTTTTGAAATTGTATATTCTGAAGCTTTTCGCCCATGGGCGGTGACATCATGAAGTGAGAATTCCAGAAAGTCTCTAAATACTGATTGCTCTCAAGCTTTTTCTCTTGAAGTTGGGTTCCCAGACCTGAAACCGTTTTTCTAATGACGGAAATCAACAAAGCTGAAGCAATAAGCTGAACAAGAACTATGATCGAGACCTCAATGCTAAAAACTGCCGAAAAAACCAGTAGTGTTAGGCAGACATTGAGAACTGAGTTGATGCTCATTAGAAAAAAGCTGACAAATTCGTCGATCGTGGGCGCAACCTCACCTGCCATCCAGCTATGATACTTTGATCTCATCTGTCTCACGTTGGATAGCTGCCTAGCTTTGAGAAGCAAATGTGTAGAGCTGTAGTACCTTGCTAGAATTACGTTTTTTGATTTTTCAGCACAAACTTCAGAAAAAGAGTTGAGGCCAAAGCCAACGAGCGCGGTTACGAAAAATAGAACCACATAGTCGATTGCCAAGTTGGAGTCACCGGTCGCAACGCTTGTTCCGGCACGGGCAATGAAAAATGTCGAAAACGCCAGCGCGATTTGTTGAAGAAAAATTAGAACAACGGCGAGCGTTAGCATGTGACTTCTATAGTGCAAAGTAAGCTCCTAAAGAGACAGATGTGATTGCTATGGTTAGGAGCACAGCTCCACCTCTTATAATCAAGAAGCGCCTTAACGCACGGCGGGCTTGCCGAGCCTCTTGTACCTTGTCTCGAACAATTTTTGACGGGTGATCGGAAAATTTCTGGATGTATTCCTTTAAAAATCCGATTTTGCTCACAGAGTGATGCCTGTCTTGAGTGAGGAACAGTATGTCCATTGGAACAAGGTCGCGAAGAACAAGTGTCGGAGTTGGCGTTCTTAATGGGAAGTAATCTTCGCTATGCAGGCTCGGAGCGGTACTGTTTGGGTAAAGCGCCCCAATCATAATTTCTCTTTTTATACAGTAAGCTTTCAAACTCAGCTGAAGCTTGACCAAGGTTCTCTCTGAGAAACTGGCTGGAAATAGTATTACCATGCTTGACTGAGTTTCTTGGAAATCTGATTTGAAGTCCAGATACTCCTGTATTCTTTGTTTGACCTGATTTTTTAGTTCTGTTCCGTCGGTCGCTTCTACAAAAGAAAAGACTACACCTTCAATTATAAGGCTGGACTTTACGAATGGACAGACATGTCCTTTTCGGTACGGATGCTGATCCACCAAGAATTCATTGACGTACGCGCTGGTCAGCATATGTGCTTGAAGTATTTGTCGCGGTAGGTCGGGCGGAGGTGGAGAATTTGTTGGCCAATACATTGTTCAATTCCTCGAACAAGTGGCTGCACAAGGTGCAGCCACTTTTATTTACCAGTTCCAGCCGCCTGAGCAGGTGTGGGTACATCCTCGTTTGGCGCCAAGAAGTGCTGCCAGTAGCGACGGATTTTTCGCGGTAGTGGTCTCACGTTTGGTCGTAAAATGTGCAGATGTTGCGTTCATTGTAGTCTCCAGTTTTTCGTTTAAGTTGATCGAATCTACTGTGCGCACGTATAGATTGTGTGGAGAATATTTTGGGGAGTCAATTCGATTAACAGGAGTTCGGCCATATATTATTTGGTTGAATAACGAAAAATGGCTTTAACATGTTGATTTAAGATCAATTCCCCTAATCAACTTTGTAGTATTTGCTGATCAGATTGCCCGGTGTGCGGTAGGTCTTGAACCCCATCACATCGTAATACGAGAGAGACACCGGATCGTCCGCGGCGATAGTGGCATCGAGCATTGGTAGAGAAGCGATCGAAGCTGCCTTGCAGGTTTCGTTGAACAGAATGCGCCCTATGTCTCTGTTCGCAGAGAGAGGACTGACATGTGTGCCAACAATACCCCAGCCAGGTTTGACACCCCATGGGTTGTCAAATTCGGCTCTTTGGAGTGACTGGAAGCCTAGTAACTTCCCCTTTTCTTCAGCGAGATAGCACAGGGCTTTGTTGGCGTTCTGGAGGTAGTAGTAGAGAATTAAAGCAGCGGTATCCGAGCGTTTGTGTTTCCCAGAAGCAGTCAGTTGTTTCTGGATTTTTCTCAAACTCTCTGTGTCGCTTTCTTTGGCGAGTCTGATGATCATTAGTTTGCTCTCGTTTAGTCACTTGCTCCGCCGCTATGAAACGGATTGCTGGAAGGGGTAGAGACGATGTCTTCTACTCGATTGGAGCGGCGAGGAAGGAGCAGGAAGAAGTGACATCAGTTGTCCCTTCCCAAAAATGATGCCGGATTGGCCGCTCAATCAGTTCGAAATGGGTAGAGTGCGCCCTTTTTGACGCTGTTCAAATGACACCGGTTGGAAGCCCTTGGTTGCTTTTGACGTAGTTCCGGAAAAAATTGGAATAGTTCGTCTCTCTGAACGTTGCTAAGGCCCTGCAGTGAAGGATCATTCGGTTGGAAGCTTTCTATCCAGATGCCATCAATCAAGACCAGTTCGTGACGATCAAAATTGAAATGCGTCCAGCAGAAGCTGTTGCAATCCGCAATGCTAACGCCGGCAAAACTCGTCAGGTAACGAGCAGCAACCAGTAGTCCCGGCTTACGATGCCCAGGCTTAAGTAAGCGGTTCGTGAGCAGGACGCGTGTGCTCGACCCGACCAAGACATCTCGTTCAGGAAGCCCATGACCCATGGCACCTTGCCCAATCAAAACGGGAACGGACTTAGGAAAAAATTGCAGTTCGCGTTCGCAAATCTTTCGATGGCCAATCCAAGAGACTTCTTGGATCCCATGACCACGAGTTATCACTTGATCGCCTTTTTGGAGTTCGGTGACGGGTTTTTGCCCCGATGGCGTTGCAATCAATTTGCCAGGTGTGGCGCTTGGAACGGTTATTTGGCCAATAACAACTTGTTCCAGGGCAGAACGATTTTTGATGGACGACCATAGGAATCTAGCTCCCTGCAAGATGCTTCCGTCCGTTGGCGCAAACAAGTAGCGAGCGCCGTCTTTGCTGCATAAGACAAAGGAGATACCTTCGACCTCCTTATAGATTCCGCCCGCTTCCAAACCAATAACGTCACCTTCAAAGATCTGGGTGAGCTTCATACCAAGAAGAAGGCGATCGTTGTCATCCTGTGAGATGGCCGCAACGGTTCCATCGTTCTCAGAGACAGAAACTTGCATTTTGATTGGCACAAGGAAATCGCCAGGCGGAATACCCTTGCGAGGATCCAAGCAGTAAAACTGGACGGTGTAACTCGTTTGCATTTCAACCTCATTTTGCTGCTTGATCGTCAAGCGCGTCCCAAACGGCTGTCTTTAGTCCTGGAGCCGCATTTTGAATTTCTGTTCGCCGAATTGCGGCCTCCGCGCCAAAGAAATCCCCTTCGACGCTCCCGAGTGGATCGTGGAATTCTGGGCAGCCCAAACCTGCATGTGCTTGCGCTCAAAGAAGCGAAGTTCCTTGGGTAAGAAGCAGGTCCGTCTCAAATTTGTTCAATGAGCGATAATTCGACGAATATTTGCTTAGGCTTGGATCGGCTGCGAGATCTGGAAAGAGTTCTAGGACTTCGGTTCGCTGGTGGTCGTCCATACAGCCGAGAGATTGAAGGCATGGCTGAAGGCTCTCGCTCCATAGTCCATTCGAGAGTACAAGTTCGTGCCTTTCAAACATCAAGTAGATGTATGTAACTTGGTCACATGCCGCTCTCCGGACACCTTTCAGTTGGGTAAGATGCCGAGCTTCCACCAAGACTTCAGGTTCTTCAAAAAGCAACGGAGCATCCGCGCAGGAGAAGAGTATCCTATGCTGTGGCGAAACCCACGTGTCGCGATCTGGTAAGTAGTTTGCCAAAGAGCTTTCTTCGATCAGAATTGGATAAAGATGCGGGTTAAGCTCCAGGTCTTCGGCTGTCAGGTTTTTTCGACCGATCCAGCAAATGTCGATTGTGCCATTGTCTCTAGTGATGACGCTGTCGCCGACTTCCAGGTCTTCAATTGGAAGTTCTCCAATGGGCGTGAGTATTTGAGTGCCCGAAGTGAAACACGACGACAGGTTTTCATCTTCACCAAGGGAAGAGTTCAGCACATTTAGGTCCAAGCAGCTACCGGAGTTCGCCAACTGGCCTTCCTTGACCTTATTTGGACCCCGCTCACCCAAGACATGCGCCACCCCTTTGTCAGTACTTGAAGCCTTTTGCATGGTCTGACGTGTTGAAGCGGATTTTTGAGAGTCGTTTGGATCGCTTAAGTGACCAATGGACGCGAGATATCTGTCAAAACGTTCAATTATCGGGTTCTGTTTGCGTGACATTTTCGTATTTTCACCAGCTGTACGTGCTCCCGTTTCGTTGCTGAAAGAGGAGCTTGGTATTTTTGCATCGCCAATTGTGGCGTTCGTAGTTCAGCCTGATTTGAGTACGAGTGTCTTTGCGCGCGCCAGTACTCTGCCGTTAGCTCGGGGTACTTAACGCTTGGCAAAAGCGTTTTGTCTCACGGGCCTTGCCGCAATCGTCAATGACGACCTGCCAACGGAGCGACGCTCGCCCAAAATGCAAATTTCAAATGAGAAAGTGTGAACCAACGCCTGATAGCGCAGTCGATGTCTCTTCGGGGTGCGAGAGTTGGCCTTGCACAACCTGGCTGACTTCTGGGCGCCGCGGACATCGAGCCCGAAAGTTGGGGTTATCTGCCAGACTGCGGGAGAAAGTCCCACATATGTCGGTCGTACGTACCGGTTCGTCGCATAGGAGTAACCCGCAACTCGCCAGATTGGCTTTACCCTGCGGCAACATCGTATCAGGTTGCAGTCTAGTTTGGTCGTTCCATCTTTTGGGCGGGCACGAGTGAGCGGGGCAGGCGAAGCTATGTTCGCTTCTAGTGCTCGCATTCTTAAGTGCCCGGTTGATAGCTGTGCGGAAGCCGAACTTTTGGCGAAACGTAGTACGACAAATATGACGTGCTTCGTTTGAACATCATAAAAGATGCCACTTTCTTTGAACCGGATAGTGGTTTGCAGGCAAGCCCATTGGACATCGGGTTATAGCAATGCAGGTGCTCAAACGAACCGTACCTAGCAAGGCCTCGCGCTATGAAGACACCTTTTTCCGACGAACAAAGAGCTGCGATAGCTGAGCATCTTGCGACCCTACGGAGCACTAAGGAGTTTGCAGAAGGATCCAGGAAATATCGGATCCTGGAATACTTAGTGACGGCTGAAACTGAAGGAAACGGTGACCGACTGAAGGCATACGCGATCGGTGTCGATGTTTTGGACCGCCGCGCAGATTTTGACCCGTCAGAGGACAGCATTGTTCGAGTTGAAATGGCGCGACTTCGAACCGCTCTCAGTATCTTTTATCATACCCACCAAACAGGTCTCAGGATCGAGATACCAAAGGGCACTTATCGCCCAGAGTTTAATGAAATTTGCACATTGGACGAAAGCGTGTCGAAGACTGAAGAAGGCGGCCGATGGCATCGGCTATGTTTGAGAGCCTATTTGGTTTGTTCTGCCGTTTTGATCGTTGGATCGTTCACTTTCTTGATGACTCATTTTCGATCTATGGACACTCAGCGAATAGTCCCGGATCGTCCGGTCGTGCGTGTTTCTGGTGAGTTCTCAACTGAGGATATGTCAGAGGTCCTTGAAACACTTTCCGGCTTTAAAAACATCCACACGATCCTCGAGAAGTATTCGAAGGACGAAGCTGACTACAGACTTGTGTTTTTGATGGGTGACAACGGCACAACTATTCAAGGAAAGGTTATTCACTCCCTGAGTGGCCAAGTGGTTTCGTCGTCTGTTTTCGGACCAGGCCACCATGACAACGAAGGCGATTTTGAGAAATGGCTTTCCAGTGTCGCTCAGCTGAATGGATTGATTGAAAAGGACTACATGCGAAGGGGTGAATTCAGCCCAGTCTTTCGTTGCCGCTACTTGACGGAGACCTATTTTGGAAACCAAACGGATGCCGCACATTCGGAGGCACGTGATTGTCTGTTAGATCAGATAGGCAAGGGCGAACGCAGCGCAACTCTCTTTGCAAATCTCGCTTTGATCTATCGTGAAGAATACAGCGACAAGCGCAATGTGATGCCAGGGGATCCTTTGTTTCGAGCGATGGAGGCAGCAAGAACCGCCATCGATATAGATCCATTTGACGCCAACAACCACTACGCTCTGATGACAGTGCTGTTCGCGATGGGAAGCGTCCCCGAGGCGGTAAATGCAGGCAACATTGCAGTGAAGCTCGCGCCACTTGACGGGAGTATCCTTGGCGGATTTGCCTCTCGTTTGGTTTCCGTTGGTCACTATGCGGATGCATTGGAGATGTTTGAGAGGTCAATGGAACTTAATCCAGGCCAGCTTAACTGGAGAAACTACGGAGTTTTCCTTGCACAAATTGGTGTTGGAAATCGGGCTGGGGCAGCAGAGATTAGCCCAACTCTAGAAGGGGCAAACAACCCCCTGTTGCTAGCGGCCACCGCCATTGGATTGAATATTGTGGGCCGCAGAGAAGAGGCTCAGGCAAGGTATGAGCAGCTTCTGGAGCAGGAGCCTGACGTTAGAGAGATGTATGAGCGGCGGAAGTATGAAGCAGGCTTGGTGACGGCTCTAATGGCGGAAATCCAACGCCTGGAAGACACGCGGGTGAGCCATTGAAAATCGGTGTCACTTAAAGCGTCTATTCTGAGATTTCCAGTAATCGCGGACGGCTGTGATCAGGAGCAACAGTAGGGGCATAACGCCACCGATCAGCACAAATGAGATTAAGGCCTCCATGAGCTCTGTGCCAAGCGTAAGTTGGTGCACGGAATAGAAAGCGGCCAAAACGCCAAAAACAAAAAAGACGCACAATGCCATTGCGCCACCCCCCAGTATGTCTTGTCGAGTTTTCTCCGGTCCAGTTGGCACCAAATACAGTCGGTGAAGACCGGGACTGTGTATCGATCATGGCCTGCCGGGTTTCACCCAGTTCATTGGCGAGAGTGGTGGCGGTTCCGCCCTTGTTCCGAGTTATGAGAACCGCTTCGGTTGAGTTGAGCAACCGAGCTCATTCCAATCGGCCATGATCGACAATTGAACACTCTCACCTGGCAGATGGTTATGGCAGTACGTACAGAGCACGGACGCGATAATTGAAGGTGCCATCAACTGATGCGAACACGTTTGCTTTTGCCGCTTCCTTTGGCTTGAAACTCTCCCAAAGCGATTTTGCGGCGGATGGTGCTTTCGGAACATTCCAGATGGTTTGCTGCCGCGGTGACGGAAAGCCATTCAGGTTGCGGCGTGACCGTAGAGGTCGACAGCATGCGTTCCAGGCTATCCAAACGATCGTGCAGCCTT
>NZ_FXTY01000010.1 GCF_900182745.1 Shimia sagamensis | reverse complement strand
TTGCTTAGGTCCCAACACCGTCAATCCCCCTGCATTCACAAGCAAATTGAATCAGTGAAGGACCCTCAAATCAAGAAGAGTTTTTCAACACAATACGCCCTTCCTGCTTCAGGCGCCCTCCATGCTGCGCTGCGCACCAATGTTGTAGAAGGGGCTGACACCTGCCAACCGGTGTCGCCGCGCCAGCACGTCCAAGACGAAAATCTAGCGCTGCAGCGCCGCAAGTCGGCTTTGAGCCCGAAGCGGGTCTTCGCAAATAGTACAGGCGTTGAGTGAAGTGGAGCTTTGAGAGGCCTTGGAAGTTGAGTTTGTTCCACTTTTAATCGTGTGCAGCTATCCAATAGAGAATCCCAAAGGCCAAAGCGCAGGCGACAATTCCATGCTGCGCCTCTGCAGACAGGTACGCCAGTGAAAAGCCAGCAACCAATGGCCCAAGGGCTGCCCCGAAGTCGCGCCACGCCTGCATTCTGGCAAGTGGGCCGATCGCGTCCTGCTCCACATCCAGATCGGCCGCGATGACTGCAGGTCCAAGAGAGGCCAAAGCACCTCGGAAAAGCAACATCACCAGTGCACCAATCACCGTGACCCCTGCCGCCACGCAGATGAACCCGACCATCGTCAGAACGGCAGCCGTTATAAAAACCCTCCGAGCTCCAAATTTGTCAGCGATTGCGCCAAACAAAGGCGCCGCGATGGCCTCCCCAAAGTGGCGCATAGCCAGGAGTGCGCTTCCTTCCATTACTGCAGTCGAAAGATCGGCATTCCGAGCAAAGATCAATGTAATCGTGATGGCGAATACTCCGTCCACTCCATAGCCCTGCAAGAAGAAAAGCACATCAATTGGCTTGGGACGCGCCAATACTGGTGGTCGGTTGCGGCCCTTGGTCGGTGAAATGGCGCGAGGTAATCGCAATGCGATGAGGATGCCAAGCGCGGTTGGTATGGCCAGAACGGCAAATGCCATTTGTGGTCCGGTTTGTCCCACCAGCCAAGCTCCACCAAACAATGCAAGAATAGGTCCGACCCTTTGAATGGCCTGTCCGACTCCGACGCGTGTGCCGACTTTTTCACGAAACGCCACCGCGTAGGACAAGGTAGCAAGCACCAAACTGGCATATGTCAACCCCCACAGTATCCGCGCGCCGAGCAAAAGTGCAGGACCTTCAAGAACGCCGTAGGCTGCAGTTGACACAGTTGCCGTGACTGCGGCGCAGAGGCACATTTTTCGCAATCCCAATCCGGCAGCAAGGCGGGCAATAGCTCCATATGCAAAGACACGAACGAACCGGTTTGCAGACAGCATGATGCCGACCCAAGGTAAAGTCAGACCAAACTCAGAGGCGTAGACGGGTAGCACAGCGTAGAGCAATGCATCGCCGAGAAGCGCCAGTGACATGATCGACGAAGACCCGATAATGGCACGCCAGCCGTGATCTTCATCTACGCTCACTGCACCCGTCCCTTCACAAATATTTGGTTGGTCTCACCAGCTAGGTAATTCTTGAAACTGGTCCGGCGGTCAAGGCTCGATGAGTGCTGCTCCCAAGAAACGCAATCAAACAAAGTCAGCTTCGTCCGCACCGCTGCCCCCAACCCCCAAATCTCGCTGCAACTCTCATCAATGACCGCTTCTCACGCGGCATCGCAGCGATCGAAGGCTGTGTTCCCAGGCCGAAAGGCGGGCTTTGCAAAGGTCGCTTCCTGCGCAATGCTGCCATTGGCACCTCTCGTCGAAGCCGGCCAAGCGCTCGTTGGACAAGCATTTGTACCAGGAGGTCGACTCCCAGCCCCTTCACGACATTCGCATCAAGCTCGGTCACTGCTCCGCTGCGAGCGCACAGCGTTTCGACCCTATTCCCGAAAGCAGTCCTTCAACAGGTTGAGACCGCATCAATTGATGCCGCGTCCCGCCCCTATGGCAGCAATGCGCTAAAAGCGAGCTTTGCAACGTCATACGGCCAACTCCTTTCTGACTAAAACTCCGCATTCCATTGCATCCTTGAGGCCGGCCGAAGCAGCCAAGCTCTTAGCCTTTGCAGTTGTCAAAGAATTCATGGTATTTCCTCCATTAAGAAAAACAATTTCGCATTGAGGCGTTGACTAAAACTTGCCGACGCCTGGATCTGCGGCATAAAACAGACGGCCATCCGGGTGGACGACGCCATTTTCAGCCGCGTATCGCTGCCAATGACGGCTAAGCTCTTCGACCTGGTTCGGAAACTTGGCTGCCAAATCAATAGTTTCGCCGGGATCTTGGCTGACATTATAGAGTTGCCAAGTTCCATTGCCGTACGGTTGCGGTAAACGCAGTATTTTCCAATCGCCTTGCCTGAGCGCGTCCATTCCGTAGGCTTCCCACGCCATAGGTCGGGCACTAAAGCCGTCATCATCGCCGATCGTAAGCAGAGTATGCAATGAACGTCCTTGCAGTTCGGAAACTCCCTGCACCGCGCTCGCTCCTGGATATGATGCACCGGTAAAGTCCAATATTGTTGGCATCACATCCATAATATGGACTGGAACATCAGTCTTTTTGCTTACATCCAATTTCTGATTTGGGGCTTTGATGATTGCAGGGACACGAATCCCGCCTTGAGAAACATATCCCTTGAATAGCCTAAGGGGGGTTGCGCTGGCGTAGGCCCATCCTGGACCAATGTCGGTGGATGATCCGGGGCGCCCCTTGTTCTCAAGACTATTGTCAAAACTATCCACAAATTCCGCAGCTTCACTGCCGAGCGAGGCGTAATCCAAAATGGAAGTCTTGCTCGGTCCGTTATCAGACAAAAATAAAATGAGAGTGTTGTCGTACTGTCCAGTTTTTTTCAGGTGTGTCAGCAACCGGCCTATGGAATGATCCATAAAGGTGATCATTCCGGCATATATTTCCATATCCCGCGCCCGATGGGCTTTTTGATCTTCCGTCAAAGACGCCCACGACGACACCCAACTTGGTCGTTCTGATTCAGGTATGCCGTTGGCGATTAGGCCTAACTCCTTTTGCCTTTGAAGCCGCTTTGAGGAGAGTTGATCCCAGCCTGCGTCAAACTGCCCTTTGTACATTTGGATATTTGCATCCGGCGCATGCAACGGATTGTGTGGCGCCGTAAATGACAGGAAGGTAAAAAACGGCTTTTGGCTCGCCACGGCTTCATCCACGAAGCCAATGACTTTGTCGGTGTAGTACGCCGAAGAGTAAAAATCCGAAGGAAGAGTCTCTACTACAACGTCGTTTTCCATATACGTTGTTTCGGAGCCTGGAATAATTGGTATTTGATCCGCCCAATGGCTTGCGGCGCCATTGATGAGTGCGAAGGATTTTTCAAATCCACGTCCGGACGGCAAATTTCTTTCGTCGTGGCCCAGATGCCATTTTCCGGCCATTGACGTATGATATCCCGCGTCCCTCAGCACTTCACCGATAGTGACGACATTTTCCCCGAGATGTCCCCTATATGCCGGCAGGCCATTCTGATTGTCCGCAATGGCACCGTCATTGCCCCCCATGCCTGCCTTGTGAGAGCTCACGCCTGTAAGCATGGCTCCGCGACTTGGGGAACAATTTGGCGCGGCGTGAAATTCCGTGAACAAGACACCTTCAGAGGCTAGCCCGTCAATGATCGGGGTTTGAATGGCGGCTCCAGTAACGCCCAGGTCCGAAAAGCCGAGATCATCGGCGACAATGAGAAGAACATTTGGCCGCTCTTCAGAAAGGACCGGCGTTGAGAGCAGGCCCACAACGCAAGCTGAAACAAGGTGTTTCATAGGACAACGAAAAAATGCATCTGTTTTCTCACAATTTGGAAGGTACCGCACTCATTGGTGCCCGTCCTCAAACGGGCACCATCAATGATTTTGAGGCGGTGCTTACTCGCCGAATCCTGGTTCGCTCAGTTCAAAAGGAAGCTGGTCCAGGTGCTCGATGAACTCCAAAGGATCAAACGGCAGGTTCTCAAAGTCGGCTGGGGGATTGCTAAGCTCCAATGTCTCCGGCCGCGCGTTGGAAAGGTTACCATAAGCGGGCCCTCGGCTATGATGCCGATCCGGATACTTCATTTTCCACAGCTCGTGACGCGCGCGCATTCTTTTGAACGGTTCTTTGAAATGGAAGCCGCCAACGACAATCGGATTCACTTCCCGATGGTCATTGTATAGGTCATAGACGGCGGTCAGCCCTGACTTCGCCTGGCCTGGGTCATTGGAGGTCCAATGGATTTTGTAGTGGTCCTTCACCGTCGCAGCAAGGTCGGGTCCCTGATAAATGAAGACATGATCTCGGCGACCAAAAGTATCGCCTTTAAAGAACAACGCTGTCTGGTCTATGCCGTCAATAATTCGATCACGCGGAATATGCGCTGTTGCTCCGGCTAGGCGCGCAAATGTTGTAAACAGATCAGTTTCATGGATCATATCTGCCGCGTATTGTCCTGGATTGATCACTCCCGGCCAAAGGGCAGCCGCGGGCACGCGAACGCCACCCTCTGTGAAATCTCCTTTACCTCCGCGGAACAAACCTTCACCCAATCCAGCCCCTGAGGGAGGATTGTGGGTCATTGGGCCATTGTCGGCCATGGCAACGATCAAGGTGTTTTCAGCAATCCCCAGCTCTTCCAAGGTATGCCGTAAGACAGCAATGTCTGGTTCAATTACTCTTTGGTAGTTTTCGCCAACAAGCCCACGTTGCAGAGTCTTTTTTTCAGGCTCCGGTATGAAGGACATCCACAAGGGCCACCATGCCAGGTAAAAGGGCTTTTCGGCCTCAGCACTGGCACGTACAAAATTTATGGCACGCTCACGGCTCTCGATGTCGAAATCGTAGTAGTCCTGCACTTCCTGTGAACCGTCGCGCCATTCGGCGGCTTGTTCACCCTTCTTTCCCTCCATGTAGAAGACAAATCCTTTGTCTTGAACGAAGTAGTCGTCGCGCTGATAGGGGTTATCAAGCAGCAACTCTTCCTTCATGCCGATAATTGCATTGGCGCCTTCACCGGTAGCGTTGTAGAGGCTGGTCACTTGGTTATAGACCGCCCAAAGGGCTTCGTCGAAACCCTGATTGTTTGGGTAAGATTCTTCGATGTCGCCCAAGTGCAACTTTCCAAAGAACCCGGTTGCATAACCTTCCGCAGACAATACCTCCGCTAGGGTCACATTTTCTTCGGCCAAGCCCGCATACTCAATTGGAAATCCGATTTCCCATGTACCTGTCCTAATGGCGTTTTGCCCGGTTAGAACAGCGGCTCTGCTGGGCGTGCACCCCGGCTCGGTATACATGCGAGAGAACTGCATGCCTTCGGCAGCTAGTTGGTTAAGGTTTGGCGTCGAGTACCCACGCATCTGTTGATACATGACATCGCCAAATGCCATTGGCGGCTGGTCGTCCCACATGTAGTGGACGATGTTCGGCGGCCTCCCGAACTTTTCGCGCAGCTCGGCAAGTTTTTGGTCCAACTCACCGTTCTCGACAGACCAAACCTTTCCGTTTTGCGCTTCGAGAATGTAGTATTCCGCGTCGTGCACGATTGGCTCATTTTCAGCAAAAGCCGCGGAGCCAAACAGCACAGATAGTGCGACGCCTCCTAATGAAAGATTTCGTTTCATTATTTCCTCCCTTGAGTACGATGTTTTTTCAAACCGTCCAAAATCAAAGCGTGACAGTAGGCTGAAATGGACGTGGATTGTTTCTTGGCTTGTTCGCTGAGTTCAGTGTGTTCTGCGGATGTGAGGAAAGTAACGGTCCGAACGGACCTCACCGTTTCCCTTGGGAACCGAGGGCGACCAAGCACGCTGGCAGAGTTGGGTCTATTATTGGAACTAGACACTTGCCGAAACAACCATAGATGAGTTTACATTACCGGTAATGTATCGAGGCGCAAAAAACAGAAGCATCGAAAATTCGCCACATGAGCCGAGGGCTCCTGCGGCGTCGATCGTTTTGGCGGATCCAAATATGATCAACAATATCTCCGATTGGGACATTGATTTTCGCCAAACGGAACCGGGTGCTTTGCAGACTCGACTGGATTTTCGCTCAGGTAACGATGTGACATTGATGGACATTTCGATGTCCCATGCCGTTCATCAGACAGGGGTGTCTCCAAAAGGGTTCATTTCAGTTGGCTTGGTTCGACCCAACCGTATCAAGTCTTGGAACGGTTGCGATTTCTCGGCTTCAGAGCTTGTTTGCTTTGGCAATACCAAACCATTTGACGGTGTCGGAACGACGAGGTTTCGTGGCCTGACCATCTCGATTAGCCATCAATTTTCTGAGGCGCTCGCCGATGAAGTTGGCCTTCCTATAAGTGAAGTACTATTCGGCGGCAGTCAGCCGGTCATTGTGAGGAACTGTGAATACCTCGAAAACCTCCATGATGCCAAACGCAGGTCTTTTGCCGGAGGTGGGCAATCTTTGTCGCGAGAGCAAGAAGAAGATGTGCTTCTCAACTTGCTTCAAGCGACACACCGCGGGCGAAATTCCGAGGATAAATCGGCTCCTTTTGCGCGCTCGAAAGCACGACGCTTGGCAATTGACGCAATGACTGCCAACGACACCGAAAATCTGACGATTGGAGACATCTGTCACGAGAGCGCTGCCTCTTGGCGGACATTGGACCGAGCCTTCAAAGAAGAATTTGGTATCGGCCCCAAGAGATACTACCTGAATTTGCGCCTGAGCAGGGTGAGGACCGCCTTGATGGACAACGAAGGAAACAGAAATGTTGTCGACATCGCAAACGATTTCGGTTTCTGGCACATGGGTGATTTTGCCCGAGAATACAGGAAGCTATTTGGAGATCTGCCTTCCGTCGCGCTGAAAAACAACTCTTGAAGCGCCAATTGGACTTAGAGGCATTCGTCCGGTTTTCAGCAACGCTGAACGTTTGACCGCTCTGTTGTTTCGAACGATCTGGGGCCTTTAACTTTGCCGGGTTCAGAGCATTAGCTCAAACGCCTCCCTTGAACTGTGCGACTCCATGGGGGGCTAGCATATTGCAGTTTTCGTATTTCGACCTCCCGCTTCGAGATCTGTCTTAGTCCTCAAAAACGTTGTTTGGCTTAGCTCCCAAGGTCTGCTTCCATTCCCAAGAAGCTATTTGGTCAATGCGCAACGAGCGGCAACAATGCTGCAATGTTCTGGCAGACCGTATCCGCTTTTAGCTGTACTCCCTTCATTACTTGAGAATGTAACGGTGGCGGGCTTGTCCGTTTTGCTGACTTCTAGCCCCAAAACTTCGCCGCAGCTCTCATCAGTGTCCGCTTCTCACGCGGCATCGCAGCGGTCTTGGACTGCGTTCCTGGGTGAATATTCGGACTTTGCAAAGCCCGCTTCCTGCGCTTCGCTGCCATTGGTGACTCACGCAGCATCCGGCACCGCTGCGGTTGCCTATTGAAAGGCAACTTTCGGGAAATCGGCCTTAGAGCTTTGCGCCTGCAGCGGAGCACGTGCTGAGCCTCATGCGAATGTCGTTTTGGGGCTGAGAGCCGCCATCGGGCAGCCATCGCTTGGCTCGATCTCGCTGCAGACATGCTGCCGCACCGCCGCAAGGCAGCTGTGAGCCCATAATGACCGATGCTGCATCTTGCACAAAGAGCAGCGAAGCACCGAATACAGACATTGGTCCCGGAAAAGCCGACCCTAAGCTGTAGCTGACCGATGCTTGATTTCGCCGCGGCGTGGCTTACCAGACAGATTTTGGCTGCGATGCAGAAAGCACTCCGCAACCAGTTCGTCGAGCGACAGGTGCTTATACAATCTCACCCGTGTCCAACCGAGCCAGCCAATCCGTCGCGTCATCAACTATTTTTTTTCGTTGGCCTACGTCGCGCTTGTCCCAACTCCGATAAATAACGGCCATCCTCGGATTGTTTAGAAATCGGTCCCGATGGCGTTCGATGAAGTGCCAGTAGAGAAGATTGAAAGGGCAAGCCCGCGCGCCCGTCTTGGTCCTAACGTCATACTGGCAGCCCGTACAATAGTCGGACATCTTGGAAATGTAGTTGCCCGATGAAACATACGGCTTGGATGCGACCAACCCGTCGTCTGCGTACTGGCTCATCCCAATAGTGTTGGGCGCTTCGACCCATTCGAACGCATCGACATATACGGAAAGATACCATTCGTGCACCTCCCCGGGATCAAGGCCGGCAAGCAGGGCAAAATTGCCAATAACCATCAGTCTTTGGATGTGGTGCGCGTAGCCGTGTTCCCGGGTCTGCCCCACAACCTCGTCAACACAGTGCATGTGTGTTTCGCTCCCCCAGAAGAAAGCAGGAAGCGGACGACTGTGGTCGAGCATATTTCGGGACGTGTAGTCCGGGCCTTCGAAAAAGTAGATGCCCCGCACATATTCGCGCCATCCAATTATCTGCCTGATGAATCCTTCGGCCGCATTCAGAGGTGCCTTACCTGCACGCCAGGCCGCCTCGGCCCGCAGGCAAACTTCCATTGGAAGCAAAAGACCAAGGTTGAGATATGGCGAGATGACCGCATGCCAAAGCCACGGGTCGCCCATGACCATGGCGTCCTGATAGTCACCAAATGACGGAAGAGTATGGGATATGAAGTGGTCCAGAACCTCAAGTGCCTGTTCCCGATCCGTCGCGAACTCGAAGGGGTGCAATTGCCCGAAATTCCCTGCGAAACGATCCTTGACGAGGTCAAGCACCTCGGCAACAACAGCGTCGGGTGGAAAACCAGGCGGTTTAGGAGGGCGGGCGTCTTCTGGTGCAGGCTTGCGGTTCTGGTTGTCATAGTTCCATTTGCCACCGGCTGGTGCGTTTCCGTCCATCAGCAATCCTGTCTTGCGGCGGACATCCCGATAGAACCACTCCATTCGAAGGTGCTTGCGGCCTTTTGCCCAGTCGGCGAAATCCTTGGGCGAAGTGACAAAGCGGTCATCGGGTAGCTGGCGCATGACGAGTGGCAGATCGTTCAGCGCGGCGATCAGCCGCCATTCTCCGGGCGTCGTGGCGATAACTTCCTCGACAGCAAACTCCGAAGCACGGCGGACAAGCTCTCCGGGAATTGAGCCTGTGTTGGCCTCATCGTCGAGCCTGCTATAGGCGACTGTCCAGCCGTCTTCTCTCAGGGCCATCGCAAATCTGCGCATCGCGGCCAGAACCAGCGCGATTTTCTTGGGATGATGCGGGACGTACGTGGCCTCGGTCATGACTTCGGCCATGATAACCACGTCACGTTCTTTATCAGCCATTCGCAGCGAAGAGATGTCAGTGCTGAGTTGATCACCAAGCACCAGGATGAGACGCGGCTTCACCATGGGACGGGTTTCCCCGCCCAATCGAAAAAGCCACCGTTGTCGGCTGGAGTCAGCTGATCAAGAACCGCAACAAGGTTTGCGGCCGCCTCGTTTGGCGTCACTTTTGCATGCCCAGAGTAAGCCTTGGAGAAGGGCGTCTCTACGGTGCCCGGATGCAAAGACACTACAATGGCCTGTTTGCGCTTTCTCGAGATCTCGATAGCCGCCGTGCGCACGATCTGATTGGCTGCAGCCTTGGACGCGCGGTAGCTGTACCACCCCCCAAGGTGGTTATCACCGATCGTCCCGACACGGGCAGTGAGAACTCCCACCACGCATTGTGCGTCTTGCGGCAAAAGCCGAGGCAGGTGTTTCAAAACCAACGCAGGGCCAATGGCATTCACCGCCAAGACGCGCGCTAAGTTTTCTGCGTCAATCTCTGCAAGCGACTTCTCGGGGCGTGCGCCCTCTGGGGCCAGAATTCCGCTGGCAATCAAGACCGTGTCGAAAGGTCCTCGCAACACGCTCATGGCCCTCTCGACGCTGGTGGGATCAGTTAGATCCAATCCGTCGCCTGCGCGCGACAGCCGCGTCACCTCGGAACCATATGTTGCGAGAGCCGCGGAAAGCGCCGTGCCAATCCCACCAGAGGCCCCTATGACAAGTGCGCGGCGCGTCATCCCGACCTCACCTTGCGCGACCTGCGACAGCGCTCGGAACAATACCGTACGTCGCTCCATGATCGTGGCCATTTCCCAATCCACGAAAACGGCCGACAACTCACCGGACAGGTTTTGAATGGCAACTCGCTTGCCCGCACGGACCTATACCCCTTATGGCTGAACCCCGAGTGACTTACGGGTTCGCTTAATTTCAATTGTTACGACCCAAACCCCGATCAAGATCAAAAACAAGCTCGAACAAGAGTGTTTTTGAACCATCTGCGGGCGGCCTTCGTATTTAAGACAATCAAGAAAGCGCGTAGAGATGACCGAACCAAAACCCATCATCATCTGGTTTCGAAAGGACTTCAGGCTTGCCGATCACAAGGCGCTTTGTGAAGCCAGCAGAAGCGGGCGCCCGATCATTCCAGTGGTTGTTCTGGATGAGGTTACAGAAACTTTCGGAGCGGCCCCCAAATGGCGCCTGGCCCAAGCGATTGAGCACTTTAACGATCGGCTAAAGGCGGTTGGATCAAGGCTGATCTTGCGTCGCGGAACCTTCGCAGACGAACTGCTTGCCCTGGCACAGGAAACCGGTGCGGGGGACATCTGGTGGACGCGGGCCTATGATCCTGACGCGATTATGCGTGACACCAAGGTCAAATCAAGCCTGAAAGAAGCGGGGATTGGAGCCGAAAGCTGGCCCGGCCACCTTTTGTTCGAACCCTGGGCCGTGACGACCAAGCAGGGCGGATTCTTCAAGGTCTACAGCCCGATGTGGCGTGCCGTAAAAGACCTGGATGTCGCGCCGCCCGACCCCGCGCCACTACGCCTTATGGCGCCCCAGAAGTGGCCGGACTCTGATCGACTTTCGGGCTGGGCGCTCGACAAGAGTATGGATCGGGGGGCAAAGGTCTTGGCCCGACATGCAAACGTTGGCGAATCCGCAGCCCATGCACGCCTTGCCAACTTCCTGAGCGGGTCAATCGGTGCCTACAAGGAGCGTCGCGACTACCCGGCGCAAAACGCAACCTCCCGCCTGTCTGAAAATTTGGCCTGGGGTGAGATCGGCCCGCGTACGGTCTGGCATGCTGGACTGCATGCGCATCTGGAAGGTCAAAGAGGGGCAGAGCATTTCCTGAAAGAACTGGTATGGCGCGAATTTTCATATCATCTGGCCTTTCACACCCCCGAGATCACTCACAAGAACTGGAGATCGGAATGGGACGCCTTCCCCTGGTCGGACCATGAGGACGAAGAAGTTCTGCGATGGAAACAGGGGCGGACGGGTGTTCCCCTCGTCGATGCAGCCATGCGGGAGATGTACGTCACCGGCCACATGCACAATCGCGGCCGCATGATTGTTGGATCCTATCTCACCAAACACATGCTCAAGCATTGGCGTATTGGACAGAAGTGGTTCGAAGAATGCCTGATTGACTGGGACCCCGCGGCGAATGCGATGGGATGGCAATGGGTTGCGGGGAGCGGCCCGGATGCCGCGCCCTATTTCCGCATTTTCAACCCGGAAACACAGGCCCAGAAATTCGACGCCGAGCAGACGTACATTCAAAGATTTGTCGCCGAACGCGCGCCGGACCCCGGTCCAGAGGCTTTGGCGTTTTTCGACGCCTGCCCGCGTGCGTGGGGGCTGTCGCCGGATGATCCTTACCCGACCCCGATCGTTGGACTTGCCGAAGGGCGGCAGCGGGCTCTTGCAGCTTATGAAGCCCGTTGATCCTAGCAACAGGCCACGCGTTCAATTCAGTTTCTCGATGATGAAATGAGAGCAAAATGCAGAAAACAAAAGAACACGTCGTTGTGAGGCCTATAACAGCTCAGGGCAGCACGGGAGATGCTGTGCCCAGCATCTACTATGATGGCTCCTGCCCTCTTTGCACCGCCGAGATCAATCACTATGCGTCCAGGATTGGCAGGAGCAAACTGCAACTGGTCGATGTTTCGATGGAAGGTGCCGACCTGAAGTCCGACCTTGGGGTCGAAGACGCCATGAGCCGGTTTCATGTTCGCAAACCGGACGGGGAACTTGTTTCCGGGGCAAAAGCCTTTGTTGAAGTCTGGCGGTTGGCGCCGGGTTGGACATGGGCTGCCCGATTGGCAAGTATCCCAGGTGTGCTGCCCATAATGGAGGTGTCGTATAGGGGTTTTCTTGTGGTCCGCCCGGCAATCTCGGCGCTTGCCACGGTCCTTGGCGTTCAAGCCGCAAATCCACAACCGACACGATGCAGGAAAACAGGCGATTTGGACGTTTAAAAAGACGCCAACAACCAGGTTGGCGCACCCATTCCGGTTTGAAACCGCATTAAGAGGACTGCCTTTATGTTGAAACTAGAAGCAAACTGGGAGTTTGTCGCTGATACCGTCATGGGCGGTGTTTCAAACGGGCAAATTGCCACGCAGGTTGTGGATGGACGCAGCGCGACACGACTGACTGGCATGGTTTCACTGGAAAACAACGGCGGCTTCATTCAGATGGCAACGGACCTGAAGCAGGACGGTTCAGCTCTGGTTGCAAGCAACTGGGACGGCATCGAGATTGATATCTGCGGTAACGACGAGATTTACGATCTTCGCATTCGAACAGATGACTTGGACCGGCCATGGCACTCGTTTCGCGCACCATTCCGTGCGACAGCACAATGGACAATTGTGCAATTCCCTTTTGCGGTCTTTGAACCTCATAGGACAGACCAAGGTTTTGACCCCGCTAAATTGCGCCGAATTGGCATCGTTGCCGTGGGCCGCGTTTTTCAAGCCGACATCGCAGTTTCGGGTGTCAGGTTGTTTTAGCCGACGATCGGCCTTGGTCTTCGGCATATCCTTTTTCGACGTCTCGCTCGTGTGAACACCATCGCTTGGGAGGTCGCAGCAGCCGCGCCGCCTTGCATTCATCTCGTCCGTTTCGGGGCCGCTTGGATCAAGAAACGCGACACCCTTTTCGACGTTGGGCTGACAATCTGACCATTGCCCGCAATTCAGCGTTCATTTCTTCTCAAACATGATGATCGCTTCGCCGATGCGAACGCCAAATCGGGAAACATAGGCCCGGTTCAAAACCCGGCCGTCTGTCAACAACCACATCCAATCATCGAAATCGACCCGCATCGTTCCTTTTCGAACCGGCAGGTCGATGCGATAGGTCCAGTTGAACGTGTCACCGTTTTCTCGGCCTGTAGCGATCGCCAAGACACCGGGGGCTGTGCCTTTCCAGGTGTCCTCGCCGGTTTTTTCAAGCGTCCAGATGCGCTGCTCGGTGTCCCCATCGTCATAGGTGAAATCTTCGACCAACTGCAGGGGACGACCGTCCCAGGCACCCAAGATTTGGACGTCAAACCGTCGTTGGACATTGCCGAACACTGAGCTTCCCCCAATGAAGTGGTCCGCCCCTATGATTAGGAAAGCGGAGGACCTGAGATGGCCATTAAGAGACCCAAGCCTGAAGAGATTGTCGTGAAGCTGCGGCAGGTTGAAGTTCTGATGGGGCAAGGCATGCCCCGGATAGATGCGATCAGACAGATCGGTGTGACTGAACAAACCTATTATCGCTGGAAGAAGAAGTACGGCGGAATGGGCACAGAACAACTCAAGCAACTGAAGCGGCTCCAAAAGGAGAATGAACGCCTGCGCCGGGCAGTATCGGATCTGACACTGGACAAATTGATCCTGTCGGAGGCCGCAAAGGGAAATTTCTGAGCCCCTCGCGCCGCCGCGCCTGCATCGACCTTGTGCGTAGCCAGATGAACGTTTCCGAACGTCGCGTTTGTCGCGTCTTGGGTCAACACCGATCCACGCAACGGCGATTACCACAGGGGCGTGCCGATGAAGACCGCCTGGTCGCAGACATGATCGAGCTGACACGCCAGTACGGCCGATATGGCTACCGTCGGATTGCGGCCTTGCTAAGAGATGCAGGTTGGCAAGTGAACGATAAGCGTGTCGAACGCCTATGGCGGCGAGAGGGGCTTAAAGTGCCAATGAAACAACCAAAGAAGGGGAGGCTCTGGCTCAACGGCGGATCCTGTGTCCGCCTGCGCCCCGAGTATCGAAACCACGTCTGGTCGTATGACTTCGTGCATCACCGGACAGACGACGGCAGGGCTTTCAGGACGCTCAACATTCTGGACGAATACAGCCGGGAATGCCTCGCGATCCGGGTGAAGCGAAAGCTGAACTCGACCGAGGTCATTGACGCTCTGACGGACCTGTTCATTCTGCGCGGTGTTCCTGCCTACATCAGGTCGGACAATGGCCCAGAGTTCATCGCCGAGGCCGTCAGGGGCTGGATCAAAGCCGTCGGGGCGAAGACCGCATATATCGAACCCGGATCGCCCTGGGAGAACGGATACTGCGAAAGCTTCAACGGGCGAATGCGGGACGAATTGCTCAACGGTGAAATCTTCTACTCGTTACGAGAAGCCCAAATCATCATCGAAAGCTGGAGGAAACACTACAACACCAAACGACCCCACAGTGCCCTGGGCTACCGCCCACCTGCGCCAGAGGCCATCGTCCCGATGGACCAAAGGCCAACTATGCACTAACTTTCAAATTGGACCACTTCGGTGGGGCTGTTCATGAGCTCAATGAGGATGTAGAATTACATGCCGTTCTGCAAAGCTGAGATGAAATTGACCAAGAATACCAAGGCTCGTTTTGGGGGGATCCTTGGGGCTGATCGAGGTCTTCACAGTTAGGTGTGGTGTTTTATGTGGTATGCTTTCAGAACTTCCTTTTTTTCACCTTTATTGGTAGCGATTTACGCGATTTCGCTGGCGGACTTCGTCTCCGCCATTACATCTAGGTTGTTGATTATTTGGTGGCCAAAGTGCGCCTCGCACTTTGTTGCGTGATGCGTACTTATTCACTTCTCTCACGTGTTTCGTAAACCCAGGTTCAAATTGGTCGGATAAGCAGCGTTTCAGCAGGTTTCGTGGGCATGGGCCCCTGCACGCTTGGTCACCTCTTCATTGCACCCTGTGTCCGGAAGAATTTTGGGTGGACTTCAACGCCCGGTGCGAGCCCCCCCCGCAGCCACGCGCCAAACCATCGGCCATCCTGGTAGCCGGCCGCCCCCCTTCAAATCCCTGAAAATGCAAGGTTACGCAATTTATGCGCGCGATGTTGTTTTGGTATAAGGTGGTTTCAGGCGGCACGTTTGCAGCATTAATAAACGCCATAGACGCGACTTTGCCGTGAACACTCCGACCACGGGAAACGACTGTACTTTCTCTTTGACCACAACAAAGCACGACCAATTTTTTGAGGGTAGAGATTATGAAACACATTTTTGGAAGACTCCCATTTTTAGCTTTCGCAAGCGCGCTGATTTTGGCCAGTTGTGACAGCGGTGACGTGATGAGCTGGGAGCCTGAAACGGCCTCAGAAAAGCAACTCAGAGAAAGCCGTGAAGCGTTGCAACGCACTGTTGGTGAGGGCGCGCTGCTTGGCGCCGCCGCCGGTTTTGCCATCGGGACAGCAATTGACGGCTCAGAAGGCGGTTTTCGCGGCGCTCAAATCGGGCTGCTGGCAGGCGTAACAGCGGGAACATATGTGAAGTCAAAGCAGCAAAAATTCTCCCAACAAGAGCGTCTTCTTACAGAAGTCATTTCGGACCTGCAGCGCACCAATGCCAGAATGGAAGACAGTCTTCGGGCGATGCGGGCTGCCCTGAAAGAAAAGCAAAGCCGCCCTCAGCCTGACGCAACACGAGACGCCCGTGTGTCCAGCGAAGCGGCAGCAACATTGAAAGTGGGGGAAAACTACAATGATCTCTTTTCCGAAACCCGCTCCATATTGACTTCACAAGGCTATCAGACGGCCTCCATGGACCGCGACATGGCCACTTTAAGCAAGCGAATTTCAGAGATGCGCTCGGTGGCCGAAGCCCTGGCGGTAGATCTCTAGTCAACGTCTCAGTTAGAGAGCTGCGCCAATTCGAGGCTCAGGGATTTTGCTTCCGCGATTGTGCGCTGCAAGTCGGAAAGTTTGGCATCCGAGTTTTGCGCTGGCGACGCATAAGAAATCACGCGATTGACCTTGGTTGACATCTGCCTACTCACACCCTGCGTTGTAGCCAATTGGGTCTTGAGTTTGGATTGCTGATACGACAGATCAGCCTCCGCAGCATTGATCTGTCGTGAGAGATCTGCGTTGCGCGCCTGCTCAGCCGTAGCCTGAGCTTCAAGGCTATCAACACGCGCCTGGTAGGAACCAGAGGTTATACCCGCAACGCCAGACACAAAACCGCCATCAGCTGGGTCATCGGATGTGACACAAGCAGACAAAAGGCACACAGGGAGGGTGGTCAAGAATGCGGAGGACAGACGAATTTTAAGCATCGGTTCACTCTTTCTGTTTGGGGAGAAAATCGGTGAGCCAGGACATGCTGCCCACCTCGGAGATCCTTGAACTATGCACATGTTTCAAAAACTGGCCGGTGTCGGCCATCGCCCTTTGATTAACGTTGAGCGCGCCGCGGGTGCCCCCGCTCAGGTTAAGCAGCGCAAGCGTCGCGTCTTCGGGCACAAACAGGACGGACTGATCCAAAAGACTGCGGTAATAATCACGGCTGCCATCCAACCGCCCCAACACAGTGTCACGCGCATCTTTGATGGCGGCCACATCCCGGCGCGCCTGTGTCAATTCGGCCAGATAGTCATCATTGCCTGCTGCGATGGTCTCAAAGTCGCTTAATGCATCTTCGGCGATGATCAAAGTGCGTTCCACACCATTCAGGGCAACAAGGTCCGTGCGCATCCGTTGTGCTGTGGTTGAAGCCAGCATCATCGACAACCGTGTCGCATCATCAATCATTGTCTCAAAACTTACATCACCTGTCGCACTCGCCGTCGATTGATACCTCTCAAATGCGGCGCCTAGCTCTGCTTTTCCTAGGGTCTCTTTGGACATTTTGGTCGGTACAAATCCAAGCATTTTTAAAGCTGCAACGGCCGTATCGGGATTGTCACCCACAATTTCCAACGATGTTTGAGAGGCGGGCTTTGCCGCCGAGCCATCTCCATAAGACAGTATCGATTGGGCAATATCGGCATAGGTGCCATTTGGATACGCCGCTAGATATCCTTGGACAGCTTCAAAACTCCCGTCACGCACCACCACTTGCCAGCGCTGCATGTCTGCAACAACCGGGTCATTGAGACCGGAGGCTGCGCCAGCTTTAGACAAGGCAAGCTCACTTAATAGAGCCTCTTCAACCCAAGGCACTTGCTTGCCCGCCGTCTTCATCACGACCTGTTGTCTGACCCGTCCGATCAAAAGGCGCACATCCAGATTTGGTGTGTCAATGTGATCCAACAGGGCTGACGTAAACACGCTGTTCCGGCCTGAACCGTCAAACGCCACGTTGCCCGGATCCGTGGAATACACAAACATGAGCCCTGCCCCACCCGAAGTGCGCGCCAAACCTGTCTGTTCAATCTCCGCAATGTCAAACGGCGCATCACGGCACGCATCTACAAAGATCAATCCGGTTTTGGGGCGTGCACGCTCCAAAGCCTTGCGAATTTCGGTGAGCGTGACGGAGCTGCTCAAAAGGGTCCGCGTGTTGGCCACTGAAAACTCGCGTCCGATGAGGTAGTTTTCGCCGGTATACTGAACTCCATGGCCGGCGAAAAAGAACATCGCGACTTCGGCACCTTTGGCGTCTGCACTAAACTGGGCCAACTTGGTGAGCATCTGCGATCGGGTTCCGTCGCGTAAAACGGAAACCTGAAACCCCAAGGCGGACAGCGCGGTTTCCAAATCTATCACATCGTTGATTGGATTGGCGAGGGACAGCGCCGGGGTGTCAAAATTCCCATTGCCAATCAACAGAGCAACCCTGTCTGCAGCCAAAGCTGCAAAGGTCAAAACTGGCCAAATTATTGCCGCCATCAGAAACGCGGCGACGGTGCGCTTTCCGAATTTGTTACGGCTCCGTGGGCGTGACGTCCTCGTGGCGTACAACCGCATCATCCTCCCCTCACGCTAACCGTGTCAGCACCATTCTGGTGGTCAAATTTGTGCGCTGACACGCAAGTTAAAATTGGTATCCAAAATTGACATTGACCTTCTTGTATCCGTGGTTGCCAATCGAGTAGGTAATCCCAAGTCGTGCGGCATCCCAGGTCAACCCGTTCTGTGACCGTTCCGTGCCAAGCGAAATGGCAAAATCAGTATAGTTATCAATATAGACATCATCACCGAAAATCTGGGTGTTGACGATAGACGCTTCCCAAGTGGTTGGTTGATCAAACAGTCGCCACGTTGTGCGCCCTGACGCCGACAGGCCGTTTCGAGCAACCGTGTTCTGCAAATCGTAGTCTGGGCTTTTCTCACCGCTGCCGGGGCTGCCGGTCGTCGAAATATAGCTGAGCATGTTGCCGAGATTAAAGTCCAACCCCAATGCGTTGAACCGGAACGACGACGTCAGTGACCCGGAATACATATAGGCGAATGCCCCAAAATCATCTGATCCCACACCGCCGACTCGCAAGCTTGGGGTCAATGACCAATTGTCCAAAACGGGAATACGCAACCCGCCGCCAAGGGACGCCGAATAAGATTGTGATCCGCCAATGTCGACATAGGTCAATGGCATTTCCAAAACCACGGCCCAGCGTGGATCCGCCAAGGGTTTGACATAAGAAATCGGCAACTCAATAACCGTGCCGTCAGCCCCATCAACCGAAAACCGCCCTAAGCGTGCCGCCAATCCAGGTATGCCGCCAGCGGACTCTTCAACCGTGTTGTCATCGTTCACTTTGACGCTGCCACTGCCGCCAAACCCCGACCCAAGCCCAAAGTCACTGGAAATCATATTTGCTTGCAAAGAAGTCGGATTACCGGCGACAGGGTCCGTTGCGGTGGTTTGAACCAAGAGTTCGCCAATCCGTGTTAGAATACCGTCTTGGTTGCTGACCAAGTAGTCATCCAGTGCATCCTCACTCAACTCGCGGGTCTGTTCGGAAAAGGTCTGACTGATATCCAGATCTGGAATGGAGAACCGCAAAGTTGACCCGGAATCAGGATAAACTAGGGAGTAGTCGACCCCGCGAAAATCTCCTAACACCGTGGCTGTCGACGTCGTTGTATAATTGGGATTCAATCCGGCGATGCCTGCAGAGGTGGTGGTTTGATCCACAAAATCCAAGGCGTTTGTGAAAGCTGTTTCTGTTGTGGTTCCGTTGCTCGTCACCGTTACATTAAACAATGGCTCTGCGGTTCCAAGCCCGGGTTGGGACACCACAGCAATCACTGTCGTCGCCATAAAAGCGACCTTCGAATGGGTAAAAAACTCGCTGAAGTTCAAAATAACCTCCCACAAAAAAACGCATTAAACTATCACAACGCCTGAAAATTTTCACCTCCCGGTAAGCTGTCAGGCCAGCAACTCACTTTTGATCGTACCAAGCACATCATGTTTCAGGGTCGCGCATCAATGATCCGATAGGCCACGCCCAAGATGTCCTCCGAACGTTGCGCCATCACGTCCCCAAGAGCCTCAGCCACCGAAGCCACGCTCTCCTCTGTCGGGCGCCTGATATCAAACAGCGGCGCTGTTGAAAGGATAGCAATGACTTCGGATTTCCCGTAGTCGCCTTCGGTCACTTTGATTGCCAATTTTTTCGGATCTTGCGCGAGAATGGAAACGGGCCAAAGCACCCGAATGCGACGAATGCCAGCGACCACGTCTCCCAAGGCATCAACTTGGTTTTCGGTGTCATATACATTTGGCAAGACGTGAAAAACCTTGCCCGTGTTGTCGACGACCATCACCCAGAGGGATGCATTGGCAATGCTTTCTGGCATTTGAATGTCGACGACGGGGTTGTCACCGGTTGAAAAGATGCCGGTTAGGGAATCTTCGCCAGTGTCCCCTTGCCCAAGCCGAACAGAAACGGTTTGGGCCGCAACCTGCGGGAGGACTGCACGAATGGCGCAAAGGTCATCATTTAGGACGCGGGTTTCCACCTTGAGCTGCCGGTCGCCGATCAATGGTTCAAGGCGAGTCTGGATGGCCAAAGCGTCCTCGACATTGGCGACATCACCCACAATGGTGACATCGTCAAAGAGCGCAAAAGTAGCGTCCTTGTCCCGCGTCAAGGAGAGCGCGCCACAGGTCGCCACACCTGCCAATTCTGGAGTCAGGGTTTGCGCAGCCAACGTAACCGGACCGGCCACGAGATCAGTTTCGACAGACATGTTGTTGGATTGCGCCTGTGTTGCAAAAGCGTCGGCAACTTCAGCCCGCACGCTGCTGCTGGAAGCCACGCCAGTCACCTGTGCGGACATGTCTGTTACGGAGATTTGCCACGCCTCAAGCCCGGATGCGGCCTTCACCAGTTCCGACACCCCCAAGGCCCAACTTGGAGAGGGCATGCCTTGGGCCAGTATCACACCACCTTCCGCCGGAGACATGCCTGTCACATCGCGGAACGCTCCTCGCAAAAGGTCCGCAGTAGCCTCATCTGGAGCATGCGTCTTGATCACCGCATTACCATTTGGATCATTTGCGGCCAGGAATTCATAAGGGCTCGCAAGTGGTAGCTTTGGCGCAAAGACGTCAAAGTTCCAGAGCAGAGCAGCCGCCAGTCCCACCCCAAAGGTTGTTGCCACGAAAATCAGTTTCCAACGCGATTTTCTACTGTTTTTAAGGTCTTCCGCCTGTTGGTTAGGGCGCAACTTTCCGTCCAGCCATGTGATAGCTTCTGTGGCATTTGCCGGGCGCTTTTCCATGTCTGGATTGGTTGTCCAGTCAATCAGCTCTTTCAGGGGATCAGGCACACCATCCGTGTCCAGCGGTTTGGCTTTTTGACGGACTATTTCTGCCGGCATCGTGCTGAAGTCCGGCACTAAGCCGCGCCACGCGGCAAGAAGCGTTGCCCCCAGACCATAAATATCTGTTTGAAATCCAACGCGCCCTTCGAGCTGTTCAGGCGCCGCATATTCATATTTTCCGGCAAATCCGTTGCCGACAATCGTGCGCGCGCCCGTCGCCGTATCCTTGGCAATTCCAAAGTCGATAATGGTGGCTTGTTCAGGTGATTCATTGGCCAGAATGATGTTGTCAGGTGACAAGTCGCGATGGATGATGCCCTCGGCATGGGTTGCGTCCAATCCCTGCAAGACACGGTGCGCGACAATCAGCAAATCACGCGCCGCCACACGTTTCTCTGTCATGATGCTGTTGAGAGACGGGCCTTCAATATAGTCCATAACCAGAAAAACATGGCCGTCATCAGACTTAGAAACCTCGATGTATCGTACCACGGCATCATGTCGAATCGACCGCATCTGGTCTTCGCGTTTCATCAATTCTACATAATCGTCATTGCCGGAAAACTGCGCGTTTAGCGCCTTTATCGCCACCTCTCGGTTGTTGATCTGATTACACGCCAGGTACGCCTCTCCGGTTCCGCCACGCCCAAGAACACCCTTAATTTCATAGGTGTTGTTCAGTATCTGGCCAACTTTAAAAATATCCGTGGGCAGCGGCGTCTTCATGGAAAGCTCCTATCAAGGGCGCAGTATTTCAAAGGTGTCGATTCAAATGCGAAACGGGGCTAATATGCTCAGTATACCTGAATTTTATTTTTTCATCGCTGTTCGTCGTCATCCTTTTTTTTCGGAGGACTTTGATATGTCCCCACGTGGATCGCAGGATTCCATCAAACGCAAAGAGCTTGTAGGCAAGCTCAATCCAACTTGCCTGAAAGCCTTTTCAGAAGCCGCTCAAGCCGCCAAACGCCGTGGCAATCCCTATGTAGAGCTTGTGCATTTTGTCACCGGACTGGCCGACGTCGAAGGGTCAGATTTCGCATTACTGCTGGAAGCGGCAGAGGTAGATCGCCACACATTTGACGGCGACGTACTGCGCGCCACGGATGCGCTTCGCCACGGAGCCGGGTCTGTTGAAGAGTTCTCCGACCACATCTTCCGCGCCATTCAGGAAGCCTGGCAATTTGGCTCGCTCGAGTTTGGCGACGACACTGTGCGCTCCGCTTATGTCCTTCTCGGAGCCCTGCAGGTTCCGGTTTTGGAAGGCCTGCTGTTCAAGATCAGCCTTGAGTTTGACAAACTTGATGCAAGCGCAATGGCTGCGCAACTTGGCGACCTATTGATTGACTCAATTGAGGCCCCTGCCACCCTGGCTGACAGTCAGGCACCAGCGGGTAAGAAAGCACCGGGTGGCAAATCCGCTCTGGCGCAATTTGCCACCAATCTGACCGCCCTCGCACGTGACGGCAAAATGGATCCCGTGGTGGGCCGCGACCCAGAAATTCGTCAAATTGTCGACATCCTGATGCGCCGCAAGCAAAACAACCCGATCCTGACCGGGGAAGCGGGCGTCGGCAAAACCGCTGTGGTTGAGGGGTTTGCCCAGCGCCTTGCACGTGGCGACGTGCCACCCCAGTTGCGCAATGTCGATCTTCAGATGCTTGACATTGGCCTGATGCAAGCAGGCGCTTCGGTCAAAGGCGAGTTCGAAAAACGCCTGAAGGCGGTGATTGACGAAGTGCAGGGTTCCGACACGCCCATCATACTTTTCATCGACGAAGCTCACACTCTCATTGGCGCGGGCGGCGCTGCGGGCACTGGCGATGCGGCCAACCTGCTCAAACCCGCCTTGGCACGCGGCGAGCTGCGCACCATCGCCGCCACCACCTGGGCGGAGTACAAACAACACATCGAACCAGATCCGGCCCTGACCCGCCGCTTTCAAGTGGTGAAAGTGGAAGAGCCCGACGAGGACAAGGCGGTTTTGATGTGTCGCGGCATCGCTGGCGTTCTGGAGAAACACCACCAAGTCGAACTGCTGGATGAAGCCATCGAAGCGGCTGTAAAAATGTCTCACCGTTATATCCCGTCCCGGCAATTGCCAGATAAGGCGATCTCGCTCTTGGATACAGCCTGCGCGCGGGTCGCGGTCAGCCAACACGCCACGCCCGCGGAGGTGGAAGACATTCAACGCCGCCTCGCAGCTTTGGAGATCGAAGAAGGCATCATTGAGCGCGAAGAAGCGATTGGCATCGACGTGGGTGAGCGCAAGGCAGATGTAGAAGCATCACTGGAAGCGGCCGAGGGGGAACTTGACGCAGCCACAGTCCGTTGGGACGCGGAGAAGGACATGGTGGCCGAAATCCTGGATCTGCGCGCGCAATTGCGGGGGGCCGGCGCAGCGGTGGATGACACCGGCGAAGTCGGTGATGCGGATCCCGCCGAGCTGGACCCTGAGGCATCAACTGAAGATGCCGCTTCAGAGGACGAACAAGGGACCGTGGAACCGCCACGACCTTTTGACCGCGAAGAAACCTTGGCCACTCTGCGCACGCGCATGACAGCCCTGACAGATGCACAGGGAGAAACCCCTCTTATTCTGCCAGCCGTCGACAAACAGGCTGTGGCAAGTGTGGTTCAGGATTGGACCGGCATTCCTATGGGCCGGATGATGGCCAGCCAGACAGAACGCGCGCTATCTTTGGCGGAAGATCTCGCCAAGCGCGTGGTGGGTCAGGATCATGCGATGGAGATGATTGCCAACCGGATTCAGACCTCCGCTGCGGGCCTTAAGCCGCCCGAGAAACCCGTTGGGGTGTTTATGCTGTGCGGACCTTCAGGGGTCGGGAAGACCGAAACGGCATTGGCGCTGGCCGAACTGATGTATGGCGGCGAAGACAACATCATCTCCATCAACATGTCAGAGTTCCAAGAAGCCCATACGGTTTCTACCCTGAAAGGTGCCCCGCCCGGCTATGTTGGCTACGGCAAAGGCGGCATCCTGACCGAAGCGGTGCGCCGCCGCCCCTATTCCGTGGTGCTGTTGGATGAAGTCGAAAAAGCGCATTCGGATGTGCATGAAATCTTCTTTCAGGTCTTTGACAAAGGCATGATGGATGACAGTGAAGGGCGTCGTATTGATTTCAAGAACACCCTGATCCTGCTGACCTCCAATGTTGGCTCAGACGAGATCATGGCCATGACGGAAAGCGGCACGCAACCTGCCGACATGGACGAACTTAATCAGTCTTTGCGCGCACCGCTGCTCAAGGTCTTTCCCGCCGCCTTATTGGGGCGGGTTGTCACCATTCCCTACTACCCACTGTCGGACTCGATGATCGAGGCTATCGCTGGTTTCAAACTCAAGTCCATCGCCAAACGGCTGGGCGAAGGATATGGGGCGGACCTTGTGATCGGCGAAGGAGCCATGGATGTGATCAAAGCCCGTGCCACCGAAATCGAAAGTGGCGGACGCATGATCGACGCCATCCTGACCAACACGCTGATGCCTGAACTGAGCCGCCGCATCCTCAACCACAATCTCGAGGGTAAGGACCTGAGCAGAGTCACGGTCACCGGCGGAGAAGACGGTTTTTCTTATCACTTTGAGTGACCTCAGGAGCGGACAGGGATGAAGGTCTACAACCGCCACGGCTATTTACACCAGCACACCATGGGTATGGATGTGGCCGGGCGGGAGTATTTCTCACTGGTGATCAAAGGCACCTGGGCGTTTCCAGACACACCCGGTGCCGCCATGCGCCTGCTGCCCGAGTTAGACCAAACCCCGCTGGTGATGGCGGATCAACACACCGGAGAGCCGGGCTATTCCGCAACCCTGTGGGAAACCGATTTTGCGTTTCGTAAGCCAGCCTGTGATGTGGTCGTTCAGGGCGCCGCCTATGCCCCAAACGGACAGAAGGCAGAACGGGTTCAGGTGGGCATCCGCGTTGGGGAGTGGCACAAAACGCTGATGGTGGTGGGCCATCGCGAATGGCGGGTGGTCGGCCCGGCGGTTATGGCCACCGATCCCTATCCATTTAGCCGCTTGCCATTTTCCTATGATATGGCCTTTGGAGGCACCGATCAGCTCGATCCCGAAGTGAAGAGCCCGCATTCTTACGCCGCCAACCCTGTAGGACGCGGCTTTGCCACCCCCCGCAATCAGGACCGTCTGAGCGGCGCTCCACTGCCCCTGACGGAAGAGCCTGGCGTTGAAGTCACCTCACCTTATGAAGACTACCGGCCTATGGCGCTTGGGCCCATTTCCCGCGCTCGCGCCGATCGGTTGAAATGGGCGGGCACCTACGATCAGAAGTGGCAAGACGAGGTTTTTCCTTTTCTGCCGCGTGATTTTGACGAACGGTACTATCAGCAAGTTGGCGAAGATCAGCAGATCACGCCCCCCGCCACTGGCACGTCGATCACCACCCTCAATCTCACGCCTCAGGGTCGTGAGCAGTTCCAACTGCCGCAAACCGACCTCCCAGTGCGCCTGTTTCGGGAGTGGGAAGAGGCCTATTCAGGTGTGGTGCGTCCAGACACGCTGCTGTTTGACACCGAGGCGCGCCGTATGTCGATGGTTTGGCGTGTAGACGTGCCGATGAAACGCATCATCACCGAGATCACCGAGGCTTGGATTGGCACCCCAGCCAAAGGTCTTGAACGGGCCAAACGACAGGGCAAGGCGTATCACCCACGTGGGCGCCGCTTCCGCTTGCCGGGCGACACGCCTGCCCCTGCGGTGCCAGATGCGGAGGCCCCGTCATGAGTGCGCTCAAAGGACTTGGCCTTAATATCCTCTCGGCAGGCATGGTTACTGCTGTTGGCTTAAGCCGCGCAGCGTCCGCGGCCGCTTTACGCGGTGCAATTGACGGCTTTGCGGAAACCCAATTTGTCGTGCCCGGCGGCGACTGGTTATTGGGTGCCCCCGTGCCGCTGCCCAAAAACTGGATTGGAGAAAAACGTCTTGCCCACTTAGCCGCTGGCGCAGTGGTCGACGCGCTGGAGGAGCATGCTGCTGTCAAAGCCGACCTGGAGGTGATCTTTTGCCTGGCGGAAACCGATCGCCCCGGCCGTCCAGTGCGTGCCCCCGAAAGTTTTGCCCAAAAGGTTTTAAAATACGCGGGCTTATCATCGCAAACCAAATGCCAAGTGATCACTCACGGGCGACCTTCCGGCTTTGTGGCACTGGAACAGGCGCGACGGCTGCTGCGGGACGGCGAAAACACTCATGTCCTGATTGTCGGTGCAGATACTCTCCTGACGGGGCCAACGGTGGCGCATTACCTGCGCAAAAACCGCCTGTTGACGGCAGAAAATGCCAACGGCTTTGTCCCCGGTGAAGCTGCCGCCGCCATTCTCTGTGCCCCTGGAAACGCTGCGCATTTTGCCTTAACCGGGCTTGGCCTCACCCGGGAGAAGGCCTTTCTCTACAACGGATTGGACGAAGATGGCCTTGATCTGCCATTGCGTGCGGAGGGCATGACACAAGCCTATCGCGATGCATTGGAGATGTCCGCGCTCCAGGACTTTGGCCGTATAGATTTCCGCCTGTCTGACATCTCCGGCGAACATTATTTTTTCAAGCAAAGCGCACTCGCAATGCAGCGCACCATGCGCCTACACCGCGACCCGCAACCGATCTGGAGCCCGGCAGATTGCTTGGGCAACATTGGCGCCGCTTTTGTCCCTTTAATGGTGGCATGGGGGCTTGAAGCTTTTGAAAAAGGCTATGCTGACGGTCACCGTATCATGGTCGAAGGCTCGGGGGATGATGGCGCCTGTGGCACCGCAATCTTTCAAACACCGGACCGTAAGGACAGTCGTCAAAGGGATGCCGCATGACCGTTTTTGCCAACAGTTTAGAAGTCAGCTGTAAGGCACAGGCCAACAAGGTCATCGCCGCCACCCCTGACGTTTGCATGACCCCACCGGAAAACCCGGCCACCCCACCCGGCGTGCCCGTGCCGTATCCGAATTTTGGATCAGACGGAGACACCGACAAAGGCACTGGATCGGTCAAAATTGGCGGCAAAACCGTCAATCAAAAAAACTCCTCGTACTTCAGCAAGACCACCGGGGATGAGGCCGGTTGCGCCGCCAAAAAGGGCGTGATCAGCTCCAAAAACACCGGCAAAGCCTACTCTCAAGCCTATTCGATGAATGTAAAAGCGGAGGGCAAAAACGTCACTCGGTTTTCCGATATTCAAACCGACAACCATGGCTCGCCGCCCAACACGCCGCCATGGCCTAAGATTGGCAAACCCCATGTGCCGGGTGCGCCAGATCCTTGCGAAAGCGATAAAATTAAAATGGGCGAGGCCTGCGAAGGCGAGACGGACAAGGCCTCTGTTTGCGAAAAAGGCGGACTCGAAGACACTCCGGGAAAAATTGAAACCGGCGCAGGAAGCGACGCTTTGTTTACAGGCGAATACAGTGATGGAGGTACAAGGCACACCGGCTCCGGCTATGATGAAGGTACATTTCGAGACCGAGCCGGCTGGATGGAACGATGGGACAAAGCCCAAGCCAATGAGTGTCTTGCGGCTATGCGCTGCAAACTGGAACCCTACAACCACGGCAATTGCTGCTGCCCCGGCCAAACCGGCCACCATCTGGTAGATGCCGCAAGTTTCAATCAAACCGGACGTGGCGAGTCCGAGGATGGTGTCCAAGTTGCTGGATTGTCAAAACGCTACAACCCCAACAAAGCGCCGTGTATTTGCGCAGAGGGGCCCTCTGCCACCAAAGGCAGCCATGGTGCCTTGCATACCGAAACCAAGTCGTTCCTGATCAAGAAAACTGGAGCCGCCGGTTCGCCAACCCTCAAAAAAGTCCCGTTTGAAGGCGGTGTGGAGACAAAACATCGGTCTGTGGAGTATGGTGAGTTTCGCGATCAAGCCGTGCAATCGGTCGATGCTGTGTTTCCAAAATCCAAGTGCTCGCCCGCCTGTATCAAGGCGCAATTGGACGCCTACCACAAAGAGGAATTGGGGGTCACAGACGAGACACCTCTGCGCGCCGAGCTTTCGGGCAAAGCCCCAGAACAACTTAATGTGGCCAAGAAATACACCGAAACCAGACACGCGGCGATGACCGCAACAGCATAAAGGACGCGCCATGTATCCCCTGCTCGCAGACATGTCGGTCACGACTTCGAGCGTCGCGGATGACCAAGTTGCAGCTGTCACTGTTCAAGTCGATGAGCTAGCACGCAACCCCGAGGCTGCGCATGGCGCGGTCTATGCACTGGAAGAAAGTACAAGCACAGAATGGGGTTTTTATGAGCAAAACATCGTCAGCCTCGCTTTCTTGACACCCCCTCACAAAACCCTTCTGGCCTTTGGGGAATGGGGCGACGCATGGCTGTTCGATGGCGGACCGGGCGGGACGCACGAGACATTCACCGTGCCTCGAGGCCCCATGCGAGGGGTGCGCGCGGTCGGATCGCAGGGCGATGCTTTTGCCTGCGGTGCAGACACGCAGGTTTTCCATCGAAGTCCAACTGGCGAATGGCGCGACATCAGCCCCAGTGCAGACCTGCGCGAGGACAACCCGCAAGGCCATCTCGAAGCAATTGATGGCTATGGTTCTGATGAGCTTTACGCAGCAGGCCGTGCGGGGGTGATTTGGTGGTTTGATGGTGTCGACTGGACTGCGGTTCAATGCCCAACCAACCTCTCGTTTTACGCGATACACTGCGGGAGAGATGGGAAGGTCTATGCCGCCGGACAGGCTGGTATTCTGGCGATTGGTCGCTATGGTGCGTTTGAGCTTTTCACGCCCCCCGACCCTCTCAATGATATTTGGGGCGTCGCCACATGGCAGGGAACCGTTTATCTGGCGGGCTTTCGCGCACTTCTCACCTGGGATGGAGAGGCTTTCGACACCGTTGCGGACGCAATGGATCTCGCCAAAACCTTTTATGATCTGCACGTTTCGGACAGGGCTCTGTGGTCTTTCGGCATGAAGGACGCTTTGCGGTTTGACGGCAAAGACTGGACACGCGTTGACACCGTAACCGTGCGCTAGATTGTTACCAACTTAGCCGTCAAAAACTCCCGTACAGCCACCAAGTCCAGCTCGTGCACACGCATGTTGGCGGCTTCCGGCTGCAACATGCGTATCAGAAACAATTCCCCCGTTTCAGGAAACTCGTCATACCTCTCCTGCGCGATCCTTACCCCATGTTTTCCTGCGACGCGCATCGCATCCAGATGCGCCTCAAGCCGCTCGACCAATCGATCCAGCCGCTCTTCATCCATATCGGGGTTTTCATCCGGGTTCAGCAAATGCCAGTCATAGGTCACCCACAGGTGCGCCGCCTCTTCGGCATGTTGGCGCACAATGTCTTTTAGGATCGGAACTGCCATCAGTTGAGGTTCACCGAGGCACCCCGAATACGGTTTGACCCCGAAGCCTGACTCACCAGATGTTTGCCGCGAATTGTGATATGGCCATCCGCCTCCATCACAATTGCCGATTTCCCGACACGCAGCTCGATACGCTGCTCCGACGTCACCTTGAGCGTCTGACCATCGCTGATCACCTGCATCTCGGGAGCATCCGGCGTCTTTATTGGCTCCACAATGCGCCCCACGATCAAGGGCCGATCTCGTGCGCCGTCTTCAAAGAGCAGGGCGACCTCGCCGCCGGCATCATTGGGAGACAGTTGGCACAGGCTGCGCGCTGTTAGAGCCGCATCTGCCGGGTTTCCTGGAAACACCACCAGTGGTTTCCCATCCTCAAAGCCAAGCAACAACCCAATCACCACGCCATCCACATGCGTGTCTGCTTGCTCTTGTTGGGCCTTTGTCTGTGGGGGCTTCACGTCCAAAACGCGCAACTCCTTTCGCTGTCCATTCCGCGCCTAAATCTGTAGGATCGGACCTCACTCAAAACACTTCTCAAAATCAGCGTGATGGTAGCACAGTGACCAAGTTTGAGTCGATGCCCAGCACTCAACCGCCTCTGGCAAGGCCTTGTGGCGTTGTGCCTAGACTGTGGGATTTTACAAGAATCGTCCCACTGGATAGGCTTGTCTCGATTTCAGCCAAAGGAGCGATCCATTGCGAAAGACTCTTTTTCAAACACTCTCTTTGTTGCTTTCTCTCACACTAACCACGCCATCTCAGGCTCAGGCTCAGGCTCAGGCTCAGGCTCAGGCTCAGGAACCAACCACCGGGCAGCTTTCCGTGGAACTCAACAAATTGGAAGCTGGCGAAACCACCTGTCAGGCGTTTTTTCTGTTTCGTAACGAGGCAGGTGTGAGCTTTGAAGCATTAGAGCTGTCCTTTGCCATTCTGGACACCAATGGGATCATCAACCAATTGTTGACCGTTGACGCAGCACCGATTCCGGTGGCACGCACCACACTCAAGTTGTTCGAATTTCCTGATATTTCCTGCCCCCAAATTGGTGAACTGCTGCTGCATGACATTCCTGAATGCACGCCACAGAATGCCGAGCCGCGCGACTGCTATCCTTTGGTCACCCTTTCAAGCCGGGCCGCGGTGCCGCTGATCAAATGACCGCCATGTCTGATCTGGGCACCGCCTTGCCCGTGCTCCTGCTCCTAGGTTTGCTATCCGTGTTGTCGGTGGCAATTTTTCTGGCACGCCTGTTAAATTTGGGGCTGCGCACCAAGGGGAGCGATGCGCGGGCCAGCTGGCTGAACGTGCTGGAAGCAGGCACAATAAAATCCCCGCCAAAAGGCCAAAGCGCGGCGGACCACATCACCGAAACGGCGGCGAGCCGTCTGCAGCTTGGACAAAGCGGGCCTCATGTCGCCGATGCGCTGCACCCTTTGGCGCAGCGCGAAGTGACACGCCTTTTTACCGGCATTCGCCTGTTGGAACTGATTGGGATGGTTGCGCCCTTGCTTGGCCTTTTGGGCACCGTGCTTGGTATGATCCAGTCTTTTCGTTCTCTGGAGCTTGCCGAAGGCGCGGCAAACGCATCCATTCTCGCAGGCGGGATTTGGCAAGCGCTTTTGACCACAGCAGCGGGGCTGGTTGTCGCCATTCCTGCGCTTGCCGAGGCCGCTTGGCTCACGGCACGGGCCGAAGCAGAAACGCAGGAAATCGAGACCGTTTTGGCCGGGGTTCGCCTCGCGTCTAATCCCAAACCTGATCCAACGTCCTCTCCAAAGCCATCAAAATGACTCTCAGTCGCCCACAGACAGCGCGCGGACGCATCTCTCTGGTACCGTTGATTGACGTGCTGTTTATTCTGCTGGTCTATTTTATGGTGACCTCAGTTTACTTGGATCTCGACATGATCCCGGTGGCCCGCAAGACTGATTTTCCAGCCACAAGCCCGCAGGCGGGTGTCACAAATGAAGGCAGGCGCGTTCTTCTCCGGATCACCAGCGATGGTAACATGAACCTGCGTGGCCTGCGGCTTGACGACGCGAACCAGGCCAGCGCACTGTCCGCCTTGGCCTCAGAAGTGCCCCCGCCACAGGTCCTGATCTTGCCCTCAGGTGCCGCCCCGCTTTTTGCCTTGACCAATGCTCTGGATGCCTTGGCATTGGCAGGCTTAACCGATACCCGCGTTGTCCGGATTGAGAGCCGCCCATGACTCGCCTTTTGTCATGCCCATCCACCCGCCAACCCAGCCTGAGCCGCCCCCAGCACCGCACGCCATCCGAACCCATCATCGCTTTGATCGATGTTGTGTTTTTTCTGCTGGTATTCTTCATGCTGGTGGCGCGGCTGGATGCCTCTGCGCCCTTTGAGGTTGTCCCGCCCAATGCCGTGTCCGGACGTGACATGCCCGGTGGCGGGGTCACAATCTCCATTGCCCGCGATGGGCAAGTCGCGGTCAATGGCACCGCCTATGACGCCGAGGCATGGTTAGTGGTGACAAAACAAGCCGCCCAGCGCGATCAGGCAACACTCCTGCGCGTGAATGCCCACCGGGCAACGCCTCTGAGATTTGTTTTGCCGATCACCGAGGCGCTGGACGCGGCGGCTATTGGTGAGGTGGTTCTGGTGGTGACACCATGAGCTTGCGGATGGTCCTTGCCACTTTTGGTTCGCTTGTGCTGCACGGAGCGGCCGCCTCTTTGGGTGCGGCGCTTGTGGTGCCCACACCAGTCCCACAGCAAACCCTACCCGACAGCATGTTGAGCCTCACCTCCCTGACGGTGACACGGTCAGACGCCCGCCCAACAACACCTGACACCCAACACCTTCAGGCGGACGGATTATCCGCAGTTGTAGCTCCGGCACTCTCTTCCCGCGATGCTGTTCAGGCTTCACACGTCACCGCAAGGGCGTCGCTTACTTCACCCATCCTCAAAAGCGCGGCAACTCCCACGGCACGGCTCATGGAAACCAAAATCAATCCCGCCACACAAGACCCACTGGTCACCGTGCACGCCCGCATACCTGCGTTGTCGACTGACGCAGATCCCGCAAAGGCGGAGCCTCTCATCAGCCCACCAATTGTCGCAACCTCGCAGGCCGTCCCCAGCCAAATTGCGGCAGACCTGCAAGAACTCAAACTAAACACCGCAAAGCCTGCCTCGGTAACGATCCATTCTACAGCGCCTGCCAGCCCGCAATATTTAGCGCAAAGGCCTGCTGCGCCGCGTGTTAGCGCTGCCTTTGATTGGAATGGTGCGCCCTCTTTTGATGCCGCCAGCCTGGACACTGTCTCAGCCTTTCTGCGACCGGGTTCTTCCGCCGGTCAAAACATGCGCGACACACTTGCAGCAGCCCTCAAGGCGCCAAAATGTGCACGGGTGCAAAGCGCCTTTGATCCGGAATCCGGCACACTAGCGTTACGAGGGCACCTCCGCGACGAAGCACAACGCGCGCCGCTCTTGGCTTCCGTGTCAGAGCAACTTGGAGACAGTCTGCCGCTCAATGATCAATTGCTGATCTTGCCTGCGCCGCAGTGCACTATTTTGGCATTGCTTGACCAACTAGATTTGCCACAATCCGAAGAGCAATTCACCGATCAGATGTTGGTGGGGGACACTGCGCAGGTGCAAACCTATGACTTTGTTGCGGGGCAGCGTCTTATCATCGACCTTGAGGCACCGGATTACCCCGCCTTTGTTTACCTCGACTATTTTGACTCCAACGGGAACGTGATCCACTTGGTACCAAGCGCGCAACGTCCGCTCCAAGCTTACGACCCGGCCGCGTTGTTTTCGATCGGGCGTCCAGATCCTGACACCGGCGCGACACCCGCGTTAGTTTTGGAGATAGCGCCGCCATTTGGCCAGGATATTGCCGTCGCCTATGCCGCCAGCCATCCGCTTTACGTCGGGCTACGTCCGTTTATTGAACCGGCGGCCGCGTATTTGACATTTCTTCAGGATCGAATTTCACAGGTTCGCACCACCCATGCCGACTTTCGAGGCGAATGGGCCTACCTCTTTGTGGTTACACGTCAAAAGCGAAACTGACCCTGACACTGAACGCTTTGAAACGTCTTGAAAACTGCCGCGCTCAGCCAAACTTGCTCGAATCATAATCTTCTGTGATGCTGAATGGGTTTTTAAGACGATAAAAATTTTATATTTTGGAGAATGAGGCATGGATATTTCCAGCCTCCTCGGACCTCTAGAGGGGGACTCTCCGTCCGGTATTGAACTCAGAAATGAGAGTGAATTTCACTCTCTTGAGCGAATGGTGCAGCCCGCCGGACGTGAACATCGCCTGAACGACGACGGAACAATCAATCCAAAAACACCGGATGTTGATTGGACGGTTGTAGCAACGGACGCATCGGCGCTCGCCAAAAAGGGGCGGGACTTGCGCCTGCTCGTGATTTTTGTGCGGGCGTTGTACGCGCAGGATGGATTTGCTGGTCTGGTTTCCGGGCTTGGACTGCTCAGCGACACTTTGGATCAGCATTGGGCCACGCTCCATCCGGCGTTACGCGCGCGAGATGATCCAACGATGGCTTCCCTGCCCCGTGCCAATGCTTTGCGTCAACTTGAAAACGACAACAACGGGCTGTTGGGCGATTTGAAGTTTGATGTGGTGCTCAACCCACGTGGCATCGGAGCCATCATGGGTGATGATTTGGCCAAAGCATCGTTGAGCAACTACGACATGCTCAGTCGCGCGGCGGCTGGCCTCAACCAAAGCGAGAAAGACGCGCTGTCCGCCAGTCATGAGACCTTGGTCAATCGGGTCAATGCTGCCTGCCGACAATTTGCTGATCAGGACGCGGAGACCGCCGCAAAATTGGTGGCTGACATTGCCACCTGTGAAACCGCCACTGCCGCACTTGTCGCAACATTTGCCAATACCTCTGGTGTTCCAGATGGCACAGGTCTGAATCTTTCGGAACTTGCCGAGTATTTGGCACAGATCAAAACCACCCTAGAAAGCGCGATTGCCGTCATTGGCGACGGTTCAGCACAAGCCGAAGACGGCACATCCGCTGGCACGCCAGAACAGCTCAATGGGAGTGCCTCAATGGTACAATCAACAGCCGCCTCAGGCACCGAAGGGGGGGCGGTCAATTCCCGCGAAGACGTTGAAACCGCACTGGACCAGATTGTTGCATTTTATGAACGCACTGAACCGTCCAGCCCCATCCCCCATCTTGCCCGGCGCATGCGCCGAATGGTGGCGATGGATTTCCTGGAACTCATAGAAGAAATCGCCCCGTCGGGCCTCAAGGAATTTCGAAATATCGCGGGGGTCGAAGATCAACGCGCAAAATAGTATTACAAAGGAGGGCTTTTGAAGAATGAATACCAGTAAACAGAAGGTCATAGAGCGCAACCGGGCCCCGCGTGTCCAAATCGCCTATGATGTGGAACATTACGGCAGCCCAACCACCATTGAACTGCCGTTTGTTATGGGCGTTATGGCTGATCTGGCGGGGGCAAGCGAGACGTCCGAAGCGCAAAAGTCTGTCAACGACCGCGCCTTTGTGGAAACCGACGCCGGCCGGTTCGGCAAGTTCATGGAGGCGCTCTCACCTCGGGTCAAAACTCGGGTGCCGAACACGCTTCCCGTGGCCGAGGGCGAAGAGAAAGACGAAGAACTTTTTGTCGACCTCACCTTCAAGAATATGGGCGATTTTGCGCCTGACAAAGTTGCCGAACAGGTGCCCGCGCTTGCCGAGCTGCTCAAGATGCGCGGTCAGCTCGAAGAGCTGCTGAGCTACATGGACGGTAAAGTGGATGCGGAAAAACGCATCGCCCAACTTCTCAACAACGAGCCGCTGCTCCAGCAAGCTGCCGAAGCGGCAGTAGACGCTGAAAAAGGGGAGGGCTAAGTTATGGCTGACGAAGAACTCAAAGCAGGCGGTGGCGCCGCCGAAGCCGAAGCGCTTGATCTCGGTGAATTCAGCGACCTGCTCGAAAAGGATTTCCGCGTCAAAGACAAAGACGGCGAAAAGCTCAAAGAATTGGTGTCAAACCTCGCGGTTGCTGCACAGGAGCGGTCCGGCACCACAGCCATCTCCGGCAATGCGGTCAAATCGATCAAGTCTCTAATTGGAGGCATTGACCAGCTTCTTTCCGAGCAGATGAATGAGATTTTGCACGCTCCGGACGTTTCCAAAATGGAGGGTTCCTGGCGCGGTCTGCATTATCTGGTGAACAACACCGAGACGGATCAAAAGCTCAAAATCCGCGTGCTCAACATCAAAAAGGACGATCTGGCGGACCATCTGGAAGACTATGAAGGTCAGATGTGGGACCAGTCCCCGATTTTCAAAAAAATCTACTCAGACGAGTATTCGATGCTGGGGGGGGAGCCTTTTGGGGCCATCGTGGGCGACTACGAATTTAGCCACAAACCCAAGGATGTGGGCCTGCTGCGCAATATCTCAGGTATTGCTGCCTCCGCACATGCGCCCTTTATTGCGGCTGTGGCTCCACAGCTCTTTCGCATGGAAAGCTGGCAGGAATTGCCCAATCCGCAGGATCTTGAACAGATCGTGTCCAGTCCCGAGTACGCCAGTTGGCAGTCACTGCGCGAAAGCGAAGATGCGCGATATATCGGTCTAGCCATGCCCCGCGTTTTGGGACGGCTGCCTTATGGGGCGGAAACTGTGCCGGTCAAAGGCTTTGACTTCGAAGAAGTCATCGACGGCAAACACGACCACTACACCTGGATGAATGCGGCTTATGCCATGGGTGTGAACATCAACCGCAGCCACAAAATCTCCGGTTGGGGTACCCAGATCCGCGGCGTGGAATCCGGCGGTACAGTGATGAACCTGCCGGTGCACACTTTCCCGACGGATGATGGCTCTGTCGCGATGAAATGCCCAACCGAGATCGCGATTGACGACCGTCGCGAAGCGGAACTGGCCAAGTTGGGCATGATGCCGATCCTGCACCGCAAAAACACCGATGTGGCCGCCTTTATCGGGGCGCATAGCCTGCAGGATGACGAAGCGCGCGCCGGGCGCCTGGTGGACCCGGATGCGCAGGCCAACGAACGGCTCTCAGCCAATCTGCCCTACCTCTTCCCGGTCAGCCGCTTTGCCCATTACCTCAAGGCGATTGCCCGCGACAAAGTGGGCACGTTCAAGGAACGTGGCGATATGCAGATATGGCTCAGCGAGTGGATCAACCGCTATGTGCTGGCCAACCCGGCAATGGCGGATGATGCGGCCAAGGCCAAGCGTCCCTTGGCAGCGGCGGAAGTCGAAGTGGACAGCGTTGAGGGACGTCCAGGCTATTACAACGCCCGCTTCTTCCTACGCCCGCACTATCAACTCGAAGGCATCAACGCGTCTCTGCGCCTCGTATCGGAGTTGCCTTCTGTCAAATCCTGATTTTCGTAACCAGTAAATTGGAGAAATCAAAATGGCACTAACAGGTTACCTGAGTATCGAAGAGATTCCCGGCGAAAGCCAAAGGGTCGATCACGAAGACCAAATTGATGTTCATGACATTGCGTGGAACATCGAACAGGGCTCTGCGGCACAAGTTGGCAAAGGCCGGGCGCGTGCTCGCGCACAGGTCGACGCGCTTCTGATGAAAAAGTATCTGGACGCGTCTTCACCCTATCTGGCTTTGGCCTGTATGCAGGGCAAGTCCTTTGCCAAATGGGAACTTTTCCTTCGCAAAGATTCCGGTGACGCCCACATCGACTATCTGCACATCACCATGGAACATGTCACCATCTCCAAATTCGAGATGGTTGGTATCGGCGAAGATGAAGGTGGTCAGCTGGTCGAAGAGGTGCTGGGAGCCGTGTTTGAGAATGTGACCGTCAAATACACCGTGCAGGAAGAAGATCACTCTGCCGGGGATGAACACGAAATCACCTACGACATCGCAGCCGGGGTCTAGCTCTGACTCAGGACGTACGCAATGGTCGCTGATCACGACAGCCCTCCTGCAGCTCTGCAGGAGGCGGTGCAGCCCTCGCTGTGGGACAGGCTTATCGATGATTTGCCGGGCCTTTTGGCAGAAACCCAGGGGCTGCGCAAAGAGTTGTCTCGCGTGCTCAAGGGCGACGACGCGGCTGTTGATGCCCTGATCGCGGGAGAAGCTCGCGCCATTGCCGCACATCCAGATCTGGATGATGACAGCCGCGCTCTCGCGCACCGGTTATTGTCACGGCAGGCGGCGCTCAGACGGTTGCAGGACGGTGGTGTGGTGGTGACCCCCGAGGTGCTGCGTGAAGCCGTGCGGCGCGACATTGAAATGCTCTTTAATATTGAACGGTTGGAGGCCGATTATTTGTTCACCGAGAAAGAGGCACGTAATTACGACAGCCCATCGCATGTTCTGGAGGACTTTCCCGAGGTGCGCCGCTCCGTCGTGAATTATGGCGTACCGTCTTTCTCTGGCAAGCTTGGGAGTGATTTTGACACCGACCTTTTAGCCCGCGAGCTGCGCGAGGTGCTCACGGTTTTTGAACCCCGCTTGCGGCCTGACAGCCTGCGCGTGAAGGTCAAGGTGGGCGGCAAATCCGGTATGCGCATCGAGATTGACGGGTTGCTGATGATGTCGCCCGCACCTGAACGACTGCGCCTATCCACGGCCATTGATCTGGACAGCGGCCAGGCCACAACCGAACTGGAGGGCAACTGATGGATCAGGCCTTTCTGGAGTACTACGAAGAAGAATTGGGCCATATCCGGTCTCTGGCCAAGGAGTTTGCCACTTTGCACCCCAATGTGGCCGGCAATCTTTCCATCGATTCAGTGCCTTGCCCTGATCCCTATGTAGAACGCCTGCTCGAAGGTGTGGCGTATCTCTCGGCGCGCACTCGGCTTAAGGTGGATGGGGAAAGTTCGCGCTATGTGCGCAATCTTCTCGATGCGCTCTATCCCGATCTTGCCGGCCCGGCACCCGCAATGACGGTGGCGACAATCGAGCCCGGCCCTCAAGTGGATCGCATGGTCGATGGGCATGTGATGGCACGCGGCACGCGCTTCATCGCCTCGTTGCGCGAAGGATTGCAGACCCGCGCCACCTATACCAGCAGCCAAGCGGTGCATTTATGGCCCATCAAGATCGCTGACGCCGAGTTTTTGCAAGACCGTGGTGCGCTCGCGCAGGCAGGCGTTTCCGAGACTTTACTGCGCAATCATGAGGCAGGTATTCGAATCAACTTGGAACGCCGCGGTGCCGGAAGCCTCGCTGAACTCTCGCTGGATCAGCTGGACATCTACTATGGTGCCAGCGGCCGCGGTGGTGCATTGTTTGACGCATTCTTCGGCTTTGGCGGCCCCGTGTTGGCCCGACCCTCTGAAGCGAAAACCGCCCCCTTTATTGAGACGGCCAGCCCGCAAATGATCGGCATATCCGACGGTGAAGCGTTGCTGCCACGGGTCCGGTCTTCTTTCGAAGGCTACCGCCTGTTGCGGGAATACTTCCTGATGCCCGAGCGGTTCTATGCTGCGCGCCTGACGAACCTGGCTTCCGCCGTTCGCAAGACGTCAAAACGCAAGCTGGAGCTGATTGTTCTGCTGCGCCGATCCGATCCCTCACTGGCCGAGATCAAGGCTGGCGATTTCCACCTGTTTGCCACCCCCTTGGTCAACCTGTTTGAACATGAGTGCAATCTGGTGGATCTGAAAACCCACCGTTCCAGCCACATCGTACACGCCGACCGCACCCGCGCGTGGGACTATGAAATTTACCGATTGATGCGTGTAGAGGACGGCGAGGTCCAAGGTCCGCAAGCCCAAATCACCCCGTTGTTTTCCGTCGAACAACAAGCTGACAGCGGACATGTCTATGCCGCAGAGCGTCGCCCCCGTCGCCCCAACACCGACGAGCTCCGGCGCGGTCAGACACGCTCAAGTTACACCGGGGATGACCTCTATGTTTCCGTGGCTATACCGGCGCACCGAAAAGGCGTAAAACCGGTCCGCCGCGTGGATATTCGGGCGTTATGTACCAATCGCGACTTGCCTATTTTGGATGACACCCCCCGTCTGAGCGTCGAAACCGGCGATCCTGTGACCGGGGTTACACTGTTGCGCCCAATGCGGCGCCCCCGCCCCTCTCTGCGTGCATCCCTTCCCTCGGGTGTGGGCGGAGAGGAGCGCATGGATGATCTGACATGGCGATGGATTTCGCAACTCTCGCTGAACCACATCTCGCTCGCGGTGGATGAGGAAAATGCCGAACCCCTGCGCGCGCTCATTCAACTGTACGCAGGTCGCGGCGATCCCAAGCTGGCGCGCCACGGACAATCAATCACCCGGGTCACTTCAGAGCGGCTGATTGAACGCATCGCTCGCCCCGGCCCGATTTGTTTTGGCCACGGCACCGACATCACGCTGGAGGTCGATGACGGCGTGCTCTCCGGCGGATCCAGCCTGTTACTGTCGGCCTTGCTGGCCCAACTGTTTGCGCGCCACACCGGCATCAATTCCTTTGTGCGCACCCGCACGCGACTTTCCCAAAATCAGACGGAGGTGACATGGCCGATGACGCCAGGCAAACGCGCGCTGATTTAGACGTGCAGGCCAATAGAATAGGCCGCATGGACTTCTTCGAATTGTTACGGCAGCTCGAAACTGAAGCGGCACGTTTTGGGCGCGCCGGCGACGCCTCCAAAGAGCCCGCACGGCTAGGACAGTTGCCACGCATGAGCTTTGCCGCCAGCGACGTCGATGCGTTCGCTCCGGGATCGGAAACAGCGCCCCCCCGGATCGACACCAATGTGATTGGATTGATTGGCCCCGAGGGCCCGATGCCCCTGCACCTGACCCGGTGGATCATGGCCCGCATGTCCAATCGCTGGTTTGCTGGCGAAGGCGAAGGTGCCTCCGCGGACAAAGCCTTTCTTGATTTTATCAATATGCTGCAGCATCGGGTGATCGCGCTGTATTGGCGGGCTTGGGCGGATGCACGCGCCGACATCCATGTGGCCTTTGGTGATGGCGGTCGGGTCACCGCCCTGATGCGCTCACTTGCGGGACAAGGATTGCCCGGCACCGTCAGCCTCGATCATCATCTTGAAGGCGCAAAATTGCGGCATGCCACTTCGCTTGCACTGCAGGCCCGCAGCCCGGAGCGGCTCACTGCCTTTCTTGAAACGGTGGTCGGCGTGCCCGTTTCACTTGAGGAATTCACTGGCCGCTGGGTCGACATTCCAAAACATTTGCAATCGCGACTGGGACAGGCTCATGCTGGTCTCGGTACCGCTGCGGTCATGGGCGCCCGTTTCTTTGATCGGGCGGATCAGGCGGAAATCCGTCTAGGGCCACTCACGCAAGCGCAGTTCAAGCAGTTTCTTGAAAGTTCTGTGACTTGGGAACGTCTGCATCATGCGGTCCTGTTTGCTGCTGGGCGCGAAACCGTCTTTTCGCTGCGGCTTGTTTTGGCCGCAGGCGAAGTGCCGGCCGCTCAATTGGGGAACAGCCAACTTGGCCGCACCAGCTGGCTCGCGCCGGAGTCCACAAAGGGCGCCGAAGACCTCGCTTTCAGTGACCTCGCAGACCGCCCTGCCCCTGCCAACAGCGCATCAAGGAGATTGGCCGGATGATACTCAGGTTTGTTCTTGAAAACGCACCACACCCACAGCTGGTCTCCGAAAAAGAATTTGCTGGCGGTCGCCTCGTTATTGGCCGGGGCGCAGATGCCGATTGGCAAATTGATGACCCCGACCAATTTGTCTCGCGCAGCCATGCCATCATCACCGAGGAAAGCGGACGCATAATGGTCACCGACGCCTCCTCTGGCGGACTTTATGTCGACAATGCTGCCAATCCAGTGGGCGCTGGAAACTCCGTGCCCATTGACGCGGGCATGCGTCTGCGTTTGGGCGATTTTGTGCTGCGGCTCGAAGAGGTGACGGTGCGAAAAGCACAAGGAGAAACACCGCGTGGCCGCTCCGGGGCCGGCGTGTTTTCCTTTGAGTTCGGCTCTGAAGAAATCACCCCCGCGCCGAAGAAACGCCCGGACAGCCTGCCTGATCCCTTTGGCCTGCGAGAGGACAACCGCGACGAAGGTCAAGAACGAGAAGAGGCCCGCCCACCCAGACCTTTGGATCAAGACGACCCATTTGATCTCGATTTGCGCGGAGCCCTTCACGCGACATCGTCGACCCCAAGTGAAGACCCAAGCCACAACGAAGGATTTGGCAGCTACTTCAGCGACGCCCCCGTCGCCAAACCCGTCCCCTCCGCTGACACCGATTTCTGGCAGCCTGACGTTGCCTCCGACACAGGCCGCAACCGAACCCGTGGCGAGCCCCACAAAGGCACCGAGAGCCAACCTCCTCAGGCTGCCGCCCCACCGCTGTCAAGCGACCCTTTTGGTCTCAGCGGTGAAGCGGCGGCACAAAGCATACCACCGGTGCAGGAGCCAGAGCCTGTTCGGACCGTCACGCAGCCCTCCAGCCAAGAGTTGGAACAGTCACAATCTGCTTTGCCTGAAACCAGCCACCATCAGCCCACCGCAGCAAAAATACCTTCTGCTTCCACCGCAAATGACGCCGCACTGCGCGCCGCATTTTTTCGTGGCATGGGATTGGATCCTGCACATATGCCACCCGCGGACACCGAGGAGGAAATGGAACGCATCGGTCGTTGTCTACGTTTGTTGGTCGAGGGTGTCATGGCCCTCCTGCGCACCCGTGCAGAGGAGAAAAACCGCGTACGCGTGGCCCAAACCATCATCGCCAGCGCAAATGTGAACCCCCTCAAGTTCCTCGCCACAACAGAAGACGGATTGGCTGCTCTTCTTCAGCCACGCGGCGAAGGCTACCTTGCACCAGAAGACGCGGTGAACTGGGCGTTCCGCGATTTGAACGACCATCAGGTACGCACGTGGACAGCCCTGCAAACCGCGCTGCGCCGTATGATCGACAGTTTTGATCCGGACGAGATCGAGCGCGAGATGCAGGACGCTGGCCTGATGGAAAAACTGCTCGCCGGCGGCTCAAGTGCCAAGATGTGGCAGCTGTACGTGGAGCGCTATAGCGAAATTGCCCGCGCCGCAGAAGAGCGTTTCCTCGGCGAAGTTGGCGCGGATTTTAGAGACGCATATGAAAACCAAGGGAGATCGTGACATGAATTTTTCAAGACGCAGCTTTCTGGCCACCGGCACCGCCGGACTTGTTCTAACAGCCTGCATGGGCGGTGGCGCCGCCACCCTCACCGTTGCGGCTCAGGGCCAAGCGGGCATGAACCCCGGCCCCGATGGCAGCGACCGCCCGGTCACCATTTCGATCCTACAAATGTCAAGCTCCGGTAATTTTGACAGCGCAGATGCCTTTGCTCTGCAAAACCCGTCTGCCGCACTTGGCTCTGAACTGCTCAGGACCGATCAGATCACTCTCGCACCGGGCGGCTCGGGTGAGAAGGTAATCGCGATCCAGCCAGGCACAGCTGTGATTGGCGTGACCGGCGGCTTTCGGGACCCGACAGGTAAAACCGTGCGCACCAAAATCAACGCTCCGACAGGCAATCAAGGCGTTTTGATCAATGTCGGCCCCGGCGGCATCTCTTTGACTTCAGTGTAAAGGACACGTGAATGACTGACAGAAATAGGGTTGTCTGGTCCGAAGGCCTGTTCCTGCGCACCCAGCACTTTCAGCAACAAGATCGCCATACCGAGTGGTTGGTGCGGCGCGCGGTAGACGCCGCCCCCCTGCAATCCTCCGGTTTTGTGGCTTTACAATTGGATCCGGTGGCGGCCGAGGCCGGACAAATCGCCCTACTGCAAGCCGACGGCATTCTGCCAGATGGCACCTTTTTGTCAGCTCCCCACCACACCAGCCAGATCGCGCCAGTGCGCGTCAGTGCCGATACTGTTTCTGGCCTGGTGCACCTCGCACTGCCTGCCGAAGCGGCGGGCGCAAATGATATGGATCCGGCCCATGCAGAGCCCTCCGGTATGCGCTGGCGCGGCACTATGATTACGGCCCGAGACGCCGTGCGAAATGGCGCGGAACCGTCCGACATAGAAGTCGCTCGCACAGCGCCGCGCCTGATCCTTCCGGGAGAAGAAACCACCGGCTACACCACGTTGCCAATTGCCCGCATCGACGGTCTCACCGCCGAAGGAGCCGTAGCATTTGACCCGTTTTTTCTTGCCCCCGCTATTCGCATTGAGGCCGTAGACTGGTATTCTCAATTGCTCAAAGAGCTCGTCACTGGCTTGGATCGTGTGAGCGAAGCCCATGGCTCAATGGTGCTGGGCGGCTCTGGCGCCTCGATGGAAAACCTTCTCATTCTCGAAGCAGCCAATCGAGCCCGGCAGCGCCTTGCGCACTTGGCCGAGCAGAACAATGTCCACCCATCTCAGCTCTTCCTTGAGCTTTCAGGCATTGCCGGACAACTGGCCACTTATGCGGCCTCATCCCGCCGCCTTGGCGAGATCCCTCCCTATCAACACCTTGATCCACAGCCGGCTTTTACCGATCTGGCCGAAACCCTGCGGTCCTTTGTGTTGAGCCTTCAGCATGTGGAACCCAAAGCGCGGCCACTTAAAGTCAGCCGCCACTCCGACAACATCTGGACCGTGCGCATCGACAATCCAGCCTTGCTGAAGAAAAACCGCATTGTGCTGCGTATTGGCGGCGAAATTTCAGATGCGCTTTTGCGCAAAATCTTTGTAGATCAGGCCACGGTTGGTGCGGCGGATGACTTTGACAAACTGTGGACCTCAAAACTGACCGGTATCCCACTTAAGCCACTCAACAGCCAGCCGCGCGAAATCCCCTATGACGGCGAACGCCTCTGTCTTGAGCTTGACCGCACTTCAGAACACTTCGCAGCTCTGGCAGAAGCGCCTGGGTTTGTATTGGGGGTTGCTGGTCAGCTGGAGAAAGAACCTGAAATTGATTGTTACGCGGTGAACCGGTGATCTTATGAATGGTGATGATCCCTTTGGACTGGAAAACGACGCTGGCCGCACAAGGGTGCGACCCGTTCGGCGCAGCCCGCACCCCACCCCGGCGGCACAATCACAGTCGCGTGCAACCGGACCTGGCCTTGAGGCTCGGTTGCGCGACAGCCGCGCCAACGACAACCCTTTTGTCAAAGCCTACGCCCCGCTTCTGGGACTCGCGCCAGAACTGGAACGTGCCACCGCACCAGAAGCCCCGGACATGCTGCGCGGCCGCCTGCAAGACAATCTGACCTATGCGCGCGACAACGCAGTTTCTGCAGGCGTGCCGCTGACCCGGGCGGATCAGGGCGCTTGGTTTGTCGCCGCTCTACTGGACGATGTGGCGCTCAACACGCCCTGGGGAGTGAGCTCGGGTTGGCCACAAAACCCCTTGGTTGCAGCGCTTTATGGCAACGTCGATGCGGGAGAGCGGTTCTTTGACCTCGCCGAAGACCTGATACGATATCCGGAACGAGACCCCGAGTTGCTGGAGCTCGTGTTTCTCTGCCTTTCACTGGGGTTTCGCGGCAAGCATCGAGTCTCTGGCAGTGGCGACGCTGCATTATCCCAAATGCGCAGCCAATTGGCCCGCCTTCTGCGCGATCGCGAAGCAGAAGACGCCCTCCTTGCCCCACACTGGCAAGGGGTTGAGGCCGCTGACGAACCAAAACGATTTGTGGTGCCGCTTTGGTCCATCGCTCTGGTTGGAATTGCGGTGATAACCCTGATTTATGTTGGCCTTGGCATGCGTCTGTCCGCGAAAGGCGAACAGCTCTATACCTTGGCCTCAGTTCTGCCCCCGCCTGACCGCGCCGACATATTCCGACCGATCATCGAAACTGTCGAGGAACCGGTGCTGCCGGTTGCAGCAAACCCCGTGCTTCTTGAGCTGCTGCCACTCTTTGCTGAAGCCGCCCCTAAAGACACTGCACGCGCTTTGACCGGTCGCGAGGATATCGCTGTCGCAGTTATGGTTGTGCAGGCTACCAGCCCTGAAGTTTTCCGTTCCTCCAAGGCTGTTCTGAACCAGGAATACAACGAGCTTGTCACTACAATGGCCGCCGTCATCATCGAGTATCAGGAGGTTATTGGTCAGGTCCGCGTGGTTGGGCACACGGACAGTGTGCCTGTGCAGCGCAGCAACCCCTTCCAATCCAATCAAGGTCTAAGTGAGGCCCGCGCCAAAACGATTGCCGACATGCTGATCGCTGCTGGTGTGCCAGCGGAGCTGATCTCGTCCGAAGGCAAAGCAGCCGCCGACCCGATTGCGGACAACGCCACCAAAGAAGGCCGCGCCCGCAACCGGCGCGTCGAAATTATCTTGCAAAAGAAAGTCTGACAGCATGGGGTTTCTGAAAAAAATCTTGGGCATCCTGTTCTCCCGCACCCTCTGGACGCTCATTGGTATCACTCTGCTCTGTGTGCTGATCTGGTTCTACGGCCCATTGATCAGCTTTGGAGAAAGTGCTCCTCTGGCCTCTGACACCACACGCCTGATTGTAATTGGGCTGATTATCATCCTGTGGCTGGTCTCAATGCTGATCCGCCAATTGCGTGCCGCCCGCGCCAACCGCGCCTTTGTCGCCGAACTTGCCACCCCGGCTCCCGAAGCTGTCTCTGCACCAGGAGAAGAAAACATCGCGGAAGTGCAGGAAAAGTTTCAGGGTATTCTGGACCAACTCAAACGCTCCAAGCTTGGCGGTCGCAAATTCCTGCGCGACATGCCGTGGTACCTGATCATCGGCCCGCCTGGCACTGGTAAAACCACCGCGCTGCGTCAATCCGGCCTGCATTTCCCGATAGATCTTTCTGATGATCTCAAAGGCATTGGCGGCACCCGCAACTGCGACTGGTTTTTCACCGAAGACGCCGTGCTGATTGACACCGCCGGCCGCTATGTGCAGCAACAATCTGATCCGGATGCGGACGCCGCGGAATGGAAAGGCTTTTTGAACCTGCTCCAAAAGCACCGCGGCCGTCGGGCGCTCAATGGTGTCATTCTGACCTTGTCAGTGCTGGAGCTTTTTGGCGACGACGCCTCAATCCGGGAACACGGACGTGAAATCCGCAAGCGCCTGTCTGAGCTGCGCGAAGAGTTGGGCATGAACCTGCCTGTCTATCTGATGATCACGAAGACCGATCTGGTGCAGGGATTTGAAAGCTACTTCGGCGATCTTAACTCGCGGGAGCGCGAGCAGGTCTGGGGCGCGACGCTGGGCACCACGGAGCGGGTCGACACACTGACCGTGGAACGCGAGGCCACGGTATTGCAGGAAGCGCTAGAGGAACGTCTGCTGTCACGCATGTCCGACGATCTGGCATTGTCGGAGCGCGCCGAAGTTTTCCGTTTTCCCAGCCAGATGGAACAGGTTTCCAATCCACTCAAAGTTCTGATCGAGGCCGTGTTTGGCGAAAGCCGTTATGAAGACAGTCCTTGGCTGCGTGGGTTCTACTTCACCTCTGCCACCCAAGAAGGCTCCCCCATCGATCAGATGCTCGCGGGTATTGCTGGCTCTTTGGGTATGACACCGCCGCCACCTGAACGTCGCGCCCATGGAGAGAAACGCTCCTTCTTCCTGCGCAATATGCTGACCGATCTAATCTTCCCCGAGGCAGGCTTGGGTCAGTTTGATCCCCGTGCCGAGGAACGTCGCCGCTGGATCTGGCGCGGCACTTTGGCCGGCACTGCCCTCATAACGGTTTTGCTGGGGACGCTTTTTTTGTTTTCCTTCCTACGCTACCAAAGCGGGCTCAGAGATCAGGAACGCCAGTTGACCTCATTGTCGGCCCGCCTCTCCAACGTGGCCGCACGGCAGGCACCGACCGATCCACTGGACTTAAACCTCGCGCTTGAGGCCGCCAATGAGACCGCGCTGGCCACCACCAAAGTGGCCACAAGCCCTCTAACCGCCCTTGGGCCCACGGCGGAACCCGAACTCGCGCAACTCCAACGTATTTCCTACAGCCATACACTGCGAAACATCCTTGAACCACGTATGGTGGCGATGCTTGAAGCCACGATGTGGCGACACTCCCGTGACCCTGAGTTCCTTTTGGGCGCGCTTAAAAGCTATCAGATGCTCACTGGGCGCGCGCCTTACGATGTCGATTTTCTGGGTGTCTGGTGGCAAACCGTTTTGCCGGACTATGCCCCGATTGATCCCTTTCCCACGGATGAATCCGTGGATCATCAGCTCGCTGCGCTGGAACGTATGGCCGTCGAAGAAACCAAAATCGAAGCTGATCCTGCGTTGATTGCCACAGCGCTGGAGTCCATCTGCACCATTCCCTTGGCCGTGCGAGCCTATCGCGCACTGCGGGCGGAGCCCGCTCTGGCAGGCTTACCTGACTGGATTCCAGCCGAACAGACAGGCCCCAAAGGCACGCAAGTCTTTTCCCGTTTGTCGGAGAAAACACTGCGCGTCGGCCTACCCGGAGCGTTTACTTACAAGGGTTTTCACGAAGGTGTGCTACCGCTTCTTCCCGAAGTTGCCGCGCAGGCTTTACTTGATCGTGCGGTCTTCGCCGGCGGGTGCGCGGAAAGTGCCGAAGCCAACACCAACACGCTAGAGAAGGATATCCTCAAGCTTTACTATGACGACTACGTTGCGCAGTGGGACAGTTTTTTACGTGACGTACGCTTGACCCCAATCAGCGACCTCAATCAGGCGCGCGCCAATCTCAAAGATCTCTCCTCCGTCGATTCCTCGCTGAAACGCCTGTTGCTCTCTGTCGTGACTGAGACCCACCTGGCTTACATTGCACCCGAGGGCGACGGTGGCGAAGCTGCCAAAAAGGCGGGCCTCAGAGCCGCCTCCAAACTGGGTAAAATTGGCAAACTGGTGAAATCAAGCAGCAAGATCGCCCGCAAGTCTGGCGTGGGCAGCAACAGCGGAGGTCCTGAAGAACTGCCACCTGGAACACCGGTTTCCGATCACTTCGCCCCCATTCGAGGCACCGTGCAAGAGGTGGATGGCGTGCCACCATCACTGGACGACGCTGTAGTCGCCCTCTCCGCGCTTTCGAATGAACTACAAACTGTTGCTGCCAGTCCCGATCCGCAATCTGCTCTGCTGGCCCGTGGAGGGCTACCGCAACTGACCGGTGCAATTGCCAATGAAGCCGCTGCCCTGCCGGACCCGATTGATCAGTGGATCGCGGGGATCGCGGGGGATGCCATCAGCGTCACGCGGGACGCCGTCTTGGCGCAGTTAAATGCCCGTTGGCGGGCCGACGTGTTGCCGTTTTGCCAATCTGCTACGGCGGGCCGGTATCCGTTTGATCAATCCAGCGCAATTGACGTGAACACACTCGACTTCTCGCGCCTGTTTGGTCCCGGTGGTTTGATTGACAGCTTCACCAACGACAACCTTGGTGCCTACATCGACACAGCGGTGCGCCCGTGGCAATGGCGCGCCGATTTTGGTCTGGATGCCGAGTTGCTAAAACCGTTTGAAAATGCCCGTTCAATGCGCGATGCGCTTTTCCCCGGTGGTGCAGGCCCAGTGGTGGCCTTTGCATTGGAACCCAAAGACCTGAGCGGCAATGCCTCACGGGTAACCCTGAATGTGGATGGACAGGTTCTGAGTTACTTCAATGCCGCTACCCGCCCTATGCCGATGACCTGGCCGGGGCCGGATGGCACCAATATGATCACGCTGACGTTTGCGCCGGTGGATGGGTCTTCCGAGTTGATCACATCAGAGACTGGAAGCTGGGCGCTGCTGCGCTTGTTGCGCAAAGGCCGCCTGTCCAAAACCGCCCTCCCCGAAATCTTTGGACTGTCACTGGGCGTTAGTGGCTTCTCAGCACGCTATGATCTGCGGGCCAACTCTGTGGAGAACCCGTTTGATCTGCAACTTTTCTCCGGGTTTATCTGCCCACGTGGCTTTTGAATGGTGTCTGATCACGCGCCTGCTTACCAGGAAACCACCGGTTTTTTTGGCAAAGTGCCGGGAGCGGGAGATTTTGTCGCACGCGGCCTATCGCCAGGTGTACGCGGCGTGCTGGATCGCTTCTTGACCACCAAACTTGGCCAAGCAGCGCATCAGCCCGAGCGCTGGCCCAAAGGCGGTATTCGCGCGGCGATCACAGGACCATCCGGGCCGCTTCTATTGTGTGTTGTCCCGTCTCTGGATGCGCACAAACGCGCCTTTCCTGTGGCTGCCTGCGTGGCGCTTAACAAGGCAGACCAAACCGCTGCCGACGCTTGGGCTGAGGCCGTGATTGATCCGCTTTGGCATGAAGACCAGGTAGAAGCTCTCTATGAAGCTTTGCGAACGGCGCCAAAGCCCGCCTCCTCCGAAACACCCATTTCGGTCCCCACTCTCTGGCAGGACCAAACTGCGCCTCAAGACCCGGACCAAGCGATCAGAGAATTGTTCTGACCCTTCCGAGTTAGCGTATCAGTTCAGGTCGATCTTGCTGCCTTTGAGCGTAATGTTTCCGCTCGCTTTGCCAACAATCTTGCCACTGCCTTTTAGGCTGATGTCCTTGCCCTCCAACACGATTGTGCCGTCTTTCTTGAGCTGGAACTTGGCCTTGCCACAGGTCAGCGTGATCTCATCGCCTGCCTTGATTGAGATTTTCTTGCCAACCTCGATATTCAGGTTTTCCCCAACGGTGGCAGATTTGTCCTTACCCACCGCCTCCACCATATTTTCACCAACCTTAACATCTTGGTCTTTACCAATCTCGCTGGCTTGGGTCTTGCCGATCTTCTCCGTTTGATTGCCGCCGATTTCCCAACTGTCCGTTGATCCCACACTATGGCTCTGCGTCGACCCAACTGAGACCGAGCGTGTCGCGCCGATGGTGTTTGTCTGCGGCCCACCAACAGTGCGCGCCTCAGAGGCCCCCACAGTGTCAGCGCGGGCAACTGCGACAGTCACCGCCTGATTGGCGCCAACGGTTTGAGTGTGATTGGCGCCGATGGTTTCGGTTGAGTTGGACCCCACCAAAATTGTTTCGTTGGACCCAACTGTCAAGCTGCGATCCACGCCCACGGTTTCCGTGTCATTGTTGCCAATTCTGACCGTGCGATCGACACCAACCTTAGTGGTTTTGTTGTTGCCTACGGTCTCGTCGCGGTCATTCACAACATCCTGTTTGGCGTCGTGCCCCACGGTCTCGGCAAAATCATTGTCGACATTGCGGGTCTCGTTGTTCTTGATCCATTCGTTGTGGTCTTTTTGCGCTTGAAAATAGACCTCTTCATCACCCGCTTTGTCTTCAAAGCGCAATTCATTCCAGCCACCGCCGCCCAGCGAGGTATTGGACTTCCAGCCGGACTGCGTCGCATTGCCCGGCAGACCATAAGGCGGCATCTGCTCAGCGTTATAAACCCGCCCCGTAATGATTGGCCTGTCAGGGTTGCCATCCAGAAAATCCACAATGACTTCCTGGCCTATGCGCGGGATTTGAATGAAGCCCCAGCCAGATCCAGCCCATGCGGAGCTAACGCGGATGAAACACGTCGAATTCTCGTCGTGCTTGCCTTCTCGGTCCCAGTAAAACTGCACCTTCACCCGCGAGTATTCATCGGTGTAGATTTCTTCGCCCGCAGGACCAACCACGATCGCAGTCTGCGGCCCTTTCATTACTGGCCTTTGCGTAATCCGCTCTGGCCGGAACTCATTGTCGGATGGCACCAGCACATACCGTGCCTCAAAACCGCGATCCTGATCCATCTCTCCGCCCGCAATATATTGACCGTCCCAAATTTGATATTTGGCCTCAAGAATAAAAAACGGGATGTTCTCTGCCTCGCGTGCATGGTCAAAAAGCTTAAAGCGATGGCCAGAACAAGGCATACTGGCGGTCGAATGCGCAAAGGCCTGATGGCGCCGCGCCTGATCTTCAGCACGTCGTACTTTGGATAAATTGACACCGCCGCCTGCATCTTCGTAGGTGCCGGGATAGTCGTAGCGCTCATAGTCGGCCTGCGCGTGTTTGGGTGGCACAGTATCTGCCGACAACAAATCCGTCGAAGGCGTCTCGAAATTATAATCGTTCAGCGCATGTTTGGCAGTGACCACCATGTCTTCGCGCATCAGGGCGCTGATCACGCCGATACCTTCGGTGCCTGCCATCACGTTGGGTTCGAAGCGTAGCTCCGGTGCCTCAGGGCAATCCACGACCATGCTGTCTGCATCTGCAAAGATTAGCTTATGCGCGCCTTCTTCGAATTCAAAGAAATAGCAGATGCCTTCAAATTCCATCATCCGCTGCAGAAAATCCAGATCGCTCTCGCCAAACTGCACGCAGTATTCCCGCGTCTCGTAGCTGCCCGACAGTCGCAACTCGTAATCGCCAAAACCGTATTCACCAAGGATCTGCTCGATGATCTCCACAGCGGTTTTTTCCTGAAAAATACGGTTGTCCGAGGTTTTTGACAGCATCCACAGAAACGGCCTCAAGATCAGACGATAGGCAAACAAGGCATCGTCATCGTTTCCCTCAAATCGGAACTGATCGATGAGACCATGAAAATAGCGCCGCATGTCCGGGTCATCTTCGTTGGTGGTCACGTCTACCGTGACCGGCAACCCCAAAAGATCGTCCGACGCGATGTTGGGGTCGGTGCTAAAGGCCAAAACGTCAAACTGAAAACAGCGGCTGACACGATCCCGCCCGGTCATTTGGCCAAAGATCAAGGCCGGCTGCCCCTCAATCTCGGGCAACGGAGTGGTCAATCGAGCAATGCGGTCGATCGCCATCAGGCGCCTCCCCTCGTCAATTTGGTCACTAAAAGATCTTGATTCAAAATTCGTATACGCCCGATCATAAGCCAATATCGGCCTAATCCGAAATGGTTTCCTCTCAGCTCTGCGACATGCCTCACAAGGCCGGGGCGCAAGGAAACTCTAGAACCGCGCGCCGTGCCGATACCGGATTGATTTTATTTCGGAACGCGAGGCTCAAAAAAACGCGGCCTGACTCAGTGCGCAAATCCAGCAAAGCCCGCTGCCCCTCGTCTCGCAGACGCAGGCGAACACCGTCCACAAGGCGCAGCAGCCCCCACGGGCCGGGCTGCTGCAAACGCGCGGCATCTGCGCTGTCGCGAAAGCTCACTTCTACGCCGAACTCAGGTTGCGGCCCCGGCCACACCAACGTGACAGGCTCCCCCTGTGCCCGCACCGGCCGCGCCTCTCCGCCAATGGCAACCAGCGTTTGCCCCAATTCGGCCAGCGCACTGAGCGTGATCTCCTGGCGCAGCGCACCGCTTTCGTCAAACAGAGCCTCGGAAATCACCGCCGCGCGCTCCAGATAGGCCGCACTTTCTGGTGTGACCCCGGCAAATCGCGCCTCAGGTTTCCAACGCCATGGGCTCTGGTTGGTCTCGAGATACGGTCCCGCTACCCCGGCCAGAAATCCGGCCATCACACCTTGGGGGCCAAACATGGCAACCACGTCCGCCTGTTCCGCATCCGCGCCCGTGCCAAATGGATAGCGGCCCTTAATTGCCCGCTGACACAGCGGAAACACGTTGCGTTGCCAAGATCGAGTCAGCGCGTTGCCGCCCTCATCAGATGCATCCAGCATGCCTGATTGCACCAAGACATCTTCAGTCAGCTGCGCAACAATGGCAGGCGCCGCGTTGAGAGCTGCAATCGACCGCGCCCGATCCTGTACCGACATCAGACGCTGATTACCTTGTCTTTGGCTGCTGTCAGCCGCACCCAGCGCCACATTTAGTGAAGAAAACAGCCGCGCCATTTCAACCATGCGCCCTTGATCCAGATACTGAATGGTTGGACCAAAGGTGCGCGCCAGCGCCAATTGTTGCTCATGGCTGCGCCTCCGGTCGCCGCCACCTGCCTCAGCAAACACAGCGCGCAATACCTGACTGAGCGGGTTGTTGGCCTGACTAAGCGCGCCAGATACAATGATGGCGGTGTTGCGATCCGAAAACGGCCGCACCCGCAATTCGGCAAGCCAACTTTGCCAAACTGCTATGGTTTCCTTCTGCAACCGATTGGCCAGCAAATCGGGTGTTTGGTTGTTCTGCGTGAGCGCTTGACCGGTGACTTTTAGCCCAATGGCCCGTGCTTTCTGCACCGCCACGCCAATTCCGAAGTTGCGCGCGTGCTGCCACCCCTCGGCTGTGAAAATCCCGGAGATCGGATCGGAGACCGACTGCCCCGTGCGCCGCACCATAACGTTTGTCAGTTGCGGCACCGCACGTTCCGGATGCCAAGCAGGGAGCGCGGCGGTCTGCGGGGCCCGTTTAAGCTCCAACCACGCACGGTCTGGTTCTGCTACTTCGGCTGCAAACTCCCGAGCCTGATCCATCAGGACCGCATCTTTCGGCGCCAGTCCTTCAACGGGACCAGCCAAAGGTGCGATGTGCCGCGCCAACCCATCCAGCCCCAATTTGCTGCCGTGATCTCGCAACCACCCCGCCAACCACGGGGTTTGCCACTCATCATCGCCAGACAATATGACCCAAGCCCGCAGCGCATCATAAAGCGCCAAACCGTCACCTTCGGTGGCCACAACCGTTTCAATGGCTTCGGCAATTGCTGACGGCACTTGTCGGGTCACCACTGCCGTATACTCTTTTTGAGCATAGGTCTCACTGTCCAACACAGGTAGGCGCAACTTGCGCCTGAGAGGCGCGCGCTCAGCGGCCTTTTGCATTCGCTCCAACGCCGCCCGCATCTGGTCCAATCGTGTGACCAGCTCGCGTCCCGCCTGCGCTCGATCCAAGCCTAACTGAAGAACCTCATCGTCAAATCCGGCCCGCAAGTCCCTGTGAAATCGATATTCAATAAACGCTGAGTACCCTATCAATGCCACAGTCAGAAGCGCAGCAAATCCGGTAATTTTCCAGCCCCATCCGCCGGAAGCAGCCACTTTATGACCATGTCTGCGTTCCTGAGACAATGCGACCATCTGCTCCAAGAAGCCTGCCAATTCAACATAGTCCCCGCCTTGACGCGTGGCGGTATCTGCAAAGTCTCGGATCCGCGCCACTGTCATGTCGCGCCCCTCAAACAGTTGCCGATGCGCCAGAACTGACCACGCTCCCAGATCAATGTCAGGGGTTTCGCGCACGCGCCCGTCCATCAAAACTGCCAGCGCGTAGCGCGCCGGCTTGATTGCTGCGACCGGCACCCGCACTTGCGTCAACCGGTCCTCAAACCCGCCCAACTCTCTTTCAGCGTCAGTGACGAGGTCCCCTACCGGTTGCCGTGCACGACGCCCTACAGTGTCTATCCAGTCCAGAACTGGTCTGGCCGCGTGGTGAAACGCGCTCACAGTGTTGGCATTTTCCGGCCCAGCTTGCGCCATGGCTCAAAGTTTCCCCTCTGCCTGCCACAGCCGCAAGGTCTCCACGCCCACTTCAAAATGCATCGAGTCCTCACGGTTATAGGCCGCGCCCCAATACCAGCCTTCTTCATTGAAAAGCTCGGCGAGCAGGATCAAACCAAACTGCGTGCCTCCATCGCCAAACCCGTCCAGCCGACCTTCAAGTTTCAGGTCAATCGCCGTACCCCAACTGTGGTTTGAGACCGACCGCTTCGAGCCGCGCACCAGCCGCGCGCACAGGGCACCAGCCGTGCCCAAAGCCTCGTGCACCTCTGGTTCGGAAGTTGCCAACTTGGACATGATGCGCTCAAGAGACTCCAATGCAGGACGGATCATGGTCACTTTTATGGGTCCCACTTGTCGGGTCTCCATCAACGCCCGTAGTTTCTCCTGTGTCACCGGCGCGCAGTCTTGCGAATAACTGGAACGGGGATGGCCCAAAATTTCCAACATGATGCGGTTGCGTGGCTGGCTGATGCCTTGGTTGAACGCCATTTTGTCCAGGACCCCGACCTCGGTCATCCGTTCAATACTGGGACCAAAATTCTCATCCCCGCCCCCCGTTATGTCACCTGCAGACACTTCGAGCGGCATCGGTGCCACCCCGCCCCCTCGCGCAATTACCAATGCTTGCTCCTCTGCGAGCCGTCTTTGCTCTTCCTGCAAGTCCGTGATTTGCTTTTTCAGACCGTCAATCGCACGTTCCATCGCTGCGATATCAGCCTCGCTGCGTGACATGCGCATCTCCGCGGAGCCGTCCGCGGTTTCCAGCACTGCCCCCACCACGGCAAAAGCAATGGCCGCCACCAGCAGGCCAATGGCAATAATGATTGGGCCTATCAACGTGCCCTCACGCATCGCTTACGCCCTCTCCGCGAAAACAGAGACCACAGACACATTGTCCGCGGCCCCCGCTTCCAGGGAGGCCGTCAGAAGCGTAGTGCACAACATCTTCGGAGAGCCCGCTCGCGCCATATGGTCGGTAATTTCCTGATCACTCAGACACCCTGTCAGTCCATCCGAGCACAGCATCACTCGGTCACCCGGCACCAGAGGCACTGCAATGGTGTCTACCTGCAACTCCGCCACATGCCCCACGGCGCGGGTCACAACATGCCGTTCCGGATGGTTGTGCGTCTCTTCCGGTCCAATCAGGGCACGGTCCACCATATCCTGCACCACCGTGTGATCATGGGTCAAAAGACGCAACGCCCTCCCCCGCAACAGATAAGCCCGGCAATCACCAACCCAAGCGATAGTGGCTATGGCATTCTGAATCATCAGCGCCACAGCCGTTGCTCCCATACTGCCACGCGTGTGTGCTTCGTGATGAATCCGAGCATTTGCTGCCCGCAAGGCCCCCTGCAAGGCAGGTCCGGCCAAGGCGTCATCACTTACCTCCGACAATGCATCTATTACCATGTCGGAAGCCACATCGCCAAAACTGTAGCCCCCCATACCATCGGCAACGGCCCAAAGAACGCCGGTCGGGTCAGTCAAAATCGAGTCTTCGTTGCGCTCTCGGACCACCCCCACATGAGTCAACCCCGCACCAATAAACACCGGTTGGGCGGGCATCATTTGGGGGATAACAGTTGTGGCTTTACTCACATAACTCTCCCACTGGCGGTCAACGCCAAACCCCGGCTACGCGATTGCGCTGCTTTCAAACCACATCACGGCTCTGCGCCGGAGCGAGGGGCATAGTCAAAAATTGGCACTTCAAAAAAGGCTGAATTGAAAACAACGCCAGTATAGCCTAGCATAAATCATCCACAAAATCTTTTTCCAATGAGGCTCAGATGCCGAATTTTAGAACAAAACCCTTTGCTGTGATCCTTTCCATCGTCGCCTTGTCGTCCCCCCTGTCGGCGCAAGAGGACCTCAGCATCGATGAGCTGATGTCGCTTTTTGAGCGCCAGCGCGAAGTCTTCCAAGAGGCTGAAACCAACGGTATGGGCGCCACGCGCGGCCTGAAACTTGTCACTGTGGATGAGAGCGCGGCCAACACAACCGAGGCCGTCAATGTGTCCACTGAAACAGGTTCAGAAACCAGCTCCCAAGATGGCACACAAACCGGTGCTCAGGTGGTACAAGCCGCAAGCGACCCCAAAGCGCCGCTGGTATTTGGTCAGCTGGATCCAGAGCTTCAGGTCAACTTGCAAATCAAATTTGGCTTTGACTCAGCTGCGCTCTCCAGTGACGAGGCGCCCAAGCTTGAAAAGATGTGTCAGGTGCTTCAGCGCAGCAGTATCAATCTGGTACGGATCGTCGGACACACCGACACCTCCGGAACAGAGGAGTACAATGAACGCCTTTCGATCCTGCGCGCAAAAGAAGTGGCCCGTCACCTCGTGGACAACTGTGGCATCGACCCCGCGCGGCTCGAAACGCAAGGCATGGGCGAACGTTTCCCGTTCAACGCGGATGACACCCGCGCCGATGAAAACCGCCGCGTGGAGTTCCAGGCTCTCAGCTAGGCTGACACACCCGGGTCCCCCCGCCGATCAAAACAGATCCGGGCGTGTTGGACTTTTTGCCCAATAAATTCTTGCGACTGTCTCCAATTCGGACAGTCGGCTATTGGCTGGGGATTGCAGATTGGCCTCAGCGGCCATAGTTGCCAAAACACGCCGCGTTGCTGGACCAATCGCCCCATCTACGGCTACGTCCGCACCCATGTCCCGCAAAAGCAATTGCGTGGCCTTGGCCAAGTCTTGTGCTGAGTGCCCTTGCAACCCTTCCAGCGCCGCCGCGGCTGCTTTCTCGTTGGACAGGTGGCGTGCCTTTGCCAAACGGATCAAGGCAGCAGGCACATCCGCCGGCGCGCCTTCGCCTTTCAAAACCATGCGCGCCGCGTTCACACCGCCCCAGCCGTCGCCACGCGACAGGCCTTCATCGTACCACACAAGAGCATCTGCATTCCCTTGCCCAGGCACATCTCCGCGGCGGATCATGCGCGCCAAAGTAGACGGACCAAACGGATGCCCGCCATCACTGGCCTTCAGGTACCACCGATACGCCGCATCCAAATTTTTGTCGCCATTCAACCCATTGGCTTCGACATAGCCAAGATTGTAGTAGCCATAGATATCCTGACGCGCGGCGCTGGCTTGTAAATAGCGCAACCCCCGTTCCGGCAGGAAATGATCTGTATCTTTTTTCAGAAAGTAGATGCCCAACTCATTCATCGAATAGGTGTGGCCAAGCTCTGCCGCCCGGTCCATCAATTCAAATCCCATCTCACGCTCTATCGAATCTTGACCGTTGCGCAGGAAATGTAACCCCTTGGAGTGCATCGCAAACGGATCGCCCGCCTCAATACCTTTCTCGTACAGCGCCAAGGCACCTGCGGCGTTTTGGGGAATGCCGGTGGCTTGGTGATCGATCCTCTTGGATATCAAAAATCGCCCTGTACCATTCAAAGCCCGAATATGTCCCTGTGTGACGGCGGTTTGAAAACTCAGAAAACTCTTGTGCAGTTGCCCCGCTGCTTGCTGCGCCCGCCCCAGTTGGTATGAAAACCGGCCTTCATCAGGATCGGCTTCCACTGCCGCCTGACAAACCTCCAGCGCGTAGTCCACCTCTATCTCGTTTGGCAGCCGGTAAAACCCAACACTCCCCGGATCCAACGCATCACCTGCCGCCAGATCACAAGCATTGACCTCCATTTCCAACAGAACGGTGATCGGCACTTCAGCACCATTGGTCTGCACTGTCACCGAAAATTGATCTCGCAAAGACGCAGACCGCTCAGTGGCGCGCCGCTCGCTCAGCACCGGCCGATACATCAAACCGTCCGCGCGCACCGAGACCAAGCCGTCATTGGGCACAGTTGTAATAGAGATCGACGGCAGCGCAGATTGTCCCAACGCAACTGCCAGCGCTGGTCCCAAATCAATCTGCCGATCGTAGGACACCGGCAACGTCACCTCAGACGGAAAATCCTGCGCTGCGACCTGACGTGTGCTGCCGCCGCTGTCAGGAACCGGTACAACCACCTCCGAAGACATGACAACCGGTGCTTCAATTGTGCGCCCAAAATGAAAAGGCTGAACCAACGTTGAGCTTTCCCACGGGACTTGTTTGCCGTCGGTTGCGTTATAAACCGCCTTTCTAACCTGCGCGAAGACCGACAGGATATCACGCTCCGGCTCAGCACTCACCGCATTTACGATGGCCGCTGTATAGGGGCTATTTTCATTCCCATTGCCGTCAAATGCCACCATCCCTGGGGCTGTAGAAAAGGCAACCAGCGAGTTAAGCGGTGTTTGGAAAACGTCAAATCCGGATTTTGTCTCAAACAGACTGGCGTCCAAGTTTCCGGCCAAAACCTTGTCTGGAAACGGATTGTCGCGACACGCATCAATGATGGCCACATGCACTTTTCCCCGGGCCGAGAGCACTTCGATCACCCGATCCAGCGTGACAGACTCCACCGGCAAATCGTAAACCGATTCAAAAGCCACATCTGTCGGCAGCAAGTAATTGCGACGACCAATCTGAATGCCATGGCCCGCGTAGAAAAAAACAATCTCCGCCCCTTCCGTGACATTCAAAATCGAGGCACGCAGTAAGTCCTCGAACCCTTGCCGGTCGAGGTTGTAGCCGTCAAACACCGTGAACCCCAAGTCACGCAACATCGCTGAAAACCGCTCCGCGTCGCGCTTGGCGTTGGCCAGATCGTCGATACCGGCATAATCCTGGTTGCCGATCACCACTGCCAGCCGGGCTGGTTCGCTTTGCGCCACACCCCCTGTGGCAACAGCGGACAAATACGTGGCCAAGGCAAGCAGCGCCATTCTCTGTCTAATGGCCGGAATGCCTCCCATTGGCATTAGCCGGTCCACCCGCCGGGGCTGTCGGAGCCTCCGTCGTCGCCGGAGCTGCCTCCCCCGTCGTCGTCGTCGTCGCTGGAACCACCAGAGCTGCTCCCTCCGCTGACGCCGGAGCCTGAACTGCTGGAATTGCCCGAACCCGAGCTCGAATTCCCTGAAGAAGAACTGGGTGAACTGCCACTGGAAGAACTCGAGTTGCTCGAGGAATCAGACACTTCGCTGTGTGGGACCCGCACGCTTTCCACGTCTTCGTCTGGCGGCAAAATTTCGGTGCATCCCGCCAAAACAAGCACCGCTGCTGATGTTGATAGTAGAAAAACTCTCATCAAAAGTACCTCACCTACAAATTCAACCGAGCCTGTCAGAGCCACCAAATCAAAATGCGCCTCATGACCCTAAATACAGCGGGTACAAGGCAAACCCTGCAGACCTGTGAAGTAGACCACAGAAACCGGATTCTGTCTATTTTTCTTACGAAATAGGCCTTTTCCCCACTCAATCTCAACGACAATTGACGGGGCATTCTTAAGCCATTTTCGCCTACGAGGCGAATACCGCCAAAGGGGAAGCCACTGCGGAGGTCCGTCGTTTTGTGGGGCATGCCTGACGTTGTGGATGCGTTGCACTGACGGCTTGAAACAATAGGGCAACTGTCTGCAAGTTCGGCGCATCAGTGGCGCAAAACAACTTGTAGCCCTGGTATCAAATGCTCCGAGCCACCCAAAGGAGGAGAAGGCTCTTAGGTGGTCCGGAAGAATACATCAAAGAACGCAGATGCCTAAAGGCCAAGACCCGTGCGATTTGAAGTCGTTGAACACGGCTCATCCATATACTGAGCGGAACTTCCCCTAAATTCGTCGGCGCGATCATCGTGGGCATTTCAGCAGTCCACTTCAACAAGCACGTGATTGTTCCAGACGACCGTTGTTGGGCTGTTTTTTGTATGAGAAGGCTTCTTATTTGCCAGGTGCCAAAACACGCAACCGTCGTTGCCGAACTGAACTCAAATGCACTACATACCCCTTTTCCATGGAAAATTTGAAAAGGCGAATTCTTGGCATTCTCTGCCATCAAGAACCAGTTCCGCAATTTCGCGACATTCATCCCAATCTGGGTGTGAAAATACCTTGGTGCGCCTTCCGAACTCGTAAAACTACGTTTGCTCCTGTTCACCCTTGGCTTAGCCGCTGCCGAGACAACTTACTGGCCTCCCGCATGTGACGCGCAAACAGAGTGACATCGATTTCTGTCGCGATAAAAGTTGCTCCTAGGTGCCGGCAGTCCGATTGCAGCGATGCGTCCAATGTCAAAATTCCAGCGGCCTTCCCCGCAGCAACGATGCGGCGGATCGCATCCAACACTGTATTTTGAACCTCCGCTTGCCCGGGCTGCCCGATAAACCCCATATCCGCTGCCAAATCCGATGGTCCGACAAACACGCCGTCAATGCCGTCAACTGCGAGAATATCATCCAAAGCCGCCATACCTTTGCGGTTCTCCACCTGCGCCAACAAGCAAATCTCTTCTCGAGCGGTCGTCAAATAGTCACCGATTGCGGCAAAGTCAGAAGCCCGCGCCAAGGCCGACCCAACTCCGCGCACGCCATGGGGTGGATATGTAACTGCATCGACCAAGTCTTGCGCCTGCGCACCACTTTCCACCATGGGGATCAACAGCGTTTGCGCGCCCGCATCCAAAAGCTGCTTAATGATCCAGGGTTCGCCAATCGGCGGCCGCACCACGGCATGGCTGTCTCGTCCAGCGATAACCTGTAGCTGCGCCGTGATCGATCGCAAATCGTTGGGCGCATGCTCGCCATCAATCAACAGCCAGTCAAACCCCGATCCGGCGCTGATTTCCGCAATATAGGGATCGGCAAGCCCAAGCCAACAGCCCAGTTGCAACTCCCCTTTGGCGATGGCGGCTTTAAAAGGATTGTACGGTGCAGGCATGGAGTGTCCTTTAGGCGAAGGTGATGTCGACCGCCCCGAAGGCGCCGAAGTCTGCGTGGATTTCCGTGCCTGAGGGGCATTCGACCGGACGAATAAAGCTGCCGGACAGGATGATTTGGCCAGGTTCGATGATCTGCCCGTATTGCGCCATCCGACGTGCAAGCCAAACAACGCTCTCCACTGGGTCATTCAGCACGCCAGCACCAAGGCCCGTTTCCTCAACGTCGCCACTGCGGGACGTGATCGCGCCAACCCAGCGCAGATCAAAGGCGTCAACCGCGTGCCGCTGCGGACCCAACACCACACCGGCATTGGCCGCGTTGTCGCTGATTGTATCAAGCACTGAGCGCGTTTGGCCGGTCTCGGGGTCAGCCCTCAGGATGCGCGTGTCGAGGATCTCGATAGAGGGGGACACATAATCGGTCGCAGCAATCACTTCTTCGCGTGTGACATCCGCGCCACCGATACCAGCTTTCATCACAAAGGCAATTTCAGCTTCAATACGCGGTTGAATGAACCGCCCCTTTGGCACGGTTGCGCCGTGGGCAAACACCATATCGTCAAACAGGATGCCACTATCGGGAATGTCGATGTTGAGCGCATATTGCATGGCTTTGGACGTCAGGCCGATCTTCCAACCAACCACCGCCTGCCCTGCAGCCAGTTTCGCATGGTAAATCGCATTTTGGATGGCATAGGCATCGTCCATATCCATGTCAGGATGGCGTTTGCTCAACAGATCAATCTGTTGCCCTGTCTTCTCTGCCCGCAATAGATCCTCGGCAGCCGCCTTGTGGCATTCCGGCGTCATTGGGCTTCATCCTCGATGGTGTTTCGCAGGGTGCCGATGCCATTCACTTCGATCTCCACCACATCTCCAGGCTTCAGGAACTGCGGCGGATCAAGCCGCGCGCCTGATCCCGTTGGTGTGCCCGTGACAATGATGTCGCCAGGTTCAAGCGTCATGAAGGTCGAGATGTATTCAATTTCACGCCGGATCGGGTGCATCATGCGGGCCAAGACATCATCCTGGCGTACCTCCCCGTTCACGCGGGTGATGATACGGGCATCGTCCAACTGGGCGGCGTCGGTAAAGGGCACAAGCCACGGGCCGATGGCGCCAGACTTATCCCAATTTTTGCCTTGCGTGACGTTGAATTTTGCATGCCGGACCCAATCGCGAATGGTGCCTTCGTTGCAAAGCGTCAACGCTGCGATATGATCATAGGCATCGGCCTGTGCGATCCGGCGGCCGCCTTTGCCGATCACAATCGCCACTTCACCTTCGTAGTCCAATTGAGGGCTTTCCGGGGGGCGGATCAAAGGTTGATTGTGACCGGTGAAACCCGAAGCAAACCGCGGGAACAAAGACATGTATTTTGGCTGTTCTGAGCCATCTTTGTATTCGGCATTTCGATCAGGGAAATTGACCCCGACACAAAGGATTCGGCGCGCATTGGGCAGCACCATTTCATACGCAAAGTCCGTATGTGTAACAGCCTTACCTTCGGCTGCGGCTGCAAGCTCAGCCAAACCATCATTCTGAACCACATCCAAAAGCGTTGGCCACTGCGGAAAATCCCCGTTCAGGGCAATCATGCCTGTGTTGGTCACCGCTCCGTAAAAAGCGTTTCCATCGGCACAATACGTTGCGAACTTCATTTGATTTGCCCCCAAACATCTTGGATGACCGCACAAACAGCCATCACATCTTCTCGTGTTGTGTCGAACTGGCCAACCTGAACCCGAATGATCTTGCGGCCTTCAAAGGCCCCTTGAGTCAGATAGATGCGCCCATCGGCGTTAAGCGCGTCAACGAGGCGCTGCTGGGCCGCGTCATCACCCGGGCAGCGAAAGGAAAACAGGCTGAGGATCGGATCTGTAGCAATCTCAAACCCGTCCATCGCGCTGATCTTGCTACAAAGCTCTTCGGCCCAAGCGACATGGTTGCGAATGCGCTCTTGCAAACCTTCCAGTCCATAAGACCGGATCAGGAACCAGAGCTTCAACGCCCGAAAGCGTCGACCAAGCGGGATGGTCCATTCAGAATAGTTGGTCAGGGCGTCCCCGGTGGTTTTCAGATACTCCGGTTCAATTTTGAGCGTATCCAGTTGCGGCCCCGCATCCCGAAGAAATTGAACCGAGCAATCAAATTGAGCCCCCAGCCACTTGTGGGGATTAAAAACAATACTGTCAAAACCATCCACATCCTGCCAGAAATCGTCGCGAAATTCCGGGCAGATCATGGCAGACCCGGCCCAAGCGGCATCGAGATGGGTATAGAGATCATATTTCCGCGCTATTTTCAGAACTGGCCCCAAAGTATCAGACGCCCCGACGCCGGTTCCACCGGTAATAGCGATCACTCCGGCGGGTGTGTGACCTGCTGCAATATCGGCTTCAATTGCCGCCTCAAGCGCGCCGGTATCGATGCCATATCGCGCGCCACTACCGGAGATTTTGACGAGGTTTTCCTGTCCGATGCCCGACACCCAACAGGCGCGATCAATCGAGGAATGCACCTGATCGGAACAATAGATGCGCAAACTGCCTTTGCCATTCACCCCGTCCCGGTTGCCGCTAAACCCAGTGGCGCGCTCGCGCATGGTCAAGACCGCCGACAGCGTCGCAGATGATGCGCTGTCCTGAATGACGCCGGTATAGGGCTGCGGCAGCCCCAAGGCCTGACGCAACCAATCAATCATGACACCTTCAACCTCCGTGGCGGCAGGCGATGTCTGCCACAACATACATTGTGCTGCCATGGTGTTGACCAGCTGCTCAGCCAGCATGGACGGCGGCGCGGCATTTGCGGGAAAGTAAGCAAAAAAGCGTGGATGCTGCCAGTGGGTCATGCCCGGCATCACAATGTCTTCGAAATCCCTAAGGATGACCGACATGTCTTCCCCTTTGGTGGGGGGCTCATCGGCGAGCTGTGCTGAGATTTCACCCGGTTTGGTTTGCGCCCGCACCGGTCTGTCGCGCAAGGTTTTGTGATATTGCGCGCCCCAATCGGCGATGTGTTTGCTCCAATTTGCAAAGTCGTCCCAGTTCATGCGCCACTCCCTGGCGTTGGTGTTGGTTTTAGTACTTCGGATCGCTGCGCTATCTGTGTCGCTCTCACGCAATGCGATGATACAGCGGTCATGGCGCAATTATCGGGCTGGCATTCAAGTCGGACTCTTTGGTGTCGACGCCGACAAACGTTGTGCCATGTTTGAACCAACTTTCTGGTGCTGCCGCCCCCCAAAGGGTTTGGCGCTGCGGGTCTTTGAGGTCCCATTTGATTGGTTCAAGATCAGGGTCAACGGTCTGATAATCAGAGCAATAGATCTCAATTCGGTGACCGTCGGGATCCAATACATACAGGAAAAACGCATTCGAAATCCCGTGGCGTCCGGGACCACGTTCGATGTTGTCAACATAGCCGGTGGTCGACATCAGATCGAGCAGATCAATGATATTGAGCGGCGTCGGCACCCAAAATGCCACATGATGCATGCGGGGGCCGGTCCCGTTGGTGAAAGCCATGTCATGCACCCCACCTTTGCGGTGTAGCCAGGCCGCCCAAAGCCGTTTGCTGTCTTCGTCCTCGGTGTATTCCGTCACCCGGAACCCGAAGTCGGAATAAAACGCGGCGGAGGCATCCACGTCATGGCTGAAGCAGTTGAAGTGATCGATGCGCAAAGGTTTGACACCCCGGTAGAGCGCATACTTCTGATGGATCGGTTCAAGCCGGTCCATCTTGTGATAAAACTCCAGCGGAATGCCCATGTTGTCTGAGGTCAACAACGTCCTGCCTTGATACGGGCGCTCACTCCAAGAGGTTGGGCGTCCTTTGGCTTTGAAGTAGATCTCAGCGCGGTCCAGGTCGGCTTCGTCAAACGTCTTAAACCCCATCACCTCAACTGTACCGGGCTGATCCGATTTCTGCAGGATCACACAATGGTGACCGCGCTCTTCCATGGCGCGCAGATAGATGTGGCTTTCGCTCTCATCTGACACCTGTAGTCCTAGAATTTCGGTATAGAACTTTTTTGATGCATTCAGATCTTTGACGTTCAAACAGAGATGGCTCAGCCGGATTGTGTTAAAGTCCGGATAGAGGTTTGGGGCTGGAACGGGCATCGAGGCCTCCTATTGGACTGGAAAGATGACGTTGGTCTGGCCTGTGCCTGAGCTCGGGAAATACTCGGTTACAACTTCGCATTTCGCCTCGTATTGGTCCCAGCCCAGCGCACCATAGAGCATCGCCGTGTCGTGCATCGAGCCTTCGCCACAGCAGTACTCAGCGTATTCTGGCAGCATCTTGAGGAAAGTCGCGTGATCCCCCCGCTGCCACATATCCAGCACGTGCAAGTCCATTTGCCGATTGAATTCGGAGCTGATCGTAAAGGTGCCGTTGTTGGCGGCATAATCTTTGTTTGGCCAGATTTTGTGCGACAGTGAGCCAGACGCGACCAAGAGAACCTTGCTGTCAGATGCCTCAACCGCCGCGCGGATTGCCTCACCCACAACGCGGCTTTCATCGTGGCCATGTACCGTGCACCAGGCGGCCACCGACACAACCTTCATATCATGTGCACGCGACATAAACCGCATCGGCACTAGCGTACCATATTCCAATTCAAGCGAGTCGAGGTGGTGCGCCAAAGTATGGGCGCCACGATCAGACGCCTCTTTGGCAATTGCGTCCCCCAGTTCCGGATTACCCGCATAGTTATAAGGCATGTCCTGAATAAATTGCGGAAATTCGTTTGAGGTAAACAGGCCCTCAAACCGGCTGTTGGCGTTGATATGAAAGCCCGCATTGATCACCCAATGGGTGTCGCAAATGACAATTGTGTCGGCCCCAAGCTCTTTCGCGCGTCGGGCAATTTCAAAATGCCCGTCGATGGCCGGTTGGCGAGCCCCTTTGACCGGGCCCTCCTGTTCGCTCATTAGCATGGTCGGCACATGTGTGCACTTTGCAGCCAGAACAATCTCTCCCATCACAACGCTCCCAGCTTGGTGATTTTGTGTTGGCCAGTGGCAAAACCGATGTGCTTTTGCTCCATGTAGAAGTCAAACGACCAGTCACCGCCGTCCCGGCCGATGCCGCTGGCCTTGACCCCTCCAAAAGGCGTCGGCAAGTGGCGCACGTTTTCCGAATTCACCCAGATCATGCCCGCTTCGAGTTTGTCGGTGAACCTAAGCGCGCGGGTCAGGTCGTTGGTCCAAACGTATCCGGTCAGGCCATATGGAATGTCGTTGGCGATCTGCAAAGCCTCTTCTTCCGTCGAGAACGGGATTGACGTCAGTACCGGTCCAAAGATTTCCTCCTGTGCAATGCGCATTTGGTTGTTGGCCTGCGTGAAAAGCGTCGGACGTACAAAATAGCCTTCGTCCCCTACGGTGACACCACCGGCAGCAACTGTCGCGCCGTCTTCTTTGGCGATGTCAAAATAACTCGTGACTTTGTTGAAATGCTCTTCGGTCACCAACGGGCCGATTTCTGTGGCGGGATCAAGCGGGTGCCCTACCTTGATGTTGTTGACCCGTTTGATCAGCTTGGCCTCAAACGCATCGCGGATGGTGTCCTGCACCAGCAAGCGCGAGGATGACGTACAACGCTCACCGTTGATCGAATAAATCATAAAGATCGCTGCATCCAAGGCCCGATCCAGATCGGCGTCATCAAACACGATCACAGGATTTTTCCCACCAAGTTCTAGGTGATTACGCTTAAGCGTGTCCGCCCCCTGTTTGGTAATCAAGCTGCCCGTGCGGCTTTCACCGACAAATGCAATCGCCTTAATCTTAGGATTTTCGCACAGAGCCTTGCCCGCCTCTTCGCCAAACCCGTTCACCGTGTTCAAGACACCCGGCGGCAAACCTGCCTCTTCGGCGATTTCCACAAGCAGGCGCGCGGTCAGCGGCGAGGCCTCAGCGGGCTTATGCACAACAGTGCAACCCGCCGCCAAAGCTGGTGCAATCTTCCATGTTGAGAGCATGAAAGGCGTATTCCACGGAGTAATCACCCCCACCGGGCCAATTGGCACACGCGTGGTGATGTTCATCAAAGTTGGTGATTTTAAGTGCTGGCCATCACGCGCCTGCACAACCTGATCAGCAAAATACCTGAAGTTTTCTGCCCCGCGCAACGCCGCCTTGGACATAAATTTATACGCTTGTCCGGTGTCCCAGCACTCACAGAGCGCAATTTCCACCGCACGCGCCTCGATGCCTTCAGCGATGCGGATCAGAATTTTCTTGCGTGCCAAAGCTGGCATATCGCGCCAAGCGGCAAAAGCAGCGTGAGCCGCATCAGCAGCGGCATCAATGTCAACACCTGTCCCATGCGCGACGTCACAAATCAGGGTTTTGTCAACGGGTGACGTATTCTGAAACGTCCCTGCACTTCCCTTCACATCCTGACCCGCAATCCGGTTCTGAATACCTTCGGTACGAAAGCGTGACAGAAACCCGTCCAGCTTTGCAATATTGTCGTCGAGTATGCTCATGCTGAGGTCTCCAGATGGTCACGGACATTTCCGAATTTTGGTGAAAGATCGGCGTCGATGTCTCGCATCTCGGCTGAAAGTGCGATGGACTGGGTGGCCATGGCTGGCGCAACAAACTCTTTGAGCGCCGCAAAAATGCGCTCAACCGCAGCTTTTTTTACGTCTTCAGGCCGACCAGCCCGGAGCCGAATACTCAAGTCTAGAAACCCGTGTTTGGGGCTTCCGTCTGCCATTGCACAATAATCTACGCGCGTCGCTCGGACACGAATACCTGCTAGTGGGAAGGTCTCGATTTGCGCCGCCGTTGCGCGGATCACCTCACACAAAGCCGCCATATCCACGACCTCTTCGAGGTTGGCAGAATAGTCGATCTGAAAGTGTGGCATCCGCCCTCCCTTGGGTATTTAATTGTCATCGCAACTATTGCCTTGATAATTAATTTTGAGTTCGGTTGTCAACCGGCATATTGTGGTGCAAGTCACAGATATCGACACTTGTGAGGCTCAGACCATGAAACCGCTCCCGTCAACCGCGCGCTCTCTGCCCATCGCTCTTATTCGTGCCCGCGAAGGTGTCATGCTCCCGATACGGGAGATGCTTTCTGAAACCGGGATCACCGAACAACAGTGGCGCATCTTGCGCGTTCTTTCGGAGTATGGCCGCACCGACAGCAAAACGGTTGCAGACCGATCCAGCCTTCTGTTTTCCAGCCTGACTCGCATCGCGGCCACGTTAAGAGAGAAAGAGTTGGTCACCCAAATCCGCGACGAAGAAGACCGCCGCCGTCAGTTCCTTGAGATCACACCTGCTGGCCAGCAAATCATTGACAATCACGCGTCTCAATCCACCCAGATTGTTGCGGGTTTCAAAGACACGCTTGGCGAGGAAAACTACGAGACCCTGCTGGACCTCCTCGCCATGCTTGATCCTGGCGCCAAACCTAAATCCTGATCGTTCCGTCGGCGCACCAGCCATCAATCACCTCAAGCGCCTTGTCTGCAAATGCGCTGTCATTGATGTGGCATGCAAGGCGGTGTGTTTGAACGTTTGGTGGCAACGTAGTTTCAAGCTCATTCAGGAATGCTGCAAGCCCGTCGGGATTGTGCAGGTCCGCGCCTTCCCTGTCCCATTCTCCCAACCCATGTTCCGGTAAAAGCAGTGTGACTGGCCCTTTGGCCGTTTTCAACTGTTCCGAATGCGCACGCGCGACTGCTTTGGTTTCCTCCGCTTGCAGGACAATTGAGGTCAACAGACGGTTGTGTTCGTGGGCCATGTGACTATCCCACTTTTCCGCCAATGGCTGCCACCCCACCACATCCACCAGATCATAACAGCCCGGAGCCACAATCTGAGGGGTGCCGTTTTGGCCAGCGCCGGTCAGTCGATCCGCCCCAGCGGATAGGCTGGAGCCATTCACATGGTTGCCCAACTCCTGCGTGCAGAAATCAAACACACAGGCAAACGCGCCTTGTGCAGCAAGACATTCAAAGGCGCGACCTCCCATTCCGGTTGCGTGAAATACCGCCACTTCAAATCCCCGCGCTTCCAACGCCGGTATCAGAGGAATAACGTATTTCAGCGCCGATGTTCCCAGCGACGTCATCCCAATCAAAGGCTTATCCGGATCCGGCCGCTGCACGGCCCGCGCAGCTCCCAGCACAGCGCCTGCCGCCTGAGACAGCGAGGCTTTGCAGATTGAGTTCAATCCATAGAGTCCCCCCGCCCACAGGATCATCTGGGTGTCAGCAGCCAATCGTTCTGAAGGAATGAGTGGTGAAAACGCCACCGTAGACACGATGTACTTTGGCACGCCCAACGGCAGCGCCGCAGCCACATCAAGAGCAAGGTCCGTTCCCATTGTACCGCCAAGCACAATCATGCCGTCAAACTCGCCTTGCGCAAACAAACGCGTTGTCAACAGGCTCGCACCCTTCGCCATGATCTGCATGGCGTGGTTCTCATCTCCACTGTCGATGGCCTTCTGAATGGAGCTGCCGCCCTCTTCGGCAACGTCATGCTTTGAGTAATTGGTAGGTTTGGACGGGTCCCCTAAAACGGAAACATCCATTGTGACCACGTGGCCACCCTGTTGTTGAATCACGCCCGATAGAAAACTCAATTCGTCGTCTTTGGTGTCAAATGTACCGATAACCAGAATTGTTTTGATGGTCATAAGAGGCCCCTAAAGCTTGATCCAGGCGGTTTTCAGGTTCACGTATTTATCGATGGCGTGCAGCGACTTGTCAGACCCGTTGCCAGATTGGCCAACGCCCCCCAACGGCACCGTTCCGTCTGCCCCGCCGTAGGTGTTGATATGCATCACGCCTGTGCGCACGGACTTCACCATGCGGTGCGCTCGGCCCAGATTTGCTGTCCACGCGGCACCGGCAAGGCCGTAGACTGTGGAATTGGCCAACGCGACGGCTTCCTTTTCCGTTGCAAACGGTGTGACACCCAGAACCGGCCCAAACACCTCTTTCTGCGCCAATGTCGCCTTTTGCGTGACGCCGGTGACAATGGTCGGCGCCATATAATACCCGCCCGTGTCCTGCAAAATCCGCGCACCTCCGGTGACAATCTGCCCGCCTTCGGAAACCGCCGTTTCAACAAATCCAAGGTTCGCTTGTAGCTGCGTTTCCGAATTCACCGCGCCAATCTGCGTCTCCACCTTCAGCGGATCACCGACACGCATCGCATCCGCCGCTTTTGTGACAGCTGCCACAAACTCATCATGGATTGGCGCCTCAACCAAAAGGCGTGAGCCGGCCACACAGACCTGACCGGAGTTGCGGAAAATCCCCGCGGCGGTAACCTTCGCCGCCTCATCCAGATTGGGCGCATCAGCAAACACAATGTTCGGGGATTTCCCGCCAAGTTCCAGATAAACACGCTTCATGTTCGACCGCGCGGCATACTCCATCAACCGACGCCCTGTCGCGCCGGACCCTGTGAAGACCAGCACATCCACGTCCATCGAGAGACCAAGCGTTTCGCCAACAACACGCCCTTCGCCGGTCACGACATTCAGAACCCCCGGCGGTAACCCGGCTTCAAGGGCCAGCTCCGCCATCCGCAACAGCGAAAGTGACGCGGTTTCCGATGGCTTCAGCACAACCGAATTGCCCATGGCCAGTGCAGGTCCAAGCTTCCATGCCCCAATCATCAAAGGGAAATTCCACGGAATGATGGCCCCAACCACACCCACCGGCTCTTTGTGGATCATGCCCAAAATATCGCCGGGCGTCGGTGCGATCTCTCCGTAAATCTTGTCCAGCGCTTCGGCATAATACCGGATGGTGGCAGCAGCTGATCCCGGTTCTGCTTTGAGCGCCATACCAATTTCCGTGCCATTGTCGCGCACACCTAAAACGGTCAACTCAAGGGCGTTGGCCTCAATCAAGTCTGCCCATTTGAGAAGCACCTTTTTGCGTGCCGCCGGTGCCTGCCCTGCCCAGCGCCTGTCTTCAAACGCCGCACGCGCCGAGGCAATTGCGGCATTCATATCTTCCGCGGTCCCAGCTGCCACCGTTGTCAGAACCTGTCCATCAATCGGAGACACAACGTTCATAGTGTCGCCATCAGAGGCCGGCACAGCCTTGCCGTCAATCAGGTGGTGAAAGGCCGCGACCGGCTTTCCGCGCAGTGTATCGATCTGTGTCTGGTCCATTGTCCGGCTACCTCATCTGACTGTCGTGCATGTCGTGGTCTGTTTCGGGCTGGTGGGCCCGCCATTCCTTGATCAGCGTGCGCATGTGCAGCAGCAGGACCAGCACAATCATCCCGAAAATGATCGCTGCAATCGGTCGGTCGATCATATCCAGTGGCGTTTTCAAGCGCGGCATGGCCGAACGCAGTTTGACTTCCATAATGCCGCCCAGAACCATACCAAGGATGATTGGCACAATCGGTAGGTTCAATCGCTTGAGGATCAATCCCAACACGCCGAATCCCGCCGCGATCATGCAGTCCGACAGCGAATTACGCAGCGAATACACGCCCACAAACGACAGCAGCAGGATCATCACCCCAAGGAAACGGGTTGGCACGCGGATGATTTTGGTCAGCAGGTTTGTCGAGAACACCAGAAAGATCATAACAATCACGTTCAGCGCGATCAGCGCAAAATAGAGGCCATAGACCAAATCGATGTTGTTCTGAAACAGCTGCGGTCCGGGGATCACGTTGTGCACGTAAAACACCGACAACATCATCGCCGTCAGCGCCTCTCCCGGAATGCCCAGCGCAAGCAACGGGATCATCGCCGCTGCGGGCACCGCGTTGTTTGCCGCTTCCGATGCAATCAAACCTTCGGGTGATCCCTTGCCAAAGCTATCTGGATTCTTCGAGGTCTTCTGGGCATAGGTATAAGACATGAACTGCGCCGTGAACTCACCGGTTCCCGGGATCATGCCAAGAATGACTCCAAAGCTCGAAGCGACCGTGGCGACACGCTTGTGCTTCAGAAGTTCTTTGAAGCCAACTCCCAGGCGCCCTTTGACAGGTTTGGCATCCGGGCTGCTATCGGGTTCAAGAAGCAGGAGGAACGCTTGGCTGAGGGCAAAGAGCCCCAGAACCACAACAACCAAATTCACCCCTGAGGACAGGAAAGACAGCCCGAAAGTATAGCGCTGCGAATAGGTCACCGCATCCAAACCAACGGTCTGCAAAAATATCCCGAACATCGCCAACATGCCAGCGGCAAATATCTGCCCACGGTGGGCGAGGATCACAAGAATGACCCCCAATAAAGCTGCGAGAAAAATCTCGCGTGAGCCAAACATCGGCGCAATCTTCGCCAATACAGGGGACAAAAGGATCAGACACAGAATTCCAAAAATGCCGCCCCAGAACGATGCGGAATAGGCAAGAGATACAGCCCGATGCGCCTCGCCACGTTCCGTCATGGGAAAACCGTCATATGACGTCAAAGCATTGACTGCGGTTCCGGGAGTGTTGATCAAAACGGCGGGAATGGCGCCGCCATACATCGACGAGCCATAAATGCCCAACAGCATGGTGAGCCCGACAATTGGATCGAGCGAGAAAGTTGCTGGCAGCAGGATCGCAATCGCCACCGCAGGACCCACCCCCGGAATTGCACCAATGATCACACCGCCCACGGAGCCGACCAGCAGTGCGAGCATCACGTCCCAACGTGCAAGCATCTCCAATCCGGCAAGAAGGTTTTCCATTACGCTCTCCGATTAGAAATAAGTCAGCATGATCTGGCGCAGTCCTTCAGGAAGGCTGTCGTAGATCAGGCCGGATGGTAAATTCACTCTCAAAAGCGGTTTGAAGAGCAAGACGACCGAAATGGCGGAGCCAATGGCTGCAAGAATGGCCCAAGGGCGGCGATATCCAGCCCGCACTGTCAGAGCGACTGCAAATATCATGGTCGCAGGCAAATAACCGGCATACGGAACCACAGAAGCATAAGCGATAAACCACACCGCATACTCAAATGATGCGGCCCATAGGCCGACCTCATGCCAACGCCCGTGCAAACGTTCTGACAGGGCAGATCCCAACAAATGCAGAGCTGCAAAAACCGTCATGCCGCCAAGAGAAACTGCGGGCCAAAAGCGTGGCTGGGCAAACAGTTTGCCGCCACTGCGCCATGCGGTTTGGTCCGCCAATTGCGACAACAGAAGGACCGAGACAATGAGTGCAAGCCAGGCGAACACGATGTCACCCGGTCTGCGATAGCGCTTAAAGAGCGCTTGTAGCGTTTTAATGCGCGACATTGGGTTTCCGTAAGTGAAAGGAAAAAATGGCCGGGCAGTCATCCCGGCCATGATGAAGCGGCTTATTCGGACAGCATGCTTTCGATGCGCCCCATAGTGTCGATGTCTTTCTGGATCTGATCAACCACCTCTGCTGCAGGCTGCCAGTACACTTGCGCACCCGTTTCCGCCGCCAGCTTTTGAGCCCGGTCAGACATCATGGTCTTTTCAGCAACCGCGATAATTTTGTCCCGCGCCTCTTGTGGCGTGTCCTTGTGAACGAACAGTCCATTCCAAAGCGCAACATCCAGATCGGGTGCCAATTCTGCGACCGTCGGTGTGTCAGATGTCAGGTTGATACGTTCAGATCCAATGGAAGCCAGCACACTCACATCATCAAGACAGGGTAGGATCAACTGAAGCGTGGTGTTGATCACATCAACATCACCGGATGCGAGCGTATTACAATCAAGCGCATCAAAGGCCGCGTCCGAGGCGTAAGAAAAACCCATCTCCTTTGCCAGACCCATCGTCACCTGGGTGGGCACCAAAGGGGCGCCAAAGTGGCCAAGAACAACATCATTGGCTTTCGCGTGCTCCGCCAATTCACCCATCGTCTTGTAAGGCGCGTTGCCCCCTGTGGCGATCACAAACGGATAGGTCAGGAAATTCCCGAGCGGGACAAAAGGATCGGGGTTCAGATCCGGTATGCCAATCTGTGGCCCCACCACTGGGATCGCAATAAGGAAGGATCCAACGGTGTAGCCATCCGCCGGTGCATTTGCCACTTCAATTGCGCCAGGAAACGGCCCTCCACCGCCGCCAGGCTTATTCACAACAGCGGTTGGTACACCATAGGCCTCAGAGAAATCCTCTGCGATCATTCGGGTCAGCACATCCTCCAGATCACCTGGCGGCCAAGGAACGACAAACTCAACCGGCTTCTCAGGGTATTCAGCCTGAGCGCTTCCAGTGACTGCGGCCAATGCCAGCGCCACGGCGGTCATGGACTTTGCAAATTTCAACATCTTCCTCTCCCTGTCTGGTTCATATATTGAACCGCTGTTTCGTAAAAAAGGTTGCCTTAACAATTATAATCCGTCAATCTATTTTTGAGACCGCCAAGAAAGTGCCTTTCAAAATGTCCTCCATCACAAAAGCTCTGACGCTTCTTTCTTACTTTTCGACAGACCGTCCTGAAATCGGCTTGTCGCAGCTTTGCCGCATAGCTGGGCGGGACAAGGCAACCACATATCGACAACTTCAAGCACTTGAATCTGTTGGGTTTATCGAACAAAATCCGGCGACGAAGCAGTATCGACTCGGACCTGCATTGATGCAATTGGCCCAAGTGCGAGAGGCAACGGTCCCACGCAAAGACGGCGCAAAAACGGTTCTTCGCACCCTGGCTGACAGAACTGGGGAAACCGCCCATGTCACCGTTCTGTCAGGCACGACTCTTTATGGATTGTGCGAATGCGAATCCCCGCACCACGGGACGCGCGCGGTGATAGACATCAACACCTTCCCCCTTCACGCCACGGCCTCAGGTCTGTGCGCTCTGGCGTTTGGCCCATCAAATTTGCACGCCATCGCACTCGGGAGTCTAGAGGAGTTTACAGCAAACACTCCAACGACGGAGGCTAAGCTCACGCAGCTCATCGAGGTGGTTCGTGAAACAGGGATCAGTCACTCCGATCAATGCTATGAAATCGAAATTCAGGGCATTGCAGCGCCGATCTTTGATCACACGGGACATCTGGCAGGCGCCGTGGCCGTGGCCTGTGTCGCTTCGCGCTTCACCCCAGAACTGGCACACACCATCAAAACCGAATTGCTCATTGCCGCCCGAGACATCACGCACAATTGGGGGGGGACGATCCCGCGCCCCATTGAGCAGTCCTGGGCCAAAACCCTCACAAAAATGACCAAACAGGAAACCGCTTCATGAAAGACTCAAACTTCCTGAAAGAACACAATGGCCGCCTGATGTGGCACCCGATGACATCCCCGCAAGACAGCATCGACCGGCCGCCCAAAATCATCACCGAAGCAGACGGCGTTTCGATCGTGGATGTTGACGGGCATCGTGTTGTTGATGGTGTCGGCGGCCTGTGGAACGTAAACCTTGGATACTCCTGCCAGCCGGTCAAAGACGCCATTGCACAGCAGCTCGACACACTGCCCTACTACTCGACCTTTCGCGGAACCTCCAACGACGCTGCCATCGAACTGTCCTACGGGCTGAAAGAATTCTTTGCTCCGGACGGATTGTCCCGCGCCTTCTTCACCTCAGGTGGGTCAGACAGCGTCGAAACCTCGCTGCGCCTTGCGCGCCAGTACCACAAACTGCGTGGCGATCACGGGCGCACCAAATTTTTAAGCCTCAAGAAAGGTTATCACGGCACCCATATCGGTGGCGCCTCTGTCAACGGAAATGCCAATTTCCGAAACGCCTACGAGCCCCTTTTGCCAGGGTGCTTCCACATCCCAGCGCCATACACCTATCGCAATCCCTTCAATGAAACGGACCCGGAAAAACTTGCACAAATGTGCCTGCAATCCCTGGAAGACGAGATCGCGTTTCAGGGTGCAAACACAATCGCCGCCATGATCATGGAGCCCATTCTGGGCGCCGGTGGCGTGATCCCGCCACATCCGTCTTTCGCTCCAGCTGTTCAGAACATCTGCAACCGCAACGGCATCCTCTTGATTACGGACGAAGTCATCACCGCTTATGGGCGCACAGGCGCATGGTCCGGTGCGCGTCTCTGGGGCATCCAGCCTGACATGATGGCTACCGCCAAGGCCATCACAAACGGCTATTTTCCCTTTGGGGCCGTGATGCTTGGCGACCGCATGGTTGAGGTTTTTGAGGGCAACCCTGCCGCCAAAATCGGGCATGGCTATACCTATTCCGGCCACCCGGTCGGAGCTGCTGCCGCACTGGCCTGTTTGGCAGAAACCAAACGCCTAAACGTGGTCAAAAACGCGGCCTCGCGTGGCACGCAGCTGTTTGAAGGCTGCAAAGCGCTGATGAAAAAGTATGACATCATTGGCGACGTGCGCGGTGGATACGGCCTGATGACTGCCATCGAAATGGTCAGCGACCGCACAACCAAGAAACCGATTGACGGCGCAACGGCCGCCAAAGTGCAGGACACGGCTTACCAATCAGGCGCAATGGTGCGCGTCTCCGGACCCAACCTGATCTTGTCGCCGCCGCTGGTGCTGTCGCAAAACGACGCCGCCACAATCCTCTCCGCGCTCGACGCCGGTTTCGCCGCAACCTGATAGGCCCCAAAATGACACCCAATTACGTTGCCCTTCTGGGCACAAAGGGCGGGCCTTCGGTTCGCACCGGATCCTCTATGCCCACGTCCAATCTGGTTGTGCTTGATGGCCAACAGGTTGTGCTGGATTGCGCCTTGGGCGTGACCCGCGGCTTGGTGGATCAGGGCATAAACCTCAAAACTCTGTCGACCATTTTGATCAGTCACTTGCATTCAGATCACTATCTTGAACTTGGCCCCCTTATTCACACAGCATGGTGCTCTGGGCTCACCACGCCTGTTGATGTCTATGGGCCGTCCGGCCTGCAAGACTACTGGGACGGGTTCGTCGCTTCCATGAAGGTCGACATTGATCTGCGGATCGATGATGATGGCCGCGATGATCTGCGTGAGTTTGTACGCATCCACACTATCAACGCGGGGACAGTGTTTGCCCGCAACGGCCTTACCATCACGGCAATCAGAACCGAACACCCCCCGCTAATCGACAGCTTTGCCTTCTCGTTCAAAACCAATGACACCCATGTCGTCTTTTCCGGTGACACCGCCCCGCTCAAACGCCTCGAAGAGTTTGCACGCGGCGCAGATCTGCTGATCCATGAAGCGATGCTGGAGTCCGCTTTGCCATCCCTTTTGGAGCGCATTGGGAATGGCTCTGAGAAGCTGATGCAGCACTGGTTGCGGTCTCATACATTTGCACACGATGCAGCCATTACTGCGGCGAACGCTGACGTCAAACGCTTGGCTCTGTCTCACTTGATCCCGTCAGACGACCCCAAGTATGGGCCGTCTGACTGGCAAGCGGCATGCGCGCCCCACTACGACGGAAAACTCATTATCGGCCACGATGGTATTAGGATCAACTTATAGGGTCTGGAATTTCCTAACAGGACGGGCCCAAATGGCCCGTCCGTAGATGGTTGTTTTCTACATTGCCGCCACAAGCCATAGCGACAGCCACGGAACTGTTATCAACAATGTCAGTCGGACAATGTCGGCGTACCAGAACGGCAGGACGCCCTTAAAAATCGTTCCCAAGGACACATCTTTGAGGACAGATTTGAGGACAAAAACATTCATGCCAACGGGTGGCGTGATCAAGCTAATTTCGGTGACCACGACAACCACAATTGCGAACCAGATCAATGCCATTTCAGGGTCTTGAAGCAGCGCATTGGCAAACGGCAATTCATACATCAGTGGGTAGAACACCGGGACCGTGAGCAACACCATCGACAAGCTCTCTAGCACGCACCCCAAGATCATATAGATGATCATAATCACAAGAATGACTGCCCAGACCGGCATTTCCAGATCCAGAACCAACATCGCCAGTGCATCCGGCAATCCGGCAAAGTTCACAAAATTGGAAAATAGCTCGGCCCCGATCACCACAGCAAAAATCATGGCGGTTGCGCGCACACTGTCAAACGTCGCGGTCAGGAAGTCGCGCCAGGTCATGGTGCGCAGCCCAATCGCAATTAAGACGGAGGCGCCTGCCCCCATACCTGCGGCTTCGGTTGGGGTGAAGAACCCGCCGTAAATGCCAATCATGATAAACAGGAACAGGCCCAGTACGCAGAATACACCAACAACATCGGCGCGGGTCATGGGCTCACGTTCCGTCACGACGTCAGGCGCAAGATCAGGCTTGATCCACACCGCAACTTTGACGGCCACCAGATAGAGGATCACGCCCAAGACACCAGGGACCACGCCAGCAATGAAAAGCTTGGCTATGTTGGTTTCAGTCAGAAGCCCATAGATGATCAAGATCACCGAAGGCGGGATCAGAATGCCAAGCGTACCGCCTGCCGCAATCGACCCAGTGGCAAGGCGGTCGTCGTAGCCAAATTTGCGCATCGAGGGCATGGCGACTTTGGACATCGTGGCGGCGGTTGCAAGCGAAGAGCCGCACACTGCGGAAAACCCACCACATGAGAAGACTGATGCCATCGCTAATCCACCACGGGTGCGCCCAAATAGGCGATCCGCGGCGGCAAATAAACCGTGGGCCACCCCAGATCCTGCCAAAACATTGCCCATAAAGATGAACAATGGAATGACCGAGAGGCTGTATGACAAGGCAGAGTCAAAGGCGATTTGGCCGGTCATCGCCCACGCTGGTTGCCACCCCCGCATGAGTGCAAAGCCAATCCCGCCAACAGCTGCCATAGCAAAAGCAATGGGCACGCGTACAAGGATCAGTCCAAGCAGGACCGCAAAGCCAATGAGAGATTCAATCATTGTTGTCCCTTACGTCTTGATCAAAGTCGCGGGGCGGCTCAATGCCACGCGTAAAGGCAATAAAGGCGCTCACCAAACAGGAGAAAGCGGCCAGATAGCCAAAAGGTGCCAGCGGAATGTTGAGCGCATTTGTGACTGCGCCATCCTGCGCTGCTGAAAAAGCATGTGCGGCCAACCGCCAGGCAAAGGTTGCCAATAGTGCAGCGGAGAAAAGACCCGCAAACGCAGAAAGATAGCGCTGAGTTGGACCACGCAGGACCACATTTATGAGGTCAACCTCGATATGTTCTTTGCGTTCGGTGGTCAAAGGCAGCGCCGCGAAAACAAGCGCTGCCAGTAGGAGTTCAGTGATTTCAAAGGCGCCGCTGAGCGGAGACGAGAAGAAGTACCGCCCCACCACATCAACGCAGGTCACCAAGATCAAACTAAACAGAATGAGAGCGGCCCCGACACCTAGAGTGTTCTGGAGAAGCTGGCCAATGTCCAAACCGTCCTCGTCGCTTTTGAACCTCTGTCGGAACCGCTCCATCTTTTAGTACTCCACGCCGGTCTGAGCGCGCAGGTCTTTCAGAGCCGCTGCCCCGTCAAACCCATCTTCGGAGATCGCCTGAACCCATGTGTTTTCATGCACAGCCGCTTTGGATTTGATGGTTTCCAGCAGGGTCGCAGGAGCGTCGGTGATTTCGATGCCTGCCTCATTGATCGCAACCAGCGCGGCTTCGTCTGCCGCATTCCAAGCTGCACCCACACGCTCTGCAAAAGTTGCGCCCGAGATTGCCTCGATGGCGGTGCGGTCTGCTTCGGAAATGCCGTCCCACGCGCCTTCGTTCATCACAAGGAACCATGTGGTGTTATAGAGACCACCTGGCACCCGCATGGTGTATTTCAGGTCGTCCGTCAGTTTGAAGGCGGTCAGCGCTTCGTAGGTGAAGGTCACACCATCAATCACGCCACGAGACAGTTTTTCAAAGACTTCGCCAGACGACATAAACAGCGTTTCCGCGCCCAGATCTGACATCAGATCTGCGATATACCCGCCGGGAACCCGTATTTTCAGCCCCTCAAGGTCGGAAGCAGCGGCCACAGGGCGGACGTTGTTGTGCAAAACACCGGGGCCGTGCACAAACAGACCCAACAGTTTTACGTCTTCATGCTCTGCTTGAGCATCGAGCGCGCCGGAGTAGACGTTCCAAAATGCGGTGGAACCGGAAACGGCGTCATCTCCAAGGAAGGAAAACTGACCAATGCGGGAGCGTTCAAAGCGGTCGTCTTTGGTGAAAGAGTGCAGACCGTATGTGATATCGGCAATCCCGTCAGCAGCCATGTCGTAGTGGGCCGGAGGTGCGCCAAGTGGCTTGGACAGAACGCGCACTTTCACACGGCCTTCGGTGACGTCAGACACCTCTTGCGCCCAAGGTTTGATCGCGTTGACAACAATTGGGTGGCGTGGTGGCAGCCAGCTGGATAGGGCCAGCGTATCAGCAAACGCAGCAGATGAAGTCAGCAGGCTGGCGCCAACAACGGCACCGGCAATCACTTTGCCAAGTGTGGTGGATGTGAGTCTCATAGTGTTTCCTCCCTTTGAGATTTCTGTTGGGCGTGCAGAGGCCCTGTGGCGGGGTGATCAACCTTGCAGCTGTTCCCACATTTCGAGGTCGCGTTTGTCGGTCCAGATCCGGGGCGTGTCGATGCCACGCGCCTCGTCGTAAGCGCGGCTCACATTGAACGGCAGACAATGTTCGTAGATGGCGTAGTCTTTGAACTTCGGATCACAGGCGTCGCGCACCGCATCCCAAGCTTCTTTCAGAGATCCGCCACGCGCGGCCACTTTGGCGGCAGGCTGATAGGTGCTTTGTACAAAGTCACGTGTGCTGGTGATGGCGCGCTCAACGGCGTCTTTGCCAATCAAGGCGCCGCCGCGGCCCGGTGCAATGGCATCCACGTCATAGGCTGCAATGTTGTCCAGCGTTTGGCCCCAGTCGCCAAAGTGACCATCGCCGCAATAACAGGCAGAGTGGTCTTCGACGATGTCACCGGTGAACATGACATTCTGATCTGGCACGTGAATAACCGCATCACCAGCGGTATGAGCGCGGCCGATGTGTTTGATGTCGACGCGACGGTTGCCAAGGTACACGGTCATGCTGTCGCTGAACGTGGTGGTGGGCCATGTCAGGCCGGGGATGCTTTCGTGGCCTTCAAACAGGCGTGGGAAGCGTTGAAACTCGCTGTCCCAATCTTCTTGGCCACGCTCAACAACCATGGAGCGGGCCACATCAGACATGATGATTTGGGATGCGCCAAAGGCTGAGGCCCCCAGAACACGAACCGCGTGATAATGGGTTAAAACCACATGCGAAATTGGCTTGTCGGTGACAGAGCGCACACATTCGATGACCTTATTTGCCAAACGCGGCGTGGCTTGGGCCTCGACAATCATGACGCTGTCATCGCCGATGATCACCCCGGAGTTGGGATCACCTTCGGCGGTGAAGGCGTAGAGGCCCTCACCAATTTCATCAAACGTGATGGTCTTTTCGGTCATATCGCCTTGGGATGCGAACGCTTTTGCCATTTCTAAATCTCCTGCACCCGCAACCGGTCTGGCGGGGGTATTGCTGTGTCAGTTGCGTGTGAATGGGTCGTCGAGTGCAGGCAGAATTTCACCCGCGCAATCGCCAAATCCGATGGTGAAGCCGTCTCCCTTGGCATTGGCTCGAAGGGTCATTGTGTCGCCGTCCTCAATAAAGGTACGGGTCTCGCCGCTGACCAATGTGAACGGTTTGCGCCCGGCCCAGCTCAACTCCATAAGTGAGCCAAATTCACTTTTTTTCGGACCGGAAATTGTACCTGAACCAAGGAGGTCGCCAGCGTTCATGCCGCAGCCGCCAACTGCGTGGTGTGTCAGTTGTTGGGCTGCGGAATAGTACAGGCGGCTGTAGTTGGTAGTGGCCACAACGCTGGCCTGATCCGTGGATTTTGGCTGCATCAGCACCTGAAGTTCGATGTCATAGAGGCCTGGCTTGCTTTCGCTCAAGTATGGCAAAAGCTCTTCGGTGCGTGGTGGCACCTCGGTACGGAAAGGTTCCAATGCGTCTTTGGTCACGATCCAAGGGCTGATCGAGGTGCCAAAAGCTTTGCCTTGAAACGGGCCAAGCGGCTGATACTCCCAGCCTTGAATGTCACGTGCGGACCAATCGTTCAGCAGAACATAGCCAAAGATCATGTCGTCCGCTTGTTCGGTTGTGATTGGCGCGCCCATTTCACAGGCGGTGCCAACGATTGCGCCCATTTCCAACTCGATATCAAGCCGTTTGCATGGGCCAAAGGATGGCATGGTTGCGTCTGGCGCCTTGGTCTGGCCAAGCGGGCGGCGAATGGGGGTGCCTGACACCACAACAGAGGAGGCCCGCCCGTTGTAGCCGATAGGAATGTGCAGCCAGTTCGGGGGCAGTTCCGGCCCACCGCGCAGAATGGACCCCATGTTCTCCGCATGTTGGCGACCGGCATAAAAATCGGTGTATTCGTCTACCTGAAAAGGCATGTGCAACGTTGCACCAGCGGCGGTGACCAGACAGGCCTCAGCTGAGGCCTGGTCGGCTGCGCCTGCAGCTAGGATTTCAGTCAGTCGTGCACGAAGGGCGGCCCATGTTTGTGGTCCCGCTTCCATAACTCCGTTCCAGAAGGGCATATCAAACAAAGCGTTTTCGCCCACGGCCAAAAGGCCCGCTGCCTCAGCCGCCTGACAATCCAGGATCATATCGCCAATGGCGACACCACAACGCGGTTCCCGGTCTCCGATGGAGAACACACCGTAGGGCAAATTGTTCAGGGGAAACGGATGATCAGCCGCATTGGCGGTCTCCACCCAGGATTTCAGAAGAGGCATTTACGACTCCGTATCGTGGAAAAGGGGCAAGGTGCTGGCGGACTGTTGTGCGGTGGCACTAGGGGCACGCGCTTAACGCCAGCAGACCGAAGGACAGACGGGAGGCAGGATTTCTGTTTGGTATTTGTCATCAAATCCTCCCGGTGAAGCGACTCTCAGGAATTGGAGTTGCACTTGGAGGCACTATTTGTTTCATATGCAACGAAGTCAACAATTTTTATTGCATATGCAACGAACATACCTCTTCTATGGAGAGGGAACAGAGGATTGAACATGCCAAAGACGCTGCCAGACTTCGATTTAGAGCATTATTTGCCCTATCGTTTCACGGTGTTGGCTGCGCGGTTGAGTGCGGAGCTCGCAAAAAGCTACAAGAACGATTTTGGGATCTCGATGCCAGAGTGGCGGGTTTTGTTGAATGTCGGATACAGTGAAAACCCCTCGATTCGAGACATTGAAAGACGTGTCAGTCTCGAAAAATCCAAGGTGAGCCGCGCGGCTGCAAAGCTTGAGGCGAAGGGATTTATCACTAAACAAACCGACAACAGTGACCGGCGCTTGCTCAAGTTGGCGTTGACCAAACAGGGCGCCGAGTTGCTCAGCGCATTGATCCCGATTGCCCGATCATTTCAGGCACAGTTGGACGAAATTCTCGGGGCTCATGAAGGCGAGTTGCAACACGCCTTAGATTTATTGACGGAAAAATTAGATGATTAAGCTTTATGACTATTGGCGCTCCTCCGCCAGCTATCGTGTGCGCATCGTGCTAGGCTTAGCGGATATGCAATGGGACACGCAGCCGGTCAATTTGCTAGACGCTGAGCAGCGTTCAGAGGCCCATCTCGCCCGAAACCCTCAAGGGCTGGTGCCAGTTTTGGAAGTGGATGGGCACAGCCTAACGCAGTCGCTCGCACAGATTGAGTATCTTGATGAAACTCGGAACCTAGGCCTTTTGCCGACAACCGCGATCGGGCGTGCCGAAGTTCGGGCACTCTCCTACGCAATTGCGATGGAAACCCATCCGGTGTGCAATCTCAATGTGGCGAGATGGGCGGTGGAGCAATCCGGCAAGGCAATTACAATGGAAGGCTGGATGCAGCATTTCATCACGCAAGGCTTAGATGCCTTTGAGCAGATTGTGACCGGCGGAGCCTATTCCTATGGTGACAACATCACGTTGGCTGATGTGTGCCTGCGACCACAGATATACAATGCTGAACGTTGGGGCGTGGATCTTAAAGCCTACCCCAAAATTTCTCGCATCCATGCGGCGCTTGATACCATTCCGGCATTCCAGCGTGCCCATCCTGATGAAACACCGCAAGATTAAGGCCAGATCGCCCTAGCCTGCGTTGGTCATGTCACTCTTGGCGTGGTGATCTACGGCTTGTTCCAGGGCTTTCAATCCTTGTTTGAGAGCGTTCAAATCCTCGTCTTTCATGTTTTGAAGAATCGATTCGGAACGGCTCTCGACTTGTGGAAACACATCGCCAAATAGGCTGTGCCCTGCCTCCGAACAGGTGTACAGTCGCAATCGGCGGTCATTTTTGTCCACCGATCGGCTGATCAAACCCTTGTCTTGAAGGCGTGTCGCCGCTCGGCTGACTTGTACTTTGTCCAGTGTGGTACGCTGGGTCAGCTCAAGCGACGTCAGCTGCCCTGCATCCGCGAGCAAAAGCAGTAAACGCCATTCCTCACGGGATAATCCGTAGGTTCGCCCGTAAACTTCTACCAGTTTTCGAGAGAACAATTCCGCCGTCGACGCGAGCAAATACGGGAAATAGGTCTCGAGGTTCATAAGTCGTTTCCTTTCGCATCCAGAATATATTGTTGCATGTGCAACAAATTGATCTGGATCAAGCCATGTTTTTGTGCATGATGATAATCATTGCAAATGCAACGATTCTGGAGGAGATCGAAATGAACGTACAAAACTTGAAACTGGACCAGATCCATCACGTCGCCTACCGCTGCAAAGATGCCAAGGAGACTGTAGAGTTTTATACCAAAATGCTGAACATGGAATTTGTATTGGCTATCGCCGAAGACAAGGTTCCATCGACGCATGAGCCCGATCCTTACATGCACCTCTTTCTGGATGCCGGAAATGGCAACGTGCTTGCGTTTTTTGAATTGCCAACCAAGCCAGAGATGGGCCGTGATCCAAACACGCCAATCTGGGTGCAGCATATTGCCTTCAAGGTCAAAGATCGTGCCACGCTTCTGGGCTTCAAAGAGCACTTGGAAGCGCAAGGTGTGGATGTCCTTGGTGTCACGGATCACTCGATCTTTCATTCGATCTATTTCTTTGACCCAAGCGGTCACCGTGTTGAGCTGGCTTGCCCGGATCCAAAAGAAGCTGAAATGCTTGAGCGCCTGGATGCTGTCAAATGGGACATGCTCGAAGAATGGTCACGCACCAAAAAAGCCCCTCAGCACGCCGATTGGCTGCACGCCAAAGAGCTGGGGAAAGAGTGATGCTGAACACTTACGACTTTCCGGAATTTGACTACGTTCAATCTGATGAACAAGTTTCTGGCACGGCCGCGCGCCACAGCGTTGTCATTGTTGGTGCAGGCCCCATGGGCCTCACTGCGGCGCTTGATTTTGCGGCACGCGGGCTAAAAGTTGTTGTGCTTGACGACAACAACACTGTGTCTGTTGGCTCGCGCGCAGTGTGCTATGCCAAGCGTCCGCTAGAAATCTGGGACCGCCTTGGCGTTGCTCAGAAGATGCTGGACAAGGGCATCGAATGGAAGTTGGGCCGTGTGTTCTTCCGCGATCAGGAGGTCTACCAGTTTGACCTCCTGCCTGAGGACGGCCACAAAATCCCGGCATTCATCAATTTGCAGCAGTATTATCTCGAAGAATACATGGTCGAAGCGTGCAATCAGCACCCATCCATTGATCTGCGCTGGAAACACAAAGTGGTTTCCCTTAATCAGCATGATGACCATGTCGAGTTGGCGGTGGAAACACCGGACGGCATCTTCCAGATGGAGGCTGAATGGCTACTTGCCTGTGATGGAGCCAACTCTGACACCCGGCGTATGGTTGGCGCCGATTTCACAGGGCACTTCTTTCAGGATCGGTTCCTGATTGCTGACATCGTGATGAAGGCAGACTTCCCTACCGAGCGTTGGTTCTGGTTTGATCCAGATTTCCATCGCGGCCAGTCCGCCTTGCTGCACAAGCAATCCGACGATGTTTGGCGGCTGGATTTCCAACTAGGCTGGGACTGTGACCCCGAAGTTGAAAAGCGACCCGAAAACATCATTCCACGGGTCAAAGCGATGATCGGTGAGGACGTGGATTTTGAGCTTGAGTGGGCCTCTGTCTACCAGTTCGCCTGTCGGCGTATTGATGATTTCCGTTTTGGTCGCGTTTTATTTGCGGGTGACGCCGCACACCAAGTGTCCCCTTTTGGAGCTCGTGGCGCAAACACGGGTGTTCAGGATATCGACAACCTGTCTTGGAAACTGGCGGCAGTGATCCGCGGTGAAGCCCCTGTTGCATTGCTTGACACCTACAACACCGAGCGTGCCTTTGCTGCTGATGACAACTTGATGAATTCGACCCGATCCACTGACTTCATCACCCCAAAGAACAGCGCTTCAAAGCGGTTCCGCAATGCCGTGCTTGATTTGGCAAAGAAAGCCAAATTTGCCCAACCTCTGGTCAACTCTGGTCGCTTGTCGACGCCGACGCCATATGTCGACAGCCCGTTGAACACCGATGATGCGGGTGACTGGGCTGGTCAGATGCGACCCGGCACATGTGCGGCTGATGCGCCTATTTCCAAAGGTGGCAAGCCTGGATGGTTGCTCGAGGAACTCTCTGATGGATTCTCATTGCTTGCGCTTGGTGTTGATGTCGTCCCTGTCGACGCTGGTGTCTTCACTCCGAAGCTCTTGAGCCTTGGGAAGGATTTTGAAGACGATGAAGGGCTGATTTCGCAGCGGTACGATGCAAGCGAGGGTGCGCTGTATCTGATCCGACCTGACCAGCATATCGCGGCCCGCTGGCGCAGTTTCGATGCTGGTGCCGTAAAAGCTGCAATTTCAAAAGCAACCGGAGGTCCAAACAAATGAGTTTGATACTAACCCCCAATATCGAGTCCCCCGACGACTTCTACGAAGTCCTCACAGAGGCACAACGGGAGATGACCGACGAGCAAGCAAATGACATGAATGCGCGTTTGGTATTGATCCTTGCAAACCAGATCGGTTCTTTGAGCCGCCTGAAGGAAGCTGTCGCCCTGTCACAGTAGCAGGCGATGTTCTTTTTGACACTGGGGCACAGTGTTGTGCTGCGCCCCAGATGGTTTTGCCCTTAGATAACCAAACTCACTACAGTGCAGAGAGTGCTGTTTGAGCGCGGTGTCCTGTTCAGGTTCTTCCGGACAAATGACCGACGAAACTAAGAGAGTGTCTAACTCCTCTGATTAGGGTGATTTGGCGGTGTCATTCGCATGCAATGGCGCCGTGCCCGTGCCACACACGGGCCTCGACAAACCGTCCGTATTTCTTGCCGCTGAATTGACAGGTTGTGACCGGCTCCTCGCCGTATCCGGTGTTTGGGGGTATTGATCCACGCGTCTAGCGCCGTGTATCCAAGCGACCTGCCAAGACTGAATTTGCCGGATCAGTTGATAGCTGTGCGTAGGCCATCGAAGCCTGCAAATCCTGCTGAGCATGAGAGTTGGCAGGTAAATTGGAACGCTGTAGCGGATCTTTCGTGAAGAAGGATTTACCGTCCGCAACCAGAACTAACGCAAAATAGAGGTTTCTCAGGAGAGACGGTCACAAGCCCCAAACGTAAGAGATGAAGGCTGTGACCGGATACCGAGATCGACAGCGCATGTTGTCCGCGCCTCACTATCGTTACACTAGGCGTGCTAGATTTGCCCTGTCATAAGATCGTCCCAGAACGCAGAAATCCGCCTTGCGGCGGCTTATTTTGTACTGATTGCGGGAGCTCGAAACCACCGCAGTCGAACAGCCCTCAAATACGATGCGTGATCCACATTCTTTTTGTAATGGTGAGCGAAAGTCAGACTTTGCAAAACTCGCAATCTACTCCTTCCCACTTTTTGGTACAGATCGTAGCGAATTCACAATTCCCGGACTAGTGAACGCCTCGCACCGCAATTTCGGCCATTTCCAGGATCGCCTCACGGGTGTTGGCAACAGCGATAAAGCGGGCGTTATGGCAGAATTTGGCGCCTTGGACACCGCTCGCCTCTTCAAGCTCCCTGTCTGTTAGGCCTGCCCAAGCGGCAGGCAGATCCGCGCGTTGCTCGAAAGTGTCATTTGACAGCTTGATGCCATTGAGTGTCCAGTCATCACCGCGCGGGTGGATCACAAACAACATATGTTCAGCTTCTGCTTGGTCGAGGGTCGAGCGGTAAGGCATACCCGTTGGCAGTTCAAGAATAGGGGATGTGCCTGCATTGGCGATTGCCTTGATCACGATATCTCGTGACCTGATTTTGGCTGCGAGATTGCGAATTTGGGCTTCGACAAAACTCCGGGCAATGGGCAAAGCCTCGAAGAATGCGTCATCGTCTGCGGTTGGCGATACGTCGTCAAATACAGGCTTCAAGCTTCCCAACAATGCTGGCAAGGTCATGATCGACAAAGGCCCAGCAACAGACGGTTCCATTGCGCCATTGTCCAAGAGGTCAATTGCTAGCACAAATTTGGCGTCAAACTCTGCATGGATGGCCTCAACGTCACCTTTAGGGACGTTCATGGCTTCCAGATACGCGCGCCCGTAGTGTGCCCATATCAGACCAAAAGAACTGAACGGTTGGCCATCGCCACGCAGTGGCCCGGGACGTTGGTGGTGATCGAAAATCTGCGCCTCCCCATCGTAGGCGCCGCCAACATCAAAAATGATTTTGTGGGCTGCGGGAGTGATCGAATTCCGATCCCGACTGCGGCGCAGCTCCGCTTGAGGAAACAGTTGTGTAAGCACCACTGAAGACAGCAACTCGTCGGCATGGAAACCGCCAGAATGAGTGACTAGGTGGGTGATCGTCATGGCAGCATTCCAAAAGGTTGGTCAAAAGGAAAAGGCGACCTGCTTGGCCGCCTTTCGAAAGATGTCAAAGGGTGTTTGTCAAACCAATGCACCCAGATCAAGGAGTAAGTTGTGAGAGGGAGGCCCCTTGGTGCGTTCAGAAAGTGGCTTTCTTGCACTATTCAGGTTTATGACTCCCCCCTACTCCAGGCAAGCTCAGCCAATCGGCTGAGTTATGTTTATTCTCAGAGCGGCATGGCAATTCAGGAACAATCCTTGTTGTGCCATCAGTCCGAGCGGTAATGTGGCTTTGTGTTTCTGCGACTGCAGTTCGAGTTCTCGCACCTCCACAGGGGACGCCCCAAGTACCGCCCGCCCACAGCGTCTTCCCGGCTTCTAGGAACCTCTCTTGACCATTTGGAGTAAACACCCCGGAAAATCCCTCCCAATGACATTCCTTGCGCGTACCACCAAAGGTAGCATACTTTGCAAAGTCAGGGCTTTTGGCTGAACTAAACGGACCATAGCTGCCCCTTGTCTCTTTCGGGAACAAAGGCAGCTATGGGGTTCAAAATCTTGAAAACAAAACTCTATTCGGTCCCTAAAATGACTCCGGCAAAAGGGCGGTCGGCAAATTTTGATAGCACACAGGCCTCAAAAACCGCCTGATGGACAAGGTGCCAACTGACGTCGCCCCAAAGTTAGTGGAAGCAGGATAGGGCCCTCCATGAACCATTGTTTCACTGACTTCAACACCTGTTGGAAATCCGTTCACCAAAATACGACCGGCTTTACGTTCAAGAATGGGTAAAATCGACTGAGCGGTTTTTGTATCGCCTTGATCCATGTGCAGTGTACAAGTCAGCTGTCCCTGAAGTGCTCGAGCAACGGAGTGCATTTGGCCAATATCGTCGGCGATAACAATCAATCCAAGCGGACCAAAAACTTCTTCTCCCAGCTCATCGTTGGCCAGCCACTGCGCCGCAGTCGTCTGATACAGCTGTGGTGTGGCATTTCGCTGATTACACATGCTGGACAGAACTTCCTGAACCCCTTCGCTCGCGGCAATACGGCTCTGTCCATTACGAAACGCTAACGCGATGCCATCCGTCAGCATCGTTTGTTCGCCAACTTGTGCCAACCCTTTAGCTGCTGCATCGATAAAAGCCTTGGCTTGATCCTTGAGCACGACAGCAATGCCCGGGTTGGTACAAAATTGCCCCGCGCCCATAGTCAAAGATGCCGTCCAACCAGCGCCGATCTGTGCGCCTCGTGTTTTTGCGGATTCGGGTAAGATGAACATCGGGTTCACAGAACCCAGTTCACCAAAAAACGGGATCGGTTCGGGGCGTTGTGCGCAGAGATCAAACAAAGCTCGTCCACCAGCGAGCGAGCCAGTGAACCCAACAGCTTTGATCAAAGGATGCTGGACAAGAGCTTGCCCTACGTCGCGTTTGCCCCCTTGCACCAACGAAAACACACCGGGGTGCATGTCGCAGGTAGCAACCGCCGCTTGGATGGCCGCAGCGATAATTTCACCCGTTCCCGGATGTGCTGAATGCCCCTTGACCACCACAGGGCAACCTGCGGCCAGTGCGGCGGCCGTGTCACCACCCGCAGTCGAGAACGCCAACGGAAAGTTAGATGCACCAAACACCGCAACAGGTCCAATTGGACGCTGGATCATTTTCAGGTCAGGCCGCGGTTGAGGGGCCCGGTCGGGCAGAGCCTCATCATGGCGACGGTCCAGATAGTGACCATCCAAAATATGCGATGCAAACAAACGCAGTTGACCGGTTGTGCGACCCCGCTCACCCTGTAGTCGGGCTTCGGGAAGACCGGTTTCCTGAGTGCCAATTTCGGTAATCGCATCGGCGCGCGCTTCAATCTCATCGGCAATCGCGTTCAGAAAGGCTGCGCGTTCCGCCCGGCTAGAATATCCAAAGGACCAGAACGCCTCTTCGGCAGCCTCTACAGCCGCGTTGACATGCTCTGGCGTGCCGACCGAAAACCCATGAGACGGGCCATGCGCGGGTTCTGAACTAAATTTTGTTTCGCCCGCGACCCATTGGCCAGCGATCAGATGATTTCCATGTGGTGTAAAAGTCATGTTCTTACTTATCCCAGTGAGTGACCATAGTGCAGGCAATGTCAAAAGCAGCACGAGTGGCGCCAACGTCGGCGCGCCCTTGCCCGGCGATATCAAAGGCCGTTCCATGCGCAGGGGTTGCAACTGGCACAGGCAGGCCGCCCTGCACGGTGACGCCGCGATCAAATCCAAGTAATTTCAGGGCGATCTGGCCTTGATCATGATACATCGTGACAACCGCGTCGATTTCTTTAGCAACCGCTTTTAGGAAGACTGTGTCCGATGGCCAGGGACCGTCCACTGCCATTTGACCCTCGGCCAACTTGCGCACAGTGGGCTCCAGAATATCGATTTCTTCTGTACCAAAATTACCACCGTCACCCGCATGCGGATTGATTGCAGCAACGGAAATACGTGGGCGTTCAATGCCAGAACGGCGCAGCACGTTGTCGATCAGATGCACCGCCTCGGTAACCCGCTCTTCGGAAATTGTGTCCGCAACATCACGCAAAGCAATGTGACTGGTCACCCGGCTGGTCCACATGCCGTCCAACGTGTTCAGCTCGGAAATGTAATTTGTCACCCCCAGCTTTTCAGCCATGTAGTGCAGCTCGTCATCATGGCCCAAACCCGCCAAATGCATCGCGGCTTTGTTAAAAGGGCCAAAAACGATGGCATCAATGACACCGGACTGAACGAACTCCAGCGCCTGATCCAGTGTTTGCAGAACCGATGCGCCACCGGCCTCCGTCACCGTTGCAACATTGATCTGCTCTGGTTCAATAGTCTCCATCGCGTGAAAGGCGACGCCTTGTCTGACGCTCCAGTCACCTGCGGTGACGTCAACAGGTGTCATGGCAAAGTCTTGCCCCGCCACAAGCTGACCCGTTTCGAACACATGGGCATCACCGATCAGCAGGATGTCTGCTGCTTCGGTCACGCCATCCTGGTTCAACAGGCGGGCAATCAGTTCGGGGCCGATGCCGCTGGGGTCACCGGGGATAATGCCAATCTTCGGTTTCATGTTTAGTCCTCGGTCTGCGCCGCATCACGGGCTTCGTGAATGCGGGTGATATTTGAAATGGTGCTTTTGAGGTGGTCGCGCAGGGCGCGGCGGGTTGCCTTAGCATCCCGGGCAATCAGTGCCGCCGTGATATCAGAGTGCTGCGACAAGGTGTTGTCCCGCCGGTCCACCTGTTGGGAAGACAGAAACCGTGCCCGCCACAATCGCGCATTGTACTGGCGATGGGTTTCAATCAACGGTTCGTTGCGACTTGCCTCGACAATGGAGGAGTGAAACCGCATGTCGAGCTGGAAGAATTGCAGCGCCGTCAACTCGGAAGAGCCTTCGGCCATGTCGTGACCTAGTTTCTGGATCTCGGCGATCTCGGCATCCGTGGCCTCAACACAGGCAGTTTCACCCGCCAAAGCCTCAAGCGCACCAAGAACTGAGATATATTGCGTCAGTTCCTGCAACGATGGATCGGCCACACGAGGGCGACGGGTGGCGGAGTATTCCACTAGGCCTTCGATCTCAAGTAACCGCAACGCCTCGCGTAGTGGCGTGCGAGAAATGCCCAGCGCCTCAGCCAGTTCCCGTTCAGGGATTGAAGTGCTCGGTTCAAGTTTGCCCAACAGGATAAACTCGCGCAGGTTATCTGCCGCTTCCTCGGCCAGGGTGCGGCGGGGGCGGACTGCCCCTTCCTCTTTGAGTGTTGAAATCCAACCGCCCTGTGTCATCCTATTTACCCCAATTCAATACAACCGGATCCAGTGGCCGTAGCAGATCCATCAACCCAGATCGAGTGTCTGGATGCAAAGGTTCGATCGGATGGCGGCAGAATTCTGATTTAATTACACCACCTTCGACCATCGCGGCCTTGGCCGCGCGGAACCCGCACTGCCGGTTTTCGTGATTGATGGCAGGCAAGACTCGGCCATAGGCCGCAGTGGCCCCAGCCCTGTCACCCGCCAGATGCATGTCAATCACCGGCTTGATCTGATCCGGGATCATGGCGCTGGTCATGCCGCCAGTTGCGCCGGCGTCCAGATCTGCCAACAAGGTTATAGCTTCCTCGCCATCAAATGGGCCTTCGATAGCGTCTCCGCCTGCCTCAATCAGCGCACGCAGTTTGGCAGCGGCCCCGACACATTCGATCTTGAACAGTTTTACCATCTCAATCTCGGCGGCCATTTTCACGAGTAAAGGAACTGGCAAGTCAACACCCGAAAGCGGCGCGTCCTGCACCATGATCGGCAGGCCAATGTCGCCAACAGCCTTGAACTGTTCATAGGTCTGGGTGGGTGTGCCCTTCATCAAAGCCCCGTGATACGGTGCCATCATCATCACCATCGAGGCCCCCAGATCTTTGACAAACTGGGTCCGCTCGACCGCGATTTCGGTCGCAAAGTGGCTGACGGTCACAATCACCGGTACCCGGCCTGCAACGTGTTCCAGGCACAAGCGAGTTAGTGTTTCCCGCTCGGCATCTGAAATCAGAAACTGTTCCGAAAAATTTGCCAATATACAGATACCATCTGCACCCTGATCAATCATACAATCCAGAACACGGGTCATACTCTCAAGATCTAATGTGCCATCCGGGTTGAACGGTGTTGGCGCGACAGGCCAGATACCTTTGTAGGGGCGGCTCATTCTGTCACCTCAAAATCTGCGAGGTACTTGTCAGAGATAGAAATCCCCAGACCGGGCTTGTTGTCGTCCAAATCCAGATAACCATCCACTGCGTCCGGATCGCCTTCGAAGATGTAATAGAACAGCTCATTTCCGACCTCGACGTCATGCACCGGGAAATATTCAGAAATCGGGCAGTTCACGTTGGCCATCGTCAGGTGGTAATTGTGCATCTGGCCTGCGTGCGGGATCACCGGCACCTGATAGGCTTCGGCCAGGGCGTTGATCTTTTGCGCGGCAGTGATGCCGCCCACGCGGTTGGTGTCATACTGAATGACCGACACCGCTTTGAGATCCAGCAACTGGCGGAACCCCATCAGCGAGAACTCGTGCTCCCCCCCAGAAATCGGGATCGGCCCTTTGTTCAACTCGGCATAGCCATGGATATCGTCGGCAATCACCGGCTCTTCCAGCCAACGCGGCTCAAACTTCTCGAGCTTGGGCAGCATGCGTTTTGTGTAGTCCAGATTCCAACCCATATAGCACTCCAGCATCAGGTCAGTGTCGTAGCCGATTACTTCGCGCACCGCTTCGACCCGCTTCAAGTTCTCGCGCATACCCTTCATGCCGTCTTTGGGACCGTAGCCAAAGCGGGTCTTGAAGCCCTGATAGCCGTGTTTCATCGCCTCTTCAGCCTCGGCCTGCATCGCCTCGACATTGTCAGCGTATAGCTTGGAGTAATAAACTGGGATCTTTTCCTTTGTGCGGCCGCCCAGCAGTTTGAACACTGGCTTGTTGGTGAGCTTGCCCATCAGATCCCAAATCGCGATATCCACGGCCGAGATTGCGGTCATACCGACACCTTTGCGGCCCCACGCATGGGTGCGGCGATACATTTTTTCCCACAGATAGGCATAGTCAAACGGATCTTCGCCAATCACCATCGGGGCGTAGTGCTCGTCGATGGCAAGCTTGACCAGGCTCGGCGCCAGAGCGGCGTTGCCGATGCCGATCATGCCACATTCGGTTTCCACCTCGCAGGTCAGCCACTGGTGAAAGCGAAAGCTCCCCATGGCATCGCCACGATCATATAGGGCATCTGACGCGTTAGTGCAGAAGTTGCCTTGAGGCGGAACTGTCTTGCCCTTCCAGTTCCAGACGCGGGTACGGACTGATTTTATTTTTGTCATATTATTCTCCAGTCGACTCGACAGGTGAGCGTTGTTTGAACATCAGGCCCCAGACCAGCGGGCCAAACAGGGCCAGCGCGGTCAGGACAAAGAAGAAGAGAGCCAGGGGACGGGTGAACATCAGCCACCATTGTTCGTCGAGCATCACCATGGATTGGCCCAGACGGGTTTCCAGCATGCCGCCTAGGATTAGGCCGATGGCCATGGGCACAACCGAGAACCCATAGCGGCGCATGAAGAAGCCAAGGATACCCGAGCCAACGGCGATCAGCACATCGATCATCGACTGTTCCAGAGCATAGGCCCCGACAATCGAGAAAATGAACACGATTGGCCAAAGGATCTGAATCGGGATCAAGGTGACGCGGGCAAACAGCTTGGCGCCAAACAGACCGATAAAGAAGAAAAGCACGTTGACCAGCATCATCGACCAGAAGATCGCAAAGGCAAAGTCAGCTTGTTCGGTGAACATGGTTGGGCCGGGACGCAAACCGTGCACCATCAGGCCCGCCAGGATCACAGCCGCAGTTGGGCTGCCGGGAATCCCCAGTGCCAAGGTTGGTACCATGGCCCCACCGGTGGCCGAATTATTTGCCGCTTCGGACCCGGCGATGCCTTCCAGAGAGCCTTTGCCAAATTCCTCAGGTGTTTTTGACCAGCGCTTTGCTTCGTTATAGCCAATCATCGAGGCCACGGTTGCGCCTTCAGCAGGCAAAATGCCAATGAATGTGCCGATACCGGATGAGCGCAGGATGGTTCGCCAGACCTTCTTATAATCCGCGCGGCTGGGCAGTTTGATCGCCTTCATGATCACCTGCTTGCGCTCTACGTGCAGGTTGTCAGCCTGGATCAGCAGTTCCGAAATACCAAAGACACCGATCATCACCGGTACAAAGGGAATACCTTCGCTCAGCTCGTTCATGCCAAAGGTAAAACGCTCGATAGAGGTCAGAAGATCGACACCAACGGTTGCCACCAGCACGCCAAAGGCACCAGACAGGATGTTCTTGATTGGAGAACCATCACCAATGGTGGCCAGCATCGACAGGCCAAACACAGTGAGCGCAAAGTACTCAGGCGGCGCAAAATTATAGGCCGCGCGAGCCATCAGTGGTGCGGCAGCCATCAGGCAAACAACCGAGACAATGCCGCCAATGGTCGACGAAACCGCCGCCATACCCAAGGCCTTGCCAGCTTCGCCCCGTTGCGCCAGCGGATAGCCATCAAGGCAGGTGGTCGCACTGGCCGAAGTTCCGGGTGTGTTGATCAGAATGGCGGTAATAGCGCCCGCAAATGTTGCGGCGCAATAGATGGTTGTGAGGATCGCGATGGCCGGGATCGGCTCCATCGTGATGGTAAAGGGAAGAAGAAGCGCGACGCCGGTCGTCGCATTCAGGCCCGGCAGGGCCCCGACCAACACGCCACCAAGCGTTGCGGCCACAATGAGGAACAGCAGATTGATGTCTGCCAGTGCCATAAGTCCGGAAAGAGCTGCGTCCATGATTAGTTACTCATACCAGAGGTTTGTCAGGAGACCGCGTGGGAAGCGGACTTCGAAGATGCCATCGAACATGAAGAACACGGCGACTGGGGCGATAATGCCGACAAGAATCAGTGCCCAGGCACGGCGTTCGCCCCACAGAGCAGTCAACGACACAGCAAACAGCCCAAGGCCCAGAAACAGGTCAATCTCGGCGATCAGCAGAAAGCCGATCAACAACCCGATGGTCATCTGCACCATTTTAGTGAGCGGTTCGGGCGCTTTGCTGTCATCGCGAAAGATCAGGTAGACCGACAACATAATGATCAGGCCGATCACCAGCTGAGGAAAATCCTCAGGCTGCATGCCGCGTTTCAGGATGGGCGGTACGCGTTCAAACTGGGTGCTGAGCCAATAAGCCCAGGCGCAAAACACGATGATGCCCGCTGGCACGGCATATCGAGAAATATTGGCGCGTCGTTTTGATGATTTGTCCATAGCAGGCTGCACAGGATTGCCTTCTTGAAGATGGGTGTGGCCGCCCATTTTGACCGCCACACCGCAGGGGGTCAGATTATTCGATGAAGCCCAGCTCTTTCAGAGCGGATTCCATATCAGTCACCATAGTTGTGATCTGGTTGCCCCACTCTTCGGAGCCAACAACCGAGGTCGCGTCGAGGCCAACGGAATCTAGGAAGCCCTGATAGACACCATGCTGCATTGACTCCATCAGCGCGGCTTCAATCTGCTCGGCCACTGCGTCAGGCGTGTCCTTGTGGACTACAAAACCACGCACGGTCGAGAAGCTGACGTCGATACCCATTTCCTTGGCAGTAGATACGTCTGGCAGGCCTGACATGCGCTCGTCAGCAAGAACAACGATTGGGCAAACGTCACCCGCATCGATTTGCGATCCGGCTTCGGCCAAGTTCAGAACCGCTGCGTCAACTGCGCCTGCAACCAGTTGGGTAGCAAGCTCACCGCCGCCGTCGAACGGAACGATTTTTGGTGTCTGCATGCCGCCTTTTTTGGTGAACATAAATGCCGATACGTCGTCAATGTTGCCCAGATGTGTTGTGCCGTAAGAGATTGGAGCCTCTTTCTGAGCCGCAACAAAGGCTTCGGCACCTTCATAGGCGCCACAACGGACCATAAGGATCTGTGGATCATCTGTGCCACGCGCAATTGGACGAATATCGGCCAGAGTCATGTCGGTCTTGCCTTTGGCGACAGTGGCCGCGTGACCAATGGTAAATGTCAGGATCGAGTGACCGTCGGCTGGCAGGGTCAAATAATGATCCATCGCCACGGCACCGCCGCCCCCCTTTTTATTGACCACAACCATGTCAGCCTTCAACACGCGACGCGCTCGCAGCATCATCATCCGAGTTGTGACGTCGGTACCTCCGCCGTTGCCGGCATGGGTTACAACTTCGATCGTCTTGGCTGGGAATTCTTCGGCACTGGCAGCAGCACCACCAATCGCCATCGTAGCCGCTACAGCAGCGGTTAGAAACTTATTCATTGATTTCCTCCTCAGGGCTTCAAATCGACCATTCCTCCACAGCCGATTCGTATCTGATAAGGAGGTCCTAACAGGTATTTGGAATTTGGTATACCAAAAATCACCGCACTGATTGACCCGCCCCCACTGAACTAGCCCGGCTCAATAGTTGGCAAACAGAAGAATGAAGGTGGGAAACAAGCGACAAAAGCCGGAAGAGAGTGTCACGGAGTTGCGACAGGTTGAGGTGCTGTGCAGCCAAGGAATGCCGCGGGTAGATATAATCCGTCAGGGGCTGATTACCGAGCAGACGTTTTATCGATGGCGCAAGCAATATGGCGTTATGGGAACCAACCAACTGAAGGAACTCAAACGCCTTCAGAAAGAGAAAGACCTGCTGCGCCGCGCCGTCTCGGGCCTGACTTTGAGCAACTTATCCTGTCGGAAGCCGCATGGGGAAACTATTGAGCCCTACGCGTCGTCGCTGCATTGAACATGAGCGAAACCAGTTCCTCATCTCAGAGCGACGCGCATGCCTTGCCTTAGGGCAGCACCGATCCACTCAAAGGCGGGGGCCGGTTGGACGTTCTGACGACGCGCGCCTAGTGGCCGACATGATCGAGCTGACACGTCGGTACGGACGATAAGGCTATTGTCGGGCGGCTGCCCTGCTAAGAGACGCTGGATGGTTGATCAACGACAAGAGTGGCGAACGACTGTGGCGAGCCTAAAGTCGTGAATCGCAATGTGCTGATTGCGGGGGCACCATCGAACATGGAGCGTCAAAGGGGCTCCCAGCTTCCGGTGATTGTCTTGATGCAACAGTCCCTTCATTTGCTTTAACTGTTGACGGTTGCACTTAGGCGAAGCTTAACTGAGTTACATTTTTGGACCCCTTTGTCTGTGACCCAGAATTTGATTGATAACGTGGTGTAGAGACCGCGACCGAATTGCGCACCCGAGCGGGTGCATTAGTCGTTCCAATCACCCGCCTCATGACGGAAAGCCAAAGCGCATTTGTCTCAGCATCTGCCGAGCTCAATCCGGAGTTTTTGGACTTTCAGAGTGAAGCCTGGGTTTCCGTTGACAGTTACCTCGACAGTTTTGACCGCTTGCAGTTTGTTGCGGAAGAACCGGGGCTGGCCTTGCGAGCAGGCCTTACCCAAGATCTTAAAGAATTGGGCCTGTTTGGTTGGTGCCTAGTGGTTTCAGAAACACTCTGGGATGCACTTCGCCAAGCCCAGGAAGCCTTGTCATATATGCAGAACTCTGGCGATATTTCACTGACCATCCGTCGAGAAAGATGTCGCATTGAATATTGCAACGGATACGGAGCCAGCGCCGAAGCGGACCTCGATACGCAGTTAGCCGTCGGACTGTTTATCAATTTGATCCGACAGACTGTGGGGTACCAAGATAGCAACCTAACCGTTCGATACCCCCGATTTAGGGTCGGCCATAAGTACCTTCTCCATGACGCCAAAGTTGTGAGTTCGGCGTCGAGAGGAATTATCGAGTTTGATGCACACCTCTTGCGGCGACCTTTGGCACAAAGCAACGCAGGTCTGTCCGCAACTCTTAACGACACACTTCCAAGGTTTGAAGGTCAGACGCCGGACAACTTCTTACTGATCCAGGAACTCCAGGTGTCTGCCCTCTCTGAGATGCAGGCTCCAATCACTCTATTGGATATGGCGTCGCTTTTGGGAGTACCTGCAAGATCTCTCCAATGGGACCTCAAGCGCCTGGGACAAAGCTTTGCGGGAATTCGGACTTCAGCGCGACATAAAGCGGCAAAACAGAATTTGACGGCGGGAAGGTCAGTAGGGGAAACTGCCCTCCTATTAGGCTACTCGCATCAGCAGACATTTTCTAATGCATTTGCAAGATGGGAAGGTGTCACGACATCTGAATTTCTGTCACGTGCGCGGCGCTAAACATATCTAACCGACCAATATCCCTTACAAAACCACCCAATTGGGGGATGAAGCTACCCGCGCCAGCTTCAGCGTAAAACTATTCTTACAAGGTATGTTCGCACGTTGCGTGTTTTCCTACATCGGTGAGGATTTTGACACTTAGAATTAGCCTATTGATTGCGGGGCGATTTTGATCCGATTCCCAAATACCGGTGTACCGCCTCACTCCTGTTATTGATTTTTCAAGGAGAGTTTTATGAGACATTGGCAATGTTTTGCTGTCTTGGGTCTGATTTTGACACAGCTGATCCCGGCAACGGTTCAAGCGCAATCTGAGGCGGGCTGGGACCGCTCAGTTTTGCCGGTTCCAATGACCAAATTCAAAGGTCACCAAGGGCTGCGCACATCGGAATCTGAATTGGATTTCCCAAACCAGGTCACTGCGCCAGACGGCGCTCCAAATATATTGTTGATCATGCCGGATGACGTGAGATTTGGTGCTACGATCCCATTTGGCGCCCCGGTACCAACTGAAGCCTATGAACGACTTGCTGAAGAAGGCTTGTTGTTTACGCAAATGCACACCACCGCGCTGTGTTCGCCCACGCGATCCGCGTTGATTACCGGTCGAAACCATCATTCCAACGCCACCGGCGTGATCATGGAGCTTGGCACCGGGTTCCCTGGCTACAATTCTCTGATGCCCAAGGAAAACGGCAGCATTGCCGAAATTCTGAAGGGTAACGGTTTCAATACAGCATGGTACGGCAAAAACCACAATGTTCCGGATTGGCAATCGAGCCAGGCCGGCCCCTTTGATTTGTGGCCCACTGGTCTTGGCTTTGAACAGTTCTTTGGTTTCATTGGCGGAGATACCAGTCAATTCACACCGGCGATCTTTGACGGCACTAAACCGATCGAACCGCCAAATACGGAAGATTATCACCTTGACGAGGATATGGCTGATCGCGCCATCAACTACATCCGCGAACAAAACGCGCTAGCCCCTGACAAACCGTTCTTCGTCTACTATGCGCCGGGCACCTCCCATGCGCCGCATCACGCGCCCAAGGAATGGATCGACAGGTTCAAGGGACAGTTCGATATGGGCTGGGACGTGATCCGCGAACAAACCCACGCCAACATGCTGGAAAAAGGTATCATTCCGCCGGGTACCAAACTGACGCCGCGTCCTGCAGATATTCGTGCTTGGGACTCTTTGAATGAACAGCAGAAAGAACTCTATGCCCGCATGATGGAAGTCTATGCAGCCTCGCTGGCGCATATGGATCATCAGATCAACCGGATCCTCGATGCCGTTGAAGAAACGGGTGAGATGGACAACACGCTGGTGATCTACCTGATGGGTGACAACGGCGCGAGTGCCGAAGGTAGCCCTGATGGACTGTTGAACGAAATGACCATGTTCAACGCCATCGAGGTACCGTTTGAAGACACCTATAACCGTATGGACGAGTTGGGTGGCCCGAACACCTTTGGACATTTTCCAGTTGGATGGGCCCATGCGATGGACACACCGTTCCAGTGGACAAAGCAGATCGCCAGCCACTTTGGCGGAACGCGTAACAGCATGATCATTTCTTGGCCTGAAAAAATTAAAGCCAAGGGTGAGGTACGCACACAGTTCCATCACGTGATCGACATCATGCCGACCATTCTGGAGGCAACCAGCCTTCCTGCACCGCAATCGATCAATGGTGTTCCCCAGTCACAGATTCAGGGAACAAGCATGATGTATGCGTTCAACGATGCTGACGCACCGTCAACCCGTCGTACGCAATACTTCGAGATGTTTGGCAACCGCGCCATCTATAGCGATGGCTGGGTTGCCGCAACCACACCGTTCGACGTGCCTTGGGCTAGTTTGAACAGACCCAGCGATGTCATCAACGACTGGAATTGGGAATTGTACAATGTCGCCGAAGATTTCTCGCAGGCGAACGATCTGGCCGCAACCCATCCAGAGAAGCTGAACGAACTGCAGCTTTTGTTCTATGGTGAGGCTCGTAAATACGACGCGTTTCCGATCGACAGCGCAAGGAAACCCCGTCTTGACGTGGCTTTGCGTCCGAGTTTGACACTCGGACGAGATACGTTCACCTACTACGACAACATGACCCGTATTCCCGAAGGTACCGCACCCGATTTCAAAAACAAGTCGCACTCTATAACGGTGGACGTTGAAATTGGTGAGGGCAACAATGATGGTATGCTAGTGACACAGGGGGGGCGCTTTGGTGGTTGGGCACTGTATGTGCTCGATGGCAAACCGATCTATACCTACAACGTCGCCAACCTTGAACGTTACAATATCCAAGGCGCAGTTCTGACGCCTGGCAAACACGTCGTTCGGTATGAGTTCGAATACGATGGTGGTGGTGCCGGCAAAGGCGGCACTGGCAAGCTTTTTGTTGATGACCAAATGGTCGCCGAAGGCCGCGTGGATCGAACATTGGGCTATCGTATCTCGCTGGATGAAACCTTCGACGTTGGATCGGATGCGGGTGAGCCAGTGAGTGAAAGCTATCACGTGCCTTTCGACTTCCCTGGTGAAAATGAAAAGGTCGAAGTCACCCTAGATTTGGGCAAGTGACGATTGATTATCCCCGCGCGAAAGCATTCCTTCGGGCGGGGAATTTTGCCAATCCTTTATTGGGATTTTTCGGGAGAGTGTTAATGAAAAACCGTAATTTATTTAACATCATATCGGTTGGGGTAGGACTGTTGATGACAGCCACAAGCGCCGAAGAACTTCGCCTTACGGACATTCAGAGCGAAGAAGAATTCGAAGCGGGGATGCCTGTAACCGGTACCGTTGAAACCTATTTCGGAGATTTCAATGTAGACCACAGTTTTCCAACAGCTGAGACCGCTGATCGCATTTACGAATTGATCGACCACCAGCGTGCCGCGCAACTTTATCTGTGGGGATTACCAATTGTCGCTCAGGAAAGGATGACACAGAACTATTTTAACAATTTTGACTTTGATTATGGTGATTTCGTTCGGATTGAATCCTTTAACGAGCGGCGCGGGTACCTGACCGCCAACGAGACGACCAATTACGCTTTGGGTTTGTTCAATACGAGTGGCGCTGCAACGATTTTGGATGTCCCCCCAGGTGTGGTGGTCGGCATGATTGTCGACATGTGGCAGGAATCTCCAACCGACATTGGCATCTTTGGTCCGTTTAGCGGCAACGGAGGCAGGCATGTGATTGTTGGGCCAAACACACCTCAGCATATGCGCCCTGACATGACGAAACTTGGCGATGATTATCAAATTCATGAGGTTGATACTGACCGTGGTGTCGTACTTGCACGGGTTGCAGGTGCGGATGTGGAAAAAGTTCAGGAAACTTGGAACCAAATCCAAATGTATCGATTTGGATCTGAACCATCGACCACGGTTCATCCCGGAGAAGACAAGTTTCTTCCCACAATGCAACCGCGTGGCCTGGCCTACTGGAGGGTTCTACATGCAGCCATCAACAACGAGCATCTTGCTGAGCGTGACCGCTTCTTTATGTATTGGCTTCGTTCACTTGGAATTGAACGCGGCAAACCCTTTGAGCCAAACGAAAAACAGACCAAAGCATTGTTAGACGGCGCAAAAGTTGGCGAGTTGATGGCCCGCTCCTTTGTCTTCAGCGAACGCCTGAACGGTGTGCTGCGGGAGTTTGACTGGCGGTATGTGCTTGGCGGTGAATGGGGCGATGGTATTAAGTACGACCAAAGCACTCAGAACTTCGACATCATTGATCCGCGGTCGCGCTACACTTACGAGGCGCAACTGACGTCTCCGTCGATGACGGTTCCGCGCGTTGGCAAAGCACAAGGGTATGTCGCAAAATTTGAAGACTCCGATGGTGCACGCCTAAAAGGAGAAGAGCGGTACGTGATGCTGTTCGATCGAGAGCCAAAGACCGATATGTTCTGGTCTTTAACGATCTATGATCCGGACACACGTGTATTGCTGGACAATCGTGGCCTTAAGGACGGTGATGACGTAACTGTTGACAGCCTCCAGCATCAACCAAAGAAAAACAGCGATGGCTCTTTTGCGATCATGCTTGGGCCAGATGAAGCCCCGGATGGATGGCAGAGTAACTATGTCCGCACACTCCCTGGACGTGGCTGGTTCCCATATATTCGCGCCTATGGTGCCCATCGGGAGTTCTACGATGGCTCTTTCCAGTTGCCGAATATCCATCACGTAGAAAACTTTGACGAATTCGTGAAATAGCCTAGTGTTTTGGTGCGCACACTTGACCACCGCGCACCAAAAAACCCTTTGAGTAATTACATTCCTGGGAGCAAAGCATTGAGTGGATTAGACATTTTTGCATGGGTGGTACTCGTTGTCCTTGTGATTACAGCCATTGCGGTCTTTCTGACCCTGGCGATGTTGCCAGGGAAGATCGCGAAACAACGACAGCACCCTTATGATGAAGCCATCAATGTAGCAGGGTGGCTGGGGGCGATATTGGGCGGCGTGTTTTGGCCGCTCGCGCTGATCTGGGCCTTTGCGCACAAGCCTGACGAGACAGATGATTCCGATTTTGCGACATCGGCGGGAAGTTAAAGACAAATGATTGTATTTTTGACGCTGGCCTATGTGGCCGTTTTGTTTGTTCTGATCAAAATTAAGGTGCTCCCCAACACAAAGGCCACTTGGCTTTCAACGGTGGTGTGGGTCGTCGTTCTGTTCATTTTCCTTTTCATTCCAATGCAGTGGGGCGCGCCGTCCGGGCCGATCCGCGTTTTGACGCGAGTGGTACAAGTGCTGCCCAATGTGAATGGCGAGGTGGTAAGCGTTCCCGTGCAGCCCAATGCTCCGTTGAAGAAAGGCGACGTGCTTTTTGAGCTTGATCCGGAACCTTTTGAGATTGCGGTTGGCTTGGCGAAAGCTTCTTTGGCGCGTGTAAAAGCTCAGGCCATTCAAGATCAAGCAAACCTAGACGCTGCCAACGCCCAACTGGCACAAGCTGAGGCTGGTCGGGTTTTGGCAAAGCGCTTGTTTGATGATGACGCCGAACTGGTGAAAAGCGGAACCATATCGGAGCAGCGATTGGACCAAAGGCAAGCTGAACTCGACGCGGCTATCGGTGCGGTGGATCAAGCGCAAGCGGCTGTATCTCGCTCGCTTACCGAGCTTTCAGCCGTAACCGAGGATGGGACTGCTGCCAAAGTGGCTGAAGCGGAAGCCCATTTGCGACAAGCTGAATGGAATTTACGCCAAACCAAAGTGACCGCGCCGTCGGATGGTTTTGTCACCAATGTGGCGCTCGCCGTTGGGCAACGTGTGACCAGTCTGCCGTTGGCGCCGTCCATGGCATTTGTTGATACCAACGATAAAGCCTTTGTGGCAGAGGTTCATCAGATCTACCGGCGTCATATTGAGAATGGTCAACCTGTAGAAATTGCATTCAAGACCCATCCCGGTGTTCTGGCGACTGGGACGGTTGAGAAGCTGTTCGAAATTTCCTCGCAGGGACAAGCAATTGTTTCCGGAAATGTTCTGACCGCCGGTCAGACAAGCTCTGACCCGTTTCTTATTCGGATAAAGCTCGACGATCCAGAAATTGAAAGCGCATTGCCACCGGGAGCTGCCGGAACGTTCGCAATATACACAAATAGCGTACAGTCTACTCATGTCATTCGAAAGGTGATGATCCGGATGACTTCCATTTTGAACTACATAAAAGTCGGGCTGTGACATCACTGACGTGCGTTCTGTATGTGCGGAAATGTCCATTCGTTCGAGGGAGGAAAAGCTAAGCCCTTTCATATGGTTTGACACATTTTTTGCGGCATCGTTTTAGGGACCGAGAACGCAACCCCAACTGTAGAATTAGATATGCAGAATGGGCGCGCTCCCTAGGACAACCACATCAATTTAAGAAGGAAATATGAAATGGAAAAATTCATTGCCATTGTATTTGACACCGAAGAAGAGGCTTTCAAAGGCGCCGACGCTATGCGGGATCTGCATAGGAATGGTGAGTTGGCTGTCTATGCAGCGGGAGTCATTGCCAAAGACATCGATGGAAATGTCGAAGTAAAGAGCGGAGCTGACGAAGGGCCTATCGGGACTGCCTTTGGTATGTTGCTTGGTGCGATGGTTGGTGTGTTGGCTGGACCAGCCGCAGTGGCCTCCGGCGCGGCTGTGGCAGGGACTGCGGCAGCTGCGCAAGTCGCAGCAGGCGGCATGGCACTGGGCACCATGACTGGCGGTCTATTTGGTGCTTACCGCGATCTCTGGGTTGCGGGTGTGGACGCTACAATACTGGAAGTATATTGCCGTCGAATTATTGCCCGGAAAGTCCTGTGTTGTGGCTTCGGTTGATGAAGTGTGGACCGCTCCTTTGGACAGCACGATGAAGGACGTTGGTGGTGTTGTTTTTCGGAAACTGCGCGTGGACGCCATTGATGAGCAAGTCGTAGCCGAGATGGAAGCATTTGACCGGGAAATGGACGCGCTTGAAGAAGAATTTCAGCAGACCAATGATGAGGCAAAAGCGGCGATCCAGACCAAGATATCCGCGCTGGAATCTACCATGGCAGAAAAGCGGGGCAAGATAGAAAGTCGCTTGGAAACGATGGACAAGGAGTTCGATGCTCGCCTTGATGCGATTGACGAACAAATAGAAAACGCGGCTGAAACCTCCAAAGAAAAGTTTGAAAACCGCCGTACCGAAATTGAAGCGGACCGACAAGAAAGACGCGAAAAATTGGCGAATTCCTTGCGGAAGATTGCTCAAAAAATTGAAACGTGACCTTGCTACGCTTGCGCGGAGCGGACCAAAAAACGGGGAAAGGTTACCCAATGAGCGACTTTCGAACGGTAATCCCCCCCTAGGGAGCCAATCTCGCGCATTTGATGAGCGGAGCCTGAATTGACCTACCTTGAAGAAATTCGTAACGGCTGGTGTCATGGATCGACACCTCAGATCAGTTTGCTCTCGTGCGCACAATTGCTGTGTCTGACGTCAGCGCTGATGGGTCCAAATAGGGCAATTTGATAATAGAGTGTTCCTGGCGCATCGTATCCACCAAGGATCGGAAGATGAGAAAGACAGCCAAAAGCCCGGGAGAGAAGGTCGTCAAAGATATCAAACGGGCGACCCGCAAACAGTATTCCTCTGAAAAGAAGATCAGGATCGTCTTGGACGGCTTGCGTGGGGATGACAGCATTGCTGAGCAGTGTCGCCGCGAAGGCATATCGCAGGGCATTCATTACAAATGCTCCAAGGATTTCATGGTAGCTGGGAATGGTCTTGCCACGCAAAACTTCCGGTCTCTCAGCTCATTTTAGGCAGCCTGTCTCTCGAAAGCCAAGGGACTATTCCCATCAAAGGATGAATGCCAATCAAAACACGGCAGTCATCCACGAGCGCACGACCTCAGCTCTTTTTAAAGTATGGCCGAGACCACTGCATTTGCGCCTCCGTCAGCTAGATAAATTGCTCATCACATTCCCTACAACTCGGGCACGTAAAACGTCACAATGCGATAAGCTCAATCCGGTAGGTGCCGCTAAAAAAATGCCCCTGAAGCTGGAAACCTTGGCCCGCTCCTCACCAAAAGCAGATCTAGATCCAGGCTTTTGAAACCCACTACAGAGCCACCGCATGGTATTTCACACAATAATGTGACTTCTTCGCCAACAAATAGCGCCCTAAGTTTCGACTCAAAATTCTTCCGAGGGACATTTGTAATGCTGACCCGCCGACACTTCCTGATCACGTCTGCCGCATTGTTTTCGGCACCTCTTGCAAAACCTGCAGGAGCTGCGCCAGTTTCTGATCGCTCGAAATGGACCAGTTGGGATCGCCAAGTAACCCCAGCGAACTATGACCCGGCCACCTCCAACCCTTGGGATCTGCACGCCAGATTTCTGCCACAAACAGTTCAAGCAAACGATGGCCTGACAGCTGGGGATATCCATGTCGACGCCGTGGCCCGCTATTTATACCACATCCAAAGCGACGGAACCGCGATGCGGTACGGCGTGGCCATTGCCAAAGGCAATCTTTATGAACCCGGCACCTATGCCATCCGCCGTAAGACCAAGTGGCCAACCTGGACGCCAACAGCCCAAATGATCAAACGCGAGCCGAGCGTGTATAAACAACACGAAAACGGCATGAACGGCGGGCCATCTAACCCATTGGGCTCCCGCGCCTTCTATCTATATGTCGGGAACCGCGACACATATCTGAGAATTCACGGCTCGCCTTCGCCTAGGTCCATCGGGGGGCGGGCAAGCTCGGGATGTGTGCGGATGGTCATGCCTCACATCAACGATCTGTACGAGCACGTTGCAACCGGATCGACGGCCCATCTGCACCCGCCTGAAGACGCGATCACATCACGCGCATAAGCGCAAAGGGTGAAACGCCTATTCCGGAGGCCGAGAGCACAGCGGGTTCCCTGCGTGAGCCCGCAGAGGCAAGTAGGTTGTTTCAACAGGCCCCACGTGACGATATTCATAACACCCGTCATCGGGGTTGATCCGGACCGTGCTGAGATCTTGATGCGGCGCGGCCAGCGCAACCAGATTGTCGGAGAGATTTGTAAGATGGCCTTCCGAATTGGATCCACCACCCAAATCCGTACAGCCTGCAAGCAGGATGGCCGTACAAGCCACTCCCCAAACACCTTTTATCATTCTTCGCTCCCAAAATGCTCTGTTATGTGTGGCCCTAGGTAACCTGAGGCACCATACAAAATGTCGTGACGGTACTTTCAATCCCCCTTCTACACGATCCTTGTTCAGGCAGCGAACCGTAAACTAGATCATGTCGTTTACTGTGCTGTGTCGAATGCCAAGGCCGGATAGGGCACTTAATCACCGGCCTTCAGTGCCAGCTCAACTCTTGCTACGGCCTAAACTTGCCAACCAATTCGAAAGCGGCTTGCCCCATCTCCAAATCCCTGGCGACGGACACCGGTATGGGCCTTTAATACTGGCCCACCATTGGTGAAGCAAAGTCAGCAGGCGAAATGCCCTCACATAGCGAGCTCGTTTACTGGCTATGCTTGCGCTGCGGCGTATTGTTTCTTGGTCTTTTGAGGGTGAGTGATCCGATAGGGTGTGTTTCAGATTTCGATGACTGAGCAATGATAAATGTCCCTGTCGAGGAGCGGGGCGTCATCTTTGCATCGCCGAACTCGGGGCCATTGGGAACCACCCGATTTTGCTTTTTTCTGGACCGAATGCCAGATCAGAGCTAAAAAAGGGTATTAATATACTTCTTTGGTAATTGTTTTATGGGTCGCGTGACTGAAGGTGGTCCTCCTCAAAGGATATTTCAGTGAAATGCGGGAATTGTGGGACTAGCTGTGCGCTGAGCGACGTTTTTTGCTCTCAGTGTGGAACGAAACTGATTAGGGCGTGCTCTGATTGTGGTGCATCCCCTCACCCTAACGCGAAATTTTGCTCGAACTGCGGTACCGAACTTGGCGGCATTCCCGCGGCGGTGGCCGTGCCGACACCCTTGGGAACACCTAGTGACACCGGTAAGTGGGATGCCGCATCAGATGTGTACAGCTCTGCCGTGGGCACGTCTTTTGCCGAAACGCAAAACGAGATATCGCTTGTTCACGAAGCAGAACGCCGGCAGATTTCGATCCTTTTTTGCGACCTTGTGGAATCAACCCGGCTTGCGGAGAAGCTTGATCCCGAAGACATGCGCAGCCTCCTAGCGTCTTATCGAATGGCATGTGGTAAAATCGTTGCAACGTGCAGCGGCACTGTTTACCAACATCTGGGCGACGGAATTATAGTGCTTTTTGGCCATCCCGTTGCCCATGAAGATGCCACCGAAAACGCAGTTCGGGCAGGCCTTCAAATCGCCGACCTGTTTAGCGGTCCCCAATCCCCGCTTGCGATTTTTGACGACAACGTGAATGTGCGCATCGGCATCAACACAGGCCGCGTTGTTATTGGCCGCGACGGTGCCGGCGCAGCCGGTGAAGAGATGTCTGTGATCGGAGAGGTGCCTAATCTCGCTGCCCGCCTTCAAGAGACCGCTGAGCCGGGACAGGTCGTCATTTCCCAATTCACGGAAATCCTTTTGAAAAGCCGGTTCGTTTTGAACGATTTGGGCCAAAAAATGCTGAAAGGTTTTTCAAAACCAATCACGTGTTTTCAGGTCGTTCAGGTGGCCGAAACAGGACACAAACCATCCCGCGGCAGCGGCGAGTGCTCTGCCCCCCTAATCGGTCGAGACGGAGAGCTAATGTTGTTACAACAACATTGGCACAACGCGCTTCAAGCGGACGGTCAGGTCATGATGCTCAGCGGCGAGGCCGGTGTTGGGAAGTCACGGTTGCTGGAGGAATTTAACGCATCCATCGATGAAACCGATATGCATCTTGTGAGGTTTTTCAGTTCGTCTTTTCACATCCATTCGATGCTCAGACCGATTGTCGGGGAATTGCGAAACAGATTTAAACTAAATGCCTTCCCCAGCAACGAAGAGAAGTACGAGGCGCTCAGACGCCAACTTTCGATCAATCAGTTGCAGCATCTGCCAATTCTGGCCCTGTTGTTCAACATTCAACCGGACAATCCTAATAGCCTGCAGGACGTTTCCCCCGAAGAACTAAAGCAGAGGACATTTAAAGCCCTGCTGGACTATTACTCAGAGCTTGAGAATGAAAAACCGTTGCTGATGCAGTTCGAAGATGTGCATTGGTGCGATCCAACAACTCTTGATATGATCACTCTGTTTATGGAGCACCTTGGGCGCAAGAAGTGGTTTCTAATTCTCGCATTCCGTCCAGATTACACGCCGCCCATCCGCAGTCACTCCGGAATTGCTTCTCTGACGCTCAATCGTTTTAGCAACTCCGATATCCGCCGAATGGTCAGGACGCGGGCTGGTGGTTTGCAGCTACCAGGCGAATTGACAGAGCAAATCATAGATCGTGCAGATGGCATTCCGCTTTATGCCGAAGAACTCACAAGAATGGTTCTGGACGCGGGATGGTTGGCAAAAGTTGACGGAAAACTCGAAATCATCAGCGACAACATAGAGCTGGCAGTACCGAACTCATTGCAAGACTCTTTGATGGCACGTTTGGACCGTTTCCCCTCGGCAAAAGAAGTCGCTCAAATTGCCGCCACCATAGGAAGAAGGTTTTCCCTCGAATTGTTGACGATTGTTTCACGCCACCGGGACCAACAGCTGGAACAAGTTCTGGACCAGCTGCTCGATGCAGAATTGATCTATGGACGCGGCGCACCACCTTACAAGACCTTCGAGTACAAACATGCTCTGGTCCAGGATGCCGCCTACCGCTCCCTCTTGCGGAGTGATCGTCAAGCAATTCATCTCAGGATCGCACAAGCGCTGGAAAAGAAATTCTCGGCTGCCAGGGGGTATGAGCCGGAATTGCTAGGGCATCATTTTGGCCTTGGTGGCGACCACCAGAAATCCTACTCCTATCATTTGATCGCTGGCGATCAAGCGCTGGCTTCTTCTGCCAGTCTGGAAGCGATAAATCATCTTGAGAACGCACTAGAGAACTTGAAGAAGACACCTCAGAGCGAGGCCCGTGACGCGTGTGAATTTGACATTTTGGTCAGGCTCGCCGTGCCTCAGGCGACGGCTTTGGGCTATGCCCACGAAAAGGTGAGCCAATCGTATCAAAGAGCCCTCGAACTGGCCAATGAGCGGGAAGATACGTCCGGCGTCTTTCCGGTGATCTACGGATTGGTTCGTTTCCATTTGCTAAGTGCGCGCTACACGGAAACTCTTGGTCTCGCGACAAAACTCTCGGAAATGGCGACCAAGGCGCATAGTGATGTCATGCTAGCCGCCACCAACCGCTCAATCGCTTCAGCTCAATTTTATCAAGGGCAGCCGAAAGACGCTCTCAAACAATTGTCGCATGTTATCGACGCCAAACTGGACGAAAATCAAAGGGCGGAAGCTTTGTCCTACGATGTGGTTGATTTTAAAGTTGCCGCCATTGCTTATGCTAGCATGTCCGCTTGGCAGATCGGTGACATAAAAAACGCCATCCGCCTTTCTAACGAAGCAATTGCCGAAGCAGAGAAGATAAAACACCCATTTTCTCAAGCCTTGGCCTTGGCCTTTGCAAGCTGGACCTATGGCTTTGCAGGCGAAGTGGAAACGGCTCGACGGTTTGGAGAAGAAACTTTTTCTATTGCGCGGCAGTACACGTTCCAGTTCTGGATCGGCTGGGCTGAAGTCATCATTGCATGGTCAAAAGCAAAACAAACCGGGGATTATCAGGCCGGCATTGAGGAGATCACCAGCGGTATTGAGAACTGGATGGAAACAAGATCCCGACTTGGGTTGACTTACTTTTTGCACCTGAAGGCCGAATTGCAATTTGATGGCGGTGACTACGATGGCGCATTGAAAACCATTGAAGAGGCAGAGGCTTTTGCGAAGGAGTCAGGAGAGAATTTTTGGGCCCCAGATCTTGCGCGTCTCAACGGGGAAATCCTTCTTGCCCAATCTTCTGATAATTCAAACCTAGCCGATGAAATGTTTGAAAAGGCCTTGGAGATCGCTGATCGGTTCCACTCTAAGTCTCTAAAAGTAAAGGCATTAACCAGCCAACTTAAGATGCAGATTTCGACAGGATCCAAGCCAATTGCCGCGCAGAAACTGCGCACCCAGCTAAAAATGATTGAAGGAGGTGAAAAAACCTATACCGTAAAACAGGCGATGGAGGCCTTGAGCCACGTCGACAAAAACTAATCTATTTCAGCGAATACCTAATATTACCAAAAGGTGCACAGTAAACGACCACAGGCACAGTCGCCCCGATATTTGATGAGCACCTTCCTTTTTAGCTCAAGAGGTATGGCATGACTACGAAATCCGGTGTTACACAAAAAATACCTTACCCCGAAAACTCGTCATTTTGGTATGGGTCGTTTTCTGCAGTTTGGGTGTATCATGCAGTGCCAATTGCACTTCTCAACCATATTTTGGCAGCAGAGTCCCCTTCCCTAAAGGCATTTGAGTTTTCCGATCTCTCCAACGATGGTGAACCCATGGGATTGGTGAACATCAATTTCATGACCTACAGTTCCGATTCCGGCGTTAATGATCCACAAGCCTATGCGGACATTCTCAAGCCAATCCATTTTAACGACCCACCGCCGGCAAGCCTGGGCATTGAACCTACCCATGAATGCGAACTGAATATTGTTTCCTATTCAAACGCACGCGAGAACATGGTGCCACAGGGGTTGACAAGTTCCGAATTTATCCTCGGACGCGACCACACGAAAACGCTTGGCAATTACCGGCTTTGGGTACCATGTGACGATCGCATTGCGGTTTATTGGGGCATGCATAATTTTGGTGAGAACAAGGTGATGACTCACCCATTCGTTTACACCAACCCAGCATTGAACAATCCCGGCGCCACAAGTTGGGACTTCACCATCCCCGCGCCCATTGAGCAAAGCGATGCCAAAAGCCTTTTTGGACTAAAGGTGGCTGATCTGGATCACATGTCCGGCGTGGTTCCAGGGGATCAATCGGAGATCATCGATCTGAGCCTGATCCCGCACAAGGCGACCAATCCTTCGTCACAAAGACTGGTTGCGTCGAGGCGAAATATCTTTGGGCAGTTCAAATGCCTAGTATTGTCAGCCGATGTCCCAATTCCAGATTTCACGATTGAGATCGGCTCTGCAGACCACCCAATGGTTGCGGCCCTCATGACTATGTTTGGCGGGTCAGGCACGTACACGCCTGTTGGATTGATGACGTACAGGTCTCCTCCCGTCATTTCAGAGAGCTCGCTCTACTATGTCGATCTCTAGGGTGGCCCGATCCGGCGCAACCATTGGGTTTTGCGCGGCAGTGACACTCGGTTTATCTGGACGTGATGGATTGGCACAAACCAATGACGTGTCGCTTGCTCCAGACATGCCTGCAGATGTGATAGCCGGCAATCCCATTGGCAATTATGAAGACTACAACATTTACTCTTGGCTGAGCTTTGTTGCCCTGAACTGGCCGGTTGGCGAAAATGGTCAACCGGATGTCAATTCCATCATTGGTCAAAATGGTGACAATTCAACCGTCTGGGAAACGTGGATGGAAGACTACCAGATATTGGTTGAAGATGGTGAAGTGCCCCCTACTTGGCAGGCTCCTCGCGCTGTCCCGCCAGTATGTGGGAACACAAAAGCTCAATCCGGTCCTTCGCGTACCATCCGTCACGTTTCTTCAAAAACCGGGGCGGTGGTCTCCCTAACCAATCAGGCGGATGCGGGTCCACTGATTGATCAAAACGGCAATTATGTTCGCTATGAAATTTTGTTCAATGAGATCATGTACAATTACATTGTTCAAAACAAACTCTACACTCTTGCGGGCCTCTCAGATATCTCAGAAATCAACTTCCCTGCGGGCGCGTCGCCGTTCGGAAACGAGGGGGCGACGGAGGTCAAAGCATCCTGGAAAATTCTGGGAAAAGGGGATGATCCGAGCCGCTTCCATGTGGCGACCTCTTATGTTTACGATCAAGCCGAAAACACTTGCGCATCAGAGATGTTAGGCTTGGTTGGTTTTCACATCGCCACCAAGACAAACTCGGCACCTCAATGGATTTGGTCCACGTTTGAACATATCGACAATGCGCCCGATAAAGGAAACCTCAACACCAACAAGCATTATTCCTTTTACTCTTCAGGCTGTTTGGACAACGGCAGCACATGCAAAGCAAATCAATTGCCCGAAATGCCATGGAACCCAACCCAGTCCGGTCAAACACCAGTTCAGGTGGTGAGGGAAGCGCAAATTAACGGTACAACCACGCGGATAAACGCACATTTTCAAGGGGCGTTGAAAGCTGTTAATCCGCACTCGGTGTGGGGAAATTACATACTGGTCGGCACGCAATATCCGCAGAAGCCGAGTGATCCGACCGACCCTCAGGGTAGGCCGTTTCCCCCGTATCTCGCGAACACCACAATGGAAACGTTCTTGCAGGGAGAGGTGCCAACATCCTCGTCAAGCTGCATCGGATGCCACAGCGGCGCGACAGCCAGCAACTCCGGAAAACCAACAGATTTCACGTTTATTCTCTCCCGCGTAACAGCCAAAGATTGAGGACAAAATGAACGCTCACGTTCCAGATACCTTTTTAACTTTGTCCAGCGCCCTAACGGGATTTACCGAAGAAACCCTGATATTCGCGCAACAGACAGCCGATTTCTACGCTGTGTTTGAAGGCGCGTATGGAGCTGACACATTGGCCCAATTGATGCAGAGCTTTCAGTCGGCCGTTGGAGAAGGAAATTCACCGCAACAAGCTGCAGCTCACATCCTTGATGAGACGCAAGACAAGACCCTCGCAGAGGCCGCCAGAGCGCTAATCGTATTTTGGTATCTTGGGCAAATTAAATCGACTGCTGACCCGACCGTACTTCATATCCCTTCTGCGAACTTCTTTAAACAGGGATTGACTTGGCGCGCTATACAGGCCCACCCGCCTGCAGCCAGCACCCAACAGTTTGGTTATTGGACGACCCCTCCCGCTGCCCTGTCGGATTTTCTGTGATGACGGCTGATCCAGATTTTGATGTGGTCATCGTAGGAGCCGGTTTCTCCGGGGCTATTATGGCCAAGATACTGGGCTCAGCAGGCAAACGCGTCTTGTTGCTCGATTCCGGGCCACACGACACACCGGATCGGGTGACCTTCCAAAACGCCTATCTCTCGTCAGATGCAAAACTACCCAATGCTCCTTACCCACCATATGAGCGTGACCCTTCCAGACAGGCTGCGCCCCGTGCCATGACAGCAATGACGCTAACTTGGCCAAGCCTGTCGGATATGAGAAATCTGAAGACGGTGCTTCCTTCCTTCAATCGCCAGAGCTACCTGACCTACACCGACTCCTCCGAGATCCCGTTTCTGTCCACCTATGAGCGCATCGTCGGCGGCACCTCCTGGCATTGGCTGGGCACGGCTCTACGATTTGACGCAAGCGATTTCGAAATGAAATCTCGCTACAATGTCATGGTTGATTGGCCGCTGAAATTGACCGACCTTTTTGATGATTATGCCCAGGCCGAAAAGGAAATTGGCGTGTCGGCCAATGTCGAAGATCAGCGCGCAATGGAAAAGTATCTCGGCGTTCAATTTCCACCAGGATATGAATACCCGATGGGCAGAATTCCGATGTCCGTTTCAGACAAGGTCATCAATGAAGAGATGAAAGGCCTTACGTTTGATGGCCATGACCTTGAAATGACGTGCACGCCGCAAGGGCGTAACTCCGCGTTCAGAAATGGGCGCCCCGCATGTCGGGGCAATTCAAGTTGTGTTCCGATTTGCCCGATCCACGCGAAATACGATTCCATGGAAACGCTGCAAGACGCAATGGCAACAGGTAACGTAGAACTTGTTACTCAAGCCGTGGTGACGGATCTTGAACCTGGCCCCAACGGCATCATCAGGTCCTTGAATTATCTGGTTTATGAGGAGGCCAACGGTCACATCTCCAAGCAGACCAAGAGCGTCACTGCCAAGGTTTTTGTTTTGGCTGCCCATGCCATTGAAACTGTCAAAATTCTGCAAATGTCGAACAACCGAAAAGGCATTGCCAACAAGTCGGATCAAGTAGGCCGAAACCTGATGGATCATCTATGTTACCTTGGGTGGGGACTAAGCAACACGCAGGGGTTTCCGTATCGGGGACCGCGCAGTGGTTCCGGAATTGAAACCCTACGCGACGGACCATTTCGTGCACGTCGATCCGCGTGGCGAGTGGACGTTGGCAACGTCGGATGGGAGTGGGCAGACGATGATCCTGCGACATCTCTCAAAGATTTTGTCAACGGCACCAACAATTCACGGCTCAACCCAGCCAAAGAGCAGCTGTTTGGCGCGGAACTGGTCGAACGGTTGAACCATTTCAACACCCGCATGATGCGACTGTGCTATCTGGTCGAACAGGAGCCCATGCAAGAAAACCGCATCACCCTTTCTGACACGCACACAGATGGTTTGGGGCTGCCACGACCGCTCGTGAATTACCGTGTCACGGATAGCGAACTTACGCTAAGGGGCATCGCGGCAGCAGAGGAGACAACCGATCTTATCTTTGACAAGGTTGGGAAAAACTATTCGAGGTTCATTGATGGCACCGGATATCCAGCGATCAAGTTCAATCTGGACGGCCAGGATCACAAAGCCAATTTGTATGGCGCCGGACATATTGTTGGCACTTACCGAATGGGAACGGACGACACCAACTCCGTGGTAGACAACAACCAAAGGTGCTGGGAGCACAGGAACCTTTTTTTGTTGGGCAGTGGAAGCTTTCCGACCATTGCAACCGGCAACCCGACGCTGACACTGGTTGCCCTCACGTTCAGAACCTCAAGATCTATTCTCGCCGATTTGGACTAACCCTTACCGTCCATCGCCAAATGTGAAAACGAGAGAGTAATTCCCCATTCTTAATGGGCTAGCCGTAGAAATCAGGCGACTGCTTTCAGTTTCAATGCCAGCGCCATGCCACCGGTGCCCATGCTGGGTCACTCATCCGCTCAAAGTTCAGGATGTTTCGCCTTGGGTTAAATTACCCAGGTGGAACGAAATCTGTCTTTCGTCGCAGACGGCCAGATCTATTCCAAAACCTGCACACTCAGCTACGAGTTCATCAAGCTGAGCTCTTTGCACCCCTTGAGGCAAATTCAAAACTTCCAAAACTCTTTTGAACACGAAAGCGTGCTGCAACTCAGGTTCAGGGAATTTCTCCTCTCGCGCGGTCACCACCTCAGCATTCATGTTGCGGTTATTCTGCGCGGCTTTCACCTTGATCCGTTCGCGCATGCCGTCTGGCAGGCGAACTATGAACTTGTCCAAATCCTGCGGTTTTCTTTCGATCATGATGGCATAGAGCCATAAACATGTATGTCTCACCCAACCAAATTGGCTTCATCTATCTGAAGGAGCGAGTTTGTGATTGGCGAACCGGATGTCGTTGGCGAAACCGAAAATAACTCGCGAGCAACACAAAGGAAATATTTCGTTCAGGACAGTCTTCAAACATCAACATGCGAGACCAGGGCCGAAGCCTGGCTGACCGGCATGCAAGCGGAGACCGCGTCTCTGGCGGCGCTTACCAATGGGCTGTCCATCATTCTGGAAACTCACACCGCGGCGGCCCATGCGCTCGAAAAGATGGTGGGAGCAATCGTTCGCAAGCTCGAGGCGTTCGAATAGATATCCAACTGAGTTCCAAAACGTATGTTGACCCACGAAGGATCGTTTAAGCGCGACGGTCTGTGTCCAATAGCTCTCTTACAGCTCACCCAACATCCTTTGACATATCCATCTTGGGGTGTTGCCCGTTCATCAGCGGCGCGCTGACGCCCCGACCGACAGCCGGGCGGTCCAAGGTTTATCCATCAGCTTTCAATTTTTGAGACTATTTTGGCGCCACTCATTCTATGGGGTCAGGAGCCCAGCCCAGACCTCAATTGTGAGACCGTCATGTCCGAAATCATCACGCCCTCCGGGCGTTCGCTGCTTGAACTCAAGCGTGAAACTAAAGCCATCATCAGAGTTACAGAGCAAAAGCACCGCAAGTGTCTGGACCATATCGCCCAACGCGAGCTCAAGAGCTACGCGCCCTGGCCAGAAGAGGCCAACTGGACTGATCTGCTTCGAGAATCCTGGACCTTGGACCTTGGACCTTGGACCTTGGACCCCGACAAGTCCGAGTTGGCATCTTACTCAAGCGAACGGGGATCCTTTGAGGTGCACCCAGTTTACTGGACACCTGCCTCGTTCATTTTCCTTTATCTATTTCATGGTCAACCGGCGACAGCATGCCGTTGTTCGTGTGCTTTCGGTTCGGGTTTTAAAACATCTCGATGTAGTCGAACACGTCCTGCGTTGCTGCGTCGCGTGTGAGGTAGGTCTGCCGCCCGATCCGTCCGCGTTTCAATAGTTGGAAGAAGCTTTCTGCGACCGCGTTGTCATGCCGATACCCACGGCGGCTCATGCTGGCATCCTAGTTTTGCTTACTCAGAAACGATTGCCACTCTTTGCCAGTGAATTGGGTACCTTGGTCAGAATGAATCATGACCCTTTGCTTTGGTTTGCGCCCCCAAACAGCACTCTACAACGCCTGCAAAGCCAAGTCAGTCGTCATCCGAGATTGCATCGCACCCATTGACCAGTCTTGAGCACAGACCGATCACGACTGCCAAATATGACCACCCTTCGTGCGTCGTTATATAGGTGATATCGGTCACCCAAACCGTGTCAGGTGCCGAAACCTCAAATTGCCGGCTCAGCGTGTTGTCAGCAACACGCAATAGCGACCTAGAGTCTCAGGACGGCTATGCCATCACGCTGCTTGGCGATCTTGGGGGTCTTTTGTCGTTGGGCGTGCCCCAAAACGAACAAAGCCGCCCTGAGGCGGCTTGTTGTTCGAGAGTACTGGTTGCGGGAGTAGGATTTGAACCTACGACCTTCAGGTTATGAGAGAGCTTATGCCGCCTTCCACCAGCTACGCCGCAATACGACCACCTACTCTATCTTATTGAATCCATGCGTTTTTCATTTACGCAATCTACGCCACCCTTCTACGCGTTGCCCCAGAGTTTGCGCCCAACTGCTTCCACAATGCTTCCACGGCGCGACAGAAAACCAGGGAACAAGGCATGGCAAAACTGACCAAACGAATTGTTGAAAGCTTCGAGACGAAGGCCAAAAGCTACTTTGAATGGGACAGCGAGATCAAAGGCTTTGGGGTGCGGATTATGCCCTCCGGCACTAAGACCTACCAGATTCAGTACCGCAAAGGCGGGCGCACCCGACGCGCCTCTCTTGGGCGGCATGGCAACATCACCGCCGAACAAGCCCGCAGCCGTGCCAAAGAGATTATGGGCGAAGTATCCAAAGGCGAGAACCCGGTTGAGGACATCGCGCAGCACCGCCGAGCACCGACCGTCGCGGCTCTCTGCGAACGGTTCTTTGAAGATCACGCCAAGGAGCGTTGCAAGCCATCCACCCAGGGAGAGTACCGCCGCGCTATCGACCTCTTTATCGGTCCGGCAATTGGCAGTTTTAAAACTGTAGACGTGGAGCGCAAAGATATCGCGGAGCTACATCACAAGTTCAAACACAAACCGTATCAAGCCAACCGCACACTGGGCGTGTTGTCGAAGATGTTCAATTTGGCCGAAGTCTGGGGACTGCGCCCGGATGGGTCCAATCCCTGCCGCCATGTCCCAAAATACCGCGAACAGAGGCGAGAACGCTTCTTAAGCCAAAGCGAACTGCAAAAACTTGGAAGTGTCCTGACACGTGCGGAACAAGGCTGCAGTGAAACCCGGTATGTGGTTGCGGCGTTTCGGTTGTTAATCTTGACGGGCTGCCGGTTAAGCGAAATCCAAAAGCTAGAGTGGAGTTTTATCACGGATCGCGGCATGGAGTTACCGGACAGCAAGACTGGCGCACGCCTGATCCCCCTGCCCCAAGCGGCACGAGCTATTTTGAGTGCGTTGCCACGTGTTTCAGACAACCCCTATGTCATTGCAGGTAAGTCACCCAAGGGCTTTGCAACCGATCTGCAAAAACCATGGCGGCGCATTCGAAAACATGCGGGGCTGGAAGATGTGCGCATTCACGATTTGCGACACACCTACGCGTCAAATGCTGTCTCTTCTGGGATGCCTATTCAGATGGTGGGGCGCTTACTCGGACACACACAACTGCAGACAACTATGCGGTATGCCCATCTTGCAGATGATCCAGTGCGTAAGGCCGCTGAAGAAAATGCCGAGATGCTTAGCAAGGCACTAGAAGTACCGAAAAGTCATGGCAACGGATGTCATGCAATTTCATGAAGAATCGGATTCTGGCGGTGATTTCAATAAAGGAACCTCTTAATCGTGTGGCTTGTTGCCTAAAATGCACCGTCGCCTGTCATTAGAAAGCATGATTTGTCACGGTTTTTCAATGTTCTAGCAGACTGAAAAATGAGCATAATTGGGAGCATCTTATCGAAAAGGAAGTGATAAATGCATTCACAAACACTCTCACAGACAACAAGCCCTAATCAGTCCGCGAGCGACTATCTCGATGGTTTCATCGATGAAACACAGGCCGCTGACTTCCTATGCCAAAGTGTGCGGACAATCCAGAAATGGCGTGTAACAGGTTATGGTCCACAGTTTTACAAATCAGGCCGCTCGGTACGATATCGGCGCCGTGACTTGCTGGCCTGGGGTGAGGCGCGCTGCCGTGCCAACACCAGCCAGAACTTCTGGGCTTAAATTCACTACTTGGAGTTTTGCCCGCGCCAGAGCTGGCAGCACTGCGCGGGATTTTGGGGCCGGACGGCTCTCGGGATGCAGGCAAAACGGTCCTGTATCCCTTCCACACCAACACACAGAAAGACACTTTCATGCCAAACCAGCCTGCACATAAATTCAAACTTGGCCTGATAACGGCCACTATTTGGGACAACAATGGTTTTTACTCCACCGACTTAACCCGCGCCTATAAGGGTGATACAGGCGAGTGGCGCAACACAACCAGCTTTCACCACTCCGACCTGCTTAATCTCGCCAAATGCGCGGAGCGCGCCGAGATTTGGATTGGCCGCCAAATCAACAAATGATTGAAGCGCCGGGTCTTGCCCGGCCCCAAAACCAAAGCTGCCCCGCCGGAGGCACAAAGAAGGCCAAATGGCCCCCGGTTCTTTACTAAACATCTCAAAACAGATCAGCGGTTAGTTGGGTCGCAACAAAGGGGGGTCTTGTAACACCCCCCTCCACGGATACGAAAGCGAAGGACGGCGTAAATGGACGGGGTGATCCTGCATTCTGGGTTTGATGGGTTGAAGTTCACACTGACAACCGACATTTCACCCAGCTTTCGCGAAGAACTGGCCTCAGCCAAGGCGTATGCCAAAGAAACCATGGGCGAATGTCTTTTGGAGTTTGGCAACATCACCTTGAGCGTCACCAACAAGGGGGCGCGCGGCTTTACCGCCCACACGGGTGACTTTGGCGCGGTCTGGCTGTTTCAAGACCTAGAGGACCGCATCCCCAACAATCCCGGCATCACGGTGGACTTCCGCGCCTTTGGGCTTGCCACAGGCGGCTTAGAGGGCGCTGAGCGGCATTTCCGCGAATGTATGGCGGCGTTTGGCATTCCCTACGTAGAAACGCAGCTCCGCGTCGCTCGGGCTGATTTCGCGGTGGATGTGCTTGCCCCTTGGTTTGAACCTGACCGCGAGGCTTTGGTTGTGCCACCCGGCACCAAAGTCACGGAATACACAGGCGTTGCAGAAACCGCGACAATTGCCAGCGGGTCGCGCGTGGTTGGTCTAAGCGCTGGGGCAATCGCCAACCGCCAGCTTGCGATTTACGACAAACGCACCGAAGTCATGCAAACCAACAAAATGGGTTGGCTGACGATCTGGAACGCGGCTCTTGCCGTCCAAGGTAGACCGTCAATGGATTTGTCAGACCGAGCAACAAGCCAAGTCTGGCGCTTTGAGCTGCGCCTTGGCTCCAAACAGTTGCGCAACCGCTTTGAGATGCGTTCTTGGCAGGATGTGCATGACATCATCGGAGACGCGCTCACAGACGCCCTTAGACGCATGCGCTACTGCATTCCCACAACCGACAGCAACCGCGCCCGTTGGCCCGCTCTGGGACTCTGGCGGCAGATTGAGGATGTGGTTAGCAGTGATCTTACGAGGAACCGCGCAGGCGTTCTGCCGTGTGATGTGATCCAAGCCAATCGCACGGCAAAAACGCGGGAACTAGATGCACAATTGACAGGTCTCTTTGTGACCCGCGCGGCGATCTCCGACGTGAGCGCCGACGCGTTCTCCGATTTTATGGAAAACCACGTCGATGCCCTAATCCGCCAAACGCAGGAACACCCTGTTTCGATTGAGGATCGGCTGGCAAAGGCTGGGGCGAAGTATCAACTGCGGTAGCTAGGGCGGAGAGCGGAAATTTGCTTCAGTGGGTTACAATGGCCGCAATGCGCAGTTAGTGAACTTTGCAAAGTCCTGTGTGCGAAGCCGACTATGAGCCGCAACCGGCCGATTCTGTGGAAAAACATCGTGTTGCTGGCGCAGAAAATGAGGGACTGAACGTCGCGCGAGCGCCTTTCTTTTCAGGCTTCGCTCGTTTGCT
>NZ_FXTY01000009.1 GCF_900182745.1 Shimia sagamensis | reverse complement strand
CAGCGCCGAGATTCTCGACCAGCTTCTTTGTCAGCTTTCCAGAAAGCGCCATTTAAAATACCACATTTCATACCACTCAAGGAAACGATACGATCGTAATCGAAAGAAATCTAAGGGAAAGCTCAAACACACTTAAAATCATGAAAGCAAATGAAAAAGGCCGCTAAAAGCGGCCCATTCAAATCGAACAATAATGTAGGATGGCGGAGAAGCAGGGATTCGAACCCTGGGAGGGCGTTAACCCTCGTCGGTTTTCAAGACCGGTGCATTCGACCACTCTGCCACTTCTCCGACGCGCCATCCCTAATACCACTCACAGCGTGGTTCAAGCAGAAAGAGTGGCGGATTTCCGTCACATCGCACATGCCGGACTTTCCTTAAAACCCCTCGCAGGTTACACTCTGCGCAATTGACCGCTGCTGCGCCCGAATAGGGACGGAAAACAGCGGCACTTGGTGCGACAAGATACGAGCAGACAAAGGGCACGTAATGACCTTATTTTCAGGCGCAAGCTTTCATTTTCCGCGCCGCACGGCGACGGCCGTCTTTGCGATGTGTGGGTTGGCTCTGGCTGGCTGTACCGACGGTGAAGACTTCAATTTCTTGAACAAACCCGCAGAAACCGAAACCACCGCACCGGCGGCCGGACAAACCACAAAGCTGGTGGAACGTGATGTCGAAGCACCTGAGGTGTTCTCTACGTCAGAGGCTGGCCTCTGGGACGGACGCCCGTCATTGGGCGGTGTCTGGGCCGCACATCCAGACGTGGGAGATCCAGAGCGGGTTATCATCCGCAACAAAGCCAACGGCAAGTTTGTGATTGGGGCCTTATTTCGCCGCGAACGCGACATTCCTGGTCCTCGCATTCAGGTGTCCTCAGATGCGGCCGACGCACTGGGCATGCTGGCCGGCGCCCCTGTTGAGTTGAATATTACCGCCCTGCGTCGTGAAGAGGTGGCCGAAGAGGCCCCCGTTGATCCAGAGGCAACAGCAGAGGTTGCGTCGACGGCAGACGTGGAAGAAGCGCCGCTAGAGCCCATTGCCGCAGCCACAGCTGCCATTGCTGCAGCCGAAGCCAAACAAACGCCACCAGCCCCGGCACCAGCCGCGCAGTCAGAAGTGGCCCCCAAACCACAGTCGTCGTCGCTGTCCAAACCTTATGTCCAGATCGGTATCTTCTCTGTGCAGGCCAACGCCGATGGCGCCGCCGCACAAATGAAGAGTGCGGGCCTGCCAGCCCTGACCAAGAAAACCACCTCGGGTGATAAAACCTTCTACCGCGTTCTGGTTGGTCCGGCCTCCAGCAAGTCGGCTCTCAAATCTATGACCAAGAAAGTGCATGGCATTGGCTTTACCGATGCTTATGCGGTGACCAACTGACGGAGGCTTCTGCCATGTTCAAGTCCATGTTCTTCGCCTGTGTGGCGGCCATCGGATTGACGGTCGCGGCCAGCCCAGCCAGCGCCTTTGAAACCAAGGCCCGTGCGGCTTTTGTGATGGATCAATCCACCGGCACCGTACTGTTGGCCAAAAACGCCGATGAAGCCCTTCCGCCAGCATCGATGTCCAAGCTGATGACACTTTATATGGCCTTTGAGGCTGTGCGCGACGGGCGCTTGCAGATGGCCGAAAAGCTGCCCGTGTCGCAACACGCGATGAACTACGGCGGCTCCACCATGTTTTTGGACACCACCGACCGTGTGGCGGTGCAAGACCTGCTGCGTGGCATCATTGTTTTGTCTGGCAACGATGCCTGCGCTGTGATCGCTGAAACCCTGAGCCCGGATGGCACCGAAGCGGGCTTTGCGCGCCTGATGACCCGGCGCGCACGTCAGATGGGCATGACCAATTCCACGTTTGCCAACTCCAATGGGTGGCCCGCACCGGGCCACCGCATGAGCATGCGCGACCTCGCGCTCCTGGCAAATCACCTGATCGCTGACTTTCCCGAATTCTACCCGATGTTTGCCGAACGCGAATTTAAGTTTGACGGACGCGCGCCGCAGAACACACAAAACCGCAACCCACTTCTGAAGCTGAATATTGGCGCTGATGGTCTCAAAACCGGCCATACGTCTGAAGCCGGCTACGGTCTTGTTGGCTCCGCCAAGCAAGGCAATCGCCGTGTGATCTTTGCCTTCTCCGGGCTGCAAACCGCAGCCGAACGTGCGGAAGTGTCCGAACAAATTGTAAACTGGTCTTTCCGCCAGTTCTCAGAGGCCACATTGGCCCGCGAAGGCGAGCGCGTCGCCGAGGCTGATGTGTGGATGGGCAAAACCGCCCGTGTGGGATTGGTCCCGGAAAGCGACATCGACGTTTTGCTCCCAGTACTGGCCAAAAACAAAGTCAAAGCTGAGGTGATCTACAACGGGCCCATCGAGGCCCCGATCTCCAAAGGCCAATCTTTGGCCGAACTGGTACTTATGCCTGAGGACTTGCCTGAGATGCGTATTCCACTGGTCGCAGAAGCTGATGTGCCCGAGGGTGGTTTTGGCATTCGCCTGCGCACCGCAACTGGCATTCTGATGCAGCAATTTGGCCTCAATCTCGCAGGTGCATCGTGAGCGGACACTTCATCACTTTTGAAGGCATCGACGGTTCCGGAAAATCCACCCAAGCAAAACTCCTTGCAGCCCGCCTACAGGCGGATGGGCATGAAGTTGTGCTCACCCGCGAACCAGGCGGATCCGTTGGAGCCGAAGAAATCCGAGCCCTTGTGCTCGAAGGCAACCCGGACCGATGGTCTGCGGAAACCGAGATTCTGCTGTTTACGGCCGCGCGCCGCGACCACCTGGAACGCACCATTCTGCCCGCTGTGGCGGCAGGCAAGATTGTCATCTGTGACCGCTTTGCTGACAGCACCCGCATGTATCAGGGCCTGTCTCGCGGCGACCTGCGCGGCATTGTTGACCAATTACACAGCCTGATGATTGGCCGTGAACCGGACCTGACCGTGCTGATCGACATGGACCCAGCCACCGGCTTGGCGCGCGCCAAGTCCCGCCAAACTGCTGAGGAACGCTTTGAGGACTTTGGCCAGGCCCTGCAGGAGCAAATGCGTAAAGGTTTTCTCGACCTGTCCAACGAATTTTCTGACCGCTTTTGTGTGATCGATGGGGCTGATGACATGGACCGCGTGTCCAACGCGGTTTATGCCGCAGTTGCCCACCACATAGAGGCTTTCTCTTGAGCGACGACACCGGCCCAGAGGCGGATCGCGTTACCGGTGCGCCACATCCTCGGGAAACCGATGTGCTTTATGGTCAGACCTCCGCCGAACAGGACTTTCTCACAGCGGTCAATTCCCACCGCTTGCACCACGGCTGGCTGATCACCGGCCCTATTGGCGTCGGCAAAGCCACGCTGGCCTGGCGTATGGCGCGGTTTTTGCTGGCCACACCGCTGGACGATGGCGCTGGTTTGTTTGGCGATCCAGTGCCGTACACCAGCCTCGACATCTCTCCCGAGCATCCCGTAGCCCACCGTCTTCTGGCCCGATCCGAGCCCGGCATGTTCAGCATCACACGATCCGTGAATGAAAAAAACGGCAAGCTGCGCGACAAGATTGTTGTAGATGACGTGCGCGGGTTGACCCACTTCCTTACGATGTCGTCTGCGGATGGCGGCCGTCGCGTGGTGATTGTCGACAGCGCCGATGAGATGAACGTAAATGCCGCCAACGCGCTCCTAAAAATGCTCGAAGAGCCGCCGGAACGCACCACCATGATGCTGATCTCGCACCAGCCGTCACGCCTGTTGCCAACCATCCGGTCCCGCTGTCGCGAGTTGCGCCTGCATCCGCTGCTGCCTGACGACATGCACAACGCCCTCACCCAGGCGGGCTTTGAGGCTGCCGAGTCCCCTGCCCTTGCTGAGTTGGCCGCTGGCTCGGTGGGCGAGGCCTTGCGCATTTTACAAAGTGACGGTCTGGCACTTTATGCCGAGCTGATCGCGCTCTTTGCCTCCGATCAAGGCTTTGATCGCCAACGCGCCCTCAATCTTGCCAACGCCGCCGTGGGTCCTGCCAATGCGGAGCGCTACGAGTTGTTGTTGACCCTCATTGACCTTTTCTTGATGCGCTTGGCCCGCACCGGCGCATTGGGTCAGCCGCCAGCTGTGGAGGCCGCCCCACATGAAGCACAGGTCCTGACGCGACTTTCGCCACACACACAGAAAGCTCGTGCCTGGGCAGCAGCGGCCCAGGAAATCTCCGATCGCACCCAACATGGCAAGGCGGTGAACCTTGACCCTGCTGCGCTTGTGCTGGATACGGTTTTCAAGATCCACCAAACCGCAATTGCCTGAGCGCCCCATGACTGACTTTCCACAGATCACTGACAGCCACTGTCACCTCGACTTCCCGGATTTCGACGGCAAGTTGGATGAGTTCATCTCGCGCGCCGCAGAGGTGGGTGTGACCCGCATGGTTACCATCTGCACCCGCTTGCGCAATGAGCCTGATGTGCGCGCCATCGCAGAAGCCCATGCGCCGGTGTTCTACGCTGCCGGCACCCACCCAATGAGCGCCGCCGAAGAGCCTTTGGCCACGGTGGACGAACTGGTCGCGCTGGCACAGCACCCCAAATTTGTGGGCATTGGCGAAACCGGTCTGGATTACCACTACACTGCCGACAGCAAAGAAATTCAACAAACCTCCCTGCGCATCCACTGCGAAGCCGCCCGTGAGACCGGCTTGCCTTTGATCATTCACAGCCGCGACGCCGATGATGATATGGCGCAGATCCTGACCGAAGAATTTAACAAAGGCGCCTATGGCTGTGTCATGCACTGCTACAGCTCCGGGCCGGAACTGGCCAAGAAAATGCTGGACTTGGGCTTCTACTTGTCCATGTCCGGCATCGCCACATTCCCGCGGTCTCAAGAGGTGCGCGACATCTTTGCCGCCGCGCCCGTAGACCGTGTGCTGGTGGAAACTGACGCACCTTACCTTGCGCCCCCGCCTTATCGCGGCAAACGCAATGAGCCGTCTTATGTTGAGAAAACCGCCCGCGTTGGCGCCGAAGTGTTTGGCGTGAACTACGCCGACTTCGCCGCGCAGACCCAGGCCAACTTTGACCGCCTGTTCTCCAAAGCCTCCAACACCGCGGCCGCTGCATGAGTGCAAAGCTTACTTTCACCATTCTGGGCTGCGGCAGCTCGGGCGGCGTGCCGCGCATCGGCGGCCATTGGGGGGATTGTGATCCCGCCAACCCGAAAAACCGCCGCCGCCGCTGCTCGCTTCTGATCGAGCGCGAAACAGCCGAAGGCGCAACCACGGTATTGATCGACACCTCTCCGGACATGCGCGATCAGCTCATATCCTCCAATGTCGGCGCACTGGATGCGGTGGTCTACACACACAGACATGCGGACCACGTGCATGGCATCGACGATCTTCGTATGGTTGTTTATAACATGCGCCGACGCATACCGGTTTGGGCGGACGGCGATACCCAGGACGACCTGCTGAGCCGCTTTGGCTATGCCTTTGTGCAACCCAAAGACAGCGCCTACCCACCGATCCTTGAATTGCACACAATCGACGATGCGGATTTCACAATTTCCGGCGCCGGCGGCGACATCACTTTTACGCCAATCACGGTGAAACACGGCAGAATTGATGCCCTGGCCTTCCGCGTGAACGACGTGGTTTATATGCCAGATGTCTCGGAAATCTATGACGACGCCTGGCCACAGCTAACTGATATGAAGTGCTTCATCATTGATGCCCTACGCCGCTCGCCACATCCCACACACGCCCACCTTGATCAGGCGCTGGAGTGGATTGGAAAGCTCGCCCCAGAACGCGCCGTTCTAACCAACATGCACATCGACCTCGACCACTCGACTGTGGACGGCGAAACCCCAAACCACATCACCCCCGCCTTTGACGGGATGAAAATCACCTACGACCTATAAAACCAGGTCACGAGGCAGGACACACCACAGATGCAAACTCTAATCTCTGTGATCTTGCCGGTCTTTCTCATCATCGGTTTTGGTTACATGGCCGCGTGGCGCGGCTTGTTCAGCCAGCAAAACGTCGACGGGTTGATGCGTTATGCGACCACCTTCGCCGTACCTGTCTTGCTGTTTCGCGCGATCTCTAACCTTGATCTGGCAGCCGAATACAATCTCAGCCTCTTAGGCAGCTTCTACGGTGCCGCCTTCCTATGTTTTCTCACCGGCATGTTGGGCGCCAAATACCTGTTTGGTCGCGATTGGGAAGACGCCACCGCAATTGGTTTTGTCTGCCTGTTCTCCAACTCTCTCCTGCTTGGTCTGGCGATCATGGAGCGCGCCTATGGTCCGGACAGCCTCACCGGCAATTACGCGATCATCTCCATCCATGCACCTTTCTGCTACGGCCTTGGCATTGCCACCATGGAGATCATGCGTGCGCGGCACAGCTCCAAAGCCAAAATTGTGCCCACCGTGCTCAAGGCGATGTTTTCCAACGCGCTGATCATTGGCATTGGGCTTGGCTTTGTGGTGAACCTCGGCAACATTCCCGTTCCCGAACCGGCCATGCATGCAGTCAACCTCTTGGCCGCCTCCGCCCTTCCGGCCGCGTTGTTTGGCATGGGCGGCGTTCTCTATCGCTACCGCCCCGAAGGCGACATGCGCGTCATCCTGTTTTGCTGTGCAGTTTCCTTGGGCCTGCACCCGGCCCTCACCTTCGCCTTTGGTACGCTAAGCGCCATCTCCGCGGACAACTTGCGCTCCGCCATTGTCACCGCCTCCATGGCACCCGGCATCAACGCCTATCTCTTTGCCAACATGTATGGGCGCGCCATGCGGGTGGCCGCATCAACCGTGCTCATCGGCACAGCACTTTCGGTCCTTACAGTTTGGCTCTGGCTGGGCACATTACCGTGACTTCACGGCTCTGCCGCTTGCGTCTGTGCCCACCTCGCCCCATTTTGACGGCCTGACCCTTCCACAGGAGCGCCCCATGGCCCAAGATCCAATCCGTGTAGACATTGTCTCTGATGTTGTGTGCCCATGGTGCATCGTCGGCTACCGCCAATTGATGCAGGCGTCTGAGGCCACCGGCATTGCCATCGAAACCTACTGGCATCCATTTGAACTCAGTCCAGACATGGAAGCAGAAGGCGAGAACTTGCGCGACCACATCATGCGCAAATACGGCAGCTCGGCGGATCAATCCAAAGACGCACGCGACCGATTGACTGATGTTGGCGCCGAACTGGGCATTGATTTTCAGTGGTCCGATGACAGCAGGATCTACAACACCTTTGCCGCCCATCAACTGTTACATTGGGCCTCTGAAACCGGGCACGCACAGGCCCTGAAACTGGCTTTGTTTGATGCCTATTTCACCCACGGCCGAAACGTGAGCGACCTAAACGTTCTCATAGACGCAGCCGCCTCCGTTGGACTGGATGCTGAAGAGGCCGAAGCGGTTTTGAAAGAGGAACGTCATGCCGACATGGTGCGCCAAAAAGAACAGTTCTGGACTTCACGTGGCGTGTCCGGCGTGCCAACAATGATCTTTGACGGCAAACAGGCCACCTCCGGTGCGCAAGGCGTCGCCACTTTCTCACAATTGTTGAAGCAGCTGACGTCTCAATAACTACGCACGCGGCTCAGGTGCTGCGGCATTCTGTTTCCTTTAGACCCTTGGAATCGCCGATTCCTAGGGCTTTTTTCTGCCCGACAATTCGCGATACGCACGCCCAAAAAACCCACCTACAACGCGCGCACAACCTATAGCAGCAGCATCAAAAAACCTTCCCCTACAGGTTCAAGACCCAAGCCAAAACAGTGCACCTCCAAACACTTAGCTCAGGTCCGCCCCTCTTACTATCCAACCAGAACCACACCTCCCCTCTGCTTACCAAGCCGCAATTCCAGAAGAATTTTCAGAGTAACGCGGTGTTAAGGGCTGCCAGCTTACGTTGCCTTCAATCAGCCAGTCCGAAAACGGTATTGAACCAGACCCATGAACACAGAAAACACATCATCACAGGCCGACTGCATCGCACTGCCGCAGCAGTTGGATTTCGCACATTGCACTGAGTTGCGTCTCGCTATCGAGGCCTCCCGCGGTCAACCTCTGGCGCTGGATGCGCACCATGTTGAGTTCCTTGGGGGCGCCGGCGCCGAGCTTCTATTGGCGACACGCGCCGAATGGGCCGCACGTGACCTGGCATTTGAATTGAAACAACCATCTGACGATTTTCTAAAAGGTATGGAGCGGCTCGGCCTGCCCCATGACTGTCTTCTTGAAAGGGGCTCCGCATGACAACGAAGATTCTTGCAGTTGATGACTCCCGCACCATGCGCGCGATGATTCAAACCGCACTGACCGATGCAGGCTTTGATGTTGATCTGGCCGAGGACGGCATCGACGGGCTGGACAAGCTTGGCGGCTCCGACCCAGATCTGGTCATCACCGACATCAATATGCCGCGCCTGGATGGGTTTGGCATGATCGAAGGCGTGCGTGAACGCCCCGAGTGCGCCTCGCTGCCAATTCTCGTGCTGACCACGGAAAGCGGTGAAGAACTGAAACAACGTGCCCGTACGGCTGGTGCAACTGGCTGGATCGTCAAACCTTTTGACGCGGAAAAGCTGGTCGCTGTCATCAATCGTCTTGTTGTTTGAAAGGAATTGAATGATGTCCGATCTTCGTGACATGTTCTTTGAGGAATGCGACGACCTTCTTGAAGTGTTGTCCACCGGTCTGGAAGAGCTCCAGAACGAGACATCAGATGCAGAAACCATCAACTCGATGTTTCGCTCTGTGCATTCCATCAAAGGCGGCGCCGGGGCATTTGGCCTTGATCGCCTGATCAAATTTGCACACGCATTCGAAAACGTCTTGGATGACCTGCGCTCTAACAAACTTGAGGTGGACGGGACCATCACGGCGCTGATGTTCTCCGGTTTTGACCACCTAAACGACCTCGTGGATGCGGCCCGTGACGACAACGACCTACCGGAATCCGATGGGGCGGCTGTTCTTGCGGAACTCAAGCAAACCACACAGAACGCCAATGGTCTAAGCGGCGATGAGGAAGAAGACGCAAACGAAGTCGACTCAGACGATTTTGTTGTGCAAGCAATGGACTTCGGTCTTGATCTTGGCGGGGATGACGACACTCCAGCGGATCTTCCAGGACTGCCCTCTTTGGGGGGTGACGCGGTCGAAGGTGCTATGCTCTTCGTGGTCACATTTAAAGCGGAACCCGTGCTTTACACACGGGGTCACGATCCAGCCTTGCTGTTCCGCGCATTGGGTGAGATGGGTGATCTGTCCATTGAAGCCGATCGCGAAGCCGTCGCACCTTTGGAAAGCCTAAAGGACGCGCCAGCAGCCATCTCTTGGACTCTGACGTTGCGCCCGGATGACGGCATCGATGAAAGCGCCATCCGTGAGATTTTCGAATTTGTGGAAGGCCAATGTGTGCTGCAAATTTCGGAAGTTGCAGCTGAAACACCCGCCGGGGAAGCGCCAACAACAGAAGCCGAATGCGAAGCACCAGAACCAGCCCCGGTTGCGGAAGCTGCGCCGGCGGCGGCACCGACCAAAGCCAAGTCCAAGGACAAGTCGCCCCCTGCCAAAGCCCCCAAAGCTGAAAAGCAGGAGGCCAAGGGTGGAGACGGTGGAAAAAAGTCTTCTGAACCGCGAAACAGCACCATCCGTGTGGATCTGAACCGTGTTGATCGCTTGATCAATCTGGTTGGCGAACTGGTAATCAGTGAAGCCATGCTGCGGCAGTCGATGAACGAGTTGCCGGTGTCTGCCAACAGCGCCGTCAGTGAGGCCATTGGTCAGCTGAAAACCCTATCGGGCGTTCTGCAAGAAAGTGTGATGGCCATTCGTGCGCAACCTGTGCGAGGTCTGTTCCAACGGATGAGCCGAATTGTCCGGGAGTCCTCCCGTCAGGCCGGTAAAACCTCCCGTCTGGTGATGGTTGGGGAAGCCACCGAGGTCGATAAGACCGTGACGGAACGTCTGGTGGAACCTTTGACCCACATGATCCGGAACTCAGTCGACCACGGCCTTGAAAAACCCGAGGATCGCGTGGCTGCTGGCAAGCCGGAGATGGGCACAATCAAACTCGAAGCGGCGCACCGCTCCGGTCGAGTTGTGATCTCTCTGTCTGACGACGGTGCGGGTGTGAACCGCCCCAAAGTGCGTCAGAAAGCCGAAGAAAAAGGCTTGATACGTCCTGAGGACGACCTGACCGACAGCGACATCGACAACCTGTTGTTCCGGGCCGGATTTTCGACGGCAGACGAGATTTCTCAACTGTCTGGCCGCGGTGTTGGCATGGACGTTGTGCGCTCTGAAATTCAGGCGCTTGGCGGTCGTATCAACCTGCAATCCGAACCAAACAAGGGCACCACGATCACCATCTCCTTGCCGCTGACATTGGCGGTCATGGAAGGCATGCTGATTGAAGTTGCAGGTGAGAGCCTGGTTGTCCCAACCGTCGCATTGCGAGAGACGCTGCAGCCGGGTCAGGCCAACATTCACGACTTCTGTGATGGCGACCGTGGCCTGTCAGTAAATGACTCCATGCTTCCGATTGTAGACCTGGGGGAGGCCCTCGGCTTCCGCCCACCGCTGCCGGATTTCAGCAACCAATCCCTCCTTCTGATCGAAGGGGAATCCGGTCGGCGCTCCGCACTTGCTGTGGACGGCATCGTGGAGCAACGCGAAGTGGTGATCAAAGGTTTGGAACATAACTACCAATCCATTCCAGGAATCGCTGCGGCAACCATCCTTGGTAACGGCAAGATCGCCCTGATCGTCGACACGGATCAAATGATCCCATCACCGGGTAACGGCAACACAGGACTGCTTAAGGGGTCCGATATGGCAGAGGTGAACTCTTATGTCTGAACAAGCAACTCAAGAACAGACCGACGAACGCATTGAAATCGTGTCCTTCGCCATTGGTGAGCAGGCTTTCTGCCTGGACATTGGCCACGTGCTTGAAATCCGAGGCTGGACCAGCACCACCACGCTGCCGCATGCACCGGATTATGTGGTTGGCATGATGAACCTGCGGGGCGCTGTGCTGCCGGTGATTGACCTGTCGATGCGTTTGGGGCTGGGTAAAACCATTCCAGAAAGCCGCCACGTCATCATCATTGCACATATCGATGAGAAGAGCGTTGGCTTCCTGGTAGACGCTGTGTCCAACATCATCACTGTGAACACTGACGAGATCAAAGCGACACCTGAGGTATCTTCCTCTAGGACTGCTGCGTTCATTCGTGGGGTCTACACGCTGGACGACACCATCGTTCGGGCGATTGATGTTCATCAGATTATGCCACAGGAAGCAATGTCAGCAGCATGACCCAAATGGCGCAAAAATCCCTTGAAGAAGGCACAATCAGTGATGCGGACTTTGCCGCAATCGCTGGGCTGGTGCGAGAATGGATGGGCATCGACCTTCAACCGCACAAGCGGACGATGGTTGCCTCCCGTCTCTCCAAACGCCTACGTGCCACTGGCTATGAGTCGGTCAACGACTACATCGACTATATGCACTCGCCTCAAGGGCGGGATGAGCAAACCCGTTTCATCAGCGCCTATACAACCAACATGACGCGCTTCAATCGCGAAGGGCATCACTTCGAACAGCTGGCCAATGACATTCTGCCTGACCTTATGGCACAGGCGCGTCGCGGCAAGAGGGTTCGGATTTGGTCAGCTGGATGTTCCAGCGGTGAAGAACCTTATGGTCTGGCTTTCCACGTGTTGGATGCCTGCCCTGAAGCCCCTTCTCTGGATGTGAAAATCCTGGCATCAGACATCGATCCTGAAATCTTGGCATCCGCCAAGCGCGGCGTCTATCCCGCATCCTCAGTCAACACCCTAACCAACGGGCAAGCGACCAAATACTTTGAGGATTTTGAAGGGTCAAACGATCGGAAATCTGTTTGCGACAAAGCCCGCGAACTAATCAGTTTCCGTCGCCTCAATCTTCATGGCGATTGGCCGTTCAAAGGCCAGTTCGACATCATCATGTGTCGCAACGTCGCCATCTACTTTGATGCACCAACACAAAGTCGTCTCTGGCGCAGATTTGGCGAGCAGCTTTGCCCAGACGGCCTCCTATTCTTGGGCCATTCCGAAGGAATTGGTCCGGAACACGCCGACCTGTTTCACACAGCCGGCCGGGGCGTTTTCTCAATAGACACCTCCCGCATTGGTGACAGAAGCGCCAATGCAACCTTGCACATGGGGAATTAAAAATGAGCTTGAAAGATAAGCTGCATATCCTGGTTGTGGACGACATGTCCACCAGCCGCGGACTCATCACACAGGCACTCGATGAGATCGGGATCGTCAACTACCGCACCGAAAACGACGGTGCCCAAGCCTGGCGTAGCCTGGCGGCGAAACCGGTGCACTTGATCCTGTCGGACTTCAACATGCCTGGCATGGACGGCCTCCAACTTTTGGAAGGCATCCGCGGTAATAAGGCGACAGCCCGCACCGGCTTTATCCTGATCACCGGGCGCGCAGATCCGGACACAATCAACAAGGGCGTCAAGCTCGGCATGAACAACTTCATCAAGAAGCCGTTCCAAACCGCACAACTCAAAGCCTGCATCGAGAAGGTAGTGGGGCCTCTGTAAAGGAGGCTCCCTAGGGGGACTAAGAATGGCAACGCGCACCACCGCAGACGTACTGACTACCATTTCCGAGGACGTGGCAGACCTCGCCTCCATCGCACATGCGTTGGACGGTCTGACCAGCGAACTTGATTTGGAAGGCGTCGACCACAACAAAATACGGGATCTGCAGCGCGTAGACGCGCTGTTCCAGCACCTAGACGACATCGCGGTTTTGCTTGGCAACATGTCTACGATGATTGGTGCGGGCCCCGATCTCAATGTGCAGGATCTCTCAAACAGCGTCCGTCTGGATTACTTGAAATCCCGCCTCTCTGATGCGGAAAAGACCCGCGCAATCTCGCCTGATGCAGGCAACGTAAACCTCTTCTGAGCCACACTTGCTCAGCCACAGTGACATTGGAATAGACCCATGAACGCCATGACCAAGATCAGCAGCGCCAGCGCAGACAGCTCAGCAACAGAGGTGCGGTTTCCCAACGAAAGCATCGTCGTTTCCTCGACCGATCCACGTGGCGTGATTCAATTTGCCAATCAAACTTTCTGCGATGTGGCCGGATATTCCGTCGACGAGTTGCTCAACGCCCCGCATAAAATTGTGCGTCACCCAGATATGCCAAAAGGTGTCTTCTACCTTTTGTGGGATTGCTTGAAATCCGGCATGCCTGTTTGCACCTATGTGAAAAACAAAACCAAATCGGGTGGCTACTACTGGGTTCTGGCTGTGGTGACACAGACAGAGAACGGCTTCCTCTCCGCTCGAATCCGCCCCAGCACCGAATTGTTTGAAGCCACCAAAGAAATCTACGCCACGCTGCTGGACGAAGAAAAGCGTGAAAACCTTTCACCGGAACAAAGCAGTGCGCGTTTGATCGAGATGTTGAAAGACGCAGGATATCCAACACTGGAATCTTACGGGATTGAAGCATTGAACCTGGAATTCAAAGCGCGCGGTATCATTGCGCCAGATTTGTCCAGTTCCTTTCTTCTGATGGACGAGCTTGCAGAAATCATCTCTGACATGCAGGGCCTGGTGAACAGCATCGAGCAGGGTTTTGAGCGTGTCCGCGGCGAGCCTGTGAACCTACGCATTTTGGCGGGACGTCTTGAAGGCGCCGGTGCTGCGCTTGGCACCATTTCCCAAAACTACGACGCCATGGCCAAAGAGATGCACAGCCTGGTTGGCCGCCTGCACGACCCGGAAAACGGCTCTTTGGTACAGATGTACAGCGCTGTGTCTCAGGGCCGTTGGTCAATGCAGATTGCCCAACTCTTAAACGAAGCCCATGGCAATATCGCCCCTGATGATACTGCGACGGATGGTGCGGTTCTGCTCAAAGAGCACCATGAACGCCTTCACCAACGCAGCCGTGCGCGCCTGATTGAGATTTCTTCAATCGGCAAGTCCATCCCGGACATCTGCCGCAGCCTGCGTCGTCGGATCAACGGTCTCGACGTTGTGAAACTGCTTTGCAAAGTGGAAAGTGGCCGCATGCGTGACGTGGATAGCGGTTTGGACGGTATCATCGCCCGTCTGGAGAACTTCCACGACAACACCGACCGCCACTTGGCTGACCTGTCCGCCAAAGCCTCCCAAGTGACCCAAAAAGGCAGCGCCCTCTAACGAGGTCGCACCACCCCATTTCAGCCGCTCCTATAAGCTTCAAAACAACAGGAATTCACCATGCCGGTTTTCCAAAAAATCAATGCCCGTATTTCGCGGATGAGTATTAAAACCAAATTGGCAGCGGCCATAGCGGCCTGCGCTCTACTGGCCGTTGGCCTGTCACAGTTCAATCAATACAACGCCCGCACCACCGAAGCGGAAACCCAAGCAACGGAGCGCTATGATCTGCTGACAGAATTGTTCAGCACGCAACTGGTGGCAGCCGCCCAATTTCAGGACGTCGACCGCCTGAAAGCCACCACCGACCGCTTCCTGGAACAAGACCCCCACATCACCGCTGTGAGTGTTTTGTCTACGGACGGCACCGTGATCTACAGCTACGACGCGGCAGACATCCGCGCCGAAACCATCACTCAGGGGTTGAACGCCGTTTCAGCCTCAATCACCGAAGACAAACCAAGCGCACATGCCATCGAAGGGGCCGTCTATGCGGCGCAAATGCCAATTGCACAGGCTGGCCGTTCCCCGGTTGGCACCCTTCAGGTTGCTGCAGACGTCTCCTCTATCCGCGAAGAAGCTCTTCAGGAGTTTATCAAAGGCGCAATTGGCTCGGTTCTGGCCGCAGCCTTTGCTCTGGGACTGATCGTGATGCTGGTTGGCCGCGTCGTGACGCGCCCTGTTTTGGGCCTTGGGAAAGCCATGGACGCCATTGCCGACCACGATTACGATTTTGAAGTGCCACATTTGGACCGCCACGATGAAGTTGGTGCCATGGCCAACCGTCTGGACAAATTCCGCACGCAATTGGCCCAGGAAGAACGCGACCGTGAAGTTCGCGCAGAGCAAGACAAACAGCGCCAGCGCCTGTTTTCTCGCCTGGCTGAAGGCCTGTCGGAAATCGCAGATGGTCGCGTGGATCGCCCGATCGACACCGCAGAGTTCTCCGACCTCGGTGAAAACTCAATGCAGATCTGCAACGATTTCAACGATGTTCTCACAAACCTGAAATCTGTTTTGTCCACCGTGACGCGCACTGCTGAGACCGTCCGTAGCAGCGCCCATGAAATCTCTGAAAGCGTTGTAGACCAATCCAAGCGCTCCGAAGCGCAAGCGGTTACTCTCGAAGAATCCGCGGCGGCGATCGAAACACTGAGCACATCGGTAGAGCAAACCGCTGATCACGCGGCAGAGGCCAACAAACGTATCACCCAGAATCGTCAGCAGGCGCAGTCCGGTGGCGAAGTGGTTGAGCACACCGTTGAAGCGATGCGCAACATCGAGCAAAGCTCCGACAAAATCACCGCAATCATCGGCGTGATTGACGACATCGCTTTCCAGACCAACCTCCTGGCGCTAAACGCCGGTGTGGAAGCTGCCCGTGCAGGCGAAGCTGGACGCGGGTTCGCGGTTGTGGCCTCTGAGGTCCGCGCCCTTGCGCAGCGCGCCTCGGATTCCGCAAATGAGATCAAAGAGTTGATCATGACATCTGGGGAACAAGTCACCAAGGGTAGCGCGCTGGTCAACCAAGCTGGCGATGCCCTTCAGGAAATCATCACAGGTGTGAACCACGCGTCTGATCTGGTGTCACAAATCGCAACCGGCTCGCGCGATCAAGCAGACAACCTGCGTGAGATCAAAGAAAGCGTGACCGAATTGGATCGTGTGACACAACGCAACGCAGCCATGATCGAAGAATCCTCTGCCGCCAGCCGCAGCCTGTCTGACGAGGCCGCCAACATGTCTCAGGCGCTCAAGGTCTTCAAGCTGACCGAGGCGGACATTGCGTCCCCCCAGACACCTGCGCCCGCCAGAAAAGCACCGGCTCGCGCCAAGCCAACCAAAGCAGCTGCCAAACCAGCACCGTCCCGTCCTGTTGCGGACACGGCAAAAACCAAGGAATGGGACGACGACGCCGCCAAAGATGCCAAGGCTACAAAAGCCAAAAAAGCCGCGCGCGCAAAACCGGTGCAAGAGCCCAAACCGCAACCAAAGCGCGCCAAAGCCGCTGTAAATCAGTCGGCACCGGTACAAAACACCGCCAGCGAAGACTGGGAAGACTTTTAAGAACAGCGCAAAAACTGCGCCTTGTCAGCCGGTGCGCGAACCCGGTTGGTGTGTAACCCTCGGTGAATGGAATAGCCAATGAGTCTTAGTGAAGCAGAAGCCATCAAAGGATACCAGGTCCAGCCCCTGTTGCAGGGTGACGTCCAGGTTTCCAGTGACCAGGATATCGTGATGACCACGATCTTAGGGTCCTGTGTGGCCGCTTGCATGTGGGACGAGGCCGCGGGGATTGGAGGCATGAACCACTTCCTGTTGCCCGGCACCGAAGATGGCTCCGCAGGCTCCATGAGCCACGGTGTACACGCGATGGAATTGCTGGTGAACGGGTTGATCCAGGCCGGTGCCCGCCGTGACAATCTCAAGGTGAAGCTGTTGGGCGGCGGCAAAATGTTCAATAGCCGCATCGACATTGGCTCCAAAAACGCTGAATTTGCGATGTGGTTTGTCCGCAACGAAGGCTTTGAGCTGATGGATTGCTGCCTTGGTGGACAGCGTGGCCGCAACATACGTTTTTGGCCTGTTGGCGGGCGTATTCAGCGCCGCTTTATGAAAGACACCCGCCTGCTCACCGAAGAAGAAGCACCGCGGCGCAAGCCAAAGCCCAAGGTCGACGACAACCTGGGCGACGTGCAATTGTTTTAAGACGCAGGTCCCTCCAATCCCTGCAAACAAAAAGGCCCGCAGATCACTGCGGGCCTTTTTAAATTCAGATGTGCAGCGCGTGCCCCAATGCCTTGAGACAGGCTTCCTGCAATCCTTCAGATTGCGTGGGATGGGCATGGATCGTAGCTGCAATGTCTTCAAGGCAAGCCCCCATCTCAATCGCCAGCGAAAACGCCGCCGACAATTCCGAGATCCCTGCCCCAACCGCCTGCAAGCCCACAACCGCGTGGTCTTCTTCGCGGTACACAACCCGCACAAAGCCGTCGTCGCGCTCTGTGGTCATGGCACGGCCATTGGCCATAAACGGGAACTCGCTGGATTTGGTGCCCTCGATCTCCCCCGGCAATGCGCCACAGGTGACAATTTCCGGGTCTGTGAAACACACCGCCGGAATGGCGCGTTTGTCCCACTCCACGGCATGGCCCGCGATATGTTCGGCTACCAATTCACCCTGGGCCATGGCCCGATGTGCCAACATCGGCTCGCCGGTCACATCGCCAATCGCGTAAATCCCACGCATTGAGGTCTGGCAATAGCTGTCGATCTTTACAAACGGCCCATCCTGGGTCAGCGCAAGCTCTTCAATGCCAATACCCGCCGTGCGCGGACGCCGGCCCACGGTCACCAGCACTTTCTCCGCGACCACATCGCCTTGATCAGTCTGCAACGCACCATCGGCGTAGCCCTGTGCCTTGGTGCCGGTCATCACCGTCACGCCCAGTTCTTTCAGCCGCTTCGCCACCGGCTTGGTCAGCGCCTTGTCATACAGCGACAGAATGCGGTCTTCCGCCTCCACCACCGTGACCTTGCTGCCCAACTTGGCAAACACCGTGCCCAGCTCCAGCCCGATATAGCCACCACCAACAACCGCCAATGTCTCCGGAACTTCGGTCAGGTCCAACGCCTCGGTCGAAGACAAGATCGGCCCGCCAAACGGTAAAAACGGCAGTTCCACCGGCGCGGAGCCCGTGGCAATCACCACATATTCCGCCCTTATCTGCTGCACCTCGTCGCCATTGGTGACTTCGACAGTTTTGCCATCCAGGAACCGCGCCTGCCCGGTCACAAACCGCGCTTTTGCTTTCTTCATCAGCGCCGACACCCCAGTATTCAGGCGCTGCACAATGCCGTCTTTCCACGCGACGGTTTTGGCCAGATCAATGCTTGGCGCCCCCACGGAAATTCCCAACGGCCCGTCGTTCACGTGGGCAAACTTATGGAATTCATCCGCCGCATGGATCATCGCCTTGGACGGGATACAGCCTACATTCAGGCACGTCCCACCCGGCTTACCGGCATCCACAACAATGGTATCAATGCCCAGCTGGCCTGCACGGATAGCACAGACATAGCCTCCAGGCCCGGCCCCAATAATCAGCAGTTTACAGGATAGATCAGTCATTTAGCCCTCAACAAACAGCATCGCTGGTGTTTCCAGCAGGGTTTTAATTTTTTGCACAAACACAGCCGCATCCCAGCCGTCGATCACCCGGTGATCAAAACTGCAGGAGATGTTCATCATCTTTCGCGGCTGAAATTGTTGCCCATCCCAAACAGGACGGATCTGCATCTTGTTCACGCCCACAATGGCCACCTCAGGATGGTTGATGATTGGCGTTGTGGCGATCGCGCCCAACGGTCCCAACGAAGTGATGGTGATCGTGCCACCGGACAACTCATCGCGTTTGATGGTGCCGTCCCGTGCCTCTTGCGCCAACCGTGACACAGTTTCTGCATTGTCCCACAGGCTGCCCGCCTCCGCATGTTTCACCACCGGCACGTTCAAGCCGTTTGGGGTCTGCGTGGCGATGCCCACATGCACCCCACCGTGGCGATGGATCACACCAGCCTCATCATCATAGCGCGCATTCAGCTCTGGCTGCTCGCGCACCGCTTCAACAATCGCCCGCATCAGGAACGGCAACAACGTCAGCTTCGCCCGCTCCCCTTTGTGTTTGGCATTAAGCGCCGCACGCAGGTCTTCCAGCGCCGACATCTCAACCTCTTCCACAATAGTGATATGCGGAATTTGCCGTTTGGAGATCGCCATCTTCTCGGCGATCTTGCGGCGCATGCCAATCACGCGCACCTCTTCCACGCCGGTGTTCTGCCCTCGCACCACAGTGCCCTGCTGAATGCCACCGGAAGCAATCCAGTTGTCCAAGTCACCATGGCTGATCCGCCCCGCCGCACCGGACCCCGTCACCTGACGCAAATCAACCCCTTCTTCCCGTGCGCGCGCGCGGACAGAAGGCGACGCCAATGGCTTGGTGCCCGCCGCACGCTTCACCGGTACTGCCGCTACAGGAGCCGCCGCAGGCTTCGCCGCTGGTTTTGGTTCACGCTTGGCCGCAGGCTCAACACCCGCAGGCTTGTCCTCAACCGGTACCGCAACAGTGTCTTCCGCCACGCCACTCTCGTTACCTTCGCCGTCCACTTCGATGCGGATCAACACGGCACCAATGGCGATCATGTCGCCAATCTCACCGCCCAGCGCCAGCACCTTACCATCCACAGACGAGGGCACTTCCACAGCAGCCTTATCGGTCATCACGGCGGCAAGCACGTCATCTTCACGCACCACATCGCCAACTTTTACGTGCCATTCGACCAGCTCGGCCTCAGCAATGCCCTCTCCAACGTCGGGCAAACGGATTGCAAATACTCCCATGGCTCAGTCCTTCATGACTTTGCGCAGCGCTTCACCAACCCGACCAGGTCCCGGGAAATACTCCCACTCCTGCGCATGCGGATACGGCGTGTCCCATCCGGTCACCCGGATCATTGGCGCTTCAAGATGATAGAAACAGGCTTCTTGTACGAGGCTCATCAGCTCGCCACCAAAGCCCGAGGTGCGTGTCGCCTCATGCACAACCACACAACGTCCGGTTTTCTTCACGCTTTCAACAATGGTGTCCAAGTCCAGCGGCATCAGCGTGCGCAAGTCGATCACCTCCGCGTCTACTCCGGTTTCCTTAGCCGCAGCTTCGGCCACGTAAACCATCGTGCCATAGGCCAAAACCGTCACATCCGCGCCTTCACGCTGAATATGCGCCTTGCCCAGCGGAACAATCTCGTCCCCATCCGGCACATTCCCCTGAGGGTGCTTCTTCCAGCTTTCAATCGGCTTGTCGTGATGCCCATCAAACGGCCCGTTATAGAGCCGCTTCGGCTCCAAAAAGATCACCGGATCCGGGTCCGCAATCGCCGCCAGCAACAGGCCTTTGGCGTCGCGTGGATTGGACGGGATCACTACTTTCAAACCCGATACATGGGTGAAAATCGCTTCTGGGCTCTGGCTGTGAGTCTGCCCACCAAAAATACCGCCACCGGTAGGCATGCGGATCACCAAAGGACAGGTGAAATCACCATTGGAGCGGTGCCGCAAACGTGCCGCCTCCGACACAATCTGATCATAGGCCGGATACACATAATCCGCGAACTGAATCTCGATCACTGGCTTAAGCCCATAAGCCGCCATGCCAATGGCCGTGCCGACAATGCCGCTCTCATTGATCGGCGCGTCAAAACAACGGGACTTGCCGTATTTCTCCTGCAACCCGGCAGTACAGCGGAACACACCACCAAAAAAACCGACGTCTTCGCCAAACACCACCACTTTGTCATCCGCCGCCATGGCCACATCGTGGGCCTCACGGATAGCTTCAATCATTGTCATCTGCGCCATGATCAGAACCCCGCTTCTTGACGTTGACGGATCAGGTGCGCTGGCATGGTTTCATAGACCCCTTCAAACATGTCGCGTGCGCTTGGCGCTTTGCCACCGGTCAACGTGCCAACTGCTTCAGCCTCTTTTTGCACCGATATCACCGTGTCGAGAATCTCCGCCTCAGCCTGTGCATGGCGATCTTCGCTCCACTCGCCAATCTTGATCAGATGCTGCTTGAGGCGCTCAATTGGGTCGCCCAATGGCCAGGCCGCGGCCTCCTGTTTTGAGCGGTACGCAGCCGGATCATCCGAGGTCGAATGCCCCCCGGCGCGATACGTCACATGCTCAATCAACGTGGGTCCGTGGCCCAAACGCGCACGCTCAGCCGCCCATTTTGCCACCGCATGCACCGCCAAATAGTCGTTGCCGTCCACACGCAGGGAGGCAATGCCAAACCCGTGCCCACGGGCGGCAAACGTGCCCACGCCACCGCGCGCAATGCCTTGGAACGTGGAAATGGCCCACTGGTTGTTCACAATGTTCAGCACAACAGGCGCCTTGTAAGTGGAGGCAAACACCATCGCGGCATGGAAGTCATTCTCCGCTGTGGAGCCATCCCCAATCCAGCCGGTCGAAATCTTGGTGTCACCGGAGATCGCCGAAGCCATCGCCCAGCCCACCGATTGCACAAACTGCGTGCCAAGGTTTCCGGAAATCGAAAAGAACCCATGCGCTTTGGACGAGTACATGATGGGCAGCTGACGCCCCGCCAACGGGTCTTCGGCATTGGAGTATATCTGGTTCATCATTGTCAGCATCGGATACTCTGACGCAATCAGAAGCCCAGCCTGACGGTAAGTTGGGAAATTCATATCCCCCGGTTGCAACGCACGGGCAAAGGCGCAAGACACCGCCTCTTCCCCCAAATGCTGCATGTAAAAACTGGTTTTGCCCTGGCGTTGCGCAATCTGCATGCGTGCATCAAAGGTCCGCAGGGTCATCATATGACGCAGCCCTTCGCGCAGCTCATCCACGCTCAGCGCACCGGCCCAATCACCAACGGCCTCGCCTTCTTTGTTGAGTACACGCACAATCGAAAACGCCATGTCACGAATGGCATCCGGGTCCGCATCCACATCTGGTCGGCCAACTTCGCCAGCCCTTGGAATTTCAAAATCGGAGAAGTCCGGCGTGTCACCAGGACGGCATCCCGGTTCCGGGACATTGAGGGAGAGCGGAGCAGTATCAGAGCCCATGCGTCACCTTTCTGAAGTGGGGCTGACACCGGGAGTCACGATTGATCTGTCACGTTGACCCACGCAGGGGCTCAGGGACGGACAGCACAACCGACACCCCCGCCTGCCAGCGAGAATTATTCAACCCTGCTAGTTTAGCCAACAATCCGGGTTGAAAAACGGCGTTCTCCTAGCGTATTTGCGAAATGTTAGTCGGAAAAGTCCATCTAGGAGGAAACTGTGGCGAAAATCACTATAGACGAAATTGACCGCAAAATCATCCGCGCACTTTGTGAGGATGGCCGCATGTCTGTGGTGCAAATTGCCGACCGCGTGGGGCTCTCTGCCACGCCCTGCAAGCGCCGCCTGAAACAGCTGCAAGACAGCGGGCTGATCGCCGGCTACACGCTGCGCATCAACCGCATGACCGCCGGCTTTGGCATCACCGCCTATGTGAATGTCGAGCTGGAGCGTCAAGATGCGGACGCTATTTCAAATTTTCAGAAAGAAGTGGCCCGCTTTGATGAAGTTGTCACCGGCACATTGATGACCGGCGCGATGGACTTCCAACTGGAGATTTGGGTGGAAAGCCTTGAAGAATTTGAGACTTTTCTGCAATCAAAATTGATGCGCGTACCCGGCATTCGCGCCATCCGCTCCCGGTTTGCCCTCAAGAAGTTTGTCGAACGGGTGCGTATTCCCTGACGCTGTGCCGCAGAATTTCCTTTCGCCCCAATAACTTAACAAAGCAACCATTCCACGATCCCGCCCCAAACCACGCTGAAAGGCGTTATTTTTCAACTCAAATTTACCCTTAAGCACTTCGAAGGGATTATGTGGCTAACGATTGAGGACCCCGAGGAAACCCGGGCGATGAGACATTTTGTGAGGAGCAAAAAATGTTCAGAGCCAAAAAGCTGTCGCTTTCGCTGAAGCTACCCCTTGTGATGGTGGCGTTGACAGCCACGTTTCTGGTTACCGTGTCCTTTCTTGTTTATCGTATGGCAGAGCAAAACATTCGCCAGAATGTCTATGCCTCCCACGAAACCACCGCCAACGCCGGCAAACAGGCCATTGCGGCTTTGATTGATGCGGTGCGGCGTGATTTGGTGATGAATGCCGATCAGCCCACCACCTTCCGCGCGATCAGCAATTTTGACCGTGTGATTGGCATGATTGAGGCCGACGACCCTCTCAAATATCTCACCGACACATACATCACCAATAACCCCAATCCTGTGGGCGAGCGCGCCAAGCTGGTGGATCCGGGAGATGGGCAATACTACAGCCAATCCCACAACAGTTATCATCCAACCTTCCTGCGCTCCTTGAACCTCAACGGCTATGAAGACATCTACCTGTTCAACACCGAAGGCCGTCTGCTCTACACGGTGATGAAGCAGGATGACTTTGCTCAAGACTTTTCCAAGGGTGCCTACGCCGAGTCCGGATTGGGGCAAGTTTTCAAAGCGGCGATCAATTCGAAGCCAGGCGAGATCAGCACCTCTGATTTTGCCGCTTATGAGATCACCGGCGGCGATGCCGGCGCCTTTCTCGCAATCCCAATCCTGAGCAAGAAGAAAACCATCGCAGGCGTTCTGGCGGTGCAACTCTCCAGCGCCCGCATTGCGAGCGCTTTGTCCACCAATCTGGACGACAGCGGCCATCAAAACCTTTTCCTGGTTGGCGCAGACGGAACCGCACGCAGCCCCTCGCTGATCGAAGGTCAGTTTGAAGTCTCTACCCAACTGCCGCAAGCGCCCCATATCGTCGCCGCCCAAGCCCACGAAGACACGTTCTTTGAATCGGTCGAATCCGTTGCCAACATCGATGTGATCGGCTTGGTCAAACCCATGCAGGTGCCCGGCTTCAACTGGTCTTTGGTGATGGAAACCGACCACGACACCGCCTTTGCAGCCGTGCATCAAATCCGCATGATTGCCATCGCCATGATCGCGGCCTCTGTGGTCATCGCCATCATTGTCTCTTGGATCGCCGCCAGCCGTGTCACCAAACCCATTCAAGCCCTGCGTGGCGTGACAAATGCCTTGGCAGAAGGTGACTACGACATCGACATTTCAGGCGAAGAACGCGGTGACGAACTTGGCGATTTGGCCCGCACCATGGGTGACTTTCGCGACAAACTCAAACGAGCTGATGAAGCCTCCGAGCGCGAAGCTGAATCCGCGCGCAAAACTGCTGATGTTGTCGAAACCATGAGCGAAGCATTGTCTGAACTGGAGCGCGGCAATCTGGCCTGTGACATAGACACGCCATTTGTGGCCGACTACGAAATCCTGCGGGAGAACTTTAACCGCAGCCTGGCCAATCTGCGCGACTTGATGTCTGACATTGTCGAAGCCTCCCAGCACGTTGGCCAATACTCCGACGAGCAGAAATCCTCAGCAACAGTGATGGAAAAGCGCACTGAAAGCGCCGCTGCCACACTTGAGGACACCGCCAACGCTGTAAACGCGCTGTCTGATGGCGTGAAAGCCACTGCGGACCGCGCCACACGGGTTGACGGCGTCATGCAAACCGCCCGTGGTGAGGCAGAAAACAGCCGTGATGTGGTGTCCTCCGCCGTGGAAGCCATGGATCAAATCCAAACCGCGTCGAGCGAAATCACGCAAATCATCGGCGTGATTGATGACATCGCCTTCCAAACCAACCTGCTTGCGCTCAACGCCGGTGTCGAAGCCGCCCGCGCGGGCAGCGCTGGCAGCGGGTTTGCCGTCGTGGCCTCCGAGGTCCGTGCCCTGGCACAACGTGCCTCCACCGCCGCAGGGCAAATTCAAAAACTCACCAGCGCCAGCGAAGACCATGTCTCCAACGGGGTGGATATGGTGGGGCGTGCAGGTGAAGCCCTGTCCAACATCATCACCCAGGTCACCTCTGTGTCCGATCTGGTGACCGAGATATCCGATGGTGTGCGCACCCAATCCGCAGGTCTGGAAAGCATCAATACCTCGATGCGCGAACTGGACTCGGTGACACAGCAAAACACCGCCATGGCCGAGGAGGCCGCGGCCTCAAGTCAAATGCTACTGGCCGAAGCGCAAAGCCTCTCCGGTATTGTCGCCCGCTTTGACATGGAGGGCGCGGAACAGGCTGAGGTGCCGGACGCGTTCGAAGATGAGGAACGCCTGAGTGCGTAAAGTGCTCGGTACGCAAACAAAAAGCCCGCTTGGCAAAACCAAGCGGGCTTTTTGTTTTCAATCGATACCGACTTAGTTCAGCCGCTCACCACTGCCCGGGGCAAAGTAGGACACTTTGCTCAAATCAAACGCTAAAGACAGCGCTTTGCCGGACTCGGCTCCGGTTTCCGCGTGCAAGCGCGCCGTAACCTGTTTGCCACCAAGTTCAGAGACCACAAACGTATCCGCGCCTGCCGGTTCCACCATGTCGATATGACACTCAGCCACCTGCACATCTTCACCAGCGCGGAACCCCGCTTCGGCGATGTCCTCAGGCCGCAGGCCCAAGATCACATCCTGCGGCAGGTTCTCCGCATGAGTGTCGGTCAGCACCAAGGGTGCGGCACCATCCCGCGCGATCTCAATCTGCGTTCCGCTGCCGTTCTTGCTGGCCTTCGCCGGGATCAGGTTCATCGCCGGGCTGCCCATGAAGTCCGCCACAAACAGGTTGGCCGGACGATTATAGATCTCCGCCGGCGTGCCAATCTGCTGCACAACGCCGCCCTTGAGCACCACAATCTTGGTCGCCAAAGTCATGGCTTCGATCTGATCGTGGGTTACATAGACCATAGTGGCCCCAAGGTTTTGGTGCAGTTTTTTGATTTCGGAGCGCATTTCAACACGCAGCTTCGCATCGAGGTTTGAGAGCGGCTCGTCAAACAGGAACAGCTTGGGATCACGCACCAGCGCCCGCCCCATCGCCACACGTTGCCGTTGACCACCGGACAGCTGCCCCGGGCGACGGTGCAGCAGCTGCTCAATCTGCAACTGGCTCGCCACTTCTTTGAGTTTGCTCTCCTGTGTCGCCGCATCCACGCCACGCACTTTCATGCCAAAGGTGATGTTCTTGGCCACCGACATGGTTGGATAAAGCGCATAAGATTGAAACACCATCGCGATGTCGCGGTCCTTGGGGCTGACATGGGTCATGTCTTTGCCCCCAATCGACAAAGTGCCGCCGGTGATCGGCTCAAGCCCTGCAATACAGTTCAGGAGTGTGGACTTGCCGCAGCCCGACGGGCCGACCAACACAAGGAAATCACCAGGCTCAATCGCCACATTGATGTCTTTGAGAATCTCGACAGAACCGTAGTTCTTGTAGAGGTTATTGATATCCAGAATGGGTGCCATGAGGTTAACCTTTCACGGAGCCTGCGGTCAGGCCGCGGATGAAATATTTGCCAGCCACCACATAGACAAGCAGCGTGGGAAGCGCGGCGATGATGGCAGCGGCCATATCGACGTTGTATTCCTTCACCCCTGTGGTGGAGTTGACGATGTTGTTGAGGGCCACGGTCACCGGCTGTGTTCCCGCTTGGCTGAAACTGACCCCAAAGAGGAAGTCGTTCCAGATGTTGGTGAACTGCCAGATCACGGTCACAACCACGATGGGCAACGACAGCGGCAAGAAGATCGACCAAAAGATCCGGAAGAACCCAGCCCCGTCGACTTTAGCAGCTTTGGTCAGCTCGGCTGGGATCGTGACATAGTAGTTGCGGAAAAACAGCGTGGTGAAGCCAATCCCGTAGATCACATGCACAAAGATCAGACCTGGAATGGACCCGGCCAATCCCAGAATGCCCAAGCTGCGGGCCATCGGCAGCAGAACCACTTGAAACGGGATGAAGCAGCCAAACAACATCATCGCGAAAATCAAGTTGGCCCCTTTGAAGCGCCACTGTGCAATCACATAGCCATTCACTGCACCAAGCAACGTGGCAAGGAACACCGCCGGAACGGTCATCAGCACCGAGTTCCAGAAATACGGCCGAAGACCTTCACATTTCACGCCGGTACAAGTGCCCGACCACGCCGTGCTCCACGCTTCGAAGGTCACATCACGCGGCAAGGCCACAAGTGAACCCGTACGAATTTCCTCCAAGCTTTTGAGTGAGGTAGTGACCATCACAAACAGCGGCATCAGATAGAACAGCGCAAACAACCCAAGCAGAGCAAACAACAACCAACGCAAAGCCAATTGGCCAAAGCTGCGGCGTGGCGGGTGATAATTCTGGGTGAAATCAGTCATGTTTCGCCCTCAATTCAGAGTACAGGTAAGGCACGACAATGGTGAACACGACACCCATCATGACCATGGCAGAGCTGGCCGCTTGCCCAATGTCACCGCGCGAAAACGCCATGGCATACATATAGGTTGCCGGCAGATCCGTGGCGTAGCCGGGACCACCGCCAGTCAGCGCAATCACAAGGTCAAAGCTCTTGATCGCAAGGTGCGCCAGCACGATGAAGGCCGACAGGAAAATCGGTGCCATCGACGGGATGATAATGGCCGAATAGATCCGCCAAGTGGGAATGCCATCAACCTGCGCGGCTTTGATGATTTCCTCATCAACAGAGCGCAACCCAGCCAAAAACAGCGCCATCACAAAGCCACTGGCTTGCCAAACGGCCGCAATCACAACCGCGTAAATTGCCATTTTCGGATCGGTGATCCAGTTGAAGGTAAAACTCTCGAACCCCCAATTGCGCACGGTGGCCTCAATACCCAGGCCCGGGTTCATGATCCATTTCCAGGCTGTACCGGTCACAATCATCGAAAGTGCCATCGGGTAGAGGTAGATGGTGCGCAGCACACCCTCCGCACGGATTTTCTGATCCAGCAGAATGGCCAAAAACAAGCCGAGGATCAGGGAAATTCCGATAAACAGCCCCCCAAAGATGAACAGGTTGTCCATCGCCGTGTCCCAGCGTGGGGAGGCAAACAGGCGTTCATACTGAATGACGCCTTTGATTTCGTATTTCGGCATCAGTTTGGAGCGGGTCAGAGACACCCAACCGGTCCAGATGATAAAGCCATAGACAAAGATGAGGACGGCCACAAAAGAAGGTGCAAGCACCATCTTTGGCACGTGGCGTTCAAGCCATTCGGTCATAACAACGACCCTTTATTTAGGTGCCCCGCCCCGAAAGAAACCTTCGGAACGGGGCTGGGAGATTACATCGAGTTGGCGATCGCGTCGGCCAGCATCTGAACGGCGTCAGCCGAAGACATGTCCGAGTTGAAGTGGGCTGTCACAACATCAGTGATGGCACCGGCCTGTGCACCGCGCAGCGCCATGCCGTGGGCATAGCTTGGCAACAGGGAGCCTTCTTTGTTGCTGGAGGCCATATCCGCCGCCGACGTATGGGCGCAGGAGTCAAACTCATCCAGAGCAACATCGGTCCGTGCAGGGATCGAACCTTTGTTCAGGTTGAACACTTTCTGGAAGCTCTTGCCAACAATCAGCTCGGCCAGAAGTTTCTGACCGCTTTGCTTGTCGTCGCCGTCCACGTTGAACATGGCAAAGCTGTCCACGCTGTAAAGGAACCCATCGCCCGGTGTCGACACACAGAGGAAATCTTCGCCTGGCACTTTGCCCGCAGCAAGGAATTCACCTTTGGCCCAGTCGCCCATGATCTGGAACGCCGCTTCGCCGTTCATAACCATGGCAGTTGCCAAGTTCCAATCGCGGCCCGAGAAGTTGCCATCTACGTAGCCGCGCAGCTTACGCATCTGATCAAACACTTCGACCATTTTGTCAGACTTCAGCGTGTCCATGTCCAGATCCACAAAGGCGCTCTGGAAGAACTCGGCGCCGCCTAGGCCCAGAGCCACAGCTTCAAACACAGTGGCGTCTTGCCAAGCCTGACCACCGTGGGCCAGAGGAATGATGCCCGCTGCCATCAGCGTGTCTGCTGCGGTGTTGAATTCCGCCCAAGTGGTGGGCATGGCGATGTCGTTGGCTTTCAGGATGTCGGCATTGGCCCAGATCCAGTCAATCCGGTGTACGTTTACCGGCGCCGCGCACCATGTGCCTTCACATTTCATGTGACCCGCGATGGACGCAGGCAAAACATCGGCCCAACCTTGCGCTTCAGCAACGTCGGAAATGTCAGCCAGAACACCCTCTTCGTACCACTCGGCAATCGCAGGGCCTTTCAGCTGGACAGCAGTTGGCGCGTTGCCCGACAACACGCGTGCACGCAGCGCGGTCATCGCCGCGTCACCGCCGCCACCGGCCACCGGCATGTCGGTCCAGGTGCCGCCATTGTCAGCAAATTCTTTCTGTAGCACAGCCACAGATTTGGCTTCACCGCCAGATGTCCACCAGTGCAGAACTTCTGCCTGAGGTTCAGCCTTTGCAATGTTGGATGCCACAAGCGACGCAACAACGGCGGCCGCGAATACGGATTTTTTCATTATTTCCTCCCAAAATCACTGCCCAACTGAGCAGCGCTGCCTCATTCCTGCCAAACCGCATGGGGGTGTCACAATCCACCAAATCCCGGTTTGGCCTTTGCCATGTCACAAAATCAGGGGTTCTGTTACACGCTGTTACCTAGGCCTTGATTTTGTTGCACGGTGTTACAAAGCAAGCAACATGTCAGCCTGCTGTGGGGAGTGGCAGGGAGAACAGGGGGAGGCGGAGATGACGATTCCACGTTTGTTGGTGGTTGATGACGATGCGGAAACGCGCGGCATGCTGACGCAATTTCTGCGTCAAAACGGTTTCATCGCTTTGCCCTGCGACAGCGAGAGCACCATTCGCGACCAACTGGGCAGTGGCCGCGTTGACCTGATCCTGCTCGACGTGATGCTGGGTGACGAATACGGCGTCGACATTTGCAAGCGCCTGCGCAGCGAGCAGGATGTGCCCGTCATTCTGGTCTCCGCCCTGTCAGCAGATCACCATCGCATGGCCGGCTATGAAGTGGGCGCCGATGACTACATCGCCAAGCCGTTTAATCCCAACTTGTTGCTCGCGCGGGTGAAAGCCGTCTTGCACCGCGCCAAACGCAGCAGCTCGCTGACCTACCGCCGCAGCATCTCCACCTTCCGCTTTGGCGGCTGGTGGTATGACGCCAAACGCGACGAAGTTACCTCGCCCCAAGGCTACCAGGTCAGCCTGTCGCGCAAAGAAACCGCGCTGCTCAAGGTCTTCCTCGGCAACCCGCACATCCCACTGACCCGCGAAGAGATCAACACCGCACTGGACGTGACCGGCGATGGTCAAGACCTCGGGTCCGGCAACCCGGGCCGCGCCATCGACGTTTTGGTTGGACGACTGCGTGGCAAAATCGAAGCGGATCCCAAAATCCCGGAACTGCTGCGCACACAGCGCGGCGTCGGTTATGTCTTTGCTGTGGACGTTGTGGTTGAGGACGATCAATGATCTCAAGGTCGCAAGGCTTCCGCCTGCAATCGCTGGGTCTATTTCTGGTGTTTGCCTGCTTTGCCACAGCTTACGGCACCGCATGGCTCTGGTCCGCTTCCAGCAACGGATGGCGCGACCACCTGACCCGCAGCTACGTCACCGGCGTTTCACTCTACGACAGCCTGCGCACCCGCGCTGATCCACCGGTCAATGTCGACATTCAAACCTTAAGCCAGACCAACCAGGATTTGGTCTCCCAGAGGGAATTTTTGCAACTCCCAGGCGTGCCCAAACCGGCGTTTGTGACTCATGTCTCCCTCAAAGGCCAAGGCCATGACCCTGTGTCAGGCGAAACCCTCGCCCTGGTGATTGTCTCAGACAGCCTGCGCTACAACGTCTCGGAACTGGTCTCCAATGAGCGCCAGTCTGCGGCGCAAAAGCTTGGCCGGGTTACCCAGCTTCTGGCCACCTATTGCAGCGAGCCCATTTTATACGCCCGTATGGGGGCGCAAGACTGGAAACATGTGGACGGGCGCGCTGTTTGGGGCTGTGATGCCGCGCCCACCGACTACCGACTGCTGGCCGTGCTGTTGGCCATCGTGTCGATGACCATCTTCACCACACTTGTGCGTGACACCTCTGCCCATTTTGAACGCTTCGCCCGCACCCTGCGCAACCACCGCCGCCTTGGCGGCCCGCAACGCTACCCGGTGCAAGGCCCCGAAGAACTGCGCGACATTGTGCAGGCGGTAAACCAATACCTCGGGCGCGAACGCGACCAAATTGCCAAGCGCGCCACCGTGCTGTCTGGCGTGAGCCACGATCTCGGCACCCCGGCCACCCGCCTGCGCCTGCGCGCCGCTCTGGTTCAGGATGCGGAGCTGCGCGAAAAATTTGAAGCCGACATCGACAGCATGACAGGGATGATCGAAAGCGTGCTGACCTACACCCGCGCCGAACTCAACGAAGAAGCGCCCCGTGAATTGTCGCTGACCTCCTTGGTCGAAGCGCTGGTGGACGATTATCAAGACACCGGCCAGCCCGTCACCCTGGCCGCCTTGGAAACCCCGTCGTTTCAGGGTGGCGGCTCGGTGTTCATGTCCAACGCCGGTCGTGGCACACTGCCCTCTGAGCAACGCATTCTGGTATCTGCCCGCCCGATCTCGCTCAAGCGTGCCATCACGAACCTGATAGAAAACGCCCTCAAATATGGGCGCAAAGCCAAGGTTGAGCTGGTGGCCAGTGCCGACCACGCGACAATCACAGTTGAAGACGAAGGCTCGGGCATGACCGCCGCCGAAATCGAAGCCGCGGTGGCGCCATTCACGCGCGGCGACAACACCCAAACGATCGAAGGCTACGGCTTGGGCCTGACCATTGTCGCCACCGTGGCTGAACAGCACGGCGGCGCCCTCTCCTTTGAAGCAGGCACCGCCGGCATGCGCGCCTGCATCAAGATCCAGCGCCATTGACCCAACAGTCCATTAAAAAAGGGGCTGCGGCTTCCCGCACACCCCGTTTTCTCATTCCCAAAATATCCTCGGGGGTTTGGGGGCAGACAGCCCCCAACGCCTTACGTTCGCGCATCGCGGATCAGCTGCAGAATGTTCTGCGCCGCGTCCGGAATGTTGGTGCCCGGACCAAAGATCGCCTTCACTCCGGCATTCTGCAAGAATTCATAGTCCTGTTGCGGGATCACCCCGCCACAAATCACCAGAATGTCCTCTGCATCTTTGCCTTTTAACGCCTCAATCAGCTGCGGCGCCAATGTCTTGTGACCAGCGGCCTGTGAGGAAATCCCCACCACATGCACATCATTGTCCACCGCATCCTGCGCCGCCTCTTCCGGTGTTTGGAACAGCGGGCCGACATCAACATCAAACCCAATGTCGGCAAACGCGGTTGCAATCACTTTCGCCCCACGGTCGTGCCCGTCTTGGCCCATTTTCACCACCAGCAAACGCGGGCGTCGACCTTCCTCCTCGGCAAAATCCTCGATGGATTTCTGAATAGCCGCAAAACCTTCATCGCCCTCATAGGCCGCGCCATAAACACCTGCCAATGTCTTCACCTCGGCCCGATGACGACCAAATTCCTTCTCCATTGCCATGCTGATTTCTCCTACCGTAGCCCGTGCCCGCGCCGCTTCCACAGCTGCCGCCAACAGGTTGCCACCTTCGCTTGCCACTTTGGTCAGGTTTGCCAGAGCCGCATCACAGGCCGCGCTATCGCGATCTGCCCGGATTTGCGCCAGACGCGCCACCTGGCTTTCGCGCACCGCCACGTTGTCCACGTCCAGAATGTCGATCGGGTCTTCATTGTCTTTGCGGTACTTGTTCACACCCACAATGACTTCATCACCTTTGTCGATCATCGCCTGACGGGTCGCCGCACTCTCTTCAATGCGCAGTTTCGGCATACCGGACGCAACCGCCTTGGTCATGCCGCCCATCTCCTCAACCTCTTCCATCAACGCCCAGGCTTTCTGGATCAGATCATCGGTCAGCGCCTCAACATAATAAGAGCCTGCCAATGGATCGACCACATTGGTCACGCCGGTCTCTTCCTGCAGGATCAGCTGCGTGTTGCGCGCAATCCGGGCCGAGAAATCCGTCGGCAGCGCAATCGCCTCATCCAGCGCGTTGGTGTGCAGCGACTGTGTGCCGCCCAACACCGCAGACATCGCCTCATAAGCGGTGCGGATCACGTTGTTATACGGGTCCTGTTCCTGCAAGCTAACGCCAGAGGTCTGACAGTGTGTGCGCAGCATCTTGGAGCGCTCATTTTTCGCGCCAAACTCGGTCATGACCTTGTGCCACAGGAACCGCGCGGCACGCAGCTTGGCGGATTCCATGAAAAAGTTCATGCCAATCGCAAAGAAGAAGCTCAGACGCCCGGCAAATTTATCAACATCCATGCCCGCGTTCATCGCAGCCCGCACATATTCGCGCCCGTCCGCCAGCGTATAGGCCAGCTCCTGCACCAGGTTCGCGCCCGCTTCCTGCATGTGGTAGCCGGAAATCGAAATGCTGTTGAACTTCGGCATCTCATTAGAGGTGTACTCAATGATGTCGGAAATGATCCGCATCGACGGCTCAGGCGGGTAAATATAGGTGTTGCGCACCATGAACTCTTTCAGAATGTCGTTCTGAATGGTGCCCGCCAGCAGGCTCTTGTCATGGCCCTGCTCTTCGCCAGCCACAATGAAGCTGGCCAAAATTGGCACCACGGCCCCGTTCATGGTCATCGACACAGAAACCTTATCGAGCGGAATGCCGTCAAACAGGATTTTCATATCTTCAATGGAGTCAATTGCCACGCCCGCCTTGCCGACGTCACCCACAACACGGTCGTGGTCACTGTCATAGCCGCGGTGTGTCGCCAGATCGAAGGCCACAGAAACCCCTTGTTGACCAGCGGCCAGGTTGCGACGGTAAAACGCGTTGGATTCTTCGGCAGTGGAGAACCCCGCATACTGACGGATGGTCCACGGACGGCCCGCATACATGGTGGCCTTGGGGCCACGGGTGAACGGACCAACACCGGGCACGCCGCCCATGTGGTCCAGCCCTTCGGTGTCCTCCGCCGTGTAAAGCGGCTTGACGTCGATGCCTTCCAGCGTCTTCCACGTCAGGTCCTCAAGCGGCTTTCCGCGCAGCTCTTTCTCTGCCAGTTCGGCCCATTTCTTGGTGTCCGTCATTGGTGTCATCCTCGTCTGTGATCTTTAAGGGCCAAAGCGCCCGGCGTGTCGCGCCGTGCTGCCCCCGTTTTCTTCTAAGAGAAACGCCAAGCCATCCGCCCCGGCACGCAGCCAAGCCAAATCCTCAACGTAAATCTCGCGTAATATATCAACCTGAAACGCGCTGAACGGATGCCAGCGCTCGGTGCCATCGGGTAGGCTTTCGGCATCCAACCCTCGATCCGCCAGAAACTCGCGCAACTCTGGCAACTCCGGCACATGTGACAGGCCACTGACACGGAAATTGGTTGGCGCGCCAAACCGCCCGCTAACCGCATATTCCACAACCCGCGCTGGCTGCTCGCCAAGTCGCTCATAGGGCAGCACCAAAATCTCCGCATTCGGCGCTGCACAGGCCACGTCCTGCACCACCTTGCGCCAACTGCGTGGCTGCGTGACCAACCGGTCCATTGTGGCCTCACTCGGCACATCCGCACCCATCTGAAGCGCATGGGCCATTGCCCCACCCCAGTAGTCCTCAAGCGCGCGCATGCCCAGAACAACCCGTTTCACACGCCCGCCAAAGGCATGCACCATACGGGCCACGCGCTCGCCCGCAGCAGGATAAAGCCGTTCGCTGGCAATGTTGCTTTCCATTGCGCCAAGCATATTGGGTTCCAAAACCAACAGCTCGCGCACCCGTTCACGCTCCAACATGGCACAGCGCAGTTGCACTCGCCCGGCCCCACGCGCCCGACGTCGCGCCACCCCGTCCAGACCGGACTTCAGTGTCAGCCCGTCAAACAGCCCTTTTCGGGTGACCTCCGGTGTCCAGACCTTTAGGCCATGGGCCTCAAGCGGACGGCGGTTGCGGTTGAGATAGCTGGCGAGCGTGGAAACCCCACTCAGATGGGCCCCGACATGTAGGATGACATCCATGGCTTTGCGCACCTTTTTGAGGGCCATACCCTCAGGGCTGGCCGGATATACAAGGGCCACCATCATGCCGCATCACCCATGGAAATGCTGTTAACCGGCGTTAAAATTTGACCGACTTTATCAAAGGGGTTCGTATTGCCACAAACACCCCCTATATTGGTCGGAACAGGAGAGACGATGACACACCGCTTAGCCTTTGTTCTGACAGGTTTTCTGGCCGCCTCCGGCGCCGCCGCACAAGCCACTGAATCCACCTCAGAAGACGCCCCCGCCACTGCAGAAACCGTGGTAGAAAATGCACCGGAATTAATACAATCTGGCCTCAATGCCGAATTGGAGGAATACCTCTGGTTAAACCGCGTGTTTGTGGTCTTTGCCGACACCGAACGCGATCCACGTTTCATCCGGCAAATCGAACTGGTCGAAGCTTTCCCCGAAGAACTGATCGAGCGCGATGTGGTGGTGCTCACAGACACCGATCCCGCCGCCAAATCCGCGCTGCGCACAAAGCTGCGCCCGCGGGGCTTCATGATGGCCTTGGTGGGCAAAGACGGCATTGTATACCTGCGCAAACCCGAGCCTTGGACGGTGCGCGAAATCTCGGCCTCCATCGACAAAAACCCGCTGCGCCAGCAGGAAATTCGCGACCGCCGCCAACCATAAGCAGCAGCCTGCGACGGGATATGTCTCCCGCGCAAAATCACGGCATCGGCACCCCACGTGCCGCCACCAGCACGTCATACCAATCCTGACGGCTCAACGTCACATCATAGGCTTTGGCACTGTCTTTGATCCGGTCCACATTCTGCGTGCCAATCAACGCCATGCTCACCGCCGGATGTGCCAACACCCAGGCCAACGCCACATGATCCACGCCCACACCGTCACGTGTGGCAATGCCATCCAGCACCGCCAAAACCCGCGCCTCCTGCGTACCCGCCTCTGGCTGATGCACTGCCGTCAAACGCCCGCCTCCCAGCGGCGACCACGCCATAATCGCCAGGTTCAACTCCTGCGCGATGTCCAATGTACCGTCATCCAACGGCGCGATGGCCAGCGGTGAGAACTCCGGCTGATTGGCCGCCAGCGCAAAATCCAACTTGCTCTGCAACGCCCGGATCTGTGTGTGCGTGAAGTTGCTCACACCTGCCTCTCGAATCTTTCCCGCCGCCCGCAGCTGCGTCAGCGCCTCCGCCACCTCGTCGTAGGAGGCCAGCAGGTCCGGTCGATGTACCAAAAACACGTCAATCACATCACTCTTGAGCCGCGCGAGCGAGCCTTCGCAGCTCTCAATGAGGTTGGATGCGCGGCTATCATAGGGCACCGGCGGATGAATACCGCCTTTGGTGACCAGCACGGTCTTGTCCCGCAATCCCGGATTGGCCGCATACACTTCGCCCAAAACAGCCTCAGCCCCGCCAAACCCTTCTTCGCCAAAACCGTAAATGGCAGCAGTGTCGACCAGATTGGCGCCAATCTCCAAGGCCGCCTCAATCTTCGCCGTGGCATCCGCCACCGAGCTGCCGGAAAACCGCCAGCAACCGTAGGCCAGCCGACCAACCTCAAACGGGCCGATCGGTGTCGTCGTGGATAAAACTAGCGCGTCATCTGACATGGCAATTTCCGCAAAGGGCGGTCCCCGACCGCGGGTGGGGGGAAAAGCCCCCGCCCAATGGGGACGGTCGGGGGCTCCCCGGCCAACAGCCGGGCGACTACGTTTCAGGCGTTATTCAAACTCCATGATCACATCGTCCACCGCGAGGCTGTCACCTGCCGCCGCGTTGATCTTGGTGACCACAGTGGTTTTCTCCGCCCGCAGGATGTTTTCCATCTTCATGGCTTCCACGGTGCACAGCGCCTGGCCTTCCTGCACCTCGTCACCCACTGCCACGTCGACCTTCACGATCAAACCTGGCATCGGACACAGCAACAGCTTGGACGTATCCGGCGCAATTTTTTCCGGCATCAGCTTGGCCAACTCCGCCTGACGCGGCGTGCGCACATGCACAACCATATCGGCGCCACGGGTGCGAAGCCGGAACCCGCCCGGCACTTTGCCAACCTTCAGCACCAGCGTCTCGCCGCCGACTTTCAGGGTTGCCAGCTGATCTCCCGGCGTCCACTTGGACGACACACGCAGCTTGCTGCCATCCTCAAACTTGATGGTGGAGCCTTTCTTATCAGCCTTCACCTTCACGGCAAAATCCTGATCCTGTGCAGACACAACCCATTTCTTGCCAACCCGGCGCTCGTGGTTGTCCATACGGCCCGACACGCGGGTACGCCGGATTTCCGCCACCCGATACATCGCCGCCGCGGCTGCCGCCACGCGCTTCAGCTGATCTTCCGGCAACGCAACGCCGTCAAAGCCCTCAGGATACTGCTCTTCGATAAACGCAGTGGTCATGTCGCCTTTGATGAAAATCGGGTGATCCATCACCGCGCTCAGGAACGGCAGGTTGTGACCAATGCCTTCCACCTCAAAGCTGTCTAGCGCCACGCGCATCGCTTCAATCGCTTTGTCACGGGTGGGCGCCCAGGTGCACAGCTTGGCGATCATCGGATCGTAATACATGCTGATCTCGCCGCCTTCATAGACGCCGGTGTCATTGCGCACGACCACCTCGCCCGCATCACCCGGCTGCACACCAGGAGCGTAGGCTTTGGTCTCGGCTGGCGGACGATAACGGGTCAGGCGGCCAATCGACGGCAGGAAGTTGCGATAAGGATCCTCCGCATAGAGACGGTTTTCAATCGCCCAACCCTGCAATTTCACGTCATCCTGCGTGATGCTCAGAGGCTCACCATTGGCCACACGGATCATCTGCTCCACAAGATCGACACCGGTGATCAGCTCGGTCACGGGGTGTTCCACCTGCAAACGGGTGTTCATCTCCAGGAAGTAGAAATTCTTCTCCCCATCAACGATGAATTCCACGGTCCCAGCAGAGGCATAGCCCACCGCTTTGGCCAGCGCGACAGACTGCTCGCCCATCGCTTTCCGCGTGGCTTCATCCAAAAACGGGCTTGGAGCTTCTTCCACAACTTTCTGCTGGCGACGCTGGATCGAACACTCGCGCTCTCCCAGATAGACGCCATTGCCATGGGCATCACACAGCACCTGAATCTCAATATGGCGTGGCTGGGTCACAAACTTCTCGATGAAAATCCGGTCATCACCAAAGCTGTTGGCCGCCTCGTTTTTGGACGACTGAAAGCCTTCGCGGGCTTCCTCATCGTTCCACGCAATCCGCATGCCTTTGCCACCGCCACCAGCGGAGGCTTTCAGCATCACCGGATAGCCAACCTCATTGGAGATCTTGACCGCCTCATCCGCGTCCTCAATCAGGCCCATATAGCCCGGCACGGTAGAGACACCAGCCTCCTGCGCGATTTTCTTAGAGGTGATCTTGTCTCCCATCTTTTCGATGGCACCTTTAGGCGGGCCCACAAACGCCACGCCTGCGGCAGCCAGCGCCTCAGCAAATTTTGCGTTCTCCGACAGGAAACCGTAGCCCGGATGCACCGCTTGCGCGCCGGACTGTTTGATCGCGTCCATCACTTTGTCGATGACGATGTAAGATTGGTTCGCAGGTGGTGGACCAATGTGAATGGCTTCATCTGCCATCTGCACATGCAGCGCCTGCTTGTCGGCGTCAGAGTAAATAGCCACAGTCTTGATACCCATCTTCTGGGCAGACTTGATCACACGGCAGGCAATTTCGCCCCGGTTGGCAATCAGGATCTTGTCGAACATCTTATCGTCCTTCTTGGTCTTCGCGAGCCGCGACAGCAGCTTGCATAGGCAACAAAAAAGCCACCGCCGTGCTGACGCACGTCGATGGCTTTGGGTTCGGGACCGGCTGCAACTCAGCCGGACAATTCAAATCACCTTGCGGCGCGCGTGCGCGCTCAACAACTGGTGGCGAATTCTTGACAATAGATCGCGTTGGCCGCGCCGCCGACAACCGCACCGGCTGCCAGACTGCCACCGACTGCTGCTGCCGCCACGGTGCCCGCCCCGGCGCCAATGAGCGCTTGCTCGCCCACGGTGCGGCCACAAGCCGACAGTCCGATGAGCGCAAAAATAGAAATTGCTGCTGTGATACGCATATGCCTGTACCTTTTCCCTCTTTGGAATCACGAGCGGATCTTTTGTCCGACTGCGCTGCTATTATCCCCACAATCTCACCCGTTTTGACCCGACGCGCAAGCACCGCAGAAAAAACGGGTGATCCTGAAGGGACAACACAGGACCACCCGAAAGGGGAAGGGTAACGGAATACACTGTTACAGGACCGACGCGCATTATGGCGCCGCTCCATGAGAAAGACACTGCCACGACAAGCCACGGAAAACAGAGGCAATTTTGCCTCTGTGCCGCTTTGGGCAATCGCTTGCCCATTATGTCGTGGCATCGGCAACATTACGCCCAATCATCCTCAAATGCGTCCGGGAACGAAATCCGCGCCACAGCCTCATCAATGACCAGCAACGCCTCATAGTCTTCGGGGTCAAAATCCTCTTCAACCGCGACCACTTCTCGCCCAAACAGCCAGCTCAATCGACCGGCATCTAGATTGCCACGCTCAAACGGCTGATCGCCAAAGCACTCCCACAACGCCGCCATAAAGCCAGCATCGGCGCGCCGGTCAGCAGGCCTGCGATCCTTGAACCGCTCTCGAACAGTGATTGGCGTCACCCCTTTGGGGTTGGCGCGACGAATGGTGAATTGAAAATCCGATCCCGGCAGACGTCCGGGGAACCCGCGATGCTTGATCATGCCACATCTCCCCGGATCAAAGGGAGGGGCGCGGGAGTGCGAACAGGCCGTGTGGCCTGCCCGCCAGTCAGGCACGAAGCCTTACTTGTATTTGCCAGTGTAAGTTGGCTCAGAAGAGATCGGCTCTGGGTCGACCACAACATATTCTTCCAGCGGCTCGTCTTGACCACAGGCTGCCACGATGGCCACGAGGCCGATCGCGAGGAATGTCTTGATGCTCTTGGACATCTTGTTCTCCACTCATTGTTTCGTGTCCAAACAGGGCGGATTTGCCCTGCCTGCCTCAGTGCCCCACGTTGGGGACACGGGCGGAGATTACGCAAATGCTCTGCAAAAAGATACAGATACGAGGCCAAGCTCATCTGCTGTGACCGCAAAGTCGCAATGTCTTGCTCATTGGCCTTAGCGTTAACAATATCTAGTGGTGTCATCAAAAGCCCTCCCAGATACAGGTGCCGTCCTGCACGCTGAATGCTTCAAAAAATTGCGTGGCCAACTGTGTGGCCTCGCCAAATGTGGTCTCTCTGTCCGCCATGGAAATGATCACCTGATCGACTGTTTCATCCTGTATGGCGAGATACGGCACTGCGACGCCAATGCACAGATGAAAGAAGTCTTGCTCGATCTCCGAAAACTCCACGCCCTGCCGGATCAGCGGCATGATGTAGCGAAACCGCGCCACGCGGCTCTCGTCCACGCGGGTTTCGTATAGAATTTCCTGAAGATGGAGATCGTTGCCTGAGGGCACGACCGGGGTCTCCTCCAAAACCCCGGCCGTGGCCGCGCCCAAGAGGGCCCCTCCAAACGCGGCGGATATCGTAACTTGAGTCGCACGCTTGCACAGTTCTTTTGTAAAAGCTGCAAAAAATATGCGAGATGCGAAAGTTTTTTGCGCCAAAGCCTTACGTGGCGTCACAAATTTCATGAGGACGCCCCCCGATGTTGCGCAAACCGCCGCCAGCGGGCCCGCCGCTCAGGACAGTCCAGAATCTCGGCAATGATGGCCTGCGCATGACCTTTGGCCACCGCGCCATCCACCGCACCGCCCGCTTTCACATAAAGCCGCCCGGCCTCGCGACGCACCTCAACGGTGGGCGCAAAGCCTCGCAAATCCTGCAACGCCCGCCACATATCCTGGCGCACCTGCTGTGCCGTGCGCAGCAAGCCCGCATCCGGCAGCGACGTCTCCGCCACCACGTCCCAGCGCACCGGTAAGCGACGGCTCATGGTGAGCGCGTCACCTTCACGTTGGATATGCCAGCGGCTCCGGCTCATTGCGGCATGCCTTCTTTGACATCTGCTTGCATCAAGGGGCCTGCCGCAATCGCGGCAGGCTCCGGAGCAACATGATATGTCACTTTAGCTGTCAAAGAACCGAAACCCTTTGCATGTGTCGGACGAAAATCCGGCCTGAACATCGCCACCTGCCTTGGTCCAATCTTGGATCAGAATGACGCGGTTGTATTTTTGGTTGGCAAACTGTGCGCTTACTTTGGCTTGCGTGGCTTTGCACATTGCCAGCATTTGCTTTTTCACCGTGGCCCGCTTGGAAGGCACTGGTCCGGCCATAATCGCCCCAACCATCGGCTGTGCCCTCTTGTGCTTTTGGGTGCTGGCATGATCGTCCCGCGTTTTTGTTGTGGTGATTGCGCCTTCTTCAATCTTCACAACACAGGCCTGTGTCCCGTTGCCCAAATCAAGTGACTGGACGCCGCGACAGCTCTGCGCCTGCGCTGCCAATGGCAACGCAAACAAAACGCAGGAGGCAATAGTAAGTACACGCATTTTCAATTTATCCTTGTGGTGAACTGTTAGCGAATCCACCTATAGGTCATTACAGCGGAATGTTGTCGTGCTTTTTCCATGGGTTCTCGAGCTTTTTGTTGCGCAGGCTCGCAAACGCCCGGCTCACCCGTTTACGGGTGGATTTGGGCTGGATCACCTCATCAATAAAGCCACGCTCTGCTGCCACAAAAGGTGTTGCAAACCGCTCTTCATAATCCTGCGCATGGGCTGCGATTTTCTCCGCATCACCGAGGTCTGCCCGGTGGATAATCTCGGTTGCACCTTTGGCACCCATCACCGCAATCTCTGCCGTGGGCCAGGCGTAGTTGAAATCACCGCGCAGGTGCTTGGACGCCATCACATCATAAGCGCCACCATAGGCTTTGCGGGTGATCACGGTCACTTTCGGCACCGTGGCCTCGCCATAGGCAAACAACAGTTTTGCGCCGTGTTTGATCACGCCGCCATATTCCTGGCTGGTCCCCGGCAAGAAGCCCGGCACATCCACCAGCGTCAGGATCGGAATTTCAAAGCAATCACAGAAGCGCACAAACCGCGCCGCCTTGCGGGAGCTGTCGATGTCCAGACAGCCCGCCAGCACCATCGGCTGGTTTGCAACCACACCCACAGTCTGACCTTCCAAACGGATAAAGCCGGTCAGGATGTTCTTGGCGTAGTCTTCCTGAATTTCGTAGAAATCACCTTCGTCCGCCACTTTGGCGATCAGCTCTTTCATATCGTATGGCGTGTTGGCGTTTTCCGGCACCAATGTGTCCAGAGACGTCTCAACCCGCCCCGGTTCATCAAAGAACGGACGCACCGGCGGCTTCTCGCGGTTGTTGAGTGGCAGGAAGTCCACCAAGCGGCGCACTTCGGTCAGCGCCTCAACGTCGTTCTCAAACGCACCATCGGCAACCGAGGACTTCTTGGTGTGCGTGCTCGCCCCACCCAGTTCTTCTGCGGTCACAACCTCATTGGTCACGGTCTTCACAACATCCGGACCGGTCACAAACATATAAGATGTGTCTTTCACCATAAAGATGAAGTCGGTCATCGCTGGTGAATACACCGCGCCGCCGGCACAGGGGCCCATGATCACGGAAATCTGCGGCACCACGCCCGACGCCATGATATTGCGCTGAAACACTTCAGCATAACCGGCCAGCGAATCCACACCTTCCTGAATACGCGCCCCACCAGAATCGTTCAGGCCAATAATTGGGGCACCGTTTTGAATCGCCATGTCCTGAATTTTGCAAATCTTCTGCGCATGAGTTTCCGACAAGGAGCCACCAAACACAGTGAAGTCCTGGGAGAAGACATAGACCATTCGGCCATTGATCGTCCCCCAACCGGTGATCACACCGTCGCCCGCAGGCCGCTGCTCTTCCATGCCAAACTCGGTGCAACGATGGGTTTTGAACATGTCAAACTCTTCAAAACTGCCCTCGTCCAAAAGCAACTCAATCCGCTCACGCGCCGTCAGTTTGCCTTTTTTGTGCTGACTGTCGATGCGGCGCTGACCACCACCCAAACGGGCAACTTCACGGCGCTCTTCCAACTGTTGCAGAATGTCTTTCATGGCTGGGCCCTCATTCGTCGATTTGGACAGGCGCAAAACACACTGCCCCCAAAAGCTTTGCGACAGACCATACCCGCGTTGCTGCAACCGCAAAAGGACTTTCCCGCAAATTTGCAAACCTCCGAGAGGCAATGCTAAGCTAATTGCAAACCTGCAAATACTTCACAATTGAAATTAATCCATGGACATTCCGGGATCGCACTCCTACCTCTTAGGACATGAGCAGCTTAGCCCGCGGTCAATTCTTGGACCGAACCACACCACCAAACATCTTCACTTTGATCCTGCTGGCCGGGGTCTCTGCGTTGAGCATGAACATCTTCCTGCCCAGCTTGCCGTCGATGACCGAGTATTTCGACACCGACTATGGCGTGATGCAGTTGTCCATCGCGGTCTATCTGGGTGTGAATGCCGTGTTGCAAATTGTGGTTGGCCCAATCAGCGACAAGCTCGGCCGCCGCCCGGTGATCCTGGCGGGCCTCGCAATCTTTCTGGTGGCCACTCTCGGCTGCATCTACGCCCCCAACGCCGCGATTTTCCTGACCTTCCGCATGTTACAAGCCGCAGTGGTTGTCGCCATGGTGCTGTCCCGCGCTGTGGTACGCGACATGGTCTCCGCTGATGAAGCCGCCTCGATGATTGGCTACGTCACCATGGGCATGACCGTGGTGCCTATGCTCGGCCCTGCCCTTGGCGGTCTACTTGATAACGCCTTTGGCTGGCAGGCCAGTTTCTGGCTCCTGTTTGGCACCGGTATTGCCATCTTCTGGCTGACATACCGCGACCTGGGTGAAACCAAATCCAGCAGCGGCCTCACCCTTGGCCAACAATTCCGCGAATATCCCGAGCTTCTGACCAGCCCGCGCTTCTGGGGCTACTCCCTGGCCAATTGTTTCACCTCCGGCGCCTTCTTTGCCTACCTCGGCGGCGCCCCTTTTGTGGCCACCGAACTCTTTGGCATGAGCGCGGCACAGATGGGTGTCTATTTCGGCGCCCCTGCTGTTGGCTACTTCATCGGCAACTTCCTGTCTGGCCGCTACTCTGCCCGCGTTGGCATCAATCGCATGGTCACCACGGGCTGCATGATCTGTGGCCTCGGCGTAGCCGCCTCCCTGTCGATCTTTGCCGCAGGCTTTGGCTCCGCAGAAATCTTCTTTGGCTTTATGACCTTTGTTGGCATTGGCAACGGCTTGGCCATCCCCAACGCCACTGCCGGCGCCCTGTCTGTGCGCCCCCACCTCGCAGGCACCGCCTCCGGTCTCGCAGGCGCCATCATGATAGGCGGCGGCGCAGCGCTCTCCGCCCTCGCTGGCGCGTTGCTCACACCAGAAACCGGAGCCTTCCCGCTCTTATGGTTGATGTTGGCAACTTCGGTACTGGGCGTGACCTCAATCCTTGCGGTGGTCCGCCGTGAGAAATACATAGGTGTCTGATTTTAGGTCGCGCGATTAACCTCTGCGCGACACAAATCCCCACCTTCGCAAAACAGCCGCGATACAGACGTCATACCGACGCGAAAATCGCCACAAATCTCGCCGGTTAACGACCAAACGCCGCAGCTCCATTTGCCCTCTGGCGCAAGCAACTTTGCAAAGCTATCTTTGCAGCTATGCAATCGGGAGGAGTCGCATGCCCACGCAGAAGCTCTACGCAGGTGCCAAACTACGCGAAATCCGCACACGGCTCACCCTGACGCAAAAAGATTTTGCGCAAAAACTAGGGGTCTCCCTGCCTTATCTGAACCAGATGGAGAACAACAACCGCCCGGTGTCCACCACGGTTGTTCTCGCGCTCGCACAGGAGTTTGGCTTAGATGTCACGGAGTTAAGCACCGGTGACAGCGAGCGCCTGGTGTCTGACATGCGCGAAGCCTTGGCCGATCCCGTGCTGGCCGAAGCCTCCGCACCTCTGGCAGATTTGCGCCTTACCGCCTCCAACGCGCCGGCCTTGGCCCGCGCTTTTCTCGAACTGCACCGTGCCTATCGCCAAACCCACGAACGCCTTGCCTCCCTTGACGAGGCGCTTGGCCGCCAAGACGTACAAATGCAGGCCAGCCCCTGGGACGAGGTCCGCGACTTTTTTCACTATTGTGACAACTACATAGACGCCGTTGACCACGCCGCAGAACGCTTCGCCCAAGGCGCGGTAGAGCACGGCGGCATCCGCGCGGCAGCGCTGGCAACCTTGAAAGACACCGGCATCTCCGTCGCCTTCACTGACATCGACCAATTGCGCCACTACGATGCCGAACATAAGCGCCTGCAGATCTCCCGCTACGCCCAGCCAGAAACCCAAACATTTCAACTCCTTCTGCAAGTTGCCCTACTGCAAAACGGTCAACTCCTCGAAGCCACATTGGACTTCGCCCGCTTCCAGTCCGACGCCGCGCGCTCCATCGCCAAAATTGGCCTCGCCAACTACTACGCTGGCGCCGCCCTCATGCCCTACAGCACCTTCCTGCAAACCGCACGAGACACCCGCCACGATCTGGAATTATTGTCCAACAGATTTGGGGCCTCTATTGAACAAGTCGCACACCGGCTTTCCACCCTGCAACGCCCCGGAAACAAAGGTATTCCCTTCTTCTTTGTGCGCGTGGATCAGGCCGGCACCATCACCAAACGCCACTCTGCAACACGGCTGCAATTTGCCCGTTTTGGAGGCGCCTGCCCCCTCTGGAACGTACACCGCGCCTTTGAAACGCCGGGGCGTTTCTTGCGCCAATTGGCCGAAACCCCGGACGGTGTGCGCTACATCTCATTGGCGCGGGATGTGTCCAAATCCGGCGGCCACTTTGGAGCGCCTGTGCGCCGCTACGCCATCGCTTTGGGCTGTGAAATCCGCCATGCTGACGCGCTGGTTTATGCCGACCATATGGAGCTCGACAACCCACAGGCCTTTGAACCCATTGGCATTTCTTGCCGCATCTGCGAACGCACCCACTGCCACCAACGCTCTGTGCCGCCACTGGAACGCCGCCTGACCATCAACGAAAACGCCCGCGGCGTGTTGCCCTACGATGTGGGTTAGATTGGCGCAGTTCCTGTTCCGGCTCGGCGCGTTTTGCGTGATGCTAGCCTTCATGCTTGTGGTGGCCGCACCCTTACTGGAACGCTTGATGATCTACCCGCTGGACGACACCCGTGTCGCACCTGGCGACGTAAACCTTCCTACCGTAAGCGAAGAGGTCTTTCACCACGACGGCGAAGCTCTGATTGTTTGGGCGGCCCCACCCGCCTCTGGCAAGCCTGTGATCTTCTATCTGCATGGAAACGCAGGAAATCTCGCTAACCGAGCCTCCCGCTTTGACCTGCTGTTACAGCGCGGCTACGGTCTGGTCGCGCCCGCTTACCGCGGCTATTCCGGTAGCACTGGCACCCCACAAGAAGCCGCAATCATCAGCGACACTGTCGCCATCTTCAACAGCTTGGTCCACCCAATGCAGACCCCTATTATGGTCTATGGAGAGAGTATTGGCGCCGCCGTCACCCTAGGTGCGCTTGAGGCGGGGATGGAGCCTGATGCCATCCTTCTGGAAGCGCCTTACACTTCGATCGCCGCCATGGCCGCCCACCACTATCCCGGGAACGGCGGCTTCACAAAACACCTGTCAAATCAATGGGACAGCCTGTCTCGCGCCGAGAGTATCACCTTGCCCTTTCTGATATTGCACGGCAGCGAAGACAACCTCATTCCCATAGAAATGGGGCGACAGATTTTTGCTGCCGCCCCCTCGAGAGATAAGGTTTTTGTCGAAGCACCGGGCGCCGGTCACACCGGCCTGTGGCGCACCGACACTTGGCCGCAACTGACCAAGTTTATCAATCAGTTTGCCTTGAGATAGGCGTAGATCTCATCTTTCATCGCACCGCGACGCTTGCGCAGATCCACTTCAGAAAGCTCTTCACGTGGGGCCACATTGGTCTCCGCCGCATGCACCTTGCGGTTCAGTTCGTGATAGTCCTCTGCCAGCTTTGCAAAATGCTTATCGCTGACTTTCAGCTCATGCATTTTCTCAACAAATTCAGGGAATTCCGCAGCCAGCTCGTGTGGGGTGTTGGACATGTGTTCGCTCCTTTTGCCTAAGTCGCACACACCTTAGCCCTGCACATTCACCGTCTCTTTGACGCGGATCAAGTCACCGTCAAAAACACGCTTCAGCGCTGCGTATTTTCCCACGCCGGATGCACCCATGGCTCGGCATTTGATGATGGCAACCGCCGCCCTAGGATGTGATCAGAAGCTTTCTCACCGGTCATGATCGACGGTCCATTCAGATTGCCATTGGTGATACGTGGGAAGATCGAGCTGTCCGCCACACGCAGGCCCTCCACGCCAATCACCCGGCACTCACTGTCCACCACGGCCGATGGATCCTCCACACTGCCCATCTTGCAGGTACCACAGGGGTGATACGCACTCTCCGCGTGTTCGCGAATGAAGCTGTCGATCTCATCATCCGTCTGCAGGTCTGCTCCCGGCTGGATCTCACTTTTCACAAACGGCAACATCGCGTCCTGCGCAAAAATCTCCCGCGTCAGACGAATACAAGCGCGAAAGTCTTCCCAATCCTGCTCGGACGACATGTAGTTGAAAAAGATATTGGGTGCGGCCTTGGGATCAGAGGATGCCAACGTGACTGCACCGCGCGACGGTGAGCGCATCGGCCCCACATGTGCTTGAAATCCGTGCCCTTCAGCAGCCGCTTGGCCATCATAGCGCACCGCAATGGGCAGGAAGTGATACTGAATGTCTGGATAGGAAATCCCGGTGCGCGACCGAATAAACCCAGCCGTTTCAAACTGGTTAGACGCACCCAGACCCGCTTTGGTAAACAACCACTGCGCGCCAATCAGCCCCTTACTGATCAGGTTCCAATATTTGTAAAGCGTGATCGGCTGCTTACAGGCCATCTGCATGTAGACCTCAAGGTGGTCCTGCAAATTCTGCCCCACGCCGGCGCGATCCGCGATCACCTCAATACCATGCTCCGCCAAGTGCGACGCAGGGCCAATGCCAGACAACATCAACAACTTGGGTGAGTTCAACGAAGACGCCGACAAGATCACCTCGGTGTTGGCACGGACCACTTGAACCTGACCACCACGCTCAATTTCCACCCCGACAGCGCGACCATTTTCGATCACAACTTTGCGCGCCAATCCCCGCACAAGCTCGCAGTTCTCGCGTTTCAATGCTGGCTTCAAATAGGCATTGGCCGCCGACCAACGCTGCCCTTTGTAAACGGTCATATCCATCGGGCCAAAGCCCTCTTGCTGCTGCCCGTTGTAGTCGTTTGTCACCGGATAGCCCGCTTGCCGCCCCGCCTCCACAAAGGCGCTGTGGAGCGGGTTGTTCCGTGGCCCTCGGCTGATATGCAACGGCCCGTCAGAGCCACGCCAATCCGCATCCCCCCCCTGCCCACTCTCGTGCCAGTTCTCCATGCGTTTGAAATACGGCAAAACGTCCGCATAGGCCCAACCATCCGCACCGCTCTCAGCCCAGTGGTCATAATCCCCAGCATGTCCACGTACATAGACCATACCGTTGATCGAGCTCGACCCACCAATCACCTTACCACGGGGGCATACCAAGGTCCGACCACCCAGGTGCGGCTCCGGCTGCGTTTTGTAGCCCCAGTCATAGAGGCTCATGTTCATCGGATAGCTAAGCGCCGCTGGCATCTGAATAAACGGCCCCGCATCGGTGCCCCCATGTTCGATCACGAGTACCGACTTGCCCGCCTCACTCAGCCGGTACGCCATCGCGCACCCCGCTGAACCGGCACCAACAATCACATAATCTGCCTGCATCTTGATCTTTCCTGACAGAGCCGCCAATTGGGGCGATTAGTAAGGCGCTTCCACGTCGCCCATACGCACGTAAACCGATTTCACTTGGCTATAGTGGTTGATCGCCTCCTTGGAGTTTTCACGCCCCACACCGGAGTTTTTCACCCCGCCAAACGGCGCCTCCACCGGCGCATCGTTGTAGGAGTTGATAAAGCAGCTGCCCGCTTCAAGCTGCCCAATCACTCGGTGGCCACGCGACAAATCGGAGGTGAACACACCAGCCGAAAGGCCGTATTCGGTGTCATTGGCGCGCGCAATCACTTCTTCCTCAGTGTCAAAATCCAGCACCGACATCACCGGCCCAAAAATCTCTTCGCGGGCAATGGTCATGTCGTCGGTCACATCGGCAAACACGGTGGGCTCAAGGTAAAACCCGTCCCGTTCCAGACGCTTGCCGCCGTAAACCAGCCGCGCACCTTCCTCTTGGCCTTTGGCCATATAGCCCAGCACGATATCCATCTGCCGCTTAGACACCATTGGACCAAAGCTTGTCGCCTCATCCAGCGGATCACCAATCACAGCCGTGTCCAGACGTTCGGCAAGACGGGCCAGGAATTTCTCTTTGATGCCCTTCTGCACAAACACCCGTGTGCCGTTGGAGCAGACCTGCCCGGAGCTATAGAAGTTGCCCAAAATGGCGCCGCCCACGGCGTTTTCGACATCCGCATCATCAAAGATGATCAGCGGAGATTTCCCACCCAGCTCCATGGTCACATGCTTCATGTGGCTGGCCGCCGCCGCATAAACCTTCTTGCCGGTGGACACTGAGCCGGTCAGGCTCACCTTGTCAACACGTGTATCATTGACTAGTGCAGCGCCAACCTCGCCCATGCCCTGAATGACGTTATAAACGCCAGCAGGCACGCCCGCCTCATGCAGAATTTCCGCCACCTTCAACGCACACATCGGCGTGGTTTCCGACGGCTTAAACACCATCGCATTGCCACAGGCCAACGCCGGCGCACCTTTCCAGCAGGCAATCTGCGTTGGATAGTTCCACGCGCCGATGCCCACACACACGCCAAGCGGTTCGCGCACGGTATAAACCCAATCCTCACCCAAGGGGATGTGCTCACCGGTCAAGCTGCCCGCCAAACCGCCAAAATACTCCAACGCGTCCGCACCAGATGTCGCGTCCACGGCGATAGTCTCTTGATACGGCTTTCCAGTGTCATAAGTCTCCAGCACCGAAAGCTCGTGGTTGCGCTCCATTATCATCGCCGCTGCACGGCTCATGATGCGCCCACGCTCCCGGCCGGTCATCGCAGCCCAGACTTTCTGACCCACCTTGGCACTCTCAAGCGCCTGATCAACAATTGCCGGTGTCGCCGCGTGCACGGTGCCAATCACCTCGCCGGTGGCCGGGTAAATGATCTCAATCGGCGCCCCCGCCGTGTCCTCCACATAAGCCCCGTTGATGAAATGGCTGGCCGTCGGTTGCAACTGCATCGCGCGTTCCTTTTCTACGCCCCCTTCTTCAAGAGGCTGCGGATTCTCAATCTGACAGACAAACTAGCATCACGGGTCATTTTTTTAAATGACCATTTAAAAATTTTATTGAAACAACAATATTGCCCCTCCCCGTGATCTCGCTAAAGTGGCGCCATGGGCCGAACACGTATCCGCGATATCCGACATGAAGAGTTGATCAGCGCCACCATCACGGCTGTGCACAAACGGGGCTATGCCGTTGTCACGATGGCGGAAATTGCCGCAGAGGCAGGGGCGTCAGCCGCGTCAATCAACTATTATTTTGGCTCCAAGGAAAAGCTGATGGAGGCCACCATGCGCCGCCTGCTGACCCTGTTGAAACAAGCCATGCTGGAGCGCTACGCCACCGCCAAATCCCCGCATGAGCGGCTGATGGCGGTGATTGACGCCAATTTTTCGGACAGGCTGTTCACCAATGAGCAGTGCTCGATTTGGATTCAATTCTGGGCCAACGCGCCTTATGCGGAAAGCCTGCAACGTCTGCATCGCATCAACCGGTCACGGGTCACGGCGCACTTCCGTGCTGAATTGCGCGCGCTTGTGGCAGAGGACCGGCGCGAAACCCTACGTGAAGCGTTGCAATGTTACATGGATGGCGTTTGGCTGGAGGCCGCGCAATCGGACACACCGCTCAACCCGGCCCAGGCACGCAAAGAGGCCCGCGAAGTGGCGGACCTCATGTTAGTGTCACAAGACTGACCTGCTGAGAGAGTTCGGGGCCAGCCCCCGCCGCGCGATGCGCGACTCCCCCGGGATATTTGGGGCAAGAAAAGCCTAGGGACGCACGTATTTATACAAAGTGCCGTCCCCCCCGGCCAATTGCATGATCATCTTGTCAGCCGTAACCGCTTCAATAATCATGCAAGGCGGCTCACTCCAGGGATCGATGTACGCAATCATCACCGGCCCCTGCCCGTTTGATTTCTCACAAGCGTCTGCCAGTTGCAGCGTGTACTCCGACGAGTAGTCTCCATTGATCTCCTCGGTCACCTGATCGCCCCATACTGTTGAGGTATAGGCCGGATCGGCAGCAAACACCCATTGGCCCTGCAGGTTCGCGCGGATTTCGGCATAGGGGTCCAGAGAAGGATCATGGCGGAACGCATGCACCGCCAGTTCCGCCGACATGTCGCCCATCTCCACAATGTCCGCCCGCAACCACAAGGGCGCGTTGACATGCAACGTGCCCATCGCCTCGACAATGTAGCTTGGCGTTGGCTCATTCCAGCTCACGTAATAAGTGAACCCATTGCTGGTCAGCTGGCAACTTGGCACCTCTGTTTCAAAAATACAGCTGTGCAACATGGCCACATCTTCAATTGGCTCTCCCCGCGTACCACTTTCCACACCGCTATCAATGAACATCTGCGCCTGTCCGACGCTTGCCAACGTCATGGCTGCGCCTACCAACATCAGTGTTTTCAAATTCATAAAGCTCTCCCCTTCGCGTTTGGCGCAGCCTAGGGGGATAAGCATTAACAATCTACTCCCACGTGTGGTGGTCTACTCCCCACGCGGAAACCGCTGATTTTCCTCAACTTCATTCAGGTCCATGTGGTTGCGCATGTAGCGCTCCGAGGCCTTTTGCAGCGGTTGGTAGTCCCACGGGAAATAACCGCCCTCCCGCAACGCCTCATAGACCACCCAACGCCGCGCCTGACTTTCCCGCACCGCCGCATCAAATGCCGCCAAATCCCAACGCGCCTCCGCTTTGGCCCGTAAAGTTTGCACCGTGCCTTGATGCGCCGGTTCCTCAGCCAGATTGGTCAGTTCATGTGGGTCAGCAGCCAGATCAAACAGCTGATCCGGGTCCAGCGCACAGCGGTTGTACTTCCACTTGCCATAGCGCAACGACACCATCGGCGCATATGAGGCCTCTGCGGCATATTCAATCATCACCGGCGTATCGCGTTCGCCGCCTTGGCCCAGATGCACAAGGCTCTCGCCTGTGGTCCAGGGCATGACCTCTTCCATACTCACGCCGGCCAGATCACAGAGCGTTGGACAGACATCGATGTTGCTCACCGGTGTGGTCACCAAACCGGGCTCCATGGACGGCGCAGCAACCATCATTGGCACGCGGCTGGAACCCTCATAAAAGCTCATCTTGAACCACAAACCGCGCTCGCCAAGCATATCGCCATGGTCACTGACAAAGAGGATGACGGCCTCCTGTCGCGTGGCTTCCAACGCCTCCATGATTTCGCCAATCTTGTCATCCAGATAGCTGATATTGGCAAAATACGCGCGGCGGCTACGGCGGATGTCTTCTTCGGTGATATCAAAACTGCGCCAGTCGTTGGCGTCAAAAATCCGCTTTGAATGCGTATCTTGTTCTTCATAAGGGATCGACCCAACTTCCGGCAGCAGATGGTCACAATCCTCATAAAGGTCCCAATACTTCTTACGCGCCACATACGGATCATGCGGATGTGTGAAGCTGACAGTCAGACACCACGGCCGCGCGTCCTGCCCCCGCGCCAGATCATAAACCTTGCGTGTGGCGTGGTAGGCAACCTCGTCGTCATACTCCATCTGGTTGGAAATCTCGGCCACACCTGCACCAGTGACGCTGCCCATGTTGTGATACCACCATTCAATGCGCTCGCCCGGCTTGCGATAATCCGGCGTCCAACCAAAATCCGGCGGATAGATGTCGGTGGTCAACCGCTCCTCAAACCCATGCAGCTGATCTGGCCCAACAAAGTGCATCTTGCCGGACAGGCATGTCTGATAGCCCGCCCGCCGCAAATGGTGCGCGTAGGTTGGGATCGAAGAGGCAAACTCCGCGGCATTGTCATAAACGCCTGTGCCGCTTGGCAACTGCCCAGACATAAACGCCGCCCGCCCCGGCGCACATAGCGGACTGGCGGTGTAGGCGTTCTGAAACCGTGTCGACCGCGCCGCCAACTTTTTTAGGTTGGGCGCATGCAACCACTCCGCCGGCCCGTCTGGGAACAACGTCCCATTGAGCTGATCCACCATAAAAATCAGAATATTGGGACGGGACATGGCGGCACTCCTTAAGTTGGTTGCCACACCCTATGAACGCACAAGTCCCGCATTCAAGACGTTTCGCGACAATTCAACGCCGATAAACGAACGGCTGCGGATTGCCGTAATAATAAAGCACCATCTCCTCGTCTGTGACCCTATCGATCATGTAACAATAAGGCTCACGGTCCTCGGGATTGGTCTGCAACAAGACCGGCCCGCCCGGCCCGGCGTCACACCTTTCTGCAATTTGCAGAAAGTAGGTCGCTGCTGGCTCGCCATTGTACATGTCCGTCCACTCCGCGCCTTCAATCAAAACTTGCGCGGTTGTGTCCGTCATATCACGCCACATCCCCATCATCGCTTCGCGGATGTGCTGATAGGGGTCCAGCTCAGGAAAATAGCTCACCTCCCGGATCACTGTGTCCGCCGTGATGTCGCCATAACTGATCATGTCGCCACCAAAGGACACCGGTGTGCCCACCGGCAGAAACTCCAATGCATCCAGCAGCGCATCTTCAGTACCGTTGCCGTAGTTGACGTAATACTTCCATCCCTCCGCGTGAAAGCTGCAAAACGCATCCTCATACTCAAAGGAACAGCCCTGAAATATGCCAACCTGCGAGAACGGCTCACCAAAAAAGCCCGAATTCTCCATCGGCATATGAAGCGGCAAAATCCGCCGCGCTTCAGAGTCCGTGGAGTAAACAATCTCCGCCGGTGGCGTTGCGGTCGAACCACCAGACGCGCCCCTATCCAACGCCGTGAAAATTCCCGCCTTGATATTCAACCTATAGTCTTTGGCCGTCTTACCCGTATCAATCTTGGCAAACATCGACTTGTCATAGCCTCGCGCCTCGCAGTCCTCATCACCTACAATCGAGAACCCGGACAACTCTGTGCAAAAGCTATACCTCTCCACCGGGTCAAACGCGTATCCAGTTGCCGTCGCAAAAACGTAGTAATATCGGCGTTTCAGATCGCCAGAGACCGGCGTATCACATTCCCCGGGATCAAGGTTCCACCATCCACGCGAGCGATAGCCATCGCCGTCCTTATAGGCCACCGCTACGCTCTGCGGAAAACCGGCTTCATTACAAATCTCCAGCCCCGCCTGTGCGGCCAAAGGCAGGGTTATCGCCACTAGCCCCATCATCCAGAAAGTTGATTTCATAGTGCCCCTCTCCCGATTTTCCTCAGGATAGGCGCAGTTTTACCGTTCACGCAAATCTCAGAGCTTGGTCTGCCCCACCAGAGGCGTGATCTGTCGCCGCTTCAACACCGCTTCGCGCCAAGTGATAAAGCTGATCGCGCCAATAATGATCAACGCCCCAACCAATACCCAGACGTCCGGTTGCTCGCCAAACCCAATCCAGCCTAACAGCACCGCCCAGACCATCTGCAAAAAACTCACCGGCTGCGTCACTGTCACCGGCGCGGCCTTAAACGCCAGCGTCATTGTGAAATGCCCCGCCGTGGCAAGACAGGCCACACCAAACAAGATCACCAGTTCTTCCAACGTCGGCGTCACCCAGACTGACAGCGCCAGCGGCGCAAGCCCAATGGTCACCGTCACCGACAACATGCCGACCACCACTGTGGGGCTGACCTCTTCACTCAACCGCTTGGCAATCAAGTAGCCCCCGGCAAAGCCCAGCGCCGTGAACAGCATCGCAAAATGCCCTGGGCTCAGCTCACGAAACCCGGGGCGCAGAATGATCGTCACCCCGATCAGCGCCACAATCACCGCCGCAATCCGTCGAAATGCCAGTTTTTCGCCAAGGAACAGCGCCGCACCAATAGTGACATAGACCGGCGACAGGTAGTTCATCGCCGTGACTTCTGCGATCGGAATGCGCGCCATGGCAAAGAACCACGCCACCACCGCGCCGGTGTGCAAAACACCGCGCAGGCTGAACAAGCCAACCTGCAGCTTGGTGAGCTTCGCCTCCAGAATGGGTTTGATCATCGGGATCAGAAACACAATGCCCAGCGCGTAGCGCAAAAACGCCGTCTCCGACGCCGGAAGCCGCGTGCCCACCATTTTCACAAGCGCGGTCACCGCCACAAAGCAAAGCCCCGTGACCAGCATCCAAAACACGCCCATCACAGGGGAACTGGCACTTTCATCCGTCATGCCGCCACATAGACATGACGCCAGGGCAGTGTCGAGATAGGAAACCTGTTAAGCAAAATTTTGTGGCCGCGTCACAGCATCCTGTCAGGCAAAGGAATAAACTCCCGATCGTCCCCCGGCGGCAATTGAAACCGCCCATCAGCCCAATCTCCCGCCGCCCAATCGGCCTTCGCAGCCTCAATCTTCTCTTTGCTGGAGCTGACAAAGTTCCACGAAATATAACGCGGCCCATTCATGGTCTCGCCACCCAATGCCATCAACCGCGCACCTTGTGGCCCGGCCGTAACTGTGATCGCGTCACCGGGTCGAAACACCATCATCCGCCCAGCTTCAAACACGTCTCCGGCGATCTCCACCGCTCCCTGCGTCACATACAGCCCACGATCTTCGTGATTGTCAGGCATCGGCAGTTTTGCCCCGGCCTCCAAGACCACATCCGCGTAAAATGTCTCTGACATCATGCTTACCGGCGCGCGCTCCCCCCAGGCATCGCCAAGGATCAGCCGCACCTCTTTGCCCTCGCCCTCAAGAAACGGCAGTGCCTCTTTGCCATGGTGTTCAAACCCCGCCGGATCATCTTCGTGCGCTTCAGGCAAGGCAATCCAGGTTTGAATGCCAAACAGCGAACTTGGTAATTTACGGGTCGCCTCCGACGTACGCTCTGAATGAGTCACGCCGTTCCCGGCCACCATCCAGTTTACTTCCCCCGGATAAATCATCTGATGTGTACCCAGACTATCGCGGTGCTCAAACTCACCGCGATACAAATAGGTCACAGTGCCCAACCCAATATGCGGATGCGGCCGCACATCAATGCCCTGCCCGGTCAGAAACTCCGCCGGCCCGGCCTGATCAAAGAAAATAAACGGCCCCACCATCTGGCGCTGTGGTGACGGCAAGGCACGGCGTACCTCAAACCCTCCCAAATCCCGCGACCGAGGCACAATCACCGTCTCAATGGCATCCAAAGCTGTGGCATCTGGCAGTGTTGGCTCTAAGGCTGGGTTCCAACTCATGGCGTCCTCCGTCGCTGGCTTATGTCCGAAAGGCACACCTCTCGTCACGCCTCACCATACGCACAATCCGTTTGCCCGCCAAACCGCGCCCACGCACAGCATATGTGCACCCAATCGTAACCGCTCTGCTCCTGTCATTCATTATTCCCCAGTATCCCGGGGGAGTAGCAGCCTGCTGCGACGGGAGCAGCGCCCCCTCACATGCCCCAGATCAGCTTGGCCGCAATCGCCCACATGGTCACGCCAACCAGCACATCCAAAATCTGCCACGACCGCGGATTGGTGAAAAACGGGCGCAGCAATTTAGCGCCAAACCCAAGCGTGAAGAAAAACGTAAAACTCGCCACCACCGCACCCAAACCAAAGGCCCAGGCCGGAGAGTACTGCGCCGAAATCCCCCCAAGCAACACAACCGTATCTAGGTACACATGAGGATTGGCCCAGGTCAGCAGCACACAAGTCATCACTGCCGCCCCCAAACTGCCCGCCGTGCGTCCTTTGTCCGCCAGCGCATCCCCCCCTTGCGTCGCTGCCCGAAAATTCATCGCGCCATAGACAAACAAAAAGGCCGCCCCAAAGTAGCGCACCCAGTCGATCAAACCCGGACTGGCAGCGATCAAGGCGCCAAACCCAGCCACTCCCAACGTAATCAACAGTGCATCACTTACCGCGCAGGTCAGCACCAGTGGCAACACATATTCGCCGCGCAATCCTTGTCGCAACACAAAGGCATTCTGCGCGCCAATTGCCATAATCAGCGAGAACCCAAGCGCAAATCCCGCCAATGCCGGTCCAAAAATACCTGTCTCACCCATGCTCGCCGCGCCTTTGTCAGTCGTGTCATCTTGGGGTTTGACTACGGCCAGTAGGTGAATTACTCAAATTAAAACAACTGGCGTCACATTAGGAAAACTTATGGACTTGCCCAACTACAAAAAGCTACCGCCCGTAAACGGCGAAAGCAATGTCGACTATTGCCGCCGGCTGGACGCAGCCGGGCATGATGAATTGTTCCTCCGCACCGCATTGGCCTTTCATTTCCACCTCCCAAAAACAGCCTTGAAACGCTGTCTGGACCAATTTCCCGAAGCCCGCTTGCGCCACATCACGCGGCTCGCAAAACTGCACCCAACGCGCTCTGCCTGCGCTCTTGCTGACAAACTTGCGCGGAACCTGGACATGTCCGTGTCCGAAGCAAGAAACTGGGCGCTGGCCCATGACGGTGGTCGTTTTGGCAGCCAGCAGTTCCATCGCACGCCAACCCACGGCACCGCCGCCAAGCTGCAATGACCCTCGACTACGCCCACCTCGCTGCTCTGGCCGCTATCCTGCGCACGGGCAGCTTTGAGGCCGCTGCACAGGAACTGGGCGTGACGCAATCCGCCGTATCGCAACGTTTGAAAGTTCTGGAAGAGCGCGTCGGCATGCCCTTGGTGCTGCGCGGCACACCATGCCAAGGCACCGAAACCGGTCGTCGCCTCGCCGCGCACCTTGATCAGGTTGGCATGCTGGAAAGCGCCTTATCTCGTGACCTTGCCAAGCTCTCGCCCCGAACCGCCCGCCTGCGTATTGCCGTCACCGCCGACAGTCTTGCCACGTGGTTTCTGAAAGCCGCGGCACAAGTGCCTGACCTGCTGTTTGATCTGGTGGTCGATGATCAGGATTTCTCTGCAGATTGGCTGCGCCGTGGTGAAGTGGTCGCCGCAGTCACCGCGCATGAAGCGCCCATTGCAGGCTGTGACAGCACCGCCCTTGGCCCACTTCGGTACGTGCCCTCCGCCAGCCCGGCTTATATGGCCAAACACTTTCCAAATGGCGTCACTGCGGAGGCCATCGCGCATGCACCTTTGTTGATTTTCGATGCAAAAGACCGCCTGCAGCAAAACTGGATGGCGCAAAATCTCGGCGTCACGCCAACACCGCCCAGCCACCGCCTCCCCTCTTCCACCGGATTTGTCGAAGCCTGCCTGCTGGGCCTAGGTTGGGGCATGAACCCCGAGCCACTGGTACGACCGCACCTCACAACCGGCGCTTTGGTCCCGCTGATCCCGGACACCACCTACGACACGCCGCTCTATTGGCAATCCAGTCGCCTGCTGGCCCCAGCTCTGACTCCTCTGACCAAAGCGGTGCGTCAAGTTGCGCACGACCACCTTAGCTGACACCACGCGCCGCCAGAGCTTGCCTCCGCCGTGCCATGGCGTGGTGAATCCCATAAGGAATGGCCATATAGGCCAGTTGAAACCCAACAGCCCAGCCTAAGCGCTCAGCCTGACCCCAATGCGGCAACAGATAGGCAAACAACGCAACCATATAGACGTGAATCACAAACATCTGGATTGCCCACACGCCGCAGTAGCGCAACAACGGCAACGAAAAGTACCAGCGAAAGCTTTTCGTCATCCAAACTGTCACCGGCACCGAACGGGTCAACACCACAGTCACAAACGCCGCCACGGCAAAGGTGCGCAGCAGATGCACAGGGTGCAGATGCATGCGGTACCAGTTGCCATGTACACCCTCCGGCAAAGCGCCAATTGTCGGATACCAGAAGGCCCACCTCTGCCCCAATGCCATCACAGCACAGCCACCCAACAGCAGTACAAACGCCTCATCACTCAAACTATTGAGCCACCCGACAATTTCGCGAAAATACAGCCCGGCCAAATACGACAGAAAGAACAGGAACTGCCAGGCCGCGATGTCAAACACCAGAAACTTGCCGCCCCAGCCAAACACCCCGCCGTCGTAGTTGAACAAACTCACGGCATAGATAAGCGCAGACGGGACCAGCAACGTCACCTGCGGCACGTAGGCCAGCCCAAAACTCAACAGGAACAGCAAGGCAAAGCAGTACACATAGATTGGCAAGATATCGGAATAGGCCCCGCCATTCTGGATAAGCAGAACCTCCCCAAGCCCAAAAGCAAATTGTCTCAATCCCGCGCCTTCCAAAACCAGCAGGATCAAAAATGGCCCCGCTGAAATCAGATAGTAGACGTAAATCTTGCGGATACGTTGCTTCAGAAACCGGGCCAGCTTCCCGGGAGCTTGAAATTTGATGGCATAGAGAATGCCAACCAACAGCCCTGACAAGACCACCAGAAACTCAGCACTTAAAAGCTGGATGACCTGCACATGATGCACCTCATAGAGAGAACCCATGCCCGACTGCGCCCCCAAATGCGCCAGCATCATCATAAAAAGCAGGTGTCCACGCACCCCGTCCAGAAGGTCAAACCGCATGCCTTCAGTCCTCAAATCAATGAAATCTTTGTAGTGCCGGGCTCAGACTACCACCAAAATGCGGCGAAACTGTGGGATGGTTAACCCGCCAATACAAAAGCCCCGCCAGCGGGGCTGACGGGGCTCATATTTTGTCAATGATGAAACGGCTTAAAGCTGCTCCATCACCTCGTCTGAGGCTTCAAAGTTGGCGGTCACGCGCTGCACGTCATCGTCATCTTCCAGCGCATCAATCAAGCGCATCAACTTTTGCATGCCTTCCAGATCCAGCTCAGTTGTGGTGGTCGGTTTCCACACCAGCTTGGTGCTGACCGATTCACCCAAGGCCGCTTCCAGCGCATTGGATACCTCGTTCAAGTCGGTGTCTTCACACCAGATGATGTGGCCCTCGTCAGAGCTTTCGACATCCTCGGCACCGGCTTCAATCGCCGCTTCAAAAACAGAGTCCGCATCTCCGGCATCCGCGCCGTAAGTCACTTCGCCTTTACGGTCGAACATGAAGCCCACAGATCCGGTCTCGCCAAGGTTGCCGCCACTTTTGGTGAAGGTGGAACGCACGGTGGAGGCTGTTCGGTTGCGGTTGTCGGTCATGGTTTCGACAATTACTGCTACGCCATTTGGGCCGTAGCCCTCATAGCGGATTTCCTCATATTCGTCGCCTTCGCCCGCAACCGACTTCTTGATTGCGCGATCAATCACATCTTTCGGAACGGACTGGCTCTTGGCTTCTTTCACCGCCATACGCAGACGTGGATTTTTCTCTGGATCAGGGTCGCCCATCTTGGCTGCGACGGTGATCTCTTTGGAAAGTTTGGAAAACAGCTTGGAGCGCGCGGCGTCCTGACGCCCTTTGCGGTGCTGAATGTTTGCCCATTTACTGTGGCCGGCCATGGTTCGCCTCCGGTTATCTATTGGCAGTATCGCTTTTTCAGGGCTCTCTATACGTCAAGGCAGCCAAAGGCCGCAAGCGACTTGCGTTTCCCCTGCCTCTGCGATTGACTCTGTTGCAACAAAATTTGCGCACAGGCCTTTTTATGACACCCGATCAGATCATTTTGTTTAGCCTTTTTGGTGGTGTATTTGTCATGCTGCTTTGGGGGCGCTTCCGCTATGACATGGTGGCTTTTGCCGCGCTGATGATTGCTGTTGTCGCAGGAGTGGTCCCAACCAAAGACGCGTTTTCAGGTTTTGGCCACCCAGCCACGCTCATTGTCGCGCTGGTACTCATTGTCTCCGCCGGTCTTGTGCGCTCCGGTGCTGTGGGCTTGATCACGCGCACGCTGGTCGACAGCGCCCGCTCCCTTGGCAACCACATCGCCATCATCGGCGCGGTGGGCGCGGTGCTCTCCGCCTTTATGAACAACGTCGCCGCGCTGGCCCTGCTGATGCCGGTGGACATCCAAACCGCCCGCAAAGCTGGCCGCAGTCCCGCCAAATCCCTCATGCCGCTGTCGTTTGCCACCATCCTTGGCGGCATGGCCACCCTGATCGGCACCCCACCCAACATCATCATCGCCTCCATCCGTGAGGAACGCTTAGGCGAACCGTTCAAAATGTTTGACTTCGCACCCGTCGGAGGCCTCACCGCCATCGCAGGCCTGCTGTTTGTCGCTCTGATTGGCTGGCGATTGATCCCGGACCGCGAAGATGCCGGTAAAAAGGTTGCTGATCTGGGCCAATATATTGCCGAACTCACAGTGCCCGCCGAAAGCAAATTGATTGGCAAACGGCTTGGCGAAGTGGAACCCGACGCCGAAGAAGCAGATGTTCAAATCATCGGCATGATGCGCGGCGGCAAACGCCTCTACGGTTCCGCCCGCACCAACGTCCTACGCGAAGGTGATGCGCTGGTTCTCGAAGCCACACCAGACGCGCTGGACGAATTCCGCGCCGCCCTCTCGCTCAATTTCTCTGATGAGAAACGCGAGGAACAACTCAAAGCCGCCGGAGACGGTCTCGACATTGTCGAAGTGGTGGTGCCCGAAACCGCGCGTATCGCCGGAAAAACCGCCGCTGCCCTTGGTCTTGCGTGGCGGCAAGGCGCGGTGCTTATGGGCATCTCCCGCGAAGGCCGGCGCATCCGCAGCCAGATCCGCAAAACCGTGGTGCAACCCGGCGACATCCTCCTGATCCTCGTGCACAAAGACCGCGGCCCCGATGTCACCGACTGGCTTGGCTGCTTACCTCTGGCGGATCGCGGCCTGACTGTGACCGCCAACAGCAAGATGTGGCTCGCCATTGGTCTGTTTGTCGGCGCCGTCGCTGCCGCCTCTTTGGGCCTCATCTACCTGCCCATTGCTTTGGGCCTCGTGGTGATTGCTTACGTACTTGCCAAAATCATCCCACTCTCCGAACTTTATGATCATGTTGAATGGCCGGTGGTGGTGCTTCTCGGATCCGTGATCCCACTTGGTGCGGCGCTTGACAGCTCCGGTGGCACCGCCTTAATTGCCAACGCGCTTGTTGGACTGACCGCTGGCTTACCCGCTTGGGCCGTGCTCACTGTGTTGATGCTGGTCACCATGACCCTCAGTGACGTTCTCAACAACACCGCCACCACCATCGTCGCCGCCCCAGTGGGCATCCAAATGGCACAGGCGCTCGGCGTGTCCGCAGACCCTTTCCTGATGGCGGTCGCTGTTGCCGCCTCCTCCGCCTTCCTCACCCCTATTGGCCACAAGAACAACACGCTGATCCTTGGTCCGGGCGGCTATAGCTTTGGCGATTACTGGCGCATGGGCCTGCCCCTGGAAATTTTGGTGGTTGTGGTCTCGATCCCGGCCATTCTGGTGTTCTGGCCACTTTGACCGCGCGCTGTGTTTACCATTTGCGGGGGCACAAAGGTCGCACCGACGTACTACCGACGCGATACCAACGTTATAAAGACAAAAAACAGACCCCGAAAACCAAGGTTAACGGGGCCTGTTGCATCTCTACAAATGTGGCTTAACCGTAGGTCGACACCTCGGTGCCCGCCAAGGCAGCAATGTTCAGCAACCCACGCACTGTGATGGATGGCGTCACGATGTGCGCACGGTTGCCCATGCCCATCAAAATCGGCCCCACTTCCAGACCATCTGACACGGATTTCAAGATGTTACGGGTCGCGCCCGCCGCATCCGTGTTGGAGTAGACCAGCACATTGGCCTTTCCACTCAAACGCCCACCGGGGAACAACCGCTCGCGCAACTCGGGATCAAGGGCCGCATCAGTGTGCATTTCCCCTTCATATTCAAAGTCATACTCGTTCTGATCCAGCAGATCCAACGCCCCGCGCATCACCCGACCAGAGTGACTGTCAAGGTTACCAAACTGGCTTCCAGAGCACAGCGCAATCTTTGGGTCGACCCCAAACCGCCGCACATGCCGCGCCGCTGCAATCACCGTTTCGGCCACCTGCTCAGAGGTTGGCTCGATGTGAATATGCGTGTCCGCGAGGAACAGCGGCCCCTTATCAAGAATGATCAGCGACAGCGACCCAACCGGATGCAAGTGCTTGTTTTTCAACATCTCTGTCACGTAGCGCAGATGCCAGCGGTATTCCCCAAAGGTGCCGCAAATCATGCTGTCCGCGTCCCCACGATCCACCGCAATCGCCGCAATCGCCGTGTTATTGGTCCGCATGATAGCCCGCGCACTATCAGGGCTCACACCCTGACGACGCAGCTTGGCATGATAGTGGGTCCAGTAATCACGGTACCGCTCATCTTGCTCGGGGTTGATCAGCTCAAAATCCACCCCCGGCTTGATCTTTAGTCCTGCCTTTTCAAGGCGATGCGCGACAACTTCGGGTCGACCAATCAGTACCGGTGTGTCAACCGTATCCTCCAGCATCGCCTGCGCCGTCCGCAGCACCCGCTCGTCTTCACCCTCGGCAAACACAACCCGACGGCGGCTCATGCTCGCAGCCTCATACACCGGACGCATGATCATCGAAGAGCGGAACACCTGCGCCTGCAGCTTGTTCTCATACGCATGCAGATCGAGATCTTTTGTTGCCACACCGGACTCAATTGCAGCCTTGGCCACAGCAACCGCAATAGTCGGCAGAAGACGAGGGTCAAACGGCTTTGGGATCAGGTAGTTAGGCCCAAATGCCAGTGTCTCACCTTTGTATGCTACCCCAACTTCCGCAGACGTGGTTTCCCGCGCCAAGCCGGCAATTGCCTCTACACAGGCCAATTTCATCGCGTCGTTAATCTCGGTCGCACCCGCATCCAGCGCTCCACGGAAGATAAACGGGAAGCACAGCACGTTGTTGACCTGGTTCGGGTAGTCAGAGCGTCCTGTGGCGATCAACGCGCCAGGTGCTGCCTCTCGTGCCAGCTCTGGCATGATCTCAGGCGTCGGGTTGGCCAGCGCAAAGATGATTGGATCATCCGCCATCTGCTCAACCATCTCCTTGGTCAAAAGGCCAGGACCAGACACACCAAGGAACAAGTCCGCACCTTCCATGGCCTCCATTGTGGTCCGTTTATCAGTGTCTTGCGCGAACTCCGCTTTCTCTGCCGTCAGGTCATTGCGCTGCTTGTGCACCACGCCCTTGGAATCCAGCATCAGGATGTTTTCGTGCTGCACACCCATGGTCATCAGCATCTTGAGGCACGCAATCCCCGCCGCCCCCGCGCCCAGCGCCACAACCTTGATGTCTTCGACGTTTTTCTTCGCCACAATCAAGGCATTAAACGCCGCGGCAGCCGCCACAATCGCGGTGCCATGCTGATCGTCGTGGAACACCGGAATGTTCATACGCTCTTTGCAGATCCGCTCCACAAGGAAGCAGTCCGGCGCTTTAATGTCTTCTAAATTGATGGCCCCGAAAGTGGGTTCCAGACGGCATACCAAATCTGCGAGCTTTTCCGGGTCGGACTCGTTCACTTCGATGTCAAAACAGTCGATCCCGGCAAATTTTTTGAAAAGAACCGCTTTGCCTTCCATCACCGGCTTGGATGCTTGCGCTCCAATATTGCCGAGGCCAAGTACGGCCGTACCATTGGAAATCACCGCAACCAAGTTGCCTTTGGCTGTATAGCGCGTTGCATCTGCGGGGTTTTTCTCAATCTCAAGACAGGCATCTGCTACACCTGGACTGTAGGCACGACTGAGATCACGCCCGGTTGCCATTGGCTTGGTGGCGCGTATTTCCAGTTTACCCGGTTTGGGAAACTCGTGGTAGTTGAGTGCGGCCTGACGCGCGCGGTCCTGATCTTTGGTGTTTGTCATCTCTTGTATTCTCCCAAATCCCCTCGCGCAGCTCAGCGCCGCCCCATTGCTCTGGCCATATCCAACATCCGGTTGGAAAAGCCCCATTCATTGTCATACCAGCCAAAGACGCGCAGAAGCCCGCCCACTGACACGCTGGTTTCTCGCTCACTCACTATCAACGATTCCGGCCGCGCCCGCAGGTCCGTTGAGACAAGCGGCTTGGTGCTCCAACCCAAGATACCGTCTCTTTCCGCTGCTGCTTTCAGGCACGCGTTAACCGCCTCAACTGTAACATCTTTTTCGGTCTGAATTGTCATATCAATCGCTGACACACTCGCCGTTGGAACGCGAATAGCACGCGCCTCCACCCGACCATTGAGGTGTGGCAAGACCGTCCCTATCAACCGTTGCGCCGAAGTGGTTGTTGGCACCATCGACAACGCCGCCGCTCGGCTGCGCGCTAGGTCCGCTCGCGGTTTGTCCACCGTTGGTTGGCTACCTGTGTAGCAATGTACGGTGGTCATATGCCCACTGATCAGCCCAAACTCTTCATCCAATACCCGCATCAACGGTGCCAACGCATTGGTCGTGCACGAGGCATTGGATAGAATCTTCTGATCTTTTAAAATTTCCTGATTGGCGCCCAGCACAATCGTGTCATCTGCTTCGTCAGAAGGCCCAGAAATCAGTACTTTTGAGGCACCAGCCGCCAATCCACGTTCCGCAATTGCCCGAGCGCCCGCCATGCCGGTACATTCCAACACCACGTCGACATCGCGCAAATCCAGCGCACTCAGATCGCGTTCAGCAAAAAACGGAATGGTCAATCCGTCCACGCTGAGGGTTTGGCTGTCGTTCACAACAACCCCTGGATAAGCACCAAAAACACTATCAAACTCAAATAGATAGGCGCAGGTTTCCAGCGACTCGATATCGTTGATGCCAACGATCTCAAACTCAGAATGCTGGCCTTTGGCAAGGATGCGCAAAACCGTCCGGCCAATTCGACCAAACCCATTGATGAATATTTTGATCTTGCGTTCAGTCATGACACGCGTCCCAGTTTGCTCTGAAAGGTCAATTGATAGGGTTTGGTCTACAATTGCCACCCCAAAAGGGGCGGAAAACCCGCCCCCAACCGCTTGTTACCGCTATCAAGCCAAGGCATTTTGCCACAACCCTATGAGCTGTATGCAAAACAGCCAAATTGTCAGTCTCAGAGAGTCATATGCCGGTTCACATCTTTGTAGAGCAGGTAGCGAAATTTGGCAGGACCACCGGCATAACAGGCCTGTGGGCAGAAGGCGCGCAGCCACATGTAATCACCGGCTTCAACCTCAACCCAATCTTGGTTGAGTTTATAGACCGCCTTGCCTTCCAGCACATAGAGCCCGTGCTCCATCACGTGTGTCTCCAAAAACGGAATCACTCCACCCGGCTCAAACGTGACGATGTTCACGTGCATGTCGTGGCGCAAATCATCCGGCTCCACAAAGCGCGTGGTGCCCCATTTCCCGTCGGTGTCCGGCATGTAATTAAGCGGTGTTTCCGCATCTGAGGTGACAAAGGCTTCTGGCGCGTCAATGCCCTCAACCGCTTCATATTTCTTACGAATCCAGTGAAACTTCGCTGGTGCATCGCTGGTATTCTTGAGCGTCCATTCACAACCGGCTGGCAGGTACGCATATCCACCGTCACCTAGCTGGTGGCTCTTGCCGGCGATAGAGACGGAAACACTGCCCTCAACAACAAACAGCACACCCTGTGCTTCGGGGTTTAATTCTGGTGTGTCACTCCCACCTCCGGGTGCCACTTCGGCGATATAGTGGGAAAACGTCTCTGAAAACCCGCTCATAGGCCGCGCTATCACCCAAACGCGCGTATCGGACCAAAATGGCAAATTGGACGTCACAATGTCTGTAAGCGTGCCTTTCGGAATGACGGCAAAGCTCTCAGTAAACATGGCTCTGTCAGTCAGAAGTTGTGTTTGTGGCGGCAAGCCACCTTGCGGTGCATAATACGAAGACCGGGACATTGGGACCCTCCATTAAGTTCACCACATCATCTCAGGCCAGCCGCCTAACGCCAAGGCACTTGCCGCCCCTCAGAAGCTGAAGGATTGTCGCAGATTTCTTGAAAATCAGCCCGCGACCTTCGCGCAAAATCGAATACTAGAGTGGATCAACTAGCTCGCGGCCGGAGGCACGGTTTGAGTTCACTGCACGGTCGACCTGATGAAAGGACAGAAGATCCGCGCCCGCAGATTTCATCAATGTCGCGGCTCCATGCCCTTGCTCCCCAAGCCACAACCCCCAATCTTCTTCGTCAATCACCACTGGCATGCGATGGTGGATCTGGGAAACTGTCTCATTCGCGTTGGTGGTCACAATCGCGCAAGTGGATTTGACCTCATCTCCCTGCGACCACTCCTGCCAAACCCCGGCCAAAGCCAAAGGCGCTTCTGCTGAAATGTACCACGGCCACCGAACCCCTTCGTCGTCCTTGGTCCATTCATAAAACCCGGTCACCGGAATCAAGCACCGCCGCTCTCGACAAGGTACTCGAAATGCTGGCTTTTCTGCCAATGTCTCCGCGCGGGCATTGATCAACAACGGTCCATCCGATGGTGTTTTGTACCAATGGGGAACGAACCCCCACCGCATAGACACCAATCGCCTTGCCACATCTTTTTCGCCCAACACGACGTGAACCTGATTGGTAGGACAAACATTGAAATTTGGAACATCTGGAAGATTGTTGGCGGGTGTGGCCGAAAACAGCTGCGCCATAGCATCAGTGGGAAGCGTTATGGCGAACCTACCACACATCAGCCATGCACCTTTCGTGCCAGATCAATCTTGGCTTCCGACATCGGCATATCCCAAAAGATGTCCTGACGTTGGCATTGGCCCTCCACTTCGCGCAGATTTCCCCGCAACTTGCCGGGCTCCCGCGACAGCGGAACAATCTTGGGTTCACCGCCGGCTACATCGACCAACCGATTGAGCAACACGTTTCCGAGGGCCGCGTCTGTTCGCAATGGCTTGCCCGCGCCCTCAAGGTTATCAAATTCACCTCCCGCTTCCGCCCAGCAGATTTTCTGATTGATCGGATAAGAAAGCGGATGGTCCATGACTGCCCCAAAAGAAAACCCCCGCCAGTTTCCTAGCGAGGGCAAAGATCGTCAAGTCAGACGATTTACTTCATAGTGATACGGCCATCCAAGAATGGTTTGAACGGCCCTTGGGCCGCCAGATACTCAGCAGTTACATCCGCCAGGTCCGGACCATAATCATAAGCGTTCTGCGCATCGCGGAACATTTTGTAGCCGTCGCCGCCATTGCGCACATAGTTGTTGGACACCACGTTATAGAGCTTACCGGCGTCGATTGGCTCGCCACCAACCATCACGTCGCTTACTCGGCTGCCAGCCTCTTGGCTCGCATCAAAGGCATAAGACATGCCCGCAACCTGTGGGAACCGGCCGGCACCTTCTTCATGCTGGCTCACGCCATTTTCCAGTGCAGCAACAATGGTTTCGCCGGTAACTTGGAAAGTGGACAGCGTGTTCTGGAACGGAAGAACGGTCAGAACTTCACCCATGGTCACTTCACCCGCATCAATGGAGGCACGGATGCCACCGCCGTTTTGGATGGCAATCTGCACACCCTGATCTTTCACACGATCCAGCATTGCATCGGCAATCAGGTTGCCCATGGTGCATTCTCCGGCACGGCAAGACCCCCGCTCACCGTCAATCGCTTCTGCTGTCTCCGCGACAACCCGTTTGCGGATTTCTTCCAGCGGTGCCGCAGCTTCTGCAATACGCGCTTTGGTGGCTTCATCTTCAGCTACAGCAGCATCCATAATGATCGGCTCACCGGCGGCTTCCACAATTTCGCCTGCATCGTTGAAGGTCACATTCAACTCGCCAAGGAATTTGCCGTAGGCGTATGCAGACACAATGGCGGTGGTGCCAACCATGGTTGGGTATGGGCCTTCAGCACGGTCGGACGTGTTGGACAACAGCGTGTTGGAATGGCCACCGACGATCACGTCAACGCCAGTGGTATTGGCCGCAACCTTCTGATCCACACCATAGCCAGAGTGGCTCAGCACAATAATTTTGTTCACCCCCATCTCGGTAAGCTTATCAACTTCACCTTGAACAGCTTCTGATGGGTCGGTGAACGTGATGTTTGGACCTGGGCTTGCAAGCTCATCTGTGTCCTGAGGTGTAAGGCCAATGAGGCCAATTTTTTCGCCGCCACGTTCGATCACCGTGGATTTCAGCAGCTTATCCGCCAAAAGCGCTTCACCGGAAAAGTCAGCATTTGACATCAGAACTGGGAAATTCACCGCGTCCATGAAGCCACGCAAAACTTCTGGGCCATCGTCAAACTCGTGGTTGCCAACGGTCATGCCGTCATAACCAAGCTTGTTCATCATTTCGGCCGCAAGTTTACCTTTGTAGTAGGTATAAAACAGCGTGCCCTGGAATTGGTCACCGCCGTCCACTAGAATCGAGTTGTTAGAACGTGCACGGGCGTCAGCCAGCGCAGTCACCAAACGCGCGGAACCGCCAAAGCATTTACCTTCAGCGTTGGACTCTTCGCCGCAACCTGAATCGTATTTGGAAATAGGCTCAAACCGAGCATGAAAATCATTGGTGTGCAAAACTGTCAGCGTGTAATCCGCTGCGGCCATTCCGGCTGTTACGGCCAGTGCTGCCGCCCCTGTCATCAAACGAGCAATCATGGAGAATCCCCTCTCTTTTTATCATTCAGTCAATATCGTGCCGTTTAAACGGCTCAAATGTCAAAGATATTACATATAAGGACGCGCTTGACCTAACGCCTTGTCCGTTGCATGAGCAGGCTATGCTGATCTTCAAGATATTCCGCTCCGATGAATGGGCGGCCCTGCGAGCCAACGGGCAATCCGCAGGCGCGCCTGTTGATGTGGCCGATGGCTACATTCATTTCTCCACTGCAAAGCAGGCCGCTGAAACTGCGGCCAAGCATTTCGCGGACGAAGAGGACTTATTCCTTTTGGCCTGCGAAAGTGAGCCAATGGGGGATGATTTGAAATGGGAAGTGTCACGCGGTGGCGCAGAGTTCCCACATTTGTACCGCGAGTTCCGCCTGTTGGACGTGACGTGGGCACAACCTTTGCCGTTGATTGACGGACAACATGAATTTCCTGCTGGAGTATTGTCATGAGCCTGAAGCGAGGCCTCGAAACCGTCGGAATGAATGTGCTACGCAACATGGATCCCGAAAAATCACACGGCCTGGCGCTTAAAGCATTGGAAATGGGCCTGGGGAATGCACCGGGTGCGATAACCTCATCGCGCCTCAAGACAACGCTGGCCGGACTTGACCTGCCAAATCCAGTTGGCCTTGCAGCAGGTTTTGACAAGAACGCGACCGCGTTGGCCGCGCTGTCCAAATCCGGCTTTGGTTTTGTTGAAGTTGGCGCCGCCACCCCACGTCCGCAACCTGGCAATCCAAGGCCCCGTTTGTTCCGTCTGACTGAAGACAAAGCCGCGATCAATCGCTTTGGGTTTAACAACGACGGCATGGCCACTATCAACACCCGACTAGCCCAACGGCCCAAAGATGCCGTGATCGGCCTCAATCTCGGGGCCAACAAAGACAGCGAGAACCGCGCAGAAGATTTTGCGCGTGTTCTGGCACACTGCGGCGAACATCTGGATTTTGCCACAGTGAACGTAAGCTCCCCGAACACCGAGAAATTGCGTGACCTGCAGGGTAAAGCAGCGCTTTCTGCACTTTTGGCCGGCGTAATGGAAGCCCGTGAAGATCTTGACCGCAAGATTCCGGTGTTCCTAAAGATCGCCCCCGATTTGACCGAAACTGAGCTTGCGGAGATTGCCGAAGTGGCCGCCGAAAGCGGCTTGGACGCAATCATCGCAAGCAACACAACCCTGTCTCGCGAGGGCCTTTTGAGTGCTCACAAAGATCAAACTGGCGGGCTGTCCGGCGCACCGCTGTTTGAGAAGTCGACACGCGTATTGGCGCAGCTGTCCAAACTGACGGACGGCAACATCCCACTGATCGGAGTTGGTGGTATTGGGTCAGCCGAACAAGCCTATGCAAAAATCTGCGCCGGCGCCGGCGCTGTGCAACTCTATACCGCTTTGGTGTATGGCGGCTTCTCGTTGGCCGAAACCATCATTCGCGACCTGGACAAACTTCTGCAAAAGGACGGGTTTGACAATGTCTCTGAGGCTGTGGGCAGCAAACGAGAGGACTGGCTATGATCACTATTTGGCACAACCCACGCTGTTCTAAGTCCCGTCAAACACTGACACTTGTTGAGGAAAAGGGCGGCGTTACTGTGCGTCGTTACCTCGAGGACACTCCAAGCCTAGACGAATTGGCGTCAATCAAAGAACTCCTAGGCGTGACGACTATCGAAATGATGCGCCCTAAAGAGGGCTTGTTCAAAGAGCTTGGCCTCTCCAAATCAGATGACGATGCCAAATTGCTGGCCGCTATGGCCGCACACCCCAAGCTGATTGAACGCCCAATCGTGATCGCCAACGGCAAAGCCGCATTTGGCCGTCCGCCAGAAGCGGTTCTCGACATCCTCTAAGGGCGTCAGCCAGCCTGAAAAACCGCGCTTACTTCATCCCGAATAATGCGTGCGATCAACGCGCAATCCGCCTCTGAGAAGGTGAGCGGGATGCGCATATCCACAATACCCTTCAAGATGCGATCCGTCTTCGGCATTGCCTCAGAAGGCGCGTAGCGCCAACTGTCGTAGCGCGAAGTAAAGGCGACAGGTTCAGCGCCACCAAACCATTTGAGCTCAACCCCCCGCTTGCCGCAGCGAGTCAGCACCTCATTGATCTGCTCTTCAGGCCAATCCAACAAAACCATCTGAATAGAGCTACCAACGTAAGCCTCGTCTTCAGGGCGCTCAACAACCGTAAGGCCCGGGGTTCCCTGCAATCCAGACAGCAAGATATCATGCCGCTCATTCCAGGCCACCACTTGGGCATCCAGTTCACGCAACTGCGGCCGCAAAATGGCTGCACGCAAATGATCCATCCGACCGGACACGTTGGGGGTGTGGTACTTTACTCCTTCGAAAATTTCAGGAGACGGGGCAGCGCCGTGTCGCTCATAGAGCATGTAACTGCCTGATAGCATCACAGCTCGTGCCATGAGGGTCTCATCATCGCTGATCAGGAAACCGCCTTCACCAGAGTTGATGTGTTTATAGGTCTGGGTGGAATAACAGGCCATTGCCCCATGACGTCCAGAGGGAACCCCTTTCCATCCTCCTCCCATCGTATGCGCGCAATCTTCAATCACTGTGACACCATGTGCGTCACAAATCGCCATAAGCGCTTCCATATCGCAGATATGCCCGCGCATATGAGACAACATGAGAACATCCGCTTGATCCGCTTTGACTTCCAAGTCCGCCAGATCAATCACCAGCCCCTCCGTCACACCAACAAAGACCGGCACCGCACCAATACTTGCAATTGCGCCCGGCACCGGCGCCAAAGTGAAGGCATTGGTCAAAACTCGATCGCCCGGCTTCACGTCCATCGCGCGCAGAGCACAGGCAAGCGCATAGCCTCCCGAGGCCACAGCCAAACAAAAATTGCTCCCGACGTAGGCTGCAAATTCCTGTTCCAGAAGGGAAACCTCTCCAATCTCCCCCTCTGTTAGGTTGTATCGGTGCAATCGCCCGCCCCGCATCACTGAGACAGCAGCCTGGATGGCCTCCTCGGAGATCGGCAGTTGCTGGGTGAAATTGCCTGTAAAATCTTCGCTCATTTTGACACTCGCAGTTGGGTGGTCACATCAGAGATGTGGTTGGCGATGCACATCTGAAATCAATTCGTATTTTGGCCAATCAACGCCGTAACAACTTGCGGCAGAGCCGCATAGTCATGCAGTAACGCTTCAGGTTCCAGTGCAGCCATATCCTCGCCACTTGGCCCAAAGGTTACTAAAACGCTTGGCACTCCAGCCGCCCGCGCAGTGTTTCGGTCTGTGTCGCTGTCACCAACAAGCAACGTCTGCGCTGGATCGCCGTTCAACCGCCGTGCTGTTTCCTGCAACGGCAAAGGATCGGGCTTGCGTACAGGTAAAGTGTCGGCCCCAACCAAAGCGCCAAAAGCCTCCCGAACGCCAAGCGCGTTTAAAAGCTGCCCCGCAAGGGCTTCCGGTTTGTTGGTACAGATGCCAACGCCATAGCCTCGTGACTTGAGCGTCTCAACCGCTTCCATGGCCCCATCGTATATCACCGTATGTGTAGCAATCGCACCACCATAAGCCTCTAACAAAATGGGATAATATTTTGTCACGGTGGCCTCATCCAGCACTTCCAAACGAGAAAGCCCTTCGGTCAACATGCGCCGTCCTCCGCGCAACGCAACTCCCGCGTCTTTTTCCACCGAAAGTACATCTCCATATCCCATATCGCGAAAACACACATTGGCAGCAGCAATCAGATCACCGCTAGTGTCCGCAAGTGTACCATCCAGATCAAAAACCACGGTTCTCATGTACTGCTCCCTGCCGCCTGCGCGACTTCCCGCGCATCGCTGTTACAGGGCGCAACCTGAATTGATGGCCGTTGGCCTTGCACCCTTCCAGCACTCGGATAAAACGGGGACAATCGAAATAAAAGAGAAATCAGATGAGCATTGCACTTGTCATCCTGGCCGCAGGCAAAGGCACACGGATGAATTCAGACCTGCCGAAGGTTCTGCACCCCATTGCCAACGCGCCCATGTTGGTTCACGCCATGCAGGCTGGCGCTGCGTTGGCTCCGGAGCGCGTCGTGGTTGTGGCCGGGCACGGGTTTGACGCGGTGCGATCCGCTGCCACAGGTTTTGACGAGGGTGTTTTTGTCGTCGAACAAAAAGAGCAAAACGGCACGGCCCATGCGGTTGAGGTTTGCCGTGACGCGCTCAAAGACTTTGACGGTGACGTAATTGTTCTTTTTGGCGACACACCATTTGTCCGGGCCGAAACACTGGAAGCCATGGTGGCTGCCAAGGCACAAAACGCCGTGGTTGTTCTGGGTTTTGAAGCGGCGGATCCTGGAAAGTACGGTCGCCTGCTAATGTCAGAAGATCAGCTAGTACGGATCGTCGAGTTTGCCGATGCGTCCGAAGAAGAACGCGCTGTAACCTTCTGTAACTCTGGCGTAATGCTTGCTGATCGAGAAACACTTTTCTCTCTGATTGACGACATAACACCGAACAATGCGCAGGGAGAATTCTACCTGACCGATGTTGTTGGACTGGCCCATAAACGCGGTTTGGGTGTCACTGCTGTGGCCTGTGAGGAAAGCGAAACTCTGGGGATCAATTCACGGGTCCATTTGGCTGAGGCAGAGGCGGTTTTTCAGACCCATGCGCGGCAAGAACTGATGGAGTTGGGTGTAACGCTTCAGCAACCCGATACCGTGATGCTATCTTTTGACACCGTCATTGGTCGCGACACAATAATTGAGCCAAATGTCTATTTTGGACCTGGCGTGACAGTCGAATCCGGCGCCCGCATACGAACCTTTTCCCATCTCGAAGGGTGCCATGTTTCGCGCGGTGCCATAGTTGGACCGTATGCGCGCCTCCGCCCTGGCGCTGAGCTTTCAGAAAACGTGCATGTTGGTAACTTTGTAGAAATCAAAAACGCAGAGATTGGCGAGGGTACCAAAGTGAATCACCTTTCCTATATTGGCGACGCAACATTGGGAACTGGCACCAACATCGGCGCGGGCACAATTACCTGCAACTACGACGGTGTCATGAAACATCGAACCACAATTGGTGACAAAGCCTTTATTGGGTCTAACACAATGCTCATTGCTCCTGTCTCAGTGGGCAACGAGGCCATGACAGGCTCAGGTTCCGTGATCACCAAAGACGTGCCAGATACCGCGTTGGCAATTGCCCGGGCAGAGCAACAGACAAAACCAGGCGTCGCCCAAAAATTGTTTGAAATCTTAAAAAAGAGAAAACGAAAACGCGCATTGGAGAGCAAATAATGTGTGGAATTGTTGGGGTACTTGGCAACCACGAAGTGGCACCAATCCTTGTTGAGGCGCTCAAAAGGTTGGAATACCGCGGCTATGACAGCGCAGGAATTGCCACTGTCAATGACAGCACTTTGGATCGCCGTCGGGCAGTGGGCAAGCTGGTCAACTTGTCTGATCTTCTGGTTCATGAGCCATTGCGCGGCAAATCCGGGATTGGCCACACCCGTTGGGCGACACACGGTGCGCCGAGCATCACCAATGCACACCCTCACCAAGCAGGGCCAGTCGCAGTTGTGCACAACGGGATCGTCGAAAACTTCCGGGAGCTCCGTGCAGAGCTGGCTGAAAAAGGTATTTCGTTTGTAACGGAAACAGACACCGAAACCATCGCTCTTGTAGCTCAATCACACATGCAATCCGGCCTGCAACCAATTGACGCTGCGCTGAAAACAATTGCGCAGCTTGAAGGCGCTTTTGCCTTGGCCTTCCTGTTTGAAGGTGAAGAGGATCTCATTGTGGCCGCCCGCAAGGGCTCTCCTCTGGCCATCGGGCATGGCGAAGGAGAAATGTTTGTTGGCTCTGATGCCATCGCGCTTTCCCCCCTTACCGACCGGGTCACCTACCTAGAAGAAGGTGACAGCGCCGTTGTGACGCGTGCTAGCGTGACAATAAGGAACGAGTTAGGCGAAGTTGTCCAACGGGAGTGTAAAACCATCAACATCGACCAAACACAGGTCGACAAAGGTGGTCATAAACACTTCATGGCCAAGGAGATCGCCGAACAACCAACGGTGCTGGGGGAGGCAATCCGGCACTATTTGCCGAACGATGGCACTCAAATCTGCCTTCCAGGTGGGGACCTGGACTTTTCTAAAGTGAAGCGACTGGTCATGGTGGCATGTGGCACTGCGTCTTATGCTTGTTTGACTGCCAAATACTGGTTTGAACAAATCGCCGGCATTCCCGTCGAGGTAGATGTGGCATCCGAATTCCGCTACCGCGAGCCGCCGATCACCGAAGGCACTGTTGCGCTCTTTGTGTCGCAATCCGGAGAAACCGCGGACACACTTGCGGCGCTACGTTATTGCTCAGGCAAAGCTGACAGGATTGTTTCGGTCATCAATGTCCCCGAGAGCTCAATTGCAAGGGAAAGTGATCTAGCTCTGCCCATTCTTGCAGGAGCAGAGATTGGTGTAGCCTCAACCAAAGCCTTTACTTGCCAACTCAGCGTTCTCCTCATCCTCGCACTGAAAGCAGCGCAGGACCGTGGACAGCTCGGGGCAGAAGAGTTGAACCAACATCTTTGCGACCTGCGTGCATTGCCTGGCCTAATCAATCAGGCCATCGGATCTGAATCCAAAATTTCCCAAGTGGCCGCAAAACTGGCCGAAACACGTGACATTCTATTTCTGGGCCGTGGCCGCATGTTCCCCCTCGCCTTAGAAGGTGCTCTAAAGCTCAAAGAAATCAGCTACATACACGCCGAAGCTTACGCATCCGGCGAGCTTAAGCATGGCCCCATCGCTCTCATTGACCAACATGTGCCTGTTGTTGTTCTGGCACCCCACGACGAGCTTTATGACAAGTCAATCTCCAACATGCAGGAGGTCATGGCACGCGCAGGCAAGGTACTTTTGATCACGGATGCAAAAGGTTTGAAAGACGGAGCAGAAGGTACGTGGGACACCATTCAGATGCCACAAGTGTCTGACATTCTGTCCCCCATTCTATATGCCATTCCAGCACAGCTGTTGGCTTACCATACCGCTGTTGCAAAAGGTACGGACGTGGACCAACCACGCAACCTCGCAAAGTCGGTGACGGTAGAATGATGGAACTTCAGGATGCCCTAAGCGCGCTGGAAGCGCAGATCGAACCAGGTCGCGCCGAAGGTATGGCAGCGTATCACAAACAAACACGGCGTGTTTTAGGTATTCCCAATCCTGCTCTGAACGATCTAAGCAAAACCTGGCGTCAGTCGCTGACTGTGGAGCAACGTGTCTCACTAGCCTCAGAACTCTGGAAAACCGACATCTTTGAGGCGCGCATCGTCGCCGCAAAAGTCCTCACTCAGGCCCGGCTTCGGCCAGACAATGATGCTTGGGACTTGATAGCAAGTTGGACTCCAGACTTTGATAGCTGGGCAATTGCCGATCATGCCTGCATGGCTGGACAAAAACGCCTGGTCGCTGATCCCTCTCGCTTGGATGCGGTGGAATCTTGGACCTCTTCGGAGCACATGTGGACCCGACGTGCCGCGCTGGTAATCACTTTGCCTTGGACAAAACAGAACTTTCCGAAACCGGCAGAATTGGAAGCCAGGGACCGGGTATTGGGATGGGCCGCGTCTTATGTAACTGACCACACTTGGTTCATACAGAAAGCGGTAGCTTGGTGGCTGCGTGACCTATCCAAACACGATGCGACGCGTGTGCAAGTTTTTTTGGAGCAACATACTGACAACATGAAACCTTTTGCTGTCAAAGAGGCGTCAAGATTTCTTCCTTTGAGCGAAAAGTAGGCTTGCCGGGCACAGGGAGTTAATCCACGGCTTCCGTCGATAGGTGACTACAACTTTAGCCGCCCTTGCTCATTTCTGATTGTCAGACTACCAATGTCTTATGACTGCACCATTGATTGATCCGTTCCATCGCGCCGTGTCTTATTTGCGCGTATCCGTCACCGACAGATGTGATTTCCGCTGTGTGTATTGCATGGCCGAGAACATGACGTTCCTCCCCAAGAAGGAACTCCTGACTCTGGAAGAGCTGGATCGAATGTGCTCAACGTTTATTCGTTTGGGTGTGGAAAAACTGCGGATCACTGGCGGGGAACCTTTGGTCCGTCGCGATATCATGACCTTTTTCCGTGCAATGAAACGGCATTTGGACAGTGGTGCGCTTAAAGAACTCACGCTGACGACAAATGGATCCCAGCTGGAACGCTTTGCAGAAGAGCTTTATGCTTGCGGCGTTCGGCGGGTAAATATTTCTCTAGACACCATCGACGAAAAGAAATTCGCCGACATCACACGCTGGGGACGTCTCGAACAAGTCATGCGTGGTGTTGATGCGGCACAAGCTGCCGGTCTGCGGATCAAAATCAATGCGGTAGCGCTCAAAGGTTTCAACGAAGACGAACTCTTCACACTCGCCGAATGGTGTGCGGATCGCGATATGGATATGACCTGGATCGAAGTGATGCCTATGGGCGATTTGGGCAACGAAGATCGCATCGGCCAATATTGGTCCCTGGACGAATTGCGCGGCAGGTTGGCGGAACGCTACACTTTAACAGATCTTGCGGAACGGACAGGCGGTCCTGCCCGATACGTACGCCTTGAAGAGACCGGCCAAAAAATTGGCTTCATCACTCCAATGACGCATAATTTCTGTGAAAGCTGCAACCGCGTGCGCCTCACCTGTACTGGTCAGCTTTTTATGTGCTTGGGTCAAGAAGACATGGCCGATCTGCGCGGTGCCTTGCGAAGCAGCGAAGGGGACTCTGTGCTGGAAGCAGCCATTCGAGCGGCCATTGCGCTCAAGCCAAAAGGGCATGATTTTGACTATTCACGACAAAAAGTGGATGGCCAAATGTCTAGGCATATGAGCCACACAGGTGGCTAGTTTTACGGGGAGCACATCTCGACCTTTTTCGAGACAGGCCCCGTGCTTTGGCGTTCCACCAAATAAACCGGCATTACAGTTGGCGTATTGACCTCAGTCTCATAGTCATGAAGTTGCGCTAATAATCTGCGCGCGGCTTCATTCCCCATTTTATTGCGATGCTGGTGAATCGTGGTCAACGGCGGGTTAAACACTTCCGTCATCTCGATATTGTCAAAGCCTGTCACAGACACATCTGCCGGAACCCGCACCCCTGCCTCTGTTAGGCCCGCGATTAAGCCAAACGCGATTTGATCACTTGCGCAAATCCAAGCTGTCGGTTTCTCCGGCATGTTGATCACTTGTGCGGCCGCGTGTTTACCAGCCGCGATGGAAAAGTCACCTGGCAGTATCCATTCAGGCCGTAGCTCACCACCCAGATCAACAACATGTTGTTCAAACGCGCGTTGGCGATAGTGCGACAGTACATTTGTGTCCGGGCCGGAGACGTGTCCAAATTTTCTATGTCCTAGCTGCCAAAGATGATCCACTAACATCCGAATCCCCCCTGCATTGTCCGCTCGAACCGACGCCCCTTTGAAACCTTCGACCCACTCACAGGCAAACACAATTGGCACAGTTGGAGCGGCTGACTGCACAACCTCAAGCTGCTGCAAGTCAACTCCACCGTCCAAAATGATCAACCCGTCCGCCTGGCCTGCTGCAACGTAGCGCTGAATATGATCCGCCGTCAGCTTTGCGTCACCACTGTCAGTGATCAACAAGCTGTAGTCTGCGGCGCTCAATTCCCTTTCCAGGCCGGAAAGGATGTTGGAAAAGAAAGGGTTGGACAAATTGGGGACCAAAGCGAGGATTGTACGGGACGTATTGGTTCTAAGGCTTCGGGCCGCTCGATTTACGCGATATCCTGTCTGCTTAACCGCCGCTAAAACCGCTTCCCTCGTTGCTTCCGACACCACTGCAGGGTCGTTCAATACCCTACTGACCGTTGCGGTTGAAACCCCGGAGAGGCGCGCGACGTCGATAACTTTGGGCTTTCGCTGCAGTGTCATTATTTTGCGCCTCAAATTATTTCTTGACTCACATCGACCGACGGAGCTACCGATATGTAATCGATTACACGTTGCTGTCAATGCGCCGCAATTGCCCCCTTCATGGGGCGCGGTTGCCACGGTGATGTTCTGGGAGGATATGTAATCGATTACACGGCCTTGTTGGTCGATACGGCCTTGTTGGTCGATATTGGGAGGAAAATATGAACTATTACAAAGCAACCACAGCAGCTGTTGCATTCTGCTCAGCCGGCGCTGTTTCCGCGGCCGAGTTGGAGGTCACCCACTGGTGGACTTCAGGTGGAGAAGCAGCCGCTGTCTCAGAATTTGCCAAAGCCTTTGATGCCACAGGTAATACCTGGGTTGATGGCGCCATTGCGGGCTCAGGCGGCACCGCACGCCCGATCATTGTCAGCCGCATAATCGGCGGCGACCCCATGCACGCCACCCAGCTCAACCACGGGCGCCAGGCCGAGGAGTTGATTGAAGCAGGGCTGATGTTGGACCTGACAGACGTGGCGGAGGCTGAAGGTTGGACTGACCTGGTGAACCCGACATCCCTGCTCGACAGCTGTACAGTTGATGGCAAGATCTATTGCGCCCCGGTTAACATTCACTCTTGGCAGTGGATTTGGCTCAGCCATCAGGCCTACTCTGATGCAGGTGTAGCTGTTCCTTCCAACTGGGATGAATTTGTTGCTTCCGCAAAAGCCCTGGAAGACGCCGGGAAAATCCCTCTCGCAATGGGACAGCAGGCTTGGCAGTCCTCAGGCGCATTTGGTGTTATTAACGTTGCCGTTGGTGGCCCAGATCTCTGGAACAAAATCAATGTCGAGAAAGATGCTGAAGCTGCAGCCGGCCCCGAGATGGCGAAGGTTTTTGAGGCCGCCGCTGCCGCGCGTGCAATGGCCGCCAACTCGAAAGTTCAGGACTGGAACCAAGCGACCAATCTCGTGATCACCGGCCAAGCCGGCGGTCAAGTCATGGGCGATTGGGCACAAGGTGAATTTCAAGTCGCCGGACAGGTTGCAGGACAGGATTACACGTGCCTGCCCGGGCTGGGTGTAAACGAAATTATCTCCACCGGTGGTGACGCATTTTACTTCCCTAAGCAAGACGATCCAGAGATCGAAGCCGCTCAGAAGGAACTGGCAAAACTCCTGCTAAGTCCTGAAGTCCAGGTGAACTTCAACTTGAAGAAGGGATCATTGCCTGTGCGGGGAGACATCGACCTCTCTTCAGCCAACGATTGTATGAAAAAGGGTCTGGAAATCCTGGCGGCAGGCAACATCCTGCAATCGGGTGATCAGGTTCTGTCAGCAGACACTTCAGGCCAGATCGAAGATCTGATGGTCGAGTTCTGGAATGACTCATCATACTCAGCGGCAGATGCTCAAGCGAAATACGCTGAAATCATCGCGGAAGCCGACTGACCCTGTTGAGGAGCCCGACACGCCGGGCTCCCAACTTGTACACCACCCCAATTTCCCCAATCGAACCTGATGTGTTGCTTTCTCACGTCAGGCTGGAGACTTAAGCCATGGCTGTGACCGATGGTGCGCAGGAAGTGTCCCGACGGACCATTTCCAAGCGACCAAACCGCCTCTTCAAAAACATGACGGCGAAAATCGCCACCATACCAATGATTTTCACCGCTCTTGTGGTGTTCATTGGATGTACTGTTTGGACGATCTACCACTCGTTCACCAAATCCAAATTGCTGCCAGCACCAGAAAAGTGGGTCGGCTTGGACCAATACGAGCGCTTGTGGAGCACACGTCGCTGGCTGGTGTCGATAGAGAACCTAGCGATTTACGGCATCTGCTCGCTTGTCTTGAGTTTGGTAATTGGCTTCACTCTGGCCGCACTTCTGGACAGGAAAATCCGTGGCGAGGGCATTTTTCGCACGATTTTTCTATATCCGTTCGCGCTCAGCTTCATTGTCACCGGCCTAGTCTGGCAGTGGATTCTGAATCCACAATTCGGCATTCAAGGTGTTGTCCAGCGATGGGGCTGGGAAAGTTTCACATTTGATCCGCTCAATAATGCCAACATTGTCATATACGGCATTCTCATCGCGGGCATATGGCAAGGCTCCGGCTTCATAATGGTAATCCTTCTTGCTGGTTTGCGTGGAATTGATGAAGACATCTGGAAAGCTTCTCGCGTCGAAGGCATCCCGGCTTGGAAAACATACATTTTTATCATCATTCCGATGATGCGCCCGATATTTGTGACGGCTCTTGTGCTGATCGCAGCCGGCATCATCAAAGTCTATGACTTGGTTGTGGCCCAGACGTCCGGGGGTCCAGGCATCTCCTCCGAAGTTCCCGCCAAATACGTCATCGAGAAAATGTTCCAATCCCAAAACCTCGGTCAAGGCTTCGCTGCGTCCACCATGATGCTACTCTCGGTCCTCGTCGTTTTGATCCCATGGGCCTATCTCGAATTTGGAGGCAAACGCCGTGACTGATGCACCTTCCAACTTGGGCGTAACTCCACGCGGCGCCAAGCCTCGCAAACGCCTCACGCCCACCAATATCATGCTTTATGGCACGCTTTTTGTTGCCTCTGTTTACTATCTTCTGCCGCTTTATGTGATGCTCGTGACCTCACTAAAAGGCATGCCAGAAATTCGCCTTGGTAATGTATTTGCACCTCCGGTTGAGGTCACATTCGAACCTTGGGTCAAAGCATGGGCTCAAGCATGTACAGGCATAAATTGCGACGGACTGTCTCGCGGCTTCTGGAACTCAGTACAGATATTGGTCCCGTCAGTGGTGATCTCCATCGCTATCGCATCAATCAATGGCTACGCACTGTCCCTTTGGAAGTTCAAAGGCTCAGAGGTTTTTTTCACCATACTGATTTTTGGCGCCTTCATTCCCTATCAAGTGATGATCTATCCAATTGTGATCCTTTTGCGAGAAGCTGGGGAGGTTCTTTCAGCGGTTACAGGCACCAAAATCCGTCTTATGGGCAGCATTTGGGGGCTTGTGATTGTACACACCATCTTCGGCATGCCCATCCTGACCCTCTTGTTCCGCAACTACTTTGCCTCAGTTCCCGAGGAGCTGTTCAAGGCTGCTCGCGTGGACGGAGCAGGCTTCTGGCAGATCTATTTTCAGATCATGCTGCCAATGGCGCTGCCGATCTTTGTCGTGGCCATCATCCTGCAGGTCACCGGCATCTGGAACGACTTCCTCTTTGGCGTGATTTTTACCAAGCCTGATACGTACCCAATGACGGTGCAACTCAACAACATCGTGAATTCGGTGCAAGGTGTGAAAGAATACAACGTCAACATGGCCGCGACGATGCTCACCGGCCTTGTTCCCCTCATCATTTATTTTGCCTCCGGCAAACTCTTCGTGCGCGGCATTGCCGCTGGCGCAGTAAAGGGCTGACCATGACCAATGTAACCGTAAAAGACCTGACCCTCGATTTTGGCGCCGTCAGAGTTCTGGACAAACTGAACATCGACATTCAGGAAGGTGAATTTCTAGTTCTCCTAGGGGCGTCGGGCTGCGGCAAATCTACTTTGCTCAATTGCATTGCCGGCTTGCTCGACATTTCCGATGGCGAAATCCACATCGGTGGTCGAAATGTCACCTGGGAAGAACCGTCAGAGCGCGGCATCGGAATGGTGTTTCAATCCTACGCGCTCTACCCGCAAATGTCAGTAGAGGGAAATCTCTCCTTTGGCCTCAAGAATGCGCGCGTCCCAAAACCGGAGATAGCAAAGCGGGTTGCGCGCGCCGCTGAAATCCTACAAATCGAGCCACTCTTGAAGCGCAAACCCGCAGCTCTTTCCGGAGGCCAGCGGCAGCGGGTTGCCATTGGCCGCGCGCTTGTACGTGACGTGGATGTTTTCCTGTTTGATGAACCTCTGTCTAATCTGGACGCCAAACTAAGGGCAGACCTTCGGGTGGAACTCAAACTCCTCCACCAAAAACTCGACAACACCATGATCTATGTGACACACGATCAAGTGGAAGCCATGACCTTGGCTGACCGTATTGCGATCATGCGTGGCGGCGTGGTGCAACAGATTGCAAGCCCGTCAGAAGTGTATGACCGCCCATCCAACAAGTATGTCGCTGGCTTCATTGGCTCCCCTACCATCAATTTCTTCGAGGGTTCGATCACCGACGGCGGACGTGAATTTCTTTCCGCAGACTTGCACTTCCCACTCACGGGATATGAAGCCACACAAGGTGCCCTAACAGCACGCCCAGCATGGCTTGGCATCCGTCCTGAAGCTGTGATTACCGGTACCGATGTGGCGCAGCAGCCATTCACTGCTGATATTACCGTTGAGCTTGTGGAACCGATGGGATCGGACACGCTGATATACACCACGCTGGCTGGAACCCCATTCCGGTTCCGAATGAGCGGAAAGGCCTCCGTCGCCGCAGGTGACACGCTCAAAATCGGCTTTGACCCCGCCCAGGGATCCCTCTTTGACAAAACAACTGAAAAGCGTCTTTGACGCTCATTTCTGGAGACTTACATGAGCTTCTCATTCCAACTGTACTCTTCGCGCAACGTCGCGAGCCAAGAAATCTTCCTCTCCCAACTTGCGGAACTGGGCTACACCAGCGTCGAAGGCTATGGAGGCGTCTATGACGATCCGCAGTCGTTTTTCTCAGCGATGTCCGCAAGCGGCCTAACGATGCCCAGTGGTCACTTTGGCATCAACGATCTGCGCGACAACTTCGACAACGTCATGATGCTCGCGGACACATTTGGCATCAAACACGTGATCGTGCCTTACCTCGAGGCTGAGGCCCGCCCTACCGACAAGGCCGGCTGGCAAGCCTTAGCTAGGGAACTGTCGGAGATCGGTGCTAAGGTCCGCGAAACCGGTAGGACCTTCTCCTGGCACAACCACGACTTCGAATTTGAAGCGCTAGAGGACGGTAGTTACCCGATGGACATCATCCTTCGTACCGCGCCTGATATCAGCTGGGAAGCGGACTTGGGCTGGGTTGCCCGTGCCGGCCTAGACCCGGCCCCCATCGTGGAAAAATACGCCGACCGTCTCATCGCCGTACATGTAAAGGACATCGCCAAGGCCGGCGAAGGGCTGGACGAGGACGGCTGGTCCGACATCGGTGAAGGCGTAATGGATTGGCCAGGCTTGATCCGGCAAATTCGCGCCCAGGCCCCAAACGCCCTCCTGATTGCGGAACAAGACAATCCTAGCGACGCGGTGCGCTTTGCTTCCGTATCCATGGCCAACCTGAAGGACATTTGATTATGAGCTCCGCAGTAAAAGTTGGCATCATCGGATGCGGCAACATCTCCACAACCTACATGCGCATGGGGCAGTTTTTCAAAGACTACAAAGTTGTGGCTTGCGCCGATTTGAATACCGAAGCAGCCGAAGCACGGGCTGCTGAGTTTGATTTGCAGGCCTTGAGCATTGAAGACCTCTTGGCGAACCCCGAAATCGAAATTGTCGTGAACCTGACTATTCCTGCAGCGCACTTTGAGGTGTCCAGCCAAATCCTGAGCGCTGGCAAGCACGTGTATTCGGAGAAGCCATTTGTGCTAACCGCCGAGGAAGGCGCACAATTGTCTGAACTTGCGGCAACCCGCAATCTGCGCATCGGCTCAGCTCCTGACACATTTATGGGTGGCAGCCACCAAAAGGCTCGAGAACTGTTAGACAACGGCGACATCGGGCAGGTGACCTCAGGGACGATCCATGTGATGAGCGGTGGTATGGAGCATTGGCATCCGAACCCGGACTTCTTTTTCCTTCCCGGTGCCGGTCCCATCTTTGACCTCGCCCCCTATTACGTAACCAACCTCGTACAATTGCTCGGACCAGTGAAAAGCGTCACCGCATTTAGCAGCACTCCTCGCAACCACCGCACGATTGCTTGCGGTCCGCGCAGCGGCGAGCAAGTCCCAGTTGAGACCCCGACCACTGTACATTCGATCCTGAAGTTCACAAACGGAGCCATCATCAGTTATGGCACCAGCTGGGATGTGAAATCCCATGAACACAACAATATGGAACTCTATGGATTGGACGGCACCCTCTTCGTCCCAGATCCCAACTTCTTTGGCGGCCAACTGCGGCTTGTGCGCAGTGACGATGACGAAGCTCTGATTTCAACGGGTCATCCCTTCTCCAAACCCAACGACGGTGAAAACGCCAATTACCGTGGTGCGGGATTGGCCGACATGGCTGCCGCCATCCGAGACGGACGACAGCACCGCTGCAACAACGAGTTGGCGCTGCATGTCGTCGAAGTTATGGGCGCAATTCTGCAGTCTGGTGACACCGGCAATTCCGTGGACATCCAAAGCACTTGCGAGCGTCCAGCGCCCTTTGGTGCAGATGATGCCTTTGCCATTATGGAACTGGAGGAGACCTGATGCCGTCCAACCTCAAAGGCCCCGGACTGTTCCTTGCACAGTTTGCCTCAGATGAAGCGCCCTTCAATTCCTTGGAGGCCATTGCCGACTGGGCGGCGGCTCTGGGCTACAAGGGGTTACAAATCCCGTCAGGGGATATGCGGCTCTTTGATCTGGACAAGGCCGCAACTTCACAAACCTATTGCGACGAGGTTACAGGCGTGTTGGCCGATCGCGAGATGGAGATCACAGAACTCTCCACCCACATTCAAGGCCAATTGCTCGCGGTACATCCAGCCTATGACAAACAGTTTGACGGCTTTGCCCCCGTGACCGTGCACGCCAACCCCAAAGCGCGCCAGGACTGGGCCCATGATCAATTGCTCAAGGCCGCGAAGGCCTCCCAAAACCTCGGCCTCACCACTTCGGTGAGCTTCTCCGGGTCTCTGGCCTTCCCCTATCTCTACCCCTGGCCTCAACGTCCAGCGGGTTTGATAGAAGAGGCATTTGATGAACTGGCCAAACGATGGCTCCCAGTCATGAATGCCTATGACGAGGTTGGCGTGGACATCGCGTTTGAGCTGCACCCAGGCGAAGACCTATTTGACGGCGCAACCTTCGAAATGCTGCTCGATCGCCTCAATGGCCATAGACGCTGCACAATCAACTATGATCCGAGTCACTTTCTGCTTCAACAGCTGGACTATCTTGCGTTCATCGACATCTACCATGAACGCATCACTGCTTTTCACGTGAAAGACGCAGAGTTCCGTCCTGATGGCCGTCAAGGTGTCTACTCTGGCTATCAACCTTGGATACAACGTGCGGGGCGCTTCCGCTCCCTCGGAGACGGTCAGGTCGATTTTGGTGCAATCTTTTCAAAGCTGGCCCAATACGGATATGACAGCTGGGCTGTGCTGGAGTGGGAGTGCTGCCTCAAAGACGCGGCTACGGGCGCGGCCGAAGGCGCACCCTTCATCGCCGATCACATCATCAAGGTTACTGAAAAAGCCTTTGATGATTTTGCGGACAGCGGCCTCAGCAAAGCTGACACCCGTGCTTTACTTGGACTTTAGGAAATCACATGCGTAAACTGAAATTGGGCATGGTTGGCGGCGGAGATGGGGCTTTCATCGGAGCGGTACATCGGATGGCAGCTAACCTGGACGGCCATTGGGATCTGGTTGCCGGCTGCCTTTCGTCCACCGCCGAGAAAGCTCATCGCAGCGCAGAAGTTTTGGGGTTGGCACGCAGCTATAGCTCTTTCGAAGAAATGGCAGCGCGTGAGCGCGCCCGCACAGATGGGATCGATGCCGTTTCAATTGTAACTCCGAACCATATGCACATCCCGATTGCCCGCGCCTTTTTGCAGGCCGGCATCCATGTTCTTTGTGACAAACCTCTGACCACAGATTTGGCCCAAGCCGAAGCTTTTGCAGCGGAGTGCGAAAATTACGAACACCATTTCTTCCTGACCCACAACTACAGCGCCACCCCTATGATCCGTCAGGCCAAAGCGATGGTCGCCAACGGCGACTTGGGTGACATCCGCCTGATCCATGCGGAATATCTGCAAGATTGGCTTTCTCGCCCGGCGGAACCAGAAAATGCGCAAGCCGCTTGGCGCACCGATCCATCCCGTACCGGGGGCGCGGGCGCCATAGGGGATATTGGCACCCACGCCTATCACCTCGCGACATTCGTTTTGAATGAACAAGCCAGCCACCTGGCCGCCGATCTCAACAGCTTTGTGGAAGGGCGGAAAGTGGATGACAACGCCAACATCCTATTAAGGTTCGGGTCTGGCGCTCGCGGATCAATCTTTGCAAGCCAAGTGGCAACAGGATCCGAAAATGGGCTTAAACTGCGCATTCACGGGACAAAAGGCGGACTGTTTTGGGAGCAAGAAAACCCAAATCAATTGATATTCACCGCATTGGGCGGCGTTGAACAACGTATCACACGCGCAGGGTCTGGCGCTGGAGACGCAGCAAACGCGGTGTCTCGTATCCCGGCTGGCCACCCGGAGGGTTACCTGGAAGCCTTTGCCACCCTTTACCGCGACATAGCCTGTGCTTTGGCCGGCAAAACTGATGCAGCAAAGGACGTGCCCAGGCTGTCAGACGGTGTGGCAGGGATGCGTTTCATCCATGCCTGTCAACAATCCTCAGTCGCAAACAGCGCTTGGCACGCGCTTTAATTTGGAAGCACGTTAGGCCTGTTGCCACATCGCCGCAATTTCTTGCGCCGCTCTGGCTTTTACTTGAATCGCTGCGGCACATCCCTTCTGATACCTGCGGGAGGGAGGCTTCATGCGTACAGGAAACTTATTTTTTGGAGTTGCGTTTGCGGCTTGCGCCGCCTCTGTTGCCGTATCCCAGCAGAAGGAAACCCCATCCCAAGGGTTTGCTGTTTATGGCCAGATCAACAGGGGCGTGCTGCGGTATGACGATGGCCCGACGGATCACACCTATTGGTTTGTCGACAATTCCAAATCCGTTTCTCGCCTTGGCGCGACTTTTGACACACCTTTGGAAAATGGCTGGCGCCTCCACGCGCGTGGAGAAATTGCGCTGAAGTGGAAAGAAACAAATGCCGTTAATCGGAACGATCCACACGATGAGGCATACAAGTTTGACCGGACCGAGCTTAGAAAACTTGAGGTTGGGTTTGTCCATGACACCTTCGGTAGGATTACACTAGGTCAAGGCGCCATGTCGGCGGACGGCATCACGGGCCTCGATTTGTCTTTAACCACTGTTGTTGCGGGCACACCTGTCCAAGACGCCGCCGGTGGGCAATTTTTGGTCCCCAATGGCGCTTACGATCCCAGCAATAAGAAAATTAAACAGGCTTTCCGATCGATGGGAAGCTCCCGTCGACTGCGCTTACGCTTTGACGCCCCAATCAATAATGGTTGGCAATTTGTTGCCGCTGCGGGTCAAGAAGTTCTTTCGTACAATGATGACCAACTCTATGCAGACACTTCGCTGCGATACGACGGAGATCACGGGGACTTCCGTATTCGGGCGGGAGGTGCGTTCCGATGGATCGAAGAACGCCCGAATGTGGCTATCGCCTCCGGCTCTTTGCTTCACCGCCCTAGCGGTTGGAATGTTACCCTGGCCACGGGGCACGAAACTAGCGGCGCGAATTACTACTACGGCAAAATCGGATACATCGGCCGCTGGTTTGATATTGGCCAAACCGCAATCTCGATTGACATGTACGATGGGGATGACATCTACCAAAACAGATCATCGCCAGTTCAAAGTAGCTCCAGCCGCTCCTACGGCATCGCAATTGTCCAAAAGATTAAATCCCCCAAAATTGACCTTTATGCGCTCCTGCGCCGGTACGAATACACCGACTCCACAGCCCAGTATCAAGACAGCCTGGCTCTTCTGGCTGGTGCACGTTGGACTTTTTAAAATCCAAACCTGCCAGCACCCAAAATTTTTGACACACTCCGACAGGTTGGCACGAACGCCAAAAAGCCTGTCTCAAACTCTTAAGTGAATCCTATTAACTTACCCCATCTGTAGTTCATGAGATGAAGCGAGAACTTCGAGGGCTCCAAAAAGGGAAACGCGAAATCTCTCCAACACAACAAACACCTATTGGAGGGAACTACTATGGAAAAAAATATCATTGTCATCGGCGGCGACGGTTTCTGCGGCTGGCCAACATCTTTGCATCTGTCGCGTGGCGGCTACAATGTCACAATTGTGGACAACCTGTCTCGCCGGCGGATCGACGAGGAGCTGGGCGCCAAAAGCCTCACGCCTATCGCATCCATGGAGGACCGCCTGACCGCTTGGAAAGAAGTCAGCGGCAACACCATTCGCTTCGAAAACATCGACGCATCTCAGCAGTTTGATGCCTTGCACGCGCTGCTGGAAGAGCTAAAGCCAGAAGCGGTTGTCCACTTTGGTGAGCAACGCGCGGCCCCCTACTCCATGCGCGGCCTGACCGAGAAACGCTACACTGTGGACAACAATATCAACGCCACCCACAATATTTTGGCTGCGATCGCCGCGCTTGATCTGGACACCCACGTTGTCCACCTCGGCACAATGGGCGTCTATGGCTACGATGGCGATGGGTTGGAAATTCCCGAAGGTTATCAAAAGGTGATGGTGGCAGGCGATGACAATGTCATTTACCAGCGTGAGATCCTCTACCCCACCAACCCGGGCAGCGTGTACCACATGACCAAATCGATGGATCAGTTGCTGTTCCAGTTTTACGCAAAAAACGACCAGATCCGCGTCACGGACCTGCACCAAGGGATCGTATGGGGCACCCAGACACCGGAAACAAAACTGGATGATCGCCTTATCAACCGGTTCGACTATGACGGTGATTACGGCACAGTCCTCAACCGCTTTCTGGTCCAAGCCGCTGTTGGTCACCCCCTGACCGTGCACGGCACAGGCGGTCAAACCCGCGCATTCATTCACATTCGGGACACGGTGCGCTGCATCCGCCTGGCCATTGAAAACCCACCCGCTAAAGGCGACCGTGTTGTGATCCGCAACCAGATGACTGAAACGCACCGTGTGCGGGACCTGGCAAAACTCGTGGCATCCACAAACGGTGCGCAAGTGGCTATGGTTGACAACCCACGCAAAGAGGCCGCCGAAAACGACCTGCGCGTCAGCAATGCAAGTTTCATCGCACTCGGTCTGAAACCGACAACTCTGGAAGAAGGTCTGTTGGAAGAAACCGTGGAAATCGCCGAACGCTATGCAGAGCGTTTTGACAGCGCCACAGTGGCTGCCGCTTCCATCTGGACCAAAGAGCAGCACGCAGGCGTTGTGACCAAAGAGGCGCTGATTGCGGGTCAAGTTCAACCGGCTGCATAATTTCTTCCCAAAAACACGCCCGGTCCGATACAATAATCGGGCCGGTATTTTTTCCTTCAATCAGAGATTTCGGGTGAGCCAACCGCAGAAAGCATCCCAAAACGAATACTGGTCCGTCGACAGCCAGCCCGCCAAGCTGTCCGGCCCCGTTGCGCTTTGGAAAGCTCCTGCGGTTCTGGCGACCTTTGCGATCCTGAGTATGCTCACTTTGATTGTTCTGCAAAACGACACTCTGTTGGGCGCTTTTTTTCCCGCCAACGATTGGATCTTTGCGCCGGTGCCGGGGCAACACTTCATTGCAATCCGGCATTTCCTGCTTGTCTTTTTTGTGAGTTTTGGCCTGTTTTCAAACGGCCCGTTCCTCACAAGACTTAAGTTCATTGCAGATCTTTGCCTGTCTTTTCTTGTGATCTGTCTTGCCATCGACCTCTTTTCAGTTTTCTTGTCGCACAGCTTTGACGCTCCAATTTCTCTCAGAAACCTGCAAATCGCGACAGGTTTGGTTGGCTTCGCTCTGTTCTCTGCTCGCCTGTATTCTTGGGGCGAAATGCCCTCACCCGTGCACATGAAAGTCACACCAACACATCCCGGCCGTTCTTTCGGCCGGTTTTGGATACTTGTCGCTGCCGCAGGCGTTTTTTCTTGGTGGGTCAATCAACTGGACCTGGAAACCGTGACGTGGCTACGCGGCAGAGCATTGCTGGGTGGACTGGGACCAGGAGTGTTTCTGTTCCTGCCTTCATTCTTCTTGTTGATGTATTTCTTGGCAATGTGGGACCGGCGAAAAGAAGATCAAACTGATGACTTCGATCAGGACGTGACCATCGTCATTCCGGCTCACAATGAAGAATACATTATTGCCGACACGCTCAAGGCGGTGGACAGGGCTGCTGGTCACTACAAAGGGCGTGTCATTGTCTATGTGGTCAATAACAACTCCGTTGATGCAACCTTCGACGTGGCGCAGGCCACATTCGCCTCTTTTGAAAATGCTGAAGGCCGTGTCATCAACGAGCCTCGTGCGGGTAAGGCGCATGCCCTCAATAAAGGTTTTGCCGCTGTCCAGACAGAACTCGTCATCCGCATCGACGCGGACACACAGATAGACAAAGACTCCCTGCACTTGGCACTGAGGCATTTTAAGGATCCGCAACTCGGATGTTTAGGAGGCGTACCCAACACCCAAGGCCGTTCCTTTTTCGAGCGTGCCCGTTTGGCCGAAGTTTTGATCAATCACGGCTATTACGCCATCGCCAACACCGCCATCGACGGGCAGGTTGCCATTCCGGGTATGTTTGCCGTTTATCGTTCTGCACTCGTTCGTCACCTTGGCGGATTTGCCTTTGGCCTCAATGGCGAAGACAGTGATATGTCGATGCGCATCGGCGAATTGGGCTACCGCATACAAGTAGATCCTTACGTGCGCTATGAGTCCGAAGTGCCAGCCACTTACGCGCACATGCGCGAACAACGCATGCGCTGGTTTCGATCCGCTTTCCACATCACAGCCCGCTGCCGACAGGCAACCGAAATTGGAAATCCATCCCTGCGTGGCTGGGTTATCTTACCCATCATGTTGCTCAACACATCAGTGCGCACAATGGGTTTGCCGCTGGTGATATTTGGCCTAATCGAGTTTCTGGAACCTTTCGGCACAGGGCCGCGCCCACTTTGGACCGCAATAGCCGCCGTTATTCTTGGCGCTCCGACCTTGGTTGGGGTGGCTGCAGTGCTGATAAACCGCACACCTCGAGCTGTTCTTTGCCTGCCGGAGTACACTGTATTCCGTCTCATGCGCGCCTACTTCACACTGGAAAGCATGCTCTCCGTCAAACTCAGCGGAAAAAAGAAAACCACGGCAATTCATCTGGAGGCCCTGGAACAAATCACGCTTCCCCACGAATCTCTGCTCGAAAATGGCGCGGTGCGCACCCCTGGTGACGCTTGAAGTCACGGCTAAAGTGAAACGGATCTGCGTAGCCACATTTAAGTGCTACATGCGAAACTGGATGTTCTGTTGTGCGCAAGAGATAGCAAGCCAACACCATTCGCTCTCTACGCAGCCAAGCCATGGGGCTGTTGCCCGTTTCCTCCTTAAACCGGCGGAAAAGTTGCGACTGACTGATGCCAGCAATCTCAGCCAAATCTTCGACACTCCAAGCCCGATCCAACTGCGAACGCAAACTATGCGACACACGCATCACAACACCCGATGGACCCATGTGTCCTTGTGCACTGCGCAATGAGGCCAAGTCAGCGAGCAGGTCTGAAATTTTTGCACTCACCAGCCCTGGTGAGCAGGCGGAGTTTACAGACAGCGCTTCCTTTACCGCATCAAACCTTGGTTTTTGATCAGCACAGCCATGAACGATCGGCGCCTGTTGAAACCCAAGATGAGCATGCAACGCATCCACCCGATGCCCTGCAAAAGACATCCACAAATATGTCCAATCTGACTTGGCGTCCGCGCCATGCGCGTAACTCAGAGCAGTATCGATCCAGGCCAAGTCACCGGGCAAAAGCTCAAAGCGCTCTCGTCCCAATTCAACACATCCGTTCCCGCTGAGGCCGAGGATCAAGACATGTTCGTGAAAGTTTTGGCAAACCATCCCGTCATCATGTCGGGCCACCGTACGTCCAGCGACGGGAACGTGGTAGGGCCAGAGGTCGCTATTTTCCTGCGCTGCATTAAAAACAATTGTCGAAGTTTCAAACGCCCCAAAGGACATTAGACCTGCGAGTCCGGCACGTTGATCTCCATGCCTTGCAAGTCTTCGCTCACCACGATCTGGCAACTCAACCGGCTGGTTGGTTGCGGCTCAATGACAAACTCCAACATGTCAATTTCGTCATCTTGAGGCGCAGCAACTCGGTCAAACCACTCCTGTGGCAAAACGCAATGACAAGTTCCACACGCGCAGGCCCCTCCGCATTCCGCCGCAATCTCATTCACCCCGGCATTAACAGCCGCCTGCATGACGGACATGCCAAGCGCTGCGTCGGTTTCGATTTCAGTGCCGTTTGACTGAACAAACTTCAATTTGACCATCTTCTTGTCTCGCCTTTATGCGCGCTTCCAACTTATGCGTAGGTTTTTTGGACCTCGCACCGACAATCCCCGCTTATACTCTGGCACAACCTCGGCGAGCTCAATTTCTGAAAACCGCGCATTCAGAGTAGAGAAGATTACATCCATATCCAGTCGCGCCAAATGGTTGCCAAGGCAGAAGTGCCCTCCTCCACCAAAGGCCATGTGCCGATTAGGCGTCCGACCAACGTCAAACAAATCCGGACGTTCAAATCGAACAGGATCACGATTGGCCGCCCCGTAAAGCAAACCAAAGCGCGTTCCGGCTGGGAACAGCTTGCCGCCCACTTCGGTGTCCTCCGTCGCAAATCGGTGAAAATAGGGTAGCGGAGATTCATACCGAAACATCTCCTGAACTGCCGTTTTCATCAGACTGGGATCGTCCCGCAACCGCTGATGCTGGTCTGGAAATCGCAGAAGCGCGTGCAGACCACTCCCCAACACATCTATGGTTGAGCCATGCCCTGCCATCAATATCAGCATGGCTGTGGAAACCAGTTCATCTTGACTCAGCTGACCCGCATCACGATACGCAATCAGACCGCTCAACAGATCTTCTTTCGGCGCCTTTTCCCGATTGGCCAAAAGGACCAACAAATATTCGTAGAACTCTTTGGTCGCGGTTTCCGCACGTGCCTTGTCTTCTGCACCCCTCTCAGGATCAAAAAATCGGACCACTTCTTCAGACCAATGACGCAGCATTGGAGCATCTTCGTCAGGCACACCCAAAACACGTCCAATGATATGGCCAGGTACATGCGCGGCAAACTCAGCAACAAAATCGACTTCTTCTTGCTCGCACAACTCCTCTAGAAGAGTATCCACAAAATCCTGAATAGCCGGGCGCTGCCGCGCGATCATCGCAGGCGAAAATTCACGAAAAACCACCTTGCGCAACCGCGCGTGCGTAGCGCCCTCGCTTTCGAGCAAGTTCACCTGCACGTAACGCTCGTGATAAGGCATGTCGTGGAAGTTGATTGCCCGCTGCTGTGCTCTTCGGTCAACGTCCTCGATGAATTCCTCGTTGTTGCGCAACATGGTTTTATCGAGCGCCACGGCCTCCACGTCCGCCATTTTTGTCAGCATCCATGTATTCGCGCTCTCCCAGAAATAGGGGGCATCCAATGCGCGCATGGCGGCATAGGTGGCATAGGGGTCCGCGGCAAAGCCCGTGCTTTGTGGGTCCAAAGAAATCCGGCTGGCTGGGTCCGTAAGCATGTTGTCCTCGCACAAATGAAGGCTGGAAAATACTTCTATTCCACCCGAAGTAAATGCCAATAGTAAGCCAATACATGGATGAAACTCGCATGTCGCCGATCCAATTATCGAAAAAATTCACGCAATCTCACTCTGATTTCATCAGTCCATCACCCCGTGATCTTTCCAAGATTAAAACTTTTGTAACGCGGCACGAAAATATTTGACCAAATGATACATTCCCCCCATGGTAGCGGCATCAAACAACATAAGAAAAGATCCCGGGGGGATATGTTCCATGAAAAATCAAACATTTAAGCTGTCTATGACGGTTGCTGTTGCAGCAATGCTCAGCGCAGGCGCCGCATCTGCAGACACGCTGCGCCTTTTGACCTGGGGCGGCTATGCACCAGAAGACGTTGTTGCAAAATTTGAGGCCGAAACCGGCCACACCGTTGAGGTGACCAAATCCAACAACGAAGAAATGATTGCCAAGTTGCGCGCCACAGGCGGCGGCGGCTTTGACCTGGCACAGCCAAGCCAAGACCGCATTGCCGGCCCACAGGCTGAGTTCGGGATTTACAAACCAATCGATCTGTCCAAAATTGACGCGTCGCTCTTCATCCCGTCGATGCTAGAAGCCACCCAAGGCAACACCACCGTTGGCAGTGACGTCTACGGCGTGCCACACGTGTGGGGCACCTCCGGTCTTGTGGTCGACACCGCCAAAGCCTCCATGGTTCAGGATTACACCGACCTTTGCGCGTCGGACGTTGCAGGCAAAGTGTCCTACCGTCTGAAGCGCCCAACTTTGATCGGTTTCGCTTTCTCCATGGGTCTAGACCCGTTCGCCGCATACGGTGACGAGGCGGCTTATGCTGACATCATGTCTCAGGTCGAAGCCAAGCTGATCGAATGTAAAGCGGGCGTCAAAACCTACTGGGGTGGCGGCGACGAGCTGATGGGCCTGATGCGCTCCGGCGAAGTTGTGGCCTCCATGGCGTGGGACACCGGCGGTTGGAAACTGAACTCCGACAATGCAGACATCACCTTTGTGGCGCCTGCTGCTGGCGCTTTGGGTTGGGTTGACACCTTTGTTCTGCCAGCCAAAGGCAAAGCAGATGACGCGGCATACGCATGGATCAACTTTGTGATGCAGCCAGAAGTGGCCGCAATGATCACCGCAGCTGCTGGTAACTTCACCGCATCCAAAGGTGCTGACGAATTTGCCTCCGCGGACCTGAAGGCGCGCTACCAGGGATCTTTCCCAGCCGAAGCCATCGACAACATCAAATGGTACCCACCAGTACCAGCTGGTCTTGAAGCCATCGAAGGTGGTGTTCTGGACCGCGTTAAAGCCGCTAAATAAACCAGCGCTTTTCAACTTCTAAATCAGCGTGTGTCCTCACGGGCGCACGCTTTTACGACTTTAAAGGACCTCCCAATGACGCCCGATCTGCAGTGCACCAACCTCACCAAAAAATTTGGCGAGACAACAGCGGTGGACAATGTCTCCTTCTCTGTCCCGGCGGGGTCATTTTTCTCGATACTCGGCCCATCCGGTTGTGGCAAAACCACCATCATGCGTATGATCGCCGGTTTTTTGGAACCAAGCAGCGGCGACATCCAGATCAAAGGCAACTCGGTCCTGAATGTGCCGCCCAACAAGCGGCATGTGAACATGGTGTTCCAGCACTTGGCCCTCTTCCCGATGATGAACATCGCGGACAACATCGGCTACGGCTTGCGTCGCGCTGGTATGCACAAAAAAGATATTGGTTTTAAGGTAGACGAAGCGCTCGAACGTATCGGCCTGCCTGGTATTGGACACCGCCGTGTGGACGAACTCTCTGGCGGACAAAAACAACGTGTGGCCATTGCCCGTTGTATGGTGCTTGAGCCAGACGTCCTTTTGCTCGACGAACCTCTTGGTGCACTCGATCTCAAACTGCGCGAGCACATGAAGGTGGAGCTGAAGACCCTTCAGGCGGCCTTTGACACCACTTTTGTATACATCACGCATGACCAATCAGAGGCGTTGGTGATGTCTGACAACATCGCCGTGATGAACGCCGGGCGCTTTGAGCAGGTAGGCAGCGCACAAGACCTATACTACCGCCCTGACACCGCTTTTGTTGCGGGTTTTGTCGGGGACAGCAACCGGTGGTCGGGCAAAGTCGTCAAACAGGACGGTGAAAACACGCTTGTCCAAACCACCAGCGGCCTAACATTACGCGGGGCGACCCAAGGGCGTTCGCTCTCTCAAGGTGATACGATCGACGCTTTTGTGCGGCCCGAAGCCATCCGCATTGCCCACAATGCCGAAGATCTTGCCAGCTTTGATAACCAAATCTCCGGCACAGTCACCTCTATTCTGTTCAACGGCGCCGCATCACGTGTGATGGTCCGTGATACGGAAGGCCACGAAGAAGTTGCCGTGAACCTGCCGCAATCTGGTGAATTTGCAAATCTCACCAAAGGCGCTCCGGTGCACATCGGTTGGGCCAGCGATCAAGCCAATTGCTTCTCTGCGGGAGCATCCTGATGCACCGCGAAGCCAAACTTGGACTCATCCTTTTGCTGACGCCATTTCTTCTCTGGCTCAGCCTGCTGATTGTGATCCCTCACATCGACCTCTTACTGGTCTCCCTGCGCGAGCGTGTTGGTGTTGGCCAATATGAAATCAGCCTTGGGAACTACCTCACCTTCTTCACGGAACCGCTGTATATCGTCACCTTTCTACGCACTGCGGTGATGTCGATCTTTGCGACAATCTTGACCCTGCTGATTGGTTTTCCAGTCGCTTACTACATCGCAAAAATGGCCAAGGGCCGCACGCAATCCGCGCTTTTCCTGCTCTGCCTAGTGCCGTTTTGGGTCTCGGAGCTGGTGCGGACGTTTGGCTGGATGATATTGCTGAGAGAAACCGGCATCATTTCCAACCTCTTGCAATCCGTAGGTCTCGCTCAGGGCCCCGTAGAGATGTTGTACAACGATGCCGCCATCATGGTGGGTCTTGTTTATACCTCTATGCTCTTCATGGTCGTACCGCTGATCACAACACTCGAGAGCCTGTCTGACGAAGTGGTCGAAGCTGGCTACGATCTCGGCGGCAGCGGCTTCAGCGTTTTGCGTGAAATCATCATTCCTCACGCCATGCCAGGCATCGTGTCGGGCTCCATCGTGGTCTTTATGCTCTGCCTCGGCAACTATCTGACTCCCACTATGCTAGGTGGCAAAGAAAGCCTCTGGTTCACTGAGCTGATCTATTCTCAGTTCATTGTACGTTTCAACTGGGAGCTCGGCGCTGCCTTTGGCTTCCTGCTGTTGATCCTATCTTCGGTGATTGTCTGGGGCATGTTGCGCCTCACCGGGCAGTCCCTTGAAAAGACTATGGGATAAGGAGAAGCAACATGATCCCTTCCATCCCACAGTCCCGCTTTGTCACCACGGCTTACAAAGCATATGTGCTGCTCTTTTTCGTCTTCCTTGCGCTGCCATTGATCGTTGTGGCGGCCTTTGCCTTCAATGACAGCCAGTTCCCTTCCCTGCCTTGGGAGGGGTTTACCTGGAACTGGTTCTTTGGCTCGGAACGCCCGATGATTGGCGTATTCCATGAACGCTCAATTCTGCGCGCGATTGGAACGTCCGTGTTTGTGGCCTTTTGTGTCTCCGCGCTCTCTATGGTCGTTGGCTTGTCCAATGCCTTCCTGTTCAACCGTTACAAGTTTCGCGGGCAAAGTATCCTCTACGTCTTTATGCTGCTGCCCCTGGTGATCCCCGGTATCGTACTTGGTATCTCCATTCTGGTAGCGTCCAGCCGCTTGGCCAACGGCCTTTGGGATGGGTTTCAATGGGATGTAGAAGCCCTGCGCCCCGGCCTTTGGTTAGTGATCCTTGGCCAATTCTCCTTCATCACCACAATTGCAACCTTGGTGATTGGGGCCCGTCTGCAAAAGTTTGACAAGACTTTGGAAGAGGCCGCGCTCAACCTCGGCGCCGGTCGTTTGACGGCAATCCGTACGGTCACTCTGCCCTATCTGGCGCCTGCCATGATCGGCGCCTTTGTAGTGGCTTTCCTGATGAGCTTTGAGAACTTCAACACCACGTTGATGCTCGTTGGATCTGATGCACCATTGACCATCGCCATGTTTGACCGTCTCAAAGAGGGGTCCACCCCACTGCTGAACGCAGTCAGCTTGCTCTTGATGCTGGGATCATCGCTGCTGGCCTTGGTCATGATCGCGTTTCAGAAGAAAAACTAACCCGAGGCCTTCGGCTTCAACAGGCGCGCCGCAATCGGCGCGCCTAAAATCACTAGAACAATCCGCGTCAGGTGATGGGCAATGACAAATCCAAGGTCAGCACCAACCACAATCGCCAAGACTGTCATCTCCGCCTGCCCGCCCGGCGCAAAGGCCAAAAATGCCTCCATAGCAGGCGCAAGACCAAGCCGCGTTGCGATTTCGGCAAAGCCCGCCGCCAGCACCGCCAGAACAACCATAAACGCCAGCCCAGACAGTACTACACTGCGTAACTCGCGCATGGTGACACCGACGTAATAAACACCAATCACCACACCAATAAAAAACTGCGCAGTCCAAATCGCTTCTTGTGGTGGACGCGAGTGCAGTACCCCGCCCATGGTCAGAGCTGCAGACACAATCATGGGTCCCAAGATGGACGCGCCAAACAATCCAATGCGTTCGCCGCCTTTCCAACCGACAATTGCAGCCACCGCCATGATCACCATCTCTTGCACCGGCAGTTCAGATGCAGGCTGACCTATCGGGTTGGATAGGCTCACGCCATACACGGAGATCAACATGATCGGTGCCACTGACACAATCACCAGAACCCGAGTCGCGTGGATCAAGGACAATATGCGCGCATTTCCCCCCGCCTCTTCGCCAAACAAGATCATGTCCTGCAAACCGCCCGGCATCGCCGCATAGTATGACGTCACAGGGTCAAATTTGCAGACCTTGTGGAAGAACGGCACCCCAATCAACGCGATCACAAATATGTAAAGCGGCATTAACGCAATCGACCCCGCCATTCCTGGCAATTGCGCCGCCACTTCAGGCGTTATGGACGTCCCCACAGCCACGCCAAGAATGGTTCGTGCGCCAGCAGTAATCTCTCCAAAACCGGCAAACCGCGCACCGCTCAGCGCCGCAATGAGACACGCAGCCATCGGCCCGAACAAGAAAGGCAGCGGCAAATTCAACACCCAGAAAAACATGGCCCCAATCGCCGCCACCGCAAAGGTGAAGGCCCGAAGTCGCAGAGTAGACACGGGTGATTCCAATCTTGATTGACCGATTGCATCCGACTGTATACATTCGGATGCAATATCACAAGTTATGGTCAAAACCCAATGAGCGACGACCTGGCCTCACCAGAAAAACTACATGGAAACGCGGCCTACGGCGCTCTTCTTGCGGAAATCCGCGACGGGCATCTTTCCCCCGGCGACCGCCTGCGAGAAACCGAACTTGCCAAACGCTTTGGCGTCAGTCGCACTCCTGTACGCGAAGCCATTCGCCAGCTGGAAACCGACGGTCTTGTGGCGCATCTCCCTAGGATCGGCGCCACGGTGCGAAAGTTGGATTACTCCGAGATCATGGAGCTGTACGAAATGCGCTGCGTTTTGGAGTGCACCGCCGCTCGAATGGCAGCCCGGTCCGCCTCATCTGTGGAAATAACTGAGCTCACCGCAATCAGTGACGAAATCTCCAAGGTGGGCAAAGGCACGGACGCCGCCCGCCTGAATCGCCAGTTCCATCGCGCGCTTCTGGAGGCTGCTAAAAATCGCTTCCTGATTAAGTCCATGCTGAGTTTGCAGAAAGCCATGTTAATCCTAGGCCGCACCACTTTGGCTGATGAAGAGCGTTACGAGAGTGCCATAGTGGAGCATAATGCGATTCTAGACGCTCTTGTCGCCCGCGATGGCGATGCGGCCGAGGCAGCCATGCAGATACATATCACCGCCGGTCAACGCGCCCGCATTCGTGTTCTAAGAGCAGAACTAGAAGACACCGAGTTCCTGTAGCTCAGCGAAAGAGGCTCTCTTAAATTCACACCAAAGACACCGAACGTCACAATCATCCACTCCAAATCAGTGTCGCTTAAGCGAAGGCCGGATGATCTGAATTTGGGTCACCAAAAAGAGACCGAAACGTGTCACCATGCAAATCAGCCACGGGGCGTTTTCTGCCACAACCACAGCCTAAGTCAGATAGCGAAGAGATTCAGGGCTCCACTCGGAACTTGAGCCATCCACGCACAAAACAAAAAGCATCTACCCAATATTGCTACCCTCTTTCAAAACCACATAGCGAGGTTCCGCAATCATTGGTCATTGATCGGTCCAAACGCCTCAGACAAGTGCCGCCAAAATAAGAGATCGGAACCGCGGCGGAGTCGCAAATAGCTTCTCGCGATGGATTGGTACTGCATTATGGCCAATCGTAGATTTCTGTACCCGCTCCATCACCCCCGCCTTGCCATTCCCATAATTGCCAAAGTCACAAATACCTTAGCGCACCAATATCTGAATTTTCTTCGCCCGCGCAGAGGGTACACTGTGTCGCAGCCTTGGCCCAAAGCACTTCACGCCGTGACACGCTATTGCCTTTGCAATTTTCGGCTCGGGTATTGGCAAAACGGACAAATCACCGCAAATTCGGAGGAGAACCGCTCTCACGTCAGCCAGCCCCAACCCAAGGGAGCAAGATTTGTTGAAAATTGGTCTTTTAGGCTGTGGCCGCATTGGGCGGGTGCACGCCCGCTCAGTTGGCCAACTGGACAGTGTCGCTATTGCAGCGGTCGCGGATACCTCCGCGGCTTCGGCCCAAGAACTGGCAGGAGAAACCGATGCTCAAGTGATGTCCGCGGCCGCGCTCATCGCCAGTCCGGAGGTCGATGCGGTTCTTATCGGAACTCCGACAAATACCCACTACGATCTTATTCATGCCGCCTGCAAAGCCCGCAAAGCAATTTTTTGCGAAAAACCGATCGACATGTCCGCAGACCGAATCCGTGATTGCGTCTGGGCGGTCGAAGATGCGGGGGTGCCTTTTATGACGGCCTTCAACCGTCGGTTTGACCCAAACTTCTCTCAAATTCAGTCTCGAATAACACGAGGCGAAATTGGTTCCGTTGAGATTGTCACAATCCTCTCACGCGATCCCGCGCCACCGTCACTTGAGTACATTGCCACTTCCGGCGGATTATTCCGAGACATGATGATACATGATCTTGATATGGCCCGTTTTTTACTCGGCGAAGAACCAACATCTGTTTTTGCCGTTGGGTCTTCCCTTGTGGATCCGGAAATTGGCAATGCTGGTGATATCGACACCGGCGCCGTCACTTTGACCACGGCAACCGGCAAGATTTGCCAAATTTCCAACTCCCGACGGGCAACCTACGGCTATGATCAACGGATTGAAGTACATGGGTCCAAAGATATGCTCCGGGCAGAAAACGTGCTGGAAAATACTGTTGAAATGGCTTCTGCCTCCGGCTTTCGAAAAGCCCCGGCACAACACTTTTTCTGGAGCGCTACGAGGCCGCCTACCGCCTTGGGCTGGCGCATTTTGCCCAAGCCATCTCAAGCGGTTCGCAACCGTCTCCCGATATCAACGATGGACTACGGGCTCAAATGTTAGCGGATGCGGCCAACCTGTCCTGGCGACAGGGCACGCCTGTCACCATTGGCTAAAACAGGCATCAGAAAGGCAATACTCGGCCTCCTTATGCCGCCATCAAAAGGACACGCTGGCACAACTCCAAAAAAGAGCGCTACAAAATGCACACATGCGCTCAACAGAAAGTTGACGTGTTCCTTTTAGTTCGGTCTGCTCCCGTTTCCCGCTTCCGATAGCTCTTTTTGTAAACAGATGTACTGGACAACAAACCCCTTCCCCCGCATGTTTTGACCAAAGAGTTCAAAAGGGAAGATAGCTCCGTGTTTCACAAAGTCATTGCCGCCACTGCGCTCACCGCGCTGACCACCTCCGCAGCTTTCGCAGCAGGCCATTGCGCCGACGGTAAAACCTTGACCGATGGCACTCTGACCATCGCAACAGGCAACCCCGCCTATTATCCGTGGGTCATGGATGACGCGCCGGAAAGCGGCAAAGGTTTTGAAGCCGCTGTCGCCTACGCCGTGGCCGAAGAAATGGGTTTTGCTGCAGAAAAGGTAACATGGGCCCGCTCCTCCTTTGATCAGGCAATCCAGCCAGGCCCGAAAGATTTCGACTTCAACTTGCAGCAGTTCTCCATAACCGAAGAACGCGAGAAGATGGTCGACTTTTCTTCTGCCTACTACGCGGCGCCTATGGCGATTTTGGCCTCTGCGGATGCAAAAGGAACGGCTGCAACGGTAGATGCCCTCAAAGGCCTAAAGTGGGGCGCCATGGGCGGCACCACTGCAGTGCCCGTATTGATGGACGCTATTGGTCCAAATGACATGCCGTTGCTCTATGGTGACAACGCTGACGTGACGGCGGCAATGCAGGCGGGCCAGATTGATGCAGCGCTTTTTGATCTGCCCACCGCATTGTACCTAAGCGCCGTTGTTGTCGAGGGCTCGGCTGTGATCGGCCAATTCCCGGCAGATCGCACCGAAAACCCAGACCGGTTTGGTCTCCTGCTTGAAGAGGGCAACCCCTTGAAAGCATGTGTCGATGAGGCTATCGCATCCCTAACAGAAACAGGGAAGTTGGCCGCCATTGAGGCCGAGTGGTTGCAGGAAACCACTGGTGTGCCGCTGATCAAATAATATGAGCAAGACCAACGCGGCGGGCAAAACCCGCCGCCAAATATACGAAGACCGCCTGCGCCGCCGCTCCATGCTGATCGCGGGTGGCAGCACTTTGGCTGTGTTTTTGACCGTGATCCTTCTGGTGCCACTGGCACCGGGTTGGGACCGTGTCAAAGCCAGCTTCTTTAACTGGGAAGTCTTTGCCAAAACTTTTCCAAAGCTGCTTGAAGCCTTCAAGTTGGATGTTGCGATCTTCTTATGGAGCGCCCCCGCCATTGTGATCCTTGGGCTGCTGGTTGCACTGGCACGTGACACACGCAATCCCGCTTTGTTTCCGCTCCGCATTCTGGGTGCGGCTTACACAGATATCTTTCGCGGTGTACCGGTGGTGCTGACCGTCTACTTGATTGGCTTTGGCATTCCCGGCCTTGGACTGCCCCGCCCGTGGAATTCCCCGTACATCTGGGGCTCGCTGGCTCTCATTTTGACATACTCGGCATATGTGGCGGAAATCTTCCGTTCCGGCATCGAAAGCGTACACAAAAGCCAACGTGCTGCCGCACAATCTTTGGGCCTGTCTGACGCGGACAACATGCGCTTTGTGATCCTGCCACAAGCCATTCGCCGGGTTATCCCCGCGCAGATGAATATGTTTATTGCCCTGCAAAAAGACGTGGCGTTGTTGAGTTTTATCGGTCCGGTTGAAATCTTCCGCCAAGCAGGCGTGTTCAAATCCCTTCTGGCAAACTTCACTCCTTATGTGGGCGCAGCAGCGATCTTCCTCGCGGTTACCATTCCCGCCACACGCTACGCCGACTATCTCATGGCCAAGCAGAACCGGGAGCGCAGTTGATGGCAAAAATCACCTTAAAAAGCGTAGAAAAACGGTTTGGCGACAACACGGTCTGTGATGGCATCAACCTTGAAGTCGAGGAAGGCCAGATGGTCTGCCTGATTGGGGCATCGGGCGCCGGAAAATCCACTCTGCTGCGCTGTATCAACCTGCTGGAAACCATCGAGGACGGGGAAATCCTTCTCGATGGCGAGGATATTTCTCTACCCGGATTGAACCCGCAACCAGTTCGCCGTCGCATTGGCATGGTGTTTCAGAGCTTTAATCTGTTTCCCCATATGACGGCTGTCGAAAATGTGATGCTAGCGCCGCGCAGGGTTTACAACAAGAAGCGCGCGGAGTTACGGAGCGAGGTGGCCGAGTTGTTTGAGCGCTTTGGGTTGGCGGATCGTATGGACCACTATCCGGACCAACTGTCCGGTGGGCAACAGCAACGGGTCGCCATTGTGCGCGCTTTGGCGATGAAGCCCGAAGTGATGCTGTTTGACGAGATCACCTCGGCGCTGGATCCCCAGTTGGTGGGCGAAGTTCTGGACGTTTTGCGGCTCCTAAAAGGCAGCGGAATGACCATGGTTCTTGCCACGCACGAGATGGGTTTTGCCCGCGAGGCGGCGGATAAGGTCTGTTTTCTAAAAGCTGGAAAAGTGATTGAGGAAGGCCCGCCCAGCGCGCTGTTCGATGCGCCACAACATCCCGACACACAGGCATTTTTGGCGAGGGCGCTCAAGTAGCTCCATCCGCGAAGTCGCATGGCACACGCCTTGACCAATCCCAACAAAAAGCCCGCTGTCATAGCAGCGGGCTTTTTCAAGTCAGATATGTCTATCCAAGTTACGTGTTAAAAAGGAAGTGCATGACGTCGCCGTCTTTCACTTCATAGCCTTTGCCTTCTGCGCGCATCTTACCCGCTTCCTTGGCACCGCTTTCACCGTCGCAAGCGATGTAATCCTCATACGCAATGGTTTCAGCGCGAATGAAGCCTTTTTCAAAGTCGCCGTGGATCACACCGGCTGCCTGAGGCGCCATGGTGCCCTGACGGATGGTCCAGGCGCGGGCCTCTTTTGGGCCTACGGTGAAATAGGTTTCCAAATGCAAAAGTTCGTAACCTGCGCGGATCAGGCGATCCAACCCAGCTTCTGCCAGACCCATCTCCTCAAGGAACATGATGGCCTCATCATCTTCCAACTGGCTAATCTCTTCTTCAATCTGCGCGGAGATGATTACGTGGCTGTTGCCCTGTGCAGCGGCCATTTCCGCCACTTTAGCGGAATGATCGTTGCCTTCAGCAGATTCAGACTCGCCCACGTTACACACATAGAGCACCGGCTTGGTGCTCAGAAGTTGCAACATTTTCCACGCCTTCACATCGTCTTCGTCAACTTCGAGCAGACGCGCAGGTTTGCCGTCTTCCAGCATCTCTTGCGCCGCTTTCAGCAAACGCTCCTGCTGAACCGCTTCCTTATCGCCACCGCGCACCTTGCGCACGATGCCCTGAAGACGCTTCTCAATGCTTTCCAGATCCGCCAACATCAGCTCGGTTTCAATGGTTTCTGCGTCTGCCACCGGATCAACCCGGCCATCCACGTGGGTCACGTCGCCATCTTCAAAACAACGCAGAACATGGGCAATCGCGTCGGTCTCACGAATATTGGCAAGGAACTGGTTACCCAGACCTTCACCTTTGGACGCACCTTTCACCAGACCGGCAATGTCCACAAAGGTCATGCGGGTTGGGATAATGGATTTGGACTGCGCAATGGCTGCCAGTTTGTCCAAACGTGCGTCTGGCACGCCCACTTCACCCACGTTGGGCTCAATGGTGCAGAACGGAAAGTTTGCCGCCTGCGCTGCAGCGGTTTTGGTCAGCGCGTTAAAGAGCGTGGATTTGCCAACATTTGGCAAGCCAACGATGCCCATCTTGAAACCCATGTCCGGTCTCCTGTCACATGTTTGTGCTGCTCTTAGGCAGAGTTTGGGTCCGGCGCAAGCCGCGTGTTAGGATAGACCCATTAAACAAGGAGATTGTGATGACATTTTTTCCTTACGTTTGCTTCGATTGCACCAGCGAAGAAGCCAAGGATGTCTGTTCTGCAGTCTTTGATGCCAATGACATTGTGAAGATGTGCTTTACAGATGCCCCACCAAAGGTTGGGATGCAGCACATGCTCAGCAAGGATTGATTTCCCTTAGAATTTTCGGCACATCTTCTGTCAGCAAACTCTGAGGACTGTTCATGACACGCATCGACGCCAAATTCGCCGAACTGAATGCCGCTGGCAAAAAAGCCTTTGTGGCTTATGTCATGGCCGGAGACCCAGACTACGATACATCATTGGAGATCATCAAAGGCCTTCCTGGCGCCGGCGTCGACATCATCGAACTTGGGCTGCCGTTTACCGATCCAATGGCTGACGGCCCAACCATTCAGCTTGCAGGCCAACGCGCGCTCGACGGCGGCATGACAATGGAACAAACTCTTGATCTGGCCACTGAGTTTCGACGCGTTGACGACACCACCCCAATTGTGTTGATGGGCTACTACAATCCGATCTATTCCCGTGGCGTCGACAAGTTTTTGATCGACGCAAAGCTTGCTGGCATTGATGGGTTGATTGTGGTGGACCTACCGCCAGAGGAAGATGCCGAGCTCTGTATTCCGGCACAGGCTGCGGGCCTGAATTTCATCCGGCTCGCGACGCCAACTACCGATGACAAACGCCTGCCCAAGGTTCTACAGAACACTTCTGGGTTTGTGTACTATGTCTCCATCACTGGCATCACCGGCTCTGCAGAGGCAGAGGCCACGGATGTAGGACCGGAAGTGACCCGGATCAAATCCAAAACAGATTTGCCAGTGATCGTGGGCTTTGGCATCAACACACCGGAAAAGGCGCAAAACATTGCCTCCGTCGCGGACGGTGCAGTGGTTGGATCTGCCATTGTCAGCCAGATTGGCGCTGGGAAGCCCGTAAAAGACGTTCTAGCCTTTGTAAAATCTCTGGCGGACGGTGCCCACCGCGCCTGATGACATCAAAACTTTGGCGCGGTTCGCCGCGTCATGCTACACTTATCCTGCTCAAGTCGGCAGGCAGTGAGCGTAATCGGTGTGTGCCTTTTTCCAAGTATTAAGGAGCTTGCGCCATGCCTACTGACCATTCCTCAGCCCCTCGAAAACGCCGCGGTCGCAAATCACCGCCGGTCAGCCGCGCGTCAGCGGATGCCTTTTCTCTTGAACATGTCATTCGACCGCGCGCGCAATTTGGATTTTTAGACAGCGATCGCATGGCAACCCTCAAAGGTCGCGTTTTGGACCTGCTGGCGGACTACGGTGTCATGGTGGTGCATCCAGAGGCAAAAGCTGCTCTCCTGGCAGCGGGCGCCACGGAAGGCAGCGAGGCCGGACGCCTAAAGATGCCGCGCCAAATGATCCAAGAGGCTTTAGATGCAACACCAAAATCCTGCCGGCTAGCCGGGCGCGACCGCATCTTTGACATGGCCGTCCCGCGTGCCGACGGAGGGTTCATCTTACGAACAGGCACGGGTGGGCATGGCTATATTGATCCGTACGACGCCAGCTACCGCAACATGGACCTCACCGCGACACGTGAAATTGCGGCTGTGGCCAATTCTTTGGATCAGGTCGGGTTCATCGCCCACCCGTTTGTGCATGGCGTTCCGGAGGTTACAGCTGACATTCACAGCTTTGCGGCCATCTCTGCCAACACACAAAAGCACGTGTGGATGCAGCCCTATCAAAAAGAGAACGTTGACTATCTTCTGAAGATCGCCGCCATTGCCGCCGGCGGTGAAGACGCGCTGCGGGCCAATCCTTCCACAAGCACCATCACCTGCTCATTTTCACCTCTTGAGTTCAAATTCATGGACACTGAAGTGATCATCGCATGTGGCAAATACGGCGTACCGGTACATGCCTGTTCGCTACCCAGTGCTGGCGGGACCGCCCCCCTGTCCCCGGCGGCACTTGCGGTGATGGCTGGCGCCGAAGTGGTGGGCATGGTCACGATGGCACATGTGCTGTCCCCTGGACTGCCGGTGATCGCCACGCCTTTAATGTTTGCTTTGGACATGCGCACCGGCAGTGCCCTGCAATCTTCTGTGGAAGCCATGCAAGCCGCCTCGCTTTCCATACAATTGGTCAAGCACGGGTTTGGCTTGATGGCGCACACTTACGGATCCGGATCCGACACGCCGGATACGGATCATCAATCCATGGCCGAGCGCGCGCTATTGATGCAAACCGTGGCACTGTCAGGTGCGGATATCCTTGGCGGGATTGGCCAATTGGAATGTGCGACAGTGTTCTGCCCAGTGCAGGCGGTCTTGGACAACGAGCTTGGCGGTATGACACGACGCTTTTTGCAGGTGCCGGATGTAAATGATGCCGCGCTGAACTTCGAAGAAATGCTCAAAGTTCCTGTGGGTGGGCATTTTCTCGATAGCAACCACACGGTTGCAGGCTGCCGGGATCAGCATATTCCTGAAGTTTTTCAGCGCATTGGGCGTGATGACTACGAGGCAGATGGACGGCGTGGCGCCTTTGAAATTGCCAGGGACAAGGCTCTTTCAGCGATTGCAAAGGCACCACAAGCCGGTTTCTTATCCACCATTCAGAACAAAGAGATTGCGGCACTGACCACCGCAGCAGACAAGCATATTGTGCAGGTCTATTCCGGAAAAGTGGACACCATTTGAATGCACGTCGCAAGCTGTGGGCAGGTGTTAGCTGGGTTTGCCTGCCCCCCCCAAGCATGCCCGTGACTAGTCTGGCCAACGTCCCTCCGCGGCCAGCGCATTGGCCATGGCTTGCACCAGGCATTCTCTGCTGATGGGTTTGGCAACATGCCCGCTCATGCCCTCGGACAGATAACCCGCCACCTGATGAACCATAGCATTTGCACTCACCGCCAAGATTGGCGTCGTCTCCAGCATGTCTCGACTTTCAATTTCGCGGATTTGTCGCGTGGCCTCTAGCCCATCCATAACGGGCATATTTATGTCCATCAAAATCATGTCGTAATGCGCTGCTTTCCAAGCATGCACTGCAGCGCTCCCGTTCTCAACAATCTCCAGCGTGAGACCAACCTTCTTTAACATGTGCTTGAGCACTATTTGGTTGGTACGATTGTCTTCCGCCGCCAAAATCCTCAAGCCAGCCAGGCTGCGCCCTGCATCTGCGGCCGTCACGGACGCAATCGAACCTGTTCTGTCTTCAGCCGGATCAACCAGAACTTTGGCATGAAACTCAGCGCCTGCACCGGGTTTGGACCGAAGGGATACCTCCCCGCCCATTAGCTCACAAATATGTCGCGAAATTGCCAAGCCCAAACCGGTGCCGCCGTGCATGCGTGTCACGCTGGTGTTTGCTTGATTAAACCGCTCAAACAACCGCAGCTGCTGAGATTTCGGAATGCCAGGCCCTGTGTCCCGAACTTTTAGGCTCAGAACTATCTTTCCCGACCTATGTGGCACCAGGTCAATAAACAGGGAAACAGAGCCCGTGTCGGTGAACTTAATTGCATTGGACAAAAGGTTGCCCACGACCTGTTGCAACCGCACCGGATCCGTGTGCACAGAGCAATTGGCCGCCTCTGACAGCACAGCTTCAAAATTGAGCCCCTTTTCTTCTGCCCGGAATTGGTAGTGGTGCCGCATGCCATCCACCAAATCCGACAATTTGTAAGGGATGATCTCAAACTCCAACTTACCTGCTTCAATCTTGGAGATATCCAAAACGTCATTGATGATCGCCAACAACAAGCGACCACTTTCCCCCAAAATCGCCACCAATTTGGCCTGATCATCACTCAAACCGCTGTCGTCCAGCGCTTGGGCCATACCAAGAATGCCATTTAGGGGGGTACGGATTTCATGGCTCATCGAGGCCAGAAATGCCGATTTGGCCTCATTTGCCGACTCTGCAGCAACGCGAGCCTCTTCTAACTCGCTTGTGCGGTCACGCACGGCCTGTTCCATTGTGCCAAGGAGTTTCTGCAACCGTTGATTGGCTTCATAAAGCTCTCGACTTTTTCCCTCCAGAATTGACTCCGCTTCCTCACGCCCCACGCGCTCCCGCATGTACCTCCGACGCGAGACAGCATCGGAAGGCGGGGCTATGGGCTCGCGCAGATACATCAGACAGCCTTCTGCATCAAAAACTCGGCACAGAACTTGCCACCACCTTTTTGCTCCGTCATCTGGATCGAAGCATCGTGTTCAAAGTGCTGCAAGCAAGCCTCGATCAAGCCATGGCAAAAATGCTGCAACGGCCGCTCGCTGGAATAGACCATCTTAAACCGGCCATCCTCCAACCGCTCTGTCGCAAACGTCGGAAGCTCTACCTCTGGATAAAGCTTGCGCACTTCAACATGGACCTCACCTTCAATCGACTCCAACATGTCAAAGCCGTCGTTTTTGCCTTCAAAGAAAACAGGGTACCCTTCGACAAACCGGCCAAACATCCAATGGCCAAATTGCTTGTGCAATGCTTCTATCGGCGCGCCAAGTTCGGCGCCAATCGCATCGACAATCGCCAAAAGTTCCCGACAGGGATAGTTGCCCACCGCAGTAAACGCGCCATCATTTTCCAACTTCGCTTTTTCTAAGATGTCATCAACGGCCTCTTCGCCCATCACAGACTCGGCCATTCGGATCAATTCGACAAAAACAATGCCTTTCATGGAAACCTCCGCGTGACTGAAAAATCTCAACCAGTCAACAATAAGAACAAAGGGTAAACATGATGTTAACCTCAAAAGGGGTATTGCGCAAAATCCGCTGCATTGGTAAAAAACATTTACCAAAACCGGCCTGAAAGTAAGTCTATGCCCGTCATCACCTCCGTTGCAGACCTCAAACGCCTCTATAAACGCCGCGCGCCACGAATGTTTTTTGACTACGCCGAAACCGGCAGCTGGACAGAAAAAACCTTTGCCGAGAACACCTCTGACTTCACTGACATCTATTTGCGCCAACGTGTGGCCGTAGACATGTCTGGGCGCTCCACAGCAAGCCAGATGATCGGGCAGGATGTGGCAATGCCCGTCGCCCTAGCACCCGTTGGCCTCACGGGCATGCAATGTGCGGATGGAGAGATCAAAGCTGCGCGCGCTGCCGAAAAATTCGGTGTTCCTTTCACGCTCTCAACCATGTCGATCAACTCGATTGAAGAGGTCGCAGAGGCCACCACCAAACCGTTCTGGTTTCAGCTTTATACCATGACGGATGAGGACTTTGTCGACCGGTTGATCCAGCGTGCCAAAGATGCGAAATGCGCGGCTTTGGTGATCACGCTAGATCTGCAAATCCTTGGCCAACGCCACAAAGACCTCAAGAATGGTCTCTCTGCCCCCCCCAAGCTGACACCTTCCACCATTGCCAACCTGATGACCAAATGGCGTTGGGGAATCGAGATGCTGGGCGCAAAGCGGCGCAACTTTGGCAACATCGTGGGACATGTTGACGGTATTACCGACACCGCGGACCTTGGTGCCTGGACTGCCGAAAGCTTTGATCTCACATTGGATTGGGACAAAGTTGCCAAAATTAAAGAAAAGTGGGGCGGCAAAGTCATACTCAAAGGCATTTTGGATGCGGATGACGCCAAAATGGCGCTCACGGTTGGCGCGGATGCCATCATCGTATCCAACCACGGCGGTCGCCAGCTCGACGGTGCGCTCAGTGCCATTCGCGCGCTGCCGTCGATCATGGAGGCCGTTGGCGATCAGGTCGAAGTGCATCTTGATAGCGGAATCCGTTCCGGTCAGGACGTCCTTAAGGCTCTGGCACTGGGCGCCAAAGGCACTTACATCGGCCGCGCCTTTATCTACGGCCTTGGCGCTATGGGCGAATCCGGAGTCACCAAAACGCTGGAAGTGATCCACAAAGAGCTCGACGTGTCCATGGCCCTATGTGGGCGCCGCACCATTGACGAGCTGGATCGCGACATCCTCCTGGTGCCAGAAAACTTCGAAGGCAGCTGGCAGGCTTAACCAATTGCTTTGACAAGCTCTTGTCCGGCGCGCCATAAACGCATCGGGCAAGAGGTATCACGTTTATGTTGGTCTTTTTCAAACCAAATCTGGCATTTATATCGGTGCCCAAAACCGGCTCCACGGCTTATGAACTGGCGCTGAGACCGCGGGCTGATGTGATTTTCACCAAAGGGGTGAAACACATGACACTCGGAAAATACCACGCCAAGTTTGCGCCCTTCCTCAAAGAGACCTATGGCCTTGCCCCGGAACGCTTTGCGGTGATCCGAGATCCAATTGACCATGCGCGCAGTTGGTACAAATACCGCAGCCCCGAGCGAATGGCCCCCAATGCACCCACGTGCCACGGCGGCATAAGCTTTGATGACTATGTCAGCGACGCAATCAGCAAACACCCATCCAAAGCCGCTGGCATCGGCTCCCAAGCGTCCTTCCTGTCTTTGGCGGAAGGAGACGTCCCAGTCGATCACCTTTTTGCTTATGATCGCCAAGAGCTGCTTCAAGCTTTTATCGAAGAGCGTTTTGGGGCAAAGGTTCTTCCACGCCAAAAAAATGTCTCCCCTCACGTGGAGGCCACTCTATCACCCGACGTGGAGGCGGCATTTCGCGCCGCACGCCCCGCGGATTTTGAGCTTTATGACAGAGTTGTTGCGGCCGGCGGCGTATTACGGGAATTTCGGAGTATTTAGGGCGCGAATCCCCTTTGCATTCAGACAAATCCGCGGTATAGGCGCGGCTTCACGCGGGGATACAGCCTTGGAGGATCCCTGCCTATGTATATGGAGAATTCAAAATGGCTGGTCAAATTCCTGATCTTATCGCCGAAGCACGTACGGGGACAGGCAAGGGCGCCGCTCGTCAAGCACGTCGCGCTGGTATGGTTCCTGGTGTTGTATACGGCGGCGAAGCCGACCCGGTTGCAATCCAGATCCCTTTCAATGTTCTGCTCAAGAAACTGAAAGACGGCCGCTTCCTGTCCACCCTGTTCAACCTGAAGGTTGAAGGTCAGGAAGACGTGCGTGTGATCTGCCGCGGCGTTCAGCGCGACGTCATCAAAGATCTGCCAACCCACATCGACCTGCTGCGTCTGCGTCGCACTTCCAAAATCAGCCTGTTCATCCACGTTGATTTCGAAAACGAAGAAGAAGCACCCGGCATCAAAAAAGGCGGCGTGCTGACCATCGTGCGCCCTGAAGTTGAGCTGAACGTGACCGCAGGTGACATTCCTGAGCGTCTGGTTGTGGACCTGACTGGTAAAGATATCGGCGACACCATCACCATCAGCCAGATCGACCTGCCGGAAGGCGCAAAGCCAACCATCGATCGTGACTTCGTGATTGCCAATCTGTCCGCACCGTCCGGCCTGCGCTCTGCCGGTGAAGACGACGAAGGTGAAGCTGCTGAAGGTGAAGAAGCCGCAGCCGAAGAATAATCACATCACCGCATCTGCGGTTTGTGGAAACGCGGTGCCTCCGGGCGCCGCGTTTTTTGTTATCCCGTCAACTGAACACAATTGAAAACAACTGCTTATCAACTTAGCGCGACATTCAACCATAAACCCCGCATAGGTCACGTAATACATTCACAGGTTGTTAGGAGTTGCGCCGCAATCTGGCGCCAAGTCGATCGGAGACCATTTGGCCGGTCGCACAAACACTGTTTTCAACAACTGGGGTGCTTAGATGAAACACGCTTTGATGGGATGTATTTTGGCGGCAAGCGCAAGCATGGCGCATGCAACCGAACAGCTCAATATTTTTACTTGGGACGGCTACGTCAACGACACCGAGATTGCGGCAGTCAATGCCCTCCTGAAAGAGCAAGGGTACGACGTTCAGGTCAACCTGCTTGAAACCGTGGCGGAAGGCCCGCAGCAGATGTTTGACATGCTGCGCTCAGGTGATGTGGATGTGTCCTTCCTGACGCTGAACTACATCAACATGGAAGGTAGCCCCTCTGCCAACATGTTGCAGCCGATCAACGTGAACTCCCCACGACTGGAAAACTACCAGCACCTGTCCACAGCGCTGACCGACATTCCGATGGGCATGAAAGGTGATCAGCACCTCTATATTCCATGGGGTGGCGGTGCCTACGGCATCTGGGCCAACCTCGACACGGTGCAGGACATGCCAACCTCCGTGAAAGCCATGCTGGAACCTGAGTGGAAAGGCCGCCTGTCGCTAACCGATGGTCAGGTGCATCCAAACGTATCGCTGGCCCTATTGGCGCTTGGCCGCTCCGCCTTTGAGGTGAACGACGTCTCAGGCGACCGCGCCGCCTTGGGCGCCCTCGCCTCCCCGGACAGCGATCTGCAGCAAACCGTGAATGCGCTCTACGGCCAGGTTGGCCACTTCTGGAGCGCCTCACCACCCTTCACCGGCGAATATGATCTGGTGGCCTCTTATGGCGTAGGGGCCTCCGCCGCGATTGCAGAAGGCGGCAACTGGGGCCTGGTGCCGTTTGGGGAAGGCAATACCGTCTGGCTCGACACCATCAACTTTGCCAAACACCTCGAAGGTGACAAGCTGGAAGCGGCTGAAATCTTTGCCAACCACTTCATCGGCAAAGAGGTCCAGACCCGCGTGGTTGAAGGCCTAGGCATGGTCGCCTCTTCCTCTGTGGTGGACGCCAACCCTCTGATCGAAGCCAACCCGGACTTCTTTGAGGAGAGCATGTTCTGGCCGCCATACACCCGCGCAGCGGGCAATGCGATTGAGCTGATCTCCAAACGCGCCACGGGCATGAGCGCGACCAACTAAACCAAATGAGTGTGTTGTCGCCAATCCAGTTTGGCGGCAACATCTTTTCAACTCTCGTTGCAGAGCATCATCATTGGAAATCGGCGCTCAGAGAAGGCAGGATTATGTCAGCTTGTGTGCCTTCAGCTCTAACAAATCCCACCGGTTGCCAAATGGATCACGCCATACGGCTACCTTGCCGTAATCTTCAGCCCGCGGCTCTTCCTCAAAGTGCACGCCCGCTGCCTGCATTTTTTGATACTCTCGGTCAAAATCGTCGGTGTTCAGAAACAGCCCAACACGTCCCCCAAATTGATCACCGATCGCAGCTTTCTGGTCGACACCACGCGCCTTGGCCAAAAGAATGTTGGTCGCACAATCCATGTCTGGTGCAATCACAACCCAGCGTTTTTCCTCAGAAAGCCTCACATCTTCGCGCAACACAAAACCAAGTTTTTTGACATAGAAATCTAAGCCGACGTCGTAGTCGGGTACCACGAGCGCGATCGCGTACAGATGGCGCGACACGTCAGACCTTCCTCCCACGCACCTCCGGCAACGCAATATTCGCCACCTGTTCCGCAATTGGTGGCGAGGACAGTGGGTGGTGATCTTCCGAGAACTCCTCAGGATCGCTCATCGGCTGCCAGCGGCCACCCACAAACACCTCAAGACCAGAGAACTTTGCCTTGTAGCCCATTTTTTGACTGCCAGGCACCCAATAGCCCAAATACACGTAGGGCAAGCCTGCCTCACGGGCGATTTCAATGTGATCCAGGATCAGGAACGTCCCCAAGGAGGTCCGGCTCATCTTGGGGTCATAAAACGAATAGACCATGCTGACGCCGTCTTCGAGAACGTCCGTTAAACACACCCCGATAAGCTGATCGTTGTCTTGATCGGAATACTCCACCACCCGGCTGCGAATGGGAGTTTCTTCAATCATCGCAGCAAATTCGAACACATCCATATCCGCCATGCCGCCCTCCGCATGACGGCTGTCCAGATAGCGGCGAAAAAGATCGAACTGTTCTTCCGTTGCCCATGGTGACGTCGCTCTACGTTTCAAATGCGTATTGCGACGTGCCGCACGACGTTGGCTTTTGGTCGCGGTGAATTTCGACACATCAATCCGCGCGGACATACAGGCATTACAATCGGTGCACGACGGCCGATAGAGCACGTTCTGAGAGCGACGAAAGCCTTGCTGAGACAAGGAGTCATTCAGCGCGGTCGCATTGTCACCTTGCAGCGCCGTGAAAAGTTTACGCTCCAGCCGCCCTTCCAGATAAGGGCACGGCTGCGGCGCGGTCACGTAGAACTGCGGAACTATCGGAAGACTATGACGCATGACACTCCATCACCTCTGAACGCTTCCGACGTTATCAACAGGTTGTTAACCCGCCAAGCCCTCCGTAGGGGGTAATAGGCGGGTTTCTGGAGCTATGGTTAAAATTTGATGGGCATTAACCGTTCATTTCGGTTAATTTCGTGTCCCTTTGGTAAGACATCAGAAACAGGCCGTGATCAGCCTCTGCATAAAGCCTTTTCCGGCCTCAAACTGGGCCACAGAGAGGAACTCGTCCGGCTGATGGGCCTGGGCAATGTCGCCAGGGCCACAGATGACAGTCGAATAGTCCGCATTTTGGAAATGGCCGCCTTCGGTCCCGTAGCTCACCACACGGGACGCGTTGTCCCCGGTCAATTGGCGCACCAAGGCCTCCGCCTCGCCAGCCTCTTCCGGCATCAGCCCCGGCACGTAGAACTTCTCCTCCAGCGCAATATGGCTCTCCGGCACAACCGCCTGCATCTCCGCCTCAACCTCGGCCACTTTGGCTTTAAAACGGGCAATCCAGTCGTCGCGGTTCTCATCCGGCACTATGCGGAAATCGAGACCAAAGCGGCAATCCAACGCCGTGATGTTGTGGGCGGTGCCGCCCTCAATCACACCGACATGCACGGTCGTCCACGGCGGCTCAAACGTCGCCGCCACAGGGCCTGCATCTTTGGCGCGGTTTTCCGCGTTCATCTCATTGGCCCATTCGATCAGCTTGGCGCCATACATGATTGCGTTCACGCCAGTGTGCATCAGCGAGCTGTGCACTTCAAAGCCGCGCACATGCACGTTGAAGCCCTGCCCGCCTTTGTGGCCGGTCACTGCGCCCATCATAGACGGCTCACCAACAATGACCGCAGATCCTTTGGGGAAATGTTTGTCGATGCTCTCAATCAGCGGCGCCGCGCCGGTGCAGCCGATTTCTTCATCATATGACAACGCCAACTGCAACGGCCGCTTCAGATCAGCGTAGCTTCCTTCGACAACAGCCCAGATCGCCAGCGCGTCAAAGCCTTTCATGTCGCAGGTACCGCGGCCAAACAGCTTGCCGTCTTTCTCGACCACTTCAAACGGGTCGGTTGACCAAGGCTGCCCTTCAACCGGAACCACATCGGTATGCCCAGAAAACACAACCGCGCCCTCAACCATCGGGCCCACATGGGCAAACAGTCCGGCCTTGGCCGGGTCTGTTTCATGTGGATGTTGGTGCGCTTCGATACCGTGGGACGCAAGATAGTCTTGCACCCACTCTATCAACGGTAGGTTGGTGTCGCTCGACACAGTCGGAAACGACACCAGCATATCCAAAATAGCCCGCGGGCTCAGACGCTCCGCCATGCGCTTAATACCCGCTGTCGGTAATCAGCACTTTGTGACCTGGACCAACTTCTTTGTACTCAGAAGGAGCGGCTTCATAACCTACGTCATGGATTGGTGACGGGATCGGTTTGAAATTAAGGTCCTTCTCCGATTTCCGCTGACGCGGATCCGCAATTGGAACCGCCTTCATCAACGCTTGTGTGTATGGGTGTTGCGGGTTCTCAAACACCGCACGACGCGGACCAAGTTCCACGATCCGGCCCAGATACATCACGCCAACGTGGTGGCTCACACGTTCCACAACCGCCATGTCGTGGCTGATAAAGACGTAAGAAATGCCTAGCTCAGCCTGCAGTTCCATCATCAGGTTCAACACCTGCGCCTGCACAGAGACATCGAGCGCGGACACAGCTTCGTCAGACACAATCAGTTTGGGGTTCAAGGCAAGCGCACGGGCAATCGCGATGCGCTGACGCTGGCCACCGGACATTTCGTGCGGGTAGCGACGCATAAAGCTGCGCGGCAACTCAACGCGGTCAAACAGCATCTCGACGCGCTTCTGCAGCTCTTTACCCGAGTGTGTGCCATAGTTGCGCATTGGTTCGGACACCTGATCCTGCAACATCATCTGCGGGTTCAATGATGCAAAGGGGTCCTGAAAGATCATCTGCATCTGCTGGCGCGCTGAGTGCATCTCTTTGGGGTTCAAAGAAATGACGTCCTGACCATCAAACGTCACTTCACCGGAGGTCGGCTCCACCAGGCGCAACAAAGAACGGCCAGCCGTCGACTTACCACAGCCGGATTCCCCGACCAGCGACAAGGTTTGCCCTTTGTTTACGGTGAAAGACAAGTCCTCGACCGCGTGTACATTGGCCACGGTCCGACGCATCAAGCCGCCTTTTACCGGGAAACGCGTGACAAGGTTCTTAACCTCTAGGATAGGCTCTTCAGTGCCCGGGATCGGATCGGTGCTGTGGGTGTTGTCGCCAAACAGCTTCATTGGGCTTGGCACATCCGTGCCGGTCATTTCACCCAACTTTGGCACAGCCGCCAAAAGTGCCTTTGTGTAATCATGTGTTGGGTTCTCGAAGATTTCTTCGACAGTGCCCTCTTCAACTTTGTTGCCGCGGAACATCACGACAACGCGGTCCGCCATCTGCGCCACAACTGCCATGTCGTGGGTGATGAACATCACAGCCGTACCGGTTTCGCGTTTTAGGCGGTCCATCAGCGCGAGAATCTCGGCCTGAATGGTCACATCCAAAGCCGTTGTTGGTTCATCTGCAATCAGCAAGCGCGGCTCACAGGCCATTGCCATAGCGATCACCACACGCTGACGCATGCCACCGGACAACTCATGCGGATATTGTTGTAGGCGGCGCTCAGGTTCCGGAATTCGAACTTCGCGCAAAAGCTCAATCGCGCGGGCTTCGGCGTCCGCCTTCGACAGTTTCTTGTGTAACCGCAGACCTTCGGTCAACTGACGCCCAACCGTGAAAACCGGGTTCAAGGCGGTCATTGGCTCTTGGAAGATCATGCCAATTTCATTGCCGCGAATCGTGCGCATCAGGTCTTGGTCGGCTTTGGCCAAATCCACATCGTCGTTATCTTTGCGGTCAAACAGCAACCTGCCGCCCGCAATATCACCCCCGCCGAATTCTACCAGGCGCATCAAAGAGAGCGAAGATACGGATTTCCCGGACCCAGATTCACCAACAATACAAACGGTTTCGCCAGGGTTCACCTTGAAGGACACATCCTCCACGCCCACCACAGGCCCATCCTTGGTTTGGAACTCGACTCGCAGATTCTCGATTGACGCAATGGCGTTGTCCAACATGAAGGTGGCTCCCCTGAGTATTGTTTTTGTTTGTCCCTCGCGCCGACGCTACCGCCCACAAAAGCAATGGTCAAACAATGTAAGGCCAGATTCCGGCTCTGAATGAACATTTATTCAATTTGGCCCCTTGCAATTTCACCCCCACTGGTCTGTGATGCCTGCAGTCGGAGGGGTGTACGACTTTTCCACCATGTGGAACCGTAGATGGCAACATCTGTGTCCTTTCCTGACAAGCAAAAACCGGGTGGAATCAATCCGCCTGAACGGCACGCAACCAGCGTGCACCAACATGGAGTGAGACATGAAAGCAAAAACTTTGATGCTTGGCGCCGCAGCAGCGTTTGTGATGGCCCCAGCGGCCATGGCAGAGCGCGGTTCGGACGGCCACGTGAACATCATTTATTGGCAAGCGCCTTCCATCCTGAACCCATATCTGTCTTCGGGCACTAAGGACGTTGAATCCGCTTCCCTCACCCTGGAGCCGCTGGCACGTTACGACGAAACCGGCAAGATGGTTCCCTACCTGGCAGCTGAAATCCCAACCGTTTCAAACGGTGGCGTTTCCGAAGACCTGACCACTATCACCTGGACCATTGCAGACGGCATGATGTGGTCTGATGGCACCGCAGTGACCTCTGCCGACGTTGTCTTCACAGGCGAGTACTGCATGCACCCCGAAGGTGGCTGTGCACAGGCGGCATTCTTTGACGGCGTTGAAAACATCGAAGCGCTCGACGACAAAACCGTCAAAGTGACTTTCAACCAGCCAAAGCCGAACCCATACGGCCCATTTGTTGGCGGTCAGTCTCCGATCATCCAGAAAGCTCAGTTTGAAAACTGCACCGGTGCCAAGGCGCCTGAGTGTACAGCTGAGAACTTTGGCCCAATCGGCACCGGTCCATTCGTTGTAACAAACTTCAAAACCAACGACGTGATCCAGTACGAAGCCAACCCTAACTACCGTGACGCATCCAAGCCTGCGTTCGCAACTGTGACCTTCAAAGGGGGTGGCGACGCAACCGGTGCTGGTCGTGCGGTTCTGGAAACCGGCGAATTTGACTACGCATGGAACCTCCAACTGGCACCCGATGTGATTGCCAAGATGGAAGAAGGCGGCAAAGGCAAAGCCATTGCAGGCTTCGGTCCTTTGGTTGAGCGTCTGGAAATGAACATGACCAACCCGTCCTCCGATCTTCCGGAAGGCGAGCGCGGCACTGTTGCACATCCTCACCCATTCCTGTCTGACATGAACGTGCGTAAAGCACTGTCCATGGCAATCGACCGCGAACTGCTGGTGGAAATTGGTTACGGCAAAGCAGGTAAAGTCACCTGTGACCTCGTGCCTTCTCCAGATAACTATGCTGCCAAAAACGACTACTGCGCAACGCAGGACATCGCTGGCGCCAACGCACTGCTGGACGAAGCTGGTTGGGTTAAGGGTGGCGACGGTATCCGCGCCAAAGACGGCGTGAAGCTGTCCATCCTGTACCAGACCTCCACAAACGCTGTACGTCAGGACTTCCAAGCCCTGATCAAACAGTGGTGGAGCGAGATTGGTGTTGAAACCGAGCTGCGCAACCTGTCCGCATCTGTATTCTTCGGTGGTGACCCAGGCTCCCCTGACACCTTCCAGAAGTTCTACGCAGACGTGGAAATGTATGCCAACACCTTCAACGGCACCGACCCTCAGCAGTACCTCGCAGCATATCGCTGTGGTGGTGAGCCGAAGCCGGACAGCCAGTGGCAGGGTGAAAACATCAACCGCTTCTGTGATCCGGCATACGACGCTCTGATCGACGAACTGGCTCGCACCGGTGACATCGAGAAGCGCGGCGAGATCGCGATCAAGATGAACAACATGCTGACCAAAGACAGCTACACCATCGTGCCACTTGTGCACCGTGGCCGCGTCTCGGCACACGCAAACTCTCTGGGCGGCGTCGTCCTGAACGTTTGGGACTCCGAGCTGTGGAATGTTGCTGACTGGCATCGCGTGAAGTAATTCACCAAAATGGGGCGAGCTTTCGGGCTCGCCCCAACTCTATTAGGCCCCGCACAGTAAGGTCCCTGTGCGGGGCTCAACAACAAAAACGACGCACAAAGGCGCTTCCATGCTGACCTTCACCATACGCCGTCTGATCCTTGCGATCCCGACGTTGCTCTTTATCTCCCTTGTCATCTTCCTCCTGCTCGAGCTTGCGCCCGGCGATCCGATGGCTCAAGTTCCCCTGACCGTCCCGCCAGAGGTCAAAGAAAAAATGCGCTTGGCTCTTGGCCTTGGCGAACCTGGCTATATCCGTTTCTACAAATGGCTGGTCCAGTTCTTCTGGGTAGAACCCCAGATCCTGTTTGACCACATGTTTGGCACCACCTTTGCCGAAGGCAAACTGCGCATCATCAGCTGGCAGCACCGCGGCCCTGTGATGGACGTGGTTGTCGAGCGCCTGCCACAGACGCTTTGGGTTGTGGGCCTGTCCTACATCGTCGGTATCATGATCGCGCTGCCGATCGGCATCTACTCTGCTTACAAGCAGTACTCGATGTTCGATCAGGCTGGTACGTTCATCACCATGATCGGCTACTCCATTCCACCATTCTTCACCGGCCCGCTGGTGATCGTGCTGTTCTCGGTGAATTTGGGCTGGTTCCCGTTCATCTATGACACGACACATGAGGTCGTGGATTGGGACAGCTTTGTCTATCAGCTGCGTCAGATGATCATGCCGGTGATGGTGCTTGCGTTGCAAACCACCGCTCAGATCAGCCGCTACATGCGCGCCTCGATGCTGGACAATCTCAATCAGGACTACGTACGTACCGCACGTGCCAAAGGTCTGAGCGAGAAAGTTGTGGTTCTGGTCCACGTGTTGCGCAACTCGATGATCCCGGTTGTGACCGTGATTGCGCTGGGTCTTCCAGCCATCTTCGGCGGCGCCATCATCACCGAGCAGGTTTTCTCGGTGAACGGCATCGGCGCACAGCTGATTGGCGCCATCCAGGCCAACGATCTGCCCACCGTGCAGACGCTGACCTTTATGTTCGCCTTCCTGATCGTCTTCTTCAACCTGATCGCAGACGTGCTCTACGGCGTTCTTGATCCGAGGATCCGCTATGACTGATACCACCAACACCGAGCCGACCACCCCACCGCACAGCCAGTGGTACGACGTCTGGCACCAGTTCAAGGCGCACAAAGGCGCCATGCTGGGTGGCATCGTCTTCCTGATCATTGTGTTCGGGGTCTTTCTCGGCCCACTGCTTTGGCCCTATGACGCCACCTACATCGACATCCGGTCGCGTAACCAGGGTCCAAGCCTGGCACATCCCTTTGGCACAGACCAATTGGGCCGTGACCTTCTGGCGCGGATGATGGCTGGGGGGCAAACCTCCATTGCTGTGGGTCTTACCGCCATGTTGCTGGCACTGAGCCTGGGCAGTTTTGTCGGCATCGTCGCTGGCTTCTTTAAGAAGCTCGACGGGCCGCTGATGCGCCTAACCGACCTGTTCCTGGCGCTGCCAATTCTGCCACTTCTGTTGGTGATGATGATGCTCTTCCGCGAACCGCTGTCCTCTGCGGTTGGTCCAGAGCGTGGCATCTTCATCCTGATTGTGGTTGCCATCGGCATCACCTCCTGGATGCCCACCGCACGGATCGTGCGAGGCGATGTACTGGCACTGAAGGAACGTGAATTTGTTCTGGCCGCCCGCTCCATCGGCACATCCAACAAGAACATGATCACCCGCCACATCCTGCCCAATGTGCTGTCGCCCATCATGGTGTCGGCCACACTGGGGATCGCCAACGCGATCATCACAGAATCGGCGCTGTCCTTCTTGGGCCTTGGCTTCCCGCCAGACTTCCCAACCTGGGGCCGCCTGCTGAACGACGCGGTGCAGTATCTGCAAGACTATCCGGAACGCGTGTTCTGGCCCGGCTTGGGCATCTCGCTGACCGTGCTGTCGGTGAACTACCTCGGCGACGGCCTGCGCGACGCGCTCGACCCCCGTATCCGCGGCCGGTAAGACAATCACATAAGACATTTAAGGCCGGGCACTTGCCCGGCCTTATTCGTTTTGGAATTGTAGACCCAGTATAATTTCAGGGCTGGTTGCCTCGTCAAAGGTTTGCCCCTCCCAACCACCACTCAAGTGCCGTACGTTCAGGCTGGCCTGCTGCGCCAGAGAAACCAGCTTGTCTTTTGCACAGAACCTCAAACAGCTTTCCGAGCGCACCACTGCCCCTTCAGGCTCAAACCTGTAGGTCTCAACAAACTGCACCTGTTCATCACGCACGGAGGTCACTTCATGCTCAACCTGAACCCTGCCCCCCTCCGGCAAAACAACCGGCACCCCTGCATTCTCTGGACGCCACCGTTCCCAAGCCTTCGCTGCCGGGTTGCGGCTCTCAGCAAAAAACACCCCGTCCGGCGCCAACCGCTCCGCCACATCAGCATAAAGCCGCAAGATGTCCTGATCGCTCAACAAACACTGAAACGCGTGGCCGGTCATGAATATGAAATCAAACGGCCGCGACTTGGGCACCACACAGCACCGGCCCACATACCATTCGATCAGTTCTGCGCCGGGTTTCTCCCGCGCATGAGCTACCATGCCCGGCGCCGGATCAACCGCACAGACGTCATGCCCCCGCACCACCAGCGCCAACGCAAACTGTCCGGTGCCACAGCCAATGTCCAAAATCCGTAGTGGCACATTAGGCAGCTGCGACAGGTAGAAATCGTAGTCTTCCCGCCCGGCATTTAGGGCGTCATAAACCGCAATCAAGGCGGGATCCGAATACAAACTGTTCTCTGCCATTTTCCCTCTCGCTCCCTGGCGAGGACCTTAAGTCTTACCTTAGGTAACCCACCAGTCACATATTCCTGACCAGCTTTCTGAAATACACGCCCGATTTCCGGCTGCACGGGTTTTGCTGGCTGCTAGGGTGTCATCATGCTTTTTGACTTGCCCACCCATGACACACTTTATGCCGCCCTACTGGCCCGAGATCCCGCTTATGACGGCCGCGCCTTTGTCTGTGTCTCCTCCACCGGCGTCTTCTGTCGCCTGACCTGCCCCGCCCGCAAACCCAAGACAGAGAACTGCAGCTTCTTTGCCTCCATTGGCGAGTGCATTGAGCAAGGCTACCGAGCCTGCAAGCGCTGCCACCCCATGGCCCCTGCCGCCGAAGAAGACCCTGCCATTGCCGCCCTGCTCGCCGCATTAGATGAACGCCCCGATTTCCGATGGTCAGAACGGCACATCGCACAAATGGGCTTTGATCTCTCCACAGTGCGCCGGTCTTTCAAACGCCAGTTTGGCATGACCTTCTTGGAAATGGCCCGCCAACGTCGCCTGCGCGAAGGCTTTGAGGTCCTGAGCCAAGGCGACAAAGTCATCGACGCACAACACAGCGCCAGCTTTGACAGCCCTTCCGCCTTCCGTGCCGCCTTTGCCCGGTTGCTTGGCTGCGCCCCTGCCGACCTGCGAAAAGGCGGTTTGTTACGCGCGGATTGGATCACCTCGCCGCTGGGTGACCTGATCGCCGTTTCCAGCGCCTCCCATTTACACTTGTTGGAATTTGTCGAACGCAAGGCCCTGCCCCGCGAACTCACCCGCCTACGTAACTTTGCCAAAGGGGACCTTGGCTTGGGCCGCTATGCGCCGACAGATCAAGTGGAGGCAGAACTTGCCGCCTTCTTCACGGGCCAGAATGCACAGTTTGAAACACCCCTCGCCTTTCACGGCACAGCCTTCACCAAAGACGTCTGGCACGCGCTCTGTGGCATTCCCGCAGGAGAAACCCGCAGCTACTCAGAGATTGCCAAATCCCTAGACCGCCCCTCCGCCACCCGCGCTGTGGCCCGCGCCAACGGTGCCAACCAAATTGCGCTGCTGGTGCCCTGTCACCGCGTGCTGGGCGCGGACGGTTCACTCACAGGCTACGGCGGCGGGCTCTGGCGGAAACAGAAACTCATTGAAATCGAACGCCAATACCAAAAAGGACCTGTCCATGACCCAAGCTGATCGCGCCCGCGCCTTCGCCGCGCTGCACCAACCCGGCAAGCCCCTTGTGCTCTACAACTGCTGGGATGCTGGCAGCGGTGCAGCCATTGCCAAAGGCGGCGCGCCTGCGCTGGCCACCGGCAGCTGGTCTGTGGCTGCGGCGCAGGGCTATGCCGATGGGGAAGCTCTGCCGCTGGAGACCCTCCTGCAAATCGCCACCCGCATCACCATAGCCTGCGACCTGCCGGTCTCGCTCGATTTTGAGGGCGGCTATGCCGGTGAGACCGACGCGCTGCGCAAAAACATTGCGGGTGTGTTGGCGGCGGGCATCATTGGCATCAACTTTGAGGACCGTGTGGTGCAAGGCCAAGGCCTTCATGACATCGACACCCAAACCAAACGCATTGCAGCCATCCGGGCAGAGGCCGACGCCCACGATGTACCGCTCTTTATCAACGCCCGCACCGATCTGGTTTTACAATCAGACCCCGCCGACCATGGCCAACATGTTGAGGCTGCCATCACCCGAGGCACGGCTTATGCCGAGGCCGGCGCCAGCAGCTTCTTCATCCCCGGCCTGTCTGACCCAGAGATGATCCGCAGCATTTGCGAAGCGGTTGCCTTACCAATCAACGCCATGTGTCTGGATGTCACCGCAGACGTGGCGCCCTTGGCTGCGACGGGTGTGTCCCGTATCAGCTTTGGTCCAGCGCCCTACCGCGCCGCCATGAAAGCCCTGACGCAGCAGGCCGAGCGCCTTTACGGTGAGTCCTAAGGCAGGCTCTTGAACCAAGCCCAGCTGTCGGCGGCAATCTGGTCGCCGATATCATAAAACCAATGTGTGTGTTGTGGGATGACGATCAGATCGTTTTCCACACCACGTTTGGCCATCTCTTCGCCCGTTGCACGTATGTCTGATAGATCAAATGCCTCCTCATATTGGCCCACATACGCTCTGTAAGGTTTGGGCTGCTGTGGAATGATCTGAAACTCAGCGGGTAAAAACCCTCCATGTATCGCGCCAGCCCGCCACGGGCCTTGGGTTGTATTGAGCAAAGCTTGCACATAGACGGCCCCCGCAGAGTGGCCAAACAGATATACTCTGTCACGATCGATCAAATGTTTCGCATCCAATTGTGTGATCATCTTTTCCAGCACCTGTGGTGACGGATCCTGATAAGGCCAGTTTCCGCTTGGGGCTGTGGGAGCCAAGATAGCAAACCCATTATTACGAGCGGTCTCATACCACATCTCGGTCATCGACAATCCCGTGCGGTCCCGCCCATGAAACAACACCACCAAAGGCACAGGTCGGGCTGTCTGCGGTCCCACAAAATGCCACTTCACCGGAGTGATCCCATCAAGTGTTGTGTCCGACGCCACAATACGCTGCATTTTCTCAGACGGCGCGTAGTCAAACTCTTTTAGGTGGCGCACATTGAATTGCGTCGCGCTTTCCATCGAAAAAATCGCGGGTTCTGGCGTCACTTGCGCAACCGGCATTGTTGCCGCCTCGTTCCGCGCTTTGGCACTCTGCGCTGTCCAGACAAAAAGCCCCGCTCCCGCACAGGCAACAACGGCTATAGCTGCCACAAACAGCACCACCACTCGTATCACAATGCACCTCATCTCATGTTGATGTCGGCCACAACCTCACACCGCATTGCGGCGATCCTTTGGCGCAACCACGCCGCCAAAATGAAAAACCCCGCCATCACTGGCGGGGTTTTCCAAATCTTCAAACGAAAGATCGGTTGATCTTACTCGTCGGTGTTGAGCGCTGCGCCCAAGATATCGCCGAGCGATGCACCAGAGTCCGAAGAGCCATACTGTGCCACGGCTTCTTTCTCTTCTGCAATCTCGCGTGCTTTGATCGACAGACCCAGACGGCGGGTCTTGCTGTCGATGTTGGTCACACGTACGTCGAGTTTGTCACCAACGTTGAAACGCTCAGGGCGCTGCTCAGCACGATCACGGGACAGGTCGGAGCGACGGATGAAGGACTTCATGCCTTCGTACGCAACTTCGATGCCGCCGTCTTCAATGGCAGTCACTTCACAGGTCACAATCGAGCCGCGCTTCACGCCGCCAACTGCATCTGCAAATTTGTCGCCGCCCAGCGCTTTGATCGAGAGAGAGATACGCTCTTTTTCAACGTCAACTTCGGACACAACGGCCTGAACAACGTCGTTCTTGTGGTAGCTCTGGATGGCTTCTTCGCCGCGCTCGTCCCAAGACAAGTCGGAGAGGTGAACCATGCCGTCGATCTCGCCTGGCAGACCAATGAACAGACCAAATTCGGTGATGTTCTTGACTTCGCCTTCGACCTCGGTGCCCTCTGGGTGAGTTTCTGCAAACACTTCCCATGGGTTGCGCTGAGTCTGCTTGAGACCCAGGGAAACGCGACGCTTGGCGCCGTCGATTTCCAGCACCATGACGTCCACTTCCTGAGAGGTGGAAACGATCTTGCCGGGGTGTACGTTCTTTTTGGTCCAAGACATCTCGGACACGTGAACGAGACCTTCAACACCAGGCTCCAGCTCAACAAAAGCACCGTAATCGGTGATGTTGGTCACGCGGCCTTTGTGCACGGAAGACAGTGGGTACTTGGCAGCAACCAGATCCCAAGGATCGTCCTGCAGCTGCTTCATGCCCAGGCTGATGCGGTGGGTTTCTTTGTTGATCTTGATAACCTGTACTTTGACGGTTTCGCCAATTGTCAGGATCTCAGATGGGTGGTTCACACGACGCCATGCCATGTCGGTGACGTGCAGCAAGCCGTCAACACCGCCGAGGTCAACAAACGCACCATATTCGGTGATGTTCTTGACCACACCGTCGACCGCTTGGCCTTCGGTCAGGTTGCCGATAACTTCGGCACGCTGTTCGGCACGGGACTCTTCGAGGATCGCACGACGCGATACAACGATGTTGCCACGACGACGGTCCATTTTCAGAACCTGGAACGGCTGCTTCAGACCCATCAGTGGGCCAGCGTCACGTACTGGACGTACGTCAACCTGAGAGCCAGGCAAGAAGGCCACGGCGCCGCCGAGGTCAACTGTGAAGCCGCCTTTAACGCGACCAAAGATTGCGCCTTCAACGCGCTCTTCGTCTGCGTAGGCTTTCTCGAGGCGATCCCATGCTTCTTCACGGCGCGCCATCTCACGGGAGATAACCGCTTCGCCGCGGGCGTTTTCAGCCGAGCGCAGGAAGACTTCTACTTCGTCGCCAACAGCGATTTCAGCAGCTTCACCTGGATTTGCGAATTCTTTGAGATCAACGCGGCCTTCCATTTTGTAGCCGACGTCGATGATGGCTTGGCCCGCTTCAATTGCGATGACTTTGCCTTTGACAACCGAACCCTCGTTCGGTGTGTCCATTTCGAAGCTTTCTTGCAGGAGGGCTTCGAATTCCTCCATGGTTGTATCAGCCATGTGGCGTCATTTCCTTTTCAAACATTTTTTCTGGCCGCGCGGTTGTCTCCGCCGGTCTTGGTTGGTGTCCGCCTTCTGGCAGAGCAATTTGGTCTTTGGCGCGCCAAACAACTGGAAAAACACACAAAAAACAAAGAGGGCCGGTGCTTCCGACCCTGCTCGTCCTGTTATTTTATGGCGTTTGCGCCTTATAGACAGGGGCGATATAGCCTTAAACCCCTAGTTCGGCAAGCCGATTCCCTGCATTTGCTGGTCTTGGCGCAACGTCGCCTGCTCGACCACATTTAGCCGCTCAAGTGCCGCCGCCGGATCTTTGGCACCTCCTGCCTTGCGCCAGATTCCCCGGGCGGAAGCCGGGCTCCACGGCAGAACAGCTGTGCGCAGCCAATTTCGCAACTCTGGTGGCAACCGATCATACGCTTGCATCACATTGCCTGACCTACGCCGCCCCCGAAGGCTACTTTTTATATTTCGCACCACCTGACCACCTTTGATCAATCGCCTAAAATGATACGTTATTACATTGCAATATACGTGACCTTCAACCCCTACAAACAGAAATGGCGCCCCCTTATTAGAGAGCGCCTCCAATCATACGCCAAATGCAGCTGAAACTTCAGTTGATCTCGTTGACCAATGTCTCACGCGACTTGCGGACTTTCGCCATCGGCAGCAACCAGTCCGCGCCTTCCTGACGGTAGCCAAGCGGCAACAACGTCACAGACTTCAGCCCCAGCTTTTCCAGACCCAAAATCTCATCTACGGCCTCCGGGTCAAACCCTTCCATCGGGCAAGTATCGACGCCCAGCTCGGCGGCAGCCAGCATGGCAAAGCCCAACGCGATATAGGCCTGACGCGCAGCGTGATCATGATTCACGGTCTCATCGCGCGGCAAATAGACGTTTTTGAGGTTCTCAAAGTACTGCGACAGCATCTCATTTTCACCGCGCAGCTCTTCCATATGCGCACGCACCGCATCAATGCGATCCGCCGAGTAGTTGTCCCAAGCCGCAAACACCAATAGGTGGCTGCCTTCGGTGATCTGGCTCTGATCCCAGCCCACCTTGCGGATCTTCTCACGCATCTCGTCATTGGTAACAACAAATACCTCAAACGGCTGCGTACCACTGGAGGTCGGCGCCATGCGGATCGCTTCCAGGATCGCCTCCACTTTCTCTTCGGGGACCGCTTTCGCCGGGTCCATCTTCTTGGTGGCGTAGCGCCAGGTCATCAGGTCCTTCAGGCTTGTCATTCTCACATGATCCTTCTTGCGGCCGGCAAACTCACCGGAACCGAGGCTGGTATACTTTCGATACCTGCGATATAAGTAGCACTGAAAATCGCCACAAGAAGGCACATGTTTGAGACCCGGTTACACAAAAGGAACCGCTATGCCTGAGAAGTCTGCCTACCAAGGCTGCCCGCAATGCTCCCGCATCAATGAGGTTCTCGGCCGCGTCGGCGACCGCTGGTCGGTGTTGATCGTGCTCTCGCTAGCGCAATACAAAGTGCTGCGCTTCAACGAATTGAAACGTCACTTGGGCATTTCCCAGCGCATGTTATCTTTGAAATTACGGGAGTTGGAACGCGACGGGTTGGTCAACCGAACCTATCACCCGACTATCCCACCCAAAGTGGAATACGCCCTCACTGATCTCGGCTACTCGTTCTATGAGCCTGTCAAAACCCTTGGCACATGGGCGTTGGACAACCTGCCCAACATCGACGAAGCCCGCGCGGAGTTTGACATGCAGGCGGACGAAAAAAAGTCCGCCTGATCAGGCGCGACTCACTCCGCCGGACTTAGCTTGTCAATCGCCGCCACCGCCGCCGCGATAGCTTCCTGGATGGCCAGGTCGGAGGTGTCGATCAAAACCGCGTCGTCGGCAGGCTTCAGCGGTGCCTCTGCCCGCTCCATATCGCGCGCGTCCCGCTCTTTCACATCCGCAAGCACGGTCTCGCGGTCGATCTCCGTGCCTTTGCCCACCAGTTCCAGATAGCGCCGCTCAGCACGCACATCTGCGCTTGCCGTCACAAAAAGCTTGGCGTCAGCATTGGGACAAATCACCGTGCCAATATCCCGCCCGTCCAAAACGGCGCCCCCCGCGCGACGTGCAAAAGCACGCTGAAAATCCACCAAAGCAGCGCGCACTTCACCAATCACGGCCACCTTGCTGGCCGCTTGGGCCACTTCTGGCGTGCGCAGGTTGCCCGCGTCCAGATCGTCAGCGGTCAGCGCCTTGGCAGCTTCGATTGGATCGGTGCCATCCAGCGTCCGTGCACCCACTGCGCGATAGAGTAAGCCGGTATCCAAATGGGCAAATCCGTAATGCGCCGCCACAGCTTTGGAAATTGTGCCTTTGCCTGCTGCCGCTGGCCCATCAATTGCAATGGTAAACCGCATGTCTTGCCCTGCCTTTGGTTGATCTCTCGTCGCTCTACCGAGCCCGGCCTCTCGAAGCAAGCCGGCGGCGTCGCGCTGCGCCGGTTTATGCCCACCGGCGGCGCACCTGCATCACCGCGCCCGCCAAAAGCCCAACGAAAGCAACCGTGGCTGCGGCCGATTTGCACCGTGTCCAAAAACTTGCAAAGGCCACCACACTGTCTTCAAGCCCATCGGCCCCGCTGTGCAACATGGTCGCCACCATATAGTTCTCAAGGTAATCGGCAGACACCATGATCAATGCGACAAATGAAAACAGCATGCTCCAGGGGCGCTCAAACAGGTTTTGGAACCCGACAATCAGCATGATACCCAACACCGCCGGATAGATCAGGTCCAAACGCAACTGAACCGAAAGATAAAAATCGCGCCCGTCAGCCGTCAACGATGCCAAGAAGTTGCGCGCTTCTTGCGCCGTATATCCAAACGGCCGCATATCAAACGGTACCATCCCGCCAGCCGCCGCGCTGATCGTGGGCATGGTCCAAAACACCATCACCAAATAGATGGCGGTTGCCGCTGCAAAACTGCTCCAAAACACCCGCTGCATGTGGCCTCGCTACTGATTGACACCACACAACGCAGTGTGGCCCGATCATGACCAAGCCACCGCCAAAATCAACAAAAACGTATGCCGCTGGTTTAAGCGCGGGTGATCTTCGCGCCCAAGCCATCCATCAACGGCTCAAAAATCGGGAAAGATGTCGCAATTGGACTGCCGTCATCTAGGCTCACTGGTTTCTGGGTGGCCATACCCATCACCATAAAGCTCATGGCGATGCGGTGGTCCAGAAAGCTCTCACAGGTCGCGCCGCCCGGAACTTTGCCGTGGCCCAGACCTTTCACGATCCACCAATCGTCGCCCTCATCAACCTCGACACCATTGGCCCGCAGGCCTTTGGCCATGGCGTCGATCCGGTCGCTTTCCTTGACACGCAGCTCTTTCACGCCGCGCATCACAGTCTCGCCTTTGGCAAAAGCTGCGACAACAGACAACACCGGATATTCATCAATCATGCTCGCCGCCCGCGCCGGGTCGATCTCAGCGCCCGTGAGATCAGGCGAGAACCGCGCCCGCAGGTCCGCCACAGGCTCCCCGCCTTCTTCGCGCTCATTCTCAAACGTCAGGTCGGCATTCATGGCTTGCAGCGCATAAAACAGCCCTGCCCGCGTTGGGTTCAAACCGATGTTTGGCACCAGCACATCTGATCCCGGCGTGATGATCGCCGCACAAACGGGGAATGCCGCCGAGCTTGGATCACGTGGCACTGCAATGGTCTGAGGTTTCAACTCAGGTTGACCGGTCAGGGTGATCACGCGGCCTTCGTCGGTCTCCTCAACGGAAATCTCTGCACCAAAACCCGCCAACATACGTTCAGTATGATCCCGCGTCGCCTCTTTCTCAATCACCACAGTTTGCCCCGGCGCGTTCAACCCCGCCAACAATACGGCAGACTTCACCTGCGCCGACGGCATCGGCACCTCGTAACGCACCGGCACCGGGTCTTTTGCGCCCACAATGGTCATTGGCAAACGCCCACCGGACCGTCCCACAGACACGGTGCCAAACAGATCAATCGGATCGGTTACCCGCGCCATCGGACGCCCATTCAAACTTGCATCCCCAGTAAAGGTCACGGTGATGTCGCTTGTCGCCATTGCGCCCATAATCAGGCGCACGCCAGTGCCAGAGTTGCCACAGTCAATCACATTGTCCGGCTCAGCAAAGCCACCAACACCCACACCATGCACCGACCAATTGCCTTCGCCGTGGTTGATCACCTCTGCCCCAAACGCCGCCATCGCCTTACCGGTGTCGAGCACGTCTTCGCCTTCCAGCAGGCCAGAGATTTTGGTCTCGCCAACGGCCATCGCACCCAGGATCAAACTGCGGTGGCTGATCGACTTGTCGCCAGGCACGTGCGCCTCTCCAGACAAGGGGCCGCAAGGGGAAGAAGTCATCGGAATTGGGGTGCCGTGGCCAGACATAGCGCGTCATCCTTATTGCTGTTGCCAACGCTGTTAGCGCAACAAATGCCCAAGGTCCATGGCAGGATTGACGCGATTATTGCGCCACCACAGCCGGCGCTGTTTCAAACCGCTTCCCCCGTCAGCCAATGCCTCACGTTGTCATGAGCAATCTGGTAATAGAGTTCATCCCCAAGCGCATGCCGCATCCGCATCGACACCGCCCGCTCCGACAAATCTTCCTGCTTGGTCATGTAGTAATCAGAGCCAAACAAAACACGAGAACGCAGCGCATCATTTTTCAGGAAAATATCAAGATACGGCAGGTTCTCTTCAAAATCGAACATCGTATAGCTGATGTCAGTGAACAGGTTTGGATACTCCGGTGATTTGATCATGTCGCGGATCATGGTCACCCAATTCACAATTCGCGCGTCCGGGTCCAGCGGATCAATCCCCGCCACATAGTCCTCCCATTCGTCACTGCCGCCAAAGTGCGCCAGACAAATGCGCAACTCCGGAAACTGTGCCATAACCGGGATATAGCGGTGCGGCGCGCCAAGGTCTTCTCCCCAAACACCCGCGGCGTTTTTTCCATAAACGCCGCCGCGCGAACAATGGGTCATGACAGGCAGATTGTTGTCGACGCAGTAAGGGTACACCTTGTCCATCAAAACTGGATGATAGGGATAGTATCCCAGCTTGGGATAAAGCTTCAGCCCGCGAAATCCATGTTCCTCCACACAGCGGCGAAATTCATCAAACGCTCCCTCACGTGCTGGGTGCAGCGCGGCAAAGGGGATCAATCTCTCGGCATATTTTCCTGTCCGACAGAGCTGTGCCAGAAGATCATGCTGCTCTCGCAACCCCACAGGCGCCTCACTATAGCCGCCCGGCGCAATGTCCATTGGAAGTATGACAAACTGCGTATCGTCTGGGTAATGTGGCAGCACCCGCTGCAAGACCTTCTCTTGTGACTCAAGCCGCCCGACATCCGCCATTCGTGCAAGGCGCTCAATCTGCGGCGCAACGCCCTTGAGCATTTTTGCAAGAAAACTGATCAGTCGAGGCTTGTTGCGCAATTTGCCCACAATCGGGCTCGGAAAATCTTCGGGAACATTGTCCAGCGTGAACAAGTGAAGGTGACAATTGATGATATGGCGATCTGACATGGGGCACTCAATATATAACTAAATGCCCCCAGAATTGTTCAAACCCGCGTCTTTATCAAGTCTTCCTGAAGGTCAGATAATGCGGTGTGCGCCCCTCCCGGAAGGCTTTCTGTTCATAGCGCGTGGAAATCCAATCCCCCCACGGCTCACGCCAATCCTCAGGTTTCTCCGCCAACCATTCAAACCCCTGACGCGGCACTTCTTCCAACGTCTGGCGCACATAGTCTTCAATGTCCGTCGCCACGCGGAAAATTGCACCAGGTTTTAACTTGCGCGACAAAGGCTCCAGATGTTCTGGCGTCACAAAACGACGGCGGTGGTGGCGTTTTTTTGGCCACGGGTCTGGATAAAGCAAAAACGCCCGGCTCAGGCTTTGATCCGGCAGCACGTCAAACATGTCCCGCGCATCACCGGGATGCACCTTGATGTTTTCCGCTCCGGCTTCACGGATTTTGCCAAGCAGCATGGCCACACCGTTGATGTAGGGTTCACACCCAATGATGCCCACATCCGGGTTCTGCGCCGCTTGATGCACCATGTGCTCGCCGCCGCCAAAACCAACTTCCAACCAAACATCTTTGCCGCCAAACAGCGCCTCTAGATCAAGGTTTTCCCGCTCTGGGTTTACATCCCAGCCCACTTTACCGGGAGACAACGCCGCCAGATCTTCATCCAGATACGCCTCTTGGCTGGGCCGCAAGCCTTTGCCTTTGAAACGGCCATAGAAGTTGCGCCATGGCGCACCGCTTGCGTGTCTGCCAGAATCTTTGCCGGGGTGTTTGTCGTCGGACATGCCAAATTACCTTATGCTGCGGGCCTGCCTTTGCCCAAACCTGCAGCAAAGGTCAAGTTCAGCCAAAAATTCTGCGCAAAATGAACATTCCGGGAATGGTCACAATATACATGGTGATCCCATAAACTGCCGCAGGCACAGCATACTCCGGAATGCCGCCGGTTTGCGCAATTATGCCTGCCACAGCGATGCCCAAGGTTGCGTTCTGCACCCCCATCTCCACAGAAATACAGAGCCCGTCCGCCCCGGAAAGTCCAAGCACCCGAGCCACCACAACACCCACAACGAGCAGAACTGCGTTCAGCGCCATCAGAACCGGCCCCAAACCACCAATGTTTTCCATGAACATCGTCCAGTTGGTCGCCAGCGCCGCCCCCACGATCACCACAAACAACACCAATGCCAATGCAGACACACGCCGTTCGTTGTTGTCGGCAAATGTCGGTGCAACAAACCGCAGCAACACGCCAATCGCCACTGGAATTGCGGTGATCACAAACATGCTCATGCCAATCGCGGTCACATTGATCACCGGCGCATCGCCGCCCAGAAAGGTGGTTGCGGCCCAGCCCGTCAAGGCAGGCACTGTCAGCACGGACAACAGGCTCACCACAGCTGTCAATGTGATCGAAAGCGCGACCGTGCCGCCGGCCAACTTGGTCAGGATGTTGGAGGTCACCCCCCCAGGACAAAATGACAGCAGCATCACCCCAAAGGCCATCGCAGGCGGCAAGTTTGTGAATGATACCAAAAGCAACGCCACCGCAGGCACTGCCGCCACTTGCATCAGCACCCCAACAATGACAGCCCTTGGCATGGTCAACACCCGGCCGAAGTCGGCAAAGGTCAGTCCAAACCCCAGTGAAAACATAATTATGGCCAACGACAGCGGCAAAGCCACATCGATCAACATCGCGCATTCCTCCCGTTTCGCAAGGCGACCGTGGCACAGGTCTTTAACAATTCCAAAGACTTCCGTTGGGGCAGCTTTTGATTGGCCACCCACAAAACCACAAAAGCCCGCCAAGAAACTCGGCGGGCTTTTCAATCTCACGATGTTTCGTGGATCAAATCGCTTTTTTCAGATCCTCAACCAGATCGGTGCGCTCCCAGCTGAAGCCGCCGTCGTCACTGGGTGTGCGGCCAAAGTGGCCATAGGCAGCCGTGCGCTCATAGATCGGCTTGTTGAGCTGCAGCTTCTCGCGAATGCCTCGTGGGGTCAGGCACATCACATTGCGGATCGCCTTCTCAATATCAGCAGGTGCCACATCTCCTATGCCATGCGTGTCGGCATAGATAGACAAGGGTTCAGACACGCCGATCGCATAAGAAAGCTGAATGGTGCAGCGCTCTGACATGCCCGCCGCCACAACGTTCTTGGCCAGATACCGCGCCACATAAGCTGCAGAGCGGTCAACCTTGGTTGGGTCTTTGCCGGAAAACGCCCCGCCGCCATGCGGAGCCGCACCGCCGTAGGTATCCACGATGATTTTGCGGCCTGTCAGCCCCGCGTCCCCATCGGGGCCACCAATCACAAATTTGCCGGTTGGGTTCACGTGCCATGCCGTCGCATCCGTGATCCACCCATCAGGCAGCGTTTCAAGAATGTAGGGCTCTACTACCGCGCGCACATCCGCGCTGGTCATGCTCTCGTCCAAATGCTGTGTCGACAGCACAATCGAGTCAATGCCAACCGGCTTGCCACCTTCATAGACCACGGACAACTGCGACTTTGCGTCAGGACCAAGCGTTGGCTCCTGACCGGATTTACGCACCTCCGCCAAACGCCGTAGGATCGCGTGGGCGTATTGGATAGGGGCTGGCATCAGCGCGTCAGTTTCAGTGGTCGCATAGCCGAACATAATGCCTTGATCACCGGCACCTTCATCCTTGTCGCCATCCGCATCAACGCCTTGCGCGATATGGGCGGACTGCTCGTGCAGCAGGTTTGTGATCTCCACGGTCTCGTGGTGGAACTTTTCCTGTTCGTAGCCGATGTCTTTGATACATGCGCGCGCAATTTCGTCGATGCGCTCCATGTAATCATGCAGCTTGTCTTGATCTGACAGACCAACCTCACCGCCAATCACCACCCGGTTTGTTGTCGCAAACGTTTCCGCTGCCACGCGGGCTTCAGGTTCTTCTGCCAAAAAAGCGTCCAATACAGCATCGGAAATGCGATCGCACACCTTATCAGGATGTCCTTCCGAAACACTTTCGGAAGTAAACGTGTAGTTCTGTCGTGTCATGAAGTGCTCCAATATGCGTACTTCGCCACGTCAGGAAGCCGTTGTGGCGATAATTTCCAGTCTGACTTACGCCCGTGCCAGTGCAGGGTCAATGTGTTTCGCGCCAACGCAGTAAAAGCGTTGTTAACAGCAGCAGCACAATCACAATGGTTAACGGCAGATCACCACTCTTTGCATAAAGTGTTCTAGACAATGGCTCCGGCAACGCCGCATCCAAATAGCCTTCGGTATTGAGCGGCAAGGCGTCTAACACACGGCCTTTGCTATCAATCACTGCGCTCACGCCAGTATTGGCTGCGCGCAGCACTGGCAGCCCACTTTCAATTGCGCGCATGCGTGCTTGAGACAAATGCTGATAAGGCCCCGAAAAATTGCCAAACCAAGCGTCATTGGTCAGATGCAAAATGAAATCCGGCCGCTCCGGCGCGGCGCGCACGTCTTGCGGAAACACTGCCTCATAACAGATCAACACCAGCGCCTTGCCCATCGCCCCAAGGTCGATGACATCCGCCCCTGCGCCGGGCGAAAACCCATCTCCAGTGCGGCTGGCCAACCCCTGAATGCCAATTCTGCTCAGCATATCACCGAGCGGGATGTATTCCCCAAACGGCACCAGATGGTGCTTGTCATAGGTCTGGGTGACACGTCCCTCCGCGTCCATCAACACTGCCGCGTTAAAGATCCGCGCCCCTTCTGCCCGGTTGATGCCCAGCACCACCGGCACATCCCCTGCGGCATCAGAAATGATCCCTAACGTCCTTGCCGCATTGTGCAGCCACACCGGCACCGCAGTCTCCGGCCAGACAATCAGGTCGGGACGTTCTTCCCCGGCGCGTGTAAAGCGCACCAGACGCTCAAAAAAGACACCGGCGTAGTTTGGATCCCACTTTTGATGTTGTGGTGCATTTGGCTGGATAAGACGGATTGTCGGACGATCGTCACCCGGTATTGGGTCAGAGACGGTAAGCGGAACAAACAGACCTGCGACGCCAATCATCGCAATGGGCGCCCAGAACCGCCGTCGATCACCGCTGAACACCACCCACGCCAAACACCAGGCCACCAAGAAGAATACTGCGTTCAACCCGTGCGGACCAACAAACGCCGCCCCCTGCCCGACAGCTTGATCAATCAACACATATGACGGCATCGCCCAAGGAAACCCGGTCAACAGATACGCCCGTACAAGCTCCGCCAAGGTAAGCGTCAGCACGACAGGCCAAGTGGTGGAACTCAGTTGTTTGCCCGCCCAAAAAGCCAATGCAAAGAACAGCGCCAGCCCAACCGACATAAACGTGATCGCAAACGGGGCCATCCAGCCGTGCAACCATGGATCCACAAGAAACGGTTCGACAATCCAGCTCAGCGAGAGCGCAAAGTAACCGGTGCCAAACCCCAGCCCCAGCCAGAAAGCCGGCTTGCCAGAAACAGCTCGCATCAACAGAAAAAACGCGGTGCCAAAGCCAAGTAGCGTCAAGACCCAAACATCAAACGGCGGGTGCCCCAGCGCAGCGACGACCCCGGCAAGCGCGCCGCAGCCAATTGTCTTCCATGGAACAGCCCGCAACCGGCGGCGCAAAGCGCCGTCAGCCATCCTGCACAACCACGCTTGGGCTTGGCAGGAATACCCGCAGGCGTTTGATCCGGCGCGGATCGGCATCCACCACCTCAAACTCCACGCCATCCGGACTTTCAACCACCTCGCCACGGGCCGGCACATGCCCCGCCAGCATAAAGACCAACCCGCCCAACGTATCGATCTCCTCCGGGTCCACCTCTTCGTGGTGTGTCAAAGACCGACCAACAGCTGTTTCAAACTCATCCAATGGCGTTTTTGCCAGCGCGAGGTAGCAACCAGGCTTCTCTTCTACAAAGAGGTCAGCCTCTTCCACGTCGTGCTCGTCTTCGATTTCCCCAATGACCTGTTCAATCAGATCTTCGATGGTGACCAAACCGTCCACGCCGCCATATTCGTCAATCACCAACGCCATATGCCGCCGCTCGGCCTGCATCTTGGTCAGCAACACGCCAATCGACATGCTGGGTGGCACAAACAACAGCGGGCGTAGCACTTTGGTGATGTCAAAGTCTTTGGCCTTGTCGCCGTTAAACCCATGCCGCAGCGCAAAATCTTTTAGGTGCACAAACCCCACCGGCGTATCCAGCGTGTTTTCATACACCGGCACACGAGTCAGCCCGCTGTCGCGAAACAGTTGAACAAGCTCAATTTTGGTGATGGTTGTGGGCACCGACTGAATATCGGCTTTGGGCACAGCCACGTCTTCCACCCGCATGCGACGCAGGTTCATCATACCATGTGCCTGCGGCACGGGCGTGTTTACGCGGGCCGGGCGTTCTACCACGGCATCTTTTGTGTCACTCATGCCAAACAGGCGGCCAATCCACCCTTTTGGTTTCTTTATCTGGCCTTCCGGCTGCGCGCTTGGCGCTGCGTTAGAAGACCCGTCTGAACTATCGCCCATGGGCCCTTTCCAAGGTTTACCGCGACCTTATGGCCGCTAACTCACGTCATATGGGTCCGACAGACCCAGTTTGCCAAGTATGGTGGCCTCTAAACCTTCCATCAAAGTGGCATCTTTGTCACGCACATGGTCGTAGCCCAACAAATGCAAAGTACCGTGCACCATCAAGTGCATCACATGGTCAGCCATGGATTTGCCAGCCTCCACCGCTTCACGCGCACAGGTGTCATATGAAATCGCAATGTCACCAAGCTCTTCCGGCATGCTAGGAAAGCTCTGCTCTGGCAGGTCCGGCGTGTCCCCATCCATGTCGACACCGCGCTCTTCACTGGGCCAACTCAGCACATTGGTGGCTTTGTCCTTGTCTCGAAAATCAGCATTTAGCTCCGCAATGCGCGCGTCGTCACAGGCCAGCACCGCAATCTCAAACGCGGCGGTCTCCAAGCACAGATGCCCCAAAACCGCCTGCGCCGCTGTTTCGGCCAAGCTTTCAAACGCCACAGAATTCCAGCGGTCGTCTTCAAAAATGGTGTCCGTCAGCATCGCCCGCGCACCGCGTGATTATATCTGGCAAAAGGGCGTTTCAGGACTTTTTGTCCTTATCTTTCAACGCCCGCATCGCATCCGCGTCATACGCTTTGATGATCGCAGCCACAAGCGGGTGGCGCACCACATCATCCGCCGTAAAGTAATTGAAACTGACATTTTTGATATTGGACAGAAGCCGCTCCGCATCTTTTAGGCCAGAGGGAACTCCACGTGGCAAATCGATCTGGCTGCGGTCGCCGGTGATCACCATACGACTGCCCTCGCCCAGACGGGTGAGGAACATCTTCATCTGCATCGTGGTTGCGTTCTGCGCCTCATCCAGCACCACAAACGCATTGGCCAATGTGCGGCCCCGCATAAAGGCCAGTGGCGCAATCTCGATCTTCTTTTCCTCGATCAACTTGCCAAGCTGCTTGGCGGGCAGAAAATCATTTAGCGCGTCATACAGCGGCTGCATGTAGGGGTCGACTTTGTCTTTCATGTCACCGGGCAAGTAGCCCAGTTTTTCGCCAGCTTCGACAGCCGGGCGCGACAGAATAATCCGATCCACCTGCCCCGAAATGAACATGCTCACACCAACGGCGACAGCCAAATAAGTCTTGCCGGTGCCAGCCGGGCCAATTCCAAACGCCAGCTCATTGTCAAACAAGGACAGCACATAGGCTTTCTGGGCATCCGTGCGCGGCTCGACCAGCTTTTTGCGGGTCTTAATTTCAACAGCGCCGCCTTTGAACATCTCGATCTGATCGCCGTCCCGCACGCCGGTGTCTTCTTCAGAGCCACCCATGCGAATCTCGCGATCAATGTCGCCACCTTCAACAGACTTGCCACTCTCCAGGCGCGTATAGAGCCCGGTAAGCACCTCAGCGGCCTCAGCTTGCGCCGCCTCTTCGCCATGAATGTCGAGCAAATTTCCCCGGCGCAGAATCTGCACACCCAGTTTTTGCTCTATATCCGCAAGGTTGCGATCATATTCGCCGCAAAGCTCAATCAGCAGTCTGTTGTCCGGGAATTCCACCGAAATATTTTTCGGGGCATCGGATGAAGGCGGTGGGGTCATGGTGCCAGTGGCCAATCACATCTCCTGTGAAGCGGGTTATGCCCCATCGTGCCAAGTTGCGCAGACGGGCGCAAGCGCAGCGGCGTGAATTTTCCGTGACGCGCACAACATTGCCCATGCCCAAAACACAAAAAAGGCCGCCGGAAATTTCCAGCGACCTTCAAAACTCTTATGTGATGTGGATCAGATCCAGTCGCCGATACCCTGACCGGCTTTGAACGGACCGGTCGCCACGCCGGGAGGAGCTGCACCGGAACACACTGGCTTGCCGTATGGGTCCAAACGCTGGGACAGGTAGCCCTCAACGCCGTCATCAATGATCCAATGATCACAGCCATTTGGATCCACCCAGACACCGGCAATCAGATTGCTCAAGTGACCGTTGTCTGTGTAATTGTCCACGGTTTTGTCGACTTTATTGTCAACACAGGCCGACACACTCACTGCGAGGCCGAGAAGCAGAACGCTTTTGGTCAGTTTCATGTCTTCTCTCCCTCAGCGCAGACAGATGATTTCGACACGACGGTTCTCCGACATGCCCGCGGCGGTGCGGTTGGTTGCGCGCGGCATGCGCTCCCCGTACCCGCGCACATCCACAACCCGTGCACCGGTGCCGCGGGCAACTTTGGCCACAGCATTGGCGCGGTTGTAGCTCAGGCGCATGTTGTAGTCGTCGCTTGCCCGGCTGTCCGTGTGACCAGCTACAATGAAGGCCGACGCGGTAGAGCTGCTAAAGAACTCTGCCAAACGCTGACGATTGGCCGAATTGATCGCGTATTTGTCGGTCGCGAAAAACTGGTCAGAGTTCATCACACCACAGACGTTACCTCGACGACACACCGGAATACCTTGACGGTTCACGTGTGGAGTCATGTATCCCTCCACGCCGTCATCCATCACCCAATGTTCGCAGCCATCCGGATCAACCCAGACGGTTGGCACATACGGTTGGCCCAGAACGGTGCGTTGGTTTTGGGCCGCAGCGGGCTGAGCAATGGCCAGAAGTGCAACGCAGGCAGCTGCCACACCTCCAAGCGCCGCCCGCGCCATTTTTTTGGACTTATTCGCCACAGCGAGTTCCTCTCCATATCCCCCGAAAGCTATTTATTTTTTGAAACACGTTCTAAATCAAAGCTTTCTCTATTCGATCAAGATGCACTGAGTTGCACGTCATGTGAAGAAGAAATGCTTAATTCCCCTGTCCGGGGACAAGAAATATGCCCAAAATGTGGCAGCCATGCCCTACCGTAAGGTGAGCGCACGCATCAATATTCTCAAATTAACCAAGATTGTTTCCGAGCTTGGATCAATATCAGACCAGCACAGCACCCAGGGAGTTGGCTGAACTTTCCACGATTCTCACACGTTTGATATCGCCAACTTTGCCCTTTGGATCCGCCACAAACACCGCGTGCAAGTAGTCAGATTTGCCCACCATCTGCCCCTCAAGCCGCCCGGCCTTTTCATAGAGCACGTTGACTTCTCTGCCGACCATGCTGTTTTGGATCTCTTTCTGCTGGGTGCTGAGCAAGGCTTGCAGGCGCTGCAGCCGATCATTGGCCTCAGCCTCATCCACCAGTGGGCGCTCCGCTGCAGGGGTGCCCGGGCGTGTTGAATACTTGAAGCTGTACGCCTGCCCGTATTTGACTTCTTTGATCAGATCCAATGTGTCCTGAAAATCGGCCTCGGTCTCTTCGGGAAAACCAACAATAAAGTCGCCAGACAGCATCAGGTCCGGCCGTGCTGCGCGAATGCGCTCAATCAACTTGATGTAGCTGTCGCGATCATGGTTGCGGTTCATACGCTTCAGAATTTTGTCGGAGCCTGACTGCACCGGCAGATGCAGATACGGCATCAGCTTGGAACAGGTGCCATGTGCTTCGATCAGGTCATCCATCATGTCGTTGGGATGAGACGTGGTGAAGCGAATACGCTCCAACCCATCAATCTTATCGAGCTCCCAGATCAGACCAGCGAGGGTCATGTCGCCACTGCTGTGTGTCCCGTGGTAGGCATTCACGTTCTGGCCCAACAGAGTGATTTCGCGCACACCGCGCTCAACCAAGTCTTGGGCCTCAGTGATCACACGATCCACCGGACGGCTGACCTCGGCGCCTCGCGTGTACGGCACCACACAGAAGGCACAAAACTTGTCGCAGCCTTCCTGTACAGTCAAAAACGCCGTTGGTGCACGTTTGGCCTTTGGGCGGCGTTTGAGCTTCTCAAATTTGTCTTCTTCCGGGAAGTCAGTGTCCAACGCCTTCGCGCCTTCCTGGGTCTTGGCTTCCATTTCCGGCAGGCGGTGATACGCCTGTGGCCCCACAACCAAATCAACAATCGGTTGGCGCCGCATAATCTCTTTGCCTTCGGCCTGCGCAACACAACCTGCCACGCCAATCTTCAGGTCTGGCTTTTCGGCCTTCAGCCCTTTGAAACGGCCCAGCTCTGAATAGACTTTTTCCGCGGCTTTTTCCCGGATGTGACAGGTGTTGAGCAGGATCATATCCGCGTCATCCGGTGTGTCCGTGGTCTCATACCCTGCGCCATCCATGGCCTCGACCATGCGTTCGCTGTCATAGACGTTCATCTGACAGCCGTAGGTCTTGATGAAGAGCTTCTTTTTCTCAGCGGTGGTGTTGTCGGCCATGGGACATATCCTGCAGCGGTTTTAAGGCGCCTCACTACAGAAAACGAGGGGCGCTTGCAATGCGATCGCTTTTAGCGGATTTTGAGCACAACAAGGACAAAAACACGCAGATGGGGCCGCGCATGACATACGACTCGTTGGAGCAGTTTCTGCGCAGCGGCACAGCTGAACTGGCGAAAGGGCCGGTGGCCTTGATCTTTGCCGAAGATGTCGTCGAAATCGCGAGTACGCTGTATCATCATCTCGATCTTGGCTTCGCAAAGGTCATCGTGTTTATGCCCGCCGAATTTGCCCTGCCTGACGAATTGGCGGCGCTCTGCCCCCGCATCACAATGGATGTGGCGCGTGGCCAGCCAATGATTGAGGCCGTGAACAGAGTTATTGAGGCGGCCCCCGCACTCTGGCTCTACTATTGCTTTAACGCTGAATATCTTTTTTTCCCGTTCTGTGAGACCCGTGGCATTGGAGAAATGCTCGCCTTTCATACCGAAGAGCAGCGCGACGCGATGCTCACCTATGTGATTGACCTCTATGCGCCTGACCTGAAAGTCACGCCTGGTGCCGTGTCACTGGAAGACGCGCAGCTTGATCGCTCAGGCTACTATGCTTTGGCCCGCACCGATGCGGCCAATCACAACCACCCCAAGGAGCGCCAACTGGACTTTTTTGGTGGCTTGCGCTGGCGTTTTGAAGAACACATCCCAGCGCAAAAACGCAAGATTGATCGCATCTCGATTTTTCGCACCAAACCCGGCCTGAAACTGCGTGACGACTTCACGTTTTCAGACGAAGAATACAACACCTACGCCTGCCCGTGGCATAACAACCTCACCGCGGCCGTCTGTTCTTTTCGCACAGCCAAGGCCTTAAAATTCAACCCCGGTTCAACCTTCGATATTCACGAGTTCACCTGGCACAATTCGGTGCGGTTTGATTGGCATTCTCGCCAATTGCTCGACCTCGGCCTGATGGAACCCGGACAGTGGTTCTGACCGCGGTGCCCCCGCTTAGGATTGCAACCGCCATAGTGATAGCGATGAGCCTCACAGCCTGCGCCAAAGTCCCCTTTGATGGACCACGCACACCTTCTTATGCCCTTACAGCCGCCAACACCTCTTCTGACGCCGTCAGTCGCGCTGTATCCGCCCAAACCGGTTCCCAATCCGCCTATTTTGAGCTGACCAACGGCACCGACGCGCTTGGTGCCCGACTGCGCATGATCGAAAGCGCGCAGCACAGCATCGACATTGCCACCTTCCTGATCAAACCGGACACCGCCAGCGGCATTCTCACCCACCGCCTGTTTGATGCGGCCAATCGCGGCGTGCGTGTGCGGCTTCTGGTAGATGATGTTTTCACCACCGCTGATGACACCGACCTCGCCGTACTGGACACGCATCCCAACATCGAGATCCGCATTTTTAATCCAAGTTCCCGCAACGCGCCCAAATCCATGGGGTTTCTCTGGGACTTCAAACGCGTGAACCGGCGCATGCACATCAAAACCTTTGTGGTCGACAATGACATGGCGATCATCGGTGGGCGCAATTTTGCGGATGAGTATTACGAACTCAAACCCACCGAAGTTTTTGCCGACTACGACCTCGCTGTCTTTGGCCCCGAAGCGGCTGAGATCAATCCGATCTTTGACACCTACTGGAACGACACCTACGCCGTTCCCGTTGCCAACCTGCGCGCCAAATCGGCGCCACAACCACCGCAAATCAGCCTGTCCGACTGGGCCTATGACCCGGACAGTCCCGAAGTTGTCGCCTACACCAAAGCCATCAACGCGCCTTATCTACAAGACATCTCCAATCGAAAAGTCGCCCCATTTCGTGGCACCTCACGCATTATCGCAGACCCGCCGCAGAAGCTGCGCAATCCCGACGGAAAAGGCCCGCATGTCTTGGGCGAAGCCTTCTTTGCCGCCATCGGCGAAGCCAAATCTCAGGTCACCCTGATCAGCCCCTATTTTGTGCCCGAAGATTACGGCGCGCGCTTCTATGCCAACCTCGCTCGATCTGGCGTCAAAGTCCGCATTGTGACCAACTCGCTTGCCTCCACCAACCACGCTTACGTGCATGGCGGCTACGCCCGCCATCGCGCGGATCTTTTGACGGCCGGTGTGGAACTCTACGAGTTGCGCCACGACTCCATTGCCGCGCTCAACCTGACCGATCAGGACAGCCCGCCGCACATCACCCTGCACACCAAGCTCGCCATCATCGACAACAGCTCCGTGCTGGTCGGCTCCCTCAACCTCGACCCGCGCTCGATCAAAATCAACGCCGAAATTGGCCTCTTGGTCGACAGCCCCGCCTACGCGCGCAGCATGCTTGCCAGCATCGAAGCCAACCTCGCGGATTTTGCCTATCGAGTCACCGCAACCGAAACCGGACTACTATGGACGCATCAGCCCAAAACGATCGTGCCCACGGTTGTCACCAAAGACCCAGATGCAGGTCTCTGGCGGCGTTTCATGTCGGTGCTGCCACAATGGTTTGGCCTCGAAGGCCTCACCTAACGACTTAACATTTCACCAAAACCGCGCCCGTGCGCCCACCAGCCTCAACCATCTCATGTGCGGCTGCCACCTCATCCAACCCAAACACATTGGGCGCGTCCAGCGTCAACGCCTCATCCGCAAAGGCTGCGTGTAGCCGCGCAATCGCGGCCTCCCGCGCTGCCAGCGGCAGGATGTAAATCAGCGAAATATCCAGCTTCAACGCTTTGAACAGCATCGGTCCAAACGGCATCTCCGGAGCCATGTTTTTAGCCGACCCATAAGCCGCAATGGTGCCCAAAGGCTTCAATACTTCAGTCAGCAGCACCAAGTTCGGCCCAAGTTCAACTTCCACAACCCGATCCACACCACCGCCACTCGCGGCGAGGATATCCGCCGCCAATGTTGGGCTTGCGTAGTCAAATACATGTGACGCACCGGCAGCTTTAACCCGTTCCACATCCCGCGCACCACAGGTGGCAATCACCGTCGCGCCACCCCAGGCTGCCAGCTGCACCGCCAGATACCCCACAGAGCCACCGCCGCCAGACACCAGCAAGGTCTGCCCCATGACATCTCCACCACCAAACACCGTCTGCGCTGCCGTCAGCCCCGGAATGCCCATCACCGCGCCGTCTTCTAAGGACACGCCGTCTGGCAAAGACACTGCCTGCTCCGCTGGCAGACAAACGTATTCCGCACAGGTGCCAAATGGCCGCTGCCACTGCCCGTTCCAGATCCACACCCGCTGCCCAACACGATCCGCGTCAACATCTGCGCCAACCGCTTCAATCACACCCGCACCATCGCTATGCGGCACAATCACCTCAAACGGCGGCTTGGTCACACCTGGTCGCGCGCCCCCCCGTGCCTTGCAATCTGACGGATTGACCCCGGAAAACGCCACCCGCACCAAAACCTCGCCAGCCTTTGGCGTCGGCGCTGCCAACTCTTCGATCCGCAAAACTTCCCGCGCTGGCCCAAAGCCACGCCACGTCACTGCTTTCATGACAAATCCTCTTTGCTCTGCGCCCATGCTGTCACAGGTGCAAATCAGGAACAATTGCAGGAGGGAGGGTTTGACCCAGCGTCGCTCAGGTGCGGCGCAAGCGGATCACAACATCGATCTTGGATATCTCAGCCCCTTCAGGCGCGCCTGGCAACCGGGAAATCTCCAGTTCGTCCGCAGGGGCATCGGTCAGCACGCGATCATCTTCCCAGAAGAAATGCGGATGGTCGCCGGTGTTGGTGTCAAAATAGCTCTTTGACCCATCCACGGTGATTTCCTGCATCAGACCCGCGTCGCAAAACGCCCGCAACGTGTTGTAAACCGTCGCCAAAGACACACGATCCCCATGTTCACGCACCGAGGCAAACAGGCTTTCCGCTGTCACATGCCGGTCCTGACCATCCCCCACAAGCAACCCGGCCAGCGCCACACGTTGCCGTGTTGGGCGCAGTCCAGCTGATGCGAGCCATTGGGTGCCGTTACGAAGTGCCTCAGTGGTCATAAGTCATATCCTGTGCGTCAGCTGCATATTTAACGCGAACTGCACCCCAATTTCAAATGAAAATGAGTCGCAAACAAATCTGCGGCCCGGCGCCCCTTGTCGACAGTTGCCTTGCAGGACCACGCTGGCAGGTGATAAAGCAGGCAAAAGCAACACCGAGATGACAAGGGACCACCAGAATGGCCGACTACCCCACGAGCTTTGACAAAGACGACCTGCTGAAATGCGCCCGTGGCGAATTGTTTGGTCCCGGCAACGCCCAACTGCCAATGCCACCGATGTTGATGATGGATCGCATCACCGACATCTCCGCAGACGGCGGTGAGTTTGGCAAAGGCCACGTGATCGCAGAATTCGACATCACGCCCGACCTCTGGTTTTTTGACTGCCACTTCCCCGGCAACCCAATCATGCCAGGCTGCTTGGGCCTTGACGGCCTGTGGCAACTGACCGGCTTCGGCCTTGGCTGGCGCGGCATGCCCGGCAAAGGTATGGCGATGGGTGTGGGCGAAGTGAAGCTCAAAGGCATGGTCAAACCTGACCGCAAGATGCTGACCTACAATGTACAATACACACGTATCATCGACCGTAAGCTGAAGCTTGGCGTCGCCAACGGTACCGTACACGCAGACGGTGAAGAGATTTACGCGGTCAAAGACATGAAAGTCGGCTTGGCGACGGAATAATCTGCGCCACAGCCGTATCGGCGCTGCCACTACAATCAAAAGCTCCCGAAGTACTCTTCGGGAGCTTTTGTCATTCAGTACATTGGATATCGACCGCTACGCACTCTTGCAGGCAGCACTAATCAACTCACCACTGGCGGCCTTCAACCACCCAATTGCGTCCGCATGGCTTGATAGACAACTGCTGTGGCCACATTTGCCAAATTGAGCGATCGGACACGTGAATCGAGCATCGGCAAACTGAATGTTCGATCTTCCATCCCATTTAGAACTTCCGAAGGCAGGCCTTTGGATTCACACCCAAACACCAGGTAGCCATCCTGTTGATAGTCAGGATCGTAAATGGTTTGGTCGCCATGTTCTTCGAAGAAGTATAGGCTTTCGGGCAGCGGGCGGCGCTCATCTAGAAAGGCTTGCCAACTCTCATATTCGCTGAGATGAACATATTTCCAGTAGTCTGTTCCAGCACGCCGCACGGCTTTCTCATCAAGCGAAAACCCATACGGTTTGATCAAAATCAGCTCTAGGTTCAATGCAACGCACGTCCGTCCAATAGCGCCTGTATTGTAAGGGATTTCGGGTGTTACCAACACAATTTTCAGGCACGGTTCAGACATTCGGTGTGTAAACTTTCTCACTTGAGGACGTAGCATTCGCCATGCACGCGTTTTGTAAATCGAGCTCTGAAAGCTACTGGTCTTCGAGGAATTTCTGAGCTTCAAGAAGGGTTGCGGCGAGTCCATCAAAAAAGCCTCGTACGCCAATATCTATAAAGCTTGAAGGAGCGTCTTCGTCCTGTGACATGACCGTTTCAGTGCGCCTCACATGAAAAAGCTCGGTCGGGGTATTGCACAGTTCCCTATAGCTCGCGCCTTTTCCGTGTTTGAGCACGTTGATTGCCAAATAGTATTTGTGGATCCTGTCGGCGAGGTCACTATGCCCGGCATCCAAAAGTGCGGCTCTTAACTTTCGGGAAAATGGGCCCCGTCTGAAGTGGTGCTGCATGCGCGCCTCAAACAGGGTAAAGGTATCGACCGCCGCCAGCTCAAGCGCGACGTGCGCCACGCGAAACTCCTCGACTTGTGCTTCGGACGCGGTCTGCTTTTCCAGAAGGTCTCGAATTTCCAAGATACAATCTTCAGAGATCTTTGCTTTGACCTGTGCTGCCGCAATCAGTTCCGGCAGCGTTTGTGAAGTGTTCATCGTTCAATCTCCGTGGGGTCCCCCCTCCTTTAAGCTACGCGGCTAGGAATGATAGTGGCTGGAACGTTTCATTGTGGCCTTTCATCAATGACTCACTGAAAAATGCTCAAGAACTTTCCCTCGTCGGCTACAGAATGATGTCGCAATGGTTCAAAACCGCTTGTCATGACATTTGCCCAGCGCGCAAAGACCCGATTTCCGAGCTCCCAAGCCTCCCCCTAATGAACAAACCACAACCTTCCATTTTAGTTTGCCAATTCGTTAATAAACCGAGACTCATACTTGACAATTTTAGTAAATCATCATTGTTTGCCGTCAGTTCGCGACTCCTGTCGCGACACATCCAAGGAGAGACCCATGAAAGTCAGTACACTGACACGGGGTCTTTGCTCCGCTGCCGCAGCAATGACGTTTTCCGTAACGTCCGCCACGATCGCCCTCGCAGAGACCATCACCGTCACCGACGTCGCAGGCCGCGTTGTCGAAGTTGAGAAAAACCCATCCAAAATCGTGATCGGCGAAGGCCGCATGATTTATTCCATTGCGGTTGTGGATCAGGAAAACCCGTTTGAGCGCGTTGTTGGCTGGAAAGACGACATGGTCAAATATGACCCGGACGCCTACCGCAAATACCTCGAAAAATTCCCGGAAATTGCCAGCCTCAAGAGCTTTGGCAGCCCCTATTCTGATGAATGGAATCTGGAGGCCGTGATCACCCTGGGCACCGAAGTGGTGTTTATGAACCTCGGCAACCTGCTCAAGGCGCAGGAAAGCGGCATCATCGAAAAGCTCGAAGAGGCTGGCGTGGCCACGGTCTTTGTCGACTTTCGTCAAAACCCAACAGAGAACACCGTGCCCAGCATTCAGCTGATGGGTCGCATTTTTGACAAGCGCGACAATGCGGACGCCTTCAGCGATTACTATCAACAACAGATGAAGCTGATCTATTCCCGCGTAGAGCAGATCCCGGTTGAAGACCGCCCTGTTGTCTTCATCGAGAGCGCTGCGGGCTATAACCCAAACAAATGCTGCAACACCTTTGGCGCGGCCAACTTGGGCCGTCTGGTCGATATGTCCGGCGGCCGCAACTGGGGCTCTCTGAAATTCCCGGGCTTCCGCACCAGCGTCAGCCTTGAGGCAATCTTTGCGGATGATCCAGAAATCATCATCGGCACCGGCGCCAACTGGTCTGAGGCAAACCCGGCCACCACGGCCGTGCTGTTTGGGTACGAAGCGGAGCAAGCACAGGTGCAAGAACGCCTGACCGCGCTGGCTTCCCGCGAAGGCTGGGGCGAGCTGTCGGCCGTGAAAAACGGTCGTTTCCACTCGGTCTACCACCAGTTCTACAACAGCCCCTACCACTTCGTAGCGATGCAAGCCTTTGCCAAATGGATGCATCCGGAGCTGTTTGAGGACGTAGATCCAGAGGCCTCCATGAAGGAGCTGCACGATAAGTTCCTTCCGATCGACTACTCCGGCGTGTTCTGGGGCAGTCTGGACGTTGGCGGCTAAATCCCCCCGCCAACACCCGGCTCCGCAGATTGCGGGGCCGGACACCTTTTTCCTCCGGAGACCTCCCTCGTGACCCTCAATGTTGATCCCGTGGCACTGCGCCACGCCTATGTGGCGCGTGTATCCCGCCGTTACGGCGTTATCGCCGCCGTCTTTGGCCTTCTGTGCCTGAGCTTCCTACTGGACATCACCACCGGACCGGGTGGCTACAGCCTGTCCACCGTTGCCGAAGTGCTGTTTGATCCAATGTCCCATGGTGCGCGATTGAAGGTCATTGTCTGGGACTATCGCCTGCCTGTTGCCGTGACCGCCGTTCTGGTTGGTGCTCTGCTCGCTGTCGCAGGCGCGCAAATGCAGACCATCCTGAACAACCCGTTGGCCGAACCGTTCACACTTGGCGTCTCCGCCGCCGCCAGCTTTGGCGCCTCGCTTGCCATTGTGCTTGGCATCAGCGTTATCCCCGCCGTCGGCCCCCTGCTGGTCACTGTAAACGCCTTTGTCTTTGCGCTCTGCACCTGTGGTTTCATCCTGCTGGCCACCCGCCTCAAAGGGGTGGGATCTGAAACCATGATCCTCTTTGGCATCGCAATTTTCTTCACCTTCTCCGCCCTGCTGGCGCTGATGCAATACATGGCCTCAGAGGACCAAATCGCCCGCATTGTGTTCTGGATGATGGGCTCGCTCAGCCGCGCCAGCTGGGAAAAGATCGGCCTCGGCACCATCCTCCTTTGCTTCGCCATCCCCTTCAGCCTCTACCGCACCTGGCCGATGACCGCCCTGCGCATGGGCGAAGCCACCGCGCAAAGCATGGGCGTGGACGTAGGCCGTCTGCGCGTGGAAATGCTGATCTGTATCTCACTGCTTGCCGCCACCGCCGTATCTTTTGTCGGCACCGTAGGCTTTGTGGGCCTTGTTGGGCCGCACATTGCCCGCATGCTGGTGGGCGAAGACCAACGCTACTTTGTGCCGCTCTCCGCGCTTGTTGGCGCCTTGGTGCTGTCGCTCACCTCGCTGATCTCCAAAACCATTACGCCGGGCATCATCTATCCCATAGGCATCATCACCTCGCTGATTGGTGTGCCGATCTTCATCTCAATCATCCTCAGCTCACGACGGGAGCGCCTGCAATGACCCTGACCATCGCCAATCTGTCCGCAGGCTACGGCCGCACCAATGTCCTGCAAGACGTGACCGTCAGCAACATCCCCCCCGGCGCCTTTGTCGGCCTTATCGGCCCTAACGCCGCGGGCAAATCCACCCTGTTCAAAACCATCGCGGGCCTAATCACGCCTACCAAAGGCACGTTGACCATCGCAGGCGAAGACGTCACCCAGCTGGGCCGCAAAGACCGCGCCAAACGGGTGGCCTACATGCCGCAAGCCTATGGCTGCAACGCGCTTCTCTCGGTGTTTGAAAGCGTACTGCTGGCCCTCAAGCAAACCACCGGTTGGCGGGTGAACAACGACAACCTCGACCGCGTCTCTGACACGCTACACGCGCTTGGCCTGTCCCACCTCGCCAACCGTGGCGTGGCGGATCTGAGCGGCGGGCAAGCGCAAATGGTCGCCGTCGCCCAAACCATCGTGCGTGCGCCGGATGTGATCCTGCTGGATGAACCTACCAGCGCGCTGGACTTGCACCACCAGCTCTCCATCCTGACCTCGGTCCGCAACGAGATGGACCGCAAAAAGCCCGTGGTGATGGCCGCCCTGCATGACCTCAACCTCGCTGCCAAATTCTGCGACCGCCTCGTGCTCTTGCGCGACGGTGCCATACTGGCGGACGGCAAACCCGAGCACATCCTTGCCCTGCCCCAGATCGAAGAAACCTACCGCGTTCTCACAGACCTGGAGCGCACCCAGCGCAATGTGCTTTATGTGGATGCGCGGTTGGCCCACCAGGGAACAGCAGGCCCCACTCACCATTAAGTGACTCATGGGATGAATCCTTGATGCATCGCCTTATTGCCGTACTCTCGCGAGGCAATGGTGCGAACATCGAAGGACATCCCATGACACATCTCACAGGTCACTGCCTCTGCGGCGAAATCTCATTTGAAGCGGACGGCGACGTGCCGGTCATGGCCAATTGCCACTGCACCGCTTGCCGTCACTCAACCGGCAGCGCTTATGCAACCCTGATGTTCATGAAGCAGGATGATGTGAAGATCACCGGCACGCCCAAAACATTCTCACACGGCTCGGATGCGGGCACCACAATGACCAAACACTTCTGCGCCACCTGCGGCACCCCCCTGTTCACGCAAAACTCTGCCCGCGAAGGCATGCTGGGCATCCGCGCCGGGAACATCAAAGAACATCAAGAGTTTGCCCCGAAAGTGAACGTCTACGTGTCCAGCAAATTGGACGCCACGGTTCTGGAGGACGGCCTTCCCGCATTTGAGAAGATGCCGGGCTGAAACTGCACCGCTGCCAGCCTCCAACACCCAGGCTGGCAGCGGCACCAACCATCGGGTCACAAATTTCCCGCCCCTAGGCGCCCTGTCGCAACGCCCCACCTTGCGCCGCCCCCCCTTCATCCCCTACATAGTGCTCAACAAACTAAGGGAGAGCGCACATGCGTCGCGTCGTCGTTACCGGACTGGGTATCGTATCCTCGATTGGCAACAATGCCGAAGAAGTCACCGCCTCATTGAAAGCGGGCAAATCCGGAATTTCCGCCAGTGCCGAAATGACCGAGCACGGCTTCCGCAGCCAGATTGCCGGTCACATCGACATCGACATCAAAGAGCAGGTCGACAAACGCACCCTGCGCTTCATGGGTCCCGGCGCGGCTTACGCTCATATCGCCATGCAACAGGCCATTGCCGATGCCGGTCTCTCTGACGATCAGGTTGTGAACGAACGCACCGGCCTTGTGGCGGGCTCCGGTGGTCCTTCCACCTCGGCGATGCTGGTGGCACACCAGACCGTGGCCAAAACCGGCGCAACCAAGCGTATCGGGCCTTTTGCAGTGCCAAAATGCATGAGCTCGACCATTTCGGCGAACCTGGCCACCGCCTTTAAAATCAAAGGCATCAACTACTCCATCACCTCCGCTTGCTCGACCTCCCTGCACTGCATCGGCAATGCGGCGGAACAGATCATGATGGGCAAACAGGATGTGATGTTTGCGGGCGGCGGCGAAGAGCTCGACTGGACTCTCTCCTGTCTGTTTGACGCCATGGGCGCGATGAGCAGCAAGTTCAACGACACCCCGGAAAAGGCCTCCCGTGCCTTTGATGAAAGCCGCGACGGCTTTGTGATCTCCGGCGGCGGCGGCATTGTTGTTCTCGAAGACCTCGACCACGCGCTGGCCCGCGGTGCCAAAATCTACGCCGAAGTCACCGGCTTTGCCGCAACCTCGGACGGCCACGACATGGTGGCACCTTCTGGTGAAGGTGGCGAACGCGCCATGCGTCTGGCAACAGCCACGCTGCCAGAAGACCGCAAGGTCAGTTACATCAACGCACACGGCACCTCCACGCCAGTGGGCGATGTTGGTGAAGTTGAGGCCGTGCGCCGCGTCTTTGGCGAAGGCACCACGCCTCCGATCTCTTCCACCAAGTCCATGACCGGCCACGCCCAGGGCGCGGCAGGTGCGCTGGAAGCAATCTTCTGCCTGCTGATGCTGGATGGCGACTTCATCACGCCGTCGATCAACGTGGAAACCCTAGACCCTGCGATCAACCCGGGCGAAGTGGCAACGGATCTGGTTGAAAACGCTGGTCTGGACACGGTGATGACCAACAGCTTCGGCTTTGGCGGCACCAACGGCTCCATGCTGCTGTCCAAGTATCGCGGCTAACACGCCCTGCGACACGCTTTCAGAAATGCCCCCACGTGGGGCATTTCTTGTTTCTGATGTCAGGCCTGCGCCGCATCTAAACCCGCGCCAATCGCTTCCAAAATCTCCGCCGCGCCACCAGAGCGCACCCGCGCCACGCCAGTGCCAGCCCATTGCGCGCCAAATCCATTCTCGCCTGCTGCCTTTGCTGCCGCGTTGAGCGCCTTGCCCGCATCATAAGTCACCGGATAGTCCGGCACCTTGGCATGCAGACCCTGTCCCAACTTGACAAAGTCATTGCGCATACAGCGCGCCGCCCGTCCGGATATTGACGTCGTCAACACCGGCGGCCCCTGCTCCGGGTCCCGCAACGCCGCGCGGTAGGCCGCATCCGCCGCCGTCTCCGTGCAATCCAAAAACGCCGTGCCCAACTGCGCTGCTGCTGCGCCACGTCCCAAAGCCCGCGCCACATCAGTGCCATCCATCAAACCACCAGCGGCAATCACTGGCCGCTCACAAACTGCCACTAAGCGCTCCACCAGCGCCAGCGTCGGCAATGCCTCATCCTCAACATCCGGATCAAACGCCCCGCGATGGCCGCCCGCCTCAATGCCCTGCGCCACAATCGCATCCACACCCGCAGCTTCGCAGGCGCGTGCCTCGTTCACATTGGTCGCACTGGCAAACACCAAATTGCCTGCCGCCTGCAATTCCGCAATCCACGCCTTCTCCGGCACTCCGAAATGCAGGCTCACCACTCCCGGCGCCTCTTCGATCAACATGTCGCACATCGCCCGGTCCACCACAAAACTGCGGTAAATCTCATGCAACGCTTCAGGGGGCTTTGCGTCAAACCGCGCAAACGTCGGCGCCAGTGCTGCCAGCCAATCCGCTTCCACATCCGCATCCCGTAGCGCGGGCGCGTGGCAAAATACATTGGCATTAAAAGGCCGAACCGTCAGTGCCCGCGTCGCCCGCAGCATCTCCCGCGCCCCATCCACACCCGCCGCGCCAAGACCCAGCGCACCCAGCCCACCGGCATTGCTCACCGCCGCCGCCATCTCCGGTGTAGAAACACCGGCCATCGGCGCCTGCAACAGTGGCCATTTCAATCTCAAACCCGCAGCCAAATCCATATGACGTCCTCCCTAACCACACGCTAGCGCAGCCCCGCCAAAAGAAAAGCCCGTCAAACTACGGGCACAAAACCAGTACAAAACAGTTTCAAGATTTTCAAAACACACCAATCGGTAAATCCCCTTACCAATTTGGTGAAATTTATCAGCCTATTACCCAAGCCATGCGCAAAACGCATAGCAAATGGGCGAAATGGGCACCGGGAAATGCCTTGGAGGTTGAACAACGCCCACAGTATAGACCCGGAATGTTTCGTTCTCGCTTGCATGGACCCTTTTGCAAATGCCCATTTCCGCGATCATTCTTGCTGCATCCGGCCTGGCGCTCTTGGTGTTTCTAACCACCAATGCCTTTTCCGGCAGGCCATGGCTGCACCGGGCGGAACCTTTTCTGGTGATTGTCAGCCTGGTGATTGTCTTTGTCGCCTTGCAAAGCACCATCTCCGACAGCGCCGAGCACAACAACACCCATCGCCCAAAATCCATCCTGCATGAGTTTCAGTTCAGCCGGCATTGCGAAAATCGACTTGGTGGCGTGGCCTCATTTTTTGAGGATATGGCCTACTGCAAGCGCGGCAAGTTTGTGGCAGATAAACAAGTGCTGCGCCCCTGATCCACCTACAAAAAACCCGCCGAAACCGGCGGGCTTTAAAATCTACATCACCAATCCTCAGATCAGTTGATCGACACAAGCTCGATTGCAAAGGTCAGGTCCTTGCCTGCCAACATGTGGTTCGCGTCCAGCTTCACAATCTCATCGGAAATCTCGACAACCGTCACCGGCATAACTTGGCCAGTTGGAGACTGCATCTGCAGCTGCAGCCCAACTTCCAGCGGAATCTCTGCCGGGATCTGTTCCCGAGGCACATCCTGAATGGCTTCCTCGTGACGTGGGCCATAGGCTTGATCCGCCGGGATTTCCGCCACTTTTTTGTCACCCACAGCCATGCCGTCCACCGCGGTGTCAAACCCTGGGATCACCTGACCGGAGCCAAGCGTAAACTCCAACGGGTCACGGCCTTCGGAGCTGTCAAAGGTGGTGCCGTCATTCAAGGTGCCGGTGTAGTGGATGCGGACGGTGTCGCCCGATTTTGCTGCGGTCATAATATGTCCCATCTGCAAGCATTTTCCGACCCCTCCGGCCGGCTTTCGCGCGGCAACCTAAAGGGCCGACCCCTGAATAGCAAACAGGCCTTTTCGCGCCGCATCAAACCTGCCAATCTGCCTGCAAATCGGGAGGAAACGATGGCGACCACAACCTTTGTCTTTGATGCCTATGGCACACTTTTTGATGTATCTGCCGCCGCCCGCGAGTTGGCTGCAGAGCCGGGCCGCGAAGACTTTGCCAAACACTGGCCCAAAGTGGCTGAAGTCTGGCGCGCCAAACAACTGCAATACACCTGGATCCGGGCCATCACCAACGCCCACACCGATTTCTGGGAAGTCACCCAAAACGCCCTCGACAACGCACTGGACGTGGTGAAACTCAATGCGCCGGAGCACTGGGAGTTGCGCGAACGCTTGTTGCAGCTCTACTGGGAACTCAGCGCATACCCTGAAGCCCCCAAAGCCCTTCAAGAGCTCAAAGACGCCGGTATGAACACCGCGATTCTCTCCAACGGCTCCCCCAAAATGCTCGACGGCGCGGTGCAAAACGCCGGTATCGCCCACCTGCTGGATGATGTGCTCAGCGTCGAAGACGTGGGCATTTTCAAGCCCGCGCATCAGGTTTACGAACTGGTCACCAAACGTTTTGACTGCCAACCCGAAGAGGTGATCTTTGTCTCCTCCAATGGCTGGGACGCCGCCGGTGCCGCTGGCTTTGGCTTCCGCTCCTGCTGGGTGCATCGCAACAGCGGCGAACAAGTTGATCGCCTGCCGTGGAAACCCGAGTTTGTTTTAACCGACCTGAAATTTGTTCCTGATTTGCTGAGACTGTAAATGCCCCATTTCACCACCTCTGATGGCCTGTCGCTCTATTTTGACGACACCGGCGGGCCCGGCCCGGTTGTGCTTTGCCTCTCCGGCCTGACCCGAAATGCCAGCGATTTTGACTATGTGCGCCCTCACTTGAGCAACGCCCGCGTGATCCGCATGGACTATCGCGGCCGCGGCCAATCGGACTGGGCGGAAGACTTCAACACCTACAATCTCGTTCGCGAAGCCCAAGACGCGTTGGACCTGCTCGACCACTTGGCCATCGACCGCACCGCCATTCTTGGCACCTCACGGGGGGGGCTGATTGCCCTCACCCTGATGGAGATGGCCCCCAACCGCATAACCGGCGCTTGCTTCAACGACATTGGTCCGGTGATTGAAACCGCTGGCCTAGAGGTCATCCTTGTCTTCATCGGCCGCAAACCGGTCTGGACCACCCACGCCGAGGCCACTGAAGCGCTCGCCACCCGCCTGCCCGGCTTTCACAATGTGCCGGCCAGCCGCTGGGCCGAAGAGGCCGCACACCATTTTGTCGAAACAGACACCGGCCTCAACATCAACTACGACCCCAAACTGCGCAACGCAGTGCTGGCCGAGTTTGATCCCAAAGCCCCGGCTGGCGACATGTGGCCCCAATTCGACAAACTCAAAGGCCGTCCGCTTGCCGTGCTGCGTGGCAAAAACTCTGACATTCTCAGCCAGGAGGTATTTGCTGAGATGCAGGGCCGCGCGCCCATGTTGGCCACCGAAGTCAAAGACCGCGCCCACGTGCCTTTCCTCGATGAGCTAGAGTGCCTCGACGTGTTGCACCAGTGGATTGCGCAACTGCCCACCGGAGAACCCGCATGAACATCGACATGATCCGCGCCGCCGCGCACCGCATCCAAGGCCATGCTCGGGTGACGCCCATGCTGACCTCGCCGTTTCTGGATGAAATTGCTGGCCGTCGCGTCCTAGTGAAAGCCGAATGTCTCCAACACACAGGCTCGTTCAAATTCCGAGGCGGCTGGTCAGCTGTATCCGCGATGGAGGAAGCCACCCGCAAACGCGGTGTGATTGCCTTCTCCTCTGGCAACCACGCGCAAGGCGTTGCCGCCGCAGCCACCGCGCACGGCGCGCCTTCCGTGATCATCATGCCCACTAACGCGCCGAAACTGAAAATCGACAACACCCGCGCGCTGGGGGCCGAAGTGGTACTCTATGACCGCACCGGTGGCGAAAGCCGCGAAGAGGTTGGCGACAAAATTGCAAACGAGCGCGGCCTGACCCTGATCCGGCCTTATGACGAGCCTCAAGTGATCGCAGGCCAAGGCACCGTGGGGCTCGAAATCGCAACCCAAGCCGCCGAGCTTGGCGTGACCTCTGGCGACGTGATTGCCTGTTGCGGTGGCGGTGGTTTGACCGCGGGCATCGCATTGGCTTTGGAGGCCGAAGCCCCCAACATGCGCGCGCGCCCAGCAGAGCCCGAAGGCTTTGATGATACCGCCCGCTCGCTGGCCACTGGCAGCATTCAACGTAACGCAACTGAAACCGGCTCCATCTGCGATGCCATCATCACGCCGCAACCCGGCGACCTCACCTTCCCAATCCTGCAACGCTTGGTCGGCCCTGGCTTTGTTGTGAGTGAAGACGAAGTGCTGCAGGCCATGTCCCTCGCCTTCAAACGCCTGAAAATTGTCGCCGAACCCGGCGGCGCCTGCGCGCTGGCTGCCGCGCTGTTTCATGGCGACAAAATCGAAGGCGACGCTGTGGTTGCCGTCTGTACCGGCGGCAATGTCGACGCCAGTGTCTTTGCTGATGCTCTTAAAAGGTTCCCGTAAATGACCAACTTCACCATCGCCTCTTTCAACGTAAAAAACCTGATTGGCCCGGATCAGGAGTATTACACCTTCCAATCCTACACGCCCGAAGAACACGCCTGGAAAGAGGACTGGACCGCCAGTCAGCTCTTCTCCATGGACGCTGACATCGTAGGCTTTCAGGAGATCTTTGACGAACCGTCCCTGCGCGCCGTGATTGCAGAGGCGGACCGCATCGGCGAAGAGTCCAACGAAGCCGTAATCCCCGACAAATCCAAGCGCTACCATCGCAAGGCCATCTTCCGCAAACTCGGCTACACGCCCTATGGCGACGGCGGCCTATTTGTCGCGCCCAACGTGAACGACACCGGCGAGCCCGGTCATCGCCGCCCCGGGGTCGCTATCCTGTCGCGCTATGGCTTTGCCGAACCACCCGAGATCATCCAAGACCTCGACACCCCCGTCGAAATCCCCTTTCAGGGCCTTGATGGCGACGATTCCGGTGCCTTTGTGCTACGCCGCACCTCGCGCCCGATCCTCAAAGCCCGCATTCCTGTTGGCGACCAAGTCATCACCGTCTTCAACTGCCACCTCAAATCCAAACTGGGTGAATTCCCCCGTGACGCCGACGGCAATGCGTCTGAGGCTGACCTCACCAACTACGACCCGCTGGGCCGCGCCATGGGCGCCATGCGCGCCGCCCTGCGCCGTATGGCCGAAGCCTGGGTGCTGCGCCGCGCCATTGTCGAAGAGCTGAACCAAGGCCGCCCGGTCATGGTGCTGGGGGATTTCAACGATGGCGAACATGCGGTCAGCTCCGAAATCATCTCCGGCGAAGTGCCCTTCCGCAACTACAGCTGGATGCTGCGCCATGATGCCAAACACGCCAATGACCGGTATAAACGCGCCGAAAACGACGCCATCCAACAGGCTGTCACCTCCGTCCGCCTGACCTCCGCCGAAGCCTTGTTCACCCGCAAATCCCTGCGCGACATGGTCTACACCACCGCCTTTGGAGGGGTTTACGAAAGCATCGATCAAATCTATCTCAGCCAGCACTTCCACCCGGACAACCCGGACCGCCTCGGCGAAATGGAATACTTCAGCGTGCTCAACGACCATCTCACCGATGGCAGCCACGCCGAAGCGCCCTATAATAAACTCGCCTCTGACCACGGGCAAATCATGGCCCACATGCGCCTCAAAACCGAAGACCAAGACTGACCATGCCAACCGCCACTCTGAACCAAATCGACACCCACTACCGCGACGAAGGTGACCCCAACGGCGCGCCGGTGCTGTTCATCAACTCGCTCGGCACCACGCTGCACCTCTGGGACCCGATCCTGGCGCACTTGCCCGACGGGTTGCGCATCTTGCGGTATGACATGCGCGGCCATGGTGAAAGTGAGGTGCCGCCCGCCCCCTATTCCATGGGCACATTGGTGAAAGATGCCGAAGCCCTGCTGGAGCATCTCAACGTGACAGACGCCTTGGTTGTTGGCCTGTCCATCGGTGGCATGGTGGCGCAAGGCCTCGCCGTGAAACGCCTCGATCTGGTGCGTGCCATGGTGCTGTCCAACACCGCCGCCAAAATCGGCTCTCCCAAGATGTGGGAAGAGCGGATCGACGCGGTGCGGACCAAAGGCCTGCCCGCCATGTCAGACGACATCATGCTGCGTTGGTTCTCCCGTGATTTCCAAACCCGCCCAGAACTCTCCCATTGGAAAGCCATGCTGGAAGCGACCCCACCCGAAGGCTACGCAGGCTGCTGCGCCGCTATCCAAGGCACCGATTTCTACACACCCACCTCAGGCCTACGCCTGCCCACACTGGGCATTGCCGGCTCCGAAGATGGCGCAACGCCACCCGATCTGGTGCGTGAAACCGTAGAGCTGATCCCCGGCGCGCGTCTGGAACTGCTGCGCCGCACCGGCCACCTGCCTTGCGTCGAGAAACCGGAAGCCTACGCCGCACTCCTCACTGACTTCATGAAAGAAACCGGCCATGTCTGACATTCTTTTGGTACACGGCTCCTGCCACGGCGCATGGTGCTATCGCGATCTGATCCCGGCCCTCGAAGCCTTGGGCCATACCGCCCGCGCCATCGACATGCCGTCGCACGGTGAGGACACAACCCCGGTGGCCGACGTCACCCTAGACAGCTGCGCCCAATCCGTCATCGACGCACTTGGCGACAACACCGTTGTTCTGGGCCACAGTTGGGGCGGCTTCCCGATCACCCGCGCCGCGGACCTTGCCCCCGGCCGCATCGCCCGCCTGATTTACCTCTGTGCCTATACTCCGTGGGACAACCACTCCACCGCCGACATGCGCATCGCCGCGCCGCGCCAGCCGTTGATGCAAGCCATCCAGCGACACGAAGATGGCCTAAGCTACACCTTCGACCCCGCGCAGCTTCGCGACGCCCTCTACCACGATTGTCCACCCGGCACCGAAGACTTCGCCCTGGCACACCTGTCGCCGCAATCCATCGCCGCACAAAACATCAAAATCGCCCTAGGCGACGGGCACCGCCAAACCCCACGCAGCTACATTCGCTGCATGAATGACCAAGCCATCCCACCAGAGTTTCAGGTCACCATGACAGAAGACTGGCCAACGGCCGACGTTTATGAAATGGCCACAAGCCACTCTCCCTTCTTTGCCGATCCCACCGGCCTTGCCGCTCTGATTGATCGCATCCTAAAAGCCTGACGCCAGAAAGACCGCGCACATGACCGCTTCCGTTTTTGACAGCCCGATGTTCACCAAACTCTACCCGGTGGGTGAGGCTGGTCGCCTGTTCACCCACAGCGCCGAAATCCGCGCCGCACTGCTGGTCCTGGGTACATTGGCCGAGGCTCAGGGCGCGCGCGGCGATATCCCTCAGGACAGCGCCTATTTTATTCACAGAAGTTCCATGGAAGTGCAGGTCGATCCGGCGGGATTGGCAAACGAAATGGCCCAAGACGGCACTTATATCCCGGGTATGGTGGCTGCCTTTGCCAAAGCCATGGAAGCCCCGCCACACAGCCAGCACCTGATGCACAACACCGACCCACAGGACGTGGCGGACACCGCTCTGATACTGCGTCTGCGCCAACTACTTGCTCAGGCTGAAACCGCGCTCAAGGCTTTGCCGGACAGCAATGCACAAACACAGCTGCTGGCCGAGCTGCCGATGCTGAAGGAAACCTGTCTGCGTGTCGCCTTCAAAGATGCCCCTGAGATCGGCGCGGCCATCGCTGAAGCACTCAAGCTCGGCGCGCCGCAAGATGCCCGCGCCCCAATCCGCGCCGTCGCAAACTGGCTCACCTTGGCAGGTGACACCGCTGCAGACACGGCCCCAAACACAGCGACCAGCACCGCCCTGCGCGCGCAGCTGCTTGGCCTCAACGCCCTGCTTCAGGAAACCTCTTGCGCGGCCAGCGAACCCCTTTATCTGCCACAGATCGCGCTCAGCAGCCTGTCGCTGCTCCTGATGGCCACCGCTAGCTGAGTACCGTTTCCGTGACGGAAGGCTTGAAGCGGCCTTTGGGCCGCGCCAGCCTGCGCGACACGCGCCCCGTGCGTTACATGCAACGCACAGAATGTAGCTGCCCAGCCAAGTAATCAGTTGACCGACATGCGTTTTCCTGCCCTGATGCAACCATAGAGTTAAAGTCATTATGATGCGCAACCGCCTGCCAATATTTGTGATTCTGGCCACGGTGATGATCGATGCCATGGGTATCGGCCTGATCATCCCGGTGATGCCCGACCTCATTCAAGAGGTTGCTGGCGGTGATCTTGGTTCAGCGGCGGTTTGGGGTGGTATTCTTGCGACCGTCTTTGCCTTCATGCAGTTCCTTTGCGGTCCACTTCTGGGCAATCTCTCAGACCGCTTTGGCCGCCGTCCGGTGTTGCTGGTGTCGCTTGCGGTGATGTCGGCGGACTATGTCATCATGGCCCTTGCACATAACATCTGGATTTTGGTGATTGGCCGTATCGTGGCCGGGATCACCGCGGCCACCTACGCCACCGCCATGGCCTATATGGCGGACATGTCCGACGCCAAAGAAAAGGCCAAAGCCTTTGGCATGATCGGCGCCGCCATGGGCGTGGGCTTTGTCTTTGGGCCTGTCATAGGCGGGATTATGGGCCAATTTGGCACCCGCGCACCGTTCTGGGCCGCCGCAGTTCTGGCAGGTGGCAACGCGCTTTTGGGTTGGATGGTGCTCAAGGAAACTGTGACCGACGCCAACCGCCGCGCTTTTGAATGGCGTCGTTCCAATCCACTGGGAGCCCTGCAAGCGCTTGGCAAGCTGCCTGCCATGACCAACCTACTGATTGTCTTCTTCTTTTACCAAATTGCTGCGGCAGTCTATCCCGCGATCTGGCCCTACTTCATCATCGAGCGCTTTGGCTGGGAAGAAGCCATGATTGGCCTCAGCCTCACCGCCTATGGTCTCTGCTTTGCCATTGTGCAGGCGACCCTGATTGGCCCGTTCACCAAGTGGTTTGGCAACCGCCGCACCGTTGTGATCGGATTGGGATTGGAAGTTGTCGCCCTGATCTATCTCGCCGTGATCTCCAACGGCATCCTCCTGTTCATCGGCATCCCCGTCGCTGCACTCTCCTCTGTAGGCTTGCCCGCACTCCAAAGCATTATGTCCCGCCGTGTCTCGGACGATGCCCAGGGCGAGTTGCAAGGCATCTCCGCCTCACTCACCTCACTGGCCCATATCGCGGCCCCTTTGGTGATGACGCAAACCTTCGCGCATTTCTCCGACAAACACGCTGTGCTCTACCTGCCGGGGGCGCCCTTCTTGCTCGCCGCTGCCCTTTTGATGATCGCAATTGCGGTTTTTGCAAAGTCACGTCGCGCCACTTAGGCAAAAAACGACACCCTATGTCTGGATTGAACCGTCCGCCCGTGCCTAAGCTGGCGCAAACTGGACGTGACACCAAACACAAGGGACTCCTCGCTCATGAGCACCATCAAAGCCGCCGTCTGCCATGAATTTGGCCAGCCCCTTGTCGTCGAAGACGTCACCCTGCGCGCGCCACAAATGGGCGAGATCGAGGTCAACCTCTCCGCCGTCGCCATCTGCCATTCCGACATTTCCTTTGCTGACGGCGCTTGGGGTGGCAGTCTGCCTGCGGTCTACGGCCACGAAGCCGCCGGACATATCACCTCCGTGGGGGATGGCGTGACCGGCCTCGCGGAAGGCGACCCAGTCATTGTCACCCTGATCCGCGCCTGCGGCACCTGCCCCACCTGTTCCGAAGGCAAGCCAGTCATCTGCTCCACGCCATACGACGGCGACAAAGGCCCGCTGACCACCGCCGACGGCGGCAAACTGCATCAGGCCATGGCCTGTGGTGCCTTCGCTGAAAAGGTCGTGGTCGACCAATCGCAAGTGGTGAAAATCTCCGAAGACATCCCGATGGAAGCCGCCAGCCTGATTGCCTGTGGTGTGATCACCGGCGTTGGCGCGGTTGTGAACGCCGCCCAAATCCGCGCCGGTCAGGACGTGGTGGTGATTGGCGCCGGCGGCGTGGGCCTCAACGCCATCCAGGGCGCGCGCATTGCCGGTGCCCGCCGCATCGTCGCCGTCGACATGAGCGAAGAAAAACTCGCCATCGCGAAGGAATTCGGCGCCACCGACGGCGTGCTTGCCACCGACAAAAAGCCCTTCATCAAAGCCATGCGCGCCATGGGTCGCGGCGCGGACGCCGTGATTGTCACCGTTGGTGCCATCCCCGCCTATGACGACGCCCCGCGCTACCTTGCACCGGGCGGCAAGGTCATCATGGTTGGCATGCCACACTCCGGTGCCAAATCCACCTACGAGCCGGTTATCATGGCTGCCATCGGCCAGGGCATGCAGGGCTCCAAAATGGGAGACGTGGTGATCAAACGCGACATCCCGTGGATGGTCGACCTCTATGAGCAAGGCCGCCTGAAGCTGGACGAGCTGATCTCTGGCCGCTGGACGCTGGACCAGATCAACGAGGCCATCGCCGACACCAAAACCGGTAGCGCAAAGCGCAATGTGATTGTATTTGAGCGCTGACCCCATTCCGTCAGGAGACCACCGTGCTTAAGTTTGTCACCGAACTGTTCAAACCCAACGCCCCCAAGGCGCCGCCGCCGATCACGTCTGAGACCTCGATGAACTTCGACGCAGAAGAAGTGGCGCCTTTCCTGACCCAACTGGCCAACAACCGCCGCTTTGCCTTCCCCGAAGACATCGCCAAAGCCATCGGCGGTGCTGTAAGTGACATCCCTGTCGAGGACACAAAACGCTGGAAAATCACAGCCGACTTTGACGGCCATCCAGTCCGGGTCGAAATCGAAGCCTTCATGGATGACGTCGACGCCCCGGACCTCTACTTCTTCAGCACCCAGGCTGCGATCAGTGAAATCGAGCGCGAGCTGGAAGCCTTCGCCGAATCCATAGGGACCTAACTACGCCGTGCCGTCCACCAAACATCCCGACAACTGCCGCCACTGCCGCCGCGACAACCGCTCTTTGGCACCAAGCAGCCAATAGGTCTCATGGTGGCGCAGCACCTCATCCGCCACCCGCACCAACCGCCCGGCGTCCAACTCCGCCTGCACCAAAGGTAGGGACGCCAGCAGCACCCCCTGCCCGGCCCGCGCCGCCGCCAGTCCCGCGCAAAAGCTGTCAAACCGCAGATGGGATACCGGCGTCGTAGACGTATCCGTCTGTGCACACCACCGCCGCCAACTTGGCCGTGGCCCCGAGACCGACAACCGTGGCAACGTCTGCCAGGCTCCTCGCCCAAGCAACGCGGGTGCCACCACCGGGCTCAACCGCTCCTCATACAGCGGCACCGCGTAGGCCACCGGCCAATCGCCACTGCCATACCGAATGCGAACCGCCGCATCGTCTTTGGTATCGCCGGACGCCACAACCATCGTGCTCAGCGTGATCTGCGCCCCGCTCACCTCAGCGAGCTGCTCCAATCGCGGCACCAGCCATAGCTCATTGATCGAGCCGCTTGCTGAAATGGTCAGCCGATTACGCGACACGCCAAACAGCGCTTCCGTGCTGTCGCGCAACCCCACCAAGGCAGCCTGCACATGCGGCAGCCAGGCCTCGCCATCCGCTGTCAAGGTGATCCGCCGCGCTTGGCGCACAAACAACTGCGTTCCAAGGCGCGCCTCCAGATGCCCAATCCGCTGACTGATCGCCGATTGCGTCAAACTTGTTTCCTGTGCGGCCGCCGTGAAACTGCCCAGCCGCGCCGCCGCCTCAAACGCCCGCACCCACTCCAGTGGCAGATGATCAAACCCAGTTTTATCCATTAGAAAAACCACCTCTCAGGATGAAAAAGGATAATTTGAATTTATGCCTACGCATCCCCAGTTTGTCGACAAGATATCATCGCCCTCACCCAACCCAAGGACGTCTCATGACCCAGGTGCAGCTCTCTCCCGACAATCAAATCCTTACGCTCACAACACCGTCCGGCGCCCACCGTTTCCACGGTGTCTGGCTGCGCCACAACGCGCTGGATGCAGATACGCGCGATCCCGGAAATGGACAGCGGCTGATAACCTTGGCGGACCTCCCAGACAACTGCGCACTCGCCACGGCAGAAGCCTCCGAGAGCGCCGTTGATATCTCCTTTGCAGATGACAACAAATCGGTTTCCTTCCCCATCGCGTGGCTGCTCGCAAACGCCTATGACCTCCCACAGGACACCACGCCCGGCCACCTGCCGGAACACGCAGAAACCTGGGGCGAAGCTCTCAATGACACCGTGCCCACCGGCCACTACCCCGACCTCGCCACAAACGCCGAGGCGAAACGCACATGGCTCGCCGCCATCCGCCGTTACGGCTTTGCCAAAGTCTCCGGCCTGCCCACGGAATCCGGCGCGTTGTTCAAGGTTGTCGACCTTTTCGGCTATGTGCGCGAAACCAACTACGGCCGCCATTTTGAGGTTCGCACAGAGGTCAACCCAACCAACCTCGCCTTTACTGGGTTGGGTCTCCAGGCTCACACCGACAATCCCTACCGCGACCCGGTGCCTTCACTGCAAATCTTATCCTGCCTTGAGAACTCTGCTGAGGGTGGCGCGAATATGGTGGTCGATGGCTTTGCAGCTGCACAAAAGCTACGCGAACAAAACCCCGAAGGATTTGCACTTTTGCACAACTACTCGGCTCGTTTTGAATACGCCGGAGAGGCAGGCGTACGCCTTTCCTCCCGTCGTCCGGTGATCGAACTCACGCCGGAAGGCACACTGCAATCGGTGCGTTTCAATGCCCGTTCCTCTGCTGCTCCGGTGGACGTACCATTTGACAAAATGCCCGCGTACTATGCCGCCATGCGTCAGCTTTCAGACATCATCGACGATCCAGCATCCGAAGTTCGCTTCAAGCTGAACCCCGGCGAAGCTTTCATTGTCGACAACACCCGCGTCCTGCACGCCCGCAAAGGCTACTCCGGCGCCGGCAAACGCTGGCTCCAAGGCTGCTACGCAGACAAAGACGGGCTGCTCTCCACCCTCGCGGCGCTGGAGGCAAACGCATGAGCAAGCCAGATTTCTCTACCCTATCGCAGGGCAACATCGTCGCCTTCTTGGGAGACATCTTTGACCGCCGCGGCGGCGAGGAATACCTCGGTGAGCCAGTCACTATGGCGGAACACATGTTACAAGGCGCCACCATTGCCGAGCAAAACGGCATGCCCGAAGACGTCATCGTAAGCGCCCTCCTACATGACATCGGCCATTTCACCTCCGAGTTTGGCACCTACCATCCCAACGACACCGAAGACCGCCACCACGAAGACGCCGGCGCCGAAGTGCTGGCGCCGTTCTTCCCCTCGGTGGTCACCGACTGCGTGCTCTATCACGTCGCCGCCAAACGCTACCTCTGCGCCACCAAACCGGAATACTTCAAACGCCTCTCCGCCGCCTCTGTGCACACATTGGAGTTACAAGGCGGACCAATGTCTGAGGACGAAGTCACCACTTTTGAAGCCAACCCCAACTTGGAGAAGATCATTCAGGTTCGTTACCTCGACGAGGCTGGAAAACGCGCCGACATGGTCACGCCGGATTATTGGCATTTTGCGCCCATGGTACAGCGGGTGGTGGATGCGCACCTTAACACGTCTTCAGATTAACAAACCCACCGCGCAAATACGCACCACCGCGAAACAGTCGCGATACAGACAAAATACCGACGTTGATTTTGACTTCAAAAAGGCCCCTTACTTCATCGAACGCTGTCGTAAGGATTAAGCCGATGAAGCTCACCGATCTGGATATCATCGTCACCGCGCCCCCCGCCCCTGGCTGGGGCGGGCGCTACTGGATTTTGGTGAAACTTCAAACAGATACCAGCATCACCGGCTGGGGCGAATGTTACGCCTCCTCCGTTGGCCCCGACGCCATGCAAGCCGTGATCCGCGATGTTTTTGAAAGGTATTTTGAGGGCGAAAACCCTGAAAACATTGAACGTTTGTTCCGCCGCACCTACTCATCCGGCTTCACGCAACGCTCTGACTTAACGGTTATGGGCGCCTTCTCGGGGCTCGAAATCGCCTGTTGGGACATCTTGGGCAAAGATCGCGACCGCCCGGTCTATGCGCTTTTGGGCGGGTTGATGAACGAACGCCTACGCGCCTACACATACCTCTATCCCCTTGACCACCATAACATTTCCAACTTCTGGACCTCGCCGGAAATGGCCGCAGAAAGCGCGCTGACCATGGTAGAAAAAGGCTACACAGCGGTGAAATTCGACCCCGCTGGCCCCTACACCATGCGCGGCGGCCACATGCCTGCAATGAGCGACATCTCCATGTCCGTCGCCTTCTGCGCTGCCATACGCGAAACCGTTGGAAACAAAGCAGATTTGCTCTTCGGCACCCATGGTCAATTCACCACAGCAGGCGCTATCCGCCTCGGCCAAGCGCTGGAACCTTACAGCCCGCTCTGGTATGAAGAACCCACCCCACCGGACAACATCGAAGACATGGCCCGTGTTGCAAAAAACGTAAGGATTCCAGTGGCTACCGGCGAACGCCTGACCACCAAGTCCGAATTCGCAACAGTCCTGCGCACCGGCGCTGCCGAAATCCTGCAACCCGCTCTTGGCCGCGCGGGCGGCATCTGGGAAATGAAAAAAGTTGCTGCAATGGCAGAGTGTTACAACGCCCAAATCGCCCCGCACCTCTACGCCGGCCCCGTTGAGTGGGCCGCAAACATCCACCTGGCGGCCTCCATCCCCAACCTCTTGATGATCGAAACCATCGAAACCAAGTTCCACGACGCTTTGATCTCTTCTTCGATCAAAGTCGAGAATGGCTTTGTCATACCACCAACAGCTCCAGGGCTCGGCATCGAAGTCAACGAAACCCTTGCCAGAAAACACAAATTTGACGGTGCTGGACTACACTTACAAATGCAGGACGCCCCTTGTGACTATGTCAACGGCAACGCGTTTGCAGGCGGTGCCCCACTAAAATCGTAAGACATCTCGAAAACCGGAGCGGTCGATGCTATATGAGGCACAGTCAGGAGCAATTGGGCCCATTACCGTGAATATCCAAACCCCGCCAGCACCGCCCTCCGAGATGGAGAAAAACGCCGAAGCCGCAGCAGCTTACCTCAAAACGCTGGCGCATTCGGGCCGTTTGATGATCCTGTGCCACTTGGGATCTGGTGAAAAATCGGTGTCCGAATTGGAAGCGCTTTTGGACTTGCGCCAGGCCGCTGTCAGCCAGATGCTGGCGCGTCTTCGAGACGAAGGCCTTGTCTCAACACGCCGCGACGGCAAGACCATCTTCTACAACTTGGCAGACGACAACACCTCCCAGGTTATCTCTTTGTTGTATAACCTTTTCTGCGACCCCAACGCGGCCTGACCCTTTGCCGAACGCAACGGCGATCCCAGACAATATCGAGGCTTGGTTTGCCAACCGAGGTTGGCAACCGCACCCACATCAACGCGACATGCTCGCCCGTGCCGACGATCCCTGCACCCTGCTGATAGCACCCACAGGCGGCGGTAAAACCCTCGCTGGGTTCCTGCCCACTTTGGCCGATGTCGCGACCACCCCACACGAAGGGTTGCATACTCTCTACGTCTCCCCACTCAAGGCGCTGGCCGCTGATATCAAACGCAATCTGCGCGCACCGGTGGAGGAGATTGATCTCGACATCCGCATTGAGGACCGCACCGGTGACACCTCGCAAACCGTGAAAAGGCGCCAACGCGTCGACCCGCCGCACATCCTCCTCACGACCCCGGAAAGTCTCGCGCTTTTAACCTCTTACGAAGATGCACCCCGCATCTTCAAAGGCCTCAAACGCGTGGTTGTTGATGAAATCCACGCCCTGGCCGAAAGCAAACGCGGCGATCAGCTTTTCCTCGCGCTCGCCCGCCTGCAATCCTTCTGCCCAGACCTCAAACGGGTTGGTCTCTCCGCCACGGTGGACCACCCGGAAGACATCGCCAAACTCCTCGCGCGCAATCCGGACCCGTGCAAAATCCTTTACGCGGATCCCGGTCCCGCACCGGACATTGCCATGCTGGAAACCGACGAGGCCCCGCCCTGGCTCGGCGGCGGCGCGGCTTACGCCATCCCGGCTGTGCTGGAGCAGATCAAGGCGCATAGGACCACGCTGATCTTTCACAACACCCGCGCACAAGCGGAAATTTTCTTTCACAATCTGTGGCTTGCCAATGACGAGAGCCTGCCAATCGGCATCCACCACGGCAGCCTTGATCGCCAGCAGCGGGAGAAAGTTGAGGCCGCCATGGTGCGCGGCGACCTGCGTGCCATAGTTTGCACCGGCAGCCTCGATCTTGGCATTGACTGGGGCGATGTCGACCTTGTCATTCAGGTGGGTGCCCCCAAAAACGTCAAACGCCTGGTACAACGCATTGGCCGCGCGAACCACCGCTACAACGCCCCTTCCAAAGCCCTTCTGGTGCCCGCCAACCGCTGGGAAGTTGTTGAATGCGTCAACGCGCTTCAGGCCGTACTGGAGGGTGATCTGGACGGTGATCCCCGCGGTCCCGGTCCGCGTGACGTGCTGTGCCAACACATCCTGTTGCGCGCCGCCTCCGGCCCTTTTGACGCAGACGGCCTTTACACCGAAATGACCACTGCGGGTGCCTATGTTGACCTGACCCGCGACGCTTTTGACACCTGCCTAGAGTTCTGCGCCACTGGCGGCTACGCGCTAAAGACTTATGATCGCTGGCAAAGACTGCAACAACGCCCTGACGGAGAATGGCGACTGCGCGACCCACGTGCCGCCGCCCGCCTGCGGATGAACGCAGGCACCATCCAAGACAGCGACACGCTGAAAGTACAGCTCAAGCGCAACCGCGGTGGCAAACCTCTGGGCGAAGTCGAAGAAGCCTTTGCCGCAACCCTAACTGCGGGTGATACCTTCCTGATTGGCGGCCAAATTGTGCGCTACGAAGGCCTGCGGGACATGACCGTACAGGTCTCCCGCAACGCCAGTCGCAAACCGCGCGTGGCTGTGTTTTCCGGTACAAAGTTCTCCACCTCAACCCAGCTATCGCAACGCACCCTGCGCTACCTGCAGGCGGACAGCTGGCCTGACCTGCCCGCCCACACCGCCGACTGGCTACAGCTACAGCGTTCCATGTCTCGCCTGCCAGAACCAGGCCGCCTTTTGGTGGAAACATTTGAGCGTGATGGCCGCCAAAACATGTGTGTTTATGGGTTTGCCGGGCGCAACGCGCAGCAAACTCTGGGCCTGCTCCTGACCAAGCGCATGGAAGACATGGACCTGGCCCCCATGGGGTTTGTTTCCTCAGACTATGCCACCCTTATTTGGGGCCTGGACAAAGTGGTCGATCCACACCCGTTGTTTGACTTACAAACCCTGAAAAGCGGTCTCGACGGCTGGCTCGCGGGCAACGCGCTGATGAAGAAAACCTTCCGAGGCGCCGCCACCATTGCAGGCCTGATCGAGCGCAACAGCCCAAGTGCGCGTAAGTCGGGACGGCAAGCAACGTTCAGTTCAGACATTCTTTACGATACCTTGCTCAAATACGATCCTGATCACGTCTTGATGCAAATCACTCGCGAAGAGGCGTTGCGCGGTCTGGTGGATTTTTCGCGGATCGAGGTGTTGCTTAATAATGTCGAGGGCCGGATTGACCATGTCGCGGCGCCTCACGTGACACCACTCGCCGCGCCATTGTTATTGGAAGTGGGCAAAGTGCCCGTTCAAAGCGGCAGCGCAGAGGAGCGTTTGCTTGCGGAAGAGACCGCAGCCTTGATGAACGACAGCGGGCTCTCAAAGGTTTAGGTATTGAAGTCTGACGCGCACAAAGCCGCCTAATTGACAGAGAAATGTTCGAATTATGCAACTGGAGTAACTGCCCTCTTGATCCAATTGGGCGGTCAGCGTACGAACATACCATGAACGGCGTTACCTTCTCTCTGGCAGGCATTACCCTCACGGCACTTGGCTCAGGCGCCTTGTGGTGGGAAGATCAGCGCATCTTGATTGTCTCCGACTTGCATCTGGGCAAAACCGAACGTGTTTTGCGCCGTGGCGGGCCCGCAATGCCGCCGTATGAGACCCGTGACACATTGATAAGATTGGAAAATGACCTCCAGTCCAGCAACGCGGCTTCCGTGGTTTGCCTAGGCGACAGCTTTGATGACGTCGAAGCCGCCAAGACCCTGTCAGAAGCGGATCGGCTGTGGATTTCCCGTCTTCAAGCTGGACGTCGCTGGGTCTGGATCGAAGGCAATCATGATCCCGGGCCCGTTGACCTAGGTGGCACGCATTTGGCGGAACTGCCGGTCCCACCGTTGACGTTTCGTCATATCGCACAAAAAGGAAAAAGCGGCGAGGTTTCAGGACATTACCACCCCAAAGTTCGTGTCCAAACTCGCCTACGCAATATCTCGCGGCCCGCCTTCTTGTTTGACAGCGACCGCGTGATCCTTCCGGCTTATGGAACGTACACTGGCGGCCTTCGGTCCGACGATTCTGCTTTGGCCACCCTCATGCGATCCGAAGCCATGGCCATCATGACCGGTCAAACCCCACGCCAACTGCCCATGCCACGTTAACCGGCGCGGCTAATCGTTTACTGCTTCTCAAGAAATACGCCACGTCGCGCGTTGACCTCTTTGGTTTGCGCACTCAAGCTGGCCAGCGATGAGAGGGAGCCCACGGCCATGTCACCAGACATCAACACCAAAATCCACAGTAGCTTTGGCAAGCAATCCATGATGTAAACCATTGGCGCATCCATCACAGAGACATCACACGGCAGTGTAACTCTCAGCGCCCCCATTCTTGAAGAATGCAAACAGCAGCACGGGTTTGGCCATGCGGCCCTCACCTTTGGCATTGGCGACAGCGCTGCGGGCTACTCTGCGTTATCTGTCATGCCTTTAGAGGCCGAAGTTCTCACAAGCGAAATGAAAATCCACCTGCTTGCGCCCGCCAAGGGAGACCGCTTGGAAGCCATTGGTAAGGTGATCAAGCCTGGCAAACGGTTGGTGATTGTACAGGCAGAGGTCTTTGCCATCGACAGCGACGCCCGCACCCAGATCGCGCTGATGACCGGCACTATGGTTCCCATCTGGCCTAAGTAGGCCCGCCACTCAGTTCATGTCGTCCAGCAAGCGCCCATGTTTGCGCGTCTGTTCCAACACATCACCCAGCGTCGTGTGCCCCCGCGCTGCCAGCATTGGCAGCATACGACACAACACCTCCGCCGTGGCCTGCGCATCGCCAAGCCCCGTGTGGCGCAAGTGTTCCGGGATCACCACGTCCAATCGCTCACACAGCGCATCCAGCGTGTGTTTTTCCGTGGTGCCAAACAACACTGCTGACAACAGCACCGTATCCAGTATTGGCTGCGGCCAGTCGATCTCCATCTCATTGCCGTGCCGATGCATAAATGCCATGTCAAACGGTGCGTTGTGGGCCACAATCACCGCGTCTCGCGCAAAGTGATGGAACTCTGCCACAATCGATTTGGGTGGCGGCGCAGAAGCCACCATCGCGTCAGTGATGTGGTGCACCTTAGTGGAGGCTGGCGGAATGGGACGGCCGGGATGGATAAACCGGTCCATCGACTCGCCATGCACAATCTCGCCACGCAGAACGCGCACCGCGCCAAGTTGCACCAGCTCGTCTTTGTGTGGCAGCAATCCCGTGGTTTCACAATCGAACACCACAAACGGGATTTGATCGAGCCGCCGCGCTGCCAGGTCTGAAATTGGTTGATCCCCCAACAGTTCAAAATCAAACGTCAGCGGGCGCTCTGCGTCTGGTGCAATCTCAGCATGGGCATCATCAATCAGGATCATATAACTGTGCGTGCCCCGCAACGGTTTTAAGCGTGCATCAAACGACACCCGCCCATCAGGACACGCGGCCTCAAATGCCACCTCTGCCCCCTCTTGCATCAACCGCTCATGTGCATCCAACACCCGCTCCTTGCACAGGTAATCAAAGATCGACGCATTCAGGCGCGGTGGCGCAATTTGCGCCAAGGTGCCTGCAGCCTGTCCATCATAAAGCACTATCCGGTGGTCTGGCCCGACCAACAAGATCGCCACCGGAATTTCAGTCAACAAGGCGGTCAACTGATCCCGATCCGAACTCAGGGTCTCAGTTTCCTGCGCCACGGTTTGGGCAATATCAATTGTGGCATTGCTCAACCGCGTACTCACGGCCTCAACCGCAGGCGCAAGGTCCCCCAAATATCGGGCCGAATGGGTGTCCACCGTGGCGTTTACACCAGAATGTGCCCGTGCGCGCAAAGTGGTGGACAGTGCTTGGATCGGCTTGGCGACGTTCTCGTCAAACAACAGCCAGATGCCCACAGCGAGCCCCAGAAAGCCAAACCCGCCGATGATCCCAGCCAGTAAAAACCCGTTGGCAATCCCATCACTGAGCGCGCTGCGATAGCCTACCCAAAGCGCGCCCAGCATGACCGCCAGACCGCCAAGCGCCAACAGCACAAAGAACAGCAAGATCCGAAACCGCAGAGACAACCCCGCCAAAATTGCCCCCTTAGCCATCACCGCACCTCACATATCGCATCCAGCAACGGGTCTTGGTCCGGCACGTTTACCCACTTGGCACCTTCGATGGTGCCTCCGTCATTAAAGCTAATCCCGTCGGTCAGTGCCGCGCGTTGGCCTTTGCCACAATCGGCTCCTACGTTCAGACGATTGAGCGGCGACCAACGACCATAAAAATAGACCTGCGCCAACCGCAAATCTGGCTGCGTCGGATTGGTCTGCACAGAAGCTGTGTCCAGCGTCACAAAACGTTCGGTCAAAGGCACCACATAGGTCCAAGGGCGGTAAAACGCCGTTGTTTCCACGGTCTCCACAATCGAAAACCCCTCCGGCAAAGTTTCCGTGGTGCGACTGAACCAGCTGTATTCAGAGCTTATTGTTGCTGCGATCATGGCCCCACCTGCGGCCAATGGTGTCATCCATTTGGGCAAACGTCCGCCGGAAACCTTGCTGATGATTGCCATCAACCCTGCGCCGGCCATGCCTGCAAAAATTACCGCGATCAGTTCCAGAAACATTTCCGGCCCCTTTTTGTTGTTAGTTCAATGCGCCGCGCCCATGGCCAATCGCGGATTGAAGCGATTTGACCACCACAAAGGCGTCGCGCAGATGGCTGCGTTCAAAGTCTGACAAATCCGCCGGAGACAAGTAGTTGTCTGGCGCCTGCCCAGCATGGATTTGCCGCAGCTGATGGTCCAGCCGCATTTCCGCAATCAAGTCATACGCGTTAAGCAGATCCGCTGCGCCAGAGGACGAGATACCCGCCGAACCGTCACTAGCGGCTCGCAATCGCGCGCGTGTGTTCGCAGGCGTCAGCCGACCTTGCAAGGCACACAACCTGCCCAGATCGACCACCGGCACTACCCCGTTGTGCTTCATATCAATCTGGTTTTTGTGCTCGCCAGAGCGAATGGTCGCCAATCCGCGCAACACGCCAAGCGGCGGATGATGCTTGAGCGCATTGGATGCCATATGCGCTACAAAAATGGAGTTATGTGACGCGGCCGCCAATGTTTCGTTTTGCAGCCGCGCAAAACAATTGAGCGCTCCGCCAATTGGGCGCAGATCAAACATCACGCTGGCCAGCATCTGCGCCTCTGGGTCTGGGGTCGTGATCCACCCGGCAAAATACTTACGCCACACCCGCAGCGGCTGCCGCCACCGGTCCGCTGTCGCCATCATGTCTCCGGGACAATACACATAGCCACAAGTATTGAGCCCATCGCAGACAAATCCGGCCAAATCGGCAAAGTAGCCATCGCGCATCTCGTCAGTGGCCGCGTCATTCAGGATCAGGCAATTGTCCTGATCACTGACACCTGTCTGCTCCTGTCGTCCTTGAGAACCACAGGCCAGCCAGACATAGGGCACCGGTGGTGCTCCAAATTTGGCCTCAGCCAGCGCAAGCAACCGCCGCGTGGCGGTATCGGCCACATCGGTGATCAAGCGCGTGACAATGTCATGCCGATGCCCGGTTCCCACCAATTGCGCCAAAAGCTGCGGAATACGCGCGGTGACTTTGGCCATCTCCTCCGCCGTCTCGGCTTGCGCAATCTCACGCACCATCTCCGCGCTGGTGACTGCCTGAAACCGAGTCAAATCGGTCTGGGTAACAATGCCCACCAGCTTGTCATTATCGACAATCGGAATATGGCCAATGCCATGTTCCATCATCATATGAAGCACATCGCTGCCAATTGCAGAGGACGGCAACGTGCGCGGCGATCGTGTCATGATCTCTGCCACGGCTGTGTCAGGCGGTTGGTTTCCAGCCAGTACCTTGCCCACCAAATCACCCGTGGTGACAATGCCAACAAGCACCTTTCCGTCCGCAATACAAAGCGACGAAATACCGGAGTCACGCATTTTTTGTGCCGCCGTTCGCACCGTGTCATTTTGCGTGAGCGTGATCGGCTTGCGTGCCATCATGGTGGCCACTTCTGTCGTCGCCAGATCGTTGGTTGGTGCCTTGCGACCCACGGGCCCTGCCCGGTCAAAGAAACGCTGCACGGCACCTTCGGTGCTGCGCACGTCCTGAAACGCCGCAACGGGCAACATCAATAAAGTGGTCTCACTCTCACAACGGGCGCTGGTCACAGCCACACCATCGCGCAGCAGCCCACGCTCGCCGAAAGAATTGCGCAACCCCAAATGGGACACCACGACACCATTCTCGTCGGTCACCTCAACGGTGCCACTGTAAATTAGGTACAAGCCCTTGAGTGTCTCCCCAAGGCGATAGATCTGCGCATCTCTGGGCAGAACTTGAATTTCAAATGCCGCGCCCAATCCCTGCAACGCCTCATCAGGCAGGCTGTCGTAAGGATGCACAGAACGCAAAAAACGGGTGATTTGATCATGAGTTAACGACATGGGCTCACCTTGTCACGCAGGGGTATCGGGCGGCAATCGGGCGCGCTGCCGCAGCAGTGCTTTCGACATCAAGATACTATCATCGAAGAGAAAAGTTGCCCCCGACGTGATCGGAGGCAACCAAATTAAAATGACGGCGGATTGGGGGACAACCCGCCGTCAGGGGGGCGCAAGGGCTCAGTGGTCCTGAGCCGTACCTGCGCCACGGGGGACTCGCACGCTTTCCACAAGATCTTTGATCTCTTGGGGAATTGGCTTGGTCATGCCCGATACAGTGTAAGCCACTGCAAAGTTCACGGCTGCACCAATGGCACCAAAGCTGGTCGACTTAATCGTACCCAAAAGTGGGTCAGCATCGGTGAAGGAGTTGGTGCCCGGAATGAACAGCCAGCCTTTGTGCAGGAAGATGTAGACCAAGGTCACGGTCAAACCTGCCAGCATGCCAGACACGGCGCCCACGTTGTTCACTTTGGTGGAGAAAATCCCCATCATCAGTGCTGGGAAGATCGATGCAGCTGCCAGACCAAAGGCCAAGGCCACGGTTTGCGCCGCAAATCCAGGAGGGTTGAGACCCAGCCACGTTGCCACTGCAATCGCCACACCCATCGCAATACGCGCGGACAGGAGCTCGTTCTTTTCCGAAATGTTCGGGTTGAGCGCCCCTTTGATCAAGTCGTGAGACACGGCTGAAGAGATCGCCAACAGCAGACCCGCAGCAGTCGACAGCGCCGCCGCCAGACCACCCGCGGCCACAAGACCAATCACCCAAGACGGCAGGTTTGCGATTTCCGGGTTCGCAAGCACAAGGATGTCACGGTTAAACTTGGTCAGCTCATTGCCTTCCCAGCCTTTTTCCGCGGCCATCGCCTGAAGATCTTCGTTCTTGTCATTGTAGAACTGGATCTTGCCGTCGCCATTTTTGTCTTCCCAATTCAGAAGACCGGTTTTCTGCCATGTGGCCATCCAGTCATACTCTGGCTCGTTCTCGATCTGCTGTGTTGTCACAGCATCACCAGAGATGCCGCCGTTTGGCCACATCAGCTCAGAGATGTTCAAACGCGCCATCGCACCAACAGCCGGGGCTGTCAGATAGAGCAGAGCAATAAACACCAGCGCCCAGCCAGCGGACCAACGAGCGTCAGACACTTTAGGCACTGTGAAGAAACGCATGATGACATGTGGCAGACCCGCAGTACCGATCATCAGAGACAGGGTGAAGAGCACCATGTTCAGCGTGTCGGCGTGGTGGGCTGTGTATTCCTTAAACCCAAGCTCAGTCACAACTGCATCCAATTTGGCCAGCAGCGGCTCACCAGAGGCAACGTGATCGCCAAACAGGCCCAGAGCTGGGATCGGATTTCCGGTCAGCTGCAGCGAGATGAAGATCGCTGGAATGGTATAGGCGGTGATCAGTACGCAATACTGGGCCACTTGGGTGTAAGTCACACCTTTCATGCCGCCAAGAACAGCATAGGCGAAAACCACACAAGCACCGATCAGCAAACCAGCGGTGTTGGAAATCTCCAGGAAGCGGCCAAAGGCCACGCCCACACCGGTCATCTGACCAATCACGTAGGTGGTGGAGGCCACGATCAAACAGACCACAGCCACAATACGGGCGGTTGGACTATAGAAACGATCGCCGATGAATTCCGACACTGTGAACTTGCCAAACTTACGCAGGTACGGCGCAAGCAGCAACGCCAGTAGCACGTAGCCACCGGTCCAGCCCATCAGGAAGGAAGAGTTGTCATAGCCGGTAAAGGCGATGAGGCCAGCCATGGAGATAAACGAGGCTGCGGACATCCAGTCCGCCGCTGTCGCCATACCATTGGTGACCGGGTGAACGCCGCGACCTGCGGCGTAAAATTCAGATGTGGACCCAGCGCGGGCCCAAATCGCGATGCCGATGTAAAGCGCGAATGACGCGCCCACAAACAGCAGGTTGATTGCGAATTGGCTCATTGTCCCTCAGATCCTTATTATTCTTCGTCAACGCCGTGGGCGATGTCGAGTTTGTTCATCTGCCAGGCGTAGTTGAAGATCAGCGCCAGGAAGACCAGGATCGATCCTTGCTGGGCAAACCAGAAGCCCAGATCAGACCCGCCCACGGAGATCCCCGCAAGCATTGGGCGCAGCAGAATGCCAAACCCAAAAGAGACCAGCGCCCAAATCACGAGGCTGATCAAAATGATGCGCACATTGGCTTTCCAATATGCGTCGTTGGATGAGTTGTCAGACATTAATGTCTCCTCCCTCTCGGTTCCGTTCCTCCACACCGACGCGCCCAGCTAGGGACGCGCAGTGCTTTCCCTCATGCGGTCGTTTCAGAAACGATCGCGCTCAGTTCTTTGGCAATGGCGTCAATCGCGCCCATCGCATCCACTTTCTTCAGCGCGTCTTTGCCGTCGTAGTAAGCAATCAAAGGCGCGGTCTGCGCGTGGTACGCCTCCAGTCGGCTGGCAACGGTTTCCGCGTTGTCATCCGCACGGCGCTTGAAGTCAGCGCTTCCACACTGATCACACACGCCGTCTTTGGCCGGTTGTTTAAAGCTGTCGTGGTAGCCTTCGCCGCAATCACCACAGGTAAAGCGGCCAGAAATCCGGCTCACCATGGCGTTGTCTTCCACCTCTAGGCTGATGGCGGCATTGATGCGCTGACCACTGTCAGCCAGCAATGCGTCCAAGGCTTCAGCTTGCGCACCGGTGCGTGGGAACCCGTCAAGGATCACACCTTTGGCGCAATCTGCGTCTTTCAGGCGGTCGCGCAGGATGGCAATCACAATCTCATCAGAGACCAGATCGCCTGCATCCATCACCGCCCGCGCGGCCCTACCGGCTTCGGTACCCGCCGCCACAGCCGCACGCAACAGATCGCCAGTAGACAGCTGTACCAAACCAAATTGGTTCTCCAGCATCCGCGCCTGAGTGCCTTTCCCGGCCCCAGGGGGCCCGAGCAAGATCAGGACAGGGGCGCTTGTTTTGACTGTATCCAACATGCGCTTACCCTTTGTTCATGCGATTTTCGATGAGATCATCGACCACGCCGGGATCGGCCAGTGTGCTGGTATCACCCAGGGCGCCATAGTCGTTCTCAGCAATCTTGCGCAGGAT
>NZ_FXTY01000008.1 GCF_900182745.1 Shimia sagamensis | reverse complement strand
AAGGCTGCACGATCGTTTGGATAGCCTGGAACGCATGCTGTCGACCTCTACGGTCACGCCGCAACCTGAATGGCTTTCCGTCACCGCGGCAGCAACAAGGGCGCGCGTGGCTTCTGACGAAGCATAAACTCACGGGACAGCTCCACGCGCGCCCGAAGATCAGAACAACAGCCCCCCTTCTCGCCGCGGCAAATTCTCCACCGAATACGTTTACGACGCCTGCAGCACGTGCGGCGCAGATGACGTGAAGGACTGCAAGCACCCCAAACTAGACGCACAATGACCTCACCAAAATGACCAGCTTTGCCCACATAAACCCCAATGACCCGTCTCTTGAGACGCTGGTTGCTGCACGGGCAAAGCTTTCTTACATCATGGTCACGCATAACCGACCCCAATTTGCGCCGATTCTACACCGCCTTAACGACGAGATCTCAAAACTGGAAACACAGCAGGAAGCGCTTGATTTGGCGCGCCAGTACCTCTGAACCTAGAAACCTAAAGCGCAGCCTTCTGTAGCCACTCCTGGGCGGTTCCCAACCAAATCCCCTCGCCATATGGCGTCCCGTCTTCCACGTGCCCGAACAGCTGGTCTTTGATGGTCTCTGTGCACCCAGCATTCAAAAGCCTGTCTGACAGGCTGTGACGCAAAGACGTGGCCTTGTGCTGCGGTGTCGGTAAGAGATCATTCGCCCGCAATTGCTTATTCATAACCGCCGACCATGTATTGGCCTTGCCCTGGTATCGCGGGAATCCGTTTGGATAGTTCTGGAATATTTCAAGACTCAGACCAACAAGCGGTATCAGCCTTTCCGCCGAAACCGTTTTTGTTTCCCGTCCATCCGGTTCAATCGAGATATGTGGCACATTATGCTCCAAATGGATCGTGGCCCCGCGCAACGCCAGTAACTCAGATGGGCGCGCTGGCGTATTGACCATGCATAGGAACACATCAATGGCCTCTTTGTTGGTACGCCCGTACTTTGATCGATCCAACAGATTTCCGGAAATCCAATCAGGCGGGAACGAAACCTGACGATTGCGCCGCTTGCCCTTTTTGTCTTTGACTAAAAGACCACTGAACAAATCCACATCCTTGCCAAAGCGGTTTTTGATGGTCCGCTTCAAGGCCGCGTTCAGCGTATACATTTCGCGGTTTACGGTGTAGGCGGAGATTTCCCCGGCCTGCAAACGATCCGTCAGCCGCGTTTTGTAAGAGAAGGCGTCCGCGGCTGTCAGCTCCATCACATCCCTATTGCCAACCAAATCCCTAAACGCTTCAATTGTACGGTCTATCCCGTTGCGCCAATTGCGTTTCTGATCATCGCTCTTTTGAATATTGTCTGGTCGCATGACCAGCTCGTATTCGTCAGCCAAACCTGACAGCGCCAAGGGTGGAGCGGAACTGCCACCCAGCAAAGCATCGGCCTGCACCTCGCTGCTGGAATCAATAACGTGCACGCGGCGCAGAACAGCCGACAAGGGTTCATGACTGACTTCTTCGGCGGTCATGTATGGGTGCCCCAGATGATCAGCGATAACCACCACACGCCGGTGATAATCATCCGCGAGATCCGATTCCCCCGCCAACCGCGCATCCCACTCACCAACCTTTAGACGCCAAATCTCATCCGCCTTTTTTTGCGCAAGGTCGCGGTCCTCGGTCTTGAGGCTCTTCTTGTAAAACTTGCCCAACCCAAGCGGGGCAAAGCGTTGGGGGATGCGGCGATACAAAGTGAACTTGCCGCTCTTTCCACGTCTGACAATGGTCATGTTGGCTCAAAGGTTAGAAATGTAACCCAATTTGTATACCAAATTGTAACCCAGAAAATCGAGCACCCAAAACGGAAAAAGCCCGCAAAGACTGCTAAGTGCATGTCTTTGCGGGCTTTTTTCTTGCCAACCACTAAGGTTAGTGGCTCCGGCGGTAGGGATCGAACCTACGACCAATTGATTAACAGTCAACTGCTCTACCGCTGAGCTACGCCGGAACATTTTGTATCTGTCAGAGTGTGTCTCTGAAGATGTGGCGGGGTATAACTATGGTTTTCGGGGACGTCCAGAGGCTTTTTTGAAGTTTTTTGAATTTCAGGCAAAAAACTCTATTGAAGTTCAAAAACCGCATCTGCACACAAATCCCCAACAGCAGAAACCCTGCTTTTGCCTTGTAAATCAACAAGGTGTGCAAAAACATTTCGAGCTGCGGCAGGCAGCAGCGCGGCAGGTGTTTCTTTGTAAATCATGGCTGCAAGCACCTCTGCAGATGCCGGCCCCTCCCTTAGCGCCAAAAGAATCTCGCCCTCCCGGGAACGGCGGTGCGCCATCAACCAATCTAATCGCGCGGCCGGTGACTCGATGGCTGGGCCATGACCCGCGTGGAACACCCGCCAATCCCTTGCGCGCAGCTTAACACATGACGCCATGAAATCTGTCAGGTCACCATCCGGCGGCGAGACCAGTGAACTCGCCCACCCCATGACGTGGTCCCCAACAAAACAGATATCGCGCATGGCAAAAGCTATGTGATTGCCAAAATGCCCTGGTGTGTGAATCACTTCCAGCTCCCAATCCGGTCCTGAGATCACGTCTCCGTCTGCAACCAGCTTGTGCGGGTCAAAACCAGCATCTACCCCCTCACCGCCTCCCGCTAGGCCGGTGTCTGCCAGAGCTTGCATCACCTCGCTGCGCCCTGCCGATGGGCCGCCAAAACCAAAGATCGGCGCACCGGTCTGGTCAGATAATGCTGCTGCCAAAGGGGAATGATCGAGATGTGCATGCGTGACGCAAATGTGAGAGATATGTTGATTTGGCGTCACCGCGGCAAGAATGGCTTCAAGATGACTTGCGTTGTCTGGACCAGGGTCAATCACGGCAAGCGCCGTGGAGCCGATCAAATATGTGTTGGTACCGCGAAATGTCATTGGTGACGGGTTTGGTGCAAGGATCCTGCGCACCTTGGGCTCCAGCTCTACCGCCACCCCCGGTTCGGGGTTGAAAGCCATCATCTGCGCGTCCATGGTCATCCTCTCTGAGAGTAGTCTATCGCAAGGTGTACGCATGTTTTTTAAGTGGCTCAAACGCTATATGCCACGTAGCCTCTACGGCCGTGCCGCGCTGATCCTTGTGCTGCCCGTCGTACTGCTGCAATTGGTCGTGTCGTTTGGCCTGATCACTCGCCACTTTGAAGGCGTGACTGAGCAAATGACCCGAGCGGTCACCCGAGAAGTGTTGCTTGTGTTGGAAGGTCTGGACAATCAGGAAGAGGTGCCAGAGGCTCTCCCTATTGTGTTGAACACCCTTAATATGAACATTGATTACACTGAGCAGCTGCCATCCGAGGACTCACGCGTGTGGTATGATCTCTCTGCCTACATAATCTCACGTGAGTTTCGCAAATACCTGCCCGGCGTTACTGCTGTTGGCTTGGCTGAAAAGGGCCAAGTGTATCTGCACTTGCAACGTCCGGAGGGTAATCTTGTTGTGCAGTTTGATCGCCGGCGCGTCTCCGCGGCAAATTCGCATCAACTGTTCGTAAACATGGTGTTTTTTGGCGCACTCCTCACCTTTGTTGCCTACTTGTATTTGCGCAATCAACTGCGCCCCATCAAGCGGCTCGCGGCCGCATCGGAGGCCTTTGGTCGCGGACAAAACGTACCTTACTCTCCAGGAGGTGCCGTGGAGGTCCGAGCCGCGGGCAATGCGTTTTTGAATATGCGAGCTCGCATCGAGCGGCAAATTGAGCAGCGCACGCTTTTGCTTTCAGGAGTCAGCCACGATCTGCGCACGCCATTGACCCGTTTTAAACTTGGAGTGTCACTTCTAGAAGACGAAGACCGAGAGCCTTTGGAACGTGACATCGAGGAAATGCAACGCATGCTGGACGCCTTCTTAAGCTTTGCCCGAGGCGCATATGAAGATGAAACCGAGCAAGTGGATGCCGTGGATTTTGTCCAGAACATCGTCAAGGATTTTGCCCGTGCTGGTGACGACGTGACACTTCATGAAGTTGACGGGCACGGCCAAGTTGCGCTGCGACCGGTCACCGTCCGGCGGGCCATAGAAAACCTGGTTGGCAATGCTGTGCGATACGCCACTCATGCGGAAGTGTCCGTTCAAATCACTGATCGTTATGTCAGGGTTCGGATTGAAGATGACGGACCTGGCATTTCTCCGGAGCAGAGAGAAGAAGCCTTAAAACCATTTGCGCGGCTCGAGCCTGCCCGAAATCAAAACAAAGGCATGGGTGTCGGCCTGGGTCTCTCAATTGCCGCCGATGTTGCGCGTGCGCATGGTGGCATTCTGCGTTTGGGGCACAGTGACCGACTTGGCGGTTTGCGGGCAGACCTTGTTTTGGGACGCACCAATTCTCCCGCCGCTTAAAGGAATTTTAGCGCGAGACAGATAAGCCTGAAGGGACCTCCCTTTTTGCTGTGAGTCTGAAATGATCCGTTCCCATGCCCATATTGCCGTTTTTGCTGTCGGTTGGACCGCGGTGGCAATTGTTGTGTGTGCCGTGATCTCTTTTGGTGTGTTTGATCTGTCCACCAGTTCTCGCAATGTTACACTTGTTCTTGCGACCCCCATGCTCTTGGCGCCAATCGCAGCGCTTTTGTCTGGCCGTATGATCTTTAAACTTTACCGACTGTCGCAAAAGCTGCAACATGCCAAGGATCACGACGCATTGACCTCCACCGTCACGCGTCAGTATTTTTTTAATAAATTACAGTCCATTGACGGCGAAACCTCGTCCTCCGTACTCCTCATAGACATTGATCAGTTTCGCATTATCAACGAAACTCATGGCCATTTTGTCGGTGACATCGTGCTGCGGGAAACCGCGCATCGATTGATCAACAACACCCGTCGCGACGACCTCGTTGCGCGGTTTGGCTGCGAAGAGTTTATTGTTCTGCTGCCCAATACATGCCGAAAAGACGCCGAAGGAGTGGCGGAACGCATGCGCGCTACAGTGGCCCGTACACCAATCCGTACATCGGTCAGCAAGATCCCGGTAACCATCAGCATTGGGATTGGACACATTTTTGTAGGCAGCGATTCTCAGGCAGCGATACAAGAAGCTGATGACGCGCTTTATGCAGCCAAAACCGCGGGCTGCAACCAGGTCAAAACAGCTATCTGATCACTGAGCACTTCCCTGCCTGCACAACTTTACAGCCAGTTCCGGAATCGATAGCTGTCGTGGCACAAAACGGCGACCGACAAAAAGGATGAGTCATGCGCATCGGCACTCGCGAAATTGGCCCCAACCACCCTCCCCTAGTGATTGCCGAAATTGGCATCAACCACGGCGGCGATCTTGCTGTCGCCAAAGAAATGGTGCGCCTCGCGGCCCTATCTGGCTGCGAGATGGTCAAGCACCAGACACACTTTGTTGACGACGAGATGACAGACGAAGCCAAAGAGATCTTTCCGCCCAATGCGGATGTCTCAATTTGGGAGGTCATGGAGCGATGTGCGCTTTCCGCTGAGGACGAGCTGGAATTGATGCGCTACACCGAAGAGCTAGGAATGATCTTCATCTCCACGCCGTTTTCCCGACGCGCTGCGGATTTTCTTGCTGAAGCTGACGTTCCGGCCTTCAAAATTGGCTCCGGCGAAGCCGACAATCTGCCGCTGATCCGACACATTGCCGCCTTTGGCAAACCTGTGATCCTCTCCACCGGCATGCAAACCATCGAAACCATGCGCCGGTCTGTTGCCATTTTAGAGGAGGCCGGCGTGGAATATGCGCTTCTTGAATGCACCAACCTTTACCCGTCCCCACCAGAGATCGTATCCTTGCGCGGTGTAACCGACCTGAAAGAGGCTTTTCCCAACGCAGTGGTGGGCTTCTCCGACCACTCCATTGGTCCAGAAATGGCCTTGGCATCTGTGGCACTGGGTGCGTGTATTCTGGAGCGCCACTACACCGACACACGCTATCGCCAAGGCCCAGACATCATCAACTCGATGGACCCCTCAGAGCTGCGTCACATCATTGAACGCTCGCGGGAAATCTGGATTGCGGCCAACAACCCCAAACAACGCACCGAGGCCGAAGAATCCGTTTATGCCTTTGCCCGTGCCTCCGTTGTGGCTGACAAAGACCTGCCTGCCGGTCACGTGATTGGAGAGGAAGACATCTGGGCGCGGCGCCCTGGTTCCGGTGAAATCCCGGGTTACGACTTTGACAAAGTGGTGGGAAAGACCCTTACTCGCGCAGTAACCCGCAATACACAACTGAAATGGGAAGACTTATCGTGAGCAACACGCCCGACAATTTGGGTGTGTGGCTTATCAACATGGCCAAGGACACAGAGCGTCGGCAGAATATGCAGTCGCAACTGTCTAGATTGGGCCTAGACCCAACGTTGTTTGAGGCGATCAACGGCAAAGAACAAGCAGCCACATTGTCAAAACGCGTGGATGAGATTGCCTATGAGCGCAACATGGGACAGCCTCTTCTGCCTGGTAAAATGGGGGTCTATGCCAGCCATGTCGGTGTTTGGGAAGATTTTTTGGCGTCAGGCAAAGACCTTGCGTTGATCTTGGAAGATGATGTGGTTTTTCACGACGACTTTCTAACAGCTTTCCAAACGGCCTTGTCGGAACAATCCAAATGGGACCTCATTCGTTTCAATTGCATTCGTGCCAAGATGCCCGTGAGCCAAGGCACCAAAAACGGATATTCATTTAATGCGTATATCGGCCCCTTTACAGGCAATGCCTGTTACATACTCACCCGGGACTTGGCAGAGAAATTGCTCACCAACATCTGGCCACAGACGCGCGCAATGGATCATGAATTAAACCGGTTTTTCCGACACGGATATCGGCAAATTGGATTGGAACCCTTTGCCAGTCATCCTGATGACGGAGGGGTGTCTACCATCACCGGTGCCCAATTCAGTGATGTGAAAAAACCGCATTGGTCAAAACGCTTGCCCCACTATCGATTAAAAGCTGCGAACTATTTTCGGCGCCTATGGTGGCTGTTCACACACGGCATGTTATTTCGGTCATCCAAGAAACTGTAATCCACACGCCCCGCCGCGGTGTTAGCCTTGCCAAATTCCGTGGTTCTCGCGGAAATAGTTTATACAAGCGCGGTTGGCTTCAACCCGGCCGTGACCTTCATGAATCAATTTAGCAAGCGACTGATCTCTTAGGTTCACGTCATGTCCCATCGAACGGATTTTCTTTTCGGTGTTCAACCAAATAGGAATTCCACGGCGCTCCAAACAGCCGGACAACCAAACATCATCCACCGTCCAAAGCACATCTGGGATCTCATAGCAGGCGTCGTCAAAAAACTCCGGTCTCACCAAAACGCCACCCCAGCCTTCCAGAATATCAACGTAACCCGCCCGATTGGCCTTTGACGGCTTCCACTTTCCAAAAGAGGCCGCGCGCTTGAACCGATAGGCGAGATTTTTCTGGATAAAACCGGCCCTGGGCCTGCGCGCGCCTTGCCATCCGTCATTGGCGTAGTGCGGGGCGCTTAGCTGGCCCCCTTCTTCACAAATACAGCAGTCTGGATGCGCTTTGGCCGAGTCTACATATCGTTGGGCCCAGCTTGCATCGTACAGCTTGTCATCATCGCAAAACAGAATTTGAACATCTTGCCCGCGATATTCCTTGGCAGCCGGCAAAACCTTAGTCGCGGGCCCCAAATCCTCATCGATAATGCGCAAATTCACACCTTCTGGCACCTTTGGCAATTCGGTCAGGTCATACTCGAACCGTTTGTATTTGCGCGCCACGTAGAGGTTGATTGCGTCAATCTCCGCTGTTTGCTCCAACAGATGCGCGAGATTATCTCCAACAAACGGGAAGCGTGGCGGAATGGTTGTGAGAGAGAGCACCAAACGGGTCATGTGGTCGTCAGTCCTTAAGCGTTCCGCCAAAGCGGGTCCAGTAGTCTACCATCCAAGGAACTTGTCCGCGGCCATAGTGCGGGAACTTGTCCCAGTTGCCGACAGGTGGATCGATCAGATCAATTGGCCGCGGACGGCCGTGGAAACATAGAATTTTGGCGGTTGGCACTCTGGGCTGCAAAATCCGGTCAAGAATGAGCGGCTGTCGCAAATGGTATTTGAAACTCTGCAACCAGTCATCTGGCCAGTACTGAATTTCTCCAAAACCGAGCTTTGAAAATTCACCGTGAAGGAAATCCTGCTCATTGCCGTAATCAGCCAAAAGCCGGCTCATATCACCAACAAAATGATCAACAATTGCGCCGACACCCCCAATTTCAAAGGCAAAAATGCCTGTGCCAGTGCGTGCAGGACCGGATTTGTAGCGCCATGGACAAGAGTCCAAGCAAACAAACGCTCCGGGGAAATCGAACATTTCGCTAAGATCGCCAGAGATGACAGTATCCAAATCAATGAACAACGCCCGGCCTTTGAGGCCATATAGATCACTGCAAAACACGGTCAGTTTTGGCCAAGCCCCGGCCTTCCAGGCGCTCTGCGGGAGACCGATGTCAGGAATCGGGTGTGTCACAACGCCTGGATCAATGCCTTCAGCGTCATCCGTCAGGCAAACAAACGTGAAGTCACCGTCCATATTGGCTTTGGCCGCATTGAATAGCACGTTCACGTACTCCGCAGAATACAACGTGCCCCACTTCATCGTTAGAATGACACGATCCATTCATCGCCCTTTCCAAGAGGTTTTATCGCGCAAATGTATGGCTTTGCGATGAGCCAATACCTAGCTATTGCTGGGCAACAAGTCCAGCATTTGGCCACCCGTTTCCCTCTATTGTCTTCCCCTCCTTGCGCGTCTAAATTCTTGGAAAACGTATCAAAAGGCGATGTGAGCGGGCCTGCCCTACCTCACAAACAGTTCTGGGAGTCACCGGTGGTCACATCTTCTGACAAAAAGAAAAGCTTGCTGTTTCTCACGGGCACGCGCGCTGATTTTGGCAAATTGGAACCGCTTGCCATTTCCGCCCGTGACGCTGGTTTTGATGTCACTTTCTTTATCACCGGCATGCACATGTTGGAGCGCTACGGGCGCACCAAAATCGAAGTGCACCGCATGCCCGGCGTCACGACACATGAATTTCTCAATCAACGTCCCAATGATCCTCAGGATATCATTCTAGCCAAGACGGTAATTGGCTTCTCTGACTACGTCACCGAAACCCGCCCTGATCTGGTGGTTGTGCATGGTGACCGCATCGAGGCGCTGGCGGGTGCACTTGTGGCAGCCACCAACTACATTCCTTGCGCGCATATCGAAGGGGGTGAAGTCTCTGGGACCATTGATGAGATCTATCGCCACTGTAATACCAAGCTGGCCAGCCACCATTTTGTCAGTTCTGAAGATGCCAAGCGCCGCGCGATGGCGATGGGCGAGCCGGAAACCGCGATCCACGTGATTGGCTCACCAGAGTTGGATTTTCACGCGGGGTCGTCCGGCGTGACATTGGAAGAGGTCAAGGCACATTACGACATCACCTTTGATGATTTTGGACTGGTGACATTCCACCCGGTGACCTCAGAACAGGCCAGCATGGGCGCACAGGCACATGCCCTTTTTGACGCACTAGAAGCTTCGGGTCGCAACTTTGTGGTGATTGCCCCGAACAATGATCCCGGTTCAGAAGACATTTTTGCAGTGCTGCACAAGCTGCCAGCCGACAGATTTCGACAGTTTCCATCAATGCGCTTCAACCACTTCTCTGAGTTGATGAAAAACGCAACCTGTATGATTGGCAACTCTTCCGCTGGTGTACGCGAGGCGCCGTTTTTGGGGTTGCCGTCGCTTGATATCGGCACGCGGCAAACCAACCGGGCGCAATCCAGTTCCGTTTCCAGTTGCGCCGCCGAAGATCGGTCGACAATAGACAGCTTTCTCAAAAACAACTGGGGCCATCATCACGTACCCCACACTGGTTTTGGTGAAGGCCGCGCTGCGGAGCGGTTTGTCGAAATTCTGCAAGACGATGGCTTCTGGTCACAAGGTTTGCAAAAAGCCTTTCACGACATCGGATAGACGGTTACATCTGGTGACAACATTTGCCGTGCCAAATTCACCGTAGGATACTCCTCATGCCCCTGAAATTACGCGCCTTTCTCGGGTTGTGGTCTGTGTTGTGGCATCTCTTTTTACCACTTGTGATCATATATTTGCGGCGGCGCGCGCGCAAAGACGCGCTATATGGCATGCACCTAAAAGAGCGGTTTGGCCGCTTCGACACGCCCATGACTGAAGCCATCTGGGTCCACGCCGTATCTCTTGGCGAGCTGCGCAGCGCTGTGCCTATGATCCAGGCGTTTCTAGACCAGGGTGAGAAAGTTGTGGTGACACAGTTCACTCCAGCGGGGCGGCGGGAAACAGAAAAAGTCTTCGCCGACGCTATTGCAACTGGCCAGTTACAAACTGTCTGGGTGCCTTTTGAAACATCCTGGGCTTTTAAAGGGTTCTTCAAAACGTTTTCGCCAAAATTTGGCTTGGTCATGGAAATCGAAATTTGGCCACGCATGGTCATGGCCAGCAAACGCGCGGGCATTCCACTCTTTATGTGCAACGCCCAATACCCATCCAAATCAATCGTCAAAGATCAAAAAACCTTTGGTCTCCGCCCTGCCGTCATGGCGCAGTTTGCTGGAGCTTTTGTGAAGTCGGATTTACAGGCAGAAAGATTTGTGGCGGTTAATGTGCCAAACATCCACGTCACAGGCGAGCTGCGCTTTGACCAACCCATACCGCCAGCTCTGATTGCTGCGGGACCTGTCGCGCGCAGTTGGCTGGGCGCTGAAACAAGACCGGTGATAACACTCGGATCCACTGTCGAAGGCGAAGATGCGCTTTACATAGAGACCATGAAGTTAATGTTGGCGAAACCCGGACCCAAACCCTTGTTTGTCTATGTCCCGCGCCGGCCAGAGCGCTTTGACGAGATAAATGACATGTTGGTGTCCGAAGGGTTCAGAGTTCTGCGCCGGTCTGCCACCTTTCCCGACGTGCTCACATCAGACACGATTACTGCAACCACAAAGCTCGATATACAGACCGACATCTTTTTGGGGGACAGTTTGGGAGAGATGTATTTCTACCTCTCCATGGCTGACAAATCTGTGGTTGGTGGGGGCTTTGTGCCCGCTGGTGCACACAACATCATCGAGCCTCTGGCTCTCAAAAAGCCTGTGATCACAGGACCGGAAACTTGGACAATCGAATACCCTTTTGCTGAGGCTGAAGCCGCAGGGGTTGCCTGCGCCAAATCAAACGCGACAGCTCTGGCTCAAGCCTTGGCGGACGGGTTTGCACCATCCGAGGTCACTATCGACGCATTTTTTGAAAACCATGCTGGTGGCACACAGAAACTTATGCGCGCACTGCCAAGCGCCATGGCCGCCGCAAGAAGCCGCGCCTAAAGACGTCCAGCGTTCAATTCGCCAAGCAAGTATTGTACCAAGCCAAAATCATGCGGTTCATCGATATCAAACCCACGGATAGAGGGGATTTCGAATGGCAGCACGCGGCCTTCGTAAATGGTTTTGGCGCTGTAAAGATATTCTGGCGCAACCACATAGACGCAGCCGACGTGTTCGTAAACTTTGGGCGCCGACTGACGTGCCCAAACCCCACCAGGCAGGACCTTTGAGACTTGTAACGCCCCGGTTTCGTCTGGTTCAACCAAATTGAAATAGGGGTTTTTGCGCGCCTCACAGACACTCATCACCATATCCGGCTTATCCGATTCAAACAGGGACAGAGCACCTGTAATGTCATCCGGCACCCGAAGCGGGTTGGTGCAATCCAAATCCAAGAACGCTGACACTTTTTGCCCCAAAGCCTGCTCGCTGGCCTCAAGTGCATGTTGCCAAACGCCCCATTTGGGCGCCGTGTCAGTCGCAAGGGCTGCGGGGCGTAGACCAATATCCAACGCGCCTTTGGCCACGGCATGCGCATAAATTTCCTCGTCGTCGGTAGACACAACAACAGCATCAACTTGCGGATGTGCAAACAACATGTCCAAAGACCAATCGACCAATGGTTTGCCCTGGATCATTCGGAAATTTTTACCAGGCACGCCTTTGGAGCCTTTGCGTACTCCGATATGTCCAAGGATCATGTTTGTTTCTCCTACTCTCGCACTGCCTAGTGCACCGACTACGCAGAGTTTTATCGGAAAGTCCCGCTTAAAGGGCCGACATGGTTTTACATGGTGTTACGACGCACCTTTCGGTGACGCAATCGCTATTTGCGGCATCCAGCTTGCACCCAACTCCAACGAAACCTAAGTATCGTGCCAGCAACCGACGTTGATTATGCGGGATAAAAGGTACATGGGCACTTCCAAGACCAATTTTGGGCACAAGGTCAGCGATGCGCTTATTCGCGGCTTTCTGTCTTTGATGCGAAAGTTGCCGTATGACACCCGCATGAACACTGTCGCTTGGCTTGCGGATCGGGTTCTTGTGCCACTATCCGGAAACCGGCAGCGTATTCGCGACAACCTTGATTTGGCGATGCCCGAGCTGTCAAAGTCAGAGCGTGAAGAAATCATGCACGACGTCGCACAATCCATGGGCCGAATGCTGATGGAAACCTACTCCGGCGACGAGTTCCAAGCCCGGGCAAGTAAGGCTGATATTGTTGGCCCCGGCAACGCTGTACTGGAGCAAGCCCATAAAGACGGCAAAGGTGCGATGTTGGTGACAGGCCACTTTGGCAATTACCTTGCTGTCCGTGTTTCTTTTCAGGCCCGCGGGATCCCGATTGGAGTGCTTTATAAACGCATGTCCAACCCGTATTTTAATGAACATTACGTGGCGGCGATGGCCAGTTTTGGCGAACCCATGTTTGAACGCGGACGTCGGGGAATGGCCAACATGCTCAAGCACCTACGTGGGGGCGGGTTCGTCGGCATTGTCCATGATCAACGGATCAATGACGCGCCAGTTTACAATTTCATGGGCAAACCTGCCCGCACTGCAGAATCCGCAGCAGAACTTGCACTCAAGTACAAAGTTGATCTCATACCCTGCTACGCTATCCGTCAAGCCGATGGCGGCTTTGTCATCGAAACAGAAGCGCCCATTCCGCACACAAATGCACAGCAAATGACCCAACTGCTAAACAACAGCCTTGAAGCGCAAGTGCGTCGAAACCCAGGTCAATGGATGTGGACCCACAACCGCTGGCGCGATGCGGGTAATGACACACCTGAGGACCGTGCGCGCGGCAACTGACGCACATTTCCCCAAAATCTCCACATTTGCGCGCCACTTTGACCACAGGCGGCAGACATAGCTTATGAGTGGCCTTCTGCACATTTCGGGCCACACATAGCTGCCCAAGGAGACATCCAATGTATCACGCGCCTCAAGGTGTGACTGCACAGCCATCTCGTCACGCTCGTTTGTTTGAGCTGATCCGCCAAAAGAATCTTTCGGCCATAAATCCGCCTGCTGACGTGGTGCGCGTTGAGCCAAAGCGCCCAATCCAAGCCAAACAGCCTGAGAAACTGGAAGTTGAATTTGAATTCAACGCCAATCAGATGCTGAAGTCAGCCTCCAATTCTCTGCGTCGTGCCAGCTGACCGTTAACCGCGGAAACCCGTCGCAACCACAAACTTCTCCGAGCTGTCAGACCGGCTGCTCGGTGGCTTTACGTTGGCAACTTTGGTGAATTTTTGCTTCAACAGCTTCTGCAATTCACCTTCCGCACCACCTGCCAGCACTTTCGCCACAAACGTACCGCCTTCATCCAGCACATCGAACGCGAAATAGGCGGCCGTTTCACACAGCGCCATAATCTTGAGGTGGTCTGTCTGCTTGTGCCCGGAACTTGACGCCGCCATGTCACTCATGACCACATCCGCCTTGCCGCCAAGCCATTCTTTGACCTGATCGTCAGCGCCTTCATCCATAAAATCAAGAACATGGATTTCGGCACCAGCAACGGTCTCAACCTCTTGCAGATCAATGCCCAAAAGCGTGCCAACCTTTTTACCGGATTTTTCGCCAAGAGCATTGATACGTGGAACCGCCACTTGCAGCCACCCGCCTGGCGCACAACCCAAGTCGACAACCCGAGCACCCGGAACCAAAAAGCGGAATTTGTCATCTACTTCCATGATCTTATACGCCGCACGACCGCGATACCCTTCGGCTTTGGCCCGCGCCACATAAGGATCATTCAGTTGACGTTGCAGCCAACGGGTGCTGGACAGCTTACGACCGCGCGCCGACTTAACCTTGATGGTCAAATCCCGCTGCCCACGTCCCGAAGTATTTTTACCGGTAGGTTTCTTGGCCATTTCCGTCACCACGTTGCTTTGAAACAAAGCCTTCTAGTCATTTCTGCAAGAGTCACAAGCGAAACCGCCTTTAAAACGGTCCGTCCTCAAGCACTCCATCCGCACTCATCTGCGCATAAAGCAATCCTTCGCGCAGTCCCCGATCTGCAACCGAAAGCCTATCCGTTGGCCAACATCGCAGCAGAGCCTGCAAAATTGCAGAGCCGCTCATTATCAAAGCTTGCCGATCTTGTCCAATGCGTGGATCTGCACGTCGTCCCTTGGGTCCAAGATCAAGATAGCCGCGAATGACCTTATCGATCTGCTCGCTGGTCATGCGCAGCCCATCCACTTTTGTGCGATCGTAGCGGCGCAATCCAAGGTGGCTGGCGGCCACAGTGGTCACTGTGCCGCTGGTGCCGATGATCTGAAACCCTTCGCTGGGTGGCGCATCTTTGTATGGGGCAAATTCACTGAGATTCTCTTCAAAGAACCAACTCATCAATGCAAATCGCGCGGAGTCATCTTCCACATCGCGAAACTGATCGCGCAGTGTGGCCACCCCCAAAGGAACCGAAATCCAGTCAACCACCTTGGCGGCCGGAAACGGGCTGTCGACAGAGTGAAACCCGCTGCGCAAACGCATAATGGCCCGCGCCCTTTCGATCGGAGGCACAGACGTCAGATCCATCCACACCAACTCGGTTGAGCCGCCGCCAATGTCCACCACCAGCAACTGTTCTGTCTTGGTGCTCACCAAGGGAGCGCAGGAAATCACCGCCAAACGCGCTTCTTCCTCAGGCTGGATAATTTCCAACTGTAGGCCAGTTTCCCGTTTCACCTGACGCACAAACTCACGCGCATTTTTGGCCCGACGACAGGCCTCCGTCGCGACAAGTCGCATGCTTTTAACTTTATGGCGCTTCAGTTTTTGCTGACAGATGCGCATCGCCTGAATCGTACGGCGCATGGACCCACGCGAAAGCCGGCCAGTGCTTTCCAGCCCCGAACCCAACTGGACAGACTTGCTAAAGCTGTCCACCACATGAATTTGACTACCCTTCGGCTGGGCAATCAACATGCGACAACTGTTCGTGCCCAGATCCAGCGCCGCATAAAGCGAGCTGGGATCAGGCGGTTTCGGCGCGGGGCTCTCAACCGGTTTAGGGAATGCGCCCGCACCTTTGGGACGCTTGGGCGCCATCGTAACGCCCTCCATTTCGTGTTACCTTCAACGTAGTGTGTCCCCCTGCCCCGCGCAATCCCGTTTCGCCGTCAATCACACACATGTCCTGCCGCTGCCACTCATCTTCTTCATGCAAAGAATTCACGGCGCGCCCCATAGCCAAGCAGGGCTGCCTCTCGCTACAAAGCAGCCACAACAAACCCCAAGGTCGCGTTACGCTGTCCTATTGTCGAAAATGAGCCAAAGCGGTCGCAACCCCTGCCCTAGGAATGAGGGACCGATACCGGAGGAATCACCCCAATGCCTGATGTCACCATTGTCTACTGGCGCGATATTCCTGCTCAAGTGATTGTGGGCAAAGGGCGCCGCGGCGCAAAAAAACCTTTGGCCGAACGCTTTGAACAGGCCATCGACCGTGCGGCGATGAAGATTGGTGCGTCTGACACAGACGCCTATCTGGCAGAATGGCGCAAGGGGGATCCATATCCGGTGGAGGGAGAGCCGCAGGCTGTCCTCGAAAATGAGGTGGCCCGGCTGGAGGCAGAGTTTGATCAGGCCCGCATCAAGGACATGATCAACAATGAAGGCTGGGCGTGACACGCCCCTCTTTTTGGGAGGCCGCAATGGCTTTGTTGAACTTTAAGCGCAAGACCGAGGAGGTCAAAACCGCATCGCCGGAAATGGAGGCCTTTCTGCAAGGCTATTCCATCGAGGTTATGCCCAGAACAGCTGCGAAGGTGGATGATTTCCGCGCGCTGCTGCCAGCGGGCACGCGCGTCTATATCGCGCATATCGACGGCACCCCCATTGAGGAGATGGTTGACACCGCCCGCCGCGTTGCCGCCCAAGGCTATGAAGTCATGCCGCATTTCCCGGCGCGCATCATCAAAGACAAGGCCACCCTGGAAAACTGGATTGCCATGTATCAAGGGGAGGCTGACGTCAAACAGGGGCTTATGCTGGCAGGAGGTGTGTCTGAACCGCAGGGTGACTTCGCAGACTCCATGCAACTGCTGGAGACCGGTCTGTTTGACAAAGCAGGTTTTGAACGTCTGCACGTTGCGGGACACCCGGAAGGCAACAAAGACATCGATCCCTCCGGTGGCTCCGCCAATGTTGACGCCGCACTGCAGTGGAAACAGGACTTCTCTCAGCGCAGTGATGCCAAAATGGCTATTGCGACGCAGTTTGCCTTTGAAGCGGCACCGATTATCGACTGGGCAAACGAAGTGAAAGCGGCGGGTATTGATATTCCAATCCACATTGGAATCGCCGGGCCAGCTAAACTGCAAACACTGATCAAATTCGCCATCGCCTGTGGTGTTGGACCTTCCCTTAAGGTACTGCAAAAACGCGCGATGGATGTTTCCAAACTGCTGCTGCCTTATGAGCCAACCGACGTACTAACACAGCTGGCCAACCACAAAGCAGCCAACCCCGAGTTCAATATCGACTCGGTGCATTTCTTCCCTCTTGGCGGCATCAAAACCAATGCCAACTGGGCCATCAATAATGGCGGCGCCTCTGCGCAACCAGCCAAAGTCTGACAGGATTAATTATGACCCGTACCGTTATAGAATCAAACTCAAAAACTGCGATCATGGGTTTCGACGAACCGTTTTGCGTCATTGGTGAACGCATCAACCCGACCGGCCGCAAAATCCTGAACGCGGAATTGGAAGTCGGCGATTTTTCTCGCGTTCAAGCGGATGCATTGGCCCAGGTCGCGGCTGGCGCAACCGTGCTCGACATCAATTCCGGCGCGGTGTTCTCCAACAAAATGGCGGAAGATCCGCGCTACGCTGACAACAACTTTGTTGAACCGGATTTGATGCGCCAGTTGGTCGAAAAAGTACAAGAAGTCACCGACTGCCCCTTGTGTATCGACAGCTCCGTGCCAGGCGCGCTGGAAGCTGGGCTAGAAGCGGCCAAGGGTCGTCCGCTTTTGAACTCCGTCACTGGCGAAGAAGAACGCCTCGAAATTGTTCTGCCGTTGGTCAAAAAGTACAACGTGCCAGTGGTGGCCATTTCCAATGACGACACCGGCATTTCCGAGGACCCGGACGTGCGCTTTGCTGTCGCCAAAAAAATCGTCGAACGCGCCGCTGACTTTGGCATTCCTGCACATGACATCGTGGTTGACCCTCTGGTGATGCCAATTGGTGCCATGGGAACAGCCGGCTTGCAAGTTTTCACACTTGTGCGGCGCCTACGCGATGAGCTGGGTGTGAACACAACTTGTGGCGCCTCCAACATCTCCTTTGGTCTTCCCAACCGCCACGGCATCAACAATGCCTTCCTGCCAATGGCCATGGGTGCGGGCATGACCAGCGCAATCATGAACCCAATTGCCCTGCCAGTTGGTCCAAAGAAACTGGCCGAGAAAAAAGCTGAAGTAGCCGCCGCAGGCATCGTGTTGCCCGAAGGCATGGACGACGAAGCATTTTGCAAAATGTTCGGCTTTGGCTCCACAAAGGCATTGGCTGGTAAAGAGATGGAGGCCATTCGCGCTGCCAACTTCCTGACCAACAACGACGACGGTGGCGCGGAGTGGATCCGGTTCAACAAACCACCTGCCGCTGCTGGCGAAGGCGGCCGTGGGCGGCGCGGTGGTGGCCGCCGTCGCCGCGCATAATTGTTCGGGCAGACTAAGCACAGGGGCGGAGATTTTCTCCGCCCTTTTTTGTTCCACTCAGCGCCTCAGTCGTGTTTACCGTTTGGTCAGCACTTGCCTTGTAAATATGTCTTACCAATTGGCAAGTCGCCTACCACTCGGTAAGCTGCCTTCAAGAAACAGAGCTCTGTAGGACCAACCCGATGTCACAGCCCTCACCCGCCCGCGCCCGTTACATCACATTGGCCACCGAAGGTTTTGCCTCTAAAGGGTACCATGGGCTGAGCTTGGCGGCTCTAGCGAAAACGGCTGGGGTTACGAAACAGGCGATCCTGCATCATTTCGGGACCAAAACCGCGCTCTATAATGCCGTGCTCAAAGCCCTTACTGACAGGCTTCTGGCCTCCTTAAGCGACACCCCGGACGTTTCCCCCAAACTGCGCCTTATCCTGCATTTTCAAGACCTCCTCGACGGCGGCACCGATAAAATGCAAGACGCACGCCTTATCCAGCGCAACCTCCTAGACAGCGCAACAGACACTGGCCTTGCCCCGCTCAAACCCTACCTGAAAACCTTGTTGGGTTTGGCGCGGGCTGTGCAAGCAAAGAAAAACGCCACTGACATGGAATTACTCCTTGGTCTTTACGGGGTAATGGGCAGCGCACAGTATCTTTTAATGTCTGAGGAGGCTCTGGCCACCTTTCTACGCACGCAAGACAGCGATGATCTGAAGGCGGCCCGTCAAAAAGCCGTGGCCACACAACTCAAAGCCTTTTTGGAAAGCGAGTAATCCGTGCCTTACCAGTTGGGCAGGTGAGAAACTTACCAGTCGTCAATGGCAGTGTTTTATCCAATTTGGCCAACACCGACGTTAAAAACCACGCAACTTTATCGGAAATCTTAACGCTAGATTCACCACCTTACCGACACAGTATTGAAATGCAGGCCACTTTGTCACATACGACCACCGGCCAAAATTGGCTGGATCAAGTGTTTTCTTCGTTCAAATCGGGCGAAGCTGGCGCTGTGCGTCGCCGCATACAGGATGTAGAGGCCGAATGCGGCCGGGCGGCGTTGGAGTTGGCAGTGCGCAAACGTGGCTGGCATCTCATTGAAACCGATCGCGATTACATCATCCTTTGCACCACCAGCCCGTTCCGCATCATTTGCTGAGCCGGGTCAGCTGCGCTTCTTTTTTGCCCTGAAATCAAATGCGCCGTCCGTTTCTGTTTCTTGGTCGCCAAACAGGCTGTGCTTCTGGATCTTCTGTGTGCCAGTCACCGGAATATCCACCATAAACCGGATCCAGCCAGGCGCTTTGTAATAGGCCAATCGGGCAAAGCTCCAGTCAAACAACTGCTGGGCAAGCGTTTCGTCAGCCTCTCCAAGAACCTGAACACAGGCCATGACTTCTTCGTCCCGCATCGCGTCCTCAACCGCGACAACAGCAACCCGATCCACTGCCGGATGATCCTGCAAACAAGCCTCAATTTCTGCTGCGGCGATGTTTTCACCCGACCGCCGGATGATGTTTTTCTTGCGATCTACAAAGGTGACCATGTCGGTTTCATCCATGACCACCGTGTCGCCGGTGTGAAACCACCCCCCACGCCATGCCTCTTCCGTGGCCTCCGGCAGGTTCAAATAGCCAGAGAACGCGCCCCGCCTCGGGGTGCCTTCACTATATCGCAAAGTCATCTCGCCTGGTGCTCCGCGTGGCACCTCACTGTCCTGCTCATCCACCACCCGCACATCTAATCCGGGCTGCGGCCGCCCCATGGCACGGGTGTCGATGCTGCGCGGCTCGTGACAATCAGCCAACATCCGGCACATTTCCGTCATGCCCCAAACTTCAATCAGTGGAAATCCGAAGCGCTCCTCAAATGGCCTATGTAGGGTGGGTTCCACCCCTGCCCCAACGGCCCACTTAACCTGATGTTTTTGTTCCCAGTCTTCTTGGTCACGGTTCATCAAGGCGGGAATAATGATACCAAGGTAATGCGCTGCCGTGGCCCCGGTTTCCGCCAATTCCCGCCACCAGGCGCGTGCCCGGAACCGCTCAGGAATGATGTGTGTACTGCCGGTTTCAATCACCGCCATAAACAACAAGATGGCCGCGTTCACATGAAACAGCGGTAAGGGGCAATAGACTTTGGTCACACCAGCCTCAAACTGGATCAGCCCGCCACGAGTGGCATACCACTGGCCCATCTCCACTTCATATGCGTGGCTCATAATGCAGCCTTTGGGACGCCCTGTCGTGCCTGAGGTATAGATCAAACTGGCTTCTGTGGATCCGCTTACCGGTAGGTCAGACGGCGCAGGCCCAGCAGAGTTTGGCAGATCCGGCAGCGTCTCCGTCACGACAACAGTAAGCACGTCCAATCCACTCTCCGCGATGCCAGCCGCCATCAAATCCGCCAATTCAGGTGCCACCAGCGCCAAATCCGCAGCGCTATCCTGCAACAGATATGCCACTTCCGCTGGACGGTAATCCGGGTTCACAGGCACCCAACTTATCCCACGTTTGGCCAACGCCAGTTTGATCAGCAGCATCTCCGGCCGGTTTTCCAGCAACACTGCGATACGGTGGCCATGACCATATCCCGCGGCGGAAAACTTTGCCTCCATACCGGCAACCACGGTTGCGGCTTCGGTGTAGGAACACACAAATCCATCCGGATGATAGGACCGTTCCGAATTTTCAGGAACTTGCAAAAAACAATGACCGCCAAACGCTTTAGCACGCGCGTCAAACAACGCACCAATGGTCTCAACCATCGCAATATCTCCTCTTCTCCACGACAGAAAACACCCAACGGCAAAGCCGCATCAACAACAAGAGTGACGTACCGTAGGTCGTAGTTATACGGTTTCACCTCTGTTGCGGGCTTCCTCCATTAGCTGGCCGTTGAACTCAGCGCCCAAGACAAAAATGGCCGACATTAGGTAAAGGTACACCAAGGCCGACATAATGCCGGCGAGCCCAGCGTAGGTCACAGAATAGGTCGAGAAACTACTGATGTAGAAAGTGAAAACCTTAGACGCGACAAACCACAGCCCGAGACAGAGAAGAATGCCAGGCCAAAGGCTCTTTGCCTTATGAGGCACTCCTGGCAGCCACCTGTGGCAGGCGTACAGGAAAAACGTCGTCACCGCAAAAATGACACCTTGGCGAAACTCATCATTGCTCAGAATGGATTGATCCAACCACGGCACCAAATCGCCAAAGAAATGGATGACCACAGGCACCAGCACACTGACCACGCCAGCGGCAGTAAAGAGCGCGCTGCCCGCGACCACAAATAAAATCGCCAAGGCACGCACCTTCCAAAACGGGCGCGGATCCGTGTCTCGATAAGCATCGGTGATCACCAGCCGAATGGCATCTACGCCATTTGATGCAAACACAATCGCCAGTACGGCACCCAAAGTAAGCGTCGAGCTGCCCGCCTGCAAAACCGCACGCAACTCGCTTTCGATTGGTCCCGCAATGGCATCCGGCCAAGCCCCAATCGCAAAATCGATAATATCATCCACCTGCGCCTTGGGACTCAACACCCCTGCCAGTGAGAGAGCGAAAAGGCAGAATGGGAACAGCGCAAACACAAATGACAACGTCAAATGCGAGCTTCGCATAAAGCCGTTTTTTCCGTTAAACCGCACCACCGCCGTCCGCAAGCTGTTAACCAAATTTCCCATAAGTGCCCGCCTCTCTTACGCTTTTGTCGGCCAAACCACTGTATGAGGTCAAGCAGGATAAGGGCAGCAGGCTTGATCGCTAAAATTTGGCGCAAATTCACAAGGATTATTCCGAAACTCCAAAAGGAATTATTTACCCCTGTCCCATATCAGTATCACAGAGGACGAAGCGGCCTGGGGACAACGCCGCACACCTCCTCCAGAAGACCCGCGCCGCTTTCCTCCCTCCCTTGAGCGGTGCGACCACAACGACCAACTTCACTCCCTCCCTCCCTGTTGGAGTTGGTTGTCGGCGCAAGACATTAGCCTTGATGTGGCGCGCCAGTCTGAGCCCAAGCCAGACCACTCACGGAACTCAAGGCCAGCGCCGGTAGCTCAGAGATGAGCGCCGGCGCTTTACGTTACAACAACAAAAAAGAGCGTCTCCATTGGAGACGCTCTCATCATTCAGTCGAATAGATTGTTGGCTCAGTTAGACGCCAGATAGCCCTTGATCTCGCTGCCGGCCGTGGCAACGTCACGCCCCGGGTTTTCCGGCACCACAATCTCACCGTCCAGCTCAGCGGTCACATCTTCATACGCTTTTAGATAATCCGCAGGAAGACGGTGCGCGATGCCCTGGTGGCAATCGATACAGGTCTTGCCTTCATCCAACGCCAACTGGTGCTGTGATGCGGCCCGGTTTTCTTGAACTGTGAAGTCCATATAGTTGAACTTATGACAGTTACGGCACTCCCGGCTGTCGCTTTTCTTCATTTTTTTCCAGGACGCAGAGGCCATCGATAGGCGATGTTCATCATACTTCTCGTCTGTATCGATGGTACCCATTACCGTGTGGTAGAGATCCTTAGACGCGAGAATTTTGGCCTTAATTTTGTGCTGCCATTGTTTCGGCACGTGACAATCCGGACAGGTCGCGCGCACACCGGAGCGGTTGTTGTAGTGAACCGTTTCCGTGTATTCTTCGTAGTTACGCTCCATCTCATGGCAGGACACACAGAACTCTTCCGTGTTGGTCAGCTCAAGCGACCAGTGAAACCCACCCCAAAACAGGATACCGGCCAGAAACCCGCCAAACAGCAAGGCGCCCAGCGAAAATGCCGACGTCGGAGACCACAACGTGGACCAGGTGCGGCGTATGAAGCCCGGCTTTTTGCCGGTTTTGTTGCCTTGATCAGACATGGCTACCTTCCCTCTTCCAGACGTTAGTTGGACGATTCAAATTCGTTTTCGACCAGCGCTGGCGCATTGGCTTGTGGCACGTGACATTGGTTACAGAACCAACGGGTGCCGGCCACTTCGTCTAGTTGCTCGCCATCTCGGCCCTGATAATGGGTCATCGAAAGGGTTGGTGCACCGCGTTCGCCCGCTTTGGTCCAGTCATGGCAGGCCAAACATTGGTTGGCGCTCAGATCGATCTGATACTGATCCACGGTATGCGGGATCAAAGGTGGCTGCTGACGATAATTGCGCGCCACGCGGCCGGACTGCTGGTGCAGCACTTCGTCAAGCCGGTTGGTGGCGTCAATGGGATCATTGCGCAGAGATTTTACGTTTCCGGCCTGATCCGCGACAGCAAACCCGCTGCCAAGAACAATGGCGGCTGCCGTCAGGGCGCTGATGAGGGGATGTTTTTTCATCTTTCTTTCTCCTTAGCTTCTCAGGCGGCTTTGCCGACCTTTGGCGCTGGGTTGGTTCGGTCTCGGACACGCCCCGGCGCGGGCGTCTCGTCAAATCGATGGGTAAAGTGGAATACATTGACCGAGCACACGTCGATGCAACGGCCACAATTTGTGCAATCCGGCGACAGGATCAACGGGCTATCCGCATCCTTGCCGCGCAGCGCAGGGGTAATCACCTGCATTTCCGGACAGACCGCAAAGCAGTCCATGCAATCGTCACAGGCCGCGCGCTCTAGCGCCGAGACCCGCAACAGGGATTTGCCGCCCAACAGGCCATAAAAGGCTCCAACCGGGCATAGATGGCCACACCAGCCGCGGCGAGCCAAAACAAGATCAAATAGGAACACGCCAATCACCAGCGCCCAAGCAAAGCCAACTCCAAAGATCAGACCGCGATGCAGCATGGAAATCGGGTTCACAAACTCCCAGGCCACTGTGCCAGTGAGCACACTCACGCCCAGCACCATGGCCAGCATGAAGTACTTGGTACCGCGTTTTGGCTGCCATCCTTTGGGCAGATCGAGCTTGCGGTGTAGCCAGCTGGCCGCATCCGTCACTGGATTGATTGGGCACACCCAGCTGCAATAGACTCGCCCGCCAATGAGCGCATAGACCGCGCCAACGATGAGCGCGCCAATGAGCGCTGTCATTTCAGGCCAGTGCCCCGCCACAATGCTTTGCAGCGAAATGAACGGATCGGTCAGTGGCAAAACGTTGAAGGTCAGAGACCCGCTCAGATTGCCTTTCACCCACCAAATGCCAAACCAAGGGCCCAGCAAAAACAAGCTTAGAAAAAATGACTGGCTGAGACGGCGCAGGATCAGAAACCTGTATGCTAGCCAATAACCTTTATCGCGGATCGCTTCTGCACCAACAGGCAGTGCTGTCTTGTCACTCATTGACCAACACCTCCCGTTGTTGCGCCTTGCGGCAACTTGAAGGTCGGCTCAAAACCCCCTGGTGCAGCAAGATTATCTGTGCCTGTTCCTGGCAGGCGATCTGGCAGATCAATGATCTCATCCACCAGTGGAGTGTTCTCATCCCAACTGCGTTTGTAATGTTCCGCCTGATCAGCCTGCGCCACACGAATGGGCAAAACTTTGATCGCGGCCTCGCCCGGCAAGACGCAGGACTTTTCACACTTGCCACAGCCGGTGCAGTGGTCCGAATGCACCACCGGCATAAAGATTGCATGGTGGCCGGAACGCTCATTGTGGCGGCGTTCCAAAGTAATCGCCTCATCAATAACCGGACACACGCGGTAACAAACGTCGCAGCGCAAGCCCAAAGCGTTCAGGCAGTTTTCCTGATCAATCAGAACCGCAAGCCCCATACGGCTGTCGTCAATATCGGTCAATTCGTGGTCCAGCGCGCCGGTCGGGCAAGCCACAACACACGGAATATCCTCACACATCTCACAAGGAACATCGCGGGCCGTAAAAAACGGCGTGCCGGTGGCGGCACCATCTATGCCCAGTTCGGCGAGCACCAGCGTGTCATAGGGGCAATCCCGCACACAGAGGCCGCAGCGAATGCAGGCCGCCAGAAAATCATCCTCGGGCAAAGCCCCGGGCGGGCGAATGGCCCGATCTGGCAAGGCCCGCGCATCCTGAACAAACCACGCCAAGGACATGCCCGCCACCGCACAGCCAGCCGTTCCGCGCGCCGCATCCTGAAGGAAGCGGCGACGGGCCGGACTCTTTGGCTGTGTCGACGTGGCGGACATGGCTCTAACTTTCAAATACCTAAGGGGAGGAGCGCTTAGGCGCGCTCAACCTTACAGGCACATTTTTTGAAGTCGGTCTCTTTGGAGAGCGGGCAAGTGGCGTCCAAAGTCAGCTTGTTGATCAGCTGGCCTTCATCAAACCATGGCACAAACACCACGCCTCTTGGCATCTTGTTGCGTCCTCGGGTTTCCACCCGGCTCTGCATGTCACCGCGACGCGTAGAGATGGTGATCTCTTGTCCACGACGCAGACCGCGTTCTTTGGCGTCCTCAGGATGCATAAACACCTGAGCGTAGGGGTACGCGCGGTGCAATTCTGGCACACGGCGTGTCATCGACCCAGAATGCCAATGCTCAAGCACACGACCAGTCACAAGCCACAAGTTGAAGTCCTCATCCGGGCTTTCCGCTGGCGGCTCATAGGGCGCAAAGATGATGTTGGCACGACCGTCGGGCTTGCCGTAGAACTTCACGCCCTCGCCTTCTTTCACGTAGGAGTCGTAGCCCTCACGGAAGCGATAAAGCGTCTCTTTGCCATCCACGACGGGCCAGCGCAGACCTCGAGCCTTGTGATAGACGTCAAAATCAGCCAGATCGTGGGCTTTGCCGCGGCCAAAGCTGGCGTACTCTTCAAAGAGTCCCTTTTGCACGTAGAAGCCGAAGTGTTCGGATTCATCGTTGGCAAAACCTTCCTGACGCTCATCCAGACCATATTTGTCCACCTGGCCATTTCCAAAGAGCACTTCAAACAAGGTTTTGTCTTTGTACTCAGGGTTGGCGGCCAAAATCTCCTCCGGCCACACCTCATTGGTGGTGAAGCGTTTGGAGAATTCCATCAACTGCCAAAGGTCGGATTTTGCATCACCCGGCGCATCCACTTGCTGACGCCAGAACTGGGTCCGACGTTCCGCGTTGCCGTAGGCGCCTTCTTTCTCCACCCACATGGCAGTTGGCAGGATCAAATCCGCCGCCATTGTGGTCACGGTTGGATACGGGTCCGACACAACAATGAAGTTGTCCGGGTTGCGATAGCCCGGGAAGCCTTCTTCGTTGATATTAGGTGCAGCCTGCATGTTGTTGTTACATTGCACCCAATAAGCATTGATCTTGCCATCTTTCAGGTCGCGGTTTTGCTGCACTGCGTGCGAACCAACCTTGGCATTGAGAATACCCGCTGGCAGCTTCCACTTCTTCTCAGAAATGGCACGGTGCTCATCATTGGCCACAACCATGTCCGCTGGCAGACGGTGGGCAAAGGTGCCCACTTCACGAGCGGTACCACAGGCGGATGGCTGACCTGTCAGCGAGAATGGCGAGTTGCCAGGCTCAGAGATTTTTCCGGTCAACAGGTGCACATTGTACATCAAGCCGTTTACCCAGGACCCGCGTGTGTGTTGGTTGAAGCCCATTGTCCAAAGCGACATCACCTTGCGATCAGGGTCGGCATATTGTTGCGCCAGACGCAGCAGCGCATTTTCTGACACACCAGAAATCTCACTGGTTTTTTCTAGTGTGTATTCAGAGACATAATCCTTGTAGGCCTCAAAATCGATTTTCTCGAGGCCGCCATTGTTTGGGTTTTCCGCGGCTTGTTGCAGCGGATGCTCATCACGAAGGCCATAGCCGATGTCCGTGACAGCTTTGGTGAAGTTCACCTTCTCATTTACAAAGTCCCAGTTCACCGCATCATTTTCGATGATGTAGTTGGCGATATAGTTCAGGATTGCGAGATCGGTCTGAGGCGTGAAGATCATGCCGTTGTCAGCCAGTTCAAACGACCGGTGCTCAAATGTTGAGAGCACGTGTACTTCCGCACCGGGCTTTGTCAAACGGGTGTCTGTCAGGCGCGACCAAAGAATTGGGTGCATCTCTGCCATGTTGGAGCCCCAGAGCACAAATGTGTCGGCGTGCTCAAGGTCGTCATAACAGCCCATCGGCTCATCAATGCCAAAGGCGCGCATAAAGCCCACAACCGCAGACGCCATACAGTGGCGCGCGTTTGGATCGATATTGTTGGACAGGAAGCCTGCTTTCATGAGCTTGGAAGCAGCATAGCCTTCCCAAACGGTCCACTGGCCAGACCCAAACATGCCAATACCGGTTGGGCCTTTTTCTTTCAGGGCATCCTTAAACTTGACCGCCATAATGTCGAAAGCTTCTTCCCAGCTCACTGGGGTGAATTCGCCTTCTTTGTCATACTGACCATTGGTTTTGCGCAGCAGTGGCGTGGTGAGGCGGTCCTCACCGTACATGATCTTGGACAGGAAGTAGCCTTTGATACAGTTCAAGCCCCGGTTCACCGGTGCTTTGGGGTCACCCTGGGTGGCGACCACACGGCCGTCCTTGGTTCCTACCAGTACCGAACAACCGGTGCCGCAGAAACGGCAAGGCGCCTTGTCCCAACGGATATCAGGTGTACCCACTTGGGCCTCTGCTTCTTTTGGCAATGTAATGCCTGCTGCTGAGGCCGTGGCGGCGGCGGCGGTCGACTTCAAAAATGTGCGACGGGACGTTGGCAATGTCATGGCTGGTCCTCCTTAGAGCGCTGTAGTTGCGGCCGCATCAGCGCCGCTTGGTTCAAAATGATGATAAGTCAGCGTGACAGTGATCACGCCGGGGATCTGGTGCATGTCCATAATGATTTCAGACGCGCGCCGGTTGTCGGTGTCTTCGACGGTGACCACAATGCGACCATCTTCTTGGGCGTGCACTTCACATCCCTCAGAAGTCTCAATGGCCGCTTGCACCTCTGGCACTTTTTCGGGCATCGCGTGGACTAGGCATCCGCAGATATTGTACATACGTCGGTCTCGCTGGCTTGGGTTGAGCTCGCAGTCAATTGGGACGCAACGCGCCCAACGGTGATGGCATCAGATGGGCAAGGCGCAACACAGGCGCCACATCCAGAACAGATTTCGGGGTCGATAAGAGGTGCAGAGCGCCCTCCCGTCATCAGACGGAACCGGATCGCGCTCTCTTCACAATGATCTTCGCAGGCACGACAGGTGACGCCTTGTTTGGAGAGACAGGTGTCCGCCACAGTTGGGCGGTAAAGCCATGAATCTGACGCGAGGATTGCGCCAGCGTCACAGACATCAGAACAGACACCGCAAAACGTGCAGCCGCGCGCGCTGACATCCACCATTGGAAAACCGTCGACGTCAGCCGTGATAATCGCTTGCGGGCAGTGTGCCGCACAATCACCGCAGCGTGTGCACGCCTCAACAAAGAGCGACATGTCTAACGCACCGGGCGCGCGCAGAATGCCTTCTTCGTCAAAGTGGCCCCTCAAGAATGCTCGTCTTTTGGGCGAATGTGTCGTCTCAATAGTCACGTACACGCCAACTCTAGTTACCTGTGTCCATCTTGTTCGCGATGGCACTTTTAATGGAAAATTCAAAACCGACTTTGATATAGATCATGCCCTGTAATTGATTTTGGTCAAAGAGCGATATTTTCAAAAAAATCAAACTCTCTTCAGCCACCAAAAGTGCCGTTGAGATTGCCGATCCCTTTCAATTCACATGCGTTTTTTGAAATGTGTTTTCGACGTGCATCTTTTACCCAAAATCCCTTTTGAACATGAAACGGGACGCCTTGACTGTGCCTTCCGTCCTTTGGTGAGATCACTGGAAATTGCCCCTTTTGTGCTGTCACTTATAACTGAACCGGCGCACTGGAAGACATCCCGCCGCACAGCCATAACGTTACTCAATCTCTGATATCTCGTTTCATTAGTAACATTTTATTTGCATCGAATCAGACGAACCGATATCCCAACCACACGGTCGGCTAATGCGAACAGGACCGAACGACTATCAACGGAGACAACATGACCGAAGCCTTCATCTGCGATGCAACACGCACTCCAATTGGCCGCTACGGTGGCGCGCTCTCCTCCGTCCGTACGGACGATCTCGCGGCAGCTCCAATTGCGGCGCTGGTGGCCCGCAATCCGCAAGTTGATTGGGCCTCCATTGACGACGTGATCTATGGGTCCGCCAACCAGGCTGGCGAAGACAACCGCAACGTCGCCCGAATGGCTGCCCTGCTCGCTGGTCTCCCATCAGAGGTGCCTGGCACCACCATCAACCGCCTGTGTGCTTCTGGCATGGACGCAGTTGGCATGGCCTCACGCGGCTTGCGCGCCGGGGACTACGACATGGCAATTGCCGGCGGTGTGGAAAGCATGTCGCGTGCCCCGTTTGTGATGCCCAAGGCAACCGCAGCATTCACCCGCGCCAACGAAATTTTTGACACCACAATTGGCTGGCGGTTCGTAAATAAGAAGATGCAGGCGATGTATGGTGTTGATAGCATGCCACAAACCGCCGACAACGTCGCCGCTGACTACAATATCAACCGCGCAGATCAAGACGCCTTTGCCGCCCGCTCACAAGCGCGCTGGGCCGCGGCTCATGAGGCTGGATACTTCGCCGACGAAATCACGCCAGTCACCATTCCACAGCGCAAAGGTGATGATCTTGTTGTCGACACCGACGAGCACCCCCGCCCCGGCACCGGTGTGGACAAACTGGCCAAACTGCGTGGCGTAAACGGGCCCGACCTTTCGGTCACCGCAGGCAATGCGTCCGGTGTGAACGACGGCGCCGCCGCGATCCTGATGGCCACCGAAGCCGCCGCCGCCAAAAACGGGCTGACCCCACTGGCACGTGTCGTGGGCATGGCCGCCGCAGGTGTCGAGCCACGTGTGATGGGCATCGGCCCGGTCCCCGCCACCCGCAAAGTGCTCGCCCGTACTGGGCTCAGCGTTGAGCAGATGGATGTGATAGAATTGAACGAAGCCTTTGCCGCTCAGGGCCTCGCCTCCCTGCGTGAACTTGGCGTGGCGGACGACGCCCCCCATGTAAATGCCCAAGGCGGCGCAATTGCCATCGGCCACCCGCTTGGCATGTCCGGGGCCCGGATTGTCATGTCCGCGGCCTATCAACTTCAACGCACTGGCGGCCGCTTCGCGCTGTGCACCATGTGTGTTGGCGTTGGCCAAGGCACAGCACTTATTCTTGAACGGGTCTAAGGCACCCCACAGCCTGAGGAGGAACCCCAATGTATGCACAGATGATCAAAACCGCGCGTTCTGGCGTCAAATCCCGTGAGGAAATGACCGATCAAGAACGCGCCTTTCAGGACAAGGTCGACCGTGACATCAAGATCGAACCGCAGGATTGGATGCCGGACGACTACCGCGCAACACTGATCCGCCAAATGGGTCAGCACGCACATTCCGAGGTTGTTGGTCAGCTGCCCGAGGGCAACTGGATCACACGCGCCCCAACGTTGGAACGCAAAGCCATTCTGCTTGCCAAGGTTCAGGACGAGGCCGGCCACGGCCTCTATCTCTATTCTGCCGCCGAAACGCTGGGGGAAAGCCGCGACGAGCTGGTGCGCCTTTTGCACGAAGGGCGCATGAAATACTCCTCGATCTTCAACTATCCTACGCTGAACTGGGCTGACATCGGCGCGGTGGGCTGGCTGGTGGATGGCGCAGCCATCGTCAACCAAGTGGCACTGCAACGAACGTCTTATGGCCCCTACTCCCGCGCGATGATCCGCATCTGCAAAGAAGAGAGCTTCCACGCACGCCAGGGCTATCATGCCATTATGAAAATGGCCTTTGGCTCACCTGAGCAGAAGAAAATGGCTCAGGATGCGGTCAACCGCCTCTGGTTCCCAGCCATCATGATGTTTGGTCCCAACGACAGCGAAAGCACCCACTCCGAGCAATCCATGGCTTGGAAAATCAAGGTCAAATCCAACGACGAACTGCGCCAGCAATTTGTCGACCAAACCATACCGCAGATCGAATATCTCGGCCTTGAGCTGCCGGATCCCGGCATCAAATGGAACGAGGAGCGTGGCCACTATGACTTCTCTGACCCTGATTGGTCCGAGTTCTTTGACGTGATCAAGGGCAATGGTCCCTGCAACGTCGACCGCTTGAAAGACCGTGTGAAAGCTTGGGACGATGGCGCTTGGGTGCGCGACGGCCTGATGGCGCACGCCGAAAAGAAACGCGCCCGCAAGGTCGCAGCAGAATAAGGGCGCCGCGATGAGCATGACAATGCAAGTTTTTGCGGTCCCCGAAGACCAGCTTTCCGCGGAGCAAGTGAATAATTTCCTCCGCGAGAACCTCTATGGTGAGAATGCTCTGGAGCTAGAGAAGGAGTGGGCTGCTCTTGACCATATGTTGCCCAACTTTGGCCAAAGCACCTTTTCAGCGCTTAGAAGCGGCGACCCAATCGGCGATGACTGGGGGTATGGCCCTGCTCTAGCAATCAGCTCAGGAGCGGTGAAAACGTTTCTTGAGCAACTCCAGACCATTTCGAAGGACAAATTCGCCCAGAAATTCAGTTTCGACGACTTGGCCCGAAACAACATCTATCCACCGATTTGGGACCGAAAAAACCCAGATGACAAACACTTCGTTGTAGAAACTTACCAACAACTTCGTGAGTTCACAAAGGAAGCTGCCGATCGTGGCCGCGCCTTGCTCACTGTAATCTTGTAAGGAAACCCCACATGTCTAAAGAATGGCCCCTCTGGGAAATTTTCATTCGCGGCCAGCACGGCCTGAGCCACCGACACGTCGGCAGCCTGCACGCGCCTGACGCGGAAATGGCAATCAAAAACGCGCGTGACGTCTACACCCGCCGCAACGAAGGTGTGTCAATCTGGGTGGTTAAGGCCAACCACATTGCCGCCTCCTCGCCTGATGAAAAAGGCCCGCTCTACGAGCCGTCAGAATCCAAAATCTACCGTCACCCAACGTTCTTCGACATTCCCGATGAAGTGGGGAGCATGTGATGACGGTTGATAAGGAAATGCTCGCGCAGTTCCTGCTGCGCATGGGCGACAACACTTTGGTGCTCGGCCACCGGGTTTCGGAATGGTGCGGTCACGCCCCAATTCTGGAAGAAGACATTGCGCTGGCCAACACCGCGCTGGATTTGATTGGCCAGACGCAACTTTGGCTTGGCCACGCTGCCGACGTCATGGGCGAAGGCAAATCTGCTGATGACCTCGCGTTTTTGCGCGACGTCTGGGATTTCCGCAACGTCCTATTGCTGGAACTGCCCAACGGCGACTTTGGTCAGACCCTGATGCGCCAGTTCCTGTTTGACGCGTTCCAGTCAATTCTGCTGCCGCGCCTGATGAAATCCACTGACGCCGAGGTGGCCGCCATCGCCGCCAAAGCAAGCAAAGAAGCCGCTTATCATGTTGAGCGCTCCGCTGACACGGTGGTCGGACTTGGCGACGGCACCGAAGAAAGCCACGCCCGCATGCAGGCCGCGCTGGAGTATCTCTGGCCTTATGTTGGCGAAATGTTTGCCTCTGATGAGGTCGACGCCGCCATGGCCGCCGCAGGAATAGCGCCCGACCCGGCCACGCTGCGTGATGAGTATGACGCTCTGGTTGGTAAGGTGCTGGCCGAGGCCACACTGTCTATCCCATCTGATGGATTTGCCCACAAAGGTGGCCGCAGCGGCAAGATGCACACCGAGCATCTCGGTCACATGCTGACACAGATGCAATGGTTGCAACGCGCGTACCCCGGCAACACTTGGTAATGGAGAGGACCGTGGCAAATACATCCCCTGCAAGCGTGGCTCAAATCTGGGATTGGCTGGACAAAGTTCCAGATCCAGAAATCCCGGTCATCAGCCTTGTTGATCTTGGGGTGATCCGCGACGTCGCTTATGACGGCGACACGCTGGTTGTATCTGTCACGCCCACCTACTCCGGTTGCCCCGCCACCGGCATCATCAACATGGACATCGAGACCGCTCTGCGTGACCACGGTGTCTCCAAGTTGGAGCTGCGCCGAAAGCTGGCACCAGCTTGGACCACGGACTGGCTGTCAGACAAAGGCCGCGCAGCGATGCAGGAATTTGGCATCGCCCCACCACAACCCACCGGCGGGCCCAAAAAATGCCCGAACTGTGGCAGCCAACATGTTGAAAAGTTAAGCCAATTTGGCTCAACACCCTGTAAAGCCCAGTGGCGCTGCACCGCCTGTCTGGAACCATTCGATTATTTCAAGTGTATCTGAGGAGACACCCACATGGCGCGTTTTCACGACCTCGAAGTCACCAACATCCGCAAAACCATCCGCGACGCTGTGGTGGTCACATTGGCCCCTGTGAATGGCGCGGCCACAGAGTTTGACTTCACCCAAGGCCAATATCTGACCTTCAAACGCGATTTTGATGGTGAAGAGCTGCGCCGCTCATACTCAATCTGTGCTGGCAAAGATGACGGCGTTCTTCAGGTCGGCATCAAACGCGTGGACGGTGGCGCCTTTTCGACTTGGGCCAACACCGATCTCAAGGTGGGCGACACGCTGGAAGCCATGCCCCCGATGGGCTCCTTCCACACCGAATTGGATGCAACCACAGACAAGACCTACCTTGGCTTTGCCGGTGGCTCTGGCATCACCCCTGTTCTGTCATTGATCAAAACCACACTGGCTGCCGAGCCGCAGTCCTCCTTCACCTTGATCTACGCCAACAAGGCGGTTGCCTCTATCATGTTCCGCGAGGAACTGGAAGATCTGAAAAACACCTACATGGGTCGCTTCAACGTGATCCATGTGTTGGAAACCGACGCGCAGGAAATCGACCTCTTCACCGGCATGGTGACCGAAGAAAAATGTGCGCAGTTCTTTCAGACCGGCTGGATTGACATCAACTCCGTGGACACAGCCTTCATCTGTGGTCCTGAACCAATGATGCTGGGTATTGCCAAGGCGTTGAAAGATCACGGGCTTTCTGAGGATCAAATCAAATTTGAGCTGTTCGCCTCTGGCCAACCAGGCCGCGCCAAACGCAAAGCCGTCAGCGCAGAGGATGCAAGCAAGCCAGTCACCGCACAGATCACTCTTGAGGGCGCAACCCAGACCATCGAGATGGACCGAGACACCTCCATCTTGGACGCGGCCCGTGCCAACACCATGGACGCGCCGTATGCCTGCAAAGCCGGTGTCTGCTCTACGTGTAAATGCCGGGTGATTGAAGGTGAGGTTGAGATGGTCGCCAACCATGCGCTCGAGGACTACGAAGTCGAAAAAGGCTTCATTCTCAGCTGCCAGTCTTATCCGATGACCGACAAAGTGGTCGTCGACTACGATCAATAACTCCAAAAACTGAGGGTGCCACAATCGGCGCCCTCAGTTGAATTGGTCACGGGACGTCTTTGGCCTGTGTTATGGCTTTGGCTCGGTCTCAAAGGCCGCGCCAAGACCGACTCCATAATCCAGAGCTTGGATGCGCGTGTCATAGCCAAGGCTGAAATCGAGATAAAAGTCCTCGTCCAGATAGGCCGCACCCACGGTTGGACGGAACGCCTGCGAACCAAACTTATAGTCCGCGCCAATCGCCAAAACCGCGCTTTCTGGCTCATCATCATGGAACATGCGGACCCCTACGCCCCAATCACCACCAAACGTATAGGTCAGCCCAACCCCAAATGACGGATCTGCCTGCGCGGCAGAACCACCAATCAAAGCGGCACCCAAAAGACCCACTGCAAAAACACGTTTCATGATTTTCTTTCCCACCTCAGTTGTTTGGCGGAAAAATATCATAGACATTGCAAATTGGCCAATGTGTCAAATCCACACGCTCCAAGTTGTGACCAAGTTCCAACATCAACCGCGGCCGGGCTCTCAGACTGCTAACTTGCTAGGCGCCTGTAAATTCAAATGGCGTCAGTTCCGCCACCATCGGTACCCCCATCACCTGTTCCACCTCCGTCCGTGCCTCCAGTGTCGGTTCCACTATCACCAGTGTCCGTGCCTGAGTCCCCGCCGCCGTCAGACGTGGCGCCCCCATCGCTGCCCGTGGTGCCCGTTTCGCCACCACCGGTAGACGCTGTATCCGTGCCAGTTGTGGTTGCTCCGCCCCCCGACGCAGCCGGTTGTTGCGTTTCAAATGCGGCCCCGACGCCGATCCCATAGTCCAACGCTTGCAAACGGGTGTCGTACCCCAAACTAAAGTCGATATAGAAATCCTCATCCAAATAGGCGGCGCCTACGGTGGGCCGGAAAGATTGAGAGCCAAACTTATAGTCGAAACCCAGCGCCAAAACGGCGCTTTCTGGTTCATCATCGTGGAAAACACGCACCCCCACAGCCCAATCGCCACCGAAGATATACGTCAGCCCAAACCCAAATGAAGGGTCGGCATTGGCTGCGCCGCTGCTCACCAAAAAAGCCGCCAGAAAGGCGTTTAAAATATGTTTCATCAAATCATCACCCATACAAAAACAACAAGAATGGGCAGATTTTAACACAAATGTGTAAAGTGATCCAAAAACAATCTAAAGACGAAATAGCCTGTCAATTGTATCAGGCCAAACCGCGCACACCACCCAACACCAGATTGGTTGCCAATTCCGCATAACGCTCTCGCGCCTCGGTATCCGCGCCGTGTTGCCACATGTAATACCAGTTCAACATGCCAAACACAGACATCGTGGTTTCCCTCAGCCGCACCGGATCATCGTCGAACACACTTTCGGCGCTGGCGGCAACCACCTTGCTCACCTGGTTGACCAAATCCCGCTGATAGCCACGCAAAACCTTCTGTTGCTGTTCAGGCAAAGCCTGCATAGCTGTACTTTGCACCCGATGCTCATAATCTGCACCTTGATAGGCAAAAAGGATTTCGCGCACCACCATTCTCAATTGAGCTTTGGCACCCAAGCCACTCAAATCAATCTCACAAATTCGATTTCTCAGATCTTTCAAGTAGCTGTCCAACACATCAAACAGCAACGCGTCTTTGCTGTCGTAATAGTGGTAGATATTGGCCTTGGAGATCCCACATTCCTTGGCCAATACCGACATCGAAGCCCGGTCATATCCTTGCTCGGCAAACACACGTGCTGCCGATTTCAGGATATGAACACGCTTCTGTTCGTGATCTTTGGCAATGGTGCGCGCCATCAGTTGCCGCCTCGATTGTCCACAACACGCTTGGCTTTGCCTTGGCTGCGTTCCACATCGCCAGGTTCGCCCACTATCACTTCAACTGACACGCCAATCATATCCTTGATGTGCTTGGTCAACATACGCGCTGACGCGGTTTTGGAAAGGTTGTCCGCCGCCGTTGGCGTGGCCTCCACAAACACTCGCATTGCGTCCATGCGACCCGATTTATACAGTTCAATCTGGTAATATGGCGCAAGCCCACCAGTCGCAAGCACCTGCTCCTCGACCTGAGATGGGAACACATTGACACCTCGCAGGATAATCATGTCATCCGACCGGCCTGTGATCTTCTCCATCCGCCGCATTGACCGCGCGGTGCCTGGCAAAAGCCGCGTCAAATCCCGGGTGCGATACCGGATCATCGGCAAGCCTTCTTTGGTCAATGTCGTGAACACCAACTCGCCCAGTTCACCATCCTCGACGACTTCTCCGGTCTCTGGGTTGATAACCTCCGGGTAAAAATGATCCTCCCAAATCACCGGCCCATCTTTGGTCTCCACACATTCATTGGCCACACCGGGCCCCATAATTTCGCTCAGCCCGTAAATGTCGACCGCATGCATATCAAACGCAGCTTCGACCTCTTTGCGCATCGCATCAGTCCAGGGCTCCGCCCCAAACACACCCACCGACAAGGAGCTCTCTCGTGGATCCATGCCAAGCTTATGATATTGCTCCAAAATGTTGAGCATGTAACTTGGCGTGACCATAATCCCGTCAGGCTGAAAATCGGTGATCAACCCAACCTGTTTCTCGGTCTGCCCGCCACTCATTGGCACGACAGTGGCGCCCAAACGTTCGATACCGTAGTGCGCCCCCAGACCGCCGGTGAACAGCCCATATCCATATGCGTTGTGCACCAGATCACCGGCCCGCAAACCAGACGCCCGCAAGCTGCGTGCCATTAGGTCGGCCCAGTTGTCGATGTCACCTTTGGTGTACCCCACAACCGTTGGTTTACCTGTTGTACCAGACGAGGCATGCAGCCGTGCGATCTGCTGACGTGGCACCGCCAAAAGGCCAAAGGGATAATTGTCCCGCAGATCGTTTTTATAAGAAAACGGGAACTTCGCCAGATCACTCAAGCTCTGCAAATCGTCCGGATGCACCCCCGCAGCGTCAAACCGCTGCTTATACATGGGCACGTTTTTATAGGCATGATTGAGCGACCACTTCAGCCGTTCCAGCTGAGTTGAGCGGATTTCATCAATCGACGCAATTTCAATGGGTTCCAGCTCGTCTTTGCGTGGTGACAAATCTTTCATAACGTCCTCCCCGACGTCGTTTATTCTTCAAACAGATGGCCTTTAATCGCACGTGAGGCACCGCGAAATTCGGCAATCACCTGACCATCCTGGTTGGACACGGACACATCATAAATCCCGCTGCGCCCGGCCAGGCTAACTTCCCGCGCAACCGCGGTCAGCACGTCCCCCTCGCGCCCTGGCGCGATGTAAGAAATGGTGTTGTGCTGTGCCACGGTCGCCTGATTGCGGCTGTTGCAGGCAAAGGCAAAGGCGCTGTCCGCCAGCGTAAACGTAAACCCGCCGTGGCAAATTCCATGTCCGTTACAGTGCTCTGGCTTCACCATCATGCTAAGCCTCGCGCAACCTTCGTCCACGTCAACGATCTGCATACCCATATGCTGGCTGGCGCGATCCGTGGACCACATCGCCGCCGCACTTTTTTCAGCCCGCTCCTTTGGCGTCATCTGTGCCTCCCAACACAATCTCCTCACGCTCCAGCTTGCATAAACCGAACGGTTGGTCAATAAATGATTCACGGAGACATATCGGGGAGAGAGCCATGTCCATCCAAAACATTTCGAGCTTTGCCGCAGGCCACTGGGTCGCGCCCGGCGCAGGTGCGCGCCATATCGCTTCTGCCATCACCGGAGAAGTGATCGCCACCGCAGGAAATGACGCCCTCGATGTTCAGGCCATGCTCGATTACGCCCGCAACGTTGGTGGCCCCGCCTTACGTAAAATGACGTTCCATGATCGCGCTCGCATGCTCAAAGCGCTCGCCCTGCATCTGCGCCAGAACCGCAAAGCCATGTACGAGCTCTCCTTCAACACCGGCGCCACCCAAGCTGACCATCAAATCGACATCGACGGTGGCATTGGCACAATGCTGGTGTTTGCCTCCAAAGGTCGCCGCGAGATGCCCGACAGCACCATCTATGTCGATGGTGAGTTGGAGCAACTCTCCCGCAACGGCACTTTCATGGGCCAACACATCTGCACCCCAATCCAAGGCGTCGCGGTGCACATCAACGCCTTCAACTTCCCGGTTTGGGGCATGTTGGAAAAGCTTGCGCCCACCCTGCTCGCCGGCGTGCCTGCAATTGTCAAACCAGCCACCTCAACATGCTACGTCACCGAGCTTTGCGTGCACATTATGATTGACAGTGGCATCTTGCCCGACGGCGCGGTGCAACTGGTGGCAGGCGGCTTGGGCGACATGTTGGACCATCTGAATTGCCAAGACGCTGTGGCTTTCACCGGCTCCGCTGACACTGCGTTAAAACTGCGGTCCAACCCTTTGATTTTGGGAAACTCGGTACGGTTCACGTCAGAGGCCGACAGCCTGAATGCCTCGATCCTAGGGCCAGATGCCAAACCCGGTTCGCCAGAATTTGACCTCTTCATTAAAGAAGTGTCTCGCGAAATGACCACCAAAGCGGGTCAGAAATGCACCGCAATTCGCCGCATCATTGCGCCTGAGGCCGTGACTGAAGCTGTCATCGAAGCTCTCTCCGCCCGCCTGTCCAAAACCGTGATTGGCGATCCTCGTTTGGAAACCACCCGCATGGGCGCGCTGGTCTCCGCAGGTCAAAAACGGGATGTGCTCGAAAAAGCCGCATTGCTGGGCACGGAGGCTGAACGCGTCTTTGGCAACCCGGATGACTTCACTGTCGAGGGCGCCGACGCCAACAAAGGCGCCTTTGTGCCACCAATGCTGTTCCACTGTGCCGCACCCGACACAGCCAAACACGTACACGCCTCTGAAGCCTTTGGTCCTGTTTCCACCCTCATGGGCTACCGCGATCTTGATCATGCCATTGCGCTGGCCAACAAAGGTCAGGGCTCGCTTGTTGCCTCCATCATCACCCGTGACGCAGAGGTTGCCCGCGAGGTTGCCATGGGCGCTGGCGCCTTCCACGGACGGCTCTATTTCAACAACCGCGACAGCATGGGGGAAAGCACCGGCCACGGCTCACCCCTGCCCCATATGGTTCACGGCGGCCCCGGCCGCGCCGGCGGCGGCGAAGAGCTTGGCGGCATCCGCGCCGTGAAACACTACATGCAACGCACAGCCATCCAGGGCAGCCCCGACATCCTCACTGGCATCAGACAGCAATGGGTTCCTGGCGCCAAAGAAAGTGACGCAGGCGCCCACCCCTTCACCCGCCGCTTTGGCGAACTGGCGGTTGGCGAAACCCTCTACACCAAACCTCGTGAGATCACGCTGGAGGACATCGAGCACTTCGCCAACTTCACCGGAGACACCTTCTATGCCCACATGGACGAGGACGCGGCTGCGCGAAACCCGTTCTTCCCCGGCCGCGTTGCCCATGGCTACCTGCTGCTGTCCTTCGCCGCCGGTCTCTTTGTCGAACCCAACGAAGGCCCTGTTCTGGCCAACACCGGCCTCGACACCCTGCGCTTCATGAAGCCTGTAGTGGCCGGGGATAGGCTCAAGGTGCGCCTAACGGTGAAGAAAAAGACCAAGCGTAACGAGGAATACGGCGAGGTCCGTTGGCACGTCACCGCCTCCAATCAGGATGATGAGATGGTTGCTGAATACGAGTTGCTGACCATGGTGGCTTACTAAGCGCCGATTGGCCGCGGCCCGACCTCTGGCGCGCCGCGGCCTTTGCCTCTATGCACAAGGCAACTTACTTGGACTCGTGCATGCCTCTCCCGCTGACCCAAATTTCCGATCTCGCCACCCTACCGTTTGATCAGATCATCGACGTGCGTTCTCCTGCAGAGTTTGCCGAGGACCACATACCTGGCGCGATCAACCTTCCGGCCATGTCCAACGAGGAACGTGCGCGGGTTGGCACCATCTACGTGCAGGAAGACCCGTTCAAAGCACGTAAAATCGGCGCGGCGATTGTCGCGCGCAACGTCGCGGCGCACCTCGAAGGTCCGCTTGCCGAGCGCTCAGGCAGCTACAAACCGCTGGTCTACTGCTGGCGCGGCGGCCAACGGTCCGGCTCCGTGGCAATCATATTAAAACAAATTGGCTGGCGTGCCGACACGATCGAGGGCGGCTATCAGGCCTATCGACGCTTGGTCTCCAAGGCGCTCTATGAGGGTAGCATGCCCTGTCCTGTGGTGGTGATCGACGGCGGCACGGGCACCGCCAAAACCCGACTACTGGATCACCTGAGTGAGCAAGGCGCACAAACGCTTGATCTTGAGGCTATGGCAGAACATCGCGGCAGTCTTTTTGGCCCCATGGGTGAAAACCAACCAAGCCAGAAATCCTTTGAAAGCCGCCTCGCAATGGGCATCGCCAAACTTCAGCCAAACCGCCCGGTTTTTGTTGAAGCGGAGAGCTCCAAAATCGGCCGATTGATCATCCCGCCAACCCTCTGGAAGACCATGATCGCCGCAACTAACCTGCGCCTTTCCGCACCACTAGACGCCAGGGCAGACCACCTCGTCTCTGCCTATCCGGACATGCTGGCTGACGGTGCCAAACTGGCCACTGTGTTGGACATGCTCACCCGCTACCACGGTCACGAAAAAGTGGCACAATGGAAAGCCCTCGCCGTGGCACAGAACTTCAAGCCCCTCGCACGAGCTTTGATCGAAGCCCACTACGATCCCCGCTACGCCCGCATTTCCCGCGCCCACGCGCCAGAGCCAGAGGAAATCGCCCTCCCTGATCTCAGCGATGAGACATTAGCGGTCTGCGCAGCCAAGTTGATCAGCTCAGAGTGATCGACGGCTCTCCGGCACGCACATCACCAATCACTGCTGCGTCATGGCCCGCTGCTCGCAATTGTGCCGCCAGTGCGACCGCCTCCTCCGCCGCGACCGCCGCTAAAAAACCGCCCGAGGTCTGCGGATCATGAAGCAGAGCCATCTTAGCGCTGTCCGGCCCAAACACCGGAGCCGCCGACCTATTGTCCTCATAAATCGTGCTGCGGTACCCCGCGTCTGCCAACGCTTCTGCCCCCGCATAGGCGGGCACATCGGCCAGGCAAACTTCCGCCGCCACACCGGAAGCCCGACACATCACCATCAAATGCCCAGCCAAGCCAAAGCCGGTCACATCGGTCATCGCATGCGCGCCTTTTAAAATCTCCGCTGCATCCCCTTGCGGATGTGCCATGATCTCGTAAAGCGCCGCCACATCACGCCCGTCTGCTTTGCCCTGCATCTCAGCCGCCAAAAGCGTGCCAGACCCAAGGGGCCGTGTCAGGATCAACGCATCACCAACTTTTGCACCCGCCAATGTGATCGCATTACCATCCATCAAGCCTGTGACGGTCAATCCGATGGTCAGCTCTGCCCCCATGGCTGAATGTCCGCCCACAATCTCCGCGCCAGCTCCACGCACCACCTTGCCAACACCGTCCAACATTTCGCGCATCGCCCGCGCCTGCATCGCTGGCGTCAAGCGCGGCAAGGTGACCGATAGCAACGCCGACTGCGGCTTTGCGCCCATCGCCCAGACGTCACCAAGCGCATGCACGGCCGCAATGCGTCCCATCAAGCCGTAATCCATCACAAACCCGCGCAGATGGTCGACACTCATCACCTGCTTCTGCCCGCCAATGTCCAGCACAGCGGCATCGTCGCCTGCGCCCTGAAGCACATCTTCACGCTGCAAAGCAGGCATCTCCGCCAGGGCTGCGCTCAATTGCCCCGGTGCAACCTTGGCGCCGCAGCCCCCACACAACATCTGTTCGTCATCGCTTCCAAGCGCAACTGGACCGTCCACCTTTACGGGTTTCATCACAGGAAGTTCCGAAAACTTTCGCATAAAGGTTTGATCAATACTATTTTTCCATTGCCACAAGCGTGCCTTGGGTGAAGCCAAACATCGTCCCCATTTTGCGGCCATCGCATCTTTTCTGCCCAAGGACATAAGCTTCAAATAGTCGGTTTGTGGCTGAAATTTCTTGAGAATCCCACCAGTCAACGTCGCACAAATGTTGCTGTACAAAACCGGTGCTGCGCGCACCGCAAACACACCTGCTTTAGGCCGGGGGCTTTCCGTCAGCGCCGCGCAATCCCCAACTGCAAACAGATCTTCTTGCCCGGCGACCAGTAACTGGTCATTAACCTGCACAAATCCACCCTGATCCTTTGGCAAGTCAGACGCCGAAAGCCATGCGTGCGCAAACCCTCCTGCGGCGCCCACTGTGAACTCTGATGGCACCGAAGACCGCCCCTTGAGCAAAACCGCGTCCTGAGTGACCGCATCAACCGCCACGGCACTCACGACTGTCACGCCCATGCCTAACATCTCTTCGCGCAAAATCCGATCCGCTCCGGGGATTGCACTGGCCAATTTGGTTTGGCCCTCGATCAACGTCACGCAGCTTTGCCTGCCCAGCCCTTTCAACTTGTAGGCCATGGCCAACGCCAGCTCACACCCAGCCACACCGCCGCCGATCACGGCCACTTGGCCTTTCTTTGCACCTACGGTCACGTCCAGCACATACGCGGCCCAACGATCCGCATATCTATCCAGTGGCTTGGCCCCGATCCCATATGCCGCAAACCCCGGTATGTGCGGAGCCTGCGCATGCAATCCCACGTCCAAAGACGCCAGATCATACGCGACCTCCCCGCGTCCCGTCACATGGATCACTTTTCGTGTCGCATCGATCCCATCAGCCGCACCAAAAATCACCCGCGCCCCGGCAAACCGGGCCAACTTCACCAAATCGATTTCCAAATCATCGCGTGTGTAATGCCCCGCGATATGCCCCGGTAACATACCCGAATACGGCGCGGTTGGTCCGGGATTGATTAACGTCACCTGAACGCCGTGCACAGGTTTCATGCCCCACATGCGCAGCATCAACGCATGGGCATGGCCGCCACCCACCAGAACCAAGTCCCGCGACAACGTGGTGTATGAGGTCATGCCCAACTGTCATATTCCTTCAACTTATTGGTTGGTTGCAGGATTTAGAGGAAGACCCCACCGTGCAACAGCAAAAGCGCGTGCGTGCGGCCTCTTAACACACTTGCGCAACACCCATTTCGCCCACCAAAAACGCACCTCCGCTATACAGTCGCTATACCAACGTGATACCGACATGCATTTTGGTCATTTTTGAACCGTTTGGTAAAATTATTTACCTCAGCAATATGATCCATGCTAGACAAGCGTCCTACGCCTTGACAGGGTGCAAATTCCAACGACCACGAGGGCACATCATGAGCGCGCGCAAGATCATCATCGACACGGATCCCGGACAGGACGACGCGGTCGCCATACTATTGGCATTGGCCAGCCCCGAGGACCTCGACGTGCTTGGTATCACCGCAGTCGCGGGCAACGTGCCATTGGCCCTGACTTCAAAAAATGCGCGTATTGTCTGTGAGTTAGCCGGCAAAACCGACACTAAGGTGTTCGAAGGATGTGACCGCCCCATGGGCCGAGAGCTTGTTACCGCTGAGCATGTGCACGGCAAAACCGGCCTCAATGGGCCTGTGCTGCCAGATCCTGTGATGGACGTGCAGGCGCAACACGCTGTTGACTATATTATCGACACGCTCCGCAACCATGAGGCAGGTACTGTCACACTCTGCCCCCTTGGACCCCTGACCAACATTGGAACGGCTTTTGAAAAGGCGCCAGATATTGTTGAAAAGGTTCAGGAAATTGTCCTGATGGGCGGTGCATACTTCGAAGTCGGCAACATCACTCCCGCCGCGGAATTCAACATCTACGTAGACCCTCAAGCCGCTGATATTGTTTTTAAATCTGGCGTTCCAATTGTTGTGATGCCGCTAGATGTCACTCACAAGGCTTTGGTCACGCCATCGCGCAACGACGCTTTCCGCAATATTGGTACCAATGTTGGCACAGCAGTCGCGGAAATGACTGATTTCTTTGAACGATTTGACAAAGAGAAGTATGGGTCCAACGGCGCACCTCTGCATGATCCTTGCGTGACCGCCTACCTGATCCAGCCAGAACTATTCTCGGGTCGCCACATCAACGTGGAAATCGAAACCACCTCGGAATTGACCATGGGCATGACCGTTGCTGACTGGTGGCGGGTTACCGATCGCAAACCGAACGCGCTCTTTATCGGAGATGTGGATTCCGATGGGCTCTTTTCCCTTTTAACTGAACGCCTTAGCCGCCTTTGAGGCGTGAAAACCCTCCCCAATATTACAAGACTGCGCACACAATCGCAGTCTTGTGAGGTGCCAACAGTGGCAATCCTCTCAAAGCCCAGTATGCTGCGCCTATGACCCTGCACATCCCCTTCGACAATACCTATGTGGACCTGCCCAACCGCTTGTTTTCACATCAAAAACCCTATCCAGTTCGTGCCCCCAAATTGGTCGCATTCAATCACTCCTTGGCCACAGCACTGGGCATCACAGGCGCCGAGGATGAACTAGAACTGGCTCACGTGTTTTCCGGGACCACTGTCCCCGAAGGTGCTGATCCAATTGCGCTGTTCTATGCGGGCCACCAATTTGGCAACTGGAACCCGCAAATGGGTGACGGACGCGCCGTTTTGCTCGGAGAATCAAAGGGCTACGATATTCAACTTAAAGGGTCTGGTCCCACACCTTATGCTCGAAGGGGCGATGGCCGCGCCTGGCTTGGGCCGGTTTTGCGGGAATATGTTGTGTCAGAAGCCATGCATGCGCTTGGCATCCCATCAACCCGGGCCTTGGCTGCCGTTGAAACCGGTGAAGAGATCATGCGCGACCGCCCTCTGCCAGGCGCCGTTCTCACTCGAGTGGCTTCAAGTCATATTCGCGTTGGCACCTTCCAAGCCTTGGCCGCCCGCCAAGATACAGACGGGTTACAGGCCCTTATGGAATACGCCTGCGCGCGACACTACCCGGACGCGAACACGCCAGCGGCCTTTCTAAAAGCAGTCATCGCTCGGCAAGCCAACCTTGTCGCCAAATGGATGTCCGTTGGCTTTATTCATGGTGTCATGAACACCGACAACTGTGCCATTTCCGGCGAAACAATAGACTACGGACCTTGCGCTTTCATGGACGCCTTCCACCCGGGCCAAGTATTCTCGTCCATAGACCGACATGGGCGCTATGCCTATGGAAACCAACCACAAATAATTGCGTGGAATATGGCACAACTGGCGACCTCTCTCCTGCCTCTCGAAAAAAATTCAGACGCCGCAGTCGAAGAGTTCACCAACCTAGTTAATGATATGCCAGACATGCTGCGGCAATTTTGGCGCCAAGCATTTGGTAAAAAACTCGGTATTGCCGAGGCCGTGGTGGGTGATGATCGGCTTATCTCGCAGCTGCTCTCCATAATGACCGACCAAAAATCTGATTTCACCAACACTTTCCGAGATTTGACAGACAGCCCAACAGCGTCTTTGGATGTAACGGACCACTCAGACTTCCAGGACTGGAGCATACGATGGCAAGATCGCTTGGCTCTACAGCATGCAGTCCCCAGTGATATCATGCGAAAGGCCAATCCCATTTTCACCCCGAGAAACCACCAAATTGAGGCGATGATCGCTCAGGCCGTGGACGGTGATTTTGCGTTGTTTCGTCAACTGAACGATGCCTTGGCAAACCCATTTGAAGCCAATCCAGATTGGACAGATCTGACCGCCCCGCCTACAGATGCCGAAAAAGTCACACAAACTTTCTGTGGCACTTAACATCAGGCCAAAACGCCCTATTCTCAATGGTATAGATATTCCGAAGTTTCGTTAGATTGGATGATCCGTGCTGCGTATTGCCAGTTACAATTTGCAAAAATGTGTCGGCGTAGACCTACAGCGCCGCCCGAGCCGCAGCATGGTTGTGATCCGCGCTTTAAAGGCAGATGTGGTGGTTTTGCAAGAAGCAGACAAACGGCTACCGCCGCGTCCAGCCGCGTTGCCACATGATCTGGTGGCAAAAAAGGGATTTAAAAACATAGACTTTGGTCAACCCAAAGGCTCGCTGGGCTTTCACGGTAACGCCATGCTTGTGCGCTCAAGTGTTGAGATATTGGATGCATCTGGATTGGAATTGCCGGGGCTCGAGCCCCGCGGTGCAATTCGAGCTGACCTGCGCACCGCCATTGGTGACATTCGTGTGATAGGCGTCCACCTAGGCCTAATCCGACGCTACCGCTTGATGCAGTTGGGGGCGGTCGCCCGCGCCCTGCGACGACTACCCGAAATGCCCACGCTCATCGCTGGAGATTTTAATGAATGGGGATCCAAAGCCGCGCTTGATGCGGTGACGCCGGAGTTCGACTTTGTCTCGACAGGTCACACCTTCCCGGCTCCGCGCCCCATTGCGGGCTTAGACGGGTTTGCGCACACAAATGGCCTAACAATCCACAATCACGGCGTTTTGACACGCATCCCGGCCCGCGTAGCCTCAGATCACCTACCCATCTGGGCCGAGCTCAACCGAACAACGCCAAGCAGCCTTTAAGGTTGGGCCTGTAATCAGAAGGTTTGCAATCGATGACCCCATACTTTGTCTATGACGTTTTTACCAAAAATCCATTTGGTGGCAATCAGTTGGCGGTAATTCCCGATGCAACAACGCTGCCTGAAAATGACCTTCAGAAGATCGCGCGGGAGTTCAATTTCTCTGAAACAACATTTGTCTTTCCTCCGGAAAACAAGGGTCACACTGCAAGGGTCCGCATCTTCACGCCGACCATGGAAATTCCCTTTGCGGGGCATCCGATTGTCGGAACGGCCTGCGCAATGGTCAGGGAAGGCCCTTCGACAAGCATGGTCCTCGAACTTGGTGTTGGGCCGCTCACCTGCGTGTCGGACGGGCAAAGCGCCTCATTTGAAGCCAAACAACCGCTCGAAGTTTTATGCGAACCTAACCCAGAATTGGTGGCTGAGGCATTGCGCATAAAAACAAACGAGCTGCACTTTCAGGTGCATCCACCGGTGATGGCATCCTTAGGACTGGCCTTCACAATCACCGAAGTCAAATCCCGCGACATTCTTTCAAGAACCGCACCGGACGTGACCGCTATCAGAAAAGGCAATAGGCTCTACCCCTCAGGTCTGGACTTTGCCCAGTTTGTCTACGTCCGCGACGGCAACACAATTTACGCGAGGATGTTTGCGCCACTCGACAATATCCCAGAAGACCCAGCAACCGGCAGTGCGTGCGCCGCGACAGCCGCTTTACTCAACCGAATTGAAGGACGTGACCAAGCGCTTACCATCCATCAAGGGGTCGAAATGGGGCGCCCTAGCCTTATCTCTGTTACGGCGACCAAACATGGCGTCACGGTCGCCGGGCATGCCCGCCGTGTGATGCAGGGCACCCTACTGCATCCCTAATCACACGCTAATTCTTGTCGCAGTTCTGTCAAAAGCAGTGGAATCCCTCCACGGCTTTAGATAGACAGGAAAGCCAATTCAGGCACACAAGTCAGGTCAGGTACGACATGAGCGATTCCATCATTGAGCGTTGCGAAACCAAAGGGTTGCGAATGACGGAGCAGCGTCGCACCATCGCCAACGTACTGCAAGAGAGCTTGGATCACCCTGACGTGGAAGAACTTTACGCGCGGGCCTCTGCCCGGGATGCAGGCATATCGCTGGCCACAGTTTATCGGACTGTGAAGCTTTTCGAGGAAGCCGGTATTCTGGATAAGCTGGAGTTTGGCGACGGCCGCGCACGCTACGAAGATGCAGAGCGCGAGCACCACGACCACCTCATTGATATTTCTTCGGGTGAGGTGATTGAGTTTGTCGACGCCGAGATCGAAGCGCTGCAAGAGAAGATAGCAGAGAAATTGGGTTACCAGCTCAAAGGCCACCGCCTCGAACTCTACGGCGTGCCGCTCAAGAAATAGGCGTCTGTGTCCGCCCGACTTTCCTACGGAACTAAGCAAGCTACATTAGCGACCATTTGTGTCGCATTTGAACATGCTGCACACCTGAACCTGCCGGTTTCATGGAAATCAGGGAACACAGGAGGCGTGCATGACCACAACGACCCGCGTAGCAGTGATCGGAGGTGGCGTAGTTGGCTGCTCTGTTCTGTACCACCTGACAAAACTTGGCTGGTCGGACGTCATGTTGATTGAACGGTCTGAACTGACCTCTGGGTCCACATGGCACGCGGCTGGAGGGTTTCATACGCTAAATGGCGACACCAATATGGCTGCGCTTCAAGGTTACACAATCAACCTATATCGCGAGCTGGAAGAGATCACAGGTATGTCTTGCGGACTGCACCACGTGGGAGGTGTGACACTCGCGGACAATCAGGATCGCTTTGACATGCTGTTGGCCGAACGCGCCAAGCATCGGTTCATGGGATTAGACACGACAATCCTCACCCCCGAGGAGATTAAGACATTTGCACCTGCCACCAACACAGACGGCATTGTCGGAGCATTGTATGATCCTCTTGATGGACACCTCGATCCCTCTGGCACCACGCACGCCTACGCCAAGGCTGCGAAATTGGGCGGAGCCACCATACAAACCCACACCAAAGTCACAGCCACCACTCAGCGACCGGACGGAACATGGGATGTGATCACCGACAAGGGAACCATTCACGCTGAACATGTGGTCAATGCTGCTGGTCTCTGGGCCCGTGAAGTGGGTGCAATGGCCGGCGTGTATTTTCCGTTACATCCAATGGAGCACCAATACATCGTCACCGAAGACGTGCCTCTCATTGTTGAAATGATGCAGGAAGGCAAGGAGCATCCCCATGTGATGGATCCCGCAGGTGAAAGCTATTTCCGCCAAGAAGGCCGCGGCCTGTGCATTGGCTTTTATGAGCAACCTTGCCGCCCATGGGGCGTCGACGGCACCCCTTGGGATTTTGGCCACGAACTTTTGCCAGATGACTTTGACAAAATCGAAGCCTCCATTGAATTTGCTTACAAACGCTTCCCTGCCCTCGCCACGGCTGGTGTAAAATCCGTAATACACGGCCCTTTCACTTTTGCGCCAGATGGTAATCCACTGGTTGGACCAGTACCTGGCATGCGCAATTATTGGTCCGCCTGCGCAGTTATGGCTGGGTTTTCGCAAGGCGGTGGCGTTGGATTGATGCTGGCGCAATGGATGGTCGAGGGAGAAACCGAGCGCGACACCTACGCCATGGATTGCGCCCGCTTTGGCGACTGGATCACGCCTGGATACACGCGCCCTAAAGTTATTGAAAACTACCAAACACGCTTTTCAGTCTCCTATCCTAACGAGGAGTTGTCCGCCGCGCGACCATTCCGGCAAACCCCCATGTACGACGTGTTTGACAAAATGGGCGCGGTTTGGGGGCAACAATTTGGTCTGGAAGTGGTCAATTATTACGCCGAAGAAGATGAGCCGCGCTATGAAACTCCATCATTCCGTCGTTCCAACGCATTTGAAGCCACCGCGCGTGAAGTGGCTGCGGTGCGCGAGTCGGCAGGCATCAATGAAGTTCACAACTTTGGAAAGTATATGGTCACGGGGCCGAATGCCCGCGCTTGGCTGAACCGTATTATGGCGGGCCGCATCCCCAAACAGGGCAGATTAAGCCTCACGCCAATGTTGTCGCACAAAGGACGGTTGATTGGGGATTTCACCGTGTCCTGCCTCTCCGAAGACGCATTCCAACTCACTGCATCTTACGGCGCACAAGCCTACCACATGCGGTGGTTTGAACAAAATGAGATGGACGGTGTGCTGGTAAAAAACGTGTCAGACCGCCTCACCGGATTTCAGATTGCGGGTCATAAGGCACGGGAAATTTTGCAAGCCGGTACCCGGGATGACATTGCGGACATGGCGTTTTTGGACGTGCGTCCACTTACTGTCGGCATGGTAGACTGCCTTGTTCAACGGGTCAGCTACACCGGCGACCTTGGATTTGAGATCTATTGCGACCCCATGGCACAACGATCATTGTGGAACACGCTTTGGGACGCTGGGGAGCCTCTCGGGATGCGCCCGTTTGGCATGCGGGCCATGATGTCTCTGCGTTTGGAGAAATTCTTTGGTTCGTGGCTATCGGAATATTCTCCGGATTATACTGCCGCTGAAACAGGGTTAGATCGGTTCATTGCCTTCCAAAAAACCGAAGATTTCATTGGCCGATCCGCCGCTGAAGCGGAACGTGACAACGGCCCTATCCGAAAACTCTGTGCCTTTGCAGTCGAAGCAAATGACGCAGACGTTCAGGCCTATGAGCCCATATGGCTGGATGGGAAAGTTGTGGGGTTCTGCACGTCTGGAGGCTATGCGCACAACGTCAAAACCTCAGTTGCCTTGGGCTTTGTCCCAACAGGTCACATTACCGAAGATCTTGAAGTCGAAATCGAAATATTGGGGGAAATGTGTCGTGCACGCCTGCTCTCGGAACCGCTTTTTGACGCGAGCAATAACCGCATGCGGGGCTAGTCAACCTAACTGTATTCCGGCAAAATCAGGCCATGACCGACGTCCCCACTTCCCAGACCAACATCGCAATTCTCATTTTGGCCGCAGGTTCCTCTTCACGGATGCGCGGTGGCGACAAACTTCTGGAAGAGGTGGATGGGCGACCACTTTTGCAAAAGATGGCAAAGCAGGCCTGTGCTGTGTCACAAACGGTTCTGATTTGCCTACGCCCCAACGACACCTCCAGGCGCGTTGCACTTCAAGGGTTGGAATGTGTTGTTGTTGAGGTGACCGACGCATCGGAAGGAATGGCACATTCCTTGCGCGCGGGCATTGCAAAACTACCAGGCAACTGTTCTGCCGTTATGGTTATCCCTGCAGATATGCCCGACCTCACGCAGTCAGATCTCAAGACCATTGCACAATCACATGAAGTGGCATCTGACGCTATTATTAGGGCAACATCAGCTGACAACCACCCCGGCCACCCCGTGCTTTTCCCAGCTCGGCTTTTTGGAGAGCTTTGTTGCTTGACCGGAGATATCGGGGCGAAGAACGTTCTAAAACGCAATGCGCCTTCAGTTCAATTGATCAAACTGCCCGATGAACACGCCTTGACAGACCTGGACACCCCAGAAGAGTGGCGCACATGGCGTGATAACAGATTACGCTAAAGCGTTTTCCCTCATGCTCTTTCAAGTCAAAAATCAAAGTGATGTTCGGCAAGACTGCCAAGGCTCACGTCTTCTAGTGTGATTTGATGGCTCCCACTCACGGAAATCACCACATCAGAACCCATTTGGGATGCATGGTTTGAAATCACGTCCGAAAAACTGGTGAATGCGTCCACAGACGACACATCCAGCACGTCCTGTGACAGATCAAAGTCGGTCACCACATCCTGCCCAAAACTGTCGTGGAATACAAAAAGGTCTCCACCATCGCCACCGGCCATAACATCGTTGCCGCTGTCACCGCGCAGAGTGTCGGCTCCGGCGCCACCAATCAATGTGTCGTTGCCAGCCGCGCCACGTAGATAGTTGTTTTGTTCATCCCCGGTCAGATGGTCATCCGCCTTGTTGGAACCCAAAAGATTCTCAATGCTAATATAGGTATCACCGCTGCTGTTGACCCCGGTGTCCAAATTCACGGTCACACCAGACGCATGCCCCCAATAAGCGGCCGTGTCCTGGCCTTCGCCACCGTCAAAAATATCCCGACCGGAGTCATCGCGTAGATAGTCGTCGCCATCACCCCCGCGGAGCGTGTCAGTTCCAGATCCGCCATAAAGCCGGTCGTTACCGCTATCGCCTTCAAGGCTGTCGTCACCACTGCGCCCAACAATATAGTCCGCACCGTCGTTGCCATGAAGCTCGTCGCTGCCCCCGGCCCCATCCAAACGGTTGTCGCCGTGATCCCCGACCAGCGTGTCATTTGCCACATTGGACCCAAGTAGGTTTTCAATGCTGACATAGGTATCACCACTGCTGTTTACACTTGTCAAAAGGTTCACCGACACGCCCGCATTGTGCCCCCAATACGACGCAGTATCCTGGCCTGCGCCACCGTCAAACACATCAAGACCGGACTCATCACGCAAGTAGTCATTGCCATCACCGCCAGTCAAAGTGTCGCTGCCTGTGCCTCCGTACAACCGATCCGTGCCTTCACGGCCTACCAAGACGTCGTTGCCACCATAGCCAAAAAGCACATCATCGCCACCGGCGCCATCCAATTTGTTGCCATTTGAATTGCCGTAAAACTTGTCGTCAGCGATGTTCGACCCTAACAGGTGTTCAATACTGTCGTAGCTGTCACCGCCGGAATTTGCCCCAGTGGTGAGGTTGGCCGTCATCCCACTTTTGTGCCCCCAATAAGACACTGTGTCCTGACCACTGCCACCAACAAAAACATCACGCCCGGACTCGTCCCGGAGGTAATCGTCTCCATCGCCCCCTTTCAAAGTGTCGTTACCGGAATAGCCATATAGCCGATCATTTTCGGCTGCGCCGTAAAGCAAGTTATCGTAATTATCACCGTACAAGGTGTCTCTTGCCAGATCCGAGCCGTAGAGATTTTCAATGCTGCTGTAAGTGTCGGCGCTGGAATTCTTACCCGTCTTCAGGTTTATATTTACTCCGGTTTTGTGCCCCCAATAAGAGACCGTATCGACTCCGTTGCCACCAACAAAATCATCGCGGCCCGCATCATCACGGAGATAGTCGTTGCCGTCACCACCAACAAGCTTGTCGTTGCCAGACCCGCCGTAAAGGCGGTCGTTTCCTGATTTGCCCTCAAGACGGTCATTGCCAGAATCTCCATAAACAGAATCATGACCGGTCCCGCCGACAAGGATATCCATGCCATCGTATCCGCGGAGGAAGTCGTCCCCTCCACTTCCGTTGAAGTCATCTACGCCATAGCCACCCCGCATAACCTCCGCCGAACTGTCTCCACTTACAACATTGGAGTGGTCTAAAGTGATCTCAATCACTTCCCAAGGGTTCAGACGAAAGCTGATATTGTCCGCGCTGCTACCCAATTGACCTTCGCTCAGCATGGTAAGAGACCCAGCCACATCGGTTTCAGTGGCAAAATAAAAGTCATCCAAAGACGTCGGATTACCCACGCCTGGACGTACATAAATGTCTTCCGGCTTTGGTAGGTAGGTCTTCCAATTCCCGGAGCTCCATTTGATCAACTCGTCATCATAGGCGTCTCCCAACACTTCAATCAGGTCCGCCCGCTCTGCGGGGTCAATTGTGCGCTTACCAAGCCGTTGAACCAGATCACCATTCTCATCATAGGCAGCGTTGTCACTGTAGCCATCAGATGTACTGGCATCAATACCGACAACTCGGCCGCTCCAAGACGATGCATTGCCAGCCAAATCGGACAAATCCAGGGAGAAACTCTTATTGAAACTCTCCGTATGCGAGGTCACATAAACCACACTTTTATATCCGTTGGAGTAGGCATTTACCTCAAGTTTTGTCTCGTCGAACCCATCAACAGATACCGCATACATCGAGCCATCTTCAGGGTTGAGACTTTCCGACATCAACTGCAACATGACGCCAGCGGGTGTCAGTTCGACGGCATTTTGATCCGAATTGCCTCCAGCAATCGACGTCGAGGTGTTGTGGCGTACAGTCCAAAAATCAGCCCCGTCCACACCCAGCTCAAGCATGTTTTGGAACTGCTCGACAACCACGCCTGCAGCTTTCAAACCCAACCAGTTCCAATGGCCAGTCTCAACGTTCCATTCTGTGACTTGAATATTCAAGTCTTGCGGCAACATGGCTTCCCACGTGGCAAATCGCAAATCCAAGTATTTGACTTCAGATCGCGTCAAACCAGCGCTCTGATCGTAGCCCTCAACGTCTTTGTCAAAATAGTAGTGTGCCACGATGCCATCAATGGATGCAGTTGCACTGTCGGTTTGGAACCCGTTGGCAATATTGTGGTCGGCATCGAGCTGCTCCAACAACTCCAAATTGCCTTTGACCACCCGCTTTTCGTACCCGTTGAGGCTTTTGTAGTATTGCTCAGCTGTTTGGGAGTCGCTCCAATCACTTGGTCGGTGCGCGACATCCCAATGTGCCATCGCCGCCATTGCATCCGCGTCACTAATAGAACCGTAATTTCCGCCTTTGTAGTTGGACGCACCGCCAGCAACGTTGGCAGTCTGCACCCAAATCTCCGGCTGATATCCATTTACTGTGGCACCACGCAGGGCATTGGCAATGTCCGCTGCGTACTCGCCATACTCAACTTCATCAATGGTTTGCCAAAACTCATTGCCAATTTCATAGCCAGCAATCAGGTCAGCCTGATCGCCCATATACTCAAGTACCAGCTCGGCCCAATCACGAATGTCCTGTTGATTGGTGTGCGCATCCGCCAAAGCTGGCACCACAAGCGTGGTCCGTGCGTCATTTGCTTTCACCCAATCAAGATAGTTACGAACGTCTTCACGGATCTGATTGAAGCCGCTTTGTCCGCGATCCAGTTCCGTGATCTGCTCGTTGGCAGCCCGCCCCGCAGGATAGCGCAACCGTGTCGCACCAACCAAATCAATAGCCTCAACATAGCGATCATTTGGAACGCCGTTGACTTCGTTTGTGCTGGTCAAAAGGTTCACGCCGAACATGTCCGAGCGCACCTCTATCGGCGCACTACTGCGATCCACAGTAATGGTAATAGGCATCTAACTGTCCTCAGAAATCGTTACAAAGTCGCGGTCAGGCTTTGGTCCCAACGCGGCTGCGCACACCCTTCTGAGTGCATAGCGACCGATCTATGCGTGATTGTCTTGATGAAGCTCGTTTGTTTGAGACGCATCTTGTTGTTCCCACCTAATGGCCCACCCCTGAGCCGCTAAAATCCCACCCTTAGTGGTAATTTGCTGGGGCTAATGAGTCCTAAACAGGAAGCGGACAATGCCGTTTAGCTTCGTGTCAAATTGTAAGAGTTTCGATAATTTCGGATTAAGCCCTTGAAAAACACGCCTTTCGGGAAAGCGACGGACAAAACCACAAAAACTGGGACATTTGCCAGATTTTAAACAGTTTTGGCATGCCCAATTGTTGCCACAATGGTGCCATTTCACCGCCTCAGAAGAACAAACTTCGACCACAAAACCGGCAAGGTCCGGCCACAATGCAAGCCAAAACCCGAATCTCCCCGGCGGCGTTCAACGTCGAATTGTTAAGAAAAGTGGCGCACCTGAGAGGATTCGAACCTCTGGCCTCTGCCTTCGGAGGGCGCAGACAGGGGGTATATTCACGCTGTGTTCCCGTTTTATGCCGTTTTTTGGCCCGTTTGGGGGAGTTTCATATGGGGGGTTTTGTTTACGCGTAAACAAAACTCGGAACCGAAGTCGATGAAACCGCGCGACTGGCCATCCAAAAGGAATCCCCCCACAGCGAGACAGCGAGGGACTCTGAAGTCAAAACCACCTTGACCGCATGAGAGAACAGATGCAGAACTTATCGCATGGACAAATGGCCTGGAAGAATCCCCGAAGACTTGCGCAAGCGTTGGCATGAACTCGACCTTCACCCCCATAAAGTGAGCGATCAGGATCGTTGGGGTGAAGTTGTAGATTGGCTATCCGCCCACGGTGTGACGCCGCCCGATCATCCGCTGCCGACTGAACCGGAAGAGAAGCACTCTGAAGGGCGATACGGATAGTTCAACCCATCGATCCGGATCAGATGCGATCCGAGTGTGAATCGCAATTTGTGCAGGATTGGTGGCCTGCATAAGCTAGTGGCTCTTGCTTATGTGTTCCAGAATCTCAGAAAGAATTGGCGCAAGCTTCTCGTGTGCTGGGTATCGGTTTTTTCCGCCATATCGGCCTGAGTAGGGGGCTTCATGATGTTCCGCGGCGAGATTGAAAATTCTCTCAAATGCCTCCATGCAGTCGTCGCGGGTCTCATAGTGCGAGCGATACTCGCGAAACCACAGTTCTTCTGCTTGATCAAAAAGTGGCGTTTCAGCCCGCCACATGTTTTTGATGTTGTGCCCGTAACGCACTTTATTGTTCTCGTTCTTAGGCCCCCACCCTTTCAACTGATCCACTGTGACATCTCCTTGGATCAGCAAATAGGCTTTAGCCAATAATTCCATCGAATGGCCCAGCATTATTGTTGCCGCCAATGGCGCCATTTGCGTTTTATGCTTGCTCATCAAAGAAACCCCAGCAATCAACCCTATTGCGATGTCCAAAAAATTACAGACGTGGCATCTCGGAACCGCACCAGAATCTATGTGAATTGTCTGTGTTTCCACCAAAGGAATCCCTCTTGCAATTAGTTGCTCCCCCTTACCCTAAATTCATTCCCATCCGTGTCTAGTTGCTACCCAAAACGCAAAAATCCCCGCTAGCCTTTAACGGCCAACGGGGGCACAGCATAAGCAGGGACAGCGTCTATGCTATTGGACTGGGGAACGTCCTTTCATGTTTGGGAATGCGTGGCTAATCCCGCCGCCGGGATTAGGTATCGTCGCCAGCGGCAGGCAGCGCCTCGACCAACCGTTCATACGCCTGCCCCGTCGCCAACAGACAGGTTGATCCGTTCGGCATGGTAACCGTGATGGTGCAACTGCCGGTTTCCTCGGAGGCGAAGATTTCCACCATGGCCCCCTGTGTGCCGAGGCCGAGCGCCTGACGACTTTCGCGGTACTTCTGCGCCAGACGCTCCACGACTAGATCACGTGCTGCGCAGTGCTGAAGATTCTGCGCAGCGGCTGGCCACGCCAAGAGGGCCGCCAGGGCGGCTGTTGCAATCATCTTCATGGGAGGAACCTTTCAGGTTGGCTGCACGTTTTGCCGGTGTGCAACTGAGCCGGTCTATTCTACGGCCATCACAACAGCCCCGTCCGGATCTCTCGATTTGAGATGATCAGCTCCTGGACTTTCTTGCCGGCCGACCTGGCGATCGTGTAGTTCAAACGCACCTCATCGATGTGGAAGCCTTCAAACCACTCGCGGATTTCCGGCGTGTCGTTGATGGACATGACAAAGGCCCCTTTGATCTCGCGGAGCTGCTCCGCCATAGCCTGGAAGTCATCGCGCGAGAACATGTCTTTGCCGTAGTCAGCCTCCCCACCAAAATAGGGGGGGTCCAGATAGAAAAGCGAGTGGGCACCGTCATACCGGCGAATGACCTCAGACCAATCCAGACTTTCAAAGACAACGCCATCCAGGCGTTCATGTGCCCGACGCAGCAGATCCTCTGCTCCTTTTACTGAGAACCTGGTGCGATCAACCGCCACCCCAAAGACGCCCCCAAGTTTGCCTCCAAAAGCCAAGCGTTGGAGATAAACAAAGCGGGCAGCGCGCTCCAAGTCCGTCAAAGTGTCGGGAGGTATCCTGCGCAACCGCTCAAACTCGATGCGCGAGACAATTTGCAGATCGAGCTGCGCGACCAATTCAGGAAGATGCCGCTGCGCGATCCGAAAGAGGTTGATGATTTCGCCGTTCAGATCGTTGGCGACTTCGAGCTGCGGCTTGAAATCACGGCGCAGGAACACCCCGCCCATGCCCACAAAAGGCTCGATGTAGGTCTTATGTGGGATCCGCTCGATCCGTTCGATCAAAGTCTTGTGTAGGGCTTTCTTACCGCCCAGCCACGGGGCAACGGGCGCGGCAGGCCGCACCGAAGTCATTGTATGCATAGTTGTTTTCCGCATAGGGTGCCGCCACTCACGCGTGAGTCGGGCGACGATGCGTCAAGGTTTCGTCGGTGCAGCTTGTGTGAAGAATGGCTGCATGGTGGGCGGTGTTGATGCACCGCCTGCCCTCGTTTCGAGGCAAAGCTGATAGATAGAAGGGCTTTTACCAAAAAATTGTTTGGTCGTAGCATGGCCTTCTTTATGCGCAAGTTGGCCAACACCGTCCTTGCAACTGGACGTGGTGACCACAGTTTGTCAAATCAGGTAGGTATACATGACACCCCAATTGATAAAATTCATCAAAAAGGACGATTTGAAGTTCTACAGGCAGGGCAGTTTTAGGGTGGGAACAAACATAATCTATGGACAGACAGAAGCGGCTAGAAGCGAAGCTGCCTCGATCCGCTTCACCGATAAAGAAGAAGGTTTGGGCAAAGACATCTACCTTGACACCCACTTAAACAATCAAACGATAGGCGGCGTAGAATTCCAAGATGTACTGATAGACGGCGGCGTTGAACTAGTGACCAGCTCTAACAACTTAGTTTTTTGCGCATCAATTGGCCCTTACGACAAGTCCCACCACGAAAAAATGCTACATGGATGCGAGCTACCAGATGGGTCATATTACCCCGGCGACACCGACCTAACCCACTATATTGTGATGGATGGCTCGAAACTCATAAAAGCGCTGTATCACGCGCTAAAAAAACACCCGACCTGGACCACAGACTCGCCCCCGCGACAATCAATCTTTGCCAAACGGGTTGAATACATAGGCCGGGTACGTACGCATAAAAACGTTCCGACCGGACACAACAGTAACACACAAGAAAGCGCCGAAGACCGTTTTTGGAGAATCAACTTCTGCAAGCCAAAACAATTTCGCCCGGAACACGAATACCGAATTGTTTTCCGACCAAAGTCACCACACCCGGTGCCCGACGAGCAGGATTATGTTGACGTAAAAAGCTTCGGGTTAAAACGTGTTATCAATTGGAATCTATCTGGATCGTATAGGGGTTAATCTAGAGCAACGCGCACTCCGTCATAGGCACCCACGGCAGCGGTTCGTTTTCCATTGCACGAAATCAGCTCATCCCCCAACCGGCCCGCGATTAACTCCCAATCACCCGCGCCCAAAAAGCTGGACGGATCAGCGCACGAGTTGGTGACCGTGGCAGGCAGCGGTTCAATCCTCAACGGCCCAACGCCTTTTGAGCCGCTGCAAGCTGGAGTCAGAAGGCACACGGCAAGGGTCAAAATCATTGCGGGCTTCATGTTCGATTCCTTCTGATTTGACGGTCTGCACCGCCTCTTCTGCAACCAAGCGCGCGCTGGTGACGCTTAGGCGATCTGCAAGATCAAAGAGGTCTGATTGAGTGTCGCGCAGCGCGGCGGCGTTTGCGGCCTCACAGGCGGCATTTCCAGCCCGATAGCCCTGCCAGCCCGTAAACACGGACAGCGCCACCCCACCGGCCACCACATAGGCCAACACGGGCAACGACTTCATGCGAAGGCCAGAACAAACCCGCGCAGAATGGCTTGTGCCAGCGCCTTTTGTTCGTGCGCCTCATCTGTGGCGGCCAAACCATTGGGCGATGATCCAAAATAAGGTTCAACAAGGATAGCGGGCGCACGGCCAAAGTGCAGGCTTTTGCCGCCGCGCCCTGTGGGCGGCACGTATTTTTCGCCCCGATCACGTAGCCCTAGCGCGTCAAGCATTTCATCCTGCACCGCCTCCGCAAAGCGCACAGACGCCTTGGTGCCGCTTGTCAGGGTTTCCGTACCCGTGGCCAGTGTGCTCCCGGCGCTGTTGAAATGCAGTTCTGCAGACGCATCCGCGCCCCACGCATCCGAGCGTTGATACACATCCGCAATCTCGCGGCTGTAGCCCCCAACGTCGTGCCGAAAAAACACTTTCACATAAACGCCGGGATAAGCCGCCGCCGCATCTTCGATCTGCGCCGCAAGACGGCTATTCCAGCCAAATTCAGTTTCGCCCGTATCACGGCGCACAGCACCTTGGGCGCGGGCGTTGTGGCCCACGACAATTGCCAATCTCATGACAGTTACTCCAATTTTACGAATTGGCCGATCAGGCCAGTAATGCGCCCAGGGCCGCCAAACCGACCCAGAGCAAAATCCCCAGAAACACGCCAACACGCAGCGTGTGCCACATGTCAGCGCTTGGGCTTTCTTTCTCGCGCCGAAACTGCTTGTTGCGCATCACTCTTCCTCCACCAGCTTTCGGCCTGCGAGGAACCGCTCAATCATCGTCACGGCGATTAACCCAACAATGAAGGATGCAGCGCAAAGGGTGCCTAGGGTGCCGGACATTTCCGGAGGCAACTCGCCCACCCAGGGGCGCACCAGGTATGGCGCAAGCACCCCAACGCCAAAGGCAGTGGCGGACCCAATGAAGGTCACGCGCACCCCTTCGCGCCATGTGGTCTTGATTGTGGCAGACCGAACCATCCCGCCAAGCGCACCAAAAAAGGCCAGAATTGCACCGCGGTCGTTAAACACCTGCTGCCACAAATTGGGATCGTGGTTGCTCATCCCCTGCCCTCCTCAGCCACAACAAAAAACCCCGCCGAAGCGGAGCTGATCATTTCCAGTTTCATGTGATTGCCCTCGTTAGATCGCGCTCAGCACAAACGCGAAGAGTTCCTCGTAACGGACACCCCAGCGCTCGATGCGCTCAGCCCCTTCTGACGCGGCCTCTTCGTCGGCAATTGTCTGAACCTTGCCGCTTTCCGCTTCGGTGACTTCCCACCAAACATCTTTGCACAACATGGCATAGGCCCAAGGGTCCAGTCCCTCCGCCTCAAACGCCGCCGCCAGGTCTTGCGCAATGACACCGAAGTGAATGCGCGCGGCATCGCCTTTGCTGCCCACAGCTGTCTGAAAGCGGTATTTGACCAGCAACGTTTTGGCGGCCAAGGCAACCCGCTTTTCTGCATCGCTTAGGCTTGCGACATCCGTTTTTTGAGTGCCATCAGAGGTCTGAATGATCGCATTGGTCGCGTAGATATTGTCAATGCGGTAGCTGGCGCTGCCAATGTTTTGCGCATCGTCTGAAGCAGGCCGAAACACACCGTTTTGATCCAAAACAAACCAATCGGTCAGCACCCCACCAGCCCCGGTCGCAAACACCATGGAAAACGCGTTCTGACTGCCTTCGCGCAGGGTTTTTAGCCGCCCCGCCACCTTCTGACTATTGTCCTCATCGTGATAAAAGACCGCGTTTGCCTCAGTATTAGCCGCATTGGTTTTACACCCAACACGCAGGATATCCCCCGTGTGATCTCGCAAATGAAGGCGGGCCAACGGATCTTCTAGACCTGTTCCAAGCCCCATCTGTCCGGTGTTGGCCAAATACAGGCGTGTCACCCCATTTGTACTCGCCGCCATGCGATCCTCTTCCGGGAACCACCAGCCAGTGTTCAAATCGCCGTCGCGATGGATAGAAGGCCGGTCCTCCGTCCCTGCCCCAAACGCGTAAGCAATCATCACGTTTGAATTAAGCCAAGCCCCGAATGCGTTGATGTTCTCGCGAAATTCGACAATCGCCAACAGGAACGCCGCCGCTTTTGACGCAAATGTTGTCCCTGGCGAAGTGCGATCCGGTGGATCCGGCAGCGGTGAAATGAATGGTGCAGGCATTATGCTTCAAGCCCCTCTATTGTAATTGAAACCTCAGATTGTGGTGATCCTGACAGCGTGACGGTGAAGTCCTCAAAGAAGCCAAAAACGCTCACCCCAAACCGGTCGAGGTCGCTGTCAGGAAAATAGGCTGTTGGAGTGGCGCGGCGGCGCGCCAGAAGGCGTTGAATGTAGGCGGAGCGCTCTGTCGCAATCGCAACCGGATAGTCCACCGAGGTCTTGTAGGACCGTTCCACCACCGTTGGCCGTCCAAAGGCATCGTCTTCTTTGATCGAGAAGTCCTCGATGCTGGCCGTGACGCCTTCCTGTGTGGTGCCGATTGTATGCACCAGGCCCAAGACTATTTGCCCAACTTTCGGAGTGCCATCACCCGAGGTCACGGTGACGTCGACCGCGTCCCCTTCAAAGGCGGGCAAGTCGGTAAAGACCGCCTTTGCAAACCGCTCGATCGGTTGGAAGAAATACGCGTGCCAGTCATCAACCATAGAGTTGTCGACCAGCTCCAGTGTCTGATCATAAGTCGCCACCTCGGTGCCTTCAGAATACACCTGAACAGTCACGTCATCTGCATCTTCGATGTTAAACACCGCCAAGGCATTCACGAACTGGTTGGGTGCCAGCGACCACCACAATGGGCTTGCCCCTTCGGCTTGGTCCGTCACCAAATTATCAAATGGTTTCCACAGGTTGGTGGCAGAAACTTCAACCCAATAAATACTGCCCAGTACCGTTGGATCGTTGCCCGTATTGTCATCCACAACAGAACGATAAACCCGATGAGTGGCTTCGATCAAAACAGAGACATCCTTGGCATATGTAACCACGGGATCGTAAGGAGGATGCTCATCCTCAGAGATACTTGAGCCCGCCAATACGGCTTCGGTGACTTCCATCGCATCGATCAGCTTCATGCGCTTTGCTCCTGGACAGGCAGGTGTGTTGCATCCCACTTGGTGTGCAGTTTGCGCATCCGCTCGGTTGTTTTGACGACCAGTTTCAGCAGATCGCGGCTTTGACCCTGGGTGTCAGACAGCTCTTGCTTGAGTGCGCGCAATTCCTGAACCAGATCGCCATTGTCCATCATCGCGCGACTGTCAGGCGCGTTGTAGACGCGCGCAGGCGGCATGTAGGCCAGCTCCGGGCCCCGCTCGCCCACCATCGCCCAACCACCGGAATGAAAACCGCCGTCGGCAAAAGCTGGAATGCGCCCAAAAATGATCTGATCGATCATCTTCATCGCTGCGTCGTAGTGCATGGGACCGCGTTTGCCGCCTTTAGGACCGGTCACCACGGTTTTGTGGTGTTTGCCATCCAACTGCTCAACGCCGAAATCGGAAAATTGGTACTTTTGGCCATGATCAACCGAAACGCCGGTTTCAAACCGGTCCCGCGCTGCACCGGTTGGATCATAGTAGACCCGATGCAGCGCATCGTTCATGTCGTTGGTCTGGATTTGCCACATCAAATCACCAAGACCGACGCCGGTTTGATCGATCCCCATGGCGTTGGCCAGCGCCCGAATTTGGGCTTCGTTCAGGAAGGTCATGCCGCGCTTGTTGGTGGTGGTTTGAGACAGGATGTCATCCACGCGCTGACGGCTCATGGCCTCTTTCAGGTTCTTGATTGACTCCGCCAGCTCAGAAACCGGCGTCGAGATCCCAGTGCGCACCGTTTTGCCAAACCATGTGGAGAAGCCCTTTGACGGATCAAATTTGACATTGCCCCCCAGCGTCACCGTGCCTTTGCTGGCACCGGACACGATATCCAACAACGCCCGCTGGCGCTTTGACAACCCGCCAAGATCAACAACTCCGTCAATCGTGTGCTGGATCACCGAGGCCTTTTCGGTCAGCAGCTCAAAGAAACGCGACCCGCGACCAGTCAAAGCGCTGAGATTGACTTTGCCGTTCAGAGTGCCCGGAACGTCTGCACCACCCTCAAACAGAACCTCTAGGAAGTTTTTCCCCCACGCGCCCACACCCTTGCCATCCACGGCTGCCAGCACCGCGCGGCGCGTAGATCCGGCCCCTTGATAAAGCTGGCTCAGATAAGAGCTTTGCCATTTGCCAAGCGCACCGCCACCCGTCACGCCTGCACTCACTGTGCGCAAAGTGGTGCCGGCACCGGCGTTCAACTGACTCAGATAGTTCCAGCCAAATTTGCCAATTGCGCCCGATCCGGTAACGCCTGCCTTGAGCTTGCGCGCAACCACACCAGAACCAACAAAGAGCTGGCCGAGATAGTTTTGGCCCCATTTGTGCACACCAGAAGATCCAACAACCGCAGCCTTGATGGACCGATCTGTTTGCCCATCACCTCGAACCAACTGCGCCAGATAGGCAGCCCCTGCCCCTTTGCCGGTTGGCACACCGCGAATGCCCGCCTTCACGTTACGAACGGTTTGCGCCTCACCTTTGGTCAAAAGCCGCAAATATTGCCCGTTGATTCCGTTTCCGGCGGGCACAGACACGACGCCGCCCTTGATGGCGCGCTGCACTGACCCAGCACCATCAAAGAGCTGCGATAGATATTGGCCATTTGCCCCCTTACCAGTCGGCACCCCGGACACGCTGGCTTTGACGCCGCGCCAAATCAGGCCAGGGCCACTGGCAAGTTGGTTCAGATAGCGATGCCCGAAAGTGCCGATGTTTTGACCGCCGTGTACTCCGGCCTTGATGCCCCGCCATGTGGTGCCAGCACCGGCATAGAGTTGCGCAAGATAGTTCAATTCAAATGCGCCAAACCCCAAGGTGCCTTGCAACGCCGTGTGAATGAACCTGTTCACCGTGCCATCGCCAATAGACAGCTGCTCCAGCATCACAAGGTCGGCGGCATCGATCCCCACTTGGTTGGTGGCGAGGTTTATGGTTTGCAAAATGCTGCGGCCATCCTCGATCAGTGCAAGCCGCTCTTTCCACGTCAGCTTATCCTTGAAGGTCCAGCCAACTGTGACCGCGTGCAGCCCTTCTGTGTTGGCATTCAACAACAGGGCTTTGACCTGATCCGGCACATTCTGCGCCAGGGTCGCGGTGATGTTGACGGCGTAGACGCCCTGCTCCTGCAACAGGATGCGCCGGGACGCTTCGTGAATGTCTGACGACAGCGCAGCCTCAACCATCACCGCATAGGATCCTGCACCGCCAAACACGATCTTGCGGATGTCTGGCGATGCATCCAGGGCCGCCTTCACAGCAACCGCATAAGCACCCACGTTGCTAAGCGCCAAGTGCAAGGCGTAAGGGTCCGTCTCCCCCAAGCTCACATTGACCACGCGGGCAAGCTCGGAGCTGCCAGCAAGAGCCAAACGCATTTCCTCATGGGACAGGCCATGGCGCAAGACGGCGTTGACTGTGCGGGTGATCGACCCAGAGGACATAAGCGCCAGCCGACGTGGCCAGCCGGTCAATTCATCCCCCAAGGCAAAGTTGATCGTCGACAGGTGTTCTGAGGCTTGTGTGACGGCCAGCCAGCGTAGGTCTGGCGTCAATTCGTCATCCATCACCGCAAAGTTGATGGTGCTGTGGATGCCGTCGGTGCCCGCTTCCATCAGCGCGCGTACGGCGTTTGGCACATCTGCGGTGGCAATCAGATCAACGGTGACGTTCAGGCGCTCTTGCAGGAAATCATAGCTGAACATCTCTGCCTGCTTGATGGCCTCTTCCAGCCCCTCCAGCGTGCCAATGAAGCCATCCAAATCATCCGGGGAAATCTCATCGGTCGATTGCAGATAGTTGTTCAGCGAATTCAGCACGCCAAGCTGTTGCTGTGCCAGGGTAACGATCACGTCTTGTGACGCCCCTTCAAGTTCGCTGATCCCAGCCAGCATTTGCGCTTGCGCGCGGATCTGCGCTTCAATGCGTTGGTAGTCCGCGAAGCTGCCCGCCGTGGCCAAAGCTGATTGCAGATAATCCTTGGCAGCCCCGCCAAAGCCGCGCGCCGCATCAACATCCCCGCCCCGCGCTTGCAGGAACAGCTTTTCGACCAGGGCCTGGTTTGTGGCCAGTTTCTCCCATGGGGACGCGGTAGAGGTGCTGGCATTTGTCAATTGAACGATCAGGCTGCGCAGGTTGTCGGCCACCCCGTACCAGCCCTCTGCGGCGCGCTGAGAGGCGCTGATCAGAGAATTGGTCTCCGAGATCATTGTGGACACCAGCGAGGACGTGCCGCCCATAAACCCGGACACAACCGCGCTGACGTCTTCCATGGTTGGCAAGATTTGATCCATGGCCCCGGCCAGGCTGATCATCCCCGCATACATCTCGCGCCCCTTTTCCGTGGTCACGTCAATGGCGGCGACCATCGCACGGAATTCCTCACGTGTTTCGGGCATGGCAAGGCCCAGATCCGCAACCGCGCGCTGGGTTTGACGGCTCAAGATGTGGAAGCGCTCTGTGTCCGAGAAGAACCCGTTATAAAACGCCTCAGTCGCGGAGCGCCACGCATCCATGCCCCCAAAGGAGTTAACGGTTTCTGTGTCGACGGCGCTACCTGAAATAAGCTTGTGCATCTGCGCTGTTGCGCTTTCCAGGCTTGGAACCAATTGATCCAAGGCTCCAGAAAGGCTGATCAGCGCCGCATAGGCCTCCCGTCCACTGGCTTTGGAGAAATTGGCAGCCTCAACCATTTTCCGGTATTCCGCCCGAGTTTTTGGGAGAGCCAGCCCCACTGCTTCCAGAGCATCCGCAGACTGCCGTGCCAGCGTATCCAGCTTTTCGGCGTCGGTATAGAATGCACTGTGATAAGCGGTTGTCGCGCTGAAATAAGCCTCAAGACCGCCAAAGGTTTCGACGATGTCAGAGGCCATTGCAGCGGCGTTCACACCAGTGTGGGTGTAGGCGCGCCCTAAAGTGTCCCCGACCAGCTGCACAGCACTCAAGCTTGCACTTAGACGCTGAAGCGTCGAAGAGGCCGACTCTCCATCCTTCTGAAAACGCTCCAGCTTAGGCACCAACAACGCCATTTCATCGCCGATACCCTGCAAGGCATCTTGGATTGCTTTGGCCTTCTCTTCGTCTGACAGACCCTGCAAAGAGACGTCCACTGTGGTTTTGAAGCGCTTGAATGCGTCTTTGCCGACATCCAAGCTGGCCGCCATCTCCACGATGTTGCCCTGGACGTCAGCAATCGCGCGAATAATCGGAGCTGCATCTTTTGCGTCCAGTTCCGACGCATCCGTCCAAGTCTTTTTGATCAGACCAAACAGACGTGTTTTCTTTTTGGTGGCGAAGCTTTCAATGAGCGCATCAAATTCATCGACGGTGATGCGCAGCCCGCTATTCAAAACCTTGGTTTTGCCAATCAGGGCAGAGATTGCGACAGCCGCAATGCCAAGCACTGGAATGGCCGCACCAACCATGGACAGAAACCCGCTCGCGCCAGTGATGGCGGAAGCCGCCGCCGCGTTGGCCCCAATATTGAACAGCCCACCGCTGGCGAAACCACCAAGTCCCATGGCAGCCTGAAACCCACCTCCGATGCCACTAAGCAAGCCGCTGCCGCCCAACAGACTGCCAAACAAACCAGCTCCACCGCCGCCAGTTGCCGCGCCACCAGCAACACTGGCCCCGGCACCGCCCATAATCAGCCGATCAAGACCAATCACACTCGAAATCGACGCAATGACTGGCAGCACGATTTTGGCGCTCGCAAACTGAAAAGCGATGTCCTTCAACATGCCTTCAATCACGTCGCCCATATTGCCGCTCTCAAAGGCGGTTCGGGTGATTTGCTCAGACCACTGCCCCTGCAAGCCGTTGATACGTTCAAGCGCGGCTTCATGGTTTTCCAGGGCAACAAGCTGACCCGCCAAACCCGCGACCTGAGTCGAGGTCATTTTGCTGGCCGATTTTCCGAGACGCTCTTGGACTTTTGTAAGCGCCTCGAATTGCTGCTTCTGGGCCCCCTGAAGCTCCAACAGTTTACGGCGATGGAGAAGCTCCGCCTGCAGATCAGACAGCGCATCCTTGCTGGCCTTAGAGGCCTTCCCGCCCGCCTTGGACACAGTGGTCAAGGCAGCGGCGTTGCCACGCAGCGCGGTTTCATAATCCGCCAACTGCGCCTTCTGTTCCGAGGTCAAACCGTAGTCAAAACCAAAGGCCGTCTCAGACGCGGAGTGCATGGTTTCTTCTAGGCGGCGCACACGAGTGGCCACCAGCTTGTCGGCTGCATTCATCCCAGCCGTTGCGACTTCGAAATCTAGATCAGACATCGCATCGGAGAAGGGAACGCTGAGTGAGGCCATCGCCTGCTGCATCGCCATTGCATTGTTGGCCGCTTGTAGGAAGCCGGAAGCCGCGTCATGGGCGCTGGAGGCAATCCGATCTGATTGACCTGCAGCAGCACCCAGCACACGGTTGAGCAAGCCGCCCTCTTCGGCCGCTTTCAGCAATCGATCTGCCACTGCATTCCCGACAGGCCCGCCAAGTTGAACCGCCAAATCCCGCGCTTCGGAGATTTCGGACACCAGCTGGTCGGCGCTCGTGGCATTGAGGACGTCTTGGTATTCTTTCTGAAGCTGCAAGAACTCAGACAAGCTGAGCTTGGAGGCATGAATAACGGCCATGCGCTCATTCAAATAACCCTGATCGATGGCGGCACCATTTACCAGAGACGTCTGAAACACATCCCATGCGCCGGAAAGCTCATTGAGCCCCTCGGTGCCGTCCTCAACAAAAACCCGCATTTGACGGCTAATTGTGGCGAACTCAGCTTCTTTTAGGTCATCAATCAGCGCCTGGACCTTCTCGGACGTCCGGCCAAAGGCTTCTGCGAGATACACTTCGAGATCCGCTGCTGAGGCCTGAGAGATGCTGGACAAGGAAGATATCGCATCTTGAAGCTCTTCGATGCGTTTTTTGACCGCCTCTGCGTTGTCTTCGGCTTGCCATGCAGACATTGCCCATTGGCCGAGCGCCGCCGCGCCAGCAATGATCCCCAACGTCGCCAAAGACGTCGGGTTGATCACTTGGAGAAACGCCGCACCAATGCCCCGAATGGACTTCACGCCGCCGCCCATCTGGTTCAGCACCTGCGACACCTGTGTGCCTTGCTGCATTGCCAGCATGAAGGGGTTCTGCCCTGCCGCCATCATCATGCCAATGTCGTTGAACTGGAAAGCCAGGTTGGCCGTGTGATGTGTGGCAACTTTGGTCTGCTTGCCATACTGCATCGCAGCCGCACCCGTGCCCAGATACTGGCTTTCTGCCAAGGCCAGCAGTTGATTTGCCTCTGCCTGACTAATGGCTTTGGAGGCCAGCGCCGCCTTGGTCTGCCGCAAAACAGCCTCATACCGTTTTGAAGCCGCGTACAGCGGATCCAGACTGGCGCGGGACTGCTCGTAGGTGCTTCGGGCGGTCTGGGCTGCTTTGGCGGCTTTTTCCTGGGCGCGCGCTGCCTGCTCACTCACAGGCACCAAGCCAAGGTATTTCTGCGCCGCCTGATCAATAACCCGGTTGGCCTCAGACTGAGAGGCAATGCCAGAACGGACCGATGCTTTTACATCATCAACGGCAGCTTCGTATTGCTTGGACGCCGCAAACACAGGATCCACAGAGGCCCGCACACGGTCAAATGCCTGCGCCTGTTTGTTCAGCGCACCGACCCAAGCGCGCGTAGAGGCCGAGGTTTTTTTGTTGGCGCGATCAACACCAGCCAGTGCGTCGACTTGCTTTTGAGCGGCTGACGATGTGCTTTTGAAGCTCGCGCCACAGGCCGCCGCCATCCTCTCCGCGTCCCGGACAGCTTCGCGAGTGGTGCTTTTGAAACCAGCCTTAAATGACGACATGGCAGAAATGCCGTTCTTGGCACCTGTCACAAAAGAGGCGGTGTCAAAGTGGGCTGACGCCCGGACTGCACCGATTTCAATCGACATAAAGGTTGCCCTCTCCGCTACCACAGAACACCCCTTCAGCTCATGGCCAAGGAGGTCAGATCGTAGAAAATTTTGGAATTTGTAAGATTGCGCCACAGTGGGCTGTGGAAGCTTTTGGACGGGCAACTGTCATCGCCCGTCCCTATTTTTTTGCAAGCCCGCTTAATGCGGATTTCATCTGCTCAGACACGCGTCTTCGCTCAACAGCAACGCCAGGATCATCATCCGGGCGATCCTCATATGCAGGCGAAACGACCATAGGTTGGCGCCCGAGATTGTACCCGGCCACATAGCCCGCGCTGCATTTGCGCAGCTGCTCAGCTTCCCACGGCTCAAAGTCAGTTTGGGTCAGACGCGCGAAGGCGTCCATTTCTCCCCAGGAGATTGGACGTAAGCCCCCCATACCATCCTGGGTGAACCACCCAAGACATTCGGAGCCAAGCCACTCAAGTATAAAGCTGACCCTTGAGATGTCCGGTAACGCCAGATCAAGCTTTTCGCGTTCCCACATCTTTCGACGTGTCAGCCCGCCCCACTCTTCTGGGGCAGCATCCAGAAAACCCAATTGCCGGGCAAACAGCGTCAGCCTTTCGAGGCGTTTCCCAGAACTTGCGCCCGATCATTGGCAGCCTCAGTCACCTGCTCAACGAAGGATTTGAACTCGCTGGGTCCGGTGAACCGATTCAGGTTCAAAAACCAATCTGCATCTTTGGCTTTTGCGGGACGCTCTTCCCGGTCAATGTTCTTAAAGCCTTTGATCATGATGCACCCAGCGGTCACCATCAGATCATGCACTTCGTCAAAGTTCACAGAAGTCTCTTCGTCCTCGTCGCCTTTGTCTTTTTCCGCCAGGGCGCGGGCTTTGCCAGCTTCGCGCAGAGCGGCCCGAACAGACGCGGCCTCACGACCTTTCAGCGTAACCAGACAAGGCTTGCCATTGTCCGCATAGATGTCATCCGAGTTGTCAAACAGCGGCTTGCCTGTGGCTGCACATTTGATGTGATAATCAAAGCCGCTCTCAGCGCGTTTGACAGAGTCAAATTGAGTGAAGTCCATGGTGTATCTCTCTGTAATGGTTCAGGTTCATTTGGGCCGGGAGGATAGAACCACCTTCCTCCCGGCCCACCATCAAGAAGCGGTTTAAACCGTCTTTTCGATGATTTCGCTTGGCTGGATTTCGATAGACGTGGTCGCTGTCACAACGTCGTCAACACCGCCGATGTTTGGCTTGAACGACATCACGAGGCCCTCCAGGTAGAACACCGTCCCGTCCTGCAGCGTGACTGCAAAATAGGCGTTGTCGTCGCTGTCGCGCGCCGTCTTCATGGCGGTCTGGCCTGCATCGCCAGGGTCCAGTGCCAGCGACGGGCTCAGCGTGCCGTTGTTGAAAGAGCCTTTGCCCTTTTTGGTGCCGCGAGACGCGAGCGGGTTGTGCGTGACCAGCGCCCACTCTTTGCCAAATTCACCCACATTGGTGATTTCACCAACGGGGATGAAAGTTAGCGCGTCGAATCCGGCCTCGGTGTGAGAAGCGGGCGGCGTTAGGTAAATGCCCAGCGTTACCCCGCTGGCAGTTTGATGACCCATTTGAGTCTCCTTTCAGGTTTGGAAAAAGCGCCGCGGGGGCGCAGGGGAATAGGCAGCGCCTATTTCTTGGAAAGCGGGGTCAGCCCGCCTTTGAACTCGGTCATGACCTCGCCATCAGCTTCGACTGCTTCGACGACGATGCCGGCATAGGTCACGCCATTTTCCAGCGTGAATTTGAGGGTGCTATCAACTGGCGGGACTTCACCCTTGAAGAATGCAACGGGATGGCCTGGCTTTCCGGATTCAAGCGGAAGGCGCCCCAACTTCACCCCTTTGACGGTGACAACAGTAGGCACAGGTTTTGGATCCGCCGCAGCGGGTTTGTCTTTGGACATCTTCTTCTCCTCAAATGGGTGGGTTTTGGTTAGCCTCGATGCGTCACAGCGAAGGTCACTGAAACGCGTGCGGCTTGGGATGCGTCTGCAACGTCGTGATCTCGCTCAGCAGTCAGTCGCGCCAACACAATTGGCGCACCCCGATAGCCCTCCAGAACGCCGCGCACGGCGACGGCTGTCAGCTTGGCTTCGTCGTAGCCTTCAGCCCAGCAATCAATTTGGACCGTCGACCGCATCAGCCCTTTGGTGTTCAGTGTGTGATCTCGCTTGCCGCCCATTTGGGTGAGTGTCACTCGCGGAAGGGCTTCGCCATCACGGAAAAACCCCCACTTTATCGGGCACGAAAGAACCCCATCGAGCAGTGTTTTTAGATGTGCCTGCATCACAGACCTTTCTTTGCGCGACGCGAAACCGTGGCGGCAATTTCAGCCCGCAGAGCGGCTGCGAGACCGGACAAAATCTGATCTTTTCGCGTATCCCAAGCGGGCGTCAGCATGGGTTGCGGCGCAACCGCACCGACGTATTTTCCGCTCTCGTGATAACGGGGTGCAGTACCCCATTCCAAAAGATGGGCATGCGGAGCAGCCTGTGTATTGCCCACGAACATGGACACTCCAAAGGCACTTTCACTTGGTTGCGGCTGCGTGCGTTTGACCCTTGCCGATACTGCAAAGGCAGAGTCATCCGCTCCGGGCCAGAGCGCATTGGCCATGTCCGCCACCGGCTGCAGCTCCTTTTTGAGAGACCGACGCACCACCGCTTTAGATGTGGCTTTAGGAAGAGCCGCCAACGCGTCCTCGATGTCGCGCAGCCCTTGCATGTCAAAACCTACCTTCACGACGTGCTCACACAAAGGAAGTCGATCAGTTGGCGCGGCTTTTCCCGGTTCGGCTCAACCGCCTTGATGTTGTAGACAATGTCTGTGGTCTTATCGCGGATCTGCCATTTGGTTGTTTGCGTCGTGGTGATCGCGGCAACGGCAGCGGACCTACGCACGGTCATCACGATGCTTTGCGTGCCCGATAGCCGCCCAGCCAAGACACCCTCTCCGCTTCGCAGAAACAGGAAGCAAGCGCGGCGATAGAAACGATGCGTTGGCGTCTTCTGGGTGTTGCCAAGCGTGCTTTCAGCCCCAGGTACCAGCTCTTCGAAGGAGATCCGTTCACGCAGGAGAACATCGGTCACGCCAAACTCCGATACCCGGCCAACAGATCTTTGACCATTGTTGGCATCCCACTTTCGGATGCCTCGGATAACTGCCCACGATGCTCGTAAAAATGCGCTGCCAAAAGGAGTGCAGCTTGGGCAATGGGTTTCGGCCAGCCTCCTGGAAAATCCGTCGCCAAGTTCCGGCGAAGGAAGGTCTCCACATGGGCACAAGCCGCGTCCAAGAAAGACGTCAGCAGATCGTCATCGTCATCAAAATCTGTGGCTGTGACGACCTGCTTGAGCGCATCGAGATCCGGCTTACTCAACTCTGATCGCCTTCGGAAACAGAGCCATCTGAAGCGTCGCCGCCAGAAACTTCCTCTTCAGAAAACGTTGATCCAAGCGTGTCGTCACCAGCCGTCTCATCGGTTGCCAAAGGCATATCTGGGGCATCACCCCCGGTAACTTCATCTGACGGGCCCAAAGTCACAACGGACTCTTTGGAGGCTTTTTCGGCAGCTTTCGCAGACAGCTTTTTGAATGGTCCCCCATCAGTGAGATGTGGTTTCACTGCATCCAAGGTTTTGGCATCCGCCTTTCGCAGATCATAAACCAGCCCCGCGCGAAACAGACCTGCCGAGGTGTCACGGCTTGATTTTACTTTGATAAACATCGCAGCTCTTTCTCTTGGTTGCGGACCAGGGCAGCCAACTGCCCTGGTCAGGTTATCGACCAGACTGATCAGACAAACGTAAAGTCGCCAGTCACCAGTGATGCTGGACGCTTCACTGCAAGCGCGGCGCGCATGCGTCCCTTCATGGTCAGCATGTCTTCGACAAAGTTGGTGCCGTGTTCCGACGAAATCAGAACTTCCACGTCAGAGCGCAGATAAAGCGTCGCCGCCATTTTAAACGCGCCGACCAGCCATTCGCCTGCCGACATGCTGTTGCTTTCCACAACAGGCTTGCCCCAAAGCGTTGGGCCGTTGCCAGTACCCGGGTTGCCCCAAATGAACCGACCGTTGCCGTCTTTAAGCAACTCGATCGCCGCCCAATCGGTTGGGTTAAGGGTGATGCCGTCAGCCACATGGTCCGCCAGCGCCACCTGCAGAATGGCCAGGCGCAGACGATCAATGCGGGTGGCATTTGGCAAACCGTTTGCAGCCAAGAATGGGGTTGCGTTGGGGAGCAAGCCGCCCAGGTTTTCGCCAGTATTGTCACCAGCCAAAACTTGCGTTTCCAACTTCAACTCACAGCCATATCGCAACTCAGTATCAACCATCGTCTGAAGCTGCGCGGCGTCTTTCATCGCCTCTTCCGAGATGTGGGTGATATGGCCAATTTTGCGCACATCGGCTTCGGCTTTGGACCAGCCATAGCTGCTGGCACCATAAGTGCCCTGCTCTGCCACCATGCTGGTGCCATCGGTACGGGTGGTTTGTTTGGTATATTTCACCTTGTCGGTGTCGGTAGAACCGCGACTAATCAAGTCGACGATTTTCAGCTGACGACGCGCCATCTCGACCGGATCTCGCTCTTCAGTGTGGAAAATCATGCCACCACCGGAGCCTGCAGCAGTGGTGATGGCGTTTTCCACGTTCAGAGTCAGAGTACCGCCAGCATAGGCCTGCAGACGATCGCCGGCCGCAGCCACCGCAGCCTGACCGAACGATTGCACCGAGCTGCCGGAAGGCATGCCCTCGGCAACCTGCTGAGAGACGTCTTTGACCTTGCCGTCCATGCCTTCGACCAAGGCCTTCAGGTCTTCGACCACCTTGTTCATTGCGGTCTGTTGGCTCAGCAGTTTGTCGGCAGTCTGCTTCACCTCTGCAGACACCTCACCAGCATCCTTCGCTTCTTTTAGCGCGGTCTCAGCGGTCTGTTTCACTTCGCCGTTCAGTTTGTCCAGCTTTTGGTTCACTTCAACCAGCATGGTTTCAGCGTCACCAGCATCTGACAGCGGGGAGCCAATCACACCGTTTGGGCACGTGGCTGCGAGTGCCGCCACAGAAATGGCGGGCATTGCGAGTTTTCGCATTGGATTTCTCCGTTACATTGAGTTGATTTTATCCAGCGCCTTTTGCGCCAAGTCGGAAACGGCAGCGCCAGACGTGCCGGTTGGGGCAGCGCCAGACTTGCCCCCTTTCAAAGCGGCCAGCAGGTTGCGGCGCTCAGACTTTGGGATCCGGTTGCCGGTTGCGAGAACCAGATCCAGTTTCTTTTGGGCAGCTTTGGGAGAAAGCTCCGTGGCGTTTTGCGCCTCTGCAGCGATTTCATCGGACGCCAGCAAGCTGTCAGCAAACCCTTTATCGATCGCCGCGTCTCCGCCGATCCAAGTTTCCTTATCCAGCATTTTGCCCAGCTCTTTTTCGCCGATACCAGTGCGCGCGCCGTAGATACTCACGGCAGCCTGATCAAACGGTTCAAGCCAATCTGCAACATCGCGAAACGCGTGCCGATCGCCCGCAGCCAAAACCCAAGTGTTGTGGATCATCATAAAGCTGGCGCGCGCCATCTGAATGGTATCGCCAGCCATGGCAATGATCGACGCTGCCGACGCTGCCATGCCGAGGATCTTAATTGTCACTTCACCGTCGTGTTCACGCAGCAAATTGTAAATTGTCAGCCCTTCAAAGAAGTCGCCGCCCGGACTGTTTACGTTTGCGGTAACTGGTCCGGGCCCCAAATGGCGCAGAGCAGCCGCAATGCGCTTGGAGGACACACCGTCACCAAACCAATCTTCGCCGATCGGCTCCAAAATCGAGAGTGTCCGCTCATCTCCACCGGTTGATGCAGCACGGACATCCGGGTTCCAGCGATTGACCGCTTTCTCTGTCACCTCTGTACGCACAGCAGGTTTTGTTGGCACCGCAACGGCGGGCAGGTCACGCAAGCTCATGTCTTGTCCTTTCCGAGATCTTCGAGCGGCACCAAAGCCGATTGTGCTGTGAGGCTGTCAGCCGCAGGATCATCGTGAGGCGGCAAGTTCAGCTTCGACCGGCGCTCATTTGCTGTCATCGTGCCAGAGCTGCCCATTTTCGAGAGGAACTCACCCTTTGCCTTGCTGTCCATCTGCAGCATGCCTTCACGGTTCCACTCAAAAACCCATTTGCCGCGCTTGGAAGGTGGGATCAGGTCTTTTGCGATCCTGGCTTCAATGCGCTTCAGGAGCGGATTAATTCCCAACGTCAGCCAACTCAGCATGATGGCTTCAACGCCACTGCCCCACATGGTTTGCCCTTTGGGCGCATGGCCAATGACAATCGGAGGAACACCAAACCAACGACAAACATCCTCGACACCGAATTGGCGTGTCTCCAGGAGCTGCGCGTCTTCAGGGTTCATTTGGACAGCGCGATGTTTGAGTCCTGCCTCCAAAACCAGTGTTTTACCGGCCTTCTTGGATCCTACAAATGTGGACAGCATCTCCTGCAACTGATCGCGCTGATCAGATGACAGTCCTTGATCAGATTCCAGGACCGCTGCGGCCATCATCATGTTTGAAAACACGGACCCAGCAGTCTCATCCGCTGCCAAAGCAGCACCTATCGAATTGGCTCCATAGGCGATCGCTGACATGCCGAGGCCATCACCAGGACCAAAGCCGCGAAGATGAAACACTTTGCTTGCCGGCATTTCATAGGATTTGCCGCGATCCACCACCCGATAGCTAAAACCGCCACCAGGCAGACGCTTTGGCGTCACATTGAAGAGCGGACGTAAACCAACCAACCGATCCTTAATTAGCAATCGCTCAGAGTATCCATTGCCGCGCAAAACCGTCTGTGCAGTCCCACCTTCCCAGAACTCCGTCGCGGTTTGGCTGGTATTTGGTGCGCGGGTCAAGATGTCAGACAGATCATTGTCTATGCGAACTTTGGAGCCATCTGCCTGCCGCTCATAAAGAGACGCTGGCAATGTAGAAACCACTTCGGATGTCTTTCGCACGCAATCCCAGACAGCGGAGACTTCCATCGCCGTTTTCGGCGACACGGATTTGCCCGCGTGGGAGGCATAACCACCCGCAGACAAGGCATCTGTAGCCGAAAGAGTGACCCAGCCACTCTCGCCCGCCGCCAACTCTGCCTTCACCCCACGTATGGCTGCCTTCAGAAACTTAATCATACAACCATCACCGGTTTCGCCAAGAACCCATCAAAGTCAACGCGTGGCGCTGCCTTTGGATGCCAAGACATCAATTCAGCGGCGTCAAGCAGCGACATGGTGCCATCAATCTTGCCCCCGCCGCTTTCCTCTTTGGAGGGATACTCGGCATTCGCTCGTTGATACATTTTTGTGTTCTCCACGCACCAAGACATGATCTCTTGGCCAGAATGCAGGAATGACCCGCCCTTCAACTTCACCGCCACAGTCGCTGCGATGTTGTTCAACCGGTAACCTTGACTAATCGCCTGAAGGTGTTTCGCGGCATCAAAATCTTCTTCTTCCAACGCATCTACCGCCAGGTTTGCGGCTTTTCCCGCGCCATCGATGCCGATGCCGTTTTCCTCTGGAAACAGCCCAAGATCCCTGACCTCGGCGCACATCTTGGCAATGTCGCTGTAAGCCTCTTCTTCGAGATCGTGAACCATGAGCAAATCGCCATCTTTCTCAAAATCGGCCAACTCTGGCGCGATCGATTTGCGACGTTCCAAAACTATAAAATCAGCATAATGTTTGGCCCAATGCATCCAAGCGCCCGTGTCGCGGTTGCGGCCAATCAGAGAAAACGAAAGGAGGTCATCCTGTCCGCCCGGATCAATTCCGGCAGTAATCACTTCGCTTCGTTCAAGCAGTTCCCCAAACGTCAAACCATGAACTGCGCCCTCCCAAAAATCGGCACCAGTCCAGCGATCGTTTTTCAGGCCAATGCCAATCTCAATATTGAGGTGCTGACTGACCCAGATCTGTTCCTTCTCTTTGTCTACTGACCCATTGTTGACGTAGTCAGCTTCCAAACGGTCGAGATTAATCGACCACCCAAGATTGGGTAGCACGTAGTGCCAGTTCTTGACGTCCCGCCAAAACATTTCGTCTTTCTGAAGCTCGATCGGAAACTCATACAGCACAGGCAACATGATTGGTTTTGGCCCAGCCTCGCCGTCCCGAATACGCCGGGCTTTTGCGATTTCAGACTTCCAGATACCCGCAGGACGCTCATCGGATTGGGTGGTGATCATCAAAAGCTGACCGCCAGTTTGCGTGATCCCACCCCCACGGATCTGCTGCATCACCTTTGCCGCTTTTGCCTTCTTTCCGAGCTCGTGCACCTCATCGATGATTGTCAGGATCGGGATCTCGCCAGTGATAATCCCGGTGTCAAAGGTTTTGACCTCCAACACTGTTTTGGTCTTTTTGCGCGTGATCTTCTTCAGGTGATCCTGAACGTGGAAAATCTGCACAAGATCGTCGTCCAGCTCAATCATCGCCTGTGCCTGGTCAAAGCATCGAGCAGAAATGTTCTGACTGGGACCGATCAACAGCATTTGGCCGTTTGGTGTTTCTTCCATGTAGAGCGCAGTAATTCCAAGCGCTGCCGAATAGGTCGATTTTGAGCTCTTCTTTGGGACCGCACACAGCAATTCCCAAACTAGGCGTTCTTTAGTTTCGGGATCTTCACTGGCCAGAAAGACAATGAGAATGTCCTTGAACCACGGCCCGCAAGCGTCGGCCAAGCGCGGATTGCCAGGTACGTCTGGCAATCGAAGGCGGTTGAAGAAGGCGAGCGCCCGAGCCGCCCGATCGTCATTGACCGGAACATCCGCCATCGGCGTTTCGCCCCGCTGCAACTTCTCCCACCAATCAGGGCAAGCAAATCTTGGAGCCGGTTCAATTTGGTCGAGCGGCACCGGCTTCCCCCTTCAGTTCTTCCGACAAACGCGCTTCCGCCTCTTCAGCGTCAAACGCATTTTGCTCCTTCTTCCCTAACGCCACCGGCTTTGGGGGCGAGTTGTCTTTGGCGCGATTTTTGACGCGATCTTCAGCACTCATAAGATCGTTTCTTGCGACCATCTGATCAAACAAACGCTGCGCACCTACGTTTCCGTTCTCCGCCTGATCGAAAGTTTGCATAAGGCGGAGAGCCAGCAAGCGATCTCGTGCAAAGGCGCGAACCTTTAGCTCGGATCTAAAATGCCGTTTTAGAGTGGGCACACTAATCGGTTTACCGGTCCGTGGATCGAGGACACACCCCGCAATCCGGTCATTACTCCACCCCATCGCCAGTAACATACTGACTTTATTGGAGTTTTCTTCCGTCCACTCAAATGCCGGACGCCCTTTGGTTCGAGGCGTGAGATATCGTTCATTGCCGAACAGGTCTACAACAGTCTGATTTTCATCACTCACGAAAAAAAATCTCCGACAGCTAGGAGTGCGGGTCTGGGCTTTGGCAGGTTGGGGACTTTTCACCCCCCCCTCCCTATGCGAGACCGCGCTTCTCCAAGCTCTGTTTCGTTGTGTCGTGGTAGGCCTTTGAGACAGCCTGAAGATTGTCCTGATCCCAGAACAGATCTGGATCACCACGGTGCGGAACCTTGTGGTCGACCACCGGGCTATTAGGCGCAGGATACTTGCCGACCAAGGCGACGCCCGTCTTCTGGCAGATGTAGCCGTCACGCTTCAGAATGATGCGCCGCAACTTTTGCCACTTCGATGTCTTGTACCAGGCGCGCCATGCTTGCGTGGCATCACGCTGGCGACTTCGATCCGCCTCTGATTTGGGAGCTGTCCCAAACCGGGAAGGCTCCCGGCCAAGACGAGGCGGAAGGCCACGACCCGATAGGCGTCCCATGTCCTGCTCCCTCACCAACTTGAATGTCGTGAACGCCAGCGCGCCGCCGTAGCAGCATCTCATCCGGCCAGCGCTCACTTCAGTGCTTCCGTCGGGCACCACTCCGGCTGTCGGATCGTGCTCTTCAAAAGCAAAACGCCCGACGGTTTCCCGTGGGCGTTCTTGTAGATGATGCATATTTAGTAAGGGGCTGACGACTTTGGCGTCAATAACTATCTTATAACCACCTGTTACCAAACAACTAAATGTCAATCACTTCCAACACAGTGCCGCGACTCACTCAAACAGCGGAACACAGCCACCGCCAAACGCCGCCGATGCCATGCGTGGGCAACGCATTGGCCCCGCCATACGGTCCAAAGCAACGCCCAAGGAAGCAACCAACGCCTTCACGTGTTCACCCTTGGCGCTCTGCCCGTCCTTGACCCAACCACTGGCGCGCAACACATCCGTGACGCTCTTCTCTCGAAGACACACCGCATCCACAAGGTAGCGATCTAGGATCAAGCCGCGCTTATGGCGATTGGTTGGACGCACACGGCGCACCGCCAACGCAACACCCGTGCCAATGCGACGGCGCAGCAAGTCGACACGCTGCCCGTCCGCCAACACCGCATCCATGAAATCGCCACCCGTGCCGCTGCTGCCCTGTGACAGGCTTTCCAGCGACGAACACTTGACGCCCGCGCACTCCCATCGCTCCACAAGATCACGGTAATGACGCCCCATAGCCACCTGACCAGGCGAGAACGGTGCGCACCACACCGGCACGGCCTGCCCTGCCTGCTCTGCCTTGCGCGTGGCCTTGGTATGGGCGGCACGGGCCTTAGCTTGGATCACGTCAAAGGCATCGGCCCGGTGCAATGTCTTGCGACCCTGATAGCCATCATGCACCCGAACCATGCCACCGCCATCCGTGCGCACCATGCGCCTTTGATCAGACATGCGCACCGGCCCACGCGCGGGCGCTTCTATCACATCCGGCCCAACCTCCGGCGGGACAGCGCCACGCGCCTTGACCGCCGCTATCCGCGCCGATTCTTCCTGCGCCCGTTGCTCAACCAAACGTGCAACCAAACGTGCAACACCGTTTGCCCCAACCACAATCACCTGCTGATCCGTCATGCCGCTGCCCCTTTTGTGTTTTGCTTGCGCACGTCGCGGCATTCCTGCATCGCCGCTTCACGCCCGTCATAGAATGCCTGATCCTCCGCCGAGATGGCGTCGCGTCGATCCAAGCGCATTTGAATATCCCGTTGCCGCCGAATGGACTGATAGGCGTCTTTCTTGATCTGACTCACCGTGTAGCCTTGCGGCCACTTGCGCTCGCCCAAAGGCACGACGCGAAACCACTTCATTAACTCCGGTGCCCATCCACCTTTGATGGCATCTGCGCCAAGCTGGTTGGAAAACACCTCCTGCATCAACGGCGATACCGATTTGCCACCCGTAGGCCGCGTGGTGTCCTTCACTCGCGCCAACAACACCTGACCATTTGGCACCCGATCCTTTTGCGGCCCGCCGGGATGGGCCTGCGCCCACTCGCGCAACTCGCCAAGCTGTGCCTCTGTCAGATGTGCCAAACACCCGCACACCATGCGCTTCATTTTCTCATAACCCGCCTTGTTGGTGGTGGTAGGCTTACCAAGTCCCAACCCCTCCAACGGATCAAACAAAAGCGCCATCACTCGCTTTTCACCTTCTGCCTGCGCTGCCGCATCCATGCCTTTCCCCTTCTCTGCAAATCCCACTTATCCACAGGCCAAAACGCCAATTATTGCCGTGCCTCGGAAGTTTCTTTTTCTTTTAATTTCTTCTCCTTTCCTTTCAGCGGCGCGGTTTTCGGAAGAAACGAAAACTTCCAAAAACGGCGCAAAGAATTTCCAAAACTTCCAGCGGAAGAATTGGCGGAAGAAATTGAAGCTGTCTCAGCGGCGCGTTGACAAAGCATTTAGCGCCTCTTTGATGCGTTTGACCGTGGCGCTGCCACCCGGATAGGCGACCTCCACCCAATCACTGATCTGATTCACCAGCTCCTCGTTGTCGGCATACATGGCCGCGCCGTTGATGCTCTCACGCAGATGCTTGGCAATGGTGTTGAGCCGCTTGCGCATCCGGTCGTCCGCGTGTTTGGCATCGTTGCGCGCCTTGGCCCCGATGGCATCCAGCGCCACTTCGGTGACCACCTTATGGGCAAGCCGCATCTGGCCATTGTCGCACTGCACCTGATACCAGCCATGCAGCGGAGACTGCGCCCGCGCCTTAAGCTCTTTCCAGCGCTCCACAGGCATCCGCAACAGAAAAGCCAGAGAGTCATCATCCACCGGCAAGGTGCCGATGGGTGTTTCATCCTGCGCCACAAAGAACAGTTCCATGCCAAAGAACCCAACCGCCGGGTCCGCGTAGCCATGGCGGCGAAACTCACTGCCTCGCCAGCGTTTGAGGTTCCATGGCACAAAGAAATGACTGTCCAGGCGCACCGTGGCGGAAATCGGGTAGTCTGCAATCGTGTCGTCTTCGACCACCTGCAAACGCGGTTTGGTTTCGGTCATGACGTCCTCCGATTGTCGCGTGCAAACCGTGAAGCGCAGACCAACTGCACACCGCGCCACGCCTGCGCATCCGCGCTGTCCACCGCGAGAAAGACTTCAGGGTCAATTTCAACCAACCCTCCCCACGCGCGCGTCGTTGCCGTGGGATCATTGGCCGCCGGGGCGAACCGAAGTATGGCATCGCCAAATTGCATGATCCGGCTCCGGTTTTTACCGGTTGGCGTGCGCAGCTGGCTGGCCAATGCCATGGATTGCGCGATATCTATGTGCGATGGCACAACGTAAATGTAGCTGACGCCCTGCGAGACCTCTTCCAGCACCACGCTGAGCGCTTGGGATGTGGCGTTGATCTCAATCATCCCTGCCCCCTGGCCGTACGCCGCCGCGCTAGCTCACGCTTGATATAGAACTCAGCCTTCTCAAGGTCTTCGATGTCGTCACCTTTCAAGCCCGCCCGCCAGATATATTTGACAGCGTTGCCAAGGGAGAAATTCATGTGTTCGACGATATCGATGCACTCCACACCGCTTGGATGTGAAGCGTAATGGGCCGGATGATTGACTGGATCGCTCATGCCTGCACCCCTGCCTTTTTCAGCCCGCGCGGGCCAACCGCAACTTTGATTTTTGCAACTTGCGATTCCAGCGCCTGCGCCTGCTCCAGCTTCTTTGTGCCAAGCTCAACAAGCGTGCGACCGGACGAAAGCAATTCGGTGATGTCTTCGACAACCTTTCGGATATCCCGCAAAGCAGCGTCCATATCGTCGTTGCCACCATCAGCGCCAAAAAACTCCTCACGCAACTGCGCGACCCACCCCGGCATCATGTCCAAAACGCTGGCCACGGTGTCATCGGTATCGCCACCGAGATAGCGCCCTGCATCAACGTCATAGACCTCGCCGAGCAAATCCATGATCTGGCGTTTTTGCGCCCGTGTTGGCTCATTTAGCTGCGCCGCTGGGGCCGCTTTGGTTTGGCTTGCATGTGCCATACTTACCGCCTTTCTCTTGGCCTCGCAGGTCGGGCACCGAAGCTTGCCACCGCTGACGACCCAACCCATGTTTTGAAGTTTCTTGTGCGCCATACCCGCCACGACGGTTGGCACTTTTTTGCGGCGCGACGGTTCGTGCTCACAGGCAAAAACCTCCGGTTCGCGATCACAGGAAGAACAGAACGCCCGCGCTCGTGGTTGACCATGGGCCTCGCGAAATGCTTCGATCATGCCCGCCCCCTTTCCGCCCGCGCGCGGCGGTCATTCCACCACGCGGATTGCAGGTTGCTGACATAGTTGCGGCCCGCTTTGGACAGGTCGCGCAGCGCGGTGTCGTCGCGCTCATATTTGCCCATGCGCCACGCCAGAAGTGCAGGCGCGGCCTTGTGGCCGACCTTGCGCATTTCCACTTCACCCACCTTGCGGCAGACTTCGCAGCAATAAAGCTGCCATGGGCGCTTGGGTGCGAAGTCTCTGGAGCACATCGGATTGAAGCACACACCGGGCGCAACCAGCGGATAGGCCGCAAGTTCCCGGCTTGCTGCCACGTGAAACGGCTCTGGGTCAAAATGCACCGCCGGTGCATTCGCGCTTATGGGGGCCAGCATAGTCATACCGCCAAAGCCCCCTTATGGGCGCTCACAGGCGCATTTTTTGACACCTCATAAACGGCCTGCTCCACTCGCTCAAAGGCCAGATCAAACCATTCGCTTTCAAGCTCTATGCCAATCGCCGCACGGCCTAGCTGCGCCGCCGCCACAAGCGTGGTGCCCGCCCCCATAAACGGATCAAGCACCAACTGCCCTGCATCGGTGGAATTGCCGATGTAATGCGCCATCAAATCAACCGGCTTTTGCGTCGGATGCAGCGCGTTTTTTGGGCGCGGGCAACGAAAGATGCGATCAGAGCCACCAAAATTGATGTCACGCGCCTTGCCCTTCCACAGGTAAAGCACATGCTCCAACCGCTTGCGGTAATACCGTGTCCGCGAGGCGGTGAGTTTGTCCCAAACCAAAAGGCTGTGATAATCAAACCCCGCCCCAACAAAGGCGGCGTGCGCGCGAAAGATGTTTTTGTCTTCGGCCATGACATAGGCGTCGGCATCATCGGCCAACGCGGGATAGATCACCGGGGCCATGTCTTCCCACGGCACAACCGCCATCAACTCACCGGAATTGTCATAGACCGATGGCGCAAATTTGCCGCCCATGGCTTTGGAAGCCTTGCCGCCCGATGTGAGCTTATATGGCGGGTCTGTGGCCAACAAATCGGCACGCACGCCCTGCTTGATCAGCTCAGGCAACACCGCGCGCATGTCCCCTTGGATCAGGCGGATATTGCCAATCGTGACCTCGCGCACGATGCTCATGAATGCACCCCGCGCCGCGCCATGCGCGCCACAACATCAGGGCTATACATGTGCTGGTGCACCTTCGGTAAAATGTAATCGCCTTCAAGACCACCAAGCCCGCAAATGGTGTAGAAATGCGCCGACGCCCGGAAGAAATCCCGCGACACCAAAATCTCGCTTAAGGTGTCTGCACTGCCCGGCTCTGTTGCCACTTTGAAGGCATCGCGGATCACCTCACACCAAAGCCTTTGACATTCCAATAGCTCTGGCTTCTCAGAAAACTCTGCACTGCCAATCACTATTTCAGCGTCAATCGTGCTCAGGCTGCGATGCACCGTCATACCGCCACCCCGTCAAAAAAAGCGACCCGATGCGCTGCGAGTAGGCAGGCACACCGGGTCAAGTTAAACAGGGAGGTTAGCGGGCAAAAAGACGACTCGCGGCCACGCCCGCAAAGTGGTGGCCAAGTGATGCGTGTCGAATTGGAGGAGTGACAAGCGCAGGTCATTCGGCAGGCTCCGCCGCGGAACTTGTCGGAACTCCCTCTGCCTCAAGGTAGCGCTCTATTTGCGCCATCTTAGCAGCAGTCACTCTGCCCGCGTCACGTAGCCGCCTCACCACATTGACATCACCGGCAGCCAACTTGCTGAAATAGCCTTCTGACCACCCGCGCTTCACGCAAAGAAACTCAACACGCGCAAGAAGAGACGCGGCAAGTTCCTCCGTCTCCGTCTCTAGCTGCTCAACTGGCCCAAGCCATACGTTATCATCATTTGCCATGCCACATGGCTATGACCGATATATCGGATAGTCAATGTCCGAAATTAAGGACGTGCCATTTTATCCGACATATCGGATAATGACGGCATGACCAATCAAGCGAACAGTGAAGAAATCACCGCAATCAAACAGCGGCTGAACGACCAGATCAAAGAAGCTGGCCTGTCAATGCGCGCCGCTTCGCTCGCGTCCAACAAGGGACCGGGATACGTTCAGGCGCTGATGAAAACGGGAAGCGAGCCTACAATTGGCGCGATCTTGGATATCTGTAAATCAAATAGTCTAAATTCAGTATTTGTTATTTTTGGTATTGAGATGTCTCCTGAGACGCTTCGTCTAGTTGAGCTGATGGAGCAGAACCCAGAGAAGCGCGACAGTCTGCTGGCACTTCTTGGGAACTGATCCCCTCTATCGTGTCATTTATTTCGCGCAATCGAGGCTCTGATAACCCAAGCGCAAGTAACTTAAATCGCGTAATTTTCATGGCCGTCCTCCTTTTGTGAAAAACCGCCCCCACAACCCTAACGGTAATATATCCTTGACAGAAGCCGTCAAGATCAACATATAACTTTCCTAAATTTAGGAAAGGTTGCCAGTTATGAAGGGTTTTCGTGCCGCACTGGGAGACGCCATCTCCTGCTCCGAAGAATACAAAAATGATGTGTATCGGTTTTCAGAGGACGCCGGGCTTGGGCGCAAAACGATCTATAACATCCTGAGAGATACCCGCCTGGATGAAAGCAAGACAGGACCAGGTATCTTTGGAATGGCCCGTGCCGCAGCGCTGCTTAACACGACACTTGATGCCCTCACCACAGAGAGAAAACTTCCGAAAGTTGAAACCGCGACGAAGTCAATTAAACCGCTCGCCACCCACACCCTGGAAACTCTAATTTCTCAAGTGGAGGCGGACGAAAATCGACTATCCGTCGATGCTCTTCTTCGAACTTACGCAAAATCGGGTGGGCGCATTGAAGCCTTCGTGCCGTGGCTTGATCGCTGTGATCAATACCACCCGCCAAATGCAAGATCCAAGAGACTCGAATGCAAGGAAGTCGGGCAGCAAAGCCTTGCAGCCATCACAATGCGATGCGCAGACAAAGACGTTTTGCAAGAAGCCGTTGACACCTTAGAGGACCGGGAACTTGCGGATAAGTGGCGGCGTGACTATGCGAAGGCTAGTAAGCTTGGAACTTTAACAACCATTGAAAACTTAAGCATCCAAATGCCAAATCAACCAGTTAAGGTCAGAATGGAGTTTTTGAGGTGCCTTCTGCATGTAGAAGACGCAGAAGGCACCAAAACCATTCTGAACTTTTCACTGCTGATCGTCTAAGAAGCCCCGGCCCGCGCCGCGCCAGAACGCTCGACAGCCTGCATCACCAAGCCCGTCATGGCAGGCAGATCGTCACTTGAGACAGCCACAAGCAATTCACTGTTAGAACGCGGCGCAGGCGGTTCAATCCCCCACTGGAAAGGGCGTCCAAAAATTCGGTTAAATCCATAAATTCCAGCGGTGGATAACATCCCGTCGCTTTCCTTAATAAAGCAGTAGGTCCAGTTGGGCTTCCACTTTAGCGAAACTGCCAAGTGGCCAATTGCGACAAACGCGCGCAAGGCAAGACGCGATCCGCGAACCTCCTTAGAGACGAACAAGTCCCCAAAATAGACCAACCGCCCCCGTATTTCATCTTCAATCGTTGGCAGAACAGCCCCCACCACACGGTCACTTTCCCCCCTGGCATACGCCCGCGAAAATACTCGCGACCAATAACGCCCAACCGTTTCCGATCCGAGATCCTCAAGGCGAGCGCACCCCATCATAACGGGCACACCGTCGCGCCTTGCCACAAGGCACAAAATGTTTCCCTCAGTGAAGTCATTCTGAAGAGGCGATGACATTGGCGTCAAATATGGCTTCCCGACATCGGTGACCAAATCCGCAATTTCGGATGGGTCCGTCACTTCCTCAACATCAAATCCCTTTTCTTCCAAATACGCCACCAAACGGCCTAATCTCGCAGCTTGCGCCAGTGTTCTCATGGTTACCCCCTTTAGTGCACCGCCGGAATTTCGCCCCAACTCCCCTGCATTTTGCAAGAGGTCAGACGACTCATTTCACCCCAAAGGCGATTGTCGCACGCGGCCCTAACCTATATTTCGGACATAAATATTGACTATCCGATAAATCGGACATAACGTCACCGAAACATCGGAGGTATTTCATGACCAACATTTCAAAAATCATCCGCGTTGAACAAAAGAAGGCCTTGCCACTCACCGCCGAAGAGGAATTGCCTGACGAATGGTTGCAGAAGGTCGCGGCGGGAGACGTGGACGCGCTCAACGAGGCGGCGCACTCCCTGAAAACCCAAGAGATGGCGCAACAGGTTTTGACGCACCGTGCCTTTGACCGCGCCCGTGCAAGCTTCCGCCAAACAACCGGCCAAACGCTTGTGACCCGCAAGGCGGGGCGCATCCAATGAGCTTTCAGGCCCAATTCACCCGCTTACAGCAATTCCTTCTATCGCTGGAATGCCTGGACGCCGCAGGACAGGCCGAGGCCTTTGCAAACGAGGCCCGCGAAACCGGTGGCACCCTGATCCCGCCCAGCGACAACACAGGCGCAAGCCACCTATTTGAAATCCAGCTTCACGACACTTTTGGCAGCGGAAGCTCAGAGGAAGAGGCAGTGCGAAACTGGAAAATGGCAGCCAAACGCAGCCTTGCACCACTGACCGTCCCTCAAGAGGCGATCACCGTCGACGATGACGACACTCGCGCTCACCGCGCCCTGTGTGGCGACCTCTTCTAGTGCCTGCCGCTCTTGCAAATCATCTTTTCCATGTCCGTGGGGTGGCGCTGGGGGCCGCTCCAAACCGGGCGCGTGTGACTTCTGACAGGCCACTGGCTCACGGGACGGCATCACACGCGCCCACAGATCAGGACAACAGCACCTGCCCCCAATTCCCGCACTGCGCCTGCCCCGGCGGCGCAACGCGCCCCGAATGCCCCAATCAAGCGAGGTAACACATGCCATCCCCCGTTGATCAAAACATGAGCCAAGCTGCCCATTTTGCCCGCCTAAATGGGTACAGCCAAATTCGCCTCTACAACACCGAAACACGCGCCTACCTGCATTTGTCTGGCGAGGGTGAAACCAAGGGCACGGACTACGCATGGTGCGGCTGGCGCTATCAGGCAGACGCCCTGCGCACCAATGCACGCGCCGATGGCAAGCCGTGGCCCTATGTGGCGGTCAAGAAACGCGATGAAAAGGCGCTGGCGGCATGAAATCTCCCAAAGACATAAACGTCTTAATTGGCTGTGAAACTAGCGGTGCAATGCGTGATGCGTTTTTGGCGCGTGGCTTCAATGCCTTCTCTTGCGACGTTCTGCCAGCAGACACGCCGACCAATCGACATATCCAGGACGATGTGCGCCGCGTGATGCACGAAGGGCGCTGGGATTTGCTGTGCGTCATGCACCCGCCCTGCACCCGCCTGTGCCGCGCCGGTCAGCGGTGGCTTTACGGTCCAAACAAGAGCCACCCCAAAAAGCTGCCCAAGGGCCGCACCTGGGCGGATATGATTGCCGAGTTTGACGAGGCCTGCGCGCTATTTGAGGATTGCCTTAACGCGCCGATTCCCCTGCGTGTGATTGAAAACCCGGTCATGCACAAATGGGCCAAAGAGCGCATTTGCGACCTGCCCACCCCTCAAATTGTGCAGCCGTGGTGGTTTGGTGAAAAGGCATTCAAGGCAACCGGCTTTTACCGCATGGGTGGCCTGCCTGGTCTAACCGCTACCAATAAACTGACGCCCCCCAAGCACGGCACCGACGAATATAAGCGCTGGTCAGCCATCTTCCGCGCACCTCCAGGACCCAACCGGTGGAAAATCCGCAGCAAGACCTTTCAAGGCGTTGCAGATGCCGCTGCCCATCAATGGGGTAACCACGCCCTAAAGGTGGCGGCATGACCCGGACTCCCTTTGACCATCTCCCCGCTGCAACTCAGGCCGGAATATTGTGCAGTGACAAGCGGTTTCACCGGTTTGTTGAAGTGCAGCTAAAACTGCAATCCGGCTGGATCACAGAAACCGGTGCCGCTGAATATCTGCGCCAGACCTGCGAGGTCCAAAGCCGCCGCGAGCTAACCACCAACCCAACCGCCGTCGCAAAATTCCAAACCCTGCGCACAGAGTTTGACGCACACATCGGCAAGATTTCACGCCCACGATAGAGAGGAATCCCAACGTGATGACCCATGAAAAACCACCAACAGAACCCACCGCATCCGGTGACGTGTTGGAACATGACCCCTATGCAATCCGCACAATTGAGCAGCTCTTTTCGCTGTTTGATGATGGCGAATTTATGAAAGACATTCAGTCAGGCCACAAAGACCTGCAAGTGGCCATGGTGGACCACAAAGAGGAACACGGCGCTAAGGGTTGCAAAGGCTCCATGACGATCACCGTGAACTATGCCCTAGGCAAGCAAGGTGACCTGGACATGGGTGCAACGGTGAACTTCACCCACCCCAAAGCACCACCGTCATCTGCCGCCGCCTTTGTGGACGATAAAGGCAATCTGACCCTTTACAGCCCACTTATGAAACGCATGCGCCCCGGCCTGCGCGACGTCACCCCGCACGACCCGGAAACCGGCGAAGTGCGCGACATCGACTAACCCAATTTCATCCAACCAGAGGCCGCGCTTACGGCTTCAATTCACAACATCAAACCAAAGAGCACACCATGTCTGACACAGAAATTCTCGCTGAAAATCCCGCAGAAACCATGCGCAAAGCCATGGAGACGCTTGGCAGTCACGCCGACCTGAGCATCCCTGACAACTTCGACATGTCGCAACCGCATCTGGTGGTTCTGCCAGATGGCCGAAAAGTTGAAGACCTGACGGAACACCATCGCAAGCTTGCCGAGTTCCTAAAACCGATGCGCCGCAAGGGCACGGCAAACCCGAAAGACCTACAAAGCTTCATTGACTGGTCCAACCGCTTCAAAGGCGACACTTCCGCGATCTTCGCCAACCCGGTCATGAGCGACCCATCGCTGACCTGCATTGCAGACTACCACGCAGGGGCACCAGCGGATGTCACCACGCCAAACGGCGACCCCAGCGCGCGCCACTGCCACCACAAAGCCATCTACAACTTCCCGCTTTCAGACGAATGGAAAGCGTGGATGGAGATTTCAGGTCAGGCCCAGGACAAAGACGTCATGGGCGAGTTCATCGAGTCCCATGCGCTTGATGTGGTGGACCCAACACCTGCCCTGATCAAAGGCATAGAAGCGGAGAACAATCAGCCTTGGGAAAACCGCCTGATTGAAATCGCGCAAAAACTGGAAGGCCGTTTTGGCAAACTGGCCGAACTGCTGTCCATGTCACGCCAATTCCAGGTGCATGAAACCAGCAACCTTTCAGTGAAGACCAATCGCGACAGTGGGGAGCAGGAAATCCAATTCCTGAACGAACACAAAGACGCAGACGGCCAACCACTCAAAATCCCGAACCTGATCACAATCGCAATTCCCGTGTTCCTGAATGGCGCGCCTTACCGCATGGCCGTGCGCTTTCGCTACCGCAAATCCGGCTCCAGCGTGAAGTTCATTATGTCGGTGCACAACCCGGAAAAGGTGTTTGAAGCCGCCTTTGATGAAGCGGTGACGCAGGCCCATGAAAACACCAAATTGCCGGTGTTTGTAGGCACCCCCGAAAGCTGACGCCTCTTTCTGGCCCTTGGAAACAGGGGCCAGCGACGGACGTCAACGCAAGACGCGCGCCACAGCCTAACCCCCAAGCGGGTCAATGAAGAAGGAGAGAGACGGAATGGCGGAAAACAGCGGTATCGAGTGGACAACCCACACCTTCAACCCGTGGATCGGCTGCACCAAAGTCAGCCCGGCGTGTGACCACTGCTATGCAGAGGTTCAGACCGCGCGCTTCAAACAAGTTGAATGGGGCCCACACGCGCCACGAAAACGCACCAGCGAGGGCTACTGGAAAACACCGTTGAAATGGAACCGGCAAGCGGAGGGTGCGACGGATCGCCCCCGCGTGTTCTGCGCGTCCTTGGCTGACGTGTTCGACAACCACAAGAGTATTCAGCAATCGTGGCGGGATGATCTCTGGCAGTTAATCAAAGACACACCAAATCTGGATTGGTTGCTACTGACAAAACGTCCGCAAAACCTGTATCGCTTCCTTCCGCAGGATTGGTCGGATCACGGCTGGGGCTACGCCAACGTTTGGCTGGGGACCACGGTTGAAAGCCAAGCCGAGGCGAACAGGCGCATCCCTGAACTTCTGGAACACAACGCGCGGCAGCACTTCCTTTCATGTGAACCCTTACTTGCCCCAATTGACCTCACCACAATTCCCTACAACGGCAATAACTATTTCTTGGATGCACTAAGGGGCAAAGTCTGGATGCCGGAAGGCAGCAACGACCTGACGCCCGGACACCTGCACAACGGACGCGAATACGTCATGCTGCGTCGTAGCGTAACTTGGGTTATAGCCGGCGGCGAAAGCGGGGCAATGCACCGGAAAGCCGACCCGGAATGGTTCCGGAGTTTACGGGATCAATGCCTAGAAACCCAAACCCCGTTTCATTTCAAGCAATGGGAAGGCCGGAACCAAAAAGAAATCAAAGCCTTGGGGCGTAAACTTGATGGCGTCGTTCATGATGGATACCCGACATGACCCTAAAGACGATCACCATAGGCACCTGCGTGTCGATAGTTGGCATCCCCTGCAAATCCCTCCCCGATGGCCGCGTGTCTATCCGGGTTGGGGATGTCGTCTATACCGGAAAACCAGTTTCAAAAGCGAGTGCATAAAATGACAGTGAACTTTGAAGCCCTACGCGCAGCCAACATCGCCCGCCAACAAGAGTGGCCAGGAAACGACAAAGCAGACGCCGCTTTTCGGGCGCTAGAAGTTGCAGATGAAGTGGGCGAGGTCATGGGCGCAGTCAAAAAATGGCTGCGCGCACAACGCGACATTGCCGGAACAACGCTTACCCTTGACGATGTGGCAGATGAAATCGGGGATGCCCTGATTTCGCTGGACCTCTTTGTCAATGAGTTGGGCTTAGGGCGGATCACACCGCTGCACCTTAGCCTATCCCGCCAATTCCCAACACCGGCAAAGCTCGCGCTGGAAGCCTTCGCGGACGCAGGTGAACTAGTGGACGCATACTTGGCGCTTGATGCAGCCCCAAGCGACCGCACCAAACAACACCACCACGACCGAATCCGAGATGCAGTCACCGGGCTGGCATACTGCATTGGCCGCCTAGCGAAACTTTTCGGCATCGATCCCAACGCCGCTGTGGTCGCGAAGTTCAACAAGACCTCTGAGAAATACGAGATGGCGACACGGATGGACGTGCAGGCCTGCAATTTCAGAACCAAACACGTTTACGACGCCTGCACCACCTGTGGCGTGGATGACGTGAAGGACTGCATGACAGAAACCCCAGCCGCATTGAAGGGAGAAACAAATGGCGAAACTTGCGACCCTTGATGAAGCGGCGCTTGATTTGGGCGTCCCCAAGGCGAGCCTACGCACCGCAGCAGAAGAGCACGGCTTTCTAATTCGCATGGGCCGTGCGATACGATTGGACCCAACCCGGTACGGGGAGCTTGTGAGAAAATGCCAAGGCCAGCCAAAGGCGCACGCCTCCACAAATACGACCACCGAGATCAATACTACATCTTCGACACCGGCTGTAAGCCCCGCTCTACGGGCTGCACAAGCCGCAGCGAAGCTGAAAAAGTCCTTGCCGCCTACATCGCCACGAAAGGGCGGCAAAGTGCTGCCAATGAACCCGCAAACATAACTTGCGGTGAGGTTCTGGCGATCTATGCGGAAGAGTACGCGCCAACGGTCGCCGCGCCTGATCGGATCGGCTACGCCATCACCGCCCTTTTGCCTTTTTGGTCTGAACTTAAAGTCAGCCACATCAAAGGCGAGACCTGCCGCCGCTACACGCGGACCCGCAAGAAAGTTACAAAGACCGATCCAAACACGCGCGAGCCAATCGAATTTGCCCCCGTCGCGCCTGGAACAACCCGTCGTGAGCTTGGCGTATTGCAAGCGGCGCTAAGCTATGCCCACCGCGAAGGCTACATCACATCTACCCCAGCAGTGACGCTGCCGGACAAACCAGAAGCAAAAGAGCGCTGGCTGTCCCGTGACGAGGCGGCAAAGCTGCTCTGGACCGCCTATCGCGGCCACAAGTCCAAACACCTGGCACACTTCATCTTGATTGCGCTGTATACCGGCACCCGCAAAGACGCGATTTTGAGAATGGGATTTGAGCCGAACACGGTTGGCGGGTGGTTTGACCTGGAGCGCAATATCATGTTCCGCCGCAGCGACGGGGAACGCCAAACCAAGAAACGCCGAACTCCAGCCAGAATCCCACGTCAACTTGCTGCGCACCTGCGTAGATGGAAAGCCTCTGGCGACCATTGGGCCGTGACCTATCAGGGCGCGCGGGTGGGTGACATCAAGCGAGCATTCACGAAAGCGGTATCGGATGCCGGAATAGAGCACTGCACCCCGCACACGCTGAAACACACGGCCATCACATGGACGCTTCAAAACGGTGCCTCAATCTGGGATGCCGCAGGCTATTTCGCAACCAGCCCAGAGACCATCGAAAAGGTCTACGGCCACCACTCGCCAGCGTTCCAAGAATCGGCGTTGAGGGCGGTCGAAAGGCGCTGATTTTCGAGGGTTTTGTTTACGCGTAAAATTTACACGGCAAAAATCACCGAAGCAAAAACCACCTAAACTATTGAAAAGATTGGCGCACCTGAGAGGATTCGAACCTCTGGCCTCTGCCTTCGGAGGGCAGCGCTCTATCCAGCTGAGCTACAGGTGCCTAAGTTCGGGGTATAGCCAGTGCAGCTACGCCCCGCAATCGCAAAATGAACGTCTAACCAAAGAGTTCGTGCGCCAATTCAAGTGCATCGATGAGCGTGTCCGCTTCATCTGTGGTGTTGTACAAGCCAAAGCTGGCCCGGCACGTCGCGGACACTCCCAGATGCTCCATCAGTGGCCCTGCACAGTGATGCCCTGCCCTAACCGCAACACCCTTTTTGTCAAGGATGGTGGAAATGTCATGTGCATGGGCGGCACCATCCAATGTGAAGCTGAAGATCGCGGCTTTATCAGCCGTTGTACCCTGAATTTGCAGCCAATTGAGACCTGCCAGTTTCTGCATGGTATAGTCACGTAACTTGGCCTCATGTGCCGCGACATTCTCCATGCCCAGCTCCATCAAGTAGTCCAGCGCCACCCCAAAGCCGATGGTCTGTACAATACCCGGCGTACCAGCCTCAAACTTCATGGGGGGATCGTTGTAGATCACAGCCTCTTTTGAGACCTCTTTGATCATGTCACCGCCGCCGATGAACGGACGCATCTCTGTCATACGCTCCGATTTGCAATAGATCGCACCGGAGCCCGACGGCCCATACAGTTTGTGGCCAGTAATGGCATAGAAATCGCAACCGATGTCCTGCACGTCTACCGGCGCATGCACCGACCCCTGCGAACCATCGACCAGCACCGGCACACCTTTTGCATGCGCCCCTTCGGTTATGGCCTTCACGTCCACCATAGTGCCCAAGACATTAGAACACTGGGTCACGGCAATCAGTTTGGTTTTTGGCCCAATCGCGTTAAGCACCACTTGCGGGTCCAATGCGCCTGAACTGTCAACATCCACCCACTTAAGCACAACACCCTGACGCTCGCGCAGGAAGTGCCAAGGTACAATGTTGGCATGGTGCTCCATCACCGACAGGATAATCTCATCGCCAGCTTCTAAACGCGGCATGGCCCAGCCATAAGCCACCATATTGATGCCTTCGGTGGTGCCGGAATTCAGCACAATCTCATCTTCACTGGCCGCATTCAGAAACTTGGCAATCTTGCCGCGCACCGCTTCGTATTTGTCGGTCGCCAGATTGGAAAGATAGTGCAAACCACGGTGAACATTTGCATATTCCATCGAATACGCCTGTGTGATTGCATCAATCACAACCTGTGGTTTTTGCGAAGACGCGCCATTGTCCAGATAGACCAATGGTTTACCATTCACTTCGCGGCTCAAGATCGGAAAATCAGCGCGGATTTTTTTGACGTCATACATTTTAAGACATTCCAATAGCGGTTGCTGCACCCAGTGACAAAAGCAGCGTCATCCCGACGGTCATGCCCAACATGGTGATCAGCACCAACATCACGGCTTTCCCAAGGCTGTTGAACCCATGGATAACATTAATGAAATTCAAAACGACCCAGATCGAATACAGACCGACTCCCATCACGAAGATCAGTGCCAGACCTGGCATAGCCAGCATCAACAACAACGATGCCATCTGAACCGCAAACCGCATGTATTGCAGCCAACCAATGGCCAACAATATATCGTCAAACCGCCCGCGGCCTCCAATCGCACGCCCCCCCCAGTAGAATGAGAAGACAAGCAACACGAGACCACATCCCAAGATGGTCGTGTACAGGAAGGGTGCGGTTAAAAACGGTACATTCAACTCCGGAGGTGCTGGAAACAGAGTCAGTGTTGCAAAATGCGCCAGCGCATTAAGAACAATCCCAAGAGCAAGAACCATCCATGCTACATTGCGCGGCACAGGCCGGCTCATAAGGGCCACGGCCGCCTCACTCGGATCGCGAGCAGTTAGCCAGAACAAAGTGGTCAATTGCTGTCTCATGTGGACACCCTACCCGCTTCCACCAAACCAGAAATCCAGATCCAAACGAAGGCAATGAACCACAACGCGCCAACAATTGTCAGCGCAGAGCTCTCACCGATAAAGCCTTCAACCAAACCAACTAATAGATACAACGGTCCCGTAGCCAGCATTGCCCAAAACAACGCGAAACGCGTGCCATAGCTGGATTGTTTGCGCCCAAATGCACGCAACACCAGATGTGAGACAAAGGCCAGAGAAACCGCAATCAACGGCAATACAAACATCAGCGCAAACAGGTTGGCGCCCAACAAGGGGTTCAACTCTGTTCCAGACAAATGTGCTTCTCGAGCCAGAGCAGGCCAGCGAGACACAAAGATCACGCAGCAAGCGGCCATCAAGACCGCAAAGGCACGATCTTCCCGTTCGCCCATGGCCAAACGGCGGCGTACCACCGCTCTTGGAGAGCGGTAGCTTGCCATCATATCACCCGTCACAGACATCAGCCGCGCCGACGCTCCAACCAGGACTCCAAGCGCCCAATGATCTCATCACGTAGCTCTTCGCTTTCCACTTCTTCCACCGCCTCAGCCACAAAGGACATCACCATAAGATCGGTCGCGATGTCATGTGGAACACCACGTGCACGAAGATAAAACAGTGCATCTTCATCAATTGCACCTGAGGTTGACCCGTGAGAACACGCCACGTCGTCCGCGTAGATTTCCAACTCAGGTTTTGCCAGGAATTGGCTGTCCCCATCCAGCAGCAGCGATTGGCTAATCTGATAGCCATCGGTTTTCTGCGCGCCAGCCTTGACCAGAATTTTACCCTGAAATACGCCGGTGGCGCCATTGCGTAGCACTTTTTTGAAGACCTGTCGGCTTTCACAGTTCACTGCATCATGGGTGACAAAAACTGTGTCATCGTGATGGAAATCACCGTCGCCCATGCAAGCGCCCGCCACATGTGCAGTCGCATCATCACCGGTCAACTCCAGCACCGCCTCATTCCGGGTCAGACGCCCGTTGACGGTCAGAGTGAAGCTCTTAAACACACTTTCGGTTCCCAAACGGCCAAACAAATGTGTCACCGCACGACGTTCGTGATCACGCCCTTGTGCCCGCACATGGTGGAAGGTTGCGCCATCCGCCACGTCCACTTCCATGGATTTGTTGAACCGCGCGGCAGCTGGACCGTTCTCCAGAACCGTCACCTCTGCACCCGCATCCAGTTTTATCACATGATGCAAAATTGCGTCGGAGTTATCAGCTTTGTGCTGATAAACAAGGCTCACAGGCTTCTCAACCTTGCCAGTCACGTGGATCACCACGCCATCAGTTGCAAACGCGGAGTTCAAGGCCGCCAATGGACGCTCAACTGGCTTTTGACCATTGGTTTCCAACTGACCGTACAGGTCTTTGGCCCAATGAATGTCTTTGACCGCCACATCCGCCAGCCGCTCAATGGACAGGCCTTCACCAGCCAACTCATCCGACTGATCCGCGTCAAAGACACCATCGACAAAAACAACCTTGATACGATCAAAGCTGCCAAACAGCGGAGCTTCACCGGTCTCAAAGACTGCAGCCTCAGGCGCATCCGCTTGTGTCAGCGTGTCCGGGCGTGTGTACTTCCAGTACTCGTCCCGACGCTCCGGCAGCCCCATCTCACGCAGACGACCCAAAGCCGCCTCTCGGGCTTCAGAGGCCCACTGACCACCCGCAGGAAGCGTCATTCCGTCAAGACGGGCTGCAACGGCCTCTTGTTTCTTAGCCAGTGCAGCCATTACGCCATCTCCGCCAAGATATCTGCGTAGCCGTTTTTCTCAACTTCCAGCGCCAGCTCAGGGCCACCGGTCTTGATGATGCGGCCGTCCGCCATGATATGCACAACGTCTGGTTTGATGTGGTCCAGCAAACGCTGATAGTGCGTGATAACGAGAAATCCACGGCCTTCATCACGCAGCGCATTCACGCCCTCAGACACCAGTTTCATGGCGTCCACGTCAAGGCCGGAATCAGTTTCATCGAGGATACACATCTTTGGCTCAAGCATCGCCATCTGCAGGATTTCGTTACGCTTCTTCTCACCACCGGAGAAGCCCACGTTTACCGGACGCTTCAGCATGTCTGCATCGATCTTCAACGTCTTAGCTTTGGCGCGAATTTCTTTCAGGAAATCCGCCGCGGACAGCTCTTCTTCACCACGCGCTTTGCGCTGAGAATTCACCGCGGTGCGCAGGAAGGTCATGTTGCCAACCCCTGGGATTTCCACAGGGTACTGGAACGCCAGGAACAGGCCAAGCGCGGCGCGTTCTTCCGCTTCCATGTCCAGCAGGTCTTCGCCAGCCAGCGTGGCTTCGCCTGCGGTCACTTCATAGCCGTCTTTGCCGGACAACACATAAGACAATGTGGATTTTCCTGAGCCGTTTGGCCCCATGATAGCGTGCACTTTACCCGCTTCCACTTTCAGATCCACACCTTTGAGGATCTGCTTGTCTTCTTCTTCAAGTTTGACCTTCAGGCCTTTGATTTCCAACATGTTCATCTTCCTTCGCGTTTCCACGGGATGCCAAAGCACCCGGTCATTTCTTGTCTTATTTCACGGTGACAGCTGTGCCGCTGGCTGAAACCATCAGCATCGTGTCACCCACAACTTCATAATCCAGATCAACACCTACAACGGCGTTGGCTCCTTTGGCGGAAGCGCGTTGTTCCAGCTCAGCCAGAGCCGTTTCGCGCGCATCCTGCAGTTTGCTTTCATAGGCGCCCGAGCGGCCACCGACGATATCTGTGATGGAGGCAAAGATGTCCCGCACGACATTTGCCCCCATGATCGCCTCACCCACAACAATGCCGTGATAGGCGGTAATCTGATGACCTTCGATCGATGGTGTTGTTGTCACAATCATCTCAAAAACCTCCAACGTAAGAAATCGCCATCATCGCGGCCATCGCAACTAACCCACAGACTGCAGAGGTCACAAAAACAGAGCCAGAAATCAGCCCGTCCGAATTCCCTAACCGCATTTTTCTCAGACCAAAGCCCACGGCTGATCCAAACGCGATCCCCGCGCCCACACCTGCTGATTGCTGTATCAACGCCTGGATGGTTTCCATCTGTGCTTACCTATCCAACAATCGCACCAAAACACGTCCCGCGAGCCAGCCACCCAAAATGCCGATTCCAACCCACAAGAACGGGATTGGAAACCCGTCGGCGGTATTGAGGTAGATCACCCCCAACATCCCGCCAATCGCCGGCATAACAAATGGCAAGACCGCAACCAGTTTTTCGCGCATCTTAGAACGATAGTTAGCCAACGGACCCCTCCAGAGAAATCGCCACAAGTTGTTGTGCTTCCATGGCAAATTCCATGGGCAGCGCTTGCAGTACCTCCTTGGCAAAGCCATTCACAATAAGCGCCACAGCCGCTTCCTCATCCATGCCACGCTGGCGGCAATAAAACATCTGCTCGTCATCCACCTTGGACGTCGTTGCCTCGTGCTCCACACGAGACGAATTGTTCTTCACCTCAATGTACGGCACGGTGTGCGCCCCGCATTTGTCGCCAATCAGCAGGCTGTCACACTGTGTGTAATTCCGGCTGTTCTTGGCTTTCGGATGCATGGAAACCTGACCGCGATAAGTGTTCTGCGCCACACCAGCGCTGATGCCTTTAGAGACAATCCGCGACTTGGTGTTCTTCCCCAGATGTATCATCTTGGTGCCGGTGTCAGCCTGCTGGTGGTTGTTGGTGATCGCAATCGAATAGAACTCGCCCTGCGCATCATCACCACGCAGGATGCAGGACGGGTATTTCCAAGTGACGGCAGAGCCGGTTTCGACCTGTGTCCACATAATTTTGGCACGGTCGCCACGACAGTCGGCCCGTTTGGTCACAAAGTTGTAAATACCGCCTTTGCCGTTCTCATCGCCAGGGTACCAGTTCTGAACCGTGGAGTATTTCACCTCGGCATCTTCTTCGATCACAATCTCAACCACAGCAGCGTGCAGCTGACTGGTATCACGTTGTGGTGCGGTACAGCCTTCGAGATAAGACACATAAGAGCCTTTGTCCGCGATGATCAATGTGCGCTCAAACTGGCCGGTGTTTTCCGCGTTGATCCGGAAATACGTGGACAGCTCCATGGGGCAGCGCACGCCCGGTGGTACGTAAACAAACGACCCATCCGAGAACACTGCGCTGTTCAGCGTCGCGTAGAAGTTGTCAGACACCGGCACAACAGAGCCGAGGTATTTCTTCACCAGCTCCGGATGCTCACGGATCGCTTCAGAAATCGAACAGAAAATCACGCCCGCTTCTTTCAGCTCTTTCTGAAAGGTGGTCCCAACGGAAACGGAGTCAAATACCGCATCAACAGCGACTTTACGACCTTCCGCAGGCGCGTCTTCAGCGCCTTCAACCCCTGCCAAAATCATCTGTTCTTTGAGCGGGATACCAAGCTTTTCGTAAGTCGCCAGCAGCTTAGGATCAACCTCATCTAGTGACTTGGGCTTAACTTCCATGCTTTTAGGGCGCGCGTAATAATACTGATCCTGAAAATCCACTTCAGGATAATCCAACATCGCCCACTCTGGTTCCTCTTTGGTCAGCCAGCGCTTAAACGCCTCAAGCCGCCAGTCGGTCATCCATTTCGGCTCTTCGTTCTTGTCTGAAATCAAGCGGACAATGTCCTCAGTCAGCCCTTTTGGGGCATATTCCATCTCGATTTCGGTTTCCCAACCGTATTTGTATTTGCCGCCAACTTCGCGCACGGCATCCACGGTTTCCTGGTCAACACCGTCTTTGACCTGGGTTTCCTCAACTACAGCCATGTGCGTCTCCTAATCTTTCTGTCGCGCCGATGCGCGGTGTTTGTTCATCTGAGCAAGCCACTTATCGGCAAAACCCATGACGTCCTGTTCGCTTGTGTGTGGCCCCAAGCTCACCCGTATGGCGCTTGCAGCCGTCAACTCGTCAAATCCCATCGCGGTCAGCACCTTACTGGCGCGCACCTTGCCTGAAGAACAGGCCGACCCAGCCGAAATCGCGAAACCAGCCAGATCCATTTGCATGACCTGCGTCTCACCCTTCCAGCCCGGCACCGCAACGGCCGTCGTGTTGGGAAGCCGCTTAACTCCTTTGCCAACGATTATGGCATCAGGCGCTTCGGCGGATAGCCTGTCTTCCAGCATATCGCGGAGAGACGCAACCCGATCCCAAACACCATCGGCCAAATCTTGCGCCGCCGCCTTTGCCGCTGCCGCAAATCCTGCGGCACCTATCACGTTTTCCGTGCCCGCACGACGGCCCATTTCCTGACCACCCCCCAGTAACTGTGCTGGCACCTCGGTACCTCGCTTAACCACAAGAGCCCCAATTCCTTTGGGCCCACCTAGTTTATGCGCGGAAATCAGTCCCATCTGCGCACCAGTCCAATTAAAGGCCACCGGCAGCTTGCCAAAGGCTTGCGTCATATCGCTGACGAGCACGCCGTCAGGTAAGTATTGCACCACTCCTGTTTCAGAGTTGGCGAGTTGTACACAACTCGCACTTGGGTCGTGAACCACCACAGTACCCTGCGCATCAACGTCCAGATCGTTTTGTGTCCAAGCGTTTACGGCATCGTGTTCAACGCCAGCCGCGTGAAGTTCACGCCCTGACAAAGCCAAAGCCGCAGACTCTGTTGCACTGCTGGTAAAAATCACATCCGCGCCATCCGCACCAAAGGCCGAGGCAATATCGCCCCGTGCTCGCTCTAGGATCGCTTTGGCTTTTCGCCCCTCGGAGTGTACCGACGACGGATTCCCGTAGACCTCCATGGCGGAAATCATCGCCTCACGAGCTTCAGCGCGCAGTGGCGTTGTTGCATTATGATCCAAATAGGCACGCATCAGGCGTTTTCGTCCGCCATTTCATCAACCACAGAAAACAATGTTGGGACTGCAGGACACGGCGCCAGCTCGTTCTCGACAATATCGGACAGACGGGTTTGGTGCAGAAACACATACACATGCGCAGACAGCCCCTCCCAGAGCCGGTTTGCCATCGACTGCGCCCGAGAGCCACAAGACCCCCCGCTGGCCCCTGCCCCGGTGTGCAAAGCTGAAACCGTCTCATCCACCGCTGCCAAAATATCCGCCACCCGAATCTCGGACTTTGCACGCGCCAAACGATATCCGCCACCGGGCCCGCGCACGGACACAACCAACTCAGCACGCCGCAATTTCACAAAAAGCTGCTCCAAATAGGGAAGCGAAATGTCTTGCCGTTTGGAGATTTCACTCAAACTCACGAGATCTTCAGGCGGTTGAAGTGCAATATCGGCCAATGCAACCACCGCATAACGGCCTTTTGTCGACAGTTTCATGAAGCACCCCTTCGAATTGATTGACCTCAGCCATGCATATGCTTAAGTCGCTAGGACCGGAACGGCTTGTTTTTGAACCGTTCAACTAATTAGAAGCGTTCTAAGGTGACAGAGCAAATTCGTCAAGAATTCGTTCATACCTTTTCAGGGAGAAAAGCGACAAATATGCCAGAGGTGATTTTTCCGGGACCAGAAGGCCGCCTCGAAGGCCGCTATCATCCACAAAAAGAAAAAGATGCGCCAATCGCGATTGTATTGCATCCGCACCCGCAATTTGGCGGCACCATGAACAACAAGGTTGTCTACAACCTGCACTATGCCTTCTACAACATGGGCTTCACAGTGCTTCGGTTTAACTTCCGTGGTGTTGGTCGATCACAGGGTGAATATGATCAGGGTGTCGGTGAGCTGTCTGATGCGGCATCAGCGCTGGACTACCTGCAATCGATGAACACCAATTCCAAGCATTGCTGGGTGGCCGGGTTCTCTTTTGGTGCGTGGATTGGCATGCAATTGCTGATGCGTCGGCCAGAAATCACTGGCTTTATCTCGATTGCCCCACCAGCCAACATGTATGATTTCTCGTTTCTTGCGCCTTGCCCAAGCTCTGGTTTGATCCTGAACGGCACGGCAGATCGCGTTGCACCGCCTGCAGAAACCCACACGCTTGTGAACAAATTGCACGAGCAAAAGGGTATCACGATCACGCACACAGAGATCGATGGCGCGGGGCATTTCTTTGAGACCGACGACTACATGGATCAGATGACTGGCAACGTCACCAACTACGTGAAACGTCGCCTGACAGAGAGCAGCCGCTAATGAGCGCATTGGACACGCTGGCATCCAAACTTGCCGAAGATACAATCAAAGCTCAAAAAGAACTGGGTGACGAACGTATCTTCATGGAGGTAAGTGCGGTGCTTGGCGCGTCCTCGCAGTCGCTTGAAGAGGCGTACCTGATGGAAGTGCGTATACGTATGTCCGAAGAGAAAGGCCGCGCCTTTCTGGTCAATAAAGTAAAGACAGCGCGTGCTGCAGCGGCTGCGAAGACAGAAACCCCCAAATGAACGACCGTCTTTCCGCACAGCTCGCCTTCCTGACCGAAGCAGACAAACTAAAATCTGTCTATCGCGCCACCAATGTTCTGGATGGTCACCGCAAAGAAGACAGTGGCAGCCACAGCTGGCACATTGCGCTCTACGCGATGATCTTGTCGGAACATGCCAAGACAAACATCAATATCGACCGGGTGATCCGCATGTTGCTGATCCACGACTTGGTTGAAATCGATGTGGGTGATAGCCCAATACACGGCGATCACGATATCGCAGCGATGGAAGCTGCGGAAAGCGCTGCGGCAGACCGTATCTTTGGCCTTTTGCCCTCGGATCAAGCGAGCGCCATGCGCACGTTGTGGGACGAGTTTGAAGCGGCAGAAAGTGATGACGCCGTTTTTGCCAAAAGCATCGACAGGGTGCAGCCGGTGGTTGGCAACCTTGAAACCAACGGCGGTACTTGGCCCGAGTACAACGTGACCAAGCAACAGCTTGAAGACCGCGTAGGTTGGAAAGTCGCCAAGGGCGCCCCCGCGATTTGGGACCACTTAAAAACCCGTATCGCCAAATGGTTTTCTGAAAACGGTTAAGTTAAAAACACTGCGGCCAGCCATAGCCCCAACGCCACGGCAGGCCTGAACACGGCAACCCTCCAACACGCACAGCATCATACATGCGTTCCGACACAAAATAGACCGCCGCGGCGACATCATCCGGCGTGCTGTCATATTGCTGCGCAAGCACATCCGCCTCGCTGTCCGCCACACCTTGCACGCACTGCCGCAACGCCTCATCCGCCTCAAGTCGGGCGCGAAACCCAGCTTCCGGAACCGGATCCTCTCCCCCCAAATGATAGGCTTGGTCATGCACCACGCAACAGTCATGCCAAGGCGCTTCATGCGCAAAAACTTGCGCGAACCAGGGAAATGTCTTTGCCATCGCTCCCCAAGCCGCAGACATGCCACCTGAGCAGCCATCTGTTGTGAACGGTACCAAAGCGGCTGGGTCGGTCTCTCGCAAGGCTTGCAATCGACTGTGCCGCCAGATTTCCACCTTGGCCGACCAACCAGGTCCGTCATCTGAATTTTGTGCAGCAGCAGGATCAGTCAAAACACTGACTAAGAACAGAACTGCAAATGCTTCACTGAATGTCATCATCGCCTCGATGTGGCACATCCAGCCCAATCCGCCCCGCCAATCCAAGCACCAACCGCTCAACGCCAGTCAAAGTCTTACGATCTGCCAAAACCTGCCGTGCAAGCGCAGGTTCATCGGTGATCAGCCCGTCGACCCCGTAAGACAACATGCCCGACATCGACAACGCGTCGTTCACGGTCCAAACATAAACCTCTTTGCCGACGTCTTGGGACCCGCGAACCAATTGCCGCGACATGGTGGCGCTGTTCACAGCCAGAAAATCGACATCCAGATCCCACATATTTCCAAGCGATGCCGAAGCCAAAATCCCCACAGTCCAGTTCGGACGCAGCGCGCGCATCTTCGCGACCGAATCCGCCTTCAGCGACATGATCTTAACCTGATCCACCATGCCGGCAGCTTCCACTATGTCGATCACCCGTTGCTCAAGATCTTTGTCATAGCCGTAGTATTTCAACTCAATGACCACGCCCGACTTATCCTTCGTCGCCAGTAGCACTTCTTCCAACGTGGCCGTGCGTTCAGACGAAAACGACGGATCAAACCAACTACCAATGTCAATTTTTTCCAGATCTGCGAGCGTCGCATCCCAGATTTTCAACGGATTTCCAGCCACTTTCATAAAGTCGCTGTCATGCACCACAACCACCATGCCATCCGCGGTTTCCTGCACATCGATCTCCACCCAGTCTGCTTGATCCTCAACCGCACGCGTTACAGCGGCCAACGTGTTTTCTGGCGCCGCGCCGGATGCGCCTCGGTGCGCGATAACGGCAACCGGTCGATCCTGATCAACCCTCATCAGCTCCGCGATGCCAAACCCGCCAAGCAGAGTGACAACAGCCGCCCCAGCCACGACGCCCCCCAAAATCGCCTTGGGCAACTCCCGTTTTTGACCGGCATTGGGCCAGTCAGCGAACCCCATAAAGGCCACAGCCAAGGCGCCGGTGGTCAGGGATGTGAGGATCAGGTTGAGAAGTGCCCATAAAGCCGTCGAAAGCAACAGAAACGCGGCCAGCCCCTTGAGCCCAAATGGCACAAAATACAGACCAAACTGAATAATCACGCCCACAACAAACAAGGCCGCGCCGCCGACCACAGCGCCTAACCCCGCCCAGATTGCCAATCGACCAAGGAATTCTACGCGTCGGCCCGCCATGCGTGCCTGGCTCTCACGTAGGGCCTCCCCTGCCCGCCGATTGTCAAACACCACCAGCGGCAATGCCAGAACCCAGCCCAGTGTCCGCCACACCACCAAAGCCACCATGAGCGCCAAGGCGATGCCGCAAACCACCACAGTTTGTACAAATTTCGGTGGATGGAAGCTGAGGTAATAGTTGATGTCGTAGTCCGTCATCCAGCTGACAAAGGCCAATCCGCAGACCGCCAGAAACGGCAAACACATAACCAAAAGCCGCAGGCAAAACTGAACGGCCAATCCAAGCACAGCAGGCGCACGCGGGAACACCATCGCCACACCGTCCAAAAACCCGCGTGATTTTCCCTCCCGGTCGCGCAATGCCACCGCCATCATGAAAGACACGTCCAACGTCAGCAAAACCAAGGCCAGTCCGACGATCAGCACTCCCGCCACAAACCCAACTGGAGAGAGCAAAAATAGAGCGATGTCAAAATCAGCCAAGGCAGGTTGGCCTGAGAGCTTCAACGCCAGATGCACCGTGCCGGCCATTAAGGGCGCAAATGCCGCTGCCAGCAATAAGTTAAACACGAGATGAGATTGCACAAACGGCACACGCAACTGCCATGCCACTCCGAAACATCGCACCACTTCCGACATTGCCTGCTTCACATCACCACTCCAACACCCGTTTAACGTGATCCTACCCCTGTCCCCCGCTGCGGTCGAGAGGTGGCGGTATTTTGTCAAAAGCAATTGTCATGCTACGTTTTACGCAACAAAAATTCGCGCCCAACCCAAACTGTATACAATAGCATACAAAGCCTTTCCATAGCCCGATATTTCCCTTAGGAGAGGCGCTAATACGACTCGGTTCACAGGAGACCCCCATGACCAAGATCAAAGTGGATAATCCCATCGTCGAAATGGACGGCGATGAAATGACACGTATCATTTGGCAATTCATCAAAGACAAACTGATGTTGCCGTACCTGGACCTCGACCTGCTGTATTATGATCTTGGCATCGAAGAGCGGGACCGCACCGAGGATCAGATCACCATCGACGCCGCTGAAAAAACCAAAGAGATCGGCGTAGCGATCAAATGTGCCACCATCACGCCGGATGAGCAGCGCGTTGAAGAGTTTGGCCTCAAGAAAATGTGGCGCTCGCCCAACGGCACCATCCGAAACATTCTTGGTGGCGTGGTCTTCCGCCAGCCAATCATCTGTCGCAACGTGCCGCGTCTTGTGCCGGGCTGGACCTCTCCCATCGTCGTCGGTCGTCACGCCTTTGGCGACCAGTATAAAGCTACCGATTTCACGTTCCCCGGCGCTGGCAAGCTAACTATGAAATTTGTCGGCGAAGACGGCACCGTAATCGAGAAAGAAGTCTACGATGCACCGTCCGCCGGCGTGTATCAGGCGATGTACAACCTCGACAGCTCGATCATCGACTTCGCGCGCGCCTCGCTGAACTATGGTCTCAACCTAGGCTGGCCGGTATATCTTTCCACCAAAAACACCATCCTGAAGGCTTATGACGGCCGCTTTAAAGATCTGTTCCAGAAGGTCTATGAGGAAGAGTTTGCCGAGAAATTCAAAGCCGCAGGCATCTGGTACGAACACCGCCTTATCGACGACATGGTCGCCTGCGCCATGAAGTGGAACGGTAAGTTTGTTTGGGCCTGCAAAAACTACGATGGGGATGTGCAATCTGACACCGTAGCACAGGGCTTTGGCTCGCTTGGCCTGATGACCTCGCAGCTGATGACACCGGACGGAAAAATTGTTGAGGCCGAAGCAGCGCACGGCACCGTGACCCGCCACTACCGCCAGCACCAGAAAGGCGAAGCCACCTCCACCAACTCGATCGCCTCGATCTACGCTTGGACTGGTGGTCTGAAGCACCGCGCGAAACTGGACAACAATATCGCTCTGCGCGCCTTTGCTGAAACACTGGAACGGGTGATCATCGACACCGTGGAAAGCGGTCACATGACCAAAGACCTGGCCCTTCTGGTTGGCCCGGATCAAGGCTGGATGACCACCATGGGGTTCCTCGAAAAGATCGACGAGAACTTGAACAAAGCCCTCGCAGGCTAATCCCTGAGACAAAATGACCTAAGGCACACTTCTCGTGCCTTAGGCTGTCCTTTACCACTCGTCCGGTAGACCCCCAGCGCATAGCGGCCTTGCGTCGCTCCCTCTAGACAGTCTCGCCGCGCTGCGGCAAAGCCGGTGCCATGGTAAGTTTTATTGAATCTCCAAGTCCCGAAAAACACAGCCCTTTTGATGACATTCAAGGGTTGGTGGTTGGTACATTGCTCGTTGCCTTGTCTGTTCAGTTCCTACAGGCAGTAGACCTCTTTACCGGCCAGATCGCCGGCCTGTCTCTGGTCGCAGCCAAGGCCACTGGCCTCACGTTTGGCGCACTCTTCTTTGTCCTGAACTTGCCATTCTATGTCATCGCCTACCTGCGCATGGGCTGGTTTTTCACTCTCAAGACCTTCGCTGCCGTAGGTCTTCTGACACTTTGGACCTTCTTGCTCCCACAGGTATTCCAAATCGCCACAGTGCACCCACTTGTTGGCGCTGTGCTTGCAGGTGTGACTGCTGGAGCGGGTCTGATTGTTCTTTTCCGCCATGGCGCCACTTTGGGCGGCATCGGCATCGTAGCGGTTTGGCTGCAAGACACCAAAGGCATCAAAGCCGGCTGGGTCCAATTGAGCTTTGATGTTTTTGTCTTTGGGCTGGCGGTGTCGTTTTTTGACCTCAATGCGGTGATGTTCTCGCTGATAGGCGCGGCTGTAACCAATATTATGATCGCAACAAATCACCGTCGCGATCGTTACATCGCGCGCTAACCGTCAGGGACGCGCATGCCTAAAGCCTATCTGATCCTTCTGGTTGCCGTTGTGTTTGAAACCATCGGCACCGCCGCTCTGCAAGCCAGCCAGCAATTCACCAAACCCATCCCCTCGATCATTGTGGTCATCGGCTACGGTCTCGCCTTCTATATGATGGCATTGACTCTCAAGGTTCTGCCGGTCGGCATCACCTATGCCGTTTGGTCTGGGCTAGGTATCATCTCCATCTCAATCATCGCTTATTTTGCCTTTGGGCAAAAACTCGACTTAGCGGCAATTCTTGGCATGGGGCTGATTGTTGCGGGAATCCTCGTTATAAACCTGTTTTCCAAGACTGCAGTGCATTAAGGTACACAAAGGGCTGGCCTTTTGCTGCGACCCGCGATAGGGCGAGCGCGAACAGGAAAGGCTGCCCTTATGGATCTTCGCAACATCGCCATCATCGCCCACGTTGACCACGGCAAAACCACATTGGTGGATGAGCTGCTGAAACAGTCGGGTGCATTCCGGGAAAACCAGGAAGTGGCCGAGCGCGCCATGGACAGCGACGCACTGGAGCGCGAGCGCGGCATTACAATTTTTGCCAAACCCACAAGCGTTGAGTGGAAAGGCACCCGCATCAACATCGTGGACACACCTGGCCACGCCGACTTTGGCGGCGAGGTGGAACGTATCCTATCCATGGTAGACGGTGTGGTGCTGCTGGTAGATGCGGCCGAAGGCCCAATGCCTCAAACCAAATTTGTGACTTCCAAAGCACTGGCACTGGGCCTGCGCCCAATTGTGGTTCTCAACAAAGTTGACAAGCCGGACGCCGAGCCTGACCGCGCACTAGATGAGTGTTTTGACCTCTTTGCCTCCTTGGATGCAAACGATGATCAGCTCGAATTCCCACACATGTACGCCTCTGGCCGCAACGGTTGGGCAGACGCTGAACTGGACGGTCCGCGCCAAGACCTGCACGCATTGTTCAATCTGATTGTAAACCACGTGCCCGAGCCAAAGCAGGTCCACAAACAAGAAGACGATTTCCGCATGCTGGCAACCACATTGGGCTCCGACCCGTTTGTGGGTCGTATTCTGACCGGTCGGGTTGAATCTGGTACGCTAAAAGTGGGCGCAACCGTGCAGGCGCTGTCCCGCATTGGTCAAAAGATCGAACAGTTCCGCGTAACCAAGATTCAGGCGTTCCGTGGCCTGGCCCAACAAGACATCGAAGAAGCCCAAGCTGGTGACATCGTCTCGCTGGCCGGCATGTCAAAAGCCACTGTGGCTGATACCATTTGCGCGTTGGCCGTTGAAGAACCACTTGAAGCTCAGCCGATCGATCCCCCCACCATCACCGTGACCTTTGGCATCAACGACAGCCCGCTGGCTGGTCGTGACGGCAAAAAGGTTCAATCCCGTGTGATCCGCGACCGCTTGATGAAAGAAGCCGAATCCAACGTGGCAATCAAAATCGCGGACACTCCCGGTGGCGAGGCTTTTGAGGTTTCTGGTCGTGGTGAACTTCAGATGGGTGTTCTTATCGAGAACATGCGCCGCGAGGGTTTTGAGCTTTCGATCTCTCGCCCTCAGGTGATCATGCGCGAGGAAGACGGTCAAACAGTTGAGCCTATCGAAGAAGCCACAATTGACGTGGATGACGAATACTCAGGTGCCGTAATCGAAAAGATCACAGGTGCCCGCAAAGGCGAACTGGTCGAAATGCGCCCTGCTGGTGCCGGCAAAACCCGCATCATCGCGCATGTGCCATCCCGTGGCCTGATTGGCTACCACGGCGAATTCCTCACCGACACCCGTGGCACCGGCGTGCTGAACCGTGTGTTCCACGGTTGGGCCCCATACAAAGGCGCAATTGCTGGCCGTCGGTCTGGGGTGCTGATCTCGATGGAAAATGGCTCCTCCGTAGCGTTTGCTCTGTGGAACCTCGAAGATCGTGGCAAAATGATGATTGGCGCTCAAGCTGATGTCTACACCGGCATGATCATTGGCGAACACAGCCGCGAGAACGACCTGGAAGTGAACCCGCTCAAGGGCAAGAAACTCACCAACGTGCGTGCATCAGGTACCGACGAAGCTGTCCGCCTGACAACGCCAATGACGCTGTCCTTGGAAGAGGCCATTGCCTACATCAACGACGACGAGCTGGTTGAAGTGACGCCACAAAATGTGCGGCTGCGCAAACGCTATCTGGATCCACATGAGCGTAAACGCATGTCCAAAAAGATTGGCTAAACGATCACTAAAACGCCGGGGCCACGCTCCGGCGTTTTTCTTTTGACAAATGACTTGAGAAGATCGCGAAAGTACTTGAAATTCGGGCCATAGAATATTCACATTCCAAGGCACCATGTTCACAAAACTGATCTCAGCAGTCTTCGCCTGCCTCCTACTTCTTTTTGGCGACGCATTGCACGCTCAAAGTGGTGGGTTTGGCACCTTCAGCAGTACCGATACGCTTGTCAAACGTACGTCACCGCAACAAATTGGCGTTGGCGTCACACTCGACCAGATCACCTTTGTGGATCAACAAGCGGAGAATTTTGGCGTTGTTGGTACCCTGTTTCTCAAGGCAAATTACCCACAATTCGCTTTTGACTCAGAGGCTCACGGCAGTGATGTCAAAACCTACAGCAACGAAGCATTCCGAAAACTCTTGAACGATGCCGGTGCGCAACCGCCCTATTTTATCCTTCGCAATCAACAAGGGCGCCGCTTCACACAACAAGTCTCAATCTTGCTGAAAGACAACGGTGAAGTCACCTATGCAGAGCGTTTCACCGCAACCCTGCAAGCGCCACACTTCGACTTCAAGCGGTACCCCTTTGATACTCAAGAGTTCTTCGTGGAGGTTTCCTCAATGCTCCCATTGGAGTTTGTCGAATTCTATCCGCTAGAACAACAATCCGGTATGGGGGACTTGCTTGGCGAAGAAGAGTGGATTCTCTCAAATTCTTCTATAGAAAGCGGTTCCGTAGAAGGTATCGGAGGTGCCGAAACAACCATGGTGGCATTGCGGTTTGAGGGCAAACGCCATGTACAATACTACGTTTTGCGCATCTTATTGCCGCTGCTCATCATCTTGTTTGTAAGCTGGGCTACTTTTTTTCTGGAAGAATACCGTCGCCGTATCGACATGGCCTCGGCCAACCTTTTGGTCTTCGTGGCCTTCAACTTTGCGATTTCCACCATGCTGCCAAAACTTGGCTACCTGACGTTTATGGACTCACTTCTGGTGGGCATGTTCCTCATCACCGGCTCCACCGTTCTCATAAACATTGCCCTACGGCGCCTGAAAACCTCTGGCCGCGAAGACCTTGCGCGCAAAATCGACGGATATCTCGTGATTTGGATTTTCCCAATCCTGCACGCAATCTTTCTGTTCTGGGCGGTGAGGTTTTTCCTGATTTAAGCCGTCAGCTCAAAGGTCGAAACGGTTCAATCTCAAAATTGCCGTCTTCGTGGAACCGACAGAAAGACCCCGCCGGGATTTCTTCCCAACCCTCCTCCGCTTCGACCAGCGGTTCACTCACCACAGCACGTCCACTCCGGCTGTCGCTGGCGCGGTGATACACAGTTGGTGCCCGATCATCCGAAGCGTACCGCACTGCATAGAGTGTTTCGCCGTCGCTGAACGCTGCAGCCAAGCGCATATGGGGTGTTGTGCCTCGCTCCCGGCTCATCCGCTCAAGGATGCCAACGGCAATCTGGAGCGACTCTTTTGGGTGCTCATCCATGCCTTCCATAAGGCTCAACAGAAACAACACCTCACTGTCCGTCGCGCCTTTCCGTTCAGGATAGAGTTCATCAGAGATCAGCATATCCGCGCGACGGCGGAAGGTCTCAAACCCACCAACCTGCCCGTTGTGCATGAAAGACCAGCGCCCCACCGCAAAAGGATGGCAGTTGTTGCGGCTGGTAGCCGTACCGGTAGAGGCGCGCACATGCGCCAAAAACAGACTCGACTCCACTTGAGCGGTCAACGATTTCAAATTTGGATCAGACCAAGCTGGCAGAATGTCCCGGTACAGCCCTGGCTCGGGCCGACTGCCATACCACGCCAAGCCAACGCCATCACCGTTGGTCTGTGTCTTGCATTCTGTGGCTTGCATGCTCTGTTGGATCAACGAGTGATCCGGCCGCGTCACAACATCTTCAAGGAAACAAGGTTCCCCAATATAAGCGGCCCAACGACACATACGGCTGTTCTCCCTGCCTGCAGATCCCGACTAAAAGAAACAGGATAAGCGTTCAAGAGCACATATATGCGATGCTACTCGGGGATAAAAGTGTGATTTTCCTATCTGGATCGGAATTTTGACCCAACTGACTACAGATCAGAAGGACACCCTCCCTTTCACATCATGTGGAAAGGTCCTAGCAACTAAAGAAAACGACCTAATTCACCTATCCGGCCAAGCAGGCTGCTGTCCCAGCAGCTTTTCTCGTCAGGTTAGCCCAGAAGAAGACTGCAAGTCCGGGCTCTGACCGAGATGACGGCAATCTCGGTATTGGCTTCGGGCAAAATCTGGATGGCCCTAATATCAGCTCCCGACTCCGTTACATCGAAACCAACGCGCGACATGCCAACAAAGCGCTTGTATTCTCGCTCACCAAGAATGCTGCCGTCTTTGTCGATCAATTGGAAAGTGACGGAAATCCCTTTTTGTGTTTCCCGCAAGGGCTCCTCTGCCCAAAATTCCACACCGACTTGACACGCTGGCTCCCTGAGCCACACCGAAAGTGGATGCGGCGCCAAATCGTGATCCCTCCAATCTGTAGAGGGAAGCCGCGCCGTTAATCCTGGCTTTGTGTGAACCTTGGCGTTAATCGCCAGCAATCCACCGGGCTTTTCTGACGGCAAGGTCGCCGTCAACACGCACCAACTCCGTACCAATGGCAATCCCAGCACCAAAAGCGGGCGCATCATAGATTTGTCCCCTTAACCAAATCCCATCCACCGGCAGCTTTTGCGTTGTTGGCCCCGCGATCGTGTCGATTGGAATGTCCTGGACCACATCAGCAAGGGCTACAGACGATGTCCATAGCCCAAAGAATGACGCCCAAATGAGCTTATTCACTGGTTTCAACTACCATCAACTCACGCTCACTTGCGCCGCGTGCGTGGTTCAGCGCCTCTTGATATTCCGGACTGTGATAGCAAGCCACCGCTGTGTCCACATCCGGGAAGCGCGCCACTACATTGCGTGGCCGCTCCTTGCCTTCCAGCTGCACAAATTTGCCCCCACGTGCGATAAACTCGCCGCCGTGTTTGGCAATCGCTGGGCCAGCCAACTCTGCGTATTTTCCATAGGCGTCCGCGTCTGTCACGGTCACATGTGCAATCCAAAGTGCGCCCATCTGGCTCTCCAATCTTGTTATCCTGCCCGACACTCTACGGAAAATGTCGGGTAGGCCAAGAAGATTTTGACCAAATGGTCAGCCTGCGATCACCGCTTCCGCTGCCGCAAAAGCTTCTTTGGACTTGGAAGCATCCTTGGCACCACCTTGCGCCATATCCGGCCGGCCACCGCCGCCCTTGCCACCCATTGCGCCAACTGCCGCACGAACCAGGTCAACAGCGCTCAGATCACCTTTCAGATCATCCGTCACCCCGGCAGCCACAGCCACTTTGCCATCGGTATCGGCAATCAACAGCACAGCGCCGCTTTCCAAACGCGCTTTGTGCTCGTCGATCAGAGGCGGCAGGTCTTTACCGGACACACCAGAAAGCACCTGCGCAAAAAACTTCACACCGTTGATCTCTTTGGCCTCGGGGCCAGCGCCCTGCCCGGCACCACCAGACATCGCCAACTCCCGACGCAGCGTCGCCACTTCATTTTGCAGAGCCTTGCGCTCATCCAAAAGCGCCTTCACGCGATCCAGAATTTCCGCAGGCTGTGCTTTCAACGTGCCTGCCACTTCGGCAACCCGCTTAGCCTCACGTGCCAGATGTCCAAACGCCACCTCCCCGGTCAACGCCTCAATCCGACGTACGCCAGCTGAGGACGCACTATCCGACAACAGCACAAACACACCAATATCTCCCGTATGTTTGACGTGCGTACCGCCACAAAGCTCAATCGAATAGGTATCCCCATTCTGGCCTTTGCCTGTATTGGCCCGGCCCATGGAGACAACCCGTACCTCGTCGCCATATTTCTCGCCAAACAGCGCCTGTGCACCAATGCCCCGCGCATCGTCAGGTGTCATCACCCGTGTTTCCACCGGAGTGTTTTGACGAATATAGGCATTCACGTCCAAGCCAACTTGAGTCAGCTCTTCCGGGCTCAGTGCTTTGTTGTGACTGAAATCAAACCGCAAACGGTCATCTGCATTAAGCGATCCGCGCTGTGCTACGTGATCGCCAAGCGCCTCGCGTAGCGCTTCATGAAGCAAGTGTGTTGCAGAGTGGTTTGCCCTGATCGATGTGCGACGCCCGTGATCGACAATCATCGCCACCGGATCACCTTTGGAAATTTTTCCACGCGAAACCACGACCTTATGCGCGATCAATTTACCATCGGCAAACTTCTGCACTTCGGACACTTTGGCCATCTCATCGCGGTTTTCCAACCGCTCCACCAATCCGTGGTCCGCAACCTGACCACCGCTTTCAGCATAAAATGGCGTCTGGTTCATCACCAGCCAGCCGTTTTCGCCTTCTGCCAACGCATCCACCAAGGCTCCATCCCTCATGATGGCCTGCACCTGGCCTTCGGCGGTTTCAGTGTCATAGCCAAGAAATTCAGACGCCCCATTTTCATCCGCAACATCAAACCAGACAGCGTTTTCTGCAGTGTCGCCGGATCCTTTGTGGGCTGCGCGAGCTTTGGCCTTTTGCTCTGCCATGGCGGCATCAAAACCGTCTGTATCCACTTCGCGGCCTTTTTCGCGCAGCGCATCTTGAGTCAGGTCCAACGGAAAGCCAAAGGTGTCATACAATTTGAACGCCGCAGCACCATCCAACGCTGCGCCTTCCTCCAAACCGTCCAATTCATCGTCAAGCAGCTTCAGGCCCCGGTCCAGCGTTTGCTTAAACTTGGTTTCTTCCTGCTTCAGCGTTTCTTCGATCAAAGCCTGCGCCTGCCCCAACTCAGGATACGCCTGTCCCATCTGTTGCACCAGCGAAGGCACCAATTGGTGCATCACAGGGTCTTTGGCGCCCAACAGATGGGCGTGGCGCATCGCACGACGCATAATCCGGCGCAGAACATAGCCGCGTCCATCATTGGAGGGCATAACCCCGTCCGCCATCAAGAAAGAAGTTGAGCGCAAGTGATCAGCAATCACGCGGTGGTGCACATTCTGCTCACCGTATGGATCGGTTGAGGTCACATGGGCCGACGACTCAATCAATGCTTTGAACAGATCGGTGTCGTAGTTGTCATGGCTGCCCTGCAGCAATGCGCCAATCCGCTCCAGCCCCATGCCGGTGTCGATCGACTGCATGTCCAGCGCTTTCATGGAGCCATCTTCGAACTGCTCATTCTGCATGAACACCACGTTCCAAATCTCAATGAAACGGTCGCCATCTTCATCAGGGGAACCGGGAGGGCCACCCCAAATGTGTTCGCCATGGTCGTAGAAAATCTCAGTGCAGGGACCACATGGGCCAGTTGGACCCATCTGCCAGAAGTTGTCAGAGGTCGCGATCCGGATGATCCGCTCTTCTGGAACACCAATTTTCTTCCAGATATCATAGGCTTCATCGTCGGTATGATAGACCGTCACATAAAGCCGCTTTGGATCGATACCAAACTCTTTGGTAATCAGGTTCCACGCAAACGGAATGGCTTCTTCTTTGAAATAATTGCCAAAGGAGAAGTTGCCGAGCATTTCGAAAAACGTGTGATGGCGCGCTGTGTAGCCCACATTGTCCAGATCGTTGTGTTTGCCGCCGGCCCGCACACATTTCTGCGACGTGGTGGCGCGCTGGTAATCCCGTTTTTCAACCCCGGTGAAGAGGTTTTTGAACTGCACCATGCCTGAGTTTACAAACATAAGTGTCGGGTCATTGCGCGGCACCAGCGGGCTGGAGTCCACAATCTCATGACCTTGTTTGGCAAAGTAATTCAGAAAGGTCGACCGGATGTCGTTTAGGCTGGCCATGAGCAGATCTCTTAACGTGGGTTTCGGTATTCAAGCGGGTGTATAACCCCCGCGCCTGCCTGTCCACATGGCATTGCGCCCAACTTAGTGCGACAAAGCCAATCGCCCCGCCTTAGCATTCATCAACGCCGTCACACTTTGCGTAATAGATCTCCAGCGTGAATCACACCATCTTGTTCAACGCTGCAAAGAACACCACGCAACCGCAACACCCGATGCTCTGGTTTTCTTATCCACTCGTAAGCAGCCGGCCCATACCTGGCCTTCCACTTCACACAAGCGTCGTTGAAGACTTCTGACACCCGCAAAATAGCAGTGCCAACTGCCAACATCTGACCGGTTGGTAAGTTGCCTTCGGACATATCAAGGTCCGCCGCAAAGGTATCGCCAGGATGTAACACTTCCTCATTTGGGGCCCACACCAAATCCAGCACACGCCGCGGAATGATGCACACTTGTATGCCTGGATGGGGCGCACCAACGTCAGTACGCAGCCAAGGCTGCGTCATCCACCGCTCTCCGGGAATGCCCTGCGCCTTGGTCAGCGTAATCTTTTTCACAAACCGCCGCGTATTACGCTCCGGCCTGAGACATAAATGCGAAATGGCCGCCCCGTCTTTGGGAGCGGCCATCACATGCGGTAACACCCGCGTCAATCTGTCTTTGGAAGGAGTCAATCTTCGACCAGGTCTTCGTCACCTGGCGGCATGTCAAACTCGAGCCCATGTGCGGCGCGGATCTTATCTTCGATCTCAAGCGCCATACGGCTGTTTTCCTTCAGGAACGCCGAGGCATTTGCGCGACCTTGCCCAATCCGCTCATCGCCATAACTGAACCAGCTACCAGATTTCTCCACCACGCCGGCTTTTGCACCCAAATCGAGCAATTCGCCCATCTTGGAGATGCCTTCCCCATACATGATGTCAAACTCCACTTGCTTGAACGGTGGCGCCACTTTATTTTTTACAACCTTCACACGCGTTGCGTTGCCTACAATTTCGTCGCGATCTTTCACCGAGCCTATACGACGGATGTCCAACCGCACGGAGCTGTAGAACTTCAGCGCATTACCGCCTGTCGTGGTTTCTGGCGATCCAAACATCACGCCAATCTTCATCCGGATTTGGTTGATGAAAATCACCATACATTTGGAGCGCGCAATCGACCCTGTCAATTTGCGCATCGCCTGGCTCATTAGCCTTGCCTGAACCCCAAGGTTGCTATCACCCATGTCACCTTCAAGTTCGGACTTCGGTGTAAGTGCCGCAACCGAATCGACCACAACCATGTTCACTGCACCAGAGCGTACCAACGTGTCAGTAATTTCCAGCGCTTGTTCCCCGGTGTCTGGCTGCGAAATCAGCAGTTCATCCAGGTTCACACCCAGTTTCTTGGCATACAGTGGGTCCAGCGCGTGTTCCGCATCCACAAACGCGCAAACGCCGCCTTTTTTCTGCTCTTCCGCAATACAATGCAAAGTCAGCGTGGTTTTACCGGAACTTTCCGGTCCATAAATCTCGATGATCCGACCTTTAGGCAAACCGCCGATTCCTAGCGCGATGTCCAAGCCCAAAGAGCCGGTTGAGGTCGACTCAATCTCTTGCGCAGGGTTGTCCGCGCCCAGTTTCATAATCGAGCCCTTACCAAACTGCCGCTCAATTTGCGCCAGCGCGCTGTCCAGCGCTTTCTGTTTGTCGGGGGATGAGGATTTCTTGGTGGTCATTGTCAAAAGATCTGCCGTTGCCATTTGCTTGGTTCCTTATTCCACACCCGCGCACGGGCGGCAATCACTGCCTGTGTTCACCTCTTGTTCTAAAAACTTATGAGATCAAAAGGAGAACAAATCAAGAGAAAAGAATAGGAACATTTTCCATCCCCTTTGGTTAAGAACTGGTTTACAAACTTAGAGCAACTTGTCTTTCATTTACTCAAGGCCGTACAAATGCTTGTTTTCTGGAAACAAAAACTTGTGTTCCTGTCAGTCCCAAAGACCGGCACAACAGCCATTGAAGAAGCTTTGGCGCCCTCCGCGGACATGGTGATTTCCAATCCACCAGAGCTCAAACACGCCCCGGTTTATCGCTATAACCGCTTTTTCCGCCCCATGTTCGAACGCGCCTGCAAAACCGATGATCTGGAACTGATGGCCGTCATGCGAGAACCTGTGAGCTGGTTGGCCAGCTGGTATCGTTACAGACGTCGCGACTTTATGCGGGGGCATACAAACTCAACCGAGAACGTGAGCTTTGAAGAGTTTGTGCAAGAATACATGAAAGGTGACAAGAAGGCCGCCTTTGCCAATGTTGGCAGCCAGGCCAAATTTCTGGAGCCGCGCCCCAATGGTGTGAAAGTAGACCACCTGTTCCGATACGAGGATCAACCTCAATTGATCTCATTTTTGGAGGACCGGCTGCAGCGAAATGTCCAATTGGAACGCCGAAACAGCTCTCCCACGATGCCACTCGATCTACCCGACGCCACATTGCAAAAGCTGCGCAAAAAATGCGCAGCGGAGTTTGACCTATATGAAAGCCTATCTTAGGAGCTTGAGATACGCGCCTGAACTGCTTCCGTTAAGTCGCTGAGTGAAAATGGTTTCGGCAAGAAACTAGAATTTTCAATACGCGCCTGATCATCCGAAAAACTGTCTTCCGCATAGCCGGAGACAAAAATCACAGGCACATTTGGGTAATCTTCACGGGCTTGGCGCACCCAGCTCGGTCCATCCATTCCAGGCATGATCACATCACTGACAAACACATCAATGGTTGGATGATCCATCTCCAGAACTTCCAGAGCCTCTTCTCCCGACGCAGCCTCAAGCACGGTGAAGCCCCGCATTTTTAATGCACGTGTCGCAAAGGATCGCACTGGTGCTTCGTCCTCTACGAGTAAGACAACACCACTGTGCTGCACCTCTGGCAAGTCAGGACGCTTGCCAAGCTCAGGTGCTGCCACTTGTTCCGCCGCCGCGCCATGTGCTGGGAACATCAACGTGAAAGTGGTGCCCACCCCCTCGGTGCTGTCGACAAAAATGTAACCGCCCGTCTGCTTCACAATGCCATACGCAGTGCTCAGGCCAAGCCCAGTGCCTTCACCCGTCTTTTTGGTGGTGAAAAATGGCTCAAACACTTTCTGGAGCTTGTCGTGCGCAATGCCGATGCCCTGATCTGCCACTGTGACCGACACGTAGTTGCCAACCGGAACAACTACCCGGTCACGTTCCAGTGCCTCGCCGAGCTCAACGCCCTCTGTTGTCACCCGAATCTCACCGCCATCCGGCATTGCATCCCGCGCGTTGACCACAAGGTTCATCAGGACCTGTTCCAACTGCCGCTTGTCTGCGCGGATCGCTGGCAGCACCGGATCATTGTTCAAAGTCAGCGTCACCCGCTCCCCCACCAAACGGTTCAGCAAGTGCGTCAAGTCCGCCAACGTATTGCGCAGGTCCAACACTTCCGGGCGCAGGTTCTGCTTTCTGGAGAACGCCAACAGCTGCCCAACAAGTGCGGCGGCGCGGTTGGCGTTCTGATTGATCTGAATAAGGTCTGCGTAATCCGCATCGCCTTGGTCATGCCGCAGCAACAAAAGATCACAATGCCCTGAAATTGCTGTCAAAAGATTGTTAAAATCATGCGCTACACCACCTGCCAGCTGGCCAATCGCCTGCATCTTTTGACTTTGTACAAATTGCGCTTCCAGAGACTTGAGTTCGGTGGCGTCACTTAACACGGCAATCAAAGAGGTTTCGCCACCTTCGATCACGCGATTGAGGCTCACCTGCACAATCACATCTTTGTCGTCTCGCTTAAGGCGCAGGAACTCCGATTGATTGACCGTTTTGCCTTGCGCGGCTTCCATCAGCCAATCCACAATCGAGCGTCCCAGGCCCTCCATGAGGTCGCCGATGGTGGTCTTCGGTGTGACCTCCATATTGATCAGCACCCGCGCGGCACGGTTGGCCAGAAGTACGTCCCCTTCAGGGGTCACCTTCAGAAGGGCGACCGGCAACTCGTCAAACTGCACCGCGCCATCGCGCATCACAGGTACCTCCGTGGGCAGCAAGTAGATCTCGCGCCGCCCGGCCGTGGCCTCAAATTCCGCTACCAAGCATTGCTGCTCCCCGTTTGACGTATGCACCACAGTTGCGCTGCGCAGATCTTGCACCTCAGGACCAAACACGTCGGCGAGCGTTTTCTTGCGCTCCCCAAGCAAGTGCCGGGCCGCAGGGTTCATAAACAAAACCGTGCCAGACCGTCCCACAGTCAGCATCGGCAAGCGCGGCGCGCCACCGGCATGCTGCGCGTCCGATACCGGGTTGGTTTTTTGGATGTTCCACAGCAGAACGCCGTATTCCAAACTAGTTACGGACAGCCGCATCATCGTGTCGCGCAGAGACAGCTCTTCTTCGCAGTTTCCCTCTGCAAGGCTGGAGGCAATCATATCGCGCACTTTGCCTTCCGCGTCCAAAAACTGATCTGACAGCGCTTCAATCATGGTGTCACGCGCACCCAAACCCGCGTCCATCGCAGCCTTGTTGGCGTAGATCACCTGCCCCTCAGGGTTAGACACAAAGGCCAGATCGGTCGCTTCATCAAACATCCGGCGCAACAGAGAAACCGCCCGCATCTGCGCAGCCTTGCGGCGCAACGACACCATCAAACTCACTGCGCTGCCTAGGCCCAGAAGCCCGCTGGCAAACACCATCGCAATGCGCATGGGGCCAGGCTGCAAAAGAACAGCCGTCACCACCATGACCAAAGCGGCCAAGGCAAGAATACCGGCATGATGTGGTGAGTCCCCCATATGGCGGGGGGAAGGCCCCTTGGCCTTTGTCGAATTGGACACGTCTGCACCTATTCTTTTACGTCTTCGTTAATATGCGTCAAATTATCTTAAACACGCATTAACGAAGACAGAAGAAAAAGCGTAAGCCCTCTATTTTTTACGCAAAATTGCCCCAAAAAATCCATCGCCACCTTCAGAAAGGGCGAATTGGCGCTGCCATTGCACCTCCCAATCCGGGAAATTTTCTACAAAACGATCAATCTGTGCGGTGTTTTCCGCACTCAAAACGGAACAGGTTGCGTAAATTAAGACCCCACCTGGCGCGACCAACTTTTTGGCTTGATCAAGAATCTCTGCCTGTGTGGCCTCCAGTTGCGCCAAATCGTCTTCTGCGAACCGCCACTTGGCATCCGGTGCGCGCCGCCAGGTTCCGCTGCCGGAGCATGGCACGTCACACACCACCATGTCGTAAGGCGCAGTTGTGACCGGATTCTCCACAACCTGCACGGCCACACCAGCGCGTTTGGCGCGGGCCGGCAGGTCCGACATTCGGTGTTCCAAAGCATCATAGGCAAAAAATGTAGCATCGGCACGTCCGGCCATGGCCAGAGTTTTGCCGCCACCACCAGCGCAATAATCAAGAACTTTCAAACCCTGCTCAAGAGGCAGCTGCGCCACCAACGCCTGACTGGAGGCATCTTGCAGCTCAACCAACCCCTCCAAATAGGCGGCGTTCAGCTTAATACGCCGCGCGCCAGCGGTCACTTCCAACGCTGTGTCCACCAAATCCATAGGTCTTGTCTCAATGCCATCTTGCAGCAAGGCAGACTGCGCCTCGGCACGGGTTGCCTTGCGCAGATTAACCCGCAAGATCACTGGCGCCCGGCCTCGCAAGGCTTCATGGGTTGCCTCAAACGCCGCTCCAAGGCTGCTGCGCATGGGATCCTGCAACCACTCCGGCAAATCAAGCGGTATTTCGCCCACAGGTGCTGTGGTTTCCTGTTCGGTCAGCGGAGCCGGTCCATATCCAGCGCCGCTGAAAACCACATTCAGATCCGCGCCGTCCTGACGCAAAACACCAATCATCACGCCGCGCCCGGTCAAATCCCCACCAACAAAAGCCGCGGAGTTTCTTCGACGCAGCGCATCAAAAACGTGATCCCGCACAGCCGCCCGGTCTTTGGAGCCCGCAAACCTGCTGCGCCGCGCCCACCCCGTCAACGCTTTTTCGGCCGGTGTTCCCTCCAAGATGTCATCTAGGATATCTATCGCCGCTTGTACGCGCGCTGCTGGTGTCATGTGCCGCCTCTTTCCATTTTGAGCGCGCACATTGTGGTAATTTCTGCGGCTACTCGTCAGCGCTGCTCTACAACATGGCGTGCCGTGATCGCAACACTTCGCGCAACGCTTAAATTTTGGGCGAAAATCAATCATGGCGATACTATCAAAATTTCAGGTACCGTATCTCGCGTGAAATGCACTTGGGCCTTAAAAATATGGGCGTACCATAAGGCTTCATTAAACACCCGACCGCTACCCCATCACGTGAAACCTCAACAATCAGAGAGTCGACTGCGATGCCAGCCCTCCTCACAAAACTATCTACACGGATCAGTGCCATCGCCGTTGTGGCCTTGGCGCTGGCCATTGTTCTCACCCTTTTGCTGCAAAACCACATGCGCACCACGGTGGAAACCATGTACAACAAGAAGCTCCTCGAAATCACAGAAACGGCGACCAGCCTGCTCGTGAATTTGGAAAAAGCTGTACAAGAGGGCAAGTATAGCCCCGAAGAAGCCCGTACGCTGGGCCGCGAACAACTAGAAGCGCTCAAATATGGTGACTCCGGCTACCTGTTTGCCTTTGACACCGACTACGTGATGACGGCCCACCCACATCGTCCACAGTGGATTGGACACAGTCAAGAAGGCTTAGAAGATCCAAACGGTTTGATGATCTTCCAAGAAATGCGCAAGGTTGCGATGGAAAACGGTAGCGGCACACTGATCTATCACTTCCAAAAACCAGACAGCGACTTGCAAGAGGCCAAGATTGGTTTTGCCTACCACTTTAAGGCGTGGAATTGGATTGTTGGAACAGGTGCGTACCTGTCTGACATCGAAGCGGAAATGACCAAAATCCGTAACAAGGCGCTGACCATTTTGGGGGGCATTCTTGTTGTCCTGTCATTGGTTGCCTTTTTCATCATCCGCAGCGTCACCGGCCCAATGGACAGCCTACGCAAGCGCATGGCAAATCTGGCCGAGGGCGACACAGACGCAGATATTCCGTTCACCCAAACGCAAAACGAACTGGGTGACATGGCCCGCACTCTGGATGTGTTCCGCGCCAATTTGGTGCGCCAACGTGAATTGGAGGAAGGCCAGAAACAAGCCGCAGCTGCACAATCCGAAGTGGTGGAAACTCTATCTAACCATCTGTCCGACCTGTCAAACGGAGACTTAGCCTCAAAGATCACTGTCACTTTCCCTGCGGAATACGAAAAACTTCGGGAAGACTTCAACGCCTCGATCACAAATCTCAGCAGCACCGTTACCGATGTTGTTGACTCCTCCAAATCGATTCACAGCGGCGCGACTGAAATCAGTCAGGCTTCTGATGATCTGTCCAAACGCACAGAGAGCCAGGCTGCCACGCTGGAAGAAACCGCCGCAGCGCTGGATGATCTAACCCGCTCGGTAAAGGCCGCAGCAGATGGTGCGCGTGATGTGGAAGGCACGATGCAAACTGCCAAAACCGCAGCTGAGGAGAGCGGCGAAGTTGTGCGCAATGCAGTGTCTGCCATGACCGAGATTGAGCAAAGTTCCACCCATATTTCTCAGATCATCTCAGTGATTGACGACATCGCCTTCCAAACCAATCTGCTTGCGCTGAACGCAGGTGTGGAAGCCGCCCGTGCCGGTGACGCGGGTCGGGGTTTTGCAGTTGTCGCGTCTGAAGTGCGCAAACTGGCGCACAGCTCTTCAGAGGCTGCCAATGAGATCAAAGCGCTCATCGAAAAGTCATCGGAACAAGTGGACCGTGGTGTGAGCCTAGTGGGTCAAACCGGCGACGCACTGAGCACAATTGTCGAACGTGTGGTGCATATCTCCGGCATGGTCTCGGCCATTGCTGATGGGGCGACGGAACAATCCCAAAGCCTTGCTGAGATCAACGCCGGTGTGATGCAATTGGATCAGGTGACGCAGAAAAACGCGGCCATGGTCGAAGAATCCACCGCCGCCACGCATTTGCTCAAGTCCGACGCCGTGGGTCTCGCAAAAATGGTTGGGCACTTCAATTTGGATGCCAATCCCAAGGCAGCCAAACCTAAGCCCGCAGCAAAGGTAACTGAGGCGGACTGGCAGACAGACAAAAAAGCGGATCAACCAAAGCCAAAGGCAAAGAAAGCCTCGCCAGCTCCGGCAGCGAGAAGCTTCAGCACCGATGGCAATGCCGCAGAAGAGACCTGGACGGACTTTTAAGCACGTGCCAAAAATTAGTTGGAAAGGGCTGAACCCACAAAGGTTCAGCCCTTTCTCGTTTTAGAATGCATACACCTAAGGGAGGTCAGCCAATACGGTAGTTCGGACTCTCACGCGTGATCTGCACATCGTGCACGTGGCTTTCTTTCAGCCCCGCCCCAGTGATTTTCACAAACTTACAGTTACTGCGCATCTCGGCCACGGTTGCGTTTCCTGTGTAGCCCATCGCCGCGCGCAGACCGCCCACCAACTGGTGCACCACGGTGCCGGCTGGACCTTTGTAAGGCACCTGCCCTTCGATGCCTTCCGGCACCAGCTTGTCGCTCGCAGCATCTTTCTGGAAATACCGATCCGCAGAGCCGCGCGCCATCGCGCCAAGCGACCCCATGCCACGATAAGACTTGAACGACCGGCCTTGATACAAGATCACTTCGCCCGGGCTTTCGTCGGTGCCAGCAATCATCGAACCAACCATGGCGCAGGACGCACCGGCCGCAATCGCCTTCGCAAAGTCACCAGAGAACTTGATACCGCCATCCGCGATCACTGGCACATCGCCCGCAGCCTTTGCGCAATCATCAATTGCGGTCAGCTGCGGCACACCCACGCCGGCCACCATGCGTGTGGTGCAGATCGATCCCGGGCCGATACCCACTTTCACGGCATCTGCCCCAGCATCAATCAGCGCTTTGGTCGCGGCGGCGGTGGCAACATTGCCGGCAATCACTTGAACGGAGTTGGACAGGTTCTTCACGCGTGCAACGGCGTCGATCACACCTTGAGAATGCCCATGCGCCGTGTCGATCACCACAATGTCCACACCCGCGTCAATCAGCATCTCAGACCGCGCAAAGCCGCTGTCGCCAACCGAGGACGCCGCCGCCACCCGCAGGCGACCAAGGTCGTCCTTACAGGCAGTCGGGTTCAACACGGCCTGCTCTGTGTCTTTCAGGGTCAGCAGACCGGTCAACTTCCCAGTGCCATCATGCACCAGCAACTTTTCAATCCGGCGCGCCCGCATTAGGCTCTTGGCTTCTTCAAGATCTGCGGGTTCTTGCAACATTGCCAAATCGCTGGTGGTCATCATCGCGTGTACCGGCGTGTCGTCAGACTGTGCAAACCGCATGTCGCGATTGGTCACAATACCAACCACGCGCCCCTGTTCATCAACCACCGGAAAACCGGTGAAACGATAACGCTCAATCAGCGCCTTGGCATCCGCCAGCGTTTGGTTTGGGGTCAGTGTGACCGGATTATACACAATCCCACTCTCAAACCGCTTCACCCGACGCACTTCGCGCGCTTGTGTTTCTGCATCTAGGTTCTTGTGGATCACCCCCATGCCGCCAGCTTGCGCCATGGCAATCGCCATGCGGCTTTCGGTGACCGTGTCCATCGCCGAACTCAGCAGCGGAATGTTGAGATCGATGGATTTTGTGACCTTCGTGCGCGTGTCTGCCGTAGACGGCAAAACAACCGACGCAGCCGGAACCAGTAGAACATCATCGAAGGTGAGTGCCTCACGAATCTCCATCGCAAATCTCCTTTTGCGGGGCTTCATTTGGCACGTCCCTATCGCATGACCTTGATCTGTCGAAAACCCCTAATCGCCGCCATTTGCCGCTTCTAACACCTTCCCGAGCCAAATACTTTGGTCACATCTGCCCTACGCCCATTTTCTGACCCAACGGTCAACTTTTGGCCACCTCGGTGACGCCCATAGACCACCCTATGCCGCTCCTTGCCTTTTTCGGCAAATTTCGGCAGCTATGCTGCCAGCCAAGCGAACAGACTTAAGGCCTTCTCGATGAGCAGCGACCCATTAGTGATCTTCACCCCCTCAGGCAAACGTGGCCACTTTCCAGTGGGCACCCCCGTTCTGACAGCCGCCCGCCAACTTGGCGTTGATCTGGACAGCGTGTGTGGTGGCCGCGGCGTTTGCTCCAAATGCCAGATCACGCCCTCATACGGTGAATTCCCCAAACACGGCGTGACCGTCTCCGAAGACGCTCTGTCAGATTGGAACGCGGTTGAGCAACGCTACGACGACAAACGCGGCCTCACCAAAGGCCGCCGCCTTGGCTGTCAGGCCACCGTGCAAGGCGACATTGTGATCGACGTGCCGCCCGAAAGCCAGGTGCACAAACAGGTGGTGCGCAAACGCGCCGAGGTGCGCGACATCACCCTGAACCCCACCGTGCATCTCACTTATGTCGAGGTTGAAGAACCGGACATGCACAAACCCTCTGGCGACCTGGAGCGCCTGCTCACTGCTCTAAAAGCGGCCACAGGTCACGCAGATATCGCAGTAGACACGCACCTCCTGCGCGCGCTGCAACCTATCCTGCGCAAAGGCAGTTGGGCCGTCACTGCCGCGATCCATCAGGACCACACCGACACCCCGCCACGCCTGTCCGCGCTATGGCCCGGCTATTTTGAAGGTCCAGTCTATGGCCTCGCCGTCGACCTCGGCTCTACCACAATCGCGGGTCACCTTTGCGACCTGACCACAGGCGAAGTTGTTGCCTCGTCTGGCCTGATGAACCCGCAAATCCGCTTTGGCGAAGACCTGATGAGCCGTGTCAGCTACGCCATGATGAATAAGGGCGGTGATCTCGAGATGACCGCAGCCGTGCGCGACGGCCTTAACCAGCTGGTCGTCGATATTGCCAAGGACGCTGAGATCGACCCCACACAAATCCTCGACGCGGTATTTGTGATGAACCCGGTGATGCACCACCTCTTCCTTGGCATCGACCCGTTTGAACTGGGCCAGGCGCCCTTTGCCCTTGCCACCTCAGACGCGCTCTCCCTGCCCGCCTCCGAGCTTGGCCTCAACATTGCCCCCGGCACCCGCGCCTACCTGCTGCCGTGCATCGCGGGCCACGTGGGTGCAGACGCCGCCGGGGTGGCACTCTCCGAAGCTCCGGACAAATCCGAAGACCTCGCGCTAGTGGTAGACGTAGGCACCAACGCCGAAATCCTGCTTGGGGACAAAAACGGCGTGCTCGCCTGCTCCTCCCCCACCGGTCCCGCCTTTGAAGGCGCTCAGATCAGCGCCGGTCAGCGCGCCGCCCCCGGCGCCATTGAACGCGTGGAAATCGATCCCGCCACCAAGGAGCCTCGCTTCCGCGTCATTGGCAGTGACCTCTGGTCAAATGACGAAGGCTTCGCCGCTGCCATCGCAGCAACCGGCATCACCGGCATCTGCGGCTCTGGCATCATCGAAGTGATTGCCGAAATGCGCCTTGCAGGCATTGTTGACGCTTCCGGCCTGATCGGCTCCGCCGAGCAAACCGGCACATCCCGTTGTTTTGCGGATGGACGCACCAATTCCTACACACTTTGGGAAGGCGACGCGGACCAAAAACCCATCACCGTCACCAACGCCGACATCCGCGCCATCCAAATGGCCAAAGCTGCGCTCTACTCCGGCGCCCGACTGCTGATGGACAAACGTGGCGTGGATCACGTCGACCGCGTGGTGCTTGCTGGCGCCTTTGGCGCGCATATTTCCGCCAAACACGCCATGGTTCTGGGCATGATACCGGATTGCCCGCTCGACAAAGTCACCTCTGCTGGCAACGCCGCTGGCACAGGTGCCCGCATCGCGCTGCTGAACAAAGACGCGCGCAGTGAAATCGAAACCCTCGTGCGCAAGATCGAGAAGATCGAAACTGCCGTGGAGCCGCGCTTCCAGGAGCATTTTGTAAACGCCTCCGCCTTACCCAACTCTGCTGATCCATTCCCGATCCTGCGCGGCGTGGTCGATCTGCCAGAAGTAAGCTTCAACACAGGTGGTGGAGATGGCGCCAGTGGCGGCCGCCGACGTCGTCGCCGCAGCTAAAGAAATCCCGCTTGACCCTCCCGCAGCGCTGTCCTACCAACAGGCGTGCTGCGGGTATGGTGAAAAGGTATCACACGAGCTTCCCAAGCTCTTGTTACGGGTTCGATTCCCGTTACCCGCTCCATAAAATCAAACACTTAAGCTGCACCCTTAAAGCAAAATGCCGCATCCCTATGGAACGCGGCGCTGAAGGTTTTCCTTGTAAGGCACGTTAGTCACGCATGCCCAAAATGTGATCCAGCAGAGCAACTGTGGAGGCACTTGCGCCCTCCGGCGCACCTTTGCCTTCCATTGCAGGCACCAGACCGTTGGCCAGCTCTTTGCCAAGCTCTACGCCCCACTGATCGTACGAGTTGATGCCATAAATGACGCCCTCAACAAATACGCGATGTTCATACATCGCCACAATTTGCCCCAACACATAGGGCGTCAAACGTGGGTAGACCAACGTGGTTGATGGACGGTTACCCGAAAACACGCGGTGCTTCGCCAGCTGATCCAGCTTGGCACCAGAAACACCCTTTTCTTCAAGCTGAGCCCGCGCTTCCGCCTCGGTCCGCCCCTTTAACAAAGCCTCCGATTGCGCCAAGCAATTGGCCACCAGAGCGCGATGGTGCTCCCCCAAAGCCGGCTCATGCCCTTCAGCTCCAAGCAGAAATTCACACGGCACAACTTGCTGACCCTGATGGATCAACTGATAAAACGCGTGCTGCCCATTGGTCCCCGGTTCGCCCCAGACCACCGGCCCTGCAACACGTTCAAGCGAACTGCCGTCCAAGGCCACGCCTTTGCCGTTGCTCTCCATCTCAAGCTGTTGAAGATAGGCAGGCAACCGCGCCAACCGTTGCTCATAAGGCAATACAGCGCGCGTGGCATGACCACAGACCTGTTGGTTCCAAATCCCCACCAGCGCCAACAGCACCGGCAAGTTCTCCTCTAACGGCGCGTCACAGAAATGGCGATCCATCGCCTGACCACCTTCAAGGAAACTCTCAAACGCCTTTGGGCCAATTGCCAACATCAGCGAGAAGCCAATGGGTCCCCAGACCGAGTAACGCCCGCCAACCCAATCCTCAAAACCAAACACCCGCTCCGCTGGAATGCCAAACAAAGCACAGCGATCTACAGCCGAGGAAATTGCCACAAACCGCTCCAGCGCATCAGGCCCACCAGCCCAGGCCATAACCGTGCGCGCATTCATTAGAGTTTCTTGAGTGCCAAACGTCTTGGACGCCACGATCACCATTGTGCTTTCCGGATCCAAACCCGCCAACGTATCTGTCGCATCCGCACCATCGACGTTGGAGATAAAGTGGCACTTCGGGCCATCACCATAGGGCTCAAGCGCCATCACTGCCATCAGTGGACCAAGATCCGACCCGCCAATCCCGATATTCACCACATCGGTAATACGCTTGCCGTTGCCCGGAAAGCTGCCATCTCGCACAGCACGGGCCAAGTCGGCCATGCGCTCGCGTGTCGCTTTCACTTCGGGGAGCACGTCCTGCCCATCCACAACCAGCGGTGTGTCGCCAAGATTTCGCAACGCTGTGTGCAGCACCGCACGATCTTCTGTTTCGTTGATCTTCTCACCCGCGAACATCGCTGCGCGCTTTGCCGCAACACTGGCCACATCCGCCAACCGGACCAACGCCGCCTTGGCATCCGCATCGATCGACGTTTTGCTGTAGTCAAACAGCAACCCATCTATCTTCAGGCTAAAATCTTGTGCCCGCACGTCATCAGCCTCAAATAGTGCCGAAATCCGCCGCGTCTCCGCGCTGTCACGCAGCCCGTCCAATTCAGTCCACATACCCAATCACTCCGTCCAATGTACTTCCGCGCCACTTGAAATAGCTTTGATCGGCGCCTCTTCTTTTGGCAGTTTCTGGGCTGCTTGCAAAGCTTCACGCTTATCCGCGCCCTTGATCAAGATGTGTTTGCGCACCGCCGCATCCAACACCCGCGCAGACAAGGTGATACGCACATCCGGCAAATCATCGCGCCGGATTGGCACCAACACAGAGGCATCTGCCGCCAGCGCTGCCTGCACCCCGTCTGCTCCGGGGAACAGCGACGCTGTATGCATATCCGCGCCCATGCCCAGCAAGGCCACATCCACCGGCAGCGCGCCTATGATGGTGGCTTCCAGCTCTGCCAAAACCTCTTCAGGTGCGTCGGCTGGCGCATACAACGGCAGATACCGCGCCGTTATTGCCCGATTGGTCAGCAACCGGGATTTCACCAAAGCAGAATTGGACCGTTCATGATCCTCCGGCACCCAACGTTCATCCGTCAGGATCACATCCACGCGATCCCAATCCAGATCCGCTGCACTCAACGCATCAAAAATCGGTCCCGGTGTGGTCCCGCCTGGCACAGCAAGCACCACACGGTCCTTAGTGTGCAGCGCCTCCGCCAGATCATCCGCCAGCACGCTGGCGACATCCATCGCCATCATCTCTGCGTCGGGGTAGGTGTTGAAGTTCATTTGCCCAATCCTCTCCAGTTTCGCCCGTCCCGGCGCATCATCAAGGCCGCGTCGTCCGGCCCAAAGGAAAACGCATCATAAGGCTTTGGCACATCGCCCCGCGCTTCCCAGCCGCGAATGATCGGGTCGGTCCAGGCCCAGGCCGCCTCCACCTCATCATCGCGCATAAACAGTGTTTGATTGCCACGGATCACATCCATGATCAGCCGCTCATAAGCATCCGCAGCCCCTTGCCCTTTGGGCCCCAGCGCCTCTGCGAAACTCATGTCCAACGGCACATCCACAAGCCGCATCCCTCCTGGACCCGGCTCCTTGATTGTCACCTTTAATGTAATGCCTTCATTGGGTTGCAACTGAATGTTCAACTCATTTCGATGCCGTCCAGCCTCATCCCCAAAAATCGAATGTGGTGTGTCTTTGAACATCACGGTGATTTCACTGTCACGTTCCGACAACCGCTTACCGGTGCGCAAATAAAACGGAGTTCCCGCCCATCGCCAGTTGTTCACCTGACACTTCAGCGCAATGAAGCTCTCAGTCTTGGACCGCGGATTATCGACATCCTCGCGATAGCTGTCCGCCCCATCGGCGGCTGTGTACTGACCGCGCACGATGTGATGCGGCGCCACCGTATCCAGCGCACGGATCACCTTTAGCTTCTCGTCCCGCACCGCGTCCGGCTCAAACTGCGACGGTGGTTCCATCGCGATCAGGCACAGGAGCTGCATCAAATGGTTCTGAACCATGTCGCGCATCGCACCGGAACGTTCATAATACTCACCACGTCCGGCCACCCCAACGCTCTCCGCAACCGTGATCTGAATGTGGTCGATATATTGCGCATTCCACAATGGCTCAAACAGCATATTGCCAAAACGCACTGCCATCAGGTTCTGCACAGTCTCTTTGCCAAGATAATGATCAATCCGGTAAATCTGGCTCTCATCAAAGTACTGCGCCAACTCCTGGTTCAATTTCTGTGCAGTCTCAAGATCATGGCCAAACGGCTTTTCAACCACAATGCGGGTGTTCGCCTCGGTCAAACCGTGTCGCTTCAGCCCTTTGGCCAAGTCCGAGTAGACCCCCGGTCCCACAGAAAAATAGAAAGCTCGGACCGAACCCTCGTTGAGCAGAGCCGCTAAGTCGCCCCACCCGCTTTCTCCGCGGGCATCCACTGCAACATAGTGCAAATGATCACAAAACCCGGACACGGCTGCCACATCCTGCGCAGCATCGCCTGCAAACTCGCGCAGCGCTTCGGCCACAGACGCGCGATACTGCTCTTCCGTCAACTCGCTTCGGGCCGCGCCAATCACTTGACTGCCTTCTGGCATCTGCCCTGAACAGTACCTCTTAAACAACGCAGGCAAAATCTTTCGCCGCGCTAGGTCACCGGTCCCACCAAAGACCACAAGATCAAACGTTTCCACGGGAATGATGCGAGAAACCATCGGGCCTCTTTCCTTGTTGGCTGTCCGGATTTCACCGGAAAATCGTTAGCGCTAACGCCGTCATAACACCGCCACTCTAACATCACAACCACACATCACAACTGTGTCAAACTCCGTGTCGCCGCTTTACTTGCCATTATGTATTTGACTAGTACCAACAGACCACAAGACATGGCAGGCACATGAAAGATCACGTAAATATCGGGAAGTTCAACGATCCCTATATCACCGCCAAAGGTGAAACGCGCGCCCAAGTGGCCCTCACCGATCCTCAAACCCTCTGGTTCAACACCGGTACGCTCTGCAACATCGAATGTGAAAACTGCTATATCCTATCGTCCCCCACCAATGACGCCCTAGTGTACCTGACAGCAGACGAAGTTTCCGATTACCTAGACCAGCTTAAAGCTCGTGAATGGAAGGTCCGTGAAATCGCCTTCACTGGCGGCGAGCCTTTTATGAACCCAGAGATGAACGAAATGGCCCGCCGCTCGCTAGAGCGCGGCTATGACGTGCTTATTCTCACCAACGCAATGCAACCCATGCAGCGAAAACGTGTTAGTGCAGGGCTGCTGAAACTGGCCCAAGACTTTCCGGGCAAATTGACTCTTCGTATTTCCGTGGACCATTGGTCTGCCGAAATGCACGATAAAGAACGCGGCAAAGGCACTTTTGCGCGCACCTTGGACGGCATGCGTTGGCTGCGCGACAACAATATCCAAATGGCCGTTGCGGGCCGCACCATGTGGGAGGAAACCAACGAAATATCTCGTGCCGGGTACGCCAATCTCTATATCAAAGAGAACTTTAAGGTAGACGCCTCAAATCCCGGAGAAACCGTACTTTTTCCCGAAATGGACGAAGAGGTCGAGGTGCCCGAAATCACAGTCGATTGCTGGGGCATTCTGAACAAATCCCCCACTGAGGTGATGTGCTCCAACTCCCGTATGGTTGTCAAACACAAGGGCGCAAAAACGCCCTCTGTTATCGCGTGCACTCTCCTGCCCTACGATCCACAGTTTGACCTGGGCGTAACGCTCAAAGAGGCCGAAAAACCGGTACAGTTGAACCACCCGCATTGCGCCAAGTTCTGTGTTTTGGGCGGCGCATCCTGCTCCGCCTAAATTTGGTTGGATCAATTCAATTCGGGTGAATGCCAGTACTTTGTGCCTTCCAAGCTGCCATTCACACGCCATCGGTCTTTATCGAGAACAAAGACCGACTGACCCTGGGTGAACCGCACCTCGTCCGCACTTTTGTCATCGCCAACCTGCGCGCCACCGCCCGCCGTGGCATCATAGCCGTTGACAACAAACCGTTCATAATCCGCCGGGGTTTCAAACAGGATCACAAACTGCGTGGCAAAGCCGCCAATGCCCAAACTAGCGCCAAGCCCCCCGGTGCCCATATTCAAATATGTCCGCGCGCCAGTGTCTTTGGCCACGGCCACGCCACGTCCGTATCCAGTGGTCACAGGGAAGACTGTCACCTTACGGCTATCAAACGCCGCATAGCCTGCGCTTTCACGATACAACGCATCCGCCTCCGGGTTTTGCGCAAGCAGCACCGCCATGATTTCGTCTGCCATGGCGTCCAGCCGCGCCCTTGTGGCCTCTGGTGTTTCCTCATTGGACAGCAGTTCATCTGTTGACGAAATTGCCTCTCCTACGCTGGTCACACCTTTCTCCACGGTGTTGCCAACCGTATTCGCGCCTTTGCCAATCGCCTCACCAGTGGCCGTGACACCTTCGCCAATGGCTTCACCTGTGTTTTCAGCGCCCCTTTTGATCTTGTCCCAAAGCCCCTGTGCCGCAGACGGACCAGCCAAACTGACCACCATCACCCCAACCGCCAAAGCTTGCCACTTCACCCACATATACGCCTCCACACACGCCAAAATTCCATGGCTCGAATAAAGCACAAAACAGTCGTATGCATCACCCCTACGTGACAACTGGGCAAGTCTCCGCCTTCTTCGGCCAAATTTCTCCTATTCATCAGTCGATTAAGCCATTCACACCGTGAATTACCCCGCATCTCTCACACCACCATTGCACCCTATATGATGCCTCTGATATAAGCATTCCAACAACATATGGACCGCCAATTAGAAGCGAGACTGGGACTTGAGCGACACGCCGGAAACCCCTGAAAACGAAGAAGAAACCACACACGAACGGATGTTCCACGACGGTCCTTCGGTGTCGATCGAAGAAGAGATGAGCGCCAGCTACCTCGACTACGCCATGAGCGTGATCGTCAGCCGCGCCATTCCGGACCTGCGGGACGGCCTCAAACCGGTGCACCGTCGTATCCTTTATGCCATGCACGAAACCGGCAACAGCCACGACAAGTCGTACCGAAAATCGGCCCGTCCGGTTGGCGACGTAATGGGTAAATACCACCCCCACGGCGACTCCGCGATCTATGATGCTTTGGTGCGTATGGCACAGGATTTCTCCATGTCCTTGCCGCTTCTGGACGGTCAAGGCAACTTTGGCTCGATGGACGGTGATAACCCGGCTGCGATGCGTTACACCGAAGTGCGCATGGACAAACCCGCCGCCGCTTTGCTGTCCGACATCGACAAAGATACCGTTGATTTTCAAGACAACTACGACGGCAAGGACCAGGAACCAACCGTTCTGCCCGCGCGCTTCCCCAACATGCTGGTCAACGGCGCTGGCGGTATTGCTGTGGGTATGGCCACCAACATTCCGCCGCACAACCTTGGCGAAGTTGTCGACGCCACTCTGGCGCTGATCGAAGATCCGGACCTCACCTCTGAACAGCTGATCGATTATGTGCCCGGTCCCGATTTTCCGACCGGCGGCATCATGCTGGGCCGGTCCGGAGCCCGCAAAGCTTACCTCGAGGGCCGTGGCAGTGTTGTCATCCGTTCCAAGACCCGCGTTGAGGAAATCCGCAAAGATCGCTACGCGATTGTCATTGATGAAATCCCCTATCAGGTGAACAAGGCAGCGATGATCGAGAAGATCGCCGAAGCCGCACGTGACAAACGTATCGAAGGCATTGCCCACGTTCAGGATGAATCTGACCGTGACGGCGTGCGCGTGGTTGTTGAGCTCAAGCGAGACGCAACCGCCGAAGTGGTGCTCAACCAACTGTTCCGCTTCACCCCGATGCAAACCTATTTTGGCTGTAACATGCTGGCCCTGAACGGTGGTCGTCCGGAACAACTCACTCTGCGCCGCTTCCTGACCTCCTTCATTGACTTCCGCGAGGAAGTGGTGGCCCGCCGCACCGCCTATATGCTGCGCAAGGCACGTGAGCGCAGCCACATCCTCTGTGGTTTGGCCGTGGCCGTCACCAACGTAGACGAAGTTGTCGCCACCATCCGCGCCTCTGCTGATGCAGCTGAAGCGCGTGAAAAGCTGATGACCCGCCGTTGGCCCGCTGAAAGCATCGCAGCCTACATCAAGCTGATTGATGATCCGACCCACACTATGAACGACGACGGCACCTATAACCTGTCCGAAATTCAGGCCCGTGCCATCCTGGAGTTGCGTCTACAACGCCTGACCCAAATTGGGGTATCAGAGGTCACAGACGAACTTGAAGAACTGGCCCGTAAGATCAAGGAATATCTGGAAATTCTGGGGTCACGCGAACGCATCATGGGCATCATCGGTGACGAGCTGCGTGAGGTACGCGAAAACTTCGCGGTGGACCGCCGCACCGAGATTGTCGACTGGTCCGGCGACATGGACGACGAAGACCTGATTGAGCGCGAGGACATGGTGGTGACCGTGACCTCCGGTGGCTACATCAAACGCACGCCACTTGCCGACTTCCGCGCTCAAAAACGTGGCGGTAAAGGCATCTCGGGCATGCAAACCAAAGAAGAGGATGTGGTCACCACTCTCTTTGTGGCCAACACCCACACGCAGCTCTTGTTCTTCACCACCGATGGCATGGCCTACAAGCTGAAGACCTGGCGTCTGCCGCTGGGCGGCCGTACCGCCAAAGGCAAAGCCATTGTGAACATCCTGCCTATTCCAAACGGTGTTTCGATTGCGGCTATCATGCCAGTCGACCGCCCCGAGGACGAATGGGATGATCTTCAAATCATGTTTGCCACCTCGGCGGGCTCTGTGCGTCGCAACCGCTTGTCAGACTTCACCAATGTGAAGTCGAACGGCAAAATTGCGATGAAGTTTGAGGACGACAACGCTGACACAAAGCTGATCAACGCCCGCATCTGTACCGAAGAGGACGATGTGATGCTGGTGACCAACTCTGGTCGCGCCATCCGCTTCCCAACCACCGAAGTGCGGGTGTTCAACTCGCGCTCCTCTGTGGGTGTGCGAGGCATCCGCCTCAACGGCGACGATGAAGTGGTTTCCATGTCAGTGATCCGCCACTTCCGCGCCGAAAGCGAAGAACGCGCCGCATACCTGAAAATGCGCCGCGCCGTGGCGGGCTTGGCTGACGATGGTGGGGACGATGAAGACGCCCCAGCTGGCGAGTTGAGACAAGAGCGTTACGCAGAAATGTCCGCCGCCGAAAACCTGATCCTGACAATCACAACCGGCGGCGCGGGCAAACTCAGCTCGAGCCATGACTACCCGGTTCGTGGACGCGGTGGCCAAGGTGTGGCAGCGATGGACAAAGCCATGCGCGGTGGCGCCTTGGTGGCCTCCTTCCCGGTTGAAATGGGTGATCAGATCATGCTGGCCACCTCCAAAGGCCAATCGATCCGCGTGCCTGTTGACGGCATCTCTTTCCGGTCCCGCTCTGCGGGCGGCGTAAAAGTGTTCAACACCGGCAAGGGCGAAGAAGTGGTCTCCGTGGCCTGGATCGCCGAACAGGACGACGAGGAAGCTGGCGAAGAGTAATCTTCCACCGCATTCCCTATAATCCAAACGGCCCTGCGCAATTGCGTGGGGCCGTTTCTATTTCGGAGCAAATTAATGTTGCTTGGCAAAGTGTTATGTGCCCTTCTTCAGAAAACCTAAATGGCAATGGCGTTCAAATGATCAACTTCTTTTCAGCCCGCGCACTCTCATTAGGCGCCGTTTTTTACCTGTCAGCCACGGGCGCTAGTGCAGCCACCCTTACGCTCAACACAAATGAGCTGCCTTCCGACATCGAGGCCAAATACGGAGGGGCCATTCAGGCACAGAGGTTGACCGGAAAATACGCCAATTGCACGCTGCTTTACGAAGGCGGTGTAGAACGCGGAGACCTGCAAAAATTCCATGCCCTTTATGGCTATGATGGCGAAAACTACCACAATGGCCTGCCTGATGGCGCCACGCTTTGCCTCAGCAGCCCAGGTGGCAACCTCTATGAATCCCTGGTCATCGTAGACTTCCTGCGCGAGGTCTTCGCCGACTTGCAGACCTATGTGGCAGATGGCGACATGTGCGCCTCTGCCTGCTCCAACCTGTTTCTCTCTGGCGCACACACCTTTGAAGGGGAGAGCTATGAGACCATTGCCATGCGCGCCATCGCGCCTACGGCCCTCCTCGGCGTTCATGCCCCACGCATCGTTTTGCCAAATGACGGCGAGACCTACGACGCAGAAGAAGTCGCTGCCGTTTATGACGAAGCAATCCGCGACTCTTCCCACTTGTTTGCCTTTGCGCAGAAAGTCGACGACGAGAGCACACCTTATCTGACGCCTTATCTCTATGCGCGGAGCATCGAAACACCGCCACATGACATGTATTTTGTCGACACTGTGGGGGACGCAATCTTTGCAAACGTGCCGGTTACGGGCGTTTCCTACGATGTGGACCTAAACCCAGACCTGATCGACACCATATGTGACAATGTCTTCCTGCTCGATGACGGGTCTTTCAGCTGGGCCTTTGCGCCAACCTGGAAGCCTCATCCCTTGGCCTCCATTTCGGAAATCTATTCGGAATTTGTGCAAATTCTCGAGCTTGAGGCCCACGAATACCAATCAGAAGACGGCCCATTTTATACGTCCTCACTCAATATCGAGCAAAAAAATGGCGCCATCTACGGCTACCGACGCGGGTACCGCACCGGAGGTGCTTATTGGGCCGAAGATTGCCTCGTTCGCCTGCCCTCGTCAGCGCAAATTGGTGCACAGGCCAACTTTGGCTCAGCGCGCATCGCATGGGACGCGCGAGACAGCCATCCAATCGAAGTGCGTATTGGCACGCAACACCCGCGCAGCGACTACGCCGAGCCAGAAGCACCTCATGTCAACTCCCCTTACGACTATTGGAATATATTGATTCAGAACGATGAAAACCAACTGCACACCTACCCAGCACTGATGCTGTTTGCATTGGGCCGCCCCCTCAGTGATTTGCCCCGGATCACGGGCTTGAACACCGAAACGGAGGAAGCAGCCGCGACCAACGATACTGAATCTGACACGCTGACCTGTGATGACCTCTGGTTTATGAGAAATCGGATTTTCCACAATAACGGCTACTGCTTTGGCTCTCAGCGCGGCATCTCCACCTTTGGCAACGACGGATGTTTCACCAAGTCTCCCAGTCTTTCCGAAACTGACGCGACCATCATGAACGCCATCAAACAAACTGAAAAGGACCTCGGCTGCTAGGTCTCAACCCATCATCCTTCCGAAGGGGCACACAGCCCCTTCAAAACGTCCATTTGATCAAACGCAAACACTTCTCAGCACCGTTCGGCTAAAACTGACCACATCTTGTAAACGCACCCGACTCGGAGACTGTGATGAAAACACCCGCCATCCTCCTGACCTTCGCACTCAGCACCGCCCCACATTTTGCTCTGGCAGAGGCAACATTGCTGGGTGCCGACACAGCCCATGCTGCGCTCAGCGGCGTGCATTACACCTGCGACTTGGGTGAAATGAAATTCGACATGATATTCAAGAATGTACCGGCCAATGCTAAAGCGTTCCCATACGAATTCAAAGCAGGGGAACGCACCTCCGAGGACGCCTACATCCTCACAGACACAGGCGAGATTCATTTACAAAGTGCAAAAGAAGCCCGCTTCCTGACGGTGGACAAGGGCATCCTTGGTATCGCCAAAACGCCTGATGGCCGTGCCGCCAGCTGCAAGGCAATGTAAACACCTTCGCAGGCAATCACATTCTTCAAATATCCAAAACAAAAGGGACGCCAAAGCGTCCCTTTTTCAAGTCAACATCCTGCAAGCCTTACAGCTTATAGATGTCCCTGAATTTGGCCTCCAAATAATCCAAAAGTGGCTCCCCGCTTGGCGCTTTTCCGGTGGCATGCACAATGGTGTCCGCCGGTTTGCGCAGCCCGCCATGCTTTTGCAGACTTTCGCGCAACCAGCCAGTCCCACCCGAGGTATCGCCCTGCGCCAACTGCCCATCCAGGTTTGGCACCGCCGACCGCATCGCTTCGTTCAAGCAACCCGCATAGACATTGCCCAGCGAGTAAGTTGGGAAGTAGCCAAACAGCCCCACCGACCAGTGCACATCCTGCAATACCCCGTTGGAGGGCTTGTCCACCGCATAGCCAAAGTCAGCCTTAAACCGGTCATTCCACGCTGCTTCCAGATCGCCCACTGCCAGATCTCCCAGCATCAGAGCCCGCTCCAGATCAAAACGCAGCATTATGTGCAGATTGTACTGCACCTCATCAGCCTCGGTGCGGATATAGCCATCGTTCACCCGGTTCACAGTGCCATAAAACGCTTCAGCCGAGTCGATGCCAAAGTCGCCGAATTCCGCTTTCATCTGCTCATAGAGCCAGCTTGTGTAGGCCCGTCCGCGGCCCATCTGGTTCTCATAGATCCGGCTCTGGCTTTCGTGCACGCCCATCGACACGCCGCGCCCAAGCGGCGTCAAAAGATACGCATCATCAATGCCTTGCTCATAAGCGGCGTGGCCAACTTCGTGGATCGTGGAATAGAAGCAGTTGAACGGATCACTTTCGCTGGTGCGTGTGGTTATGCGCACATCTTTGCCAGAGCCAGAGCAGAACGGATGGGTCACACAATCAATGCGCCCATGGTCAAAATCGTAACCAAAGCTTGCCGCCAGCTTGGCCGTCAGCGCCATCTGTTTGTCCGACGCAAAGTGGCCAGACAGCTTCTGCGGTGCCTCCGCAGCCAAAACGGCCGCCCGCAACGCCACCAGTCGTGGTCGCATCGCGTCAAACATTGCTGCGATTTCCTCGGCGGTCATCTCCGGCTCATAGTCATCAACCATGGCGTCATACACATCGCCGCCAGCCGCCAGCGCCTGACCTTCTTGACGCTTCAGGTTCACCACCTCTTCCAGAGTTGGCAAAAACCCGGCCACATCTTCATCCGAGCGCGCCTGCGCCCAGATACCCTGCGCTTGACTGGTCACCTTGGCAATTTCTGCTGCCAGATCGGCTGGCACCCTGGAGGTCCGCTCATAAGATTTGCGGATGTGACGCACCTGAGCGCGGCCCACCTCATCAAGCTGCGCCTCATCAATCGCGGCCAGCCAGTCGCCCACCTTGGGATCAATCCGGCGCGCGTGCAGCACACTTTCCATCGCGGCCATCTCTTCGGCCCGCTGCGGCGCGGCACCAACCGGCATAATTGCCTCCTGGTCCCAGCCCAAACGGCCTGCCACTTCGCCCAACGCCTGTGTGGTATGGGTAAACCCCATCAACTGCTCATATGCAGACATTCTTGTTTTCCTTCTCTCAGGATGCGTCACGCACCGAGGTTGCAATCGGATAATGGCTCAGGAACCGCGCCCGCAGGATCAAAACCCAGACCACAACAGCAATGGCTTGGTGCGTAATCGCAATATGCACCTGTGCCGCGTAGAGCACTGTCGCGATGCCAACGGCAATCTGCACCGCAATTGCAGCAAACGCAGCATTAAATGCAAACCGTGTGTGCCCATGCGCAGAACCTTGCCCACGCCGCCACACCACGATGGCAAAAATCAGCAAGAGATAGCCCCAAATGCGGTGGGTAAACTGCACAAACCCCGGATTCTCAAAGAAGTTCCGCCAGATTGGCTCCATATAAAGCGCATCCGCCGGGAACAGGTTTCCACCCATCATCGGCCAATCGGTAAAGCTGCGCCCCGCATCAATTCCAGCCACCAACGCGCCCAAAAGAATTTGCACCCCGGTCATATGCAACAGCCCGGTGGACATGCCAAACAGCTTGGCTTCTTTGCCGCGCCGCGCCTGCATCAAGTCCCGTTCACTGCGACCTAGCAACAGAATGTACCATGTGATGAAGCCCAGGATCACAAAGGCCAGCCCAAGATGAGTGGCCAAACGGTAGCTCGCCACCGTGGTCACGCCTTCGCCCGAAGTCACGCCGCTCGCAACCATCCACCAGCCAACAGCGCCTTGTAGCCCGCCAAGCGCACCAATCAGGACCAACCGTCCCGTCCAACCGGTTGGAATTTGCCGCGCAAGGGCAAATCCTGCAAAACCAAGCGCCCAGACCAGGCCAATCACCCGGCCCAGCTGGCGATGCCCCCATTCCCACCAATAGATGGATTTGAAGTCCGCCAGCGTCATCCAGTTGTTGTCGATCGCCCATTGGTCAATCTGCTTGTATTTGTCGAACTCACTTTGCCAATCCGCCGCACTCATTGGCGGGATTGCTCCGGTCACCGGACGCCATTCCGTGATCGACAAGCCACTGTCGGTCAGGCGGGTCAGCCCCCCAACGGCAATCATCACAAACACCAAGGCAAACAGGATCATCAACCAGATGCGAATGCCCCGCCGCGCGCCTTTGGCACCGCTGTCAATCACACCCACCGCTTTGGGGGCCTCTTTAAGGCCGGTGTCGCCGACCTCTTCAAAAATGCTGCGCTTCTGGCTCATCGCTGTCTCCAAATCTTGGCGCGAGCCTAGTGGGACCAAGCGCCAGCTTCAACCACTCTCAGAACGGAATTGAACATTAGTTCAGGCGGTCCAAATGCCTCGCCAAATCAGTCTTTTTCTTTCCAGCGCACCATCTGACGCATCACACCATGCAACATCTGAACATCCGCCCGTGTCAGGCGCATCCGGCTCCACATATTGCGCAGATTGACCTTCATGTTTTCAGCTTTTTCCGTTGGGAAAAAGAAGTTGGCCTCTTCAAGCCGCTCTTCGTAATGGCGCCCCAGCGCATCAATATCCGCATTGCTGGCCCAGTCGGTTTTGGCCATATCCACCCGCTCGTGCACAATCTCAGCACTGGCCCGACGCCACTCATAGGCTGTCAGCAACACACATTGTGCCAGATTGAGCGACGCATACTCCGGGTTCACCGGTACATTGATGATCGCATTGGCCCGCGCAATGTCTTCGTTCTCAAGCCCTGCCCGCTCCGGCCCAAACAACACCGCCACCTTCTCGCCCCGCGCAATCATCTCGGCGGCCTGTTTCATCGCTGTCTCCGGCGTCACCACCGGTTTGGTCAGCCCCCGCGCCCGCGCCGTGGTGGCAAACACATAGTGACAATCTTCCAGCGCCTGCTCGGTGGTTTCGGTGAGCAATGCGCCATCCAGCACCCGCCCTGCACCCGAGGCCATGGCGACCGCGCGCTCATTGGGCCAACCGTCGCGCGGATCAACAATGCGCATTTTGTCCAAGCCAAAGTTCAGCATCGCCCGCGCCGCGCCACCGATGTTTTCGCCCATCTGCGGGCGCACAAGAACAAAAGCAGGCTGCGGCGTGGCACTGGTCATGACGGTCTCCAGACTGTCCAAAGTAAAAATCCGCCCGCTGATACCCCTGCGCCCCCAACAAAACAAGCTGTTCAGCATTCACTTTCTACAAATATCCGCGCCGCAGGCCTAAACTCGTTTTGACAACAGAGAGGAATCACCATGGCTTATGACGAAGGACACGCCACTTTGATGCGTGAAGACTTGCAAGACATCGACGGCATCTCTGAAAAGAAGATGTTTGGCGGGCTGTGTTTCCTGCATCACGGCAACATGGTCTGCGGCGTACACAAAGGCGGCGGCATGGCCCGTGTTGGCAAATCCCGCGAAGCCGAAGCCCTGCAAATAGACGGTGTCGACCCGCTCTCATTCACCGGCCGAAAGATGGGCGGCATGGTGGATCTCTCCGAAGATCTGCTGGGCGATGATGGCCTGCGTGCAAAAGTGATCGCGCTGGCTTTAACCAACGCACAAAGTCTTCCGCCCAAATAGCCAACTCCTGATAGCCAAGCAGTAAAATCCGCGCTATAGCGACGCGATCCAAAAACTCGCACAAAGACCACCTGGAGCCCGAGCATGTCCGACACAGAGTTGCCGCAGATCTACCTGATCACCCCGCCGGAAATCGAGCTCTCCCGCTTCCCGGATCAACTGGCCGCCGTGCTGGATGCCGCCGACATTGCCTGTGTGCGCCTGGCTCTGGCCACCAAAGACGAAGACCGGCTGTCACGCGCGGCAGACGCGCTGCGCGAAGTGGCCCATGCCCGCGACGTCGCCATTGTGATCAACGAACATGTGCAACTGTCCGAACGCTTGGGCCTCGACGGGGTGCACCTGACTGATGCGGCACGTTCGGTGGCCAAAACCCGCAAAGAACTTGGCCAAGACGCTATTGTCGGTACGTTTTGTAGCGCCTCCTCACACGAAGGCATGTCCGCCGGAGAAAGTGGCGCAGACTACGTAGCCTTTGGGCCCGTTGGCAGCACCAATCTGGGCGATGGTACCCTTGCAGAAAAAGACCTGTTTGAGTGGTGGTCCACCATGATTGAGGTGCCCGTTGTGGCCGAAGGCGCGTTGGATACAAGCATTATTGCAAAACTCTCCCCCTTCACCGACTTCTTTGGCATCGGCGAAGAAATCTGGCGCAGCGACGATCCCGTGGCCAAGCTCAAAGAGCTGCACAGCGCCTTCACCGCGTGATTTAGGAGCGCCCATGACCGCCGCACAAACTCCTGAACAGCCTGACATTCTCTGCATCGGTTCCGTCCTCTGGGACATCATAGGCCGCGCGCCAAGCCACATGCGTCAAGGCTCTGACGTGCCCGGCCGCATCTCCCGCCTGCCCGGCGGCGTGGCTTGGAACATCGCTATGACCTTGGCCCGCTTTGGTGTGCGTCCCGCCACACTCACCGCCATCGGCCAGGATGTCGAAGGCGACGAACTGATGACAGCCTGCACTGAAATGGGCGCGATCATGGACTACGTCTATCGATCTGCAGACTTGCCAACCGACACCTATATGGCGGTTGAGGGTAAAAACGGGCTGATCGCGGCCATTGCAGACGCACACAGCCTCGAAGCGGCTGGGGACAAAATCTTGACCCCGCTCGAAGACGGCACCCTGGGCAGCGAAGCTGCACCCTACTCCGGCCTCATCGCATTGGATGGCAATCTAACACAGCGCCTACTTGATCAGATCGCCCGCAGTCCCCTGTTTTCATCCGCCGACTTACGCGTCGCCCCGGCGTCACCGGGCAAAGCGGAACGGCTGATGCCCTTCCTGATGCATTCCCGGGCCGTGCTCTATGTGAACCTCGAGGAAGCAGGTTACCTCTGCAAAACCGAATTCACATCCTCTAAAGAGGCCGCAGCTGCCCTTCTGGAGCGCGGCGCTGCTCGCGCCTTGGTGACCGATGGCGGCAACGATGCGTCTGACGGCACCGCTGACGGGGTGATCACCCAACACCCCCCTGCCGTTCTGGTGACCCGTGTCACCGGCGCAGGCGACACTTTTATGGCCGCGCACATCGTGGCTGAATCTCAAAACTGCTCTCGTGAAGATGCGCTCAACCGCGCATTGACGGCAGCCGCAAAATACGTTTCCGGAGAACACGCTACATGAGCCTCATTTCCCTTGATCTGGTCCTTTCCCCCGAAGTTGAGGACGCCAAGAAAAACGGCACGCCCATCGTGGCGCTGGAAAGCACCATCATCACCCATGGCATGCCGTATCCACAAAACCTCCAGGTTGCGAAACAGGTCGAAGCCGACATTCGTGCAAAGGGTGCCGTGCCTGCCACAATGGCTGTGCTCAACGGCACGCTGCATGCTGGTCTGACCGAAGCGCAGCTCGAAGAGCTGGCCCAGGCCAAAAACGTCGCCAAAGTCTCCCGCGCAGACATGCCGGTGATCATGGCCCAAGGCCGCACCGGCGCCACCACTGTGGCTGCCACCATGATTGCGGCTAATCTGGCTGGCATCGACGTCTTTGCCACCGGCGGCATCGGCGGCGTGCACAAAGGCGCAGAAGACAGCTTTGACATCTCCGCCGACCTCACGGAACTGGCCCACACCCCGGTGACCGTAGTCGCGGCAGGTGCCAAAGCCATCCTGGATGTGCCAAAAACCCTCGAAGTCTTGGAAACCAACGGCGTACCTGTGATTACCTACGGCCAGGACAGTTTCCCGGCTTTCTGGTCCGCCACCTCTGACCTGGCGTCACCTTTGCGTATGGACAACGCCGCTGACATCGCTGCCGCCCACAAAACCCGCGGCGCCATGGCCTTACCTGGCGGTCAGCTGGTGGCCAACCCGATCCCGACAGCGGATGAAATTCCAGCCTCCGAACTGGCCCCGGTGATTGCCCAAGCCACACAAGAAGCTGCAGACAAAGGCGTGAGCGGCAAAGACGTCACACCCTTCCTGCTGGCGCGCATCTTTGAGCTCACAGACGGCAAATCGCTGGTCGCCAACATTGCCCTGGTACGCAACAACGCCCGCCTCGCGGCCGACATTGCCGCCGCGCTGAAGGCCTAGGCTCAAGTTTTGCGCAAATAACTGGCTGCCACGGCGTTGTGACACGTCGTGACAGCTTCCAAATGTCGCTCTCTTGCAATCGTCATTGCAGCGCCCCCCACAAATGCCTAACTAAACACTAGGCTTACCCTAGGACCCCTCATGACGACACCCTTTGACGAAAACGACGCCCCGCACAAATCCGGCTTCTTTGCCCGGCTGCGGTCCAGCTTTCTGACGGGTATTGTGGTCATTCTGCCCATTGCCATGACCATTTGGCTGGTCTGGACCTTTGTGGGTTGGGTGGACGGATTTGTCCTGCCGCTGATCCCTTCGACAATCCAGCCAGAGAAATACATCGGCATCAACCTGCGCGGCGTTGGGATGATCATCTTCTTGATCTTCACCATCCTGGTGGGCTGGATCGCCAAAGGCCTGATGGGCCGGTCTCTTTTGCGAATAGCCGAGAACCTAGTGTCCCGCATGCCGGTGGTACGCTCGATCTACTCCGGTGTGAAACAAATCGCCGAAACCGTCTTTGCCCAAACCGAGCGCAGCTTTGAAAAAGCCTGCCTGATCGAATACCCCCGCCGTGGCATCTGGGCGATTGGTTTTATCTCAACCACTGCCAAGGGCGAAGTTGCTGGGTCCGCCCCCACCACCAGCCCGCTTGTCGGTGTGTTTGTGCCAACAACACCCAACCCGACCTCCGGCTTCCTGCTGTTTTTTCCAACGGATGACATCATCGAATTGGAAATGTCTGTTGAGGACGCCGCCAAATTGGTGATTTCCGCAGGTCTGGTTTACCCAAACCCAAAAGATCCATCCCAGCCACCGGAAGAGTAACCGGTAAGCGCTCGCTTCAGTTAAGGGCCTCTACAGTTCCATAGAACACAGCCCACGCTCTCTCCTGTTGAGGAAGCATGTTGTTTGCACCTGACACCAAATCTTCGGGTAAGGCCCAATTCAAATTCAAGGGCAGTGCCGCAGAACAAAGCTTTTTGGAGTTTTCGGCGCTAATAGGCGTGCCTAGCAAAACTGAGAGCGTCTCCACATTTTGAAGGGCTGCCAGATGGGAAGGTATCTCTGCGGCTTCCGCTTCTTCAGGGAAGGCGTCAATGAGGCGGTTAATCTGTACAAGATCGTTGGTCCTCTCCCCCCCACAGACCCACTTAACTGCGATGGGTGTCAGAACAAACTCAAACCCGAAAAATGGGTTCATGATCATTGTATCCTGCGCCCGCAACGGCTCGCCCATCGTCACGACGGCGCATAACGACGCCAGTACACTTGGAATCTTATCGTTCAGATACCTGCTCCAACTCATCCATACATCTCCGCCAAATCCACGGTTCCACGCGCGTTCAAATCGGCCTTATGCGCGCTCAAAAACCCTTTGGCCGCCGCCTGCCCGGCTTCTTTCAAATGAAGCAGAACCGAGGTCACAGGCCAGCTCTTGGTGGCCACCGACAAGCGGTTCATCAGCGCGTCATCCGCAATCATATGCACCTTCACCTCCCGCTTTTCTTCACGACTCAACGCACCTTGCGCGATCAGCTTTTGCACAAATGCAACGGCGCGCAGCTCGCTCAATAGCGATGCGTTAAAACTGATCTCATTGATCCGGTTGCTGATCTGCTGAGGTGTCACCGGCAGAGTGTCTCGTCTCAACGGGTTGATATTCACAATCACCACATCTTCTGGCAAATCCTGTCGGTACAGCGGCCAAAGCGACGGGTTGCCGGTGTAGCCGCCATCCCAATACGCTTCAGTCTTGCCTGTGGTCTGATCAAACACGGTCACCGCTTTGAACAGAGTTGGCAAACAGGCCGAAGCCAGCAACGCATCAGTGCTGATCTCGCGCCCTTCAAACACCCGCGCCTTGCCGGACCGCACGTTTGTGGCACAGACAAACAGCTTCGGCCCTTCCTCGGCACAGACCTGATCAAAACTGAACTGATCCACAATATCGCGCAGCGGATGCTCATACAGCGGCCCCATGGCGTAAGGCGAGGTCAGCCGCTGCATCATATCCGCCGCCATAAACGGCCAGCTATACTCCAGCGCGCGGCTCACCATGCCTGGCGGCACGGACGCAAACCAAGCATCCATTCCTGGCACCTGCGCCGCGCCCATCTGCTGCCAGAACCAGTCGAGATTGGCCCGCGCGCCCGCGCGCCCGCCTTGCAACAAACCGGCCTTCAATGCCGCGCCGTTCATCGCACCCGCAGAGGTGCCGGTGATCCCGGCAATCTCGATGTCTTCGTCCTGCAAAAGGACGTCCAAAACGCCCCAAGTGAAGGCCCCATGCGCGCCGCCACCCTGCAATGCCAGATTGATACGCTTCATGAGGCCACCTCCTTTTACAATGCGGTCCAGCCGCCATCCACGCTGATGGTGGTGCCGGTGATCTGCGCCGCCGCATCAGACGCCAAAAAGCACACCGTGCCGCCCAGCTGCTCTACCGTTGCAAACTCGCGGCTAGGTTGACGTTCCAACATCACCTTTTTGATCACCTCATCGCGACCCATGTTGTATTTCTCCATGGTGTCCGGGATCTGCGCCTCCACCAGCGGGGTCAAAACATACCCGGGGCAAATCGCATTACAGGTGATCGGCTCCTCAGCGGTTTCCAGGGCCACGGTCTTGGTCATGCCCACCACACCATGCTTAGCCGCAACATACGCCGACTTAAACGGTGACGCTGTCAGACCATGCGCACTGGCGATGTTGATCACCCGGCCCCAGCCCCGCTTGCGCATATGGGGCAGCGCCGCCGCTGTGGTGTGAAATGCCGAATTCATGTTAATCGCAATAATGGCTTCCCATTTCTCAATCGGGAACGCGTCAATCGGCGCCACGTGCTGAATGCCCGCATTGTTCACCAGCACATCACAGCCACCTGCATCCTCGATCAGCTGGCGACACTGGTCCCCCTTGGACATATCCGCCGCGATGTATCGCGCCTTTACGCCGAACTCTGCCGCAATCTCGGCTGCCAGCGCATGATCTTCGTCCCGGTTGGTAAAAGAATTCAGCACAACATCGGCTCCAGCCCGCGCCAATTCCCGCGCCACGCCCAGACCGATTCCCGAATTGCTGCCCGTCACAATTGCCGTCTTGCCCTGCATTGTCATCTGTCTTGTCCTCTCATCTCGGTTGCGCGCAGCATATCATGCTGCACCCGCAAAATAAGGGAAATTCACACGTACCGTAATCTTACGTAAGCCTGCCAAAAGGCCAAAAAAAACGCCCGCGCGAAGCGGGCGTAAAGTTATTGAGGCAGGTTTCATACAGGCAAGAAACCTATCGAGCAGTGACACCTTTATAAGCGTTACTGCGCCGGTCTCCAAGCTAAAAGTTTGATAAGCCACCAATACCCCGCTACTTTTTGGGTAAGCAAAAAACGAACCAACAGGATTGTTCAGGCAATGACACCAATACGTTTCCCCAAAGTCACCAGTGCGGCCGCTGTGCTTGCGCTATCACTTGTCGGCACCCAAACCATTGCGGACCCCCAGCATGGCATCGCTATGTATGGTGAGCCCGCTCTGCCACATGATTTTGTGTCTCTGCCCTACGCCAACCCCGATGCCCCCAAAGGCGGGCGTGTGGTTACCGGCAATGGCGGCAGCTTTGATTCCCTGAACCCATTTGTGCGCAAGGGCACGGTGCCGTGGCAGCTTCGCTTCTTTGGCTATGAGTCCCTCATGGGGCGCAACTGGGACGAGCCATTCGCCCTATACGGTCTTTTAGCCGAATCGATTGAGACACCAAAGGACCGTTCATGGGTGGAATTCACCCTTCGCGAAGAAGCCCGATTCTCTGATGGCAGCCCGGTGACCGTCGAAGACGTGATCTGGTCTTATGAAACCCTCGGCACAGTTGGCCATCCCCGCTACCGCGGCTTCTGGGGCAAAGTGGGCAGCATCGAAGCCACTGGCGACCGATCTGTGCGCATCACTTTCAACACCGAAGACCGCGAGTTGGCCCTGATCGCCGGCCTGCGCCCCATCCTGCAGAAGGCGCAGTTTGACGGCAAATCCTTTGAAGACATCACCCTTCAAGACGTCCCGCTTGGAACCGCGCCTTATGTGGTCTCCGACTTTGAAGCAGGTCGCTTTGTCACCCTATCGCGCGACGAAGACTACTGGGGCAAGGACCTGCCGTTTCGCAAAGGCACTCACAACTTTGACGAGATCAAAATCGACTTCTTCGGCGACGGCGATGTGATGTTTGAGGCTTTCAAAGCGGGGGAGATATCCTTCACTCGCGAATTCAACGCTGAAAAATGGGCCGCTAACTATGATTTCCCACTCGCTCAATCCGGCGACATTGTGAAATCGGAAATTCCTCACCAGAAACCTTCCGGCATCACGGGATTGGTGATGAACACCCGCAAGGCGCCACTGGATGACATCCGCGTGCGCGACGCGCTGATGCATGTCTTCAACTTCGAATTCATCAACGACACGATGACCGGCTCCCGCCAACCGCGCATCACGTCTTTTTTCTCCGGCTCCCTCCTCGGAATGGATGAAGGTCAAGCCCAAGGACGCGTCGCTGAGTTCTTGCAACCCTTTGCTGACGAGCTGCCACCAGAAGCACTCTCTGGCTACACCCTGCCCGCCTCTGACGGCTCCATCCGCAACCGCGCTAACTTGCGCAAAGCCATGGCTCTTATGGAAGACGCAGGCTACTCCGTGGTCGACGGCAAGCTGCAAAATGCAAATGGCGAGGTGCTCACACTCGAAATCTTGCTCAAGCAGGGCGATTCCGAGAACAAGGCAATTGTCGACATCTACTCCAAAGCCCTCGAAGGTCTTGGTGTGGAATTGACTGTGACACAGGTGGACGGCCCGCAATATGCCGAGCGCACTGCCGCGTTTGACTTCGACATCACCAACTACCGCCGCGCACTCTCTCTGTCCCCTGGCAACGAGCAAAACCTCTACTGGGGCTCTGAGGCGGCCGATCAAACCGGCTCGCGCAATTTGATGGGCGTGAAATCTCCGGCCATCGACGCCATGATCAACGAGATGCTGACCTCAACATCGCAAGACGACTTTGTCGCCGCAACGAAGGCGCTCGACCGCGTGCTGACTTCTGGCCGCTACGTGATTCCTGTGTGGAAATATGCCGTTGGTCGCATCGCCCACCAGAAAGAGCTGCACTACCCCAAAGACAACCTGCCGATCTATGGCGACGGGGTTGAATGGCTACCAAGTGTCTGGTGGCATCAAGACTAAACGCAACACAGGGCGCCTTCGGGCGCCCTGTTCGTTAACAGCTCACATTTGGCAAATGTGCACCTCCGCAAGACAGTCGCGTTACAGACGCTATACCGACGTCAGTTTCGCCGCTTGATTCGAAGCTTAATGCCATCCCGAGACCGCACTGTCAGATGGGCAATTGGCACCGGTACGTCACCCTCTGGTGTGATCTGGAAATGCTTCAATATCATCGACAACATCAGCACACCTTCGACCATGGCGAACCCCGCGCCGGTGCAAACACGACTGCCTGCGGAAAACGGAACATAGGCCTCTCGCATGCACTGTTTGCCGTTGTCCGTTTGCCACCGTGTTGGGTCAAACCCGTCCGGATTGTCCCACAGCCTTTCCTGTCGGTGCAAATGCCATGGGGAGATAACCACCTGAGATCCTTCGGCAATATCGCGATCCCGGAAGTGTTCTGGACAGGTTGTCTCCCGCACCATCATTGGCACCGGCGGATACAGGCGCAGCGCCTCGCGGAATACATCCCGGCATATCCTCATTTTGCTGACCGAGCCAAACTCCTCGGTTAAATCTGTTGCTTCCTCAGCGATTTTCTCCTGCCAATCCGAGAACAGAGCACACAAGTACAGCGCCCAGGCCAAGGCCGACGCGCTGGTTTCATGGCCAGCCAAGAAAAAGATCGCAACCTGGTCAACCATCTCATTGGTATCAAACGTTTTTCCATCCACCGGATCAACCGTTGTCATGATCTTGGTGGCCAAGTCATCCGGCGCAGTTCCCGCCTCAATCGCCGCCATCCGCTCCTCGGTGAGCTGCGTGATCAAACCGCGAATACTGGCTGCCGTTCGCTTGGTGTCTTTCCGGAAAAATCTTGGAAACCAACGAGGTAGAGGCAGAAATGCGCCCAAATTCACAATTGGTGCGCTGCGTTGATAGGTGCGAAATTCATCAAAAACCTTGCCTGCAACTTCATGCTCAATCGGGATCGAGAACAAAGTTCGAAAAATAACGTCCGCCGCCGCGTGGCTGGTTTCCTCTTCAATCTCAATAACTTGCCCAACGTGCGTCTCAAGCCGTGCCACCGCAGCCTGGCTTGCAGCCCACATCGCTGGAAACGTATCGCGCAGCCGTCCGCCCTCAAAAGCCGGATCAATAATCCGCCGCTGTCGCTTCCACGTCTCCCCATTGGTCAGAAACACAGACTCCCCCAACAGCGGTTTCAACCCTTCGCTAACCCGTTGAGATTTAGGGAAATCATCAGGCCGTTCTTTCAAAACAGTTTTTATGAGCGACGGTTGGTTGATCATGTAGGAGCGGAAAAACGGCGTGCGAAACTCCGCCATCCAAGCACGGTAAAGCTTGGCAGGCTGTGCCGACAAAAGGTCTTTGCGAAAGAGCTTAACATATTGCCGCAGCGTGACTTTCTCCGGCCGCGGTGTCGGTTTGGGAGGAATCATGAGGCCACCGAAGTGAATTTATTGATCGGCTTTTCGATACGAGAACCAGATGCCTTGCGCCCCTCATAGCGCTCCGCAAGTGTTTTTGGTCCCGCCGTGATGCGGAAATAATCGTAATCTCCCGGCCGGTCAAACGCGCAAAGGTATTGAAAATGCAGTCTAAAAAACCGCCACCGCAATTCCGCCCACCGCGCCTCAGATAGTGTCTGCGTGAAGGCTGCAGAGACTACCAGAGGCCACCGTTTTCCCTCCTCAGGCGCAACTCCAGACACAGACACCGGATCACACAGAGCAAATGCACAGCCATCCCCCGGCGCGGTCACATCCACCCAGGTCAACTCCTCTCGTTGGCACAGAAACGCCAGATCCGCGCGAAGCCGATCCGCCTTTGGCAAGAAACTCACCATCGGCACAACCTGCCCCAACGACAAAAAACCAAGAGTTGGACCCGTCCCCGATACGCGCCCGTCGCGGATCAAATCCGCCAAAACGGAGACTGCCAAATGCGCGCCACTGGAATGGCCGACTACGAGAACTTCGTCACACTCCGATTGCAGGGCCTCTGCAATCCGATCGGCAAACTCCGCCATCCGTGCCTCCAATGCGGGTGGATTGGCGCCTTTTGTTGAGGCTGAATAGGCATAGTCATGCATCAGGTAATAGGCAAAGAACTTGCCGTCATGCTTTTGAAACCATTGAAGAATTGGCAAAACGACAATCAATCCGAATACCGCTGTCCACTCTGGCAAAACCAATGACACCGCCTTGCCTATGCCCCAAGCCGCCAGCAGGGCCAACAACAACTGCACCAACAAAAACAGAACTGGATAAAGCGCGGCAATCACCGGGCCTTTGCGCAACTGCATCAACCGCCAAAGCGCTCCGGACCCAATATAGGTCCACGCAGTGCGCAGCAGTTGCCCATAGGTCGACACAATGCCCTGCTCCATGCTGTCACGCACAATGTCAGACCACACCAGCACCTCAACGTCGCACTGCGTCTCCTGCCCCTCGATTTGGCCTGTCACATGCCAGCCGTAAGGGCCACCTTTGGATGTTTTTGGAGACAGAGCCAGCTCATAGTCGGAAATCTCCGCCTGTGCCGCGCCCTCCTTGCGATACAGCTCCCGATAGCGCCGCGGATGAATCGGATCATAGCCGGGGACATAGAATACCCGCCGCTTCCTTACGTGCCTGTGATGGGGCTCTGCCATGGCCTGCCTCTCCTTTGCGGAAGAGTGTAACCATTCACTTTGGCAAAATTAAGCCTTATCCGAGGGTTGCAAGCGCTGGAAAGGTTTCTAGAAGCCAATAAGAGAAGGTTGAGAAAGCGCCCGTCACCAACATCACGCCCACAAACAACAACAAGCCGCCCATCACCTTCTCGATGGTGCCCATGTGGCGCTTGAGCTTGTTCATGACCCCCATTGCGCGATTGAGGAAAATTGCAGCCAACAGGAACGGAATGCCCAACCCTGCTGCGTAAACCCCCAAAAGGATGGTGCCACGTGCAATCGACGCTTCTCCTGCAGCGAGGGAAAGAATCGCCCCAAGCTGTGGCCCAATGCAAGGCGTCCAGCCAAAAGCAAACGCAAGCCCCAATACATAGGCGCCAAATGCAGACCCACCTGTTTCTCCTGTCTCTATCCGTGCTTCCCGGTCCAGAAACGGTATGCGGAACACATTCAGAAAATGCAGGCCAAAGACAATCACCACTCCGCCGGCAATTTTGCTGAAAAGCTCCTGATTTTGAAGGAAAAATGCGCCAAACACGGAGGCCGTGAACCCGAGGAACAAAAACACCGTCGACAGCCCCATCACAAAGAACAGAGCCGCCACAATCGCCTTGCGCCGCGCCTCTTGCTCTGTCGTGAGTTCCGACATGCTGACACCGCTCATATACGCCAAATACGGCGGTACAATCGGCAGCACACAGGGGCTGAGAAACGAGATCATACCCGCTGCAAGCGCCACAAACATCGCAGGCAAAAGTCCTGCGTCGATGATATCTATTCCAAACATGCCCCACCCTTAGAGCAACTCATATGGAAGGTCACGTGTACAGGTGGTCACATCCCTGTGGACAGGCTGAAACATCACGCCTATGTCCGCATTATGGATTTAGAAATTGATGCAATCGGCTTGCTGTGCCCCCTGCCCGTCTTGCGCCTGCGCAAACGTATGGAACCCTTAAACTCTGGCTCAAAGGTACGCTTGTTGGTGGATGACCCCGCTGCAATTGTGGATGTTCCGCATTTTTGCAATGAAGCCGGTCACAAGTTCGTTGGCATGAAAGAAACAGAGGGATGTCTCGAGTTTATCGTTCAGAAAGGCTGACGGTCTAACGGTGGTCAAAATTCCACCGAAGCGGCAAGCCCTTGAAAGTCTTTATCTATCCAACTGAAGGGTTATGGCGGAGAGACAGGGATTCGAACCCTGGAGACGGTCTCCCGCCTACACACTTTCCAGGCGTGCGCCTTCGACCACTCGGCCACCTCTCCGCAACAGAGCGTTGGCCTGTCGACCGTCTCTCTGTGGAGCGGTGTTTAGCTTCAACTACTAGGGGGATGCAAGAGGCAATTTGCGGATATTTTTGGTTTTCCCAACAAAAAAGAGCCGTGCAATCGCGCGGCTCTTATCAGCTTGATGTAGAGGTGCTTCAGACAGCTCTTACGGCCTGTTCTTGATCCCGGTTTGACAGCTCTTCAGCCACCAAGAAAGCAAGTTCAAGCGACTGGCTCGCATTCAAACGCGGGTCACAGGCTGTATGGTAGCGCGCAGACAGATCCTCTTCGGTCACTGCACGCACGCCACCGGTACATTCAGTCACGTCTTGGCCGGTCATCTCAAAGTGTACCCCACCAGGAATGGTACCTTCGGCTTTGTGTACGCCAAAGAACTCGCGTACTTCGCGCAAGACACTGTCAAACGGACGGGTTTTGTACCCAGTGGCCGACTTGATGGTGTTGCCGTGCATCGGGTCACAGGTCCAAAGCACATTGGCACCCTCTTCCTGAACCGCTTTCACCAGGCGCGGCAGGTGGTCGCCCACGCTGCCCGCACCAAAGCGTGCAATCAGTGTCAGGCGGCCTGCTTCGTTCTCTGGATTCAGTTTTTCCATCAAGATTTTAAGATCTTCTGCGGTGGTGGTCGGACCACATTTCAAGCCAACCGGGTTTTGCACACCACGGGCGAACTCAACATGTGCGCCGTCAGGTTGACGGGTGCGGTCGCCAATCCAAATCATGTGACCGGAACCGGCCAGCCACTTGCCGGATGTCGAATCCAAACGGGTAAGCGCCTCTTCATACTCAAGCAGTAGAGATTCGTGACTCGTATAGAAGTCGACTGTCTGCAGGGAGTGCAGACGATCAGACGTGACTCCAGCCGCTTTCATGAAATCCAGAGTATCGCTGATACGGTTGGCCATATCACGATACTTCGTTGCGTTTTCACCTTCAGTGAAGCCAAGTGTCCAAGAGTGCACTTGATGGACATCCGCATAGCCACCTGTCGAGAAAGCGCGCAATAGGTTCAAGGTCGCTGCGGCCTGTGTATAGGCCTGCAACATCTTGTTTGGATTGGGAATTCGCGACTCTGGCGTAAAATCCAATTCGTTGATAATGTCGCCACGGTAGCTTGGCAACTCAACACCATCAACGGACTCCGTAGGGGCCGAACGCGGCTTTGCGAATTGACCTGCCATACGGCCAACTTTCACCACAGGCACTTTGGCGCCATAAGTCAGCACCATTGCCATCTGTAACATCACTTTGAAGGTGTCTCGGATGCCGTCCGCACTGAATTGCTCAAAGCTCTCGGCACAATCCCCACCTTGCAACAAAAAGGCCTCGCCGCGAGAAGCGGCACCAAGCTGAGCTTTGAGGCGGCGCGCTTCGCCGGCAAAGACCAATGGCGGATAACTTGCGAGTTTGGCTTCCACAGCCTTCAGCTCAGCATCATCCAGATAATCAGGCATCTGAACCCGGGGCTTTGTGCGCCAGTCAGATTTGTGCCAGTCAGCCATTGTCTTTACTCCAATTAGACAAGTTAATGAGGCCTTATACAAAAGCTCTTGTCCCGGCGCCATAGATGAAATATCCGGCCTTGACGCGTTTGGTAAATGTTTCGTTTAATCGGTCAACTTGCCACACTTTGCTGTGCGCACCCCCTCATGGAAAAGGAAACGATGTCAATGACTTCGGCACTCGCTCCTGGTCAAAACGACGCGAAATCGCGGCGCTTTGTATTTGTGCTTTTGGACAAGTTTACCCTGCTGTCCTTTGCATCTGCTATTGATTGCCTGCGTCTGGCTAATCGTCATATGGGCGGAGATCATTATTCCTGGATATTGGTTGGTGAGGGCGGCGACACTATAAGCTGTTCAACAAACACAACTTTTAAGCTTGACGACGATCTAACCGAACTCCGAAGAGACGACACCATCGTGCTGTGCGGTGGCACTAGCATTCAGCAGGCCACAACCAAAAAACTACTCAATTGGCTGCGCCGTGAGGCACGTAAAGGTCCGCCGATCATCGGGCTCTGTACCGCTTCCTTTTGTATGGCCAAAGCCGGATTATTGGATGGAAAACGCGCTACGATCCATTGGGAGAATCAGGATAGTTTTGCCGAAGAATTCGATGAGGTGGAGCTGTCAAAGTCAGTTTTCACCATCGACACCAACCGCATGACCACAGCGGGCGGCACGTCTTCCATTGACCTATTTTTAAAATTGATCGCCCAAGATTTGGGTGAGGACGTCGCCAATTGGGTTGCGGACCAACAAATCTACAGCTCCATCCGCACTGACCAAGACACACAGCGTCTCTCAGTGCCAACACGAATTGGGGTGCGCCATCCAAAGCTGTCGATGGTCATCCAAATGATGGAAGCCAATATCGAAGAGCCGATAAGTCCGTCTTTACTTGCAAAGGACGTTGGCATGTCGACCCGTCAATTGGAACGGCTGTTCCGCCGCTATTTGAACCGATCACCCAAGCGCTACTATATGGAATTGCGCCTTCAAAAGGCTCGAAACCTATTGATGCAAACGGATATGAGCGTGATCAACGTTGCGCTGGCGTGCGGGTTTGCGTCCCCCAGTCACTTCTCCAAATGCTACCGTGCGCACTACGAAACCACGCCTTATCGCGAACGTGGCAGCCAGAGTTCCCGCCTCTCTATCTGATTTAGAAGCGGGAAATGAATTTGGAAAACGTGGTGCTGTGCTCAACATGGATGACCTGCTGTTGCGCCCCTTGAGTATGCATCACGAGGTAAAGGTAAAGGTAATCTCCACCCTCTGTCCAATAGGCCAACATTTCCTGACGGAACCCGCTTTTCAAAGCTTCGGACTGCACCGTTGCCGACCCAATAAACGGATCTGGAAACGCATCTGACAGCGCCGAGTTGTACTCTTGTTTTTCGGCATCACTCAATATGACATCAGGTTGGATCATATCCAAAGCCTCGCCGATCTCCATGTTCATAACCATTTCATTGAACAGCGCCAAAGCCTGATTGAACTGAGTACGCATATTGGTCTGCGCGACAAGCACAGTAGACGTCGCTACCACTACAGCAGTTGAAAGAAGTAGGTTTTTTATCATCTGATTTCCGTAGTCAGTTGGAACACAATAGGTTTTCCGAAACCTAGCCGCCTGGAGCCATACGGTAAAGAGTGCCTTTGTCTTCTGATAAGAACCAAATCCTGCCAAACGGCCCTTCCCGCACATCTCTCACTCGCTTTGTGCTCATACCTTGCAGTTTCTCTCGCTCCTTTAATGGCGTACCTGACAAGCGACTGATGTAGTCAAACTTCAGGCTTCCCACAAAGAAATGTCCTTTCCATTGAGGCCAGAGTTTGCCGGAGTAGACCATCAAGCCGGACGGTGCGATGGATGGATCCCAATAGAAGTTCGGCTGTTGCAAACCAGCTTTTGAAGTGCCTTCACCAATCTTAAGGCCTGAGTAATGGGTTCCAAAGGAAATCACGGGCCAACCGTAATTGGCGCCTTTACGAATGAGGTTAAGCTCATCACCTCCCTTTGCTCCATGCTCAACAGCCCATAAACGCCCTGACAAATCCAGCGCCAGACCTTGAGGATTGCGATGCCCAAAGCTCCATATTTCCTTTTGGGCCCCTTTTGTTTCCAGAAACGGGTTGTTCGACAAGATAGCCCCCTCGGGCGATATCCGTACAATAGTGCCTTCATGGCGCGCGAGATTTTGGGCTTCTGGCCGGTCTCCTCGCTCTCCAATCGTCACAAATAGAGACCCATCTTTCGCGTGAACAATGCGGCTGCCAAAATGGCGCCCGCCAGAGCTTCCAGCGGTCATCTCAAATATCTTTCTTTGATTTGTCAGAGTCTTCCTGTCCTCTGACAAGCGCGCTCGCATCACCGCAGTGCCCGAACCGCCCGTTTGCTTGGTGACATAAGAAAAAAATACGTTTCGTGACTGTACAAAGTCGTTGGCCACTATGACGTCCAGTAAACCGCCTTGCCCCTTAACATGAATCGCTGGAAGGCCTTTGACAATGGACCTCTTACCGCTAGCGTTAACATGAAGAAGCTTCCCCCGTTTCTCGGTGATCAATAACTCGCCACCAGGTAGAAATGCGAAAGCCCAGGGCCCTTTTAATCGCTCAACAACAGCTGAAATGTGAACCTTACCTTGGGAGGTTTCAAGTTCAGATGGCACTCCGATCGACGGACAGGAAACAAGTAAAGACAAAGCAATAGCCCAAATTCTGCAACGCATAGCGCCCCCTATAGGAGATGGAAATATCTTGCACTCATCCTCACATATCCCGCTCCAAAATGATGGTCAAAAATCAGTCATCGACCTCTTTTCTTTTGAAATCTCCCCGCATAGGCTCACCCTCGGAACAACAAAAAAACCAATAGGGAGTTTCCAAATGAAAAAGTTGCTTTTGGCATCCGCCGCGGGCGCACTGCTGGCTGGCGCCGCATCCGCAGAAGAAATCAAGCTGGGCGTGATCCTCGGCTTCACCGGTCCAATTGAATCTCTGACACCATCCATGGCTGACGGTGCTGAGCTGGCTATGAAAGAAGTCTCTGACAGCGGCAAGCTGCTTGGCGGTTCAACTGTTGCTTCGGTTCGTGCAGACTCCACTTGTGTTGACGCTGCGGCGGCTTCTGCAGCGGCAGAGCGTTTGATCACGTCCGAAGGCGTGAAGGGCATCATGGGCGCAGATTGTTCTGGTGTGACTGGCGCAATTCTGAACAACGTCGCCGTTGCCAACGGAGTTGTGATGGTGTCCCCGTCCGCAACATCTCCGGGCCTGAGCCACGCAAACAACGAAGACAATGGCCTGTTCTTCCGTACCGCACCATCTGATGCCCGCCAAGGTGTTGTGATGACCGAAGTGCTGATGGAAGAAGGCATCAAAGAAGTTGCGGTGACCTACACCAACAACGACTACGGCAAAGGTCTGGCAGACAGCTTCCAAGCAGCATTCGAAGCGGCCGGTGGCTCTGTTACCATCAACGCAGCACACGAAGACGGCAAGGCTGACTACTCCGCTGAAGTTGGCGCGCTAGCCTCTGCCGGCGGCGATCGTCTGGTTGTTGCGGGCTACGTTGACCAAGGTGGTTCCGGCATCGTGCGTGCGGCAATCGACTCCGGCGCGTTTGACACTTTCCACTTCCCGGATGGCATGATCTCCAACAAACTGCAGGAAAACTTCGGTGATGAAATCGAAGGTTCCACCGGTCAGCACCCTGGTACTGATAGCCCAGGCGCAGCGAAGTTCTCTGAGTTGGTTGGTGACTCCTTTGACGCAACCTCGCCGTTCACTCCAGAAAGCTATGATGCCGCGGCACTGATCCTTCTGGCAATGCAGGCGGCTGGCTCCAGCGATCCGGCAGCTTACAAAGAGAAAATCATGGATGTGGCCAACGCGCCTGGTGAACAAATCTTCCCTGGCGAGCTGGGCAAAGCGCTCGATATCCTCGCCGGTGGCGGTGAGATCGACTACGTGGGCGCAACAGCAGTTGAACTGATTGGTTCAGGTGAGTCGGCCGGTAACTACCGCCAGATCGTTATCGACGGTGGCAAGATCGCAACGGCTAAGTACCGCTAATCACTTGTTGATTTGAGATCCAAAACAGCCCGGCTTGTCCGGGCTGTTTTTCAATATATAAGGCGCGGCACGAACTGCGCATGGGGGAAATGCTATGATCGTCGTAGAAGACGTTCACAAACATTTTGGGGGGTTTCGCGCTGTAGACGGGGCGAACCTAAAAATTGAACCGGGATCAATCACCGGACTTATCGGGCCAAACGGCGCCGGAAAAACAACTCTTTTCAATGTGATCGCCGGGGTTTTACAACCAACCTCCGGGCGCGTGACCATGGATGGTGAGGAGATCACTGGCTTGCCACCACACGAGCTCTTTCACAAAGGGCTGTTGCGGACGTTTCAGATTGCACATGAGTTCAGCTCGATGAGCTGTCGTGAGAACCTGATGATGGTGCCTGGTGCACAATCTGGTGAGACTCTTTGGAACACCTGGTTTGGTCGCAAACGGATTGCGAACGAAGAGCGAGCGTTGCGGGCAAAAGCCGACGAAGTGCTTGAATTCCTTACCATTGAGCACCTTGCCGACCACAAGGCGGGGCAAGTCTCTGGGGGTCAAAAGAAACTTCTGGAACTTGGTCGGACCATGATGGTGGATGCCAAAATTGTGTTCCTGGATGAGGTGGGCGCGGGTGTGAACCGCACGCTGCTGAACACCATTGGTGATGCGATTATCCGTCTGAACAAAGAGCGAAATTACACCTTTGTGGTGATCGAACACGACATGGATTTCATTGGTCGCCTATGCGACCCGGTGATCTGCATGGCCGAAGGAAAAGTGCTCGCAGAAGGCACTTTGGATGAGATCAAAGCCAACGAACAGGTGATCGAGGCCTACCTCGGCACCGGGCTCAAAAACAAGGAACAGCTGAACGCTTAAGGGTCATGTTTGCACGTCGGTATTGCGTCTGTATCGCGACTGTTTTGCGGAGGTGCAAAAATGACCCAAAATGAGCGGATTCAGGGGGAGAAAATGGGATGACGGGGAACCCGTATCAGGACGATCGCGGCAACAAAGATGCCACGATAGCCAACCCCAAAGGTGGTAGCGACATGACGCCCGCCATGGGGACCGGAAAAGAAATGAACACAACGGACGCATTTTTGGTCGGCGACAGTATGACCGGTGGTTATGGCAAAGACGGGCCGGACATTTTGCATGATTGCACAATTGCCGTGAACCCGGGTGAGATTGCCGTGATTGTAGGCCCAAATGGTGCTGGCAAATCCACCGGCATGAAAGCGGTTTTTGGCATGTTGAACTTGCGCCAAGGTTCGGTGCGGCTTGATGGTGAAGATATCACAAGCCTGTCGCCACAGGACCGTGTTGCCAAGGGCATGGGGTTTGTGCCGCAAACCAACAACATTTTTACGTCGATGACGGTGGAAGAGAACCTTGAGATGGGGGCCTTCATCCGCAAAGACGACTTTCTCGACACGATGGAACAGGTCTATGGCCTCTTTCCAATCCTGAAAGACAAACGCAACCAGCCCGCGGGCGAGCTGTCCGGTGGTCAGCGTCAACAAGTGGCCGTCGGCCGCGCGTTGATGACCCAGCCAAAGGTGCTGATGCTGGATGAACCAACTGCAGGTGTATCGCCTATCGTGATGGACGAGCTGTTTGACCGGATCATCGAGGTCAGCCGCACCGGCATTCCCATCCTGATGGTCGAGCAAAACGCCCGTCAGGCGTTAGAGATTGCTGACAAAGGCTATGTGTTGGTGCAGGGGCGCAATGCCTTTACTGGCACTGGCAAAGACCTTCTCGCGGATGAAGAAGTCCGCAAATCGTTCTTGGGGGGCTGAGGCACATGGATTTATTCAACGCCCTTGTGGCGCTTTCTAACTTTGTCATTATCCCCGCGATTGCATATGGCAGTCAGCTCGCCCTTGGCGCGCTTGGGGTCACGCTGATCTACGGCATCTTGCGGTTTTCCAACTTTGCCCATGGCGACACCATGGCTTTTGGCGCAATGCTGGCCGTGTTGATCACCTGGCTGTTGCAGTCGATGGGCGTGAGCTTTGGCCCACTGCCAACGGCGCTGCTCGCCCTGCCCTTTGCAATTTTGGGCACAATGGCGTTGGTTCTGCTCACGGATCGCGTGGTGTACCGCTTTTATCGCGAGCAAAAAGCCAAACCGGTGATCCTTGTGATCGTGTCGATGGGCGTGATGTTCATCATGAACGGTTTGGTACGTTTCATCATTGGACCAAACGATCAGCGGTTCTCTGATGGCGAACGATTCATCATTTCAGTGCGTGAGTTCAAAGCATTGACCGGCTTGAAAGAGGGGCTGGCGATCAAAACCACGCAGGGCATCACTGTTGTGGTGGCCATCATCTGTGTGGCGCTGTTGTTCTGGTTCCTGAACCGCACCCGCACGGGTAAGTCGATGCGGGCTTATTCGGACAACGAAGATCTGGCGCTGCTGTCCGGTATCAACCCGGAGCGCGTGGTGATGTACACATGGCTGATTGTGGCCGCCTTGGCGACGACAGCCGGTGTGCTTTATGGTCTGGATAAATCCTTCAAACCCTTTGTCTACTTTCAGCTTCTGCTGCCCATCTTTGCCTCGGCAATTGTTGGCGGCCTTGGCAGCCCGTTGGGTGCCATTGCCGGGGGATTTGTGATTGCGTTTAGCGAAGTCACGATCACCTACGCCTGGAAGAAAGTGCTGAAGTACGCGATGCCGGAGAGCCTTGAGCCGTCCAGCCTCGTGCAGCTTCTCAGCACAGACTATAAATTTGCCGTCAGCTTTGTGATCCTGATTGTGGTCCTGCTGTTTAAGCCAACCGGCCTGTTCAAGGGGAAATCGGTATGAGCGATACTACAAGAACTGCCGCTCTTTTTGGGCTGGTCTTTGCGATGATCGCGCTGACTGGCTTCATGCAGAGCTGGAACGTCGCGCTGTTCATTCTCAACATGGGTTTGATTTCAGCCATTATGGCGCTGGGTGTGAACTTGCAGTGGGGTTTTGCCGGGCTGTTTAACGTAGGTGTCATGGGCTTTGTCGCGCTTGGCGGCTTGGCTGTGGTGTTGACCTCTGCAGCTCCAGTGGAAGGTGCGTGGAGTGCAGGCGGCTGGCGGATTGTTATTGCCCTTTTGGCAGGTGCAGGCACCATTGTGGGTACCGTGATGGTACGCCAGCGGATGGCTAAAGGCCGCGCACGAACCATCGCAACACTTTCCATTCTCGTGGTTGGGTTTTTTCTATATCGCGGCATTTTTGATCCCGCTGTTGAGGCGGTTGAGGCAATCAACCCCGCCCTGCAAGGCAACCTGGGAGGTCTAAATCTTCCGGTTCTGCTGGCGTGGCCCATGGGCGGTTTGCTGGCAGCTGGTGTGGCTTGGCTGATTGGTAAGACAGCGCTTGGATTGCGCTCGGATTACCTTGCCATCGCAACGCTGGGCATCGCCGAGATCATCATTGCGGTGATGAAAAACGAAGACTGGCTTGCCCGCGGTGTGAAAAATATGGTGGGGCTGGACCGTCCGGTGCCATATGAGATTGACCTGCAGAACACATCGAGCTTTGTGAATCGCGCAGAGGGTCTGGGACTGGATCCAGCAACAGCAAGTTCGCTGTTTGTCAAACTCAACTACTCCATGCTGTTTACGGTTGTCCTGGTGATTATCTTTGTGATGGCACAATTGGCTTTGAAAAGCCCATGGGGCCGGATGATGCGCGCGATCCGTGACAACGAAGTGGCGGCTGAAGCCATGGGCAAGGATGTGACCAACCGTCACTTGCAGATCTTTGTGCTCGGCTCCGCTGTGTGCGGCATTGCCGGTGCGATGATGACCACGTTGGACGGCCAGCTGACACCTGGCACCTACCAGCCATTGCGCTACACCTTTCTGATCTGGGTGATGGTGATTGTTGGCGGGTCCGGCAACAACCTTGGCGCGGTGCTGGGTGGTTTCCTGATCTGGTTCCTTTGGGTGCAAGTGGAACCCATGGGACTGTGGTTGATGGAAATGATCACCGTAGGCATGCCGGAAGGCAGTGGACTGAAGAAACACCTGATCGACAGTGCTGCGCATATGCGATTGTTGACCATGGGGGTGATTCTACTGCTGGTTTTGAGGTTCAGCCCGCGCGGTTTGATCCCAGAGAAGTAACAAGAAAGGCGCCCCACTGAGGGCGCCTTTTGCTTTCGGCGAGGATATTTTGGGAAAATGAAGGTTCGGATCAGCGCCCTTTGAACAGACCGCCCAGCACGCCACGTACAATGCGCCGACCGGTGGTTCCAGACAGCTCTTTCATCACCATTTTGGTCATTGCCTCGCCAAACGAGTCATCCGCGCGCACACGCAAGGTACGGGCCGAGGAGCGGCGCACGCGGGAGCCGGAGTAGCGACGCGCAGACGTGAACTCGCGCTCCATGGTTGTCATCTCTTCTTCGCGCTCTTCCAGTTTCTCAGCGTCTTGTGCTGCCACTTTGGCGCGATTGGTGAGGATTTCATATGCCGAACGCCGATCCACCGGTGTGCTGTATTTTCCTGCCAATGGCGATGTGGCCAGCACCTCTTTGCGTGCCATTGAAGACAACGGACCAAGCTGGGAGGATGGCGGGCGGATCAAAGTGCGCTCGACAATGCCGGGTACGCCTTTCTTCATCAGCATAGAGGTGACAGCCTCACCGACACCCACTTCTCGGATCGCTTCTTCGGTCACAAACCGAGGGTTTGGACGGTAGGTCTCAGCCGCTAGCCTCAGCGCCTTCTTGTCACGCGCCGTGAAGGCACGCAGGGCGTGCTGGACGCGGTTTCCAAGTTGGCCAAGGATGTCTTCGGGGATGTCATCCGGATTCTGGGTGACAAAATAGACGCCAACGCCTTTGGAGCGGATCAAACGCGCAACCTGCTCAACCTTATCCACGAGCGCTTTGGGGGCGCCATCAAACAGCAAGTGGGCTTCGTCAAAGAAGAAGACCAGCTTTGGTTTGTCGGGATCGCCTACTTCTGGCAGGCTTTCAAACAACTCGGAGAGAAGCCACAACAGGAAAGTCGCGTAAAGCCGTGGTGCTCCCATGAGTTTGTCCGCCGCCAGGATGTTGATCTGGCCACGCCCATCAGAGGCAGTACGCATCAGGTCATCCAGTTCCAGAGCTGGCTCGCCAAATAGCTTGGACGCTCCTTGGTTTTCCAGCACCAAAAGGCGACGCTGGATGGCGCCAATGGAGTTCACCGAGATGTTGCCGTAACGCAGTGCCAGTTCTGCACGGTTTTCTCCAACCCAAACCAGCAGGGCCTGGAGGTCTTTGAGATCCAGTAACGGCATGCCCTGTTCGTCTGCCAAACGGAAAGCAATGTTGAGGATACCTTCTTGGGCCTCGCTGAGTTCCATAAGACGGGCCAACAATAGAGGCCCCATTTCCGCAACGGTGGTGCGTACCGGGTGGCCTTGTTCGCCAAACAGATCCCAAAAGGTGACCGGAAAAGCCTCATAGACAAAATTGCCAAATCCGATTTTCTCCGCACGTGACGTGAAGGCTTCATGCAATTTGAAATCCGCCGATCCCGACGCAGCCAATCCGGAGAGATCACCTTTTACGTCTGACAGGAAAACCGGGACCCCAGCCGCAGAGAAGCCCTCCGCGAGAATCTGCAGCGTTACAGTCTTGCCGGTGCCCGTTGCACCAGCAATCAAACCGTGTCTGTTGGCATATTTCAGTGTCAGACCCTGTTTTTGCGCATAATCTTCACCACCGCCACCCAGAAAAATCTTACCATCCATCAGTCGCTTACCCTTCAGATCCCTTATTTATAACGCTCCAAATCGCGCGTCACACATATTGTTAACCTTTATATGGCAGTTTCGTAACTGTTCTGGAACAGCCCAAACGGGTTAGGAACAGAACTCCTCCCTGTTGAGACTGGCCGCACTTCATGTGCGGCCTTTTTTTTGAACAAAAACAGCACAAGAACTTTCCTTTTTCCGGTTGACCGAAGGTCCATTTCTTCGTAGCGTTTCGACAATAAAATAAGTCGGCCAGTCCGACGGGGAGTGAAAAATTTGGAAGAGGGCCTTTTTGAGGCCCTTTTCTTTTTTGTGCATAGCCTTCGGTACCGGCCGCTCACATTCAAACCATCCCCTACATTGGAAATAAAATCAGCAAGTTTCTGCTCGAATGCAATGGCTTTTAAGAAAGCCAATCCTGACAAGTCTGCTGGGCCATGGTAAGCGAGCATAACGACATCCAAAGGACTGAGACAGACATGCGGAACTTCACTTTCTTTGCGACAGCCATTTCTCTGACCTTGATGGCTGGACCAGCTTTGGCGCAAGGTGTCCCCTCTCTCGCGGACGGCTCGTTGGCTATGGGGGAAGCCGTGAGTGAAGCCGCGCAACCGCAATCCCCGGCACAGCTGGAAGAGAATGTGTCGTCCGAAATCATCGGTGATTGGGATCTACAATGCGCAACCACTGGACCGGAACCTCGCCCTTGTCGCCTTTATCAACTTATGCGCGACGACACCGGCAACCCTGTATCAGAAGTGACGCTGTTCTCTCTACCAGTTGCAGAGGGTGAAGCCGTTGCCGGTGCCACAGTGATTGTCCCGCTGGAAACCCTCCTGACCGCTCAGCTGACCATGTCAGTGGATGGCAAAACCACACGCCGCTACCCTTTTGCATTTTGTAACCAACTGGGCTGTATCGCTCGTATAGGATTGAGTGCCGAGGACATTGCAAACTTCAAGAACGGCAACAAAGCTGTTTTAAGCATTGTACCTGCGCTGTCACCCACCCAATCCGTGAATGTGAACATGTCCCTGGCCGGGTTCACCAAGGCCTTTGATAAAGCCGCCAATAACAGCCAGTAACACAGTCGCAACAAAACTTTGAAGGAAGCCGTCGTCTTCACAACTGGCGGCTTTTTTTGGCATGCAGAAGTTGAGCGTTATACGCGGCGCAGCGCCAACACGGCATTTAAGCCGCCAAAAGCAAAGGCGTTGGACAACACAACGTCCACTGACGCCTCGCGGGCCTCGTTGGGCACAACATCCAATGCACATTCAGGATCTGGCTCTTCATAGCCAATGGTTGGCGCAATCACCCCGTCGCGTAACGCCATGATGCAGGCCAACAATTCCACCGCTCCGGTTCCGCCAATCAAATGGCCATGCATCGATTTGGTCGACGACATCATTAAAGTATCTGCGTGAGGACCAAACACATCCGCAACAGCGCTGCATTCGGTTTTGTCATTGGCCGCTGTGCCTGTGCCGTGGGCGTTGATGTAGCCAACTTCTTCCCGATTGACCCCTGCATCCTGAAGGGCGCCTGCGATGGCCCGAGACGCGCCCTGACGAGACGGCATCACGATATCTGAGGCATCTGACGTCATGGCAAAGCCAATAACCTCAGCCAAAATTTCTGCCCCCCGCGCCTTGGCGTGGTCCATCTCTTCAAACACAAACACACCAGCGCCTTCGCCCTGCACCATGCCGTTGCGGGTAGCGGAAAACGGCCGACATGCGTCTTTTGACATGACACGCAAACCTTCCCAGGCCTTCACGCCGCCAAAACACAACATGGACTCGGTTCCACCCGTGATCATCACCGGCGCCATGCCAGAGCGCACCATCTGAAAGGCTTGTGCCATGGCGTGATTTGAACTTGCACAGGCAGATGCCACGGTGAAACTTGGCCCCTTAAGATTAAACTCCATACTGATGTGACTTGCGGCCGCGTTGTTCATAAGTTTGGGCACCACAAAAGGATGCACGCGGTTTTTGCCGTCTTCATAAACGGTGCGGTAGTTCTCATCCAAAGTTTGCATTCCACCGCCGGAGTTGCCCATCACAACACCGGATTTGGCAGACAAGGCACCGGAAAACTCGAGGCCAGACTGTGCCAACGCCTCACGTGCGGCAATCAGCGCAAACTGGGTGAAACGATCATAGAGCGCGAGTTGCTGCCGATTGAAAATAGTGTCTGACGCAAACTCACGGACCTGCGCCCCAATTTGTACAGCGAGCCGCTCAACATCGCGCATTTCAAGAGGGCCAATGCCACAGTGACCTTCTTTCATTGCCGCAAGTGTTTGTGGCACGTCGTGCCCCAAGGCGTTGATGGTTCCCGCGCCTGTAATGACGACCCGTTTCATAATCCCTGCCCTACTGACTTGGAGAAGTTTTGTTACGCGGCTGGAGCGCTGTCCACCAGCTTTTCAATCCCGGCGATGATGGTGGCCACCGAAGAGATGTCAAAATCGCTCTTCTCTGGCTCATTGGCATTAAAGGGAATGGTGATATCGAACTCTTCTTCAATGGCAAAGATACTCTCAACCAAGCCGAGGCTGTCAATTCCCAGGTCTTCAAGTGTGTTTTCCAAGGTCACATCAGAAGGTTCCAGCACCGCTTGTTCTGCGACGATGGCAATAACACGGTCTTTGACACTCATAGTCTCATCCTTTGATAGACGGCGCGCTCATTTTGGGAGGCGGTTTAAGTCTTTGAACCCAGTTTTGAAACAGTTTTTTGAAGATCGGAAAATTGCTTGGCCAAACGGGGAAGTCGCCGCAAGGCCTTATACATTTCCAGGTTGGTTTCCATCTTGACCGCTGGGGAGCCAAGCACAACCTGACCTGCGGGCACCTTGCTCATCATTTTGGTGGCACCGCCTGCAATGACATTGTCGCCAATGGTGGTGTTATCGGTGACGCCACATTGGCCGCCAAACACTACGTTATTGCCAATGACGGTAGAGCCCGCGATACCCACTTGGCCCGCGAAAAGGCAGTCGTTGCCGACCACAACATTGTGGGCGATGTGTACGAGATTGTCGACTTTGCAGCCATTACCGATGCGGGTGTCCCGCACAGTACCGTAGTCGATACAGCTGTTGGCACCGATTTCGACGTCGTCACCAATAGTCACTGCACCAAGGGAGTGAATGCGCGCCCAAGCCTGCTCCCGCACGTCGCCCTGATCCCCCAAAGAGGCACGGGCCTTCTCAACGCCACTGGCTTCCGGGGTCACGAATGACATACCATCCGCGCCGATACGCGCGCCCGGCTGGCACCAGAATCGATCGCCAATGGTGACGCGCGCACCAACGGAGATATGATCACGCAAGACCCCGTTTTTACCAATACTGCTGTCGGCACCGATGTGGCAAAATGGACCAATCACTGTACCAGCACCAATGCAGGCACGCGGACCAATCACCGCGTACGGTGCTATTGTGACGCCTTCCGCAACACTGGCGGTCTCATCAATCAATGCCGTTGGGTGAATGCCTTCGGGGAATTGTTGCCCGGGATCCATCATGCGCGACAGGCCTGACATAGCATAGCGGCCCCGTTTGGCGGTGATCGCGGCCTCAAGCCCCATGGCTTGCCAATCTGCCCCATCCCAAAGCAGTGCAACACGGGCCTGACCTTTTGTAAGGCCGTCTGCAAATTTGGGATTGGTCAGAAGCGCAAGGTCGTCAGGGCCGGCCGATGCCGGCTCTGAGACACGTTCTACAATCAAGTCGGTGTTGCCATGCGCCTCCGCGTCAATTGCCGCAGCAATTTCCTGAACAGTGAACGCCATGCGCGGTCCTCCGAAGTGATCTTGGAGGCGTTTTATCCCTGATGAGAGGCTAACACCACCCCTTCATTGGTCAGCGCATTCCAGATCTTGGCATCACGCCCATAGATATCCCGGCGATACTGCACTGGGCCTTTGGCCTCGGTGTACGCGGTGCGGTAGATGATGTGCACTGGGATCGGCTGATCCAGATCAACACGCGTTTCTCGACTGGTTTTCAACGTCTTGTGGAAGAACGCTTTTGGCGCGCTCTCTTGTGGCTCCAGCAAGGTGTAGGCAAAATCAAACGGCTGCTGCAGACGGATACAGCCGTGGCTGTAGGCGCGCATTTCGCGTTTGAACAGTGCTTTCTGCGGCGTGTCATGCAAGTAGATGTTGTGCTTATTCGGGAACATGAATTTGACCAATCCCAACGCATTGCGATTACCTGGGGCCTGTTTCATGTCGAATGGAAAGTTGCTCGTGGTGAATTGCGTAAAGTCGACAGAGCCACGGTTCACGGTCTGGCCACGACTGTTCACCAGACGCAGATACCCAACCGCGTTTGGATTTCGCTTCAACATAGGCAGGTATTCTTTGGTCGCAATTGAGCGTGGTACGTTCCAGGTTGGATTGATCACCATATGGGTCATGGTGTCCGAAAACTCCGGGCTGCGACGATCTGATTGATTTTTGCCAATCACGGACCGCGTGCGGAAGGTCAGCTTGCCGTCGTCAATCACCTTGGCTGTGAAATCGGTCAAGTTGACCAAAATCTCACGACCAACGATTGTCCGGGTCAGCCAGCGCTCACGTTCCATGGCCACCATGACCGACTTCAAGCGCTGTTCCGCGGAAACGTTTATTTCGGTGATGGTGCCTTTGCCTGCCACACCATCACTTTCCAACCCATGCGCAATTTGAAACGCTTGTACAGCCTTCTCCAGATCGCGGTCATATTGGGCCGTCGCCGAGCGCGGCATAAAGTCCATGCGCATCAAACGATCGCGCAGAGCAACGACAGAATCCCCGGTGTTGCCTGGTTCCAATTTGGCCACTGGTACAGTTTTGCCCCAGCCACCGCTGGCGATCAGACGCTGCAGGCGCAGCTTTTCTTTCATCAAGCGGGTGTATTCTTGTGTCTGCGGCGCAAGAGACCGCAAAAACGCTTTGGGATCGTCAGAAGTTGCGAAGCTCTGGATCAGCTCAGTTCGGTCCCGACGCGCGATCTCACGCACGATGCCGCTGTCTACGCGCGAAGGCACCAGTATGCCGGAGTTGATGTCACGGGCATATCGCAGATAGGCTTTGGTAAGCGCCACTTCGACCATACCCAGATCACGCACACTGCGGGCTCCGGCCATTTGAGCAACCAATTGATCAGTGTTGTACCGCTCTGCGGGAAGGGCGTGATCCTCTACTCGACCAAGGGCGGAAATGAGTGCCTTGCGCCGCGCAACAAAGGAATCACCCTCGCCTGTCCACACCGGTTCATAGGCTGATTCCCGGTAAAACGTGGCCACATCCGCGTCGCGCGCGGCTGCCTCTGCAACAGCTTGCTTAAAAGCTGGAAAAGCTTGCGCAACGCTCGAAAGCAAAAAAACCGCGAGAAGCGGCGCGAAAAAAACACCAAAAAACCCGCGCGTTAGCATCCTGTGAACCATGTTACATTCCCAAAGTAAAAAGCCGTCCTGTAGGGTGGCTGACTATAGTCTCACCTGTCCAATCACAAGTTCGCAAACTGAATAAACCTTTATTCAACTGTTGCCGTGTTACCCAGATGATGTCGGGGCCAGATGGAACCAAATTCTCCATCACTTAAGCAAAGTTTCGCCGAAATATGGCGCTTAGCTTGGTCAAGACAGAAAAGAACTCTTGGTTGAATATTCCCTATGTGGCATAAAATCCGCACATCTGAGGGGATGAAGATGAACATACGCCCGCGTAACATCGCGGTGGCAGGTTAGCGACGGGACAGGCGCTGAAACATGAATGAACCAAATGACTGCTCTTTGAGCATGACGCGGCGCGGCCTATTGGGCGCGTTTGCAGCAACCGCACTTGTGGCGGCCCCAACCTACTCCAAGGCCGCAGGCTTCCTGCGCGGTGGAGGCGACATTCGACGTTTGAAGATGTACTCCGGTCGGACCGGAGAGCGCATCGACACCATCTATTGGGTCGAAGGCAAGTACATCAAAGACGCGGTGAAAGAAATCAACGCATTTATGCGGGATTGGCGCACCAACGAGGTGATCAACGTCGACACACGTACAGTCGACATCATGGCAGCGGCACACAACCTTATGGATGTGAATGAGCCCTACATGTTACTTTCTGGTTACCGCAGCCCAAAAACCAATGCGATGCTGCGCTCCCGCTCTCGCGGTGTGGCCAAGAACTCGCTGCATATGAAGGGTCAGGCTGCTGATCTGCGACTGGGTTCGCGCTCGGTACACCAGATGGCCAAGGCCGCCGCGGCATGTCGTGCCGGTGGCGTGGGCCGCTACTCCGGGTCCAACTTTGTGCATATGGATTGTGGTCCTGTGCGTCAGTGGGGCCGCTAAACATCCCTCGTGTTGGTGGGTGTCCCACCATCAACTCACGGAATTTCAATTAAAAGGCGCCGGTTTCGGCGCCTTTTGTCTTGCGGCGAAGTCAAACCACTTAAGCTTTCTGAGCTGGTTTGGCTGTTAGGCCTTCCCCTACAATCAGATCAAATTTGACCCGTACCGAACTGAGTTCTTTATAGAAATTCAGAAGCAACCGCCAAGGCCCGTTGATTTTCTCAAGCGCGGAAATGGACGCGACCACTGTCCCGATATCCGAGCGTCCTTCCATCATCAAAAAGCCACCGATCATCAGAATTCCTACGAGACCAATGCCGCTGAGAATGTTCATCAAAAACTTCATCGAGAGCTTCAGACGGAAAATGCCTCGCCGGGTTTCGTAGATGTGATCAAAATCGTCGAGCACCTGCTGTTGGGCCTCTTTCATGTCAGCCAAGTTTTCTTCTGACAACGTGCCGGTAGCGTTTCGCAGCACAATCGTGCGTTCTTTTACGCGTTTATTCACCCGCTCTTGTAACAGCAGAACAATCAAGGCCTGCGGCACAACCACCGCTACGAGAAATCCACCAAGATAGGGTTGGGTGGCCGCAACGAAGGACACCACGGACACCAATGTGCCAAACTGCACCACCGGATTGGCCAAAGCCTGGCCAACAAAACGCCCTACTTCCTCTGATTCAGCGGAAATAATGGTCGCAATGGTACCGGTGGACTGTTTTTGGATCGCCAAATCCTGGGTGGCGTCATGGCGCGCCGTATAAACAGCCGCACGAATACGCCGAATCGTGGCCTCCCCCAGCAGGCTACTGCGATAGTTCAGTATGAATTTGAAGATGTTGGTGACCACAATCACCGCTAAGTATCCACCGCACATCCAGACCAACGTCCTGACCTCAAGGCTCGGCCCAAGGCTGTTGATGATGTCTTTCTGAAACTGCAATGGCACAGCCGCAAGCGCCGCGACAATCAAGGAAAGCACTACCAAGAGGATTTGCGACCGACCAGTGGCGTGTAAAATTCGGGCGTAAAAGCGGATCATTTTCTCATCCCTTGGGGGACCTGCGGACAGGCAAAATCAAAGCAAACTCAATCACCTGACCGCAAAAATGTCTAGCCTTCGTAGCGCCAGCCTCCACGCCGCTCCGCCAACTCACGTTCCCCAGGCAAGAGTGTACCAAGTTTGACTTGCCCCGCCATGGTTGCAGTCGCCGCCTGAACCGGTTCAGACGCGACTGAGGTTGGGGGTTCTGCAGCCTGCTCAGGCGCCGGGCTGGTTTCTTGCGGCGCGTGTGCGGCTTGCACTGGGGACGTTGGTGCCGAGGTTGTCGTTTCCTCTGGCTTTGTCCCCATTTGACTAACTGCAAAAAACGCCACCGCTGCGAGCGCGGCTGACAAAAGCACGTTCCAGCCCAGTCCTAAGATCGTGATGAGCAAAACCGCAAAGGCGGCCAACAAGGCAACTGTCGAACTTTTCTTCTTTGAATTTTGTGCCATGTGCGTTCCTCCCCGAACTGGCAAAACTATAGATCTTCCCTGCCCCACCACCTAGGAAAACATAGACTTTGCCAATTGGCCTTTGGTCGCAAGTTCCGCTTTGGCAACGATCTCCGTCCGCAAATTGCCCGCATTTTACGCATCGCCGAGTCAATTTTCAGAGTCTCTCAACTTCTTCTCGCTAGTCGATATAGACCAACCAGTGGGAGCTGAAAATTGGATCAACTAGTAAAAGCCGCCTCCGCAGAAGACCTCTTTGCGTTGATTGATGCGGCGCCAAACGACGTTCAGGCCGGCCCAATTGCAGGGCTGATGAAGAACGGCGACATCTCGGACCTGATGTTATCTGTGGCTGCCGGCGATTTAGACGCCGTGCGCGAAAACGCCAAAGTTGGCAGCGGCGTTAATTTTCAGGGCGCCTTTGGCACCAGCCCTTTGCTGTTTGCTGCTACACTCAAGGAGCCAACGATTTTCCGGTTCCTCATCGAGAATGGCGCCCGCCTCGACTTGAACCTCAACGGCGATGCATCCGCCGTGACCTGGGCCGCACGCTATGCGTCGGTTGAAACCATGGCCTGTGTCATCTCAGCAGCCTTACAAAGGGAAGACCGCTCCCACGCGATATTCTTCCAAGCGTTGGACGGCGCAGTCCAGGCGCATGATCCGGAAGCCAAACTCGACCGCCTGGTTGGGTTCGGCTTCAATTACATCCTGCAGAACCCACAAAAATGGGGCCCAATGCATGTGGCGGCACGTTTGGGCACCGTAGATGTCATCAAAAAAATGATGCGTTTTGGCTTGGATGTCTCTGAAGCCGGGGACAGTGGTCGCACGCCGCTTCATGTTGCGGTGGAGGCTTCCAACTACGAGACTTTGAAAGCATTGATTGCGCTGGGTGCCAACCTTAACGCGCCCGACAATCGCGGCGAAACCCCCGTTTTTTATGCGTCCAGTGGCGATGGCGGGCGCATGTTTGACACATTGGTTGAACTTGGAGCGGATGCCACGGCGCGACGCAAAGACGGTGGGACCATTCTGCACAAGGCCGCAAGCTCAGGCGATGTGCGCCTGTTCGAACGCTTGATCTCCAAAGGTATAAGCCTTGAAGATCAGGACTCCAAAGGCAATACGGCGTTGCACGCGGCCTCCGCAGCAAGTCAGTTGGTGGCAATGCGTAAGTTACACACCCTTGGGGCCGATTTAGAAGCGCTGAACGGACGTGGTGAGACGCCAATTTTCCTAACCATCAACGCGGACAATCCAGCCTCTTTCAGAGCACTGGAAACTCTCGGAGCGGATCTGACTAAGCATCGTAAATACGGTGCGAGCCTCTTGCACGACGCCGCGCGTTGGGGCCGAATGGAAGTTCTCGAAACGTTGCTGAAACGCGACGTGAATGTGGACAGCAAGAACGAGTTTGACGAAACTCCTCTGCACTTTGCAGCCAAGTTTGGACACGTGGAAGTGATCAAGAAGCTGCATGAATTTGGCGCCGATTTGGAAGCTGAAAACAAGCAAGGTGAAACACCGATCAACAGCTCCATGGAGGCATTGGGGCGTGTGTCCTTCGCGACCTTGTCCCAGCTGGGTGCAAACACAAAAACACTAAACAGATTTGGCGAAGGTCTGATCCACTCCTCTGCCCGCTGTTCGGACTTCGGTATTTTTGAGAAAGTCATTGAGGAAGGTGTTGATGTCAACGCCACGTCTGAGATTGGCGAAGGCGCTTTTCACTACGCGGCGCGGTCCCCCTTGGCGCACAAAAAGTTTGAAGTCCTGACCCTGCTGGGCGCAGAGATCGAAGCCGAAGACGACCGAGGCCGCACCGCGATGCATTCTGCTGCGGAGGCCAAAAACATGCCGGGGATTACTGCGCTGTATGATATGGGCCTCAGTCCTGTTGCGCAGGACAAGCAAGGCGTGACCCCACTGCATCTGGCCGCTGGTTCCAGTCGCTCTGAAGGGACCAAAGCGATCAAGTCCTTGATCGGCATGGGCGCTGATCCAAACGCGATGGACAGCAACGGACGCACGCCTCTACATGCGGCCGCCGAATCTGGTCATGCCAGCAACATTCGCGCGTTGATCAAGCTTGGCGCAAAAATCGACGTGGTTGACCCCAACAAAAACACGCCGCTGCACCTTGCCATCATCGCAGAAAAAAAAGACACCGCTGATGAGCTTTGCAAACAGGGCGCCAATATGGACGCCCGCAACACAGATGAGCGCAACCCGCTGCACCTGGCCGGTCAGGCGCAAAGCCGCCGAATGGCATTGATCCAACTCCTGATCAAGCGGGGAACGGACATCAACTGGCGCACAGGAAAAGGCGAAACCGTGGCCCACATGATTGCCGAAGACAACGATCTGAAGCCGATTGTGCTCATCCGCCATATGGAAGAGCTGGCTGATTTGGGCGTTGATTTTTACTTCCGTAACCGCAAGGGCCTTGGCGCATTGCAGATTGCACAAGAACACATCGAAAGCTTTGGAGAAGAGTGGGAGCTCAAAAAGATCGCCGAGATCCGCAAAAAGCGCGGGCGTGCCAGTAAAAAATAGCGGATCTGAGTGTAGAAAAGGCGGCCCATGAGGCCGCCTTTTTTCGTTTCGTCTTATCCGGGAAGCAAAAACAGCGTGATGGCCGGGAAGGCCACCAGCAGAACGACCCTAACTATGTCAGAAGCCACGAACCATATCACCGCCCTATAAGTCTCTACCATCGGCGTAGAACGATCCATCGCGTTGATAATGAACAGGTTCATGCCCACCGGCGGCGTGATCAAGCCAACCTCCACAACAATCAACACCAGTATGCCGAACCAGATCGCCACATGCTCGGCGCTCATGCCAAAATCCAACCCAAGGATCACCGGGAAGAAAATTGGGACGGTCAACAGGATCATGCTCAAGCTGTCCATCAAACAACCGAAGACCAAGTAGAAGGCAAGGATCAGACAAAGTACCATCCATGGACCGTAACCAAGACTGATGACCCAATTGGACAGCTCCTGCGGAACCTGGCTTAACGCCAGAAAGCCGTTGTAGATGCCAGCCCCCAGAACGATGAAAAAGATCATTGCGGTGCTGGTGGCGGTCGAGATGATGCAATCTTTAAGAATGGACCACGTGAGATTGCCTTTGACCAAAGCAATCAGGCCGGTGCCCGCGGCGCCAACAGCTGCGCCTTCGGTGGGCGTGAACCAACCAAAATAGATACCGCCAACAACAGCGCCAAACACCAAAAGCACCGGCCAGACGTCCAACAGCGCGCGGTAGCGCTCAGACAGGGGAACAGGTGGACGTGTTCCAGCGGAGTCCGGGTAAAGGCGCACATATATCGAGATCGTCAGCATATAGCCAAGTGCCGCAAGGATACCGGGAATGAAGGCCGCCAGAAACAACTTTGCAATGTTTTGCTCCGTCAGGATGGCGTAGATCACAAGGATCACAGATGGCGGGATGAGGATTCCCAAGGTGCCGCCCGCTGCCAGCGTGGCCGTTGAGAACCCGCCCGAATAGCCGTAGCGACGCATTTCCGGCAAGGCCACGCGGCTCATGGTGGCGGCCGTGGCCAGAGACGATCCACAAATCGCACCAAAGCCCGCGCAGGCCCCCACAGACGCCATGGCTACACCACCTTTTTTGTGGCCAAGCCAGCTCTCTGCAGCCTTAAACAGCGCCTTGGACATGCCGGATTGGGTGGCAAACTGTCCCATCAATAGGAACATCGGAATGATGGTCAAAGAATAGCTGGAGAAAGTTGTGTAGGTTTCTGATTTCAGCTTCGCCAAAAACATATTTGGGTTACCGGTCACCAAATAAAGGCCACCCAAGCCACAAAGCATCATTGCGAGCCCAATTGGCGCCCGCAAAAAGATCATCACCAGCAGCACTGGGAAGGACAGGTAGCCAAGTTCCAGATTGGTCATTGCGCGGTCTCCCCGATTGCGGTCATGGACCCTCGGCCAGTGAGGGCCGACCAAACACGCATGACAGCGCAATACACAGACACCAAAGAGGCCACGGAGGCCGCTGCAAAGCTGGCCGCATAAGCCCACCACACTGGAAACTGCAGCAGGAAAGTGGTTTCTCCATAGGCATGTTTGCTTTGCAAACCAGCAAAGAGACGCCAAGTTATCAGCAGTATCACAGCCGCGAGTACGCACTCCCAAAACGCAATCAGGAAACGATTGATGCGGGTTGGCAAAAGGTTGGTGAACACGTCTACGGTGGCGTGCGCTCCATGTAGTTGACAGATCGGTAAGAAGGCAAAAATTGCAAAGGCAACTCCTGCCTCAAGCAGCTCAAAGTCACCATTGACCGACCCCACTCCGGACGCCTGCAACCATGTGGCCAAACCTTGTGCGGCACTCTCCAAAAACGGTGCGTGTGCAACCGAGCTGATTGTTCGTCCTAAAATGCTGATACATGTAAGAATAATGAGCGCGGTTAGCACCAAACCGCCCAAAATCGCCGTGCTCTGCGCAATGGCTCTGATTGCCCTGTGCATGTTGCCTCTCCCCCTGCTCTTTGAGACGCCAATTTGGAGCGCCTTCCTCGGTTGATCCATAGTGCTAGGGGGCATGCGTGGCGTTTGCCAGCAAATTTGCGGGTCTGATGCAAAAAATGTGACACGGAAGCCGGAATTCGGCCACGCTCGTAACGCATATTCAGTTCAATACTTTACGGGTATGTGGTGCCCAAGGAGGGATCCTTTTGCAAATTGCAACAATCCAATTCCCCCCTTCAATAGTTGCGGTTTGCAACATCAAGCGTCAGCATTTTTGCAACTTGGTGCAAACCACAGGTGGGGTAACCCCCCGGTTTTATTGGGGTCCAGCTATAGAATTCACGTAGCAGTCTTCAGCTTCATGGCGGGTGTGATGCCGCCAATGCCCATGTTGGAGCGCCCGTTGTTGTAGGTCCGGAGCCAATTGGTGGCTTGGTCTTGTGCCGCCTCGATGGTTTCAAAGATGTATTGGTCCAGAAATGCGCCGCGAACCGTGCGGTTGTAGCGCTCGATAAGGCGTTTTGCTGCGGTTTGCCGGACTGGATGCATTCGAGCCGAACGTTGCGTTTCTTAGCCCACTCCATCATCTATCCACTGATATATTCAGGGCCATTGCCAACTCGAATTGCCTGCGGCATGCCGCGCCATACGATGATCTGGTTCAAGCTATGCGCGACCCGTTCGCAATCTCTTCATTCTCGTCGTTCATCACTGGGCTGCATCTGAAGCAGGTCTCGCTGATCCATCGGCTGGCAGGTGATGTTTACATCGCTGAGAAGCTAAAACGCTCGGCAGGCCAGCGCAGTGCTGACCCCATGTCGTGCAACCGCGTTTATTGCCATCTCCCGTCGCAAAGACGCCCTTAACGCGCACATCTATTGTCCTCGGACAAATAGCAGAAAGCGGACTGCTTCCAGGTGCCTCCTTCAGCAGATCGTTCTGCATGTTCATCTCAGCATGCATGCGATACAGGAGGCGGTTCTCGTCCTCCCTATCTTTCATCTCAGACATCAAAGACGCGCCATGCCGCCAAACTAGGCACGCCATTTATAGAAACTAGCGCTGCTTATTCCGTGCTCTCAGCTGAGCTCCGAGACCGGCACACCACCCTCGCCCCGATTAAGGATTGCCATGATCTTCGCTTCGCAAAATCGCCCCTGCTTCATCTTAATCTCCTCAGAGATCTTGTCGAGAAAATTGGAATTTTGAACACCACAACTTTGGGGGGATAACCCCGAGGCTTAGATTACATCCACGCAAACATGTGCGCGCCAAGGCGCCCTCGGGCTCTACTTTGGTTGGCAATCACACGGCAAAGAAAATGCCTAATCGTCCAAATTTTGCTCCATTTGGGCGATGACAAAGTATATGGATTACCATCCGAAGCGTCTCTCAGTTTTGATGGCCGGTGGAAATTTTTCTAAGTGCTAATTCGACCCGGTTTTGTCGACTTTGGCCGCCGCTTGCTTTCGCACGCTTGAGCAAGTTCATTCCGTAGAGCTTGTCCGTTCGACACTGCCTGTATAGCCGGTGGAGCGCGGGAACGCTTGCCTCGTCTTCTACAATACTGCGAACAACCTTGCTTAGAACCCCCCCATTTCGGAGCACAAGCGCTGTTTTGTGATCCGCATTTCGCAGAGGAACACGGATCACATTCGGGCTTTTGAAACGTTCCACATGTCGCACGTCAAGCGGCATATGTGGATCGTAGAAGATCCAAGCTTTTTCGGCGGTAATCACTTCTTTGCTCGCATCCACGAAAGCGCCAGCCCAATTGGCTCGACGCCCTGCTGGATAACGCGGCTCCCAAGGAACCAAACCTTTGGACAGAGTTGATTGCGGTGAAAATGCTGCAACCCGGCAACCAGGAACAAGAGAAGCAAAGGCGCAGGCGGCATAAGCGCCCATTGATGTTCCAAAAAGTGTAACACTCTGGAAACGAGTGAAAAAACCTGAATCCCGTAAAGAGATTAGGTATTCATGCAACGTTTCGTCGCGGTACCACCCTGGTACAAAAGTCATCACTCCAAGATGTGACCAACCGGCTTTTTGCACAAAGCCGTAACCCCAAGGTTGCCGTTCAACAGGGTTTTCCGAAACAGAGGACAAGTTATCAAATGAAATCAAAAGATGCTCTTGGCTACGGGCTACGTAGCTACAAGCATAGTTCGGCATCGAGTGATAAAACCCATGTGCATTTCCCGACAGCCTGAGATCGCTCAGCCAATTCGGAGCATGGTTTTTGTCAGGCATGTCTGCTGTGTTTTCAAGCCCTTTTGGTACGTCATTTTCGTCTGCGAACATATCTTCTTCGCTCAACTCCAGCTTTGACGCACCGTGTTTGGCCGCCCAAATCGAGGCGGTTTCTGACATTGGTGGGAGCGTTGTCTCAACACCCATCGGAACGTCCCACTTATACATGCTCGCAGCTGGAAGTTTTCCGGACAAAAACATATTGATTGCGGCAATGGCCTGAGGGTCCTGCTTGACCAGAAGCCTCTCCAGTCTTCCTCCAAATTCTTCAACGACCGCGTTATGCACATCCCTAATGGATGGCGCGGCCTCAAAAAGGGCGTCCCTGGCCTCTTCAAGTCGACTGATGTCTCTATCCAACCCTGAAACCTTAGTTTGAAGGAAGTTGAACCGCGAGTAATTTTCAATCGAGGCTTTTAACATTTCTGGCGTGATAAAACGAAGCGTGTTTGATGAGTCCGTTTTCCGAAGCAGCCATGTCTCAGGGTCTTGCGAGGCAAAAGAAACAACACGCGCATGCCCAAACCCAGGGTCCGCCTTCGGCGCTCTCCAGCCCTTTTCGCGATAACGCTCAAACACCTCATGCCCGGCACCATCCAACCACTCAAGCGCTTCTTTGCCTTTCTTGTATTTGGGTTTTAATTTCGGACGGTTGGGCTGCACAGACGCAGCTATAGATGGTCGAAACAGGGTGCGAAGTGATGTTGCAAACACTGGACCACCTTCACCCGTGCCTGTTCCGGCATCGAAACGGCGCATGAGCATTTCCGGCTGGTACGTTAACTGCCTGCTTCCTCCAACCATTTGTGTAGTCAAGCTCAATAAATCGAGAGACGGCGGCAAGACGTCTGCCAAATCCAACAGTCGACCTTCGCCGACTGAAACAACGACAAAATCCTCTGGAGCCAGCCACAAAGCCAGTTCATTTCGATCAGCTTTGGCACGGTCTAGCATGTGTTCCATACTCGCTTGTTCACGCGCCTTCTGAACACTTAGGCCCTCTAGTTTGGTTGGTATGTAACGGATCAACTTTGCGTCGTGGAGTGCACAACACAGTGCTTCAGCCTCAGAATTGGCGCCATCACCGTAAATTGTGATTTGTCCGAACCCTAGAATGCGATGATGCAGCACCCATTCCAGTAGCGTCGGGGCGCTGTCACACATCGCCATAAACAGGCTAACGCCTGGCAATGCTGGCCATTTTTTTTCAAAATCGTCCAAGATGTGAGACATTCTATACTCCATCGACATTTGGAGCTGCATTGTTGTGGCGTAACAATTCTGCCCTCTTTTTTATGCGCTCTGCGTAGCCGCGCAGATCATTCGCAACGGCAAAACGCGCAACACGGTCCAAAAGCTCGGGGCGTTTAGCCTCTTCCGCACGTTGGCAAACTTCTTGCAGGAACCATGTCCGGGATCTCATTGTGCGATACTCAGTATTGAAACGCGCCCCGTCCATCTCGTCCTCGGCAACAGCACGCATTAGATTCCCCAACATGTCCGATTGAACCAGTCGCAAAACGCTGTTGCTGCCAGTGTATCGCATTTTTAGGTGGACAACATTTGGCGAAGAGAAACGCTTTGCGTGTTGAAGATCAGATACCTCGAGAGGGTCATATACAAGATACACTCGCTGTGCCGTACTGACCTCAGTTGCAGCATCCGCATAAGGCCCCTCCCATCCGGCCGCCCGTCCCGTGGGAAAGCGTTGCTCCCATGGCACCAATTTCTCGTCCAGTGTCGACTGAGGTGAGAAAGCCAAAACTTGGGCACCCTCGACCAAAGAAGAAAAAGCGCAGGCCGCATAACCGCCCATGGAAATGCCACTCATAGTCACGCTTTTAAATTGCTTGAAAAAGCCACCGTCACGAAGGCCGTGCAGGTAGTCAAATAATGTCGGGTCCCGATACCAATTCGGGCTGAATGAAAAAATACCAAGATGCGACCAGTTTGATTTAGCTGCCAATCCATAGCCCCAAGCTTCGCGGTCAATTTGGTCGTGCCGCGTCGCGGCGGTGTCGTCAAAAGATACAAACAGATGATCGCCCCCTCGATTTGCAAAAAGTGCCGCGAAGTTTTCTTCGGAATGGTAGAAACCGCGACGCCACGCTGAACGCCGCAAGTCTACCAACCATTTTGGAGCATGATTTGGTTTGGCTTCCTTGTTTGTGTTTGTCGTTTCGACCGACGGCGACGCATGGGAGGGCGAAACGGAGGTTGGCCGCGGCTCCCATGGCGTTGCGATCTTGATTGGCATCAAGGGTGTAATGACGGTGGATTGTTGCGTTGAAGTCTGCGCGCTTGTCTTTTTTTGAACTGGATCGGCAACCGTGACAGTCCGTGCTGCTTGATCGCGCTGCTTAGCCTCACGCTCGGCAAGTTTCGCCTCACGCTCTGCAAGTTTCGCGTCACGCTCGGCAAGTTTCTCGTTACGGATGGCAATGTTTTCGTCCAATGGGTGAAAGGTCTTGTCGTGCAGCTGCGCAATCCGATCCAAATCGTCTTGACGTTGAGCGTCTGTCAACGCTGGCCAAGGCGTTTCACCGGATAGCATGCCTTGAGAATGCAGGCAGTCCCAAGCTTTCGGAAAATTCATCTCCCCAAATGAACTTCGGCTGGGACGTAGACCTCGACCAGGAATCCAATCACGATCTAACGCGTCAACTTCAAACGCAATCCCATTGTTGAATGCTTGTAGCTGCCGCACAAAGTCAGCACTGAATGCCATGCTGCGTCGGGTCAGAATACCCACCTTCTGTGATGCATTTCCAACATAAGCAAGTAGGTGCAACGGGGAACAATCAACTGCAATTATATGTGTGGCGGCTTTGTAAGCCGCAATCTGTTCGGCGGCCGAATGGTTCTGCGGATGATACATTTCGTAGCCCTCTGCAGCGAGGTACGTCTCAAGAATGTTCTCGCAAATCAGTCCGCCACGATGTGGTGGAAGCTTGCTTCGCGAGATGTAGATCTTTGATGCACCCTCTGAAGGGATATTTGCGCCGGCACGACGCCTCATAAAATCGCGAAACTTCTGACTACCCTCCATAAGATCATGCATTCCGACGCCCTGCCGCGGCACGTACAGTGTGTCGACACGCGTAGGCGCGAAAGCCACCCGCGCCTCAACGTCGACCCCAAGCGCCTCCATCAGTGGACGTAATTGTTTGATAACTTGTTCAAATTGGGGGTCGTTGCGCTTCGGCGTGAAAATCACGCCATCAATTTGTCCGCGTAGCTCCTCCAGCGCCCAGATTCTACTGAGCGACTCCAGAATAAAATGTCCGAAATGCCCGTACAGCGTCCCACCAAACATCCAGGTTCCGGCCAACGTTTCCGTTTCCGATGGCATATCAGGCTTTGAGTTTACTGGACTGTTGCCATCGGTCCAGCTGATGGAATTACTGACCATTTTACCGTCGGGCCAAAGAACCCCGCTTGGATGATTTCGGGAACCTTTTTCATCCGACGAGGGAACGATAACCGCGTTTTTAACGCTTTCCAGATCACCGGCGACATCAAGTTGGAGCTTTTTCACAAATCATCCCTAAATTCTAAATCCAAAAGTCAGCCTATTTGGTCGTCATGTTCAATTTGTGTCCTTAGCCGACAAATTTTTGCCTGCTTGAAGCATTTGCCTCTTCAATGAGCTTTTAAGTTAGACCGTTGGTTGCAAAATTTTTGCACCAGTTTGATCAATATACATAGCAAATTATTCAGTACGGTCGACGAATGGAGAGAGGATTTGCACTGTTAATCAAGTAAGGCGATGTGGTTTTCGGTGCATAAACCGGCCTGAAGCTTTGCGATTTGGTGAACGTACGTTCCCAGCGCATCATGCCCGTAAATTTTTGCCTTAGCTTTCCCCTCCAAACCGCGCGCGAAAGTCTGGTTCTCCAATTGGGGGTCTGGATCAAGCTCCTTTTCCTTTTGTTAATAGAACAGGGATCGCATATCCGGTTCACGCTTCCTTTCGCAGTCTGTTTTGGCGTTCGAAAGGCGTCGCTGCATGCATGTGTCGGATTGCAAGTGGAGAACCCGTTTTCCGGTGCGCTTCAATTTACGCCGTAGACATTTTCGGTTCCATCCACGAACCTCGTCCGGATTGAACTATCCCATCAGATTGGGTGGTTGGGGTTTCAAGTCATGCGGTTTCTCCCGCCTGTTCCTGACGGAGTTCCATGCCTTTGACCCAAATCGGACGCAGAAGAACACCTAGTTTCCGGGCAAAGGCTAAAACTGAGCGTCTGCGCCCTATGGTGCGCGTCAACCGCATTCCCCAAGTCATGATTTTCGATCCAGCCATCGTACGCATGAGCAAAGCGTTCGCCGCATAGAGTGTGACCAGCACATCTCGGTCACCCGCTTTTGATATCCAATCGGGTTTTTCGTGTTCGCCGGACTAGTTTCGTCTGGGTGTAAGTCCAAAGTGTTCGACGACCGTCCGTGATCGATTGAAACGGCTTGGACCATCGGCAGCAGCTTGAATGTGATTGCCGCAATCGACCCAACTCCTGGCACAGTCATCTCGCGCAAGCAAAACCGCGCCCCGAGAGGCCGCGAGTTTCACTCTTTTATCCAGTTCCAGATAGTTCCGAAAGAAAACATCTATACATAAAGAAGAGGAATGATCGCGTGCGCCGGGATTGAATCCATTCCAATCATGGGGCGCACCCCTCCGTCGAAGCGACCGTGTTTGACTGTCTTGGGTAGCCTGACGCCGAAGGTTTCCAACAGGCCACGGACTCAATGGTTAGAGTCATGGTTTCCTTAAGCAACGCCTATCGTGTGCTCAGAAAGCGCTCACAGGTCATGCGCCTCGTAGATCTTCATGTGAACTGCGCTAAACCAACCGGTGCGCAGTATTTGCGCTATTCCCTTTGGTCAGTTTGTCTGTCTTGTTTCGTAAATCTGACAGCGCTGCGCTGATCTGTCTGGCTTCCAATCAGACGATGCCAAAGCCCATTCTTGCAATCCCATGAATAGATGCGCTTGGTGCACCTGCTTCAACCCCGACCTGTTCAATGGTGCGCCCAAATTGGGTATGGAAATCAGCGATATCTTCAACTTCGCATGGTAAACTCCGTTCCTAACGTCCCCCTCCCTTCCCATTGATGATGCAAAGCGCGTACGAGCGATGAGATACGTCTGGTCCAACATAAAATTCCATCTTAGGCCTCCCTTTTTCACAGTTATGCGTGATCCTATCGGGAGCTCGACCACAGTGCAGATTCAGCGCCGTTACACATACTTTCGCAGCTTTGAGGATGTAGTATTACCAACTCAAGACCGGCATTTGTTTGACGTGCAATGATTTTCCCATTTCGTTCCACGTCAGGTTGATGTCGCTGGATGAAGCCGGAGACATAGCTTCTCATTTCTCCACGTAACAAGTTTCACGTCATTCATACGGCATCAGGCGGAACAGGGTGCACCGCCAAAAAATGCGGAGATACTAAAAACCTATATGTTAGGCGAAAATGAGCTTTCCACCACCAATTTGAAGGTCTCAGAGGTGGAGGAGGTGTTTGAAAAGGCGTGATCCTAGCAATCATCCTGCGTGGGGTAATATGTGGAGTGAAGCGGAATCGCTTTACCCATTTCCATTACCTTACAGTTATTTGATATGGATATGTGGTGCCCAAGGAGGGAACCTGTCTCTTATTGCAACTTGTTGCAAATTGCGTTTTTTCCTTTTTCCTGTCGCTCATAGCGACATTTGAGGCAAGCAAACCACCGCAACTTGTTGCAAGCAATTGGAGGCACAAAGGTGGCTCAAATGGTGGCTTAAAACTCAATTACGTCGCTGGCACTGAGCGGCCGCTGACAGGGTCAGCAAACGCCGCATTGCAGCTTTCCCAAAGCTGCCGCTGGAGCATAAGTGCAGCACTTTGGTGCGTTGGGCGTCAGCAGTGCGGACAAACCTGCCGTTACCCCAGTATCCGCTCTAGCGCTCTTGCTATGGATTTGACGCCATCAATTACTCAGCGGATTTGCAATCCTAAGCATCGCGCTGTTTACATTCAATTTAAATGTAAAATGCACCGCGAAGGCCTCACGGAGTGTCAATGAGTTGTTCGAGGTCTGTAAAACGGAAAATGAGCATATTCTTGTAGCTTACGGACAACGGGCTAGAAGCTAAGAGCTCTCTTTGATCGGAACGATGTTACAAAGACCGCTGCCTGTGCTTCGACTAACTTCGCCCACCTCAGAAAACGACGCCATTAGAGCCTACGTTTCAGATCCATCTCCAAAATCTGAGGGTTGCGATCAGCATGTGACCGCAACCTTCATTCTATCATCTGGTTAAGAATACCCTCAAGCGAACACCGCGGACATCTGTTCGTGCAATAACTCGGAAGCCTTTTGGAACGACCAGTTCTCTTACAGCTCCAACAGCAGACAGATCCAAAGGTCCTGTATCCACAACAACAGTGTTCTCAACTACAGGGAACTCGTTAACCCGTTCGTTCTCATCCACCAGAATACCAAGAACTCGAATGCTGGTTTGCGACTCAAGCTGAAGACAACGGCTAGTGCGATCCTTGCAAACCATCTGGATGTTTACCCGTAGGTCACGACCTGATTGATTTGCATACACGTCAAACCAATCGTTGGTCTGATTGGCATTGACAAAAAACAGCGTATTTCCAGCCAATTGCGTTTCCAAGTCACTGATGCGCCTTGTATTGCGCCCAACGCTTTCGGAGGTTTGGTCTGAAGCTTGCTGGAGAGCACTCGTCGTTTCCTCTAAGGCAGCGACTTGGCTCTCCAAAACTTCGATCCGATCACATCCGGCGAAAGCAAAGGTGGCAATCAGCAAGAGGTTGATAGATCGAAACATTGATCAAAAACCCCCGCCTTCAAACTCCCAGTTCAGATCTTCATCTGGATCAGGGGATTTGTTCAACATGGAGCACTCAAACCCAATGATCTGCATGCCCGGTATAGAAATTGCATTCTGATCCTGAACGAAGTCATGAGTTGTAGTTTCATTTCTACGGTAGTAATTGGCTTTGACGCTAAATGGTCCCCAACCACCAGAAGCGCTCGCAGTAATCTCACGCATTGCATAAGAGTTGGCTTCAGACTCAGTGTCAAATTTCAGAGTTACGTTTCTTGCGATGATCAAGGCAGAAACGTAACCAACCATGCTTCCATCTGGAGGTGTATTCCCGTCGCTCAGTTGAGTAGAGTCTAGCTGAGGATCGAACTGCCATGCCTTGCTTTCGAATACGTTCGCATCCCACCAAGAGCGTCGAAGCGGAACACGTAGGACTTCAAAATCTACTCCCTCAAAACTTGAGTCAGATTTTTCGTCCCGTTTTATCTCGTGATACTTCGCTGAGCCGCCAATGTTCCACAGGCCGAAGTTACCTCCGGCTTTACCGCCCCACTTCGTTTCACTTTCCGTTTTGATAGTGTGAACCTCGCTATGCTTCATCGAAAAGCGTGTCCAGCTATCGTTATGTGAATCTTTCCAAAAATTGGCAGGGAAGTACTTTGTGACAAGGTACTCTTCACCGTCGGCATTTCGCCGGATTGAACGTACTCGCCGTTCTTCAAGGTCCAACCAATATTTGAAGTATCCGCGTCCCTCCAGTGCAGAAATTACGCCAATTGCCTCTTCGACTTTCTCCTTTCCGCCTGCGATCCAGCGTTGCCGTGCAGCATTTACCTTTTGCTCGTAAGCAGGCGACAGTAAGTTCCATTGCTGCAATGCTTCTGGGTCGTCCGGTCTCGCTGTTAGGTCAGCTTGTAGCGTTCGGTATTTTATTAGCTCGGAGATGTAGTTTTCTTGCCGTTCTTGATACAGTTCGTATAGCGGGCTATCGACTATGACCTTCTGTACGTCTCCGGTGATTAAGTCGATCGCTTCCGCTTCCTTGTTGAGGATGGATTTCGCGCGCTCAAGGCGCTCTTCTTCTTCATCAGAAAGCTCCGAAACAGGATACACCGATGTATTCAGAACTCTGGTGTATTGATCATTCACCTTTCTATCATTTGCTTCCCAACGACCTAAGCCGGTAGGAATAGTGTTGACCAGATCGGCAAAATCTGCGCCCGCCTCAAATTTTTGGGCGTTCTGCGAAAGAAAACCAAAATCTAAGTCCTCATTGCCAATGCTGATTCCCGGCCTCGAAAAGGCTATGTAGTTCCCTCCCGGCACGGCGACGTTGTTGACCGGATCGTCGCCAACAATTACTGAATGCATCTTCGCCATAAGCGCGTTCATGATCTCTGGATCGGTCGCCATAGACCTCACTCCTTCTGCTGTTTTCGATTAAACGGAAACAGCTTCAAGTGTAGGGCATCAATTTGGTGTCAGTCGGACGTCAAGCCATTGGAATTACTATCTAATGCGGATTTCAGATGTGGTGATTTGGCTGAAATTGATGTTCTCAGTTCATTAGATGCACTTTTGCGACCGGTATTTTGAGTTCTCGAGAGGTTAAGTCAAAAACCTTCACGTTCTTGCCTGAGATTACTCGGAGGACTTCGATTGGTTCTGCGAGTTTTGCTACTCTGGGCAAAGGGTCGAATGTACTCGGAGTATTCTGGAGGCCCCGGTAAATTTCTAGACATACACGATCATTCTCTGGCAAGTCAGCAACAACCACCCCTGATCGCTCAAGTTCAATCATGTTTCGCCAAAGCAACGTAGACTCTTCAACTGCCCTGCGAGCACCGTCCTCGTAATCATGTGATACCGCGGAGCCCAAAGTGGGGCGGCTGCCATTCAAGTCTGAGCACACTGCACAGAAGGCGAACAACCCGTTCAACTCCAAAAGGTGGATTTCGACTTTGCGCGCCTGACTACTCAGAAAATCGATATGAAGTTGCAGGCGGGATATAGCGGTTTCAGAAATCTTCTGAAAGTCGCCACGCAGTTGCCCATTGGGAGACACCAACTCGCTCTCGATACACTCCAGAATGGCTCGTTGGCAGGCGTCTTCGATTGTTACACCTGTCGCTGAGCCTCTGCTGGTTCTGGTTCGTTTGGTCGGAGAGCCAATTGTTAAATCGCAGGTAGCTTCCGCCGCAGAGTCCCTCCCAGTCCAAACAATTGGGTTCAAATCAGACGGCATGTTTGTCGAGTATTGAATGGAGTAGCGTTCGGCACCCTCGCAAAGGGCCTTAAAGGACGCGGTTTCCGTTTCAGGTCCAGTGCCTGAAGATACCCTTAGTCCAAATCTCGACTCTGGCGGCAGGCAAGCTGGAGGAAGACTGACTGTGCAAATTGCTGCTTTGAAGGGGGTGGCGTCTGGTAACGGCAGCATGTGGGGACGAGAAACCAATCCTAACTCGACTGCTTTGAAGAGCTTATCGGTTAGAGATTTTTCTTGAAGTTTCATATCACACATTCGATGCTTTCAGGACCGATTTTTTAGTGGGAGTATTTGAATGGCACGTTTAAAGTTGAGGGATGGGGTAACGTATGGCGACGTTGGCGATATAGTTGCAAGGCTGGCTGGTGAGGCGCAAAACGGCGTTGAGCTAGAGACTAGCGAAGCGATCAAGGAGTTCAAAGCCCTTATAGATGAAGAACTGGAGACAGTGTCTGGTTTGAAGGTGAATGAAGTCTCTCTTTCCTCGGTCCCCAGTGTTGAGGATGACTCTGTTTTCGTGAACTTTCATTTGGATAGAACCTTCATGGATTCCGGCAATAGGGTACGAATAGTAAATGTTGTTATTCCTGACTTTAACGACAAGCTCACCGCTATAGTTCGGCAGGGTCAACCGCAGGATTCGAGCCTTTGGAAAGACGGGGAACCTGAACTGGAAAGGTCTTTGGCTGACCTCAGCCAAGTGGCTAAAGAAGCTTTCGGATTTATTGTGATTTGTGGTTGCGTTGGATAGCAAACCCTCTAGCTCAACCTACTATTACATTGCGCTCTTTGGTGCTTTCTCCATTAAAAATGGTAGTGGAGAAGACTGCACGCCAGTAGGTCAAAACTCCAAAGCGATTTTAGCAATGCTTGCACTGGCAAAGAATGGGCGTAGGTCTCGTGCTTGGATCCAAGACAGGCTTTGGAGCCAGCGGCCTCAAAAGCAGGGGCGAGCAAGCCTCAGGCAAGAGCTCACGAACTTGCGGAAGCACTTTGCAGTATTTGGCATCATTCCGATAAAAACGTCCGGTGACGATGTCATGCTTGACCCCGTTTTTGTTGATGTAGACATCTACTCTCATGAAATTCCTGCCCCCCATGTAGATCTCCTTGAAGGCTTCGACGGAACCGACCCTGAATTTAATGAATGGATAAGCGAGGAACGGGCGTTTTGGTACTCAAAGCTCGACCAAGGTGAGGCAGCGAAACTTGCGGCCCGCACTGACAAGGGGGGCGCTCTAAGTGGCCATCTAGTTTTCCCTCGGTTGGCTGTTCGTAGGGTGAAGGTTCTTGGTCAGAGCGATTGGCTGAGCCATTTTGGGGAAGGAATTTGTGACGAGCTGCGGACCTCGTTGAGCGCTATTTCGGGTGTCTATCGAATAGTCTCCCCGAGCGCTGATGGGGCGGAAGCGGCGACAGACTACATTCTCAACGTATCCGTTAGGTCCGCAAACGGTGTGCGAGTTCATGCAGAAGCCATTAAGACAGATGGCGGGGAGCAAATCTGGAGCGGTCGCTTTGACTTGGAAGAGAAAGCAGACTTCGAAGTTCAAGAGAAGCTGGCACGACGGATTATTGACTCTATCTTGGAATCACTCAGCGATGGCCAGTGGGTACAATATTGGGCAACTAGCGAGACCACTACCGCAGCTTGGGAGCACTTTCAAAAAGGAAGAGTGCAGGAACAACTAGGTGAACGTATTTCGTTGGCCAAAGCAATCTCCCACTACCGGATAGCCGCTGGACTTGATGCAAGTTTTCTTCAGGCACAGATATCTCTCGGTTTTTGTCTTGTTGATGGTTTGAGGCTTTGCCTTTTCGATGATGATGAAAAGGCTCAAGTTGAAGCAAAGAACATAGTTCAAAAGGTCAGGAATTTCGCGCCGCGTAATCTGCACGGGCGGGCGCTAGGTGCATTCTACTATTGTTATGAAGGAATGTTCGATCAATCTCTTGAGATCATGCATGATGTTCACAGCCGGGCCCCCACCAGCCCAGAAATGCTTGGCTACTTCGCTGCTGTTCTAGGCTACTGCGGGGAGTATGAGAAAGAGCAGGCAATATATAAACATGCTCTAAGTCTTACCTCGCATCCACCGGCTTGGATCAGGACAAATTTGGCGTTTTCCTGTTTGCTATCCGATGTCAGTGTCGACGAGCGAGACCTAAAAAACATCATTGCGGAAAAGCCGAACCACTTGCGCGCATTGGTTGCTCTCGCCGCTTATCAAGCAAGTTGCGGAGCGTTTTCTGAAGCAAAAGAAACTTCGAGCAAGATCTTGGCTATTGATCCCCTGTTTCGCGCCAATGAATGGAGATCCGATCGTTTCTTCAAAAACTCGGTCGATCAAACCAGACTTGCAAAGTTGTTGTCAGAAGCCGGTCTACCATCGGCGCGCTGAGATGCCTGAAGCGCAGGATGGGCTCAGAGCCGCCTTGCGGCGGTGCGGCAGCACGTCTGCGGCAAAATCACGTGGGAACACGGTCGCCAAATGGCGGGTGCCAGCCCTAAGCGGACTCATATAGGTCGCAATGAGCCATCGATGCTGCATCAGCAATATTTGATCGGAAGTTTCCCGAAAACAGACATTCAGCGGATCAATTGTTCGCAGCTACTGCGCCTGTGGCAGCAATGCGCAGGAAGCGGACTTCGCAAAATTCAACAATCGCTTACAAAGGAGGATAAAGCATCCCGGGACGGATGTCCGTTTCTTGACCAAACTCTTCCAACTTAAGACCTTAACGGAAGTCGCAATCGGTTTTAGGTGACCGATGCCTGCGACGGGCACGTCATTCGCTGGGTGACTGGAGGCGCCAAGTAAACTCAGTCATTAAAGTAGCGTGGGCCTTCAATCTGAAAACTCTAAGCACATTTCAGTACCACTCCACTTCGCGTGCATCGATCAGGGCCGTATGGTCCTTTCCAAATGCCACAATGCCAATAGACGTGATGGTATCGGCATGGGGGGTGTTCCTGAGGAACTGACCGGACGGCGAAAACGCGGTTAATGGCAACTGGACGTCGATCCAATCTCCTGTGCTTTCAAACTGTGCCTGATAGTATTGCCAAGGCAAACGCGTGCCGCGTGTCCGCAGATGCACAAAATACACTTCGCCGTTGCCGCGCACTTTCAGGCGAATTCCTTTGGTGCTGTCTGGCAACTTGCTGGATAGTTTACGACGCACCTGGATGAAACCTCCGTTGTTTGCGGTGCTCACTTCGCCCGCCAAACGGACAAAGGAGCCGGAGGCATCGCTGTCAAAGGTGGCATCACCCGTAGATACGCCGCCCATTACAGTGTCCGCGAAAAAGACCCACCGAGATGCCGGATCGTTATCAAAGGTTTCAAACATCTCTTCTGCACCCGCACCTGAGGACAGATTAAAAACCACAAGAATTGCTAACAGATAGTAACGCGATATCACTTCACAGCCTCTCCAATTTAGAACCGCAATGGACAGGTTCAACAAACTCGCAAAGCTGCCCCAGACTAAATACGGCACAAAGCCCGAAGCTGACAGCCGGTTCACCGGCCGTTGTCCTTCCTGCGAAAATTCCGTCCAGATCAAATTTTCGATCTGACAGTTTCTCCCACTCCAATAATCGGGCGCCTGAGCAGCCAGTCAGCAGTAACAAGAAAGAGAAAACAAGAAACGCAGCATTTTTTGACTTCAGGTGCGATCGGGTACGGCAAATTCATGCGCTCACTTCGTTCGTTTTGATTTTGAATACACCGTTTATCTTCCACGCACCGGAAACCTTAATCATTTCGTAAATAAATGAATAGCCTATGCCCCGTGAATCCATGAACCACATTTCCTGATACACTAAATCCCCCACACTTCGCTGCTTCCTGAACTCCACATCCGAAGGTTGCCATACCATCGGATACCCTCTTTGAACCATCGCTCCAAAGTTCCGGGGAGACCGAAAAATGTTTTGAACTTTTGGAGAGGCATATGTGAAAGCTTCTTCCACATCCTCGTTTTGAAAAGCTTCGATCTGGGCTGATATGACGTCCCCAATCGACATTTCCTGTGCCATTGCCGTCGTGGCGACCACCAAAGCACAACTCCAAACTAGAGCTCGAATGCACATTTTCTTCACTCCTTTTGTCTGTTTACGCGCAGCAGAAGCGTTTGGATCAGTGAAGACCTACGGATCGACGATAGCGCCTTGTCGGGATGAACATCGATCTTTCCACGACACCGGCGCCTCACGCGACCTGATATTTCGTGGATCCTAAGCCGAACAGCTCGATGTTTCGAGTGTCCGTGGACCAAAACTCTCAGGGAGTGCGGTTGCCGGTCATCATCGTTGCGGCGGCTGCGTAGCCACCGTTTGCGCCGTCCACAAAATGTACGTGATCGTCGTTCAGGGCGGATATTACGATGCAGGTCAGAAATGCTTCGGACTGTTCGGTAAGCCCATAATTTATCGATCCCTGATCTCTGGCGGCTTCAAGATGCTGCTTCATCCACTCCAGCGTTTCAGCATCACAATCAATAGTCATTTTCAACCCGTCCTCGTACTTTCGTGAGTCAGTGTTAAACCCCGTCTGCCGAGCATAGTGCCGAGGGTCGAAACTTGCCATCGACCAACCTGTCCGAAACAATATCCATATCAGAAGGTTTTGCGCACTTAGAGCCAAATACCGAAGCAGCCAAAAGCTGCCTCCTGTTGCCCGCGCTTCGATGGACATTCCAGGCGGAGGATACTGGACCTGCGGCCCTTCTTCCGAAACCATTCTGTTGCTATTGCCAAAATCATCGATCCTGGAAAGAAGCGACTGGGTTATTTGCAGAAACTGCTGATCGGAAACATCGGTAACGGGTTCAATGACTAGAGAGACAATCCGTCCGCGTCGAGATTTAAGATTGGACCAACGGCAGGACAATCCTGTCAGATCGGGTCGAGCCTTGGGCTCGGAAAGATGAACAGAAACGTCTCCGGATTTCACAAGATCTTCAAGCCGTCTAACACCGCCACCTGAGAACGCAGCATAACTGACGTTCGAAGAGGCCGCATATCGGGCTGTTCTGACCTCGTATCCCGATTGCCTAAGGTCCGCGACGGACATCAATCCGGCACGAAGGTTCAGATCGAAAGTCTCGGAAGCCCACCTCCTCAATATGGAAAGGACACGCGAGGCGCTTTCCAGATGATGTCCCGGTATTGCCAGACTTGCGCCGTCCCCGCCGAAAACAAACGGAAACTCTACGTCTTTAAGTTGGTTCTTGAAAGCTGCGATCGGGGACGCTCCGACGAGGTTAACCGTCTTGTAGCGGCCGGAATTGATCGCTGATCTGGACGCTTCGATGTCAGTCACAACAACAATCCAGTCATCAGGTAAAGGAGTGTGGGTCCGGGTGTTCGCGAAACGCGAAAAATCTCGTGTAGTAGGCAGACGAGAGTAGAAATTAGTGCCGGTCTGTTGGTCATCGTCGGACATTGATTGCCCCTCTGCTTTAGAGATCTCCCGAACCAAGCATCAGTACAAACAGAATAACCGAAATGATAAATGATGTTACTGGATTCTTTGACTTCAAAAACCAATACGCGAGGGCAGAAATTTTGGATCAGCGAGAATCAAAACTTGTCGCGGGTTCACCATGGGACGGGTTTTCCAGCCCAATCGAAGAAGCAGCCGTTGTGAACCTCGGTCAGACCACTAATCAAAGTTATTAAATTGGTCGCGGCCTCGTCCGTCGAAACCTTTGGTTGCGTGGGATATGCCTCGGTAAAGCGCGTCTCAACTGTACCTGGATGCAAGGCCACAACGACGGACTTTTTTCGGCTTCGCGCGATCTCTATAGCGGCAGTGTGCACGATCTGATTGGCGGCCGCTTTCGCCGCCCGATAGCTGTACCAACCGCCCAATTGATTGTCGCCGATAGAACCCACACGTGCTGTAAGAACGCCCACTACAGACCTGGTGTCACGAGGCAAAAGCTTGGGAATATGTCGCAGGACCAATGCCGGACCAATGGCGTTTACTGCCATAACTTTCGCCATATTGGCAGCGTCGATTTCGGTGAGAGACTTCTCCGGCCTCACATTCGGTGGGGCAAGTATGCCAGTTGCGATCAGAACCGTGTCGAAAGCTCCTTCGAGGCTTTCCATGTGTTTCTGGACTTTGTTTGGGTCAGTGACGTCGAAATCGTCAATCGACCTCGAAACCTCAATCACGACAGCGCCCTGTGCCCTCATAATTTTGGTCAAAGATGCGCCGATGCCGCCGGATGCACCGACAACCAAAGCCCTTTTAGCCGTCATGACATCACACCAGTTGGACCATTGACAGAGAGTAATCTTGCAATTGGTTTTCGCTCTCGTCCATCATATTCCTCCAGGTCCGAATGAAACTTTGAATGACATAACATTCTCCATTTTGGATTGTTACGATCCGATCCCGATTGCGGATCATGCAGGGCGGCCCGGTTGAAGTAAATTGAACCCCAGATAAGGCGTCACAAATGAAGAGCTCTCCGGGCTGCCTTTTACCTTTGGAGCATTATAGGCGAACGTCACCTTCGTCCCGTTCAGCCTACCTCTCGCCCCCCCCCCAAAAAAAAATTGTGCGGCAACCGTGACCAATGACCGCTTCACACGCGGCACTGTAGCGTTGGCTGTGTGATCCAAAACCTCCAGCGGCGCGTAATTTTAGACAATGGAGGAAAACAAATGAAACTGTTCAAAGAAGAAAGCGCCGGTTGGTCGGCGATCATGAATGAGACGAAAAATCCGCTAAAGAGCTACTCGCTACCTGTCGCCCACATGATGATGCAAATGTTGGCTTGGATGTGGAGCGTGATCTTCTCAATTTCGCTTGGTAGCTTTTTTGTTTTTGGGATCAGCTCTGTCGCCCACGTGACCATTATTGCCGGGGTTTTCATTACAATGATGGCTTTTGAAAACGCTGATGCCAACCGATGATTATCGCTAACTGCCCACTCAATGAACGCCCGCGTCGCCTTTTTGAAAGACATGTGAAGGTTTCATGCTTTCATCCCTCATCGCCACCATTATTGAATATGGGGAAATCCTTACTCAAATACATCGCGACCTTTGAACGCGCGTTTATATAATAGGTTGGAAAATGTCGGTCACCCGCCGCTCTATAATTCTTGGCTCTTTTGGACTTGCTGCATGTGCTCGTATGCCCACTTCGCCTGAAGGACCTCTCGCGCCCATCACGCTCGATACGGCCTTTTCAGGTCGAGCGAACGGAGCAGGAGTGTTTCGGGTAGACCTAACCGGTTCAGAACGTCGTTTCACCGCACGCCTAAACAGTCGCCTGCATGGAGATCGGCTTACAATCGTTGAAGATTTCTTCTACGATGATGGTGAGGAGAACCGTCTAACATGGGTCTTTGACCGAGCAGGTCCAGGTCGATGGAAGGGGCAACGTGAAGACACCGTGGGAGAAGCAGAAGTTATCGAGGGTGGCAACGAAATCCGACTTTCATACGTGGCTGACTTTCGTTCAGGCGGCGAAGTTATCAGACTGGGTTTCGAGGATGTTATCTATTTCAGTTCAAATGGCCGCGTTATCAACGACGCGATTGTTACAAGGCTCGGCATTCCAGTCGGGCGCGTACGCTTCGAGATGCAGCCAGCCTGATATAGCGGTACCGGTAGGGTATTCCAAAACACGTGCCCCCGGTTCATACCTTTATCCAGTTCTTAGTCCTTGGGTTCAGGACCCATTAACTGATGGAGCTTGTCACGAAGTCATGATTCAAGAGTCCCGGTTTTAGGGGGTTATGATGGGCAATCTATGTTGGCTGACGGAGGCGCAGATGCAGCGAACTAGTGTGCTTTGTCCACCTAACGCCACCCCCCCCCTGAATTTCGCTACAGCCCTCATCAATGACCGCTTCTCACACTGCATCGCAGCGATCGAGGGCTGTATTCAAAAGCTGATAAGCGGAATTTGCAAAGGTCGCAATCTGCGCATTGCTGACCTTGATGGCTTGCGCAGCATTGAAGCTGGGGTATTTCACTTTTGGATGGCTGCTTTCCTCAAGCTCAGGCAACAACCATGCACGGGCATCTAACGGCGGCTTCTCGATCAATGTGGTAGGTATCACCACCCGTGCGTTATCGAAGCAAGCAGTACGGGCTGCGAACGTCCAATGTTCACCAGGTTGACGTAACTAGATGAAGTAAGAGCGGCTGAAGAACTACAAGCTCGGCGGCAATAAGCATTCCACGCCTCACTTGAAGGCCGCAGAGCTGGAGTGTTTGTTTTAAGAAGCGTGATCCTAGCGAAAGCCAAAAGGTGGCTCAGATGGTGGCTTGAAACTTCAAGTCGCCATTTTTTCTTTTTAAAATCAGTAGATTAATGCGGATATGTGGTGCCCAAGGAGAGCATGACAAAAACATTCAATGACGGGATTTTAGATTACGATTGGCGTAAAAAATGCGTTTTATGGCTTCTAGATTGAAAGCTACGACTATTCTCGCATTTTGCTCCGTCAAATCCAAGCTTCGTCAGGCGCCTATCCCGATTCGAATAGCTTTCATGCCTTAGGGAGTTCAATCCTTAGGCATTTCCTTCGCTACGAGCTCCTGCCTAGCTTACTGCCGATCGCGGCACCTTTTCACTCCATAGATCTCGCCGAATTCTGTTCGGCTTAAGGACTAGGCGCTATATATCCGTATGAACTGGGGGCACGTGTTTTGGAATAGCTTACACGATGCCGCGATGTCAGACTGGCTGCATCTCGAAGCGTACGCGCCCGACTGGAACGCCGAGCCTTGTAACAATCGCGTCGTTGATAACGCGACCATTTGGGCTGAAATAGATAACATCCTCGAAGCCCAGTCTGATAACTTCGCCGCCTGAACGAAAGTCAGCCAAGTATGAAAGTCGTATTTCGTTGCCAGCCTCGATAACCTCTGCTTCTCCCACGGTGTCTTCGCGTTGCCCCTTCCAGCGACCTGGACCTGCTCGGTCAAAGACCCATGTTAGACGGTTCTCCTCACCATCATCGTAGACGAAATCTTCAACGATCGTAAGCCGATCTCCATGCAGGCGACTGTTGAGTCGTGCGGTGAAGCGACGTTCTGAACCGGTTAGGTCTACCCTAAACACTCCCGCTCCGTTCGCTCGACCTGAAAAGGCCTTATCGAGCGTGATGGGCTCGAGAGATCCTTCAAGCGAAGTGGGCATACGAGCACATGCAGCAAGTCCAAAAGAGCCCAGAATTATAGAGCGGCGGGTGACCGACATTTTCCATCCTATCATGTAAACGCGCGTTCAAAGGCCGCGAGGTATTTGAGTAAGGATTTCCCCAAAATCAGTAATCGTGACGGTGAGGGATGAAATCATGGAAACCTTCACATGTTTTTCAGGAAGGCGACGCCGGCGTTCATTGAGTGGGCAGCTAGCGATAATCAACGGTTGGCGTCGGCGTTTTCAAAAACCATCATTGTAATGAAAACCCCAGCAATAATGGTCACGTGGGCTACAGACGTGATCCCAAAAACAAAAAAGCTACCTAGCGAAATTGAGAAAATCGCACTCCACATCCAAGCCAACATTTGCATCATCATGTGGGCGACAGGTAGCGAGTAGCTCTTTAGCGGGTTTTTCGTTTCATTCATGATCGCCGACCAAACGGCGCTTTCTTTTTTTAACCGTTTCATATGTTTTCCTCCATTGGTTAGAAATACGCTCCGATGGAGGTTTTGGATCACACAGCCAACGCTACAACGCCGCGTGAGAAGCGGCTATGGATGAGAGTTGAAGCGAAGTCTGGGGGGCAGCAATGCGGACTAAGCGACCGTTGCCCTCGACGGCAGCTATGACCATTTTCAGCCCAAAGCGGCCAACTAGAATTGACTTGGAGCGAGCATGCTGCAACTGCAATCTATGAATCTCACGTTCCTTAAAGCAGACGTTCCAAAAGCCTACAGCTGATTTTGCTATCAATGACCGGACTGAGCCCAGACCAGCCGATGCTACGAGATATACGAAGGTCAGCTTTTCATCAAATTGCGAGTTGGTTTACTCAATTATGCTCGATAGTAACTGCTCGGTCATTGATGATGCGTCAGACCAAGGGTAATCGGGGATCGTATTCGCACAAAGAGCGATACCGATCATTCCGGATAAGAGCGTGTCGGTCCTAACTTCAGCTTCAAGATCTTCCGGCATAACCTCTTGAAACAAATCCGAAAAAATCAAGAAGTACGCCAATGTACATTCGTCCTTAATAAACGTACTGACATCCGCCCGCGTCACATCGTTAGACATAAAGACAAGTCGAAAATGATCGGGGTGAATAATCCAATATTCGACAAAAGTTTGCGCGGCGGTACGCAGCCGTTCACGCGCTCCAACGACCGATTTCAGCTTTTTCTCGATATCACGAGACATGTCGCTGAGTACGTCTGCCCAAAGGAATCTTAGAATATCCGTCTTTCCCTCGAAATGCGCATAGATTGTCATCGGGGCGCAGCCGACCTCCTTGGCTAAACGGCGCATTGAAACCGCTCCGAAGCCCTCCGCTCGGTAAATCTCAAGCGCGTGCTTCCCAATCTTTGATCGGAACTCCTGAATTTCAGCCTTGGTGCGGGTTGGCCTGCCAGCAGATTTAGCCATGGTTGGACCCTTTCAAGATTAATATGTAACGCGTACCAATTAATGCTTGCCCTTGCAAGATAGAAATAATATAGGACGCGTGCCAAATATTAATCGCCCATCGGGTATGCATTGAGGAAAAGTGACATGCACAAGACAAACTTACTGAACGCGGTTGTTGTGATAATTGGCGCTGCCATTATCTTTTTGGGACTGAATATCGGCCTGGGCGGGATTAAGACACTGGGGTGGCAATCGACGCGCGATTTTGTTGCGATCACGGATGCGGCAACCTTTCAAACCCAAGACAGCCACATTCGATTCATCGGCGGGGTCTGGTTCGCAGTCGGCGCTGTGTTTGTGATCGGCGGCTTTGCTCTACGCAGGCTTCGCCCGACACTGATTATTCTGTCGGCTATGATCGCAACCGCGGGACTGTTTCGACTGAGTGGCATGGAAACTGAGGTCCTATTTAGTGCTGCCATTGCCCCGTCACTGATATTCGAACTGGTAGGTTTTCCGCTACTTGCTTGGTGGCTGATGGCGTCCAGCAAAAGCGATGCGAAGATTATCAATGGTGTGCAAGCCCAATAGCAGACCTTCATGCGCCTAACCTGTTTGTCCGCTCAGCCGTCCTTGAGACCTGACAGTAGCGAGTTTGGCAATCAGGGATTGCCTAACGTCCGGATTGTGTCCAAAACAACGGATGCTGCGCTACGAATATAGGTCTCCAACAAGCTTGAATGTCTGCTTTACTGAACAGCGATAGATAGCGCGTGAATTGGCGCCAGCCAAATGGGTCTAGAAAAAGTTATGCCTGTAGAATTTACAATCTTCCCCCAACGCGGCCTTGTTGTGGTTCGATACTTTGGCTACGTCGCTATCAACGATACGTTAATTGCAACGGAAACCTACGTTTCGCATCCAGACTATGTCGCGGGCCAAAAACAACTGGTCAATATGACCGAGGTCACTGGTTTCGAAAAAGACTATGTTCAGTTTATGGGTATGCAGGCCCGATTAACAGAACGGCTTATTCGATCTGATTTGCAATCGCTTGTCGTATACATCGCACCTACGAACATAAGTCGAGAATTGAGTGCCGTGTTCGTACGTTCCTGGATTGACATAGGTTCTGTTGTACCGCTGGTCCAAGATTCTGAAGCCGATGGGCTCGCCCTTTTGGGGCAGCCAGAAGAAACACTTGATGTTCTGCTGGCAACATTGGCGAATTGATCCAAATTTGGCAGAAGTTCAATTCACGGCGTTTTGGCCACGCGCTGATGAATGGCGCGGTCGTCCCGGAAGCAGTCCTTCAATGCAACGCTTTAAAAGGCGAGTTTGTCCAGCACAGTTGCACCCCCCGCCGAATTTCGCTGCAACTCTCATCAATGACGGCATTTTATGCGGCGACGCAGCTATCGAGAGCTATGTTACCTGGCCGAAGGGCGGACTTTGCAAAGGTCGCAATCTGCGCATTGCTGCCGCTCGTGCCGCGCGCATCATCCGTTGGAAAGTGAGCTTTCTGCCGCTGCCAGCCAAAGCGCTTGAGTGACTGCTTTGGGCCGTATGGAGACCAGTTGGACTATGGGATGATCGCACGGCCTGTTACATAATTGTATGATTGAGCAACCAGCTCCATTACAATGTCGAGCTCTTCTACGTTTGTTGGTGTGTAAATCATGACAAATCCGCCCCACCCTTCACGCTGCTTTGCCCAAGGATGCGCAATCGCCCAACCTGCCTGAACAGCCTTTTTTGCCAGGTCCGGATCTAGCGACGCATGCAAACTTCCGTCAGGGTGGAGATGCGCAAACTCGCGACCACCTACAATAACCTCTGGATGTGCCAAAAACATACCATCTTCCAACTGAAACCCAACCGCACCTGGAAGAGAAACTCTCGTCGGCCCGGTGTTGACCCCAGGAAACTGCGCGACACGTTCAAGTAGTTTTTCAGATATATCTGGGTCTGGCCTAATTCCCAGTTGAACATGAGGAACGCCATTCGTTGTTTCAGGAATCGGAGTCTCGCGCGAGGGCAGGATTAGACTTTCTGCCGACACGGTTTTTGCCAAAGCAGCAAAAACAATAGTGACGAAGACGATATTTCCAAAGGTCATGGGATCAAGGGCTCCTTGTTAAGCTAATCATGGTTGGAGAAATGAATTTGGTCAATTCTCAGCTTCAGCGAATGTCAGGAACGGCGCGGCGCGCAGCTGCAACTTGAGAAGGCGGTGAAGACCCGCAATGGACCGTTCACTGACTATGCTGGCAGCCAAGCGACCAGACTTTACAAAGGTCGCAAACTGCGCTTCGCTGACCTTGGAGCCGGCCGCAGCATCAGCCAGGGCCGTAGCAGCCTGCTGAATGGCCGTTTACGGGAAATTAGCCGCTAATTCTCGCAACCGCAGCAAATATTTCGTTGCGCCTAGTGTGAAGGTTGAGTTTGGGCTGGTAGCCGCCTAGCCGCACCGAACAAAACCCGCCAACCTTTCGGCCGACGAGTCCTGCCCTCCCTTCAGCAGATCAACTAGCGCGTCCCTTCGACTAGAGGATCCGCAGAGGCGGATAACCTTCAGGTATTATGTCTAGAGAGTGACCTTCCACGTCTTTGGTGCCAACCATATCAACCAACAGTGTAGTCAGTGCATCATTCAATACAAAATTGGGAATATCCATCAACGTGGTCACCCAGCGTTGAAGATGAGAGCGGTTTATGGCCACAACTTCACAGGCTTCAGATTCTTCGACAAGAGGAATTAGTGTGTCTTTCTCGTAATCTTCAATACTCTCAAGAATTGTATTTAGCGCTTCTTCCAAGAAGTAAGTCTGTCGTTCTTCCGGCGACATCCCCGCTAGGGCAATGAGTTCGGCCACATCTTTCTTGCTTCCTATCTCACCCAGATAATTTAGTTCCTCCCCACCCTCAAAAATGCGTTTCGTCATTTCGGGTACTCCACAAATAACCTTCTTTACTTGTTACAATTTGAAGTGACGCTGGCAGTTCGCGATACCAACAGATCAAATTTATATTAAAAACAAATTAAAAAAGCCTTAACCGTACGCGCTACGTTTCCCCAATGTTCATGATATGTAGCAGGGTTTTCATTACCCTTTACGGTGTGCCTCCCCCCCTAAAACTCCCAATTGCCGTAATGCCAGCAGAGTTCAATTTTGATTAATGGCAATCCACCTCTAATTGAGCGCGTGACGCACCCCATCATATGCCTCGACGGCTAAGCCCCGTTTGCCGTTGCACGAAATCAGCTCATCACCCAATCGCCCGGCAATGATTTCCCAATCCCCTGCCCTCAAGAACGCGCGCGGATCTGTACAAGAGCTGGTGACTGTAGCTGGGAGCGGCTCAATACGTAGAGCCCCAACGCCTTTGGAGCCGCCGCAAGCTGACATCAGAAGGCACACGGCTAGGGGCTTGATCATCGCGGGCTTCATTCTCTATTCCTTCTGATTTGGCCTTTTGCGCCACCTCTTGAGCCACAAGGCGCGCATTGGTGACGCTGAGTTGGTCAGCTGCGTCAAACAGGTCTGTCTGGGTATCGCGCAATGCGGCAGCGTTTGCGGACTCACAGGCAGCCTTACCGGCGCGAAAGCCCTGCCAGCCTGAAATACCGCTCGCGATCAGAACAAGGGCCACCACCGCCAGCAGGAACCGCGCGCTTGGCATCAGGTCAGCCCCTTCATGCACAATCGGTATTCATGCGC
>NZ_FXTY01000007.1 GCF_900182745.1 Shimia sagamensis | reverse complement strand
TAGGCCAACATAAAGCGTCGCGGGATGGAGCAGCCCGGTAGCTCGTCAGGCTCATAACCTGAAGGTCGTAGGTTCAAATCCTACTCCCGCAACCAAAATTACAACATTACATCAATATACTAGCGACACCCTCGGGGAGCTCTTCGCGTTGGCGTAGACCCCGTAGAAGGGTAATCCCCCCATTTTTGATGGGGTCCAGCCGTGGAATTCAGGCGGCTGTTTTAAGTTTCATGGCAGGTGTGATCCCGCCGACGCCCATGTTGGGTCTCTCGTTATTATAAGTCCAGAGCCATTCGGTCGCCTGGTCTTGCGCCTCCACAATTGTTTCAAAGATGTATTGTCCGAGCCACTCACTACGAACGGTGCGGTTTTAACGTTCGATGTAGGCGTTCTGCTGCGGCTTGCCCGGCCGGATGTATTCAAGCCGAATATTGCGTTTCTCAGCCCATGTCATGAGCGTGCCACTGATATATTCTGGGCCATTATCGATGCGAATTGCTTGCGGCTGACCGCGCCACTCAATGATCTGGTTCAGGCAACGCACAACGCACTCCGCTGGCAGTGAGAAGTCGACCTGCCATCCGCGAGTTGATTCGCCATGAAATCCAACGACCAAGTGTCGTTTGGGGCGCCTGGCACGGCCAACGGTTCAGGCTTATCGCGCTTCAGCCGTTTCTTAGGTTTGATCCGTAGGTTCAGCTCCAGCTTGCAATAGATCCGATACACCCGTTTGTGGGTCCATCCATAGCCCTGCACGTTGAATAGACACAAAAAGCACAGTCCAAAGCCCCAACTACGCTTGTTCGCCGTCAGGCGTTCCAACCAATCCGCGATCGCCTCGTTCTCGTCGCTTAGCACTGGCTGTATCTGTAGCAGGTCTCGCTGATCTCAAATGCACGGCAGGCCAGCGCTTCCTTCAGTAAAGCATTCTGCATGCTCACCTCCGCATACATCTTCTTGAGCCTGCGGTTTTGCTCAGCAATATCCTTCATCTCCGCGATCAAAGACGCATCCATTCCACCAAACTTTGCCCGCCATTTGTAGAAACTGGCACTGCTCATACCATGCTCGCGGCACAGCTCAGAAACGGGAACACCGCCCTCTGCCTGCTTCAGGATGCCCATAATCTGCGCGTCGCTATATCGTGCTGTCTTCATTGTAAATCTCCTCAGATTTCTTGCCGAGAAAACTCTACTTTTGAACGCCACTAATTTTTGGGGGGATTACCGGAGGATTGCGCATGTTGATCAGGTTGCCCTGCATGTCCAGAAGATGGGCCTTGGTGTTTCGACCTTTTGGACACGCCAACATGATTTGGATTAGTCACGGTTTAATCCGCTTCTTTGGTAATTTCCTTGCGATCAAGAGGTACAGGATGTCGCCGGCTGACTGTAAAAATATGGTCACGCTGACTGCTGCTAACATCCCGCTTCACACAATACTTTGTCTCTCCCGATGGAGTGAGACGACGAAGACTCCCAGTTTTGGCATCGGTGGCATTGGTCACAACAACTGGATTTCTCCTTATGCCTCGACACGTACGAACCTTCATTTCAATGGCAGCCCTTTTTCACCTGCTTGCTTGTCGCGAAGAAATTCCGATTGAAACGGCGGCCCTGTATGCCCGTTTGGATGGGATTTTTGTCAGCGACGGCTACGGATACGTAGTTGATTTGCGTGGCGAGACGCGGGAAGTTTATCATTTGTCAGCAGATACTTGCGTGTTTGATAAAGATAGCAGTGCCTCCCTGCAACATATCCTCAAGCCAGACCACGTCTTCGAAACAGTTGACGGCCAAAGCTTTGCTTTTGGCAGTGCTTATGAACCACATAAGACAATGTTCCACCGGTCTGCTGCATTACCTGAGGCCTGCACAACGCCAATGCCAAACACACCACAAGGCAACTATGATGCTTTTGTCGCAACCTTTGCCGCGCATTACGCTTTCTTTGAGCTTCACGGTGTAGATTGGCTTCAGCAAGTCTCTGCAGACCGGCTCAAGGTAACCCAATCTACGACAGACGAAGACCTATTTGCCCTGTTCTCTGAAATGGTTGCACCACTTGCAGATAGCCACGTGTCGATTGAGGCTAAAATCAACCGTCGCGACTTCAGCTTCAATCCGGTTACAACCAGCCTCAGTCGAGGGGCGATCCGACGGGCTGCCGAAACAGACACCTCCAAAAAAGAGGTCGTGCTGGCAGCGCTTGATGACTACTGGACCCAGGGGGTGGCTGAGACTGTTCTTGCGGGCCAGGGGCGCGAGACCGCGGGTGGCAAGATGCAATACGGCGTTATCGATGGCACAATTGGCTACCTCAATGTGTTGATGTTGATGGGCTACAGCAGCGAAGTGCTCTTTCCGGACACCAATTCTCTGGATGAAGCAGCCGAATACCATTGGATCAACAAAATCCTGGATGAAATTATGATTGTCTTCGCGGAGGCCGAAGTCAACGCGGTCATCATTGACGCCAGTCTGAACTTTGGGGGCAATGATTTCATGGCGCGTGAAATTGCAGCTCGTTTTGCCGACAAGAAACGGCTGGCTTACACCAAGGCGGCCATTGATGGGGCGGGGGCGCCGGAAACGGCGGTGTATGTTGGGCCCACTGATCGGCCATCGTTTGATGGGCCTGTCTATCTGATGACAACGGATTCAACCGTCAGCGCAGGCGAAATTATGACGATGGCGTTACGTGCTTTGCCAAATGTTACTCATGTTGGGCAGCCAACCAATGGGTCTCATTCTGACGTATTGCACAAAGCTCTGCCGAATGGTTGGACTCTAGCTTTATCCAACGAAATCTACCGCGATCACACCGGCACCGTTTGGGAAGGGCGTGGAATTGTCCCTGACATACGCCTGAATATTTTTGACGAAACCAATCTTGTTGCGGGCCATCCTGTCGCCGTCGCGACCCTGGTCGCACACATCAAATCTGTCTTAAACAAACCACAATAATCTTGAACGACAAACCAAATTGAAAGCACGTAACCGGGCAGTGCGACCTTCATCACAGCCATTTGACCAAAGGTACAATCACGCAGGGCGCATGCACCGCAATGAGTCCCATCGACTAAGTTGGCTGCCGCGTCGTTCCCTTTGTGGCACAGGTTGAATTTATGGGTTTGAACGACGTGAAACGCGGCCCCTTGTTTGATATCGACAACCGCACAACCGAACTAATCGGAAAGGCAAATCAGTCGTAGCGAGATGCCACGGCGGGACACCACTCGCCCTGTGCTCCTGTAAATGACACGAGTACATCGTAGATATCAACCGGAACCAAAATGCCATTTTTTGCTCTCATTTTGATAATTCACAGCGCGATTACGGGGTTATGTCTTTTCTGTGCAAACCTGCTGCTACTACGCCGCAGAGACGAAGGCGTTTATGAGCCTCTGGCTCTCCTTTTTCTGTTCCAAGGACTGAGTTATCTTCCTGATCTACTTGCCGACGCGATCTATGGGATCAACGCACAGGTGTCATGGCAAATATACCTAAACGTCTTGACCAGCCCTCTGGACCTCGCCAGCCCACTTCTGTTTTGGCTTTATGTGCGCGCTTTGACCGCCGAGGGACCGGTCGTGGCTGTTGCACGAAAATTCTGGCATGCGGCACCAATTTTTGTGGCATCACTCTGTATTGTGCCGGTGGTCGCGATACCCGCAGAGGTTTTAAATGGAACGATCCCTCCACCTCCAGAATTGATGTCAGGTATTCGGCTGGTAAAGCGGCTTCTACTGACCGCCGATATGATTTTTATGGTCATCGTCACAATCTATTTCACGCTAACCATCCGCATGCTCAAAGCTTATCGGGAGCGGTTACGCGACGTTTTTGCTAGCACCGAAAATCGCGAAGTCACATGGATTTGGGTCATCACGATCAGTGCGGGTGTGTATGTACTGATCGACTTTCTTGACACTATATCGGATAGCTTTGGCTGGGATGCTTCGGCCACGGAACTTCCAAGTCTTCAGGTTCTGTCCGAGTTCATCATTCTTGTTTTGCTGTGGATCATTGGAGTTTGGGGATTGCGGCAACGCCCTGGTCTCCGTGCCGCCATTCAAGATCACGGGACGGAGACAAGCAATCCTGTAACATCAAAGTACAAACACTCCGCGCTAGACTGCGACCGGGTCAATCGTATTGCTGCAAAAATCGAAGCCGCAATGCAAAACGATCTACTTTATCGTGACCCAAACCTCTCGCTGTGGGACCTGTCAAAGCACATTTCAGTCACTTCACACTATGTGTCGCAAACATTGAACACGTCGCTGGGGCGTAGCTTCTTTGACTACGTCAATTCTTGGCGGATAAAAGATGCGGTGGCTCAGCTGACGGCAACTGAAGAGACGACTTTGAAGATCGCGCTCGATGTGGGCTTCAATTCGCGATCATCTTTTTACAAAGCCTTCAAACGAGAAACGGGAAAAACACCGCGAGACATTCGGGCGAAATGATTCGCCTCAACCTGCTCCTATACTTGGACCGTCATTTGCAAAACGCCGCCTTGGCGTTACCGTGATTGCGGCGGAATGTCTTGATACCAAACCCCGCCTTACGCTCCTTATTGTCCCTTTTATCGACTCTTCTCCGACGCGACTTCTTTTACGTCCGCCTGTCAGTTGGAGCATTGGTTGAGCAAAACAACAAATCAGGCTCGGGTCTCTAGTCGGTCATCTCGGCCCTCGGTTTCTGGTTTGAGGAGCGACTACGTCCGGCGGGCAGGGCTCATTATTCAAAAATTGCGTTTGGAAACAAAGATGTGATGACCTACGGTTTCCGAACCTAAGAACAATGTCCTTGGCAAATGGAAATGTGACCGTGAAATTTCAACTATCTCTCATTCTTTCGTCCACTGTTTTGGCGAGCGCCGTATTTGCGCAAGATGTGTGCGAAGATGCGCGTTCGATCTGGCCTGATGTAAAGGATAGTGGCTCTGTTGATGTTCTGAGCAGCTTTGTTGCAACTTTTCCGGAATGCGCGGTCTATGCCAGCCTTGCGAAGGAAAAACTGGATCAATTGCGGACAGGTGACGAGCGTGCGCTGACGGATCTCGATGAGATGCCTTCGGACGCCTTGTCTATGGATGACGAGACCTGCCTGACTATGGCCAGCGCGCCGCTGCAGCATGAGGACTTTCTGGGTGTTGAGTGGACCGACATTATGGTCGCGCCCGCGCTTGAGGCCTGTGAGCGGGCCTATAGCCGGCAAGCAAACCTCAACCCAGAGGTGCGTGCCGTCTACGCCCGCGTTCTGACCAAGGCCGAACTCTACGACGACGCTGTACAGCAGGCGCTTATTGCGGCCAATGATGGCAGCGCTTTGGCAATGGTCATACTATCCAATGCATATGAGCAGGGACGTGGAATTGAGAAAGATGATGACCAGAGCCGTGCCTGGTTGGAAAAAGCTGCAGCACTCCAATTCCCGATGGCGCAACATAATCTGTTTTTTGCTCTGCGTGATGAGGACGCAGACAGAGCTCTGTCAAACCTAAAGCTTGCAGCTGAAGCGGGATACGGCAATTCTCAATTCAAGCTTGGAAATCTGTATCGCAAAGGAACTTTGGTGTCCGAAGACTTGGACGAAGCGATGTTCTGGTACGATCAGGCTATCGAGTTTAGTCAACACACCGATGCAATGTTTTGGGCGGCCTACATCCTTGGCGGAGACAGCGGGTCCTATCCACTTGACTACGAACGTGCGGTATCGCTTTACGAGCGCGCCGCTTCGACCGGAGACAAATGGGCTCAGCACAATCTGGCCTCAATGTACTTCCACGGCAAAGGCGCATATCCAAACTTGGAGAAAGCCACCCATTACTTCGGCCTTGCTGCGGAACAAGGGCACGTGATGGCGATGCGCAAATATGGGCGCTTGCTGCATGAAAGCGGCGATCCAGAAGCGGCGATGTACTGGTATCAGCAGGCTGCTGCAGAAGGTGATGACGTCGCCGCCAAACTGCTTGCGCAGATGCTGGGCGAATGAACGCCAGACGCAGGAGGGTCACCTGCCAGAGATGATGCTCCTCAAGGCTTTCTCTGCCTCACCCAATTTGTAATCTTCCTCCGGGTTGATCAAGAGCACCAATTGAGAGCTGCTCTCTTGAAATCTGTCTGGATATGACGCCGACGTATAGTAGTTTTCCGAAAGGGTTTGGCCTGCAAAATTGATCACTAGTTTCTCGTCGGTGAGCTCATAGGACGCGATATCAAGGACCGAGAATTCGAAAATTGAATTTCGATTGATATCGCTGCCATTTCCACACATTGGCACATGCTGCAGTACATTGAGAGTTAAGACGCCGGTGGTTTCGTCGCTGTCCACATCCGGCATCCGGAAGCTGGCTTTCCCACAATCAATTTCGTAGTAGTCAACAGCAATGCCGCCCAACGCATATTTCAGTTTGCCAACAACGTTCTTGAGATCGAAAGGGGGAGTGTCCTGCGGCGTGCTTGCACCCAATTCCAGAGCTGCCTCGTCGGTGGTCTTGTCATCAGAAGACGTGATTTCCGCTCGTCGAATCGCAATCTGTTCCCTTTCCGCCTGTGCACTGATCGTGCTGGAATGCGTCAAAAGCTGCCAGAACTCTTCATTTTCAAGCGGCGCATCGATTGCTTTCAAAAATGCATTAAGGCCCTTTGTCTGTTCTGCAATTTCAGCTGCGATCGCCGCATCGTTCGATCGGTTTAACAATTGCTTATGCAAGGCTTGAATGTCGTCGATGGTTCCGCGCAGCGCAGCAATGTTGTCCGGGGTTTTTTGCCGGAGGCCTTCAACTATGCGGTCGTGAACGCCTGGCGGGTAATTGGCAAAAGTCTCTTGCCCCCAATCCGCCAAACGATTTGCAACCTTGGCAAGTGCTGCAGCGGTGTCAGTTTGGGCGCCGTAGTTTGATTTCAAATCAGTTAGGTCAAAATCCGCGTTAACCACGTGGACTTGCACCACCTCAAATCCGTTGGAGAGCACGGTCTTGGCATCTTCAGATGTCAGGTACTCGTAGGTATCCGTTTTCCAAAAGTCGTATGACGTTATGGGCATCTTGAAGAATAGTGTGTCCCAGTTTGGCGAACCCGAAGTGTTGTAACCCGGCTCGCCCGCTTTGGATGACAGTGCGCCGGGATTGAACGGCAGATAAATTGAGTGCGAAGAAATGGACGGGGCAACGATCTCTGCGACAAGATCCACGTCAAAGGGGTGCGACCGGTTGTCAGGATCATAGCGCCCTGGATCGGACAGGCGCACAAAACCGTCTTGGCCATAGGGTTTGATACAGGTCGACCCAAACCCGGAGCGCTGCCATGTCAATGATGAACGTACGACGGGCTCTCCAAGCAGCAGGCCTAGTTGCAGCATTGTATCAAACCGGAATGAAATACCCTCTGCGGCGGGTTTGCCCGAAAACCCAAGGCTGCACGTCGGTGTAAAGTCACCGCTCACCTCAAAGGTTTGATCATTCGCCGATACTGCGGGTGTCAATAAGGTAAGGAAAGCACTTGCCCCAACAAGGGAAAGAAAACTGCGACGCAAGAAATTCATTGAGACTGCCCTAGAATATTGTTTCGAAACACTATTGTTTCGGTTGATTTCCTTCAACCCTTCGCAGAGGTTTGGGGGCAGTTAGACGTGTGCCGCCAATCTGGAGCGGGACGGCACTGATAAAATGGCAGGAGGCTCAGCAAAAAATGCGCATGCTAAAAAAATTGGCGTTGCCTTTGGGGATCGTTTTCCTTGCAGGATCAGCGCAAGCAAAAGGTTCGGATTGTTTGGACCAACTGTTTAACTCCGGTCGGGATGATGTTTCGGATTCCGCGTTTTTTGCGGCTTTGGGTGACATGGTGCACACGCCACAAGCTTGCAGCGATATTTTGAGCAAAGCCCATTTCGAACCAGAAATTCCTGAGCTTGCACGGGTTGAGACCGATCTCGAAACCTGTCGTGCAGCCAAACAAACGTGGATTGACGTCAAAGATAGCAGCAGCGCAGCCGTGTTTGAGGCTTTTTCAAATCTCTATGCGGCCTGTCCGATTTACGCCCAGTTGGCGAAGGCAAAAATCCAGAGCGCTCAAGCCAAGAACTAGATCTGAGCCTTAGAGGCTCGAGCTTTGCGTGCCGAAGTGGTTTTGTTTGAGTGAATCTCCCTATGCAACAATTGTATCGCGTCAACGGCACAGTGCGAGATTGCCAAAAATGAAGGGCTGGAACGGTTATCTGGAACTGTACAAAAATGACAATTGGCGTCGCGTGCCGTTTGGTGGCGCGGGAAAAGGAACTGCACTCTGAATTTGGGTTCGTGCTGCGCGGTTGACGGCTTCGTTGCCTGAGCTGTCAATTACCTCAACCCAGTTTAGCGAACCATCTGGGTTAATCTCAAAAAACACACGCGCAAATCCAGAAGCTTTCACGTGCACGGAGCGCGTTCGGTTGAGGTGCACCAGCACGCGGCCAGCATAGTTTGTGGTGTCAGAGTTGCCTGGGCCGCGGGAGGTGGCGGCGGAACCGGACGGGATGCCAAAACCACCAACCGACGCAAGAGATCCTTCTCGTTGGAAGGTTTCCAGTGGAGATTCAAGGGTTTGAGTCGGATTGCGCAGGTCATCAAACCCGTTGCGCAAGCCTGGGAACAAAGCTTGCGGTTCGCTCTCAGAGCCGTCCTCTGGTCGTTCTTCGTCCGATCTCTCACTTGGCACGGCTTCAACCAGGTCTTCCACTTCAGGGAGGGAAAGTGGTGTGACAGGCACAACCGGCATAACAGTTTCCGGCAGCGCAGCTATCTCGTCTTCAACGGGCTCTGTTACCTCAGGGACAACCGGTGTGGCGGGTGTCTGTGCGGCAACGGGAGCGATTGCGTCAGCTGTATCCGTTTCTGTACCAAGTGGCGCAGCAGTGTCGGTTTGCGGTGGCACCGGGTCAGTGTCGTTCGGCTGGGAGGTTGGTTCTGTGACGTCCGGTTTGGGGGTGAAGTCGTCTTGGGTGCCAGCCAAAGGGACGGGCGCGACAATTTGAGCGGTGCCCGTATCGGGCGCATAGGTGTCCTGCGGGTTTTCAGAGGCCACCAACACTTCTGTATCGGGCACTTCCGCTTCACTGACTGGCGGCACCGGTTCAATCGGTTGTTCCAGCTCAGGCTCAGGGGCGCGTTCTGGCGCTTCTGGTTCCTCAAGAGCTTCTGCAATTTCTTCAAACGCATTGCCCACGGCGATTGTTTCACCAGCGCTTTCTGACGCCGGTGGAGATCGCTCTATGCGAATGGCAAATCCCAATCCCAACAGGTGTGCACCAAGGGAGAGCAACACAGCCACTGTCGCAATGAGAAGTGAGCGGCGGATCACTTTAGCGCTCGTTCGGTGACCAGAATCACGGAGGTTGCGCCCGCTCGTCGCAAAGCGCTCGTGACCTCCATGAGGCGCTGCGCCGGGACCGCCCGGTCTGGCACGATGCGGCTCGGGCCTGCGCCGTTAGTTGTAATATGCCGCGCTGGTGTGATGGGCTGGCCTCGAAAACTCAGCCGGCCGTCGGCATGCAGAACCAAAGCATCAGGCGGCTCGCGTCCTTCAAGCTCACCGGTTTGCACCAGATTCAGATTTGGATCGAGCGGCGGCGCAACCGTGCCGGCGATCAGGAAAAAGACCAACATCAGAAAAACAACGTTGATCAACGGTATGGTCGAGTCTCGCTTTTTTCGGGGAGGAGGCTGTCGGATCATCAGGTCACTCCAACACCAAGACGTCCAAACCGGCACGGGCACGCATAAGGTGGAGGAAATCCACAAGTCTTTGCGCCGTGGTGCCGTCATCCAGGCTGACCAAAACCTGCCCGGTTTCGATTTGCGCTGTGATATCCTCCATCGTGCTGGCTTGTCCGTTTAAGGTCAGCCGCTCCGGGCCCAACTGTACAAAGAAACGTTCGATCTCCACCGCCGACGTATCGTTGCCTTTGCGTGCATTGCTGAGTTCGATCTCGCCAAATGTGGAAAACGTCGAGGTCAACATAAAGAACAAGAGCAAAAGAAAGATCACGTCGATCAGTGGCGTGAGTGCCAAAGGGCGGCGGACAAAAGGGGGCAGATTACGCATGGTCCTGTGTCGCGTAACGAGCCGGCTGATCGGCTGTGACATGTGGCATCAAGACGATGCGCAGGGCCTTATCTGCAAACACCCGCTCGCGCGCTGTGCGGCTCTCCAGCCAAGACAGGATCATCGACGTCGGCATCGCGACGGCAAGCCCAACGGCCGTTGTGACCAAGGCCACCCAAATGCCACCTGCGAGCAGAGATGGATCCACCGTTGCTCCGGCAGATTGTAAGCTTTGGAAAGCTTCGATCATGCCCAGTACAGTTCCAAAAAGACCAAGCAACGGCGCCAATTGCGCGATGGAATCCAGCATGCGAAAACCACGTTCCAGACGGGCCAAAGCCAAACCGACCTCCGCATCCAAACGGTCACTAAGGGCCTGCGAGGTTGGCGATTGAATCGCGATTTTGATAAACGGTGCTAGGTAGCTTCGGCTGTCACTCAGGCGCGCGCGTGCTGTATCCTCATCGCCCGTGTCCCAAGCCGCGAGCGCTTCAGAAAGCACTTTATGCCGACCCACACCTGATGCTGCAAATTGCCAGAGCTTGTAGATGGTGACGGCAACCGTCAGAACTGACATCACCAAGAGAATTGCCACCACTGGCCCGCCAAGGGTTAAAATATCGCGCAAACCGTCCATCATCTTCATCCCAGTAGCTTCATTGTGATACGACTGCTGAGCGTTAGTCCGTCGCTGCAAGTATTACTGTTAGCGCCATCAACGACGCATGTATTTGTCCCATTGATAAGAGTTTGCGCAATGGTCTCACAGGTCATTCCGGGAACATCAAACTGGCGCACCCGTGGGCGCCCTTCTGGCAACTCACGAAAATCAAACAGCGCCAAGCGTACCACAGCCCCCGAGGTGTCAAAGATTACCGTTTCAAACACCGCGTTGTCGATGTTTGCACCCGTGTTGTTTTGGGCTACGAAGGTAAACCGGCAGGCGCCTGCGACGTCTTGTACGGCGTTGAGCTCAAGAGAAAGTCCTGATGGTGCCGTGTCCTCGGCTTGCGCTTGAACCAGAGCCGGAGCAGCGAGCAAAGCGATTGTAAGTAAACGAGGAATTAGAGGCATTGCATTTCCATCATAACGACCAAGGTGGCCCTTGATCTACTAAAGTTATCCACTGGATCAGTTTTCTGATAGCTTAGACGAAGGCCGAGTGAAAGATGGGGACGCATCTTGGTGAAGTCTTGAGCTATGATTGAGCGATTATCCGCGCCTAAGCAGCACCAAAACCAATTGGCACTGCGTGAAGCTGATGGCCCCCCTCATTGCGCAGGACTGCGATCATCGTGTCGCGGACATCCAAAACCATAAGGCGTGTTCAACCGCCACGCTGCCATTGGCATACCGGCTACAGAGACCGTAGGAAAAGCCATCCCGGGCAGGACTAGGTTACGCGCCGTCGCCGACACCGGCATTATTGCGCGTCATTTGGATTGCCTGTCAGGATTGGTAGAAAACGACCCAGCCAAATCGCAAACGTCGTTGACCAGATGATTGATGCCAATGCGTAAGGCGCGTGAAACGGGTGGCTGAATAGACCAAGGTCAGGCCCGACCCTTAAACCGACGGAAATAAGAAGGCAGATCATCACAAGCCAAATGACGGCAGGAAACGGAAACGTGTGATCCGTGTGTAGAAGGCCCGCAGTGGTAAAGACGGCGATAATCCCAAACCCAGCCCCGCCCATAGTCGCGACATGCAGACCAGAAATGGATGCGATATTTGTGCCCAAATAACTCGCTCCAAGCAGAAGAAGCCCAATGCCCGTTAGCAAAGACGCGGCCCATAAGACAACAATTTCCGCTCGAAAGAACGCCCGCCCAACAAAGGATTCCGCAAGCCGATCCATATATCCGGCGCCTGCGGCGATCCACAGGAACCCACGAACAGACTCTGAAGTTCCCAAGAGCTCACAAACCATGGCCACCCAAACCAAACCTGCCGCCAAGTTGAGGCGCCCTGGATGCGGCCGAAAGGGGGATGTCTTTTCGCTGGGATCAAGAACAAGATTTGTGACCGGCACGGTGATACGCCCAAGTGCAATGGCCAGGAGGCCGAGAAATACAAATCCAAGCGCTTGGGTGAAGGTTTGCAGGCGCTCCAAATTATCAACCAGCATGTAAAAGCGCGCGCCCGCCTCACAAAAGGCCAAACTGCCCAGCCAGAACAGGAAGCCCAGCAGACGATCTGTACGCCGTTGTCTGCTAAGCGCCGTCAAATAGACTATCAAAGTGAGCATCCAGGCGAGATCGGCCACGGCTGCGAGCCCAATCATGTTGTCCCAGGCCAACAAGCCTACACACCGAGCAACCGCCCACAGACCCAGCAAGACATAGAGCGGGCGATTGCGCAGTGTTGGGGTGTCCGTCCACTCCGGGACCGCGGTGGTGATAAAGCCAATCAAAGCGGCGCCAAAACCACCAACCAGCATTTCATGTGCGTGCCAAATACTGGCCGGGATATCACTTTCAAAAGGCAGGTCAAACCCCTGAACAACAACCCAAAACAACGGCCACAGCGCCAAATGAAAGGCTGATACGACAAAAAACAAGCGCAGGCCTTCATGGCCAAGGTTGCGAAAACCCTTGGACAACGTCATGTAATCGCCCTTTCATCAACATCGAAAATCTGGGCAAAAAGTGGATCATTTCGAAGGGCGTCTCGCACCCATTCAGCAAGAGTTTCATCGCTGCGTGAACCAGGTGAACCCGGTACTTGGCGTGTGCCCAAAATACCGTGTCCATTGGCTTGAAGAACCACAATGCGATGCGCAACCCGAGCGGCTTCGTTGAGATCATGTGTGATAAACAGGCCAGCCGTTTTTGTGGCAATCGCATTGCTGATTACCAGATCCTGCATGCGCCGTTTCAGGGCCACGTCAAGTGCAGTGAACGGTTCGTCGTAGTAAACAAAATCGGGGTGCGCAACCAATGCACGGGCGATCGCTGTGCGCTGCTGCATACCGCCTGAAAGTTCGACTGGAAACTTTATTAGATCGTCTGGCAAGAGGTGCACTTTTTGTGCGGCCTCCAGAACGTGCGCCCGGCGTTGGCGCCTTGGTATTCTGGCAAGCCGAAGTGGGTAGGCGATGTTCTCCGCCGCGGTGGCCCACGGCATTAAGCGGGTGTCTTGGAAGATCATCGCATGGCGTTTGTAGCGACGCTCAATCGCTCCTTCGTGCACCTGCAAAATACCCGATGAAATATGGGCCAAAGTTGATTTTCCGCACCCGGACGGACCAACCAATGCGAGAACTTCGCCACTTTCAACAGTCACGTTGATGTCTGCCAGCACTTTGCGGCCTAAATAGGCATGTCCCAGATTTGACAGTTGGAGGACGGGTTTAAGGGTCATTTTTTGACTCCCCAAGGCTGCGCCGCGGTTTTCCAGCGGTCAAGTTCGGCCCGAAATGGATGGATGAGGCCATACTCAATCCCGATCAACAGCCCAACACTCATCACCACCCAGGCGAGCGCTTCTGCGATGTCGAAATTGGTGCGCGCATCAGAAAGTGCGCCACCTATGCCCCCAGAGTTTGCCAATAATTCGGCCATGACCGCCACTTTGAAGCCAGTCGCGAGTGCGAGGATAAGGGAGGGGAACAGGTGAGAAAGCGTGTGCCGCCATGAAAGGGTTGTGAAGCGGCGAATGGGGCCTGCACCGTAGAGTTGCCCCATGGCATCGAGGCCTCGGTCTCGCGAAAGAATACCCTCCGCCGTTCCAACCAGTACTATCGGGGTAGCTGCCACCAAGACCGTCACAATAACAGTGCCGTCGCCTCCGCCAAACCAGATCATGGCCAGTACGATCCATGCCACGGGAGGCACGCCCAGCAAGACCGTCAAGAGCGGCTTTTGCAGACGCATCACAGCTGGCGCGTGGCCGGAGATGACCCCAAGCGTTACGCCGACTAGGACTGCCAAGAGAAAGGATTCCCCGGCACGTTTGGCGGTTGTTAAAGCAAGCGCCCAAGTCTCGGGAATGTGTAACAACCCAAAAACAGTTGAAAACACCTCCAGAGGCGCAGGCAGAATGAACGCCCCGTAAGTTTCGAACCCGGCCTGCCAGACAGCGCAGAAAAGAGCAAAAGATGCCAAACCTGCCCATCCGCCCCAGATAAACTTGAGGGCACGCGCACCTCGATCAACAAGAGCGCGTGTCATCGCATTAGAAATAGTAGAACCCGTCATCCGGAAGTTTTCCTGCGATTTTTTTGATGTCGACTTCGCCCATGGCTGTCAGCATGGTTTCCACAGGTCCACGCAATTCAGAGGCCTTCCAAGCCCCAAGATGGCTGTGTTTGATTGAGTCGGCGATGACCGGCACTGGCAGTTTCATGGCGGGCGCTGCGGCTTGGGCCGCTGCCATCGGATCGGCGAGCGTCGCGTCTGCGGCCTGCACCAATCCATCATGAAGGGCAGGTATAATGTCGCCGTGCGTTTCCACAAAGCTGCCGGTGACAGCAAGTCCGGCCTGGGGAATGATTGGATCCGAACCGTTTAGTTTGCCCCATTCTTCTTGAATGTCGATCACGCGGGTGATGGAAAGTCCCTTTTGCTTGCCAGCCATAATGGCAGCTGAAATCGCAGGTTCAGGAAGAAGCGCTGCTTCGATCCGGCCAGAAACCAGCATTTGCACAGCCTCAATTGGGGTTCCAACATTTTTGACATCGGTCGACTGCAGAATGCCTTCGTTCTCAAGCAGACGATCAAGAATGATGTCAGGCGTATCGCCTTTGAAGGGCACAACAAGGCTTTGGCCCTTAAGGGCTTGCAGCGAATTTATTTCAGGATTTGTCGAAATGACATAGAGCAACCCTTTGGTCATGATGTTGACCAATTGAATGGGGAACCCTTTGTTGTAGAGATTAACCGCTGCCTGAACAGGCACCACCGACAGGGCGATGTTTTTGGAGGTCAGACCGGCGCGCAATTCATCTGGATTCCGCCAAACCTTGACCCTGACCTCGGCATCGGGAGCAACATTAGTGAGCGCACCGATTTTAACCGCATGTGCCAATACGGCGGATGGCCCAACTGGTGGCCCCCAAATTTCAAGATTTGTCGTAATAGCAGCAGACAAGATATGCGGTGCGGCAAGCGCACCAATCGCGCCAGAGCCAAGCGCAATTGCGTGGCGGCGTGTGATTAGAGAGGACATGTTCGGGCCTTTCACAAAGGTGAGCCAGTATTTGCGGGAAATAGGTGGCTGGCGGAAGGCTGGCGAACGGGTCGTTTGCTAACGGGGTCTTGGCGATAAGGCTTTGATTTAGGTCAAGTGACTTGCGCTCATAAGAACAAGTGAATGTGCATTCAGCCCTCAGCAGCGGATTGTCGGAAAGTTGGCTCCCCCCCCCCAAATATCGATCGCAACCCTAAGTCTGATTGGTTGCGGCGCAGGCTCCCGATCCAAAGGCGCAACAGCTCAGAAAATGTTGCTCGAATGCCCCTCACCATAAGTTTGGGCGGACGTGCGCCTTGGTGGGGTTTATGGACAACTGCTGCCTCGCAGTTGCCTTCCAATTCTCGGGCTCACGGTTACAAAAAGCTTCTCATTCAAGCGCGCCGCGTTTGTATGGCATTCAGAGTAGGAATCGATGTCGCCGCCCCGACATTTTCAACCGACAAAGACGCAGCTGCACATGCAAACTGGGCTGCTGCCACCGCATCCGACGTCCTTGAGTACTTCGCCAAAAAGGCCCCATCAAACGTATCGCCAGCGCCGGTTGCATCTACGAGAGTTGCAGGCACGGGTGAAATGTTAACCCGCCCAGTGGCGTCCGCCACCACGGCGCCTTTTTCGCCCAAAGTCAGCACAACCAAGTCTGCGCCTTCAGCGTGGAACCGATCACAAATCGCATTAATACTGCCGGTGCCAAACAACGCCTCAGCATCCTCGATACTTGGAAACACAATGTCGACCAGAGGTAAGATCTCTGTCAGTGCGCTCCGCGCCTCGTCTGCTGACCACAGGTTTAACCGCAGGTTTGTGTCAAAGGACACACGCGCCCCTGCCGCGCGGGCAAGTTCTGCTGCACGCACTGTTGCAGCGCGGGAGGACAATGAAATCGCCTGCGTGATTCCGCTGATGTGTAACACGCCGATGTTTTCAAACATCTCGGCTGTTAAGTCGTCTGGTCCAATGTGACACGCGGCAGAGCCCGCGCGGCGGTAGGAAAACCGGTGCCCGTCAGGCCCATATTCGATGAAATACAATCCGGTCGGACCGGTGTCTGATTGTGTGACCCGCGTGGCGTCAATGCCTTCGTCGGCATAGAGTTGGAGAATGTGGTCGGCAAAGTTGTCTTGCCCCAAGTGGGTCAACATCCCAGCCTTGGCACCGGCGCGCGCGGCGGCAACCGCCGTGTTGGACACATCCCCGCCAATGCCGGGCCGGATGGTGTCTTTGTCAACCCAGGAGAACTCGAACATCGGTTCGCCAAAACACAGGATGTCGAGTGGTTGGTAGGGGGAGGTGGTCATGGTGTTTGTCCAGTAACTTGAGAGGATGTGTCGCGAAGCAGAGCGGCGTTGGCGGCCGAGAAGTGATCTCGCATGGCTTGGGTTGCGTCCTGGGCTGACCCCGCCGCGATGGCATGATGAATGCGGTGATGGTCGCTTAGAATGCGGGCCTGGTCTTGTGGGCAGGGCTGCGCCAGTCGCCCGGCCGCGACGGAGGTTTTGATCACCTCGCGCAGAGAACTGACAATGTACGCGTAAAGCGGATTGCCGGTGGCTTCGGCCACCGCAAGATGAAAGCGATAATCGAGCTCTGCGAAATCTTCGGGGTGGTCTGCGGCCTTTTCCATCTGCTCACACAGCGTTTGAAGATGCGCAACATCCGCCGCTGATCTGTTTGTCGCGGCCAACGCTGCCGTGCTGGCCTCGATGCCATTACGGACGTCCAAGGCCTGAGCCACCGTGAACTGCGCCGTTGCCAATCCTTGGCTCAACGACGCGGCGAGCACAGAGGCGTTCAAAGACATGACCTGCGCTCTGCGTCCGTTTGAGATCTTGATCAAACCGGCCCCTGCCAACTGGGCCAGCGCCCCTCGGACAACAACGCGGCTGACCCCGGCCTGTGCGCATAGCGCCGCCTCAGACGGCAAGTTGTCCCCGGGGGATAGTCCGTTGTCTTTGATCATTGCCGCAATGCCCTCGGCAACTTGCGTGTACAGAGGGCGGCGATCGAGTGTGTCGAGATCATGGGCCATGACGTGTCCTTGTAGTGGCGGCTCTCGCATTCACATGCAAAGCTGTATGCCTATAATACAGGTTGACTTAACACCGCAAGGGGAGCGAAGACATCAGGGTGGATCACAGGAACGTAATGGGGAAGGAGTACAGAGCAGGAGGCGGTTGGTCAGTCACCTCAGGGTGGGTGTTTTAGTCAGATTGAGTTGCCGCAACATACTGGCGCCAAACGTCAATCAGGTCAGTCTGATCATTGGCATCGCAGAGGCCAATGAGTGTGTCATCAGTCAAGGTGATCTCCACGCAGAGCAGCGCCGGAGATAGAGAAATCAGAGACATTTGCGGCGTCTTGCGCCGAATTTGTGCCTGATCTTCGGCCAGTTGCGCATGTGACGCAGCGACTCGCCGGAGAGCCGCAAGAGCCTCTCCAGAGCCAGTTTCCTTTTCAGATGTTGGCTGCAGCCACGCAATCGCTTTTGCTTTCACAGCTTTTAACACAGGCGCCCCAATTACCGCATGCGTCGCGAATTTGTCATCAGTGCCCAAAGCCTCCATCAGGGCTTTGCAGGACCATGACCGCGCAGAACTTGGCAGGACTGGCGTCCGTGAAACGATGTCAAACTTCACTCTTTGCGTGCCTGCCAGTGCTACGCCAATGTGTTTAACAATCGTTGTTGCGTCCGCTGTTTCTGGGTTGACGGGCAGACCTGAGAGCATGACCAAATGGCGGTTGCTGATCGTCAGGCCAAACGTTTGATGCGCGCCGTCCGACATGATCTCAATGGTACGGGCCAACACCACATCGCCAATTTCGGTTATCACCGCCCGCAACGCGGCCGTTGGCGTGTCAAAGTTGCGCCACGTGCCATAGGGCTTATGCAGGGGAGCCGCCAACCGTTGCAAAGCTTCACGGGTTTCCGCTTCCTCTGAAGGTGGAGCACTTGGGATATCCTTGCGCGGCGTGATCATTCGATCTCCACCAATTGGGCGAGGGCCTGAAAGCCGATTGGCAAAAGTTGAATCGGATCGCTCTCAAGCGGGCAGAGCAAGCACAAAAAATCCTCACGCCCGTTTGCGCGCAGGTAGATGCGCATCTCACGGTCTGTGAGGGTAATGTTATGCGCGCTCCCACCGGTATGATCTGCCAGGCTCTGGGCCATCGTAAAACACCGGGCTGCATCAGCGCACAGCCCGTCCAACACTTCTCGCTGCACAGTTGCATCATGAGACGCTTTGAGGATCAGACGCGCCTTCGCGTCCCCAAAAGCCGCCACTTGGCAGCCGGGGATTTCTGCTCGTAAGGTATCCAAACAGTCTGAAACCGTCACAGATCGCAATCCTTCACTGTCACGCGACCCCCACAAAACAACTTCGCAAGCGCGGGATCACTTCAAAATTCTCCAGCCCCACCAAAAAACTGCAGCGGTTCTTCTTGTAGCTCGTCACTTGATGGCCGCTCCGGATTGGGCGTTTGCGGGCGCACACGGCGCGGCACGACTTTCTTTTGAGCATCATTTGCCACGCTGGGAGCTTCGGCGGTCGCACAGGGGGTGTCAGAGGTCTTTGAAAGAGTCGTGACCGCAGATGGGGGACTTGCTTGAGACTCTTCTAAACCGACCGCGTTAACATTGCCTTGCGCCGCGGCCGCCACGCCGGTCTCATCCACCAACATCGCCACCAAACGTTCAATCAACGCGGCACCGCCACTGTTGCGCCAGGCGGTTTCGTCCATCCCGGCATTGATCGCCTCAAGCGTCGATATCGGGATAATGTCATCAAACACGTCCCCAGCCTCTGCCTGAAGGCGCGCCATCACGCGCCTCTGGTCCCGTTCCGAGCGTAACTTGTCAAACTGAGTCACCACGAGATGATTTGGCCCCTTGATCTGCTGTGAAACTTGCTCCCACAATGCAGCCTCTGATTGCCGCCAGGCCTGGGTCGCATGGGTGCACCAGATCACGCAATCCACGTCTTCCATCAACGTAAGCCATGTTTCATGCTTCAGGTTGGGGTCTGAAATACCGGGAATGTCGATTAGGTCACAGAGGTTCAGAATATCGGAGTCCATCGAGAACCGGATCAAGTCACACCCATCCATCGGAGCCGCACTCAGGTCATCTCCGTCAAACTGTTTTACTGTTCCGTCCTCGCCCACAAGGCTCGCGCTACGCGGTCCATGCGACACCCAAACCGGCGGCACCCGCGTTGCGGTGATGCGCACCGGCATTGGATCACAGCCCAGAAGCAAGTTCATCAAGGTGCTCTTGCCGGCACTGAACTCCCCCATTAAGGCAATGCGAGGTTTGCGTGGCGTGTGCTCCACCACGATATCAACGTCCTGAACGCTCATGGCGAGATTCCTCCCTCGGCAACACTGCGGTCTTTCAAAAGCGTATCAAACTGCATGGTCAGCGCCTCCAACTGCGCACGCTTCTGGCCTTCTTCACCGCCCTGAAACAGCTTCTCGATTTCTGCACTTTGCGGCGCAGCGCTGATGTCTTGCATAATCACATCATGCTCCTCAAAAAACTCGCGCAAACAAGTTGTCGCCATGTCTCGCACTTGATCTGTTTGGATGCCTTTGGATTGCGCCATAAAATCCTCCGTCTCCCGCGCGATCAAGTTTTGAAACCGTTTGGAAAACGCATTGAAGCCCCGAATGCGGTTCCACCAGGAAATCCACCAGCCATCGTTGAAATCCAGCGCGATGGTCTGCCCCAAGGCAATGGGTGCGGGCAGATCGGGCAGGGCAGGGGGCGCCATCTGAATGCCCTCGACCGCATGGCCATAGGTGTTTGCATAAAGCATCGCCACATCCGTCATCGCCGCCTCAAACCGCGCTTGTGCCTGCCCGCGTACCTTTGCCCCAAAAGCTGAATACGCCGTGCGCAACAACATGCGCAGACCGACTGGATCGTAATCCCAGACAATCTCTTTGCCGTAGGATTCCAAATGGGTCAGCAGTGAGCGCAGCGCACGGTCGATGAACTTCGCGTGTGCCCGATCCGCGCGGGTGTGATACTCGGCAATCGTGGCCTCCAACTCTTCGGCAAAGGCCTGCTGGTGAAACGCCGAAATCCCCCGGAACGCCTTAAGTGCATCATAGGTCGACAGGTTGGCACTGCTGCCATCTTTAGCGCCAATTTGTACCATGCCTGCCGCCAATTCACTTGTGGCCACGGTCAGCGCCGCATTAGACGTTTTCTGCAACAACTGCTGGCCCTGTTCTTCGATCACCCGTTCCGACAGCGCGCGATACAAATGGCCCATGCCGGACAGTTCCCACACCATCTCATGGGGTTGCATCTGCCCATGTTGTTGATCCAGCGCAATTTCCGCCCAATCAAACAAGGCTTTGCTGGCGACGTCCGGCATACCTTCGATGTCGCCGCTCAACGCCTTGTTGGCCCAATAGGCACTGCCAAACAGGATTTCTGCGTCTTCCGGCCCCTGCTTATTGTGCAAAGTTTGGCGGATGCTGGCCTCAATCTCCGGCACCTGATTGGCCGGGTCCGGCAACTCGTCAATCCGGTTTACAAAAATCAGCACATTGCGCGATTTCAAGTTGGAGATCAGCCGGATTAGCCCCATGTCCACCGAGGTCAATGCCTGACCGGCGGACAGAACCACCACACAAATCTTACTGCTGCGCAGCGCCTGAATGGTCACTTGCTCGCGCATCATAAACGTGTCGTTCACGCCGGGCGTGTCACGCAGGCAAAGCGGCACCGGAACCGTGTCACAGTTCAGCGTGAGATCGGCAGAGGACAAGATGTCGGCAAACCGCCCTTGTTCGCTGTCCTCTTCGCCAAAATCGTCACCCAGGACGATGTATCGCTCCAGCAGGTTCTTATCAAAATAGCCGTAATTATGGGTCTCCCCCAGCAACAGGTCAAACTTCTTGCCCAGCCGTTTCTGCGCCTTGGCACGGACTTTCTCGATCTGTTTACCAATCTTGGCCAGTTCACTTTCCGCACCTGCGCGGCTGGCCATCTCGCCAATTCGCCCGCCTTGGTTCAATAACCGATCCCAGTTGTCTTCAGTCATAAACTGAAAGCTAGCACCGGTTTCTGAAGGCCGCGACGCTGGCTTCAGGTGCAATGAGGTCACCACCGAGGTCCAGGGGTTCACATCAGACGGCAGCAGATCTGCCCATCCCGCCATCGCATTCACCAATGTGGTTTTTCCGGATTTGACCTGTCCAAGCACGGTGATGGTCGGCTCAAACTCGGCCACATCCTTGCGCAGCCTCTCCACAGTTTTGGCGGAGTGTTTGCCTGCAACCAGCGCCAGCTGCGCCAGCAAGTGGTCCAGTTCATCCAGATCTTTGCCCAATTGGCCCAAGCCTTCCAGCCCCGTGCGCAGGTTGGAAATGCGTCGCGATGTGCGGACTTCGGGCTTGCTGTCTTGCCGGATTTGCATGTTCATGCCTGTGCCCTCGCGCCAATTTCCTTGCGAAGCTGCAACAGCAGAATGACCGCATCCTCTGCCGCTGATGGGCTCTGCTCCACTTGTAACAACATCAGCGTCTCTTCGCCGTCTTGGGCATCTTCCAACAGTCCTGTCGCATCCATTTCCTGACCGGCGTCCGCAGCCAACAGCGAAGTCAAGGCGCGCACAGTGGAGGCACAGCGTGTCAGCAAACCTTCGGAGTTGGGGATTTTCCCATCGTCCAAATCGCTCAACATCTCTTGGGCCGCGGATTGCAAATGTGCTTGTAGCTGATCCAGCAACGCAGCTTGTGTGTCAGTGGTCGATGCTGATGACGGTGATGTTTGGTGTGCCGGCGTTTGCACGCTCTCTTGTGTCGAGGCTTCCACAACCTCGCCCAGCTGTGCCAGCAACACCCGCGCCTGATCCAAATCCGCCGCGCGGCCTTTGCGTACCTGTGCTTCCACGGCTGCGACAAGCTCCTGACCGCCGGAGGCTTGCCACAACGCCGCTTGCGCTTCGCCACCCGCACGAGCCTTGAGCGCATGCAATGTCGCGATTGGATGTAAGCCTAGAAATTCCTGTGCTGCGGTTTCCTCCAGCGCGGCAATCTGTGCGCCCAAATCGCCTTTCATGATTTGGCGGTCTGCTTTGGTCAGCGCCAGAAAACTGTGGTCTTTGATTGCATCTGGTACCGACTGCCAAATGGTGCGTTCTACCTGATCAAATCCTTCGCTGCACCACACTAAAACCTGCCCTTCTTGCAACGCTGTTTCCAACAGGGCCTGTTGGTGTGGCACATCATTGGGTTGTGCCACTTCACAAAACGCCAGTGTCTTGAGGCTCTCCAGCGGCACTTCATACGTGAGCCGCTGGATGTCCCCGCAGTCTTGACCGTCCAAGCTATGACCTGCAAACGTGTGCGTGGTGCCATCTGACAGATGGGCCGTGACCCGCGCAGCCACGCCGTAGACCACCTCAACAACATCGACAGCTTTGTGGGCGTGAACCACCTCTTGGCCCAGCATCATATTGATCAGGCTGGTTTTCCCGCTGCCGGGGCGCCCCAACACAACCACGCGCACCGCTTGTGACAAGTGGCTGAGGATTTCTGCACCAAGGTCTTTTTGGCGCCGCGGCACCTGTCCGCTGCTGAGAACAGAATGTAGCTGCCCTACGATTTGATCCGGTTGTGTCCGCATTATTTTCCGACCTTTCGGGTAAGGCTGACAATGGTGCGCACGGTGCGGTGATCTGCGCGGCGGTCGATCTGCACAACCTGGCCTGTCTCGCTGGGACTGCTTTGTGGAGATTGCCGGGCAGGTGGTCCGTTTTGACCGGCGCCGCGCCGTGTTGCCTTAATGATGCAAAGCGACAGGTTGTCTTGATCCGGGCACGCCTCGGCTAGTACAGCCGCCACCAAGGCCTCACCAATCTGTCGTCCTGATTTGTCTCTATTGTTAACCAGAGCCGAGACGATCTGATCATCGGTCAGGGTATGAACACCATCGCTGGCAGCCAACACAATGTCCCCGTCTTTCAACGTCATGGGTTCCGCACGGCAATCGACTTTGGCAATCTTGCGCCCGGCCAGCACCGAGACCAAAGCACTTCGGTCCGGATGGTTCTGCGCCACATCCCGATCCATCAGCCCGCGGGCCTGCATCAAATCAATCTGCGCCGCGTAGGAGTGATCTTCGTTTAATCGGTACAGCCTGCCGCCGCGCAGCAAGAACAGGGGCGAGTCTCCTACAGACACCCAATACAGCCGCGCCCCAAAGATCACCGGCGCAACCAGTGTTGCCCCCATGCCCTCGGTGTTTGGAGCTTGATCTTCGTACAAACGAATACAGGAATTTGCGGCGGTCACCGCATCTTGCAACACGGCACCAATGGCTCGTTCCATCTGCTCTGGATCACCGCTGAGCAATTTCAACTCGCTGAACAGTTCTGTTGCCACAATGCCGCTTGCTACATCGCCACAGGCATGGCCGCCCATGCCGTCAGACAAAACAGCAAACCCCATTGGAGCCCCCAGCGGGAAGTCGGCCACCACCGTGTCCTCCTGCCGTTCACGCGCTCCAAGCGAGAGCGCTGTGGCAACATCGAAACTCAACTCACCCAAGGTTGTCATGCCCGGCCTCAATATTGCCCCAAGCAAAGTCCCCGCCGCACAGAGCAACAAACCGCAACGTGGTTTCCCCGATGCGAATGATGCTGTTGCTTTGCAAGTCTTCCGTACTCAGCACGGGTCGCCCATTGAGCCGCACAAGGTTGGTTTTACCGCCATGGCCAAAGAAGAACCGTCCCTGTTCGCCGTCAAAGGCAATCGCGGCATGGTTCTCGCGTGAAATGGTATTGTCACCAAAATCCAACCGTACGGTTTGACCTTCGCCCCGGCCAATTTGGGTGAGCCCGTCATGCAGCGAAAACGAGGCCCCTTTGCCGGGACCATCCACCACAACCAGCCAACCAACCGGGAACTGTGCTTGTGCCGAGGTCGCAGCTTGCTGGGTTTGTGACATCGGATCATGCGCTTGGCTCGCCGGTGCGCTGAAGCCCAACAGCCGTGTTTTTACACGACCTTTTGAGCCCCGGCCGGTGGTCGGTTTGCTGGCCGCCATATTGGCCTGCAATGCCGCCAAATCGACTTCTGGTTCCGCTGGCGCGGTTGCTGCCTCAGCCTGGGGCATGAGCGCTACAGCCGGCGCTTCCGCAGATGCTACAGGCGATGGATCAGCCAGCCCGTCTGGCTGTGCGCTGTGTTGTGGTTCAGGCGCTTGTGGTGGCCCAACCGCCTCTTGCGCAGCCATCAAATCGGCAAATGGATCCGGCGGTGCCTCATGGTCCGCTGGTTTGTCAAAATCGAAAGCTGCGGCCTCGTACGACTGCGCAGGCAGCTCCTCCGCAAAATCCAGCTCTGCAGGGGCCGGCGTTTGTACCGGTGGCTCTGGTGTCAAAGCCGCCGAAATGGCCGAAAGGTCCACGGGTGTCTCCACCTTGTCCTCTTCTGGCGGCTGCGGAGCCACAAACTGCGCGGCCTGTGCCTCAGGTGTTGGGGGGGCCTCTGCTTCGATGTTCATCTGTGGTGTGGCGTCAGGGGCCGCATCCGCGCGATCTTGGTCGCGCAAGCGTAACGGATAACGCAACGCAGCGGCTTCATTTTGGCCCGCAGCTTGGGATTTCTCGGCAATGATATCGCGAATGAACCGCATGGGTTGTCCCTTCAGATTAGGAATAGGCGGGTGTTGGGGGAAGACCGGTCGCCTTTGAGCCGATCACAGAATTTTTCAAACAGTGATCCGCCGCTCGTCTGGTTGGACGTGACCTGCACCGGGGCGCGCGCACCAGATGCGCGCAAGTGATCGCCTTGCAGCAAAAGTCGCGTGCGCGATTTTGAACGTTTCTGGCTTAGGCGATCCTGCTCATCCAGATAGGCTTCGACGTCCTCAATTGGGTTGCCAAAGATATCGACGTATTGCTTGGGCGGCGGCGCCTGCCGGGGCTCGTCCAGCGCCTTCAGTGGTCTCTGAAGCACCTTGGGCAATCCCGGGGTGAGCACTTTGTTGGTTTTGACAACCAGCTCTTCGATCACCCCAATCACAGCTGGATCAAACACTGGCAGCGGTTTTGGGATTGGCCCATCCATCACCGCAAGCCACTCGTCGGCGCAGCCCAACCTGTCAGTCGCTGTCAATGCTAGGGAACGGTCTGTGGCCAGCTTTAGGCGAATATCTATCTCAAAATCTGTGGATTCCAGCGGCACATAGGGGTCCATGCGCCCTTGGGCGATCATATCCAATCGTGTCTGCGCGTCCGGTGGTGCCTCCCCGGTGAACATCAAATGACACAGCGCCCCGAGTGAATACATGTCGCTGTGCGCGCCTTGTGCGTCATCGGCACCGTAAAATTCGGGCGGAGAATAGCCATCTTTCACGGCCAACATCCGTTGGTTTTGGCCGTTTTCGGCATCATCCGTTGAATAAGACGCGCCAAAATCAATCAGCGTGACATCGCCGGCCTCGCTCAGGATCAAATTGTCCGGCGCCACGTCCCGGTGCAATACACCGCGGTCGTGCAGGTAACTCAGCGCGTCCAAAACCTGGCGCAACAACCCGTCGACCAACCGAGGAGTCAACCGACCGGGCGCGTGATCCACCAGCTCATGCAGATCTTCGCCTTCAACAAAGTCCATTGCTGTGTAGGCGGTGCCATTTTCTGTAAAGGTTTGATGTACCGCAACAATTTTGGGGTGATCCAGCTCTGCCAAACAATGTGCTTCGGCTTGAAATTGTTCCAAAACGGAGGCGAAAAACGGCGCACTCTCTGCGCCAGATGGAACCACCTGCCTCCCATCTCGGGTGCAAATCTGGGACGGGTAGCACTCCTTGATTACCACAGTGCGGTTCAAACTATCGCTAGCAAGATACGTGAGGCCAAATCCCCCTTGACCCAAACTGCGCGTGATCCGGTACTGCCCCCGCAGGAGTTCAGTGCCAGCAGGCAACGCAGTCACGGTATCGTCAGCGTAATCCATCTACGCAGTTTCCTCTCTATCATGCGACCAGGAGGAAATGCGGCAGCAAGTTCTCACCTTCATGCCCAAGCTGTGGAGGAAATGTGTTCCAATCGTGGCAGTACTGCGCAAGCGCTGTGGCACTCCGTTCAGGTTTGACGCGAATAGAGAGCGAAGCTGAAATCCACAAATCGATTGCCGTGTGCCACGTCTCAAGGGGCGGGTTGCCGTTTTGGCTTGAAAGAGGGTTGTTTATTAACGACTTGGAAGAATGTCTGTCTCAGACGTAGACTGCGGTGGACGCATGCCATGCCTTAACAGTTGGTAAATTTCGCGGGTTTGACCTGCTGCCAAGGGATTGTCCGGCCGGAAAGAGTGGCAGTGCACCTAAACTATTCTCAACACGCCTAAATCTGTGCCATGATCATTTCAGACCGCATCAGTTGCAGGGGTTCGCCCCAGTGAGGCGCCCATTTTGGCGCCGTCCTTACTTGGGACATGCGGCGCAAGACTATTTGAGTTTCCTTGGTGCCCACCGAGAAAGGACCCGTTTTGAGACGCTGGATTTTGAGATTTATCGCTGGGGCTGTTGTGCTCGCTCTAACCCTCTGTGCTCTGATTTGGGCCGCTTTGGCCACCCCCTTGTTCAGTGGATGGCGCAAGGATTTTGTGTCCGACCTTCTGACCGAACAAATAGGGCAGTCGTTTTTGATCGACGGCGACGTGCGTGTGGTATTGGGCAGCACCACCAAAGTACATGTCAGCGGTGCCAGCATCCCAAGCGAGAATATCACCTCGCTCAACCTCGCGGAGTTGGACCTGTTGGAATGGGAGTTGGATTTACCAGCCTTGTTTGAGCGTCGCATCGACATTGATAATCTCACCATTGACGGGTTGCAGGCCAATCTGATCACCCAAGCTGACGGCACCACCAGTTGGACCAAGCCCGATACACCCATGCCTTCACCCGCCGCAGACACCTCTGCCACCCAGTCTCCTCAAACCGCCGACAAACAGCCCAAACCCTCGATTTTCTCATTTCTCAGTGATCGTACCGTGTCCTTCACCAACATCGGTCTGGTGTCCGTGGATGAAGAAAGCGGCTTTGAGTTCATTTTTGAGCTGGAAAAAATCCTGCTTGAGCAATTGCAAGACGGCCAATTGGTCTCGGTCACAGGCGCAGGGGCTTTGAACGGCGAAACCTTTACGTGGGATGGCAAATTCCCGCGCGGCGCTCCGTTCACCAACCAACTGGAATTTGGCGACATTTCCCTCAGTTACAACGGTGAAGCCCTGCCGGATGACGCGTTTGGCTATACCGCACGGCTGGAGCTGAACACCGGTCAAATTGGCGACGTGTTTGAGGTTCTTGGGCTGGCGCGCAGTCTCGAAGGTGTGGGCACGTTGTCGGTGGATGTCACCAGCGCACCCAAACAGCTCTCTCTGGCAAATCTGCAAACCTCCCTGGATTTGGAGAAAGGCCAAGCCATCACAGTTGCGGGGAGTGTCGACAATCTCTTCACCCGCGCCGGTTTTGACATCCGCATTGACGCGCGTCTGCATCCTGAGGGCCAGCCTCCAGCCGAAGCAGAAAACCTGAAGGAGCTCAAACTCACCGAAATCAACGCGCACATTCTCACTGCCGACGGCAAACTGACGTTTGAGGAATTGCTCATTCACACCAACGCCTTTGACCAAGGGCTGGATCGAGTTGGACCAATCTCCATCGGCAGCATTTATCGGTCTGAGGCCAAAACCCTTGGGCTGCGCGATATCTCCATTCAGGCTGGTCCAGAAGATGCACCTTTTCTGACGGCCCAAGGCGACATTGGAGATGTTCTGGGCCTAAGACTTGTGGACCTGACCGGACAACTGAAAGGTTCCGCAGTGCTTCTGCTGAAGAACCTGCCGCCAGAAGAGGTGGCCAAGTTTGGCGGCGTCGAAGCTGACTTTGTCATTGAGGATCAAAACGGGGCTTTGAGCCTGCGCAAATTGGCGGCGCGCACGGTTGACACCGAGCTTTGGACCCTCAACGCCAATTTGGTGGTCGCCAGTATTGAAGAGCTGGCGGGCATGAAGCTGGACTTTCAGTTTGGTGTCACCGAAACCGCACCTTTCCTGACCGCGCTGGGCCTCAAACCGGTGGGGGTGTCGACGCTTGCCACAGGGTTTACACTCGAAGGGGCTGCCAAAGAAGCCAAAATTGGGTTTGATTTTCAAGCGGATGGTACAGACCTCTCCTCCAATATGACTTTCGACCTCAGCCAAGAGGTTAACGTGATCCGCGGAGCCATTCTAAGCGAGCGTATGCGCCTGATCGACTTGCGTGAAGGCGCAAAGATAATTGTGCAACTCAGCGAACGTGCCAAAGCTGCGAAGGCCACCAAAGACGCCGAGAAAGACGAGACAGATGACGGCCGCCCGCCCATTCAACCGCTAGTTTTGGAGAAGGAAAACAAGGTCTTCAGTCTCAAACGCATCTTAACGGAAACCGATTTGGCGATCACCTTGGAGATCGCAGAGTTTGTAGGGGATGCGGGCACCTCGTCCATGAACAGTGAGCTGACAGCCAAAGAAGGTCAAATCCAAGCGGGTCCGTTGGAGCTCTACTATGGCCCTGGGTTTTTCAAGGTCACCGCCTCAATGGATGCCATCGAAGACCCAGAACGTGTGCGCATCGAGGGCGCCACAAGCGGCTGGGACTTTGGCAAAATCCTGAAAGCACTCGACATAAAGATCCCCGCCCGTGGCACGATTTCAGCCAATGTTGACGTCACCGGCAACATCACCTCCGGCAAAGCTTTTGCCAATTCCATGGCGGGGTATGCCTCTCTTAATATGCGCGACGGCGCCATTGCCACCAGCCTGTTGGAGCTCGCTGGCCTTGGCATTTTTCCGTGGCTGGTTTCCAAGGAGTTTTCGGAAGGCCAAACCGAAATTGTTTGCGTGAAAGCCCCGGTGCGGATCAATGCCGGCGAAGTGAGTTTTGACTCCGTTGTGGCTGAAACCCGCAGCGTGCAAATGGTGGTGCGCGGGATGGTGGATTGGGTGCGTGACGCGATCTCCATCCGCGCAGAGCCACGGCGAGTGGGCAAACCGCTCGCCCGCAGCGCCTGGCCGTTTGAGGTCCAAGGCAAGCTGTCAGACCCAAAATTCAAGCTCGACATCGGCGGCTCGCGTCACCATCGCGCCGACGGTGCAGATCACATGCCAGAAACCCGCAAACCCTGTACGCCTGATATTGCGCAACTCGAATAAAACTGGAGAGAGACATGACACACCTCCGCCTAAGCCTCTGCCTGTCCCTGCTGATGCCAACCTTTGTGGCGGCGCAGGCCCATCCGGAATTTGCCACGGTGGGGGACTGGACCGTGCGGTCCAACCCCGCAAATGGCAACGGCTGTTACATGGAAAAGACCTTTGAAAGTGGCACCTTGGTGCAAATTGGCGTGGTTCCGGATCAAAACGGCGCTTTCTTTGCCGCCTATAACGCCGCGTTTGGTGGTGTGGTGGATGGCGAAGCCGGCAGCGTCTTGTTTGATTTTGGTGACAGCCGCTTTCAAGGCGACGCGGTTGGGGCACATTTCGCAGGCCTGCCCGGTGGTTACGCCTTTTTTGACAACCCGGAGTTTGCCTCTGAGTTTGGCAAACGTACCTCAGTGTTGGTGCAGGGCGGGTCGGGGGAAACCGAGGACTTGGACCTGAGTGGCAGCATGAAAGGCCTGCACAGCATCAAGGCGTGTCGGGCGCAGTTTGAGGAGAGTTGAACTCCTCGGCGCTCTGGGTTTTGGCGTAGCGGACGCTCTGGTCTTGGCCGGCCCTTGGACGGTTCGGTAAGCGTGTGCATACAGGTACCTGCGGCGGGAAGGTCAAGCGTTAACACATGGCTTTTGGAATGTCGGTATTGCGTCGGTATCACGTCTGTTTTGCGGAGGTGCGTAGTTTTGTTCATTTTTGGCTGAACAATAGCCCGGCAGCCTTGCATTGGCTGCCGGTTCTTTTGCGATTACGTCAAGGCGCGCACCGGCTCAAACAGTGCCGCGGTGTCACGTGACAGTTCCCGAGATTTGAGGAAGCCACGGGCGGTTGGACCGTAAGCGGACACGCCGGGAAGGGTCAGCAGTTCTGGGAACAAATGGGTAATCTCACGACGCTCATCGGTGCGCAGCGAGCCCATGGCCATGGGGCCCGGATAGAAGCTCTCGGTGGGAGCACCGTCGGCCATGATGATTTCGTGCCGCTCCAACATCAGATGGTAGTAGGTCACCTCCTGAACTCCAAGGGCGATGCGAAAGCCGGGTCCGCCGTTACGAGCCAGATGAATGGCGCGGGCCAATTGCGGCGTGTCCCCTCCTTGGGTTGTGACCATACCATGTTGCGGCGAGACCAGCATGTCGCGGCTGTTGCCCAGCGCACCTTCGCGAATGAACACGGGGCGCAGTTTGGGGAAAGCAATCAACTCGGCTAGGCCCAGGTGCCGTTTGCCAATCCAGACAATTGGTTGCGGACCGTGATCCAAGGTCTGAACCAAATCTCCCACATGCAGGTGATCGATGGGGACCTCCCCATTCGGTGTGGCAATCATCACGCCTGCCGTGAAGCAGGGGATGCCCATTTCGATCAAGGTACTGTTGTTTATGGAAGAGGCCTGAATACCTTGCAGTTTCACAGCCTCTCCATTGGGGAATGACAGGATCGCATTCCCGATGTTGTCACTTGAGACGTCGACGTCGCTGACCTGAACCGGCTCACCGTCCTCATTGGTCAACTCGCTAACGTCGAGTTGGTCGGTCTGCCGGTCATCCATTGTGAAGTCGGTGATGACGTCAAAGCCATCATTGTCTTCGATCACAAATGAGTCGCTGCCTGTGCCACCCGTGATTGTGTCGCTCCCGGCACCGCCCCCTATAGTGTCGTCGCCTGAACTGGCGTTAATGAGATCGTTGTCCCCACCGGCCCAAATTTCATCATCACCATGTGTGCCGATCACCGTGTCGTTGCCATCCCCTGTGACCATGAGCGCACTTTCGAAGGACACGGAGCCATCGATAAAGTCCGCGTTCTCGGTGGTGCGCAGGGCTTCAATGCTGGTGAACGTGCCGTCCACGCCTTCGAGGCCAAAGTTACCTTCAGAATTTCCGGTATAGGTTACAGTGACGCCGGATGTAGATGTGCCTTCGTGGAACGAGAGGGTGTCCCACCATCCACCGCCGTCGACGTGGACTATATCATTGGTCCCGTCGTCGGCTTCCTCATCATCTATCTCATCATCGTCGCCAAGTTCGAGCTCATCATCGGGCTCGTCGTCGGCAGCGTCATCTTCCAAAGGTTCATCATACACGTCGATACTTGGAATTTCTGCGATGGCAGGCTCAACTTCACCAAAGCCACTTAAGTCAAATCCTCCGACTTCCAATCCTCCTACCTCAAAGTCGTCATCGTCGAGCTCTTCGGGTTGCACAACGGCATGCACGTTAAAGACGTCGTTGCCATCGCCACCAAACAGCTTGTCGTCTCCTCCACCGCCGGTGATGGTGTCGTCACCGGCGCCACCGTAGATGTAGTTGTTGCCTGTGCTGCCGGTGATGGAGTCATCCCCGTCGAAGCCTTCGAGCGTTAGATTTGTGGAATCCGCTGAAGCGTCAATGCTGTCGGCGTAGTTAGTGCCAACAATGTGCTCGATTTCCGTGAAAGAACCGTGGGTTGTGGTACCGCCAAAGTCAAACGTGCCCGCCTTGTCTCCTGAAAAAGTGACATCCACGCCTTGGGTGCTTTCCCAGTTTGAAAACCCAACGAGGTCCCAACCGCTGGCGTCGTTGCCGCCGTCTATAAGGGCATAGTCATGGTCGTCCGTGATCCAGAACTCATCGGAGCCTGCACCGCCGGAAAATGTATCAGCGCCGCTCGCCCCATACAGCACATCGTCCCCGTCACCGCCGATGATGTTGTCATTGCCGTCGCCACCAATGATGGTGTCGTTGCCTGCGCCACCGTCGAGACGGTTGTCGCCGGATCCGGTGGTCCACAGGCCAATCTGGTCATTGCCAGATTCGCCGTAAATGCTGTCGTTTCCGTCCCCAAAGACAACCGAGTCGTCACCGCTTCCGGCGTAAATGATGTCGTCGCCGGAGGCGTCGTAGATGTCGCCGTCGGTGTCGTGGATCACGTCGTCGCTGTCGGCCCACACCCAGATGTTGTCATCGCCGCTGCTACCGTTGATGACGTCGGAAAAAGTGTCGATGTAGCCAAGGCTGTCGCCTGGATCGACCTCTGAGTCGTCAGGGACAAAATAGGCCTGGCCGCTCTGTGCATAAAACGTACCAGTGACTGTGCCGAGAGCCGGAAAGGTCACGGAGCCTGAACCAATTGGCATGTCCTGCTGCGTAAAAATGGTGTTTTCGCCAAGACTGCCGTCGATTTCGTCGCTTGTTCCCAGTCCGTTTGATCCCACGTCGAGACTAACCAAATAACCCGTATAAGTTGTCATTGCGCACTCCTTCTGACCCTTTCGTAGAGTTCTGCGCGTTAAAGAGGCGCTAATCGGTGCAGACGGAGGTGGCGAATGTAAGAGAAATAAAATCAGGCATTTAGCAGGGATTTTGTTGAAATTTCCTACGCCAGGGTTGATGTTTATGGAGATCCGTTTTGGTTTGGATCGGCAGGTGGGTTGTGTGTTGGAAGTTTGGCGCAAGAAATGTGAAAGCTTGATATCGATCAAGACGCGGAGATGTGCGGACGCCTATGGAGAGGGCGTTAGAAACTTTCCTGAGACCCCTTATGTCTTTTGAGTCGCCAGCCAATTCCCGCCTTGGCCGATCTTTGATCGGTCTTTTGGCCGTGGTCGGGCTGGTGTTACAGCTGGTGTCGCCGACCATGGCACATGCGCGGTCTGGGGCAGACGTTGGGGCAGATTGGATTGAGATTTGCGCGGAGGCTGGCCCGGTATTTGTGCGGCTGCTTGACGATGGGACCGTTGAAGAACGTACCCCTCAATCCCCAGCGCATGGCGGGTGTCCAAAATGTCTAACGTGTGTGACTTGTGCAGGCGTGGCAGGGATTGACCCCGGTGTTTCCACAATCGACGGGAGCGTTGCCTTTGCTGCGTTGCTGGCGATTGATGAGGCAGACGTGGCAGTGTTCGTCAGCAAGGCGTGGGAGCGCCCGATGACCCGGGGGCCGCCATTGGCGCCCCAGCGTAAAAATGAAATGGCCCGCGTGGGCCATGTGATGACAGCGAACCCGACAGAAGGAGGTGCGCTGTGATTGTGAAGCGCGCATTTACGACCTGGGTGTCTGCAATTGTCTGTGCCTTTGGGCTCATGATGGCAGATGTAGCCAAAGCCGACAGCCTGGCGTCTTTCCTAACAGAGTTAGATCCTGCCGAACTGGCAGAGGGGGCCGACGCGTTTGGCCCGGTGCGCGAGGACGTGAAAGTCGCGCCTGTGCTCAAGGGCGGCGAGACCGTGGCTTGGGCGTTTTTGACCTCTGATTTTGTCGGCACCACTGGCTATTCGGGCAAGCCGATCCATGTTGTCGCAGCCATTGACGACGATGCAGTGTTGACCGGTGTGAAGCTGGTGAAACACAGCGAGCCAATTGTGTTGATTGGTATTCCCAACAGCAAAATGGTGACGCTGACCGAAGGTTACGCTGGTCTTGACCTTAAGGTTGAGGCGGAAACAGGCGGCGAGGGGCATGATCTCGATATCATCTCCGGTGCCACCGTAACCATTATGATCATTGACGACAGTTTGGTGCGCGGCGGCATCAAAGTGGCGCGGGCCTTGGGCTTGGGTGGGCTTGCGGTGCAAGAAACCGGCCCGAAGCGTGACTTGGACATGGCCAATGACGCGGTGCAGGACTGGACCACATTGGCGGGAGACGGCTCTGTGCGGCGCATGACGCTGGACGTGGGGCAGGTCAACCAAGCCTTTGCTGAGATGGATGATGAACGCGCCGCCAAACGTCCCGAAAAAGGCGAGCCGGACGACACGTTTATCGACATGCATATGGCACTGGTGTCTGTGCCGTCGATTGGCCGCAGCTTGCTTGGCGACAATGAATATGAAAACCTTGTTGAATGGCTGGACGAAGGTGAACATGCTATTCTGGTGCTGGGCCGAGGCAAATACAGCTTCAAAGGTTCCGGTTACGTGCGCGGCGGTATCTTTGACCGCATCCAGCTGATCCAAGGCGACAACTCGGTGCGGTTCTTTGACAAACAGCACCGCCGGTTGCGGGCACTGGCAACCGCCGATAGCCCGAGTTTTGTTGAGCTCGAACTCTACAAAATTCCAGCCGACTCGGAGTTTGATCCGGCGAAGCCGTTCCGCCTGCAGCTGTTGGTCCAACGCTCGGTGGGCGCACTGGACCGCGTGTTCCTGACATGGGATCTGGGTTATCGTCTTCCAGATGACTACCTGCTGCCATTGCCGGTTGCGCCTGTTGTGGACAGTGCTGCGGATGAAGCCGCAGCCAAGGCTGCGTTGTGGCAACGCATCTGGAAGGACAAGACCACAGAAATCGCCGTTTTGGGCGTGATGCTTCTGGTGTTGACCGCGGTCTTCTTCTTCCAATTTCAAGCCACTTGGAAAGCGCGTCGGTTCTACTGGTTCCGCATTGGTTATCTGACCTTCACACTGTTCTTCATCGGTTGGTACGCCAACGCACAGCTGTCGGTCGTCAACATCATGGCACTGGCCAACAGTATGCGCTCGGGCTTCACTTGGGATGCGTTCTTGATGGACCCGCTGGTGTTTATCCAATGGTTTGCCATTGCTGCGGCGCTGCTGTTCTGGGGCCGTGGGGCCTACTGTGGCTGGCTGTGCCCGTTTGGCGCGCTGCAAGAGCTGACCAATCAAATTGCGCGCTTCTTCAAAGTGCCGCAATGGACCCTGCCCTGGGGGCTGCATGAGCGCCTGTGGCCGATTAAATATATGATCTTCCTTGGATTGTTTGGCGTGTCGCTGGCGTCTTTGGAAACTGCGGAGCAACTGGCCGAAGTCGAGCCGTTCAAAACTGCGATCATTCTGAAATTTGTACGTGACTGGCCGTTTGTTGTGTTTGCCGGATCGTTGCTGGTGGCGGGGCTGTTCATTGAACGCTTCTACTGCCGCTACCTGTGCCCACTGGGTGGGGCACTCGCGATCCCTGCGCGTATGCGCATGTTTGATTGGCTGCGTCGCTACAAAGAGTGCGGTAGCCCGTGCCAGACCTGTGCCAATGAATGCCCGGTACAGGCCATTCACCCAACCGGGGAAATCAACCCCAATGAATGCGTGAACTGCCTGCATTGTCAGGTGCTCTATCAGAGCGAAACCAAATGTCCTGTTGTGATCCGTCAGCTGAAACGGCGCGAGAAAACGGGCTCGGCTGAGATCAAGATTCCTAAGAAATCTGCTCCGGCCAATCATCCAAATGCAAAGACTGCATAAACCTTTAAGGAGGGAACAATGTCTGAAGACCTGAAAAACATGAAAGTGAGCCGTCGCGGCGTAATGGGGGCAGCAGCCACCGGCGCAGTTTTGGCCGGTACTGGTGTTGGTTCGCTGGTTGGTGGCGCAAGCCCCGCTGCTGCGTCCGGAAAAGCGTCCATGGCGCCAGGCGAGCTCGATGAATACTACGGCTTCTGGTCTTCCGGTCAGGCCGGTGAGATGCGTGTCCTTGGGGTGCCGTCCATGCGTGAGCTGATGCGGGTTCCGGTGTTCAACCGCTGCTCTGCCACGGGCTGGGGCCAGACCAATGAATCGCTGAAGATTCTGACCGAAGGTCTGACCGACAAGACCAAGGAATTCCTTGCGGCCAATGGCAAAAAAACCTACGACAACGGCGACTTGCACCACCCGCATATGTCGTTCACTGACGGCACCTATGACGGCCGTTACCTGTTCATGAACGACAAAGCCAACACCCGTGTTGCGCGCGTGCGTGTGGACATCATGAAGTGTGACAAGATCATTGAGATCCCCAACGCGCATGACATCCATGGTCTGCGTCCGCAGAAATATCCGCGCACGGGTTATGTCTTTGCCAATGGTGAGCACGAAGCACCGCTGGTGAACGACGGGTCGATCCTGAACGAGCCTGACAAATACACCAATATCTACACCGCGATTGACGGTGACACGATGGAGATCGCCTGGCAGGTGATGGTGTCCGGCAACTTGGACAACACCGACTGTGATTATCAGGGCAAATATGCCTTCTCGACCTCCTACAACTCCGAAATGGGTATGAACCTGGCGGAGATGACCGAGAGCGAGCTCGACCACGTGGTTGTGTTCAACCTCAAGGAAATCGAGAAAGCGATCGAGACCGGTGATTATCAGGAACTGAACGGTGTGAAGATTGTGGATGGCCGCAAGGGCTCCAACAAGAAATACACCCGCTACATTCCGATCCCGAACAGCCCACACGGCATCAACACAGCACCAGATGGCAAACACGTTTGTATCGCTGGTAAACTGTCGCCAACCGTATCGGTGATGGATGTGACCAAGCTGGACGCACTGTTTGAAGAAGACGCAGATCCACGCTCCGCCATTGTGGCAGAACCACAGTTGGGTCTTGGTCCGCTTCACACCGCATATGACGGTCAGGGCAACTGCTTCACCACACTGTTCTTGGACTCTCAGGTTGTGAAATGGAACCTTGAAGCGGCTGTGAAACAGTATGCTGGTGAAGATGTGGATCCGATCCTTGAGAAAGTGGACGTGCACTATCAGCCGGGCCACAACTCGACCTCCATGGGTGAAACCAAGGACGCCGACGGCAAGTGGCTGGTCTCGATGAACAAGTTCTCCAAAGACCGGTTCCTGAACGTTGGTCCTCTGAAGCCAGAGAACGAGCAGTTGATCGACATCACCGGTTCCTCGATGGAAGTTGTTCACGACGGTCCAACCTTTGCTGAACCACATGACAGCATCATCGTGCGTCGCGACATCGTGAACCCGAAAAACGCCTATGACCGCAACGACCCGATTTGGGACGATGCGCGCAAACAGGCCGAAGCGGATGGTGTTGACCTTGACGATTGGCAGGACTCGGTTATCCGTGACGGCAACAAGGTTCGCGTCTACATGTCGAGCCAGGCGCCAAACTTCTCGCTGGAAGACTTCACGGTAAAAGAAGGCGACGAAGTCACCGTTTATGTCACCAACCTGGATGACATTGACGATCTGACCCACGGCTTCTGTATGGCGAACTTCGGTGTGGCTATGGAAGTGGGCCCACAGGCGACCGCCTCTGTGACCTTCGTGGCCAGCCGTCCTGGTGTACACTGGTTCTACTGCCAGTGGTTCTGCCACGCGCTTCACATGGAAATGCGCGGCCGGATGTTTGTTGAGCCAAAAGGCGCATAAGTCATGATGAAATGGTCCCTTTCTGCTGTGTTTGCTCTGTTGGCCTCCGCTGTTTCGGCGGCTGACTGGGACGTGCCGCTGCGGGACGGGGCCATTTCCGAGATATTGGCGCAGGCGGAGGACGGTGACGTCCTTCGCCTCGCTGCCGGCACTTACAATGAGACCGTGGTGCTGGAGAAAGCTGTGACGCTGGATGGTCAAGGCCATGCCACCCTTGATGGGCAAGGCAACGGGTCGGTGATTACGGTTACCGGCAATGACGTGGTGGTGCGCGGACTCACTGTTGTTGGCTCTGGCGATCGCCATGAAGACATCGACAGCGGCATTCAGTTAAAAAAGACCGCAAAGGCACCGCAGATTTTGGACAATGTGCTGCTGGGCAACCTCTACGGTATTGATATTCACGGAGCGAAGGACTCGCTAGTGGCGGGCAACCGTATTGAGGGGCGTCAGGACCGGTTGATGAACCGGCGTGGCAACGGTATTTATGTGTGGAACGCGCCGGGTTCGATTGTTGAGAACAATGACATCCAATGGGGCCGCGACGGGATTTTTGTAAATTCCAGCAAGCGTAACATCTTCCGCAATAATCAGATGCGCGAGCTGCGTTTTGCCGTGCACTATATGTATGTGGACCGCTCCGAAGTGGTCGGCAATGTGTCGATCGGCAATGATTTGGGCTTTGCGGTGATGTTTTCGACCTATGTGAAGGTCAAAGACAACGTGTCGATCAACGACCGAGAACATGGTGTGATGTTGAACTACGCCAACCGCAGCGAGATCACCGGGAACTATGTGAAGAGCGCCAAGGAAAAATGCACCTTCCTGTATAATTCCAACAAGAATGACTTTTCCGACAACTGGTTTGAGGGCTGCGGTATTGGCATCCACTTTACCGCTGGCAGCGCGGACAACCGGATTGTTGGCAACGCCTTTGTTGGCAACCGTACGCAGGTGAAATTTGTCTCCTCCAAGTGGCATGAGTGGTCTGAGGACGGCCGTGGCAACTATTGGAGCGACAATGCGGCTTTTGATGTAAACGGCGATGGGTTTGCGGACAGCCCTTATCGACCAAACGACTCGATGGACCATGTGCTCTGGAGCCAGCCGGCAGCAAAGATGCTGCTGGGCTCGCCAGCCGTGCAGATGGTGCGGTGGTCACAATCGGCCTTTCCGGCATTGTTGCCGGGGGGCGTGATTGACAGCCACCCTTTGATGAAACCAGTCCGACCAGCGGCGGCGGAGAAGGTGGAACATGACGGATAAGATCCTAGAAATACAAGGCCTTGTGAAAGATCGAGGTCAAACACGCGTGTTGCATGGTGTGGACCTGACGGTCTCAGCGGGCGAGCGCGTCGCTCTTTTGGGCCACAATGGCGCAGGTAAGTCGACACTGATCAAGACCGTGTTGGGCCTGACCAAAATGGGCAGTGGCAGTGTGAAGATTGCGGGACACAAGCCGGGCAGCGGCGCGGCGCGGGCGGATACCGCGTTTTTGCCGGAAGCAGTGAGCTTTCACCCGGCTTTGACAGGGCGCGAGCAGCTGACGCTGTTTGCGCGGCTTGCGGGGCAAAAGGCAGATATTGCCGGATTGCTGGAACGTGTGGGGCTGGCGGATGCGCTGGACCGGCGCATTGGCACCTATTCCAAAGGCATGCGACAGCGTCTTGGCCTGGCGCAGGTGCTATTGGGTAAGCCTAAGCTTGCGCTGCTCGATGAGCCAACCAGTGGCCTTGACCCGATTTCGCGCCAGGATCTCTATGCCATCATTGATGAGCTCGCTGCAGCAGGATGTGCCGTGCTGATTGCGAGCCATGCGCTAACCGAGGTGGAAGCGCGTACAGATCGCATTGCAATCATGCGCAAGGGCCATCTGGTGGCCGATGACACGTTGGCAGGTCTGTCTGCCAAAGCTGGATTGCGCACCAAGATGCGTGTGCGCGCCACGGCGGACGCCGAAGCGCTGGTTCAAGTCACCGGCGGGCGTCGTATGAACGGTGCCTCTGTGGAGATCGAGATCGACGCCGCTGGCAAAATGGAGATGCTGCGCAAGATCGCGGAAATGGGCGGTGCAGTGGCGGATGTGGATATCACGCCACCACGGCTCGAAGATCTCTATCGTTTCTATGCCAAAGAGGAGTTGCACTGATGCGGTTTCTGGCAATTGCACAGGCGGAAATGCGGATTCTAGCGCGCAACCGTTGGCTCTTTATGGCAACGCTGATCATGGTATTGTTTGCGCTGGCTTTGACCTTTGCGGGTAGTGCACCAACCGGCACTTTGGGCGTGGACATGCTCACCGTGTCTGTGACCTCCATGACCACGCTGTCGGTCTATCTCGCACCACTATTGGCGCTAATGATGGCCTTTGATGCGGTGGCCGGTGACGCGGAGCGCGGCTCCTTGGGCTTGCTGCTCAGCTACCCAGCCGGACGGGGCGAAATCCTGCTTGGCAAGTTTTCGGCCCACCTTGCGGCGTTGACTATCGCCATGACCATTGGCTTTGGCACGGCGGGGGCGATCGCCGCCTATATGGGCGGTGCAGGGCAGGAGAGCGTTCTGGCGCTTCTGCGCTTGATTGGCACCTCAGTGCTGCTGGGCGGTGTGTTCCTGACCTTAGGCTATATGGTGTCCTCTCTGGCAAAATCTGCCACCGCTGCAGCGGGCATGGCGGCAGGGCTTTGGCTGATTTTTGTGGTGCTTTACGATCTGGGCCTGCTGGGCGCAGTGGTGATGGACTCTGGTGGTTGGTTCACCGAAACCCTGTTCCCTTGGCTGATGGTGGCCAATCCGGCGGATGCTTTCCGCCTGTGGAACATTGCCAGTTCTGAAAGCGTGGCTTTGGCCAGCGGCATGGTTGGCGCGGCCTCCGCTTTGCCAAGCTGGGCAGCACCTCTGTCGCTGGCGGTTTGGCCTCTGCTGGGGTTTGCTTTTGCCCGGCTGGCGTTCCGGAGGGTGGAGCCATGAGGGTTGTACTTGTTGCTGCGGCCGCGATTTTGGCGTTGGCCGCCTGTAAAGAAGAGGCGGCGGTTGCACCACCGGACCCCGTGCCATTGACCGAGGAGGCGCTGAGCTTCTTTTGTCAAATGAATATTGCGGAGCACGGTGGCCCCAAAGGGCAGATCCATTTGGAAGGTTATCCCGCGCCGCTGTTTTTTGCGCAAACCCGTGACATGGTGGCTTATCTCAAAAGCCCAGAACGGGACGCGAAAATCATCGGCGTTTATGTAAGTGACATGGGCGCAGCCCCAAGTTGGGAGCAGCCGGGAATCGAAAACTGGGTGCTGGCAGAGGGCGCACATTTTGTCGTTGGGGCAAAAGTGGCCGGTGGAATGGGGGCTCAAGAGGTGGTTCCGTTCAAAGAACTGGACGATGCGGCAAATTTTGCGACCCAATGGGGTGGGCAAATTATGTCATTGGATGCTATTCCCACCGAAGCAGTCCTTGGACCCATAGATTTAGATCAGACGTTGGAGACCCCGTCATGACCCGTTTGAACCGCCGCCGTTTTCTGACCATCGCCGCCGCCAGCGCCGCTGTGCCCGCGGGCATGGCCGTAGCCGCAACCGAAACCGCCTCCTGGTCCGGTATTGCGCTCGGCGCACCTGCCCAGATGAAGATCGCTGGTATGAGTGCTTCTGAAGCTGCGCCGATATTTGGCGCAGTGGAGGCCGAGCTGTCTCGTCTGGAAGGTATCTTTTCCCTGTATCGCGACAGCGCGCTGACCACGCTGAACCGCGACGGTGTTCTGTCTGCGCCAGCGCCAGAGCTGCTGGAAGTTCTGAGCTTGAGCGACGCAATCAACAAGGCCAGCAGCGGTGCGTTTGACCCATCCGTGCAGCCGCTGTGGCTGGCCAAAGGTGGCAAAGGCGACGTGACGGGCGCGCAGGGCCTCGTGGGCTGGCAGAACGTGCAATTTGACACCGCTGCGGTGAAGTTTGACATCGACGGTATGGCGCTGACCCTGAACGGCATCGCGCAAGGCTACGTAACCGACCGCATTGTTGCACTGATGAAAGACGCAGGTCTGACCAATGTGCTGATGGACATGGGCGAAGTGGCCGCGCTGGGTGCCAAGGCGGATGGCGCTGGCTGGAAAGCCGGTGTGGCAACCCCAGAAGGCGATATTGTCGCACGCGTGACCCTGACCGATCGTGCGCTGGCAACCTCCGCGCCGTCGGGCACAGTGCTGTCTGGCACCGAAGGCCATATCTTCCTGCCAAATGGCGCGGCAAGCGTTCAGGCGTTGGCCTCTGTCTCTGCACCGAAGGCTGTTGTGGCGGACGCCTTGTCCACCGCCCTGTGCCTGATGGACGATGCTGCTGGCCGGGCGATGGTCGATCAGTTTGCAGGCGCACGCATCGAAGCGCTGGCCTAAGCGTTCCTGAAAAAAAACACTGCTCCCGGCTTGATTGACAGGCCGGGATCGTCATGACTGGTGTCATGACCCACAAAACACTCCTCACACTCAATGGTAAGTCTGCCGCCCGCGCCGATGTGCGGGAGGCTTTGATGTCGCTTCAGCAGGACTTGGACATTGACGTCTGGGTGCCTTGGAACGGCGCGCAATTCATGCAGATTTTGGAACGTGCCGTGGCCGATGGTGTGACCCGCGTGGTGGGTGCTGGTGGCGATGGTACAGCCAACGCGGTGTGTAATGCGCTGATGCAGTTTCCGAGGGATGCAGGTCTGTCGATGGGCTTGGTGCCGCTAGGCACGGCCAACGACTTTGCCCGCGCTTTTGGTGACGCAGGTGATGATCTTTTGCATTCAATCCGAGTGGCGGCCACTGAAGACGCGACGCCAATTGATGTTGGTGTCATTAATGGAGAGCACTTTGTGAATGTTGCCAGCGGGGGATTTGGCGCGATGATCACATCCACAACACCGGCGGACGTAAAACGCCGTCTCGGTGGGCTGGCCTACACGCTATCAGGTTTGACACGGCTCTCTGAATTGCATCCAACCAAAGCGCGGATTTCGGTGGCTGGTGATGACTCCTTTGACGCAGAGATCACGGCGCTGATCGTTGGCAATAGCCGGTTTGCCGGAGGTGGCTTTGACGTGGCACCACTCGCGGATGTGACCGATGGGCTGCTCGATCTGGCGCTTCTGTCGAAAGAGAGCTTTCAGGGGGGAGCAGGCTCGATGTTGGATTTGGTTGGAGACGATGATCCCACTGAAGCCTTCTTGCAACGCTACCAATGCAGCAGCGCTATCATTGAAACGGAGACGCCGTTTCACATGAATTTGGACGGTGAACCCATGGTGGCAGACCGGTTTGAAGTTTCGGTAAAACCTCAGGCGCTGCAATTTGTCCTGCCTCGAAAATCGGTATTACTTAATAAGTAAACCTTCCCAATCCTCTGAAAACCCACACAGAAATTGGTATGTTTAAGCACTCTGTTAACACCCGGCTATTTAGAAAGGCAAAAGGCAGTTTCAACCGGGAAAGGGTACTCCTAACGATGACACAGAATTTGGCTGTCGCGGTAACGCAATTTGGACTGAACGGAAAAGACGGCGAGACACTCGCACGTGCCGGTGCCAAAGTGATCCCTTGGTTGGACGAAGTTCTCGACTATTTCTACGACTACGCACAAGAAGATGCCGCAAGGTTTTTCCATACCGAAGGTTTGCTAGAACATGCACGCAATCAACAAAAGAAGCATTGGGCAAAACTTCTGAGTGGCACGTTTGACGATGGTTTTGCCGCCGCAACCAAGACCATCGGCGAGGTGCATTTTCGCATTGAACTGCCGTTTGATCTCTATTTGGCAGGCTACTCACGTGCGACATCGTATATCCAAACGTTGTTTCTCAAGCGCAGCAGCAGAATATTGGGGCCAATTGGCAAGGCGGAGATGGCCCGTCAGCTTTCTGTGCTAACGCGGGCGTTCACGTTGGACATGAATTTGGTGATTGAGGCCTATTTCAACGCTCAGCAAGAAGAGCAGGCGCGGGCGTTCAGATACCTTCGGGATGGCATGGGACGCATGGGGCGCAAAGATTTGTCCGAGGACATTCCCTCCCCAGAGCACAGTGACTTCCCGGTACGATATGAGGACATGCGACTTGGCTTTAATGCATTACAGAGCGACATGGGCGAGGTCATGCGATCCATCAAAAATGCCACTGAGGATTTGGACCTCACGGCGGCGGAAGTGAACTCCGGGGCAGATGATCTGGCGCATCGAACAGAAACGCAGGCCGCGACGTTGGAGCAAACCACGCAGTCGGTGGAGCAAATCACAAAAAGCGTTCAATCCTCATCAAGCGCAACACAAGAAACCGACGCAATGATGTCACAGACGCACCAGAAGGCCAAAACAGGTCAGGATGTGATGCAAGAGACCGTCGAAAAAATGCGCGAGATAGCGGAATCCTCCGCGCAGATTTCGCAGATTACAGGCGTGATTGACGATATTGCGTTTCAAACCAATCTTTTGGCGCTCAACGCTGGCGTGGAAGCCGCCCGGGCTGGAGATGCCGGTCGAGGGTTTGCCGTAGTGGCTTCTGAGGTGCGTGGCCTGGCGCAGCGCGCGGCAGAATCTGCTGCAGAAATTAGTGAATTGATCAAAGCCTCATCTGATTTGGTCGAGAATGGTGTCGAGATGGTGGATCAGGCTGGTCGTGTGCTTGGGGATATCGTGAACAAGGTAGAAGCCGTGGCGGGGCTGACCTCGCAGGTTGCGAACTCTTCGCTGGAGCAGTCAGAAGGGCTGAGCGGTATTGCCAGCAGCCTGTCGCAGCTTGACAATGTGACACAGCAAAATGCGGCCATGGTTGAGCAGACAGCTGCCGCTGTGGGCTCGATGCAACGGGACACCACCTCTATGGCGCAGCTGATTGGCGAGTTTGCATTGTCGCCCGAAGGGGAGGGTTACGACGCGGAAGGCGAGAATGATTGTCGTGAGGTTGCCAATCAGGTTGCTGCCTAACACACTGATATTTTTTAGAAACTTTAAGTCGGGACGCGGAGCGTTCCGGCTTATTGCGTTTGTGCTCTGTGACTTTTTCTCACTTTGTTGTTTACGCTTGGGTTTGGTCAAGTGGCGGTTGGCCAGCGCGGCCTAGGCTCGCGGCGAACAGGTAATGCAATAGGTGAATCATGTCCGCGATTCTGCGTGTGTTTTCAGAAGGCTTTCGGGTGTTTTTTCTTGCGGCAGGTGTCTTTGGCGCCGGGGCCGGGCTGCTGTGGACGTTGTCATTGGCCTCCGGTGGTGCCGGGATGGACAGTCTGGATATGGCACCAAGCCAATGGCATGCGCATGAGATGGTTTTTGGCTACGGTGCGGCGGCAATTGGCGGGTTTTTCCTCACAGCGGTGCCTAATTGGACCGGCACCAAAGGCGCGCGTGTTGGGTACATTGCCGGCGTGTTTGGATTGTGGCTGATTGGCCGGATTGCACTATGGCCGATGGGGGTGGTGCCTCCAATGACCGCAATGGTAGCAGATCTTTTGTTTGTGCCTGTATTGGCTTGGAAAATCCTAAATCAGTTGCTGAAACGGCCGAAGCCACAGAACATGGTACTTCTGTCTATGCTGGTGGCTCTGTGGGTGAGCAATCTGCTTGTACATCTGGAATGGGTAGGACTGACAACGAACACGGCCCGACAGGGCATTGTCGGTGGGTTGATGACCTTGGTGGGGTTGATTGGCGTGTTGGGCGGACGGGTCACACCGGCGTTTACGCGCAATGCGATGAAGCGCGCGGAGGTGCCTGAAAATGGCTGGCCACAGACACCGGATGTCTTGAACAAGGTTGCGATGGTGACCTCGCTGGCACTGCCTTGGGCGGCGATGAGCGGAGTCGATGTTCTGTTGACCTGCGCCGCGCTCCTGGCCGGAGCCACGCAACTGGCGCGGCTCAGTGGGTGGAAGAGTCTATGGACTGTAAGCCAGCCAATTTTGTGGTCGCTTCACATTAGTATGGCGTTTTTGGCGGTGGGTTTGCTTCTGTATGGGCTGTCCGGATTTGGCGTCGGTCAAGAGCTGGCCGCGATCCACGTGCTTGGCATCGGTTGCGTTGGCGGTATGACGCTGGCGGTGATGAGCCGCGCAGCTTTGGGGCACACTGGCCGCGCCTTGATCGCGTCAAAACCTCTGGTTTGGTCCTATGCGGCTATGGCCAGCGCCGCGTTGATGCGTTGGGTGGGGCAGAGCGCCCTGGTCGCGGTTTATGACTTTACGCTGATGTTGGCCGGGGGGCTTTGGGTGGCGGCGATGGTGCTATTCCTGATCGCGATTTTCCCAATGGCTGTCGCCCCCCGTGTGGACGGGAAATAACGCTTAGGTTTTCTTGCTGTCGTCCACGATGGTCATTGTGGCGAGCCCGCTCTCACCCAAAGGGATGGTGGCAAATGGCCCGCCAATGGTCATCTGCGCCAAATTGGTCGGATCGGCTGGGGGGGCGTTGGCCAGAACGGTCTCGGCAAACTGCTCCGCGTTGTCTTGTGGTTTGTACCCAATATGACCGGCGCCGGTGTTGTGCACCGGAGCGCGATCATTGTTGGAAATGCCGTAGACAATTGAAAAACCAACGGTTTGCGCGGTGATTGCGGCGGTGACCATGCGGATCAGGTCATCATAGCTGAGCCATGTGGACAGGGAGCGCGGCGCGACCACTTGCGCACAGGAGAAAATGCGCATGTGTACGCTTTCCACGCCACGTTTGTCCCAATACATCCGGCCCAGATCTTCGGCAAAACACTTGGCGAGGCCATAAAAAGTGTCCGGACGGTGCGGCGCGTCAATCCCGATGTTGTCAGCGATTTTGTGCATGCCCACGGCGTGCACAGAGCTGGCGTAGATCACCCGTTTCACGCCATTGCGGTAGGCTGCTTCCCAGACGTTATGGGCACCAATGATGTTGGGGCCAAGGATATCCTCAAACGGGGCCTCATCACCAATCGCGCCAAAATGCACCACCATGTCCGCGTCTTTCAGCACGTCGATCATGGCATCCAGATCCGCCAGATCCGCCTGCACGTAGCTTTCGCCGTCATAAAGCGTGCCAATGTCCTCAGCGATGTCGGTGGAGACCAATTCATCTGCCAGTTGGGTCAGTGGCTCACGCAGGTAAGAGCCAAGGCGGCCAGCGGCGCCGGTGAGGACAAGTTTCTTCATGGTCAGGGAGCTTTCACGTCTTCTAGTAAAGTGTCAGCGGCGCGGGCCAAAAGGCCGGCATCCGAGCCGCAGGCGACTAAGGTGAACCCCGCGCCCAATAGGCGACGGGCAAAATCCACGTCACGCACCAAGGTGCCAACGGGTATTTTTTTGGAAATCAATCGCATGGCGGCAGGCAGGATTTTGGCCCAGACGTCGTCATGCATGGCTTGGCCGAGGTAGCCCATGTCGGCGGCAATGTCGGCGGGACCGAAGAAGACCCCATCGACGCCATCGGTGGTTGCAATGGCTTCGACGTTGTCCAGCGCTTGCAAGGACTCGACCTGCACCAGCACAGCGGTCTGGTCATCCACGGTGCTGGTATAGCTCTTGTCACGTCCAAATCCGGTGGCGCGGGTGGTGCCGCCATAGCCGCGCATACCTTTGGGGGGATAGCGGGTGGCGGCGACAGCAGCGGCGGCTTCTTCGGCGTTTTGCACCATCGGGAACAGAAGTCCGGGCGCGCCCATGTCCATCAGGCGTTTGACTTTCACCGGATCGTTCCAATCCGGGCGCACAATGGCGGTGCTGTCATAGCCTTTGATGACCTGCATCTGTGCCTGCACATCCGAGAGCTCTCCCGCGCCATGTTCCATGTCGAGGAGCAGCCAGTCATAGCCTGCGCCCGCGACCACTTCGGTGGTCAGGGGATCGCCAAGCGAGACCCAGAGGCCAATTTGAGGTTTGCCTTCGCGGATTGCGGTCAGGAACGGGTTGGATTGCACCATCAGATCACGGCCTTCTCAACTATGGGGTCATTGTTGAGGACACGTTCAAACGTAAAGGGCGCCATGTCTAGGGTGCGAAATTCCCCGTAGGTCAGTAATTCTGCCACGGCACGGCCCATGGCGGGGCTTTGTTGCAACCCGTGGCCGGAGAAGCCGTTCTGGAAGATGAAGTTGGTGACTTCCGGGTGTGCACCCAAAATCGCGTTTTGATCCAGGGTGTTATAGGCGTAATGGCCCGTCCATTCCGTGACCACTTTGATGGCTTCAAACTGCGGTATACGGGTGGCGATGATGGGCCAGACGTGATCCTGCCAGCGGTTGTGATCCATGTGGAAATCATCAAACGCCACGGCTGGGTCTGGATCAGGTGCGGCACCCGCGAGGTAGGTGTTGGGGCCATCTTGGCGGACGTGAACGCCGGAGGGGTCGATGGTCAGTGGCAGCTCCATCGGCAGAGGTTGTTCCGCAGAGAAGATCCAGGTGAAGCGCTTGCGTGGTTCCACCGGCATAGGAATGCCCGCCATTTCTGAGGTGCGCGCAGCGCGCGGTCCGGAAGCGTTCACCACCTGACCGCAATTTACCACATCGCCAGAGGCCAAGGTTACAGACGTGATTTTGCCCCTTTCGCGCGCCATGGCGACCACTTCACCCTGCACGTATTCCACACCACGCTCGCGGGCGGAGCGGCGGAACCAGTCAAACACCACACCGCCGTCCCAATAACCTTCGTCTTTGGTGTTGATCGAACCCAGAACGATGTCGTCGACGTTGTAGAACGGATAACGGGCGGCGATCTCCTCGGCGGACAGGAGTTGCGTTTCCGCACCTGCCGCACGTTGGACCTTTTGGTTGTCGCGTAGGGTTTGGGCAAAGTCTTCGGTGTCCGCGAGATACAGGTATCCGTAGTTCTGAATATCCAACTCCGGCACGCGGTCGTCCCCACCCATGTGTTTGCGCAGGTTTTTCACAAAGTCTGCGGCGAACTGAGAGATTTGAACGTTCAACTGATTGGAAAACTGCTGTCGCATACAGGAGTTGGTGTGGGCGGTGGAGCTGAACTCGTAAGTTGGGTCTTTTTCCACCACCAAAACCGAGCCGGTAAAATCCGGGTTGTCGGACAAAAACCACGCGGTGGAGGATCCCATGATCGCCCCACCGATGATTACCACATCGTAAGATGATTTGGTTGGCTTGGTGGCCATTGCGCCTGCTGCCATTAGACGATGTCTCCCCGTTTGGCCCGCGACAGGGCCTCGGCAATTTCTTTTGCCGACATGTTGTAATGCTCTGCCGCATGCTCCGGGGTGATGTAGCCAAGCGCAAGATCGCGTGTGACACGCGCCGGATCACGACGGTTTGGGGTACCGTAGCCAGCGCCGCCGGGGAAGCCCATTTGCACCACTGTGCCGTGGGGTATAAATTGTTTGCCTTTGCCGCGCACCGCTGCGCCATCGGAGCGGGCCAGACGAGTGGCGCCACCGGCGCCGCCCTCGCGACGGCCTTGCGCCGGGTGGTCCACACGGTCCAGCATCAGGGAGATGTCAAATTCGTAGCCTTCACGCGCACCCACATCCATGTATTGTCCCAAACCGCCGCGGAATTCACCCGCGCCGCCGCTGTCCGGGCGCAGCTCTTTGCGCCAGATCAGCACCGGGCCAACCTGTTCCGTGGCTTCCACCGGCATGGTCATCACGCCAGACGGGAAGGCGGTGGCGTTCATGCCATCCAATGTCGGCCGTGCGCCGGAGCCACCGGAGTTGAACGTCAACACCTCGGCGCGCACCGCATTTTCGGGCGCTTGCCCATCCCTGCGCGGTCGCAGGGAAACCTGGAAGTTACAGAGACAACCTGCACCCTCAGCGGGCACGGTGTTGGGCAAAAGCTTGTCGAGTGCGTTGTAGACGGTGTCGGGCACCATATGGCCAATTACGTGGCGCAGAGCGACGGGGGCCGGGAACTTGGCATTCACAATGCTGTTGTCCGGCGCGGTGATCTCGAACGGGGCCAGCGAGGCGGCGTTGTTGGGGATTTCCGGCGCGATTGCACATTTTAACGCGTAGCAGGCATAGGCTTTGGTGTAGACCAGCGGCACGTTGATGCCTTTTTTGTCCAAGCCAGACGTGCCAGCCCAATCGCTCAGGATGCGGTCTTTCTCGATGGTCAGTTTGACGTGCAGGTCGATCGGCGTATCGTAGCCGTCGATGCGCAAATGGCCGCTCGCGCTGCCCGGCGTAAGCGCGTTGATACGCGCCAGCGTAGCTTCGCGAGAGTTAGTCAGGATGAAGTTAGAGATGCCCGCAAGATCGGCAAGGCAAAACTCCTCAACCATTTCGATCAGGCGGCGGTGGCCAATTTCGTTGCTGTTGGCCAGCGCGTAGATGTCACCGACAAGTTGATCCGGCTCGCGCACATTGCCCCGGATTAGGGTAAGCAGAGTTTGATCCACTGTGCCGCGATCCGCAAACTTCATAATCGGCAGGTAAAGCCCTTCTTCGTGCACGTCATTGGCATCCGCGCCAAAACCGCGCCCGCCGATGTCGGTGACATGGGCTGTGCAGGCAAAAAAACCGATCAGCGTGCCCTGGTGGAAAGAGGGCGTCACAACAGTGATGTCGTGTTTGTGGCCGGTGCCTTCCCACGGATCGTTGGTCAGATAAACGTCGCCCTCAAACATGTTCTCGCGCCCGATGCGACGGATGAAATGGCCCACAGCATCCGCCATGGCGTTCACATGGCCCGGTGTGCCGGTGACGGCTTGGGCAAGCATTTCTCCTGCGTCGTTGTAAACTCCGGCAGACAGGTCGCCCGCCTCGCGCACGGAGGTGGAGAACGCGGTGCGCACAAGCGCTTGTGCCTGTTCTTCGACTACGGAGATCATGCGGTTCCACATGACCTGATAGGCAACTTTGCTGTGCTCGGTCATTGGGCGATCTCCTTTGTGCGCACGTCCAGCGTGCCATCAGCGTGGGTCAGCACCTCGCGGCTGGCGGGCACAACCACGGTGGTTTCATCCTCGGTCACCACGGCGGGGCCTTGGGCGATGTGGCCACTTGGCAGATCGGTGCGGGCGATCACGGCGGCGTCGACGGTTTTGGCTAAGGCCGGATCAAACAGCGGGCGTGTTTCACCGGGGGCGAGAGATGTGAGGGTGCCGATGTCTGAGAGCGGGGAAGAGGCGTGCTGTGCGGTGTGGGCGTTTACGCTCCAGACGGTGATTTCAACCTCCATGCCATCCACGGCACGGCCAAACAGGGCTTTGTAATCTGTCTCAAACATCTCGAGAAAAGTGGCCGCGTTCGGATTGGCAGCCTGATCAGCCGTCAGCGAGATTGGAATCTCCCAACCCTGACCGGAATACCGCATGTAGACTTTGTGATCGCGTAGAATTTCTGCGTCAGCGTTGCAAGAGCGTACAAAACGCGTGGCCTCATCCGACATGTCCTCAAATAGGGCTTTCACTCTTGCGGCGTTAAAATCTCTCAACCGCATGAAGACCGAACGGTTGGCCTCAAAGCTAAACGGCGCGCGCAGGAAGCCGATGGCCGAGCCAACGCCTGCACCTTGCGGCACAAGGCAGCGGGAGACACCGAGTTTTTCGCACAGCCGTGCGGCGTGTAGCGGCGCTGCGCCGCCAAAGGCAATCATGGTGTACTCAGACAGGTCTTCGCCGTTTTCCACCGCATGCACGCGGGCGGCGTTGGCCATGTTTTCATCCACCACTTCAGCGAGGCCAAAGGCGGCCTCGGTGGCGTCCATGTCGAGCGTTTTGCCAATCACAGTGTCCAGCGCCTTGGCCGAATTGTCGGGATGCAGGGGGATTGAGCCGCCGGCAAAGTTGTTTGGGTCCAGCTTGCCCAGGATCAGGTCGGCGTCGGTCACAGCTGGATTTGCGCCGCCACGGCCATAACAGGCTGGGCCGGGCTCGGACCCTGCGCTTTCTGGACCAACGCGGATTTGATTCATCGCGTCGACATGGGCGAGCGAACCGCCCCCTGCGCCAATTTCAACCATGTCGATCACCGGGATCGAAATTGGCATGCCGGAGCCTTTTTTGAAGCGATAGGTGCGGGCGACTTCAAACACGCGGGTGGTTTTGGGCGTTTGATCCTTGATCAGGCAGATTTTGGCGGTGGTGCCGCCCATGTCAAAGCTCAGCACTTTGGTGAGCCCATGTTTGGCCGCGATGTCGGCGGCAAAAATCGCGCCCCCCGCCGGGCCACTTTCGACCAGACGCACCGGGAAATTCGCGGCGCTTTCCAAGGACATGATGCCGCCACCAGAGTGCATAAGGAAAACCGGACACGCGGCGCCCTCGGCTGCCAGGCGGTCTTTCAAACGACCCAGGTAGGATTTCATCAGCGGCTTGATATAGGCATTGGCGATGGTGGTGTTGAAGCGTTCATATTCGCGCATCTGCGGGGAGACCTCGCAGGACAACGAGACCATCACGCCGGGCAGTTTTTCCGCGAGGACCTCTGCGATCAGACGTTCGTGGGCGTCATTCACATAGGAGTGCAGCAGACCGACGGCGATGCTTTCGTAGTTGGCTTCAGCCAGCTCGTCGGCCAGTGCCTCGATGTCGGCGCGGTCCAGCGGGATCAGGGCGGCACCTGTGGCATCCATGCGTTCGCGCAGCACATAGCGGCGGTTGCGCGGTAACAGTGGCTCCGGCAAAGTGAGGTTCAGGTCATACTGCTCAAACCGGCTTTCGGTGCGCATTTCGATCACATCGCGGAAGCCTTCGGTGGTGATCAGAGCGGTTTTGGCGCCACGCCGCTCGATCAGCGCATTGGTGGCCAACGTGGTGCCGTGGATGATCTGCTCGATCACATTTGGTGCCACGCCCGCTTTGGCGCAGACCTTTTGCATGCCGTCCACAATTGCATTTTCCGGCGCGGCGTAGGTGGTCAACACTTTGGTGGAAAACCGGTTTTCACCGATTTCCAAAACCACGTCCGTGAATGTTCCGCCGATGTCGACGCCCAATCGGGCTGCGTGTGATGGCATCGCAAAGTGCCTCCCTTTTCCTTGAGGAAGAGGCTAAGCGGCGCGGGTGATGAAATCCAATTATTAGATTTCATGAATTGGATTAAGGAAATTTATCTTGCGGCGTGAGCCTGGGCGACCTGCTGTGCCAGTTCGGCGGCGGCGCCTACAAAACTGGGGCAGGTGTCTGCATCATAGCGGGCGTAGAACTGCAGCGCGTCGGGCACCCAGAGGTAGCGCAGGGGCTCCAAGGTGCCATTGGCCAAGTCCTCGCGCACCATGGCTTCGGGTAGGCAGGCCACGCCCAACCCGTCACGGGTCATTTGGTGACAGGCAGCGAGGTTGGACGACGACACATGACGCACCGAGATATCGGAGAACGCGGCAAAATGATCCTGCATCTGGTTGTAAGGAATCGTGCCGCGGGCGTGGGTCAAGACGGGATGTTGCGCCAGATCGTGCAGGCTCAGCACTTTGGAGGACAAGTCCAGTTTGGGGCTGCCGACCCACAACATTGGCAGGGGCCCAAGGTCAGCGTTGCCACTGATCTGGCGTTCAAACGGCGCGCTTTGCAGGGCAAGATCGATCCTGCGCTCCGTCAAATCGCGGGACAGGTTCACCGACAGATCAACGGTCAGGTCCATGTCGATATTGGGAAAGCGTTGCTTGAGCGCGGAGAAGAACTCGCCAAGCCACGTGTGCACAATCATCTCGGTCACGCCAATGCGCAGGGTGCCGTCAAAGAGAGTGTCATCCGCTGCGGTAAGCAGGAACTTGTCCATTGCCAGCAAGACATTGCGTGCTTCTGGCAGGAGCTTTTCCCCCATCGGGCTGAGCCGTACGGAACCAGCATCCCGAGCCATCAGCGAGTGGCCAATTTGGCTTTCCAGACCGGCGATGCGGGTGGAGATGTTGGGCTGCGTGGTGTTCAGCCGATCCGCTGCACGGCGGAAGCTTTGCAAGTCGGCAACCGCCACAAAGGCTTGAAGCTGTTTCAGGCTGATTTGGGCCATGGGGGGCTCGCAGGCTAAGAAAGTCGCGGCACAGTAGGGCAGGTTGCGGGGCTTGGAAAGACAGGCGTGCAGCGGGACCAGAGGCGGTGGCTTGCTCCGCCTGTAAAACTGTGCATGTTAGCGGAAACATTTCCTTTGGTGCGGGTTTTGACGCGCATATGGTCAGATGCCAAGGGGCGGGAGAACATGTGCATTTGGGGGGAGTATGAGTATGGACATCAATCCAGACAGTTTTTTGCGGGACTTGTTTGCCAAAGCGGTGGCGGTGGCCGATCCGATGGCTGCTTTGCCGGGCGTTTTGGGTAAAAAACCCGAAGGCCGGTTGATTGTGGTTGGCGCCGGCAAGGCCAGTGCGCGTATGGCGGAGGCATTGGAAAGCGCCTGGGGGCCTTGTGAGGGATTGGTCATCACGCGCTACGGTTACGAGCGGCCATGTACGGGGATCACCATTACGTCTGCGGCGCACCCTGTGCCGGATGCTGCGGGGGAAGTGGCGACGCTGGAAATGCTGGAGCTGATGCGCGGTTTAACTGCAGAAGACACGGTGGTATGCTTGATTTCCGGAGGGGCGTCGTCACTGCTGACCGCGCCGGTGCCAGGGGTGACATTGGACGCGTTAAAGCAGGTGAATGCGGAATTGCTGGCCTCCGGTGCGCCAATTTCGGCGATGAATGCACTGCGCAAACATCTGTGTCAGGCCAAAGGGGGACAGCTTGCGGCGGCGGCCTATCCAGCCAAAGTGGTGAGCTATCTGATTTCGGACGTGCCGGGCGATGATCCGGGCATGATTGGCTCTGGTCCTACCGTGGCAGAGCCGGAAAACCTGGACTGCGCGCTGGCCGCATTGGCTCCGTTTGGCGTTACTTTGCCGGAGCATGTCGAGGCGGCGGCGCGGGCACATGCCGGTGTGGTGATGCCGGATGATGAGCGGTTGTCGACCACAGAAAACATCTTGTTTGCTTCGCCGTTACAGTCGTTGCAGGCGGCGCAGGAGGTCGCAGAGGCGGCCGGACTGCGCGTGGAAATCCTTGGGGATGCGCTGGAAGGCGAAGCGCGCGATGTGGCGCAAGCGCAGGCTGACTTGGCCAAGGGAAAAGTGGGGCGTGGGCCTCGGGTGCTTCTGTCTGGCGGCGAGCTGACCGTGACACGGCGTGGGGATGGCGTCGGTGGTCCGAATGCAGAATTTGCCTTGGCTTTGGCGCTTGCACTCGAAGGGGCAGAAGGCATCCACGCATTGGCCTGTGATACCGACGGTGTCGATGGTGCAGCTGAAGTAGCGGGCGCGGTGATTGCACCACAGACGCTGGCAACGGCACAAGCGAAGGGCGTGGACGCGCCGCTCGCTTTGGCAGAAAACGACGCGCATAGTTTCTTTGAAAAGATCGATGCGCAGGTGGTGCCGGGGCCAACGCTCACCAATGTGAATGATTTCCGCGCCATTCTGATCACCAAGTAATTGCGTCGCGCGGTCAAAGCCGCGTAGAGATGGTTCACAAATTAACTTGTGGGAGCAAGATGATGAAAAAGGCGATTATCACGGGCCATTCCAAAGGGCTTGGCGCGGGTATGGTGTCCTGCCTGATTGAGGCGGGCTATGAAGTTCTGGGCCTTTCCCGGTCTGGTATTGGATCGGACATTGCCGGCCTGACCGAATTGGCGCTTGATTTGGGTGACACAGACGCTGTGACGGCCCTTGCCGTAGGCGCAGAGTTTGCGGGCTTCCTCGAGGGGGCAAGCGAGGCCGTGTTGATCAATAACGCTGGCATTGTGGAACCCATCGCCCCAATTGGCCGTCAGGACGCAGGCAAAATTGCCCAGTCTTTGGCTGTGAACGTCACCGCTGCACTGATCTTGAGCGATGCCTTTGTGGCGGCTACAGAGGGTGCGGAGCGTCGGGTCGCGCATATCTCCAGCGGCGCTGGGCGCAATGCCTACACCGGTTGGAGTGTCTATTGCGCCACCAAAGCGGCCATGGACATGCACGCGCGCGCGATGGTGGAAGACGCGGTGGCTGGTCTGAAAGCGGAAAGCATTGCGCCTGGTGTGATCGACACCGGCATGCAGGCCACCATTCGCTCTGCACCGGAAGAGGATTTTGCTCTGCTGGATCAGTTCAAGTCGATGAAAGCCGAAGGTGGCTTAGCCAAGGCAGAAGACACTGCTGCAAAAATTTGTGCCCACATCCTGAGTGACCAATTTGGCGCTGAGATCCTCACGGACGTGCGCACGTTTTAAGGCAAGGAGCCCTCGCACTTTTTGCACGAGGGCTCTTTTTGTCTTTGGGCGCGATTTCGAAGCATTTTTTGCCCTCCTAGCCCTTTTTCATTGCTCCAAAGCCATTGGGTGGCTTAGGGAGGGGGTGAATTTGTTAGCGCTAAAGGTCGCGTGATCTCTGGCGGCTTTGGGAGACAGAAATGAAACGCTCTACCATCAACGACATCATGGCGTCTGCGGACGATATGATCCGCTCCTACGGTTTTAAACTGCCTCCGTTTGCCTATTGGACGCCGGAGGAGTTCAAAGCGCGCGCCAAAGAGGCCGAGGCCTTGATTCAGGCTCGCTGTGGTTGGGACATCACCGACTATGGTGCGGGCCGGTTTGACGAGATGGGGTTGTTCTTGTTCACTCTGCGCAACGGGCGTCTGGCCGATCTGCAGCGGGGCGGCGGTATGTGCTACGCAGAAAAGCTGTTGATCTCGCGTCGGGATCAGCTCTCGCCAATGCACACCCATGTGATCAAAGCGGAAGACATTATTAACCGTGGCGGGGCCACTATGATTGTGGAGCTGTTTGGCTCTGATGACGAAGGTAACTTTGCCGAGGACCGCGGTGGCATGGTGATGTGTGATGGCATTCCGCGTGAATTTGCGCCGGGGGAGAAGCTCAAGTTTGCACCGGGCGAAAGCCTGACGCTGATGCCGGGGGACTGGCACGCGTTTTGGGGGGAGGGCGGCGACGTGCTGATTGGCGAGGTCTCCACCGTGAACGATGATGAAACAGACAATATCTTCCGCGAGCCGATTGGCCGGTTTGCCGAGATTGAAGAAGATGTCGCGCCCACCCACCTGTTGGTGAGTGATTACGCCAAATGGCTGACCTGAGGAGGCTCCTATGATCCTGTGTTGTGGCGAAGCGCTGATTGATATGATCCCCCGCGAGACCGTTGAGGGCGGCACGGGATTTGTACCCCATGCAGGGGGGGCGGTGTTCAACACCGCCGTGGCGTTGGGCCGTTTGGGTGCGCGTGTTGGCTTGGTCAGCGGAATTTCCACGGACAGTTTTGGCGATATTCTGATGACCGAACTGGTGGCTAGCAATGTTAGCACTTCCGCACTGATCCGTGCCAAACGCCCCTCAACCATGGCCTTTGTACATCTCAGTAGCGGACAGGCAACGTATTCGTTTTATGACGAAAACACCGCTGGTCGCATGATCCAACCTGCCGATCTGGTGTCTGTGGAGCCAAAGGTCAAAGCATTGTTTTTTGGCGGGATTAGCCTTGCGGTGGAGCCCTGCGCAGACACATACGCTGAACTACTGGAACGCGAGGGCGCTGGACGCGCGGTGATGGTGGACCCGAACATTCGCCCCGGCTTCATTGCCAACGAGAAGACCTACCGAGCCCGATTGGCGCGTATGTTTGCCAAGGCGGACATTGTGAAAGTGTCTGATGAAGACCTTGAATGGCTGGTGCCGGAAGGCGACACACTTGATGCGCGTGCGATGCAGCTGACCGAGCAGGGGCCGGCCTTGGTTTTGGTGACCCGTGGTGGCGAAGGCGCGGATGGCTATCTGGCAAGTGGCCACAAGCTGATCGTGGCGGCTGAAAAGGCTGAGGTGGTTGATACTGTCGGCGCGGGCGACACGTTTAATGCGGGTGTTCTGGCCAAGCTGGCAGAGCTGGGCATGTTGACCAAAGCCAAAGTGCGGGAACTGTCGGTGGAGGATGCCGCTGCCGCGCTGGCCTATGGCGCCAAAGTGGCGGGCGTGACCGTATCGCGGGCCGGGGCCAACCCACCTTGGGCCAGTGAATTGGCCTAAGGGCTTGCTTTAGGTCTGGCTTGGCGGCACATAGCGGGCGATCTGACAGGAGCCCGATATGACACCGCAGGACGTTGAATCTCTCTTCACCCGCCACGATGGCAGCTATGGATTTGCCCGTTGGGGGCGCCCGATTTCGCCAGTGGTGTTCGGAGTTGAGGACGCGACGCTGGAAATTGTCAAAGGCGCGCTGGAAGCGGTGGCCACCTTGGTTGGTCACCAGATGGCAGAGACCGATCCGGAACTTGGCAGCAACCTGATGATTTTCTTCTTTCGCGAATGGGAGGAGCTTTTGGAGGTGCCGGACCTAGAGCGCCTTATTCCCGATCTGACAGCTTTGGTTGGCCGATTGCAAAAGGCGGATGCCACCCAATACCGTGGGTTCCGCTTTGACAATGATGGCAGCATCCAGGCGGCGTTTGTATTTCTGCGTATGAATGAAGCTATGTCCCAAATCCCCGCCGAAGCCTTGGCATTGGGTGAGGCTGTACAGACTATTGTGACCTGGGGGCCAAAAGCGTTCGCGGACACCTCACCGTTGGCTGTTGTGCCAGACAGCGGGGCCACGGTGTTGCGCCCGGAGATCGCGGCAGTGATAGCCGCCGCCTATGACCGGATGATGCCGGTGGCAGCGGAAGATGCTAGCCACGCGCTGCGTCTGTTTGCGCGGCTGCGATTGGATTAAATCCTGCATAAACGCACGGTGTCCTGCGTAAGGCACCTTGTCATGTGCATAGGTGCGGAGCTCTGTGTGCATTCCCTCCTGTTTGTTTGTTGCACCGTTTGAGGCACTCTGTTTGCGTAGCCAAACGTGAACAAGGAGTGTGACATGGCAGGTGATGTGCCCATCATTGCGGCGACCCGACCCGTCAAAGTGGAGCTGGAAGACGGCAAAACCTATTTCTGGTGCAGCTGCGGGAGGTCCAAGACCCAACCGTTTTGTGACGGCAGTCATGCCGGCACAGAGATGAAACCGCAGAAATTCACTGCCGAAAAAAGTGGTGATGCGTTTTTGTGCCAATGCAAGGCCAGCGCCAATGCGCCGTTTTGCGACGGCGCCCATACCCGGATCACGGATGCCAAGCCGGGCGATCCCGCGCCCAAGCCGCAATCGGAGATACCGCAAGCGGTGCCGACACCTGAAGAACCCACCGTGGCACGCATTCACGAACTTGCACGCGATGGGCTGAGCAAGTTGGGTCATCACGGAGAAATGGGTTCCATGGGCGTGCCGCGCAAAGACCTGCCGCAATGGGATGACATTCAGATCCTGCCCGCCCAGGTGGCGCGCAAGCCGCTTCTAGACAATGCAGCAGTCGATACCTCCGTGGTGATTGGCCCGCGTGCGGCCAAGCCGTTGCAGTTGGACATTCCGCTGTTTGTCTCTGACATGAGCTACGGCGCACTTTCCGAAGAGGCCAAAACCGCACTTGCACGTGGCGCAGAGCTGGCAGGCACGGGGATCTGTTCTGGCGAAGGTGGTATGTTGCCCGAGGAGCAGGCGGAAAACTCGCGATATTTCTATGAGCTGGCTTCTGCGCAGTTTGGCTGGAAACCGGAGCTGGTGGAACGGGTGCAAGCCTTTCACTTCAAAGGTGGGCAAGGCGCCAAAACCGGCACAGGCGGGCATCTTCCCGGCGAAAAGGTGCAGGGCAAAATTGCCGAGGTGCGCGGACTGGAGCCAGGCCACAGCGCGGTGTCGCCGTCAACTTTCCCGGAGCTGCATACGCCACAGGACTTTGCCCGCATTGCCGATGAGGTGCGGGAACGCTCCGGTGGCATTCCAATTGGCTTCAAACTCTCGGCCAACCACATCGAGGCAGACATCGACTTCGCGCTCGAAGCAGGGGCTGACTATATCATCCTCGATGGTCGTGGTGGCGGCACCGGCGCGGCACCGTTGATTTTCCGCGATCACATATCAGTGCCAACCATTCCGGCCCTGGCGCGGGCACGCAAGCATCTGAATGCCAAAACCGGTGATGAGGTTTCGCTGGTAATTACGGGTGGTTTGCGCGTGGCGGAGGACTTTGTCAAAGCCATGGCGCTGGGCGCGGATGCCGTCGCGGTGTCGAACTCAGCCATGCAGGCGGTCGGCTGTATCGCGGCGCGCATGTGCAACTCCAACAACTGTCCGGTGGGCATCGCGACGCAAAAGCCGGAACTGCGCAAAAAACTGGATGTGCAGATTGGTGCGGAAAAACTGGCGCGCTACTTTGGCGCCAGTGTGGAGCTGATGCAGGTGCTGGCGCGGGCTTGTGGACACAGCAACCTGTCTGACTTGAACGCCGATGACATCACCACGTGGAAACGCGAGATGGCGGATCTGAGCGGCGTACGTTTTGCCGGCGTTGGGGGTTAAGCATTGATCTAACGGCAAGCGGTCAAAAAACCTTGAGTTTTTGACCGCTTGCCGGAACAGTGTCCGAAGCTTCCCGCATTTTTTGAGGCTTTTGATATGAAAAGATTGCAGAAACCCATTGGCCTTTTCGCCGGTCTAGCCATGTGCTTTGTTCTAGGCGCGTGGGCTGTGATGGCGCAGGCATCGTCAGATGAGATGATGGCCAAGGCCAGTGCCCTGGAAGTGCCCACATCTAGTCTAGAGCTTTATGTTGTCCCGTTGACCACATCTCAATTGGCAGAGTTGGCTGATGTTTGGCAGGGACACACTTCGAATTCGATGGCCAAGTTCATCGATCTGAACCTCACGCTGGAGGGTTTATCAGGAGACGCTGCCGAGGCGACACGACGCCAGGTGGCGAGCATCTCCGAAGAACAGGCGCGGGTGGCGGCGAACTACAAAGCTGTCTTATCCAATTGGACAGCAAAAGGGGGGGCACCAGACGACATTGCCCCGCACCAAAAGTTTCTGAATGCCATGGCATCGGCAACACTCAAAGCCACTGATGCCCGCACCATGGCTGCAATTGCGGTGGGTTGGCTGGGGTCGCGCGATGGTGGGCTTGGATTATTGCTGCAAGTCGCCGTGTTCTTAGTGGCTTTATGTGTTCTTCTGTTCATTGCCCGCTTTGTGCGCAAACTAGCGGCGCGCGGGTTGAACCGCCTGCCAGCGATGTCCAAGCTGTTGCAGGGATTTGTGCTTACGGTGGTCTATTGGATCACAGTGGTGGTTGGCTTGATGGTCGCTTTGGGCGTAGCGGGCGTGAATGTCACGCCTTTGTTTGCGGTTTTTGGCGGGTTGAGCTTTATCCTTGGCTTTGCCTTGCAGGATACGCTTGGCAATCTGGCCAGCGGGTTGATGATTATGGTGCTCAAGCCGTTTGACACGGGCGACTACATAGAGGTCTCCGGCGCAAGTGGCGTGGTCGATGATATGTCAGTGGTCTCTACTCAAATCCGCACCTTCGACAATCAGATCATTGTGGTGCCCAACTCCAAAATCTGGGGCGACGTGATCACCAATGTCAGCGCGGCACAAACCCGGCGTGTGGATTTGGTGTTTGGCATTGCCTATTCCGATAATGCGCCGCAGGCCATTGAGGTGCTTAAAACCTTGGTCGCGGCTGATCCACGCTGTCTCAAAGATCCCGCTACGGAGATTTTTGTGGGTGAATTGGGCGACAGTTCGGTCAATTTGTTCTGCCGCCCTTGGGTTGCCACGGAAGACTATTGGGACGTCTATTGGGGGCTTACAGGACAGGTTAAGGAGCGCTTTGACGCCGAAGGCATCTCGATCCCTTTCCCGCAGCGCGACGTGCATTTGATCCCAGTTGTGAGCGAATAAAAACAATGTTGCCCAAGGGGCAATTTCCCCCTACGCCTATCTCAAGATGAGTTTAGGAGAACCGCCAATGCCGTACACCTTGCCGATCCGCGTCTACTATGAGGACACCGACATGGCGGGCATTGTGTACTATGCCAACTACCTCAAGTTTATTGAGCGCGGCCGCAGCGAATGGGTGCGCGAGATTGGCATGGACCAACACGAAATGAAGGCAGAGGGCATTGTGTTTGCCGTGCGCCGAGTGGAGTGTGACTATCTTGGTAGTGCGGTGCTGGACGATTTGCTGACCGTGGAGACCGAGGTAGCCAATGTCACCGCAGCGCGATTGGTGATGGAACAACGCGTGAAACGTGGCGAAGAAGTGCTGTTTCATGCGATGGTCACGGTGGTGTGCATGAACGAAACGGGCCAACCGGTGCGTTTACCGGCAAATATCCGCCAAATGGTGCACTAAAGCGGGCAAATTCCCGCGAGCGACGCCAATTTATTAGCTTTCCCCGTAGAAACCGTCTACGTTTGCTTGCAAACAAGGCCCCGACAGAGGGCCACAGAGCAGAGCAGGCTATATGGAACACGCAGCAGTCGATTTCTCGATGTGGGCACTTTTTGCGCGCGCAACTTTAACCGTAAAACTGGTGATGGTGATGCTGATTGTGGCATCCTTCTGGTCTTGGTCGGTGATTTTCCAAAAACACATCATGTACCGTAAGGCGCGCCGCGAGGCGGCCCGGTTTGATCGGTCTTTTTGGTCTGGTGAGCCGCTAGACAAACTCTTTGAGGAGATGGGGCCAGAACCAAAAGGACGATCCGCACGCGTCTTTGCCTCTGGCATGGTCGAGTGGCAGCGCAGTCACCGACAAGATGGCGGGTTGATTGCCAATGCCACCAGCCGGATTGATCGTTCGATGGATGTGGCGATTGCCAAAGAAGCCGACGAGCTGCAACATGGCCTGCCAATCCTCGCCACCGTTGGGTCCACAGCGCCATTTGTTGGGTTGTTCGGCACGGTTTGGGGCATCATGAACGCCTTTATCGAGATTGCCGCACAGCAAAACACCAACCTCGCTGTTGTGGCGCCGGGCATTGCCGAGGCATTGCTCGCCACCGGTTTGGGCCTTTTGGCTGCTATTCCGGCGGTGATTTTCTACAACAAACTCAGTGCGGACAGCGACCGCATCGTGTCAGGCTATGAAGCCTTCGCCGATGAGTTCGCCACCATCCTTAGCCGCCAGCTGGACGCCTGATCCATGGGCGCCGGTGTCATGAAATCAGGCGGAGGAGGCGGCAAACGCCGCCGCCGCAATCGCCGCTCCAGCCAGCCAATGAGCGAGATCAACGTCACACCCTTTGTGGATGTGATGCTGGTGTTGCTCATCATCTTCATGGTTGCCGCGCCTCTGATGACTGTCGGTGTGCCAGTGGAATTACCTAAAACCGCAGCCAACCCGCTGCCAGGTGAACAAGAAGAGCCATTGACCATCACAATTGACGCAAACCTTGGAATCACAATTATGACCACACCGGTGGCTGCAGAAGACCTGATTCCGAAGCTGCGCGCCGTGGCGGCAGAGCGTGAGTCGGATCGCGTGTATCTGCGCGCGGATGGCGCAATTCCCTACGAAGCGGTGGTGCAAGTTATGGGCGCTTTGAACGCGGGTGGCTTTAACGATGTGGGCCTTGTGACCGACATGGGCGGTCCAGCATTGGATGGTACTGACCCAAGCGGGACGGACAACTAGGTCGCGCACGTGCATATCGGGCATTATATCTCGGGCGTTGCCCACACCGGCCTGATTGGCTGGGTGTTGTTGGGCGGGGTGTTTGACTCCGATCCGCCGCCTATGGAGGTGGTGGACGTCGCGATGATTTCCACGGCTGAGTTTGATGCGTTGACCCAAAGCCAACAGGCGCCCGAGACTTCCACAGAGGTTGCTTTGCCGCAGCCACCAGAGGAAACCGAACCTGCGCCGGAGGTGGTGGTCCCAGAAGATGCACCAGTGCCACAACCAGAACCGATTGAGCCAATTGCGGCCGAGCCGGAGATTGTGCCAGACGTGGCAGATATTGCAGAGTCTGTACCGCCTGAGCCGGAAGTGGCCCTGGAACCAACTCCACAACTGCCAACACCAGAGACCGATACGGCCGTGATCATTCCGGATGCTCCGGTCGAACCCGTCCCGGCACCGGTGGAACGTGTTGCGCCGGAACCTGTGGCGCAGCCGGATCCGGACACCGCCATTGCCGACGCGTTGCAAGAAGCCACCAAGCCGGATGAGGCCGGCGCGGCGGCGGAAGAGGTCAAAGAAGACACCGCGCCTGAAGCAGCCTCCACCGAAATTGCCACCGAGCCTAAGCAGGAAGAGGTGGTCAGCGCGGCCCCCGCCCGTTCGTTGCGTCCGCGCCTACGTCCAAATGTGACGGAGCCACAGCCAACACCGGCAGAAGACGCCATCGCTGCTGCGCTGGCCGAAGCGGCAGCGCCAACCGAGTCAACTCCAACCGCCCCATCCGGTCCGCCGCTCACCCGTGGTGAGAAAGACGGGCTGCGCGTGGCGGTGCAGCAATGTTGGGTGGTGGATGTTGGCTCCCGTGCCGCAGATGTGACCGTAGTTGTGGGACTCAGCCTGGATCAAAACGGCAAGGTTCAGGGTGACATTCGCATGTTGAGTTACGAGGGCGGCGATGAAGCTGCCGCCAAAACCGCTTTTGCCGCCGCGCGCCGTGCTGTGTTGCGTTGCCAAAAAAGTGGCTTCGATCTACCCGCAGAAAAATATGACCATTGGCGGGATGTTGAGATTACATTTAACCCGGAGAAAATGAGGTCCAGATGATGAGACTTTTTGCGACCCTAGTGATCGGGATCCTGACGATGGGCCAGTTGGCCCATCCCGTTGTGGCCCAAAGCCAACCACTGCGCATCGAAATCACCGATGGTGTGATCGAGCCGATGCCATTTGCTGTACCGGATTTTGTCGCTGAAACCCCTGGCTCCAATCAGGTGGCCAAGGACATCAGTCGAGTGATTGCGGCGGACCTCAACGGCACGGGGCTCTTTCGGGAAATTCCAGCCAAGGCGCATATCTCCTCGATCACCAATTTTGGCAGCCCGGTGCAGTTTGCTGATTGGAAAGCGGTGAACGCACAGGCGCTGATCACCGGCGGTGTGTCAGTAAGTGGCAACCAGTTGGAAGTGAAGTTTAGGGTCTATGATGTGTTTGCCGGCACCGAGCTCGGAAATGGCTTGCGCTTCAAAGGCACCACTGACGGCTGGCGACGCATGGGGCATAAAGTGGCGGATGTGGTCTATGAACGTATCACCGGCGAAGGCGGCTACTTTGACAGCCGCGTAGTTTACGTGGCTGAGACTGGCCCCAAGAGCAATCGTAAGAAACGTCTCGCGGTGATGGATTATGATGGCGCCAATCTGCAATATTTGACCGACAGCAGCTCTATTGTGCTGGCCCCGCGTTTCTCACCAACTGGCGATCGTGTGCTGTACACCAGCTATGAAACCGGCTTCCCGCAGGTCTACGTGCTCGATGTGGGTTCCGTGCGCCGCAAGGTGCTGTCCAATGAAAGCGGAACCATGAGTTTTGCGCCGCGGTTCAGCCCGGATGGCAAAAGCGTGGTGATGTCGGTGACCGAAGGTGGCAACACTGATCTTTACAAAATGGACATTGGCTCTGGAAAACGTCAGCGCTTGACGTCCACACCGTCCATTGAAACCGCGCCAAGCTACAGTCCCGATGGCAGTAAAATTGTGTTTGAAAGTGACCGGTCCGGCTCGCAACAGATCTATGTCATGTCGTCAGGCGGCGGCGAAGCCACCCGCATCAGCTTTGGCAAAGGCCGCTACGGCACGCCGGTCTGGTCGCCACGTGGCGATCTGATTGCATTTACCAAGCAACATAAAGGCCGCTTCCACATTGGCGTGATGCGCACAGATGGTAGTGAAGAGCGGCTTCTGACCGCATCTTTCCTGGACGAAGGCCCCACCTGGTCCCCTAACGGCCGTGTGATCATGTTCACCCGCGAAACCCGCGGCGCAGGCGGAGCGGCCTCGCTTTATTCTGTGGACGTATCGGGGCGGAATTTGAAACCGGTGAAAATCAACGGCGGGGGCTCTGATCCCAGCTGGTCACCGTTGCAATAATGTAAGAAACACCGTCGTTTTGCTTGCGCACCAGCTTGTGATAAGACTTCTTCATAAGAAGAACGCAGAATGCAAACACGACGGGTATAGAGGCGAGGCAATACTCATGAAACTATGGACAAAAGCAGTGCTGACAGTGGCCGCACTCTCCTTGGCGGCCTGTACGGACCCGGGTGGGTTTGGCAACGATGATGACTTTGGCGCAGGCACCGATAGCGGCCAGGGCAGCAATGCCGACCCATCCTCCATCGCGTACTTTCAAGAGGCTGTTGGCGACCGGGTGTTGTTTGTGGTGGATCAGTCCACTTTGAGCGAGCAGGGTCGTTTGGTTGTTTTGGCGCAGGCCAATTGGCTGATGCAGAACACGGATTATGTTGCGGTGATCGAAGGTCACGCCGATGAGCAGGGCACCCGCGAATACAACCTCGCACTTGGCGCCCGCCGGTCCAGCGCCGTAAAAGAGCTTCTGGTGTCCCAAGGGGTGGCTTCAAACCGCATCCGCACCTTGAGCTATGGCAAAGAACGCCCAATTGAAATTTGTTCAGAAGAAAGTTGTTACGCCCAAAACCGCCGCGCGGTCACAGTGCTGACAGCCAACCTGTCGGGGTAATAGACAGATGAAAGCGCACCTATTTGCTTCCCTAAGCGCGCTTGCGCTTGCCGTGGCGCCGATGATGGGCGTAGCCCAGACACGCGAAGAGACACTGGCCGACATTCGCCAGCAGCTTTCTGTCCTCTATGTGGAAATGCAACACCTCAAACGCGAACTGTCCACCACTGGCTCCGCAGGCACCATAGTGACTGGGGCCACCACGCTGGAGCGGGTAGACGTGATTGAGCGACAGCTGCAGGTGCTGACCGGCAAAACCGAACAGCTGCAACATCGTGTCGAGCGGGTTGTGACCGATGGCACCAACCGGATTGGCGATCTGGAGTTCCGGCTTGTGGAGCTGGAAGGCGGCGATCTGAGTCAACTGGGCGAGACCACTACGTTGGGCGGTGATGTGGACACCTTGCCGACGACAGGTGGGGGCGATGACACCGGCTCCGGCGATGGTGCGCCAACCGAATTGGCAGTTGGTGAAGAAGCGGATTTCAACCGCGCATTGACCGCGCTGGACGCGGGTGAATTTGGTGCGGCTGCGGACCAGTTTTCGACCTTTGTGCAAACCTATCCCGGCAGCCCGCTTGAGGCAGAGGCGCATCTGCGTCGCGGTCAGGCGCTTGAGGGCAAAACCGATCTGACCGGTGCGGCGCGTGCGTTTCTTGAGGCTTACTCGGGTTCGCCGCAGTCCGGCACCGCGCCGGAGGCCCTGTTCCGTCTCGGAAAATCTCTGGGCGCTTTGGGGCAAACCAATGAGGCTTGTGTGACGTTGAACGAAGTTGGCGTGCGCTATCCAGGTGGGGCCTTTGTGACCGAAGCGCAGGCGGAAATGGTCACCTTGCAGTGCTCCTAACCCAACTTTCAAACGCTCTTGACCGGGCGTTTGACACAGACATTCCTGAAAAAATTGGCGTCGCCGTGAGTGGCGGCGGCGACTCTATGGCCTTGCTGGACCTTTTACGGCAATGGGGCATGGCGGAGTTGGCCGTGGTCAGCGTGAACCATGGTTTGCGCCCAGAGGCCGCGGACGAACTGGCGCTGGTGGCGGACTATGCCGCGCAGCATGGCCTGAAGCATAACGTTTTGCAGTGGACGTGGGGCGGCGAAGGCAATTTGCAAAATGCCGCACGCGATGGGCGACATCAGGCCATTTCCGCGTGGGTCAAGGAAAACGAACTAAGCCATGTTGCCTTGGGGCACACCAAGGACGATCAGGCCGAGACATTCTTGATGCGCCTGTCGCGTGGCTCCGGTGTGGAGGGATTGGCCTGCATGGCAGCCTGCCGAGAAAGCGATGGGGTCACTTGGCTGCGCCCGCTTTTGGACGTAACCCGTGAAGACCTACGTGCTTATTTGCGCGAAAACAATCTTTCTTGGGCTGATGATCCCAGCAACAAAGACATGCAGTTTGATCGTGTGAAGGCGCGTCAAATGTTTGAAACTTTGGCTCCGCTGGGTCTCACATTAGACCGGCTTGCGCAAACCGCGGCGCACATGCAGCGCCAGAAAGACATCGTACAATGGGCCGAAGAGCAGATTGGCAAGGTGTTTGTACAAGACAGTATCGGCGACATGGTTGCTGACCGTGCAGTTTTTGAATCTGTGTCAGACGCTCTGCGCAGTAAGGTCTTCGCCGATGCGCTTTGTCTTGTATCTGGCCAAAAATACCGACCTCGGTTCCGCCCATTGCAAGAGGCGATGACCTCTGACACACCAACGCCGCTCCACGGCTGTTTGATTGTGCCAGGCAAAAACAGCTTACGCATAACCCGTGAATGGGCCGCCGTGCGCGATGAAGTGGCTGCCTCCGATGGGCTCTGGGATGGCCGTTGGCGCTTGCACTATGATGGTGAAACACCCACCGAAGCCTTGCAAATAAAGGCGCTTGGCAAAGAAGGACTCGCAAAAATTTCGGATTGGCGCGATACTGGGCATATCCGTCAAAGCCTCTGGGCCACCCCTGCACTTTGGCAAGGGGACCGCTTGATCGCCGCACCTTTGGCCGGGCTCTCCGCCGGTTGGACCGCACAGCTTCTGCGCACATAAACAACACAGGCCGTGCTTTGAGCCTGAAATTGCGCACAATCGCATTGATTACGGCCTCGCGATCTCTATTTAACTCTGTACACGCTCGTGATAGGTCACGGGCGTTCTGAAAGGGAGACTTGCCTTGGGCAATGCGAGAAATGTAGCTTTCTGGGTCGTGCTGTTTTTGCTGATCCTGGCTTTGTTCAACTTGTTCAGCGGAGATAGCAGCTCGCTGCAAAGCCGCGACATCAGCTATTCGGAGTTTGTGGCTTCGGTGGATGCCGACCAGGTCGCCAGCGTGACGCTAGACGGCGAAAAGGTACGCTACACAACGAAAGAGGGCTCCAGCTTTGTTGCTGTGAAGCCATCTGATGCTGAGGTGACCAACCTATTGATCAACAAAGGTATTCCTGTGCGCGCAGAGAGCCAGGAAACCTCTGGTCTGCAAGCCTTCCTGCTCAGTCTTCTGCCATTCCTTTTGCTGATCGGTGTCTGGATATATTTCATGAACCGTATGCAAGGCGGCGGCAAAGGCGGCGCGATGGGCTTTGGCAAATCCAAAGCCAAAATGCTGACCGAAAAGCATGGCCGCGTGACCTTTGATGATGTGGCCGGCATTGACGAAGCCAAAGAAGAGCTGGAAGAGATTGTTGAGTTCCTGCGCAACCCGCAGAAATTCTCCCGCCTTGGCGGCAAGATTCCCAAAGGCGCCTTGCTTGTTGGCCCTCCCGGTACTGGTAAAACCCTTCTTGCCCGCGCAATTGCTGGCGAAGCTGGCGTGCCGTTTTTCACCATTTCGGGTTCTGATTTTGTCGAAATGTTTGTGGGTGTGGGTGCGTCCCGTGTCCGTGACATGTTTGAGCAAGCCAAGAAAAACGCACCTTGTATTGTGTTCATCGACGAAATTGATGCCGTAGGTCGCCATCGTGGCGCCGGGTATGGCGGTGGCAACGATGAGCGTGAGCAAACTCTCAACCAACTGCTGGTGGAGATGGACGGCTTTGAATCCAATGAAGGTGTGATCATTCTCGCTGCGACAAACCGCAAGGACGTGTTGGATCCAGCGCTGCTGCGTCCAGGCCGTTTTGACCGCAACGTGACCGTGGGCAACCCGGACATCAAAGGCCGTGAGAAAATTCTCGGTGTGCACGCCCGCAAGACTCCTTTGGGCCCAGACGTTGATCTGCGTATTATCGCGCGTGGGACACCGGGTTTTTCTGGTGCGGACCTTGCCAACCTTGTGAATGAAGCCGCTTTGACCGCGGCCCGCGTTGGTCGTCGGTTTGTCACCATGGAAGATTTTGAATTTGCCAAGGACAAGATCATGATGGGTGCCGAGCGGCGCAGCATGGTTATGACCCAAGAGCAAAAAGAAATGACCGCCTACCACGAAGCGGGCCATGCAATTGTAGGTATTCACCTGCCAAAATGTGACCCGGTCTATAAAGCCACAATTATTCCTCGTGGCGGCGCATTGGGCATGGTGATGAGCCTGCCTGAGATGGACCGTCTGAACATGTTCAAAGAAGAATGTCATCAGCGCCTCGCCATGGCGATGGCAGGCAAAGCGGCTGAGATCATCAAGTATGGCGAAGACGAAGTGTCAAACGGTCCTGCTGGCGATATTCAGCAAGCCTCCGGTCTGGCGCGCGCCATGGTGATGCAATGGGGCATGTCTGACAAAGTGGGCAATATTGATTATCAGGAAGCGGCGGCTGGCTATCAGGGCAGCACTGGTGGTTTCTCGGTGTCTGCGGCCACCAAGGAAATGATCGAATCCGAAGTGAAGCGCTTGATTGACGAAGGCTATGAACGCGCGGTTGGCATTATCAAAGACAAAGGCGAAGAGTTTGAACGCCTTGCTCAGGGTCTGCTGGAATACGAAACGCTGACCGGTGACGAAATCAAACGCGTTATGAATGGGGAACCACCCCATGCCAGTGATGATGATGACGGCAACGACGAAGGTGATGCGCCGAGCGTGACGGCCATTCCTAAGACCAAGCCCAGAAATAAACCAAGTGGGGATGGCGGACTGGAGCCTGAACCCACTGCCTAACCTGAGGGACAGGCCCAAGACCATGAAACCCCGGAGCGTGAGGGCGCTTCGGGGTTTTGCTATTGGACCGTTGTGGCCCACAGAAAATGAACAGAGTCATCAGCTATCTTTGGTTGTCTGAACGTGGTCCTGCCCCTAGGTATCTCCTCAGACCTGTATTGAGGAGCGCGTCATGCCTGCATTGAAACACACAACTTTCGAAGCTGAGGTGGTCTGGCTTGGCCGCGTGGCCAATTCCGAAGAAGACCTGAGCGCCGTGTCTGTACCGGCGTTGGACCTCGCGCTTGGCGGGGATGCTGGCGAATTTCATTCTGGGATCACACGTCCTTCCTGCGTGCGGGTGAAAGCGCTTTATGAGCGCGGCACAGAGATCATGAACGTGCGCCAACTGTCGGTGTTGTCTCAGGAAGAGTTGGACATGATCGCCGCTGAAATGGGTCTGGATGCGGTAGATCCGGCCTGGGTTGGCGCCTCCGTCGTGCTCAAGGGGATTCCCGATTTCACCCATGTGCCACCAAACGCGCGCCTGCAAGGCCCGGATGGGGTGACCATCACCGTGGATATGGAAAACCGCCCCTGTGTGTTGCCCGGTCGTGTGATCGAAGGGGCGCACCCCGGCTATGGGCCAAAGTTCAAAGCCGCCGCCAAGGACAAACGGGGCGTGACCGCCTGGGTGGAACGCGCCGGCACGCTTTCCGTGGGGGACAAGATGCGCCTGTTTGTGCCGGATCAGCCGATCTGGAGCCACCTGGAACGCGCCCGCAAATCATGATCCAACTGTGATCTACTAAGGGTGGTCCTTGTGCCTGATCCTGACGTAACGTCTCCAAAACGAAACCGGCGCCTCTTATGTCGACGCTAGAAGCGCCGGATATGTCGGAAACGCATCTCTTTGCCGTGTATTCGGCGCTACAAATGAGGTGAGAGAGCGTCAAATTATATGACAGGGACCACCATGAGCTTTAAGACGGATATTCAAATCGCCCGTGAGGCGAAAAAACAGCCCATTCAGGACATTGGCGCAAAGCTGGGCATTGGCAGCGATGATCTGCTGCCCTACGGCCACGACAAGGCCAAGATCAGCCAGGAGTTCATCAACTCGGTGCAGGACCGTGAAAACGGCAAGCTGATTCTGGTGACTGCAATCAACCCAACCCCGGCGGGCGAAGGCAAAACCACCACCACCGTCGGTCTGGGTGACGGCCTGAACGCGATTGGCAAAAAGGCGGCTGTGTGTATCCGCGAGGCTTCTCTGGGGCCAAACTTCGGCATGAAGGGTGGCGCGGCTGGCGGCGGCTATGCGCAGATTGTGCCAATGGAAGAGATGAACCTGCACTTTACAGGTGACTTCCACGCGATCACTTCCGCGCACAACCTGCTATCCGCGATGATCGACAACCACATCTACTGGGGCAACGAGCTGGAAATCGACGAGCGTCGCGTGACCTGGCGTCGTGTGCTCGACATGAACGACCGCGCCCTGCGTGACACCGTCACGTCGCTGGGTGGTGTGGCCAACGGCTTCCCACGTCAGACTGGTTTTGACATCACTGTGGCCTCGGAAGTCATGGCAATCCTATGCCTGTCCAACAACCTGGCAGACCTGCAGAAACGCCTGGGTGACATGATTGTGGCTTACCGTCGTGACCGCAGCCCGATCTACGCCCGTGACGTCAAAGCGGACGGCGCAATGACTGTGTTGCTGAAAGACGCGATGCAGCCAAACCTTGTGCAAACGTTGGAAAACAACCCGGCCTTTGTGCATGGCGGTCCATTTGCCAACATCGCGCATGGCTGTAACTCGGTGATTGCCACCACCACCGCGCTGAAAGTTGCGGATTACGTGGTGACAGAAGCAGGCTTTGGCGCCGACTTGGGTGCTGAGAAGTTCATGAACATCAAATGCCGCAAAGCAGGCCTCGCGCCAGATGCGGTTGTTCTGGTGGCCACCATTCGCGCCATGAAGATGAACGGCGGCGTTGCCAAAGCGGATTTGGGTGCGGAAAACGTTGATGCGGTCAATGAAGGCTGCGCCAACTTGGGACGTCACATTGGCAACCTGAAGCAGTTTGGCGTGCCGGTTGTGGTGGCCATCAACCACTTTGTCACCGATACCGACGCCGAAGTGCAGGCGGTCATGGATTACGTTGAAGGCCAAGGCTCTGAAGCGATCCTGTGCCAGCACTGGGAAAAAGGCTCTGAGGGCACCAAAGAGCTGGCCACGCGCATTGCGGAAATCGCCGACGCTGGTGTGAGCCAATTTGCACCGCTCTACAAAGATGAGTTGCCACTGTTTGAGAAAATCGAACGCATCGCAACCTCGATCTACCGTGCGGATGAAGTTCTGGCAGACAAGAAAATCCGAGATCAGCTCAAAACATGGGAAGACGCGGGATACGGACACCTGCCGGTTTGTATGGCGAAAACACAGTACAGCTTCTCAACAGATCCCAATCTGCGGGGCGCACCAACCGGGCATTCAGTGCCTGTGCGCGAAGTCCGGTTGAGCGCTGGTGCGGGCTTCATCGTGGTGATTTGCGGTGAGATCATGACCATGCCGGGCCTGCCTCGTCATCCAGCTGCGGAGAATATTCGCATCAATGACGAAGGTCTGGTCGAGGGACTGTTCTGACGCATTGCGATTTGGACACAGGCGGGGTAGGGCATGCGCAACACTTGCGAGAGGATGCCATGCTGAGCCCCGCCGATTGTCCTGATATGCCTACCCTGCGTGTGCAGATTGATACGCTGGATCGCGAATTGGTCCGCCTGTTGGCGCTGCGCACAACCTACATTGACCGCGCCGTGCAAATCAAAACGGGTGCCGGTCTGCCTGCCAATATCCCAGCCCGCGTCGAAGACGTTGTTGCCAAGGTCAAAGAGACCGCCGTGCAAGAAGGGCTGGACACCGACATTGCCGAGATCCTGTGGCGCCAGTTGATTGACTGGTCCATCGCTCGGGAAGCCAAAACCATCGAATTCGAATAACAGCGGAGCCAATCTATGCGCGCAGCGGTAATTGACGGGAAAGCAGTCGCATCAGAGTTGCGAGCGGAAGTCAGGGTCGCAGCGCAAAAGCTCAGCGAGTTGGGCTGGTCCCCACGTCTGGTGTCTGTGAGCGTAGGAGAAACTGCGGCTGCGGAGCTCTATGTCCGAAACCAGCAAAAACAGGCGGAAAATGCAGGTGTTCAATTTGAGGCACGCAACTATCCGGCGGAAACTTCGCTGGAACAATTAATTGGCGTTCTTCAGGGTTTGAACCACGATCCTCGTGTGAACGGGATCATCATTCAACGGCCTCTGCCGGATCACATTCCGGTCAAGGCGTTGCAAAAAACGGTGCACCCGCTCAAGGATGTTGAAGGCATGCATCCAGCTTCGATTGGCAACATTGTCTACAACGATCTTGCACTTGGGCCGTGTACGGCGGTTGCGGCGGTTGAAATTCTCAAAACCTTGCCCCTACAGATGGAAGGGTTGAACGTGACCGTGATTGGGCATTCCGAAATTGTCGGCAAACCCATTGCCTTTTTGATGATGGGTCTTGGGGCGACAGTTACCGTTTGCCATCACATGACGCGCTCTGTGGCCATGCACAGCCGGGCTGCGGATGCGGTCTTTGTGGCCGTGGGCAAACCGGGGCTGGTGACCGGTGACATGATCAAACCTGGCGCGGCGGTGATCGACATTGGCATCAATCGGGTGGAGACGCCAGACGGGCCGCGCACTGTTGGGGATGCAGATTTTGAAAGCTGCGCCGAGGTGGCGGGCTGGATCACGCCTGTTCCAGGCGGAGTGGGGCCAGTGACCGTGGCCACCTTGATGAAGAACGCCGTTTTGGCGACACGTATGCAAATGGACCACTACCGGGACAGCTATGCCCGGACGGATGTGTAAGGGGAGAGTGGGATGACGGCTCAAATCATTGACGGCAAAGCCTTTGCGGCGACAGTCCGTGAGAAAGTGGCGGGCCATGTGGCACGCCTGAAAGAAGAAAACGGCATCACACCCGGTCTGGCCGTGGTGTTGGTTGGCGAAGATCCTGCCTCGCAGGTCTATGTGCGCTCCAAAGGCAAGCAGACCGTCGAAGTGGGTATGAACTCTTATGAGCATAAGCTCGATGTCGACACACCTGAGGCTAACCTGTTGGCACTAATCGACAAGCTCAACAACGATCCTGCGGTGCATGGCATTTTGGTGCAATTGCCATTGCCGGGCCACCTCAACGAAGATCTGGTGATCAACTCGATTGATCCAGCCAAAGATGTGGACGGGTTTCACATCTCCAACGTTGGTCTGCTTGGCACTGGTCAGAAATCCATGGTGCCCTGCACCCCGCTTGGCTGTCTTATGATGCTGCGCGACCACCATGGCTCGCTGTCTGGCTTGGATGCGGTTGTGATTGGCCGCTCCAACATCGTGGGCAAACCTATGGCGCAGCTGTTGCTCGGCGAAAGCTGCACCGTGACCATCGCACACAGCCGCACCAAAGACTTGCCGGAGGTGGTGAAACGCGCCGACATCGTGGTTGCCGCAGTAGGTCGTCCTGAAATGGTGCCAGGTGACTGGATCAAAGAAGCTGCCACCGTGATTGACGTGGGTATCAACCGCATCGACGCGCCGGAAAAAGGCGAAGGCAAAACCCGTCTGGTGGGCGACGTGCATTTTGAAAGTGCCGCTGCTGTGGCTGGTGCAATTACGCCAGTACCGGGTGGGGTTGGTCCAATGACCATTGCCTGCTTGTTGGCCAACACCGTGACGGCCTGTTGCCGTGCCAATGGTCTGGCAGAGCCCGAAGGCCTAACGGCTTAAGGTGTTTTCTGAGATGAGTTGGAAAGGGTCGCTTTGGCGGCCCTTTTTATTTGAGTGGGATCAGTCAGCCCACGGCCCATGATGGCCGCTGCCCCCATCCAGTCTCGCGAACCCATGGCGGCCAAAGAAATCGCGCTGCCCCTGGATCAAATCCGCCGTGCCGCGCGCTTGTGTCATGCCATCAAACCACGCCAGCGCTGCGGTCATCACCGGCACCGGATGCCCGGCGGCAATGGCCGCACCCACCACAGCACGCAAAGCCGGTACGGTATCTTGAAGCGTCGTGACCATTTCTGGTGCGAAGGCCAACAGACCCGCAGGCGGATGATTGCGGAAGGCCGCCGCAATATCACTCAGCAATTCCGACCGAATAATACACCCCGCCCGCCAAATTTCGGCGCAACGTGCCAGGTCCAGGTCCCACTCAAATTCCTCAGACGCGGTTGCCAGAAGGTCAAACCCTTGGCTGTGCCCGATGATCCGCGACGCCAGAGCCGCCTGTTCCAACTGGGTTGATGTCAGCTCAACCGGTCCACGCACTGGCGCAAAAATCTCTTCCCCAATGGCGCGCGTCTCACGTCCAGCGGACCAGACCCGCGCGCCCACCGCAGCCTCCACAGTATTGGCAGCCACTCCCAGTTTCTGCGCCTCAATGGCGGTCCAGCGACCCGTGCCTTTCTGCCCAGCTGTGTCGACAATCACATCCACCAGTGGCTTGTTGGTCTGCGGATCAGCGGTTTGCAAAACCTCGGCGGAAATCTCCACCAAATAGCTCCTCATCGCCCCATCGTTCCAAGCGGCAAACTGAGTGCCAATCTCGGCAGGCGTCATAGCCAAGCCGTGGCGCATCAAGCCATAGCTCTCCGCCAAAAGCTGCATGTCAGCATATTCAATGCCATTGTGCACCGTCTTTACAAAATGCCCGGCCCCATCTGGTCCAACATGATCCACACAGGGCGCCCCTTCGAATTTGGCCGAAATCGCCTCCAACATCGGTCGCATCGCGTCCCAGACAGAGGCCGTGCCGCCCACCATCATCGACGGTCCCGTGCGCGCACCAAATTCGCCGCCGGACACGCCCATGCCCATATAGGCCAGACCGCTGGCCTCCAGATCAGCCGCGCGGCGGCGGGTGTCCTGGAAATTCGAATTGCCTGCATCAATCAGCACGTCGCCCGGCTGCATGTGGGGGCGTGCCTCTGCAATTGCATCATCCACGGCTTGTCCGGCCGGGATCAGGAAAATGATCGCACGCGGCGTAAGCATGTCCCGCATCATGTCGGCCAGGTTGTCATGGCCGGTGACTGCGCCGTCAAAGGTAGGCGCGTCAGCTACAAAGCTGTCCATATCGGCTTTGCGATAGGACGCCACATGCAGATCAACGCCGTTTTCAGCGATGTTATGCGCCAGGGCGGTGCCCATGGTGCCAAGTCCATAGAGGCCAAAGTTTGCAAGCGTCATCGGTGTGTTCCTTGTCTTCAAGGGGTAACTGCGTTGGCCGTGCCGCTCAAATCGCGGTGCGCTCTTTCGTGTGTCATGCGGTATCAGGGGGATGTCAATGCGCCTGCGTGGTCTCTTTGACAAGGCCATCATACGCCATAGCCACAGTGCTTTCAGGCGGCAGGCTGGCGTCAACGGTCACACAAGCCTCATCCGGGGCAGGTGGTTCCAGTGTAGACAGCTGACTGTCCAGAAGGCTTGGCGGCATAAAGTGGTCCGTTCTGGCGGTGATACGGGCGCGGATCATGTCGGGATCCGCTTCGAGATAGATGATGATCGCTTCAGGATTTTTAGCCCGCAAAATATCCCGGTAACTGCATTTGAGTGCGGAACAGGCGACCACCACAGGTGTGTCCGGCTGCGATGTGCGGGCCTGCCGCATCGCCACCGCCAGCCGCTCCAGCCAAGGCTGTCGCATCGCGTCCGTCAGCGGCGTTCCCGCAGCCATGGCTGCGACGTTTTCCGGCGGATGAAACTCATCCGCCTCGATATAGCGTCCGCCGATCCGAGTGGACAAAGCCTGAGCCACCGTGGTTTTGCCCACGCCGCTAACCCCCATCACAATGAGTGCCTGGCCGTTTGTATCCTTGGTCATGTCGCACCTCCATCGTTTTCACACATAGCCGGTAGCGCAAACATTTTTCAAGACGCAGCAATCTCTCCACCAATCGCAAGGGTCAACTCTTTTGCGGCAGAGACCACCGCACGGGCGAGTTTCTCGGTTTCTTCCGGGCTGACGCGACTGGTTGGACCAGACACGGAAATGCCCGCCACGGCCTCGCCGTTGAAATCAAACACCGGCGCCGCGATACAGCGCATGCCCATGTTGCGCTCTTCGTCATCCACGGAATAGCCACGCTCCCGAATAACCAGCAAGTCTTCGAGCAATGCATCCACATCGGTGATAGTGCGCTCGGTGAATTCCGTGAGCTGTTCCGAGGCCAAAAGCCGATTGCGCCGCCCAGCTTCCATGTGCGCCAACAAAGCTTTGCCAATGCCCGACGCATGCATTTGGGAAAGTGTGCCGGGCGGGAAAAACGCGCGGATGCTGGCGTGGGTTTCCACCTGACTGAGGAAAAGTACCTGTCCTTCGCGCTCTACGCCGAGGTTGGCAGTCTCGCCAGTGAGTTCCATCAGCTTGCGCATCACCGGCCGCGCCCGATCCACCAGACTGGTGCGTCGCAGGAACCGCGCGCCGATGATGAACGCCCGCGGTCCAATGTGCCAAAGCTGTTCGCGGCCCTCAAATTCGACCAACCCGCGCGTCTCCAGTGTCACCAGAATACGATAGACCGTGGCTGGAGATTGCCCCATCTCATCGGCAATCTGCGAGAGTGTCTTTCCCTGTTCCTCGCTGAGAAACTCAAACACCTCCATCGCGCGATCCAGCGATTTGATGGTGTTTTGCGCGGTCTTGTCATGCCAGTCGCGCGGGCGGCCACGGGCCTTGGGACCATCGTTTTTGTCATTCCTTTGAGAAACCATAAACTGACCCTTCGTTTTTGGTGAAAAGCGTATTCACAATATGAAAAAAACAAGCATCTGACAACATTGAATAATTTATGAAATTCGGTTTCTGAAATCATTTTTCAAAAAAATTTTCAACCAGTTGCATGGCCGCTATGGTCACCCTAACGCTTGAAGGAGACCTGCCATGAGCTTTCAGAACCCCGTCTTTATTCCCGGTCCAACCAACATTCCGGAGAGTCTGCGCAAGGCGTGTGACATGCCGACCATCGACCACCGCTCGCCGCTGTTTGGTCAGATACTGCACCCGGCCCGCGAGGGTGTGCGCAAAGTGCTCAAAAGCGAAAGCGCGGAGATTTTCATCTTCCCGTCCACTGGCACTGGCGGCTGGGAAACCGCACTGACCAACACGCTGTCCGCAGGCGACAAAATCCTCGCCGCGCGCAACGGCATGTTCAGCCACCGCTGGATCGACATGTGCCAACGCCACAATCTCGACGTGCAGGTTGTGGAAACCCCGTGGGGCGAAGGCCTGCCAGCGGACCGCTATGAGGAAATCCTCACCGCCGACACCAACCATGAAATCAAAGCCGTATTGGCCACTCACAACGAGACGGCGACTGGCGTGAAATCCGACATCGCCGCCGTGCGCCGCGCCTTGGACGCTGCGGGCCACCCGGCGCTGTTGTTTGTGGATGGCGTGTCCTCGATTGCCTCGATGGACTTCCGAATGGACGAGTGGGGCGTGGATGTTGCCGTGACCGGCTCGCAAAAGGGCTTCATGCTGACCGCTGGTCTCGCCATTGTGGGTTTCAGCGCCAAAGCCATGGCCGCGACCGAGACCGCCAAACTGCCGCGCACCTTCTTTGACGTGCACGACATGGCCAAAGGCTACGCCGCCAACGCTTACCCTTACACACCAGCTGTGGGTCTGCTGAACGGTCTGAACGAAGCTTGCACCATGCTGCTCAACGAAGGGCTGGAGAACGTCTTTGCCCGTCACACCCGCATTGCCGAAGGCGTACGCGCTGCCGTGGGAGCGTGGGGGCTGGAACTCTGCGCCGCCAACCCGTCGGTTTATTCGGACACAGTAAGCGCGATCAAAACACCGGAGGGCTTCAACGCCACTGATATTGTGACCCATGCGGCGGAGAAATACGGCGTCGCCTTTGGCGTGGGCCTTGGCGAAGTGGCTGGCAAAGTCTTCCGCATCGGCCACCTTGGCAGCCTGACTGACGTGATGGCACTCTCCGGCATTGCCACCGCAGAAATGTGCATGGTTGACCTTGGTCTGGATATCAAACTGGGCAGCGGCGTCGCTGCTGCGCAGGATTACTATCGCGGTAACACAGCCACAGCTCAAAAAGACGCGGCCTAATGTTGGACAGTGACATGTATATCCCAACCTATGACGACATGTTGGAGGCGCACACGCGCATTTTGCCCCACATCCGCCGCACGCCGGTGCGTGTGTCGGACTACTTGAATGAGCTGACCGGCGCGGAATTGTTCTTCAAATGTGAGAACTTTCAGGAGCCGGGCGCTTTCAAAGTGCGCGGCGCGGCCAATGCGGTGTTTGGTCTGGATGACGAGCAAGCCAAACGTGGTGTTGCCACCCATTCCTCCGGCAACCACGCGTCATGTTTGAGCTACGCGGCCATGAAACGCGGCATTCCGTGCAACGTGGTCATGCCGCGCACCGCGCCACAGGCAAAAAAGGACACCGTGCGTCGCTATGGTGGCAAGATCACTGAATGTGAGCCGTCCACCACCTCGCGCGAGGCGACCTTTGCCGAGGTGCAGGCCGCAACCGGCGGCGATTTTGTGCACCCTTACAACGACCATCGCGTGATTGCAGGGCAGGGGACCTGTTCCAAGGAGTTCATTGAGCAGACCGACGGTCTGGACATGGTGGTCGCGCCCATTGGTGGCGGCGGCATGATTTCCGGCACCTGCCTGACGCTCTCCACCCTGGCGCCAGAAACGCAGGTGATCGCCGCAGAACCGGAGCAGGCGGATGACGCTTACCGCAGCTTCAAAGCCGGACACATCATTGCCGATGACGCGCCCAAAACAATTGCTGACGGGCTTCTGGTGCCGCTGAAAGAACGCACCTGGCACTTTGTCTCCAACCACGTGAGCGAGATGTACACGGCCTCCGAGCAGGAAATCATCGACGCGATGAAACTCACTTGGAAGCACCTGCGTGTCGTGATGGAGCCGTCTTCTGCTGTTCCGTTGGCCACGGTTTTAAAGAACCCCGATGCCTTCAAGGGAAAACGCGTCGGGCTGATCATCACTGGCGGCAACGTCGATCTGGACAAGCTGCCTTGGCTGGCAACCGCCTGAAACAAACACAATACGATTTCCGACAGAGGATAAGGACATGAAAGACATGACCAATCTCGACACCTATGAAGTGGGCTATGACATTCCGGCCAAGCCGGGCATGGACGCCGCAGACATCCAAACCCCTGCACTTGTGCTGGATCTTGATGCGCTGGAGCGCAACATCAAGAAGATGGGCGACTACGCCAAAGCCCATGGCATGCGCCACCGCGTGCACGGCAAGATGCACAAATCCGTGGATGTGGCCAAGCTACAGGAAAGCCTCGGGGGCGCCGTGGGCGTCTGCTGTCAGAAAGTGTCTGAAGCCGAAGTCTTTGCTCGTGGTGGCATCAAGGATGTTTTGGTTTCCAACCAAGTCCGTGATCCCGCTAAAATCGACCGCCTGGCCCGCCTGCCGAAACTGGGCAGCCGCACAATTGTCTGCGTTGATGATGTGGCCAATGTGGCGGATCTGTCGGCAGCGGCAGTGCTGCACGGCACTGAGCTGGAAGTTTTTGTCGAAATCGATTGTGGCGCGGGCCGCTGTGGTGTGACCACGACTGAGGCCGTTGTAGAGATCGCCAAAGCGGTTGAAGCGGCGGACAACCTCAAGTTCACCGGCATTCAGGCCTATCAAGGCGCGATGCAGCACATGGACAGCTATGAAGACCGCAAGGCCAAACTCGACGTGGCGATTGCGCAGGTGCAGGACGCTGTAGACGGATTGAAAGCCGAAGGCATCGCTTGCGAATTGGTCTCCGGCGGCGGCACCGGCTCTTACTATTTTGAGAGCAACTCCGGTGTGTACAACGAACTGCAATGTGGCTCCTACGCCTTCATGGACGCAGACTACGGCCGCATCCTGGACAAGGACGGCAACCGCATCGACCAAGGCGAGTGGGAAAACGCCTTCTTCATCCTGACAAGCGTCATGAGCCACGCCAAAGCGGACAAAGCCATCGTGGATGCAGGGCTGAAAGCACAGTCTGTGGACAGCGGCCTCCCGGTGATCTTTGGCCGGGATGATGTGGAATACATCAAATGTTCTGACGAGCACGGCGTGGTCATGGACCCAACCGGCGCTCTGAAGGTCAACGACAAGCTCAAGTTGGTGCCAGGCCACTGTGATCCAACCGCAAATGTGCACGACTGGTACGTTGGCGTGCGCGACGGCAAAGTTGAAACGGTTTGGCCTGTGTCCGCCCGCGGCCGCGCCTACTGACCTGACCAAAAACCACTCCCGGCGCATGGGGCGCCGGATCGGTGCCCGCGTGTCTGCTTTCCCTCCGGCATGGACTCGCGGGCACTCAAATTTCTGATGAGAGACCACCATGCTGATTGTACCTGAACGCGAAATTGCTGACCTTATGACCCGCGAAGCGGCGTTTGACGCGGTTGAAAAAGTGTTTGCTGCCATGGCCGCGCGCGATGCCTATAACTTCCCGGTGGTGCGCGAAGCCATCGGCCATGAGGATGCGCTTTATGGTTTCAAAGGCGGCTTTGATCAGGCAGGTCTGACGCTCGGCCTGAAGGCCGGCGGTTACTGGCCCAACAACTTGGAAAAACGCGACCTGATCAACCATCAGTCCACCGTGTTCCTGTTTGACCCAGACACCGGCAAGGCCAAAGCCATGGTGGGCGGCAACCTGTTGACCGCGCTGCGCACCGCCGCCGCGTCTTCGGTGTCGATCAAACATTTGGCGCGGGATGACGCCAAAGTCATCGGCATGATTGGCGCGGGGCACCAAGCCACCTTCCAACTGCGCGCCGCTCTGGAGCAGCGCCAGTTTGAGAAAGTCATCGGCTGGAACTACCACCCCGAGATGCTGCCCAACATCGAGAAGGTTGCCACCGAAGCAGGCCTGCCCTTCGAAGCGGTGAAGCTGGACGGCATGAAAGAGGCTGACGTGATCATCTCCATCACCTCTGCTTTTGCACCGTCTCTGATGGCAGATCATGTGGCACCGGGCACGCACATCGCTTGCATGGGCACCGACACCAAAGGCAAACAAGAAGTTGAAAGCGCGCTTCTGGCCAAAGCGTCTGTCTTCACCGACGAGGTGGCGCAGTCAATTTCCATTGGTGAAGCGCAACACGCCGTGGCCGAAGGGCTGATCAAAGAGAGTGACGTGGGTGAAATAGGCGCGGTGATAAACGGCACCAATCCGGGGCGCACATCTGCAGACCAGATCACCCTGTTTGACGGCACAGGTGTTGGCTTACAGGACTTGGCCGTTGCCGCAGCTGTTGTCGATCTGGCGGTCGAAAAAGGCATCGCCATCGAGGTTGATTTTTAAACACTTCCTCTAACAGTTTGAAATCACGTGCCTCCGTTGCCAAATTGGCTGCGGAGGCTTCTTTTTGCGCTTTCAATGCAAAAGCCTTACGCAACGTCTTATTCAAGATTTCATTGAAAGTATCTCCCGATTTGCGCCGTTTTTCCTTGTAGTCGCAGACGCTAAAACCAAAGCACACGCGCGCGATACTTGCGCGGTAGGGGAGACCAAATGGCGCATTACTTGGACATGACGGCACAGAAAGACGGCGCTGTCGCGCGGTCCGCAGCCCATCTGTTCGCGTCCCCTGCACGCACCCAATACCGCGACGGCCTGTCTGTCGCGCCCTTAATCTGCCCTTCTTGGGCAGGCGGTAGCCGCAAAATGCGGCCTGCTGTGGTCGCCACGCATCGCGTGGTTGAAGTGGCCCCGGCGCTGACCTCTGAACCTGCCGCAACTCCCCAACTTCGGGGCATTGGACCGCATATCGCAGTCCAGTGAGTTCACGCCAGGAGATGCCACCTTGAGGAGAGGGCGGCATCCCTTCGGTTAGCAAATGGAGGTCCCACATGAGGGATGGTAGCTATACCTACAAGCTGTTTGATCGCAGCGACTTTAGTGCCTTTTGGGCGCTGTTCACCGACAATCTGATCAACCTGATGGTGCTGGCTGGCGTCTGTCAGTTTGTGTTTCAGATGCCTGCCGAGATTGTCTATGGCCGCATCGTGCCGGGCGCCGCCGTGGCCATTCTTGCCGGGATCGCCGTCTATGTTGGCCTGGCCAAACGTGCCGCTGCCCAACATGGCCGCGACGTGACCGCGCTGCCCTACGGCATCTCGACCCCGGTGATGTTTGTCTATCTGTTTGGCGTGATTGGCCCGATCTACTGGTCCACCAATGACCCAATGCTGGCCTGGCAGGTCGGTATCGGCGCTGGTTTCATGGGCGGCATCGTCGCGGCGCTGGGCGCGGTGATTGGCCCATGGCTGAAACGTGTGACCCCACGCGCAGGGATGCTTGGCACGCTCTGCGGCATCGCGCTGGTGTTCATCGGCACCGTCCCTCTGGCGACCGTATTTGAAAACCCGTTCATCGGCTTTGCTTCGATGATCATCATCCTCTGGGGCCTGGTTGGCCGCTTCCGCCTGCCATTCAACATCCCCGCCGGTCTGCTGGCACTGATCGTCGGTACCGTGGTGGCCTTCGGCATTGGCGAAGCCAAGCTCAGCCTGGATGGCGTTGGTTTCTACCCACCGCTGCCTTACTTCGGTGACCTGATCGCGGGCATCCAATATCTGTTTGCCAACCCCGAGCTGTTCCTGGTGCTGGTGCCGGTGCAGATCTACAACTTCATCGAAACCATGAACAACGTGGAAAGCGCCGAAGCAGCGGGCGACCATTACCCTGTGGCCACCTGTCAGATCACCGATGGCGTGGGTACCATGGTTGGCGCGGTCTTTGGCTCACCTTTCCCAACCACCGCTTATATCGGCCACCCGGCGTATAAGCGCATGGGCGCACATGCGGGCTACATCATTGGGGTTGGCGCGGTGATCCCGCTGGCGGCTTTCTTTGGTTTGCTGGCCTTCCTCAACAACCTGATCCCAACCGCAGCCGCGGCTCCGGTGCTGGTGTTTGTCGCGCTCAGCTTGATCACCAACACCGCGCATTCGGTGAAGACAGATCACATGGCGGCGGTGACCATCGCAATGATGCCACATGTGTCGTCCTTCCTGATGGTGAAATGGGGTTCGCTGATGGGTGCGCTGGGCGCCGTGGGTGTGGCAGGTCTGCCAAACCTCGGCGACGACGCCCTGACCGCCGCGCTGTTGCAGCAAGGCGCGCATTTCGAAGGCCATCTGGCCCTCTCGCAAGGAGCCATCCTGACCGGTCTGATCTGGGGTGCCATTGTGGCCAGTGTCATTGATGGCCGCTTCCGCAACGCCGGTGGTTTTGCCCTCGCAGCTGCCGTGATGTCTGCCTTTGGTATCATCCATGGTGCCAGCCTGCAGTGGCCTGCACTTAACGGTGTGACCTCCGGCTACCTGATCGCGGCCGCCTTCCTCTACATCTACCCGCTGTTTCACAAAGAGGATGACCTCGTGAACGAAAACGCGGTGGTGGACGAGGCCCCGGCACCCGCTGAATAACGTCCACTTCCCCGGACGCCCTTGTGCGGGCCAGCCATGTCCTTCGGCGGCCTGCACCTTTTTATTCCTCCACATTGGACCCGACCATGTCACACACAGAGACCCAAACGCTCCTGCGGGGCCGCCTTCTGGATTTCCACGCCGCCCCTGCGGATGAGATGGACACCGACGCCTATACCTACATCAAGGATGGCGCGATCCTGATCGAGGCTGGCAAAATCAAAGCCACCGGCGTGTACCAAGACATTGCTGCGCAGGCCCCCAAGGCCGCGGTCAAAGACCACCGTCCCAATTTGCTGCTGCCCGGTTTCATCGACACCCATGTGCATTTCCCGCAGGTGCAGGTGATTGCCTCCTGGGGCGAGCAGCTTCTCGATTGGCTGAACAACTACACCTTCCCCGAAGAGACCCGCTTTGAAGATCCCAAGCACAGCACCGCAATGGCGGGGCATTTCTATGACTTGCTGACCAGCCACGGCACCACCACGGCTGTTTCCTACTGCTCGGTACATACGGCGTCTGTGGACGCTTATTTTGCCGAAGCTGAGAAGCGCAACATGTGCATGATTGGCGGCAAGGTCATGATGGACCGCAATGCGCCGGATACGCTGCGCGACACGCCGCAGTCGAGCTACGACGACAGCAAAAAGATGATTGCCAAATGGCATGGTAAGGGCCGTGCGCAGTATGCGATCACGCCGCGTTTTGCGATCACCTCAACGCCAGAGCAGATGCAGATGGCGCAGGCTTTGGTGGCGGAGCACCCCGAGTGTTTTGTGCAGACCCACCTGAGCGAAAACCACGACGAGATCGCCTTCACCAAAGAGCTCTACCCGGATGCGCCGGACTATCTTGGTGTGTATGAAGGGTACGGTCTGCTGACGCCCAAAACCTTGCTGGGCCACTCCATTCACCTGACCCCGCGCGAGATTGATGTGCTGGCCGAAACCCAGGCCAAGCCGGTGTTCTGCCCAACCTCCAACCTCTTCCTCGGCAGCGGCCTATTTGACGACGGCGGGTTGCGCGCCCGTGGCATTCAGAACGCGATTGCCACCGACATCGGGGCAGGGACCAGTTACTCGATGCTGCAAACCCTCAATGAGGGGTACAAAATCTTGCAACTGCAGAAGCAGAAACTGCACCCGCTGCGCGCCTTTGACTGGATCACCCGTGGTAACGCCGAAGTGCTGGGCCTGTCTGACAAGATTGGTACTCTGGCAGTGGGATCAGACGCGGATGTGGTGGTGCTGGATTCCCACGCGACCCACGCCATGGACCTGCGCATGCAGCGGGCTGGAAGCTTGTCGGAAGAGCTGTTTATCCTGCAAACCCTGGGCGATGACCGCGCTGTGTCAGAGACTTATGTCGCAGGCGTGGCACAGAAAAACGGCGCAGCGACAATTGTAAACGCGCCTGCCGTAGCACCGGTTCTCAAATCAGCCTGATCAACTGAATCCTGTCAGCTGGCCTCAAGTGGGTCAGCTGACAAACAACCGCGCCAGAAACACTGCGCTCATGCCGTAGCCGATCACCACCACAATCCAGCGCACCACTGAAGCCGGAATGGCCTTGGCCACAAAGGCCCCGCTGTAGCCACCCAACACCGCAAACACCATCATCAGCACCGCCATCGGCCAGACCACCAGACCTGCAATGGCAAAGGTCACCACCGAAATGGCGGACAGCGCAAACGACAGCCCGTTTTTCACCCCGTTCATCAGGTGAATGTCGCGCCAGCCCCACATGGCAAACAGCGCGAGCAGCACAATGCCCAAGCCGCCGTTGAAATACCCGCCATAAACGCTGACCAGAAATAGCCCCACAGCGCCTTCCGGCTTGAACCATTTGGCCTTTTCCTGCGCCCAGGCCTGTAGCTTGGCCCCAAGCAAAAACGCCGTGGTGGCAAACATCAACAGAAACGGCACCACATAGGAAAACACCTCGTTGGACGACACCAGCAACAACAGCGACCCCGCCAATCCGCCGGCCAAAGTGATCACTGTCAGGCGGATCATTTGCGCGCGTGACAGGGTTTTGAGTTCTGACAAAAAACCAATCGCCCCGCCCAGATAACCGGGGAATACCGCCACCGCGCTGGTGGCATTGGCCGCCACCGGTGGCACCCCGGCCCAGACCAGCGCAGGGAATGTCAAAAATGTCCCGCCCCCCGCAATCGTATTCACAACGCCAGCGCCAAATCCGGCCAAAGCCAGCACAAAAATTTCCAAAACAGTCATCGGGGTCTTTCTCTTGTATTTGGTCTGGCGGTCCGCGCACCGTAGCGCGCATTGCTGGATATGCCAGATAATCGCGTCTGTTTTTCAAGAAAAAGCGGAAAGTGCATCGCCTCAGACAGGCTTTGCCTCCAAGGCCCCAACCGGACTAAAACCAATACAAACAATCAGGAGACACATCCATGACCGGCTATCTGACCACCCATGTTCTGGACACCGCCCGTGGCTGCCCTGCTGAGGGCCTGAAAATTGATCTCTATCGGATCGACGGCGAAACCCGCACCAAACTCAAATCCTTGGTCACCAACGATGATGGCCGCACCGACGAGCAAATCCTGCCCGCTGCAGAATTCGCCATCGGTGAATATGAGCTGATCTTCCATGCCGGTGCCTATCTAGACGCCTGCGGCACGCCACCTGAAGAGCCACGTTTCCTCGACATCGTGCCGATCCGCTTTGGCATGTCGGAGGCCTCGCACTACCACGTGCCTCTGCTGCTCTCCCCGTTTGGGTATTCCACCTATCGCGGCAGCTAAGGCTTTTGACTGATTACTTTTATTGAGAGGCGCGTACCGGTTTCGGACGCGCCTTTTTCTGTGCGCTACCAAGTCCCAAAGCCGGTTTTCATTATTCTGAAATTTTTGATACTGCTTGGCATTTAGAGGGAATTCCGAAAAAAGACCCTGTCGCGTAGACTGGTTAAAATTCGAATCTAGGGGAGACCGCCATGTACGATATGGCTATTTTGTGGGACTGGATTGCGTTCTCGGTGCGCTGGCTTCACGTTATCACCGCCATGGCGTGGGTTGGTGCATCGTTTTATTTCATCGCACTCGATCTGATGCTGAAACCCGCCAAACACCTGCCGGAGGGCGCTTTTGGTGAGGAATGGGAAGTACACGGTGGCGGCTTTTATCACACTGTGAAATTCATGGTGGCACCTGCGGAAATGCCCGAGCATCTCACCTGGCATAAATGGCAGAGCTACACCACGTGGCTCTCCGGTGCCGCCCTTCTGATGATTGTCTACTGGGTGGGCGGCGAACTTTTCCTGCTGGACCCAACCAAAGCGGACCTAACCCTTTTCCAAGGCATCCTGATCTCCGGCGGCTCTCTGACCATTGGCTGGCTGGCCTATGATTTCATGTGCAAATCCAAGCTCAGCGAGCAGCCAACCCTGCTGATGCTGCTGCTGTTTGTCATCCTTGTTGTGATGTCCTGGGGCTACAATCAGATCTTCACAGGCCGCGCCGCGTTGCTGCATCTTGGGGCATTCACCGCCACCATCATGACCGCGAATGTGTTTTTCCAGATCATGCCAAACCAGCGCATTGTTGTGGACGATCTGAAAAACGGCCGCACACCGGATGCCAAATACGGCAAAATCGCCAAGGTGCGTTCGACCCACAACAACTACCTGACGTTGCCTGTGGTCTTCCTGATGCTGTCCAGCCATTACCCGCTGGCCTTTGCCACCGAGTATGCTTGGATCATCGCCAGCCTGATCTTCCTGACCGGCGTCACCATCCGTCATTACTTCAACACCATGCACAAAACCGGCAAAGGTCCATTGTGGACCTGGCTGATCACCGCGCTGCTGATGCTGACCATCGCGTGGCTCTCGACCGCCTCCGGTGGGGAGACCTATGAGCAATCAGAAGCCCGCGAGCTGACCACATACGAGCAGAAGTTTGCCTCTGCTGAGGGCTTTGAAGACGCCTACTATGCGGTCACCGGCAACTGCTCCATGTGCCACGCTCGTGAGCCTTCCTGGGAGGGTTTGCACTGGGCGCCCAAAGGCGTGGTTCTGGAAACCGAAGCGGATGTGGCACGCCATGCTGAGCAGATTTACCTGCAAGCGGGCCGCACCCACGCCATGCCGCCGCCCAACGCCATTGAGATGGATCAGGAAAGCCGCAACCTGATCGTGGCTTGGATCAAAGAAGTCCGCCAGGGCGGCTAAAACAAAATCTCCAGCGAAGTCGAGGGCGCACAGGCTGCGCCCTTTTTGTGCCTTGCCTTTAGGACCGCGCAACAGGCTTGGCCCGTGATGGAAATGCGATCACCTGACCATAGTCAGCCTGCCGCAAAACCACCCCTACCATAACATACTCCACAGTTTCTCTTTCGCCGCACACCGGCAGGTAGAGTTCCGACGTGCTGCGATAGGACTTGAGGGGGCCGGTATAGGGCAGGGTGATTTGTAGCGGAAAGGGCTGTGTCGCGGCCTGCACAAAAGCCCCCCACATTTTGGATCCGGGGCCTTTGCCAATGTGATCGGAGAGCCATGTTCCGGTAAAGGCTTTGCTCAGCGTCTTGTTGAGTTTGCTGCGCACGTACAGTCCTTTGAAGTCTATGGGCTCCCCGCCCTTGGATCGCAAAATCTCATAAATTGACAGAATACTGGGCGGCGCTTGCAGGAAGGGAAGCCCAATGTTCTTGAGTTGTGGTAGCGGTGCGCCTGATGCCGCGGATCGCCATGAAAAGTACAGTTGCTTCAGCTCTGGCTCGAGCCTCGCGACCGAGAAGTTATGGGTATTCATTACTCGTTATCTCTGCTGACCGGTCCTTTTTTGTTGCATGTCCCCTGTGCCGTCCAAAACGTTGGGCCTGCGCGCTCTACCCCTGCAACTGTACTTCTGCATATCACAAAACTGTCGGGTTGGCAGCGTATGCGCGGTAAAGGTGGGTGAAGTTTGCGTGAATAGTCTTAGGGTTGCCATGTTTTGGCGTGATCTGCGGGCGATCCGGCAATCCGGCGACCAAGAAGGCTTATGCCATGGCGACCCCTGAAGGACTCGAACCCTCAACCTGCTGATTAGAAGTCAGCTGCTCTATCCAGTTGAGCTAAGGGGCCATTGCCAAGTGGCCAACAGGTGTTCCTGCGTTGCCACCTTTCTTATAGCCGCTGGGACTTGTCAACGGCACAGCGGGCAAAAACGCAAAACGGCGCGGGCTTCAACTGGTTGCCAGCAGAACCTCTGTGCCTTTGTTTGTGCAAACCTCAATCAACTCGTCTGGGATTTCATCGGTGAACAGGCGGCTGACATCTGCAAAATCAATAATTCGCGCCGGGGCGTTGCGTTGAAATTTGGAGTGATCTGCCAAAAGCCAGGACTCACGCGCCCCAGCCAAAGCTGCGTGCGACACCGAAATTTCGTCGATGTCAAAATCATAAGCCACGCCGGTGGCGGACACTGCTGAGCAGCCAAGGATGGCATAGTCGAAAGCAAAATCACGAACCATGCTGGCAGCGACCGGCCCCACCAAGCCGCCGTCTTCGGCGCGCGGTCGTCCACCGGTCAAAAGCACGTTGCAGCGAGCATTGCCCGACAAAATCCGCGCCACGTTGAGGTTGTTGGTCACCACGAGCAACCCGTCATGCCCCAATAGCGCGCTGGCCAAGGCTTCCGTACTGGTGCCGATGTTGATGAACAGCGCGGATCCATTGGGGATTTCAGTCGCGCAACGGGCTGCCATGGCAGATTTTGCATCCGCATTCACACGCCCCCGCTCCTCATACGCGATGTTGCGTACGCCGGACGGCAGAACCGCGCCGCCATGTACCCGCTCCAACCGGCCAGCATTGGCCATTTCATTGAGGTCCCGGCGAATGGTCTGCACCGTCACATCAAAATGTGCGGCCAGCCCTTCCACGGTGACTTTACCCTCACTGCGGGCGATATCGAGGATCTCTCTCTCGCGAAAACTGCTCAACATGTTCGTTACTTTTCGTTTGCGTTCCGTCTTCAGTGGCAGGCGTTATGCAAATTTTCAATGAAATTCCACGCGATCACACGGAATTTCCTTGACGACATGCGCGTTTTGGGTTCGTAAGGGTGCGAAAATGTTCGAAGGTGTTCTTATGGAAGCGCAAACCGAAAATCCGGTGGATCTTTTTGTTATTGGCGGCGGCATCAATGGCTGTGGCATCGCGCGTGATGCGGCAGGGCGGGGGCTCTCTGTGGAGCTGGCCGAAATGAGTGATTTGGCCTCTGCAACCTCGTCAGCTTCAACCAAACTGTTCCATGGCGGCCTGCGCTACCTTGAATATTTCGAAGTTCGCCTCGTGCGCGAAGCTCTGATTGAACGCGAAACCCTGTTGCGCGCGATGCCGCACATCAGCTGGCCGATGCGCTTTGTGCTGCCGATGCACAAGGACATGCGCTTTGAAAATGATACACCCACATCCAAGCTGCTGAATGTGGTCATGCCTTGGATGAAAGGCCGCCGGCCAAGCTGGCTGATCCGCATGGGTCTGTTTATGTATGACCATCTTGGCGGGCGCAAAATCTTACCTGGCACCCGCAGCGTGGACCTTCAAATCGACGATGCTGGTGCACCGTTGCAGGAGAAGTTTGTCAAAGCTTTTGAATATTCCGACTGCTGGGTCGAAGACAGCCGTCTTGTGGTGCTCAACGCCCGCGATGCCGAAGCGCGAGGTGCCACCATTCGCACCCGCACCAAGGTGATCTCGGCCCAGCGCGGCGATAACCTCTGGCACATCGAGATGGAAGACATCGACACCGGCGTGCGCCGCATCACCCGCGCCAAGGCTCTGGTGAATGCAGGGGGGCCTTGGGTCGCTGACGTTATTCGTGGTGTGATTCAGCAGGATACTACCGCCGGTGTGCGCCTTGTGCGCGGCAGCCATATTGTGACCAAACGCCTGTTTGATCACGACCGCTGCTATTTCTTCCAGGGCACCGATGGCCGCATTATTTTTGCCATTCCGTATCAGGAAGACTTCACCCTCATCGGCACCACCGACCAGGAGCACACTCACGCCGATGTGGCCCCAACCTGTACTGATGAGGAAGCGCAGTATCTGTGTGATTTTGCCTCTAACTATTTTAAAAAGCCGGTTGTGATGGACGATATCGTCTGGCGCTACTCAGGTGTGCGCCCGCTCTATGACGACGGCGCATCCTCAGCCCAGGCCGCCACGCGCGACTATGTGCTGAAGCTGGATGATGCAGGCGCACCGGTGCTCAACATCTTTGGCGGAAAAATCACCACCTACCGCAAACTGGCTGAGGCGGCGATGGAGAAGCTCACGCCGTTCTTCCCGCAGGCGACAGCCCCTTGGACGGCCGGTGTGGCAATGCCCGGCGGTGACTTCGAAGTGCATCAGGTGGGCGATAAGATTGCAGAGCTACAACGCGATTACCCTTTCCTGACCGATGCCTGGGCCAAACGCCTGATCCGCGCCTATGGCACCGAAGCACCGGAGATGCTCGGGGCCGCAAAATCTGCCGCTGATCTGGGCGCAGACTTTGGCGCCACGCTCACCGCCGCAGAGGTCGATTGGCTCATGGCTAAGGAATACGCCCGCGCCGCCGACGACGTGGCCTGGCGCCGTTCCAAGCTGGGTCTGCGCCTCAATGAGCAGCAAATTGCCGCCATCGACAGCTACATGGCTGCAGCGCGGCAAAAAGCCTCTGCCTAAGCGGCAACCGAGAATTGATCTTTGCGCCCCATCGGCCTATACGAAGCCCGCACGCTGCTGTTGTGCGGGCTTTTGAGTCTGCATGAGGGCGGAGGAGAACCACACGGATTTTGTCAGGTCATCCCGACCTGATCCCGCAAGTCACAGAACACCCCTGACGCAAAAAAGGTAGTGAGAAACATGGCTGATAAAAAATCGCCCGACATATTGTATACCATTGTAGACGAAGCGCCTGAGCTGGCCTCCGCCTCCTTCCTGCCGATCATTCGCAAGTTTGTGTCCGCCGCTGGTATCACCGTTGGAACGCCGGACATTTCCCTTGCCGGTCGCATCATTGCCACCTTCCCGGAGAACCTGTCCGCAGATCAGCGTCAGTCCGACGAGCTGGCCGCGCTGGGCGAACTGGTGAAAACACCGGACGCCAACGTCATCAAGCTGCCAAACATCTCTGCCTCTGTGCCTCAGTTGGTCGCGGCCATCGAAGAGCTGCAAAGCCAGGGCTACAACATCCCGTCTTACCCTGAAGACCCACAGACCGACGAAGATAAGGCGATCCGCGCGCGTTTTGATGGCATCAAAGGTTCCGCTGTGAACCCGGTTCTGCGCGAAGGCAACTCTGACCGCCGCGCCGCCCGTGCCGTGAAAAACTACGCTCAGAACAACCCACACTCTATGGGCACCTGGGAAAGCTCTTCCAAAACCAAAGTCAGCTCCATGCCGGGCAACGACTTTTACGCCAACGAAAAATCCGCGACCATCTCTGAGGCGCAAGCCGGTGACGCGAAGATCGAATTTGTTGGCAAAGACGGCGCCGTGACCGTGCTGAAAGACAGCTACCCGCTGGCCGCTGGCACCATCGCAGACGCCACCTTCATGTCCGCCGCGGCACTGGGCGCCTTCCTCGCAGACGCGATCGAAGACACCAAAGCCGACGGCACCATGTTCTCGCTGCACATGAAAGCCACCATGATGAAGGTCTCCGACCCAATCATCTTTGGCCACGCGGTAAAAGCCTGGCTTGGCCCAGTATGGGACGCCCACGGCGACGCCATCGCAGCCGCTGGTGGTTCCCCGAACTCCGGTCTGGGTGCGGTTCTGGCCGCCATCGACACGCTGGGTAACGCGGATGCCATCAAAGCAGAGATCGCCGCGCTGTCCCGTCCGTCCATGTATATGGTCGACAGCGACAAAGGCATCACCAACCTGCACGTGCCCTCCGATGTTATCATCGACGCCTCCATGCCAGCTGTGATCCGCGCAGGCGGCAAAGGCTGGGACGAAGCTGGCAACAAGGGTGACACCAACTGTGTGATCCCGGATCGCTGCTATGCCACGATCTATGACGAGAGCATCAACTTCTTCAAAGCCAACGGCGCGCTCGACGTAACCACCGCAGGCTCCGTCGCCAACGTCGGCCTGATGGCGCAGAAAGCCGAAGAGTACGGCTCGCACCCAACCACGTTTGAAGCCCCAGCGGCGGGCTCCATCCGCATCGTTCTGGAAAACGGCGACGTGCTGCACTCCCACGACGTGGAAACTGGCGACATCTGGCGCTCCTGCACCGTGAAGCAGGCGCCAATCGAGAACTGGATCGAACTGGCACTGGACCGTCAGCGCCTGACCGGCTCTGAGGCGATCTTCTGGCTGGACGCAAACCGCGCCCACGATGCCGAGCTGATCAAATACGTGACCCCTGCGCTGGAAGCGGCTGGCAAAGCTGACCTGTTCCAGATCATGGCGCCTCGTGAGGCCACCGCGCAGTCCCTGAAAACCATCACTGCCGGCAACGACAGCATCGCCATCACCGGCAACGTGCTGCGTGACTACCTGACTGACCTCTTCCCGATCCTCGAGCTGGGCACCTCTGCCAAAATGCTCTCCATCGTGAAGCTGATGAAAGGTGGCGGGTTGTTTGAAACCGGCGCTGGTGGTTCCGCACCAAAGCACGTGCAGCAGTTGGTCGAAGAAAACCACCTGCGCTGGGACTCCATGGGGGAATTCTGTGCCCTTGGGGAAAGTCTGAACTTCCTCGCGGACGTCAAAGGCAACGCCAAAGCCGGTGTTCTCGGTGTCGCAGCCGAAGCTGCCACCCAAGGCATTCTGGACGACAACCGCAGCCCATCGCGCAAAGTGGGTCAGCCAGACAACCGCGACAGCCACTACTGGTTCGCTCGCTACTGGGCCGAAGCCCTGGCAGCCCAATCTGACGACGCCGATCTCGCAGCTGAGTTCGCAGGTGTTGCCAAAGCTCTGGCCGACGGCGAAGAGGCCATCCTGGCCGAGCTCGCAGCGGCCCAAGGCCCAGCGGCTGATATTGGCGGCTACTTCCGCCCATCGGTGGAGCTGAAAGCCAAAGTGATGCGTCCATCTACAACGTTGAACGCGATCATCGGCTAAGGCTGAGTGAGATCCTTTGAAACAAGGAAGCCGCCCTGAGAGGGGCGGCTTTTTTGTATTTTCATTGCTTCAATTCGAGGTTTGGCTGCGAAGGATCACTTTCTGAGGAGAGCCTCAAGCTGCGACGTCCTAAGGGGAATGGCAAAATTTAACCCCATTCGGGTGCCGGAACTCCAAACAATTTTTGCTTTTCGAGATACAGGCCCAGGGAGGACTATTCGAATTTCGCTCTGAAAGACCACTCTGTGAACATTGAGGCTGGCTTCGATGCATGCACCATGAGCGCCTATGTCCACAGTCTCGGCGCCCAAGGAATGGTTCTCAAATTGAATTTCGCAAGCCAATTGTTTTTCATGTCGTTTTCCGGATTTACGGTTGTCTAGATGCCGCCGATTTCCAATCAACTCCAAGTTAGGCGTTCCCCTGTAAGGCAGTGCTCCAATGCGTTTGGCGGTAATTGTCCCAGTTGTGAAAACAGGGAAAAGTAGTCAATTGCAGTGTGATGTTCTGTCATTACGCCATCTTCGAACTTGGCCAACAGCATGACGTCGATTTCTACATTGCCTGACTGTGCAGGAGGGCGTGCGGTTAAGAGGAACTTCGCGGCAAACCAGGGGGGATTCTCAATCAAGTTTGTTAGATTGATCCGGCCTGGGCCGGTAATTTTTCTAAACAGGTCTACGAGTTCTGAAAAATCTGATTTGGGAAAATTTTCGGCGCTCGAGAAGCCTGAGACGGAAAAACTCGCTGGGAGTATTCTATCTATTGTGGCCTGGTCTCCCGTGAGCCAACCATCTTCAATCCATTCTTTTAATAGTTCTTTGGACATTGGTACCTCGTCCTTGGCAAGTATCGATTTAAACACACAAGCATATGAAATATAATACAAAAGGCGCGAAATCTGTTGTGTTTGCATTGGTCAAGTGCAAACGCGGAGCGCCGACGCTCTCCTTTCTGTATGAAATGCGCGAAACTTTGATTTTCCGGGTGCGGCTTGCCACTCATGCCAGCCAGTTGCTACGCGATCGCTTTTCGATTGCATTGGTCGGCATACGCACCGTGGAAAAAAGGGCTGGTTAGACTGATCGGTGGCTCCATAAAAACCATCCGTTTTCGACAACGTAGGATTGAATTTGCTTACTCATGTCAAACCTCGCCCACTGAAATCTGCGCTTAAAGATGTATGGTAGATATATCTTTTGCAAGTCGAATTATATCCTTAGGGTTGCTAAAACGTCAACGGTTTCTGCAAGAGGAGAGTTCTAGATGTGTAGCGCGACGAAAACGGCTGCAGCGCACAGCGAAAATTGGCTTTTGATACTTGTGCCTATTTAGATGCGCAGACTGTTGGAGGCGTGAGTTTTCGATTTTTGTCCCACTGAATTGCGACATGCGCGAAGGGATTCTGTCCCCCTCAACCTCCGGTTCTGGGGATCACTTCCCCCCCATTCCCATGTCGCTTCCCACCCAAAACCGGCACGGTTCCCCCGTAACTTGTCTGGTTTGTGAGTTCTGCGCCTTTTTGGGGAGGGCCTGACGTCAAACGGGACCTTGGCACTAGGAACGACTATGGGGCGTTTTCAAAAATTCTGTGAAAAACACGATTTCTGCCGAAACATCATGCTGGCTGCCATGTTTCTTGGTATCGCCTATGGCGTGGCCTCTTTGGTGATTTACACGGTGCCAAACACAATTGATCCCGCACCCTGAAGCCCATTGGAGAGCTTACTTTAGTTTTGAGTGCCAATTGCTTTTGGCACCACATCCCTAATCACTGTCGCGATTTCTGAATGCAGTCTCTGTTGGCGCTACCACCTGTAGCGTGTCATCAACACGCGAGAACAGACATGAAACACATAACCGCCTACTGCCGTCGGCACTCTTGGTGCGGCGATTTGAAAGTTGCAGCCCTCTTCCTTATTCTCTCAGCCATTGTTGCCTTTGTGGTGATACAGGCCTTTCCAACACCTGTGATTGGCCCCTGATACTGACGTCCAGCGCGTGGCTACCGACGTGGCGCAGCGCTCACACCGGCACCTGTAACCCAGCTTTCACCCGATCAATCACCACATTGCTGTGAAACCGGCGAATGTTTGGGTTGTCATTGAACACGTGGCGGCTGAACTCCTCATAGGCGGTCATGTCAGGCGCGGTCACCACCAGAATAAAATCCGCCTGTCCGGTGACGTAGTAGCATTGCTGTACATCATCGAGCTTGAGCATCGAGCGGCGGAATTCATCAAGCAGATCCGTGCGCTCCCGCTCCATCTCAACCTCCACCACAAAGGTCATTGGCCGCCCCACAGCTTTGGCCGAGACCACCGAGATATCCGCCTCCACAATACCCTCATCGCGAAAGCGCTTAAGCCGGCGCTGCACTGCCGAGCGTGACACACCGGCAATCTCACCCAGCTCATCCGCCGTTAGCCGATTGTTCTTCTGCACCGCTGTCAGCAGGCGACGGTCAATGTCATCGAGATTTGCGGCCATTTGCGGGTCTCCCTGAGGAATTGAAGGCAAAAAGCCCACCTGAGGCAGGTTTCGGAACATTCTGCCCACATCTTTGCGCTAGCCTTTGGGTCTGAACCCTCTCCTGTCAACCCCGCGCAGCCCATTGCCTTTCCCCGCAACCCCGCCCACTCTGGCCGTCAAAGAAATCTCAGTCGGACTCATGCCATGCCTTTTAGTTTCGAAAACCACCACAATGTTGTCTTTGGCGACTGTGATCCGGCGGGCATTGTCTACTACCCCAATATCTACCGTTGGATGGACGGCACCTTTCAGCGCTTCTTGCAGCAATATGGCGGTCACGCCGCTGTCTGTGAACAACTCGACGCCGTGGGGTTGGGCCTGATGGAAACCCACGCCAAATACCGCCGCCCGCTCAAAGATGGTGACGCGCTCACCATCCGCATGGAGATCGTCGAGTGGTCCGCCAAATCTTATCGGCTGATCCATCGTGGCTATGTTGGCGATGATCTGGCGTTTGAAGGCTCCGAGGTCCGCGCGTTGTTTGAAAACCGCGACGGCCGCATGCGGGCAGGAGAGGTCTCCCGTTTGAAAACCTTACTCGAAAGCCACTCTGAGCCATGACCGAAACCCTGCAAAACCCCCATCGCGGCACCGGCCTGCCGACCCGCCAATCCGAAACCCTCCCGAGCCGCGACGCCACCGCCGTTGCCAAGCTGCTCGCGCTATGCCCCGCCCACGCAGACACGCCACTGTGTGACATGGCCGACCTCGCCGCCACTTTGGGCGTGCAAAGCTTCCACATCAAAGACGAACGCTCCCGCATGGGGCTTGGCTCCTTCAAAGCCCTCGGTGCCGCCTACGCCATCGCTTATGATGCGGCCCGCACGGAACCGACCGACTGGGCCACAGCCTTGACGGGCCGCACCTATGTCACCGCTTCGGCGGGCAACCACGGCATGTCCGTCGCCGCTGGCGCGCGCATCTTCGGCGCCAAAGCCGTGATCTACCTGTCCCACACCGTCCCGCAAGCCTTTGGCAAACGCTTGGAAGCCCAAGGGGCCACGGTGGCTTGGGCCGGGGATGACTACGAGGCCAGCATGGTCGCCGCGCAAAACGCCGCGCAAGACAACGGCTGGACCTTGCTCTCTGACAGCACATGGAACGGTTATGAAGACAGCGGCTACCGCGTCATGGAGGGCTATTTGCAAATGGCCTCAGAGGCCGCCGCGCAACTCCCAGACACACCAACCCACATTTTCCTGCAAGCTGGCGTTGGAGGCCTCGCCGCAGCCGTCGCGGCCTTTGCACGTGCCACTTGGGGCGACGCGCCACATATCACCGTGGTGGAACCCGAAGCCGCCCCGGCGCTGATTGAGTCGATCCGCGCAGGCCAATTGGTCGACACCACTGGACCTGTGTCCGACATGGGGCGGCTGGATTGCAAAACGGCCTCCATGGTGGCGCTCAACGGGCTTGCGATGGATGCTGACAGCTTTGTCACCATCTCCGAGCAGGAGGCGTATGACACGGTGGAAACCCTCAAGTCCCAAGGCATCGCCAGCACGCCCTCCGGCGTAGCCGGTGTCGCCGCCGCTCTCCTCAAACGCCCTGATCTGCCCGCCGACGCCCGCGTTTTGTGTTTTGTCTCCGAAGGTCCCGAAGATGCCTGACCGTGGCTTCCCATCCGAGGAGTTCCGCACCCGCATCACCCGCCTGCAAGCTGCCATGGCAGAGGCAGGCGAAACCGCGCTGTTGCTGACCTCACAGGCAGACATCTTCTACACCACGGGCTTCCTCACCCGCTTCTGGGAAAGCCCCGCCCGCCCATGGTTTGTCATCATCCCGGTGCAGGGCGACCCGATCGCGGTGATCCCTTCCATCGGCGCGGACCTGATGTCCAAAACCTGGCTGACCGACATCCGCACCTGGGACGCGCCTTTTCCCGGCGACGATGGCCTTAGCCTGCTCTCTCAAACCCTGGCTGACCTCGTGCCGGAGACCGGCACCATCGGCCTGCCCATGGGCCTCGAAACTCACCTGCGCATGCCGCTTGCAGATTACCACCAGCTCACACAAAACCTCGCCCCGCGCCGCTTCGTCGACGCCACCAACACCGTGCAACGCACCCGGGAAATCAAATCCGATGGCGAAGTCGCCAAAATCCGCGCCGCCTGCGCCATTGCAGACCGCGCCTTCTCCCGCATCACTGAATACGCCTCTGAAAACACCACTCACGGTCAAGTCTTCCGGGACTTTCAGCGTATTCTCTTAGAGGAGGGCGCCGATTGGGTCAGCTACACCGCAGGCGGCGCCGGGCAGGGCGGCTACGGCGATGTGATCTCTCCGGCAGGTGATGAACGCCTCACTGCTGGCGACGTCCTCATGCTCGACACTGGCGCGGTGCTGGACGGCTACTTCTGTGACTTTGACCGCAACTTCGCCATCACTCGTGCTGACGACGCCGCCAAACGCGCCTACGATCAGCTCTATCAAGCCACCGATCACGTGCTTGCCACCCTGCGTCCCGGCCACAAAGCCAGTGATGTGCACGCCATGTTTGTGGATAGCCTGACCAAGCAAGGTGCGACGCCCGGCGGCGGCCGTCTTGGCCACGGTCTTGGCGTCACGCTCACCGAATGGCCGAGTTTCACACCATATGACCACACAGAGCTTCGCGCGGGCATGGTGCTCACCCTGGAGCCCGGCGTCGAAATCGCCCCCGGCCTGTTTCAGGTGCACGAAGAAAACATCGTCCTGCGCGACAACGGCCCGGAACTCCTGTCCACCCGCGCCGCAGCGACCCTGCCCATTCTGAGGTAACGCTTATGGAAACTGTTCCTTTCACCCTCGGCACCCCGGCTTCTGGTTTAACCACCCTTGGCCTCATCGTGCTCAAGTTCGACGAAACACTGGAGCAAGACTTCCGCCGTCTCTTCCCGTCCGACGATCTCTCCATCTATACCAGCCGCGTGCCTTCTGACCCCGAAGTCACCCAGGACACGCTGCTGGAAATGTCCAAAACCCTGCCTGCCAGCGCATCCCTTTTCCCGCCTGCAGCCCGCTTCGACGTTGTCGGCTATGGCTGCACCTCCGGCACCACCATGATTGGTGCCGAGAAAGTTGCAAATCTCGTCAAACAAGGCGTGCAAACTCCCGCCGTAACCGATCCTCTCACCGCGTCAATCGCTGCCTGCAAAGCCTTGGACATCACCCGCCTTGGCATGGTCACGCCTTATGTCGAAAGCGTTTCTCTTCCCGTCAAACAGGCGTTTGAGGCCGCAGGCATTGCCGTGCCACATCTGGTGTCTTTTGGCGAAGCCGGCGAAGAAAACGTCGCCCGCATTGATGGCGCTTCTGTAAAAGCCGCCGCGCTGCAAGTTGGTCATCAAAACGTCGATGCGGTCTTCCTTAGTTGCACCAACCTGCAAACCCTAAATGTGATCGACAGTCTGGAAGCTGACCTCGACAAACCGGTGTTTGGCAGCAACCTTGCTTTGGCATGGCACATGGCGCAGCTCTCTGGCGCGAAACTCGCGACCACCGCGCCGGGAATACTGCTCAACTCCTAAAAACGTCCCCTGCTTGTCGGTATCAGACCTGCCCGTGCACCACACGCTGCGCAGTCTGAACGCAACAACTGGGAGTAAGGCCTCATGAAAATCGGCTTCATCGGATTGGGCAATGTCGGCGGCAAACTCTCCGGCAGCCTGCTGCGCAACGGCAAAGACCTTTACGTGCATGACCTCAACCCCGATCTGGTGGCGGAGAAAACCGCGGCAGGGGCCAAGCCTGTCTCCGGTCCCGCAGAAATGATGCGCCTCTGTGATGCCGTCATCACCTGCCTGCCATCTCCCGCCGCCTCCGATGCAGTCATGCAAGAGATGCTGCCCGAGGTCACAGCCGGTAAAATCTGGATGGAGATGTCCACCACGGATGAAGCAGAAGCCAAACGCCTCGGCGCGCTGGTGATCGCACGCGGCGGCGCGGCGGTGGATTGCCCTGTGTCTGGCGGCTGCCACCGTGCTGACACCGGCAATATCGCGATCTTCGCAGGCTGTGATCGCGACACTTTTGAGCGCATCCTGCCGCTGTTGACCACCATGGGCCGCCGCATCCTGCACACCGGCCCACTTGGCTCCGCCTCTGTGCTCAAGGTGGTCACCAACTACCTCGCCACTGCGCATCTCGTGGCCTCCGCCGAAGCGCTCACCACCTGTGCCGCGGCAGGCATGGATCTCAACACCGCTTACGAGGCGATCCGCATCAGCTCCGGCAACTCCTTCAGCCACGAAACCGAAAGTCAGGTCATTCTCAATGGCTCGCGTGACATCTCCTTCACTATGGATCTGGTCAAAAAGGACATCGGTCTCTTTCAGGAGGTCGCCGACAGGGCAGGGGTGCCACTTGAGCTTAATCCGCTGATGATCTCGATGTTTGACGACGCCATCGCCCGCTTTGGCGCGCGCGAGCTCAGCCCCAACATCATCAAACGCCTGGAAGAGGCCACAGGCCTCTCCGTCCTCGCCCCCGGCTTCCCGCCGGAGATGGTCGATGATGAACCCGAGGAACCTGGCTACGAGGTGATCCCGACTGGTACGCAACGCCCGCAGACTTAACCTTTGCACGCAACAAAACGCACCTCCGCAAAACAGTCGTGATACTGACAAGATACCGACATGAATTTTGCGCCAAAATAGAGAGGTTAACTCACGCCTTCGGATGGGTCTTGTTGTAGACTTCCATCAACCGCGCCGCATCGACCTGCGTATAAGCCTGTGTGGTGGACAATGACGCATGGCCCAAAAGCTCTTGGATCGCCCGTAAGTCCCCGCCAGCGCTTAACAAATGTGTGGCAAAGCTGTGTCGCATCGCATGTGGCGTTGCACTCGCAGGCAGGCCCAATTGCTGCCGTGTCTGCTGCATCACCTTTTGTACCTGACGTGGGTTAAGCGCTCGCCCACGCACCCCGCGAAACAAGGGAAGGTCTTCGCTAAGTGTATGAGGGCAAAGACGAATATACCGCGCCACCGCATCGCGTGCCGCATCGATCACCGGCACCACACGCTCTTTGCCACCTTTCCCAACAATGCGCAGCGCATTGGGCAACGGCACATCCGCACCGGTAAGGCCAAGCGCCTCAGAGATGCGCAACCCACATCCATAAAGCATTGTAACCACGGCGATATCCCGCGCGCCAACCCAGTCTTCCTGTGATTGAAACTCCACGGTTTCAATCACATCCTTGGCGGCATCTTCACTCAAAGGACGTGGCAGTTTGGCCTGAAATTTCGGCGCGCGTGTGGCCAGAACAGCCGTCGGATCACAGCCCTCTTTGTCGGCCAGCCAGCGGTAAAAACTCTTTACGGACGAGAGCTTACGCGCCAACGACCGTGGCGCAATGCCGCCGGATCGAGCACTCGCCATCCAGCTGCGCATGTCCGGCACACCCAGCTCCATCAAAGGCGCCAACCCCTGCGGCTCCCCTTTGTGCAGTGTCATAAAGGTCAGAAATTCAATCAGGTCAGTCTGATAAGCTGTAACGGTGTTCTCAGAGATTGCCTGCAACGCCGATTTGTGGGCCAGAAACCGCGCAACCGCGTCACTGGCCGCAGCGCTTATCACGCCAGCCAGCGGCGCATGGCACGCTCAAATACACCAGCAAAAAACGTCAACAGATCAGTGCCTTGCTGTGGCGTGAACTGATGTGGATCTTCTGCGCCCATCACCAGAAGCCCTGGCAACCGCCCGGAGCCAAAATCCAATTTCAAACAGGCTTCAGAGCGGATCCAATCGGCGTCGTCACCGTAGACCACCGAACCCCCACCCTGCATTTGGCGCAACGTCACCTGCCGCTGTGGTATATTACGTCCACCGGTCAGATAGTCTTCCACAAATCCAGGAGCCGCCGTCGACAAAACATCTCCCAACCGCGCGATATTGGCGTCGCCATCGGTTTCCGCCTCGGTTTCCAGAACCAGTCGCACCGCGTCCACGCGCAAAATATCGGCCACTTCACCGCCCAAATCGCGCAGAAAGCCTTCAAATTCAACAGGGTCAAGCATTCGCAGGATCGCACGGTGCACTTGATTGGTGCCGGCAAGATTGTCATAGGCTGCCGCGATCACGCTGCGATGGGTGTCTTCCAGGCGATCCAGACGCGATTCCAGCCGCTCCATGGCGATGCCGCGCAAGTCCACGATGTTGCCGCCCATGGTTTTCTCATTGGCGGCAATCAAGGCGCGCATCAGGTCGCGGTCTTCCAGAATTACATCGGGTTGCGAGATGATTTTCTCGCGCATGTCATCTTCGATTTTTGGAGTGCTGCTCATGTCGTCGCCATTTTTGGTCGTTGCGCCAACCTTATCAGAGCGTTTCAACAAATGCCGCAACTTTTTTGCACCGCAGCGCCAAGCTTGCGGGCTTTTGCCAGCGGCCTCATTTGGTTCCAAGCATTCTGGTGGGAGGCCCGGTCCGTGCGGGATGGGACGCGCCTCCCTCTTCCGGTTTGTGTCAGGTCACAGGCTCTTGGCTCTTTCACGCAAAGCAAACTTCTGAATCTTGCCGGTCGAGGTTTTGGGCAGCTCGCCAAACACCACCTTCTTGGGTGTTTTGAATCCCGCAAGCTGTTCACGCGCAAAGGAAATTACTTCTTTCTCCTCTGCGGCTTGCCCGTCCAGAAGCTCAACAAAGGCACAGGGAATTTCGCCCCATTTCTCATCCGGTTTTGCCACCACTGCGGCCAAATTCACTGCGGGGTGATGCATCAACACGCCTTCCACTTCAACCGAACTGATGTTCTCTCCGCCGGAGACAATGATATCTTTGGCGCGATCCGTGATCTGCACGTAGCTGTCCGGATGCTGAATTGCGATGTCACCGGAGTGGAAGTATCCCCCTTCAAAGGCTTCTTTAGTGGCTTTGGGGTTCTTCAGATACCCTTTCATCACCGCGTTACCTCGGATCATGATCTCGCCATCCGCCGCACCATCCATGGTGATCTGCTGCATCTTGTCGTTCAGCACTGTGATGTCGTCCATAAACGGCATCGCCACGCCTTGGCGGGCCTTAATGGCGGCGCGATCGTGCCCTTCAAGCGCACTCCAACGCGTGTCGTCCCACAAGCATTCGGTGGCGGGACCGTAAACCTCTGTCAGGCCGTAAACCTGCGTAATATGAAAGCCCATCGGCTCGATCTTGGCCAACGTGGCTGGGGCTGGAGGGGCACCGGCGGTGAAGACCTCAACCACATGATCAAACCCCCGGCGCTGGTCTTCCGGTGCATTGACCAGCATATTCAATACGATAGGTGCGCCGCCAAAATGGGTCACACCTTCGTTGGCAATCGCATCGAAAATCGCCGGTGCGGTGATGTCCCGGCAGCACACAATGGTGCCGCCCACCATCGGCATCATCCACGTGTGGCACCAGCCGTTGCAGTGAAACAGCGGCACAATGGTCAAATAGACCGGGTGCAGCGTCATGCGCCAGCTCAGAACCTGCCCCATCGCATTAAGGTAGGCACCACGGTGGTGATACACCACGCCTTTGGGTTGGCCTGTGGTGCCGGAGGTGTAGTTTAGCGCAATGCTCTCCCATTCGTCCTGTGGCATGATCCACTCAAATGCGGGATCGCCTTGTGCCAAAAGCTCTTCATAAGTCTGATGGCGTCCGGAGGCCGGATGGCCAGCCTCCGGTGCCGCCACTTCAATCAGCTTTGGCGCTGGCGTGCTCATGGCTGCGCAGACCGCTTCTGCCAGACCCAAAAACGCGCTGTCCACAAGCACCACTTTGGCTTCGCCATGTTCAAAGATGTAGGTGACGGTAGCCACATCCAAGCGGATGTTAATGGCGTTCAACACCGCGCCACAGGCGGGCACGCCAAAGTGCGCCTCGCAGGCAGCTGGCGTGTTGGGCAGAAGCGCAGCAACCACGTCGCCGGGTTTCACACCCAATTCAACAAGGCCGCTGGCCAGCTGGCTGCACCGTGCGTGATACTCCCGATAGGTTCGGCGAATCTCTCCATCGACCAGGGCTAGTCGATCAGGAAAGATTTTTGCCGCACGCTTCAGCCCCGACAGGGGGGACAAGGGCACATAATTTGCCGCGCATTTTTCCAAACCAGTTTCATCAGACATCCAACCCATCGGCGAACCCTCTCAAATAATGCTGGATGCAATCTTGCGGATGTCGTTTGAAAAGGGAAGTCGGTAATAATACGCACGTCAAATGCGCGCTCCATGAAATATTGGTGCGCTGAGCTTTGATTTTTTGAAGCATGACAATCATGCGCGTGGCTTGATGTCGTGTGGGAAACCTGTCTCAAATTTCATTTATTTTGCACATTCTTGCAGTTGAGCTAAATGCCCGATAGCGCGCTGGGATTGTTTACGAATTATAGAGGCGCGCGCCAAACAATCGGTCTTGCGGATAAATGCTTCCCTGACGTGGGGCATGTGATCCGGCGGAGTATTTGGATGGGGCCGAGTTTTCGGTGGTACACATGGTGGGAACAATTCGCGACAAGGCCCGGATGGCTTTGGCGGCCAGGCGTCGCCAATCCAATCTACGGCCAGTGATCACAACCACAGGGTGCGGTTTTGTGTCGGGCACCCGCGTGGTGACACCGGGGGGCTGGGCCACGGTGGACAGCCTTCATGTTGGCGATGAGGTGCTCACCTTTGACGCAGGGTTTCAGCGCATCACCGCATTGGTGTCTGACCCGATCTTCAGCCATGATCATATGGCACCACGTAAGCTTTGGCCATTGTTTGTCCCTGTCGGGGCGCTGGAAAATCGGCGTGATCTTCTGGTGCAACCGGGAGAGGGCGTCTTGGTGGAAAGCCCACAGGTGCGCGACAAATGGGGGGATCCCTTTTCGGTCATTCCTGGCGCTGCTTTAGACGTGATTGACGGAACCTACCGTGTAGAGCCCGCGACGCCGCTCAAGGCCATCCTGCCGGTTTTCGCCGAAGATCAGATGGTCTTTGTGAACGGCGGGGCGCTGTTGTTTTCACAGTGTATTTGGGGCGTGCGCGCCGGAGTGCGCCCTCGGTTTGGCGCTGCGGCTAACTACAATATGGTGCCTGTGGAACGGGCGATGACCATGCTGGAAACCGGCGCCATTCGGAATGTGACTGTGAAGCCTGAGATGATGTTGGCAGCGGCATAGCCTGCGCCCAAAAGAAAACACCCGGCAACCAAAGCTTCCGGGCGTTTCATTTTTAGTCGAGGCGTTTACGCAGCGGCCTTGGCGTTTGGACCAAAGCGGCCATAGAAGGTCTCACCTCGGTCCGCCATCTCACGCAGCAGCGGTGGACAAGCAAAGCGATCGCCAAACTTCTCCGCCAGTTGGTCACAGCGTTCCGCCGCCCAAGCTGCGCCGACGATGTCGAGCCAGCTAAACGGGCCACCGGACCACGGCATGAAGCCCCACCCCAGGATCGCGCCCACGTCACCTTCACGGATGTCTTCCAGAACGCCCGCTTCCAGCGCGCGCACGGCTTCAAGAACCTGCGCAAAAATCAGACGGTGCTGCACTTCGATCAGGTCAGGCTGGTCTTCCAGAAGCGGGAACTTCTCGTTGAAGCCGGTCCAGTAGTCGCCGCGTTTCCCCTTCTCATCATAGTCAAAGAAGCCAGCCTTGGCTTTGCGGCCCAAGCGACCTTCTTCGACCATCCAGAACGTCACATCATCCGCGACAGACGCTGGATAGGCATCACCCATGGCGGCTTTGGTGGCTTTGGCAATTTTAGCGCCAAGATCCAGAGAGGTCTCATCCACCAGTTGGATTGGCCCCACCGGGAAGCCCAGCAGCTGCGCGGCATGGTCCAGAAGTGGACGCCCCACACCTTCGCCCGCCATCATCACACCTTCGTTGATGTAGGGGATGATGCAACGGTTGGCGTAGAAGAAGCGCTCGTCGTTCACAACAATCGGTGTCTTGCGGATCTGACGCACATAGTCGAGCGCTTTCGCCACCGCACGGTCGCCGGTTTCTTTGCCTTTGATGATTTCCACCAGCGCCATTTTTTCAACTGGGGAGAAGAAGTGGATGCCGATGAATTGCTCTTTGCGTACAGAAGCTTCGGCCAGACCGGTGATTGGCAGGGTCGAAGTGTTTGAGGCAAAGATCGCGTCCTCAGGAATGATTGCCTCGACCTTTTTGGTCATCTCGGCTTTCACGCCCACATCTTCGAACACGGCTTCGATGATCAGATCGACGTCAGACAAGGTATCCAGGTCGGTGGTGGCGGTGATGCGGCCCAACATGGCCTCTTTTTTCTCCGCCGTGACTTTGCCGCGCTTGATGCCTTTGTCGAGATAGGTCTCGGAGTAGGACTTGCCGCGGTCGGCCGCCTCCTGGTTGGTGTCGATCAGCACAACATCCATGCCCGCTTGAGCGGATACCAGAGCAATGCCTGCACCCATCATACCCGCGCCTAGAACGCCAACCTTTTTGACGGTCTGATCCGGTACGTCAGGACGGTTTGCGCCTTTTTCCAGTGCTTCCTTGTTGATGAACAAAGACTGGATCATCGCAGAGGAGGACGGGTTCATCAGCACGTTCACAAACCAACGGGCTTCGATCTTGAGTGCGGTGTCGAATGGAACCTGCGCGCCTTCGTAGGCGGCAGACAGCAGCGCCTTGGCAGCTGGATAAACGCCCCACGTGTTTCCATTGACCATGGCAGACGCACCAGCGTAGGTCATGAAGCCGGCAGGGTGATACGGCTCACCGCCCGGCATCTTGTAGCCCTTGGCATCCCATGGTTTCAGGATGTCTTTGTCAGTTGCGGACAGTACCCATTCGGTTGCCGCAGCTACCGGATCGTCCACCACCTCGTGGATGATGCCCGCGGATTTGGCTTTCTTCGGATCGACCATCTTGCCTTGCAGCAGGAACGGCGAGGCCGCCATGGCGCCCATCATGCGGATGAAACGCGTGGTGCCGCCCATGCCCGGGAAGATGCCAACCATGATTTCCGGCAGGCCGATTTTGGCCTTTGGGTTGTCAGCCGCAAAGATGCGGTGGGTTGCCAACGGCAGTTCCAGACCAATGCCAAGCGCGGTGCCGGGCAGGGCGGACGCAATTGGCTTGCCGCCCTTGTTGGTTTTGGGGTCCATGCCCGCGCGCTCAATTTTGCGCAGGAACTTGTGGCCCATCATGGTGAAGTCAAACAGGGCCTGCGCAGGTTCATCACCAGCGTCTGCGCGGATGGAACCAAGCACATTCAGGTCCATCCCACCGGCAAATGTGTCTTTGCCGGACGTGATCACCGCGCCTTTGATATCGTCATTGCTCAGCACTTCGTCGATGCAGGCTTCCAAGTCGCCAAAAGCTTCGCGGCTCAGCACGTTCATGGACTTGCCAACCACGTCCCAGGTGATGATGGCGACACCGTTGTCGCCGACGTTCATTGTGAAATCAGTCATTTTTGTCTCCGATCTGGTCAGCCGTCAGCGGGCTGCCGTCTTTTCGGGTGAAGGAATAGCCGTCGGCATCCACTTCCACCTTCATGTCGATATCGCTGTAGATAGCGGTCTCTGTCGGGGTGCGCGTGCCAACCACCAAGAAGGCAGCAGGCACGTCGGATTTGTTGATCAGGTGATGGCCATTGGCGTCGCCCGCCGGGAAGGCGGCGCAATCGCCGGGGCGCATCACATGCTCACCGTCATCGTCAATCAGGACCAATTCGCCTTCCGTCATCATCAGGAACTCGTCCTGTTGGATGTGGTAGTGGCGTAGCGAAGATTGCGCGCCCGGCTGCAGAGTGACGATGTTGACGCCAAACTGCGTGATACCGCTTGGATCTCCCAGGGCTTGGGCGGAACGGCCTTCAAAGCCGTCCGACAACTTGCCCGGGTAGGAGCAATTCGAATGGCTCGGAAGTTGCGAAAGGTCCAGCTTGGGCATTACACGCGCTCGATGATGGTTGCGGCGCCCATGCCTGAGGCGATGCACAGCGTGGCCAGACCGGTTTCTTTGTCCTGACGCTCCAGCTCATCCAGCAAGGTGCCAATGATGATCGCGCCGGTTGCGCCCAGTGGGTGACCCATCGCGATGGAACCGCCGTTGACGTTGATTACGTCGGAGTCGACGTCAAACGCCTGCTGGAAACGCATCACAACAGAGGCAAAGGCTTCGTTGACTTCGAACAGGTCGATGTCGCTGATTGCCATGCCAGCATCTTTCAGGATCTTTTGCGTTGCAGGCACCGGACCGGTCAGCATGATGGTTGGGTCGAGGCCAATTTTGCAGGTCTGACGGATCTTGGCACGTGGCTTGATACCGTATTTCTCACCAAACTCTTTGTTGCCGATCAGCACGCCAGCAGAGCCGTCCACGATGCCGGAGGAGTTCCCCGCGTGGTGGATGTGGTTGATCTTCTCAAGATGCGGGTACTTCATGATCGCCAACTTGTCGAAGCCGGGCATCACTTCGCCCTGTTCCTTAAACGCAGGCTTCAGGCCACCGAGGGATTGCATGTCGGTGCCCGGACGCATGTATTCGTCGCGGTCCAGAATGGTCAGGCCGTTGATGTCCTTGACCGCCACGATGGACTTATCAAACCGGCCTTCGTCCCACGCCATTGCAGCGCGGCGCTGGGATTCTACCGCCAACTGGTCCGCCTGATCACGGGTGAAACCGTATTCGGTTGCGATGATGTCTGCCGAAATACCCTGCGGTACAAAATACATGTCCATAGCGACAGACGGATCCACCGCAATCGCGGCTCCGTCAGAGCCCATTGGCACGCGGCCCATCATTTCCACACCACCGGCGATATAGGCATCCCCTGCACCGCCTTTGATTTGATTGGCGGCTAGGTTCACAGCTTCCATGCCGGACGCGCAGAAGCGGTTGATCGCCAGGCCGGGGATCATTTCGTCCAGGTCTGAGGCCAAAACAGCCGTTCGCGCGAGGCAGCCGCCTTGTTCTTTTACCTGGGTCACGTTGCCCCAAATCACGTCTTCGACGGCGTGGCCCTCTAGGCCATTACGTTCTTTGAGGCTGTTGAGCACGGTTGCAGACAGCGCAACGGAAGTCACCTCGTGCAGGCTGCCGTCTTTGCGGCCTTTGCCACGCGGTGTACGCACGGCGTCATAGATATAGGCTTCGGTCATTGTGGTCTCCTATTATCAGGCGAGATCAAGCGCGGTCCGCGGGGGAGCCGGGCATCAGGTCGTAGGGGTGTTTCCACCCCGGCGTTTGCGAAATATTGGTCAGCCAACGGTCAATGTTTGGCCAGTCAGCACGGTCAAAACCAAAGGGCTCTGGGTAATAGAGATAGCCACAACAGGTCAGATCGGCGTTGGTCAGGCTGTCGCCCACAATCCAATCGCGTCCTTCCAGATGCTTGTTGAGCACATCATAGGCGGCTTTGAGGCGCGCCTGATGAAAGGCAATCACCTCTTTGGGCTGTTTTTCAGGTGGCAGGAAATGCATCAAGAAACGAGTCATGCCAGCGACGGCACTGAGCTTGTGATTGTCCCAGAACTGCCAGCGCAGAATTTCACGGCGTTCGTCTGCGTCTTTGCCACCAAATTTGCCGGACTTCTCCGACACGTAGTCTTGGATCACGGAGGATTGTGTCAGGCTAAAGTCACCGTCGACAAGCACTGGCGCTTCTCCCATCTCGTTGACGTTTTGCCGGTATGCGTCAGATCGAGTTTCGCCAGCAAAGAAATCCACCTTCACCGGCTCCCAGTCGAGGCCGGACAATTCCAAAGCCAGCGCGGCCTTGTAGGAATGGCCACTTTCCCCAAAACAGTAGAGTTTGATTGTCATGCCGTCCTCCCCTTGGCAATTCTGGTCACGCAAAAGATCACCGCTTTCGGGCATCCAAAGTAGCGTTGAACTGGCGCAAGCGATGCGCCAGCTGTTCGTCATCGGTCACAGCGTCAAAGTTCTCAAACAGAAACGACAGCGCTTCGCCTTCGTCCAGACCGGCTTCTGACGCAAAACTGCGGAGTTTCCGGTAACCATCCTCTGTCATTGCAACAGGGAAACGACGGGTCAGTTTGAAACGTTTGGGCATCTGTCCTCCACAGTCACGCCAATAAACAAGGGCAGGGCGGGGAAGCCCCCGCCCAACCGGATCAGAACTGGTCTGCGGCCAATGCCATCACGGTGTCGCCACCGGACTGGATGCGCGCCAGGTGCATGCCGGTCGCTGGCAGGCGACGTGCCATGTAGTAGCGGCCGGTGGTCAGCTTGGTCTCGTAGAAGGTTTTGTCTTCGGCACCAGAGGCCAATGCTGCGTTTGCGGCTTTGGCCATCTGGGCCCACATCAGGCCCAGGCAAACATGACCGAAGAGATGCATGAAGTCGTTGGAACCAGACAGAGCATCGTTCGGGTTCTTCATGCCAGCCTGCATGAAGTACATGCCAGCGGCTTGCAGATCCTTGGAGGCTTGCTTGAGTGGGCCAACAAAATCTTTCAGCGCTTCGTCTTCGCCGTTTTCTTTGCAGAAGGTTTTGACCAACTCAAAGAACGCCATCACATGCTTGCCACCATCGGTAGCAAGCTTGCGGCCTACGAGGTCCAGGGCCTGAACGCCGTTGGCGCCCTCATAAATCATCGCAATCCGCGCGTCGCGGGTGAACTGGCTCATGCCGTGCTCTTCGATGTACCCGTGGCCGCCATAAACCTGCTGGGCTTTGACTGTCATGTCGTAGCCTTCATCGGTCAGGAAACCTTTGATGACCGGGGTCATTAGCGAGACCAGACCGTCGGCGTCTTTGTCACCTTTGCGGTGGGATTCATCGAGCAGTTTTGCACCCCACAGGATGAACGCACGGCCAGCTTCCACAAAAGATTTCTGATCCATCAGCGAGCGACGGATGTCTGGGTGTACGATTAGCGGATCAGCTGGACCGTCAGGGTTTTCCACGCCAGTCACAGCCCGGCCTTGCAGGCGGTCTTTCGCGTAATCAACGGCGTTCTGATACGCCACTTCAGCTGCGGATAGACCTTGCATGCCCACACCCAGACGCGCTTCGTTCATCATGGTGAACATGGCACGCATGCCTTTGTTCAGGTCACCCAGCAGGTAGCCTTCGGCTTCATCGTAATTCAGCACACAGGTTGAGTTGCCGTGGATGCCCATCTTCTCTTCGATGCTGCCCACAGACACGCCATTGCGCGCGCCAATGGTGCCTGCGTCATCCACGAGGAACTTGGGCACGATGAAGAGGGAGACTCCTTTGATACCTTCAGGGCCACCGGGCACTTTGGCCAACACAAGGTGGACAATGTTATCGGCCATGTCGTGATCGCCGGCAGAGATAAAGATTTTCTGACCCGTGATTTTGTAGCTGCCGTTGTCCTGCGGCTCCGCTTTGGTACGCATCAGGCCTAGATCCGTGCCGCAGTGAGGCTCGGTCAGGTTCATGGTGCCGGTCCACTCACAAGAAACCATGTTTGGCAGCCACTTGTTTTTCTGCTCATCGGTGCCGTGCGCGAGGATGGCAGCGGCTGCACCATGGGTTAGACCCTGATACATTGTGAAGGCCTGGTTGGAGGAAGAGAACATCTCACCCACCGCGGTGCCAAGTACTTGGGGCATGTTCTGGCCGCCGTACTCTTCGGGCATGTCCAATCCGGGCCAGCCACCTTCTTTTACTTGGTCAAACGCGGCCTTAAAGCCGGTTGGCGTATACACAACACCATTTTCCAAACGACAGCCTTCTTGGTCGCCAACAACGTTCAGTGGAGCCAGAACTTCGCCGGTCAACTTGCCGGCTTCTTCGAGCACAGCGTTGGTGAAATCGGCATCCAATTCGTCATAGCCGGGGATGTCGGAGTTGGAGATGTTCAGCACGTCATGCAGTACAAACTGCAGGTCTTTTACGGGCGCGGTATAGATCGGCATATAGCTTTTCCCTTTGGATGATCCGAGACGGAAATTGGTATTTGACGCTTACTGAGCAGCGTCTTTTTGCGTTGTGAGATCGGTGAGAAACTGTTCACCCCATTTGAGCTGTTCGCGTAGATCGTCGATCGCTTCGTTCAGCTCGTCGCGTTGCTCTTCCATATCTTTGAGGCGGTGCTTGGCCACTTCATAGGTGCGTTGCATTTGGGTCGCCTGCTGGTCACCCATGTCATATAGGTCGAGCAGTTGGCGGATTTCTTCGAGAGAAAACCCAAAACGCTTACCGCGTAAGATAAGTTTTAGCCGGGCTCGATCACGTTTGGTGAACAAACGCTTCTGGCCCTCGCGAACGGGGAACAAGAGTTCCTTGGACTCGTAAAAACGCAGGGTACGAGGGGTCACGTCGTAGACGTCACACATCTCGCGAATGGTCATCGTTTCTTCGCTCATCGTTGCGTCCTTTCTCACGGAAGTTGGGAACAAAATGGGCTTCGGGAACTGAGATACTATACAGCTTGACGTTAACGTAAGTAAGACGTCACGTCACAATTTGAAGTGACGTAGGATCAGTTTTTTCTGCTTAAGCGACATCCTGCGCATTCAAGCAGTTGACCGTTTGCAAAGGAAAAGGCGCCCAATGGGCGCCCAAGCTGGTGGTGAAAAGTTCTGCAGCCGATAGGTTGCAGGCTATGTTGCTTTGGTCAGAAAACCGGCGGTTTCGTCTCTCAACTCCTTCAGCTCCCGCATTGCCTCATCCAGTTGTTGGCGCTGTTCCTCAAGCTCGGCCATTTGGCGGTCAGCCATTTCTACAAAAGCTTGCATCTGTGCCGAGGTGCCATCGTTCTCATAAATCATGAGCCACTGGCGGATGTCCTCCAGCTTAATGCCGAAACGTCGGCCACGCATGATTAGGGTCATACGGGCGATCTCACGGGGGCCAAAATACCGGCTGCGTCCTTCACGTTCCGGCTGCAAGAGCTCAATATACTCATAGTAACGCAGCGTTCTGGGCGTGACGTCAAAACGGGCGCACATTTCCTTAAAAGTCATGCGAGTATCAGACATTTGCGGGGCCTCCTTGGAGGCGAAACTTAGTTTGCATCCGCAGCAAGAGCAACCGCCCCCTTGAAGCCAGCGACAAATGGCGCCCATAAAGGACCAAATCCAGTTGGAGGCAGGGCATGGAACCTGACAAGGCAAAAATGGCGGAGCATTTCATCAATGCGATTCCCCATTGCAAGGCGCTGAATATGCGGCTGACCGGCATTGGCGCTGGGCACGCAGAAATGGAGCTGCCGTACGACAAACGTATTGTGGGGGATCCGGAAACGGGTGTGCTGCACGGTGGCGCTGTGTCTGCGCTGATGGATACGTGCTGCGGTGCGGCCGCCATGTGTCATCCGTCGTCCCCGTCTGGCACTGCGACTATCGATTTGAGAATTGACTATATGCGCGCTGCTACACCCGGCCAAAATGTGCGCACAAAAGCAGAGTGTTATCATATCACCCGGTCAGTGGCTTTTGTACGTGCAACCGCTTTTGACGATGACGACAGCCGTCCTGTTGCCACGGCGACAGGCGCCTTCACGGTGCAAAGGAAATGAGTATGTCGCGTAACCGTCCAGAACCCGTTCAAGTCGTTAAACAGCGCCGTGACGCCGCTATGTCGGCCCTGGTCCATGGGGTGCCGTACATCAATTTTCTGGGAATTGAGTTTGAGCGCCGTGGCGACGAACTCACCGCCATTCTGCCATTTGATGACAAGCTGATTGGCAATCCGCTTTTACCCGCCATTCATGGGGGGGTGACCGCCGGTTTCCTTGAGACTACAGCCGTCATTGGTTTGGCTTGGTCCGGCCTTTGGGGCGACATCGAAAGTGGCCGTATTTCTCTGGAAAGCCTGACTGAAGGCCATTTGCCACGTCTGCCCAAAACCATTGATTTTACAGTGGACTATCTTCGGTCAGGTTTGCCGCGTGATGCCTATGCCCGCGCTCGTGTGAACCGCTCCGGTCGTCGTTACGCGTCGGTACATGTTGAGGCTTGGCAGGATCAACGCGCTGTTTTGTTTGCGCAGGCCACTGGCCATTTTCTGATGCCCTCTAAAGATGAGTGAAACATCCACGGCGACCGGCGTTGGGGAGATCTCGCATCGGCGTATCCTGCACACTGCCCTTCCGATTGTGCTGTCCAACGCCACGGTTCCTATTCTTGGGGCTGTGGACACCGGTGTTGTGGGGCAGTTGGGCGAAGCGGCCCCTATTGGCGCCGTTGGCATTGGTGCGGTTGTTCTGGCAGGGCTTTATTGGATTTTTGGGTTCCTGCGGATGGGCACCACGGGCCTAACCGCGCGCGCAAAAGGTGAGGGTCGGCAAGGCGAAGTCGCGGCAATGCTCACGCGTGCTGTGATGATTGGTGTGGCCGCGGGGCTTCTGCTTGTCGTTGGCCAGGTTTGGTTTTTCCGTGCCGCCTTTTGGTTGTCTCCCGCGTCTCCGGAAGTTGAGATACTTGCCCACCGGTATTTGCAAATCCGCATCTGGTCCGCCCCAGCGGCGATCGCCTTATTTGGTCTTACTGGCTGGTTGATTGCGCAGGAACGCACAAAAGCCGTTCTTGTCATTCAGCTCTGGATGAACAGCGTCAATATCCTGTTGGACCTGTGGTTTGTATTGGGGTTGGATTGGGGTGTGGAAGGGGTAGCTATCGCCACTGTGATCGCAGAGCTGACGGGGTGCGGCCTTGCGGTTTGGCTCTGTCGCGATGTTTTTGGCAATCCGGCATGGAGAGACAGAGCGCGGGTGTTTGATCCAATTGCCTTGCGCGAAATGGCGTCGGTCAACGGCGACATATTGCTGCGTTCGCTGATGTTGCAGGCAATTTTCATGTCCTTTCTGTTTTTTGGCGCAGACTTTGGGGATGACACTTTGGCGGCCAATCAGGTGCTGCTGCAGTTTCTGTATGTCACCGCTTATGCGTTAGATGGCTTTGCTTTTGCGGTAGAAACACTCGCGGGTCAGGCCTTTGGAGGGAAAGATCGCGCCGGGTTACGTCGCGCAACTTATCTGGCCTCGCTCTGGGCCGTATTGGGGTCTCTTTTGATTGCGATAACCTACTGGATTGCCGGTGGATGGATCGTCGACTTAATGACCACGTCAGAGGCCTTGCGCATTTTGGCGCGCGAGTACCTGTTTTGGGTTGTCCTGTCCCCACTTCTGGGCGTTGCACCTTTTATGTTGGATGGTGTTTTTATCGGTGCGACGCAGACAAAAGACATGCGCAACATGATGTTGCTGTCCACAGTGATCTATTTTTGTTCTCTGGCAATTTGTGTGCCGCTTTGGGGGAACCATGGGCTGTGGCTTGCTTTGATGATCAGCTTTGTAGCGAGGGGTGCCACGCTTGCCATGCGGTACCCGGCATTGGAGGCTCGCGCAGCAAGCTAGCACGGAACCCGCCAGAACCATTGAAATCTATGAGAGGCGGCGCGGATTTGCGTCGCCTCTTTTTTGCTGCGCTGTGTGTATCGCGAAAATTTCTTGATCCAGAAAGCGACTCGGTCTAGTTATTGAACAACTGTTCAATAACCGGAGGGGATGCCCCATGTTCATGCACACGATGAATTTTGATCTGGGTGAAGACGTCAACGCACTGCGCGAGATGGTGCATCGCTTTTCGCAAGAGCGGATTAAGCCAATGGCGGCGGACATAGATCTGAAAAACGAGTTCCCCAACGAGCTTTGGAAAGAGTTTGGTGAATTGGGCTTGCTGGGGGTCACCGTTCCGGAAGAATTTGGCGGGGCCGGCATGTCCTACCTGGCACATGTGATTGTGGTGGAAGAAATCACTCGGGCGTCGGCCTCCGTCGCGCTGTCCTACGGTGCGCACTCCAACCTTTGTGTGAACCAAATTAAACTCAACGGCACCGATGAGCAGCGCGCCAAATACCTGCCGCGCCTGCTGTCCGGTGAGCATGTTGGCGCGTTGGCAATGTCTGAGCCTTCTGCCGGCTCAGATGTGGTGTCGATGAAGTTGCGCGCGGAAAAGCGCAACGACCGTTTTGTGCTGAATGGCAACAAATATTGGATCACCAACGGCCCAGATGCCGACACGCTGGTGGTCTATGCCAAAACTGATCCAGATGCCGGCCCGCGCGGCATCACGGCCTTCTTGATTGAAAAAGAGATGAAAGGTTTCTCGACCTCTCCTCACTTTGACAAATTGGGCATGCGTGGATCCAATACTGCCGAGCTTATCTTTGAAGATGTTGAAGTGCCGTTTGAGAACATCCTAGGCGAAGAAGGCAAGGGCGTTGCCGTGCTGATGTCTGGTTTGGATTACGAGCGCGTTGTGCTTGCCGGTATCGGCACAGGTATCATTGCGGCTTGTCTGGATGAAATTATGCCTTACATGGTTGAGCGCAAACAGTTCGGCCAATCCATCGGCAACTTCCAACTGATGCAGGGAAAAATTGCGGATATGTATACTGCGATGAACTCGGCTCGCGCTTATGTGTACGAATGCGCTAAGGCCTGTGACGAAGGTCGCATCACCCGTCAGGACGCGGCGGCTTGCTGCCTTTATGCATCAGAAGCCGCGATGACCCAAGCCCATCAAGCAGTGCAGGCCATGGGAGGTGCGGGCTACCTGTCCGACAATCCGGTGGGTCGGATTTTTCGTGATGCCAAGCTGATGGAAATTGGCGCAGGTACCAGCGAAATCCGCCGTATGCTGATCGGTCGCGAGCTGATGGCGGCACAGGCGTAAGAGCTCTCATGGGCGTGATTGTTTTGCAGGGTAGAGCGGCGACCTCGTTCCCGCTTATCCTGACAGAATGAAACGTTTGAAAGGCGGTAAATCATGTGGAAGATCGTGACCTTTTCAGCTGCTGTGGCCACTGGCGTTGCAGTATCAGCCGAAGAATTAACCAGCCTGAGCCCTGCAGCTACGGAGCGGTGTCTCGCCGAAATGACCGAAAACCAGAACCCGACCTCTTGCATTGGCAGTTCGGCCAATCTCTGCATGGAAACCACTGAGGGTGGCTGGTCCACCTACGGCATGAGCCATTGTCTTGATCAAGAGCGGCAATATTGGGACGACCGCCTCAATGCCGCCTACAAAAACGTGCGCACAAAACGCAAAGCCACGGACACGGAAATGGCTGAACTCGGTTCTGCCGCACCGTCGCAGGGGGATGCACTCAAAAAAATGCAGCGTGCCTGGATCGCTTATCGCGACGCCACTTGTGACTATGAGCGCTCCCTGTGGGGCGGCGGTACTGGCGGTGGTCCTGCCACAGTCAGTTGCCTGATGTATTTGACGGCTGAACAGGCGCTCTACTTGGAAGCAGACGGGTTGGTGGATTAAATGAAGGTGTTGGGTTTTTTACTGGGCTTGACCGTCCTAAGTGGCGTTCCCTTGGCGCAGGCTGAGGGTGTGTCGGTTTCTGCGGATTTGATAGGTTCATGTCTTTCGGGCCTAGAACGCGAAAAGGATAAGCGGATTTGTGTGGGTTTGGCTGCGCAAAATTGCGCTCAATCCGGAGAGCTCAGTGCCTGCTTAGATGCGGAAATCGCCTATTGGGAGGCACGGCTGACCGTCGGCTTTGGCATGGCTCTTGATCGGGCGCAGGGGAAAGACAGCGATGCGGTCAGTTTGGAACTGGAGACGCGAGATCAAGCTGTCGCGCTGCGCACCGCGCAAGACAGCTGGCAGGCTTACCGAAGGGCGACATGCGCCTTTGAACAAACTCTGTGGGAGACGGGAGCGGCGTCTAGCCCGGAGGCACAAGGCTGTCACTTGTACCTCACCGCTGAGCAGACTTTTTACCTCGAAGCTGTGGCTTTGATCGAATGAGAAACGGAAAGAACCGATGAGCAAATTGCAATCCAAGGTCATCACCGCGTCTGAGGATTTTGCCGCCAATCGCGTGGCACATCTGGAGATGATCGAGACAGTGCGCGAGGTTGCGGAAGCGGCCCGCATGGGGGGGGGCGAGAAATCCCGCGCCCGTCATGAAAGTCGGGGCAAGATGTTGCCACGTCGTCGCGTGGCTGGCTTGCTTGATCCGGGCTCACCGTTTTTGGAAGTGGGCGCGACAGCTGCGCATGAGATGTATGATGGTGCAGCACCTTGTGCCGGTGTGGTTGCCGGGATCGGTCGGGTGCACGGTCAAGAGGTCATGGTGGTCTGCAATGATGCCACTGTGAAAGGCGGCACATATTATCCGATGACCGTCAAGAAACACCTGCGCGCGCAGGAGATTGCCGAGCAGAACAACCTGCCTTGTGTTTATTTGGTGGACAGCGGCGGTGCAAATCTGCCGCAACAAGATGAAGTCTTCCCAGATCGTGATCACTTTGGCCGCATCTTCTATAATCAAGCCAATATGTCCGCCAAAGGCATTCCTCAGATTGCCGTTGTCATGGGGTCCTGCACTGCAGGCGGCGCCTATGTGCCCGCCATGTCCGACGTGACGATCATTGTAAAAGAGCAGGGCACGATCTTCCTTGCAGGTCCGCCACTGGTGAAAGCCGCTACGGGCGAAGTTGTGAGTGCCGAAGATCTGGGTGGCGGCGACGTGCACACGCGCCTGTCTGGTGTGGCGGATTATCTGGCGGATGATGACACCCACGCCTTGGCACTGGCACGGGATGCTTTGAAACATCTCAACCGCACCAAGCCACAGACTGTGGACTGGCAAGCGCCGGAAGAGCCTGCTTACGACCCCGAGGAAATCCTCGGTGTGGTGCCGGGTGGCTTGCGCACGCCATATGACATCCGCGAAGTCATTGCCCGCGTGGTCGACGGCTCCCGCTTTGATGAATTCAAAAAACGCTTTGGCGAAACGCTGGTCTGCGGTTTTGCGCACGTGAAAGGCTGTCCCGTTGGCATCATTGCCAACAACGGTGTGCTCTATTCCGAAAGTGCGGCCAAAGGGGCGCATTTTGTCGAACTCTGCTCCCAACGTGGCATCCCGCTGGTGTTCTTGCAAAATATCACCGGCTTTATGGTGGGGCAGAAGTACGAAGCCGAAGGTATCGCGCGGCACGGTGCCAAGCTGGTGACAGCTGTGGCCACCACCAAAGTGCCAAAAATCACCATGCTGGTTGGCGGATCTTTTGGGGCCGGTAACTACGGTATGGCCGGTCGGGCGTATTCACCACGGTTCTTGTGGAGTTGGCCAAACTCTCGGATTTCCGTGATGGGCGGCGAGCAGGCCGCTGGCGTGCTGGCCACGGTGAAACGCGATGCAATCGAGCGCCAAGGTGGGGAATGGTCGGCAGCAGAAGAGGCCGCCTTCAAACAGCCGACGCTTGATATGTTTGAGGAACAAAGCCATCCGCTTTACGCCTCCGCCCGCCTCTGGGACGACGGCATTGTTGATCCGCGCAAAACCCGTGATGTGCTGCATCTGAGCCTCACGGCGTCCCTGAACGCTAAGATAGAAGAGACCAAGTTCGGCGTGTTCCGGATGTAATCTTGCTCTTTCCCAAAATTTCCCCGGGGGACCGGGGGCAGGCAGCCCCCGGTCCGACGTCTCAACGCAAAGGACCACCCGATGTTTGAAAAAATTCTGATAGCCAACCGAGGCGAGATTGCCTGCCGCGTGATGGAAACGGCCCGTGAAATGGGCGTCAAAACGGTTGCAGTGTATTCTGATGCAGATGCCAACGCGAAACACGTTGAGCTGGCCGATCAAGCTGTACACATTGGTGGCGCGGCCCCGGCTGACAGCTATCTCAAAGGTGACGTGATCATTGCTGCCGCGCTCGACACCGGTGCGCAGGGCATTCATCCGGGCTATGGCTTCCTCTCGGAAAATCCTGAGTTTGTTGAGGCAGTAGAGGCGGCCGGTCTGACCTTTATCGGCCCCTCTGCCAAAGCGATCCGCGCCATGGGCCTCAAAGACGCGGCCAAAGTTCTGATGGAAGAGGCCAACGTGCCGGTTGTCCCAGGTTATCACGGCGACAATCAGGATGGGACTTTCTTGGCTGAGCAGGCTGAGGTGATTGGTTATCCGGTTCTGATCAAAGCGGTGGCTGGCGGCGGTGGCAAAGGTATGCGTCTTGTTGAGAAATCAGCCGATTTCTCTGATGCATTGGCCTCCGCGCAAGGTGAGGCGACTACGGCTTTTGGCAACCCAGATGTCTTGATCGAGAAATACGTCACCAGTCCGCGCCACATCGAAGTACAGGTTTTCGGCGACGGCACCAACGCTGTACATTTGTTTGAACGCGACTGCTCCCTGCAGCGCCGCCACCAGAAAGTCATCGAAGAAGCGCCAGCACCCGGCATGACCGATGAAATGCGGTTTGCCATGGGCGATGCCGCTGTGCGTGCCGCCGAGGCGATCAACTATAAAGGTGCAGGCACCATCGAGTTTATCGTGGATGGCTCCAACGGCCTGCGTGCGGATGGCTTCTGGTTTATGGAAATGAACACCCGCTTGCAGGTGGAACATCCTGTTACTGAGGCGATCACAGGCGTTGATTTGGTCGAATGGCAGCTGCGGGTTGCCTCTGGTGAGACACTGCCCAAACAACAGGAAGAGCTGACCATCACGGGCCACTCTTTTGAGGCACGCATCTATGCTGAGGATGTGCCCAAAGGCTTCTTGCCTGCTACAGGCACGCTCTCGCATCTGGAGTTCCCGACCCAAGCCCGCATCGATAGTGGCGTTAGGGCAGGGGACACCATCAGCCCATGGTATGATCCGATGATTGCGAAGCTGGTGGTGCATGGGGCGACACGTGACATTGCCCTGAAACAGTTGGAACGCGCCTTGCGCTGGACCGACGTGGGCGGCACGGTGACCAACGTGAGTTTCCTTGCTTTGCTCGCGGCTCAGCCAAACTTTGTGGCAGGAGACGTGGACACAGGCCTGATCGAACGTCACATTAATGCGCTGGCCGTACAGCCCTCGGCCTGCACCAAAGCCCGTTCGGTTGCGGCGCTGACAGCTTTGGGATTGCGGCCACTGGATGGATCTGCGCCGGCCGAAACGTTGGTTCTGTGGTCCCCGCTGACCCATAGTATGTCTCTGATCCACAATGAAGAGCGCATTGACGTGGACGTACGTGTCAACGACACCGGCAACTACAGCGTTTACGTCGGTGAAGCTGAGCATCTTGTCACTTTCAAGGGCGGCAGCTGGTGGGTGGACACAGTTAAAGTTCTGGCTCGTACCGCCCAAAACGGCGATGACCTCACGGTTTTCTGGGGCAATGGGTACCGATTCACCGTTGTTGATCCTTTGGTCCGCGAAGATGAAGCTGGAGCAGGTGGCAACGTGATTGCCGCACCGATGCCTGGGCTTGTGAAGGCGATCTTTGCTGAGGCTGGGCAAGAAGTCTCCGAAGGCGATCGTCTCGCTGTTTTGGAAGCCATGAAGATGGAACACTCGCTTCTCGCGCCGCGGGATGGCGTGGTGGCGGATGTTCTGGCAAGCGCAGGTGCGCAGGTTGAGGACGGCACCGCACTGATTGTTTTGGAAGAAGAAGAGGAATGAGCGCAGTCCTGCACTCCATTGCGGGCAGTCGGTCCTTTCGGGTGAACTGGCTACTGCATGAATTGGGCGAGGCTGTAGAGATTGTGCCGTACCAGATCATGGACGGTTCGCTGCAAAAGCCCGACTTCAAGTCCATGTCGCCAGCTCGGCGCGTGCCAGCGTTGGAGATTGACGGCCGCGTGCTGTATGAAAGCGGCGCGATTGTGCAGTACCTCTGTGAAACGCGCGGCGATCACAACCTGATGCCTGAGGTTGGCAGCGAGGAGCGTGCAGAGTGGCTTCAATGGTTGCATTACGCGGAGACCATCGCAGCGGGGATTCAGAATCTCAACATGCAGCATCTGTTCTTGCCAAAAGACTGGATGAAGTCACCCACTGTGATGGGCATCGAAACCAAGCGGCTGGCAATTGCGTTGAAGGCCGTTGAAAGTGCCCTGTCTGATGGCCGGGAGTTTCTGTTGGTGAGCGGGTTTTCGGCTGCGGATGTGATGATGGGGTTCACGCTGGAAAGCGCCAGCCGCTATGTGCGGTTTGACAGCTACCCTTTGACCGCCGCCTACTTGCGGCGCATCCAAGCTCGCCCCGCCTACAAGGCGGCTCAAGACGCCGAGGGGCCGCAACAGTTTTACACACAAGACTTCTATGACTTGCCGGAGCAGGGGGCGTAAGCATGTCCAACACCGTTGAAATTTTCGAAATGGGTCCGCGCGACGGGCTGCAAAACGAAAAGCGCCAAATTCCCACTTCTGAGAAAATTGCGCTTGTAGATTGCCTGTCCAAGGCGGGGTTCAAGCGCATCGAGGTGGCCAGCTTTGTCAGTCCCAAATGGGTGCCGCAGATGGCCGACTCTGCGGAGGTCCTTGGGGGAATTACCCGCGCCGAAGGCATCAGCTACGCAGCTCTCACACCCAACATGCGCGGCTTTGCGGGGGCAGTGGCCGCCAAGGCGGATGAAATTGCAATCTTCGGCTCTGCCTCTGAGGGTTTTTCAAAAGCCAACATCAACGCCACCATCGCGGAGAGCCTAGAACGCTTCGCCCCGGTGGTGGCGGCTGCCAAAGAGATCGACTTACCTGTCCGAGGCTATGTAAGCTGCGTCACCGATTGTCCCTATGATGGCCCCACGCCGCCGGAAAAGGTGGCTGAGGTTGCGAAGCACTTGTTTGATGCAGGCTGCTATGAGATCAGCTTGGGCGACACCATCGGTCAAGGCACGCCGGAGAGCATTTCAGCTATGTTGAAAGCCGTTTTAGAGGTGGTTCCTGCGGGCAAGCTGGCAGGCCATTATCACGACACTGCTGGCCGTGCCCTGGCGAACATCGAAGCGTCTCTGGAACTTGGGGTGCGGGTGTTTGATGCCGCCGTTGGTGGTCTGGGCGGCTGTCCCTATGCGCCAGGGGCCAAAGGCAATGTGGCCACAGAAGCCGTGGATGCGCGCCTTAAGGCGCTGGGCTACGAGACAGGCCTCGATACCGCCGTTCTGGCGCAAGCGGCAGAGATGGCGCGGGCCATGCGCTCATCTAAAGCACAGTGAGGGGGATTCAAATGACTTATGAAACTTTGGGAATTGATACGGATGACCGCGGCGTTGCCACGCTCACTTTGAACCGCCCGGACAAGCACAATGCAATGTCGGGCCAGATGATTGTCGAGTTGAAACAGGCCGCCGAGGCGCTGAGTTCGGATGAAAGCGTGCGCGTTGTGGTACTGACCGGTGCAGGCAAAAGCTTCTGTGCGGGGGGCGATCTGGGCTGGATGCAGGAGCAGATGGCTGCGGATCCCGACACGCGTTTTGTTGAGGCACGTAAATTGGCGGAGGCGCTTCAGGCGCTCAACACAATGCCCAAACCCTTGATTGGTCGTTTGCAGGGCAATGCCTTTGGTGGTGGTGTGGGCATGGCCAGCGTGTGTGATGTGGCCATTGGCGTAGACAGCCTGACCATGGGGCTGACGGAAACCAAACTGGGGCTGATTCCGGCCACCATTGGTCCCTACGTTCTGTCACGCATGGGGGAGGCCATGGCGCGCCGGGTGTTTATGTCGGCCCGGTTGTTCAAAGCGCCAGAGGCGGTCACTTTGGGACTATTGGCCAAAGCCGTGCCCTCTGATGACCTGGATGCCGCAGTTGAAGCAGAGATAAAACCTTACTTGGCCTGTGCCCCGGGCGCAGTTGCTAGGGCAAAGGCGCTTGCCCGCAAGCTAGGCCCGGTAATTGACGATGCTGTTATCGACCACACCATTGGCGAATTGGTTGCCTGTTGGGAAGGGCAAGAGGCCAAAGACGGTATTGGTGCCTTTTTTTCAAAAGAAAAGCCAAAATGGGCCTCCTGAATACTCTTTAGTTACAGGAAGTGGATTTGGAGCTAATTAGTTACAGGAAGTGGATTTGGAGCTAAGCTGGGATCCCGGCTTAGCTTTTTCTTTGGAGCTTTCCTTTAAGGCATAGATGAAAAACACTTTTTACGACATTTTCGAGGTATGGGGGGGGAAGCCGCGTCGATGGATATAGTTGATTTTTTTTGTCGGATACTGGGGGATTCTGGAATCAAGGGTCAATTTGACCAGTTTCAAGAGACGGCTTGGAAAAAATGGTGTTGGCGTAATGCCGCACATCAATGAGGATCATAGTTAAGACATTGATTTTCTTTAATTAACAACATTATCACGCCCAGCTCAAAACTTGCGCTAAATGTTGACCCCGCCATAGGGCAGGGGTAAACCCCGCAGAGAGTCTATACAGCCATCTGACTGCACCGTGCTGGCGTGCATGAAAGGAGCTACCCTTGGAAGAGATGCTTCGGGAATACTTTCCCATCCTCATCTTCGCTGCCGTTGCCATCGGTCTCGGTCTTGTTTTCATCCTCGCAGCCGTGGTTTTGGCGGTGCGCAATCCGGACCCTGAAAAGGTCTCTGCGTATGAGTGCGGTTTCAACGCCTTTGATGATGCGCGTATGAAATTTGACGTTCGGTTCTATCTCGTCTCGATCCTCTTCATCATCTTTGATTTGGAAATTGCCTTCCTCTTCCCTTGGGCCGTCGCTTTCAAGGATGTTTCGATGGTGGGGTTCTGGTCGATGATGGTGTTCCTCGCGGTTCTGACCATCGGCTTTGCCTATGAGTGGAAAAAAGGAGCTCTGGAATGGGAGTGATGACAGGTCAAAACACCGCAGGTGTCGACAAAGAAGTTGTCACCCAGGCGCTGAATTCCGAGTTGCAGGACAAAGGCTTCCTGCTGACCAATGCAGAAGACCTGATCAACTGGGGCCGCACCGGCTCTTTGCACTGGATGACCTTTGGTCTGGCCTGCTGCGCAGTTGAGATGATGCACACGTCTATGCCGCGGTATGATGCTGAGCGTTTTGGTATCGCTCCACGCGCCTCCCCACGACAGTCTGACGTGATGATTGTGGCGGGCACGCTGACCAACAAAATGGCGCCGGCTTTGCGCAAGGTCTACGACCAAATGCCGGAGCCACGCTATGTGATCTCGATGGGGTCCTGCGCCAATGGCGGCGGTTATTACCACTACAGCTATTCCGTTGTGCGCGGCTGTGACCGCATTGTGCCGGTCGACATCTATGTGCCGGGCTGCCCTCCGACCGCCGAAGCGCTGCTTTATGGTCTGCTGCAGCTGCAACGCAAAATCCGCCGCACGGGGACAATTGAACGATGAGCGAAGCCCTGAACGAACTTGGCGCCCATATCGAACTCAAGCGCCCCGATTGTGTGATTGGTTGGAGCATCGCGTTTGATGAGCTGACTATTGATGTGGCTCCGGCCAACATCGCGCCGTTTGTGGAATTCCTGCGCAACGATCCGACCTGTCGCTTCTCCACTCTCGTGGATATCACAGCCGTGGATTATCCTGAGCGGTCCAAGCGCTTTGATGTCGTCTACCACTTCCTGAGCATGTATCAGAACCACCGCGTGCGCCTGCGCGTGTCGGTGCGCGAAGATGAAATGGTGCCGTCCATTGTGCCGGTGCATCCATCGGCCAACTGGTTTGAACGCGAAGTGTTCGATATGTTTGGCATCATCTTCTCAGATCACCCGGACCTGCGCCGCTTGTTGTCGGACTACGGTTTCCGTGGCCACCCGCTGCGCAAGGACTTCCCGACCACCGGATATACCGAAGTGCGCTACGACGAAGTGCAAAAACGCGTGGTCTATGAACCAGTGCAGCTGACACAGGACTACCGCCAGTTTGATTTCATGTCTCCGTGGGAAGGGGCTGAATACATCCTGCCCGGCGACGAAAAAGGGGACGCGAAATGATGGACGGCTCCAAATTTGACGACGGCAGCGTGGATGCGCTGAGCGGCGAACAGCAGATCCGCAACTTCAACATCAACTTCGGCCCGCAACACCCTGCGGCCCACGGCGTGCTGCGTCTGGTGCTGGAGTTAGATGGCGAGATTGTCGAGCGTTGCGACCCGCACGTAGGCTTGCTGCACCGTGGCACCGAAAAGCTGATGGAAAGCCGCACCTACCTGCAAAACCTGCCGTATCTCGACCGCCTCGATTATGTGGCGCCGATGAACCAGGAACACGCATGGTGTCTGGCAATTGAAAAGCTGACCGGCACCGAAGTACCGCGTCGCGCACAGCTCATTCGTGTGCTGTTCTGCGAAATCGGCCGTATTCTGAACCACCTGATGAACGTCACCACACAGGCGATGGACGTTGGTGCGCTGACGCCCCCACTGTGGGGCTTTGAAGAGCGTGAAAAGCTGATGGTGTTCTATGAGCGGGCCTGTGGCGCGCGTCTGCACGCCAACTACTTCCGCCCAGGCGGTGTGCACCAAGATCTTCCGGATCAGCTGGTTGATGATATCGAAGAGTGGGCCATCGAGTTCCCACAGGCTCTTTCGGACATCGACGAGCTGCTGACCGAGAACCGCGTGTTCAAGCAACGTAACGTCGACATTGGCGTTGTGACCGAAGAAGATGTGCTCCAGTGGGGCATGTCTGGTGTCATGGCGCGGTCTGCGGGCATGGCGTGGGACTTGCGTCGCGCACAACCTTATGAGTGCTACGACGAGTTTGAGTTCCAAATTCCCGTTGGTAAAAACGGCGACTGCTATGACCGTTACCTGATGCGCATGGAAGAAATGCGTCAGTCGCTGTCGATCATGCGTCAGGCCATTGTGAAACTGCGCGAAGCCACCGGTGACGTGCTGTCTCGTGGCAAGCTGACCCCGCCAAAACGCGGCGACATGAAAACTTCGATGGAAAGCCTGATCCACCACTTCAAGCTCTACACCGAAGGCTTCCACGTGCCCGCTGGTGAGGTTTATGCCGCCGTCGAAGCCCCCAAAGGTGAATTTGGCGTTTACATGGTCGCTGATGGCACCAACAAACCTTACCGCGCCAAGCTGCGTGCACCGGGTTATCTGCATCTGCAGGCCATGGATCACATCACTACGGGCCACCAGCTTGCCGACGTGGCCGCTATCATCGGTACCATGGATATCGTGTTCGGGGAGATCGACCGATGAAAACGCGCGTTTCTATTGTGGCAACTGTTCTGGCACTGAGCTGCCAAGCAGCCTCGGCTGATCCTTCTTTTCCGGACATGGTCGCCAATTCAAATGGCTACCTGCACATCCGTGACAACGTTGTTCTCGTCGAGACCGATGACGGCAGCTACATGTGCCGCTTGACGGTCACAGACGCAGCTTTTGACGCCCAGGAGACGGGCGAGAACATTCCGGAGGGCGCGACCTCCGCGACCTGTATTCCGCTTGAGGAGTTCGAAAACTAATGCTCCGTCGCCTGTATCACGACCAGCCGGAAAGCTTTGCTTTCACCACGGCAAACCAGACCTGGGCTGAGGCTCAGATCACGAAATACCCAGAAGGCCGTCAGGCTTCCGCTGTGATCCCACTTTTGTGGCGCGCACAGGAGCAGGAAGGTTGGCTTTCAAAGCCCGCACTTGAGACCGTCGCCGACATGCTCGACATGGCCTACATCCGCGTGCTCGAAGTGGCCTCGTTCTACTTTATGTTCCAGATGCAGCCGGTTGGCTCGGTCGCGCACATACAGATCTGTGGCACCACGTCCTGCATGATCTGTGGCGCCGAAGACCTGATCGCGGTCTGCCGCGAGAAGATCGCCGACAAACCACACGCGCTTTCCGCAGATGGCAAATTCTCCTGGGAAGAAGTCGAATGTCTCGGAGCGTGTACCAACGCGCCAATGGCGCAAATTGGCAAAGACTACTTCGAAGACCTGACAGCTGACGGTTTTGCCAAAATGCTGGACGAATTGGCCGCTGGCAAGGTGCCAACTCCGGGCCCTCAAAACGGCCGCTATTCCTCGGAGCCGCTTTCCGGTCTGACCAGCCTCAAAGAATATGACAGCGGCAAAACGCAGTATAATGCGTCCGTGCAGCTGGCGACCGACATTGGGGACTCCATCAAGCGCATCGACGGCACCGAAGTGCCAATTTTGACCCCTTGGGTGGGCAAAGATGGCGTTGTTGCAGGTCGCGCCGCCGAAGGTCAGCCGCCCAAACCCGCTCCGACACCCAAGCCGGCAGTAAAGCAGGCGGAAGAGGCCCAAAAAGCTGCTAAGCCGAAAGCTGAGAAGGCCGAGACCAAATCGGACAAGCCTAAGGCCAAAAAACCTGCGCCTAAGAAAGCTGCCAAAGCAGACGCCGCTGACGATCTGAAACAGCTTAAGGGTGTCGGTCCTGCGCTGGAGAAGAAGTTGCACGAAAACGGTGTGACGTCCTTTGCTCAAATCGCAGCGTGGGGTCCGGCAGAGATCGAAGACATGGACGACAAACTGTCGTTCAAAGGTCGCATTGAGCGCGATGGCTGGGTTGACCAGGCCAATTTGCTGGCTGCGGGTGAAGAAACGGAATTCTCCAAGAAAGTCGCCAAAGGCGACGTCTACGAGGATTGATGAATGACTGAGGGACAATCAGCTCAGGACGTGGCGCGCAAGAGCCGCATGGTGTCGGTGGTGATCGCCGGAACCATCCTGATTTGGCTGGCGCTCAATGTGATTGGAAAGATGGCAGGATTGCCAGGGCGCTTTGCGCTTCTGTTTGATTTTGCTGCAATGGCTGCGCTGATCTGGGCGCTGGTCAACATCTATCAGATCTGGCGCGCGCGTCAGGCAGACAAAGGGTAACGGGATGCTCAAAGATCAAGACCGTATCTTTACCAACCTCTACGGTATGCATGACCGTACGCTGGCTGGCGCCAAGGCGCGCGGCCATTGGGATGGCACCGCAAAGCTGATCCAGCAGGGGCGGGATTCGATCATCGACACCATGAAGGCCTCCGGCCTGCGTGGGCGTGGTGGCGCGGGCTTCCCAACCGGTCTGAAGTGGTCCTTCATGCCCAAAGAAAGCGATGGTCGCCCAGCCTATCTGGTGATCAACGCGGATGAATCCGAGCCCGGTACCTGCAAAGACCGCGAAATCATGCGCCACGATCCGCACACGCTGATCGAAGGGGCGTTGATTGCCTCTTTCGCGATGAACGCGCACACCTGTTACATCTACATCCGCGGCGAATACATCCGCGAGCGTGAAGCGCTGCAGGCTGCGATCGACGAATGCTATGACGCAGGCATGCTTGGTAAAAACGCTGCTGGCTCGGGCTGGGACTTTGATCTGTTCCTACATCACGGCGCCGGTGCTTACATCTGCGGCGAAGAAACCGCATTGCTGGAAAGCCTCGAAGGCAAAAAAGGCATGCCACGTATGAAGCCACCGTTCCCGGCGGGCGCAGGTCTATACGGCTGTCCAACCACCGTGAACAATGTGGAATCCATTGCTGTGGTGCCCACCATTCTGCGCCGAGGCGGCGAATGGTTTGCTGGCTTTGGCCGCCCAAACAATGCGGGCACCAAGCTGTTTGGCATCTCCGGTCACGTGAATAATCCCTGTGTGGTTGAAGAAGAAATGTCGATCTCCTTTGAAGAGCTGATCGACAAGCATTGTGGTGGCATTCGCGGCGGGTGGGACAACCTGCTGGCTGTGATCCCTGGCGGTTCGTCTGTTCCTTGTGTGCGCGGTGAGAACATGCGCGACGCGATTATGGACTTTGACTATCTGCGCAATGATCTGGGTTCCGGCCTTGGTACAGCTGCGGTGATTGTCATGGACAAGCAGACCGACATCATCAAAGCAATCTGGCGCCTGGCCAAATTCTATAAGCACGAAAGCTGCGGTCAGTGTACTCCGTGCCGCGAAGGGACCGGCTGGATGATGCGTGTCATGGACCGTTTGGTGCGCGGCGAAGCTGAGATTGAAGAGATCGACATGCTGTGGGATGTGACCAAACAGGTCGAAGGCCACACCATCTGTGCTTTGGGTGATGCGGCGGCATGGCCTATCCAGGGTCTGATCCGCAACTTCCGCGAAGAAATCGAAGATCGCATCAAAGCCAACAATACGGGGCGCATGGGCGCCTTTGCAGCGGAGTAAAAACGAAGAATGCGCATGACTAAGTTCACTTGCCAGCGGAAGACGCCAGCCATCATTGCCGGGTTGCTTATTGCAACCACGGCACTGTCGGCTTGTAGCGGCAATTGGCGTGCGAGCTTCAAGAGTAAGCGCGAGCGTATTGCGTTTGAGGGCTATCAGTACAAAGCCAAATCTAGCCAAGTCTCCAAAGAAGAGCGCGAACACTTCGAAGTGGTTGTGTCCCGTGCCAATCAGAGCCTGCCAGGTGCACGCCAGGCCGGTGAATATGAGGCCGTTAAATACTGCATCAAACAGTACGGTACGTCCAAAATGGATTGGGTGATTGGGCCCGAAACCGAAACCATCATCCCTGTGGATGACAAAATCAGACTCGAAGGATATTGCCGCCCGTGATTTGTTATCCGACATATCCCGGCTGTTATTGCCTATCACAGCGGCCTTTGCCTCTGTCCTCCTTGGCAAAGGGTGTCTTTGCCGTTGCCAAAGGAGTGAGCAAATGATCCGTCTGACATCTGTATTTGTTGCCGCAACCCTCGCCTTGAGTGGTTCCGCTGTTGCCAAGCCACCTCTGCGTGAGGTGAAAGAAATCTACGATCCGCTGTATTGGGCCCTAGTGGCTTTTGAAATCAGTGAAGTGTGTGACAGCATTGAGCCACGTAAGTTCAAAGGAGTGGCGGATGGCTGGGGGTTGGTGCGTAAAGCACGCAAACTTGGCTACACGGATGACGAGATCAAAGCATTTATTAAATCGGACGAAGAGAAAGAGCGCATGCGGCAGCGTGGTGACGCTTATCTTAAGCACAAAGGTGCCTCTTTGGACGATCCGAAATCTGTCTGTGCGCTTGGTCGCGCGGAAATCGAACGAAACAGCGCGATCGGCGTGTATTTGAGGGCGAAATAAGCGATGTCTGACCTCCGCAAGATCATCATCGACGAGCAAGAAGTCGAGGTAGAGGGCGCAATGACCCTGATCCAAGCCTGCGAAGAAGCTGGCGTGGAAATTCCGCGGTTCTGCTACCACGAACGTCTGTCGATTGCGGGTAACTGCCGCATGTGCCTTGTCGAAGTTGTCGGTGGGCCACCAAAGCCTGCGGCGTCCTGTGCCATGCAGGTGCGGGATTTGCGTCCTGGCCCGGAAGGTCAGCCACCAGTTGTAAAAACCAACTCGCCGATGGTGAAAAAGGCTCGCGAAGGTGTGATGGAATTCATGCTGATCAACCACCCGCTGGATTGCCCGATTTGCGATCAGGGTGGCGAATGTGACCTGCAGGATCAGGCCATGGCTTATGGCATCAGCGAAAACCGCTTCAAAGAAGGCAAACGGGCAGTGGACGACCTGGACCTCGGTCCTCTGGTCGCAACCACAATGACACGCTGCATCTCATGCACCCGCTGTGTGCGTTTCACCACCGAAGTGGCGGGCATCACCCAGATGGGCCAGACTGGCCGTGGCGAAGACGCAGAGATCACCAGCTATCTGAACCAGACACTCGACAGCAACCTGCAGGGCAACATCATTGATCTCTGCCCAGTTGGTGCGCTGACGTCCAAGCCCTACAGCTTCACCGCCCGCCCATGGGAATTGACCAAGACTGAAACCATCGACGTGATGGACGCACTTGGCGCGAGCATCCGTGTGGACACCAAAGGTCGCGAAGTGATGCGAATCCTGCCGCGCAACCATGACGGCGTGAACGAAGAGTGGATTTCGGACAAAACCCGCTTTGTCTGGGACGGCCTGCGTCGCCAGCGCTTGGATCAGCCTTACGTTCGTGTCGATGGCAAACTGAAGCCCGCGACATGGGGCGAAGCCCTGACTACCGCTGCGGAAGCAATGAAGGGCAAAAAAGTTGCAGGCTTGATTGGGGACTTGGTTCCTGTTGAGGCCGCCTATGCGCTCAAGCAATTGGTTCAAGGCTTGGACGGCAACGTGGAATGCCGCACTGACAATGTTCGCCTGCCTTTGGACAATCGGGCTGCCTATGTTGGAACAGCCTCAATCGAAGACATTGATGACGCGAAGTTCATCATGATGCTTGGGTCAAACCCACGTGAAGAAGCTCCGGTCCTGAATGCGCGTATTCGCGCAGCATGGTCCAAAGGCGCAACTGTTGGGCTGATTGGTGAGGCGGTCGACCTGACTTATGACTATGTCCATGTCGGCACGGACCGTGCGGCGTTGGAAGGTCAGCTGGGCAAAGAACACAAGGATGTCATCGACCAGGCTTCGATCATTATCGTTGGCCAGGGGGCCCTTCGTGAGGCGGATGGCCTTTCGGTGTTGGCACATGCTCAGAAGCTGGCCGAGGAAACCAAGTCGAAGTTGCTGGTGCTGCATACCGCGGCCTCTCGTGTTGGCGCGATGGATATTGGCGCCACGACTTTGGGTGGCATGGAAGCTGCGATTGAGGGGGCTGAGGTCATCTACAATCTTGGTGCCGATGAGGTGGAAATCGATCCTGGTGCCTTTGTGATCTATCAAGGCAGCCACGGGGATCGTGGTGCACACCGTGCAGATGTGATCCTGCCTGCGGCAGCTTACACGGAAGAAAACGGTCTGTTTGTAAACACTGAAGGGCGTCCCCAATTGGCCATGCGTGCGGGTTTTGCACCGGGCGACGCCAAAGAAAACTGGGCAATTTTACGCGCTCTGAGTGCAGAGCTCGACGCGACCCTCGGGTATGATACGTTGGCGCAGTTGCGCACCGTAATGATTGCCGAGGTGCCTCACCTTGCCAAAATCGATCAGGTGCCAGTCAATGAAGGCGAAACTCTTGAGGCTGGGCCTCTCGGCAAGGCGGCATTCAAGTCCGTGGTCTCCGATTTCTACCTAACCAACCCAATCGCGCGTGCGAGCAGCTTGATGGCGGAACTCTCCGCCGCTGCCAAAGCCCGCAGTAACGCCAAAATCGCAGCGGAATAAGCCAACAGATGATCTTTCGCGTCCCTCATTTCCTGATCGCTTCGGCCGCTTTGGCCGGGCTGTCGGCCTGCGCTCCGCAGACCGGCACGGATGTGATGCGCGAAAAGGTTGCCTTTGAACCCAAATATGCAGGCGTAGACACGCGGTTGCTGGAAGGTGATTTGGTGAACTTTCACGTTGCCATGGCCGGCGCGCGAGACGAAGACGATGTGCATGCCTACGCCGAATGTGCGGCGGCGCAATATGCGTTGATCCGTGGATTTGGTTTTGCGCGGCATGTACGGACAACAACTGACAATCAGGGCGACCTGTGGACAGGAGATGCGGTTTACACCATCTCCGCTGCATTGCCCCGTGGTCTCAAGACAATCGATGCAGAAGTCATTGTCGCGAACTGCGAAGACAACGGAATACCTACGGTGTGAGGACCCATGACTGAATTCTTTACCACCACGAACCTCGGCATCACGCTCCTGACTTTGGGGCAGGTGCTGGCGGTTGTCGTGCCGCTTTTGGTGGCGCTGGCATTCCTGCTTTATGCGGACCGGAAAATCTGGGCCGCTGTACAGCTGCGCCGGGGCCCCAATGTTGTGGGCGTGTTTGGCCTGCTGCAAAGCTTTGCTGACTTCATCAAATATGCGGTGAAAGAGATTGTGTATCCGGCAGGCTCGGACAAGGTGGTCTTCTTGCTGGCCCCTATGGTCAGTTTGGTCATGGCACTGATTGCCTGGGCCGTGATCCCGTTCAACGACGGCTGGGTCGTGTCTGACATCAACGTTGCCATTCTCTATGTGATGGCGGTGAGCTCGTTGGAAGTTTACGGCGTGATCATGGGCGGTTGGGCCTCCAACTCGAAATACCCGTTCCTCGGTTCGTTGCGGTCGGCGGCACAGATGATTTCCTACGAGGTTTCCCTTGGCCTGATCATCATCGGTATTATCATCACCACCGGATCCATGAACTTTGGTGACATCGTCATGGCACAGGATGGAAAATACGGCATCTTCAGCTGGTACTGGCTGCCGCACTTCCCGATGATGTTCCTCTTTCTGATTTCGGCCATGGCGGAAACCAACCGCCCACCGTTTGACCTTCCCGAAGCGGAATCCGAACTCGTCGCAGGCTACCAGGTGGAATACTCCTCCACACCGTTCCTGCTCTTCATGATTGGTGAATATGTCGCCATCGTGCTGATGTGCGCACTGGTATCGCTTCTGTTCCTCGGCGGCTGGCTCTCCCCGATCCCGGGTCTGCCTGACGGCATCGTCTGGATGCTGCTGAAGATCTGCTTTGTGTTCTTCATCTTCTCGATGGTGAAAGCCATCTCCCCGCGCTACCGCTACGACCAGCTGATGCGCATCGGTTGGAAAGTCTTCTTGCCCATGTCTCTCGTTTGGGTCGTGCTGGTGTCGTTCCTTGCAAAATTCGAACTTTTCGGCGGCGCCTATGCCCGCTGGGCCATCGGAGGCTGATATGACAGCAATCGACTACAAACGCGCCGCTGGCTACTTCCTGCTGAAAGACTTCCTTGGCGGGTTCAAACTGGGCATGAAGTATTTCTTCAAACCCAAGGCGACGATCAACTACCCACACGAAAAAGGCCCGCTGTCTCCACGTTTCCGTGGCGAGCACGCCCTGCGCCGCTACCCAAACGGCGAAGAGCGTTGCATTGCCTGTAAGCTGTGTGAAGCGATCTGCCCGGCACAAGCGATCACCATCGACGCCGAACCTCGCGAAGATGGCTCCCGCCGCACCACCCGCTATGACATCGACATGACCAAATGCATCTACTGCGGTTTCTGCCAAGAGGCCTGCCCAGTGGATGCGATTGTCGAAGGGCCAAACTTCGAATTTGCCACCGAGACCCGCGAAGAGCTGTTTTACGACAAAGACAAGCTTTTGGAAAACGGCGCCCGCTGGGAAGCCGAAATCGCGCGTAATCTCGAAATTGACGCGCCATATCGCTGAGTGAGGAACCTAGGACCATGAGCGACAACAAAAACCCATATCAGGCGATGTTCGCCCAGTATCAGGAGATGGCGAAATCCTTCAATCCTGCGCTGGAATCGTTCACGCCAAAAGGGTTTGAGACGCTCTGGCCCACCATGCCCAAAGACGTCATGGAGATGTTCTTTGGCAATTCGATGAACAAAGGTGGCTTGGATGCCAAGACCCGCCTGCTGCTGACACTTGGCGCACTCACTATGTTGGGCGCTCAGGCTGATGCGCAAATCCGCCTCACACTTCGCCACCTGGTGGAAGTTGGGGCCACAAAACAAGAAATCGTGGAGACCATCGGGCAAATGTCGATGTTCGCCGGTATTCCCGCCACCACCCGCGCCATGGAATTGGTGCAAGAGGTCTTGGCGGACAAAGAGGGAAGTGACACATGACCATCGCAGATTATGCATTTTGGTTGTTTTCGATCTGCGTGATCGTCGGCGGGTTTTGCACCGTCATCAGCCGCAATCCGGTGCACTCTGTGCTCTGGTTGATCCTTGCATTCCTGAGTGCTGCTGGGCTCTTCGTGCTCCTGGGAGCCGAGTTTGTGGCGATGCTGTTGATCATCGTCTACGTCGGTGCCGTAGCCGTGTTGTTCTTGTTTGTGGTGATGATGCTGGATGTCGACTTTGCCGAATTGAAAGCGGGCATGGCGCAATATTTGCCACTCTCGCTTCTGATTGGTGTGATTTTGCTGATGCAGCTCGGCATCGTGTTTGGCCCATGGGAATTCTCCGACAGTGCGCAAAGCCTGCGTGCGGCGGTTACACCTGAAGACACCCACAACACCGCAGCTTTGGGCCTGATCCTCTATGATCAATACTTCCTGCTGTTCCAACTGTCCGGCCTGATCCTGTTGGTTGCGATGATTGGGGCAATTGTACTGACCCTGCGCCACCGCAAAGACGTGAAGCGTCAGAATGTGCTGGAGCAGATGTGGCGCGACCCAGCGGACGCGATGGAATTGAAAGACGTAAAACCGGGGCAGGGGCTCTAAGCCCGCCTGAAGAGATAAAAAGAACCGAGGGACCAAATATGATTGGTTTGGAACACTACCTAGGCGTGGCGGCGACGCTTTTCGTCATCGGCATTTTCGGCCTCTTCCTGAACCGGAAGAACATCATCATTCTGTTGATGTCGATTGAACTCATCCTGCTGTCTGTGAACATCAACCTGGTGGCGTTCTCGTCCTTCCTGGGCGATCTCACCGGACAGGTCTTCGCGCTGTTTGTGATGACCGTGGCGGCCGCAGAAGCCGCCATTGGCCTCGCGATCCTGGTCTCCTTCTTCCGCAACCGTGGTTCGATTGCGGTCGAAGACGTCAACGTGATGAAAGGCTAAGCGATCATGGAAACGTTTATTCTCTTTGGGCCGCTGGTTGGCGCCCTGATCGCAGGGTTCGGATGGCGACTGATCGGCGAGAAAGCCGCGCAATACCTGACCACGGCGATCCTGTTCTGGGCCTGTCTGCTGAGCTGGATTGTGTTTCTTGGCCTGGATGCCTCGCAAGTCAAACAAATCCCCATTCTGGACTTTGTTCAATCTGGTCACCTCGACACCGCGTGGTCGATCCGGGTGGATCGTCTGACTGCGATCATGTTGATTGTGGTGACCTCGGTCTCGGCCCTCGTGCACCTCTACTCCATTGGTTACATGGCGCATGACGAGCATTGGACAGAAGACGAAAATTACAAGGCGCGTTTCTTCGCCTACTTGTCGTTCTTTACCTTCACCATGTTGATGCTGGTGACCGCCGACAACCTCTTGCAGATGTTCTTCGGCTGGGAAGGTGTGGGCGTCGCGTCTTACCTGCTCATCGGGTTCTATTACAAAAAGCCATCAGCCAACGCTGCTGCGATCAAAGCATTTGTGGTCAACCGTGTGGGGGACTTCGGCTTCCTGCTCGGCATTTTCGCGATCTTCATTCTGACCGACGGCAGCATCAAGTTTGACGACATCTTCGCGGAAGCGCCAAAACTTGCAGAGAAGGAACTACACTTCCTGTGGCGCGACTGGAACGCGGCCAACCTAGTTGCCTTCCTGCTGTTCATCGGCGCGATGGGTAAATCGGCACAGCTCTTCTTGCACACTTGGTTGCCGGACGCGATGGAAGGCCCGACCCCCGTGTCCGCGCTGATCCACGCCGCGACCATGGTAACCGCGGGTGTTTTCCTTGTGTCCCGGATGTCACCGCTGATCGAATACGCAGGCGATACCAAAGCGTTTATCGTTTTCATCGGTGCCTCAACGGCCTTTGTCGCGGCCACCATTGGCCTTGTGCAAAATGACATCAAACGTGTGATCGCTTATTCAACGATGTCCCAGCTGGGCTACATGTTTGTAGCGGCAGGTGTGGGCGTTTACTCCGCCGCGATGTTCCACCTCTTCACCCACGCCTTCTTCAAGGCGATGCTCTTCCTGGGCGCGGGCTCGGTGATCCACGCGATGCACCACGAACAAGACATGCGCAACTACGGTGGTCTGCGTAAGAAGATACCCTATACCTACTGGGCGATGATGATTGGTACGCTGGCGATCACCGGCGTTGGCATCCCGCTCACGCACATTGGCTTTGCTGGTTTCCTCTCGAAAGATGCGATCATCGAAAGCGCATGGGCAGGCACCGCAGGCGGTTACGGCTTCTGGATGTTGGTCATCGCTGCGCTGTTCACCAGCTTCTACAGCTGGCGCCTGATTTTCCTGACCTTCTATGGCGAAGCCCGTGGCAACAAGCACACCCATGACCACGCGCATGAAAGCCCTATGGTCATGCTGATCCCGCTGGGCGTACTCTCGCTGGGCGCAATCTTTGCCGGAATGATCTGGTTTGGCTCCTTCTTTGGTGACCACGACACCGTGAACAAATTCTACGGCGTGCCGTCGCACCACGCGGAAAACAGCGAAGGCCACGGCGAAGAAGCTGCTCACGGGGAGGGCCACGCGAAAGACGATGCACACGGTGACGACCATGCCGCAACGCATGACGATCCAAGCCATGCTGCTGTGAAAGCCGCGCATCACGGCGCAGCCCCCAAAGGCGCGATCTTTACGCACCCTGACAACCACGTGATGGATGACGCGCACCATGCCCCAAAATGGGTCAAGGTCAGCCCCTTCATCGCGATGGTCATCGGTTTGGTCTTTGCGCTCTGGTTCTACATTTGGAACCCGTCCATGCCGGCACGTCTGGCAGCTGCGCAGCGCCCCCTCTACCTGTTCTTGTTGAACAAGTGGTACTTTGATGAAGCCTATGACTTCCTGTTTGTGCGCCCGGCAGCCGCCATCGGCCGTTTCCTATGGAAACGCGGTGACGGTGACGTGATCGACGGCTCCCTAAATGGTGTGGCTATGGGCTTTGTGCCTTGGGTCACCCGTCTCGCAGGCCGCGCCCAGACTGGCTACGTCTTTACCTATGCCCTTGCCATGGTGATCGGCATCGTTGCCCTCATCACCTTGATGACGCTCAGCGGAGGAGCGCACTAATGAACGACAGCTTGCTCTCCCTGGTCACGTTTATCCCGACCTTCGCAGCTTTGATCCTTCTGGTCTTCCTGCGCGGCGAAGATGAAATGGCTCAGCGCAACGCCAAACGCGTTGCCCTAACCGCAACCGTCATCACCTTCTTGGTGTCCCTCTTTGTTCTGGCTGGGTTTGACCCGAACAACACCGGCTTTCAGTTTGTTGAAGAACGCGACTGGCTGATGGGGCTGAAGTATAAGATGGGCGTGGATGGCATTTCTGTGCTGTTTGTCATGCTCACAACCTTCATGATGCCGCTGGTGATCTGGGCGTCTTGGGATGTGAAATCCCGCGTGAAGGAATACATGATTGCTTTCCTGCTGCTGGAAACGCTGATGCTTGGCGTGTTCATGGCGCTGGACTTGGTGCTCTTTTATCTGTTCTTCGAAGCAGGCCTGATCCCGATGTTCTTGATCATCGGCATCTGGGGCGGCGCCAACCGCATCTATGCATCGTTTAAGTTCTTCCTCTACACGTTCCTCGGCTCCGTGCTGATGCTGGTGGCGATGGTGGCGATGTTTGTGAACGCCGGTACCACCGATATTCCAACGCTGATGGCACATGAGTTTGCATCGGAAACCATGAGTGTCATGGGCATCACCGTGATCGGCGGTATGCAAACCATCATGTTCCTGGCCTTCTTCGCGTCGTTTGCCGTGAAGATGCCTATGTGGCCAGTACACACCTGGTTGCCGGATGCCCACGTCCAAGCGCCGACTGCCGGTTCTGTGGTTCTGGCGGCAATCTTGCTGAAGATGGGCGGCTACGGCTTCCTGCGCTTCTCGCTGCCGATGTTCCCCATTGGGGCTGAGGTGATGACGCCGCTGGTGATGTGGATGTCCGCGATTGCGATTGTCTACACGTCGCTGGTCGCCTTTGTGCAAGAAGACATGAAAAAGCTGATTGCCTACTCCTCGGTCGCACACATGGGCTATGTGACCATGGGGATCTTTGCGGCCAACCAACAAGGCATCGACGGCGCGATTTTCCAGATGATCAGCCACGGCTTTATCTCCGGCGCGCTCTTCCTTTGTGTGGGCGTGATTTACGACCGCATGCACACCCGCGAGATCGACGCATATGGCGGTCTTGTGAACCGTATGCCAGCCTATGCGCTGATCTTCATGTTCTTCACCATGGCCAACGTCGGCCTGCCGGGCACCTCCGGTTTTGTCGGTGAATTCCTGACCCTGATGGGCGTGTTCCAGGTCAACACCTGGGTGGCTCTGATTGCCACGTCCGGTGTGATCTTGTCGGCAGCGTACGCGCTGTGGCTCTACCGCCGCGTGGTGATGGGCGATCTGATCAAAGAAAGCCTGAAGACCATCAAGGACATGACCCGCCGCGAGAAAATGATCTTTGCGCCGCTGGTGGCGATGACATTGATCTTGGGTGTGTACCCATCGCTGGTCACCGACATCATTGGTCCCTCGGTCGAGAACCTGATTTCCAACTATGACACCGCACTGGCCCATGGCGCTTCCGCCAGCCAGTCGGCATCGCACTAAGGAGCGCTTGAGATATGATCCAGGCTGACCTGAATATCATCTTGCCGGAAATCCTGCTGGCGATTTACGCCATGCTGGCGCTGCTTGCGGTGGTCTATACCGGCAAAGACAAAATGGCGCCGATGCTGACTTGGCTCACTGCCGGTGTGTTTGCGCTGCTCGCAGTGTGGATTGGCATGTCCGGTTCCGGAGAAAATGTTGCCTTCAACGGCATGTTCCATGACGACGCTTTCTCGCGTTTCGCCAAAGCGGCCATGTTGCTGGCAGGCGCAGCAGTGTTGGTGATGGGTGCGGACTACATGCAGCGCCGCAACATGCTGCGGTTTGAGTATCCAATCCTCGTGGCGCTCGCCATGGTGGGGATGATGACCATGGTGTCCGCTGGCGACCTGATGACGCTGTACATGGGTCTCGAACTGCAATCCTTGGCTCTCTATGTGGTCGCAACGCTGCGCCGCGACGGGGTGAAATCCACAGAAGCGGGTATGAAATACTTCCTGCTTGGCGCACTCTCTTCTGGTCTGTTGCTCTACGGGTCTTCGTTGGTTTACGGCTTTGCAGGCACGACCACTTTCGCTGGGATCGTCGAGGCGGTTGGCCACGGTCACGCGCCATTGGGTCTGCTCTTTGGCCTGACCTTTGTGATCTCTGGCCTGGCGTTCAAAGTGTCCGCCGTGCCGTTCCACATGTGGACGCCGGACGTCTACGAAGGTGCGCCAACTCCGATCACCGCCTTTTTTGCCACGGCGCCTAAGCTGGCGGCGATGGGCCTCTTTGCCCGCGTGCTGTTTGACGCCTTTGGCGGCGTGGTTGGGGACTGGCAACAGATCATTGCACTGTTGTCTGTGCTGTCCATGTTCCTCGGCGCGATTGCCGCAATTGGGCAAACCAACATCAAACGCCTGATGGCCTACTCGTCCATTGCCCACATGGGCTATGCGCTGATGGGCCTGGCCGCTGGGACGGCTCTGGGTGTCGAGGCGATGCTGGTATACATGGCGATCTACGTCACCATGAACGTCGGTACGTTTGCCTTCATCCTGTCCATGGAAAAAGACGGTCAGCCGGTGACAGACATCGCCTCGCTGAACATGTATAGCAAGCAATCTTCCGGCCGCGCGCTGGCGTTGCTGTTCCTTATGTTCTCTCTCGCCGGTGTGCCGCCGTTCCTTGGCTTCTTTGGCAAGCTCTACGTGCTGCGCGCTGCTTTCGAAGGTGGGCTCGCTTGGCTCGCGATTGCTGGCGTGGTGGCCTCTGTGATTGGCGCCTTCTACTACCTGCGCATCGTTTTCTACATGTACTTTGGCGAAGAGGGTGATGCGCTGGATGCACCGCGCTCTTTGGTGCAACAAGTGTTGTTGATGGCCAGTGCAGCGATCATGCTGCTTGGCATCGTTAACTTCTTTGGGGTGGATACGGCTGCTCAAGCTGCTGCGGCCGCTCTGATGCCACATTGATCGCACAGATTAGCAATTGAACGTGACGCGCCCCACCGGGGCGCGTTGCTGTTTTTGACAACTGTTGAAAGACAATCCTGACATGATCAACTGGCCTGAAGGATACGGACGCCGCGTTTTGGCCAAAGTGGACAGCACAAACGCCGAAGCCGCCCGCATTGCGCCTGAGCTGGCTGGCCCTGAATGGATTTTGGGCCTGCGCCAAACCCAAGGCCGGGGCCGTCGGGGCAGGGCGTGGGTTGATCCAACGGGCAATTTTGCCGGAACGCTGGTGATGCGCCCAGCAGAAGCGCCAGACCAAGTGGCCTTGCGCTCTTTTGTGGCTTCCTTGGCTCTCTATGACGCCTTTGTCGCGGTCTCGGGGCGGAGCGAAGGCCTTGCGCTGAAATGGCCCAATGACGTGCTTTTGAACGGCGGCAAAGTTGCAGGCATCCTTCTGGAAAGCGCGGGGATGGCAGGTGGCACCGTCAGCCATATCGCCATCGGTATTGGTGTAAACTTGGCCCATGCGCCTGGTACCGAGGCCGTGGAAACTCAAGCGACGCCCCCTGTCTCTCTGCTCAGTGAAACAGGCGCTTCTGTCACTCCTGAAGAATTCCTCGACGTCCTTGCCGCTGCCTACGCCCGATGGGAAACGCAGTTTGTCACCTATGGTTTTGAACCAATACGCACCGCTTGGCTGACCCGCGCAGCGCGCATCGGCGAGGTTATCACTGCCCGCACAACCCGCGACGAAACGACCGGAACTTTCGAAACGGTGGACACGCAGGGCAATCTGGTGTTGAAGACCGCAAAAGGCCGCGTGGCCATTCCCGCGGCAGACATATTTTTCTGATCCGCGCGCGAAGGGGGATCTTACCCATGCTTCTGGCCATTGACTGCGGCAACACCAACACCGTGTTCTCCATTTGGGACGGGGAAAAGTTTCTCTGTACCCTGCGGACGTCGACCCACCATGCGCGGACGGCTGATGCCTATTTCACCTGGTATTCCACGCTGATCAATCACTATGGCATCGACGCGGATATCACCGATGTGATCATCTCCTCCACGGTACCACGAGTGGTTTTCAACCTGCGCGTCTTTGCAGACCGTTTCTTCAATTGTCGGCCTCTGGTGGTTGGTAAGCCTGACTGCAAACTACCGGTGACGCCCCGTGTGGACCAGGGCACCCAACCCGGGCCGGATCGATTGGCCAATGCCGTTGCTGCATATGAACGCCATGGTGGCAATGTAGTTGTTGTAGACTTCGGCACCGCGACCAATTTTGACGTGGTTGCCGAGGATGGCGCTTACGTGGGCGGCGTGATTGCTCCTGGTGTGAACCTGTCGCTGGAAGCGCTGCACTCCGGTGCGGCCGCCTTGCCGCATGTGGACATCAGCCAGCCAGAAAAGGTGATCGGAACCAACACTGTGGGCTGTATCCAGTCCGGGGTGTTCTGGGGCTACACCGGCCTCATTGAAGGTATCATCGCGCGTATCAAAACCGAATACGGCGCACCTATGAAAGTGGTGGGAACAGGAGGACTTGCGCCTCTCTTTGAGCAGGGTGACAGCCTGTTTGACACCATCGAAGACGATTTGACGATGCACGGGCTGACCGTGATCCATAAACACAATAAGGAGCAGGGCGCATGAGCGACCGCTTGATCTATTTGCCGCTAGGCGGCTCCGGCGAAATTGGCATGAACGCCTATGTCTATGGCTTTGGGCCAGTAGACAATGAGCGTCTCATCCTCGTCGACATCGGGGTGGCATTTTCCGACATGGAAACCAGCCCGGGGGTGGACCTGATTTTTGCTGACATTCGCTGGTTGGAAGAGAACAAACACCGGCTTGAAGCAGTGTTTATCACCCACGGCCACGAAGACCACATTGGCGCAGTAGGGCACTACTGGGACCGCCTCGGCGTGCCCGTTTACGCACGTGCCTTCACCGCTAATCTGGCTCGCCACAAAATGGCAGACCGGGGTCAGCCAGAAGAAATGATCCGGACAGTATCCGCGTGGCCGGAAACCACCGACGCTGGCCCGTTCAAAGTGGGGTTCTTGCCAATCAGCCACTCCATCCCGGAAAGCGCCGCGCTGGTAATCGACACGCCTGCCGGGCGGGTGATCCACTCTGGGGACTTCAAGCTGGACGAAACCCCGCTGGTCGGCGAAGCCTTTGATCCGGAACTTTGGGCAGAGGTTTCCAAAGACGGTGTGCAAGCGTTGATTTGCGACTCAACCAATGTGTTCTCTCCGCATGCTGGTCGGTCCGAAGCCTCCGTTGGTCCAGAGATCGAAAAACTGGTTTCTCAAGCCTCCAGTATGGTTGTTGCCACCACCTTTGCCTCCAACGTGGCCCGCGTAAAAACCCTGGCACAAGCGGGCGAGCGGGCAGGGCGATCCATTTGCCTGATGGGCCGGGCCATGCGCCGCATGATCGAAGCCGCCATGCAAACCGGTGTGTTGTCCGACTTTCCCAAAGTTGTCAGCCCCGAAGAGGCCGCGTCTATTCCTCGCGAAAACCTCATGTTGCTGGTCACCGGCTCTCAAGGTGAACGTCGCGCCGCAAGTGCGCAATTGGCACGCGGCAAATACAACGGCATCACCCTGAAAGAGGGTGATCTGTTCCTGTTCAGCTCTAAAACCATTCCAGGCAACGAAAAAGGTGTGTTCCGCATCATCAACCAATTTTCCGAAATGGGTGTTGATGTGGTGGATGACAGCACGGGCAAGTACCACGTGTCTGGACACGCCAACCGTCCGGATTTGTTGCGTTTACATGAAATTGTGAACCCAAAGATGGTGGTTCCTAATCATGGCGAGCACCGCCATCTGCGCGAACACGCCAAGCTGGCCAATGAGGCTGGCCGTGCGTCGATCGTGGCTGTAAACGGCACCATGCTGGACCTGTCGGGTGAGCAGCCGTCGATTGCGGGCTATGTCGAAACCGGGCGAACCTATCTGGATGGCAACACCCAGATTGGCGCCATGGACGGTATCATCCGAGACCGCATCCGCATGGCCCTCAATGGTCATGTGATTGTGACCGTGCTGTTGGACGAAGACGACGAGCCACTGGGCGATGCGTGGTGCGAGCTGATGGGGTTACTGGAAATCGGGCGCTCTCAGGCGCCGCTGGTTGACGTGCTGGAAGCAGACGTTACCCAGTTCCTCGGCCGCGCCAAAGAGAAGACGTTGTCAAATGATGATAAGATTGAGGGTGATATCCGTCGCATCGTGCGCAACTCCGCACGCGATGAGATTGGCAAAAAGCCCGAAGTCACAGTGATTGTCAGCCGCCTAAGCTGAACGCCCCCAACCTTTGATCCAAATTGAAGCTGCCTTGTGCCGGAGTAGTCTCCGGTGCAGGGTGGCATGTACTTTGTGAGGCATCTGGAGCGGGCACATTTTGGCACAAGGACTTAGCCACATAACCTTCATTGTACAGGACCTCGACAAGATGGAAGAGGTGCTGACAAAAGTTTTGGATGCAACGCGGATCTATGACAGCGGGGAGGACACCTTTTCCCTGTCCAAAGAGCGGTTTTTCGACATCGGAGGCGTGTGGGTCGCGACGATGCAAGGTGAGTCATTACCAGTGAAAAGCTACAACCATGTCGCTTTCAAAATAGAGCCGGATGAGTATGACAGCAAACTGCGGTGCATTCGGGCTCTTGGGCTGGAGTTGAAAGAAGGGCGCTCCCGCGTTTCCGGTGAAGGGCACTCTCTCTATTTTTATGATCACGACAACCACTTGTTCGAGTTGCACAGTGGCACACTGCAAGAACGGTTGAGGCGCTACAAACAGACCACGGAGTGATCTGGAAACACAGAAGGGCCCACAGGGGCCCTTCCACTAAGTGTAAGATGTTGGGCGGTTACTGACCGCGTCGCTCGTCAAAGCTCATCGCAATAAAGCCGGGCATGTGATCACCCATGCCGACAACTTTGTTGCCGTTGTCGCGGCGATCGTTGCGTCCACGGCCACGACCACGTGCAGATTTGTCACTACGATCACCACGATCATCGCGCTGTTGGCGCTCTTCTCGTTGTGGCCGTGCTTCCTGCTTGGTGCGCTCTTCACGCTGAGGACGGTCCTCTTTGGCAGGTTTCGGCGCCTCAACGGCTTCCGCAGGCTTGGCGGTGTCTTCTTTAGGTTTGCGAGGTTTGCGCGGCTCAACTTTTATTGGGTTTTCAAGGCGCGCAATCTCTTTCTGGATCAACGCCTCAACCGCATCAAACTGCTTCTCGTCTCGGGAGCTGCAGATCGTGATGGCTTTGCCCTCTCTGCCCGCACGACCCGTTCGACCAATGCGGTGCACATAGTCTTCCGGATGACCGGGAACATCAAAGTTGAACACATGGCTGACGCTTGGCACATCCAGACCGCGCGCGGCCACGTCGGACGCGACGAGAATGCGTAAGTCACCGCCCCGGAATGATTCCAGTGTACGCGTCCGTTGGGATTGATCCAAATCGCCGTGAATTGGTGCGGCATCGTAACCGTACTTCTTCAACGATTTCGCAGTGATATCCACGTCCGTCTTGCGGTTACAGAAAATGATCGCATTGGTGCATTTGTCACCTTCGCCATCAATCAATGCCCGCAAAACCTTGCGCTTTTCGCTGCCTTCCCGGTCCCGACGGGACGCTTTAAACATTACAACGTTCTGTTCAATGGTCTCGCTGGCCGTCGCCTGGCGGGCAACTTCTACACGCTCAGGGTTGGATAGGAAGGTGTTGGTGATGCGCTCGATTTCCGGCGCCATAGTGGCGGAGAAAAACAGGGTTTGCCGGGTGAAAGGTGTCAGCCCAAAGATCCGCTCGATATCAGGAATGAAGCCCATATCCAGCATCCGGTCAGCTTCGTCCACAACCATGACTTTCACGTCGGACAGGATAAGCTTGCCGCGCTCAAAATGATCAAGCAGGCGGCCAGGTGTGGCAATCAGAACGTCGACCCCTTTGTCGATGATCGTTTCTTGCTCCTTGAAACTCACTCCGCCAATCAACAGCGCTTTGGTCAGCTTCAGATGTTTGGAATAGGTGTCAAAGTTCTCGGCAACCTGCGCCGCCAATTCCCGTGTTGGGCACAGGACCAGGCTGCGCGGCATCCGTGCGCGCGCGCGCCCACGGGCCAGCAAAGACAACATCGGAAGCGTGAAGCTTGCGGTCTTGCCAGTGCCGGTTTGCGCAATGCCAAGCACGTCGCGGCCATCCAAAGCAGAAGGAATCGCCCCTGCTTGAATTGGCGTTGGGGTTTCATAGCCCGCTTCGGTAATCGCTTTGAGTACCTTCGGGTTGAGGTTCAGGTCAGAAAATTTTGTCATATGTATCCGTGATTTACGGACACACTTTGGCCCGTAGCGGCGTTTAGGATCGGGCCCGTATGGCCCCGCGTCGATGGCGTTTTTGATCCACGGGGCCTTCTATCGCAACCGAGGCTTCAGGTCAATGAAACCGAGTATGTGTCTAAGACTTGATGCGAGTTGTGGCTCTAACGTCAAAATCCGGGAAGTGTTTCCGGCGTTTTTGTTCAAGCTCCAGTGCGTGACTGCGCAGCAAGCCATGGGCCTTGAGCTTGTCTGTCAGGTCAGGGGAGGCAACACAGACCTCTTCATAAAACTGTCGCAACCCGTCTGGCTCGTTTGCCAAATGTGCAAACAGCTTGTGCAGGTTCAAACCACCCTGATTCTCTGGCGTCGCAGAACCAAGTTCATCGCGATAGGAGCCCTTCTGGTGCCGGTAGGCAAAACTCTGGCTCCAATGCTCCCAGCTGGTGGTGTGTAGATGTAGCAGCGCGGCGTCAGTAAGCTCAACTTGCCCCGGGTTGTGTCGACCATTCTGAACCACATTATGGATCTTGATCGTCATGTCCTTTTGCCCGGTGCGCAGGAACATCTTGCCAGCCACGTGGCTCACAAATCCGTTTTTCAGGTAGGGCGCAAAATTGGGGTAGATCTCTCTGACAATTTGGTCACGTTTGGTTTTGTCAGCAATGAACGTTTTAAAGTGGGTCACCTGCTCATCATCCAACGAGGCCATTGCCTCCGCGGGACGCACGCGCGCCACAAGGCAGCTTTCCGGCAAAGCAGCCAGTTGCTGTGTGATTGGTTGATACGGCCACAAAAACTCATCTACGTCGATGTGCAGCAGCCAATCCACCTTTTTGGCGCGGTTATAGGCGTGGCGCACATTGAACGATTGACGTGGTTGATGCATCGGCGGCTTTTTCCCGCGCGTTTTGAGCCAATAGTTGTCACCGGTGCGCACAACAGTCAGCTGCGGATGAGGCTTAAGTTGAGCTTTTGCCTCTGGATTTGCCGCGTCCAGGTAGATCCAGATATGCGCTGCGCCCAATTCCAAATGATGGGCCACAAAATTCAATATATCGACAGCAGGCGCTTTGATGGTGGCGACCACCCCCCACGTGGGGGCCACATTGGTCATTGGCGGGCCTGCTGGCGTTCTTTTTTAGCGCGCATCTGTGCCAATCGACGAAACACGCCGCCGGGCTCTTCAATCAACTCCTGCATCAGATGGTCGACGAGGGGGGCGATCACCGGATCGGATTTACCCATCTCCCAGATTGGCGCTAGAATGTTGATGTCCAGCCCGCCATGCACCAGCGAGAATGACTCCATGTCCAGCGGCAATCGTGTTTTCAGACGTTTGCCAAAACCATGCTCCTTGCTTGGCTCCAACCCGCTAAACGTACGTTCAAACTCGTAAAGTTTCATCATGCCAAACAACATGCGCAACCCTTGACCAGCCTCACGCTGAGCGGGAGTGTCCCCATGGTCCGCAAAAGTTTGCGCCGAGCTCACCAGCCAGCGCAGGTTCAACTCAGCTATTAGGTGCTCGGACTCCTCTGCCCATAGTCGACAAAACAGCGCAGTTGTTTGGGGGGGAGAATCCCGTTTGCGCAGGTTTGAGATCAACTGTGCATTCAGAAAAGCCAGCTCACTTAGCCCAATAAATTCCTCAGCAATTTGCCGACGCTTGCGCGCCCAGCTCGTTTTGGGGTCGGCTGGTCCTTTTTTGGCAGCCTGCTCGGTTACCACTACAGTCTTCAAAACAGAGAGGTTTACATCAAGCGGCGGAAGGTCTTCGGAGCCAAAATCAAACGGCTCGCGCCGCCCGTCGTAGCGCTCCATCATATAGGCGTAACCGCCGGGATAGGTGAGGGTATTTTCTGACATAGCGCGATGTTTGCACGGGGGAAAACCCCGTGCAATCGCAGAGTGTATCAGACCATCATTTCCTTGGTCGCGCTCAGCGTCACATCAGGATAATCGCGCGCAACACGATCAATGTCCCACTGAAGGCGTGTCAGGAATACCACGTCGCCATCGTTGTCATAGCTGATGTGCTGCTTGTTCATATCAGCAAACTTTTCAACGGCTTTCCGGTCTCCATGCACCCAGCGGGCGGAGGTGAACTGGCTCTGATCAAAACGCACGGGCAGGCCATACTCCATCTCAATCCGGCTGGCGAGCACTTCAAACTGAAGCTGCCCCACCACGCCCACAATGAAGCCTGAGCCAATCATTGGCTTAAACACCTTCGCGGCACCTTCTTCGGCAAACTGCATCAGCGCCTTCTCAAGGTGTTTGGCTTTCAGTGGATCGCCGGCACGTACGCCTTGCAACAGTTCCGGCGCAAAGCTTGGGATGCCAGACACGCGCAGTGCTTCCCCTTCGGTCAATGTGTCGCCAATGCGCAATTGCCCGTGGTTTGGAATGCCAATGATATCGCCGGCCCAAGCTTCTTCTGCCAATTCGCGGTCTGATGCCAAAAACAACACTGGGTTGGAAATTGCCATTGGCTTCTTGGTGCGCACATGGGTCAGTTTCATGCCGCGTTTGAAGTGACCTGACGCCATACGCACAAACGCCACGCGGTCGCGGTGTTTTGGGTCCATGTTGGCTTGAACCTTAAACACAAACCCAGCGACCTTTTTTTCTTCCGGCGCAATTTTGCGCGGCTCTGCCGTCTGGATCTGCGGTTCTGGCCCGTAGGTGCCAATGCCGTCCATAAGTTCTTTTACGCCAAAAGAGTTGATCGCAGAGCCAAACCAGATCGGCGTCATATGCCCTTCAAGCACCGCCTGCGGATCCAGTTTCGGTAACAGCTCTTTGGCCATCTCAACTTCTTCACGCAACTGCTCCAGCAGATGCTCCGGTACGTGATCAGCCAGTTTTGGGTCATCCAAGCTTTCAATCTGCACACTTTCAGCGACCACATTCCGATCAGCCCGATCCATCAGCTCCAGCCGATCATTGAGCATGTCATAAGTGCCCATGAACTCACGGCCCACGCCAATTGGCCAGCTTGCCGGAGACACGTCAATTGCGAGGTTCTCTTGAATCTCGTCAATAATATCAAAGGTGTCGCGGCTTTCGCGGTCCATCTTGTTACAAAACGTCAGGATCGGAAGGTCGCGCAGACGGCAAACCTCAAACAGCTTCTGCGTCTGGCTTTCCACCCCTTTGGCGCCGTCAACCACCATGACTGCGGCGTCAACCGCGGTCAGAGTACGATAGGTGTCTTCAGAGAAATCACTGTGGCCGGGCGTGTCCACCAGATTGAAACGGAACTTGCCAAAATCAAACGACATGGCGGAGGCAGACACCGAGATCCCGCGGTCTTTCTCCATTTGCATGAAGTCCGAACGGGTCCGGCGGGCTTCGCCTTTGGCCCGCACCTGACCCGCCATCTGAATTGCGCCACCATAGAGGAGGAACTTTTCGGTCAGCGTGGTCTTACCTGCGTCCGGGTGCGAGATGATCGCAAAGGTGCGACGGCGCGCAATCTCGGGCGGCAATTCGGGGCGGTTTGTCTGCGTGTCCAACATGTTCGCGCGTATAGGTCGCAGAGCGTCATTTCGCAAGGAAAAGCGGCGCGTCCTACTTCGACGACGCGCGCTTTAGAAGCTCAACCGCGTCAGGACGATCCAACAAGCTTTCATGCACCTCGAGATGCGCCTGTGGCATGCCACGTGCCGCATTTGACGCAGGTTGAAGACGTTCTTTAACGTCTTCTGGAACAGCCGGTTGCGTACGCGTGTCCATCTGCATGGTCTCTGCCGAAATGCCTTCGGCAAAAATGATCTGATGGGTGTCAAACATGATCTGGTAATAGTCAACAAATCCACCTTCATCGGCAAAGACGGTATCGCCATTCACCAGGTGCCGCGCTTTGATCAGCAACTCGCTGCGTCCTACGCCGATATGGTCATGGCGTTGATACACAAACAGTCGGTGATCGGGGCTCACCCGCAGATCAAGAGTGTTGTTCAACGTGCCGGCTGTGATCACAATTGGAGCAAACTCACCGCTGGCACGTTGCACCGCGTGCCCAATCCAGCGCACTTCCTGAGGGCCATCATCCCGCGTCAGAACCCGGTCGCCTACGTGTACGTCTTCGACACGTCTCTGTTCGCCTGTGGCCATAGTTATCCGTGTGCCTCCGGTGAAGCTCACGCAGGCCAGCTGTGCCAGTTTTGTCGAGGCTGCGCCTCGGTCCACACCCACCAGCACATAGTCGCCCTTTGGTGTCAGCGGCGCCAAAGGCGCGCCATAAACTTCAACCACGCCGCCTTCGTCATCCACTTCAACCAGCACCAGAACTTCGATGGTGTCGCCGCTGGGCGGCATAAAGGTTGCCACGCAATCAAGGTAGACACGTGCGTCTTTGGTGCCGAGGCTGTAATCACTGGCAATGAAGTGCTGCCCTTCGCTGTCCGTGCGCAAGGCGAGGCTCTTCTCCTCGGCATCTTGGTTCAGCGTATAGATATCGTCTGGCAACAATTCTTCCGCAAACGACAGAGAATCACCAAGGTTTGCGCCATCCGTCACAATCAAAGCATCCGCCGGATACACCGGCAGACGTTGGGAGGGCTGGGAGCTGTCTTGGACTTGAGACGTCATAACTTACCTATTTCCGTGTACTGTACATGTTCTTTGACAATTTGAATGACATGCAAATGTGGCAGCACAGTGCCTTGGCTTCGGCATTATACTGGCATCCTTCCTAATTTGGGTATTTCTTACCCGCACAACAACGGGGAGAATCGCATGGAATTGGGAATTAAGGGTAAACGCGCGCTGGTTTGCGCGTCCTCTAAAGGTCTTGGTCTAGGTTGCGCGCGCGCTTTGGCTTCGGATGGCGTGGACTTGATTATGAATGCGCGTGGCGTCGAAGCGCTTGAAATTGCTGCCGCCGACATTCGCGCCGAGTTTGGCGTTGAGGTGGCCACAATAGCTTGTGATGTGAGCACCGAGGAAGGCCAAGCCAAGTTGGTCGAGATCGCGAAAGGCGTCGATATCCTCGTCAACAACGCAGGTGGTCCACCTCCGGGTATGTGGACCGATTGGAATCGGGATGATTTCATCGCCGCGCTGGATGCAAACATGTTGGCGCCAATTGCCCTGATAAAAGCGCTGGTGCCGGGCATGATGGAGCGTGGCTGGGGCCGCGTGGTGAATATCACCTCGGTGTCGGTGAAGTCTCCGATCCCGGTACTGGGCCTTTCAAACGCCGCCCGCGCTGGTTTGACCGGCTATGTCGCTGGCACCGCGCGTCAAGTGGCGGGCAAAGGCGTGACCATCAACAACCTGCTGCCCGGCATCCATGCCACAGATCGTGCTGTATCCCTGGACACAGCCGTGACGAAGCAGCAGGGCATCTCCATGGAGGAGGCTCAGGCCCAACGTGCCGCCACCATTCCCGCCGGTCGCTACGGAACGCCGGATGAGTTTGGCGCCACATGTGCGTTCCTCTGCTCTGATCACGCAGGCTTTATCGTCGGGCAGAATGTTCTGCTGGACGGCGGCGCCTTTGCGTCGGCAATGTAGGCCGGAGCAAATAAGAATATGGCGCGAGGTGTGGGTGTGTCCCAAGGGTTTTCTCTAAAAGATCAGTTATTTAATGTAGATAGTATGGGCGATTTGGCTGCGGAATTCTCCGCCGGCGTGCCTGGCTTTGACGGCGAGAGTTTCCATCAAGAAGTTGTGGCTGGACTTCAGGGGCGCGAGCTCATGGAGCGGATGGAATGGATTGCGGACTGTATTGAAAAACGCCTCGCGCCGGACTTTCCTGAAATGGCGGATCAACTGGAGGCAGCGATGCCGCCCGCGCTTGATCCGACCCTGACGGATGATGATTTTGGCCGCTTCATTCACGCTGTGCCCGGCATCTTGGCCACCCGCCATGGTGTAGAACAGCATCGCGAACGGGCATTGGACTTACTGGAGGCAGCGACCAAGCGCTTTTCTATGGAGTTCTACATCCGTCCTTTCCTTAATCGCTGGCCGGAGGAGACCTTTGCCCGCCTGCACGCGTGGGCAGAGGATGACAACTACCATGTGCGCCGTTTGGTGAGTGAAGGCACGCGCCCTAAACTGCCCTGGGCAAAGAAGATTGAGATTGATCCTATGTCGCCTTTGCCACTGCTGGCAAAACTGCACGCCGATCCCACGCGCTACGTGACCCGTTCGGTGTCCAACCACCTGAATGACATTTCCAAAATCTCCACCAACACAGTGGTCAGCCAACTGGCAGATTGGAAGGAGCACGGCAAACAGGCATCCAAAGAACTCGACTGGATGACCCGTCACTCCCTGCGCACCGCGGTCAAGGCCGGGCATGCCGGCGCGCTCTCGGCACTCGGGTTCCATGCGGATGCACCGGTTACTCTGGATAGCCTGTCCGTCGGCGGTGACAGCATCCAAATTGGTGAGGCATTGCAAGTCGAGACCACATTGTCCACTGATGGCACATCTCCTGTGCCGGTGATGGTAGACTACGTGCTGAGCTTCCATCGGCCCAACGGGCGCGGCGGTGAGAAAGTCTTCAAACTCAAGCAAGGCAAAATTCCTGCCGGTAAGTCGCTTACACTGGCCAAAAAGCATCCGCTCAAGGCCAACGCCAGCACCTTCCAGCTGCACTCTGGCCCCCATAAATTGGCTATCCAAGTCAACGGGCGTGTGCTTGGCGATGTGGCGTTTGATCTGACGGATCCTGCGTAACCCGCTGACGTTTCATCACATCTCTGTGGGGCGGCTGGCCTGACATCTGGCCGCCTGCTAGGCCGATCCCAACTTTGAACGGGATACAACCATGCACGCCGCCACACTCATCACAGTTTTCGCTGCCATTCTCCTGTTGAGCCTCGTCGTGGCCCCAAAACGGGCCACGGTTGTCGGTTTCTTTGGTGGCCAAAATACCGAAGGACGTTCGCCTTCGTTGTGGACCCTGGTCTTGTCTCAAGTCACCACATGGATATTTGCGCGCTCGCTGATGAACGCAGCCATCCTTGGCTTCTACTACGGCATTGCGGGCACCTTAGCTTACGCCGCCTACTACGCCTCCTTTCTGACCGGCGGCTACATCGTGAACCGCATGCGTGTGCAGGGCGCAGGCTCTGTGCAGGACTGGCTCACCTCACGTTTCGGACTTCCCGGTGTCACTGCCTACAACGTGGTCATTGCCCTGCGGCTTCTGTCCGAAGTGTTCGCCAATCTGCTGGTGGTTGGTCTGATCTTTACCGCCATTCTTCCAGATGTCGCCAATGCGGGTACCATCGCCATCCTGATCGTTGGCGTGGTTGCGCTGGCCTATTCCGCCTGGGGCGGCCTGTCCGCAGCCCTGCGCACCGACGTGGTACAGATGCTGCTGTTCCTTGTGGTGTTTGGCATTGCGTTTGTGGCCCTCATCCTGCGCCCCGAGTTTAACCTCGGCGCGGTTCTCACGGCCCCCGGCGCCTCCGGCCCTCATAATGGCTGGGTTCTTCTGGTGGTTGCCGTGCTCCAGGTCTTTTCTTACCCGGTACATGACCCGGTCATGATGGATCGCGGTTTCCTCGCGGATCGCGATACAACCCGCAAGAGCTTCCTACACGCTTTCTGGCTGTCCTCGCTCTGCATCATCGCCTTTGGTTTTTTTGGCATCCAGGCCTCGTTAGAAGGTGCCGCCTACGAGGGCCAGTTGATCGGCACATGGAGCGCCATGTTCCCAAGTTGGGTCTTCACCTTGCTGATCCTCTCGCTTCTGGTCTCAGCACTGTCCACACTGGACTCCGCGCTGAGTTCTGCCGCCCGTCTTGTGGTCGAAGAGCTCAGACTGGCCCCACGTACTCTCGCCGGTGGGCGCATCTCGATGGTCGTCTTTGCTATGGCAGGCGGGGCTCTCACACTCTGGGGTAACCAAACTCTGTTTGATGCTGTAGCTGTATCCGGCACGGCTTCGATGTTCTTGACCCCGGTGCTTCTGGCTGGCCTGATCAGTGGCCGCGACGTTCCGCTTTGGTCCTACATGGTTTGCTTTTTCGTCGCTCTTGGCGGTGCCGCAGCCTACATGTTCCGCGACGTCGCGTTTGTGTCTCAATTCCTCTACGACGGCCACAAATATGAGCAGCTCTTGCAAATCTGCGTCATCGTATTGGTGATTGGATTTGCCGCAGTTCTGATCGGCAGCCGCAGGGTTGAAGCACGGGTAGGGGGCTGATACACCAACGCGAAACCCGATGAAAAGCATCGGGGATTGCAAGAGGCCTCCCGTGCAGCTGACACCCACTTCGACGCCACCACGTTTGGAAATCCGCAACCTGCGCCGCCGATTTGGCAACCGTCAGGTGGTCGACGACGTGTCTTTGACCTTGCAATCTGGCAGGGTGACCTGCCTGCTTGGCCCTTCGGGCTGCGGTAAGTCCACCACCCTGCGCATGATTGCTGGTGTCGACATGCAGGACAGCGGCGAGATCTATGTGGATGGCAAGCTGATCTGTGACACAGTGTTCCGCATCCCGCCGGAACGTCGCCAGATTGGCCTGATGTTTCAAGACTTTGCACTATTCCCACACCTCTCGGTGAGCGACAACGTTGCCTTTGGCCTCAAAGGCAGCAACGACGAAAAACGCGCCCGTGTTGAGGAACTTCTGGCCAAGGTGAACCTGGGCTGGGCCATCGACAAATACCCGCACCTGCTGTCGGGCGGAGAGCAACAGCGTATCGCCTTGGCCCGCGCCTTGGCACCACGCCCGCGCATCATGTTGATGGACGAGCCGTTCTCTGGCCTCGACAACCGTCTACGCGACGGCATCCGCGACGAGACTCTGGCGGTGCTCAAAGAAGAAGACACCGCTGTGCTTCTGGTGACCCATGAGCCTGAAGAGGCCATGCGGATGGCGGATGAAATTGCGCTCATGCGCGACGGTGTCATTGTCCAGCAGGGAGCCCCGTATAACATCTACAATGCGCCCAAGGACAAACAGGCCGTTGCGTTTTTTAGCGACATCAACGTGATCCGCTCCGTGAGCAACGGTGCTCTCACTGACACACCATTTGGCCAATTCCTGACACCGGGACTTGCGGACGGAGCACCGGTTGAGATTGTGATCCGGCCGCAGCACTTGAAACTGGATTTTGACCGCGACGGCAAAGGTCCTTTGCCCACACCCTCTGATGGGGTGGCTGCACGTGGCCTCGTCACCCGTGCGCGATTTATGGGCAACGAAAGCTTGGTTGAATTCAAAATGGATCACGATGGGTCCGCGCTGAAAGTCACCGTACCCAACGTGTTCTTGCCAAAAAAAGACACACCTCTGTGGCTTACAATCCGCCGTGACCGCTGCTTTGTATTTCCGGCAGACGCATAGGCCGTTTTAGGCCTGCACCAGAAAGTCTTTCAAACTCTTGCCCGGTTCTTCGACAAAGAGTCCTGGCAACACACTCAGGTCGTTCATCTGATCCACGCGTATTTTGGCAAACCCGCCATGGGTTTCGTCCCAAACGCCAAGGGTCCAGACACGCCCCCAGTAGTCGAGCTTCAACGGCCGTACATCCCGCGTAACACCGTCTGCGCCAGCTACACGCAATTTTTGCTTAGATCGAATGGCCGTGCGCAGGGGCTCCAAATGCCGCAAGGCCTGCGTCGTCTCCGCAAAAGGGTAGGCGGCAAAGCCAAATCCCTGCGCCACCCCGCCAATCTCTTCCGGCAACACCGCGTCGATTTTGGCGCTCAGGCTCTCCGCAGCGGCCTGCAATGGCCCCTCCATGCCGGTGCCCACCACTTCCAGCCCGATGTGCAGCGCTTCCAACTCTTCTTCCGTCAGGTTTAACGGCGGCAACGTCAAAACTGCTTTGGCCCGATAGCCGGTGCCACGCTCGCCTTCTATTGCGACTCCGCTGTTCGCCAACGTCTGCATGTCTCGGTAGATTGTCCGCAGAGATACGTGCATCGAAGCCGCCAAATCTTCGGCGCGATGCAATCCGCCATCCTTCAATATCTCCATCAGTGCATACAGGCGATCTGTGCGGTTTTGCGAACTGGCCATGGAATGCGAATCTCCGATATACTGACAGAATACTGACAACTGCCATAATAGCGTCAAATGGGAGAGTAAAAAGCCTCGAATTGCCGCCCACAGCCCGGGATTGTTGCTTTTACGCCAAGCCCCAAGACGGTAGGACTGAGCCAGACAGATGATATCGGGCCGCAGGCTCACAAAGAGGAGAAACATCATGGGTATTGGAAACATTGGTCTGCCGGGCATTCTGCTGATCGCGATTGTGGTTCTGGTGTTGTTTGGTCGTGGCAAAATCAGCGGCCTGATGGGGGAAGTTGGCAAAGGTATTACATCGTTCAAAAAAGGCATCAACGAAGGCCAGCAGGAGCTTGAAGAGGAAGCGTCTGAAACGGCAAAAGACGTGACGCCAGCCGACGACAAAGACAAAGTCTGATCTGAGGCTGAACCAGTATGTTTGATTTGGGATTGCCCGAGCTTCTAGTGATTGGCGTGGTTGCGCTGATTGTTGTGGGGCCAAAGGATTTGCCGGTGATGTTCCGGACGGTCGGCCGATTTGTGGGCAAGGCCAAGGGCATGGCGCGGGAGTTTTCCAGCGCCATGAACGAGGCGGCTGACAAATCGGGCGTCAAAGATGTGACGGACACCCTCAAGGGGGCAACCGATGGCTTGAACAAGGTCAGCAATCCTTTGAAAACCGCGACCGATGCGCTCAACGACTCCGTTGGTGAGGTTAAACGCTCCATGTCCTATGAACCGGGCGCTGAGACCACACAGCTGTCCAAGGAACGGGCTGAGGCGGCCGAAAAAATCCGCCAAAAATCCACTGAAATGGCGCAGGCCCGTCTCGATAAAGAAGCGGCGGAAAAAGCGGCTGCCGAGGCCGCCGATGATGTCTCTCCCGAGGAGGCCGCAAAGGCCGCACGCAAGGCCGCGCGCAGTTACGATCCGGCCCCAACGCCACGGTCAACGACGACTTCGAAGAAGGATGAGGCATGAGCTCGACTGACCAACTCGAAGACAGCTCCGCACCGTTGATCGAACACCTCGCGGAGTTGCGGACACGTTTGATCCGATCCGGCATTGCCTTTGTGATCGCGATCAGCTTTTTCTTTGTGCCGATTGGCGGGCAGTTCATTGCCGAACATGTGCTGCATTTTCTAGTATCACCAATTGTGCAAGTGCTGCGTGAGCTTGGCGATCCATCCCCAACGTTGCAGTTTACCTCCCCGCAGGAGTATCTCTTCACGTTGTTTCGGATCTCTATGGTTGGCGGCTTTGCTCTGTCCTTCCCTGTGATTGGGTTTCAGCTTTGGCGGTTTGTAGCTCCGGGTCTCTATAAGAACGAACGTGGCGCCTTTCTGCCGTTTATGATTGCATCGCCATTTATGTTCTTGCTGGGCGCAACCTTTGCCCAACTGGTGGTGACCCCTCTGGCCATGCAGTTCTTTCTAGGCTTTGCCGATGTGGCTTCTGTGTTTGCCAATCTTTTGGCGCCTGCGGTTGATGATGTACCTGGCGCAGTGGCTACCGCCGTGCCTGCGACCACGGAAGGCGTGCAAATCACCTTCTTTGGTAAGGTCAATGAAAGCCTTGATATCACACTGAAGTTCATCATGGCTTTTGGCCTGTGTTTTCAGCTTCCGGTGCTACTGACCCTGATGGGTAAAGCTGGTTTGGTGGATGCCGAAGGTCTTGGCCGCGTGCGTAAATACGCCATGGTTGGCATTCTCGTTCTGGCCGCGCTGGTGACACCGCCGGATGTGGTGACACAGCTGATCCTCTTTGTTGTGGTCTATGGCCTTTATGAAGTGTCTATTTTCTTGGTACGTCGCGTGGATCGACAACGGGTGGCCAAGTTGAAAGCCGAAGGCGTCTATTTTGAGGACGACGAAGAAGGCGAAGACGAGGCTGATATTGCGGACGCCGAAAGTCACAAGTAACAGACTTCGTAAATGAAACTCCGAGCGCGTCCCGTACTGGGGCGCGCTTTTTGATTGCGGCTCTTGTTGTTGCTTTGGGAACGTGGTTTCTATCGCCACAAATGACCGGAGGCCTGCCATGGATGACACCACTTTGACCCGCATCGCAGAAGCGTTGGAACGCATGGCGCCGGCCGCTATGGCAGCCCCTGACTTTGCGGTGGCGGACGGGTTTGTCTGGCATGTCGATCCGGATCGTTTAGAGCCGGTGACCAATATTAATCGTGTGTCACTTGAGCTGCTGGTGGGCATCGACCGCTCCCGCGATACGCTTTTGGAAAACACCCGCCAGTTTTCGCGCGGCTTACCAGCCAACAACGCGCTGCTGTGGGGCGCGCGTGGCATGGGTAAGTCGTCCATCGTGAAAGCGGTCCATGCCCAAATTCGGGCCGAAGGCCTGCCGCTCAAGATTGTTGAGCTGCAACGCGAGGACCTGCCGTCTGTGGCGCGCCTTCTCAACCTGCTGCGCGCCAGCAACGAACGCTTCTTGCTGTTCTGTGACGACCTCAGCTTCAGCCACGATGATCAACATTACAAATCACTCAAAGCGGTGCTGGATGGCGGTATCGAAGGGCGGCCCGAAAATGTGGTGTTCTACGCCACGTCCAACCGCCGCCACCTGATGCCCCGCGATATGATCGAAAACGAGCGCAGCTCTGCGATCAATCCCTCTGAAGCCGTCGAAGAGAAAGTCTCTCTGTCGGATCGATTTGGCCTCTGGCTTGGTTTTCACCCTTGTTCCCAAGACGAGTACCTGGCGATGATCGATGGGTACTGCGCGGCTCATGGTGTGACTGTCGACGCAGATCGCCTGCGGGCCGAAGCGATCGAATGGCAAGCCACACGTGGCGCGCGCTCCGGCCGCGTTGCGTGGCAGTTCTTTGTGGACTTAGCTGGACGTGAAGGCGTCGCGTTGATCTAACGTCGACGCCTTGGGCGGGTTATTTCAGGTAAGGCGCCGGGTCGACGCTGTCAAAACCCTCACGCACTTCAAAATGCACAAAGCTGTTCTCCGCAGGCAGCACTGCCATGCTCTGGCCCCGCTTTACGCTGGCCCCCTTCTTCACCTTCACACCGTCCACGTTGTAGTAGACTGTCATCAGGTTGTTGGGGTGGCGCACCACAAGAATAGTCACGTCATCTGCGTCTTTGGTGATCGCAGCCACAGTGCCATTTGCCGCCGCCGTTACTGGTGTGCCCGCCGCTGCAGCAATATCAATGCCGTTGTTTTTGCCCTTGGAGTAGGGACGGATCACTTTGCCGGACACCGGATAGCTCATAGCTGCCTTGCTGGCGCTCTGCTGCTCGTTCAAGTTTGGGCTTTCCGGTTTGGCCACAGGTGTGGCCGCCGCAACAGTGTTGTCTTCCGGCAACGGTTTTGAGGCGCTTGGTGGGGTTGGCGTGGGGGAGCCTTCACCGGGTTTGGTAGTGGTTGCCGCAGCTGTCGCTGCAGCGGCTTTGCGTTCGGCTTCTGCCTGTGGATCTACGGGTGGGATCAACAGAATTTGGTTCTCACGAATGGTGAAGTCGCTGCCCAACCCATTCCATTCTGCCAACGAGCGTACAGACACGTTGTAAAGCCGCGCAATGGTAAAGGCTGTCTCGCCGCGCTTCACCTTGTGACGCACGGGCTCCACGCCAGTCTGAACTGGCGAAGTCGAAACGGTCGCGGGCTGCAATGTCTCCGTTTCAACGGCGGTGTCGGCGTTGTTGATCGCGCCCCCGGCCAGAGAGGCGATGTCCACACCTCCAGGTGCTGTGGAAGGTTCCGCAACGCGACGGGGCAGGGTGATTACTTCACCTTCCCGCAGCTGCACATGCTGTGCGATACCGTTGGTTTCGCTCAGCTCTTCGGCCGGAATGCCGACGCGCTGAGAGATGTCTGCCAACGTGTCGCCGCGTTTGGCCACAGCCACTTGGTAGCTTGGGTAAGAGATCACGCCGCGATCATCCGGTTCCGGGCGCTGCGCTGTTGCGGTTTGGGCCGCTGTCGTTGTGTCCAACCCGCCGCCGATGTCGCCGCGTAAGTCGTAATCCAAAGTGTCCAAACACCCACTCATAACGGTCAGCGCAAAACCTGCGCCAATCCATCGGGTGTTTTTAGACGAGAAAACTGCCATCTCGATGTCCTCACATGCGGCGCCCTGCGTGCGGGGGTCTGGTGCCAAGCCGCTTTGTTATTCGCTACGTTATGTTCCCAAATGGGCAAGCCATCCCCGATTTCCAAGGGGAAAGCGCTTTAAAATCAGTCATTCTCGCGTGCGACGCCTTCGAGCAAAGGCACAAAACGCACGGAGCGCAATTCGTCATAGTCCAGCCCATTTTCGGTTTTGCGCACCCGAATGAGGCTCTGTACCGCATCCGACTGACCCACGGGCACCACCATGATACCGCCGATCTTCAATTGCGCCAAGAGGGGGCCTGGTGGGTCTTCTGCGGCGGCTGTGACAATGATCTTATCAAATGGGGCCTGATCCGGTAACCCAAAACTGCCATCGGAGATCAGTGAGGTGATGTTCACGATCCCCAATTGGTCAAACACGCCGCGTGCTTCCTGCACCAAACGCTTGTGCCGGTCTACCGTGTAGACCCGCCGTGCCAAGTGGCTCAGGATCGCAGCCTGATAGCCGGAACCAGTGCCAACCTCGAGCACCTTGTCACGCGACGTCACTTCCAAGGCCTGCGTCATCAACCCAACCACGGAGGGTTGAGAAATGGTCTGGCCACAGGCGATTGGCAGCGGCGTGTCTTCATACGCCCGTTCCGCAAACAGACCGCGTACAAACAGACCCCGGTCGACTTCTTCCATCGCCGTGAGCACGGCCTGATCCGTCACCCCACGCGAGCGCAAGGCAAACAGAAACTGCATTTTGCGTTGTGCCAGCGCGTCAGGGTCGATCATTCAATGCCTTTCAACGCCGCCAGCGTATCATGTGCCGTAAGGTCTGCGCGCATCGGTGTGACCGAGATATACCCGTTTAAATTGGCTTCTGCGTCGGTGCCTTCACTGGTCATAACTGTTTGATCACCGCCTTTAGCCCACAAGAAACGCCGGCCAGACGGCGCGTTGTGCGGCTCCACTGAGAACCGCGTGCCTGTGCGCAGGCCTTGGGCCACAACCCGTACCCCTTGCACGTCCGCCGCCATCACAGGTGGGAAGTTTACGTTGTAAAACAGGCCATAGGCGTGATCGTTGCTTGGGTTAGCATCCAATATCTTACGCACAACGTCCGCGCCAAAAACGCCAGCGGCCTCAAATGGATCTTCCGCCGTGAAGTTCTTCGGCCCAAGAAACTGTGAAAGCGCAAATGACGGAATGCCCTGCAGGGCGCCTTCTATCGCCGCCCCCAAAGTGCCGGAATAGAGCGCGTTCTCAGCAGAGTTATTGCCTCGGTTTACACCCGACAAGATGATCTCAGGTGGTGCATCTTTCATCACGTCATGCACACCAGCCAAAACACAATCTGCCGGGCTGCCTTCAGCGGCAAAACGGCGCTCGCCCATCTGCGCAATCATGGTCGGGTGGGTATAACTGATACAATGGCCCACACCGGATTGCTCAAACGCAGGTGCCACACACCACACTTCGCCATCTGGTCCAGCCAGTTCTGCAGCAATCCGCTCCAGAACCGTCAATCCCGGCGCGTTGATACCGTCGTCATTGGTGATGAGAATACGCATGTGCCTGCCCCAATTTCTGCTGACATCCTGTCTAGTGGAGCCGTGCTAAGGGGGCAAGCCACGTGGAGTCGCTGGCGACAACCGTTGCGGTGTTGCCAGCTTATGGGGCGTTAAAGGCCAATCTCGGCCATCAACCGTGCCGCTTCCTCGCGGGGATGCACAAGACTGTCTTTGTCCTCGCCCGGGAAGAAACGCGCACGTGTGCCGGTTGGCATGCCGCGCGGGCTGAGAACCGACACTGTCGGGCCAATGTTGGTGGTTTCGGCTTGCCAGCTTTTGGCCAGGGCGATTTGCGCGGCCTTGGTGGCGCCGTAAGACCCAAAGAACTTCTCACCGGCGTGGTTGTCTTCAAAGAATACAGCCTGGCCGGTATCCCCCAATAGCGGGCTCATGAAAGGGATCAACCGACCCACGGCGTCTACGTTGATCGACAAGGATTTTTGCCAGTCTTTGGCATCGATGTGATCGGTTGGGGTTAAGGGCGCCCCATGAGCGGCAGTGTGGATCCACAAATCCACCTTGCCCCAGCGATCATGGATCGATCGGCAGAGCTGCGCCATGGCGTCCGCGTTGGTGATGTCCATTGGCGCTAGGGTGGCTTTGCCACCTTTGGCCTTTATGCGATCGTCCAGCTCTTCCAATGCACCTGTTGTGCGCGCCACGGCCACCACGTGGTATGCTGGCACAAGCGCCTCTGCAAAAGCGGCGCCAAGGCCACGGGATGCGCCGGTGATCAGCGCGATTTTTTCGCCGGAGGCGTCGGGGGTGTTGGACGTATCACTCATGCGTCTTGCTTTGCGTCCAAAGCGGCACAAGGTCAAGAGGCAAGCGCGTCGCAGGGGGGCACCCAATGGAGGGGAGGGGCTGCCCGTCTTAGCCGAGTTGAGCCAATTTCCCCAAGGAAATTTTGGGCTCAATGAAGGGTGTTAGTTGGGCATCGACAAACGCGTGGTGCCGTGTCCTGCATTCAGAACAATATTGTCTTCGCCAATGGCAACCACTTTGCCAGACGGCGTGCGATCACCCAGTTCAACCCGCAGGGTTTTGCCTCCAGCGGTCATCAAAAGGGCGCGTGGATTTTTCTGGCTACCCATCACGCCAATCAAGGTGAGGCGAGAGCGGTTTTTCAACACGCCGGTTTGCGTGGCCTGCGCAGCCACGTGGGAAGGAGTCTTGGAGGACATGATACTGCCTGTGTTTGTGAGCGGTGGCGGCTATATAAGGGGTGGGTCGTGAGCCGCCAGACAGGCCTAGCGCATTTATAGTTAAGGACGGCTAAACAGGCGGCGCATTGCCTAAGAAAATAGGCAGATGTGGCAAGATTCAGCCCATCAGGTGTGCGCGCACCTCTGTGCCGGTGGCCGCGTAAATATCCAGCAGTTGATCAAACGAAATACCTTCTGCCTGCGCTTGTGCAAGTGGGCCTTCGATGGCGAAGAGGCGAGGGCGCTGCCCCTCTTCACCTTGCCGGATTTCACAGCCAATGGGGGCCACATTGCCAAACAGTGGCAGATCATTCATCAGCGATGCCAGGCTGGAGGCGAACTCCAAAGTTTCACCCGTGGCAAAATCAATATAGCGATAGAACGTGTCCGGCGTCACGCTGGCCCAGACAGCAAGTTCAAGCGCCTCGTCGCTGCCTTTGATCGGTAGCGACAGGAGGCTGCAAAGGAAACGATGTTCTTGAAAACGGCATAGGTCTCCAGAGAGCTTGTCGTCACCCACTTGAAGCTCAGACTGCCTGAGATCGCGCGGGCTGTCATGCGGCCAGCAATCCGGATGGTCAAAACCAATGTCAAACACGCCGGAAAAGGTCTGCCCACAACAGGGGCAGACCCAGTTTTCATCGTTGAACCGCTGCCAGCGGCTGTCCAGCGCCAGCAGGTTCACGCGCTCAGCCCTGAGACGGCGCCACAGAGGCGCTGTTCCAGCTTGCGCCAGGAGTTGGCGCCTCTTCGATCTTTTTGCTCACACGGCTGCTGCCTTCCAAAGCGGCCAGATATTCCGGGGTCACACCGCCGGTGATGTACTTGCCGTCAAAGCAAGAACAATCAAATCGCTCGATCTCTGGGTTGCCTTCTTTGGCCGCCCAGATCAGATCCTCGAGGTCCTGATAGAACAACGCATCTGCGCCCAGCTCTTCACGGATTTCATCCGTGGTTTTGCCGTTTGCAATAAGCTCATGCTTGGTCGGCATGTCGATGCCATAGACGTTTGGATTGGCCACAGGTGGAGAGGCCGAAGCGATGTAGACCTTCTTCGCCCCCGCTTCGCGGCACATCTGTACAATCTTTTTGATGGTGTTGCCGCGCACGATGCTGTCGTCGATCAACAGGATGTTTCGGCCCGCCATCTCGCGCGGAATAGCGTTCAGCTTGCGGCGCACAGATTTTTGCCGTTCTTCCTGACCCGGCATAATAAACGTCCGACCCACATAGCGGTTTTTCACCAGTGCTTCGCGGTAGCGGATGCCAGTGATATTGGCCACCTCAAGCGCTACAGGACGGGCACTGTCTGGCACCGGAATAATCGCATCGATGTCCAACCCGCTGGCGGAAATCTGTTTTGCCAAGGTTTTGCCCATGCGGATCTGCGCCTGATAGACAGACACGCCGTCGAGCACGCTGTCAGGACGCGCCAGATAGACATACTCAAAAATACAAGGCGTCAGTTTGCCCTCCACCGCCTGGAACTCATGCAGGTTGCCATTGAGGTCGACCAGCATGGCCTCCCCTGGCTTCAGGTCGCGCATTTTGTCAAAGCCGTTGATGCCAAACGCCACATCCTCAGAGGCAAAGGCATAATCATCCCCGTCGCCGTCCGCATCCCGTCGTGCGACGGACAGAGGGCGGATGCCATGCGGGTCGCGGAACGCCAACATGCCCACGCCAGCGATCAAGCACACCACGGAATAGGCGCCTTGTACGCGCTCCATCGTCATCTTTACACCAGCAAAGATATTGCGGATCGCATCGGCGCTGCCATTCACCTTGATGGCGTCAGCAACTTTGTCGGCCAGCACGTTCAGAAGGATCTCACTGTCGCTGGTGGTGCGCAGATGGCGGCTGTATTTGCCGGTCACCTTTTCGCGCTGCGCCTCAGTGTTGGTGATATTGCCGTTGTGCACCAGGTAAATGCCATAAGGGGCGTTCACGAAAAACGGCTGTGCTTCCGATGCGGACAGGCTGCCCGCCGTCGGATAGCGCACATGCCCCATCCCGACGCGCCCGGTCAGCGTATCAGCATCAGACGGTTGGAACACATCTTTGACCAAACCGTTGGCCTTGCGTTCACGAAAGTAGCCCCCAGTGTAGGTCACCACACCTGAGGCATCTTGCCCACGGTGCTGCAACATCAGAAGACCATCATAGATCTCTCCAAAGACGTCATGGTTTCGGTTGGCGATCCCCAAAATTCCGCACACAGGCAGGGCTCCCTTTGTCAGGTTAGGCTAATTTGAGTGAGGCTGCGCAACGAGGCACCAACGGTGCAAGTCAGCATGTCGGGCATCGCGGGTGGACAAGGGTTCACTGTGCGCGGTTTGCGCCAGCTAAAAGGGTGGATAAAACCACTGTCCACAGGGAAGCTCCGAATCCTGTTCTCGTGCTAGGCCTCTCTTAAGGGCTCATGACGGGCATGTCACGAAAGGATCACAAAAGCCGCGCCAATCTCTCGTTTAAGCCTTTTTCGCCAACCGGATCAGGATCAGCACCACCGCAGCGCCCAGCATCGATTGAAAAATAGAACTAAAGAAGCCGCCGCCAAACGAGAACCCCAGGAACGGTAATACAAAATTGGCCAAAATGGCCCCGCCAATCCCGAGGATCACATTGCCGATTAAGCCAAACCCTCCGCCGCGCACCATTTTGCCAGCCAGCCACCCGGCCAACCCGCCAATGATTACAGCACTGAAAATACCGGAAAACAGTTGGGCTTCTGTTGTGCCGTCCATGGGGAACTCCTTGCTGGCAGCTTAGCTTAGTTGCAACTCTAAATGTTTGATCCGCTTTTGCACCAAATCAATGTGCATGCGCGCGTGATAGGCGGTTTGGCGGTACGCCGGTGGCAATTTCAATTGTGAAATCCGGTGATCAACAACATCCAACTCTTCCGCCATATCGGCCAGTTCAGTTGCATTGGATCGCGGTCCCATCTGCGCCTCAATTTCTCGAATGCGACCGTAGTGCTTCCACACCTGCCACCCCCGAAAGTAGGCGTACATCATTGGCAGCACTCGCAGAAGAGGCAGCAATAAAAACAGGATCGGCAAGGTCAATAAAAACAGCCGATTAACCTGCGCGGCCATCCAATAGGGCAACAGGTTGTGCCACGTGCTTGGCCCGTCTTCGATCAACTGCCGCGCCACGTTGTTTTCTGGGATGCCAATACCACGTGGTTCGGGAAACGTGTCTCGCGGGGTCAACACATCATGCCCGCGGTGTAGCTCCTTGGCCGCCATGGTCAGCCGGTTCACCAGAGCCGGATGCAAATTGGGATCAATCACCAACTGCGCCTTTAGTGCCAAAAGCTGCCGCGCCTCGCTGGGCTGGACTGGGTTCAGCGATACGCCGCCCGTGGGCACCTCGACCAGATCGGCGTAATCCAAATGCCGCGCAATTGCATCTGTGTAAGACAGGTGCAAAATGTCGATGTCCTCATAGCCAAAAGCTTGCCTCAAATAGGGCGCTTCGATGCTGCTGACAAAGAAGGCCATATCGATGTCGCCAGCGCGCAACGCAAAAATTGCCTGTGAATAACCAACATCAACCAGTGTGTTGGCACTTTTGTCCATGCCAACCGCGTCCTGAAAGTCCGCAAAAGCCACCGCAGTGCCAGAGCCACGTTTTCCTGCGGCAATTGTGAGGTCATGCCATAAGGCCGGATTTTCAGGTATGTCATGGCCGCTGTGTGCCAGGAAAATCATTGGCTCGTAAAACACGCCACCAATCGATTCCGCGGTGCCATCGGTCACGCCAACCCCAGCCTGCAAAAATGCCGCATCCACCAAATCTTTGGAGATCAACTCCGCATTGTCCACCGATCCATTGGTGTGCACAATTTGCACGTCAATGCCATCGCGGGCCAGGACCTCCTGATAGCGCTCCGCCATTAGCGTATACGCTCCTCCTTGAGAGCCGGCGGCCAATTTCAACCTGTTGGGTGGCAGCAGCATATACATCACCAACGACACACAAATCGCTAAACTCAAAGTGGTGATGAATATCCAAAGTCGCATGGTAAAGCTGCCAAAACATTCCGATTTTTGCGACGGTATCTCTCCACTGCCTGGCAAACAAGAGCCCAGAACGCCGCGCAGCAAAAAGCCCGCAACCAAGTGGCGCGGGCTTGTGCATCTTCGGTGGGGGAACGCTTATTGTTCGCAGACGCCCACAAGTTCTTCGTATTGTGCGGTGATCCAACCCAATGCTTGCTGCGGGTCACGGTCATCAATCCGACGTGTGATGCGGCTGAACACAGCAGCAGAGCGGCTGTCATCCACCATCGCCACAGATTGGCTGGTGATCACGGTCTCATAAACAAAGAAGGCAATCGCCACCAATAGGATGCCGCGCAGCACCCCAAAGATAAAGCCAAGCCCTTGATCAATGCCGCCAAGCGCGGAGCGCTGTACAATGGAGGAAAACAGCGGTGTGAACAGCGAGACGACAATCAGCGCCAGTGCAAACACACCGGCGAATGCCGCGATAATCGACAGCTCACAACTGTCTGACAAATACTGTCCCAAAACCGGGATTTCTTTGACCATCGGCTGTATCGTGCCTGCAAACATAAAGGCCAAGACCGCCGCGGCGACCCAACCGGCGATGGCCATACTCTCGCGCACAACACCTCGGCTGTATGCCAGAAGTGCTGAGATAACGATCACGCCCGCGACCACGGCATCAATAATTGTGAAGCCTTCCATGTATTCCCGTCCCCTTTGACCGCCCCGGTCAGTATTTACTCATTTACCTGTTGGCTTGTCAGCCGCTCCGAATACCTCTCCCACAAAGCTTGCCAAATCCCCAATGCGGTTGAGATTGATACCTTCAACTTTCGCGGACTTGCCACCTTTCGGAGCTATTGCGGATGTGAAACCAAGTTTTTGGGCTTCTTTCAACCTATTTTCCGTCTGACTGACCGATCGGAGGGCGCCAGACAGGCTGATTTCGCCAAAAACCACGGTCTCGGCGGGCAAGGCACTGTCTTCGCGCGCGGAGATCAGCGCACACGCAACCGCCAGGTCGGCAGCCGGCTCCGAAATTTTCATGCCTCCCGCCACATTCAGGTACACATCCAGCCCCGCGAAGGGAATTCCACAGCGTGATTCTAACACCGCGAGAATCATCGCAAGCCGTCCGCTGTCCCAGCCTACAACGGTGCGCCGCGACTGGCTGTGCGGTGACGGGGCGACCAGGGCCTGCAATTCAATCAGCACGGGGCGGGTGCCTTCTATGCCGGCAAAAACCACACTGCCGGGCGTGGGAGCACCACGATCTGCAAGAAACAGAGCGCTTGGGTTGGCCACTTCGGCCAGACCCCGCCCGGTCATTTCAAACACACCAATTTCATCCGCCGGGCCAAAGCGGTTTTTTACGGCGCGCAATATCCGAAACTGATGCCCACGCTCGCCTTCGAAATAAAGCACGGTGTCGACCATATGTTCCACAACACGCGGGCCGGCAATTTGCCCGTCCTTGGTGACGTGTCCCACAAGCACAATGGCCATGCCCTTGCGTTTGGCAAACGTGGTGAGCTCATGCGCTGCTGCCCGCACTTGGCTGACAGAGCCGGGCGCACTGGCAACCGAGTCGCTCCACATAGTCTGAATGGAATCGATGATGGCCAGCTTCGGTTTTTCCGCCTCCAAGGTGGTCAGGATGTCACGTAAATTTGTGTCGGCGGCCAAAAGAACCGGGCTTTCGGTCAAACCCAGTCGCTGTGCCCGCATGCGGACCTGTGCGCTGGCTTCCTCACCACTTACGTAGATCGTTTTTACACCTTGCCGCGCAAACCGCGCTGCCGCTTGCAGGAGCAAGGTGGATTTGCCAATGCCAGGGTCGCCGCCCACCAAAATGGCGCTTGCAGGCACCAGTCCGCCCCCCAACACCCGGTCGAGTTCCTTCACGCCACTTAAAGTGCGCGGGGGAGGCGCTTCTTCGGTGCGCAGATCTGACAGCTCGATCCGCCGCCCTTTGACCGCGCCGAGAGAGGAGCCCGCAGGCCCCGCGCCAAACGGCGCTTCTTCGACAATGGTGTTCCACTCGCCGCAGTTTTCACACCGACCGGACCACTTTGAGAACTGTGCGTTACAACTGGAACAGCTGAATTGGGTTTTGCTCTTTGCCATGTTCTTGTTTTGGACCACTACCGCTTGCGGGTCAAATGACTAATCGCCAACGAGGCCAAAACGCAGAAGGTAAACAGGTAGAGCCCCCATCCGGTCTCTACCGTGACATGTCCGGCACCTTTCACAATCACAATGTAGAGTGCGATCAAAAACACATCCGCCATTGCCAGTTTGCCAAGCCATTCCAGCGCCGGCAGAACCTTGCGCCGCATCATGCCAAACTGGATCAAGGCAAGCCCGATCACCTTCATATACGGCGCAAATATAGCCAGAAACGTCACCAGCAATGCCAGGGCCACATCCGTGTCCCATAAAGATTGCAGGCCGGACACAATGGAGATTTCGCTCAGTCCAAACAAAGGCAGCAAACCTGCACGCATCAGTGGTGCAAACCACGCGATGGGAAATAAGATCAGCAAGGATAAATTGGTCAGGCGTAAAGCAGTGATCATGCGGTTAGAGCTATGCGCTGACGAAGGCCTGCGCAAGTTGTTGGAGCGGGGAATTTCTTCCGGCACTTCCTGTTACAACAGCGTGTGGTCCCAGTGACCGAATGGCGTCCGCTTCGGGAGTTGATGTGTGCAGGACTGGATGGTCATATGGCGGAGCACGATTGCGAGGCGGGCTGACAGTGAGTTGCTCTTCTGTTTTTGAACTGTTGCAGCCGTCGCGGTCAGCAAGTCTTACATCAATCCTGCATGGCTTGGCTCAAAAACCGTAAAAAAGGCCCCACCAAATAGTCCCCAAAGGTCAAATGCCGCCCGGTAAAAACAAGGTGCACCGGCATGTCTTGCGCCAAAGTCAGTCGGTCGCCCATCTCCGCTCGCAACGCCGCCTGGTCCTCATCGTTTATTATCGCAATCCCGTCATAGCCCATAACCGCGCCGTCTGAATTGCGTCGCGCTTCCGGGGACAGCGACGTCAAGATCACCCGCACTTTGGGATGGTTCCGTTGCGGCAGGCTTGTGACGGTCAGAACCCCCTCCATGCCCACGCGAAGCTGGTCAATGGCCTGTGGGGATGCCACAAAAGCCACATCCAAATCCCCGTTGGGTCGCGCCAAGGTCAGCACAGTCTCCCCCTTTGGCACCACCATCGTTTCCGTATCATAAGGAAATGCAGCGATAACGCCGTCGTCGGGTGCAACGATGTCGGCTTGTGCGATCTGTGCGGACAGCCGCAGGATCTGTAGCCTCAAGCGGGGAATGTCCTCTTCCAACTGTGCTTGGCGATCCAATATCCGCTGGCGAAACTCCAGTTTTTCGCGCGCCACTTGCAGTCTGGCCTGGGTGGCCTGACTTTCCAGCGAAACAAGTTCGGCCTGCTCGCGCGCCATTCCTGATTCAACACCCAAAATGGCCTCTTTTAGGGCGTCGATTTCGGCAGTTCTCAAAGCCCCCTGCGCGGCCAATGTGACGTAGCGCTCCAACCGCATGTCCATGGATCGCCGTCGCGCATCGAGATAATCTAGGCTGGTCCGAAGGCGCTTTGCGCGTTGCCGGAGAGCAGCTTCCAACGCTGTGGTCATATCCGCGCGCATTTGCAGCGCATCCTGCATGTTTTTCATACGCGCATGAGCCAGTTCGGTTTGCGTGCCAATGGAACTGGAGGTTTCATGCAAGGTGTTGTTCAAGGCCGCGCCAAGAACGGTGCGTTCTTCTTGCATCGGCGCCAAAGCCGCGTGCACTTCTGCCAGTTCCGCTTTTGCATCTGTCACGTCCAGCCGGATCAAAAGCTGACCCTTTACGACCGTCGTGTGTGGCACCACATGCACTTCGGCGATTTTGCCGCCAAATTGGTGCTGAATGTCCAAGCTTGGCCGCCGCGCATCCAAATGCCCACTGGCGGGGATCGATGTGGCGAGCGGGGCCATGGTGGACCATAAAACAAACACAACAATGCTGATCGACAACGACAAAAACCCGAACCAAAGCGGCCGCGTAATTTGGCGAGGCAAGCTGTCAGCCTCTTCGCAAGGCGGGGGGGAGACCACCGGAGTCAATGGGTTGCCATCCGATTGACCGCCATGGGGCGTGTGGAAATGGCGGCGCGGAAAACAGCCTGGCCGTCCACGTTTTCAACGTCAAACCCGTCACTCATCAGGGTGAGTACGGCCAACGCGGCTTCATCACGGGGGAGGTCGGCCATTGGCGCTTCAGATTGATGCAACAGACGTGAAACCTTCTGCATCTTCTGGTCGGCTTGGGTGACCCGGTTTTCAGTCAGCGTGATTTCACAACTGCGGTCATTGAGAAATTTGAAATGATACACTGCTGTCCTTGGTGCATCGTTTGGGCCAGAGGCCATCGCGAGGTTGAACAGCTCACTGGCAACCAGTTCCGCGCGCTGACACAGGTCTGCATCATTGCTGCGATTAAACTGCGCGCCAATCCAATCAGCCAGATCTTGCAAGCTGGTGGGTTGTAATGGCACTTCAAGGCGACGTCTGCCGCCACTCATTCGACCTAACACGTCACTGCGCAGGCCGAAGTCAGCGATGCGCCCGCTTTCCAACGCCAACACATGGTCGGCCAGCCCCATCAATCCCGACCGATGAATAACCATCACTATGGTGGTGTTTTGGTTTTTTAGTCGGGCCAGAGCAGCGCATAGCTGCCGCTCACCGGCGGCGTCCAGTAAAGCATTGGGTTCGTCAAGAAAGAGGTAGCTGGGGCGGTGAAAAATTGCACGGGCCAGTGCGACCCGCTGCTTTTGGCCCGCCGATAATACAAACGGCGTGGCGCCGATGTCGGTGTCATAAGAGTTCGGCAAGGCGGAAATCAACCCGTGCACTCCGGCGGTTTGTGCCGCCGTGATAATTTCTGCGTCCGTGGCTTTGCTGGCAAATCCACAAATGTTTTGTGCCAAAGAGCCGTGATAGAGCTGAGCCTGTTGCGGCAAATAGCCAATATGTGCGGCTTGGCTGTGTTGTGGCAGCGTTCGAATTTCCGTTTCGCCCAGCCAAACCGTACCAATCGGGCAGGGAACCACGCCGGCCAAGGCCTCCAGGAGGGTGGTTTTGCCACTGCCTGATGCCCCCACAATGGCGAGGCAGCGGGCAGATGGCAGGTCAAAGGTGATCCGATCCAAGCGCGGCGGGGCGCCGCCACCTTTCGGGAAAATCACGCCCTCACATCGCAAGCTGCCGTTCAAGTCAGCAATTTCTGTTCCTTCTGAAGAGCGCATTGCTGGTACCTTTTGCAGGGTGGCAAACCCGCGGGTGGCCTGAATAAGATCTGGGATGCTGCCGATGGCCGCCTCAAAGCTGGCAACTGTTTTGGTGAGGATTAAGCTGGCTGCGATCATGCCACCTGCGCTGAGGCTGCCATCGACAACCAGAGCTGCGCCCACACTTAAGCCGAGGAGTTGTGTCAGGTTTCTTAAAAAGGTTTCTAATCCTGCTGTTGTGACCTCTATTGGCGTGAGTTTGTCTTCCAGCCGACTGCGTTGGCTTAGCGTGCTGACAAAACGCTGAAGGACATTGTGCGCCAAACCGGTGATGGCTGGCTGTACGGCCAAGGATTGTGCGTCTTTCAGTGTGCACATTTCTTGATTCCTGGCGCTGGACAAATCGAGCTGTATGGCCTTGCTGCTGGAGTTGGATGTGAGCCGAATTGCCGCCGCAATCGCGATCAGAGTGGCGGCCAGCCCGGCAAACCACGGATGAATAACCCACAAAACAAGAGTGAACACAGGAAGCCAGGGTAGGCTGAGCGCTGCGCGTGCTGCCGGTCCCGCCAAGGCACGTTTGAGATGAGCCACCGAAGTCAGCAAGCCCTCTTGGAGATTGCTTGGTTGCGATAACACAACAGGTGCGCAAAGCCGCTCACACCAGTGCATTGTGCGCTGCAAGCTGAGATCTCGCAATGTGTCAACCACGGCTTGTAGCAGAAGTGCGAGTGCGGCCATACCAAGCAGCAAAATCAATGTGTGCGTGTTCCCGGTTGGCAGAACGCGGTCCAGCACCTGCATCATGAAGATTGGGCTCACAAGTATGGCAAGGTTGGATATGGCGCTGAGCGCAAGCAGCGGAAAGATCAGCCGACGCATGTGATTGAGGGGGGCAATCGACGCAAATGTCGAAGGAGCGACGTCCGCCCCCTCCTGAAACCGATGTGGCATGGTCACCTCACAGTAGGAAATTGCTTTCGTCCAAATCACCCGGATCAACAGACTTCAGGATAAGTCGATCGCCGCTGACTCCCCCAGTGAGCGCACTTAGGTCGATCACCGTGGCCCAGCCTTGATCTTGGATGTGGGCCTGTAAGTCGGTGTATTGAAGGCCATAGCTACTCAGATCAATCACATCGTGGTCCACCTCAAAGTCGTGGATCATGTCGCGTCCACCGCCCGAGTGTGTGACAAAGGTGTCCGCGTCGCCGTCTTGCCACCAGTTGCCGCCCCAGAGGTGGTCATTGCCGTCGCCACCATGGAGCGTGTCTGCGCCATCGCCTCCAACCAGTTTGTCCGCATCTGCCCCGCCGTCCAAAATGTCGTTGCCGTGACGGCCATGGAGGAAATCGTGCCCTTCGCCGCCGTCGCCTGCGTCATTGCCCGCGCCAAGGATAATCTTGTCCGATCCCGTGCCTCCTGTGGCTGTGTCATTACCGCTGCCGCCGAAAATTTGGTCCGCTCCTGTGTCACCATGCAGTAAGTCGTTGCCAGTGCCTCCGTGCAGGGTGTCGTCGCCACCACCACCCATCAGAGTGTCGTTGCCCTCACCGCCTCGCAGCTTGTCGTTGCCACCGTTGATACTAACCACAGCAGGGTCCCGGATCAGGACTGTGCCTTCCGGATCAATCGGGGCAAAGGGATCGGGGGCGCGTGGGTCCACTGCGCCGTCGTTGCTGCCTGTGCTTTGCGCCTCGGCCATAAACTCCGCATAGGCCGCCCCGTCTGCCCAATCCACCTCAACCCGGTAAATTCCACCAGAGGCGCCGGTGGTGCCGTCAAGATCGTGGTCGCCGCGATTCAGGCCAAAATAGAGGTTTCCATCGCCATCCAGGAACACTGCGCCATAAGCGCCTTTGGGCATGCCCGCCGTCATGCCGTCGTCATAAAGCGTCGCCGTGATATCCACCGATGTTATGTGCGGCGCGCCGCCGCTGGGCACATCGGATAGGTCGATCCGGTGCACCGCGCCAGGTTCGCCGTTGCGGCCAGGGGACTCCACTGCGTAAAAAGCGCCATCCTTGGCGTTATAGGCCACGTCATAGGTGCGCCCGCCAAATAGGGCGTTGGGCAAATCAAAATTGGTCGCCACGGGATTTCCGGTGGCGTCCAAATTGTTCACATCTATCATTGTGACGCGGTTCAAACTGCTTTGGAAAGTCCAAAGGTTCCCAACGTCGTCGAAATCACCCACATAGTCAGCCACCGGCGTTTCACCCACGCGGTAAGCTTGGCCTTCCGCGTCCACCATAACCAAGTCGCGGATCGACACGGCGTTGCCCAACGTGTCCACACCGTTGGCTTTGGCGATGCCGTAAATCAGGTCATCTTCGGTGTTGAACCCAATGGCATTGATGCGCAGACCGGTTGGGTCTCCGGCCACTTCATATTGCTCGGTTTCCGGGTCAAACACATTTAACTGACCGTCGATCATCTGAAACAGCTTGGACTGCCCCGGCGCAAAGGCGGCCACCTCCACCGTGTCTCCGCCAACGGTGACCTCCTTGATGTAGCTAAATATGGGACCGTCCATATTGATGTCTGGTCCGCTGTCGGCTGGGGCCACTTCGCGCAGGGTCAATCCGCCTGCGTCCCCGCTACCGGTCACCTCAAAGGTGTGGGTTTCAAACACGCCAGAAGTGGTGCCAACCGTGCCAATGACCTCGCCATTCCAAAGCACTTCGACGCCGCCGCTGGTGGCACCGCCTGACAAATTGGCGGCCATCTCAAAGCTGATGGTGTAGACTTCCCCAACCTGGGTGGTCACCGATTGGGATAATGCGCCTTCCGCATCCGTGGTCCAGCCCGCGTCATGGGCCAGCTGACCCAAAGTGGCCGCCCCCCCCATACCATCGTCCAGCAGGTTTCCGTTTTCCAAATCGCCATACACCAGGTCATCGCCACTTCCGGCATTGATGGTGTCTGCGCCCTTGCCACCTTGAGCCAAATCGTTGCCAGCTTCGAGATTAAGCAGATCGTCGCCCAGCCCGCCGTCCACGGTATCCTGTCCGGTTCCGGCATTCACCGTGTCGGCACCGGCGCCAGAAGACAGGGCATCATTGCCGCCATTGCCAAGCACCACGTCATCGCCGGCGCCTGTGGAAATCACATCGTCATAGGCGCGGTTTTCGGCGTCGCCGTTGTTGATGATGGCATCCGGATTGTAGACCCAACACCCGTCGACAAACACCCACTCGCGGCCCACCATATCGCCGGCGACAAGGTCATTGCCATCCCCAGAGGTCAGCGTGTCGCTGCCCGCGTGGCCATTCACGCGGTCTACACCGTCCCCTGTGGTGATGCTGTCGTCGCCGGTGGTGCCCACAACTGGAGACACCGGCGGCTGCGGCTCGTTCTCTGACATACCCGAATTACCTTTTACCAAAACACAGGGAACATTCTGCGAACAAAAGGTTAGGAAAAGGTAAAGGGCTGGTCGAAGACACCCTTAATGTCTTTCAATCCTTTGGGGCGTCAAATGCTATGTGAGTGATCAAACACAAAGGCCCACAAAAACCAAAAGAACCATCCTAGGGTCAGGCACGATGCCAATAGGTTTTTGAGTTTTTCGTCAGAGACAACGCATAGGTAGAGCAACACACCGCCAACACTGAAACAACCACCGGCCAGACCACCCCAAAACAAAGGAGCAAAAACGTTGCCCCACCAAGTCAACTTTGCTTCCAGCGGGACTTGGGCGGAAACAAAAATTACGCCAAACGGCCAGAAGAACGTTAACGGAGAAAGCAGCATGAGGCTCAAGCCAACAAGCGGGTGCCGGTCAGAGAAAAAGGCCCGCGCGCCGATCCAAATGCTCAAAATGATTGCCACAAAGGGCGTCGCCAAAAAGGTCACGGCAATTGCGGTGTTCACCGTACCGCCTCAATCGGCCCCTCCGCGGAGCCAGAAATAAACTGCGTCAGATAGGGATCGCCGCTGGCGTCCATCTGGCTCACCGGGCCGGTCCATTGGATCACCCCGCCATGCAGCATCGCGACGTTATCAGCAATAGCGCGCACCGAGCTCATATCGTGGGTGATGGTCATTGCCGTGGCACCCATCTCAACCACAATCTCACGGATCAAGTCATTGATCACGCCGGACATAATTGGGTCGAGGCCTGTGGTTGGCTCGTCAAAAAAGATGATCTCTGGCTCCGCTGCAATCGCACGGGCCAAGCCCACACGTTTCTGCATCCCACCAGACAGCTCAGACGGATACAGGTCCGCCACATCAGGCGTCAGCCCCACCCGCCGCAGCTTCTCAATGGCGATTTCGCGCGCCTCGTCTTTGGGGCGCTTCAAACTGCCCCGCAGCAGGCGAAACGCCACGTTTTGCCAAACGGTCATACTGTCAAACAGCGCGCCGCCCTGAAACAACATGCCAAACCGTGCCAGAAACGCATCCCGGTCGCCTTGGGTGGCGTTTTGCCCATCCACAGTGATGCTGCCGCTTTCCGGAATGATCAGGCCCAGAACTGACTTTAGCATCACCGATTTCCCGGTGCCGGACCCGCCAATGATCACCATCGAGCTGCCTTTGGCAATCTCAAGGTTGACGCCCTGCAGCACCTGCTTGGGGCCAAAACGTTTATGCACATTGTCAAACTGGATCATGAGGTAAAAAACAGACTGGTGAGAATAAAATTGGCTGCCAAGATCATCACGGCTGCGGCTTGTACGGAGCTTTTGGTGGCGCGGCCAACGCCTTGCGCGCCGCGTCCGGAATGCATGCCCGCGTAGCAGCCCATCACGGCAGCAATGCCGCCGAACACAGACCCTTTTACCAGGCTGGACACAATGTCGTTGAGTTGCAGGAAGTCTGCGGTGTTGCGAATGTAGGTTGCAGGGTTAAAGCCCAGCGTTTCGGTGGAGACCAAGAAACCCCCATAAATCCCAATGATGTCGCCAATGCCCACTAGGGCAGGCACCACCAAAATAGCCGCCATCACGCGCGGTGCCACCAGGTATTTCATCGGGTTGGTCGACAGCGTGACCAACGCATCAATCTGTTCGGTCACTTTCATCGTGGCAATTTCCGCGGCAATTGAACTGGTCACCCGCGCGGCCACCATCAAGCCTACCAATACCGGTCCCAGCTCACGTACCATGCCAATCGCCACAATCTGCGGCACCACGCTCTCTACCGAAAACCGCGAGCTGCCGTCATAGATCTGCAGGGCCAGCGCGCCACCAGTAAAGATTGCGGTCATGCCCACCACCGGCAGGCTCAGCCAACCAATGTTAAACAGCGCACTCAGAAACTCACGGCCATAAAATGGCGGGCGGAAAATGTGGCTCACCGCGCCCCACACAAACAGCAGCACCTCCCCAAAAGAGGTGAACAGAGCAATCATGCTGCGCCCAATGGCATTTAAAGGAGCCACAACCAGCTTCATGAAAATTTGTACCGGCGCTGATAGCGTTGACCCATCGAGGTCAGGATTTCATAGCCAATGGTGCCTGCGGCATCGGCCAGCGTGTCCACGGATTGGTGTTGCCCAAGCAGTTCCACTTCTCGCGGTATGTCGGACAAGTCCGTCACGTCGATGCCAATCAGGTCCATGGAAATCCGGCCAATCAGCGGGCAGCGGTCCTCGCCAGCAAACGTGGCAACTTTGCCGCTCATCGCCCGCAAAATGCCGTCGGCATAACCCGCCGCAAGTGTCGCGACTTTGCTGTCGCGCTCTGCAATCCAGGCATTACCATAGCCAACGCTTTCACCTTCAGCGACGTCGCGCACTTGGATGACCGGAAGGCGCAGGCTGGCCACCGGGGTCGCGTCCACAAAGGGCATGCCCCCATAAAGCCCAACGCCAGGGCGCGTCAGATCAAAATGATAATCGTCGCCCAACAAAATCCCGCCGGTTGCTGCCAACGAGCGTGGCACGTCCAGCCCATCGGTCATCTCTTTGAACGCGGCCAGCTGTCGCGGATTCATCGGATGCTCGGGCTCATCGGCACAGGCCAGATGTGACATGATCAATGTTGGACCACGCTGCAACACGAGCGCTTTGACCGCGTCCCATTCTGACGCCTCAAGGCCCAGACGGTTCATGCCTGTGTCAAGCTGCACCCCAAACGGATGGGCTGGCAGCGCTTCAACATGGCGTACAATCTGATCCACCGAGTTCAACATCGGCGTCAGGTTCATGTCGCTGATCATATCGGTGTCGCCGCGCATATGGCCGCCAAAGATGTTGATCTCCGGGTCCGGCCCAATCGCTTGCCGCAGGCTGGCGCCTTCTTCGGCGGCGGCAACAAAGAAGCGCGTTACTCCAGCGCGCATCAATGCCCGCGCCACGCGGTCCGCGCCGAGTCCGTATCCGTCGGCTTTCACCACCGCTGCGGTGGTCACTTCCGTCTGTGCATCCAGCGCCCGCCAATTGTTGATCAGGGCGTCGAGGTCGATTGTCAAAGTTGCAGTAGCCATGACGGTGTTTGTTGACGTCTGACCTCGCAAGGTCAAGGCCAAAGGCGGTGCGTTTTTCCCCGTTGCCGCGAACTGTGGCTTAACAATTGCCGATTGCGGCGCATTGGAAATACGCACCTCCGCAAAACAGTCGCGATACAGACAATGTACCGACGTTCAAATCGCCGCCAAAAACGAGGTTAACACGGCGATTCGAATAGTCTTGGGGGGAGCTTAAAACTCCTCGCCGCCGCCTTGTTGCCAAGGCTGCACAAGGTTGCCAAAGCGGGTGAATTGCCCCTCAAACGACAGCTCTACCGTGCCAATTGGGCCGTGACGTTGCTTGCCCAAGATCACCTCGGCGCGACCATGCAGGCGCTCCATGCGTTCCTGCCACGCGGCCATTTCGTCCAGCCGCTCGTCAGAGGGTTTCTCCCGTTCCACATAGTACTCTTCGCGGAACACAAACATCACCACATCCGCATCCTGCTCGATCGAACCGGATTCCCGCAAGTCACTGAGTTGGGGGCGTTTATCGTCTCGGCTCTCCACTGTACGGGAGAGCTGGGAGAGACCAATCACCGGAATATTGAGCTCCTTGGCAATGGCTTTCATACCCATCGAAATCTCACCAATTTCTTGCACACGGTTCTCGGCAGTACCGCGACACAGTTGCAGATAGTCGATGATCAACAGATCCAGCCCGTGGGTTCGCTTCAGCCGCCGTGCCCGCGCCGCCAACTGCGCGATCGGCAGGGCCGGGGTGTCGTCAATGAACAGCGGGCAGGCCTCAAGGTCTTTTGCTGCTTGAACAAATCGCCGAAACTCCTCCTCGGTCATGTCGCCCTTACGGATCTGTTCAGACGGGATCTCAGCCGCCTCAGATAGGATACGCGCCGCCAATTGTTCAGCCGACATCTCAAGGCTACAAAACGCAACCACACCGCCCTCAACAGCGCCTTCGCTGCCATCCGGTTTAACGCCTTTTTTATAGGCCTTTGCCACGTTAAACGCGACGTTGGTGGCCAACGAAGTTTTCCCCATCGAAGGACGTCCCGCGAGGATCAACAAGTCCGACGGGTGAAGCCCCCCCAGCTTTTTGTCGAGGTCGATCAAGCCGGTGGAAATACCGGCAAGGCCGCCATCGCGTTGGTAGGCGGCATTGGCGGTGTTTACTGCTTGCGTCACAGCTTTCAGAAAACTGACATAGCCACGCTCAGAGGTGCCCTGTTCCGAGAGTTTGTAAAGCGCTTGTTCTGCCTCAACAATCTGCTCTTTTGGCTCTAGCTTGATGTCAGCTTTCTTGGCCTTGGAGGCGATGTTGTTGCCCAGATCAATCAGCTCACGGCGCATCGCCATATCATAGATCATTTGCGCGTAATCGGCTGCGGCAAAAGACGAAATTGCAGAACCCGCCAGGCGCACAAGATAGGCTGGACCACCCAATTCGATCAGACCGGGGTCGTCTTCCATAAAGGCTTTGAGAGTGACCGGGGAGGCAAGGTTGTTCTTCGCAATCCGAGCGGCAGCGATCTCATAAATGCGCGAATGTACAGGCTCATAAAAGTGGGTCGAATTGATGACCGAGGCGACACGATCAAAAATGTCGTTGTTGGTCAGAATGGCACCCAGAAGCTGTTGCTCAGCCTCAATGGAATGCGGCAACGCATCAATGCTTGCGGCCTCGGTTTCACCCGTGTTGATGTTTGCAATTTCGTTCATGTCTGCCCCCAAATGCCCGCGTCGCCGGTTTTAAACCAGCCGTCTTAAACAGGGCAACTTGTATGTTTTTGTGGATCGCCTGTGGATAACTTCGCCCGCCCCGATATTGTCAGGACGGGCGTTGATGCGTCAACATCTTGTGCTGTTGTGGCCAGTTTTGACCTCAAATGTGCTCGGTTTTCCGCCGAAAGGCTTAGGATCCCTTGCGCGATTCCTGCCAGGCGCGTGGGTCTTTGAGGAAAGTCTCAACTTCCGACAGTGTCTCCGCTGAGAACACGCCCTGCGCTTTGGCTTCGGCGAGAACATCCCACCAGGTGCAGAGATAGTGCAGCGCAACACCGTGATCACCCAAGGTCTTCTCAGTTTCCGGGAAGATGTCATAGTAGAAGATCACTGCCGTGTTGCCACAAGATGCACCGGTCTCACGGATCGCGTCGACAAACGACAGTTTGGAGCCGCCGTCGGTGGTCAGATCTTCCACCAACAACACCCGCTCGCCTTCGCTCATTGCGCCTTCAATACGGGCGTTTTTGCCATATCCCTTTGGCTTCTTGCGCACGTAGGTCATCGGCAGCGCCATGCGTTCCGCCACCAACGCGGCAAAAGGAATGCCCGCCGTTTCACCACCGGCGATGTTGTCAAACGCTTCAAAGCCCGCCTCACGCATCACGGTGACGGTCATGAAATCCATCAGGGTCGCACGGATGCGCGGGAAGGAGATCAGTTTGCGGCAGTCAATGTAGCTTGGGCTTGGCAGACCTGAGGCCAGCGTGTAGGGCTCATCGGTGTTGAAGTTTACCGCGCCAATTTCCAACAGCATACGGGCAGTCAGGCGGGCAATTTCTTCTTTTGGCGGGAAGGCGGTAGGGATCATTTTGATATCCTTTGGCAGCAGAATTTCTTAGTCAGCAACGGTCCAGAACACGTCATAACCGGGGTCAAACACGGTAACGGGCCCATTAGCGCTTTCAATTTTATCAGGGAAGACAGTGGTTTGTTCGGTCTTCACGAGCGTGATGGTCTCTTCATTCACCGGCAGGCCATAGAAGTTTGGACCATTGCGGCTGGCAAAGCCTTCCAGCTTGTCCAGCGCACCGTCCTCTTCAAACACATGTGCCAAAAGTGCCATGGTGTTGGTCGCGGTGAAGCAACCGGCACAGCCGCAAGCACTCTCCTTGTCGCCGTCCAGATGTGGGGCGCTGTCGGTGCCGAGGAAGAACCGCGCATCACCGGAGGTCGCCGCGGCGCGCAATGCCAAACGGTGTTCTTCACGCTTGGCCACAGGCAGGCAATAGTAGTGCGGTTTGATTCCACCCACGAGGAGATGGTTGCGGTTGATGATCAGGTGGTGCGTGGTGATTGTTGCACCTAGATCGGTCGCATTGTCTTGCACATACGCAACACCGTCGCTGGTTGTGATATGTTCCATAATCACGCGCAGGCCTGGAGTGGCTTTGCGGATTGGGTCCAACACGCGGTCGATAAAAATCGCTTCGCGGTCAAAAATATCGATGTCATGATCGGTGACTTCGCCATGTACACAGAGCGGCAAGCCAATCTCGGCCATCTTGTCCAGCGAGGCGCGAACGTTTTTGAAATCGGCAACACCGCTGGCGGAGTTTGTTGTCGCACCGGCGGGGTAGAGCTTCACAGCTTTGATCAGACCTGTTGCATGCGCCGTCGCAATATCTTCCGGATCGCTGTCTTCTGTGAGGTACAGCGTCATCAGCGGCTCAAAGCACATGCCTTGGGGCAAAGCCGCTATGATGCGGTCTTTGTAGGCCACGGCCTGCGCGCCGGTCACAACTGGCGGCACCAGATTGGGCATGATGATCGCACGGGCAAAGTGGCGCGCGGTTTCAGGCAGGACGGCTTGGAGCATCGCGCCATCGCGCAGATGCAAATGCCAGTCATCGGGGCGGGCAATGGTCAGGTTTTGGGTCATAGGCGCGGCTTACACAAAGCTGCGGCCAGTGGCTAGTCTTTGCACGCAACTCTTGGCGATTTTGCGCCAGCTTCAACTCGCCAAACGCCCCTGATCCGCGTCCTGAACCAGTGCGTTTAAATGGCGCAAGAACCGTGGTTCTTTGAGACGCCTCGCAACATTGGCACAGAGCAACGCTGTCACAAACGGCCGATTCTTTTGCGACACTTCTCGCAACAAACGGTCCAAATACGGCACATGCGCGCGCCGCGCTCGGTAGAGTTTGTAAAAGGCCGTGCGGCTTAATGTTCCTGCGCCCGCTTTCACCAGAACCCGATACAGAACCTGCATCTCCAGTAAATCTTCTTCTGGTGTGGCACCCAAATGCGGCGTTGGCATCAATTCTGTGTTTTCACGCGCAAAAAGAGCGGCATGGATGGCGTCCATGTCTTGGGTTGGGTCGTAGATCACAAAACAGCGGTCTGCCATGGCTGCCATATCCGGTGCAAAGCCATATGGCCCGTCAAAGGCAATTTTGCGGGAGTGAGGAAATCGTTTGTCCCAGCCCGCAAAACGCGGGGAAAGGGTCGCTTGCGGTCGCACCGCAACAACCTGCGCATCGGTTGCAACAATCGAGTAGCCCGCTGCGGCATAGCCACATGATCCGGCACCATAAAACACCACTTCATCAAATTCATCAAAGAATCCGTCGCCGGAAAGGCGATCAAAATAGGCGATCACCTCCGGATCGCGAAACCATGTGTCTCCATCGCTCAATACACAAAGGTGAGACCAGCCCAACTCGCGCACCAATTCCCATCCCAAGGGATGACCGGTGTCACCACGTTTTTGAATGCTATCAACGGTTTCAAAGGTGACCAAAAGGACAGGTTTGTCCTCTACTAAGGTCGCCCAGTGGCGGTCTCCCAACGGTTGAAAGTGTCCATGTGCCTCAGCAACATGTTCCAACTGGGACAGCCATTCATCCCGTGACAACCCAAGCATCGGCGTGTCAAAGCCGTTGGCAGTGTCCTGCATGTCGATGTTTTTCCTTACGCCCCTGGCCATTGTGGCCTGATGATCTGACCTTGTTTCGTGGTCTTTGCGGAAACCGTATAAGCTATTTGCGGCAAAAATTGGGAAGGTTTTGCGCTTTTCTACAACTTTTGTCGCGGGGGCAAGCGCTTGACGTTGCGGGTGCTCCAATGCAGCGTGACCGGAGTATTTCCAGCCAGAGGCGTGCCCATGCAGGACATTGAGAGCATCGACGACATTCAACGGCTTCTGGCAGAAGAGGGCTATGTATGTGGTCGGCCACTCGCAACTGTTGTTTTCTTAGCGCTGCGCTTGGGGCGGCCGATTTTTCTAGAAGGTGAAGCAGGTGTTGGCAAAACTGAAATTGCCAAAGCGCTTTCTGCGGCGCTGGGCCGTAGCCTGATCCGGTTGCAATGTTACGAAGGCCTTGATGTGTCCAGTGCGGTTTATGAATGGAATTTTGCGGCCCAAATGGTGGCTATTCGCACGGCGGAAGCCAGTGGTAGCGCGGATCGCAGCGCATTGCAGGAAGAGCTGTTTGGCCCAGGCTATCTGGTTGAGCGCCCCTTGCTCAGGGCGATGCGGCCTGATCCATCGGGAGCGCCAGTGTTGCTAATTGATGAACTGGACCGCACCGACGAACCTTTTGAGGCCTTCCTGCTTGAGGCGCTCAGTGACTTCCAAGTGACCATTCCGGAAATCGGTACCATCAAGGCGCCTGAACCTCCGATTGTGATAGTCACGTCGAACCGTACGCGAGAAGTGCATGACGCCCTTAAGCGCCGGTGCCTGTATCACTGGGTCGACTACCCTGATTTTGATCGCGAAATGGCAATTTTGCGTGCGCGGGCACCTGAAGCGGCTGAAAGCCTGAGCCGAGAGGTTGTGGCTTTTGTTCAACGGCTCCGCACCGAAGACCTCTTTAAAAAACCGGGTGTTGCGGAAACCATAGATTGGGCCAAGTGCCTCTTGGCATTGGATGTTGTGACCCTGAGCCCTGAGGTGATTGCCGATACACTTGGGGCCGTTCTTAAGTACCAAGACGACATTGCAAAGCTGCAAGGCTCTGAGGCCAAGAAGCTGCTCGATGAGGCGCGCGCCACGCTGGAGCCGGCCTGATGGGGTTACGTCTCCCTGCGGGTTGGGAGTTTGTTAGTGAAGCGCAAGCCGCGTCACTAACAAATGAACTCAAACGTGAAGTTGGTGAAAAACACGTTCTATGGCAATCCATGTATCACGCGATAGCTCGAAGCACACAAAGCGACGATGTTTTGTTTGCGCTGGACGACAGCCAATCGCCTTTCGTGCTTGTCCACCTGACTTGGCAAGTCGGATCTAGGTCTGAATGGCCTAAGGCAATTTTTGTTAAGAATGGTGAGCATTTGCATTCGATTTGGCAGACTGCCCTTCGAGGCGAAAATGAATAATGGCTGAATACTTTCCGCTCGAGATCCCGGATCACCCCAAGCTCACGCAAAACATCACTTGGTTTGCAAGGGCTTTGCGCAAGGCTGGATTGCCGATTGGCCCGGGACGCGTGATTGATGCCATTCGAGCAGTCGAGGCGTCAGGGTTCACTAGCAAGCAGGATTTCTATTGGACGTTGCACGCGTGTTTCGTGTCTCGTCCTGAACATCGCACCGTGTTCTCGCAGGTTTTCCGGCTCTATTGGCGTGATCCACGCTATCTGGAGCACATGATGGCGATGATGTTGCCAGCTGTCCGCGGCGTGCAAGAAGAACGCGCGGGGCAAGCGGGTGAAAAACGCGCTGCTGAAGCGCTTCTTGATGGCGCCAATCAAGACATTCCTGAAGGTGTCGAGCAAGAAGACGCTGGAACAGAAATTGAGATTGATGCCTCTCTGACCATATCATCAGAAGAGAAGCTGCGCACGCTGGATTTTGAGCAAATGAGCACTGAGGAAATTGCGCAAGCGACGCGCATGCTCTCGCGCCTGAGCTTGCCGGTGAAACCAATTTTGTCTCGACGCACCAAATCGGATCCGTTTGGGCGTAAAATCGATTGGCGCGCCACCATGCGGCAGTCCATGCGACAGGGGGGAGATTTGTCCGGCTTGGCACATAAGAGCCAGCGTATCCGTTGGCCCAACCTTGTGGTGATTTGCGATATTTCCGGATCAATGAGCCAATACAGCCGCATGGTGCTGCATTTCTTACATGCGGTTGCCAATCAAAAAGGGGCTGGATGGGCGCGCGTGCATGGATTCACCTTTGGCACACAGTTGACCAACATCACCCGTCATTTAGCGACCCGGGATGTGGATGTGGCGCTGGCTGCGGCTGGGGCGGAAGCCCAGGATTGGGAAGGGGGCACCCGGATCGGGGAGTGTTTGCACAGTTTTAACCGAGATTGGTCGCGTCGCGTGATGGGGCAGGGGGCGGTTGTTCTGTTGATCACCGATGGATTGGATCGCGGTGCGCCTGAGGTGTTGACCAAAGAAATGCAACGCTTACATCTGTCCGCACGTCGATTGATTTGGTTGAACCCGCTTCTGCGATGGGAAGGGTTCGCGGCCAAAGCACAAGGCATTCGCGCAATGCTGCCCCATGTTGACAGTTTCCGCGCGGGGCACTCCATTGCATCTATTGAGGCGCTGGCGGAAGCTCTGTCACGTCCCGACGATGTGGGAGAAAAGGCACGGCTCCTTGGGGAGCTTCGTCAATGGTCCTGAGCAAGTGAAAAATATGGAAAAAGAGGACCTTGCTGTTTGGTGGAACGAGGCCCATGTTTTTTGCTCTGAGGGAGGGTGGAATGCGCCAAGGACTTAAAGGTGCGCCGGAATTGGCGCTGGACTGGTATCGCGCCGGACGTGGGGCAGCCCTGGCCACCGTGGTTGAAACCTGGGGCTCTGCACCACGTCGCACGGGCGCACAAATGGTTGTGTCCGGTGATGGCCAGATTGAAGGTTCTGTGTCTGGCGGTTGTGTCGAAGGTGCGGTGATGGTTGAGGCCATGGACGCGATCGAAAGCGGCAAAGGTACCCTGTTGGAATTTGGCATCAGCGATGGAGATGCCTTTGCTGTTGGCTTGGCCTGTGGTGGCACAATCAAGGTTCTGGTCGAACCTGTGGGAACCGTTCTCACCGAAGACGTGTTGTCTCAATTGGTTGAGGCCCGTGCCGCGCGCAAAGCTGTCGCTTACATTGCCAATGCCGAAACTGGCGGCGGCACATTGACGAGTGCCGGGTTTGCAGATCGCTTCCGCATGGATCGATCTGGCGTGGAGGAAGACGGCCGCTTTGTTGCCATTCACAATCCACCACTGAGGTTGGTTGTTGTGGGGGCTGTGCACATCGCGCAGGCTTTGGTCCCAATGGCACGCCTTGCCGGTTTTGATCCTGTAATTGTTGATCCACGAGCCGCGTTTGGTTCTGAGGCGCGGTTTCCCGGGGAGACTGTTGTGGAGGAGTGGCCCGACGAGGCTTTGCAGAACATTGGCGTTGATGCGCGAACAGCGCTTGTTTTGTTGACCCATGATCCCAAACTGGACGATCCAGCGCTGCACATCGCTTTGAAGTCAGACGTTTGTTACATTGGGGCCCTCGGCAGCAAAAGAACCCACGCCAAGCGGGTTGAGCGGCTTCAGGAGGCCGGGTATTCGGATCAGACCATCGCCCGCATACACGGTCCGGTTGGATTGGATATTGGGGCGGCAAGCCCGTCCGAAATTGCAGTGGCGATCCTGGCGGAGATGCTAACGGTGTTGAGGAAAAGCACATGAAGTTTGGCGCCGTGCCAGTTGAGGTGGCTCTGGACGCCGTTCTGGCGCACTCCTTGGTTGCTGGCAAAAGGATCCCCAAAGGAACAGTCCTGCAAGAAACGCACCTACAGGCCCTAGTCGACGCCGGGTTTGAAACTGTTGTTGTGGCCCAATTGGATCAAGGCGATGTGGCCGAAGATGTGGCGGCAGCCAAATTGGCAGAGGCCATGCTAATTGGCATCGGGGGCGTCCGAGCCACAGGAGCGGGCGCTGGGCGGGTAAACCTCTACGCCGAGGGCTGTGGAGTGATCCGTATCAACGCCGAGATAGTGCAACAGATTAACTCCATTGATCCAATGATCACGGTTGCAACCGTGCCTGATTATCACCGCGTCGACGCGGGTGGCATGGTCGCGACTATCAAGATTATCGCTTATGCCGTGCCGTCTTCTGCACTGGCGGAGGCGACAAACATTGCGCGCGGAGCGGTGTCTTTGCGGCGGCCTGTTTTTGAAACCGCAACGCTGATTGAAACCACCATTGGAGATGTTCCAACCGACAAAGGCCGGCGGGCAATGGCCGGGCGTGTTGAACGGATGGGAATGATGTTGACGGAAAGGGTCTTGGTGCCGCATGAGCCGGCCCCTTTGGCGCAAGTTATCCGGTCAGCCCCTGGGGACATGATCTTTGTCCTCACGGCATCGGCAACTTCAGATCCGCTGGATGTCGCTCCTCAGGCTCTGCGCGATACGGGTGGGGTCGTTGAGCGGTTCGGCATGCCGGTTGATCCTGGTAACCTTCTGTTCTTAGGGGAGATTGACGGGAAGCCAGTCGTTGGGTTACCCGGCTGCGCACGATCTCCGGCCTTGAACGGCGCGGATTGGGTGATGGAGCGGGTGATTTGTGGGATTGACGTCACCCACTCTGATATCGCCGCAATGGGGGTTGGGGGACTCCTCAAAGAAATCCCAACACGTCCGATGCCGCGGGAAAAGGGAATGTAGTCCAATTGGCCTCGGTGCTGCAGGTGCAGCTACGACCAATGTCTACGGCCCCCATTTGAATTGTCAAAAAAAGCGGCTTCTCAAGTTGCATGGTGACTGCTTTACTCCTGCTCAATGACAATAGCTAAATTGGGAGGAGCCAATGTCACAGGTCACCATGACCGTGAATGGCAAAGAAATGTCCGGCGATGCCGAAGGACGCACTTTGCTCAGTCAATTTCTTCGAGAAACCCTTGGCCTGACTGGCACGCACGTTGGGTGTGACACCAGCCAATGTGGCGCCTGTGTGGTGCATGTTGATGGGGTTGCCGTTAAAGCCTGTACAATGCTGGCGATGGAAGCAGAAGGCGCTTCCGTTGACACCATTGAAGGTCAGGCTGCGCCGGATGGAACATTGAATGCGTTGCAGCAGGCATTCCAAGATCACCACGGCCTGCAATGCGGGTTCTGCACGCCGGGCATGATCATGTCTGCGGCGGATCTCTTGAAAAACAATCCGCAACCAACAGAAGCGGAAGTGCGCCATCATCTTGAGGGCAATATTTGCCGCTGCACCGGCTACCACAACATCGTCAAAGCAATTCTGGCGGCCAGTGGACAGGATGTGAGCAGCATAGCAGCTGAGTAATCCGCAGTACCGCGTTTGAGGAGGCGCGGTAACGTGTGATTTTGATTTCAAATCGGATGCGTGAGGCCTTGGCCCGCTCTGATTTTAGGGAGGATAAGCATGCCTAAGGACAATGGCATTGGCGCCAGCCCCAAGCGGCGCGAAGACGTCCGGTTTCTAAGTGGAACCGGCAATTACACAGACGACATTCAAGTCAACGGTCAAGCGTATGTGCATTTCTTGCGCTCTGACATCGCCCACGCCAAAATCAATGGCATCAATTTGGATGCTGCGTCGGCTATGCCGGGGGTGATCAAGATTTTCACCGGTGCGGATTTTGAAGGTGTCGGTGGCATTCCCTGTGGTTGGCAGGTGACAGACCGCCATGGCGAGCCGATGCAAGAGCCTGCCCACCCGGTGCTGGCGCAAGGCAAAGTTCGCTATGTGGGGGATCAGATCGCTGCCGTCGTGGCCGAAACATTGGAGCAGGCACGCGACGCGGCAGAGGCTATTGAGGTTGATCTCGAAGAGCTTCCGGCAGTTGTTGATATGAAGGCCGCGCTGGCCGACGGGGCCACAAAGGTACACGACGATCTGACCAGTAACCTGTGTTACGACTGGGGTTTCGTTGAAGAAAACAAACCAGCGGTTGATGCCGCGTTTGAGGCGGCGGCGCATGTGACAACACTAGAGCTGCGCAACAACCGTTTGGTGGCCAACCCGATGGAGCCTCGTGTGGCCATCGGCGATTTCAATCGTGCAACCGGTGACAGCACGCTCTACACAACCAGCCAGAACCCGCATGTGATCCGCTTGTTGATGGGTGCATTTGTCTTGGGCATTCCGGAACACAAACTTCGTGTTGTCGCGCCAGACGTTGGGGGCGGATTTGGCACAAAAATCTTCCACTATGCCGAAGAAGCATTTTGTACTTTTGCGGCCAAAGCACTGAACCGTGCTGTGAAGTGGACATCGACTCGGTCTGAGGCGTTCATTTCCGATGCACATGGGCGTGACCATGTGACCAAGATCGAACTGGCGCTGGATGCCGAGAATAACTTCACCGCTGTACGGACCGACACACATGCAAATATGGGCGCGTATCTGTCCACTTTTGCGCCCTCGGTGCCAACATGGCTGCACGGCACGCTCATGGCGGGGAACTACAAAACGCCACTGATCTACGTGAACGTCAAAGCGGTGTTCACCAACACTGTGCCGGTGGATGCGTACCGCGGTGCGGGCCGTCCGGAAGCGACATTCCAGCTTGAGCGCGTGGTGGACAAAGCGGCACGGGAGCTGGGTGTGGACCCAATTGCATTGCGCCGTCAAAACTTCATCACCGAGTTCCCATATGCGACACCTGTGGCGGTGGAATATGACACCGGTGACTACCACGGCACCATGGACGCGCTGGAAAACATGGCGGATATTTCCGGCTTTGAGGCCCGTCGCAAGGCCAGTGAAGCGCGCGGTATGCTGCGTGGATTTGGCGTGAACTGCTATATTGAGGCCTGCGGTATTGCGCCGTCTAATCTCGTAGGGCAGCTCGGTGCGCGTGCTGGCCTCTATGAAAGTGCAACTGTGCGGGTGAACGCGACCGGTGGTCTGGTGGTGATGACGGGCTCACACAGCCACGGCCAAGGCCATGAAACCTCGTTCCCTCAGGTGATTGCCGAGATGATTGGTATCGACGAAAGCATGGTGGAAATCGTGCACGGAGACACAGCCAACACGCCAATGGGTATGGGCACTTACGGATCCCGTTCGATTGCGGTTGGTGGTTCAGCCATGGTGCGCGCGACGGAAAAAATCATCGCCAAAGCTAAAAAGATCGCCGCGCATCTGATGGAAGCGGCTGACGCAGACATCGAACTCAAAGATGGTTCGTTTTCTGTGGCGGGCACCGATAAATCGGTCGCCTGGGGGGATGTGACCCTGGCAGCCTATGTCCCGCACAATTACCCGCTTGAGGACATCGAACCGGGTTTGGAGGAGACCGCGTTTTATGATCCCGCCAACTTCACCTATCCATCCGGTGCCTATGCTTGTGAGGTCGAAGTCGACCCGGAGACTGGTAAGGTCACCATTGAGGCGTTCAATGCCGCTGATGACTTTGGCAATATCATCAATCCAATGATTGTCGACGGTCAGGTGCATGGCGGAATTGGCCAGGGTATTGGCCAGGCGTTGCTCGAAAATGCGTCCTATGACGAGAATGGCCAACTGCTGAGCGCGTCTTATATGGACTACGCGATGCCGCGGGCCAGCGATGTGCCTTTCTATGGCGTGGATCACTCGAGTCAGACCCCGTGCACACATAACCCATTGGGTGTGAAAGGCTGTGGCGAGGCTGGGGCCATTGGGTCGCCGCCGGCGGTGATCAACGCGGTTGTTGACGCGTTGCGCTCAGGTGGGCATGACATTCACCATATCGATATGCCAGTGTCGCCGTCGCGCGTCTGGCAAGCGATGAACGGATAAGCGGAGGAAATACCATGTATAATTTCGACTTCGAAAAACCCTCCACGATTGCGGACGCAGTGTCCGCGCTGGGCACCGAGGATGCACAGGCACTGGGTGGGGGGCAAACATTGCTCCCGACGATGAAGCAGCGCCTAGCGAGCCCATCTAAACTGGTGAGCCTCAACGGCATTACCGAGATGCACGGTATCTGCACCGGCGACGACGGCGCGCTGTGTATCGGTGGGGCAACCACCCATGCGGATGTGGCTGCAGGGGCCGGTGCTTACCCGGGTCTTGCAGGGTTGGCTGCAGGCATTGGTGATCCAGCGGTACGCGCGCGGGGAACAATTGGAGGCTCGTTGGCCAACAACGACCCCTCCGCGTGTTATCCTGCTGGTGCTTTGGCATCAGGTGCCACCCTTGTCACCAATGCACGCGAGATTGCGGCGGATGACTACTTCCAAGGTATGTTCACAACGGCCTTGGATGAAGGTGAGATTCTCACAGAAGTCCGCTTCCCGGTACCCGAGGCGTCAAACTATCAAAAGTTTGAACAGCCAGCCTCTCGTTTTGCTTTGGTTGGCGTGTTTGTGGCCAAATATGCAGACGGCGTGCGTGTCGCGGTAACCGGTGCGTCTGAAGAGGGTGTGTTCCGTTGGACTGAGGCAGAGGCCGTGCTTTCTGGCACCTTCTCCGCTGACGCTATCGCCGGAATGGCGCCGGGCTCTGATGGCATGATCTCTGATCTGCATGGCACAGGGGCCTACCGCGCCCACTTGGTAGGGGTTTTGACCCGCCGCGCGGTGACCGCCGCCAGTTAAGTGGCCGAGGCGTAAAAGAAAAGCCCCGATCCTAGGATTGGGGCTTTTGTTGCCTGCGGCACGTTTCCAAGAAAAAACCCCGCGAGATGGCGGGGTTTCTTAGAATTCAATGGTTTGCCAAGCTTTACTTGGGCAGGGGGCCGATCAGCATGATCATTTGGCGGCCTTCCATTTTGGGCATGTTTTCAACTTTGCCCATCTCTTTGGTGTCCGCTGCCACACGTTCAAGAAGCTCGCGGCCCAAGTTTTGGTGCGCCATTTCGCGTCCACGGAAGCGTAAGGTCACTTTGACTTTGTCGCCGTTCTCTAGGAACTTGTACACGTTGCGCATTTTGACTTCGTAGTCATGCGTATCCGTGTTCGGGCGGAACTTGACCTCTTTGATCTCGATGGTCTTTTGCTTTTTGCGCGCTTCAGATTCGCGTTTCTGCTGTTCGTATTTGAACTTGCCGAAATCCATGATCTTGCACACGGGTGGGTTTGCATTTGGAGAAATCTCAACAAGATCCAAACCAGCCTCGTCAGCCATTGCCATGGCCCGCGTCGGGGTCACGACACCGACGTTTTCGCCGTCTGCGCCAATCAAGCGGATTTCTGTAGAGCGGATGCGTCCGTTGACGCGGGGTCCGGTGTCACGCTGAGGCGGTGCGTTATGAGGTCTGCGGGCTATGGTTTTCTTCCTTCAATGGTGAATGCCTTTAGGCGGCCAATTTATTCGGCCTTTGCACGTGATACAACAGCCGAATCCATGCACATGATGTGAATCTAGCAGGTTTCCCCCTTGAGAGCGGCCTGCGGACATAGGAAAGAGTATCAGCGAAGGGCCCGAACAGGTCGGGTGGGAGCGTTTGAGTTGGAGAATTCAATGAAGAATCTTATTTTTGTTGTGATTGCGGGTGCCATTGCGGTGGTGGCCTATTTTGTATTGGGACAGGGCGGCAAAGACGCTGTGACCGACGCGCCAGTTGTTGAGAGCTCTCCGGTTGTTGAAGCTCTTGAAGAGGCGCAAACGGCCGTCGAAGACGCCGTTGAAGAGGCCGCCGACGGTGTTGCAGCGGCTGCAGAAGCTGTTCAGGATGCGGCGGAAGAGGCAGTTGAGGCTGCATCGGACCAGGTTGAAGCTGTTGCCGACGAAGCTGAGGCTGCCGTAACCGAAGCTGTGGAAGCTGCGACAGACGCGGCTGCTGATACCGCCGCTGCGGCCACCGAAGCCGCTGAGGAGGCCGTAACCGCGGTGACAGACACCGCCAGCGCGGCCACCGACGCGGCCACAGATGCCGCAACCGAAGCTGCTTCTGATGCGACAGAGGCTGTAACCGACACAACCGAGCAGGCTGCTGATGCGGCAACAACCGGTATGGCAGACTTGGCCAGCCTGTTTACTGCTGACGGTTTTGATCTGGCCAAAGTGTCCGAGGTGATCGACGGGTCTTCACTGGGTACGATTGAAAAGACCACGTTGAAAACTGCCATCGAAAGCGCCACCAACAATCCAGAAATGCTGACGCAGGCGTTGGACGCTGCAAAGCAAGCGCTTGGAATGTAAGCTGTTTCAGCAGAAAAAACGCAAAACGCCCCGGCCAATGTCGGGGCGTTTTCTTTTGGATTGAGTCTTGAAAGTTAGTCCAAGAAGGCTTTTTCAACCACATACTGAGCAGGCTTGGAGTTGGCGCCTTCTTCCAATCCGGCTTCCTCAAGCATGTCTTTGAGCTCCAGGTTGAAGGCCATGTTGCCACAGATCATCGCGCGGTCGCTTTCTGGGTTGAGCGGCTCCACATCCAGATCAGCATACGCTTCGCCAGACCGGATCAGATCGGTGATGCGCCCCATCTTGGCGCTCTCTTCACGGGTGGTGGTCGGGTAGTATTTTATCTTCTTCCAGAAACCCTCACCGATCACTTCGTTCAACAGTTCATCGTCTTTCAGAGCTTCGATCAGATCACGGCCATAAGTCAACTCGCCAGCTTCACGGCAGGTGTGGGTGATGATGACTTCGTCGTAGTCCTGATAAGTTTGCGGTTCGCGCAGTAGGGACGCAAACGGTGCAAATCCTGTGCCCGTTGCAAAAAACCAGATGCGTTTACCTGGGATCAGGGCGTCATGAACCAATGTGCCAACCGGTTTTGGCCGCAGGATCACCTCGTCACCTGGCTGGATGTGCTGCAACTTGGAGGTCAGCGGGCCGTCTTGTACCTTGATGGAATAGAACTCCATCTCTTCGTCCCAGCTTGGCGACGCAATGGAATAAGCCCGCAGGAGCGGTTTTTGCTTGCCGGTTTTTGGGTTCACGTCACCCATCAGGCCAATCATCACAAACTCACCAGAGCGGAACCGCAGCGAGGCGGGGCGGGTGCATTTGAAGGAAAACAAACGGTCGGTGTAGTGCTTCACTTCGGTGACGGTCTGCGCGTCAGGAAGGGTTGGCACTTTTTTGGCGGTGGATTCGGTCACGGGTTTTTGCTCGGTCATATCAAATACTGGGCGGGAATGCCCCGCTCCTCATGTAACATCTCTGGAGAGGTTTTGAAGGGATAGCAGCGATGCGGCTTTGACATAACGCAAGCTCGCATCGCTTTTTCATTATATGTTAGCCGCGCATGCGCGCTTGGTAATTGTTGGCTTGCCAATCTGCGCGGAACTTCCATTCGCTTTCTGGCTGGCGTGTGGCGAGTTCATCAGAGATTTCTACTTCGTCAAAGCCACAGCGGCGTGCCATGGCGTATTGGTCGGAAATCACGTGTCCCTTGGCCCGCAAGCGGCCTTTGTATCCAGCCAATCGCAATTGGCGGGCAATGGTGAAGCCACGGCCATCCGCAAAGCTGGGGAAATCGACGCGGACCATCTCCACGCCTGCCAACTGCGCGGCGACTTCCGCTGGATCGGCGGAAGAAGGCACATCAAGAGCGGCGACGTCGTTGGCCGCTTCGTCCAGAGGCACAAAACCCAGAGTCCAGTTGTCGGCGGTGAAGCCACTGTCCGTTACAATCACAGTCATACTTTCTCTCCTGCTCGCACCATTTTGCCGTCCACAAAATGGATGCCACATTCGTCTTTTTCCTGACCACGCCACCGACCGGAGCGCGGGTCTTCACCTTCGGCAACCTTGGATGTGCAAGGCGCACAGCCAATCGAAGGGTAGCCCTGTGCCACAAGCGGGTGGCGTGGCAGGCGGTTTTCTTCCATGTAAGCCCGCACGTCTTCTGGCGCCCAATGGGCCAGCGGGTTCACTTTGATGCGGCCTGTGAAGTCTTCGACTTCAAAGAAGTCCAAAGCGGCGCGTGTGCCGGATTGGAAGCGTTTTCTTCCAGTGATCCAGCCGTCATAGCCGCGCAGAGCCTTTTGCAAAGGCCGCGTTTTGCGCAGCGAACAGCAGGCGTCCGTGTCAAACTGATGCAGGGTGCCGTCCGGGTCTTCCGCCGCCAACGTGGCCTCGCTGGCTCGGATGATCTGAACATTGTCCAGATGCAAGCGCTCCGCCACCTCTTGTTGATACACAAGTGTCTCCGTGAACAGCATTTCAGTGTCCACAAAAATCACCGGAATGCTGCGATCCACAACCGCGGCCATATGCAGAAGCACAACAGACTCCGCGCCAAACGAAGACACCAAGGCGAGTTTGCCGGCCTGTGGGTCTTTCAGCGCGGCCTCCATGACCGCAGTCGCCGAGTGATGCCGATAGCGTGCGTTGAGCACGTCCACCTTGGCCTGCAATGGATCCTTGCGCTCTGACGTGGGCGCAATCGCCGACGTCAGAGGGGAGGTCAAAGGGCTTAAACCATTATGCTGCATTGGCCTGAGTCTCTGGATAGAGATGTGCCTTGAATGGCGCGAGGCCAAGACGACGATAAGCCACCAGGAAGGTTTCTTCCGGTCCCTCGCGCAGCTCCAGGTACCCGTTCACAAGACGCTCAATTGCTGGAACAATCTCATCATAGGCAAAACCTGGTCCCGCACGCTGGCCGATTTCAGCGTTCCAAGTGGCATCTCCGCCAAGGGTGATCTGGTAGTTTTCCACGCCTGCGCGATCCAGACCCAGAATGCCGATGTGGCCCACGTGGTGGTGGCCACAGGCGTTAATGCAGCCCGAGATTTTGATCTGTAGATGGCCAATGTCATGCTCCAGCTTCAGCTCGTCAAAGCGAGTCGCGATTTGTTGGGCAACCGGGATCGCACGGGCGGTAGCCAAAGCACAGTAGTCCATGCCGGGGCAGGCGATGATGTCGCTGATCAGGCCGATGTTGGCGGTGTGCAAGTCTGCCTCACGCAACGCTGCGTAGACCGCCGGCAAATCGGATTTGTGCACATGTGGCAGGATCACGTTTTGCTCGTGGCTGATGCGCAGCTCGTCATGGCCATAGTCACGGGCGATCTGAGCCAATGCGCGCATTTGATCGGCCGTGGCATCGCCGGGAGTTTCGCCGTGCTTTTTCAGCGAAACCGTAACAACCGAATACCCCGGCGCGCGGTGCGTTGTCAGATTGGTATCAACCCAGCTGCGAAACAGAGGGTTGGCGTCGTAAGCACTGTCAAACTCAACAGTGGGCGCGTTGCGGAATGCCGGAGGTGCAAAGTGGGCTTTGATGTCCTCAAACAGGTCCTGATCAATGCCGGAGAAGGTTGGGCGCACGCTTTCGTAGCGCTCTTCTACCTTTGCGCGGAACTCTTCAAGGCCGGTTTCATGCACGGTGATCTTGATACGGGCTTTGTATTTGTTGTCACGGCGGCCAATCTGGTTCCAGACCGAAACAGTGCTTTCGATATACGGCAGCAGGTCTTCGCGCGGCAGGAAGTCATTGAGAATCTTACCCACCATTGGCGTGCGGCCAAGGCCCCCGCCAACAAGGATTTGGTAGCCAATCCCACCCGCGTCGTTTTTCACAATGCGCACAGCCAAATCATGTGCCTTCAGCACGGCGCGGTCCTGCGCCCCTGCGCTCACGGCGATCTTGAACTTGCGGCCCATGAACTGGAATTCCGGGTGGTCTGTGGACCACTGACGGATCAGCTCAGCCACGGGGCGCGGGTCTTCCAACTCGTCAGCAGCCGCACCGGCAAAGTGATCCGCAGTCACGTTGCGAATGGTGTTGCCGGAGGTCTGGATGGCGTGCATGCCAACCTTGCCAAGCGCGTCGAGCATGTCCGGCACGTCGGTCAGCTTGGGCCAGTTGTACTGGATATTCTGACGCGTGGTGAAGTGGCCGTAACCTTTGTCCCACTTCTCTGCGAGGAGCGCGAGCGTGTCCATCTGTGCGGAACTCAGTGACCCATACGGGATAGCGACGCGCAACATGTAGGCGTGCAATTGCAGGTACAGGCCGTTCATCAGGCGCAGCGGGCGGAATTCTTCTTCGGTCAGATTGCCAGCGACGCGGCGTTCTACCTGTGCACGGAACTGACGATTGCGCTCTGCCAGGAAGGCTTTGTCAAAGTCATTGTAGTGATACATGGGGGAACCCTTTTGTTTGCTGCAGGAGAGGCCGATCAGGCGGCCTGACCATCCTGTTGCTTGCTGTCTGCTTGTTTGCCGTGGAAGTAGTTGGACGGACCAGTGCGTCGGAATTCTTCGCGAAAGTGGGTTGGTTCCAGGCCATTTTCACCCTCGGTGGTGTCTGCCAGATAGGCGCCAACCACCAGATCCACTTGCTGTTCCGCGTCCAGCAAACGCAGCTGTGCGTGGGCCTCATCCGTGAGATACTCGGCGCAGGCCAGATCACGGGTCCAAGTGTCGTCTTTGGTGAAATAAATCACGTCGCCTTCGATCAGGGCGTTGGCGGTGATGACTTTGGGTGTGAATGCGCGTGGCATAAGGCTCTCCCGGGGTTTGACTTCAGAAGCAATATAGGAAATTGTTCCCCTTAACCGCCAGATGCTGGTGGAAATAGAAACGTGTGTTCTGGGGTGTTTGGGGAAATACGCCAGTGTTCCACAAAGGGCAGGGGAAATGGGATGGCGTTGCGTATCGACGATATGGATAAGAAAATTCTCGGGGAGTTGCAACGTGATGCGGCGCAATCCTTGGATGAAATTGCCAAACGTGTGGGCTCTTCCAAGACACCTGTGTGGAATCGCATTCGCAAATTAAAAGAGGCTGGGGTGATCCGGCAGCAGACGGTGCTGCTTGACGCAGAAGCGCTTGGTTTTGAGGCTTGTTTCTTTGTTCTGATCCGCACCAGTGAGCATGAGGCGGACTGGCAGCAGAAGTTCCTGAAAGCCCTGCGTGAACGCCCTGAGGTTTTGGAAGCGCACCGGCTGGCGGGGGACATAGACTATATCCTGAAAGTGCAGGTGCAGAACGCGCGCGCCTATGACACCTTTTATCAAGCTCTGATTTCGGAGGTGAAGGTGCACAACGTGACAGCCTTGTTATCCATGGAAGAAATCAAATCCACCAGCATGCTACCGCTCTGAGCGATAAGCTTTGGTCGACGGGCTGTTTGCGGCAAAAATCACGTCGGTATGACGTCGGTATCACGACTGTTTTGCGGAGGTGCGTTTTTTGGTGGGGAGAGGTTAACGGGTATTTCTAGCTTGGGTAGTTGGGCGTAGTATTGCATTGTAGAGCCAAGCGAAATTTCGCCCGCCAATTCGTGTTTGGTCAAATGCGATTGGGTTGATGCATTTGGAGTCGTTTGATGAGAGTTACTGTTCCCTTTGTTTGTTTTGGATTGGTGATTTCAGCAGCCTATGGACAGGACGCCCCAAATTCTGCGCCGGACCCATCGACCAAATACTCTCCGTATCTGGCTGACAACTACCCAAATTTAGTCCTATTTGGCGACACGCACCTTCACACAGCTTATTCTGCGGATGCGGGATTGGTTGGCGCGACGCTAACACCTAATGATGCCTATCGGTTTGCCAAAGGGGAAAAGGTGGTGTCTTCAATGGGCGTTCCGGCGAGATTGCAGCGTCCCCTAGATTGGCTCGTGGTGACCGATCATGCCGAGAACTTGGGGTTGCCAATAGCCCTGGAAGAAGACAGCCCCCTATTGAAAGAGAGCTCTTGGGGGCAGAAAATTAGCCAGATCTACGCGCCGCGAACGGTGGAGTCCGCGCAAAAGTCGTATGACACTTGGATGACTGACGGACTAAACATCGTGACGGATCCGCTGGGTGACGTCGCTTTTGCGGATGTTATGTGGCCGCGGGTCACTGAAGCTGCGGAGCGCCACAATGCCCCAGGTGCGTTCACGGCACTCATTGGTTACGAATGGACCTCAGGTCCAAATGGCAACAACCTGCACCGCAACGTGATATTCCGAGATGGGAAAGAACGCGCAGACCAGGTTCTGCCTTTCAGTGCCTACGATTCCGAAGACCCGGAAGCTTTGTGGGATTGGATGGAGGCCTATGAAACAAACACCGGCGGCAAAGTTTTGGCAATCCCACACAATGGTAACTTGTCCAATGGCTTGATGTTTGACGATGTGACACTCCAAGGAGAGCCGATCGGGGCGGATTATGCGGCGCGCCGAGCAAGATGGGAGCCGGTTTACGAGATCACGCAGATTAAGGGGGATGGCGAGACACATCCGATGCTGTCTCCGAACGACGAGTTTGCGGACTACGGCACATGGGACAAAGGCAGCTTTGGGCCGGAGCCTAAAACTCCTGAAATGCTGCCACGAGAATACGCGCGGGAGGCTTGGAAGCGCGGAATGGCCTATGAGGCGACACTTGGGGTCAATCCATTCCAGTTTGGCGTTCTGGGATCTACAGACTCGCACACAGCACTGTCATCGGCGCAGGAAGATAACTTCTTTGGAAAGGTTGCTGTGGTCGAGCCAACCGCGGATCCGATAAGGCTTGAAGAACGTATCACGGGGCGTTTTACGCCAAACGATTCAGCGGATGACCTGTTGCATGCCGATGGGCTTGCAGCGGGGTTGGCTGCTGTATGGGCCAGAGAAAACACGCGGGAAGCGATTTGGGATGCGCTCAAACGCAAGGAGGTTTACGCGACAACAGGAACGCGAATTCGCGTAAGGGTTTTTGCGGGGTGTGAATTTGAGGAAAGTGATCTCGTGAGGTCCGACTTTGACAGCTACGGCTATACTCACGGGGTACCAATGGGTGGGACCCTGGACGCATGTTCAGGAGATAGAGTGCCGACCGTGATGATACGAGCTCTGCGTGATCCGGACGGCGCTAATCTAGATCGGGTGCAGGTAGTAAAAGGCTGGCGCGAAGCAAACGGTACATTGCGGGAGCGCGTCTTTGACGTCGCGTGGTCCGACAATCGAGTTCCGCGTGAGGATGGTAAATTACCGCCAGTGGGGAACACGGTTGATCCGGAAACCGCTACATGGCGGAATGATATCGGTGCGGCTTTGCTTGCGGGCTACTGGCGTGATGTAGAGTTCTCCCAAGACCAAAGTGCATTCTATTATGTGCGGGTAATTGAAATTCCGACGCCTCGGTGGACAACCTACGATCGATTGGTGTTCGGCGCGGTTGTTCCGGATTGGATAGAGGACAGTCATCAAGAGCGCGCCTATACGTCTCCAATCTGGTACTCTCCCTTACAACCAGAATGAGGAAGGTGGCGGTGATTGTTACTCCCCCATCAACGCCCACATAACACCGCAATCATCAACGCACACACCGCAAGCACTCCAAACGACACCCTGAGCGACGTCGCGTTGCCGATGAAGCTAATCAGGGGTGGCCCCAGCAACATGCCGCCGTAGCCGAGGGTGGCTGTGCCCGCGAGGGCTTGCCCGGGCTTTTGTGCGGTTCGTTAGCGGCGCTGATGAAGTTGACGGGAAAGCAACCAGCGCTTTCCAGCGGACAAGCTGAACCAAAGGTTCTCCCAAAGCAAAAGTGTGCAGAATCGTCGCAGGCGCGTTTTGAAGCGCAATCGTGCTTGTTTTTTGCAAGAGCGGCGATACGCTCATTCTTGGCCACTTTGATCAGGCGCTCTTGTCTGGTGGAGGGATGAAATGCCACGGGTTTTCCGTGGCGCACCTCTCAAAGGCTCCGCGTGAAAACTCACTTATGTGTCGTTTGAACAAGGAGTCAAAAAATGACCACATCCACCAGAACCTGGGCCGAACCGTATAAAATCAAAATGGTCGAGCCGCTGAAGATGACCACCGAAGACGAGCGCCGCGCCGCCATCGCCGAGGCGGGGTACAACACGTTCCTGCTCAAATCCGAAGACGTCTATATCGACTTGCTCACGGACTCCGGCTGTGGCGCCATGTCGGATCGGCAGTGGGCGGGCATGATGCTTGGGGATGAGGCTTACGCAGGCAGCGCCAACTTCTATCGCATGCGGGACACCATCGAGAGTTATTACTCGTACAAATATACCGTGCCAACACACCAGGGCCGAGGGGCGGAAAACATCCTGTCGCAGATCCTGATCTCGGATGGGGATTATGTGCCGGGCAATATGTATTTCACCACCACACGCCTACACCAAGAGCTGGCAGGCGCGAGCTTTGTTGATGTGATCATTGATGAGGCCCATGACCCGGCCTCGACACATCCATTCAAGGGCAATGTTGATCTGGCCAAACTCGATGCGCTGGTGGCGGAGGTTGGGGCGGAGAAGATCCCCTACATCTGTATCGCAACCTGCGTGAACATGGCGGGTGGGCAGCCGATTTCTATGTCCAACCTGCGCGCGTTGCGGGCGTGGTGTGATCGCACCGATACGCTGTTGGTGCATGACATGACACGGGTGGCGGAAAACGCCTATTTCATTCAGCAGCGCGAAGAGGGCTATGCGGACAAAACTGTGCGTGAGATTGTGCATGAGCTGTGCGCGCTGACTGACGCGGCAACCATGTCGTCTAAGAAAGATGCGCTGGTGAACATCGGTGGTTTCTTGGCGATGAACGATCCCGATATCTATGAGAAGGCCTGTAACCTTGTGGTGGTCTATGAGGGGCTGCACACCTACGGCGGCATGGCTGGACGTGACATGGAAGCCTTGGCGATTGGCATCACGGAAAGTGTGCAGGATGATCACATCAGCGCGCGTGTTGGGCAGGTGGAATACCTTGGCAACCGGTTGATGGAGATGGGCGTGCCGATTGTGCAACCCATTGGCGGGCACGCGATCTATCTTGATGCAAAAGCCATTCTTCCGCATATTCCGCAAGATCAGTTCCCGGCACAGGCGCTGGCAGCAGCGCTCTACATCGATGCGGGTGTGCGGGTGATGGAACGTGGTGTGGTATCCGCTGGTCGTGACAAAGACACCGGTGAAAACTTCATGCCAAAGCTGGAGTTGGTGCGCCTGACATTGCCGCGCCGGGTCTACACGCAGGCGCATATGGATGTGGTCGCGGAAAGTGTGCAGCGGGTGATGCAGGGGGCGGCGGACATTCGCGGTCTCAAGTTCACATATGAGCCGGATTGCCTGCGCTTCTTCCGCGCGCATTTTGCGCCGGTTGATGGCTGAACAGATTGAAAAACGCGCTTGGGGCCTGATTTGCAGGCCCCTTTTACACGCTGAAAGGCGGAACCGCTATTCGTCCCGCCGCAACGCGCCACTCAACACCGCAATCATCAGCGCCAGCACAGCCAACACCCCAAACGACACGCGCAACGACGTGGCGTTGGCGATAAACCCAATCAGTGGTGGGCCAAGTAACATGCCGCCGTAGCCAAATGTGGCGGTGCCGGCGAGGGCTTTGCCCGGGCTTTGGTGTGGGTCATTGGCGGCGCGGCTGAAGGCGAGGGGAAAGATTAGGGCGTAGCCGATGCCCATCATCACAAAGCCCACCAGCATCACGGGCGGCACTGGGAACAGCACGGTGAGGGCGGCGCCGCAAGCTGCGACAAGGCCACTGCCGCGGGCGGCCAGTTGAGGCGAGGTGTGATGGGTGATCCAATCGCCCAAAAGGCGCATGATCACCATGGTCACGGAAAAGATCGCATAGCCCATCGCCGCCCAGTTTTCCGGCGCGCCGCCAATGTCGACCAGATAGACCGCGCTCCAGTCTGCCATGGCGCCTTCGCCCATGGAGGCGCCCAATGCGAGCAGACCCACCAGCGCCAGCTGACCTTTGGGGATTGAAAAAATGGGCGCTTTGCTGTCGCGGTTGAGCGGAGAGGTCCAGGGGATGTTACCGAGCCAGAACAGCAGCGCGGTCAAGGGGATACCGACGATGACATAATGCGTTAGGGGCGCGGCATTGAGGCTGATGGCGGCAAAGCCTGAGGCGGCGCCAATGCCTGCACCGAGGCTCCACATGGCGTGATAAGACGACATCTGTGGGCGCTTGGCCCAGCGTTCAACTTCTGCGCCCCAGGCGTTCATGGTCACATCCATGCCGCCGTGGGCTGCGCCAAACAGGAACAGGGCAGCGCCAAGCAGCCAGACGTTGGGTGTGAGTGCGAGCGCTAACACGAAGATCAAATTGGCAAAGACAAAAGCTTTGGTTACGCGGGCGGCGCCAAAGTGGTCCGCAAGACGTCCGGCCAGCGGGAAGGCGCAGATGGCGCCAGCTGCGAGCAGGAGCAGTAACCCGCCGAGTTCCGCGTGGTTGAGATCATGCGTGGCTTTGAAGGCGGGGATGCGGCTGGCCCAGAGGCCAAAGATCGATCCGTTGATGGCAAACATGGCGGCAATGGCAAGCCAACCGGCGCGACGAGACAATGTTTCCGGCGCGGGACTGGTGGTTGCGGTCATCGGAAGCTTTCGGGCTTGAGGCCGTATTTGGCCAATTTGTCATACATGGTTTTGCGCGGCAGCTTCATGGCCTCAGCCGCGGCCGCGGCCCGACCTTGGTGTTTGCGCAAGGCTTCCGCAAGAAGAGAACGCTCCACCTGCGCCATTTGGTCGGCAAGGCCGAGGCCAGCGGTCTGGGTCTCTTCTCCCGGCAGGCCTAGGGTAAATCGCATGGCGGCGCTCATCAGGGCGCGGGCGTTGCCGGGCCAGTCTTGTGCCAACAGAGATGAAATCACATCTGAGGTGATCTCGGGCGCGTCAACGCCTGCTTGTTCCGCGGCCTGGGCGACGTAGTGACGGAACAGTACGGGGATGTCTTCGGGGCGCTCAGACAGGGCTGGGATGCGGACCTGTAGCGCTTCGAGCCGGTAATAGAGATCGGCATGAAGAGCTCCGGATTGCACCGCATCATCCAGCGGTGCGGCGCTGCCAAAGATCAGGCGTGGGTGTTCGCCGGTTTCCAACAGGGTGAGCAGCGCAAATTGCGTCTGCATCGGCATGGATTGTACTTCGTCTAGGAACAGGCTGCCACCCTGGGTTTCTTCAATGAAAGTGGCAAAGGCTGTTGGATCCATGCCAGCAGCAGTGTGTTTGGCAAAGGGACCCTCGGGATGGGCGCCGCAGAGGTGGATAACTTCGGCGACTTTGGAGATGCCCGCGCCGGGCGGGCCGGAGATCAGAACTTCGGCGTTGATACGCGCGACTGATCGTGCGCGGTGGCGCAGGGCTTCGGCCTGTGGTGAGGTGCCATAAAGGATGCGGGCGGCGGCATCGCCGGTTTCCAGCTGGGCCTTGAGGTGGCGGTTTTCCAAAGCCATGGCGCGGGCTTTTTGGGCGCGGTCAATCACAGCGATGAGTTCAGCCGGGGCGCAGGGTTTTTCCAAGAACCCAAACGCCCCCTGCGTCATTGCGCGCACAGCCATGGGGATGTCACCTTCGCCGGTCAACAGGATCACCGGCAGTTCCGCGTCGGTGTCGCGGGTGAATTGCAAGAGATGGAAGCCGTCACGTCCAGGCATGCGCATGTCTGAGAGGATCACGCCCGCAAAGGTCGCAGTGATGTGGTCTTTGGCCTCGACAAAAGACCCGGCGGAGATCACCGGAAACTCTTCGAGTTCCAGCGTCTGGGTCAGGGCTTCGCGCACGATGGGGTCATCATCAACCACCAAAACAGGAGCTGTCATTTGGGGCTCTCCTCTTGCCATTGATCCAGCTCGACGGTGAACAGGGCTCCGCCCGCGGGCAGATTGCTGCCTCGGATATTGCCGCCAAAGCTTTGCACAAGGCCATAGCTGATCGAGAGGCCGAGGCCCATGCCTTCTGAACTGCCAACCTCCTTGGTGGTGTAGAACGGATCAAAGATTTTGTCGGGCGCATCGATGCCGGGGCCGGTGTCGCGGATGTTCACGCAGAGGCGCGGGGCGGTGACGATGGAGATGTCGATCTGGCGCTCTTCGCTGTCGGACATGGCGTCGGCCGCGTTGTTGATCAGGTTCACAAACACCTGCGCAAGGCGCACTTCACCACCCAAAGCGTAGATCGGATGATTGTAGGAATGCGCGGCCCAACTGAGATTGATGTTGTCCTGATTGAGGCGCAATTCGGTGAGCTCGACGGCCTGGCTGATGGTCGCCACCAGATCGACGCGGCCCATGGGTTCGTTTTCATTGCGGGCAAAGGCGCGCAGGTTTTTGATGATGCGGGCCATGCGGGTGGCCATTTGCGAGATGCGGGTGAGGTTTTCGCCAGCCTTCTCGGTGTTGGCGCGGTCCAGGAACCGCGTGCCGTTGTCGGCAAACGTCTGAATGGCCTGTAGGGGTTGGTTGAGTTCGTGGCTGATGCCGGCGCTCATCTGGCCAAGGGCAGAGAGTTTGCCGGCTTGCACCAGATCAGCTTGTGCCTTTTTGAGGGCGGCCTCGGCCTCCTCGCGCTCGGTGATTTCGCGGCGCAGGGCTTCGTTGGTGGTAGAGAGCGCTTTTGTGCGGATGGTCACACGCTCTTCGAGTTCAGCATTGGCTTGGGCCAAAACGCGGCGGCGCTCCAGAACTTGCAGCAGGATCAGGCCAAACACCATGACCACAGCGGCAATCGCGCCAGCCTGAAGACCCGCTATGCGGCGGGCGAAACTGACGTCGACAATAGCCTCGGCGACGAGGTCGATGATGGGTAGGTCTTTGACAATATGCAGGCCGCGTTCCGGGATGTAGGCCCCCCAATCCATTTGCCAGATTTCATAGCCTGCGGTGTTCTGGCTGGAGAAAACGGGCGCTGGTGCGTCCGGAGGTGCAAGGCCGGTGTCGCCAATCGGCCGGTTCCAGAACAGGAGTTCGGAGCGGTTGGTGATAAATACTTCTTTGGCGTCGTCTACAAAATACACTGCCGGGCCATCGCCGCGCCAGTTGCCTTCTACATCTGCCATGTCCACGACCACGGTCAGCACAGCGGTCACTTTTCCGTCCGCTCCAAAGCTGGGTGCGGAGAAGTAGAAGGCGCGTTGATTGAAGCGCGCATCAACCGCGTGGTGGGTGCCAATCGCACCGTGTAGGGCGCGCGTAAAATAAGGTGCGCCGGTGAGGTTTTGCGAAGGCACAGCGTCCTCCTGCGCAGTTGCGAGGATGGTTCCATCGGCACTGGCATAGATCAGATCTAACGCGGCGGTTTTGTCAGCCACTTCCAAGAGTAGATCAGCGCTGGGCTGGGCGTTGCTCTGATGTTCGCTTAGTGCCAGCAGGGTGGGGTGTTCCGCCATTAGCACCGCAAGCTCTTGATACCGCTGCAATTGTGCCGTGAGCCGGTCCGCAGCCAGCGCAAGGTCCGCTTCTCCTCGGCGTGCCAATTGATCGAGCGCCTGAACATAGCCATAGCGCCATACACCGCTGGCCACGGCGATGAGCATCAGGAAGAAAAGGATCAGAATCGTCGCCCGATGGCGTATCCAAGTTCGCATGGCCAAAGCTTAACGGTTTGTGTCTGCTGGTGCGAGCGTTCCGAAGCCGGTTTTACTGACTCATGTTGACGCATGGGTAGGCGAAGGTTTGCTTGATAAGTGAATTATTTTCGCGGTGGCTCTTGCCAGTCATTGAACATTGGTTCAGTCTCGCCAAGCGATCAGCAAATCATGTTATTTTGGAGGAAGTGCCCATGCCTATCCGCAATCGTATTGCGCAGATGCACGATGAGATCACCGGTTGGCGTCGCCACCTGCATGAGAACCCTGAACTGATGTTTGATGTGCATGAGACCGCTGATTTTGTGCAAGCGCGCCTCAAGGAGTTTGGTGTGGATGAGATCACGCCTGGCATTGGTCAGACCGGTGTTGTGGCGGTGATCAAAGGCAAAACCGACACAAAGGGGCGGGTGATTGGGCTGCGTGCAGACATGGACGCGCTGCCGATTCATGAGGCAACCGGGTTGGACTATGCCTCCAAAGTGGACGGCAAGATGCACGCTTGTGGCCATGACGGACACACCGCGATGTTGCTGGGTGCGGCGAAGTACCTGGCGGAGACGCGGAACTTTGACGGCACGGCGGTGATGATTTTCCAGCCCGCCGAAGAAGGTGGCGGCGGTGGCCGTGAGATGTGTCGCGACGGGATGATGGACCGGTGGAACATTCAGGAAGTCTACGGCATGCACAATGCCCCCGGCGTTCCGGTCGGGGAATTTGGCATTCGTCCGGGCGCCTTGATGGCCTCGGCGGATGAGTTTGAAATTGTGGTGACCGGCAAGGGTGGCCATGCGGCAGAACCGGCAGAGGCCGTGGACACCACACTTGTTGCCGCGCAAATTTTGGTCTCCCTGCAGAGCATTGTCTCGCGCAACGTGAAACCAATTGAGCGGGTAGTGCTGACTGTGGGCACACTTGAGACCGACAGCAGCGCGTCCAACGTGATTGCGCATACGGTGCGTATGAAGGGCACGGTGCGCACGTTGGACAACAACAACCGGGAATTGGCCGAAAGGCGCATTCGCGAGGTCGCAACCCACACGGCTTTGGCTTTTGGGGCAACAGCCGAAGTGGTCTGGGAAGACGGCTACCCGGTGACGGTTAATCATGATCGCGAGACCGAGTTTGCCGTGGAGGCAGCGCAGGCGGTTGCGGGCGAGGCAAATGTAGATCCCGAGGTGGACCCGATCATGCCGGCAGAGGATTTCTCCTTTATGTTGGAAGAACGGCCCGGAGCCTACATCCATTTGGGCAACGGCGACAGCGCGCAATGCCACCACCCGGCGTACAATTTCAACGACGAGGCCATCCCGTTGGGCAGCAGCTGGTATGTGGAAATGATCGAGCGGCGCATGCCGAACGCAGACTAAAAGCAGGGGCAGGGGAGAGACATATGCCGGTAAAAAACCGTTTTGCGGAGTTGCACGCCGAGATCACCAAATGGCGGCAGGACATTCATGCGCACCCTGAAGTGCTGTATGAAACGCACCGCACGTCAGCGCTGGTGGCGGAGAAGCTCAAGGACTTTGGCTGTGACGAGGTTGTCACCGGCATTGGCCGCACCGGAGTGGTGGGGCTGATCAAAGGCAAGACTGACACCAAAGGCAATGTGATTGGCCTGCGGGCGGACATGGATGCGCTGCCAATGGCGGAGCAGACCGGACTTGAGTATGCCTCCAAGCACGATGGCGCGATGCATGCCTGTGGGCATGATGGGCACACGGCGATGTTGCTGGGGGCGGCCAAGTACTTGAGCGAGACGCGCAACTTTGATGGCGCGGTGGCGGTGATTTTCCAGCCTGCGGAAGAGGGCGGCAATGGCGCCTTGGCCATGGTCGAAGATGGTATGATGGAGCGCTTTGGCATCAAGGAGGTCTATGGCATGCACAACTATCCAGGCCTGCCGGTTGGGGAGTTTGCATTGCGCAAAGGGCCGCTATTGGCAGCGGTGGACTTTTTCACCATTGAGATCGAAGGCAAAGGCGGCCACGCGGCGCAGCCGAACAAGACCATCGATCCAACCATGATGGGCAGCCAGATCCATCTGGCGCTGCAATCGATTGTCAGCCGCAACGCCGATCCGGTGGATCGTGCTGTGCTGTCAGTGACTTCGTTTCAGACCGGATCAGATGTGTTCAACGTGATCCCGCACACTGCGACGCTGAAAGGCACTGTACGCACCTTCAATCCTGACACACAGGATATGGTTGAGGCGCGCATGACTGAGGTTGTGGCCGGCGTGGCTGCGACTTTTGGGGGAACGGCCAAGGTCGACTACCAGCGCATCACACCAGCGACCATCAATTGGGATGAACAGGCAGAATTTGCTGAGGAAGTCGCAACCGCTGTGTCTGGCGGCTGCTCTCAGGCCCCATTGAAGATGGGTGGCGAGGACTTTTCCTATATGTTGCAAGCCCGGCCCGGTGCCTTCATCATGGTCGGCAACGGCGACAGCGCTGCGTTGCACCACCCTGAATATAACTTTAACGACGAAGCCATCCCGCACGGGAGCAGCTTTCTGTCGGAAGTCATCGAACGCCGCATGCCGGCGGTTTAAGAACGTACTATTGAGCGAGGAAACACTATGCCCACCAAGAACCGTTTTGCAGAGCTGCACGACGAAATCACCGCCTGGCGCCGTGATCTGCACGAAAACCCGGAAATCCTGTTTGAAACCCACCGCACCAGCGCGATTGTGGCGGAGAAACTGGAAGAGTTTGGTCTGGATGAAGTTGTCACCGGCATTGGCCGCACCGGCGTGGTCGGTGTGATCAAAGGTAAAGAGACCGGTTCTGGCAAGGTGATTGGCTTGCGCGCCGACATGGATGCGTTGCCGATCCACGAGCAGACCGGTCTGGAGTATGCCTCCAAAACACCGGGCGCGATGCATGCCTGTGGCCACGACGGTCACACAGCCATGCTGTTGGGCGCAGCGAAATACCTTGCGGAGACCCGCAACTTTGACGGCACCGTTGTGGTGATCTTCCAGCCCGCCGAAGAAGGTGGCGGCGGTGGTCGTGAGATGTGTGAAGACGGTATGATGGACCGGTGGGGCATTCAGGAAGTCTATGGCATGCACAACTGGCCGGGTGTGCCACTGGGCACCTTTGCAATCCGTCCGGGGTCGTTCTTTGCAGCAACGGATCAGTTTGATATTCATTTTGAAGGCCGGGGTGGCCATGCTGCCAAACCTCATGACACTGTGGACACCACTGTGATGTCTGCGCAGGCTGTGTTGGCGTTGCAAACAATTGCAAGCCGCAATGCTGATCCGGTGGATCAAGTTGTTGTGTCAGTGACCAGCTTTGAGACCTCGTCCAAAGCGTTCAACGTGATCCCTCAGAAAGTGCACATCAAAGGCACCGTGCGCACCATGTCCAAAGACATGCGTGAGTTGGCGGAGCAGCGGATCACCGATATCTGTAACGGCATTGCAGCGACCTTTGGCGGCACCGTTGAGGTGAACTACCACCGCGGCTACCCAGTGATGGTGAACTCCGAAATTCAGACCGAGTTTGCCGCCGAAGTGGCCAAGTCGATCTCCGGTCAGTGTGACGAAGCGCCGCTTGTCATGGGTGGCGAGGACTTTGCCTTCATGCTGGAAGAGCGCCCTGGCGCTTATATCCTTGTTGGCAACGGTGAAGACGGCGCGATGGTGCACCACCCAGAATACAACTTCAATGATGACGCCATTCCAGCTGGTTGCAGCTGGTGGGCAGAGATCGTTGAAAAGCGGATGCCCGCTGCCTAAATGACACGGGAGGCGGCGCCAAATGCTGCGCCGCCGATCCCGGAATATCAAAAGGTCAGGAGGCCTTGCGGTGTTCCAATTGCGTCGACAAGGCCTGCAGAAGGTGGGCCTTGTTGATCGGCTTAGACAAGAAGAAGTCCATACCTGCCTCCAGACACATGTCCCGATCGCTATCAAACGCATTTGCCGTCAGCGCCACAATGGGCGGCTGAGGTATCGGTAGGGAACGGATGATGCGGGTGGCTTCGACGCCGTCCAGTTCCGGCATGGACATGTCCATCAGCACCACATCCGGGGTGTAGGCTTTGCAAAATTCCACAGCTTGCAAGCCGTTTTCAACCTCAATCAGCTCCACATCAAACGCGGCTAGGTATTTTTGGACCAATAGACGGTTGGTTTTGTTGTCTTCTGCCAAAAGAATGCGCGCGCCTTCAAGGTGTTCGGAGGCAAACGAGGAAATCTCCGGTTCCTTTTTGGGGCTGCCTATCGCTGGTTTTGCGTCGATTGTAGCGACAAAACAGGCCCCATCGTCATAGTCTGTACACAAGGCAATGTCGCCCCCCATGCGCCGCGCCAACATCGAGGAAATTGTCAGGCCAAGCCCGGTGCCGCCAAAGGCGCGGGTGGTGGCAGCGTCCGCCTGAGAGAAGCGATCAAAGATGTGTTGTGCTTGCGCCTCTGTGATGCCGATGCCGGTGTCAAACACCTCGACCTTGATGCCATATTCCGACTCTTCATCCCGCTTTACAAGCACACGTACGCCACCACTGGACGTGAATTTCACAGCGTTGCCGACCAGGTTCACGATGATCTGGCGCAGGCGGCCATCGTCGGCACGCACCTCAGTTGGCAAATCGTCTTCGTAGTCCAAAGTGAGAGAGATGCCTTTCTGATCTGCTTTGTGGCGGAGCAATTCGACGGCGCTGTCGATGCAGTGGCGCAGGTTGAAATTCACGTCCGAAATTTCCAGTTTCCCGCTCTCTAGTCGCGACAAATCGAGAATATCGTTGATGATTTTCAAAAGCGCATGGCCACTGTCGCGGATGGTGTCCACACATTGGCGGTCTTCACCAGAGATGGCGCTTTCCGAAAGCAGGTCTGCCATGCCCAGAATGCCGTTCATCGGCGTGCGGATTTCATGGCTCATATTGGCAAGAAAATCGGTTTTGGCCCGGTCGGCTTTCTCTGCCACCAGTTTTGCTTCGGCCAATTCCTTTTCATATTGCTTGGTCCGGGTGATGTCGCGCTCAATCCCAATGTTCATTGTGATGTTGCCGTCATCATCTTTGATTGGGAAAATATTGGTGCCCACCCAGATATCGCGGCCATCCTTGGTCTTGTTAATGATCTGGCAATGGAAGCGGTTGCCTTGAATTCGTTGGTTGATCATGTCCTGAATTGTTTCAGGGTTTGTGTTTTCGGAGTTGAGCAGTTCACCAACGTGTTGTCCAACGGCTTCCTTAGAACTGTAGCCCATCATCCGCGTGAAACCAGCGTTCACCCACTGGATTTTTCCATCTGGCGTGCTGAGAATGATGCTGTCAGAGGCGTGTTTGGCAACGAGTGACAGGCGCTCAAGCTCCACTTCGCGCCGCTTCAGGGCGTCAATCGCACTGCGCCGAGTGTCAGACAAGCGCCCAGCCGCAAATGTTGGGACAAATATGAGCAAGCCAACAAAAAAGAAAAATATCCGGGTCCCCCAAACATCATCGGAAGCCGTTGCCCACCCCTCTTTGGGGCGCGTTGCAAGCTGCCAAGTTCCGCTTGGCAATTGTATGTCCATCAGGATGGGGGCATCATCCAGCACTGTCGGGTTTCCAAAAAATAGCGCGCCTTCGGCGCCGGTGCCGTCTTTTCCAGTGAGTGCCACATCAATTGTGAGATTTTGGTCCAACAATCCGGCATTTTGATAGAGCCCGTCGGCGTCGATGACGGCCGCCACAAGCCCCCAAAAACGACGCTGTCCGTTGCGGGTGTCCCAGACAGGAAAACGTCCAATAAAGCCGGTGCCACCCTGAACCAGATTGACCGGGCCTGCCAGAACCATTTTACCGCTGTCGCGCACGCGGTAAGCTGCGGCGCGTTGGGCCTCATTCTTGTTGTAGTCGAGGCCAAGCGCAGCTTTGTTCTTTTCGTATGGATAGACGCGGGTCACAACTAAATCCGGGGCCAACGCGATGTTGAGGAACTCCTGATGGGTGCCCATCACCTGTTGCGCAAGGAAACTGTAGTCCTCCTGCGACATGTCCAAATCGGCAGACAGAGCCGCGATCATGCCGCGCACCAATTGAATATCAGCGCTGACATAGCCTTCGATCTGAGCCCGCAGTCGGCTGGTTTCGCTAACGGCAAGCGCACGCTGTTCCTGTTTGGTGATAAAGGTCTGGTTACGCTCCGCATAGACGGCAAAACACACCACTACCGCCAAGGCGATGAACGAAGGCAGGTAGGACCGTCCCGCCAAAGAGCGAGCCATGGTCCAAAGGGAGTTCGTCAGGGGCATTTTCTATCCGGTATAATCTACACAACAAACAGTGGCGTCTGGCGCACTGTTTCAGAAAGTCCTTCACCACTTATTAACGAGGGTTTTCCCGTAGGCGTTGTTTGTGGGCAACGCTTTGCGTGGGCATGGTCTTGGCCATTTGCCGGTGTATATAGGGGCTGATGTACACAGCAACGGACAGGTGCATACATATGGCCAATGAGCACAACAGCGCAGGTCTTTCGCTTGGCTGGCAATTGCGCAGTTATCTGATGTTGCGCCCGGTGTTGCAGCCAGTCATGCGCGCTGTGGTGGCCCGTCGTGTGGCAAAAGGCAAAGATGATCCTGCCCGAGCCCAGGAAAAACTGGGGCAGGCTGGGGTCGCGCGACCCGAAGGGACGCTGATCTGGCTGCATGCGGTGGGGTTGGGAGAAGTCTTGGCGCTACGGCCTTTGCTGCGTGCTATGGGAGAGTTGATGCCGGAGGCGCATTTCCTGGTTACGTCAACAGCGCGCAGTTCTGCCCAGGTTTTGGGGGCGAACCTTCCGCCTCGGGTGATACATCAGTTTCTGCCGCTGGACGGGCCACGCTATGTGGCTCGGTTTTTGGATCACTGGCAGCCGGACCTATCGATTTGGTCGGAGCAGGATCTGTGGCCCGGGGCCATTGTCGACACCGCGCGCCGAGGCATCCCGTTGGCCTATATCAATGCGCGCATAACCCAGGCCGGATTTGAGCGTCGGCATAAAGTGCGCGCGGGGTTTAAAGATCTGATGCAGATGTTTGCCTTGGTGGCCGCACAGGAGCCAACTTCTGCCGGGTTCTTGCGGCAGCTTGGCGTAGCGGATCCCCAGGTCATGCCGTCGTTAAAGCCAGCGGCCGCCCCTTTGAACGTGAATGCTGCGTCCTTGGGCGACATGCGGGACTTTTTGGCGGGGCGCTGCACTTGGGTAGTGGCCTCCAGCCATGCCCCGGACGAAGCGGTGGCGATTGCTGCCCACAAAGACGTGCTGGTGTCAGATCCAAATGCGGTGATGATTATTGCCCCGCGAGCCCCGGACCGTGGGGCGGACATTTGCAAGACCTTGATGGAAGCTGGCTTAGGGTTTGCGCAACGCAGTCGAGGGCAGTCTTTGGAAATGGACCATCAGGTCTATGTGGCCGATACACTTGGCGAGCTGGGGTTGTGGTATCGCCTTGCGCAGGTGGCTTTGATTGGCGGCAGCTTTGGGGACACAGAAGGGCATAACCCATGGGAGGCCATCGCGGTCGGTTGCCCGGTGATGTGTGGTCCCAACACGGCTAACTTTGCTCAGGACTACCTTCAGCTGGAAGAGGAGGGGCTGGCGCATCGTATTGCTGGTGGTGATCAGGCCGCCCGTCAACTGGCCAGCAGGGTGCGCGAGGGGGGGCACGCTGTTGCTACATCTCGTGCCAAGGAGTTGGTTGCCAATGCACAAGAGGCTTTGCTGCCTTTGGCACAGCAGTTACTGTCCTTGCGGTCCAAGTAAGACGCGTGAACCGCAACAGATGCGTGCGGTGGGGCAGGTCTTCTGAAACAACACCTTTCCTGCCGTATTTGTGGACCGTTGCGATGCAGCTGCGAAACAGACGTATTACCGACGTGTTTTTTGGCGGGATTTGTTTGGTTAAGGCGTGTTTGTTTTTGGTGTTGCGGTG
>NZ_FXTY01000006.1 GCF_900182745.1 Shimia sagamensis | reverse complement strand
CAGCGCCGAGATTCTCGACCAGCTTCTTTGTCAGCTTTCCAGAAAGCGCCATTTAAAATACCACATTTCATACCACTCAAGGAAACGATACGATCATAATCGAAAGAAATTCAACAAAAAGCTCAAGCACATCTAAAATTATGAATGCAAATGAAAAAGGCCGCTCAAGGCGGCCCATTCAAATCGAACAATAATGTAGGATGGCGGAGACGAAGGGATTCGAACCCTCGATACCGTTCCCGGTATACTCCCTTAGCAGGGGAGCGCCTTCGACCACTCGGCCACGTCTCCGCGGACCCGTATATTTGGCGTATCCCGCAGACACAAGTCCCAAAACTCACGAAATTTGTATTTTCCGCACACAAAAATTTGCCCTCAGATTGTTCGTTGCAAACAAACCTCGCGAGGTGGGGCAGGCCGCTCTATGCTTCCTCAATTGATGGTTTTGGGAGGAATACCGATGAGCTTGGATGAAGATATGTTCTTGAAGGGGCTCGCAGCGCGCAAAGCCACGTTGGGGGCCGAATATGTGCAAAACACGCTGGACAATGCTGATGACTTTCATCGTCCGTTTCAGGAGGCGATGACAGCCTGGTGCTGGGGCTTTGGTTGGGGCGATGACACCATTGATGCCAAAACCCGTTCGATGATGAACCTGTCGATGATTGCGGCGCTTGGAAAGATGACCGAATGGGAAATCCACCTGCGTGGCGCACTGACCAATGGTGTGACCAAGGACGAGGTGCAATCCATCATTCATGTGATTGGCATCTACTGCGGCGTGCCCCAGGCTTTGGAGTGCTTTCGCGTGGCCAAGCGCGTGTTTGCCGAACTCGAGGCCTAGACGTTGGCCTGCACTGCATAAGCAAACGTTCAGCCCTTCTTGGCGCCGATCTTCGGTTCGGTGCCAACCCGCAGCCGCGCGATGTTCTCGTGGTGGCGGGCAAAAACAATTACCGCCAGAAGACCTGCCAAAACAACCGCGCTGCCGTAGCCCAAAACCAGCATCCAGACCGCGCCTGATGCGGCGGCCACCAAAGCGGACAGCGACGAGATCCGGCTCACTGCGGCCGTCGCCAACCAAGTCAAACAGCAGGCAATGCCCACCGGCCACGCCAGCGCCAGCATCAGGCCCAAGAAAGTCGCAACGCCTTTGCCACCTTTGAACTTCAACCACACAGGGTAGCAGTGGCCCAAGAAGGCCATGAGCCCGGCCACTTGTGCCGCATCTTCGCTGGCCATGGCCCGCGCGATCAGCACAGCCACCGCGCCTTTGCCGCCATCTAGGATCAGAGTCAGCGCGGCGGCTTTCTTGCTGCCGGTACGCAACACGTTGGTGGCGCCAATATTGCCTGAACCAATTTCGCGCAGGTTACCCAGTCCCATGAGCTTGGACAGGACCATGCCAAAGGGAATGGACCCCAGCAAATAGCCAACGACGGCCCATATCATTAGAGCGGGCATGGCGGTCTCAAATGCAGGCATCAGTCTCTCCGGTAAACGGCCGCACCGGCCACGTAAGTTGCCAGCACCTTACCCTGCAGGCGGGCACCGTCAAACGGCGTGTTTTTGGATTTGGACTTCAACTTGAACCGGTCCAGCACAAACGGCGCATCCGTATCAAACAGCACCAGATCTGCTGGCGCGTCTGCTTCCAAACGGCCACTGTCCAACCCCAGACGTTTGGCCGGGTTCAGCGCCATGGCGCGAAACAATTCCGGTAAGGTCAGGTCGCCGTTGTGATAAAGCCGCAATGCAGCAGGTAACAGTGTTTCAAGCCCCACCGCGCCGGAGGCAGCCTCTTCAAATGGCAGGCGCTTGCTTTCCTCATCTTGCGGTGTGTGCATCGAGGAAATTGTGTCAATCAAACCGGATTTCACCGCCTCGATCAACGCCAACCGATCGTCTTCTGCGCGCAGCGGCGGCTTGATTTTAAAGAACGTCCGGTAATCCGCCACATCCAACTCATTCAGTGTCAGATGGTGGACCGAGGTACCCGCGGTCACATCCAGCCCGTTCTTCTTGGCGCGTTCCAGCGCTGGCAAGGCACGGGCGGCGGTGATTTGATCGGCGTGATACTTTGCGCCGGTCATTTCCACCAACGCCATATCGCGATCCAGCCCCATACGCTCCGCCATCGGCGACACCGCTGGTAACCCCCGCAACGCCGCAAACTTGCCCGCCGTGGCTGCTGCGCCTTTGGACAGGCCCGGCTCCTGTGGATGCGCAATCACCAACGCGCCACAGGACCGCGCATAGCTCAGCGCGCGGGAAAACACTTTGGGGTCAGTCACCACGTGGTCGCAATCGGTAAAAGCCACCGCGCCCGCGTCCAGTAAGAAGCCGATCTCGGTCATCTCGCGGCCATCACGCCCTTTGGTTAGCGCCGCCATTGGCAGCACGTTCACTGGTGCCGCTTCATTGGCGCGGCGCTCGACAAACTCCAGCACCTCAGGCGTGTCAATCGCCGGGAGCGTGTCAGGGCGTGTGACCATCGTGGTCACGCCACCAGCTGCGGCGGCTTCCCCTGCGGTTTTGTAGCTTTCTTTGTGGCGTTCCCCCGGCTCGCAGACTTTGACGCCGATATCCACAATCCCCGGCGCAAGGCATTTGCCACGGCATTCGACAACATCATCTGCTTGCGGCGCGGCCTGATAGCCCAGCTCGGCAATCACGCCATCGGCCACCAACACCCACCCAAGGGCGTCGCTGTCCTTGGCCGGATCAATCAAACGGGCGTTTGTGAAAAGCGTGCTCATTGGTGATCTCCTTGAGCCGGTGCGCGGCGTCTTTGTGTCGTTCGTTGTTGATAAGTCAAGTGGTGGCCCCGTTCATGACACGCTCAATCGCGGCCATAGTCGCCTGCGGGTCCGTTTGGTATTTGATCAGGTGTTTGTCGCCATTTTTAGTCACCACCTGCACAAAGCTGCCCAGCTTGTTCAGCTCGGCAATGTTGGTGTGTGAAATGGCACGCCCACCGGGGCCAAGCAGGCGTTGATTGGTTAAGTCCCAGCGTACTGCCAGCTCGTCTGACATCAGATAGCCCGCGCGCACGACCACAGCGGCTAGGCCACCCACGGCGCCAGTCCAGACATACGGATTACCAACTGCCCACAGGATACCCATACCCACCGCCATCGCGCCTGCAGCGATCCAGGTGTTGGTGCGGATGTAGCTGCTGCGGTCTCCCTGAAAACTCTCCAATACGGTCTCCCCGTCCAAAAGCTCTGCGGTGGGTGTCAAAAGATCAGGCATCACAAAATCCAAAAGAGAAAGGCACCCAGAACAAGGGCAACAAGGGGCAAGGCCAGAATGGCCAGCAGCAGAGTCAGATGCGGGTTGGATGAAGGGGCAGGTAGCACCGTGCTTTGCGTGGAGGCGGGACCTTTGGCGCTGGCATCCGGCAGCGGCTCAAAATGCACAGGTGCGCCATCTTCTTTGTAAGTGCCAATCCAGCGCAGCGGGGCCTTGGGGGACAAGCTCTGCGCCACCCCGTCAAAGGCGGCGGACAGCACAATCAGCACCCAACCCTTTTGCGCCGCCAGTCGCGCGCTATCTTCGGCAACATCTTTTTGCGCAATGCCAAGGCCTTCGACCATGTAGCCGGTGAGCCCCATCTCTTCGAGGTCACTGACCGGGAACAGTTCAATGAAGTCCTCATCCAGATAGGTGAAGCCCAACGCCTCTTTGAGAGGCCACGACAGCAGCGCGCCATCCACGCCATTCACTTGCGCGCGAAAGGCCTCAATCTCTTCAGACGGCACATCAACGGCAAACAGCCGCACCAATCCGCGCTCTGAAGAGGACACTTGCACGTGCGTTAGCCCCCAATCCAAACAATCAGGCCAACAAAGGCAAACATCACAATCAGGGCAACAGTCGCGACGCGACCGCTCATTTTTGGGTCTTTGGGATCTTCCATGGCTTATGCCTCCATCACCTGTTGGGCACGCGACTCGCGCAGGTTGCGGGCCAACAGGTCCATCGCGGCCATGCGCACGGCCACGCCCATCTCCACCTGTTCCTGAATAACCGAGCGGTTGATGTCGTCGGCAATCTCGCCGTCTATTTCTACACCGCGATTCATCGGACCCGGGTGCATCACAATCGCATCGTCTTTGGCATGGGCCAGCTTGGCGGCGTCCAGACCATAGCGGTGGTAGTACTCGCGCTCAGATGGAATAAATCCACCGTCCATGCGCTCTTTCTGAAGACGCAGCATCATCACCACGTCCACATCTTTGAGGCCTTCTTCCATGTCCTCATAAATCTCTGCGCCAAACTCAGCAAAGTTGCCGGGCACCAGTGTCGGCGGCCCGATCAGACGCACGCGGTTTTCCATCTTGCCCAGCAGGATCAGGTTGGAGCGGGCCACACGGCTGTGGGCGATGTCGCCACAAATCGCGATATTCAGGCGGTGTAAGCGCCCTTTGGCGCGGCGGATCGTCAGTGCGTCCAACAACGCCTGTGTCGGGTGCTCGTGTCGGCCGTCACCGGCGTTTAGTACTGCGCAATTCACCTTCTGCGCCAGCAAGTCCACAGCACCGGAATGTGGGTGGCGCACCACCAGAAGATCTGGATGCATCGCGTTCAGCGTCATCGCCGTATCAATCAGCGTCTCGCCCTTTTTGATCGAACTGGCTTGCATCGCCATGTTCATCACATCGGCACCCAAGCGTTTGCCAGCAATCTCAAAACTCGCCTGCGTGCGGGTGGAGTTTTCAAAGAACATGTTGATCTGTGTGAGGCCAGTCAGCGCATCGGAATGCTTCTGCGCGCGGCGGTTTTGATCAACGTATTGATCCGCGAGGTCCAGCACGGTGGTGATCTCTTCGGGCCTGAGCGGCTCGATCCCCAAAAGATGCTTGTGGTCAAAGCGCATGTGCTGCTCCTTTTGCCGAGATTGGACCGCTTATAAGAAGGGGGAGGGGGCGGGGCAAGCACCCCTCTGCGTGATCAAAGACTTTGCGCTCTTTTGTCTGCGCCGCTGGCGGTCTACTCTGCGGCCATGGAATCGGCTTTGGACTATCATACGGCGCGCGCCTTGCTGGAATGGCATGTGGAACTCGGCGCCACCGAAGCCATTCTGGACGCGCCTCTGGACCGCTATGAGGTGCCCAAAGAAGACCCCAAGAAAAAAGCCGTTGCGGCCGCATTGCCGGAGACACCTGCCGCGCCGGTGCGCAGGCCTAAGATTGATCCGGTGGCCGAGGCGGAAAAGGCGGCGAAAGCTGCAGGAGATCTGGCCGCATTGGAGCAGGCGGTGGCGCAGTTTGAGCACTGCACCCTCAAACGCGGTGCCCGTAATCTTGTCTTTGCCGATGGCAATCCAGCGGCGCGGGTGATGATCATTGGTGACGCGCCGGACCGTGACGAAGACCGGGAGGGCAAACCGTTTGTTGGCCGCGCAGGCGCGCTTTTCAACAATATGTTTGCTGCCATCGACATGGGCCGTGATGTGCCAATGAGCAAAGATGCGCTCTATATTGCGCCGGTATTGCCATGGCGCGCGCAACGTGGCGGCGAAGTGCCGGCCCCAGTTTTGAAAATGATGCGCCCGTTTCTGGAGCGCCATATCCAACTGGTGGCGCCGGATGTGATTGTGTTGATGGGCAACGCCGCCTTGGAATGTGTTTCCGGCCAACGTGGCATCAATCGCGTGCGGGGGCAGTGGCAAACCGCTTTTGACAAACCTTCTCTGCCGATGATGAACCCCGCTGACTTGCTGCGCCGTCCGGCCTTAAAGCGGGAAGCCTGGGCTGACCTGCTGAGCCTGAAAGCCAAGTTGGACGAAACATCATGAGAATCCTCGCCTTTTCTGATCTGCACCGCGCAGCACCCGCAGCCCGCCGCCTTGTTGAGATGAGCCAGGACGCGGATTTGGTCATTGCCGCGGGCGATTTCACCAACCACCGCAAAGACTTGACCGGTGCGCTCGACCTGATCGCGGGTATCACCACACCGATCATCATGGTGCCCGGCAACAACGAAAGCGAAGACGAGCTGCGCGCCGCCGCGCCCAGCAACGCCACTGTTTTGCATGGCGGGGCCACCATCTTCGAAGGTCTCAACATTTTTGGCCTCGGCTATGCAGTGCCCGTCACGCCTTTCAAAGACTGGTCCTGTGACCTTGACGAGCCCACCGCGGCCAAAATGCTGGCCGCCTGCAAAAACGCCGATATCCTGATCAGCCACTCCCCACCCAAAGGCCACGTTGATGTCACCTCCACAGGCCTCTCACTTGGTTCCACCGCTGTGCTTGAGGCAATTGAGCGCATTGCGCCGCCTTTGGTCCTATGTGGTCATATCCACGATTGTTGGGGTCAATCGTCACAGGTTGGCCCGTCCAAGGTTGTGAACCTCGGCCCCACCGGCACGTGGTTTGACATCGCCCCATCCGCTTAGGAGACATTTATGGGCCGCATCGACGAAACCAAAACCTTCATTCCGGTGAAAATCGCTGTGCTCACGGTGAGCGACAGCCGCGAGCTGAGCCAAGATCGCTCCGGAGATACATTGGTGTCGCGATTGGAGGCAGCCGGCCACATCCTCGCGGATCGCACGATCATCAAAGACGAGCGCGCTGATATCGCGGCGCAGCTGCGCGACTGGTGTGCGGACGACAACATTGACGTGATCATCTCTACTGGCGGCACCGGCTTGACGGGACGGGACGTGACGGTGGAGGCACACCGCGACGTCTATGAGAAAGAGATCGAGGCCTTTGGCACAGTCTTCACCATGGTCTCCATGCAAAAAATTGGCACCAGCGCCGTGCAGTCCCGCGCCACGGGTGGTGTGGCCAATGGCACCTATCTCTTTGCGCTGCCCGGCAGTCCCGGCGCCTGCAAAGACGCTTGGGATGAGATATTGTCGTATCAGCTCGACTACCGTCACATGCCCTGCAACTTTGTGGAAATCATGCCGCGACTGGATGAGCATCTGAAGCGCACAAAGTAATTCTGCGCCCCCGTCAAATATTTATACAAAAAATGTGACGGAACGTATCAACACATCCGTATCACCTATGCGTGCCTTGGCTTTTGGTCTGGGCAGGCGCATCATGAACTGTACCACCGACGCTGGGAGGCGAGGCAGATGAGATTTTTGCGGCAAAGTCTGACGGGGCTGTTTTTGCTCTCCGCCACTGTGGCTTTGATCCTCTATGCGGGCAGCCTTGTGATGAACGCTGTTGACGAGCGCATGGCTCAGGACAGCAAAGGCCCGCCCGCCCGCGAGCGCGTGTTTACCGTGAACGTCAAAACCGCAGAACCCGGTGCTGAAACGCCGGAGCTTGTGGCATTTGGTGAGGTGCAAAGCCGTCGCTCTTTGGAAGTGCGCGCTGCTGCTGCTGGCACGGTAATTTTTCTGTCTGAAAACTTTGAAGATGGCGCCAATGTCACCGCTGGCGAGGTGCTGGCAAAGATTGACCCCACAAAAGCCAGCTATGCACTGGATCGTATTGCCGCCGATCTTCTCGATGCAGAGGCAGAACAACGGGATGCGGACCGCACCCTGATCTTGGCGCAAGACGAATTGAAATCTGCACAGGCGCAGCTTGGCCTGCGTCAAAAGGCGTTTGACCGTCAAATTGACTTGCAAGATCGCGGGGTTGGCACCGCAGCCTCTGTCGAAGTGGCAGAGCTGGCGCAAGCCGCGGCGCGTCAATCCGTGCTGTCAAACCGCCGCGCTTTGGCTCAGGCCGAAGCCCGTGTGGATCAGGCGGTCACCCGTTTGGACCGCACCAAAATCCAATTGGCCGAAGCGCAGAAAGACTTGGATGACACCGTGATAACGGCGGACTTCTCTGGCACGCTGTCGGAGGTTAACATCGTGCAGGGTGGATTGGTTTCCATGAACGAGCGCCTCGCGACCTTGATCGACGCTGAGGCGCTTGAAGTGGTCTTCAGGGTGTCCACCACGCAATACGCCCGGCTATTGGATGACAATGGTCAGGTGCACCAAGCAGAAATTGCCGTGGCCATGGACGTTCTTGGCGCGGATCTGACCGCCACGGGCGTGATCACCCGCGATGCTGCCGCTGTGGGTGAAGGCCAAACCGGCCGTGTGCTTTACGCCCGACTGGACGGTCCCCGTGGCCTCAAGCCTGGTGATTTTGTCACCGTGCGGGTGCGAGAACCGGAGCTGGAGGATGTGATCCGCTTGCCTGCGACTGCGATCAATGCGGTCAGCGAAGTTCTGGTTGTCGGAGATGGCAATCGCCTGACCACACAAAAGGTCCGCCTTGTGCGCCGGCAAGGCGATGACGTTTTGGTACGGGGACGTGGCTTGCAAGGGCAACAGGTGGTCACCCGCCGCACGCCGCTATTGGGCGAAGGCATTGCGGTGAAACCACTGAATGGCGAGGAGAAAATTTCAGACGCGCCGGCCATGATTGCGCTGAGTGACGAAGAGCGCGCGAAGTTTGTCGCTGCGGTTGAAGCCAACGGGCGTATTCCGTCAGACGCCAAAAAACGCATGTTGCAGGCGCTGAGCCAACCAGAGGTGCCGGCGCGCATGGTGGAGCGCCTGCGCAGCCGGATGGGAGGCTAAGTCATGCGGGAGATTGGCGAACGCGCAAGCGGCATCCTGAGCTATTTCACCCGCCATCGCACGGCCGCAAATTTGCTGCTGGTGATACTGATCCTGGCAGGCATCGCGGCCATGCCCCGCATGCGCGCACAGTTCTTTCCTGATGTGGTGATTGATAACGTCGCGGTGCATGTGGCCTGGGAAGGCGCAGGGGCTGAAGACGTGGATGCGGCGATTGTTCAGGTGCTTGAACCTGCGCTTCTTGCCGTTGAAGGCGTGGAAAGTACTGAGACCCGCTCGATTGAGGATTATGCCCGCATCACGCTGGATTTTGAGCCCGGTTGGGACATGTCGCGTGCCGCCGATGATGTGCAGGTGGCTGTTGATGGGGTGAACACACTGCCTGAGGAGGCCGAAGACCCGGTGGTGCGACGTGGCGCGTGGCGAGACCGCGTGACCGACGTGGTGATCACCGGTCCTGTGGACATCAACCAGATTGCCCGTTTTGCGGATGAGTTTGTTGCGCGGCTCTACACCGAGGGTGTCACGCGCACGACAATTCGCGGACTGGCTGAAAGACAAACTATTGTCGAGGTGTCATCCGTTGACTTGATCACCCACGACATCACCATGGAGCAGATTGCGCAAGCGGTGGCGCAAGAGGTCAATGCCGACCCTGCCGGGGATGTAACCGGCGCTTTTGCTCGGGTGCGCACAGGTGTAGAGAAGCGTGCTCCAGATGAAATCGCGGGCATTGCACTGCGGTCCAATTCCGACGGTACCAAACTGACTGTGGAGGATGTGGCGACTGTGCGCGTCGAAGGTGTGGACCGCAACCGCACGTATTTTGTGGGCAACGATCCGGCCATGTCGATCCGTGTTGACCGGACTGATGCGGGCGATGCCATCGCGATGCAGCGTGCGGTGGAAGAGGTCGCGGCCGAAATGCAGGCGACCCTGCCACAAGGGGTAAAGCTTGAGCTCATTCGCACCCGCGCCGAGGCCATTACTGGCCGTCTGAACCTGTTGATCGACAATGGCCTGATGGGCCTGGCTTTGGTGGTCGTGCTGCTGTTCTTGTTCCTAAACGCGCGCACCGCTTTCTGGGTGGCTGCTGGTATCCCAACAGCCATGTTTGCCGCTGTTGCGCTGATGTATGCCGCAGGGCTGACGATCAATATGATCTCGCTGTTTGGTCTGATTATCACGCTTGGGATCGTGGTGGACGACGCCATTGTGGTGGGCGAACACGCCGACGCCCGTGCGCGACGCCTCAATGAACCGCCCTTTGTCGCTGCCGAAAACGCCGCAAAGCGCATGTCCCTGCCGGTGTTTTCTTCCACCATCACCACCGTGATTGCCTTCTTTGGCCTCACGGCCATTGGTGGGCGCTTTGGGGATCTGATTGCCGACATCCCGTTCACCGTGATTGTGGTGCTCTTGGCCTCGCTGGTTGAATGTTTTCTGATCCTGCCGCATCACATGGCCCATGCGATCAAGAACTCCGCCAAGGAGCATTGGTACGACGTGCCGTCGCGCGTGGTGAACCGCGGCTTCCGCAAAGTGCGTGAAACTCTGTTCCGCCCCTTCATGCGGTTTGTGATCTGGGCCCGCTATCCTATGCTCGCGATTGCAGTGGTTGCCTTGGCCAGTCAAATGGCTCTGTTCATCGGAGGCGACGTGAAATGGCGTTTCTTCAATGCGCCGGAACGCGGTTCCGTCACGGGCAACTTCGCCATGCTGCCAAGCGCCACCCGCTCCGACAGCCTTGCGATGATGAAAGAGATGCAGCGCGCCACAGAGGAGCTTGGCAAGGAGTATGAGGAGCGCCACGGTAGAAACCCGTTGGACTATGTGATTTCGGAAATTGGCGGCAATTCGGGTCGCTCTTTGCCCGGCTCAGAAAGTCTTGACCCAGATCTTTTGGGCGGCATTGCCATAGAGCTCATTGACGCTGATTTGCGCCCCTATTCCAGTTTTGCCTTTGTCGCCGAACTGCAAGACCGTGTGGCGCGTCATCCTTTGGTGGAAACCGTGAGCTTCCGTGGCTGGCGTTCCGGTCCCGGTGGTGACGCTCTGGACGTACAATTTTATGGGGCGGACAGCGAAACCCTGAAATCCGCCAGCGAAGCTCTCAAAACTGCTTTGGATGAGTTTGGCGAAGTCTCCGCCGTCGAGGACAACCTCAGCTACGACAAAGAAGAGTTGATCCTAGAGCTGACCCCGCAGGGTCGCGCTCTAGGCTTCTCTATCGACGCTCTGGGCCGCGTGCTGCGCCACCGCCTCAACGGTATCGAAGCGGCGACCTACCCGGATGGCCCGCGCAGTGCAGCCATCCGTATTGAGTTGCCCGAAGGGGAACTCACCGCCGACTTCCTCGAAGGCAGCCTGATGCGCACGCCAACCGGCACTTACGTGCCATTGGCCGATGTGGTCACCGTGCAAAGCCGTACCGGTTTCTCCACCGTGCGCCGTGAAAACGGCGTGCGCTTGATCTCCGTCACCGGCGATATCAGCGAGGATGACCCCGCCCGCGCCGAAGCCATCCTGGAACAACTTCGGGATGACATATTGCCCACCATTGCCAGCGAAAAGCAGGTTGAATGGCGGCTTGCTGGCTTGGCAGAGCAGGAAGATGAGTTTCTCAACGACGCCCGTTCCGGCTTGATCTTGTGCTTGGCTGGCATCTACCTGGTGCTGGCCTGGGTGTTCTCTAGCTGGACCCGCCCCATGGTGGTCATGGCGATCATTCCGTTTGGATTGGTGGGCACGATTTACGGCCATTGGTGGCACGATGTTCCGCTGTCTATGTTCACCGTTGTGGGCCTGTTGGGCATGACTGGTATCATCATCAATGACAGCATTGTGTTGATCACCACCATCGACGACTACGCCAAAGACCGTGGCGTGATCCCCTCAATCATCGATGGTTCCGCTGACCGTTTACGTCCAGTCTTCCTGACCACCGCCACCACCGTGCTGGGGCTCGCACCTTTGCTGTTTGAGCGTAGCGCTCAGGCGCAGTTCCTCAAGCCGACCGTGATCACCCTGGTTTATGGCCTTGGCTTTGGCATGTTCTTGGTGCTTCTCGTGGTGCCAGCCTTGGTGGCAATCCAGAATGATGTCACCCGCCAAATGCAGGCGCTGCGCCGCGCGCCACGGGCCAAAGGCATCCGCGCGGGTGTGGCGCTTTGTGCCACGGTCATCGCCGCATGGCTGGTGGTGACTTTTGGCTGGGTTTTGCTGAACGGCGAAATCCACCCGCTTCTGGCGCAAACAGTCTTGCCGTCCGGCACCTTCAACAGCGCCTTCCCAGCTTTGCTGCTGTTCCTCTTGGGCGCGTGGTTGATCTCGTTTGGCGGCTATTTGGTGGGCGTAGCGTGGATGATGTTGCGCGCTTGGCGGAAAGCGGCCTCAGCCTGAACAGCCAACAATATCCACCGCGTGATTGGCACCCAACACGGTAAAGCGTAGATCAGAACGGTTCACCATAAAGGAGGATGCATCCACATGCATCATCTCGGTTTTCGTGACCAAAGTGTTGCCAGACCGCTTGGTTTTACCTTCGGCCACCCAGATGTACGAGTCGGCGGTTTCCACGACAGCCACTTCCGTGCCGCCGGCGCTGGGCATATGTATGGTTGCCTCCAACGCAACCCCGTCTGATGTTGGGGACAGCTTACATGTCACTTTGCCCACGCCTGCCTCTCGGGCAGTCAACGGTTGATCCACCAAGGCCGCTGCAATTTCTGCATCCCGCGCCCCGCTTGCAGGCAGCTCCGCTTTAACTTTCAAACGCTGTGGCACACAGATGTCACGACACACGCCGATGTCGAGCGTGGCCTTTAGGCGCACAGGTTTACTTGCGTCTTTTGGGGAAATCTTAATTGGCAACACCAGTGCGTCCGTATAGCCGATAGAGCGCATGCCGTTCTGATTAAACACCTCTGGCGTGGGCCACTCCAGCGCCACGCTTTCCATATTGCGCGATCCATTCCAAGTGATCTGTGGTGGTATGCCGGCATCCCCCGGCGCGCGCCAATATGTCTTCCACCCAGGGTTCATCGTGACTTTCACCGCCGCCATATGGGTGCCATCTGCAGTGCGCCAACCGGGTAAGACTTCGGCCTGTACCACCTGATCAAAAGATTGGGCAAAGGCCACAGCTGGCACAAAGGCTGGAGCCATCAGCGCCGCAAACGCGAGCGAAGGGAGGAGGGAGCGTGTTGTCATAAGCAACACATGAGCCATTGGGACCCAAAAACCAACTCACAATCCGATCAGATAATCGCGAGCGATTGAAACAGTTTGCTTACCTCTTGCGTCTAACCTCTGCGGGACACATGTTGAAAGCAGGCGTCGACATTCAACGTATGAGGTCCCCTTGGACACGACACAAGACACTGACACGCAAATGGATTTAACCGGGCAGCTGCTTATTGCCATGCCCGGCATGAGTGACCCGCGCTTTGCGCATTCAGTGGTGTTCCTCTGTGCGCATTCGTCAGACGGGGCCATGGGCCTGATTGTGAACAAGGCGATTGATGGCGTAAACTTGTCAGACTTGTTTGATCAGCTTTCCATCGAACCCAAATCCCCCGAGGCCACGTCTACGCTACACTTTGGCGGCCCTGTGGAAACCGGGCGCGGCTTTGTGTTGCATTCTCCCGAATACAAATCTGATCTGTCCAACCTGCAGGTTGGGGCGACATTTGCGCTGACCACAACACAAGACATCCTCGATGACATCGCGCAAGATTTGGGGCCGCATAAGGCGCTGACTTTGTTGGGCTATAGCGGTTGGGGGCCGGGGCAGTTGGAAAACGAGATCGGTGACAATGGCTGGCTGATTGCTGATGCCACTGACCAGATTGTGTTTGACACAAGCAACTCTGCTAAGTGGGCTGAAGCTTTGAAAAGCATCGGGGTGGACCCCCTGACACTCAGCTCAGCAGCTGGCCACGCCTAATCTTCTGAAAGCGCAACGACAATAGCCACGGCCTCGCCGTCGAGTGGCCGAGCGCCATGGCCTTTGCCAGTAGTGTCTTCCATCAGAAGCCGGTCTCCCGGCCCAAAAACACGAGTCTCGCCTTGGCTTGTCCAGCCTTCGACTTGGCCTTCTAGGAGGATAAACAGTTGTCGGCGCGGAGAAGGGTGGGCGGTGTCACTCCAATCCTGCGGAAACCGAAACCAAAAGCACTGCGATGTCGCAATGGGATCAGAAATACCCAAAGCGGGGGCTGGTGGGGCATATTGGATTGAGGACATCTCGAATTCGATGTCCTCAAAGTGGCTCTCTCCCGCGTCGTCAGAGTATAGTCTGACGCACGCAACGGTTTCTGCCATGGCTAGCCCCCTCGAATCCTGAACTGGAACTCTCAGCCTTCAAGACTGGCGTTGATACGTCAAGCGCAGGGCACCAGCTTTGGGATTTTAAATCCCTCTGGGCGCAGCGGCGCGGCGCAGACGATCATTGATGGCACGCCCCAGTCCATGGTCCGGAATAGGCGACACGGCAATTGGGGCTTCTCCGTCGGCATCCAGCGCATGCAGATGATGAAACAGATTGGCTGCTGCTTCGGTCAAATCGCCTGCGACACTTAGGTTTAGCGTTGCCCCTTCAACTTTGCCAAAGCCCAAAAGCCGCTCGCCCTCGGCAGTCTCCACCGCGTTCAGCCGCACCGAAGCCCCGGGCGCATAATGCGACAGCATCTGCCCCGGTGCGGTCAGCGGATCAGCCTCTGATCGGGTGACAACGGGACACCCCAACGCGGCTTCAATGGCTTCCTGCGGCAAGCCACCGGGGCGTAACAAGGTTGGCGCGTCAAACAGCCCAAGAATTGTACTCTCGACCCCCACGCCGCACTGCCCGCCGTTCACCACAGCTTCGATCCGACCGGACAGGCCGTTGATCACATGCTGTGCGTGGGTGGGGCTGATCTTACCTGAAGGGTTGGCAGACGGCGCGGCCACAGGCCCATCAAATTCGCTGAGCAAAGCCTTCGCCACGGGATGCTCCGGCACCCGGATTGCAAGCGTTGGCAAATTGGCGGTCACAAGCGCTGACAGCCCAGAATCATCGCGCAATGGCAACACAAGTGTCAGCGGCCCCGGCCAAAACGCCGACGCCAATCGGTCCGCCATATCGGTCCAATGGACGTAGCGTTTTGCAGCAGCCACATCCGCAACATGCACGATCAACGGATTAAACGTGGGGCGGTTTTTTGCCTCAAAAATCCGCGCCACGGCTATGTTCTGACGAGCATCCGCGCCAAGCCCGTATACTGTCTCGGTTGGGAATGAGACCAATCCGCCATCATTCAACAGTGAGGCGGCGCGGACATATCCAGAGGCATCTGGCGAGAGGATTTCTGTATCCAAGGGGCACTCCTGTGACGCTGCGTTCTTCTGTGATAGGCTCAACAAGACCCTTACCGTATGGCCCAAAGCTGCATACAAGCAGCAGCACTTATTGCCAAGCCTGCCGGAGAGACAGATGCCCTTTCGCGCCCCAGTAACCGATTTCCAGTTCCTTTTTGATCACGTGGTGGATTTTGCAAATGTCTCCGCAACCGAGCGCTTTGCCGATGCGGACCGTGACACCACCGAGGCGATCCTGCTCGAAGCAGGCAAAATGGTTGACGAAGTCATGGCCCCGGTGAACCGCAACGGTGATCTGGAACCGGCTGTGCTGGAAAACGGCGTTGTGCGCACCTCTCCGGGGTTTGCTGACGCTTATAAGGCCATTGCCGAAGGTGGCTGGATTTCCACCGGCGCGTCGCCAGAGTACGGCGGCATGGGGCTGCCACACACAATCACCACCGCTGTGAATGAGATGATGGCCGCTGGCTGCTTGTCGCTGCAGCTCAACCCGCTGATGACCCAGGGCCAGATCGAAGCGCTGGAACATCACGCCTCCGAGCAGATCAAAGCCACCTATCTGGAAAAGCTGATCACCGGCGAATGGGCGGGCACCATGAACCTGACCGAGCCTGCCGCAGGCTCTGACGTAGGCGCGTTGAGTTCCAAGGCCGTGCCAAACGATGACGGTTCTTATGCGGTCTCCGGCCAGAAGATCTTCATCAGCTGGGGCGACAATGACTTCACCGGCAACGTTTGCCATCTGGTGCTGGCCCGTCTGCCCGACGGCGTACCCGGCACCAAAGGCATCAGCCTGTTCATCGTGCCCAAGTACATTCCGGATGAGGCCGGCAATCCTGGTGTGGCCAACACATTGGGTGTTGTGAGCCTTGAGCATAAAATGGGGCTTCATGGCTCGCCAACCGCAGTCATGCAGTTTGACAATGCCAAGGGCTGGCTCGTGGGCAACGCACACGACGGTATGAAATGCATGTTCACCATGATGAACAACGCCCGGCTTGGCGTGGGTGGGCAAGGCGTAGGTGCCGCCGAAGGTGCCTACCAAATGGCTCTGGAATATGCACTGGAGCGTAAGCAAGGCCGCACGCCGGTTGAGGGCGGCGGGACCATCATTGACCACGCCGACGTGCGTCGCATGTTGGCGGGTATGAAGGCTGACATCTTTGCCGCCCGCGCCATCGAAATGGCCTGCGCTGTGGCGATCGACATGGGCACTGCCACCGGTGAAAAAGAGTGGAAATCCCGCGCCGCCTTCCTGACCCCAATTGCCAAAGCGTTTGGCACAGATGTGGGCATCAAAGTTGCCGAAGACGGCGTTCAGGTACACGGCGGCATGGGCTTCATCGAGGAAACCGGTGCCGCGCAATTCTCCCGCGATGTGCGTGTGACCGCAATCTATGAAGGCACCAATGGCATCCAGTCGATGGACCTTGTGGCCCGCAAGTTGATGGACGGCGGCGACGCCGCCTATGCGCTGCTCGATGAAATCGAAGACTGTGCTGAAAAGGTCCGCGAAAGTATGGCTGATCTGGCCGAACCCCTGTGGCAGGCCACAGAGACCCTGCGTGAAGCCACCGAATGGATGGTGGCCCAAGGCAATATGAACGATCGCTTTGCCGGCTCCGTGCCGTTCCTGCGCGGTTTTGCCCGCGTACTTGGCGGCTATTACCACCTGCGGGCCGCCATGGCTGAAGGTGGCGAAGGCCCACGAAGCAAGTTGGCAAAGTTTTACATCCAACGCCTGTTGCCGGAACACGCCGGTGTGTTGGTGCACGCGATGCAAGGGGCAGAGGATCTCTACGCGATCACACCAGAAGATCTGGGTGCGGCGTAATGAAAGACGGCGCGACAGGCATCCGCTATCCATGGGACACTCCCCCGACAGAGGGGGAGGCCATCGAAGTGGCCAAAGGTGTCCTTTGGATGCGCCTGCCGCTGCCAATGAAGCTCGACCACGTCAATGTTTACGCGCTGGATGAAGGCAACAGCTGGACCATCATCGATACCGGATTTGACAGCAAACGCAGCCGTGCCATTTGGGAGACCCTGATGGCCGGTCCGCTGGGTGGAAAACCGATTTCGCGCGTTGTTGTCACCCATCACCACCCCGATCACGTCGGCCTCGCTGGGTGGTTCCAGTCGGAGTTTGGCGCCAGCCTTTGGACCACACGCACCGCCTGGCTGTTTGCGCGTATGCTGCAACTCGACGAACAAGCAGTGCCACGCCAGGAAACCCTCGACTTCTATCGCGCCTGCGGCATGGATGAAGAGATCTACAACCAACGATCCAGCGAACGCCCGTTCAACTTCGCCGATGTCGTCGCCCCAATGCCACTGGGTTTTAGGCGCATCAAGCAGGATGATGAGATCGAGATGGGCGGGCGCAAGTGGTCTGTCCACATTGGCAATGGCCATGCGCCCGAACACGCAACTTTTTGGAGCCAGGACGACAACCTTGTTCTGTCAGGCGATCAAATCCTGCCCTCGATCAGCTCCAATATCGGCGTTTATGCCACGGAGCCAGAGGCCGATCCGGTTGCGGATTGGCTGGAGGCCTGTGAACGGCTTGCCAAATATGCCCGAGACGATCAGTTGATCCTTGGCGGTCATAAGTTGCCCTTTACCGGCGCACCCCTGCGCATGCGCCAACTGATCGACAACCACCACGGCGCGTTAAAACGTCTGCTGGCGCACCTCGACACGCCGCAAACTGCCGCTGAATGCTTCTTGCCGCTGTTCAAACGTCAAATTGATGGTGGGGCATATGGGCTTGCGCTTGTCGAAGCCCTTGCACATCTCAACCATCTTTATCAAGTTGGCGACGTAAGCCGCACCACGCGCGAGGATGGCGCGTATCTGTGGCAACGGATCAACTAACAGGCGCGAACACCCATGACTGACGATATCAAAACCACCGCAGAAGCTATCGAAGCGGCGGCGCTGCCTCGTTTGTACGAAGTGCATTCTGACCCGGATGCCAAAGCGGTGAATGTGCCCGAAGAGATAGCCAAGCAATCGGTGAAGCAGAAAAGCGCGGCGGAATGGGCCTATGAGCGCCTGATCCTCTACATTCAGAACTTTGAGAAACAGCTCGACAACGAGCATGAGGTTGCCATGGGCTTTGTTGGCGGCCAAGCGGGCGTGCTGCGCATCGAAGGTATGGGCTTTTTTGACCCTGACATCGTCACTTTCTATGGCTCCGACAGCAGCGGCATCAAAACTCAGCTGGTGCAACATGTGAGCCAGCTCAACGTCATGTTACGGGCCTTGCCCAAACAAAAGGATGCAGGCGAAGCGCCCTCCCGGATTGGCTTCCGATTGGCCGAGGGTCTCAAGAAAGACAGCGCTTAACACGGCGAATGGGCTCTGCGACACCTGAATGGGTGACAGGGCCAAATGAATCAGCTATCCAGCGCTTTAAGCAACAGGAAGGATTACCCCCATGGCGGATCACAAGCACGGCACCATGAACATCGAAGTTCAGGAAAAAACTTTTACAGGTTTCATCAAAGCCTCTTCTTACGTGGCTTATGCTGCAATTGCCGTTCTGATTTTCCTGGCGATCTTCAACAGCTGATCGCTTTCGGGCGGGGGTGCCCTTTTATGAATGTATTGGTTCGTGGTTTGGCGCTACTGGCGCTTGTCGCCTCTGTGTCCGCCTGTTCTGTGCGTAATCCAGCGTCCGAGAATTCACCGGACCCTGCTGTGGCGGCTGCACGATATGTGCATGACGGCCCCAAGCAGTTGACGCTCTACACAATGATCTCTAACGAAAGCGGCTCTGGAGCCCACACTTCGTTGATGATCAACGGCAGCCAACGGATCGCGTTTGATCCGGCTGGCTCCTTCCGCAAAGACGGCGCCATTGTTGCCAAAAATGATGTTGTCTACGGCATGACGCCTTACATGGTGGATCAATACACCCGCTTCCATGCGCGGGAGACCTACCACGTTGTCGTGCAATCCATTGATGTGAGCCCACAGGTGGCGGAAATGGCGCTGCGCAAAGCGGAAACACTAGGGCCGGTGACCGAAGCCCAATGTGCAAAATCCACCGCTGCACTGCTCAAGACATTGCCGGGATTTGAGGACGCGCCGCAGTCATATTATCCACGCAAGCTGATGGATTACTTTGCCGCCAAAGGTGCGACTTATGATCGTCTGTTTGAGTATGATGATGATGACAAGTCCAAGGTGCTCGCGGCTTTTGTGCCAGAGTACGAACGCCAGTGACACCTCGCAGATGATGCACAGAAGCGCCCTACGGGGCGCTTTTTTGTGCGCGCATCGCCACAGTCGCAAAACAGTCGTGAAACAGACGCTATACCGACGTGGTTTTTAGAGGAAATACAGCCCTAAAAACAGCGTTGCCGCGCCGCCAAAAATCGCCGCCAAAACGTTCTTGGTGACATAGCCCAAGCCCAACGTCACCGCCGCTGCAACCAGTCGCGCAGGGTCTGGCTGACCCTCTGTGGCCGCAGGCCACAACACAAGTGGCGCCACCAATCCTGGCAACACAGCCACTGCCGTGTAACGCAGATGCCGCAACACCCATTCTGGCATTTCCCGATCGCCAATCACGCCCAGAAATAGGTAGCGCAGCCCAAAGCTGCCCAGCCCCATGGCGACAATGATCACCCAGATGGTTGTGCTCTCACTCATGCCATGCCCTTGTTTTCTGAGCGCAATTCAACAAATGCACCGGTTATCATGCCCGCAATCCCCGCAACAATCAGGCCAAGGTTCCATGGCAAGAAGGCAAAGAGCAGCGCACAGACGACAGACACCACAGCCGCCGCGACATGGGCCTTGGTGCGCAGCATTGGGCCAATCATTGCCAGGAAGGTGATTGGCACAGCAAAATCAAGCGCAAAGCTGTCGGGAATGGACTGTCCCACCAGCGCGCCCACCAGTGTGGCGAGATACCAATTGGGCAGAACCGGCGCGATAACCCCGGCAAAATAGGAGGTTTTTTGCGCCAGTGTCATCTCTGGCTGCCTCTCGTATTCCATAACGGAGAGCGCATAACTCTGGTCTACCAAGCTATAGGCCACCAACGCCCGCCGCCACGCAGGCAGGGCCCCAAGATGCGGCGTCATCGAGGCCGAATACATCGCCATCCGCAGGTTCACCGCCAGCGCTGACGCGATCACCACAAGGGTTGGAGCGTTGTCCGCCATGAGTTGCAACGCTGTAAACTGCGCCGCACCTGCAATCACCACAATCGAGAAGCTCATCACTTGCACCAAAGGCAAGCCAGCCTCTGTTGCCACCACGCCAAACAACATCCCAAACGGCCCGACAACCAACACAAACGGTAGTCCGTCACGAAAGCCGCGCCAGAAAGAGGATCTGTCCCAAAAAGACGCCATAAAAGCCTCGCTGAAATGCACCTTTTTTGGGTAACGAACTGTGCGCAGCTGCGCAAGTTTTTGGACGCGAAGTCGCAGCAAAGTTTTTGATGGTGGCAATGCCAAATAATCATCACTAGGTTGCCTGCAAACTATCGGAGACATTCCATGGCCGACACGCCGGATTTGGCACAATATCTGATCGCTCCTAACCCCAAGGCCCCACGGCTCACTAGGGCGGTTGTCGGTATCGATCATCTAGGGCAGGAAACAGAAATTTCCGTTGTAGAAGAACGGCCTCTGACGATTTACCTCAACAGCCAGGAAATCGTAACGGCTATGACAATTGGCGACTATCCTGAGTATCTTGCGGTGGGTTTCTTACGAAATCAGGGTATGTTGCGGGATGGGGATATGGTCACCCGCGTGGACTACGATGAAGAGTTGGAAGTGGTTGTTGTACGAACCGAAACTGAGACCAACCACGAAGAAAAACTGAAGAAAAAGACCCGCACGTCGGGTTGTGCCGTGGGGACTGTTTTTGGCGATATGATGGAAGGTCTAGACGGCGTCACACTTCCAGAAACACAGGTGAAAACCAGCGACCTGTATACGCTTGCCAACACAATAAATCGAACCCCATCTTTATACCTCGAAGCGGGTGCCATCCACGGAACAGTTCTTTGCCAAGGCGCGCGACCGTTGGTCTACATGGAAGATGTTGGGCGTCACAATGCGGTGGATAAAATCTCCGGCTGGATGTTTCAGCACGGCGTATCTGCGGCGGACAAGTTGATGTACACCACAGGTCGTTTGACATCCGAGATGGTGATCAAATGTGCGTTGATGGGCATACCGGTTTTGGCGTCTAGATCTGGGTTCACAGCATGGGGCGTGGAGATCGCGCGGCAAGTTGGTTTGACCGTAATTGGTCGCATGCGCGGCCAGCGCTTTGTTTGTCTCAGCGGTGAAGAACGCCTGGTGCGCGATGTTGACCCAGCCAGCGTGCCTGTGGAGACAAATAAACACGCCCGCAAAGGGGGATTTCGTAAATGAAACAGCCTCTTGGCGTAATATTGGCTGGCGGGAAAGCAACCCGCATGGGGGGGGGGGACAAGGGGCGTTTGTCTTTAGGTGGTAAGACAATTTTGCAGCACGTCATTGGGCGCTTGGAGCCGCAGGTGGCTGGTTTGGCGATTAATGCCAATGGCGACCCCGCGCGTTTTGAAGATATCGATATGCCAGTCATTCCGGATTCCTTGACAGGGTTTCCAGGGCCGTTGGCAGGCGTGTTGGCAGGCTTGGACTGGGCGGCGGAGCAGGGGGCAGATGCCATTGTCACAGCCGCGGCAGACACACCGTTTTTCCCCTGTGATTTGGTTCCGCAACTGCTGTTGGCGGCAGAAGGCGGGCCACATCCTTTGGCGCTTGCAGCGTCCGGGGAACCGGGCGGCAAACTGTGGCGCCAACCGACTTTTGGCCTCTGGCCTGTGGCATTGCGGAGCGACCTGCGAGCCGCGCTGGAGAACGGCCTGCGCAAAGTTGTGATCTGGACCGACAAACATGATGCAGGTCAAGCCAGCTTTGTCCAAAGCGGGATAGACCCCTTCTTTAATGTGAACACGCCGGAAGACCTCACTGAGGCTCGCCGGATTGCTGGAGAGATAGAATAACAATGCAAGTTTATGGCGTTGTCGGGTGGAAGAACTCGGGTAAGACAGGATTGATGGAGCGCTTGGTGACCGAAATCACAGCACGCGGCATCAGCGTGTCCACCGTCAAACACGCACACCACAGTTTCGACGTGGATCATCCCGGAAAGGACAGTCACCGGCATCGTGTTGCTGGCGCACGTGAGGTACTACTTGCGAGCAAAAGCCGTTGGGCACTGATGCATGAACTTCGTGACGAAGATGAGCCCACGTTGGAAGATTTGCTTGGCAAGCTTTCCAATGTCGATTTGGTCTTGGTCGAAGGTTACAAGCGTGATGCGCACCCAAAAGTCGAGGCGCACCGGCTGGAAACGGGTAATGCTTTGATTTCTCCGGGAGACCCTTCCATTCGCGCCATCGCCAGCGATGTTTCATTGTGCTGTGAAAAGCCGGTCTTTGATTTGAATGACACAAAGGCGATTGCCGATTTCATTCTGTCCGATCTGGATATGTCCGCATAACATGACAGAGGGAGGGCAATGTGTCTAAGCAAACAGAATTGGTGCCGCCACCACTGAAGAACAATTGTTTTTCGTTGCCTGCGGACACACATTGGACCCCCGTAGCTGAGGCGTTGGCGCTCCTTAAGAAGCGTTTGCACGTGTGCGTAGGTACAGAACGGTTGCCTCTCGCGCAGGCATGTGGGCGCATTCTTTCTGAGGATGTATCTGCTCAGCGTTCCAATCCACCATTGCCAAATTCCGCAGTGGACGGATACGGGCTGCGGCATGACGACATTGTGGAAGGACCCCAAAACGTCCCGTTGGTTGAGGGACGTTCTGCTGCTGGAGCACCTTTTCAGGGGGCAGTGCCTGCGGGTCACGCCGTGCGGATCCTCACTGGTGCGACAATCCCCGAGGGGGTTGATACCGTTATTCTTCAGGAAGATGTGGCCACTGATGGCAGTGCGATTGCTTTCCACGGACCGCTCAAAAAAGGAAGTAACACCCGGTGTTCTGGGGAGGACGTGGCGGCCGGCGAGGTCATCTTTGCAAGGGGGCGGCGGGTTATTCCTGCGGACCTTGCGCTGGCGGCCGCCACGGGTGCTTCACACCTCAGCGTATTTAGGCGCTTGCGTGTTGCCGTCGTTTCAACGGGAGACGAGTTGGCGGAACCCGGGGCTGAAGCCCGCCCGGATCAAATTTTTGATGCAAATCGGCCAATGTTATTGGCGATGATCGCTCAGTTTGGATTTGACCCTGTGGACATGGGGCGTGCTCCCGATGATCGAGACGCGTTAAAGGGCTTCCTGGACGAGGCTGCAAATCGCTCTGATTTAGTTTTGACGTCTGGCGGCGCATCCGCGGGTGACGAGGACCATATGTCGGCATTGCTCAACGAGACCGGCTCAATGACCCTGTGGCGGTTGGCTGTGAAACCCGGTCGCCCTCTGGCCTTGGGGATGTGGGCCAATACGCCGGTCTTTGGATTGCCTGGCAATCCTGTGGCGGCAAAAGTGTGTACACTAATCTTCGCCAAGCCTGCAATGGACGCGCTCGGTGGGGCTGGTTGGCGTGATCCGGTTGGGCTTGAGGTTCCTGCGGCGTTTGCCAAATCCAAAAAGGCGGGGCGCCGTGAGTATTTGCGCGCAAGGCTACGCGATGGATGCGCTGAGGTGTTTAGGTCAGAAGGATCTGGCCGGATCAGTGGGTTGAGCTGGGCCGAGGGGTTGGTGGAACTGCCAGATGAGGCGATTGATGTCCAAGAAGGTACGACGGTGCTCTATTACCCCTATTCGGCCTTCGGTCTGTAAACAAAAAGGGCGCTCCCTCGAGCGCTCTTTTTGTTTAATCAAAGATACCAGCAACCCGTCCAAGCAACATAAAGGCGCGGGCCGTTCGGGTTTCCGAGAGTGCGGCAATATCCGCATCTGATGCGGTTTCCTCAAATTCGACAAAGCACTTGTCGAACCGGCGTAGGAAGTGATGCGCGGCGTCTCTAAAGATCGGATCTTGTTTCATGCGACCAGCGGCCAAGGCCAGAGAACTGCGGTCTCGCACGCCCCCAAGCGCAGCAATTGGCTTGCCACGTTCGCCTGCCGCAAAACGACGCCAGATTTCCGGGCGTGCCAGGTCAGGGCGTAGGTCATCCATATAGATGCCATCTTGACTCAACAGTGTGAGAACGTCCTGGCTTGCTTGAATAAGTTGTGCTGATTGCCGATCTCGCAACGCTTTACGCAGAGCCGTAAAGCCCTCTGCGTCGTCTGCATTTTCCGGGAAGTTCAACGCTTGGATGAAATCCGTCCGAGGCAGGGGTGGCGATAGCTCTTCGGCTGGAGTCCCCAAAGCCAATGTGCCTTGATCCGCCAGGTCATCTGCCGGAGTTTCGAGTTCTGCGGGTTTCCGGATGCTGTCATCTCGCTCGCGGTTGGAAGAGAATGTGGCCAGAGCGGTTTCCGTCTTGCGCGTTGCAGCAGCAATCTCGTCCAGCTTCTTGGCAACAGATGGTTCGACGCCTTGCTGTGCCTGAACACCTTGCGCTTGGTTTACGTAGGTCCGACGCATCGCGTCGATCGCGGCCTGAAGGCGCGCACTTTCTTCGCGCATCACCCGAGACGACCGTGCCGCAGTGGCCGCCACCCAGATCATTGCTACCGGCATGAAGACAGCCAAAAGGGTCATGAGGAACTGAAGGCCGCTTGCGCCGTCAACGGGGTTATGTTCCAGCACTAAGAAAAACACGACAGAGCCGACAAGCCAAACAAAGCTTAGGCCAACCGCAATCACTTCAATCGAGGTGACTTTGGGCCCGTTTGGTTTGTCATAAATTCCCAGCGGGGTTGGCTGGGAGTCTGTGTCATCTTTCATGCGAGGCCGCATCTTAACTATCTGATTCACTGAAAAGAAATACTTAGAACTTCGTAACCTTTTTGGCCGCCTGGGGTGCGAACTTCAACGCTGTCGCCTTCCTCTTTGCCAATCAAGGCGCGGGCGATAGGTGACTTGATGTTGAGCAAGCCTTTTTCAACGTTGGCTTCGTGTTCACCAACAATCTGCCATGTTTTTTCTTCGTCGGTATCTTCATCGACCAGAGTTACCGTTGCGCCAAATTTGATCGTGCCAGACAGAGTTGCAGGATCGATCACTTCCGCCAGACCAATCACCGCTTCAAGCTCTTTGACACGGCCTTCGATGAAGCCCTGCTTTTCGCGAGCGGAATGGTATTCGGCGTTTTCTTTAAGGTCGCCAAGCTCGCGAGCAGAGGCAATCGCCTCGATGATCGCGGGACGCTCCACCGTTTTCAACTGCTTCAATTCCGCTTCAAGCGCCGTGTGGCCGGCGCGGGTCATTGGTATTTTTTCCATGGGTGCGGTCTCGTTGGTCATTGGCCGCCGAAAAGGGTCGGGCGGCAGTCTGTATTACGTATTAGCTCGGCAGAGTGCCCTGAGACCGCTTTCAAATGCAAGAGTGGAAGCCAATGCAAGAAGAATTATGCTGCACTGCTGCAAAAATACTCAAATGGGGCGAAATGTCGTGGGGTTCCGATTGACGGAATGATAATAGTCGCGCTAGCAGATGCGAAAGATAATTACCCAGCGATCCGGGAAGGGAAGCCAATGTCGGAAATCGAACGCGAAGCCATGGAGTATGACGTTGTCATCGTTGGTGCAGGTCCTGCAGGCCTATCAGCAGCGATCCGCCTGAAGCAATTGGACTCGGAGCTGAATGTCGTGGTTCTAGAAAAAGGCTCTGAGGTTGGCGCACATATCCTGTCCGGCGCCGTACTTGACCCATGCGGCTTAGATGCTTTGATGCCCGACTGGAAGGAAAAAGGCGCACCGCTTAACACTCCGGTTAAGCAAGATAATTTCTATATGCTGGGCGAAGCAGGCGAAATCCGTGTGCCAAATTTCCCTATGCCGCCTTTGATGAACAACCATGGCAACTACATTGTTTCCATGGGTAATGTCTGTCGCTGGATGGCAGAGCAAGCCGAAGAGCTAGGCGTGGAAATTTTTCCGGGCATGGCATGTTCCGAGCTGGTTTATGGCGACAATGGCGAGGTTAAAGGTGTTGTTGCGGGTGTATTTGGTTTGGAAGAAGATGGCTCCTTCGGCCCGAACACCGAGCCAGGTATGGAATTGCATGGTAAATATGTGTTCCTGTCAGAAGGCGTGCGTGGCTCGCTCGCCAAAGAGGTGATTGCCAAGTACAATCTTCAGGACGGCAAAGAGCCGCAGAAATTTGGCCTTGGCATGAAAGAGATCTGGGAAGTCGATCCGGCCAAGCACAACGAGGGTGAAGTGACCCACACCATGGGGTGGCCGCTTGGCAGTAACGCGGGCGGTGGCTCTTTTATTTACCACCTGGAGAACAACCAAGTGTTCGTTGGTTTTGTTGTGCACCTGAACTACAAAAATCCGCACCTTTTCCCTTACATGGAGTTCCAACGCTTTAAGCATCACCCGAAGATTGCCGATCTGTTAGAAGGCGGCAAGCGTGTAGCCTATGGCGCGCGGGCGATCTCAGAGGGCGGATACCAGTCGATGCCGAAGATGGTGGCGCCGGGCGTTGCACTGTTGGGATGTTCGGTGGGTATGGTCAACGTGCCGCGTATCAAGGGCAACCACAACGCGATGCTTTCTGGCAAGGCGGCAGCTGAGGCGGCCTTTGGCGCGATCAAGGCAGACCGTTCTGGTGATGAGCTAAGCGACTATGAAATCGACGTGCGTAGTGGTGAAATTGGCAAAGATCTCAAAAAGGTGCGCAATGTAAAACCGATCTGGTCCAAGTGGGGCTTGACGGCGTCTTTGATGCTGGGCGGTTTGGATATGTGGACCAACACGCTGGGCTTTTCTCTGTTTGGCACGGTGAAGCACGGCAAGAATGATGCTGAGGCCACCGAAGAAGCAAGCAAACACAAGCCAATCGACTATCCGAAGCCCGATGGAAAGCTGTCCTTTGATCGTTTGACTAATGTCAGCTTTTCGATGACCAACCACGAAGAGAGCCAACCATGTCATTTGCGGCTAGCGGATGAGAATGTGCCTCTTGCGGTGAACCTGCCGAAGTTTGCAGAGCCTGCACAGCGGTACTGCCCAGCGGGTGTTTACGAAGTTGTCGAGGAAGAAGGCAAAGACACGCGGTTTGTTATGAACTTTCAGAACTGCGTACACTGCAAGACATGTGATATTAAGGACCCGAGCCAGAACATCACATGGGTGACGCCACAGGGCGGGGACGGGCCAAACTACCCGAATATGTGATCGTAACACCCGGAAATTTTACCAAAACATGGGGCGGCCAGTGGGTCGCCCCATTGCGTGTTGGCAGCCCCCCGACTACCTTTGATCCGAAGTCAGTGCATGGGAGTCTCACGTGGCCGGTCAATTTCTTAAAACAGTTGCGATTTCTGCGCTCTTGGCAGCAGCGGCGTTGCCCGTGCATGCCGATGGGATGGCAGGAGCCTACTTGGCTGCACGCCAGGCAAGTTACGGCTCTGACTACGCGGCGGCAGCATGGTACTATAGTGACGCTTTGACCAAAGACCCTAGTAACCCTGTGCTTCAGGAAAACGCCGTGTTGGCGTTTTTGTCGTTAGGGCAAATCGATCGCGCTATGCCTATTGCCCGTAAGATGGATGCAGACGGTCACCAAAGCCAAATTGCTGAGATGGCGATTACCGCAGGTTTGGTTGAAGACGAAAACTACGGTGAATTGATCGAGCGCCTTGATGGGGCGGGCGTTGGGCCGCTGGTTGACGGGTTGATGAAAGCATGGGCGCAGATTGGCCGTGGTGCCATGTCAGAAGCGTTGGCCGCCTTTGATGATGTGTCCAAGGAACAAGGCCTCGGCGGGTTTGCCGCCTACCACAAAGCACTGGCGTTAGCGTCAGTCGGGGACTTTGAGGGTGCACTTGAGATATTCGTTGAAGGTGCCATGAACGGTATGCAATCCACCAGGCGTGGTGTTGTGAGCGAGGTGGAAATTCTCTCGCAGTTAGAGCGCAACGAAGATGCGATTAAGCGCTTGGATGATGCGTTTGGTGCTGATCTTGATCCTGAGTTGCGAATGCTGCGTGAACGTCTTGTTGCTGGCGACGCAGTGCCGTTTACACATGTTGGTTCAGCTGCTGACGGGATTGCGGAGGTATATTTTTCCATAGCAAATGCACTGAGAAATGAGGCCAATGCGGACTACACATTGCTCTACGCAAGGTTGGCAGAGTACTTGAGACCAGATCATACAGAAGCCCTGTTGTTGACCGCGGAGTTGTTGGAAACGTTGGGGCGCTACGAACTGGCCTCTCAAACATACCAGAAAGTGCCCGCAGACGATCCGTCGTTTCACGCGGCCGAGTTGGGGCGTGCGGAGGCTTTAAGGGAGGCTGGGAAGATCGAGGCGGCAATGGAGGTTTTGGAATCTCTGACCCGAAGTCAATCAGACTTGCCATACGCACATACGGCCTTGGGAGATTTACGACGCCAGGAGAAGAACTTTGAGGGTGCGATCACTTCGTATGACACGGCCATTGGGCTCTATGATGTTTTAGAGATGCGCCAGTGGTTCTTGTTCTATGCGCGCGCAATCAGCCATGAGCGCTTGGGAAACTGGGAAGCCGCAGAAGCCGATTTCCGCAAGGCATTGGAGCTAAACCCTGAGCAACCCCAAGTGCTGAACTACCTTGGTTATTCGTTGGTCGAGAAACAGATCAAGCTGGATGAGGCGTTGAGCATGATTGAGCGTGCCGTCGCGGCACGTCCTGACAGTGGCTATATTGTCGACAGCCTCGCTTGGGTGCTGTTCCGCATGGGCCGGTACGAGGAAGCGGTTGGGCCAATGGAGCGTGCCAGTGAACTTATGCCTGTTGATCCAGTTGTGACAGACCATCTTGGTGATGTGTATTGGGCAGTTGGGCGTGAGTTAGAAGCGCAGTTTCAATGGCGGCGTGCGTTGAGCTTTGTGGATGAAGAAACCGCAGAAGAGGCTAAGCCCGATCGCATTCGGCGCAAGCTTGAAGTGGGCTTGGACGCGGTTCTTGAGGAAGAAGGCGCAGAGCCTTTGACGGCGACGGATGGCAATTGAGGCTTTCGCGCCCGCCAAGATCAACCTGACATTACATGTGACTGGGCGACGGGCTGACGGCTACCACCAATTGGATTCGTTGGTGATGCTGACCGACGTTGGGGATCGCTTGACAGTGGAGAGGGCGCGGGAAACCAGCTTGATCGTGGTTGGGGCCATGGCAGCTGGTGTCCCCGCTGACCGCAGCAACTTGGTGATCCGCGCAGCGGAACTGCTCGGCGTTTCCGCAAAGATCACGCTGACAAAGTCACTGCCAGCAATGGCAGGCATTGGCGGAGGATCGTCTGACGGGGCAGCAGCAATTCGAGCGCTTTGTGCCTTGTACGATCTTCCGTTGCCTGACCGAGAAACACTTTCTTCCTTGGGGGCGGATGTGCCGGTGTGCATGGAGCCGGAGCTTGTCCGTATGCGAGGTATTGGGGAAGAAATTGACCGATTGGATACGCCGCCGGACTGGTCGATGCTGCTTGTGAACCCGCGGGTGTCTGTTTCGACACCTCGGGTGTTTGACGAGATGGGCGAGAGGGATAACCCATTGATGGGCTGCCCTTTCCCAAATTGGCAGGCCTTTGATGGAGTGATCAAATGGCTCGCAGACCAGCGGAATGACATGCAGAAGGCGGCGGTTGGTTTGCAGCCTGTGATCGGGCTGGTTTTATCTGAGCTGTCACAGACCAATGGGTGCGCATTGGCACGGATGTCCGGGTCGGGGGCGACGTGTTTTGCGATCTATAAAAACGCTTCAGAACGCGATGAAGCGTTAGAGATGATGCGCCGCCTCCATCCTGACTGGTGGTGTGTGGCGACGCGGCGTGTTGGGGCGCGCTTTCGTTAGTTCAGTCGGGCTACGACGTAGTCAGCAATGCCGGACAGCAGGCCACGGATTTCGTGCTCTGGAAGTTTTTTTACCGCTGACTTGGCTTTTTCTGCCCACTGCATTGCGTCGTCCCGGGTCGCACTCAAGGTGTTGTATTTGTCCATCAGCGACAACGCATGATCTAGGTCGCCGTCTTGTTGGCGGCCTTTTTCTATTGTGCGCTCCCAGAAGCTGCGCTCCTCGTCGGTGGCCTGTGCAACAGCCTTGATCACCGGCAGCGTTAACTTTCTTTCGCGGAAATCGTCGCCCACGTTTTTGCCGGTTTGGGCTGAGTCGCCCTGGTAGTCGAGCAGGTCATCTGCGATTTGAAATGCGATGCCAAGCGCGTCACCGTAGTCAAACAGCGCCTTCACGTGATCTGCGTTCGCATCCGCGATAACGCCGCCGACTTCGGTTGCTGCCGAAAACAAAGCCGCTGTCTTTCCTCGTACCACCTGCAGGTAAATATCCTCGTTGGTCGAGAGATCGGTGGCGGCAGTGAGCTGCAACACCTCACCTTCCGCAATGGTTGCGGAGGCGTTGGATAGGATGCGCAACACGTCTATGTTGTTGGTTTCTGTCATCAGCTGGAAGCTGCGGGAGAACAGGTAGTCTCCAACCAAAACCGAGCTTTTGTTGTCCCAAAGCAAGTTGGCGGTCGGGCGGCCGCGGCGCTGCTCACTCTCATCGACCACGTCATCATGCAAAAGCGTTGCAGTGTGGATGAACTCCACTGTGGCCGCGAGGTGAACATGGTAGGGGCCGTCATAGCCACAGAGTTTGGCAGCGGCCAAAGTCAGCATAGGGCGCAAACGTTTGCCACCGGCGCCAACGAGGTGTGCGGTCACTTCAGGAATGCGTGGTGCATGTTTGGAGGCCATGCGCGCTTCGATCAGGGTATTGACCGCATCCATATCATCGCGCAGCAGAACTGCGAGGGCTTCGTGCGGCTTGCTTGCGGCGTGATCGAGACTCATATTGGACTTCCTGTCGTGAGGGGTCGACATTGGTCGCCCCCTAACCTTACATCGTTATTATGAAAGAGCTTTTGCGTAGCACAGATCCAACCACCATCGCCTTTGCCACAGCCCTGCTTCAGGGGGAGGGTATAGCCTGCTTTGAAATGGACGTAAACATGAGCGTCCTGGAAGGAAGCATTGGCATATTGCCGCGCCGATTGATGGTGCGGACCGAAGAATTGCAGCAGGCAGAACGGGTTATGCTTGATAACGACATCGCGTTGGGGCGGGTGTTGTGAACGCGGAGTTGACACAAAACGATTTTTTGAATGGCCTGGTGACCTTGTGGCAGCCCAAAGACGGCTATCGCGCGGGGGTTGATCCTGTTCTGTTGGCCGCAACAATCCCGGCCAAGGCTGGAGCGCGTGTGTTGGAGCTGGGCAGCGGGGCCGGGGCCGCGTTCCTGTGTCTGGCAAAGCGTGTGCCAAACCTGGTGGTTCATGCCGTGGAGTTGCAGCCGGACTATGCCGCGCTGGCGCATCGGAACGCCAAAGAGAACGGTGTGGACGCGACAATCTGGGAAGCCGATTTGGCCGCGTTGCCAATTGAGCTGCGCCAGATGCAGTTTGACCATGTCTTTGCCAACCCTCCCTATTTTGATCGCGCGGCTAGCACAGCAGCGCAGGATGCGGGACGGGATGTGGCGATGGGGGAGGACACGCCTCTGGACACCTGGGTTGAAGTGGCGGCAAAGCGGCTTGCGGCCAAAGGCACGGCCACCTTTGTGCATCGTGCAGAACGCCTGTTGGACTTGCTGTCGGCGATGCAGGGTGTGCTTGGCTCAGTGCAAGTGATGCCATTGCAACCGCGCGTTGGTCGGGACGCCAATTTGGTGTTGGTGCGTGGTGTCAAAGGTGGGCGGGCTGCGTTTCGATTACATGCGCCGGTTCGGATGCATGAAGGCGATGTGCACACCCGTGATGGGGAAAGTTACACCGATCAGATCCGCGCGGTTTTGCGCGACGGGGCGGCGCTGTCGTTCCCCTAGATCGTTACCGCAACGGCCGGGTCATTAAAGCTGACCGATTCGGCAAAAAACCACGTCGGTATCGCGTCAGTAATACGACTGTTTTGCGACTGTGTCGGCGGAAATTCTCTTGTGTTTCGAATGCGTCACAAGTCACGCGTGACAGGCCGTGAAATCTGTGCTGGACTGAGTTTGTTACATATTGTTTGCATAGGAGAACATGATGAGCGTAAGCGCACACCTCGAAGAGCTGAAACGCAAGCACGAAACCCTCTCTGACCAAGTCGAACAAGAACAACGCGCCCCTGGCAGCAGTGATCTTGATGTCGCGGAACTTAAAAAGCAAAAACTCCGCCTCAAAGAAGAAATCACGCGATTATCCGCATAACGCCTAGCTAGATTTCAAGCTGGCGCGCGCGGCAAGCACCGCGCCGCCAGTGATCAGTAAGGCGGCCGCCCCCAGATGCAAGGTGGGCTCTGCAAACCCAGCCAACACCAACACAATAGTCGACAACAATGGCGCTGCATAAGAGGCGGTACCCAAAAGTTGGATGTCGCCGTGTTTGACCCCCACATCCCAGACATAAAATGCCAATCCAACCGGGCCGAGACCCAAGGCCAAGACTGACACCCATGTGAGTGTGTCGGTGGGCCAGACGGTGTCTTCAAGTGCGACATGTAGGAGTGCGGAGAGCACTGCTGTGGCAAGGCAGAAGACCACAACAGAGACGGTCGGAATGTCGCCAAGGCGGCGTGACAGGATTGAGTAGGTTGACCAGGTGAACGCGCAGGCCAGCGCTAGGCCGTAGCCGGGCAGGTGAGCTGGATTGAAGCCCAGGCCGCCGCCACCGATGATCAGCGCTGCGCCAAAAAAACCGAGGCCAGCGCCCAAGAGGTGGCCTTTGCGTAGGTCTTCACCGGGCAGCAAACCAGACATCAGTACAATCAGAAGGGGCCAAAGGTAGGCGATCAGGCCAGCCTCGGCAGCAGGAGCAAGGCGCAGGGCTGAGAAATACAATGCGTGATAGCCAAACAGACTGAGGCTGCCAAAAATGTAGACCCTGAAAGGGATCTTGCGCAGGGCGCGCCATTCGCCGGTGGCAATGGCCCAGATAACACCCAATGTGCCGCCGATGGTGAAGCACAGCGCATTGAGCATAAGCGGCGGGGTGGGGGCGCTGCCAACCGTGAACAAGGCAAGCAAAGCCCAGAGCAGCACAGCAATAAAGCCCACTGCGGTCGCTTTGGTGCGGGTCATTTGGTAGGAATCTCCTCGATCGGCGTGATGATCAAGCTTTTGGTCACTTCGGCGGTTTTGTCTATCTCTGCCATCATCCAGTCGCGCAGGGCGGCGATGTGCGGGCGGTCTTGAGTGCCGTCCCGACACACAAAGCGGAAGCGTGCCTGCAGCCAGATGGCGTGTTTGTACGGCGCAATAAGGCGGCCTTCGTGGATGTCCTTCACCACCAAGGCGCGGCGACCAAGGGCGATGCCTGCGCCAGCCAATGCGGCATCGATGCTGTGGTCAGCACCGGTGAAGCGGGGGCCGTGGGTGGTGTCGATGTCCAGTTTCATCAGGCGGCACCAGGCCGCCCAATCCGCGCGGGGGCGTAAGAAGTCGATGGATTCGTCGTGGATCAGCGTGGCGTCTTTCAGGCTTTCCGGCGTTGGGAAGCGCTCCGCCATTTCAGGGGTCATCACAGGACTGACCCATTCGCGTGCCATGGGGGCGGCCCAGAGTCCGGGTTCTTCTTTGTGGGTGCCAAAGCGGATGGCCACGTCCACTTCGTCTCGGTTGAAATCCAGATTGCGCAGGGTGGCGGAGAAACGCAGGTCGATGTCCGGATGGGCGCGGGCAAATTCGTAAAACCGTGGCGCAAACCATTTGGCGGTGAAGGCGGGGCCGGCGGTGACCATAAGCGTGGCGTCATCCATCTGGCGCTGGGCGGCGCGCCAGGATGCGGACAGGGTTTGGAAACCTTCCTGAATGCCGGGGGCAAGGGTCTCGCCAATTTCGGTGAGGGCCACCGCACGGTTGAGGCGGTGAAACAGCTGCGCGCCGAGGTGCTCTTCAAGAGATTTGATCTGATAGCTGAGTGCTGCAGGCGTGACGTGCAACTCGTCGGCGGCTTTGGCGAAAGACATATGGCGTTGCGCGGCATCAAAGGCACGCAGCGCGGTGAGGGGGGGCAGGCGATCAGACATATTCAGTTAAGTACAGCTTAAGTGAAGGTGGGGGAAGTCTCGTTTGTCGTGAAGGTACGTTAGCGCCATATTGGTCTCAGTTAAGTTTTCCATCGTCAAACAGAAGAGAGGCAACCATGATCGAGACCGCACCCAACGCCCGCACTCAGCAAGCCTACAGCGATGCGCACGCTGCCCGTAGCGCCGCCTTTGTTGGCCTTTTCAAAGCGCTGTTTGGTGGCAAATCCGTTCCGCTGAACCAAGGTGTTCTTACGGAACCGTCCCGCTGCGCCTGATACAGGCACTTACGGGGCAAAAGAGAAGGGCCGGTCAGACGACCGGCCCTTTTGGTGTTCTGAGGTGTCGTGGATCAGACGAAGAATTGGCCACCGTTGGCTGAGATGGTGGAGCCGTTGATGAAGCCCGCGTCGTCAGAGGCGAGGAAGGTCACACAACGCGCGATCTCTTCTGGTTCCCCCAGGCGGCCGGTTGGGATTTGGCCAATGATGGAGTCGCGGACTTTCTCAGGCACGGCCATGACCATCTCAGTGGCGATGTAGCCGGGGCAGATTGCGTTGGCGGTGATGCCCGCACGGGCGCCTTCCTGGGCCAGGGACTTCACAATGCCAAGATCGCCGGCTTTTGTGGCGGCATAGTTAACCTGAGCAAACTGACCTTTCTGACCGTTGATCGAGGAGATCACGATGATGCGGCCAAATTTACGCTCGCGCATGCCCGTCCAGACAGGGTGCACAGTGTTGAACACGCCGGTCAGGTTGGTGTCGACCACCTCGTGCCACTGCTCCGGTGTCATCTTATGGAAAGGTGCGTCGCGGGTGATGCCGGCGTTGGCGACAATCACGTCAATAGGGCCAAGATCGGCCTCGACCTGTGCCAATCCGGCTTTGGAGGCTTCATAGTCAGCCACATTCCATTTGTAGGTCTTGATGCCAGTGGCTTCGGTGAAGGCGGCGGCCTTTTCGTCGTTGCCAGCGTAAGTTGCTGCGACGTCATAGCCTTCGGCCTTCAGTGCTTTTGAGATGGCTTCACCGATACCGCGGCTGCCGCCGGTGACGAGTGCTACTCTTGCCATGATATTCCTCCAAGTGAGTAAATGTGCTGGTAACTCTGTTACGTTTTTAAATCATGTTGCGCAACATAATTACGCGATGAATTGCCGCACTGCAGATATTTTTTGCTGCTTGTGCGAAAAATGACCTCTTAGTACCAAAAAAGGGGCGTCGTTTTGACGCCCCTTTTATTCTCAAACGCATAGGGGCGTGGCGTCAAGGACGCTCAAGGCACATGGCCACACCCATGCCGCCGCCGATGCAAAGGGTCGCGAGACCTTTCTTGGCGTCGCGGCGCTTCATTTCAAACAGCAGTGTGTTCAGGATGCGTGCACCGGAGGCCCCAATTGGGTGGCCAATGGCGATGGCGCCGCCGTTCACATTCACAATCTCTGGGTTCCAGCCCATATCTTTGTTCACTGCGCAGGCCTGTGCGGCGAAAGCTTCGTTGGCCTCCACCAAATCCAGCTCTTCAGCAGACCAGCCAGCTTTGTCCAGCGCCTTGCGGGAGGCGTAGATCGGGCCAACGCCCATGATGGATGGGTCCAATCCGGCAGTGGCGTAAGAGGCGATTCGGGCCAGAGGCTCGATGCCGCGTTTATCGGCTTCTTCTGCGGTCATCAAAAGGGCACCTGCAGCGCCGTCGTTGAGGCCGGAGGCGTTGGCCGCCGTCACTGTGCCGCCGTCACGTACGAAGGCCGGGCGCAATTTTTGCATGGCTTCCATGGTGGCGCCGTAGCGGATGTATTCGTCGGCATCCACAACGATGTCACCTTTGCGGGTTTTCACAGTGAAAGGCACAATTTCGTCGGAAAATTTGCCTGCCTTTTGAGCGGCTTCGGCCTTGTTCTGGGAGGCCACGGCAAAGGCATCTTGTGCCTCGCGGCTGATCTGCCACTTCTCGGCCACGTTTTCAGCGGTTTGGCCCATGTGGTAGCCGTTGAACGCGTCCCACAGGCCGTCGCGGATCATGGAGTCGATGTATTTCACGTCGCCCATTTTGGTGCCGGCACGCAGGTGTGCGACGTGGGGCGAGAGAGACATGTTTTCTTGACCACCAGCGGCCACAATGGAGGCATCACCCAACTGGATGTGCTGCGCGGCCAGAGCCACGGCACGCAAGCCGGAGCCACACACCTGGTTGATGCCCCAGGCGGCGCTTTCGATCGGCAGGCCAGCGTTGACGTGCGCTTGACGCGCCGGGTTTTGACCTTGGCCACCGGTCAGCACTTGACCGAGAATGGTTTCAGAGACGTCCGCCTTGTCGATGCCGGCACGCTCAACCAGTGCCTGAAGCACGGTGGCGCCGAGATCATGTGCGGGGGTGTTGGCGAACGCGCCGCTGAAGCTACCCACAGCGGTCCGCGCCGCGGAAGCAATCACTACGTTGGTCATATGCAAATCCTCTACCAAAATGCTGGACGAAGCATGGGCGGGACCGCCCCCCTCAGGCAACCCGCAGAACTTCGTTTCCGTAACGTCAATAGCGTATTTGCCGCACTGCGGCAACGGTCAGGCTGTCACAGGCCTAAAGTCGCACGGCGAGATTGCGCCATAACGGTGAGCATTGTGATTGATTGAGGGGGCAGAGGAGGAGTTAGGCGGCGTCGCTTTTGCGTTGCTTCCATGGCGGCGAGATCGTGGGAGCGCCGAAAGCAAAGCCTTGCAGACAGTCAAAGCCAAGGTCTGTCATCATCTGTGCGTCGGCCGGGCTCTCGATGCGGCTGGCCACAGAATGCATGTCAAAACGTTCGCAGATCGCGGCTACAGCTGAGGCCAAGACCTGATTGCTGCCATCCTGGGAAATGTTGCGGCTAAAGCTGCCATGCAACTTGATGATATCAAAATCGAAGTCGCGGAACACCGTTAGCGTGGTCAAGCCAGCGCCATAGTCGTCAAGCGCAAAGGACATGCCTTTGATGTGCAGCTCGTCCATGAAACCTTTGACGATCTCAGGAACTTGCACGACAGATTTTTCGGAAATTTCGAAGATCAGCCGTTCAGGGATTGTGGCGGCACGGGCCAGGCCACGCTGCAGGCAATCCATCCAAGGGGCATATCCGATGGATCGCGCGGACATGTTGATGGACAGGCGCAGGCCTGGCTGTTCCGCCAGCGCTTGAAGGCCAAGTTCCAGGGCCAAAACGTCCAACTGACGTCCCAGCTCATTGTCCTCTACGGCGCCCATAAAATCTTTGGCGGGAATGATACGGCCGGTTTCATCCAAGACACGCACCAATCCTTCATAAAAGGCGGGCCGTTTGGTGTTGGAGGATTGCACTACTGGCTGGTAGGCAAGCATCACTTGCTTGTGTGCAATGGCCTCGCGGACCATGTCCAGCGTGGAGGAATCCCTTGTATCGAGGGCGTAGGCCAGTGGGCTGCGATGCTCTCGCGCCGCGCCAGCTTTGCGTTTCTTTTTCTTTGGGCGATCCATAGCAGGCTTCCCATCATCCCATTTAGCAGCGTGCCCATTTAAGGACACAGACATGAACCATGTCTTAAAATGCCTATCTGGCAGGGGGCTGAACAGGGGTGTTTTAGCCCTGTTTTTAACTAACTTGAGGCGACTTGGAGGCTGTAGGGCCAGTTTGTGTCTCAGAGTTTAAGGAACGGTTGGTGTGGGTCTGATTGCACTTAGTTGGAGCGATGGACCACGCGGCAGGCTTGTCGGGCTGGGCTGGAGAGCAGGCTGTGAAGGTTTTCAGGAGCTTCCCGTAGCACCTCACTTGAGGCTTTCGCGCAGCGACGAAGCGCTTCGTGTTGGGCTATCTGCGGTGAGGCTTCCGCCCAAGAATATCCCGTAGCGCCGTTGTCTGCGATTGCGAAAGCGCCGGAGCGTTTTTTGTTTTGTAGCTTTCTGTATTCGCGAAACTCCTTGTTGCCTGCGTATGACAAGGTGACGCCAAAATGGGTCGCGTCGTAGTTCTTGGGCAGACTGCGGGCATAAAGTACGCAGTAATCCGGATTACGAGATTTTTTGTGGCACAAGGCTTGGGCGTAGGCATCAGACAGCCAAGGCGAGTTTGCGTTGGAGTGCACGCCGGCGTGGCGCTCTGGGCGGTTTATATAGATGGTGCCGAAGTAGTCCGATTTGCGCTTGAATTGGCGGAAGGCGGCACGGGCATCGCCGCGTAGGTCGAATTTTTTCACCATCTCGATCTTGGTGTGCCTGCCGTGCTGCTGGATATCTTGCGCAGCAAGTTGGACGGGGACACCCAACAGGAAAAAAGAAACCAAGGCGTGGCGGATCATGTGTGTCTCTTCTTATGTGCCAAACGACAGGGCTTCAGGCCTCAGGGATTTCCCATGGCGATCACGGCGGCAAGGATAGCACGGGCGTTTTCGCTGGACCAGTCCGCATCTCCTTGTAAACGCGCAATTTCTCGACCGTCACGATCCATAATGATGGTTGCCGGCAGCCCAAAGACCGCCATTTCGCGTGCAACGACCTGTTTCGGGTCGCGGTGAAGCGGGAGGTTGTCCACGCCAATCTCATCAAAGAATTTCTGCATCGCTGGGACCATGTTACGGCCGGTTGCGAGGGTCACAACCTCAAAGTCGTCGCCGTTAAGTTCGGACTGCAGCTCAGACAGCATAGGCATTTCGTGGCGGCAGGGGGCACACCATGTGGCCCAGAAATTTAGCAGCACCACTTTGCCTTTGTAGTCCGCCAATGTGGCTTCGCCTCCGTCCTCGGTGATGAAGCTGTTTTGCGATACCTTTTTGGGGGCTGAATGGAAGTTCAGTTTGCGCATATCGCCGTCGCGCATGTCGACAACGGCGGAAAAATCGCGGGTTTCGGCGGTTGCCGTCGGTTTCAAGGCAACAAAGGAGAGGGCGGCAATTGCGATTGCTGCCAAGCCTGTATACACCAGCGCGGACCCATTTAATTTCATCTTCCCTCCAAAAGGGCTTCTCATGACCAAAGATACCTCAAACCAGATGTGGGGTGGCCGTTTTGCCGCCGGACCGGACGCCATTATGGAAGCGATCAACGCATCTATTGGCTACGATCAACGTATGGCGGCACAGGACATTGCTGGCTCTCGGGCCCATGCGGCAATGCTTGCCAAGACGGGCATCCTGACTGATAGCGATGCGGAAGCCATTCGGGAAGGGCTTCTCACGGTCTTGTCAGAGATTGAAAGCGGCAATTTTGAATTTTCGACTGCGCTGGAAGACATTCACATGAATGTGGAAGCACGTTTGAAGGTTTTGATTGGGGAACCGGCCGGGCGTTTGCACACCGGCCGGAGCCGGAATGACCAAGTTGCGACCGACTTCAAACTCTGGGTGCGCGATCAGATTGATGCCGCGATTGCGGGGCTTGAGGCGCTGATCCGGTCGTTTGTCGCGCAAGCGGAAGCCGGCGCGGATTGGGTGATGCCGGGCTTCACACATTTGCAGACCGCGCAGCCGGTGACCTGGGGTCACCATATGATGGCGTATGTGGAAATGTTTGGTCGCGATCTTTCTCGCTTCAAAGATGCACGTGTTCGGATGAATGAATCGCCTTTGGGCGCGGCTGCGCTGGCAGGAACATCCTTCCCAATTGATCGCGAGATGACAGCCAATGCACTGGGCTTTGATCGCCCATCTGCGAACTCTTTGGATGCCGTGGCAGACCGTGACTTTGCGCTGGAGTTCCTCTCGGCATCCAGCATCTGCGCCATGCACCTGAGCCGCTTTGCAGAAGAGCTGGTGATTTGGTCCTCGGCGCAGTTCCGTTTTGTGACGCTGTCGGATCGCTTCTCCACCGGCAGCTCGATCATGCCACAGAAGAAGAACCCGGATGCTGCGGAGCTGATCCGCGCAAAAATTGGCCGGATTTTTGGGGCCAACACTGCGCTTCTGATGGTCATGAAGGGCCTTCCCCTGACGTATTCCAAAGACATGCAGGAAGACAAAGAGCAGGTCTTTGATGCAGCCGACAACCTGATGCTGGCGTTGGCTGCGATGGAAGGCATGGTCAAAGACATGACCGCCAACCAAGACAGCCTTGAAGCGGCGGCAGGCAGTGGCTTCTCTACAGCAACCGATTTGGCCGATTGGCTGGTGCGGGCGTTGAACATGCCGTTCCGCGATGCGCACCACGTGACCGGGTCTCTGGTGGCGATGGCCGAAAGTAAAGAGTGCGACCTGCCAGATCTGACGCTGGAAGACATGCAGTCCGTACACGCCGCTATCACCGAAGATGTGTTTGGTGTGCTGGGCGTGCACAATTCTGTGTCCTCGCGCATGTCTTACGGTGGCACCGCACCTACACGTGTGCGCGAGCAAGTTGCCGCTTGGAAAGCCAAGCTGGACGGCTAAGACACAGGGGAAGTGACGCCAGAGGGCGCTGTTTCCCCTTTTCATTTATTACGGTTTTTCCGTATGGTGGTCGTGTCGATGAGCTTTGCACTGGGGGTGCAAGTGCTCAGTTCGGCGCTGCTGCCACGGGAGACCCCTTATGTTCCGCGTTGTTTTTGCCTGTCTGAGTTTGGCGGTCGTGACCGCCTGTGGCGTGGATGGAGAACCATGGACACCCCGGGCCAATGCCAATATCGGAATTGGGTCCGACGGGGTACATACTTCGGGCAGCGTTGGCGTGACAAACGGTACAGTGAGCATTTCCGTGGGTGGTGGATGCCGGTGGTACGGCTGCTAAGGGCATAGACCCTTGAAAGCATATCCCTAATCGGGACATTCTGATCCGAATCTAAGGCGATGCCGTATCTGTGGTGCCGCTCATATTTTTGGATTGGGGAAGACATGTCACCTTTGCGTTGGGTATTTCTGGGATTGGCCATTTGGGGCGCGGTTCAGCCCATGATGTATCTAGGGCCATGGATCGCCACAAACGGGTTTGACCTGCAGGCTTTGATGGCGCTTTGGAAAGCGAATGAAGCGGTGACGGGCCTTTATTGGGATCTGGTGATTGCCGCCATCACGCTGAATTTGTGGATACTGGTCGAGGTCTGGGTGCGGCGCAATTGGATTTCGCTCTTGGCGATTCCGGCGACCTGGATGATTGGTGTGAGCTGTGGCTTGCCGCTTTATCTGTTCTTGCGGGCAAAACCGGTGAAGTAACTCTTCGTACGAGGATTGATTGGCGCTGCGCCGCGGCGTATGAGAGAGGCCGAACTACGCTAGCGCAAGCAGGAGACGGCACCATGGATCATTTTCTTTATCGCAACGGGGAGTTGTTTGCCGAAGATGTGCCGGTGAAGGAAATTGCCGCACAGGTTGGCACGCCGTTTTATTGCTATTCTACCGCGACGTTTGAACGTCACTTCCGCCTGTTTGATGAGGCGCTGGAAGGCACCGATCACTTGGTGTGCTACGCCATGAAAGCGGCCTCCAATCAGGCGATCCTGAAAACCCTGGCTGCACTGGGCGCGGGAATGGACGTAGTGTCTGGCGGCGAGTATGCACGCGCCAAAGCCGCCGGTGTGCCGGGCGACAAGATTGTGTTCTCCGGTGTGGGCAAAACTGAAGACGAGATCGCGCTTGCGCTGACCGGCGGTATTCGCCAGTTCAACGTGGAGAGCGAGCCGGAAATGGCCGCAATCAGCGCGGTTGCGAGCCGTTTGGGTGTTGAGGCGCCGATCACCATCCGCGTGAACCCGGATGTGGATGCCAAGACCCACGCCAAAATCGCAACCGGTAAATCCGAGAACAAATTTGGTATCCCTATTAGCCGCGCCAAAGAAGTGTACGCGCTTGCGGCGACATTGCCTGGCCTCAAAGTCATTGGCATTGATGTGCACATCGGCAGCCAGCTGACTCAATTGGAGCCGTTTGAAGCTGCATACAAGAAAGTGGCCGAGCTGACCGAGCAGTTGCGGGCCGAAGGGCACGACATCAAACGGTTGGATCTGGGCGGTGGCTTGGGCATTCCCTATGAACGCTCCAACTCTGCGCCGCCGCTGCCGATGGAATATGGCGCGATGGTGAAACGGGTGCTGGGCCATTTGAATTGTGAGATTGAGATTGAGCCGGGCCGTTTGATTGCGGGCAACGCGGGCATCATGGTCTGCAAGGTGATCTACGTGAAATCCGGCGAGGACCGCGAGTTTCTGATTGTCGACGGGGCGATGAACGACCTGATCCGTCCTGCGATGTATGAGGCGCACCATGATATCGTACCGGTCATCGAGGCCGCGCCGGGGCAGGAGCCTGCACAATATGACATCGTTGGGCCGGTTTGTGAATCTGGCGACACCTTTGCCAAGGGGCGCAATATGGCAGAGCTTGAAGACGGTGATTTGATCGCTTTCCGCAGCGCGGGGGCCTATGGCGCGGTGATGGCCAGCGAGTACAACACGCGGCCGCTGATCCCTGAGGTCCTGGTGAAAGATGATCAATTTGCGGTTATCCGCCGACGTCCAAGCTATGAAGAGATGATAAACCGCGATAGCATCCCAGAGTGGCTGGATCAGACCAGCGACTAAGAGCCAGCCGATAGGAGCGCCGTGACCCGTCCAACCCCTTCAGATGCAGCCTTGTTGCACCTTCGGTGGGTCATTGGCCTGACCCGGTTGGGTCTGTTTGCAGAATCATTCACCCGAGCATTTTGGCCGGTGTGGACAATCGCCTTTGTGGTGTTGGCCGCACTTATGGTGGGCGTGCAGGATCATTTGCCGCTGGAAATGATTTGGATTTGTGGGTTTCTTGCGATTGCCGGAACCGGTGTGTTTGTGGTGCGCGGGGCACGAAAGCTTGTTTTGCCGTCCCGTGACATGGCGATTGCACGCCTAGACGCGACTTTGCCCGGACGCCCGATCGCCGCGTTGCGTGATGTGCCTGCGGTGGGCAAAGAGGACGCGGCGTCTCAAGCGCTTTGGGCGGCACACCAAACGCGCATGGCGGTGCTGTCCAAAGATGCAAGGGCGGTTCAACCGGATTTGCGGGTTTCGCGGCTGGACCCGTTTGGTGTGCGTTATACTGCTGTGCTGTTGCTGATGATGGCATTTTTTGTTGGTTCGTTCTCCAACCTCGCTTCCGTGCGGGAGTTGGGACCAGGTGGGAGTGCGGCCCTGGCCAGTGGCCCAACCTGGGAGGGCTGGATTGAGCCGCCCAGTTACACAGGCAAACCTGCGCTTTACTTGAATGATCAACCTGGCGGAAAGATTGTGTTGCCGGAGGGCAGCCGGGTTTTGCTGCGCCTCTACGGCGAAGTTGGAGCCTTGACTGTCGCGGAAACAGTCTCCGGCCGTTTGGGGGCAATTGAGAGTGCGGCGGAGCCGGAGCAGAGCTTTGATGTCCGTCAGACCGGGGAGCTGGAGATTGCTGGACCCGGTGGGGCCGCGTGGAACATCGTCATGCAGGATGACCGGGCGCCAACGGTGATCCTGAGCGGGCAGGTCGAAGCGTCGGGGCGGGGGGAGATGATCCTGCCGTTTCAAGCGACGGATGATTATGGTGTGGTGGCGGGGACTGCAACGGTTGCATTGGACTTAGAGGGCGTGGTGCGGCGGTATGGACTGCGGGTGGAACCAGAGCCACGGGACGCTCTGGTTGTCGAGCTGCCGTTGCCAATTTCTGGCGACCGGGCGTCGTTTGAAGAGACGTTGATTGAGGATTTCTCGGAGCATCCCTGGGCGCATTTGCCGGTGCAAGTCACGTTGACCGTTGAGGACGACGCAGGGCTTGAAGGGCAATCTGGGGCGTTGCAGTTTGAATTGCCGGCGCGACGGTTTTTTGACCCGCTGGCTGCAGCGGTGATTGAGATGCGCCGGGATTTGCTGTGGTCGCGCGAAAACGGCAAGCGAGTGGCGCAGCTGATGCGGGCGGTCTCACACCGTCCCGAAGACAGTGTATTCCGGCGGGAGACGGATTACTTGCGGTTCCGGACAATCCTGCGCCGCTTGGAGGTGAATGTCTCTCATGGGCTGTCAGAAGAGAAGCGGGATGAATTGGCTGGCGCACTTTGGCAGTTGGCGCTCAACCTGGAAGATGGCGATCTTGGTGGCGCGGCGGAGCGGTTGCGACAGGCGCAGGAGCGGTTGTCAGAAGCCATGAAGAACGGTGCCAGCGATGCAGAAATTGCGCGTTTGATGCAGGAACTACGCGAGGCAACGGAAGACTACATGCGCGAGTTGGCGCGGCGTCAACAAGAGAACGGTGAGCAGGGCGAAGACCAGCAGAGCGCTGAGAACTCCATGCAGATGAGCCAGGACGACTTGCAGCGCATGATGGATCGCATCCAAGAGCTGATGGAAGAAGGCCGTATGGCGGAAGCGCAGCAAGCGCTGGAAGAGTTGCAACAGCTCATGGAGAACATGCGGGTTACACAAGGCCAAGGTGAGCAAAATCAAGGTGAGCAGGCCATGGAAGGTCTGGCGGACACGTTGCGGGAGCAGCAGGGGCTGTCGGATGAGGCGTTCCGTGAGCTGCAGGAGCAGTTTAATCCCGGCGCCCAGAGTGGTCAGTCGCAAGAGAACCAAGGCTACAGCGGTGGCGAAGGGCGTGGTCAGGCACATGACGGCACCGGTGGTGAAGGAGACGGTGAGGGCGAAGGCGACGGTGAAACCGGACAATCCAATGGCGATGATCAAGGTGCGCTTGAAGATCGCCAGCAGGCCCTGCGTCAAGAATTGAACCGTCAAATGCAAAATCTACCAGGGCAGGGCACCCCCGAAGGGGATGCGGCGCGCGAAGCGCTTGGTCAGGCCGAAGGTGCGATGGAAGGTGCTGAGGAGGCGTTGCGCGAAGACGATCTGGCCACGGCGATTGATCGGCAAGCAGAAGCGATGGACGCGCTGCGTGATGGGCTGCGCAACCTTGGCGAAGCAATGGCACAACAGCAACAGCAAGGCCAACAAGGTACAGCTGAAGCGCAGGGCAATGCCCAGGACCCGTTGGGGCGTAGCCAAGGCAACCGCGGGGCGTCTGGCACAGATGAAGGCTTGTTGCAGGGCGAAGATGTGTATCGCCAAGCGCGGCGTTTGCTGGACGAAATTCGCCGCCGGGCCGGGGATGCAGAGCGTTCAGAAGCCGAGCGAAGCTATCTTGAACGGTTGCTGGAGCGGTTCTGACCATCTTGGCCGGAGCCGCCAAGCTTAAGACTTGCCGGTAACCGCGTTGAGTTTCAAAAACAGCCCAGTGACTTGATCATCCAGCCAGATACGTGCGTCGTTGGCAGAGGCCATGAAACCATCAATATAGGGCGCGGCCTGTGGGTAACTTTGGCTGAGGCTGTCGTGTGAGCTATATACAAAAATAGCAGCCCCGGCGATCAAAATCACCAACGCAAAACCCAAGCGGAAACCGCGGGCCCGGCTGGCGCTGTTGCCGGGCTTTTGTCCCAAGTCCGGGTTACGTGGCGAGTCCCCTGTCGTGCGTAGGGTGGAGTTGATTTCCTCAATGTCGGGCAACAAATCACGACGGGTGTCTTTGCTGCTGTGCACTGTAGAAGCCACAGCCGCAGCTGTGGCCGCATCGTCTTCGCCGCGTAAACGGCGCATGCGCGCGGCGGCTGCATCGGATTTGCGGGCCGGTTCCACGGGACGATCTTCGCCCTGATCCAAACCCAGGTCCCCTTGGGTTTCTAAACTCTGAGGTTGTTCTGCGGCGCGGGCCTGGCTCTCGTATTCAACTTCTTCGCGCAGGATGTCTTTGACAGAGTCGTCTAGGCCGCGGGGTTTAGGGGCGGGCTCTGGCGCCGCTTCCTTGACATCCTGATCCAGCGCCGCATCTTCAGGCTCAGGCTCAGGCTCAGGCTCAGGCTCAGGCTCAGGCTCAGGCTCAGGCTCAGGCTCAGGCTCAGGCTGTTCCGCTTCGGCCTCTGGAGCTTCAAACGCTGCCACCGCAGGTTCCGGTGATGCGTCGTCGCTGGCCTTTACCCAATCATCTTCGGCTTCCAGATCCCAATCGGCACCGCCTAGGTCTATGTCGTCCGCATTTTCGTCTTCGTCTTCAAGGAGATCCTGATCCGCCTCAGGCTCAGCAACTATGGACAGTTCTGGGGGCTCGACCTCTTCGAAGATCTCTTCTTCGGGCGCAGGCGCGGCCTGATGGGTCTCCGCGGAGGTTTCCTCTAGGGAGTCCTGCTCAACTGGGGAGTCTTCGGGTGCTTCCGCCAGCATATTGGCGTCAACCTGAAACCAGGTGTTGCCACAGTTGGAGCATTGTACATCCCGCCCGCCGGTCGGAATGATGTCGTCAGGCACTTCATATTGTGCCCCGCAATTTGGGCAAGTTAGCCGCATACTCGTCCCCTGCTGTCGAAGTTCTTGCTTTTGTTAAGGAACCATATTCTGAAACATCACTTGGCGAAAGTGCAAAGGCGACGTGGAACAGATTGCAACCAAGGCGATGCTCGTGCACAACAATCGGGACAAATGAGGTCTCCGGTGATCGAACTAGACAATATTGCGTATAGCTATGGCGGTGGTGAGCTGCTGAGCGAGGTGTCCTTGAAGCTGGCACCCGGATCTTTCCATTTTTTGACCGGCCCGTCGGGGTCAGGAAAGACCACATTTTTAAAACTGTGTTATGGCGCGTTAAGCCCTACAGCAGGGCAGGTGCAGCTGTTTGGCAAAGATGTGCGTGAGATGGATCGGGAGGACCATGCGATGACCCGGCGCCAAATTGGCGTGGTGCATCAGGACTGTCAGTTTTTGGATCACCTCTCGGTGCGAGAGAATGTGGCTCTCCCGTTGACCGTGTCCGCGCGGGATTCGCTTGAGCAGCATTCCAACCTTAAAGAACTTTTGACGTGGGTTGGCTTGGGGCACCGGGCGAGCGCGCTGCCGCCAGAATTGTCTGGCGGGGAGCGCCAACGTGCTGCGCTGGCGCGGGCTGTGATTATGTCGCCAGACGTGGTTCTGGCGGATGAACCAACCGGAAACGTGGATTGGGAAATGTCGCAGCGCTTGTTGCAACTGTTGGTGGAGCTCAACAAAATGGGCAAAACGATCCTGATTGCCACCCATGATTTGAACTTGATCCGCTCGGCGAAACATCATGTACAAGCTCGCGTGTTGCGGATTTCGGGGCGCAAACTCCAATTGGCGGGGGCGGACCTATGAGCAAAGGTCTGAAACTATCGACTTTGATCGTGGGGGATGCACAGGCAGACCGTGTTGTGCCACCAACTGGATTTACCGCTCGGCTGACTTTGTTTGCTGCAGGTGCGATGGCGTTTTTGACAGTGTTTGCTTTGGCCTTGTCGCTGGCATCGGGTCGTTTGGCGACGCGCTGGGGGGAGGAGCTGGCACAAAGCTCTACGTTGCGCATTTCTGCGCCGGCCGAGCAAATGGCGGCGCAAACGGCCGCGGCGCTCACGGTGTTGGAAAGCACACCGGGGATCGCCACGGCGCGGGCGTTGAGTGTGGACGAACAGCGGCGCCTTTTGGTGCCGTGGTTTGGACCAGACTTGCCGCTTGATAGCCTGCCGGTTCCGCAGCTCATCGAGATTGTGGAAACTGAAGGCGGCTATGACGGCGCGGGATTGCGCCTGCGCTTACAAGCTGAAGTGCCTGGCGCTGTGTTGGATGATCACACCCGTTGGCGGCGTCCGTTGGAACGCGCAGCCGGTCGATTGCGTTTGCTGGGTTGGGTGTCGATTGGTTTGATTGGGGCTGCGACGGCGGCAATGATCACTTTGGCGGCGAACGCGGCGTTGGCGGCGAACTCGCAGGTGATCTCTGTGCTGCGCTTGATTGGTGCGCGGGACAGCTACATTGCGCGCGCCTTTGTGCGCCGCTTCACATTACGTGCCTTGTTGGGGGCGGCTGTTGGCACTGCGCTTGGAGCACTTTCTGTGTTCTTGCTGCCGGCGACGCAAGAAAGCGGAGGCTTTTTGACGGGGCTGGGCTTCCACGGTCTTGGCTGGGCGTTGTTGACATTGATCCCAGTGCTTGCCGCTGTGGTGGCTTATGTGGCCACTGGAGCCGCAGCACGACGTACTCTTGGGGAGTTGACCTAATGCGCTTGGCATTTCGATGGGTGATGTCGATCATCTATGTGGTTCAGAATGCGGTTGTGATGCTGGTGATGGGGATTGTATTTTTTCCTTGGGCCTTGCTATCGCCCAAAGGCGCAATGACAGCCTGTAAAACCTACGCCACATGGGCGATTTGGTCTGCGCGCTGGCTGGTGGGTATTCGATCTGAGGTACGGGGCAATGTGCCAAGTGGTGCGGTGCTCGTGCCTGCGAAACACCAGTCTTTCCTCGACATTATGATGATTTTCAAGGCGGTGCCGCAGCCACGGTTCATCATGAAATACGAGTTGCTGTTCACGCCGATCATTGGCGTCTATGCGTGGCGACTGGGGTGTGTGCCGGTACGCCGTGGCAAGCGTGGCGCAGCGATCAAAGCCATGCTGGCGGATGTGGACAGCGGCCGGGTGCCTCCCGGTCAATTGGTGATTTATCCGCAGGGCACACGTGTGCCGGTGGGGGAGCACATGCCTTATAAGGTTGGGCCGTACGTGCTTTACAAGGAGACCGGCCAGACGGCTGTTCCTGTTGCGACAAATGCGGGTATGTTCTGGCCCAAAGGCACGATGTTGCGTACGCCGGGCCTGGCTGTGGTCGAGTTCCTGGAGCCAATTGAGCAGGGTGCGGATCAGAAAGAGTTTATGGTGCGGTTGGAAGAGGTGATTGAAACCAAGTCCAACGCTTTGATGGTGGAAGCGGGGTTTGATCCGGATGCAGTACGTCAGTGATCTTGCGGAGTTAGAGGCGCTTTACGGACAGCCGGCTTCGGCATCGGTCAACAAAGTGGCACAGAAGATGACGCCGCTCTATCGCAAATGGATCATGGCGTCGCGGTTCTGTGTGCTGTCGACTGTCGGGCCGGAAGGCACCGACGGCAGCCCGCGGGGAGACGATGGCCCTGTGGTGCGTGAGCTGGATGACCACACATTGGCGATGCCGGATTGGCGCGGCAACAACCGTATAGATACGCTGCGCAACATTGTGGCGGACGGACGTATCTCGCTGATGTTCATGGTGCCCGGGTCCAACATTGTTGTGCGGGTGAATGGCCTTGCCAAGGTGACTACGGACGTAGCGCTGTGTGAGAGTTTTGAGGTCAAAGGCAAACATCCGCGCGCGGTGATTGTGATCAAGATTGGCGAAATCTACACGCAATGTGCGCGGGCGGTGATGCGGGCCGGGTTGTGGACCTCGGAGGATGAGAGCGCTGACCTGCCCACCGTAGGGCAGATCCTGGCCGAACAGACGGATGGGGCCGAAGGCGGTACACCCTATGACGAGGGCTGGGCCGCGCGGGCAGCGAAGACGATGTGGTAATGGCCTGGGCCATGTTTCCAAACGAAAAGGGTGCCCCTAGAGGCGCCCTTTGTTGTTCTAGATAAACAGCTTAGCTGTGGATTGCGCCGTCGCCGCAAGCGAGCGCGGCTTCGCGGACCGCTTCGGAGTAGGTTGGGTGCGCGTGGCAGGTCAGGGCGATGTCCTGTGCCGAGGCGCCGAACTCCATGGCCACGCAGAGCTCGTGGATCATGTCGCCCGCTGCCGGGCCAATGATCGCGGCGCCGAGCACGCGGTCGGTTTCTTTGTCTACGATGATTTTCACAAAGCCGTCGCCTTGATGAACCGCCTTGGCGCGGGCGTTGCCCATGAACATGAACTTACCGGTTTTGATCTTGCGACCTTCAGCTTTCAGTGCGGCCTCAGTTGCGCCCACGGTGGCCACTTCTGGGGTGGTGTAGACCACGCCCGGGATCACGCCGTAGTTCACGTGGCCATGGTTGCCAGCCAGCACGTCGGCAACCGCCATGCCTTCGTCTTCGGCTTTGTGGGCCAACATAGGGCCTTCGATCACGTCGCCGATGGCGTAGATGCCCGGCACGTTGGTGGCCCATTTGCCGTCCACAGCGATCTGGCCGCGTTCGGTCAGTTTTACGCCAAGCGCGTCGAGGCCAAGGCCTTCGGCAAAGGGTTTACGGCCGGTGGCAACCAGGACCACGTCTGCGTCCACAACCTCTTCGTCGCCGCCTTTCTTAGGCAGGTAGCGCACTTTGGCTTTGGTTTTTGTGGCATCCACACCTTGCACAGCCGCGCCCATGATGAACTTAAGGCCTTGTTTTTCAAGGATACGTTTGAACGTGCGCTGCACATCCGCGTCCATGCCAGGGCAGATGGCGTCCATGTATTCCACCACGGTCACTTCTGCGCCAAGGCGGGCGTAGACGGAGCCGAGCTCGAGGCCGATCACACCAGCGCCGATCACGGTCATCTTCTTTGGAACCTTAGGCAGGTCCAGCGCGCCGGTGCTGTCGACCACGATGCCTTTGTCGTTGTCGACCTCAACACCTGGCAGGGAGGATGGCACGGAGCCAGACGCGATCACGATGTTCTTGGTTTCGTGCGTGTCGTCACCCACTTTGACCTGACCAGCGGCAGGAATAGATGCCCAACCCTTGAGCCAATCGATCTTGTTCTTCTTCATCAAGAACTCGATGCCGCCGGTGTTTTGTCCAACAACATCAGTCTTGTAGGACTTCATCTGTGTCCAATCCACAGACGGGCTTTTGCCCTTCAGGCCCATGTCGGCAAAGTTATGCTCGGCTTCGTGCAGCATGTGGGTTGCGTGCAGCAGCGCCTTGGACGGGATACAGCCCACGTTCAGGCAGGTGCCGCCCAAGGTTTCGCGGCCTTCCACGATGGCGGTTTTCAGGCCGAGCTGTGCGCAACGAATTGCAGAGACGTAGCCGCCAGGGCCTGCGCCGATGATGATGACGTCGTATTGAGCCATGGGTGTGTTTCCTTGGTCTATTGCTGGGGCGTGATGCCCCGAGTTGTGGAAGAACTCTCACTACAAGAGATTGATATGGTTGGTCTTTATTCGGGTTTCAACAGTTTGACGGTGACGTTGGTGATGCCGTCGCGCTCTAGGTGCATGGCCAGCTCCTCGCTCTCAAAAAAGGCGCGGGCCTGGTCTTTGTCAATGATGGCAAACAGCGCAATGGCGTGGTTGTCACGGTCAGGATCAGACCAGACGTTGAGGTCGACAATCCCGGCGGCTTTGCGGTTGGCGGCGTCCTGTCGGAAGACGGTGAGCCAGGCGTCAAAATCGGCAACATCAGCTTGCCAGAGCACATGGGTGGGCATGGTCTATCCTCCTATGTCCTGCATCTCGTGCGGCGCGGAGCCAGCGGCGGGCAGGGGAAATGCGCGTCTCTCCAATAGGGCCAGTTTGGGCGATTTTTGCACGTCTGCATAGCGTCGGTATTGCGTCTGTATCGCGGAGGTGCAAAACGAGGCGCCCTTTAGGCGAAGTATCGAGGCAATGGGCGCAATCATTCGTCTAACCCCTGCCATTCACTCAGCTTATGTGCGGGATTAGGTAAGCGCCCTTCTAGCCACTTTTGGGCTGTTCCCGGAGCAAAGCTTTTTTCCGGACATTCAATCACCCAAGAAAGGTAGTCGGAGGGCCCACCGTTTAGGTAGGGAGGAGGCGAAACTGGCTTAAAAACCGTCGGAAGTCGTTCTTGAACAGACAAGTTATTGAGAACGTATCCAAGCTCTTGCACCAAATGCCAAGCGTGCCCCTGCCGGATATCAATGTCCAATTTGACCCACCAGCCGCCGCTAGGCAAATCACCTGAGGAAAAAATTTTGATGCCTGGTATGGCGCTAAGGAAACTGGTCAGGGTTTGAAACTTCGGATGTGGTTCGGTCACGACACGCCTTCCGTTCAAGAGCATCCATGGCTGGAAAATGTGGTGCAAGTCTTTACACGGGCCACGTGTGGCACGGGCAGCGCACGACCCTCCCCACGGGAGGGCGCTTCACGCCCACCCAGGGTCGTGCGCTGCCCTCTGTGAGGAAGGTCGGCCATCAGATCAGAGATCCATCAGCAGGCGGCGTGGGTCTTCCAGCGCTTCTTTCACGCGCACGAGGAAGGTCACGGCGCCTTTGCCGTCCACGATGCGGTGATCGTAGGACAGGGCCAGATACATCATCGGACGGATCACAACCTGACCGTTGATTGCCATTGGACGGTCCTGAATTTTGTGCATACCGAGGATACCGGACTGCGGTGGGTTCAGGATTGGCGAGGACATCAGAGAGCCGTAGACACCGCCGTTGGACAGCGTGAAGGTGCCGCTCTGCATTTCCGCCATGGACAGTTTGCCGTCACGGGCACGTTTGCCTTTTTCAGAGATGGCTTTTTCGATCTCCGCAAAAGACATGCTGTCGGCATCGCGGATCACAGGCACAACCAGACCGGTTGGCGTGCCAGCGGCCACACCCATGTGTACGAAGTTCTTGTACACGATGTCGGTGCCGTCGATCTCTGCGTTCACCTCTGGCACTTCTTTCAGCGCGTGCACACAAGCTTTGGTGAAGAAAGACATGAAGCCCAAACGCACGCCGTGCTTTTTCTCGAACTGGTCTTTGTATTGGCTGCGCAGTGCCATGACCTCGCCCATGTCGACCTCGTTGTAGGTCGTGAGCATGGCGGCGGTGTTCTGGCTTTCTTTCAGACGCTTGGCGATGGTCTGACGCAGACGGGTCATTTTCACGCGCTCTTCGCGGGAGGCGTCGTCAGCGGATACCGGTGCACGTGGGGCTGCAGCCGGGGCTGGGGCAGCGGCAGGTGCTGGGGCCAAGGCGGCTTTCATCACGTCTTCTTTCATGATGCGACCATCGCGGCCTGTGCCGGTGACAGCAGATGCAGCAATGCCTTTTTCCGCCATCAGTTTGTTGGCAGATGGGGCGTTTTCGACATCAGCGGAACCAGCAGGTGCGGCAGCTGGGGCTGCGGCAGGCGCTGTTGGTGCGGAGGCAGACGCGCCACCAATTACGGCCAGTTTTGCGGAGGCGTCCACAGTGGCACCTTCAGCTGCGACGATCTCAGTCAACACACCAGCGGCAGGCGCAGGCACTTCGACGGAAACCTTGTCGGTTTCCAGCTCACAGAGCATCTCGTCTTGCGCAACGGTGTCACCCACAGCTTTGAACCATGTGGAGACGGTGGCCTCGGTTACGGATTCACCCAGAGTTGGGACCATCACGTCAACCGCATCACCACCACCGGATGCAGGGGCTGCGGCGGCGGGTGCTGCGGTAGCGGCTGGCGCAGGTGCGGCACCTTCGCCCGCGGTGATGTTGGCCAGCAGAGCATCAACACCCACGGTGTCGCCTTCGGCAGCGACAATCTCTCCCAGAACACCGGCGGCTGGGGCCGGGACTTCGACGGTCACTTTGTCGGTTTCCAGCTCGCAGAGCATTTCGTCGACAGCAACCGCATCACCCGGTTTCTTGAACCAGGTGGCAACGGTGGCTTCGGTGACGGATTCGCCAAGGGTAGGGACTCGAACTTCGGTCATGGATCAATTTCCTTCCATGGAGAGCGCGGCATCCACCAGCGCTGCTTGTTGGGCTTTGTGTTGGCTTGCCAGTCCGGTGGCAGGCGAGGCGGAGGCCGGGCGGCCTGCGTATACCGGACGGGAGTGTTTGGCTTTGATGCGTGTGAGCGCCCATTCAATGTTGGGTTCGATGAAGGACCAGGCACCTTGGTTCTTGGGTTCTTCCTGACACCAGACCATTTCTGCATCTTTGAAGCGCTCAAGCTCCTTGATCAGCGAGTGGGCTGGGAACGGATAATATTGCTCAATCCGCATCAGGTAGACATCGTCGATGCCACGGGCGTCGCGCTCTTCGAGCAGGTCGTAGTAGACTTTGCCGGAACACATGACGACACGTTTGACGTCTTTGTCTTTCTTCAACTCGGTGTCGGACTGGCCTTTCTGGGCGTCATCCCACAGCACGCGGTGGAAGGAAGACCCGTCGACAAAATCCTCCGCTTCAGATGTCGCCAGTTTGTGGCGCAGCAGGGATTTGGGTGTCATCAGGATCAGCGGCTTGCGGAAGGTGCGGTGCAGCTGACGGCGCAGGATGTGGAAGTAGTTGGCCGGCGTGGTGCAGTTGGCCACAATCCAGTTATCGCCACCACACATCTGCAAGAAACGCTCAAGACGTGCGGAGGAGTGCTCCGGGCCTTGGCCTTCAAAGCCATGTGGCAACAGAACGGTCAGACCGGACATGCGCAGCCATTTGCTTTCGCCTGAGCTGATGAACTGGTCAAACATGATCTGCGCACCGTTGGCAAAATCGCCAAACTGGGCCTCCCAAAGGGTCAGCGCATTTGGTTCTGCCAACGAGAAGCCATATTCAAAGCCAAGCACCGCGTATTCAGACAACGCAGAGTCGATGACTTCGTATTGGCTCTGACCGGCGCGGATGTTGTTGAGCGGGTAGTAGCGCTCTTCCGTGTCCTGGTTGATGATGCCGGAGTGGCGCTGCGAGAACGTGCCGCGGGTGGCATCCTGACCGGATAGGCGCACGGGGTAGCCTTCGGTCATCAGTGAGCCAAAGGCCATGGCTTCGGCGGTGGCCCAGTCAAAACCTTTGCCGGAAGAGAACATCTTGCCACGGGTGTCCAGCAGACGGCCCACGGTTTTGTGCAGCGGGAAGCCTTCGGGCACGGACGCTAGGGCGTTGCCGATTTCTGCCAAGGTTTCCGGCTTGATCGAGGTTTGGCCGCGTTCATAGTCTTCGCCGCGTTTGTCCAAGTGCGACCAGCGTCCATCAAGCCAGTCAGCTTTGTTGGGTTTGAAGTCTTTGCCCACTTCGAACTCTTCGTTCAGATGGGCTTGGAAAGAGGCTTTCATGTCCTCGATCTCACCCTCTGGAATGAGGCCGTCTTTCACCAGACGTTCGGTATACAGCGTCAATGTGGTTTTGTGCTTCTTGATGCGCTTGTACATCATCGGGTTGGTGAACATGGGCTCGTCGCCCTCGTTGTGCCCAAAGCGACGGTAGCAGAAGATGTCGAGGACGACGTCTTTGCCAAATTTCTGTCGGAACTCGGTGGCAACTTTGGCCGCGTGCACAACTGCTTCGGGATCGTCGCCGTTCACGTGGAAGATTGGTGCTTCCACAACCAGTGCGTTGTCCGTTGGGTATGGGGAGGAGCGGGAGAAATGCGGCGCGGTGGTGAAACCGATCTGGTTGTTCACCACGATATGCATGGTGCCGCCGGTTTTGTGGCCCTTTAGGCCAGACAGGGCAAAGCACTCCGCCACAACACCTTGGCCCGCAAAAGCCGCGTCGCCGTGCAACAGGATCGGCATTACAGAGGTGCGGGCATCGTCGTTGCGTTGATCTTGTTTGGCGCGAACTTTGCCCAGCACAACCGGGTTCACCGCCTCAAGGTGGGAGGGGTTGGCGGTCAGGCTGAGGTGGACAGTGTTGCCGTTAAACTCACGGTCGGAAGAGGCGCCGAGATGGTATTTCACGTCACCGGAGCCGTCGACATCTTCTGGCTTAAAGCTGCCGCCCTGGAATTCGTTGAAGATCGCGCGGTAGGGCTTGGCCATCACATTGGCCAGCACCGACAGGCGGCCACGGTGGGGCATACCGATGACAATCTCTTCGACACCCAGGCTGCCACCGCGTTTGATCACCTGCTCCATGGCAGGGATCAGGCTTTCGCCGCCGTCCAGACCAAAGCGCTTGGTGCCCATGTATTTCACATGCAGGAACTTCTCGAAACCTTCGGCCTCAACCAGCTTGTTCAGGATGGCTTTGCGGCCCTCACGGGTGAAGGTGATCTCTTTGTCGTACCCTTCGATGCGCTCTTTGAGCCAGCTCGCTTCTTCTGGGTTGGAGATGTGCATGTATTGCAGCGCAAATGTACCACAGTAAGTGCGCTTCACGATGTCCATGATCTGGCGCATCGTGGCGATGTCCAAGCCGAGCACTTTGTCGATGAAGATCGGGCGATCCATGTCGGCGTCGGAGAAGCCGTAGGATTTTGGATCAAGCTCTGGATGTGGAGTGTTATCGCGCATGCCCAGCGGGTCGATGTCGGCAATCAGGTGGCCGCGAATTCGGTAGGCGCGGATGATCATCAGGGCGCGAATGCTGTCCAGCACCGCACGTTTGATCGCTTCGTCAGAGACCTCAACGCCGGATGCGGCGGCTTTCTCTTTGATCTTTTTGCCAGCGGCCTTGGCTTCAACCTGTTCCGGCCATTCGCCGGTCAGGGAAGAGGTTAGGTCGTCGTTTGGCTGTGGCGGCCAGTCATTACGTGCCCATGACGGGCCTGCGGCCTCTGCCTTGACGTCCAGTTCTGCATCACCAAGCTGGCGGAAAAACTCCTGCCAGACTTCGTCAACCGCAGCGGGGTCGGCGGCGTAGCGGGCATACATCTGTTCGAGGTATTCCGCATTGTGCCCCTGCATAAAGGAGGAGGCGTGGAAGATGTCGTTTGGCGACTGTTCGGTCATGATGGCACCTCGTGAAGGATGGGACCGGATTTATGTTGGCCCCACATAGGGCTGGCTTGGGGTAGATGAACGCGGGAATGTTTCAAAAGACTTAGCGCAGGTTGCGCGGAAACATAATTTTTCGCGTTCACCTTTCAGTTATGGGCCCGACGGCAACGCCGGGCAGCGCCTGACCCTCCCCATGGGAGGGCGCTTTCGCACCCACCCTGGGTCAGGCGCTGCCCTTTATTGATATGCCGAGCGGCAGGCATTTAGCCGATCGCTTTGAGCACAGCTTCGCCGAGACCGGCTGGGCTGTCAGCAACAACAATGCCAGCTTCTTTCATCGCGGCGATTTTGTCGTCTGCACCACCTTTGCCACCGGCAACGATTGCGCCAGCGTGGCCCATGCGGCGGCCGGGAGGGGCCGTGCGACCAGCGATAAAGCCAGCAGTTGGTTTCCAACGGCCTTTCTTGCGCTCGTTAGCCAGGAACTCAGCAGCTTCTTCTTCTGCTGAACCGCCAATTTCACCAATCATGATGATCGACTGGGTCTCATCGTCAGACAGGAACATGTCGAGGATGTCGATGTGCTCGGTGCCTTTGATCGGGTCGCCGCCGATGCCCACAGCTGTGGATTGGCCCAGACCGATGTCAGCAGTTTGCTTCACGGCTTCATACGTCAGTGTACCGGAGCGGGACACAACACCCACGGAGCCACGCTTGTGGATGTGGCCTGGCATGATGCCGATTTTGCAGGCGTCAGGTGTGATCACGCCGGGGCAGTTTGGGCCGATCAGGCGGGACGCGGAGCCTTGCAGCGCGCGCTCAACCTTCATCATGTCCAGCACAGGAATGCCTTCGGTGATGCAGATGATCAGTTCCATCTCAGCGTCGATCGCTTCGAGGATCGAGTCCGCTGCGAAGGGCGGAGGAACATAGATCACAGAGGCGTTGGCTTCGGTGGTTGCCTTGGCTTCGTGCACGGAGTTGAAGACCGGCAGGCCGAGGTGGTCCATGCCACCTTTGCCTGGCGTTACGCCGCCGACCATTTTGGTGCCATAAGCGATGGCTTGTTCAGAGTGGAAGGTGCCCTGAGAGCCGGTGAAGCCCTGACAGATAACCTTGGTGTTTTCGTCTACGAGGATAGCCATTTGGCAGTCTCCTTGGGGTTAGAACTTTGGCAAATCGACTCGTTCGCCATTGTTGCGAGGGGCAGCTGGTGCCCTTCGGACTCTATCTTTGTCTTTCGAAAGTGACCTGGCTCGATCCGTATCCGCTCGATGCGAAACGCAAATTCACCTTTTGGGTGCCTAGTTGAAAGAATTGCTCCGAAACATTGCTGCTTATTTTCCGGGTTTTCCGAGTGTACCCTTTGTCAATTAGAGACTTTCCAGCAATTGCAAAGGCTTCCTTGTAGTCAGAACGTGTCCAAATATTAACTGACACGAAGCATTTTCTCTTGCTTTGGGTTCCAACGACTATTTCAGTTCGGGCAAGGGCATTGGACCTTTTAACAGCGAACCGCATGTTCCCCATAAACCCCTTGAAGCCCAAGCTCTTGAGAGTCTTTGTGCTGGTTCCCGAAGCCATGAAGGCCGCGCAAGCATCGCTGCCTTGGGTGACACGGTTAGCGACCTCTTTTGGCAGTGAACTTGAAGCCACCGCCGCCTGAGGAAGGGAAAACGCTAACAACGAACTGACAAGGAAAACCTTCATCGCTTAGCCCTTAACCGCTTTCACGATTTTTTCAGCGCCGTCGGACAGGTTGTCGGCTGCGATCACATCAAGACCGGAGGTGTTGATGATCTCTTTGCCGGCTTCCACGTTGGTGCCCTCAAGGCGCACAACCAGTGGCACCTGCAGGCCAACTTCTTTCACCGCGGCCACAACGCCCTCTGCGATTACATCACAGCGCATGATGCCGCCGAAGATGTTCACAAGGATGCCTTTGACCTGTGGGTCGGACGTGATGATTTTGAAGGCTTCGGTCACTTTCTCTTTGGTGGCGCCGCCGCCAACATCGAGGAAGTTCGCAGGCTCAGCACCGTAGAGTTTGATGATGTCCATGGTGGCCATCGCCAGGCCGGCACCGTTCACCATGCAGCCGATTTCACCGTCCAGAGCGATGTAGTTGAGGTCATACTTGGACGCCTCAAGCTCTTTGGAGTCTTCTTCGGTTTCGTCACGCAGCTCCGCAACCGCAGGCTGGCGGTACATGGCATTGCCGTCAAACGCGACTTTGGCGTCGAGCACTTTCAGATCGCCGGAACCTTCCAGAACGATCAGCGGGTTGATCTCCAGCATCTCCATGTCTTTTTCCATGAAGGCTTGGTAGAGCTGACCCATCAGTTTCACACACTGCTTTACCTGCGCGCCTTTGAGGCCGAGGGAGAAGGCAATGCGGCGGCCGTGGTAGGCTTGGTAGCCAGTGGCCGGATCGACAGAGAAGGACAGGATTTTCTCAGGGGTGGCTTCGGCCACTTCTTCGATGTCCATGCCGCCTTCGGTGGAACAGACAAACGACACGCGCGAGGTGGCGCGATCTACCAGCAGAGCCAGGTAGAGTTCGTTTTCAATGTCAGAGCCATCTTCGATGTAGATGCGGTTGACCTGTTTGCCCGCTGGGCCGGTCTGGTGGGTCACAAGGGTGCGGCCCAGCATCTTTTTGGCTTCTTCAGCGGCTTCTTCAACTGAGAAGGCAAGACGGACACCGCCCTTTTCGCCTGCGTCAGCTTCTTTGAAGGAGCCTTTGCCGCGGCCACCAGCGTGGATTTGTGCTTTCACAACCCAAAGTGGGCCGTCCAGTTCACCAGCGGCGGATTTGGCGTCTTCTGCTTTCAGAACGACGCGGCCTTCGGACACCGGGGCGCCGTAGGAGCGAAGCAGGGCTTTCGCCTGATATTCGTGGATGTTCATGGAACTGTCCCATCTTGCTACGATTGGCGCAGTTCTGGCACAGTCCTGTCGAACCGATAAGCAAATTCGACAGGAATGGTGGATTTTTTCTTATTTGTGATCACAGTCAGAAAAAGTGTGATCACAAAATGGGTCAGTTCGGCGAAAAACCGCACAGGGTTAACAAAATGTCTATGAAATAAGGGGATGCGTGTCCGAGTCGGATTGCATTGCAGCGTTACCGCAAACGGTTCGACGCAGATAAACCGAGTTGCGCCAGCCTTGTCTTGGAGGCTTTGTCCGGAATTTGAGCCGAACCTTGGGGAGGAACGATGGTGTGGCAGCACTGCAAACTGGCGACCCGCTGACCTATTGCAGAGACTTCTGCCGGTATGCGGTCCGAGCGGGCCGCGTCAGGTGTGGTGCGGTTCCCAACTGCGCAGTTGGACGGTTAAGTCGGAGTGCAAGACGTCACGCCAGACTGGGTGCTCACAAGGGTGCTCCCCTGCGGGCAAGTTAGGCCGGCGTTTGAGGCCGCGGTCGCTGCGTATCCTGGTGTCGGGACCTGGTTGTTGGGGCCTGGGGAGACGGGAGGCTCGATCTGAGGGCCGCTACGTACACTTCGGTCCGTGGTTGTTTGGGAGCTTCCGCAGGCGGTCAAGGTTGCGGAAAATATCAGGGCGACTGGAAGAGCTAGGCGATGGAACATAGGGGGCCTCAAACGAATTGTTTAAAAGAATTGGCGGCGCCAAAGCGCATACATGCAGAAAGTGTATGCAGTTTACGGGCCAACGCAACCAAAACGAAAAAATTGACAGGCGGGCGCGCTTTGTTGTTTTACATGGTGCGCTGTCTCCATCATTCAGGAGACGCATTTTGAGCCGATACGGCATCGCATTGGAGAAGACATTTGCGTTGGGATATTGTGACAACGGCTTTTGAGCCAACGGCGGTGACATTGGGGTTTCTGGCGCATCATGTGGATTTGGGGGTCAACAAAATTTGGCTGCATCTGGACGCACCCAATCCCGAGCTGGAAAACATCGTTGGAGAGCATGCACAAATTGAGATTATCAATTGTGATGCCGAGTATTGGAAAGGCAGTTCCAAAGGGGAACGGCCTTGGGACTTTCGCATTCGTCAAACGATCAATGCGGATGCGGCCATGGCGCAAAGTGAGGCGGATTGGATTGCCCACATTGATGCCGATGAATATGTCACCAACACAGACGTACTTTTTGCCTTCCTCCAGCAGCAACCTGAGGAGGTGCTGACTGTGGTGATGCAAAACGCGGAGCGGGTACATCGCCGGGGACAACAGCAGCCACAGGTCTTTGCTGGCGATTTTCGATTGCCGTTCCCGCCTCGCATTCATCGGGCGTTGCCTCTGTTGTATGGGAAATATGCGCGATACCTGCAAAAGGGGTTGGCAGGCTATTGGCACGGAAAGGCGTTCACTCGTGTTTCTTCCGGTCTGCCACTTGCTTTGCATCGGGCCAGGTTGCCTGAGGGGACACCTGTTCATAAGGGGCAAAGCGAGTTTCCAGAGAGCGCAATATTGCATTTTGACGGCATGACAAAAGAGCATTGGCTCGACAAAATGCGTAAGAAGGCGCCGGACGGAAAAGTGTTAAAGCCCCACAATCCAGCGCGGATGCGACAAGCACAGGACGTTTGGGACAACCGCGACAACGAACCGTTTCTTGATGATCTTTACCGGCACGTCAAAGAGATCAGCGGGTTTCAAGCCATGGTGCTCAACCTTCTTGGGCGGACGAAGAGGTTTGACCTGGACGTGCCAGCCAAGATCACAGCTGTTTTCCCACAGGCAAAAGTGGATCTGGCGCCCGCGGCGGTGGACGCCGCGCTCAAGGATATTCAAGAGGGGCGAATGCCCACGCAGCTTTAAAGACAAAAAGGCGCCGCAGTGGGCGCCTTTTTCAATTTTGTTGCAGCGTGGCTTATGCCAACGAGCTGTCGATACCTTTGCAGGCGTCCACGAGACCTTTTACGGCGTTCACAGAAGTGTCGAACATTTCCTGCTCATCCTTGTTGAGCTTGATGTTCACAACTTTCTCAACACCACCGGCGCCGATCACGGTTGGCACGCCGACATACATGTCTTTCACGCCCAGATCGCCGTCACAGTAAGCGGCACATGGCAGAACGCGCTTTTGGTCTTTGAGGAATGCTTCGGCCATTTCGATGGCGGAGGCAGCTGGTGCGTAGAAAGCGGAACCAGTTTTCAGCAAGCCAACGATTTCCGCGCCGCCGTCACGGGTACGCTGAACCATCGCGTCCAGTTTCTCTTGTGTGGTCCAGCCCATGTCGATCAGATCTGGCAATGGGATGCCGCCAACGGTGGAGTAGCGCACGGAAGGCACCATAGTGTCGCCGTGGCCGCCCAGAACAAAGGCAGTTACGTCACGCATGGAGACGTTGAATTCTTCAGCCAGGAAGTGACGGAAGCGTGCGCTATCCAGAACACCCGCCATGCCGCACACTTTGTGTGTTGGCAGGCCGGAGAATTTCTGCAGTGCCCAAACCATCGCGTCCAGCGGGTTGGTGATGCAGATCACAAAAGCGTCTGGTGCGTTGTCGCGGATGCCTTCGCCAACAGATTTCATCACTTTGAGGTTGATACCCAGCAGGTCATCACGGCTCATGCCTGGTTTACGTGCCACGCCTGCGGTTACGATGCAGACGTCTGCGCCAGCAATCGCAGCATAGTCCGAGGAGCCGGACATGGCGGCGTCGATTTTCTCAACGGGGCCAGATTCTGCGATGTCGAGTGCCTTGCCCTGAGGCAGGCCGTCAGCGATGTCAAACAGTACAACGTCACCAAGTTCTTTGATTGCAGCGAGGTGGGCGAGCGTGCCGCCGATGTTACCTGCGCCGATGAGGGCGATCTTTGGTCGTGCCATGGGATCAGTCTCCGGTCCGGTTGATTATCGCCGGTGGCTTAAGTCGAATTGCGCGTTGACGCAAGTGTTTGAAGCCATGGCCGGGCATACTGCCGCATGTGAGATAGATAGAGAGGACGGCAAATTCTCACGTAATTTGTATGGTTTGGGCCGCTTGATTTGACGCTGCGCATGTGAGTAGATGTCCGAGATAATTCACAGGCTTCATTGAGGACTAAAAAATGAGAACGACTCTGAAAACCCTGATGGCACTGACTTTGGTGGCCATGACCGTGTCTGCATGCGGTGGCGGAAGTGCAACCACTAACGTGCAAGCGGTGAGCGTTGGGGACCAGTTGGCCTCTCTCGAAAAAGCCTATGCGGATGGTCTGGTGTCCGAGAAGGAATACAAGGATCAGCGCAAAAAGATTCTTGACGGCAAATAAGCGCGATCACGCTGCTTTGCAGCATAGGTTGCCTTTAATTGCAGCAGGCGCAGCATTGGCCGCGCCTGTTTTTGTATGACTGATTCTCTCACATTTTGGATTTTGGCACCGGTCGCGGTCCTGTTTGCAGGCGTTTCCAAGGCAGGTTTTGGATCAGGTGCGGCTTTTGCAAGCGCCGTGGTTTTGGCGTTGATTCTACCGCCCACTCAAGCATTGGGGCTGATGTTGCCACTTTTGATGTTGGTCGATTTGGCAACGCTGCGCCCGTATTGGGCAAAATGGAGCTGGCCGGACGCAAGGGTTTTGATTTTGGGCGGGGTGCCGGGAGTAGTTGCTGGCACGGCGTTGTTTGGAATTGCTAGCGACGACGCGCTGCGTCTTTTGATTGGCGCTGTGTCGCTTGGGTTCGTGATCTGGCAACTTTGGCCGCGATCCGGGGTGCGACGCCAAATGCCGGTTGGGGCCGGCTTTTTGGCAGGGGCTTTTGCAGGTTTCACCAGTTTTGTCAGCCATGCAGGTGGACCACCTGCGGCTGTGTATCTGTTGTCACGTGGGTTGGGAAAAACAGCGTATCAGGCCACCACGGTGCTGGTGTTCTGGGCCATCAATACCGCGAAATTTGTTCCGTATGCGTTTCTTGGGGTGTTTACCGCCGAAACCCTACGCGCGGGCGCCATTTTGGCACCATTTGCATTACTGGGAGCCTGGGTAGGTGTGAAGCTGCATCACGCCGTTTCAGAGCAGGTCTTCTTTGCATTGACCTATTTGCTCTTGTCGATCACCGGCGTGAAGCTGATTTTTGACGCGCTTTCATAAGGGCGTTTGACATCAGGCGTCGTCACCTTTGGCAGGCAGAGCTTCTGCAAGCTTTTCATAGGACTGGCCGGTCGCCATGAGACAGGTTGAGCCGTTTGGCATGGTGACGGTGATGGTCCAGCTGCCGGAATCTTCGGAGGCAAAAATCTCCACCATTGAACCCTGTGTGCCAAGACCAAGCGCCTGACGGGATTCCCCGTACTTCTGGGCCAGACGTTCCACAACCAGGTCGCGGGTGGCGCAGTGTTGCATGTTCTGTGCCTGGGCGATTGAGGTGGCGCAGATCGAAAGGCCAAGACCGGCCGTCAGGGTCAAAAAAGTGCGTTTCATGTGGTTTCCTCTCATAAAGAAGGCATGTGCGCGCCTTTTGCACGCCATGGATGTTAAAGCTCTCGCCTCTTCTTATGATCGCGGTCCTTTTGAACCGTCTTTGCGTTCCTCCCACAGGAAGCGATAAGGTGAGTGTGCGCAGGTCGAGGCAAAAAAATGGTTAACGTAACGATTTTATTGTTTCCAAATTCGCGACATTGGGCGCACCCGCTTGAGAACGTGCGAGTCTTTTCTGCGCTGCGGCAAAATTCTCCTTGAAGTTTTCTGAGAAAAATGCACCTCTCTGCGCAACATAATTGCGGAGAGAGTCATGGATCAGCGCGCGCGCCCCTTTCGGTCGGTTCTTTATATTCCTGGGTCCAAGGACCGTGCTTTGGAAAAGGCACGTGGTTTGCCGGTGGATGCAATCATCTTTGATCTGGAAGATGCGGTGGCGCCGGACGAAAAGGAAAACGCCCGTGCCACATTGGCTGAGGCGCTGACGCAAGGTGGCTATGGCAGCCGAATGCGTGTTGTGCGGATCAACGGTTTGGACACGCAATGGGGTGCGGCGGATGCCAAGGCTGCAGCAGGCATGAATTGTGACGCGGTGTTGCTACCCAAAGTGGAAAGCGCTGCGCAGCTGGATGCTTTAGCAGCGCTGATTGGAGACAAGCCAATTTGGGCGATGATGGAAACACCACGCGGCATGTTGAATGCGGCAGAGATTGCGGCGCATCCACAGTTGACTGGCTTTGTGATGGGCACCAATGACCTCGCAAAAGAGCTGCAAACTCGTTTCCGTCCAGACCGCCTGCCAATGATGGCGGGGTTGGGTCTGTGTCTGTTGGCTGCGAAAGCTGAAGGTATTGTGATTGTTGATGGCGTTTATAATGCCTTCAAAGACGCCGAGGGGCTCAAAGTAGAATGTGATCAGGGCCGTGACATGGGGTTTGATGGCAAAACGCTGATTCACCCGGCGCAGGTGGACGTGGCCAATGCGGCCTTTGCGCCAAGCGAAGGTGAGATTGATCTCGCCAAACGGCAGATCGTGGCGTTTGAGGAATGTGAAGCCAGCGGGCAGGGCGTCGCCGTTGTGGATGGCAAGATTGTCGAAAACCTGCACGTTGTCACTGCGCGAGAAATTTTGGCAAAGGCGGATGCAATCGCCGCGCTGGAAGGTTAACTCTACCCCCATAACCAACCAAATGTTGAGGACACAAATGTTTCGAAAATACCCTGCCGCACGCTTGGTGCTCTCGGGACATTTCCGAAACATTCACTGTTGAAGAGGTCCTCAACATTTTAATCCAGCGAGGGAGCGAGATGACTATATTGGTTCTTGGGGTGCTACTTTGGGCCGGGGCCCATTTTTTCAAGCGGGTCCTGCCCGGTGTGCGGGAGCCTATGGGCGACAAAGGCAAAGGGCTTGTGGCGATTGCGCTTGTTGCCTCGATTGTGCTCATGGTGATTGGCTATCAGGCGGCACCGGTTGAGGACGTTTTGTGGGTGGCACCAAGTTTTGCCAAACACATCAACAATTTGGCGGTCCTGTTTGCCATTTTCCTGATGAGCCCTGCGCCGCGCAAAGGCAAGTTGTTCAATGGGATGCGTCACCCGATGCTGATCGGGTTTGCTTTGTGGGCTGGTGCGCACCTTTGGGTCAACGGCGATATGCCGTCGCTGGTCCTGTTTGGCGGCCTGTTGGTTTGGGCGCTTGCCGAGATTGTCGTGATCAACAAAGCCGAAGGGCCTTGGACGCCAACAGAGACCGGCAGCATTGCCAAAGACGGCATGTTCTTTGGTGCCTCCATCATTCTGATGGGTGTGATCGGATATATTCACGGGCTTGTCGGCCCAAACCCATTTGGAGGGTAAACACATGAAACTCTATCGTTTTCTCTCCGAAGAGGACACATCGGCGTTTTGTCACAAAGTGACGGACGCGCTTAACAAGGGGTGGGAGCTGTATGGCTCCCCGACACAGACCTTTTGCCACAAGACCGGCGTGATGCGTTGCGGTCAATCTGTGGTGAAGGAAGTGGAGGGCACCTACACCCTGGAGACCAAACTGGGAGAACACTGATGGCCAAGACCAATCCGGGCCGGTTTTTTGAAGACTACACGCTGGGTCAAGTGATCGAGCACGCGGTGCCACGCACCGTGGGGGCAGGGGAGCGGGCGCTGTATCATGCGCTCTATCCTGCGCGTCATGCTCTGTATTCGAGCGACGAGTTTGCGCGCACCTCTGGCCTGCCGCAATCGCCGCTGGATGATCTGGCGGCGTTCCATGTGGTCTTTGGCAAAACGGTTCCGGATGTGTCGCTCAACGCGGTGGCAAACCTCGGCTATGCCGAGGGGCGCTGGCTGAAGCCGGTTTACGTGGGTGACACGTTGCGGTCGTCCTCCGAAGTGATTGGCGTAAAGCAGAACTCCAACGGTAAAACCGGTGTGGTCTATGTGCGTACGCGGGGCATGAACCAGCGCGACGAAGTGGTCATGGAATATGTGCGCTGGGTCATGGTGCGCAAACGCGACGTAGACGCCCCGGCACCTGAGACTGTGGTGCCGGAGCTGTCCAAGGTGATCGATCCAGCTGATTTGGTGATCCCGGACGGATTGAACTTCACCGGCTATGATTTTGCCCAGGCGGGCGAAGCCCATCGCTGGGGCGACTATGAGGTGGGGGAGACCATTGATCACGTGGACGGTGTGACGCTGGAAGAAGCGGAGCACATGATGGCAACGCGCCTGTGGCAGAACACCGCCAAGGTGCATTTTGACGCCACCTTCCGCCCGGACGGGCAGCGCCTGATCTATGGTGGACACATTATTTCTCTGGCACGCGCGTTGAGCTTCAATGGGTTAGCCAACGCGCAGATGATTGTCGGCCTCAATGGCGGTGCGCATGCCAATCCGGCGTTCTCTGGCTTGACCGTGAAGGCGTGGTCTGAGGTATTGGACAAGGCGGAAACTTCGGCACCTGGCGTTGGTGCGATCCGCTTGCGTTTGGTGGCCACGAAGGGCGGGGAACCGTTTGCGCTGAAAGGTGAGGACGGGAAATACCAGCCAGATGTGCTGCTTGACCTTGACTACTGGGCGTTGATGCCGATGTGATTGGTCTCATGTTGAGACCTCTTTGCACCGCTGCCGCCCTAGCTTTGGCCTGTCCTGCACAGGCCGAGCTTTCCTTTGACACCACGAGCGATGACACCATCGCTTATGTTGAAAGCAACCTGCTTGGGATATTTTATCACGAGCTGGGCCATGCGCTGATCGACATTCTAGGCTTGCCGATTTTTGGGCAGGAGGAAGACGCGGCAGATGTGTTGTCGATCTTTTTGATCGATGCCTTTTATGAAGAAGAAAGCGCTGTGCAGTTGGCCTATGACGCGGCCTTTGGCTTCCTTGGAGAGGCAGAGGCGAATTCAGACATTGTTTTCTGGGACGTGCACGGGCCTGATTTGCAGCGTTATTACAATACGGTGTGCCTGTTCTATGGGGCCAACCCCGAGGAACGCGAAGACGTTGCGCAGGATTTGGGGTTGCCGGAAGAGCGGGCTGAGTACTGTCCGGACGAGTATGATCAAGCGGCACAGAGCTGGGGTGGGGCGCTTGATGAAATTGTACATGACGCAGGTGGTCAAACGCTGACCTTTGGGGACATCGAGGTGGAAAACGATGGTGGTTCACTTACCGCTGAGATCGTGCAGGCGGAAGTTGAGGCGCTCAATCAGGAGTTCCGGCTACCGGAAGATCTTCTAATTTCGATTGTGCCGTGTGAAGAGGCCAATGCTTACTACGACCCGCGGCGTGTCGAGATTGTGATGTGTACAGAGTTTGCGGATGCGCTGGTTGAGATGGCTCCGGAGATGTGAGCCACACAAGGACGTGAGAGGTTTTTTTTCGGCACCTGCGTTAAAGTGACGATATGATCCTGCGTCTTTCTCTCTTACTTTTTCTTTGTGGTCAGGCACCTATGGCCTGTGCCTGTGATCTTGCGCTTTTGTTGGCGGTTGATGTGTCCGGCAGTGTGGATGCCACCGAATACGACATTCAAATGAGGGGGCTTGCGGCGGGATTGCGGGATGGCGTTGTTGTTGAGGCGTTGATCAAGGCTGAGGCTGCGGTGGCTGTGATGCAGTGGACCGGCGCGGATCGGCAGGTGATGTCGGTGCCGTGGATGCGGGTGCGCAACGGAGTGGAAGCAGAGGCTTTGGCCGTTGCGGTAGACGTCGCGCCGCGCGGCTGGCGTAGGTATTCGACAGCGATAGGAGATGCATTGTCACGGGCGGCAGTGGAACTGGCGGCAGGGCCAGGCTGTCGCCGGATGGTTTTGGATGTATCAGGCGATGGGCCCTCAAATGAAGGCGTGCTGCCGGAAATAGGAAGAAAGCGTCTTGAGTGGATGGGCGTGACGGTGAATGGGCTGGTCATCGAAACTGAAGAAAATGATCTCACGGGCTACTATTGGGAAAATGTGATCACAGGGCCGGGTGCGTTTGTCGTGACCGCAAATGGTTTTGAAGAATACCCCAAAAGGATTCGACAAAAACTGATGCGTGAGGTGTCTCAGCAACTCTCGGAGCTGCGGTAAGGGTATTCTGGCGCGTCAATCTGTGAGCGCAAACATCCTATGGAAGTGTGCTGGTTGAGATTTTGTTATGCTTGAGACAATTTTTCCCGACAAAAAGGCTTTCGAGGGTAAGTGTGATCACATATAAAAAAGTGTGATCACAAAAGTGAAAAATCCGTGGCATTGCACGAAAAAACCATGACATTTAGGGTATTGAAACCGTGACAAGGTGCAAAAAAGCGGTAAAACGATTTCAGCTAACCTGAAAGGAGCCAATATGGCCGATGTCAATCGGGGCAACCGCCCGCTTTCGCCTCATTTGAGTATTTACCGTCCGCAGATGACCTCAGCGTCGTCTATCATGGTTCGCATCAGTGGCATCGGCTTGCTGGGTGTGGCCCTCTTTGTTGTGTGGTGGCTTGTGGCCGCAGCAACCTCTGAGAGTGCTTTCGCTGGCATTGATGGCTTTATGCGCAGCTGGTTTGGTGGACTTCTGCTCACTGCTGCGACCTGGGGCCTGTGGTATCACACACTTGGCCGTCTGCGACACGTGATCTGGGACCTGGGCTATTGCATGGATGTAAAAACGTCCGAGCGTATGGGGCTAGGCATGTTTGTCGGCGCAACTGTGCTGACCATCATCACTGTGATTGCGGTATAAGGAGAAACACGATGCGATATCTGACTGACCGCAAACGCGCAGTGGGCCTTGGCTCCGGCCGCAACGGCACAGCAGCCCATTGGCAGATGATGGTGCGCTCGGTGATCATGGGTGTTTTGGCACCGCTTTTCATTTTCACCATAGGGTGTGGCCTTGGTGGTTCTTATGAAGAGGTGATTTCCTACTTCAGCCGTCCCTTCCCAGCAATCGTGACCGGTCTTGGCCTGGTTGTGGGGCTGATCCACCTGATGAACGAAGCGCAGGAAGCCATCGAAGACTACGTGCATGGCACGGCTGGCAAACTGCTGCTGGTGGCAAACAAAGCGTTTTGCTTTGCACTGATCGCGGCAAGCCTATTTGCGCTTGTTAAGCTTGCCCTGTGACCCCGCGCGTAAGGATCTAAAAAGATGACTGCAGCATATGAATATGAAACCCACGAATATGATGTCGTGGTTATTGGCGCCGGCGGCGCTGGTCTGCGCGCGACGCTGGGCATGGCTGAACAAGGCCTGCGCACTGCCTGTGTGACCAAAGTTTTCCCTACCCGCTCGCACACCGTTGCGGCGCAGGGCGGTATCGCGGCGTCCCTGTCCAACATGGGCCCGGACAACTGGCAGTGGCATATGTATGACACTGTGAAAGGCTCTGACTGGCTGGGCGATACGGATGCGATGGAATACCTCGCCCGTGAAGCGCCCAAAGCGGTGTACGAGCTGGAGCACTACGGTGTGCCATTCTCCCGGACCGAAGAAGGCAAGATTTACCAGCGTCCGTTTGGTGGCCACACCACTGAGTTTGGCGAAGGCCCTGCTGTGCAGCGCACCTGTGCGGCAGCGGACCGGACCGGTCATGCGATCCTGCACACGCTCTATGGCCAGTCGGTCAAGAACAACGCCGAATTCTACATCGAGTATTTCGCGCTTGATCTGATTATGTCTGAGGACGGTCAGTGTCAGGGTGTGGTCTGTTGGAAGCTGGATGATGGCACCATGCATGTCTTCAACGCGAAGATGGTTGTGCTGGCGACCGGTGGCTATGGCCGCGCCTATTTCTCTGCAACCTCTGCGCACACCTGTACCGGTGATGGCGGTGGTATGGTGGCCCGTGCGGGTCTGCCAATGCAAGATATGGAATTTGTGCAGTTCCACCCCACGGGTATCTACGGTTCTGGCTGTCTGATCACCGAGGGTGCGCGTGGCGAGGGTGGCTATCTGACCAACTCCGAAGGCGAACGCTTTATGGAGCGCTATGCGCCTCAGTATAAAGACCTCGCACCTCGGGATTACGTGTCCCGCTCCATGACAATGGAGATCCGTGAAGGGCGCGGTGTGGGGGAGAACGGTGATCATATCCATTTGAACCTCAACCACTTGCCGGCCGAAGCGTTGGCGGAGCGTCTGCCAGGGATCTCTGAATCTGCGAAAATTTTTGCGGGTGTGGATGTGAACAAAGAGCCGATCCCGGTTCTGCCAACAGTTCACTACAACATGGGTGGTATTCCAACCAACTATTGGGGGGAAGTTTTGAACCCATCTGCCGAAGATCCAACCGCTGTTGTGCCGGGTCTGATGGCTGTGGGTGAAGCGGGCTGTGCCTCTGTACATGGCGCGAACCGTCTTGGCTCCAACTCGCTGATCGACCTTGTGGTGTTTGGCCGCGCGTCGGCTATTCGCGCCGGCAAGGTTGTAGATGCGGACGCGTCAAATCCAGTTCTGAACCAGGCGTCGGTTGACGCCGCGTTTGATCGTTTTGACAATGTACGCAACGCCAAAGGTGGCGCGCCAACAGCGGAACTGCGTCTGGAAATGCAGCGCACCATGCAGGCGGATGCAGCTGTGTTCCGGACCGACAAGACGCTGAAAGAAGGCGTTGAGAAGATGACTGACATCGCGGCGAAGATCGATGATCTGCACGTGACGGACACATCTCTCGTATGGAACAGCGATCTGATGGAAACGCTGGAACTGACCAACCTGATGCCAAACGCGTTGGCGACAATCCACGGCGCGGAAGCCCGTAAAGAAAGCCGTGGTGCGCACGCACATGAGGACTACTCGGACCGGGACGACAAAAACTGGCGTGTGCACACTGTGAGCCGTGTAGATGGCAACAAGGTGGACCTGACCTATCGTCCTGTGATCAAAGATCCTCTGACCACAGAAGATGAAGGCGGTATCAGCCTGAAGAAGATCGCACCGAAGGCACGGACGTTCTGATGAAACCGTTGGGTTTTGGATTTTGTATGGTTGTTGCCGGTTTGGCGACGCAGGTTTCGGCTGAGACCTCGGTTGTTGTTGAACAGGTGCAATCCTGCATGTCCAGAACCCACGCGCCAGGCAGTTATCTTGTTGCGGTGAACAAGAAGGTTCCGACGGTTTTGGTCGCCACTGGCGGGACGGAAGTCGGTGTCCAGAAAATCAACGACTGTTTGAACGACACCTACGACGTGCAGTTCAGTGCTGCGCTATCTGCGACAAATGTGGCGAGCAAAGAGCTGGTGGCGCAATGCCATCGCAAAGGCAACGCGCATTTGATTGTGGGGACCCTTGTCACGGCCGCAACAATTGCCTCGTACGGGACCGCATCTGAGTTCTGGCTGTTGATGGGCGCTGGTGTTGGCGGTGCCTCCATTGGGCGTGGCATCAAGTATAAGATGACTTGCAACAAACTTGCTGATCCTCAGTATCAGGCACAAAAGCAGATCGATCTCGCAACCGGATGTCCCAAGAGTGCGGGCGTCATGCATGGTGGGAGCCGCTATTGCCGGTAACATGCGGGACATATGATCTGCACGTTGTGCTGCGGGGGGGCATCTGATGTCGTCACGCCGTGTGATCGTGCATATTGGGGCGCAGAAGACGGGATCAACGTCGCTGCATCGCTTTTTGTCGCGCAATCTTGACGCTTTGGCAGCCCGTCTAGATATTCGGGTGCCATCCAAAGGCTCGCTGACGCGGGAGTTGGGCCGGACTTGTACTCTGTTCAGCATGCGCCCAGCCAAACATGAAACAGATTTGGTTGCGCTACTTCAGCAAGTGCGTGCGGAGTTGGAAGGTGATGATCGTGTTTGCATCATCAGCCACGAGAACATCTGTGGCGCGATGATGGGGCGGTCTGATGTACGGGAAGCCTTCCCGCGGCTGTCTGAGATCCTCCGCTTGTTTGAGGAGCATTTGGCCCCGTTTGAGCCCGACTACGTGCTGTACACGCGCAATATGCAGAGCTGGAAGCGCAGTGTGCATAATCAGGCCGTGAAGTCAGACAGCTATGCTGGCACGCTGGAGGATTTCCTTCAGGAAACTGCGCGCAGCCGGGATTGGGACGCGGTGCAGTCCGAAATGGAAGATCTGGTTGGTCCAAAGCGCGTGCGTGTGTTCGCGCTTGAGGACGAGACCACACTGGACCGTCCAGGTCGTCAGTTGTTGCAATTTGCAGGGCTGTCAGATGCCGAGATCGATACGTTGGAACCGCTCGCTGGGCGGTCCAATCAAAGCCTCAACCCCGGGGCCCTAGAGTTTATGCGCCAGCTGAACCAATTGGCGCTCGCGCAGCCCGCCCGCAAACAAGTGGCCGAGCTGATTAAGAACAATCAAACGCTTTTTGCAGATGGTCCGATGCCATCACAGAAGGCCTGAACAGAACGAAGGTAAGCGCATCGCGCGCGCCCACGTATAGGAAGGAAAGACCATGGTCGAATTTGCCCTCCCCAAGAACAGTCGGATTGTGACCGGCAAGACCTGGCCCAAGCCAGAAGGTGCGACCAACGTGCGCAAGTTTCAGATTTACCGCTGGAACCCGGACGACGGTAAAAACCCGCAGATTGACACATATTTCCTCGATATGGACAAATGTGGTCCGATGATCCTGGATGCGCTGATCAAGATCAAAAACGAGATTGATCCAACGCTGACCTTTCGCCGTTCTTGCCGCGAAGGCATCTGTGGCTCCTGCGCGATGAACGTAGATGGGATCAACACGCTTGCCTGTATCTATGGTCTCGATGAGGTCAAAGGTGATGTGAAGATCTACCCGCTGCCGCATATGTCAGTGGTGAAAGACCTGATCCCGGACCTGACGCATTTCTACGCGCAGCACGCGTCGATTATGCCGTGGCTGGAAACCAAGACCAACCGTCCGGCCAAAGAGTGGCGCCAGTCGATTGAAGACCGCAAGAAGCTTGATGGTCTGTATGAGTGTGTGATGTGTGCGTCCTGCTCCACATCTTGCCCAAGCTACTGGTGGAATGGCGACAAATACCTCGGCCCTGCAGCGCTATTGCATGCCTATCGCTGGATCATCGACAGCCGTGATGAGGCGACTGGTGAGCGTCTGGACGAGCTGGAAGATTCGTTCAAGCTGTACCGCTGCCACACAATCATGAACTGTGCCAAAACTTGTCCAAAGGGATTGAACCCGGCAAAGGCGATTGGCGAGATCAAGAAGATGTTGATCGAGCGTCACGTTTAAGACGACGCGTCAGAGACTTGGAAAGCCCGTCTGTTTCAGGCGGGCTTTTCCTTTGGAATAAGATGTATCTCACCGCATACATTTGCAATTTTTGCATAGCGTCGTTGCGGGATCGTCGGTTTACGCGCGCGTTATCTGACCTAAATTGGCGGGCGAGGGAGGACACCGGATTTACATGGAGCACCCCAATGTCCGCGTCTAAAAACGAGAGCCCTGAAGATTTTGCCACCCGCGCGCAGGAAGTCTTGGAACAAGCCTACGGCTACTACACCCAACCACCGCGTATCGCAGAGGTGAAACCGTCTAGCGAAACTTACTATGAGTATGTGAAAGCCGCGTAAGCCACACATACAAATGACGATCAGCGCTCCGAGGTTTCGGGGCGCTTTTTTGTTTGCTGGACAGTGCTGACGTTAGGTCTGGCTTGTTGGATTGGTAGGCCTGCGGCTAGCCTTTCCTGAAACAGGGGAGGATGTGCCATGACCGATGTGATCATCGTAGGCGGCGGCTTGGCTGGGCTTGTGGCGGCCAACGAAGCGGCAGGCCGGGGGCGCAAGGTGTTGCTGCTGGACCAGGAAGGCGAACAGAGCCTGGGCGGGCAGGCGTTTTGGTCGCTGGGCGGGTTGTTTATGGTGGATACGCCGGAGCAGCGGCGCATGGGCATCAAAGACAGCCCGGAGTTGGCTCGAGCCGATTGGATGGGCTCTGCACAGTTTGACCGACCAGAGGATGCCAATCCACGCAAGGTGGCGGAAGCTTATCTGGAGTTTGCTTCGGGTGAGATGCGCGCATGGCTACAAAGTATCGGCATGCGCTGGTTCCCGATTGTGGGCTGGGCTGAGCGCGGTGGTGAGATGGCGCATGGGCATGGCAACTCGGTGCCGCGGTTTCACATCACCTGGGGCACGGGGCCGGGCGTTGTGTCGCCATTTGAAAGGCTGGTACGGGAGCATGTGTCCGGTGGGAAAGTTGAATTGGCGTTTCGGCATAAGGTCGCTGATTTAATTGTGGAAAACGGCGTTGTAAAAGGTGTGCGAGGGCAGGTGTTGTCTGATGACTCTGCGGATCGTGGGCAATCCACGTCCAGAGAGGTTGTTGGCGACTTCGAACATCGCGCGGAGGCGGTGGTGATCACCTCCGGGGGGATTGGCGGCGATCATGACATGGTGCGGGGCTATTGGCCGGAAGACAGGCTGGGCAAAGCACCTGAGCGCATGGTGGCCGGTGTGCCGGATTATGTGGATGGTCAGATGCAGCGGGTGGCCGAAGGGGCCGGGGCTGGAATCATCAATGGCGATCGGATGTGGCACTACACCGAAGGGCTGGCGAATTGGGATCCGATTTGGCCCAATCATGGCATTCGCATTTTGCCGGGACCAAGCTCGATGTGGTTTGATGCTTTAGGGGAGCGCATGGAAGCGCCGTATTTACCGGGGTTTGACAGCCTTGGCACTCTGAAGCGAATTTTGTCGACCGGGCATGAGCATAGCTGGTTCATCCTGACCCAGAAGATCATCGAGAAAGAGTTTGCCTTATCTGGCTCTGAGCAGAACCCCGACCTGACCTCTGGCAAGTGGTCAGAGGTGCTAAAGAGACGTGTGATGAACAAAGGTGCGCCGGGGCCTGTTGAGGCGTTCAAAGAGCACGGTGAGGATTTTGTGGTGGCCAACTCGTTGGAGGAGTTGGTTGCCGGAATGAATAACGTCACACCAGATGTACCTGTGAATATTGAGAAAATTCGATCTCAGATCACGGCGCGGGATGCGCAGATTGACAATGAATATTGCAAGGATGCGCAAGTGACGGCCATTCGTGGGGCACGCAACTATCGTGGAGATCGGTTGATCCGTACGGCGAAGCCACACCACATTCTGGATCCGAAAAACGGGCCGTTGATTGCGGTGCGGTTGAACATTCTGACGCGGAAGTCTTTGGGTGGGCTGCACACAGATGTCACCGGGCAAGTGTTGCGGCCGGATGGCAGTGCGTTTGAGGGGCTGTTTGCCGCGGGAGAGGTCGCGGGCTTTGGCGGTGGCGGGTACCATGGGTACAACGCCCTGGAAGGTACGTTTCTCGGCGGGTGTATCTTCTCCGGGCGGGCTGCAGGGCGGAGCGTTTAGATAGCTAAGGGATGTGTGTTATCCTCTGAGTATTGTTAATGAGTTCGGAGGAAACGTGATGAAGAAATTTGTAGCTGCTTTGGCAATTATGCTGAGTTCTCAGGTTTTTGCAGGGGACACGTCGTCGCCTGATGGAGCGACGGTCTACTTCATAAATCTCAGTGACGGCGATTCCGTAGAAGCACCGTTTGTGGTGAACTTTGGTCTGTCTGGCATGGGGGTTGCGCCTGCTGGAACAGAGAAAGAGAATACTGGACACCATCACATTTTTATCAACCGCCCGCCGCTTGGTGAGGGCGCTGAGGATGCGGAATTGATGGAGAATGGCGTGCCAACCGATGACAATCACAAGCATTTTGGCGGTGGTCAGACCGAGGTAACGTTGGATCTGCCTGCGGGGACACACACGTTGCAGCTGGTTTTGGGGGACGAATTTCATGTGCCACATAACCCACCGGTTGTGTCTGAGGTGATTACCATCACTGTGAAATAACACGATTTTTGCATTGCAAGAGCGTGTAGGTCGGGGGCAGGATCGGGGTATGACAGACATGCCTTTGCCCCCCGCCGATGCAGATGACCGCCGTGCAATCAAGCCGGTGATCTGCTATCCCAATGAGACGCTGCCAGAGGCGCCAGTGGCGTTGTATCAGGCGGCGCGTGAGACCGCTCGAAAGATCGATGAGGTGCTGATACCGGCGCGGGATGCGCGGTGTTTTGAGGTACCTGCGGGACAGTTTTTTCGGATTTCGTCAGTGGAAGGACCGCAGGTTGGAGACCTGAATCTGTGGAATTCAAAAGACCTGAGGGAGCGATTTTTCTCAGGTAAAACAAGGGCTTTGCACGGCACCCACATTACCTCGGGGGAGCGGATGTGGACCTGCTTGCCAACCTTGCGGCCCATGGCGACCATCGTGCACGATACTTTGGGCTGGTACGGTATTGATGGCTATGGTGGGTCGGTGCATGACGTCATTGGGACGCGTTGCGATCCCTATACTGGTAACCTTTTGAGTGGGGATCAGTACCACTACTGCTGCCACTCCAATCTGACGCGCGCTTTGGCGGCACACACGGGCATGCCGCCGCACGAGGCAGAGCCCTATGTGCATGATGTTCTTAATGTTTTTATGTGCACAGGCTTCACACGAGACACCGGGCAATACTTCATGAAAGCCAGTCCGGTAAGGCCGGGGGACTATCTGGAGTTCTTTGCTGAGATTGATCTTTTGGGGGCGTTAAGCGCCTGTCCGGGGGGCGATTGTTCCAGTGAGCACAGCTCGGACACAGCGGCGTGTTACCCGCTTTTGGTTGAGGTGTTTGCGCCTGAAGAGGGCGCCTTGGAAGGCTGGAGGTCGCCTTCGATCAACGGTTACGACAGGAGCCATGGATTGGGCGGTTAACCTGTAGAAAACCGCGTCGGTATTGCGTCGGTATCCCGACTGTTTTGCGGAGGTTCACATTTTTTGGCTCTGAGGCGCGTTAACGGTTTTCACGCGATGTGTCAGGCGTCCAGTTCCGCGTCCCAATAGAGATAATCCATCCAGCTTTCGTGCAGGAAATTGGGCGGGAATTTGCGACCTATGTTGCGCAATTCTTCGGAGCCCGGTTGGCGTGGCGGTTTGCGCAGGCTCATGCCGATCTGGCGCAGGCTTTTGGAGCCTTTCTTGAGGTTGCAGGGGGAGCAGGCTGCAACCACGTTTTCCCAGCTGGTGATCCCACCAGCGGCGCGCGGGATGACGTGATCAAATGTCAGGTCGCCACGCGAGCCACAATACTGGCAACTAAACCCGTCCCGCAGAAAAAGATTAAAGCGCGTGAAGGCCACGCGCTTTTTCAGTTTTACATAGTCTTTGAGCACTACAACGGAAGGGACTCGTATCTCTGTAGAGGGGCTGCGCACCACATGGTCGTATTCGGCCACGATGTCGACCCGATCCATGTAAGCGGCTTTGATCGCGTCCTGCCAAGGCCACAGCGACAGCGGGTAGTAGGAGAGGGGGCGGTAATCTGCATTGAGCACCAATGCCGGATGATGCTTCAGTCCGCCCGGATGTCGCGTGAATTCTGTCCTAAAATCGCCGTCCATAAGGGTGCTCCCTCGCTGCGTTCGTGCCGCAGTGGCACGAGGCCTATATCCACTATATCTCGTGGTCTCATTCTGACAAGCCTCACAATATGCGTTAGCGGCATTTGTGATGTGGCATGTGCAGCATGGCTTGGGGGGATGACGGGTATGTGACGCCAGATGCCCAATACGCAATCACCCCACCGGTTTTTGCGGTGGGGTGAAAGGAACTTACAGCAGTTGTGTTGGGTGATTACCAGAACTTTGCGCCAGAGATGTCGAAGGTTTTGGATAGCGTCAGCGCAAACCGTGTGTCGTCTTGCGCGATCATGCTGCCAATGCCGTGACGGCCAATGGCGTTGGTCGCTTGTGCGTCAACGGAGAAGCCGGATTGACCGAAGTGATACCGCGCGCCTGCGGCCCAAGTGGTTTCGCTGCCATCGCGGCCGATAGGCGTGGCCTCCGCCATTAGCTCCAGGCCATTGTCGAAGTTGTAACCAACCCCCATGCCAAAACCAACAAGCTCTTTGCTGCCCCATGCCGCAACCTTTGGGCTTGCGGTGAACGAAAAACCATTGCGGGTTTTGTAGTTGGCGGTCAGGTCGGTGAAGAACACACCAACTTTTTGAGACGAGGAGCTGATCTGGCGGCCGTAAAGCATTCGCCCGGCAAGAGAGAACGGATTGCCGTTGTTCTGGTCCATCAGGCGCAGTTTAGGCCCAATCATGTAGCGCACATGTGTGGTAGGCACCAGATTGGCATCCGCGGTGGTGTTGTCTGAGAATTGTTCAAAAATGAACTGGAGTTCGATGTCGCGGTCAGGGCTAAAATTGATCGACGCACCGGCGTTGTTGTCGCTGCCATACCAGAGGTCGGTGCGCATCAGGCCGGGTTCCAGCGTTGCAGCAGATCCCAACGTGAAGCCGTCCTGTTGTGCATTGAGTTGGGGCTGTGTCGCGGGCAGGGACAGGGTGCGGTAGCTTTCGTCTCGTTTGTCGCCTGGCGTATATATCAAGCGGCCGCCAACCATCACGTGGTCGCCGTCCGGCCAAAAGGCCCAAGTGCTGGTGGCAGGTGAGATGCCAAAGCCGTTGGTGACATAGCCTTCAAAGGCGATGCGCGGGCTGACGTTGTAGCGCCCCCCGGCGGTCCAGACAGGCTCGGTCACCCATTCACCGCTGCTGGCAATGGTGTTGGGACTGCCCACGGAAGATTCTACGGTACCAAACAGGGCCAGTCGTGGGTGGGCCCTGTATGACACGCCGGCGCCCATGGTGACCATGTTGCCGTAGAATTGACCGCCGTCGATCTCATCCGGACCTAAGGTGATGCCGGGTGTGAGGTGCACCTGTAGCTTTGGATTGACGGTGTAAGAGATTGGCATCTTCAACGCGCCGATGGCAACGTTGGACTGCGGGCGGAACCAGTTGCCCCAGAGATCGGTCTGCATGTTGGTGAAAACCTCAGCAGAGCCAAGCGCGGCAATGGCCCAACGATCGTCTTTGTAGAGTTGATACTTGCCCCACAGCGCAATTTGGTTGGTTTCCAGTTGCGGAATGCGTTCTGGGCCGACGCCGGGAAAGCCGTCGATGGGGCCGCCAACCGGGTCGATGTAGTTTTGCAGCTCTAGCCCAAGGGTAAAACGATCCGTGAAGGCATAAGATCCGCCGCCGTGATAGTTTTGGTTGCCTGTGCCAGCGCGGTCGCTTGGACTGGTTTGACGGGCGCCAACGTTGAGCTCCAGTGTGCCAGCGTCATACATGTTACCGGTTTCAAAGGAGCCGATGCGGGTGGGGCCGTTGTCCAGCGGGTTTACGCTTTGGGCAAAGGCCGTCTGCGCGGGCACAAGCGCCGTGGCGCAGAGAAAACATGCGAGTTTTGCGCGCCCAGTGGTCAGGCGAGAAAGAGACGGTTTGGGGTTGATGGCGTGCAACACAATAAAATCCAATACATCAAATCTTATATTTTCCTACCGCAGCAGGCAGGTGGCGCAAAACACTTTTGCGCCACAGGCTCTTTGATTGCCGCGAAAATGCGCGGCACGTGGCCTTAAAGGCCCAGTTTGTCGCGCATAAAGGCAAGTGCCACGCTCAAGCCATCCGGGGCGATGCCGTGGGCAGTGCCTTTCATAATGTGGGCGTAGACGTCGCTAAAGCCGGCCTCTTGCAACGCTTCGGCGGCTTCAGGCAGGGATTGTGGTGGCACAACGTCATCCTGATCCCCGTGGATCAACAAGATAGGTGGCTTGCTAACGGCTTCGTCTTTGAGCAGGTCGGGTTGCAGCAGGCGGCCGGAGAAAGCCACAATGCCCGCCAGCTCATCTTCGCGGCGGGGCGCCACGTGCAGGCTCATCATGGTGCCTTGAGAGAAACCTAAGAGCACAACCTGCTCGGGCAGCAGGTCTTCGTCGACCATCAAGGCGTCAAGGAAAGCGTTGAGATCTTCGACCGCAGCCATCATGCCGCGTTCGCTTTCTTCTTCGGAAGAGCCGTCGATCCAGGGGATTGGGAACCATTGGCGGCCCATGGGCATGCCGGGGATTTCTTCTGGCGCGTCCGGTGACAGGAACAAGGTGTCTGGCAGGTGTTCAGCAAGCGGGTCGGCCAGGCCCATCAGGTCAGCACCGTTGGCGCCATAGCCGTGCAGGAACACCACCGCTGATCGGGTTTCGCCGGAAACCGGTTCCTTGCGTTGAGCTTGCAGTACACGTGTCATGGTGGGCCCCTTGTCTTTGTGGCTGCGGGTGCAGCGGTCAGGGGCGTGTGTGGCATGTCAGGCGGCCTGTCGCAAGATGTGCGCGGCCGCCTGACGGGATGTGTTGCGGATCAGGCGAAAGCGGCTTCGAGCGCAATTTCCACCATGTCGCCAAAGGTTTTCTCGCGGTCCTCAGACGGCAGAGCTTCGCCGGTCAGCAGGTGGTCAGACACCGTGAGAACAGCCAGCGCGCGACGACCGTGGCGGGCGGCAAGATTGTAAAGCTCGGCAGCTTCCATCTCGACACCCAAAATGCCGTGGCGGGTCATCTGTTCGGTCAGGTCTGGGCGCTCGTCGTAGAATACGTCGGAGCTGTAGATGCCGCCGACATGGGTGGCTGTGCCTTTGGCTTCAGCGGCGTCAGCTGCGGCGCGCAGCAGGCTGTAGTCGGCGCAAGGCGCGAAATTCATCTCTTTGAAGATGCCACGCGACGGGGTGGAGAGTGTGGTGGCGGTCATGGCGACAATCACGTCGCGCACTTTCACGCTGTCCTGCATACCGCCACAGGAGCCGATGCGGATCAGGGTTTTGGCTCCGTAGTCCTTGATCAACTCGTTCACGTAGATCGACAAGGAGGGCATGCCCATGCCGGTGCCATGAATGGTGACGCGGTTGCCTTTCCACATACCGGTGAAGCCCAGCATGCCTCGCACTTCGTTCACCAATTTAACGTCGGTGAGAAAAGTGTCTGCCGCCCATTTCGCACGGTAAGGATCGCCGGGCAGAAGAACGGTTTCTGCGATGTCTCCGGGTTGAGCTCCAATATGTACGGTCATGACAATTCCTTTTTGTTTTCTATGGGCGGGGAGGTCTGCCGCTGGGGCAAACATATAAGAGTGAATCAGATGCTCAAAATTGTATCGCGGTACAAGTCGAAAATCTGAAAAACATCTGCAGGCAAAAGCAAAAGCCGAAGCGACGTGTCTCAACGCGCTTCGGCTTTGTGTTTAGAATCTTTCAAACCAGCTCAGATTTCCATGGCGTCCGGTGTGATGCCTGCGGCCAGCGCTTCGTCAAACCATTTGGGTTTACGGCCTTTGCCGGTCCAGGTTTTGGTTTTGTCGTCAGGGTGCGCGTATTTTGGCACACCTTTCATCAAGCTGCCGCGTTTTTTGCCAGTCACACTGGCCAGTTCTTCTAAAGAGAAGCCGTATTTTTCGGCTGCTTCTTCGATGGCTTTAAGCGCATCGGTTTTGCGTTGAGCCTCGCGCTTTTCCAGTTGGATATCAATCTGCGCGCGCAGATCAATTAGGGTTTCGCGGCTCATGTCTTCCAAATTCATTCCGAAGATCCACTCGTCTATTGGGGGCAAGCTTGATTTTCGCAGTGATTATTGGGGAAGCGCAAGGCGGAATACTATTTTTGAGGGTTGTTCATCAAATTTTGCAACCATAAATTGCGAGTAAGGTTTTCCGTACCCGCAAAATCTGCGTTTTCCGAAATTTGAACCCTGCTCGCCGGCCCCTGGCCCGCGCTACTGGGCTGCTACGGAGCTGGGATTCGCCAATGTGACGATGTCGCCCATGATGGTGTTCAGCTCAAAGTCTTTGGGGGTGTAAACACGGGCCACGCCCATTGCGCGTAGGCGCTCGGCGTCGTCATCCGGGATAATCCCCCCCACAATGACGGGAATGTCCCCCAAACCGGCGTCGCGCATGCGCTGCATCAGGTCGTCAATCAGCGGAATGTGCGACCCAGACAGAATCGACAAGCCAACCACATGAGCGGCGTCTTCGATCGCCTTGGTCACGATCTCTTCAGGTGTCAGGCGAATGCCGTCATAGGTGATGTCCATGCCGCAATCCCGGGCACGGAAGGCAATTTGCTCTGCGCCGTTGGAGTGACCATCAAGTCCCGGTTTTCCGATGACAAATTTAAGTCGTCGGCCAAGTTTATCAGACACGGCATCCACGGCGGCGCGCAAATCATCCAGCCCTTCAGTTTTGTTGGACGGTGCGCCAGACACGCCAGTTGGACCGCGGTATTCACCGTGCACAACACGCATCTGCGCGGCCCACTCCCCTGTGGTGACACCAGCTTTGGCCGCAGCAATTGACGCTGGCATGACGTTTTTGCCGCCTTTGGCGGCGGCGCGCAAGTCGGCCAGAGCCTTTTCCACTGCAGCATTGTCACGCTGGCTTCGCCACTGGTTCAGGCGGGTGATTTGTTCCTGCTCCACAGCAGGATCCACCACCATGATACCGCCGTCTCCGGTCATCAAAGGGGAGGGCTCGCCCTTTTGGAACTTGTTCACACCCACAACAATCGTCTCACCCGCCTCGATGCGGTTCAAGCGTTCTGCATTGCTGTCGACAAGGCGGGATTTCATATAATCAATCGCGCCAATCGCACCACCCATGCTTTCCAAATTGGCCAACTCGCGGCGGGCGCCGTCTTTTAATTCTTCGACTTTGGAATCCACAGCCGGGTTTCCGTCAAACAAGTCGTCGTATTCCAAAAGATCGGTTTCAAAGGCCATGATTTGCTGCATACGCATAGACCATTGCTGATCCCATGGACGTGGCAAACCCAGCGCTTCGTTCCAAGCCGGCAATTGTACCGCACGGGCACGGGCCTTTTTGGACAGGGTGACAGCGAGCATCTCGATCAAAATTCGGTAGACGTTATTTTCTGGCTGCTGTTCGGTGAGGCCAAGCGAGTTTACCTGAACACCGTAGCGGAAGCGGCGGAATTTGGGGTCGGTCACACCATAACGCTCGACAAGAATCTCGTCCCAGAGGTCCACAAAGGCGCGCATCTTGCACATCTCGGTGACAAAACGGATGCCCGCGTTCACAAAAAAGGAGATGCGGCCTGCAAGGGCCGGGAAATCTTTGGCAGGCACGCGGGGTTTCAGCGCGTCGAGCACGGCGATGGCGGTGGCCAGCGCAAAAGCCAGTTCTTGCTCTGGCGTCGCGCCCGCTTCTTGCAGGTGGTAGGAACAGACGTTCATCGGGTTCCACTTGGGCACATTGGTGTAGCAGTACTCCGCCACATCCGCGATCATCTTCAGGCTGGGTTCTGGCGGGCAGATATAGGTACCGCGGCTCAGGTATTCTTTGATCAGGTCGTTTTGCACCGTGCCTTGCAACTTGGTGACATCCGCGCCTTGCTCCTCTGCGGTGGCGATATACAGCGCCAGCAGCCACGGGGCAGTGGCGTTGATTGTCATGGAGGTGTTCATCTGCTCCAGCGGGATCTGATCAAACAGCGTGCGCATGTCGCCGAGGTGGCTGACGGGCACGCCCACCTTGCCCACTTCGCCACGCGCAAGGATGTGGTCGCTGTCATAGCCGGTTTGTGTTGGCAGGTCGAAGGCGACAGAGAGGCCGGTTTGGCCTTTTTCCAGATTGGAGCGGTAGAGCGCGTTGGACGCTTTGGCGGTGGAATGACCAGCGTAGGTGCGAATCAACCAGGGGCGATCCTTGGTTGGCTTATCAAGGGTCTGATTTTTCTGCGTCTGCGACATACTTCTGTCCTCTGCTGGGGGTCTCGAAGTGACCTAGCAACAATCTTTCGTTTGAGCGTATGTACGCGAAACATCGTTTGCAAGTCAATTCGCTGCATTGCGGCGAAAGCCACTCGTCACCATCAAGGCACATCAAGGTAGAGTTGCGCGAAATCTATTGTCCTTGGCGCGAGCTGTTGTCAGAGTCGTGTTATGACGTCGACAATTGAGCTCCCCCTTTGGCTGTTTGTACTGACCCTGCTGTTTGCGGTGATCACAGCTGCCAGCCATTTGCTGTTTCCCTCGGTGCGCTGGTTTTTCCGGCGGCGGATGGAGCGGGTGGTTGCACGGGTGAATGACCGGTTGGAACGGCCCATTGAACCGTTCAAGCTGGCGCAACGCCACGATATGATCCAGCGACTGATATATCAGCCGGATGTGACACGGGCGGTTTCTGAACACGCAGCGGAGGAGGGCATCCCGGAGGCCGTCGCTTTTGAGACGGCCAAACGATATGCGGGCGAGATTGTGCCGTCGTTTTCGGCAACCATGTATTTTGGCGTCGCCATTCGGATTGCACGGTTTTTGAGTCGGGCGTTTTACCGCGTGCGTCTGACCCATGTGGATGAGGCCGCGCTAGACGCAATACCGCAGGAAAGCACGGTTGTTTATGTGATCAATCACAAGAGCAACATGGACTACGTGCTTGTGACTTATTTGGCGGCGCGGCGCTCTGCGCTGTCATATGCCGTGGGTGAATGGGCGCGGGTCTGGCCGCTGAGCCGGTTGATCCGAGCGATGGGGGCATATTTTATCCGGCGCAAATCGCGTAATGACCTCTATCGCAGAGTGCTGGCGGCTTATGTGCGATTGGCAACCGAAGCCGGAGTGGCGCAGGCGATGTTCCCAGAAGGGCGTCTGTCGCTTGACGGGGCACCGCAGGATCCGAAGTTGGGGTTGATCAAATACATCACCGACGCTTATCAGCCAGACGGGCGGGATGTGGTTTTTGTGCCTGTTGCGATCAATTACGATCGTGTGTTGGAAGATCGCATTCTGTTGGACTCAGCGGCGCAGGGCGGAAAAGGATTCCGCGCACGGATCAGCGTGATTGTCGGATTTTTCTTCAGACAACTGCTGTTGCGACTGCGCGGCAAAGTGCATCGGTTTGGCAATGCTACGGTGCGATTTGGCGAGCCGGTCTCGATGACGGAGTTTTCCAAGGATGTGCAGGGTGATCTGGCCAAACCGCTGGGTTTGAAGCTGATGAAGCAAATCAATGCGGTTGTGCCAATTTTGCCAGTGCCCTTGATGTCGGTTGTTTTTGAAACCGCGCAGGGGCCGCTGACGCGGGAAGAGGTGGGTGCAGACTTTGTGGCGCGTTTGGCCGCGCTGCCGGAGGGGCGGGCCCAGTTCATGCGGGATGCACCGGATGTGGCGATTGAGAGCGCGCTAAAAACACTGGTGGGTCGGCGTGTGCTGACAGAAAGCAATGGAACCTTTGCGGCCAACACAGATCAAGCAGAGATTTTGCGGTTTTACGCCAACTCCATAAGGCATTTGGTGGAGTGAGTGTGCAAGTGCAGCAATTGATGCTGCGGTTGCTGGGTTATTAAATTACAAAATTGGACCCATGAAGGTTGCAATGTTACTCCTCCATCAATATCACGGTGGCAGGAACGCGATTCTGCATCGCGGCGAAACGACCAATCAGGAGGCGAAAATGGCTCTGGATACAGACAACGGCATTGCGACCTACGACGCACCACAAAAAGATCTTTATGAAGTGGGTGAATTGCCCCCGATGGGCTATGTGCCCAAGCAGATGTACGCATGGGCGATCCGCCGCGACCGCCAGGGTGAGCCCGACAAGGCGATGCTTCAAGAAGTTGTCGATGTGCCAACGCTCGACAGCCACGAAGTGCTGGTTTTGGTGATGGCCGCGGGCGTGAACTACAATGGCGTTTGGGCTGGCCTCGGTGTGCCGGTCTCCATGTTTGACGTGCACAAGCAGCCGTACCACATTGCAGGTTCCGATGCGGCCGGCATCGTTTGGGCCATTGGTGACAAGGTGAAGCGCTGGAAAGTGGGCGACGAAGTTGTGATCCACTGCAACCAGGATGACGGCGACGACGAGCACTGCAACGGCGGTGACCCGATGTTCTCCGACAGCCAGCGCATCTGGGGTTATGAAACCCCTGACGGATCGTTCTCTCAGTTCACCCGTGTGCAGGCGCAGCAGTTGATGCCACGTCCAAAACACCTGACCTGGGAAGAGAGCGCGTGCTACACGCTGACACTGGCAACCGCGTATCGGATGCTGTTTGGCCACGAGCCACACGATCTGAAGCCGGGCCAGAACGTTCTGGTTTGGGGCGCGTCTGGTGGGCTGGGCTCTTACGCGATCCAGCTGATCAACACCGCCGGTGCCAACGCGATTGGCGTGATTTCGGACGAGAGCAAACGTGACTTTGTCATGGGGCTCGGCGCGAAAGGTGTGATCAACCGCAATGATTTCAACTGCTGGGGGCAACTCCCGACAGTGAACACGCCAGAGTACAATGATTGGCTGAAAGAAGCGCGCAAGTTTGGCAAGGCGATCTGGGAGATCACCGGCAAAGGCATAAACGTGGATATGGTGTTTGAGCACCCCGGTCAGGCGACTTTCCCGGTGTCTACGCTTGTGGTGAAAAAAGGCGGCATGGTTGTGATCTGCGCCGGCACGTCTGGGTTCAACTGCACCTTCGACGTGCGCTACATGTGGATGCACCAGAAGCGTCTGCAGGGCTCCCACTTTGCCCATCTGAAGCAGGCTGCGGCCGCAAACCAGCTGATGGTGGAGCGACGTCTGGACCCCTGTATGTCTGAGGTGTTCCCATGGGCGGAGCTGCCAGACGCGCATATGAAGATGCTGCGCAACGAACACAAGCCGGGCAACATGTCGGTGCTGGTGCAGGCGCCAAAAACCGGCCTGCGCACGCTGGAAGATGTGATCGACGCAAGCAAGTAACATTTACGGATTGGTCAAACGGTTTCCCCCGTTTTCCTCCTCAGCCCCCGGAGCCTTTTGGTTTCGGGGGTCTTTTTTTGACGTGCTTATAGGCACGTGATGTATTCATAGCTTCACTTGAGTTGTCTGTTCTATGTTAGGCGCAATGTTACGCGCAGGGTCTTGCCCTCACCTTTTGGTCACTCAAATCATTTCTTGTTTCATCATTTCATTTTTTAGAAAGAACTCCCGCTTAGGCCTTTGGATTAGTCTTTTAGCGGAGTGTCAAAATGAACATCAAAACCACCCTTACGGCGTGTGCAATTTCTGTTGCAGCCGCAACGTCTTCTATGGCCGAGACCCTTACTTTTGCGGCGGGCGAATGGGCGCCTTACATCGGCTCAGAGCTGCCGGAAAATGGCCTGCATACTCAGCGTGTACGCGAAGTCATGAAGTCAGCGGGCTATGACATTGAGCTTGAGTACATGCCATGGAAGCGATCCTTCGAGATGACGAAGAAAGGCGACTATGTCGCGACATTTTCCTGGTCACGCACAGACGAGCGCGTTGATGAGTTCTACTATCCAGAGGTGCCTGTGGACGGACAGACAGATGTGATTTTTTACAGCCGCGCTAAGTACCCAGACGGCCTGAATGTGACCTCAATTGACGATATTCAAGCACAGGGCCTCTCTGTTATTGGCTATGCGGGGTATTGGTATGAAGCGGAATATCAAAAGCGCGGGATGGACATGCGGACCGTGACTTCAGCGGAAAGTGCTTGGAAGATGCTGCACTCTGGTCGCGCAGATGTACTGATTGAAAATCGCGTCGTTGGTGAGTTGTCTCTAAAAGAGGTTCTCGGTGATGCAGCGGGGGACATTCACAAGGCAGCCGAGGTGCGTTCTGCGCCAGTCTATGTGCTGTTTTCTCGCCAGCATCCAGATGGCGAAGCCTTGCGGGATGCTTGGGACGCCCACGCGAAGTAAGTTGACGCGCTAGAACTATGAGTGCCTCCGGCTCAACGGCCGGAGGTTTTGCCTTGATTGCTCGAAACTGGCTTCCTTGTGCGGTAGGACGATGCTCGGCGGCCGCAGCTTGATTCACAGCCGAATTCAGCGAAACCCGCTGGCCCCCAATCGCTGCCCATTATAGGGTCGCGCCATGAGCAGCACATCCGTTACATTCAGCCACGATCAGGCCGAGGCCTTTGACAATATCTCCGCCCTGCTCAAGGGGCTGGGGGTGGATTTGGACGAGGGTCTGTTGACGCCTGCGACCGAAGGCAAGCAGGCAATTGCCGCGGTGACCGGCAAGGCTGGGTCGGGCAAAACCTTGTTGCTGGCGGAGATGGTGAAAGCATTGGAAGGCGCGGGCGTGGACATTGTCTCCGGTGACTATGAAGGCAAGCGTAAGAAAGACCACCGTACGCTGGCCATTCTGGCCCCCACCAACAAAGCGGCAAGCGTGTTGCGGATGCGCGGTGTGCCTGCGACCACCATTCACCGGATTATCTACACGCCGGTGTATGATCCGGAATATGAGAAGATCGCCGAGTGGCTGGCTGAAAAAGGCGAGAAACCGGAGATTGAGGGGCTGACCGATGAGGCGCTGGATCGGGCACATGCGTTTTATCAGCTGCACAAATCCATTCCCGGCGCTTTGGCGGCGGCTGGGTTGCGGGGCAGTGATTTTATCACTGGTTGGAAGCGGCGGGATGATCCGTTGGACATCGGGTTTATCGACGAAAGCTCGATGCTGGATGACAAGCAGTTTGAGGATTTGAAAGAGATTTTCAGCACGTTGGTGCTGTTTGGGGATCCAGCACAATTGGCGCCGGTGAACCAGTCGGGCGCGATGGTGTTTGATAAGCTGCCCGCGCCTGCGGTGTACAATCTGGAGCGCATTCACCGGCAAGATGCGGACAATCCGATTTTGGATTTGGCCCATGCGCTGGCTGATCCGCAGCTGGAATTCCATGATTTTGAAAGCATGGTTGCGCAGACCGCTCAGAAAGATGATCGGGTTGTTTATGCGAGCCGTGTGGAAGTTGATTTGATGGCGCGGTCGCCGGTTTTGGTGTGGCGCAATGCGACGCGTATCCGGCTGATCAATGCGTTTCGGCAGGTGCATGGCGCGCCGGAAGATGCGTTGATGGAAGGTGAGCCGCTGATCTGTGACGGGATTGAGCTGCCGATGAAACACCGCAAGAAGCGGTTGGATCTGGAGGCGCGCGGCCTGATCAAAGGCGCGCAGGTGATTTACCTCGGGCCGGGGCGCAAGCCGGGATTCTCACGGCTGCATGTGATGGGCGCGGAAGATCCGCGCGTGTCTGCTGCGTCGATTGTGAAGATTGAGATGCCGGATGAGGAAGAGCCGTTTATCCCTTATGCGGCACGTATGGGCGCGACGTTCCTGCATGGGGCGGCAGTGACCATTCACAAGGCGCAGGGGTCGCAGTGGGAAAACGTGCAGGTGTTTGCGCCTGACCTGTTTGTGGCGGCGCGGATGAACCGCTCGGAAGCGGGGCAACCGTTGTGGAAACGGCTCGCCTATGTGGCGATTACGCGGGCGAGTGAGCGGCTTTATTGGGTGGTGCGCAACCGGTTGGCAAAACCCACTGGGCCGTTGGACGTGAGTGATTTGACGGTGGCGCCAGCGCCGCTGGAGTTGATGGCGCAGGAGGAAAATGCGTGAAGAGCATCATTGTGACCGGCGCGAGCCAAGGGATTGGCAAGGCCACCGCCGTGGCGTTTTTGGAAGCCGGTTGGCGGGTTGGCGTGTTGGCACGCAGCGCAGAGAAGCTACAAGCTATTGCGGATGAGCATGTAAACGCGGTGCCTTTGGTGGCGGACGTGACCGATGCGGCGGCTATGGAGAGTGCTTTTGCCCGGTTTGTGGCGCGGGCAGAGCGGCTGGACGCATTGTTCAACAATGCCGGTATGTTTGGGCCGGCTGGATCGATTGATGAGATCGATCTTGGCGGGTTTGATCAGGTGCTAGACGTGAACGTGCGTGGCATGTTTATTGCGGCAAAGCTGGCTTATGCGCAGATGCGGCGTCAGGTGCCGCAGGGCGGGCGGATCATCAACAACGGGTCACTGAGCGCGCATGTGCCACGTGAGGGCTCGGTGTGTTACACGCTCACAAAACATGCGGTGACGGGGCTGACACGGACGTTGTCTTTGGACGGGCGGCCGTATGATATTGCCTGTGGTCAGATCGACATTGGCAATGCAGAGACCGATATGGTTGCAGATCTGAACGCGCGATTGCAGGCTGAGGGCAAACCCGCCAATCCGACAATGGATGTGCAGGATGCGGCGCGCTCGGTGTTGCACATGGCCGAGATGCCGCTCAATGCCAATGTGCAGTTCATGACAGTGATGGCGACCAAGATGCCTTACATCGGGCGTGGTTAAGCACCTTGCGCCAAAAGGAAAGCCCTCGACCAGGGGGCGGTCAAGGGCCAATAGATTGGTGCTAAAAAGCGGGATGCAAAAAGGTATTTGGGTAGTCAGAATGTGCGTCGTCGTTATCCAATGAGGCCGCCGTCTGTGCGCCGTACCGCGAAAACACCAGACCGTGGCACAGAGGTGCCGCCATCCGGGAAGTGGGAGTTGCCTTTTTCGCCCGGGTGCTGAATGCCGACAAACATGGTGCGGCGATCCGGGGACCAGCAAACGCCGGTGACTTCACATTCTTTGGGACCAACCAAGAAGCGGCGGATTTCACCGGTCACGGTGTCGCCCGCAAGCATCTGGTTGTTGCCCATGCCCGCAAAGTCACCTTTGTTAGAATATTTGCCGTCGGTCTGGATCCACAACAGGCCGGTGTCGTCAAAGGCCATGCCGTCCGGTGAGTTGAACATATTGCCCGCATTGATGTTCTCGCTGCCTGCATAGGCATCATCATGCACATCCGGGTTGCCAGCCAGCGCGAAGAGGTTCCAGCTAAACCCGTTTGCGCTGTGGTCTTCGTTGTCCGGCATCCAGCGGGCGATTTGGCCGTAATTGTTGTGGTCACGCGGATTTGGGCCGTTTGCGGAAGTGTCGTCGCCCCCCGCATTTGGCTTTTTGCCCCGGTTCTTGTTGTTGGTGAGCGCAACATAGGCTTCTGCCTTGGTTGGGTTCACCGCCACCCATTCTGGGCGGTCCATCGTGGTCGCGCCAACGTGGGACGCGGCCTGACGGGTGTGGATGCGGATCTCTGCGTCGGACATGCCGGTGGTTTCGGGCGTCAGGGCCAGCCATTCGCCGCGCATGTCATCGAAGAACTTGGCCACAAACAGGTCGCCGCTTTCCAATAGATCGCTGTTGTCGCCGGTGGCGGAGTAGGTGCAGTGGGAGACAAATTTGTAGAGGAATTCGCCGCGCTCATCGTCACCGAGGTAAACCACTGCTTTGCCGTTGGGTGCCAGTACAACAGCCGCGTTTTCGTGTTTGAAGCGGCCCAGAGCGGTGCGCTTTTTGGGCGTGGAGGTTGGGTTAAATGGATCGATTTCAACCACATAGCCCGCGCGGTTGGGTTCATTTGGGTTTTTGGAGACGTCAAAGCGATCATCCACTTTGGCCCAGCCATAGCCCCAGTCTTTGGAAGACACACCGTAGCGCTTGAGTTCTGTGGAGACTTCGTGGGCTTCGTCCGCAGCGGAGAAGTAGCCGTTGAAGTTTTCTTCGCAGGTCAGATAGGTGCCCCACGGAGTTTCGCCGTTGCCGCAGTTGTTCCAGGTGCCGCGGGTCTTGGTGCCGGCTGGATCGGCGTCGGTTTTCAAGAGGTCATGGCCTGCGGCAGGGCCGGTCAGGTCCATGTCTGTTTGCGGTGTGATGCGGCGGTTTAGGTCGCTGTCGAGTACAACCTGCCATTTGCCGCTCTCGTCACGCGCAACTTCAAAGACAGAGATGCCGTGGGCGTTCATGCCTTTCTGAACGTCGTCCTCTGTGACCCACCGACGGTCCGGGTTGTTGCCCCAGAGGATCTTGCGGTTGGTGTACTCGTTGTTGATGGCCATGACGGTGCGGCCATCTTTGGTGAAGATCGACATGCCGTCGTTGTTGTCACCAAAGGCGCGGGCCTGAGACGCGGCGGTGCCACGGGTGGCTTCGTCAAAGGTTGGCGCGTCGGCGAAAAGCGGATCACCCCAGGTCACTACCTGGTCCCATTCAAAGCCTTCGGGCACGGTGATGGTGTCTTCGGTGTTGGCTGCAACGGCGGCAAATCCGAAGCGGTCGGCGGGGCCTTCTGCCAGGGCTTTGCAGGGCATAGCGGTGGTTCCAACAAGGAACGACCCAAGACCAAAGGTCATCACACCCCCAAGAAAGCCTCGGCGGGACAAGGCGGTTTCTACAACTTGGTCAAAATCGGTTTCTTCAGCGCGTGGCGAAATCAGCTCGTCAATTTCGTCAAAGGAAAGATCGTCGTGGGACATGCCTGACTCCTGAGGCTTGGATCATTGGTGATGTCCAAGTTAGGAGGCGGTGGATTCAGATTCGTGACAAGTCGTTTGCAGTTTTGTGACAACCTCAGACCTCAAGCGACACCTGATAGCAGATCATCCAACTGGAGAGGGCGGCTGTACATTTGCAGGCTGCCATCGTCGTGGCGCGGCCACTCAGCGGTATGGCGGTCGCGGTAGAGCTCTACGCCGTTGCCATCGGGGTCGTTGAAGTAGATGGCTTCAGACACACCATGGTCAGATGCGCCCAGAACGGGGAAGCCAGCGTCGATGACACGTTGCACAGCGGTGGCGAGGTCCGCGCGGGATGGGTAGAGGATCGCGGTGTGAAATAGGCCGGTGTGATGTTCGGGGGCTGGCGTGCCGCCTTTGCTGCGCCATGTGTTGAGGCCGATGTGATGGTGATAGCCATCGGCGCCAAGAAAGGCTGCGTCATTGCCGAGGCGGCTTTGCACTTCAAACCCCAAAACGTTGGAATAGAACGTTATGGCACGATCGAGGTCGGCTACTTTCAAGTGCACATGGCCAATGCGCGCGGAGGGGGCGTAAGGCGCAGTCATAAGAGGTCTCCTTTGTTGGGAACAAAGGTAGGCGCGTGTTTGCGGGCTGAAAACTTGCGATTTGGCGCGGAGCATGTGCGCAGGCGCGCAGATTGGTGGGATCGAGTGTGCCAAAGACGGCTTTGTGTTCCATATCCTATGGGTCTGGTCGAACGCTCAGCCAAATCAGGAAACCGATGTAGGCAAAAACAGAGACATTGAGCATCGTGTCGATGAGTGAACCGCTCATGTGTGCTCCTCTCGCTGCAAAGACCGGAACAGGCATACAACGAGAACCGGTACAATAAAGACAAAGGCAATAGCAGACAGTGCAATGATCGACCGCACCAATGCGATGTCACCGACCAATACCATCGCCAGACCCAATGCGGCCAGGATCGCGCCCCAAATCGTGCGAATTCTGGGGGAGGGGTTTTCGTCACCCCCGGTGCCTATCATCGCCAATGTGAATCCAGCACTTACTACGCTGGTCACCACAAACAAAAAGGCGGCGGTGATCGTCGCAACGTGGGTGATCCGGCTGACAGGGAATTTGTCCAGCAGCGCAAATGTGGTGGCATCCAGATTTGCGCGATTGATGGCAGACAGCGCGCCTTCGCTACGCAGGGCGTCGAAGAACCCCAAGCCGCCAAAAATGCCGAACCAGAGCACGGAAAACAAGGTTGGTGCCGCGATTACCCCGACAAGAAACTCGCGGATGGTTCGTCCACGGGAAATACGGGCGATAAAAATGCCGACAAATGGGGACCAAGCCAGCCACCAAATCATGTAATTGAGCGTCCACCCCTGAAACCAATCAACGATTTCGCCATCAAAAAATTCCGCAGTGGAAAATCCTGCGGGGAGGACGTTGAACAGATATCTTCCAAAACCGGAGACAATACCGTTCATTAGGTAGGAGGTTGGTCCTGCAATCAGCAAATACACCATAAGGCCGATCGCAATGAGCATTGCTGCGTTTGACAGCTTGGCCATGCCGTCTCCCAGATCGCGCCGGAGCGGAATGACAAAGGCCACACACATGGTGAGAAACACTGGATATGTCAGCGCGGTGGCGTCGTTCACGCCAAGTAAGCCCGCAACACCAGTTTGAATTTGGAACACCCCCATCGCCAAAGAGCCGGACAAACCCACCGCGATGGCGACAATGGCCATCAAGTCAAACAGCCACGCCAGCAGACGAACCCAGCCGACCTCGCCCAGAGTGTCAATCAACGGCGCGCTGAGCAAAAGAGGGCGGCCGCGGCGGTAGGCAAAATAGGCAATTATTAGCCCAACTACGCCGTAGATTGCCCATGCGTGAAATCCCCAATTCAGGTAGGTCACAAACAGAGCGTAGCCGGCGGCTTCTGGGGGGCGGGAATACCTGCGAAGTTCATCGAAGTGGGTCAGTGGCTCAGCAGCCCCGTAGAACAACAATCCGATGCCCATGCCAGCGGCAAACAACATTGCGACCCAGGCTGGTGTGGAAAATTCAGGCGCGGCATCATCGGGACCGAGCCGAATATTTCCAAAGCGGGAAAACGCGAGAAAAATTGCGACAAACAACAGGCCGCTTGCCTCCAGCATGATAAACCAGCCACGGCTGCCAAACTGTAAGTGCACCGCTGCCGCCGCAAGATCGCCCAGCCCTTTGGGATCGATGATCCCCCAAAGTGCGATCATCGCGCTTATGAACAAGGCAGAGATCAGCAGGAGGTTTGTGGATTTTCCAGGCATTGATGCGATCACTTTCTTAAGCCAAGCACAGGGAAACCTGCAACGGTTTGCACACTCACAGGCTAACCCTAAGTACGTATGCTTCTCAAGCGGTTGGTTCCGTTGGCGAGGTTCTGTCGGCGCCTTGCACCTCACACCTCTGATTTGATCCTCTGCCAGACTAATTCTTGCTTTGCTTTGGAGTTGCTGCCTGATGCCGCTAGGATTTAGAGTGCCCCGACCTGATGAAACGGACGTCGGGAAGAAAAGGTAGGTAGATGAAAACAAGCAGTTTGGTACCGGTTCTGGAAACGGAGCGCCTGGTTCTGCGAGGGCATAGGCTCGCGGACTTTGAGGACAGTGCGGCGATGTGGGCGGACCCTAAAGTTGTGGCGCATATCTCTGGTGTGCCGTCGACCGCGGCAGAGTCGTGGTCGCGGGTGCTGCGGTACATCGGGCACTGGCAGGCGCTGGGCTATGGCTATTGGGTGATTGAGAGCAAGATCGACGGCGCGTTCTTAGGAGAAGCCGGATTGGCGGATTATCATCGAGACACACAGCCCAGTGTGCATGGTAAACCAGAAGCCGGTTGGGCGTTGAAGACTTCTGCACAGGGGCAAGGGCTGGCGACGGAGGCTGTGACGGCGGTGATGGACTGGGCGGACAAGGCCCTTTCATCAGAGTTTCCGATGGCCTGCGCGATTTTTGATCCGGCGCATGCAGGCTCTGTTCGGGTTGCGGAGAAGATTGGGTTTGGCAATCCGGTGATGGGCTCGTTTAAGGGGCACAAGGCGCTTTTTTTGGAGCGTGCGTTGGGGACGCTCTTAAAGGGCAAATAAAGAAAAAGTGTCTGCACAGCGTGTTGGTTCAGTGTTGCGTGCACTGGAGGTAGTAGAGTTTATCAATTGATTTCGCACAATATATTCAGCCTCTACTCGGGAGGGCCAATTTGTGACAATGTCTGCGTCTGCGCGAACGACTACCCATGATGACTTGAATGCCATCGTGAAAATGCAGGGCGCATTATCGGGTATTCGAACGCCATACGCCTCCAGCCCCGCGTTGCTTTGACAGCACACGATTGGATTACAGCTACCAGAGATGGGTCCGGGATTACCCATAATCCGGCCGGCAGTTGGCTTTACGTTTGCCGCATGCTTCTTACGGCTGGAGCGGGCCACCAATCACTGGCCCGGGAACTCTCTCCTTTGCTGGTATCTTTGAAGGCTCTGGTTGTGAAAGTTGGCTTAGACGGTGTTGCCATTGCACTACCCTTTCCGGGCAAGCGCGAGCGTTCAGGAACTACTGAATTTAGAAGCAGGCCTTTGAAGAGGGCGCCAAAGATTCTGGGCAACCCAATCTGTCTGGAGCAATGGACCCATCTGCATCTATCAACGTTGCTCTGTCCGACGGATTCAATCATCAGATCGCTCTTCCCAACTACGTTGGAACATCAAAGCACTTTGCGCTTATGGTTTGGCGCAATCCAGCAAGCGGCTAAGTGCACAATCTACTGCCATATTCGCACGAGCAAAAAACCAATCCACATTGCCGTCGAGATATTTCTTGGCTGGCCCTTTAAAGGGCCGCAGGAAGGCCTTTAAGCGCGAATGCAAAGCGTTCACGTTTTGTATGTGAAGGCTCTGCTGGAATTTGCGAGTGCCGGGTTTGGTGCCGAGCACGAAATGCGAGAGGCCAGTTGCCTTGGCAAACTTGGCATACGCAGAAAAACCATCTGAATAGAGCGCTGCATCTGCTCAGCCCGCGCTTTTTCAGCGTGCCGGTCAGCTTGTATTCATACCAGCTCAGGCGCGGCAGTTTGGGGTTGTTGGCTGGGTCGAACTCGTGTCGCACCCATTCACGGCTGCCCTTCCGGCATTCTTGGACGAAAGTCTCATCCACTTCGACGATTCCGGAGCGTGGCGTGACGGATTGCGAGAACACCTGCAGGATGGTTTTTTGCCACCGCCATGTTGTGTCTTTGGTGATGCCAAATCTTCGGGCCAGTTGCCGGACGGAGCTGGGGTGGCCGCGGTGAGCATGTCCTCCTGCACCTTGTAGAATTGATCAATCCGTTGCAAATGCGCGATTGAACCACCTGAAAGTCTTGCCGTATTGGTTGCAACGATCGCGCTGTGCGCCAGTGCGTGTGCGACCCCATTTCAGCTTGTTCGGGAATTGGCAGTGCGGACAGCAGGCCTCTCTGCTTTGAGTGTCAATCGCAGTCTTCTCAGCGTTGTTCGCAGCCATTTCCTAGACCGACTGAAGGAGCGCTGCCGCTTGATCAGAAGTAGGGCCGCGAAGGCCTTTCATAATTTGTCTCAGGATTTCATTTGCATAGTGCCTCTGATGTGTCGTTCAGAGGCGATATTGGCCTATTCCTTCATATCGGAACCAACCAACACACTATGCAGGCATCGCCAATAAAAAGCCCCGCCAGTGGCGGGGCTGATTGATTGCAGTGGTGTGGAAGGCTTAGGCGCCGACCATACCAACGATCTCGTAGGTCTTTTTCAGGATCGGCGCAGCGATTTCGCGGGCCTGACTTGCACCATGGGCGAGGATCTTGTCGATCTCGTCCTGGTGCTCCATCAAGCGGGCCATTTCGGTGCTGATCGGAGACAATTTTGAAACCGCGAGGTCAGACAGCATTGGCTTGAACTCGGAGAATTGCTTGCCTCCCACGTCTGCCAGAACTTGTTCCACCGTCAGGCCGGACAGGCCAGCATAGATGTTGACCAGGTTGCGGGCCTCTGGACGCTCTTCCAGACCTTTGGCCTCGGACGGCAGGGCTTCCGGGTCGGTTTTGGCCTTGCGGATTTTCTTGGCGATGGTGTCCGCGTCGTCGGTCATGTTGATGCGCGACGCATCAGATGGGTCGGATTTGGACATCTTTTTGGTGCCATCGCGGAAGGACATCACACGGGTGGCTGCGCCCTCGATCACCGGTTCGGTGATGGGGAAGAAGTCCACGCCGTAGTCGTGGTTGAACTTGGTCGCGACGTCGCGGGTCAGCTCGAGGTGCTGTTTCTGATCCTCGCCCACCGGAACGTGCGTGGCATGGTAAATCAGAATGTCCGCAGCCATAAGAGCCGGGTAGGCAAACAGGCCCAGCGAGGCGTTTTGGGAGTTTTTACCGGCTTTGTCTTTCCATTGGGTCATGCGCTGCATCCAACCCATGCGGGCGACGCAGTTGAAGATCCATGCCAGTTGGGCATGTTCTGGCGCGGCGGATTGATTGAACAGGATCGATTTTTTCGGATCGATGCCTGCAGCAATGAAACCTGCGCAGAGTTCGCGGGTGGCGCGTTGCAGCTTGGCAGGGTCTTGCCAGACTGTGATGGCATGCAGGTCAACCATGCAGAACACGGTCTCATGGGTGCCGGCCTCTTGCATGTCGACAAAGCGCTTCATCGCGCCGAGGTAATTGCCCAGCGTCAGGCCGCCCGAGGGTTGAATCCCGGAAAAGACGCGTGGGGTAAAGGTGGAGGACGTTTGGACCGCCTCGTTCATTGGAAATACTCCATCTGGATTTGTTAGCCTGCTTGGCTTATCTCCGAGGTCAAACACCGTCAAGCAGGACGGGTAAGGAGAACAGGCATGTCCCACCCAGATGATCAAAGCCCCGTGAACCCGTTGCCGCCGGTGGTGACGGCGTTATTCCTGTTGCTGGTTGGTGTTGAAGCGGCGCTCTGGCTCGGCTCCAAAGGCATCCTAGGCGGGCCGACGGCGGTGGGTTGGCGGCTGGACGCCATTCAGCGCTATGCGTTTTCGTCGGATATCTTTGATTGGATGGTGATCAACGGACAGTATCCGTTGGAACATATGATCCGCTTTGTGAGCTACCTGTTTGTGCATTACAGCTTCACCCATGCGCTGTTTGGCGGCGTTCTGCTGTTGGCAATGGGCAAGATGGTGGGAGAGGTGTTTTCCGGCTGGGCCACTCTGGTGATCTTTGTGCTGTCTGGCGTTGTGGGTGCATTGGGCTATGCGCTGATATTGGATGTGTCCACACCTTTGCTGGGCAGCTACCCTGGCGTTTACGGCCTCATTGGTGCGTTTACGTTCTTGCTGTGGACCAGTTTGGGGGCCGTGGGCGAACCACAAGTTCGCGCGTTCTCGCTGATTGGCATGTTGGTGGCCATTCAGTTGGGCTTTAGCCTAGTTTTTGGGGGCGGTCCGGATTGGGTGGCCGATGTGATCGGCTTTGGCGCAGGGTTTTTGATGTCCTTTGCACTGATCCCCGGAGGGTGGCAGCGGATCCGCGAAAAGATCCGCCGCCAGTAGAAATGGCCTGATTAGGCCGCTTCCTCTTGGTCTGCTTCAGCGTTGTTCAGATTGCGCACGGCAAAGGCCAGTGCGATGGCGCTGATGCCGTTGGAGAGAAGCTCAATAGCCAGCAAAACTCCGAGCAGAACTGCGGCGGATTGCGGGAAATTGTTGAGCACCATCAGGCCGAGGACCACGGAGATCAGGCCAGAGAGCAACAATGCCCACCGCGCGCTGCCTTCGAAGTTTGAAAAGCCAAACACGCCTTTGAAAACACCGGACACCAGAAACAGGATGCCTGCGGCGAAAGTCAGAGACAGCAGGCCCTGAAGTGGTTGCGCGATGATATGTACACCAATCACCATGGCCAGAAGGCCAAGGATGACCCCGGCAATTTTGGCGCCGGTGGACGGCGCGCTAAAGGATGCGAAGGCCTGAACAGCGCCCAAGAAAAGAAAGCTCCAGCCCGCAAACACGGTTGCAGTCATGGAGGCTGCGAAAGGGTTGGCCAATGCCAGAACACCCAAGACCACGGCCAAGAGGCCGACGATCATCATTACGATCCAATTATTCATGTCTCACTCCCGAGATTTAAGAATGCCTTAGGTTAATGGCACTTATGGGGGGGGGAGCAACTTGTTTCTGAGTCTATTTGTCGGTTTGTGTCCGCTCAACCACGGCGGGCAGCGGCTTTTAACACGCCTGGCGTATAGGCACCGATCAGGCGGCCGACGCCAAAATAGACAGCTGTTCCCAATGACAGCAGGATCAGCAAAGCCATGTAGCGCCAGCCGGGCAGGCTAAACCAAGGGACCAGAATGACCCAGGTGATCCAGAGTGTTCCCCCCATAGCCGCAGACGCCACGCAGATGCGCCAAAGACGTTTGCGCAGGCGGGTGTCAAACTTGGCAACGGTGCCGTACTCACGCGCGCCAAAGCCAAGCTGAGCCACCATAATCCAAGCTGCAACAGTGGCGGCAATGGCCGGGGCCATCCATTGAATGTAGGGCGCGAGGCCAAAAGCCAGAGCCGCATTCACCACCATGGCCCAGACTGCAAATCGGAACGGGCGTTTGGTGTCTTCGCGGGCAAAATAGAGCGGTTGCAGCAGTTTTTGCAGCACAAACGCGGGCAGGCCAATTGCGTAAATCGCCAGGGCAACCGAGATTGCGGCGACGTCATCTGAGCCGGTGGCACCGCGCTCATAGAGTACCGAAACTATGGGCAAAGGGATGATCAAGAACGCGACGGCGCAGGGGATGGTCAGGAACATCGCAAACTCGCTGGCGCGGGAAAAGGCGTTCTGCGCCCCAGTTTGGTCGTCCGCTTTCAGACGGCGTGAGAGGTCGGGTAGGAGCACTATGCCGATGGCAATGCCAATCACGCCCAGAGGCAACTGGTACAGGCGGTCAGCGGCATAAAGCCAGCTCACCGCGCCTTCGGTGTTGGAGGCCACGATTTGTCCCACCACCAGATTGATTTGCATGACACCGGAGGCCAGAGCCGCGGGCACCGCCACGCGCACCATGCGGGCCATGTCAGGCGTCCATTTGGGCAGGCGCAGGGAGATGTGCAAACCTGCACGGCGGGTGGCAGTCCAAACCAGCCCCAGTTGTGCGACACCTGCCACTGGGATGGTCCATATCAGCCAAGTGATGACAGGACCGCCGGAGAGGTGGCCCAAAATCAGCGCCGGAATGATCAGGATGTTGAGCAGCACGGGGGCCGCAGCAGCGGCGGCAAAGCGCCCTGTGGCATTGAGCACGCCGGAAAACAGCGCGGCCAAGGACATGAAGAAGATGTAGGGGAAGACAATCCGGCCATAGCCAACAGTCAGATCAAAGCGTTCATCCCCGGCAAAACCTTCGGCCGTGAGCCAGACCAGCGCGGGCATGAAGATCATACCGAGGGCTGTTAGGGTCATGACGGCGGCAAACAAGAGGCTGAGCGCTTCGCTGGCAAAATGTTCTGCGTCGTCGTCGCCTTCGAGTTTTTTGGAGAACATTGGCACAAAGGCGGCATTAAACGCGCCTTCGGCAAAAAAACGGCGAAACATGTTGGGCAGTCGGAAAGCGGCCACAAAAGCGTCCAACAACGGGCCGGGACCAATGAAGCTCAGCAACAGGATTTCACGCACAAAGCCGAGAACGCGGCTCAGGAGGGTCCAGAAGCCGACGGTCAGAAAGCCGCGCATCAGGCGGATCGGCTTCATGCTTTGGCCCTTTCAGCGCCTTGCAGTATGGCTTCACGCAGCTTTCTCTCCAACGCCTTTTGTTTACTTTCGGCGTGGAACTTCAGACCAAACATGTCTTTGACGTAGAAGGTGTCGACGACTTGTTCGCCAAAAGTCGCGATCACCGCGGAGGCGATGTATACGTTGGTGTTGGCCAAGGCGCGGGTGAGATCAAACAGCAGACCAGGTCGGTCACGGGTGTCGACTTCGATGATCGTGTAGATTTCGGAGCCCTCGTTATCAAACAGGATGGTGGTTGGGACTTTGAACGCCCGTTCCCGTTTTTTGATGACGTCGCGGGACTTGATCGCGTCGGTGGTGACCACCTCTCCGGCTAGGGTGCGTTCGATCATTTTGCGCAGGCGCGGCAGGCGGGAGGCCTCATAGGGCGCGTCCTCGGAATCCTGTATCCAGAAGGCGGCGGTGGCGTAACCATCTTTGGACGTGAAGGTACGGGCGTCGACGATGTTGGCGCCAACAAGCGCCAGCGCGCCGCACATGCGCGAGAAGATGCCGGGATGATCCGCCATGGCAAAGCACACGCGGGTGGCGTCCCGGTCTTCGTCTGGGTGCAGGTCGATGCGGATTTCGTCGTCTGGAATGTCGCGCAGAAGCTCAGCAAAAACTTTGTGCGCGGTGATGTGCAGGCCTTGCCAGTACGGTTTGTAGTGGCGAGCGGTCTCTTTCTTGAGGTCTTTGGTTGGCCAATCAGCCAACTCTTCACGCAGGAGCTTTTTGGCTTTGGTACCGCGATTTTCGCGGGTGAGGGATTCCATGCCGTCCTCAAGCACCAGTTTGGTCTGGCCGTAGAGCGCACGGATCAGCACGGCTTTCCAGTTGTTCCAAGTATTGGGGCCAACGCCGCGAATGTCGCAAACTGTCAGGATGGTCAGTAAGTTGAGGCGATCCACGGTTTGTACGGCCTTGGCAAAGTCGCGCACGGTGCGGGGATCGGCGATGTCGCGTTTTTGCGCCATGTCGGACATCAGCAGGTGATAGCGTACCAGCCATTCCACCGTTTCGCTGTCGGCTTTGTTCAAGCCCAGGTTAGGCGCCACCTTGCGGGCAATTCGGGCGCCCAAAATCGAGTGGTCAATGTCGCGTCCTTTGCCAATGTCATGCAGCAGCATGGCGACCATCAACACCTTGCGGTTGATGCCGCTGGAGGCCAGGATTTCGGAGCTGAGCGGGAGCTCGTCCTCAAGATCCTTACGCTCGATGTCCATGAAGTTGGAGATCACCTGAATGGTGTGCTCATCCACCGTATAGGAGTGATACATGTTGAACTGCATCATCGCCACGATAGGCTCAAACTCAGGGATGAAAGCTGCGAGCACTCCCAATTCGTTCATACGGCGCAGCGCGCGCTCGGGGTTGCCGTGTTTGAGCAGCAGATCGAGGAACAGGCGGCGCGCTTCTTTGTTGGCGCGGAAATCTTCGTCAATCAAATGCAAGTTTGCGGTGACCAAACGCATGGCATCCGGGTGGATCAACATGCCGGTGCGCAGACCCTCTTCAAACAGGCGCAGCAGGTTCAGCGGATCGGAGAGGAATACTTGTTCATCGGCCACGTCCAGGCGGTTGTGCACCATTTTGTAGCCTGGTTTCATACGGGGGCGGCGACGGAATATGCGCTCGAGAAGTGGTTCGGCCTTGGCGTGGTTGGCCTCCAGCTTGGTCAACAGGATGCGGGTCAAATCGCCCACAGCTGTGGCCTGGCGGAAGAATTCCTGCATGAAGTGTTCGACTGCGCGACGGCCGCCTTTGTCGCTGTAGCCTATCTGATCCGCAATTTCGACTTGTACGTCAAAGGTCAGCTGCTCCATGGGGCGACCGGCGGTCAGATGCAGATGACCACGCACCGCCCAGAGGAAGTTTTCGGCTTCAATAAACCGTTCCAGCTCGTCCTGAGCCAAGACCTCTTTCTCAACAAGCTCAGAAACTTCCGAGACGTGATAGACGTACTTGGCAATCCAGAAGAGAGATTGCAGATCACGCAGGCCACCTTTGCCTTCTTTCACGTTGGGCTCAACAACGTAGCGCTGGCCTTGTTTATTGTGGCGCTCGTCCCGTTCGTTGAGCTTTGCTTCGATGAACTCCTGCTCGGTGCCTTTGAACAATTCGTCCTCAAGGCGGGAGGTGAGTTCCTCGTCCAGTGGCTCGTGGCCGCGCAGGAACCGGTTCTCCAACAATGCAGTGCGAATGGTGAAGTCTTCCCGGCCCAAGCGCAGGCAGTCTTTCACTGTGCGAGAGCTATGCCCAACTTTCAGACGTAAATCCCAAAGCAGGTAAAGCATGGATTCAATCACGCTCTCCGCCCACGGTGTGATCTTGTATGGCGTCAGAAATAGCAGGTCGACATCTGACTGAGGCGCCATTTCACCACGGCCATAGCCGCCCACGGCAAAGAGCGCGATGCGCTCTGCTTCGGTAGGGGTGGCCAAAGGATAGAACCTGACGGTGGCGACATGGAAAGCACAGCTGACCAGGCAATCTGTCAGCCATGTGTAGGATCGTGTCATCGCGCGGGCCGCGCGGGGCTGCTCACGGAAAGAGGCCGCGATCTGCGCCATGGCAGCCTTGCGACGGGCCATAAGCAGCGGGACCACTTCTTTGCGCAGCTCACTTTCTTTGCCGCCCTTTTTAAGGATTTCAGCAAGCTCGGCGGTGACTTCCGCGCAATTGAAGATGTTGTCAGCAGAGCAGATCAGCCCCGCGCTGGGCGGGGCTGGAAAGATGTCGCCAGCTTTAGCTGCCAGCGCCTCCAAATCGGGATGGGGCAGGGTCAATGATTACCACCTTTTTGTCGCGGATTGTGGCCACGGCCAGCCCACGTTCGTTTGTACCGTCTGTGCGCAGGCGGAAGATGCCGTTCACACCCTGAAAACCCGCACCTTGTGTCAATGCGCCTGTGGTCAGTGCATCAGATTTGCCTTGTTTGACCAGAGCGCCGATTGCCGCAATGCCGTCATACGCCAGGCCGCCAATGGAATGCGGCAGGCCGCCGTAGGTTTGCGCATAGCGGGTCTGGAACTGGTTGGTCAGGGTGGGATCAGGCATCGTGTACCAGCCACCCTGCACACCGGGCAATTCCAAGGTTTGAGCAGGGACGTCCCAACGGGTCAAACCCATGTATTGAATGGTCGCCGGGCTGAGGCCAGCTTCGGGAAGCAACTGCGTCAGCAGCGGAAGCGCTCCGGACGTATTTGCCGTCAGGAACAGCGTGTCCGCGCTGTTTTGCTCTGCGTTCAGCTTGATTTGGCTGACGGCGGCAATCACACCTTCTTGGGAAAATTCATATCCCACGGCACCTGCGTTGTTCGCGCCTTTGCGCGTGATGGCGTTGGCAATTGCGGTGTTGCCGAGCAAACCCGCTGAATTGTTGGCATGCACTGTCATGATGTTGCCTTTGCCTTGGCTATTGGCAAACGCAACCAGACGGTCTGCGGTGTTGTCAAATGTTGGGCCAAGCACAAACAGGTTGCCGCCAGCAATCGTGGTGTTGTTTGAGAATGAGAGCACATTGACATTTCGGGACGCCACAGCTTTGGCAGCGGCGTTGGCGGCTTCGCCAAATACCGGACCAAGAATGATCTTTGCCCCTTCATCCACAGCCTGGATGGCGGAAGCTTGTGCAGTGCTTGGGTCTCCAGCTGTTGGGTAGACGCGCAGGTCAATTTTCACTCCGCCGAGGTCGGCAATTGCCAGTTTGGCGGCATTTTCAAGGCTTTGTGCAAGAAGCGCGTCACCCGAGTTGCTGGACCCTTTGGGCACCAGAAGCGCGACAGGCACGGGCGCAGAGGCATCAATTTTTGGACCGGAGTTTCCGGTGCTTTCAACACAAGAGATTAGCGCCAGCGTGGACAGCCCTGCGACCGCCCCTTTCACAAAGCGGTGGGCGGGTTTAAGAAAAGACAACATAGGTAAGCTCCACTCCCGTTGGGGTCACGCCCGTGATTGAGGTCCGGCCGCGTTGCTGCCGAATAATAAACGAGTGAAAAGGCGGGTCCAGCTATGAATCACCAGACCGTGAAATTGCAGCCCGGTTTGTACTTTGTCGCCACACCAATTGGCAGTGCGCGTGACATCACCTTGCGGGCGTTGGATGTTCTCGCCAGCGCAGATGTGATTGCGGCGGAAGATACACGGTCGATGAAGAAACTCCTTGAAATACACGGGGTCCCGCTGAATGGGCGACATGTTTTGTCGTATCACGATCATTCGGGAGAAGGCGCGCGAGGCAAGCTGTTGAGCTATCTGGAGGCTGGAAAATCGGTGGCTTATGCCTCCGAGGCGGGCACGCCGTTGATTGCCGATCCGGGCTATCATTTGTCACTTGCTGCGGCCGAAGCTGGGCATTTGGTGACCAGCGCTCCCGGGCCCAGTGCGATCATCACGGCTTTGTCGCTGGCAGGATTGCCGACGGATTCGTTTTTCTTTGCCGGATTTCTTCCCAATGCCAAGAAAGCACGGCAAACGGCCTTGGAAGCTGTGCGCGAAGTGCCGGGGACGTTGGTTTTTTACGAATCGCCGAAACGTGTGATGGCGATGGTGGCTGATGCCGCGGAGGTTCTGGGCGGCGGACGCAAAGCTGCTGTGGCGCGGGAGTTGACCAAGAAGTTTGAAGAAGTGCTGCGGGGAACGTTGGACGAGTTGGCAGCGGAGTTGCCAGAACGGACAATCAAGGGTGAGATTGTTGTGTTGATTGATCGGCAGCGGGGCGAGGCTGCCAGTGAAGAAGACATCGAGACCGCGCTGAGAGAGGCTTTGGATTCGTTGTCGGTGCGCGATGCCTCGGATGCCATTGCCAAGGCCTATGGCATCAACCGGCGTAAAGTGTACCAATTGGCGTTGAAGCTGCAAAAGGCGGGGTAGCCTGCCGGAGGTGGGGCAGAGGTTTGGTATGAGTGACACGCGCAAAGTAGACACCGGGCGCAGCAATTATCTGGCTGGGCAGGCCGCCGAGGACATGGTGCTGCGGCACTATGAGGCGAAAGGTCTGTCGCTGGCCAAAGCGCGCTGGCGGGGCAAAGCGGGTGAAGTTGATCTGATCCTGCGCGATGGTGACGAGTTGGTGTTTGTCGAAGTGAAACACAGTCGTAGTTTTGACAGTGCGGTGGTGCGGTTGCTTCCTAAGCAAGTGCAAAGGTTGATGAAGGCTGCTGAGGAGTTTGCCGGTGGGGAGCCCAAAGGCCTATTGACCGAGATGCGATTTGATGTGGCTTTGGTGAACGGGCAGGGAGAGGTTCACATCCTTGAGAATGCGCTTTGGTAAGATCAGCCTCCCCATTGCAAGCGGGGGTGGCATGGGCCATGTAAGTGCGAACGTATTATCAGGGTGCGCACATGAAAATCGCCTTTCAAATGGATCCGATCACCTCGGTCGACATCAACGCAGACAGCTCTTTCCGCATCGCCGAAGAGGCGCAGGCGCGGGGGCACGAGTTGTTTTTCTATTCGCCCGATCATCTGGCCTACGAAGAAGGCGAGATCACCGCGCGGGGCCATTCCATGGTGGTGCGCCGTGAGCAGGGCAATCATGTAGACCTGGGGCTGTTTGAACGCGTGAACCTGAAAGATTTTGACGTGGTTTGGCTGCGTCAGGACCCGCCATTTGACATGCACTACATCACCAGCACGCATTTGCTGGACCGTTTGGCGCCGGACACGTTGGTGGTGAATGACCCGTTCTGGGTGCGCAACTACCCTGAAAAGCTGTTGGTGCTGGATTTCCCAGACCTGACACCACCAACCACAATTGCCCGCGATCTGGAAACCATCAAGGAATTCAAAGCCAAGCACGGCGATGTGATTTTGAAACCGCTCTACGGCAATGGTGGTGCGGGTGTGTTCCGCCTGGATGCCAATGACCGCAACCTGACCTCGCTGCATGAGCTCTTCACCGGCTTCAGCCGTGAACCGCTGATTGTGCAGAAATTCCTGCCGGATGTGAGCAACGGCGACAAGCGGGTGATCCTAGTGAACGGTGAGCCGGTTGGCGCGATCAACCGCGTGCCTGCGGCTGGGGAGACGCGGTCCAACATGCATGTGGGCGGACGTCCGGAGAAGATTGGGCTGACGGAGCGTGATCTGGAGATCTGTGCCGCGATTGGGCCGTTGCTGCGTGAAAAGGGGCAGGTTTTTGTTGGGATCGACGTGATTGGCGACTACCTGACAGAGATCAACGTGACCTCGCCCACCGGCATTCAGGAGCTGGAGCGGTTTGATGGGGTGAACATTGCCGAGAAAATCTGGGAAGCGATTGAAGGCAAGCTGGCTTAAACCTCTTGTGAGGTGGACAGGCGGAAGCTGATGGCTTCTGCCAGATGAGGGCGGCGGATTTGCTCGGCGCCCTCGAGGTCCGCGATGGTGCGGGCCACGCGCAAGACGCGGTGATAGCCACGCGCGGTCAGGCCAAAGCGTTCTGCCACTTGGGACAGCAAGGCGCGGCCTTCGGCATCTGGTGTGGCAATCTCTTCCAGAGCTTGGCCTTGGGCGTCGGCGTTCACGCGGATGCCTTCGTGGGTTTCGAACCTTTCCGTTTGCAGTGCGCGGGCGGCGGCCACACGTTGGGCGACTTGTTCTGATGTGTCGCCATCGTTGGGCAGGTCGAGGTCTCGAAAAGCAACCGGCGGGACTTCTATGCGCAAATCAAGGCGATCCATAAGTGGGCCGGAGAGGCGACCAAGGTAGTCTTGGCCACACTCAGGCACGCGGGCGCAGGCTTGAGACGGATCATACATGTGGCCACAGCGGCAGGGATTGGCGGCGGCGATCAGCATGAATTTGCAGGGATACGTCACATGGGCATTTGCCCGTGCGATCATGACCTGGCCGGTTTCAATAGGTTGGCGCAGGGTTTCTAGCACGGGGCGGGAGAACTCTGGCATTTCGTCCATGAACAACACGCCGTTGTGGGCGAGTGAGATTTCGCCGGGTTGGGCGCGGCGACCTCCACCAACGATGGCGGCCATCGATGCAGAATGATGGGGTTCGCGAAACGGGCGTGCACGGGAGATGCCACCTTGGTCTAGAATACCGGCAACTGAGTGGATCATTGAGGTTTCCAAGGCTTCGGTGGGGCTCATTGGGGGGAGGATGGTGGGCAGGCGGGCGGCCAACATGGATTTTCCGGAACCGGGAGAGCCCACCATAAACAGGTGATGGCGTCCGGCGGCTGCGATTTCCAAAGCACGTTTGGCGCGTTCCTGGCCTTTCACATCCCGCAGGTCGAGGGAGCTGGTCTCGCTTTGCACCTCGCCGGGTTGTGAGGGCGCAAGAGGGGATTGTCCAGTGTAGTGGCGCACAACGTCAGCCAGAGAGGCCGCACCAATCACTTGCGTGGCGGCGACCCAGGCGGCCTCGGGGCTGCTGACGGCGGGGCAGAGCAACATACGGTCGTCTTCGGCCGCACTCATCGCGGCGGGTAAGGCACCTGTGACGCCTACGAGGGAGCCATCAAGGGAGAGTTCGCCAAGGCTCACAGTGCTTTCTGATGCATCTTCAGGAATGATGCCGAGCGCGGCGAGCAGAGCCACGGCGATGGGCAGGTCAAAGTGACTGCCTTCTTTGGGCAGATCTGCGGGCGACAGGTTGATGGTGATGCGTTTGGAGGGCAGGGCGATTGCCATGGAAGCGAGCGCGGCGCGGATGCGGTCCCGAGCTTCGGAGACGGCTTTGTCAGGCAGGCCGACAATGGCAAAGGCCGGGAGGCCGGGCGCCAATGCGCATTGGACCTCAACCTGATGCGCCTCAACGCCTTCAAACGCCACGGTGTACGCCCGTGCGACCATGGCAAAAACCCCCGCCACCAAACAATTTAACAAACGTTAACTATTGGTAGCGAGGGATGGTTAGAGAAAGGTTAATTTATGCTTAGAGCAGTGCCATGAAGGCGGGCCAGGCTTCTGGGTCAGCCACAGTCTTGTCGCGGCAGAAAGCGTTGCACATGCCAAAGGTGCGTCCGTTGAATTCCATCAGATGTGTGGAAGGTTTGCCGGAGTAGGGGCAGTTGGCATTTTCGGGCGTGCCGCCCTCGACGGCTTTGGCGGTGAGCGCTGCGGGGCCAGGCCAGGCGCGTGTTGGGTAGTCTTTGGCGTACCACGGCAGGGTTTCACCGCGCACGAGCCCCATGGCCCGCCAGCGACGGAATGCCGGGTCAGATAGGGTGGTGTCTACATAGGCCTGCGCAACGGCTCCAACGGGTAAGTTGTAGCCGGCAATGCGAGCGGCTACCGGCGCAAAGAAAGCATCTGCAATGCTGTAAGATCCGCACAGCCAGGGACCATCAGTGCCATAGGTGGCGCGGGCGTGTTCCCAAATGGTTTCAAGGCGTTGCAGGTCCTTGAGCAGATCGTCGGAGGGGGACGAGTCCGCGTAGGCTTGGCGCAGGTTCATTGGGCAGTCGTTGCGCAGCGTGAAGAAGCCGGCGTGCATTTCTGCCGCCAGGTTACGGGCAGTGGCACGGGCGCCGGGGTCGGCTGGCCACAACCCAGCGTCCGGATGACGGGTTGCAAGCTCTTCCGCAATGGCGAGACTGTCGGAGACAATCGCGCCCTCGGGTGTCACCATGGTGGGCACGGTGCGCGCCGGCGCGATTTTTTGCAATTGCTCAGCCACCGATTGGTCGGAGAAGTCGACCAATGTGAGGTTGCGGCTGATGCCGAATTTTTCAAACAGAAGCCAGCCGCGCAGCGACCAGGAGGAATAGGCGTAATCGCCGAGGTACAAATCATAGGTCATGTCGGAAACTTAGCACGGAATGACATATCACAAAATTAAAACATTTTGACGAAACCCATCACGGAATGTGATTGATTGGATGTGTGATCCATCCGCTATCGGTGATTTTGATCGAGGTGACCGAGAGGTTGTCGATACGGTGCGCAAAGGCCTCGTCTGCGGTCAGCTGCTCAGCACGTTGGATCTGTGTCAGGATCACGCCAAAATGCACAACCACGATCAGTTTGGCACCTTGGTGTGTCGTTATCAAGCGATCAATGGCGCCATCTACACGGGTGGTGACCTCGTTCCAGCTTTCGCCATTGGGGGGGCGGACATCTCCGGGAGTTTCCCAATAGGCGCGAATGCGGTCTGGATCGTTGGCTTCGATTTCTGCAAAAGACTTGAGCTCCCAATCGCCAAAGTGGATTTCGCGCAAGGTTGCATCATGGGCAAGCCTGCGGCGGTCGCGCTGAATGGCGTCGGCGGTGGCGACGCAGCGTTGCAGGTCTGAGCTTATGACAATGCCGTCAGAGGGCAGGTGGTCCGCAAGGCGGGCAACTTGGGCGGTGTCGGAGAGATCGGCGGGCAAGTCTGACCAGCCCACCATGGTTTTGGCGTGGGTGGGGCCGTGGCGGACCAAATGCAGTTCGGTCATGGCAGCTCTCCTTTGAGCACCATCGGCAACCCGGCCACGACAAGCACAGCCAAATCCGCTTGTTTGGCAATCGCTTGGTTGAGAGCGCCTTGGGCATTTCGGAAGCGGCGGGCAAGGGCGTTTTCCGGCACGACATCCAAGCCAACCTCGTTGGAGACAACGACCACCTGGGCCGGGCAGGCCTTCAGCGCGTCGAGCAGTTTGGCTTGTTCTGCGGCAAGGTCTGTTTCCGCAAGCATGTGATTGGACAGCCACATTGTGGCGCAGTCTAGAAGGACAACTGTGTCCTCTGGCAGATTTTCTAGCGCATCAGATGTCGTGAGTGGTGCTTCGATGGTTTTCCAATTGGGACCGCGCTGCACCAGATGGCTTTGCACTTTTTGGCGCATTTCATCGTCAAAGGCCTGTGCCGTTGCAATGTATATGCGCGGGTGTGACTCTGCCATGACTAGGGCCTCAGCAAATGCTGACTTGCCGGAATTGGCACCACCTAAAATCAGGCTCAGTTTGGGGAGCATGGCGTCATCCTTTGCATATTGACGGGCACCCTGCGTCATTCGTTTTTGATGGGCAAGCTGGAAAACGGCATGCGACACGACGTGGGCTTGCATCTGGCCGTGGTGCGCGGTTTTGTGGCGCCATGAAAATGATATTTGCCCCTCTGGCCGCTGCCTTCGTAGCTGGCTCGGTTGCCGCACAATCGGTGTCCTACGATGTGTTTCGCGACGTGGATGTGGTTTTCTTTGGGGAAATCCATGACAATCCGATCCATCATGACAATCAAACCCAAGCTTTGCTGGCGATCGCGCCAAAGGCGGTTGTGTTTGAGATGTTGGTGCCGGAACAGGCGGCGCAGGTGACACAAGAATTGCTGGATGATCAACTCGCACTGGATGCGGCGCTGGGCTGGGCGGAGAGCGGCTGGCCAGATTTTGCGATGTACTATCCGATATTTGCGGTGCTTGGGGATGCAAAAGTTTTCGGGGCACAGGTGCCACGAGAGGCCGCCGGGATTGCGTTTAAGGGTGGCGACATGAGTGGCGTTCTTGACGGAGCGGGAGCGGTTTTTGGCCTGACTTTGCCGTTGCCGAAAGCGCAACAGGAAGAACGCGAGGCGCTGCAACTGGCGGCGCATTGTGATGCGTTGCCAGAAGAGATGTTGCCAGGCATGGTTATGGCGCAGCGGTTGCGCGATGCGCGGCTGGCGCAAGCGGTGACGGAAGCGTTGGCGGAAACTGGTGGGCCGGTGGCGGTGATCACAGGCAATGGCCACGCGCGCACGGATTGGGGCGCCCCGGTGTTGTTGCCTAAAGAGGTGTCTTCGATGTCTTTTGGTCAGTTTGAGAGTGAACCCGAAGGGGCGCAGCCTTATGATCTCTGGATTGTGACCGAAGCGGCCGCGCGGGACGACCCGTGTGAAGCCTTCAAATAAGCATGCTTGCTCCTTAGGCTCATGCGGCTTAGATTTGGGCACCCTAGCGCGAAAGAGCTCTGCTAAATGCTGACAGACAAACGAATTCTCCTGATCATTGCCGGCGGAATCGCGGCCTATAAGTCGCTTGAGTTGATCCGGAGGTTGCGCGAGCGCGGCGCTTGGGTGACGCCAGTGTTGACCCGTGCTGCGGAAGAGTTTGTCACGCCTCTGTCGGTGTCGTCACTCGCGGGAGAGAAAGCCTATCGCGATCTGTTTGATCTGACCGATGAGGCCGATATGGGCCATATACAATTGTCACGGTCTGCCGATTTGATTGTGGTTGCGCCGGGGACGGCGGATTTGATGGCGAAGATGACCAATGGTCTGGCCAATGACATGGCGTCGACGCTGTTGTTGGCGACGGATACGCCAGTGTTGGTGGCACCTGCGATGAATGTGCGCATGTGGGATCATCCGGCAACGCAGCGCAATCTGGCGCAGTTGAAGGCAGATGGTATAACGTTTGTTGGCCCCAACGAGGGGGATATGGCCTGTGGTGAGTTTGGGCCGGGGCGGATGTCTGAGCCGATGGAAATTGTGCAAGCAATTCAAGGCGCTCTGTCAGAAGGCCCGTTGCAAGGGAAGCGGGTGTTGGTGACCTCGGGGCCGACACATGAGCCAATTGACCCGGTGCGTTACATTGCAAATCGCTCGTCCGGGGCACAGGGCACTGCGATTGCCAATGCGCTGATGAAACTCGGCGCGGAAGTGGTGTTTGTCACGGGACCAGCAGATGCGGCGCGCCCGGATGGTGTGCATTTGGTTGAGGTACAGACGGCGGCGGAAATGATGGACGCGGTGCGGGGATGTTTGCCGGCGGACGCGGCGATTTTCTGTGCGGCGGTGGCGGACTGGCGGGTGGTAAGTGCCTCTGACAGCAAGATAAAAAAGACCAAAGGCGGCTTGCCAACATTGGAGTTTGCCGAGAACCCCGACATTTTGGCCACCGTGAGCCAGATGGATGACGGGCGCCCTGGCTTGGTGGTTGGCTTTGCTGCTGAAACTGATGATGTGATTGACAACGCCACAGCAAAGCGGCTGCGCAAAGGCTGCGATTGGATTGTGGCCAATGATGTGAGCCCGGCGACCGGGATTATGGGCGGCAGTGAAAATGCGGTGACTCTGATCTCGGACGGTGGATCAGAGGCTTGGCCGCGCATGGGCAAGGCTGACGTTGCAGAGAAACTGGCGGCACGTGTGGCGCAGGCGCTGATAAAGTGACGCGCCAAGGCGCGGCCTCCGGCGGGGATATTTGGGGACAGTGAAGACATGGCTGCGGTGCCAATTAAGCTAAAATGGTTGGACGATGCGGATCGGTCAGTGGGTTTGCCGTCGTATGAAACGGCAGGCTCTGCCGGGGCGGATGTGCGGGTAAATTTTCCGTTAGATCAACGGGATGGCGTGACACTGGCGCCGGGCGCGCGGGCCTTGGTCCCCACTGGATTGTCGCTGGAAATCCCAAGGGGTTTTGAGGTGCAGATGCGGCCGCGGTCCGGATTGGCTCTAAAGCATGGGATCACTTTGCCCAACAGCCCGGGCACAATCGACAGTGATTATCGGGGGCCGCTTGGGGTGATTGTTTTGAACGCGGGTCAGGAGGCCTTTGAGATCAGCCATGGCATGCGCATTGCGCAGATGGTTGTGGCACCGGTCGTGATGGCAGAGTTTCAATTGGATCAAGAGCTTAGTGAGACCAGCCGTGGGTCCGGTGGGTTTGGCTCGACGGGAGTGCTTTGATGTTTTTGGTGCTTGCAATGGTTGCCGGGCTTTGGGCGATTGGCATGGTGATGGGCGCGCCTAAGTCTGCGCGCTGGACCATGATTGGGCTGCTGTATCTGGCCGTTGTCGGCGTGCAACTTGTGTTTCCGCCAGAGCATCAGTTGGTGGTTGCGACGGGTGGTAGCTTGGCGATGTGGTTGATGATTGGCGCGGCAGTTGCGGTTGTGTTGGGCTATTCCTCAATGGTGCAGAAACTGCGCCAAAAAGCAGATGCCAAAACTTCAGATGCGGCGCAGGAGAGTGCCGCGCAAGAGCTGTTTACCGACACCGAATTGAACCGCTATGCACGTCATATTGTGCTGCGCGAACTGGGTGGTTTGGGGCAGAAAAAACTTAAAGATGCCAGGGTGTTGGTGGTCGGCGCCGGAGGGCTTGGCTCACCGGTTTTGCTGTATCTGGCAGCGTCTGGAGTAGGCACAATCGGGGTGGTGGATGACGACGTGGTCGACAACTCCAATCTGCAGCGTCAAGTGATCCACAAAGATGAGGCGATTGGCACGCCAAAGGTGTTGTCGGCGGCGGAGGCGATGACGGCGCAGAATCCGTTTGTGACGGTGGTGCCGTATCCGCGTCGGCTGACCGAAGAAGATGCGGCGGAGATCATTGGCGCATATGATCTGGTGCTGGATGGCACGGATAATTTTGGCACGCGCTACTTGGTGAATGAGGTCTGCGTGGCACAGGGCAAACCGTTGATTTCCGGCGCGCTTTCGCAATGGGAGGGCCAGTTGAGCGTGTTTGATCCCGCCGGTGGAACCCCTTGTTATCAATGTATTTTCCCGGAAGCCCCTGCGCCAGGCATGGCCCCCAGTTGCTCAGAGGCTGGGGTTGTTGGGCCACTGCCGGGCGTGGTTGGCACGATGATGGCGGCGGAGGCAATCAAGGTGATCACCGGCGCCGGGGCGGCCCTGCGCGGTGAGATGATGATCTATGATGCGCTGTGGGGGGAGACCCGCAAGATTGGGCTGAAGTCCCGCTCTGATTGCCCAACTTGCGGCGGTAAAAACGCCTGATTTTCCGCATCGGTATTGCGTCTGTATCACGACTGTATTGCAACTGTGGCGATGGATGCACATGCCGCGCGTAGTTGTGCAGCTGCGCACGGATTGGTGAGGTGGATTGCACCTGCTTTGAGCGCTGCCTAGGGTGGGATCAAAGGAGATTCATCTGATGACAAATCCGCTGCTGTCCAATTGGGACACCCCGTTTAAGCTCGCCCCGTTTGACAAGATTTCTGACGCTGACTTTGCGCCTGCTTTTGAGGAAGCTTTGGCGGCGCATAAAGTCGAAGTTGACGCCATTGCCGACAGTGCCGAGGCACCCAGCTTTGCCAACACCATCGAGGCGATGGAAGTGGCCGGTGAGGGGCTCGACAAAGTGCTGTCGGTGTTCTTCTCGGTGGCCGGTGCAGACAGCAATCCGGCGCGGGAAGAGTTGCAGCGGGCGTTCTCGCCGAAGTTGGCGGCGCATTCGGCAGAGATTTCAGCCAACAAAGCGTTGTTTGGCCGGATCCAAGCCATTTGGGACGCGCGGGACACGTTGGACCTGACGGAAGAGCAGCAGCGGGTGCTGATGTTGACCCATCGCGGCTTTGTGCGCGGCGGGGCTGCGCTTGAAGGCGACGCGGATGCGCGCATGAAAGAGATCAAAGGTCGCTTGGCGGTGCTGGGCACAGAGTTCACGCAGAACCTTCTGGCGGATGAGCGCGAATGGTTCATGCCTTTGGCTGAGGAAGACCTCGAAGGATTGCCGGCGTTTGCGGTGGATGCGGCGCGGGCCGCAGGCGAAGAGAAGGGCGCGGAAGGGCCTGTTGTGACCTTGTCACGTTCGATCATTGTGCCGTTTTTGCAGTTCTCGCCGCGGCGTGATCTGCGGGAGAAGGCGTTTGACGCCTGGGCCTCGCGGGGCGCCAATGGGGGCGAGACCGATAATCGTGCGATTGCGGGCGAGATACTTGCGCTGCGCGAGGAGCGGGCGAAGCTTTTGGGCTACGCAAGTTTTGCCGACTACAAGCTGGAAACCGAGATGGCTAAGACGCCCGATGCGGTGCGTGGGCTGTTGATGGATGTTTGGGCGCCTGCGAAGGCGCGGGCAGAGGCAGATGCTGTCGTGCTGACAGAGATGATGCATTCGGATGGCATCAACGGCGATCTGGCGCCGTGGGATTGGCGCTATTACGCGGAGAAGCGGCGCAAGGCGGAACATGATTTGGATGAGGCGGCGCTGAAGCCGTACTTGCAGCTTAACCGCATGATCGAGGCGAGCTTTGCCTGTGCAAGCAAACTGTTCGGTCTGGCATTCAAAGAGTTGGATGTGCCGCTTTACCATGAGGATTGCCGCGCCTGGGAAGTGACACGCGACGGAGATCACGTGGCGGTTTTCATCGGCGACTATTTTGCGCGGGGCGGAAAACGCTCTGGCGCGTGGTGTTCGGCGATGCGGGGGCAGGCGAAATTCCCTGAGGTGCAGGGGCCGGTTGTGATCAACGTCTGCAACTTTGCAAAGGGTGACCCGGCGCTGTTGTCCTATGACGATGCGCGCACGTTGTTCCACGAGTTTGGGCATGCGCTGCATCAGATGCTGTCCAATGTGACCTATGAGAGCATTTCCGGCACGTCGGTGGCGCGGGACTTTGTGGAGTTGCCAAGCCAGCTGTATGAACACTGGCTGGAGGTTCCCGAGGTGCTGGCGGAGTATGCCACCCATGCGGAGACCGGCGAGGCGATGCCGCAAGCGATGCTGGAGAAGGTGCTGGGTGCGGCGAACTTTGATCAGGGCTTTGCCACGGTGGAATATGTTGCCTCCGCGCTGGTCGATCTGGCGTTTCACGAAGGCGCGGCCCCAAGCGATCCGATGGCCAAGCAGGCGGAGGTTCTGGCGGAGCTGGGCATGCCAGCGGCGATCACCATGCGCCATGCGACGCCTCATTTTGCCCATGTGTTTGCCGGAGACGGCTATAGCTCAGGTTATTACAGCTACATGTGGTCTGAGGTGATGGATGCGGACGCGTTTGAAGCCTTTGAGGAGGCGGGCAGCGCGTTTGATCCGGAGACGGCAAAGGCGCTGGAGCGGCATATCTTGTCGACTGGCGGCTCGGTGGAGGCGGACGAGCTGTATAAGCGGTTCCGCGGGCGTCTGCCCGGTGTTGAGGCTCTTTTGAAAGGCCGCGGTTTGGCGGCCTGAGCGACAGAATTGGCATAAGAAGCACCCGCGAGGAGTCAGCTTTCGCGGGTGTTTGGCCAATTTGGAGTACGGACCGGGTCTCCAATTTGGCACTTAGTGGATTGTGAGATTGCGGATTTTCTTGCCGCAGCAGCGGCGTTGTCCGTGTGGCCAAATTAGGAGATATGGTGGGTTGTGTGGTCTGCCAAGATTTCGCGGTTAGCAGAAAATTAGAGGAATTGAGCTTACTTGGATCCAATTGTCCAATCGGACTGTAACCTTGGAGATCCAAATGTCACATTTTCTGAGCAAGCTCGCGGCAGTCGCAGCGTTGGTGCTATTGCCATTTGCTGCACTGGCTGCGCAATCCCCTGAAACGGTATCCGGCGCAACCACGGTATCACCAGCAGAGGCGGTTCAACTGTTTGATGAAGGCGTGGCCTTTATCGACGTGCGCAAGCCGTCTGATTATGAAGCGGGCCGCATTCCGGGTGCCGTGCATCTGGATGTGAAATCTGCCCTGACACAAGATGCTCTGGCTGAAGTTGTCGGCGCTGATGTGCCGGTTGTGTTCTACTGCAACGGTCACTCCTGCATGCGCTCCTCAAAAGCTGCTGAAATGGCTGTCTCCTGGGGCTTTGGCAAAGTGTATTACTTCCGCGATGGCTACCCAGCGTGGGAAAACGCAGGGTTCCCGATTGAATAATCGACCAGAGATTTAAGAAAACTATTGGGGACAGCACATATGTCACTTTCAAACCGTATCGTCGTGGGGCTTTGTATTTTTGCCATGGCCATGACCGCAGCCTTTGTCTTTGGCGGAGGCGCCATTTTGAAGCGGGTTGAGACAACTTTGCTGTCCCTAAACGCAGAAAACGCCAGCGTTGCAGCCGTGCAGGTCCTGCAACGCAGCGAGAAGACACTCACAACCCACGGCCGCACAATTTCCCGGTCCAGAGACAGTATGAATGCTCTGAAAGACGGAGATTTCGCCGCCCTGAAAGAGGACTTAACCTCCACGTTCAACCGCGCCTCTGCGTCGGGCGAAATTTCCGATCTGATCATTTTTGACAAAGACGGCACGTCTGTCGCTGCGTTCAGCACCCAGGATGAGCCCCTGAAGCAGGCTGGCACCCCGGAGATTGTTCGACAGATCAAAGACAGTCGCCAACGGGCCTTTGAGATCACACAGATTGACGACACGCGCATTGGCGCGGTCTATGCCTTCCCTCTGTTCTCCGGACGGAATGTGGTGGGTTATGGCCTGCTTGCTCTGGACGCGCAGTCCAGCCTGCCGGTGATCGCCGAGGCGATGCAAATGAGTGTGCTTTTAGCTGAGGTTCATCCAAATGCGGACTGGACGTTGCAAGGCTATGAAGCGCCTCTGGTTGCTGAAGCGGACCCTGAGGCCGACGTTGCCGCAGGCCCGGACCAAGCCGAAATTACTTCCACAGCGATGAATGCGCTTGCTGGCAATGATTTGACATTTGATGTGATTGCCACGGGCGAGCAGCACTTTGTTGCCGCGCGCAACCGGATTGGCGTCAACCAAGACGGCACGGCCTTTGATCTGATTTTGCTGTCCGACTTTTCCGCCCAGCAGGCCGAAAAATCGGCGGTGATTTTCCGGGCGATGGGGGCTCTTCTTGGCATGATCGCGCTTTTCCTCGGCGCCATGTTGATCTGGTGCCGCCGACAGCTGCGCCCATTGCGTGAAGGCACTCAGGCGTTGGCCTCGGCTGCCCGCGGGGACGAGGCCGAACCGCTTAAATACCGCAGCTCCGCCAAGGAAATTGCTGAACTGCATGCCTCAATCGAGCTGTTGCTGGCCCAACGCGCCTCAGAAAAAGTTGCTGCTGAAGAGATCGCCGAAGTGGTCGAAGCCTGTGCGCGTGGCGATTTCACTGGCCAGCTTGGCACTGAGGACAAAGAGGGCATCTTCAAAGAGATCTGTGTGAAGGTGAACAGCATCGGCAGTTCTGCAAATGAAGGTCTGGAGGCGGTGCGCAGCGGTCTGAGCCATATGGAGCAGCAGGATTTGACCTATCGGATGCCCGACGGGTTTCAGGGGATTTTTGGCGATATCGCCACCTCGATGAACACTGCAACCGACAGCTTGTCTGAGAAAATCAATCTGGTGTCAAAATCCGCGGCTGTTGTGGAAAATGTGTCGTCAGAAGTGTCTCGCACCACGGATTCCGTGGCGGCAAACTCCGAGCAAAACGCGGCGGCCTTGGAAGAAACGGCGGCGGCGTTGGAGCAGATGTCCTCTACGGTTGGCTCCATGGCGGCGTCGGCAACTGAAGCAAATACCTCCGTTGATGACATCACAAACCGTGCGGCTCAAGGGCAGCAGGTCATGAGCTTGGCGGTTGAGGCGATGGCGGAAATCGAAGCGGCCACAGACTCAATTGATGGCACCTTGGCTGTTATCGAGGACATTGCGTTCCAAACCAACCTACTGGCGCTTAATGCGGGTGTCGAAGCGGCCCGTGCGGGAGAGGCGGGGCAAGGATTTGCTGTTGTGGCGTCTGAAGTCCGTGCCTTGGCGCAAAAATCGTCAGAGTCCGCCAGACAAATTTCAGAGCTTATCAAAACCACCGGGTCAACAGTGGAGCGGGGCGTGTCCTTGGTCCGCGATACAGGCAAGGCGTTTGATGAGATTGTTGTTGGGGTCAACGGCGCCACTGATCAAATTCGCCACATTGCGGCAGCCACCAAAGACACCTCCGTTGGTATCAACGAAATCAACGTGGCCGTAGGGCGTTTGGACAAGTCGACACAGGAAAATGCAGCGGCGTTTTTTGAGGTTAACACCGCCATGCAGGGGGCACAGTCGGAATCCAAAATTCTGTCGAGCACTGTGTCAGGTTTCAAGGTCATGCAAGCACCGGATATGGATGCTGAAGACGTGGATGAAGATAGATTTGTCGCGTGATCTGCAAGGCCGCGGTTTAAGAAACAGCCTCCTGGATGTACGTCCGGGGGCTTTTTTGTTTCAGGATTTTGTCGTTGGCACACCAAATTTGTTAATTGAAAAGGGGCCCTGTACCCGACATTGCCGCCTGTTCCCCAAAAATATGACTCTCAAAGGAATATTTTAGCGGTGCCATCCGTTAGTCCCTTGCAACCACCAATCAGAGTGGGGCGCCCAACAGCACTACGCCATGGGAGGATAATATGGCCGACGACGATAAGACTAAGGACGTAAACAGCTTTTTCGCCGAGAACCCGGAGAAGGCGGACAAGGAGTTTTACGGGCGGGTGCCAAACCCGGACCGCCGCGGCTTCCTCAAGCGCACCGGCCTGGCCACTATGGCGGCCATGGTGGGCACGTCGATCCCGTTCCATCGCAATATGCCAATTGGTTTTGTGCCAGCGGCCATGGCGTCTGAGGACGTTCTGGTGGGCAAAGACGGCTTGACGCTGCTTAATGACCGGCCGGTGAACGCGGAAACCCCGCCAGAGCTTCTGGATGATGCGATCACCCCAACCTCACGCCACTTTGTGCGCAACAACGGCATTCCTCCAATGGATACCGATGCGGCAAGCTGGACATTGACCATTGACGGTTTTGTTGACACGCCGATGACGTTGAGCATCGCGGATCTGAAAGAAAAGTTCGAAGTGGTCACCAGTGCGCTGACGCTGGAATGTGGCGGCAACGGGCGCGGCTTTTTTAATCCGCCAGCCAAAGGCAACCAGTGGACCTATGGTGCGGTGGCCTGTTCCGAGTGGACCGGTGTGCGATTGAAAGACGTGCTGGAAGCGGCAGGGGTGCAATCCAACGTGGTTTACACAGCCCACTATGGCGCGGATGCGCACTTGTCTGGCGATCCAGACAAACTGCCAATTTCGCGCGGCATGCCAATTGGCAAAGCGATGACAGATGAGATTCTGATTGCGTTTGAAATGAACGGTGCCCCGTTGCACCCGCTTAATGGCGCGCCTCTGCGTCTGGTGGTGCCAGGTTGGCCCGCCTCCACAGCCCAAAAATGGCTGACACGCATCGAGCTGCGGGACGTTGTGCATGATGGTCCAAAGATGACCGGCAAAGCGTACCGTGTGCCAAACCGCCCGGTGGCTCCGGGTGAAAAGGTAGAAACCGAAGACTTTGTGATCATCGAGCGTATGCCGGTGAAATCTTTGGTGACTTTCCCAGCCAATGGTGCAGACGTGGGTATGGAAACCGAGGTGCGCGGGCACGCGTGGTCCGGTGACCGCACAATTGAAAAGCTGGAAGTTTCTTCGGACTTTGGCGCCACCTGGCAGACCGCAGAGCTGGATGCACCGGTGAACTCCGGCGCGTGGCAGAACTGGCGGTCCAATGTGTCCTTCCCGCAGGCCGGCTACTACGAAGTTTGGGCGCGGGCGACTGACAGCAATGGCGAAATGCAGCCGTTTGCCATTGATTGGAACCCCAAAGGGTATCTCAACAACACCATGCACCGGGTTGGCCTGCGCGTCAGCTAATTTACCCAATCTGGACGGCGTTGCGGCGCCGTCCATCCGAAGACACACTCACACCACTACCAGGAGACCTCCATGCGTATCCCCGCCATCGGGGCAAGTCTGGGCTTTTGCCTGACGCTTGCTTTGCCAGCTATGTCTTATGCCGAAACCGTCGCCGAGCTGCTGCCGGAAGCCAACATTGCCAAAGGCGAAAAAGCCTTCAAGAAATGTAAGGCCTGTCACACGGTTGATCAGGGCGGCAAGAAAAAGACCGGCCCCAATCTTTATGGAATTGTGGGCGGGCCGGTGGCCGCTGTGGATGGATACAAATACTCCAAGCCGCTTATCGCGTTGGGGGGCACATGGTCTGTCGATCAGCTGGACGCGTTCCTGACCAAGCCAAAAGCCTTGGTCAAAGGCACCAAGATGACTTTTGCAGGCATGAAGAAAGCCTCTGACCGGGCCAATCTGATTGCGTTTCTCAATCAGAACAGTGACGCACCGCTGAGCTTTGACTCTTCGGTAGAGACGGCCTCGGGTGAGGCCGCTGATGAGCAAGAAGACTACGAATACGGCATTCTCCATGACGCGCCGGGTGTTGAAGAGACCTTTTATGCCTGTTCTGCCTGTCATTCCGAGATGATTGTCGCGCAGCAGGGGCTCAGCCGCGATGGCTGGCTCGAATTGTTTGAGTGGATGGTCGAAGATCAGGGCATGGACGAGTTTGAGGAGCCTGAACGCACGATTATTCTCGACTACCTCACCGCGAATTATGGCGTAGATCGCCCCAACTTCCCGGGCAAAAAGAACTAATGTCTTAAAGTTGAGGCCCTTTGCCGGCGAAACGCGGCAAAGGGCCTCCCTAGCTCCGTTCAAGCGAGATCCGGATTAGACTTGCTGACAAGGGGCCGCCGCATCTGTGGCCTGTTTCATTGCCAAAACGGTTTTGGGTTGGGTTGGTGCATGGGTTGCCTGACGCAGGAACTCTGCAATGGCGTTAAATCGACGCTGATCCATGCCTGATGCCAAGACAACAAAGCCACGCCCGTTGGTATCCCACTGCACTGCGCGGACACCTTCTGGCACTGCGGTGGACGCCACATTTGGTCCGGAAATCAGGGTCAGACGGCAGTTGTTACGCCCTTTGTAATGCGCAGCGCTGCGGCCACCGGACAAGGTTGTCTGCTCCACCAGATACAGATTGGCCATCAGCAACTCAGGCGCCAACGGATTTGCCTGTACTTCAACGTTTTGAACGTCGGACACTGATGACAGTGTGTAGCTTGTGTCCAAGAACGCCTGATGTAGCTCGATCGCAGATTTTGGCGCTTTGGATGACATGATAAACACGCCTGCGGCGACAATCGCCATGGCCGCAAAGGAGGCGCAAGTCGCGAGGGGGCGCCAGTTGCGGTTTGCAGGTTGCGCGGAATCCAAAGCGGGCATGGCCACCTCGGGGCGCATCTGCGCCAATGCGCTGGACACCATCTGCACCTTCTGCAGCGCCTCTTGTAACGCAAGCTCGTTAGACAGGCGGGCCTCAAAGGCCTGCAGGTCAGATGCGGGCAGTTCGCCGTCTGCATAGGCGTTGATCAGGTCCCAATCGCTGTCGCTTAGATCGGTCATCTTTTGGTGTCCTTGTTGGCCCGCTCTGGCGTGGCCTCAATTGCTTCGATCAACGCGCGGCGGGCGCGGCTGACCCGGCTCATCACAGTGCCATGTGGCACCTCCATGATTTCGGCGGCTTCAGCGTATTTCATGCCCATGACATCAACAAGAAACAACACTTCTCGCATGGCGGGCGGTAAGGTCGCAAATGTCGTCCGTACAGTTATGTCTTCGGCATGGTCGTGGCTTTGCGTTAGGTCAATAGATAAACGGCTTTGCGTATTGGAATATTCCATGCGCACGCGTTTTTTTCGTGTCTCATCCACATGCAGATTGCGAATGATCCGAAACATCCATGGGCGCAGATCAGCCAGTGGTTTTGGGCGCTTGTCCGACCGCAATGCGCGTTCGATCGCGTCTTGGACCAAGTCTTCGGAATCATGGCGGTGTTTGGACAAAGAAAGCGCATAGGCGCGCAGTTCCGGTAGCAAGACGTCGAGTGTCATTGCTGCGTCGGTGCCTGTTGCGAGCTGAGCGTGGCTTTGCGTTCCATGTGGGGCAAGGTACTGGATTCCCGCCGCAACTGCCAGCATTTGTAGACCAGATGGGGCGATAGAAATGTAGTGTCTTGAGGCGACGCAAGGGGGGCAACCCTTGGCCAGAAGGCGCAACGCTCAGGTGCAATAAGAAACAGGCCCGGCATTGGCGCGGGCCTGTAAATTCTTGGGCTATGGATAGGTGCTGCGGGGCGCAAGAGGCTCGCGGTTAACGCCTTAAATCGTTTGATCGTAGTCGCCAACACCGGGTTCTGTGCGGATCACCGTGTCAATGTCGGCAAAGATTTGGCGCATCTCTGCGTCGCTTTCATTGCTTTCAATCACCACCACCAAGTTGGGTGTGTTGGAACTAGCGCGCACAAGGCCCCAGCTGCCGTTGTCCAGAATGACGCGCGCGCCGTTTACAGTCACAACTTCGCTGATGGAACGTCCGGCAATTTTGTCGCCAGCTTCGTGCATAGCGGAGAGCTTGGCCACGATACGCTCCAGAATGTCGTATTTCTCGGTATCAGACGCATAGGGCGACATCGTGGGAGTGGACCACGTTTTGGGCAAGGCTTTGCGCATGTCCGACATTTTCATGTCCGGGTTGCGGTCGAGCATTTTGCAGATCTCGACAGCCACGCGCATGCCACAGTCGTAGCCGCGACCAATTGGATCGGCGAGGAAGTAGTGCCCGGACTTTTCAAAGCCCGCCAATGCGCCAATTTCCTTCACACGGCGTTTCATGTGACTGTGGCCGGTCTTCCAATAATCGGTCTTGGCGCCGGTGGCCAAAAGATCCGGGTCAGCGGCATATAGGCCAGTGGATTTCACGTCCGCGACAAAGGTGGCGTTGGGGTAAAGCTTGCCAAGGTCTTTGGCCATGATCACGCCCACCTTGTCAGCAAAGATTTCCTCACCTTCGTCGTCCACCAAGCCGCAGCGGTCGCCATCGCCGTCAAAGCCAAGCGCAAGGTCTGCGCCGGAGGCTTTCACGGAGGCAGACATGTCGTGCAGCATTTCCATGGCTTCGGGGTTGGGGTTGTAGTGCGGGAAAGTGTAATCGAGTTCACAATGGCTCTCGACCACTTCCACACCCATGCGTTTGAAGAGCTCTGGCGCAAAGGCGGCGGCAGTGCCGTTGCCAGTGGCGCAGACAACCTTCAGCGGGCGAGACATTTTGAAATCGCCAACCAGATCGTCGAGATAAGCCTCGCGCACGCCGTTGATAAATTCATGTTTGCCACCGTCATGGGCGTCAAAGTCGCCGTTCAACACGATGTCGCGCAGTTCTGCCATCTCATCCGGGCCGTGGGTGAGCGGCTTTTCAAAGCCCATCTTCACGCCAGTCCAACCATTTGGGTTGTGCGAGGCGGTGACCATGGCCACAGCAGGGGCATCCAGGTGAAACTGGGAGAAATAGGCCATGGGCGACAGGGCAGGGCCGATGTCCTTGACGTGAATGCCCGCCTTCATCAGGCCCACAATCAGCGCCATTTTGATGGACACGGAATAGTCGCGGTAGTCGTTGCCCACGGCAATGACGGGCTCGATGCCACGGCGCTGCATCTGCGTGCCTAGACCAAAGCCAAGGGCGGTCATGCCCGGCAGGTTGATGGCCTCTGGGAATTGCCAGCGGGCGTCATATTCACGAAAGCCGGTGGGAGCGATCATCGGGTCGCGCAGAAATTCCCAGGTGTTTGGGCGCACTTCCGGCAATGGTTTTTTCATAGCAAAGTCTTTCTTCGTCAAAATAGAGCGTTCAAATGGCAATTGGGTTGGCTTTGGCCAACACATCAAACTGCATCAATGTGTCAATCAGTTGCGGCATTTGGTCAAGATGGATCATATTTGGCCCGTCTGACGGCGCTTTGTCCGGATCCTGGTGGGTTTCGATAAACACAGCGGCGGTGCCAATAGACACAGCAGCGCGGGCCATAACCGGTGCAAATTCGCGTTGGCCGCCGGAGCTGCCGCCCTGGCCGCCGGGTTGTTGCACAGAGTGGGTTGCGTCCATCACCACCGGATAGCCGGTTTTGGCCATTTGCGGCAGGGCGCGCATGTCGGCCACAAGCGTGTTGTAACCAAAGGAGGTGCCACGTTCGGTTAGCAGGATGTTGGTGTTACCCGTGCTCTCGATCTTGGTGACGATGTTGCCCATCTCCCAAGGGGCCAGGAATTGGCCTTTTTTCACGTTCACCACCGCGCCGGTTTTGCCCGCAGCCACCAACATGTCTGTTTGGCGGCACAGGAAGGCTGGGATCTGTAGGATGTCGACGGCCTCGGCGGCCAGCACACATTGTTCTTCGGTGTGCACATCGGTCAGAACTGGCACGTCAAAGTCTTTGCGGATGCCATCGAGCACGGAAAGGCCTGCGTCCAGACCCAAACCGCGAATGCCGGTAAGCGACGTGCGGTTGGCTTTGTCATAGCTGGCTTTGAACACATACTGCGCGCCGGCCTTGGCGCAGGCTTCTTTCATGGTGCCTGCGATCATTTCGGCGTGGTCCTTGCTCTCCAGCTGGCATGGGCCAGCAATGACCGTCAGGGGGAGGTCATTGCCAATGGTGAGAGCACCAACATTTACATGTTTCATTACGAAGACACCTGTTCTCTGAGGATGGACGCGGTCAGCGAGACCATCAGATAGATGCCCGAAAAGATCAGGAAGGCCAAGATCGTGTTTTCAAAGCTGCGCGGGTAAGACGGGTCCTGCGCCGACACTGGGTCTACTGAGGTGGTCAGATAGCGCACCTGCCGGTTGGCCTCCAACTCGGTTTGCTTCAGCGTTTGCAAAGATGTTTGCATCTGCAAATCTGCCGCCGCGAGGTCGGCTTGTGCGATTTGAATTTGTGAGGTCTTGGCTGCAAGGGATTCCTCGCCGGCTGTGGCCTCGGTCATACGTGCGCGTTGGGTGGCCAAGGCTGCCTGAAGACGGCGCACATCACCACGCACACCTTCCACACGGGCCTTGTTGGGGCGCGAGTTGTCTTCGAGTGCGGCGAGTTGCAATTGCTTTTCTTGCAGCTGGATTTCCAGATTGGTGATCTGTTGACGCAGCGAAGCAATCACGCCCTCAGGATCAAGCACGGTGTTCTCCTGCAAGCGCACCAGATCTATCTGGGCATTGCGGCGCTCTTCTTTGGCGGTTTCCAAACTGTTGCGGGCGTCGCGCAGCTGGTCTTTGCGCTTGCGTTGAGAGAGGTCGTCAACCCGTTGTTCCGCATAGGAAATCAGAGCTTTGGAAAACTGGGTTGCGATCTCCGGGTCTGCGGCGCTGACCTCCATGCGGATCGAGCCTTCGGTGGGGTCGTAGCCGATTTTGACAAACTTTTTGTAGACCTTATAGGCCTTTTCGTTAGACGGGTTTTCGTCCAGACGCTGAATCGGATCGATCTCCGGATTGGAGAAGTGGTCTTTGAACCCAACATCATTGTCCAGTCGGATCATCGCGTCTTTGCTGGTCAAATAGTCCTGAACGGCAATGGCATCCTGGTTGGAGTTGAGCTGTGCGGGCAGTAGGCCGCCAAGGGCAGAGCCGCCGGTGCTATCGGCCTGTTGGACCAAGAAGGCAGATTTTGTGGAGAACATCGGCGTGGCGACCGCGTAAAAATACCAGCCTGCAAAAAAGGTAGGCAGAAAAACAAAGGCCGAGAGGCGTGCCAGCAAAAGCAGCAGGCGACGGCGGCGGCGGCGCGCGATGTCTTTTTGAATTTCGCCAATTTCCAGTGCCCTCATGTCGGCGGGTGACATGGTCTCGGTTGAAGGCAGGGTTTCTTTGCCCATGGGCATGGTTTGAGGCAGCTGCACCTTGCCGCCTTTGGCGGGGGGCTTGCCCGCTTTGTCAGACGGCATCAGGTCCAGCATGTTGGTGCGCTGGAACGGATCGATGCCCGCTTCGCGCAACAGACGCACGGCGTCATAATCGGAGGTTGGCGCCAGATTGTTTTTCTGTGCCATGCGGCGGGCCATACGCAATTGGCGACCCGTGAGCCCTTCGCGCTTGATCGCGTCGATTGCGGCCTCAGCCCCTTGTGGCGTTGGTTGTGCCGTATTAGCGGGCGCGGGTTGTTCTGCTGTGGATTGCCCCGGATTGGGCAGAGTCACCGCACGCGGGCGAGGCGGCTGGGCGGCCGGCTGCGCGACAGGTGCTGCTTCCACAGTTGGTTGGGCAGGTGGGGTCTCGCTGCGGCGGACGCGGAATTTCTTAGCCTTGGGTTTGGTAGTCATAGAGCTGCTTGGCCTCTTCCAAGGTGTCGAACATATACAGTTTGCCATTCAACAGCACAGCGGCAGAACGGGCAAATTTTTCCAGCACTTGCGGCTGGTGTGACACAATCACAATTGTGGTGGTGCGCAGGCGTTCGCGGAGCACTTCACCGGCTTTTTTGTTGAAATCCACGTCCGTGGAAGAGGGCATGCCCTCGTCAATCAGGTAGATGTCGAAATCCAGCGCCAGCATCAGCGCAAAGGTGAAGCGCGAGCGCATACCGGAGGAATAGGTGCCAAGCGGCTGGTCGAAGTATTCGCCCAGATTGCAGAGCCAGCGACAGAAAGCCTCGACGTAGTCTGGATCAAGACCGTAGAGCCGGGCGATGTAGCGACTGTTTTCCACCGCGGTGTGTTTGTTCACAACCCCGCCCATGAACCCAAGTGGGAAAGAAATGCGACAATCGCGGCGGATCACACCTTCGTCGGGCTTTTCCAGCCCCGCCATCATATTGATCAGCGTGGTTTTGCCGGTGCCGTTGGGGGCCAAGATACCTAGGGAGTTGCCCAATTCGACACGGAAAGAGACGCGCTCAAGGATGACCTTGCGCTGCGTGCCGGTCCAGAAGGACTTACTCACATTGTCGAACTCGAGCATTACCTGCTCCTGAAACTGCTCTTATGTGCCACTATAGCACAAAACTCTCTAACACGATGATTAACGCTCTGACGGCGTTTTGGCCAATATGTCGGATTTGTCAGGCAGATAGCAACTGTCTGAGGTGGGAATGCAGAAAGAAATGTAGAAAATTGAAGGGGAAAGCGGAAGTCACGGAGAAAATGAGAGAAATTCTGTGTTTCCAATTGCTTTGTTAAGCAGTGAAGCGCGTAACCACCGATGCTTTGTTGGCACCGGTGGTTTTGGCTGAGATTTGGACGCGGCAGAAGGTTATGCGACCGCTTGCCAGACGGTGCCTGCAATCAGCGCGCCAGTGAGGGCAAAGCCGAGGTAAGCCGCAAAGATGCGTGGTTTCACCAGAGCCCAGACCGCAATGGCGGCGGGGATACAGCTGACGCCACCAGCAATCACAAAGGACATGGCCGCACCGTTGGACATACCTTGCTCCATCAGGCCGCTGATAAAGCCCACGGCAGCAAATCCGTTGAGGTAGGCGGGCATGCCAATCAAAGCCGCGATCAGGATGGTGCCAAAGCCTTCGCCACCCAAGAACTGTCCGACCCAAGCCGTGGTGTCATAGACCACCATCAGGGCTTCGAACATGTAGGCGATCAACAGCCATTTCACGAGGAACAGGGCGTTGTCCACCCAAGTGGTGCGGAAGATGGTCCGACGATCCGCGTCGCCCCAGAACTTCCAGACAGGTTTGGCCGAGAACGGCGCTTTGGTGCCGCAGCAGCCGCCTACCTGAGGCTTTTCGCGCAGGGGCTCGGCAAACACCGCCGTGTTGGAGAAGGTCATGGTCAGGAAACCACCCATCATGCCGATGCTCACGGCAGCAATGGTTTTGGCCACAGCGAAGTCCAGGCCGAGTTCGCCCCAAGTGATTGTAAACATGGCGGGGTCCATCAAAGGAGAGGCCAGCCAGAAGGCCATCACCGCGCCCAAGGGGGCACCAACAGCAAGCAATGCCGCAATAAAGGGGATCACTTCGCAGGAGCAGAAGGGTGACATGCCGCCCATAAAGGCCGCAAGGATGATCATGCGCACCTGATTGCCCTGAAACGCTTTGGCAATGAGGTTGTCTGCGCCGGTGGCTTTTACAAAGGCGACCAATGTGATGGCAATAATGATGAAAATGCCGGTGTGGCTCATTGCGCCAAACACGATCTCAGAGGCTGGCAGGAATTTCTCCGGCGCGACCAGCAGAAGGGTCAGAGGGATGATCCCCACCGCCAGCCAGGCTTTGTCGAGTTTCTTCCACTTGTTCCGCCAAGGCGCAGGGGCGTTTTGGGTTGTGTCAGCCATGGTCGTGTTCCTTGCACTTTTTGGCAACGTCGGCGCAGCACTCTCGCAACAGGAAGGTCGAGAGATCGCGTACGGCGTCGTAAGCGATGGCGGCGCAGATGATGGACCGCCCTTGTTTTTCTTGAGTCACCAACCCGGCCTGGGCGAGGATTTTCATATGGTGGGTCAAGGTGGAGCCGGTCACGCCGGTGCGTTTGCCGAGTTCACCGATGGAAAGCCCGTTATGGCCAGCGCGCACAAGGCAGCGCAGAACCGAGAGCCGTTGCTCTGAACCAAGCGCCGCAAAGGTGGAGGCGGCCACTTCGAGCGAGATATCTGTGGGGTCATTATGTTTCATATTTCTAAAAATATCGAAATGAATGAGTCGCGCAAGAGTTATTTCGAATATTGTCGAAATAAATTTGGGCAGCTATCAGGAGGGCATGTCTTTACGCCAGGAAATTCAAGCCTGCCAACTTTGCGCAGACCGGTTTGCAAACACCGCGACTGGCCACCGCCCTCGGCCAGTGGTTTGGTTTGAGGCAAGGCCAAAGCTGTTGATTGTGGGGCAGGCGCCGGGGGCGCGGGTGCATGAGAGTGGGCAGCCGTTCACTGATCCGAGTGGTGACCGGCTGCGGGATTGGATGGGCGTGGATCACGCTGTTTTCTATGACAGGTCCTGTGTGGCGATAGTGCCCATGGCGTTTTGCTTTCCCGGCTACAATGCGGCGGGAAGCGACCTTCCGCCGCCACCAATCTGCGCCAAAACCTGGCGGGGCCAAGTCATGGAAGTGCTTGGTGACGTGCCGCTAACGCTTGTTGTGGGTGGCCATGCCCAAAAGTGGCATCTCGGCACGAAGGCGGGGGTGACGGACACGGTGCGGGCTTGGCGCGACTTTGCGCCCTTGGTCTTCCCCTTGCCACATCCCTCGTGGCGCAATACGGCATGGATCAAGAAGAATCCCTGGTTTGAGGCCGAGCTGCTGCCCGCGCTGCAAACCCGCATCAAGGAGGTGCTGACGTGAGCGATCTGACCCCATTGGACAAGGCCCATGCGGCGATGGAAGCGGCGCCTGAAGATGACGCAGCGCGCCTGCGATTTTATGAGCGGTTGGCGGATGCGGAGCTGTTTATGCTGCTGGAAAAAGAGCCAGAGGATGATCGCATTGCGCCGGAGATTTTTGAAACCTCGGATGCCAGCTTTGTGCTGGTGTTTGATACCGAAGACCGGCTGGCGCAGTTTGTGGGGCGGGTGGCGCCTTATGCCGGGCTGTCCGGGCGGGTGATTGCCAACATGCTGGCGGGGCAGGGCATTGGGCTTGCGGTCAATCCAGAGGTGGCTCCGTCCTCGATCCTGATCCCAAACGAGGCTTTGGGCTGGCTGGCGGACACGCTGGACCATGCGCCAGATGAGGTGGAGGCCAAGGTGGAGAGCTTTTTGCCACCTGCGGGGTTGCCGGAAGTTCTGATTACCGCACTGGATGCCAAGCTGAGCACGGCGGCTGGTCTGGCCAAGATGGCTTATCTGGTGGGTACAACCTATGAAAGCGGCAGTCGCTCGCACATGCTAGGCTTTGTGGATGTTGTGCCAGGTGCAGATGGGGCGTTGGCCAAAGCGGTGAACGAAGCACTGACCTTCTCTGGCATTGAAGCGGGCGCGCTGGATGTAGGCTTCTTTGCGGCAAGTGATCCGGTGGCTGCACAATTGGCAAGAGTAGGGCTAAGGTTTGACTTGCCGGAGCCACCCAAGGCGGAAGACCACGTGCCCGTCACGCCGGGAAGTGATCCGGACAAGCCGCCGATTCTGCGCTGATCCCGGTTTTCTCATTCCCCAAATATCCCGGGGTGAATGGCACAGCGTGCTGTGCCAGAGGGGCCGGCCCCTCTGACTTGTGGTTAGTAGCCTGCGCCGCGATCAACGACATGCACAAACGGTTCGCCAACCTCTCCGCGTCGGACATTCTCCGCCACCACTTCGCTTGAGGTTTTTGTACGGGTTTCTGAGGCGATGTGCGGCGTGACCGTGACGTTGGGATAGGCCCAATAAGGGTGGTCTTTTGGCAGTGGTTCCACCCGGAATACGTCCAATGTGGCGTGGGCGATGTGGCCGGAGTTGAGCGCCCCCAGCAAGGCGTCGTCGTCAATTAGCGGCCCACGGCCGGGGTTCACAATCATCGCGCCTTTGGGCATCCAGGACAGGCGTTCTGCGTTGAGCAAGTTTTCGGTGGCGGCGGTTTTGGGCAGCAGCAGCACTAGGATGTCGGCGCGGGCGAGGGCGGTTTTTAGGCCGTCGTCGCCATGCAGGCAGGTGACGCCGGTGATGTCCTTGGCGCGGCGGCTCCAACCAGCGACGTCAAACCCCAGATCACGTAAAGCTTCGGCACAGGCGCTTCCCAATTCGCCCAGGCCCATGATGGTCACGCGGCGGTCCTGGGCAAGAGGCGGCACATGCGGGGTCCAGTCGCCGTTTTGGCCAAGGATATTGCGGTCCATGCCCAGGTGATGGCGCATCACGTGGCCGACAACCCATTCTTTCATGCCTTGGGTCATGCCGGGATCCACCATACGGCAAAGTGGCATGGTCAGGGTTTTGTTGCCCACGATGCTTTCGACACCGGCCCAGAGGTTCAGCACCGCCTTGCAGCGGGTGTAAGGCGTGAAATCCTGCACTGCGCTGTTGGGGGCGTAGACGATGTAGTCGACCTCCTCAGGCGCGAACTTGGTCTGCACATTGGCAGTGACACCGGCGGCCTCTAATGCGTCTTTTAGCGGGGTTTCATATTCCACCCAGCGCTCTGGCTTGGCGGCAAAAAGAACGTTGATCATGTGGCAAATACTCCGGACATGTCGGCAAAGCCTTTGATTTCGATGGGGTTCCCAAACGGGTCGTTGAAAAACATGGTGCTTTGCTCACCAGGTTCCCCTGCAAAGCGGGTGAAGGGTTTGAGAACAAACTCGAGGCCCGCATTCGTCAGGCGAAAAGCGAGGGTGTCCCACTCCCCTTTGGGCAGAATCACACCAAGGTGTGGCATCGGCACCATGTGCTCTCCGACGTGGCCGGTGGCAGCGGTGGCAAAGGGCTCGCCGATGTGCAGGGACAATTGGTGTCCGAAGAAGTTGTAGTCCACCCAGGTGTCGGTGCTGCGGCCTTCGGAGCAGCCCAGAAGGCCGCCATAAAAAGCGCGGGCCTGTTCGAGATCGCGGACGTTGTAGGCAAGATGAAAGATGGTCATGCGCGGTTCCTTTGAAGAGGAGAATAGGGTCTCTGCGCCTAGGTAGAAGGGTAAAGTGAAGAAGAGTTGCTTGTTTTTGCATCTTCAGACATAAGGAAAACTATGGACGTGAGATTTGTAGAAACGCTGCTGGCGGCGGTGGATGAAGGGTCATTGGCGGCAGCTGCGCGTCGTCAGGGCATTACGGCGGCGGCAGCGGCGCAACGCGTGGCAACGCTGGAGGCGGCGTTGAAAGTGCCGCTTTTGGTGCGGGACGGACGCCGCATGACGGCCACGCCTGATTGTGAGGCGTTGTTGTCGGATCTGCGACAGATGGTGGTGCTGAAGGCGGGGTTGGCCGGGCGATTGGCGCAAGAGCAGCTTGGCGGACAGCTGCGGTTGGGGGCGGTGTCCACGGCGCTGAGTGACTATGGTCCGGCGGTTGTGAAAACGCTTGAGACAGATGCGCCGAGCGTGGAGCTGGCTTTGATCCCCGCGGCTTCCGAGCAGCTTTTCAAACAGTTTGAAGACGGCGCCTTGGATGCGGCGCTGATTGTGACACCGCCGTTTGATTTACCCAAGACCATGCAATTTGATGTGCTTGCTGCGCAGCCCATTGGGTTTGTGCGCCCAGCGGGACAAGACCATAATCCTGGTGCGCCGTTTTTGGTATATAGCCGCATGTCTTGGGGTGGGGCAGTTTGCTGGACTGCGCTGCGGTCTCAAGTGGGTGAGCCAACCGTGCGCTGTGAACTGGATGCGGTGGAGATCATCGCGCAGATGATTGAAGACGGATTGGGGCAGGCGGTCCTTCCGCGCTGGGAGGGGTTGGTGAAGCACCATGGGGACTTGCAGTTCACACAAATTCCAGGTGCCTTTCGCAAGGTTGGGTTGCTCACGTGGCGACGGGATGCGCGGCGGCCTCTTGTCCGCTTGTTGCGCCGTACGGTGGGAGTGGAGAGCGCTTAGGCTGCTCCTAGACTTGCCGCGGACGGTGCACGTGGGCAGATTGCACAAGCCCAAAACCAACCATCAGAACCAGCATGGCAGAGCCACCGTAGCTGACCAAAGGCAGGGGCACGCCCACGACCGGTGCAAGCCCCATCACCATCGACATGTTGACCGCAAAGAATAAAAAGAACGCGCCGGCGATCCCGAGGATCAGTAGCGAGGAGTAGCGGTCTTTGTTGGCGATAGCGGAGGCGATGCAGAACACAACGATCAGGGCGTAGAGCGACAGCAGAGAAATTGCACCGATATAGCCAAATTCTTCGGCCAAGGTGGTGAAAATAAAGTCGGTGTGTTTTTCGGGCAAGAAGTTCAGGCGGCTTTGTGTGCCCTGCATAAAACCGCGTCCGGTCCAGCCACCAGACCCCAGGGCAATTTTGGACTGCGTGATGTGATAGCCTGCGCCAAGCGGGTCGGAGGACGGGTCCAGGAAAGTGTCGATACGGCGGTATTGGTAGTTTTTCAGGAGTTGCCAGTCGGTGCCGCGCGATTGGAAAACAGCCACGACCAAACCAACAACCATGCTGATCACAGCGGCAAAATATCCCCAATGCACTCCGGCCAGGAACATCACAATCGCACCGCCAGTGAGCAACAGGATCGAGGTGCCGAGGTCCGGTTGGCGCAGGACCAATGCGGTGGGGATGATGATCAGCAGCACGGGCAGCAGCACCCAAAGGGGGCGGCTGGTTTTTTCGGTTGGGAGCCAGTCGTAGTAGGCGGCGAGGCACATCACGAGGGTGATCTTCATCAGCTCAGACGGTTGTAGGCGCATGAAACCCAAATCGATCCAGCGCTGAGCCCCCATGCCGACGCTGCCCATGACTTCGACCAACACCAGCAAAATAAGGCTGACCAGATAGGCAAAACCCGACACAGAGCGCCAGAACCAAATGGGCACCATGGCAACCACAAACATCGCAAATACCCCCAAGGCGTAGCGTTTCATTTGAGGTTCTGCCCAAGGCGAAAACGAGCCGCCAGCCACCGAATAGAGCATTAAGAATCCAACGCCTGCGACAGCTGTGATCAGCAAGAGCAAGGCCCAATTAAGGTGCAGGACCTTTCGTAATCCGGCGGGCACATGTTTGACGTTGTATTCGAGATAACTCATTTGCGCCTCATGCCCGGTTGCGGCGCGTGATCTCGCGGCCTGGCACCAGTTTCTCCAGCTCTTCTTGCTGTTTCTCGATGCGGTTGCGGTCTTTGGTGGGGTAAGCAGACAGCGGCGGGGTGCCGCCATAAAGTGCCTGAAGCGTGATGTCGCGTCCGATTGGGGTAGCGGCTTTGGAACCGCTGCCATGCTCTACAACAACGGCCACGGCAATTTTTGGGTTTTCAAACGGGGCGTAGTTCACAAACAGGCCGTGATCGCGACGGTTCCAAGGCAGATCCTCATTGCGGGTCACCCCGCGTGCGCGTTCGGCAGCGGTGATGTTGCGCACCTGAGAAGTGCCGGTTTTACCGGCCATGCGGTACTGATCTTCGATGATGCGTTTGCTGTAGGCGGTGCCGCGTCGGTGGTTGGACACCGCGTACATGCCACGTTGCACCTCTGCGAGATGGGTCGGGCTGATGTCGAGCCGTGGGGGTTCGGGCAGCGGCTGGTCGACCCCGTTGATGGATTTCACCAAACGTGGGGGAACCGCTTTGCCGGTTGCGAGGCGGGCGGTCATGACCGCAAGCTGGAGCGGGGAGGCCAAGACAAACCCCTGGCCAATGGAGGCATTTGCCGTATCGCCAACCACCCAGTCTTCGCCCCGCACAGACGACTTCCAGTCGCGCGATGGGTTGAGGCCGCGGGCCACACCGGACAATGGCAGGTCAAATTTCTCGCCAATGCCAAATTGGGCGGCAATTGTGGACATCTTGTCGATACCAACTTGCAGCGCGAGGTCATAGAAGTAGACGTCGCAGCTTTCGCGCAAGGCCTGCACCAAGTTCATCTGCCCATGGCCACCGCGCTTCCAACAGTGGAAGCGGCGGTTGGAGATTTCCATGTGGCCGGGGCAATAAACTGTGTCATCATAGCCAACAACGCCTGCTTCCAACGCGGCAAGGGCGGTTATCATCTTGAAGGTGGAGCCGGGCGGGTAAGTACCTTGCACGGATTTTGCCGCCAGGGGACGATGGTCGTTGTTTGTCAGGTCGCCGTAGTCAGCGACAGAAATGCCTTCAACAAACAGGTTAGGGTCAAAGGTGGGGGCAGAGGCCACCGCCAAGAGATCACCGGTTTCGCAATCCATCACCACTGCGGCAGCGCTTTCGTCGCCAAGGCGGGCTTGGGCGTACGATTGCAGTTGCTGATCGATGGTTAACTGGATGTCGTCGCCCTGTTCGCCTTCGCGGCGGTCCAACTCACGCATGATGCGGCCGACGGCGTTCACTTCGACCCGCTTGGTGCCAGCCACACCGCGCAGATCATCCTCCATACGGCCTTCGAGGCCGACTTTGCCAATCTGAAAGCGCGGGATGCGAAGGAGCTGGTCTGGATCGTCAATCTTGGACAGATCATAATCCGATACCGGACCTACATACCCCAGCACGTGGGCCAGGTCGCCGCGCAGCGGATAGTAGCGGGAGAGACCCACTTCGGGTGTGATGCCAGGCAAGGCCGGAGTGTTTACGGCCACGCGGGAAAGCTCATCCCAGCTGACGCGGTCAGCAATGGTGACAGGCAGGAACGGTGGCGAGCGGCGCATTTCGGTGACAGCGCGGTCCAGTTCATTGGGGTCGAGCTCCACCAAAGTGGCCAGTTTGTCGATCACGGCGTCCACGTTGCCTGCGTCTTCGGGGACAAGCGTGACGCGGTAAGACGGCTCGTTGCGCGCCAACACAATGCCATTGCGGTCAAAGATCTCGCCACGGGCGGGGGGGATCAGGCGGATGTTGATGCGATTTTCTTCGGCGAGCAGACGGTATTGGTCAGCCTGATCGAGCTGCAAATGGCGCATGCGAAAACCAAGACCGGTCATGAAGGCCAGCATGGTGCCACCCAACAAGAGCGCACGCCGAGACAGGCGGGTGTGGATCTCGGTGACTTCGGTTGGGGTTTTGTTGCGCATCAGTTTGCCCCCAGTGTGTCATGCACAGACGAGCGACGCACGCCAAACAGCAGATGCGACAGGAACACCACACCGGGATAAATGGCGATGTTCATGATCGTTTGCATCAGCATCAGACCTAAGGAAGGCAGCGGCAGTAAAAAGATGGTGCCAACCAGGCGATAGCCCAGTGTAATTGCAAGCATGATCGCGGCGGCGGTGAGCCATTCGGTGGCAAAGGTGGCATCGCGCAGGCGCAGGGAGCGGCTGCGTTGAATTTCGCAGGCAAACACCATGATCGCGGCGCCCAGTCCCGGCGGGCGCAAAAGCAGGAAGTCGGCAAGAAGGAAAACGCCGGCGATCAGAAGTGGTGGCGTATACTCCGGTTGGCGCACAGACCACGCCAAGGCCAGAACCACCATAAATTCAGGGCCAGCCCAGCGGCGGGGCGTGGTTTCCAGCGGCAAGAGATGCACAAAGATCAGGATCAAGCACAAGACCGTAAAGACACAGCGCATCACCACTTTGTTGGACAGAGCGGCGTCAGCCATCGGTGGTCTCCGAGAAGGCGTCGGGGGTGTCTGGTGCGATCACGGAACCAGGGCTGTCGAGGCGTTCTTGGCCGTGGTGGCGCAAAACACGCAAAAACTCGAGGCGCTCATAGTCAGCAGCCAAGCGCACGCGCAGACGCCCGGAGGGATCCACGGCAACTTGACCAATCAACAGACCGCCGGGGAACACACCACCGTCACCGGAGGTCACAACCCGGTCGCCAGGGCGCACGAGGTCGGGTGTTTCGAGAAAGTCTACATGTGGCGCGACGGAGTTGTCGCCCACGATCAACGCGGTTTGCCCGGACGGTTGGATGCGGGCGGGAATGCGGCTAGAGCTGTCGGTCAGCAGCATCACGCGGGAGCTGGATTGGCCCACGCCGGAGATGCGGCCCACAAGGCCGATGCCATCCATCGCGGCCCAGCCATCGATGATGCCGTCCCGTGCGCCGATGTTGAGCAGCACTGATTGGCGGAATGGAGAGCCGCTGTCTGCCAGAACAACGCCGGTGACATAGGTCAGGCGCGGATCAAGACGCACATTGTTGAGATCCAGCAGGCGGGCGTTTTCCTGTTCCAGCTGCAACGCGGCTTCTTTCCAAGCCTTCATATCCTGCAACTCGCGGCGTAAGTCGCGGTTCTGTTCGACAATGCGGGTGTAGCTTTGGAAGTTGCGCAGCATGTTGATGGCGCCAGTGACGGGGGCCATCGCCCAGTCAAAATTTGGCACCACAGTGTCGGTGATCTGTGCGCGGAAGCGTTCGACGCGCGGGCTGTCGATGCGCCAGATCAAGAAGATGCCAAGCAGAAGGAGGATCAACACACCCAGCAACAGCCGCCGAAGCGGTGCTGAAATATCCTCGCTCTGGGTGCGATCTTTGGCCAAGGTGCCTCCGGATCAATAGGGGTGGGCGTAATGCTACACCGCCGGAGGGCTGACGCCAAACCGGCGCTGAGAGGCCGGGTCAGCTGTCGTAGTCAATCGCGTGGCGCAGTTGCTTTTCATACTCGAGCGCCTTGCCGGTGCCCATGGCCACACAGTTCAAGCTTTCGTCAGCAATCGACACGGCCAGGCCGGTTTGCTCGCGCAGGGCTAGATCCAATTCACCCAGCAGCGCGCCGCCGCCGGTCAGCATGACGCCGCGATCCACAATGTCAGCAGCCAGATCCGGTGGGGTTGCTTCCAGCGCGGTCATCACGGCTTCGCAAATTTGCTGAACCGGCTCCGCCAGAGCTTCTGCAACTTGCGCCTGAGAGATTTCGGTTTCTTTGGGCACGCCGTTCAGCAGGTCGCGCCCCCGGATCATCATGGATGTGCCGCGACCGTCATCCGGCATACGGGCGGTGCCGATGGAAGTTTTGATGCGCTCAGCAGTGGCTTCACCAACCAGCAGGTTTTGCTGGCGACGCAGGTAGTTTATGACCGCTTCGTCCATGCGGTCACCGCCGACACGCACGGAGCGTGCATAAACGATGTCGCCAAGAGACAGAACGGCGACTTCTGTGGTGCCGCCGCCAATGTCGACAACCATGTTGCCGGTGGGATCCGTAATTGGCATGCCCGCGCCGATGGCAGCTGCGATGGGCTCTGCCACCAGACCTGCGCGGCGCGCACCTGCGGATAACACGGATTGACGAATGGCGCGTTTTTCAACGGGGGTGGCACCGTGGGGCACGCACACAATGATCTTTGGTTTTGAGAATGTGGAGCGCTTGTGCACTTTGCGGATGAAATGTTTGATCATCTCTTCGGCGGTGTCAAAATCGGCAATCACACCGTCGCGCATAGGGCGGATGGCTTCGATGCTCCCGGGCGTGCGGCCCAACATCAGCTTGGCGTCTTCGCCCACAGCCAGCACTTTTTTCACGCCGTCTTTGACGTGATAGGCCACCACAGAAGGTTCGCTGAGAATAATACCTTTACCCTTTACGTAGACCAGCGTGTTTGCGGTCCCTAGGTCGATAGCCATGTCGGATGTAAACAGGCTGCCCAATTTTCCCAGCATAAGATTTCGTTCCCCCAAAAATTCCCAAAGCCCGCGACTCTCTCGAGTCCGAGCGGTCTTCTTATAGGAAGACATAGGCGGTTGTTAAAGACCTGTGATAAATCAAAGGCGACATTCCGCCGCGAGGGGTGGCCAAAGCTTGGCCACCCACAAGAATTTGCGTTTTAGAAGGCAAATTTCAGCATGCCAACCACACCTTCGTCGTCGCCATCACGCCCGTGATAGCGCATGTCAAACGAGATGGTGTCGGTGAAAGCGTATTCCGCCCCAACGTCCCAGTAATAGTCACTTGTCGCACCGTCATCGACCCCGTAGCGGGCGGAGGTGCGCCAGCGGTCGCCAATGTCATACCCAACTTGCGCATAGCGGTTGTAATTCTTGTTGGACCAATCGTAGGCGGCATACCCTTTGACGTACATGGCGTTGTAAAACGTATAGGTCAAACCCACAGCGGCTTCGCTCCTGTCATAGCCGGTGTCGTCGTAGGATTTTCGAACCAAGCCAAGATCATAGGCAAAGTTAGTGCCCACACTGGAGCGGTACCCTGTGTAAAGGTCGTATTGCCATTTGTCGTCTGTACCGATGTCGACGTTGGAGCCCCATGCTCCAAAATAGAACCCACTGTTTTCGACTTCGACCCAAGGCTGGATCGCAAAGCCGTCTGACTTTGAAACACCTGAGTCGATGTAGTCGGACGTCATGTCCGCGCCGTATGACCAGTTCCAACCTTGTGCGGTGGCACTGGTGGCGAAGGCAAAGGGAGCACAAAGCGCAGCGGCGCAAAGGGATGTGCGATAGTTCATGGGTCGTTCCTCTCATGCGTGAGTGGTGTTTTTGTTTTTGCGAGACTTGCCTGTCTCGAGACGCATGTGGCATCGGGGTCGAAGGCTTTGAAGGTGGGCGCAAAAAGCCGCTTAGATTTGGGCGGGAGATTGCAAAAAACAGCGGATTTGATTGGCTGAAAACTGCCGTCTGGGCTTTGGTGCGCTGGCAGGCTATTGAAAGCCTATGCTGAGTTACCAACACATCTACCACGCCGGCAATTTGGCCGATGTCCAGAAACACGCGCTTTTGGCGGTGATGCTGGACTATTTGGGACAAAAGCCCAAGCCAATGTGCTATTTGGAGACCCACGCGGCGCGTGGGGTGTATCAGCTTGATGATGCGGCGGCGGTCAAAACCGGCGAGGCGGAAGCTGGTATTGGTCGGGTAGAAGACTGGTTTGCTGACTCGCATCCGTTTTCGCGTGCCTTGATGGCTGTGCGTGAGAAACATGGCGAGAAAACCTACCCGGGGTCTCCAGCAATCGCGCAGGCGCTTTTACGGCCGCAGGACAGCATGCAGATCTGTGAGCTTCACCCTCAAGAAGCGACAGCTTTGCGGCTGGCAATGCGCGGCAGTGGGGCGAAGGTGCATCAGAAAGACGGGTTCGAAACCGTGATGGGGATTTGCCCGCCCACACCGCGTCGTGGGGTGCTGTTGATTGATCCAAGTTATGAGATCAAAAGTGACTACAAAACCCTTCCAGGCTGGATCGCCAATGTGCACCGCAAATGGAATGTGGGTGTGATTGCGTTGTGGTATCCGATTTTGCGCGATGGCGCCCATGAACCGATGTTGGATGCGCTTGAGGACAAGGGCTTTCCCAAAGTCTTGCGCCATGAAGTGGAATTCCCCCCTGCACGAGAGGGCCATCGTATGATAGGGTCGGGCATGTTCATCATCAACGCGCCTTATGGACTTCAAGCGGAGGCGCAGGACCTGACCGAGAGGTTTGTTAGCCTCTGACCTCGTCAAAGCGTGGCGCTTGACGGCACGGTTTCACTTACGCCTGAGTTGCGTTTCATATTGTGAAATCCACCACTTAACGAGCAAATTCAATTGACACACCCTCGTCGGTTGCGCATTTTTTGGGTGTGGTGCCTGACGGCTTTTGGTCGCCATTTTTCAGCAAAGACTGCTTTCAGGTGTGCATTTTTTAGGGAGTTTTGTTATGGGTCTGAACCCAATGAGAACTGTCCGTCAGATATCAGCGGTGTCCGTTGTGCTGGCGACAGTTGCGACCGCTGCGGCGGCGCAAGATAAACCCAATATTCTCGTGATTTGGGGGGATGATGTCGGGCAATCCAACATCTCCGCCTACACCATGGGTTTGATGGGATACCAAACGCCAAACATTGACCGTGTGGCCGAAGAGGGCATGATTTTCACCGACTACTATGGTGAGCAATCCTGTACCGCTGGCCGCTCGTCCTACATCATGGGCCAGTCTGTGTTCCGCACAGGCCTGTCTAAAGTTGGGATGCCCGGTGCCAAAGAAGGCATGCAGGTCGAAGATCCAACCATTGCTGGTCTGCTGAAAGCAGAAGGCTATGTGACGGGGCAGTTTGGCAAAAATCACCTAGGTGATTTGGACGAAATGTTGCCAACCAACCACGGGTTTGATGAGTTCTTTGGCAACCTGTATCACCTGAACGCGGAAGAAGAGCCGGAGAATGAGGACTATCCTCAGAACCCTGAGTTCCGCGAGCGGTTTGGTCCGCGTGGTGTAATCAAATCGTCAGCAGATGGCACGATTGAGGACACCGGTCCGCTGACCAAAAAGCGGATGGAAACGGTTGACGAAGAAACCGTTGCTGCGACGATTGATTTTATCAAACGCGCCAACGATCAAGGTCAGCCGTTTTACGTTTGGTGGAGCGGCACACGGATGCACTTCCGCACGCATGTCAAAGACGAGATGCGCGCCAAGGCAGACGAAATTGCCGGTAAACACGTGGATGAATACACAGCAGGTATGATTGAACATGACATGCATGTTGGTCAGCTGCTGGATGTGCTGGACGAGCTTGGCATCGCCGACAACACCATCGTGCATTATTCTACCGACAACGGTCCACACATGAACAGTTGGCCGGACGCGGCGATGACGCCATTCCGGGGTGAAAAGAACACCAATTGGGAAGGTGGCTGGCGTGTGCCGTCGATGGTGCGTTGGCCTGGTAAGATCGAAGCCGGTTCTGTCAGCAACGACATCATGCACCATATGGATTGGCTGCCAACCTATGTGGCCGCAGCTGGCAACCCAGATATCAAAGCGCAACTCAAAGAAGGTGGTGTTCAGGCCATTGGTCGTGAGTACAAAGTGCATCTGGATGGCTACAACTTCCTGCCATATCTGACGGGAGAGTCTGATGAGGGGCCGCGTCATGAGATTTTCTACTTCTCAGATGATGGGGATCTGACGGCGCTGCGCTATGACGATTGGAAAGTGATCTTCCTAGAGCACCGCTACCCGCAAACCCTGCGGGCTTGGGCGGAGCCTTGGACAGAACTGCGTATTCCGCTGTTGTTCAACCTGCGTCGGGATCCATATGAGCGGTCCAACATCACCTCCAACACCTATTGGGATTGGTATCTGGATCGCGTGTACCTACTGTTGCCGGCATCTGCCTATGTGTCTGATTTCTTGGCAACCTTTGAGGAGTTCCCGCCCCGTCAAAAACCGGGCAGCTTCACAATTGGCGATGCCAAAGAAAAGATCTTCAGCCAGATCGGCTCTAAGTAAGAGCTTTGCTTAAAACGCCCTTCCGGCCGACATGGCCGGGAGGGATATTTTTTGACTTGGGGCACCGCCCCGATGCAATTTGGATGGTCCCATGACTTTGTTGAGTTCTTTTAAAACAACCTGTTTGTCTCTGGCTTTGATTGGCGTCGCCGGTGTTGGTTTGGCAGATCCGCTGCCGTCTTGGCAGGGGGCATCCAAAGACCGGATAATTGAGTTTGTCGAAGCGGTTTCCGACGTTGGCGGGGCAGACTATGTTACGCCGGCTGACCGGATTGCGGTGTTTGACAACGACGGCACGCTTTGGGCAGAACAGCCTGTGTACTTCCAACTGTTTTTTGCGCTGGATCGTGTGGCCAAGATTGGCAAAGAGGACCCGTCCAAGCTGACCAGTGATGTATTGAAAGCTGCAGCGGCGGGCGACATGGATGGCGTTTTGGCCGGTGGCAAAGAGGGGCTCCTTGAAATTTTGGCGCTGTCCCATGCCAATCAGAGCCTGAATGAATTTTCTGCGGATGTGGCGGCTTGGGTTTCGGGGGCCAAACACCCCACCACGGGGCTTGGCTACGATGAAATGACTTATCAGCCGATGGTCGAACTGTTGCGCTATCTGCGCGATGAAGAGTTTAAGACTTACATTGTGTCCGGTGGCGGCATTGATTTTATGCGGGTCTTTGCGGAGGACGTTTACAGCATTCCACCAGAGCAGACGATTGGCTCGTCTCTGACGTCCTCTTATGAGGTGGTCAACGGCGTGCCGACAATCATCAAAAACGACGCGCTGTTCTTCAACGATGACAAAGGCGGCAAACCAGTTGCGATCAACCACCATATTGGCAAGCGGCCGATCATGGCAGTTGGCAACTCGGATGGTGATTTTGAGATGCTGGAGTACACCACGGCGGGCGAGGGCGCGCGTCTTGGCGTCTACATTCACCACACGGATGCAGAGCGCGAGTGGGCCTATGACCGTGAAGGGCACATTGGCGTGCTGAACCGAGGGCTTGATGAAGCCGAGGATCGCGGCTGGGTGCTTGTGGATATAAAAAACGAGTGGACGCGGATTTTTACGGGCGAGGCTGAGTGATGGCAGCTCTGGACGAAGTCAACGCACTGCGCGACCGTATGGGCGAAAGCATTATCGGGCAGCGTGATGTGATTGACCGGTTGCTGATTGGGCTGTTGGCCAATGGCAATTTGCTTTTGGAAGGCCTGCCGGGGCTGGCCAAAACCCGCGCGGTCAAAGCTTTGGCAAAGAACTTGGAGTGTGACTATTCGCGTATTCAGTTCACGCCTGATTTGCTGCCTGCGGATGTGACTGGCACGGAGATGTACGTGCAAGGCGCAGCAGACGGGCAGCAGTTCCGGTTTCAGCCGGGGCCGATTTTTGCCAACGTTGTGTTGGCTGATGAGATCAATCGCGCACCAGCAAAGGTGCAGGCGGCGTTGCTGGAAGCCATGGAAGAGCGGCAGGTGACAGTGGCTGGCACAACACATCAGATGGAGCCGCTGTTCATGGTGATGGCGACGCAGAACCCGGTGGAGCAGGAAGGCACCTATCCGCTGCCGGAAGCGCAGATGGACCGGTTCTTGATGCATGTGAACATTCTGTATCCGCCACTGGAAGACGAGATCGAAGTGATCCGGTTGGTGCGCGGCGAGGAGCAGGCGCAGTTGCAGTCGCAGGCCGGGGAAAAAGCCGCAAAAGCGCCGCGAGAACCGATTTCACAAGACGTCGTGTTTGAGGCGCGGCGCGAGATTGCAGGTCTGCACTGTGCTGAAGCGATGGAGGTCTATATGGCCACGATTGTACAGGCTACGCGCACGCCAGCGGAGTTTGGTGAAAACCTTGCCAAGTGGATTGAGCTGGGCGGAAGTCCACGTGCGTCATTGGCGTTGGACCGCTGTTCACGGGCACATGCCTGGATGAAGGGGCGGGACTATGTCGATCCCGAGGATATTCAGGCAATCGCGCCGGATGTGCTGCGCCATCGTTTGGCGCTGAGCTATGAAGCACAAGGCAGCGGAGTGTCGGCAGACGATGTGGTGGCCGAGCTGTTGACGCTGGTGGCGGTGCCATAAGCGGAGGAAGCCATGCGAAACCGTGCAGCCCTATCCCGCGCTGGCGTCGCGCCAGACCGCGCCCCCTCTTCAGAGGCAGATGATCCGCGCATTCATGTGAGCTTGCAGGGGATGCGGTCTCTGGAGGCGGCAGCGCGCGCGATTTCATTTTTGCCAAACCAACCGGCGCGGTCCGCCTTGCAAGGGCGGCATCGGTCGCGCATTCGGGGGCGGGGTTTGGATTTTGAAGAACTGCGGGATTACCTGCCGGGTGATGATGTGCGCGCGATTGACTGGAAGGTCACGGCGCGGGCTGGAACACCCTATGTCCGGGTTTATACCGAAGAGCGAGATCGGCCGACCCTGATTGTGGTCGATCAACGTATGTCGATGTTTTACGGCACGGTGCATAACACCAAGGCGGTTACGGCCGCGGAATTCGCGGCGATTGTGGCGCATCGGGTGGCCAAACAGGGCGACCGGGTGGGCGGCGTGGTGTTTGGCGACAGCAAGATAGACGAGCTGCGCCCCGGACGGGGGCGGGCGGCGGTGACGCGGTTTTTGACCAGTTTGGAAAGGGCCAACCACCGACTCAGGGCAGATGCGCCGAAAATGGTGCCGATGCCGTTTAATGACGTGCTGGAGGCGGTAGCTAGGTTGGCAACGCGGGATCATTTGGTGGTCCTGATCAGCGATTTTGATGCCTGTGATGCGGTGACCGAGCGCAGGCTCGGAGCCATTGCGCAGCACAACGATGTGGTTTTGGGTTTGGTGGGGGATCCAAGTGCGGAGACCGTACCCACAACAGGACAGGTGACCGGCTCTGATGGCGCCAAGCAGGCTTTGATGGATTTCGCCGACAGCAAAGTGCGAGACGGTGTGGCGCAGGTGACAGCGTCGCGATTGGAACAAGTGATTGAATGGCAAAAGCGGATGCGTTTGTCGGTGCTGCCTTTGACCGCAGCAGAAGACACACTGGGCCAGGTGGTACGCTTGTTGGGTGGGCGCGTGCGATGAGTGAGGGCGCTGATCAAGTCGTGGACAACAACAGCCTTGTTGGACTTCTTAACCAACTGGTTGAGGTGCCGGACCCGGCGCCGGTGTCGATGATGCCTCAAACCGTGGGATGGCTGGTTTTGTTGGCGCTTGTTTTGGCTTTGATGACGTGGCGTGGATGGCGGTTTTGGCAGCACTATCAGGCGAATGCGTATCGCCGTGCTGCCTTGCGAGAATTGCGGGTGGCCGGGGATGACCCTGTGGCGATTTCCATTATCCTGAAACGTGCGGCGTTGGTGGCTTACGGGCGGCGGAGAGTTGCGGCTTTGAGCGGCGCGGCGTGGGTTGGGTTTTTGCAAGAGACTGGCAGGGGCGCGTGGGACCAGACTGCGCTGGCCATGGCGGCCTATCAGGAAGCACCTTCGGCGGCAGACCCAAACGTGACGGTTGCGGCGCGGGACTGGGTGAAGACCCACAAGGGCAGGGAGGCGGGCGATGTTTGAACTGAGCCATCCTCTTGTGTTGATGCTGCTGCCACTACCACTTTTGTGGCGCCGGTTTGTGCCGCCGTATCGCCAGCGTCAAGACGCGCTTCGGGTGCCGTTCTTTGATCAGATTGCACAGGCCGCAGGGCTGACGGTGCAGGACGGGGCTGCCATTGTGGCGCATAAGCGACGGGCGCTGATTTGTGGCGGCATTATGTGGGCGCTGTTGGTGCTGGCCTTGGCGGGGCCGGTGCGTCTGGGACCACCGCAGGAGATCACCAAAGCCACGCGGGACGTGATCCTGGCGATTGATATTTCCGGCAGCATGGACACGCGGGACTTCCCCGGTGAGGACGGCAAGCCGGTGCAGCGTTTGGCGGCGGTGCAAGATGTGGTCGAGGCGTTTTTGGCGGATCGTTCTGGTGACCGTGTGGCGCTAATTGTATTTGGTACGCGGGCTTATGTGCAGGCGCCGCTAACCGAAGACTTGGACACGGTGCGAACGTTATTGGCGCAGACCAAGGTGGGTATGGCGGGGCCGCACACGGCGCTGGGTGACTCGATTGGCTTGGCGATCAAAACGTTTGAAGCCAGCGAGATTGAAGAACGGCTGTTGATCCTGTTGTCAGATGGCAATGACACGGCGAGCCGGATGAGTCCGGTGAACGCCGCCGAGATTGCGCGGGACAAAGGCGTGCAGATGTTTGCAATTGGCGTGGGGGACCCTGAGGCCAGTGGCGAAGATCGGCTCGACATGGAATTGCTGACGGATTTGGCCAAACGCACCGGGGGGGATGCGTATTTCGCTGCGGATGCGGAGGCGTTGGATAAGATTTACGAGGAGATCGACAGGCTGAATCCCCGTGAAGTTGAGACGTTGAGCTGGCGGCCGCAACAGAACCTGGCGCATTGGCCTTTGATGGCGGCGCTTGGCCTTGGCCTGACGCTATTGTTGTCGCTCTGGGTGCGGGATCGCAGGAGGACACCGGCATGACAGCTGACATATCGCTGTTCTTTGAGGCGTTTCATTTCTTGAGACCTTGGCTGCTTGTCTGTGCTGCTCCGGTTTTGTGGACTTGGTGGCGGTTGCGAAAAAGGCGGGGTGCGACGGGTGGCAATAACGGGTGGTTGGCACCACATCTGGCGGCGGCACTCACAGTGCCGGGTAACAGTGTAAAGCGGATGCAGCCGATTGATGTGATCTCGCTGGTGTTACTGCTTTTGGTAGCGGCGGTGGCGGGGCCAAGTTGGACCCGCGTGCCAACGCCGTTTGCGGCGCAAACCGCGCCGTTGGTGGTGGTGATGCAAGTCACGCAATCAATGCAGAATACCGATGTGGCGCCAGAACGATTGGCGCGGGCGCGGCAGAAGACCATGGATTTGTTGGCATTGCGCAGTGGGGCACGGACGGCTTTGGTAGCTTTTGCAGGCACCGCGCATGTGGTGGTGCCGATGAGCGAAGACCCCGGGGTGATGCAGCCGTATTTGGAAGGGCTGACCACGGCGGTGATGCCGATCGAAGGGCAGAACATTCAAGCCGGGTTTGCAACGGCGCAGGCGCTGTTGGCGCGGGAAGGGGCATCGGGCGGCGTGGTGTTCATGGTTGATGAGCTGTCGGCCAGCGCGGCGGCGGAGCTGGCCGAGGTTTGGGGGCAAGACGATTCCGCTGAGGATGGGGCTGTGGTGTCTGAGGCTGTGGCCTCGATGAGTTTCCTTTTCATGTTGCCGGAAGGCACGGCCTTGCCACAGGTGCCAGACGGGATGTCGGCGACCCGCGTAACGCCGGACAATCGCGATGTGACGGAGGTTGAGCGCTCATTGGCCTCGGCTTTTCGGCGGGCGCAGCTTGAGGATGAAGCGCAGCCTTGGGAGGATCGCGGCGTTTGGTTGGCGTGGCCGGCCTTGGCGCTGCTGCTTCTGTGGTTCCGGCGCGGCATGGCGGTGCGCTGGGCCGGGCAGGCGGCGATGGTGCTGTGGCTACTGCAACCAGGTCAGGTGCAGGCGGAAGGCTGGCGAGATTGGTTTTTGACGCCGGATCAGCAAGGTTGGCGGGCGTTTGAGCGTAAGGACTATGCCGATGCGGCAGAGGCGTTTGAGGATCCGTATATGCGTGGCGTGGCGCTCTATCGTGGTGGACAATATGAGACGGCAGCGCAGGAAATGGCGCGACTGGAAACGGCGGATGCGGCATTCCTACAAGGTATGGCGCATTTGAAGTCGCGCGGCTATCGCGATGGCGTGCGGGCTTTTGAACGGGCGCTGGAGATGGAACCAGAGCACAAGGGCGCGCAGCAAAACTTGCCGATTTCCAAAGCCATTGTGGAGTATGTGGAGACCACACGCGAACAATCCGACACAGGAGAAGACAGTGGGATTGGTGCGGATGACGTGGTGTTTGACAACGAAAGCGGGCGCGGGGAAGACACTCAGATCGAAGTGCCGCAGGATGAGGTGCCTGCGCATTTGTCCACGGAGCAATGGATGCGCACGGTGGACACGCGCACCGAAGATTTTCTGAAGCAGCGGTTCCGGCTGGAAGCGGCACGGGAGGAGCAGCCATGAGGTGGTTCGTGGTTTGCGTCGTGTGGATTTGCAGTTCGGTCGCGCTTTGGGCGCAGGATAGTGTGCCAAAGCTTGATGTGACGTTCGAAGAAAATGAGACGGTGCCAGGGCAACCTTTGACGCTTAGGTTGACGGTCTTGGTTCCAACTTTCATGCCGGACCCACCTATGTGGCCGGATTTTGAAACACCCAACCTGATGGTTCGGTTGCCATCAAAGGCGAGTTCACCCACCAGCAAGAGCATTGGTGGCGAGACCTGGTCGGGAATTTCTCGGCGCTATCAGATTACACCCGTGGTGCCGGGCACGTTTGAGATCCCGGCGGGCGAAGTGACGGTGCGCTATCGGGCGCTTGAGGGCAGCGATGTGCTGGAAGCAACATTGCCGGTGCCGTCGCAGACAGTGACGGGTGTTGTGCCGGAGGGGGCTGAGGGACTTGACCCGTTTGTGGCGGCGGAAAAGTTGACTTTGATGCAGACTGTTGAGGGGGAAACCACAGGTCTGGACGCGGGCGCAAGTTTTTCGCGGGTCCTTGAAGTGAAGATCGAAGGCGTGTCGCCGATGTTTTTGCCATCTGTGACGCCGGAAGAAGGGCTTGCCGGGCTGCGGGCATATCCGGAAAGTCCGGCGGTGGAAGAGACGGAAAACCGCGGGGTGGTTAGTGGCTCGCGTTTGGAAAAGACTGTCTACGTGGTGGAGGGTGGCGTGGAAGGCGCGTTGCCTGAGGTGCGTGTCCAGTGGTTCAATCTGAAAACGGGCAAGGTGGAAGAAGCCACCACTGAGGCAATTGACGTGCAGGCGGATGCGCAGGCGTTGGCGCCAAGCGCGGAGCCGTTAGAGGCCGCGAAGGTGGCGCGATGGGGGGCGGCCTTGGTGGGGCTATTGCTTGTTGGCGCGGGATTTGTGCGCTGGGGTGTACCGGTATTGCATCGGTCTTGGGAGAAAGCGCAGGATCGGCGGCTGCAGAGTGCAGGCTACACCTACGGTTTGCTGAAAAAGGCTCTGCAAAAACGGGATTTGAGCCCGGCAAAACAAACCTATTTGCAATGGTCGCAGAAAGTGCCGCTTGCAGGGCGGGAGACCGAGGACGCTGTCGCGCAAGCATTCCTACAAATTGGCGCGGCGCGGTTTGGTAACGGCAGTGCACCTGAAGAAACGCAGGCTTGGGATCGTCTCAAAAAACTCTGCCATAGAAAACACCGCGAAACCCGCTATCGTCGCGACACGAAGGCGCCGGATTTGCCACCGCTCAATCCGGTCTCCAGGCATCAGAACTGAAAGACACGTTTATGACTTTGAAGATTTTTTTCGGCATGGCGCTGGCGTGCTTGATGCTGGGCACTGCTGGATTTGCGCAGACGCCGCATGGCGTAGATGTGCCGGACTATGTGGGGTCAGAGGCCTGTAAGGATTGTCATACGGAAGCCTATGATGCGTGGAAGACCTCGCACCATGGCGAGGCTTGGCGAATGCCTGGGGACGACAGTTTTGTCGGGGCGTTTGAGGGCGAGAGTTTTGAGCATGACGGCATGCGCGCGACCTTTGACAGGGATGGCGATTCTTATGTTGTGACGGTGCGCGAGAAGGATGGCGTTGAGGCGCGTTATGACATGCATTCAGTTGGTGGGGTGCATCCGTTGGAGCACCCGATCCTGTCGACCGGCAAAGGCCGGCTGCAGAGCTTTGATGTGGTTTGGGATGTGGCGCAGCGGGAGTGGTATCACCTTTATCCTGATCAGGACTTGCCACCAGAGGACGCGTTTCATTGGACGGGCGTGTATAAAAACTGGAACAGCCGCTGCGCGGAGTGCCACGCGACGGGGTTTGAGAAGAGCTACGATTTCCAGACACGGCGCTACGCGAGCACGCAAGTTGAGATTGGCGTGGGTTGTGAGGCCTGCCACGGTCCAGGCGCCGCGCATTTGACACTTGTTGAGGGAGCCAAGCCGGAGCCTTTTGCGGTGGCGTTGGATGACTGGGGATTCACAGCGACGATGTCAGAGCCGACAGAGGCAATGGAGCAATGTGCGGGGTGTCATTCCCGACGCGAAGGGTTTGGCAACGGCAATCCACTGCCCGGTGCGGCCTTTGCAGACAATTACAACCTCGCGATGCTGCGGCCCGGTTTGTACCACGCCGACGGGCAAATTTTGGATGAGGTTTACGTCTACGGGTCATTCTTGCAATCCAAGATGTCTCAGAAGGGTGTGACTTGCGCCAATTGCCATGAACCGCATTCAGCGGAGGTTGTCGCGGAAGGCAACGCGGTTTGCACGCAATGCCATTCGCTTGCGGGCAACACGGAGTTCGAAAGTCTGCGGTTGGCGGACTATGAGGATGTCGCGCATACCAACCATCCCGAAGGAACGGATGCGGCGCAATGTGTGAGCTGCCACATGGTGGACAAGGTGTATATGGGCACAGACCCGCGGCGTGATCACAGCTTTCGGGTGCCACGCCCCGATCTGAGCGACACGCTGGACAGCCCGAATGCCTGTATCACTTGTCATGATGATCAGAGCAACGCTTGGGCGGCGGGCAAAGTGCAGGAGTGGTTCCCCGAAGGGCGTTGGCAGGAGCCGCACTATGGTGAGGTGTTGGCCAAGGGGCGGGCAAATCCACGTGCGGCGGCTGGCGATCTGTTGGGATTGGCTCAAGATAACACACAATCCAATTTGGTGCGCGCGACGGCGCTTTGGCTGTTGGGGCCGGGGGCGACCTCCTTGGATTTGAAAGAGCTGGGTGCGTTTTTGGAAAACGAAGATCCGCAAATTCGAGTTGGTGCGCTGAATGCGCTGCGCGCGCGGGCTGTGGTAGCAACGGCGCCATATCTGTTGCAAGGGCTGAACGATGAGGTGCGCGCGGTGCGGCTCGCGGCGGCGCGGGCGATTATGAGTCAGCGGCCAGATCGGTTACCTGACAGGTTGCGCGCGGCGCTTGGGCAAGCCTACCGGGAGTTTGGCATGGTGGTGCAGAACCAGATGGATTTTGCTGAGGCACATTTGCAGGTGGCGGGCTATTCTATGGTGTCGGGCAATTTGCCGTCTGCCATTGCGGCTTTGTCTGAGGCGGTGCGGCTCAACCCGCAAAACCCGCAGGCCTGGAGCAGTTTGATCCGAATGACAGCCCAGGTTGAGGGGGCACGTGCGGCGCAGAAACGTATGCGGCAGGCCTTGGCTTATAATCCGGATGACCCCGGGCTGCAGCAGCTGGCGGAGCAATTCTAGCCCGACCTGCGGCATCTTCGCACAAACCGCGAGAAACACGGAGTTTTTCTACCGCCTTTTGGGTAGGCGCCGGTTGTTTTAGGGTGGTCGGATGCTTATCACTCTGGGTCAACGAACAGGAGGGCGCCGATGAATGACGGCAGTATTCTGGCCTTAGTTGCCATTTTACCTTTTCTCGGCGCATTGGTGCCGGGGATCATGATCCGTGCCGGGCGCAATGCCTGTGCATCCTTCACCGCTGTCCCGACTATTCTGGCATTGATTTTATTAGGCACCCAGGTGCCTGCAGTGATGCGCGGCGAGGTTGTCAGCACCACCATTGAATGGCTGCCGCAGCTTGGCCTTTCGGCCAGCTTCTTTCTGGATGGCCTAGGGCTGTTGTTTGCAGGCATGATCCTTGGTGTGGGCCTGTTGATTATCCTGTATGCGCGGTTCTACCTGTCCAGCGATGACCCGATGGGCCAATTTTATACCTATCTGCTGCTGTTCCAAGGGGCGATGTTGGGTATCGTTTTGTCTGACAACATCCTGCTTTTGTTGATTTTTTGGGAATTGACTAGCCTGTCATCTTTCCTGCTTATCGGCTATTGGAAACACTTGCCGGAAGGCCGCCAAGGCGCGCGCATGGCGCTGACCGTGACTGGTGCCGGTGGCTTGGCGATGATTGGTGGTATGCTGATCCTTGGCAATATCGTGGGCAGCTATAATCTGACTGATATTCTGGCACAGGGCGAGCTGATCAAAGCCAGCGAATGGTACATGCCTGCGTTGATCCTGATCCTGATTGGGGCGTTTACTAAATCTGCCCAATTCCCGTTCCACTTCTGGCTGCCCCATGCCATGGCAGCCCCAACGCCGGTTTCCGCGTATCTGCATTCGGCCACCATGGTGAAGGCGGGTATCTTCCTGATGGCCCGCATGTGGCCGGTTTTGGCAGGCACTGAACCGTGGTTTTACATTGTGGCGACCACTGGGTTGATCACCATGGTTCTTGGGGCCGTGATTGCATTGTTCAAGGATGACCTGAAAGCGCTCTTGGCGTTCTCCACTGTCAGCCACTTGGGTCTGCTGACCATGCTTCTGGGCTTTGGCACCAAGGCAGCGGTGATCGCGGCGGTGTTTCACATCATCAACCACCTGACTTTCAAAGCGGCGCTGTTTATGACCGCAGGTATAGTCGATCACGAGGCCCATACACGCGACGTCAAACGGCTGGGTGGTCTGGCCAAACTGATGCCGATCACGGCGATTATTGGCACAATCACTGCCCTGTCGATGGCGGGGACCATTCCACTTAATGGCTTTATCTCCAAAGAGATGATGCTTGAAGAAGCGGCCCACACAGTGTGGTACAACAACCCGTGGATTGTGCCGGTTCTGGCAACTCTTGGCGCTTGTTTCTCGGTGGCGTATTCGTTCCGGTTCATTTTCCATGTGTTTGGGGGACCGGTGCGGGATGACTACCCGTCGACGCCACATGATCCGCCATTTGGGCTCTATGCCGCGCCGGCGTTGTTGACCGTTCTGGTGGTTTTGATTGGTGCAATGCCGTTCCTCGCAGAGCCGTTGGTCACTGTTGCTGCCAATGCTGTAACCGGACTGGATACACATCCGCATTTGAAGCTGTGGCATGGGGTGACCCCCGCGCTGTGGATGTCGGTGGTTGCCTTTGCGGTTGGTGGCGTCTTGTTGGTGCTGCATGGCAAGCTGGATGCGATTTGGGCGCGTCTGCCGAGGCCAGAGGCCAAAGCGATTTTTGACGCCGTCATGGAGCGCTGTGTTGCAACGGCCAAGGCCATTGCGCAGGGCACACACAACGGGGTGATGAGCCGCTATCTGGCGCTTCTGGTTGTGGCCTCTATTGCGGTTGGTGCCCATGCGTACTTTACCAGTGGCATGGCGGCGCCGACGCGTGAGCTACTGCCAGTTCCGCCGTTGATTTGGGTTGGTTGGCTGTCGTTGGTGGCGGCAACCTGGCTGGTGGTGAGCCAGCATCGCAAGCGGTTCCGGTCGTTGATCTTTATCTCGATCATTGGTCTCGTGATCTCAGGCGGGTTTGTGTATCTCTCCGCACCGGATCTGGCGCTGACCCAGATTTCGGTTGAGACTGTGACCATCATGCTGCTGCTGTTGGCGCTCTACTTTTTGCCAAAAGACACACCGGCGGAAAGCAGCAACGGCAAGCGCTTGCGTGATGCGGTGGTGGCGATTGCCGGTGGCGGCGCGGTGGCCGCTTTGGCAATGGCATTCCTGACACGCGACGTGGACAGTATTTCGGCCTATCACCTTGCCAATTCCTACAAGGGCGGCGGTGGCACCAATGTGGTGAACGTGATCTTGGTCGACTTTCGCGGCTACGACACCTACGGCGAGATTATTGTGCTGGGCATCGCTGGTTTGACAATCTTTGCGCTGATGGATGCGCTGTTGCGTGGCCCGGCGGCCAAACGGCTGCGCGATCGGGCGTTTTCGCCGGATCGGTCGCGGGATCGTCACCCGCTGATGATGGTGGTGGCAACCCGCGCCATGCTGCCAATTGCCATCATGGTGGGCATCTACATCTTCTTGCGGGGGCACAACCAGCCCGGTGGTGGCTTTGTCGCCGGATTGGTGATCTCTATCGCTCTGTTGATGCAGTATATGGCCTCTGGTTTTGCCTGGGCGCAGCTGCGGCAGAGGATCGAGTATCACTCGATGATTGGCTGGGGCGTGATTATTGCCGGTCTGACCGGTGTGGGCGCGTGGCTGGCGGGCAAGCCGTTTTTGACCAGCGCCTACGGTTATCTGCATTTCCCCCCAATCGAAGAGTTTGAATGGGCCACGGCGATGGCCTTTGATCTGGGTGTGTTTTTGGCGGTCTTGGGAGCGGTGATGCTGATGCTGTACAGCCTGTCGCGGATTGCGCGGTTTGCAGGCGAAACCATCAACGTGACGCCGATGGATCACGACCCATCCGAGGACAGCGCAGACGAGCAAGAACAGAAGGAGGGCCAATGACATGGAGATGATTGTTGCCAGTGCCATTGGCGTGCTGACGGCGGGTGGAATCTACCTGATCCTGCGCCTGCGAGCCTTTCCTGTGATCCTCGGAATGGCGCTCTTGTCTTACGCTGTAAATGTGTTCCTGTTTGCCACCGGCCGTTTGGCGGTGAATGCACCGCCGATCCTGAACAATTATGCCGATGTGAGCTACTCTGACCCGTTGCCGCAGGCTTTGGTACTGACCGCGATTGTGATCAGCTTTGGCATGACGGCCGTATTGGTGATGATTGCGCTGGGTGCCTACCTTGAGGCCGATAGTGACGAGATCAACATGACGGACGCGGATGAAGATGCCGCCGAAAATGAAGAGGGGCAGGGCGTATGAACCACTGGATAATTGCCCCGGTTGTGCTGCCAGCGCTGCTGGCACCGGTGATTGCTTATGTGATGCGTCACGACATTAAGCTGGCACGCTATGCATCAGTGGCTGGCACTGTGATGCTGGCTGCGATTTCTCTTGGTTTGCTGACCATAGTGGCCGATGGGCAAACGCATGTTTACTACCTTGGCGACTGGCCCGCGCCATTTGGCATTGTGCTGGTTCTGGATCGTCTCTCGGCAATGATGGTGCTGCTGACATCGATGTTGGCAATGGTTGTGCTTTGGCATGCAATTGCCACCGAATGGGACAATCGCGGGCGACATTTTCATGCGCTGTTTCAGTTCCAACTGATGGGGGTCTGCGGCGCGTTTCTGACCGGGGACGCTTTCAACCTGTTTGTGTTCTTTGAAGTGTTGCTGATTGCTTCCTATGGTCTGATGATCCACGGCGGCGGCAAGGTCCGGCTTAAGGCGGGGCTGCAATATGTTGTGATGAACCTAGCGGGCTCCACACTGTTCCTGTTTGCCCTTGGTGCGCTTTATGCCTCGACGGGCACCCTGAACCTTGCTGACCTGGCGCTGAAAGTGCGGGAACTGCCGGTGGAGGAAGCGGGTGTTCTGCGGGTCTCGGCGGTGTTGTTGTTGATGGTGTTTGCCATCAAGGCGGCGCTGTTTCCGGTGCAGTTCTGGTTGCCGGGGACCTATGCCAATGCGCCCGCCCCAGTGGCTGCGTTGTTTGCGATCATGACCAAAGTTGGCGCCTATGCCATCATCCGCTTTTACACGCTGGTGTTTGGGCCAGATGTGGCGGCAGTGGATGGGTTAATCGGAAGCTGGGTGATGCCGGCGTCGGTGATCACCGTGGCGGTGGGGGCAATTGGCGTTCTTGGCGCACGTCGCCTGATGCCAATGCTGGCCTTTGCGGTTGTTGGCTCAATGGGCACGCTGTTGCTGGCCGTCGCAGCTTTCACGCCAGAGGCCATCGCGGTTGGCTTGTATTATCTGTTGCACTCGACCTTTGCCGCTGCGGCGTTGTTCCTGTTGGCTGATTTGGTTGTGACACGACGCGGCAGTGACGCGCTGACCGCGCAGCCTCCGATCTATCAGAATGGTCTGTTTGCGGCGTTCTTCTTTGTTGGAGCCATTGGTGTGACAGGGATGCCGCCGCTGAGCGGGTTCCTTGGTAAGCTGTTGGTGCTGGATGGTGTGCGGGACATGCCGTGGATGGCCACCGCTTGGGCCGCGATCCTGATCGGCTCTCTGGTGACTATCGTGGGGTTTGCGCGGGCCGGCAGCGTTGTGTTTTGGAAATCCACTGCCATGGTGGACGCAGAGGCCGAAGCATCTGAGACGGTGTCGCCAATTGGCGTAAACGCACTAGTTGGTGTTACAGCTTCTTTGACCATGCTGGCGCTTTTGGCCGCGTTTGCTGGACCTGTCATGGGATACCTTGAGCAAGCGTCTGTGCAGTTGTTTGATGTGTCGGGCTATGTTGATGCGGTGCTTGGTCAACATGGGGAGGATCTGAAATGAGACGGAAACTTCTGCCACATCCGCTGTTTAGCTTCACGTTATTGATCATTTGGCTGATGCTGGTGAACAAAGTGACTGTGGGCAACGTATTGCTGGGCGGTATCTTTGGGGTGATTGTGCCAATCCTGACCGCGCCTTATTGGCCGGGCCGTCCGCACATTCAGAACCATTTCAAAGCCCTTGAATATGTGCTGATTGTGTTGTGGGACATTGTTGTTGCCAATTTCCAGGTGGCCGCGATTATCCTGTTCAAACGCAACAAAGACATTCATTCCAAATGGGTCTGTGTGCCCCTGGAAGTCACGTCACCAGAAGCGATCACCATTCTTGCAGGCACCATCACCATGACGCCCGGCACGGTGTCGGCAATGCTGTCGGCGGATGGCAGCAGTGTACTGGTGCACTGTTTGGATTGTGACGATCCGGATGCGGTGCGCGACGAGATCAAAAACCGCTATGAGCGCCGGTTGAAGGAGATTTTCCCATGATCACGATGGCTCTCTATTTTGGCTTTGCCTGTTTTGGGATTGGCATTTTGTTGTGTGTTTGGCGCATCGCAAGTGGACCAACAGCGGCGGATCGCATCCTGGCGTTGGACACAATTGTGATCAACACGATCGCGCTGCTAATTCTCTACGGCGTACACCAAGGCACCGCGATTTATTACGAAGCGTCTATGCTGGTGGCAATGGTGGGCTTTGTGTCGACCGTGGCTTACTGCCGCTTTGTGCTGCGCGGCGATATCATCGAGTAAAGGAGAGGCAGATGTTGGTAGAAATTCTTATATCCTTCTTCATTGTTCTGGCCGGTGTGTTTGGGCTGGTCGGAAGTGTGGGCGTGATCAAATTGCACGATACTATGCAGCGCTTGCACGCGCCGACCAAAGCAACCACGCTTGGGGTTGGCGGGGTGTTGATTGCCTCGATGTTGTATTTTCTTCTCGTAAAAAACAGCCTGTCGTTCCATGAATTGTTGATCACTATTTTCCTGTTCCTGACCGCGCCGGTTAGTGCGCACTTTGTGGCCAAGACCTACATCCAGGCGAAGATGAAACAGGAAGAGTTGCCGGGGTCAGAAGGCGAGTTTGGTTGGGCGATCTATGATGATCCGCCTGCGTACTACGACCAAGACTAATTGACCAAATGGGTTCCAAGCTAGGAAAACGGGCTCCGCAATGGGCGCGTTTTTGCTTTTTCAGACAGATGCTTGGCATTTGTGGTTAACACACGCTTGCCGCCTGCTGTGTCGCGTGTTTCTATGGCGTCAATTGTCATGGGATCACCGCCCATTGTCGGCCCTGATCTCCAATCTATTGGGAATAGACACCATGAAGTTTCCGTATTTCACGCCCTTCTCGGCGGCCATGCTCTCGGTGAGCCTTTTGACATCGAGCGCCATCGCACAAGATGCGCCCGCACCCAAAGTTGCTATTGCCGCCGCCTACACTGATGAGTTGATCGATGAAGTGATTTTCATTGGTAAAGGTGAGGCCGTGGATAAGGTTGACCTTGTCGCGCGGGTGAGTGGGTTCGTGGAGAAGATTCACGGTCAGGACGGTGACGTGGTGACCGCGGGGGATCTGTTGTTTGAGATCGAACCTGAGGTCTACCAAGCGACAGTGGACGCGCGTAAAGCCGACCTGGCGCAAGCGGAAGCCAATCTTCGCTTAACTGAAGTGGAGTTAGTGCGGAAATCCGAGCTGTTTGAGCGTGATGTGGGCACAGAGGCAGACCGTGATGTGGCGGTGGCCAACAATGAAGTGGCCAAGGCGCAGGTTGAAATTGCCAAAGCCGCAATTGCTCAGGCGCAGCTGGATTTGGATTACACCAAAATCCACGCACCGTTTGACGGCCGTGTTGGGCGCTCAAATGTCAGTGTAGGCGAGTTGGTGGGGCCGACAAGTGCGTCGCTGATCAACATTGTGCGCACTGCGCCGATCTATGTGGAGTTCTCGCTCACAGAAAAACAATTGGTTGAAGTGATGGAGCATCACGAAGCCGAGCTTCAGGAACTGGCGGACAAAGACAAAGCCCCCAAGGTCTATGTCATCTTGCCGAATGGCGACGAGCTGGAAGAAGTGGGCCAGGTGGTGTTTGTTGACAACCGGATCAACCCGGCCACGGGCACGATTACCTTGCGTGCCGAGTTTGAAAACGCGCGGGGTTTGCTGTTGGATGGAGCGTTCCTGAATGTTCGGATTGCCAGCGCCTCGCCAAGTCAGGTGTTGATGATCCCTCAGGCGGCTGTGCAGCGAGATCAGCGCGGCGACTTTGTACTTGTTGTGGGGCAACAACAGACGGTGGAGCAGCGCTATGTGACGCTGGGCCGTCAGGTAGAAGCAGCTGTGGTTGTTGAAGACGGCATGCGCGAAGGCGAAGGGGTGATTGTCGAAGGTCTGCAGCGAGTGCGCCCCGGCGTAACCGTGGACGCGGTGCTGGCCGGTCAGTCGACAGAGGAGCAATAAGCCGTGTTTTCAGCGATTTTCATCCAACGCCCCAAGACGGCGTTTGTGATCTCACTGGTGCTCTCCATAATGGGGTTCATCGGGTATAATGCGCTCCCTGTTGAGCAGTTTCCGGACATCACACCACCGGTGGTCACAGTGTCGACCAATTACACCGGAGCCAATTCAGAAACCGTTGAAAACACCGTCGCCGCGCCAATTGAGGCACAGGTGAACGGGGTGGACGACATGATCTATATGTCGTCTGACAGCACGGACACCGGCTCTTACAACCTTTCCGTAACTTTCGAAGTTGGAACAGATCCGGACATCGCGTCAGTGAATGTGCAAAACCGGGTGGCTCAGGCGACGTCGCAGTTGCCCACAGAGGTGACAAACAGCGGGGTTGTGACACAAAAGTCCTCCACCAACATGCTTTTGATCGTGACACTTGCGTCGCCCAACAGCACCTATGATGAAGTGTTCCTTTCCAACTATGCCTCCATCAACCTTCGTGACGCGCTGGCGCGCGTCAAAGGGGTGGGTAAGGCTGATGTGATGACCAATTTTGAATACTCCATGCGGATGTGGATGGACCCTGACCGCATGGCTGGGCTTGGCCTGACGCCGGGCGACTTGGTTGCAGCTATCCGGGAGCAAAACCTCGAAGTCTCAGCGGGCCAGATTGGGACACCTCCGATCCCAACAGGTCAGCAATTTCAATACACCATCAAATCCAAGGGCCGTTTGAGCACTGTGAAGGAGTTTGAAGAGATTGTGCTGCGGACTGGCGAGGCCGGGAGCATCGTGCGCATGAAAGACGTGGCACGTGTGGAGTTGGGCGCAAACTATTACAACGCCTCTGGCCGTGCAGATGGCAATCCAGCGACGGTTTTGGCAATTTATCAGGCACCAGGCGAGAATGCGCTTGCGGTAGCAGATGCAGTGAAGGCTGAAGTTGAACGCCTCTCAGCCGCATTCCCGGATGATGTGACCTATGCCATCCCCTATGACAGCACGCTGTTTGTGGAACAGTCGCTGAGTGATGTGGTCTCAACCTTGATTTTGACCTTTATTCTGGTGATTTCGGTGGTGTTCATTTTCCTTGGAAATGTGCGGGCAACAGCCATCCCGGCGATCGCCATTCCAGTGTCTTTGATCGGCACATTTGCGTTCTTGTTGTTGTTTGGCATGTCGCTCAACACCATCTCGCTGTTTGCTCTGGTCTTGGCCATTGGGATTGTGGTGGACGATGCTATTGTTGTGGTTGAGAACGTCGAACGGATCATCGCGGAAGAGGGGCTACCAGCGGCGGAAGCAACCCGTAAGGCGATGGGGCAGATTACGGGCCCCGTTATTGCGACAACGTTGGTTCTGTTGGCGGTGTTTGTACCGGTGACCTTTATGCCCGGCATCACAGGACGGCTGTATACGCAGTTTGCCGTGACCATTTCTACAGCGGTTGTGATCTCCTCAATAAACGCGCTAACACTGTCTCCGGCGCTGTGCTCGCTGATCTTGAAAGCACGCGATCCAGGTGGCCCCAAAGGGGTGATGGCGGTGTTTGAGAAAGGCGTGGATGGCGCGCGCGGTGCTTATGTTGGCGTTGTGCGTCGGTGTGTGCGCATTCCGATCATTGCCGTGGTTATGTTGGCGGTGATGGTTGCGGGGTCCGGTACCTTGTTTAACACCATTCCAGCGGGCTTTATTCCTTTGGAAGACAACGGCACGCTGTTTGTGGATGTGCAACTGCCGGATGCGGCGTCGTTGGAGCGAACCGAGACCGTTACGGCACGCTTGAATGAACAGCTGATGGAAATTCCGGGCGTGGCTGGTTCTGTAATGGTGAATGGGTTTAGTTTGCTCAACGGCTCCGGTTCCAACGGTTCGATGATCATTTTGAACCTTGATCCATGGGATGATCGTCAGACGGATGAGCTGAGTGCGGACGGGATTTTGGCGAAGGTTTATGGCGTCGCCAACCAGGAGATTTCTGCCAGTGTGATTGCGTTTAATCCACCGCCGATTTCTGGTCTCGGAATGAGCGCGGGCGTGGAAATGAAGGTGCAGCAGACTGGCGGTGGCTCTGCGCAGGACCTGGCAGCGGCTGTTGGCTCTTTGGTCTATGCGACCAACCAACGTGATGAGATGGCACAGAGCTACTCCACATTCCGCGCGAACGTGCCCAAGGTCTATGTGGATCTGGATCGCGAGAAGGCCAAGTCTTTGAACGTGTCGATCTCTGATGTGTTCACAACGTTACAAGGCTATATGGGCTCGATCTATGTGAATGATTTTAACCTGTTTGGACGTGTCTATCGCGTGATGATCCAGGCGGATGGCGAGTTCCGTTCACAGGTTGAGGACATCAATGCGTTATATGTGCGGTCGCAAAGCGGAGATATGGTGCCAATGGGCACGCTTGTAACCGTGCGCAACGAGCTTGGGCCGGTGGCGCTGAACCGCTACAATATGTTCCGCTCCGCCACTGTGACCGGGGTGCCAAAAGAAGGGCTTTCAACCGGCGATGCCATTCGTGTCTTGGAAGAAGAGGCCGTCAACGCTCTGCCACCAGGATATAGTTTTGAATGGACCGGAACCGCGCAGCAACAGCAGTCCGGCAGCGGGCTTGTCGTGATTATCCTGATCATGGCGGTGGTCTTTGCCTACCTGTTCCTTGTGGCTCAGTATGAGAGTTGGACGATGCCAATTGGCATTTTGCTCTCAGTGACGGTGGCGTTGTTCGGCGCGCTGGCGGCGGTGGCGGTGTCTGGCGGGGATGTGAACCTCTACACGCAGATCGGGATGATCATGCTGATTGGCTTGGCCTCCAAAAATGCCATTCTTATCGTGGAGTTTGCGATGGAACGGCGGGCAGCAGGTCTGAGTATCAAGGAGGCTGCGATTGAAGCGGCCAGCCAGCGTTTCCGGGCCGTGATGATGACAGCCCTGTCCTTCCTGTTGGGCGTGGTGCCATTGTTGGCGGCCAACGGGGCCGGGGCCGCGAGCCAGAAGGCGATTGGTGTGGCGGTGTTTGGCGGCATGCTTGCTGCAACAGTCATTGGTGTCGTGATTGTGCCGATCCTCTATGTCTTGCTGCAGCAGGCACGAGAGTGGGCCAAAGGGACAAACAAGAAGGCGGAGCCGTCAGAGGCGGCATAAATCCGCTCTGAACACTGGAGAAAACGTAGTCTGTGGCGGCACATACCTATGACAGGTTGCCGCCACAGTGCGTTTTGGACCGGGCGTTGTTTTGGTGGCGCGTGGTTTTTGAAACCTTGGTGGCGCCGGGGCTGTCGAATGGCGGAAGGCCAGAAAAACATGAAATCGTTGGATGCTTTCATCGTAAAACTTAGTCTTGGAGCGGCGAGCAGGTTCTTGATTGTACTGCCGTCTCTGTTTTTGATCTTCCATCTGCTTATCATCGCAGGTGTTTTACCCCATAGCATTGTGTGGGGCGGGCGTTTGACCGATCAGACCATGCTGCCGTTTGAGCTTTTGGCCTTGGCGCTAAACCTGTTGTTGATGCTTGTGGGCGGTGTTGCAGGGGGATTTGTGACAAGCTCAGGCGCGCGGTCTGTGGTTGAGAAAATTCAGTGGTTCTTGTTTTACTTTGTGGTCGTCAATACCGTTTTGGCGCTGTTCTCGACCACCTTGTTTGAGGTGCTCTTGACGCCGGTCACCGCGATCTATGCGGTGTGTTTGTATAGGATCGCGAAGTTTGGTGAGGGCGACGTTGTGTGAGGTTCGGCTATGGCGCGGGTCATTTCTACGCTCTTTGCAGTGTTTGTGACGGCACTGTCAGCGTCTTCGGATGAGCGACCACAGGGGCTGTTGTGGAACCGGTCTGGGTTGCCTGCCACTCTGCCATTGCTGATCAAAACTACGGGAGATGCCGACTATCTCCTCCATTTGCGGGATGTCGAGAGGGAGAAGGTTGTCTTGGCGGCTTACGTGCGAGGCGGGGAATTTTTTCAGGTTTTGGTGCCGCCGGGGCGATTTGAACTTGTGTTTGCGTCCGGTGAGGACTGGCAAGGCGAGGCCAAGCTGTTTGGGGTGAACACACATATATTCACACTGGATCAACCTTTGAAGTTTCGGGCGACGTTGAGCCAGCGGAAGGGGCATTTGATTGACCTGACACAGGCCCGCGGCACGACCATCAGCGACCTGGCAAAGTGTCAGAGATTGGCGCTGGATCCAGAGAGCTTACGCAACCGGAAAGGGCAGTTTGACCCGCTGTTGCGCAATCCAAGTGAGGCGCCCCAACCGTGGCCAAAGATGCCGTCGCCTCAGTATGATGTGGAAACTTGGACCTGTCTTTGAGTGTATAGAAAAGGGCCGGAGAAACCTCCGGCCCTTTGTCTTTGTGCAGCGACGCTTACAGCTGAATGCGAAAGCGCGCGAAACCGTCGGGGCCTTCTCCTGCAGCTTCAATCGAGACACCGTCCACGCTGTCGCTGTAGTCTGCGGCCTTCGGCCCAGTATCAAACAATACCGACGTGCCCGGCAATGGGGCGAAGGTCCAGTTGGCATCCGCACGTGGGCTGATGGTGCCTTTCTCAACGATGTAGCGCACGATCACGTCGCGGTTGGTGTCCGGGCCTTCAAACACAATGGTGTCGCCCATGGCGCCTGGGAATTTGCCGCCGCCGCCAGCGCGGTAGTTGTTGGTGGCGATGATGAATTCCGCGTTCATGTCCAAAGGCTTGCCGTCAAACATCAGGTTCACGATGCGGTTGGCATCGGCGTTGATCAGATTGCCCTTGGGGTCAAATTTGGAAGGCTGGGACAGGTCGATTTCATAGGTGACACCGTCCATCACATCAAAGTTGTAAGATGGGAAATCCGGGTTCAGCAGCACTTGATCCGCTTTGCCGGCTTCCACTTGGTTGAAGATACCCGCCGAGCGTTCCAGCCAGTCTTTGACCTCTTGGCCACTCACCTTCACCGCGCGAGCAGTGTTGGGGTAGAGATAAAGGTCCGACACGTTTTTGATCGCCACGTCGCCTTTGGCCACGTCGGTGTAATACTCTGGACCACCACGCCCACCAGCTTTGAAAGGGGCGGCGGCAGATAGAATGGGCAAGCCTTCGTATTCGGTGCCTTTCATCATCTCCGCAATGTACCAGCTTTGGGCAATCGACACGATCTGCACCGACGGGTCATCCGCGACCAGCGCGAAGTAGCTGTGCAATGGCGCGTCTGTCTTGCCAACTGCACGGCGCACGTAAGCCAATGTGGCGTCGTGTTCGGCCTGAACACTGGCCAAGACGTCTGGCTGATCTTCCACAAGCGCCGTGATGGAACGGTCTTCGTTGCGTTTGGAAATCGGGCGGGCCTCTGTTGAGTGGCTGACAATTTTCCACTCGTTGCCGGAGCGTTCCAGCATCAGGTCAATCAGACCAAGGTGAGAGCCCCAGAATCCGCCCATGGCGGCGGGTTTGCCCATCAGCGTGCCGTTGGCCACGTCCACGCCTGCCATGCCGTCATAGGCGGAGGAGGGGAACACACGGTGGTGGTGGCCGGTCAGAACTGCGTCGATGCCGTCGATCGCTGCCAGTGGAACGGAGGCGTTTTCCATGCCGTCGCTGTGGTCGGCGGCACCAATGCCGGAGTGGGAGAGCGCGATGATCAGATCACAGCCCTGTTCTTTCATCACCGGCACATAAGCTTTGGCGGTGTCGACGATGTCACGCGCCATGACGTTGCCTTCGAGATGGCGGCGGTCCCAGTTCATCACTTGTGGTGGCACAAAGCCAATCAGGCCGACTTTGATCGGGTGGGTTTCACCAGCGCCGTCGGTGATTTCTCGGTCGAGGATCACGTAAGGCTTGATCAGGGTTTTGTCTTTGGTTGGGCTGCCGCCTTCTTCGAGCGCAACGTTGGCACAGATCACCGGGAAGTCCGCGCCCGCGAGAGATTTCATCAGGAAATCGAGGCCGTAGTTGAACTCATGGTTGCCCAGCGTTGAGGCATCAAAGCCAACGGTGTTCATCGCGGTGATGACGGGGTGCATGTCGCCTTCTTTCATGCCGCGCTCATAAGCGATGTAGTCGCCCATTGGGTTGCCCTGCAGAAAGTCACCGTTGTCGATCAGCATGGAGTTGGTGGCCTCAGCCCGGATGGCTTTTACGTGGGAGGCGGTGCGGGAGAGGCCAACTGTGTCGCGTGGTTTGTCGGCATAATAATCATACGGGAAGACGTGCACGTGCAGGTCGGTGGTCTCCATGATCCGTAGGTGTGCCTGATTGGTGGCAGCGTTGGCGGAGAAAGGGTGCAGGGCAATGAAGCCTGCCGTTGAAGCCAGAAAATGGCGACGTGATAAGGTGAATTGAGACATGATGGGCTCCCTAAGTTTTAAAAAATACGCCGCCTCGCGTGATCCCCGACGAATCAAACTGACGATCTTTCTTGCTATGTGATTGCACAGTGTAACGTTGGTTTTACCGTTTGGACAAACTTTTGCGTTCTGCGCCTGAGTGTTGGTGGGACAACTGAGGGGTGAGTTTGTGACGGAAACAGCATCCATCAAGTCTGAGTATATGCAATATGATTTGGAATGCTGTTGTTTGGGCTGGCCATTCACGGACCCGTTGATAGGCTGGAGAAACAAAGCATGGCGCGATTCCGCACCTTGCAGATGGGGGAAGATGGCGATGAAACATGTGCCTAAAGAGACCACCGATGAGGATCTGATCCAGCAGTATTTGGACAAAGGCGGTAAGGTCAGCAAAGGCAAAACCAAGCCGATGGCCTATGATATGGGGATCAGTAAGAATACCTGGGGCAACAAATTGTCCAAAGAAGAAAAGATTGCCAAGAAGATAAAATAGGCCGCCTTAGGGGTGGCTTTTTTGTTGGGGGCTACGTGGTTAATTTGCCGAGCTGGCGATCCACCAGGTGTTGCCGCTTGGATCGATGATCCCAGCCATTTGCTCGCCGTGGGGGCGCAGGTTTGGTTGCATGATCGAGGTGGCGCCAAGTTCCAGGGCACGGGCATAAGACGTAGTGGCATCGGTAACCTGAATGTACATTTGGGAAGCATTGGCAGGGTAGGTGTCTGTTGCCTGGTTGAGCATCAGGACCGAGGTGCAATCTGTAGACGGGCGTGTTGGACCACGCCGCTGTCGTAGCGGTCTTCTTTGATTATCTTCGCGTCAAAGGCGGATTGTGCGAAATGGATAAAGGCCTCCGCGTCTGGCACCGTGAAATAGGGAGTCACAGTGCCCAGTGCTGCGGAGGTATTTGACGTTTCGCTCACGTATTGCCGTTGCCGGTAAAGCGCGCAGCGTCAGCGGCAGCGCGACGGATGGCGTTGGATTTGTGTACGGTCTCCATGTATTCCGCTTCTGGGTCGCTGTCATAAACAACGCCACCACCGGCCTGAATGTAGAGCTTTTGGTCTTTCACAATTGCTGTACGCAGCGCGATGCAGATGTCCATGTCGCCACCTGAGCTAAAGTAGCCCACGCCGCCGCCGTAGATGCCGCGTTTCTCTGGTTCCAGCTCGTCGATGATTTCCATCGCGCGCACTTTGGGCGCACCGGAGACAGTGCCTGCGGGCATGCCGGCAAAGAAGGCGTCCAACGCGTCTTTGTCCTCAGCCAGTTCACCCACCACGTTGGAGACGATGTGCATCACGTGGCTGTAACGTTCGATGATGAATTTCTCGGTCGGGCGCACGGTGCCAATTTTGGAGACGCGGCCGGTATCGTTGCGGCCCAGATCAAGCAGCATGAGGTGCTCGGCAAGTTCTTTCTTGTCTGCCAGTAAGTCCTCTTCGAGCGCTTTGTCCTGCTCAGGTGTTTCTCCGCGCGGTCGGGTGCCTGCGATCGGGCGGATGGTGACTTCGTCGCCAAAGACCCGCACGAGGATTTCGGGGCTGGCGCCGACAACTTGAAAACCACCGAAGTTGAAGTAGAACATGAACGGTGACGGGTTGGTGCGGCGCAGCGAGCGGTAGAGCGCAAATGGCGGCTGCGGGAAGTCCTGTGTCCAGCGTTGGGCGGGCACAACTTGGAAGATGTCACCTGCCTTGATGTACTCTTTGGCTTTCTTGACAGCGGCCAAGTAGCCGTCTTTGGTGAAGTTGGAGACCGGTGGCGAGACCTCATGGGCATCACCCAGATCACGTGCAGCTTGCGGCATGGCGCGTTCGAGGTCGCGCACGGCATCCATCACGCGCTCGGCTGCTTGTGCGTAAGCGGCGCGGGCGGATTGGCCGTCGCTGACCCACGCAGGGGAGACCACGGTGACTTCGCCTTTCACACCATCCAGCACAGCCACCACAGAGGGGCGCAGCATGCAGGCGTCGGGCAGGCCCAGCGGGTCCGGGTTCACGTTGGGCAGATGCTCCACAAGGCGGATCATATCATAGCCGAGGTAGCCAAACAGACCAGCGGAGGCCTGCGGCATATCTTCAGGTAGGTCGATGCGGCTTTCCGCGATCAGAGCCCGCAGGTTGGTCAGCGGGTCGCCGTCCTGTGGTGTAAAGCCGTCTGGATCAAACCGCGCGGTGCGGTTGATGCGGCTTTCGGTGCCATGGGTTTGCCAGATCAGATCGGGCTTCATGCCAATGATGGAATACCGTCCACGCACTTCGCCACCGGTCACAGACTCAAGCATAAAGGCGTCTTTGTGGGCGCCAGTAAGCTTGAGCATGAGCGACACCGGGGTGTCGAGGTCGGCGGCGAGCCGCGTGTACACTACCTGATTTTCACCGGCCTCATAGGCTTTGGCAAAATCTTCAAACGAGGGAGTCAGGTCCACCTTGGCGGCCTTTCTTTACTGGAAGTTCACGTGCACCGCGTTCAGTGCCTGTTGGTTGATCTGAGTCGGGTACATGGTTTGCAGCGCCTGAGCGTAGGCCGCAAAAACGTCCTGCGAAATGCCGCTGGACAGCTGCGCGGTGATCGCAGCCTTCAGGGCAGTAACTTCTGGATCGTCGGTGGCCGGGGCCTTGATGGCGTTCAGGCGGACAACGATCAGGCCGTCGGGACTGTCCAGGGTGCGCAAATCGCCCACTTCCATCTCAAAGACCTCTGTCAGGAACTGTGGTGGTGTGCTTGGCACAAAGGCGGCGCGGTCCATGTCGACCTCTTCGTTGGCAGTGAAGCCAAAAGAAGTGAAGCTGGTGCCGTCGTTCAGGCGTGGCGTCAGGGTCTCGACCAGGCCTTTGAGGGCTTCGGTGGTGCGCTCTGCGGTGATGGCTGCAGCAGCCTCCTCAGCCACATCTGCCAGCGGGGCTGGCTGGCTTGGGGTTTCACCTTCGAGGCGCAGGGCAAATATGCCGCCGTCTTCAAGCACTTCAATCTGTGGGAAGTCGTCCAAGGTTACAGCGGAGGCGACGGCGCGGAAGCCCTCATAGCCGGCAAGATCATCTTCGGATGCAGGGTGCCAGTTGAGGATACCCAGCTCCATATCGGTTTCTTCAACCAACTCTTCCAGTGTCGCGCCACCGGCAAGCAAGTCGTCGATGTTGCCGATCTGGGTGTCAATTAGGCGGCGGGAGCGCTCTGCGGCAAGTTCTTCTCGCAGCAGGTCTTTGGCTTCGTCAAAGGAGGTCGACTGTGCACCAAGTATGCCGTTCACGCGGAACAGAGAGGGGCCAAGCGTGGAGGGGGCAGGGCCCGCGATGCCATTAGCGGGTGCAAGGAATACAGCTTCGCCAGCTTCGCCAAGCTGCGCTTTGGTCACGTCACCCAAATCCACATCAGACAGCGACAGACCACGGCCTTCGACCAAGCTGGTGAAGGTGGCGGTGCCAGCTGCGATTTGCTCCATCGCGGCTTGCGCCGCAGCGTCATCAGCAAAGGCCAGACGCTCTACCAAACGGCGTTCCGGGCGGTTAAACTCGCTGTCTCGTTCGTCATAGAGTTTTTGAAGAGACGCTTCGTCAACATCCACTTGATCAATGATCATTTCTGGTGACAGCCACGCGTAGGTGATCTGCCGCGTGGCGGGCAGCATAAAGCGGTCCTGGTTGTCGTTGTAGAATGTTTCGACTTCTGCCGCGGTTGGGGCGGTGACTGCGGTGGTCAGATTGTCACCGGTCAGTTGCGACCAAGTGAAGTCGCGCTCTTCGGCGACAAATTCGATCACGGTGTCGGCGTAGACGTCAGGCATAACCAGACCGGAGACCACGGCGCCTTGCAGCAGGGAGCGGACGGTGTCTTCGCGCACGCTGTCCTCAAATTCAGATTCGTTCATGCCTGCCTGATCAATGGCAAAGGCGTAGGCGTCGCGGTCAAAAGAGCCATCCAGACCTTGGAACGATGGGATGTTCATCAATTCCTGAGCGAGGTTTTCGTCGCCAATGGAAATGCCAAGGCGCTTGTTTTCAGCGTCCAACGAGCGTGTTGTGGACAGGCGGGCCAGAACCATGCGGTCGATACCAAAGGCCTGGGCCTGGGCAAAGGGTAGGGACTGGCCAGTTTGGGCCTCAAGTGCGCGCAGCTCTTCTTGTAAGGCGCGGGCGTAGTCGTCGACGGAGATATCTTCTTCGCCCACGGTGCCCACGGAGCGCACGGTGCCGGACAGGTTGGTCACGCCAAACCCGCCGAGACCCAGAATGAGCATCGCCATGAGGATCCAGACGAAGGTCTTGGAGGTTTTGCCGGAGCCTTTTCCTTGCGACATATTGGTGTTCCGCCCTGTGTTTGTTCAAGTTTCTTCTGCGAAGGTCTACGCGGTTGGGGCAGGGGGGGCAAGCATGATTGGCCTGTCCCGCCTGTGTTGTGTTTGCGTCAGGCTTTGACCGTGGCGAGACGGGCAAAAAGGTCGGCAATTCCTGCGCGCTCCACGTTGGCGAAGGCGATGCGTAGGGTGTTTTTGCCGGCCTGATCCCCTTTGGGTGTAAACATGGTGCCGGGCAGGGTCAGGATGCTGTGGCTTCGCACCAATTGCTGCGCCAGTTGGTCCGACGGCATGTCAAACGGATGCTTCATATAGGCGAAGTAGGCCCCGGCGCCTTGAAGCTCCCAGCCTTGAGCGGCGAGGTTCGGCATGTTGTCGGTGATGGCGGCGCGACGATCGAGGATTTCGGCGCGCTCGCCCGCCAACCAATGACTGAGGTTTTGCATGCCCCAGAGGGCAGCGTGCTGGCCAAGCTGGTTGGGGCAGATGGTGACGGTGTCCAGGAACTTTTCGGCCTCTGCCAAAAGCTCCACACTGCCAACCATGGCGCCAATCCGGTGGCCGGTGAGGCGGTAGGCTTTGGAGAAGGAGTAGAGTTGCACCAGTGTCTCCTGCCAATCCGGGTCACCAAAGAGGTCATGTGGCGCGCCGGTGCGGCTGTCAAAGTCGCGGTAAGTTTCATCCACGATAAGCCGGATGCCACGGGATTTGGCAAGCTCATACATGGCGCGGACCAGTTCTGCCGGATATTCGACGCCGCCCGGGTTGTTGGGGGTGACCAGAACAATGGCGCGGGTACGCTCTGTGATCAGCGCGGCGGCGTGGTCTGGGTCGGGCAAGAGCTGCGCGTCTGTGGACAGCGGCACGGCGGTGACGCCCTGCATATCCAGCCACATTTTGTGATTGAAGTACCATGGCGTTGGCAGGATCACCTCGTCGCCTTCACCAGCAATGGCGGTCAGGGTGGCACAGAAGGCCTGATTGCAGCCGGAGGTGATGGCAACTTGCGCAGGAGCGATTTCGGCTGTGTAGGCCGCGGACCATTGCGTGGCCACCTCGGTGCGCAGTTCCGGTAGGCCAAGCACGGGCCCGTAGAGGTGCGCCTCAGGATTGGTGAGCGCGGTGTCTGCGATGTGTTGCAGGAGAGGTTCCGGCGGTGCTGCGACAGGGGCGGCTTGGCTGACGTTGATCAGTGGGCGCTTATCCGGGAAGGTCACACCTTCGAGCCAGCGACGAGCTTCCATCACGGGCGGAGCAAAAGTGGCGGCTGTGCGGGGGAGGGTCATTGGGTCAGTCTCTCAAGCAGGAAGCGGACAAAAGAAAACCGCAGCAAGGCCTCTCGCTGCGGTCCGAATTGTGCGGTGTTGCGTGTGGGGCGTGCCCACCATGCGCTGCGATCAATCGGTGCCGCGATAGGGCTCAACGTATTGCAGGGCCATGTCCCAAGGGAAGAAAATCCAGGTATCCTGGCTCACGCCGGTGATGAAGGTGTCGACCATCGGCTCGCCAGCTGGTTTGGCATAAACGGTGGCAAAGTGGGCCTTGGGGTACAGCTTGCGCACCAGTTCGAGGGTTTTGCCGGAATCCACCAAGTCATCAATAACCAGAATGCCTTCGCCGTCCCCCATGAGCTCAGCGTCGGGGCTTTTGAGAACCTGCGCTTCGCGCTGTTTGTCTTGAGCGCCACCGCCGGAGTAGTAGGATTTCACTGAAATAGTATCGACGGTGCGGATGTCGAGCTCGCGGCTGACGATCATCGCAGGGGCCATACCACCACGGGTGATGGCAACCACGGCTTTCCAAGCGCCGTCGTTTGGCCCTTTGCCGTCCAGACGCCACGCCAGCGCGCGGCTGTCGCGGTGGATTTGATCCCAGCTGATGTGGAAACCTTTTTCGTGTGGCAGACGCTCGCTCATGTGGACTCACCCCTTTGTCGCAGATTTCAGCCGTTCTAGCAGAAGGGCCACGCGGCGCAAACTGTTTGCGTGTTTACCAAGTTGTGACGAGATACCTGCCGTTGTCTACAGTGATCAATGGCGGCCGGCCTGTTTCGGCGAAAGCGTGGTAGGCGGGGGCAAGTTGCTGCCAGAAGGCTTCCCAACGCTGGCCGGAGGCCAAGGCCATGCGCTTTGGCGTCGGCCGGAATGGGAATGCGTGTACCGGGATCGAGGATTGACCACCTTTAAGTGCCTCTTCGACCGCGACGTAGATTTCCTCAATGGCCGGATCGGTCATGGCGTAACAGCCGATAGAAACGCAGTCGCCATGCACCATCAGGAAGCTGCCGGTGCGATCATGTGCACGGTCAAACCGGTTGGGAAAGCCGAGATTGAAGGATAGGTGGTAGCTGCTGTTGGGGTTCAAAGCGGACTTGGTGACGGTATAGAAGCCCTCCGGCGATTGTCGGTCTCCCTCTTTAAGTTTGGGTCCAAGGCCGCCGGAGTGGTTGCAGATGGGGTAGGTTTTGAAGAGGGCATAGGTGTTGGCTGGGGTGTGCACCCAGAGCTCCAGTTCGCGCTCCTCTTTGAAAATCCGGATATAGATCGGGGCACCAAGGGAGGTGTTGAGCGCGGCAAAGCCTGTTTCCAACATGGGCGTTTGACGGGTGCGCACCACTTTGATGTTGTCGCGGGGCCAGATGATCTCGGTGACAGGATTGGGTAGGTGTTGGCGGTAGTAGAGGGCAAGAATCCCCAAGGCGCTTGTGATGCAGAGCAATAGAAAGAGGGCCTTGAGGAATTTGCGCATGATCGGGGTGCCGGCTTAGAACGCGGCGATCTTGATGCCCAAAGCGGCCAGCAGACCCCCAAAGACGCGGTCAATCAGGTGCTTTAAGCTGATGTAGATCTTGCGCGTGCGGTCCAGAGAAAACAGCCGCGCCACGGAGGTGTTCCAGAGGAACTCGCCAAGGAAGATGCATACCAACAGCAGGGCCAGCGCCAATGGGGTGGCGTCGGTGGGCACAGTGCCAACAAAAACCGCGCCAAAAAAGACGGCTGGCTTCGGGTTGGCCAGTTGGGTCCAGATGCCGAGGCGCAACGCAGCCAATGGTGTGGTTGCGGCAAGATCGGTGTCGCTGTCTACCAGCGGTTCATCTGCGGCACGCCACATTTTTACGGCTGTCCAGATCAGGAAGGCTGCGCCGCCGAATTTCAGTACCGTCAGCAGGAAAGGCGCGTATTCAAACAGCAGCGCGAGGCCAAAGAGGGCGGAGGCGGCCCAGAAGACCGCACCGAGGCCAATTCCCACAGATAAGGCAGCGCCGGTTTTGAGGCCATGTTGCAGACCCACACGGGCAGCCATGAGCACGGCCGGGCCGGGGCTGACAGCGGCCATCAAACAAAGAAAGACGGCGGCGACAAAGGCGGCGAGGCTCATTTACGCCCAACCACGGCGTCGATGTCCGGCGCGTCGACGGCTTTCATACCAACGACGTGGTAGCCTGCGTCGACGTGCAGATTTTCGCCGGTTACACCGCTGCCAAGATCTGACAGCAGGTAAAGCGCGGAGTTGCCCACGTCTTCGATGCTAACATTGCGACGCAGGGGTGAGTTCAGTTCGTTCCATTTCAGGATGTAACGGAAATCCCCGATGCCGGAAGCGGCCAAGGTTTTGATTGGACCAGCAGAGATAGCGTTTACGCGGATGCCGTCTTTGCCGAGGTCTTCGGCAAGATACTTCACAGAAGCTTCTAATGCGGCCTTGGCCACACCCATGACGTTATAGTGTGGCATAACTTGCTCAGCTCCGTAGTACGTGAGCGTCAAAGCGGAGCCGCCGTCTGTCATCATTTTCTCGGCGCGCTGCATCACGGCGGTGAACGAATAAACGGAGATGTCCATGGTCATAAGGAAATTGTCTTTGGACGTTTCCACGTAGCGACCGCGTAATTCGTTTTTGTCAGAGAAGCCAATCGCATGCACGATGAAATCGATCTTGCCCCATTTCTCTTCGATTTCTGAAAAGGCCGCATCTAGAGAGGCTGGGTCAGACACATCACAGTCAATAAGCGTGTCGACATTGAGTTGTTCCGCTAGGGGGACAACACGTTTCTTGAAAGCGTCGCCCATATATGAGAATGCCAGCTCGGCGCCAGCGTCGGCGCAGGCCTTTGCAATGCCCCAGGCAATAGACTTGTCGTTGGCAAGCCCCATAATCAGACCGCGTTTGCCTGCCATGAGTTGATTTGACATCCGGTGAACTCCGTCCCACTTGGTTATGCGTGACGTTTAGGCGATTGACCCTGTCGCATCAAGGTCTTCGCGGGATTGGAATTTACCTAGCCTGAGCGGCAGGATGATGATTTTGGAGGCAGTTATGAGCGAGAGAGCTGGGATTTTTGCGGGAGATGACCCATTAAAGATTGCGCGGATGTGGTTGGCTGACGCTGAAAAGAGTGAACCAAATGATGCCAATGCGATTGCGCTTTCCACCGTGGATGCAGAAGGCATGCCAAATTCGCGAATGGTGCTTTTGAAAGACATCGAGGACGCAGCGTTTGTGTTCTACACAAATTACGGCAGTGCAAAAGCGCAGGAACTGGACGGGGCCGGCAAGGCGTCTTTTGTGATTCACTGGAAATCCTTGCGCCGCCAGATTCGGGTCAGAGGACACGTTAGGCGGGAAGATGGTCCTCAAGCAGATGCATATTTTGAGTCGCGAAGTTTGAAGAGCAAGCTGGGTGCCTGGGCCTCTGAGCAGTCCCAACCGCTTAATTCTCGGACAGAATTGATGGCAAAAGTGGCAAAAATAACAGCCGCGCACGGCACTCATCCGAAGCGTCCGCCTTTTTGGGGTGGGTATCGGCTTATTCCTGCCGAAATCGAATTTTGGGCAGATGGGGCGTTTCGGCTACACGATAGGTTCCGCTGGACACGCGAAACACCTGAAAAACCGTGGGAAATTCAGCGCCTTAACCCTTAATTAGTTAAAAACTTTAGTGGCAAGCGCATGAAAAGCATGGAAATTTTGCGCTTGCCGAAGTCGTCGTGATGCAGCACAGTCGCGCAGATCATGGGGATGATACAAACTAAGGTTGAGGCATTGAGTACTCTAGAAAATGACGTCACGCAGGTGATGGGCGTGGTGAAATGGTTCGACCCGGTCAAGGGTTTCGGATTCATAATTTCAGACGACGGTGGACCGGACATTTTGTTGCACGCAAATGTGTTGCGCAACTTCGGCCAAAGCTCGGTTGCGGATGGCTCCGTAATTGATGTGTCCGTGCAAGTGACCCAACGCGGCGCACAGGCCGTGGAGGTGTTCAAGATCGAAGCACCAGAAACGGAGACGCCGGTGGCGCTGTCCGATTTTGAAGGCATGGATCTGGACGACATTCGCGCGACGCCGCTTGAACCGGCGCGGGTGAAGTGGTTCGACAAGGGCAAGGGCTTTGGCTTTGCCAATGTGTTTGGCCGTCCAGAAGATATTTTCCTGCACATCGAAGTGTTGCGCCGCTCGGGTCTGTCTGACCTGCAGCCAGGCGAGGCCTTGGCGCTGCGTGTGATCGACGGTAAACGTGGTCGCATGGCAACTGAGGTATTGGCGTGGGAAAACGCGGTTTTGGAAAACGACTAACACTCTTTGGCGCCGGTCACTGGATCGGCGTTGGGATATTTGGGCTGCTGGCAGGGCTCGTGATCTCCTTGCCTGCCCAAGCAGAAGACGCCTGCCTCGAGGACAGCTTGCTGATACGCGGCGACTTTGGGCAGGCGCGATTCTCCGTAGATGTGGCAGACACTGAGACCGAACGGGCACAGGGGCTGATGAATCGCTCCCATATGCCAAGCAGCGCGGGCATGCTCTTTGTCTATGAGACCACGCGATCGGCGTCTTTCTGGATGCGGAACACTTTGATTCCTCTCGATATGCTATTCGCAGACGAACATGGGGTGGTTCAGCATATCCATAGCAACGCAATTCCGTTGGATGAAACACCGATTTTTGGCGGCGACGAAGTGCGCTATGTTTTAGAAATTAATGGCGGGTTGGCAGCGGCCATGGGCATTTCTGTGGGCAGTGAAATGCGCCACAAAAATTTTTTGCAAGAAATAGCAAACTGGCGTTGTTAGGGGGTTTTCATTCCCGAACAGTGGAGGTAAACCCTGCTTCACATGTCGGGGCGTAGCGCAGCCTGGTAGCGCACCTGTTTTGGGTACAGGGGGTCGCAAGTTCGAATCTTGCCGTCCCGACCATTTCCTCCCAGAGGAAGAGAAAAAAGACGTAGCCGCAAGGTTGCGTCTTTTTCTGTTTGGAGCCGCCGAGTTGTCTATGCTTGAAGATGTTCAATGAGCAGACGAAGGGGGATCATGGTGCGGTATTCGCGTGGGAAATAGATGTGAATTCCAGGAACCGGAGCGACGTGGTTTTGAAGCACCTCAACAAGATCTCCGCTGTTTAGGTCTTCTAAGACGTAATCACGAAACCCAAAAGCCATCCCGCGCCCTTGTTTGGCCAGTTCGAGGGTCACTGGTAACGAGTTTGCAATCAGATTTCCGCGCACATCCACGGGATAAGGGCCTTCAGCTCCGTGAAATGACCAGGGGGCGATGAGGCCAGAACTGTGAAACCGATACCGAAGGCAATTATGTGCCAGTAAATCCGAGGGCGTTTTGGGGATACCGTGTGTCGCAAGGTATTTGGGACTTGCGACCACCGCCGTTTCTAAGGGCGGAGTGAGCGGCTTTGCGACCATGTCTTGTGCTACGACGCCGCCCAGACGAAACCCCGCGTGGAAGCCGGTCTCCAGAATGTCCGAAATTGCATCATCCACAGATAGCTCGATTTCAATTTCCGGGTACTCACATTGAAAGTCTGGCAGGTTCTTTTGCAGGAGCAGGAACAGGGCAAACTCCGGGACGGCCAGTTTGAGCGCGCCCGTGGCAGTGTGGCCAGCGGTCTTTGCTTGGTGAAGCCCATCGCCAAGCAGGTAGAAAGCCGGTTCTGTATTGCGCGCCAGAGCGCGGCCTGCCTCGGTTAAGTTGACGGCGCGGGTGGTGCGAATAAACAATGTGGTCCCAAGCTGTTGCTCGAGATTTTTTAATTGGTGGCTCACGGTTGAGGGTTTGATGCCCAGCGTTTGAGCTGCCGCCCGCATGCTTCCGGCTTGGGCTATGGCATTGAAAATTTCGAGCATAGCGAGAGGTAAGCGCATTGGTGAATCTCATACATGATAGTTGTGGTCGTGGGAGGAATTGTTGTCCCTGATCGGTATAAATAGTTTTGATCTATCAAATCAACCATGCGACATCCATTGAGGTCGTACGCCAGAAAAAGGGCATGAGAATGAGCAAAGTTCTGATCATCGTGACCAATCACACCAAATTTGACAACTCCAAGGCCGCGCCGACCGGGTTATGGCTGTCTGAACTGACACATTTTTATGATGTCTTCGAAGCCGCGGGCATTGCGATGGACATTGTGAGTCCAAAGGGGGGGAGGATCCATGTAGATGGCCGAAGTCTGGGTTTCTTTGTTATGGACAAGGCGACCAAAAAGCGCCGGCAAGATCCAGCGTTTATGACGTTACTTGAGAATACAAAATCAATTTCGGACGTGAACTGGGCAACTTACGATGTGGTCTATTTTGCCGGTGGGCACGGGGCCATGTGGGATTTTGCTGAAAATTCAGAGTTACACGCAAAAACAGCAGACTTCTATGAAGGTGGCAAAGTTGTATCAGCGGTTTGTCATGGGGTTGCGGCCCTGCAAGAAGTGCTCTTGAGCGATGGAACCTACCTGATTGATGGCAAGCGGGGCACGGGTTTTTCTTACTTTGACGAAGGAATCGCCGGAGTTAAGCGACTGGTGCCGTATAACATGGAGCAACGGCTAAAGGATCGAGGGTTGCAGTACAGTAAGGCCATGATCCCTTTGGCGCAGCACACAGTGGTGGATGAGCGACTGATCACCGGGCAAAATCCAAACTCCGCCACAGTAACGGCAGAGCGGACCTTGGAAGAGATGAAAAGGGTGGCGTCGGGAACGTAAAATTGCAAACAAAAAGGCGCCCGAGGGGCGCCTTTCAAAAAATCGCTTGTCCAAGACCTGCTTAGAGCAGGGCCAGATCGATCGCGCTTTCGCGGCCATCACGGCCAGCTTGCAGCTCGTAGCTCACTTTCTGGTTGTCGGCCAGACCGGTCAGGCCGGAACGCTCAACTGCAGAAATGTGGACAAATACGTCGTTGCCGCCTTCGTCAGGTGCAATGAAGCCGAAGCCTTTGGTGGTGTTGAACCATTTGACGGTGCCAGTAGCCATCGTCGTTCTCCTTGTTTTGTGCTGCCCGCAACATGCGGCAACCCGGCGGGTATCTTGATCGAAAGCTGAGCCGGTTAGGAGCAGGGGGTCGAAAATAGAAACTGCGCGTCTACCATCTGATAAAATCTCAGGCAGAAAACAAGAGTTTTTTGCAGAAATAGTCTTACATTTGGGATGATTTCATCAAAACGTCATAGTTGTGCCTCGCATGGACGGACTGTTGTGCCTGCCAGATCTGGAATAGGCAACGCTTTGCGGATGTTAGAAAAATGGTGAGTTTTTATGCATCACGCCCATCGTGTGGCAACTGGGGTGGCTGCGCAATCTTTTGACCATGTGGTAAATTTTTTTATTGATTGGTCAAAAAACCTGTGCAAGCCTGTGGGGGTAGCCAACAAGGTGTATGGGGAGGTCCTATGTCCAACACACCGTTTAGCAACGGCATTCAAGCAGCGCGTTTAGACTCTGTGGAACTGACCGAGAACTTTGGGGATTTGCACCCCCGTTTTGATGATCACGAGGCTCTTGTGGCGTCGGATCGGTGTTATTTCTGTCACGATGCGCCGTGTATGACGGCCTGTCCGACAGATATTGATATTCCTCTGTTCATTCGACAGATCGCCACCGGCACGCCGGAAGCGGCGGCCAAGACGATTTTTGATCAGAACATTCTGGGCGGCATGTGCGCCCGTGTTTGTCCAACAGAGACGCTCTGTGAGCAGGTCTGTGTGCGTGAAACTGCGGAGGGCAATCCGGTCGAGATTGGTCGTTTGCAACGGTATGCCACCGACAAGCTGGTAGACGCTGGACAGCATCCGTTTGAACGTGCGGCGAGCACGGGCAAAAAGATTGCGGTGGTCGGTGCCGGTCCCGCCGGTTTGTCGGCAGCGCACCGTTTGGCGATGCATGGGCATGACATCACAGTGTATGATGCACGTGCTAAGGCGGGCGGTCTGAACGAATTTGGCATTGCGGCCTATAAATCAGTCGAGAGTTTTGCCGAGCGTGAGGTTGATTGGCTCTTGAAAATTGGCGGTATTACCGTGGAAACCGGCAAAAAGCTGGGCGACGGTCTGTCTCTTGAGGGTTTAAAAACTGAGTTTGACGCGGTGTTCCTTGGCATAGGCCTTGGCGGCGTGAACGCGCTGGGCGTGGATGGCGAAGACAAAGACGGCGTGGATGACGCGGTGGATTTCATCGCAGAGCTGCGTCAGGCGGATGACCTGAGTAAAATGGCGATTGGTCGCGATGTTGTGGTGATTGGTGGCGGCATGACCGCTGTGGATGCTGCGGTGCAGGCGAAGCTGTTGGGCGCGTTGAACGTCTCGCTGGTCTATCGTCGTGGCAAAGACCGGATGAATGCGTCCGAGTTTGAGCAGGATCTGGCGGCGTCCAAAGGCGTACGGATCATCACCAACGCCTCGCCGAAAGGGGTGATCGGCAATGGTGCGGTGCGTGAGATCGAGCTTGAATACACCGACAATGATTTGAAGCCGACCGGACAAACCGTGCGCTTACAAGCGGATCAGGTGTTCAAAGCCATTGGCCAGACGCTGGAAGGTGAAGGCCTGCCTGCGCTGGAGTGGGGCAAGATCAAAGTGGATGACAGCGGACGTACGTCCGTGGATGGCATCTGGGCTGGTGGCGATTGTGCCACAGGCGGCGATGATCTGACCGTGACTGCGGTGGCTGAGGGTCGTGACGCGGCCGAAGACATTCACGCCAAACTGTCGGCGTAAGGGGAGATAAGCGAATGGCCAATCTCGAAAGTGAATTTGTAGGGATCAAATCCCCCAACCCGTTCTGGCTCGCCTCGGCGCCGCCAACGGATAAAGAGTATAATGTGCGCCGCGCCTTTGAAGCAGGTTGGGGCGGCGTAGTCTGGAAAACTTTGGGTGCGGAAGGTCCTCCCGTTGTCAATGTGAACGGTCCGCGATACGGGGCGATCCACGGCGCGGATCGGCGGCTACTTGGCTTGAACAACATCGAGCTGATCACCGACCGTCCATTGGAAGTGAACCTTGAGGAAATGGCGCGCGTGAAGCGGGACTATCCCGATCACGCGTTGATTGCCTCGGTCATGGTGCCTTGCGAGGAGGATGAGTGGAAACGCATCCTTCCGATGATCGCGGAGACCGGCTGTGACGGGTTTGAGCTAAACTTTGGCTGTCCACACGGCATGGCGGAGCGCGGTATGGGTGCTGCGGTTGGCCAGGTGCCTGAGTACATCGAAATGGTATCCCGCTGGTGCAAAGAGGCCACCGACCTGCCGGTGATTGTGAAGCTGACACCCAACATCACCAACATCCTGCATCCTGCAGAGGCAGCGCTGCGCGGTGGGGCGGATGCGGTCAGCCTGATCAACACAATCAACTCGATCACCACTGTAAACTTGGATGCGATGAGTCCGGAGCCGATGATTGACGGCAAGGGCACCCATGGCGGCTACTGTGGTCCAGCGGTGAAACCAATCGCGCTCAACATGGTTGCAGAGATTGCACGCAACCCTGAGACGGCGAAGCTGCCGATTTCGGGTATTGGCGGCATCACCACGTGGCGTGACGCGGCGGAGTTTATAGCACTGGGTGCAGGCAATGTGCAGGTGTGTACGGCGGCGATGACCTATGGCTTTAAGATTGTTCAAGAAATGATCTCTGGTCTGAGCCAATGGATGGATGAGAAAGGCTATGAAAGCACCGCAGATTTTGTTGGCATGGCGACACCAAATGTCACTGACTGGCAATATCTGAACCTCAACCACATCACTAAGGCGGAGATCAATCAAGACGATTGCATCAGCTGTGGCCGGTGCTACGCGGCCTGTGAGGATACCTCTCACCAGGCGATTGAGATGTCTGAAGACCGTGTCTTCACGGTGAAAGACGACGAATGCGTGGCGTGTAACCTCTGTGTTAATGTGTGTCCGGTGGAAAACTGTATCACCATGCGCACGCTGGAGACCGGTGAATTGGATGAGCGCACAGGCAAGCCGGTTGAGGCTGACTATGGAAATTGGACAGCACATCCAAACAATCCGATGTCAACGGCTGCGGAGTAAACCTTAGCAAAGCGGGAATGCCCTTCCCGCATGGCAGGGGCTTTCCGTCCTGTTCCAAGCCGTCGCGGTTCCCCAGTCGCGGCGGCTTTTTTTGTGCGGAGGCCACAAGGAGGCGGGCGCAATGCGTCACGCAAAACTGTTCGGCTTGGTGGAATGTAGGGGCGTGAGCCGCCTAGGGAGTCAGCAGTTTGCGGAACATCTGATCGAGGAAGGTGTCGGCACCGTCGAGCGCGTCGGTGTCGCTGTCACTGAGCACCTGAACCTGCGCGTCAAAATCGGCGTAATGCTGGGTGGTGGCCCAGATCGAGAACATCAGATGGCGCGGGTCTACGTCGGCCAGTTTGCCTTGAGCGATCCATGTGCGAATAAGCGCGGTCTTTTTGTCGACCAGCGGTTTCAGGTCGCTTTCCAGATGGGGCCCCATACGCGGCGCGCCTTGCAAGATTTCATTGGCAAAGAGGCGGCTTTCGCGCGGGAATTCGCGGCTCATTTCCAATTTCCGGTGCACGTAGCCGAGGATTTCTTCAAGCGGTTCGCCGTCCGGGTCCATATGGTCCAGCGGGTCGAGCCAGGTTTCCATCAGCTGGTTGAGCAGGGTGACATGGATGTCTTCTTTGCCGCCAAAATAATAAAGGATGTTGGGCTTGGACAGGCCGGCCTCTTCGGCGATCAGGTCCAGCGTGGCGCCGCGGTAGCCGTGGCGTGAAAACACCTCTAGCGCGGCATCCAAGATGCGCTTGCGATTGCGTTGCTGAATGCGGCTGGGTTTGCGCGCTGATGCCTCGGCCATGGGTAACATTCCGTATTTCTTGCCTTTTTAGGCTAATGCAGCCAAAGGCGTGGGTCTACAGGGATTTAGGATAGGAAAGCCTTACTCGGTGGCACCAATCCCGCGCAGGATGATGGTTTTGATATTGGATTTGGCCGCTTCCCACTGTTTGTCGTTGAGAGGGCTGCCGCCGTTAAGGGTGTCGATCTGGTGGCCAAAGTCAGCGTAATGCTGGGTGGTGGCCCAAAGCATGTAGAGCAGGTGGCGCGGATCGATCGGCGCCATGCGGCCCTCGGCGATCCAGCGTTCGATCACCTCGATTCGCCCGTTGGTCCAGTCGGTGAGCGTGGTTTCCAGATAATCCTGAATCACCGGTGCCCCATGCATGACCTCGCTGGCCCAGACTTTGGAGCCGTCCGCATGGCGGCGGGAGATCTCCATTTTGGCGTCGATATAGGCGCCAATGCCTTCTTCCGGGCCGTCGGCCTGATCAAAGATATCGGCTGCCTGAAGCCAGATCTGAAAGATTTTCTGCACCACCTGCCGATAGAGCAACTCCTTGGTTGGAAAGTAATAATGCAGGTTGGCCTTGGGCAACCCGGCGACGTCAGCGATGAGCTGCATGGTGGCGCCTCCAAAGCCTGCCTCAGCAAAGACTTTTTCAGCTGCCGACAAAATAAGCGCTTCTGCTTCCTGACGGCGCATTTTTTTGCTGGTCGCTTTGGGGGATGCCGCTGAGGTCTCTGCCATCAAAAAAGCCCTGATAAAAAATCTTGACCGGTTGGTCAGGGTGTGGTCGTCTGATTTTGACCATACGGTCAGGAAGGCCGTGAGATCAAGAGCCCCACCAGCAAGGGCAGCCCAAATGGGCGCAAGCCCGGGCCAGACATTAGGGAGTAGATGCTATGGGTGCACCGGGTGAGAACCTCAAGGTGAACGCGGATCGGCTGTGGGACAGCCTGATGGAGATGGCCAAGATTGGCCCCGGTATCGCCGGTGGCAACAATCGCCAGACTTTGACTGATGAAGATGCGGAAGGCCGGGCTCTGTTCCAATCGTGGTGTGAGGCTGCGGGTATGAGCATGGGCGTGGATACGATGGGCAATATGTTTGCCACGCGTCCGGGCGAAGACCCTGAGGCGCTGCCGGTCTACATGGGCAGCCATCTGGATACGCAGCCAACTGGCGGCAAGTATGACGGTGTGCTGGGTGTGCTCGGCGGCTTGGAAGCTGTGCGCACGATGAATGATCTGGGCATCAAAACCAAACACCCAATTGTTGTGACCAACTGGACCAACGAAGAAGGCACACGTTATGCGCCCGCTATGCTGGCATCGGGCGTGTTCACAGGTCGCCACACACAGGATTGGGCTTATGATCGTGTGGATGCTGAAGGCAAAAGCTTTGGTGATGAGATCAAGCGGATTGGCTGGGTTGGCGACGAAGAAGTTGGCGCGCGGAAGATGCATGCGATGTTTGAATTGCACATCGAGCAGGGGCCTATTCTGGAAGCCCAGAACAAAGACATTGGGGTTGTGACCCACGGTCAGGGCCTGCGCTGGATTGAGTGCACAGTGACTGGCAAAGAAAGCCACACAGGGTCCACACCAATGCCGATGCGCAAGAACGCTGGGCGGGGCTTGGCGCGGATCACCGAGCTGGTGCATGAGATTGCGATGAAACATCAACCAAACGCGGTGGGCGCAATTGGGCATGTGGATGTCTATCCAAATTCGCGCAACATCATTCCGGGCAAGGTGGTCTTCACCATCGATTTCCGCAGCCACCTGCAGGAGGTGATTGACGCGATGCTGGCAGAGTTTGCCGAGAAAGCGCCGCAGCTCTGTGAAGAGATCGAAGTGGGGCTGGACTGGGAGATTGTTGGCCAGTTTGATCCACCCGCCTTTGATGAGGCTTGTGTGGGCGCGGTGCGCGAGGCGGCGGAGCGTCTCGGCTACAGCCACATGGATATTGTCTCTGGTGCCGGGCATGACGCCTGCTGGATCAACGATGTGGCGCCGACCGCTATGATCATGTGTCCTTGTGTCGACGGGCTGTCACACAATGAGGCCGAAGACATCAGCAAAGAGTGGGCCTCAGCGGGCACGGATGTGATGCTGCATGCGGTGCTCGAGACAGCGGAAGTTGTGGAATAATTGACAAGACCGGGGGCGCTGCCCCCGGACACAGACATAGGTGGGGGTCAGCCCCCACACACCCGGGATAATTTTGGCCAAATGAAGCTGGCGTGCAAATGAGCAAAACAATGCAAAATTTGGCTGAGGAAGTTTCGGTACAGCTTACGGTTTCAGACGTCGTCATCCTGTCTGCTGAGCTTGAAAAGTTGAGCGAGACCCTTTTGGCGGACGGGGCGTACAACCAGCCCTTGGTTCAGGCGCTTTGGAATCTCGAATGTTCGATAGAAAAAGCCAGCGCACAGATTTTGTCCGCTGAATTCAATGAGCTCTTGGCGCAAGCTAGAGAGCAAAACAGGGAGAGTTTCGATGGCGACTAAAGTCATTAAGAACGGCACCGTGGTGACCGCAGATCTGTCTTATGAAGCGGATGTGCTGATTGAGAACGGTCAGATCATTGAGATTGGCAAGGGCCTCAAAGGCGATGAGGAACTGGACGCCACCGGCTGTTACGTGATGCCGGGTGGGATTGACCCACACGTGCATCTTGAGATGCCGTTTATGGGCACTTATTCCACTGATGATTTTGAGAGCGGCACACGCGCTGGTCTGGCGGGCGGCACCACAATGGTGGTGGATTTCTGTCTGCCCAACCAAGGCGAGAGCTTGCTGGATGCGATCAAGCGCTGGGACAATAAATCGACCCGCGCGAACTGTGACTACTCGTTCCATATGGCGGTGACCTGGTGGGGCGAACAGGTGTTCAACGATATGAAAACTGTGATCGAGCAGCGTGGGATCAACACGTTTAAGCACTTCCTCGCCTATAAAGGCGCGTTGATGGTCAATGACGACGAGCTGTTTGCCTCGTTTAACCGTCTCAGCGAGCTGGGCGGAATTGCCATGGTGCATGCCGAGAACGGCGATGTGGTGGCAGAGATGACTGCGAAGTTGCTGGCTGAGGGCAATACGGGACCTGAGGCGCATGCATATTCGCGCCCTTCGCAGGTTGAGGGTGAAGCCACCAATCGCGCGATCATGATTGCCGATATGGCGGGCGTGCCGCTGTATGTGGTGCACACCTCTTGTGAAGAGGCGCATGAGGCAATTCGTCGTGCGCGTATGCAGGGCAAACGCGTTTGGGGGGAACCGCTGATCCAGCACCTGACGCTGGATGAAAGCGAGTATTTCAACCCGGATTGGGACCACGCCGCGCGCCGTGTGATGAGCCCGCCATTCCGTAATCTGAAACACCAAGACAGCCTATGGGCCGGTCTGCAATCAGGCTCTTTGAGCGTGGTGGCCACCGATCACTGTGCCTTTACCACAGAACAGAAGCGTAATGGTCTCAACGACTTTTCGCTAATTCCAAACGGCACCGGTGGTCTCGAAGATCGTATGCCGATGTTGTGGACACACGGTGTGGCGACGGGGCGATTGACGCCAAATGAATTTGTGGCTGTGACTTCGACCAACATCGCCAAGATCCTGAACTGCTACCCGAAAAAAGGCGCGGTTCTCGTAGGCGCGGATGCGGACCTGGTGGTTTGGGATCCGGAGAAGTCCAAGACGATTTCGGCCAGTTCGCAGCAATCGGCGATCGACTACAACGTGTTTGAAGGCAAAGAGGTCAAAGGCCTGCCGCGCTTCACGCTGACCCGTGGTCAGGTGGCGGTGCATGACGGCGAGATCCGCACGCAGGAAGGCCATGGTAAGTTTGTCGAACGTGAAGCCAACACCACGGTGAACAAGGCTTTGTCGACTTGGAAAGAGTTGACCTCGCCACAGCCGGTGAAGCGCTCCGGTATTCCGGCGACCGGCGTTTAAGACAGCTAAAAAGGTGGCACCCGGGATCAACCTGGGGCCACCCAAAAAACAACTCCGCACAGGGCGGTGAAACGAGAGCCAAGATGAACGACACAGTCATTTCAGCCAAGAACCTGAGCCTGACGTTTGAAACAAACGACGGGCCGGTTCATGCGCTCAAGGACATCAACCTTGATATCAACAAAGGGGATTTTGTCTCCTTCATTGGGCCGTCGGGCTGTGGCAAGACCACATTCCTGCGCTGTATGGCCGATTTGGAGCAGCCCACGGCGGGGGAGATCTCCGTCAATGGGGTGAGCCCAACCGAGGCACGCAAATCTCGCGCCTACGGCTATGTATTCCAGCACGCGGGGCTGTACCCGTGGCGCACCATTGGTGGCAACATTCGCCTGCCTTTGGAGATCATGGGGATCGGAAGGGCAGAACAAGACAAATCCGTGCAAGAGGTGCTGGAGCTGGTGCATCTGGAAGGGTTTGAGAACAAATTTCCTTGGCAGTTGTCTGGCGGGATGCAACAGCGGGCCAGCATTGCGCGGGCCTTGGCGTTTCAGGCGGATATTTTGTTGATGGATGAGCCATTTGGCGCGCTGGACGAGATTGTGCGTGACCACTTGAACGAGCAGCTTTTGGAGCTGTGGGCGCGGACCAATAAGACCATTGGCTTTGTGACGCACTCCATTCCAGAAGCAGTGTATCTAAGCACAAAGATTGTGGTGATGAGCCCACGCCCGGGGCGCATACATGATGTGATTGAGAGCACATTGCCCAAAGAACGGCCGCTGGACATTCGCGACAGCCCTGAGTTCATCGAAATTGCGCATCGGGTGCGTGATGGTCTGCGTGCGGGGCATGGCGATGACTGAGGTTGCCGTAAGACGGGCAGTGGAGGCGGATGTGCCAGCGATGGCGCAGATCGTCTGTGACTGGGAGGCTGCTACGGAGTGGATGACCTCACCTTATGCACCAGCGGAAATTGCCGAATTCATTCGCGAGGCGATGCCTGAGCGCGAGATTTGGGTCGCAGGTGACCCGATAGAGGGCTACCTATCGTTTGATGTAAATGTGTCGCGCGTTGGTGGCCTGTATTGCCGCAAAACCGGCGCGGGCGTGGGCAAGGCGCTGATGGATAAAGCCAAGTCAGGGCGCGGATTTGTCTGGCTAACCACACATGAGCCCAATGAAAAGGCACAGAAATTCTACAAACGTGAAGGATTTGAAGAGGTCAGTCGCCACGACGGCGAGATCCAAGAGTCTGTGCGCGAAGTGCGAATGGAGTGGCGGGCATGAGGAATATCGGACCTATCCTGACCGTTGTCGCCGCGATCTTTGTGCTGTGGTACGCGGGCGCCGTGGCGCTCAATGCGTCCTGGGCTTATGACAAGGCCAAACGGGCCAACGTAGAGATCACCTTCTCTGAGATGGTGGCGGACACGATGAACCAGAAAAAACCCAAACTTCCGGCGCCACATCAAGTGGGCCGCGAGATTTGGAAAACCACTGGAGAAATGGTTGTCAAAGGCCGCGCGTTCTCCAAACGCAGCCTGATTTATCACAGTTGGATCACGCTCTCAGCGACGCTTTTGGGTTTTGCTATGGGCACTGCGCTGGGAGTCTCGCTGTCGGTGGGGATCGTGTACAACCGCACTATGGACATGAGCGTCATGCCTTGGGTGATTGCCAGCCAGACCATTCCGATCCTGGCAATTGCGCCCATGATTATTGTGGTTCTGAACGCAATTGGCATTTCTGGCCTGCTGCCCAAGGCAGTGATTTCCATGTATCTCAGCTTCTTCCCAGTGGTTGTTGGCATGGTGAAAGGCCTGCGCAGCCCGGATCATATGATGGTGGATCAGATGAAAACCTGGAGCGCCGGCAAAGGGCAGGAGTTCTGGAAGTTGCGTCTGCCAAGCTCGATGCCGTTTTTGTTCCCGTCACTGAAAGTGGCGATGGCGGCTTCGTTGGTTGGGGCCATTGTTGGCGAATTGCCTACCGGTGCCGTTGCTGGATTGGGCGCGCGCCTATTGGCGGGTAGCTACTACGGACAAACGATCCAGATATGGAGCGCGTTGATTACCGCGGCAGCCCTTGCGGCGGCACTGGTGGCGATCATTGGCGTGATCCAAAAAGTGGTTCTCAAACGGATGGGGATGGCATGATGGGCTGGATTGTATTTGGAATAGTGACGTGGCTGCTTGGCTGGCGGATAAATTCATGTCTGTCACACCAGCCTAGAACACGGTTCACTGCGCTGGCGGTGCCGGTGATCTTTGGGCTGACCATTGTGGTGCTTTGGGAATGTGCGGTGCGTGGGTTTGAAATCAACCCGGTGTTGCTGCCTGCGCCAACAGCCATTGCGGTTACGTTTGCCACGTCAATCCCGACGCTGTGGCAAGACTTTGTACAGACGGTGATCAAGGGCGCGATGTCGGGCTATATCCTGGGCTGCGGCGCAGCCTTCCTGACCGCATTGGTGATTGACCGCTTCCCGTTTTTGCAACGGGGCCTGCTGCCGGTGGGCAACTTCGTGGCGGCCTTACCGATCATTGGCATGGCTCCAATTATGGTGATGTGGTTTGGTTTTGACTGGCAATCCAAAGCAGCTGTGGTGGTGATCATGGTGTTTTTCCCAATGTTGGTGAACACGGTGGAGGGGCTCCAGGCGACGGATCACATGCAACGTGATCTGATGCGGACCTATGGTTCAAACTACAAACAAACACTGTTTAAGTTGCGCTTGCCTGCGGCAATGCCTTTTGTCTTCAACGGCCTCAAAATTTCGACCACACTGGCGCTGATTGGCGCGATTGTGGCTGAATTTTTTGGCAGTCCAATCAAAGGTATGGGCTTCCGTATCTCGACAGAGGTCGGGCGGCTTGCGCTGGATATGGTTTGGGCGGAGATTGTTGTAGCAGCCTTGGCGGGGTCGCTGTTTTACGGCGGTGTGGCCTTGCTGGAGAAATCCGTGACCTTCTGGCACCCTTCGCAAAGGAAATCGCGATGACGAAAAGGTAACTTCCTTTTCCATCCGGGCAGGGGATGTGCAATCCTGTGCCCGGAAGATGCGAAGTTAGGCAAAAGCACATTTGAATGAATTCATAGCAATCCCAGAGGGTTCTGCTTTGTGACAGGCATCACGGAGATGGTGCATCAATAACAAAAAGCCAAATACCAACAAGGAGAAAGCCAAAATGAAAACGATGATGAAAGCACTGACAGCCGCGGCACTGGGCGTTGCTGCCAGCGTGGCACATGCTGCGGATGATGTGACGCTGCAATTGAAGTGGGTCACGCAGGCGCAATTTGCCGGCTATTATGTGGCGCAAGACAAAGGCTTCTACGGCGAAGAAGATCTGAACGTGACTATCAAGCCAGGTGGACCGGATATTGCCCCGGCTCAGGTAATTGCCGGTGGCGGTGCCGATGTGGTGCTGGACTGGATGCCGTCTGCTTTGGCGTCCCGTGAAAAAGGCCTGGCGCTGGTGAACATTGCGCAGCCGTTCAAAGCCTCTGGCATGATGCTGACCTGCCGCAAAGACGCTGGTGTGTCCTCGCCGGAAGATTTTGCTGGCAAGACGCTCGGCGTTTGGTTCTTTGGCAACGAGTACCCGTTCCTGAGCTGGATGAGCAAATTGGGTCTGGCAACAGACGGCTCTGATGGTGGTGTGACAGTGCTGAAGCAGGGCTTCAACGTCGACCCAATTCTGCAAGGGCAGGCAGCCTGTGTGTCGACCATGACCTACAACGAATATTGGCAGATCATTGACGCCGGTCTGAGCCCGGACGACCTGGTGGTGTTCAAGTACGAAGACCAGGGTGTGGCTACGCTGGAAGACGGCATGTACGTCATGGAAGAGAAGCTGGCCGATCCGGCGTTTGAGGACAAAATGGTGCGTTTTGTGCGCGCGTCCATGAAGGGCTGGAAATGGGCTGAAGAGAACCCAGAAGAAGCGGCGCTGATCGTGCTGGACAACGATGCTTCCGGTGCACAGACCGAAGAGCATCAAGTGCGTATGATGAGCGAGATTGCCAAGCTGACTGCGGGCAGCAATGGCGCGCTGGATGTGGCCGACTTTGACCGCACTGTGGACAGCCTGATGTCCGGTGGGTCTGATCCTGTGATCACCAAGAAGCCGGAAGGCGCCTGGACCCACGCGATCACCGACAAAGCACTGAACTAAATTAAGTTTTCAATGCTGGGAAAGGCCGGGTGTTGCCCGGCCTTTTTCTTTGCCTTTGGGGTTCCAAATCGATGGACTGACACATATGTGATTTGCAGAATGTGACGCTGGAGAGAGACGATGAGTGGCAAAAAGTTGACCTGTTTTGGCTGCGGCCAAGTCAATCGTGTGCCTTACGACAAACTCGCGGCAGGACCGAAGTGTGGCAGCTGTGGCAAGGGTTTGATGAACGGCAAAGTTGCTGAGGTGGACCTATCCATGTTTGAGAAGGCTGTGCGCACTGATGATGTGCCATTGGTGGTGGATTTTTGGGCGCCCTGGTGTGGGCCTTGCCGGCAGATGGCGCCGCAGTATCAGGCGGCTGCACAAGAGGTTAACGGCGCGGTGCGGTTGGTGAAGCTGAACACCGAAGCGCATAAGAATGCCGGTTCGAAATATCGCATTCGTGGCATTCCGACGATGGCGGCTTTCACCAATGGCAAGGAACGTGCCCGGCAGTCCGGCGCGATGCCCAAATCGGCCATTGTGAAGTGGGTTAAGGCGTCCGTCTGATCGCGTTCAGCAAGTAGCGAGGCAGGCGGGTCAGCACACGACGCGCCAGCTCCGGATACTCCACTTCGCCTGCCAGAAGACGCATATACATCATGCGCACGGTACCGGAGCGGCGGAAAGTGCCAATGAAAGCTTTCTGCCAACGCGGGGCAAAGATAATACGCCGCAGGTTGCGGGCGATGCGCAAGTTGCGGTGCATATCCGTGAGCTCGGCCTTGTAGAGGTCAATTGCAGTGTGCGGCGCGTTGGACTTGAGCGCGTTACAGGCAGCCTCGGCGGCGAGTTGACCGCTTTTCATGGCAAAGCCGATGCCTTCACCGGTGATTGGATCCACCAGACCAGCAGCGTCGCCCGCGAGCAGGATATGGGCGCGGCCTGGGGTGGGGCGGAAGTCGCCAAAAGGCAGGTGGTGGCCTTTGATTTTCACCTCTTCAGATGGCAAGCCCAGCGTGCGCATGTAGCGCTGCATGTGGTCTTTCATGTCTGGGTTTGGCGCCCGTAGACCGCCAACGCCAACCGTGGTGGAGCCTTGTTTTGGGAAGGACCAGCCGTAGCCCCAAGTGGCGGCGGCGAAGTCGATGCGCAAAGGGTGGTTCTTAGGGTTTTGCTCCGACAGAGGTGCCTCGATTTCAAGGCCAAAGCCAATGGTTTTTGTGTCGAAAGATTTGCCAAAAAGCTGTTTGGCGACAACCGAGTTCACGCCATCTGCTCCAATAATAACGGCAGCTGATAAGATGGGTCCGTTGCGTAATTTCAATGATGTCTCAGTGAGTTCCGAGATGTGGTGCCCGGTATAGTCCTCAACACCGGCATCCAAGGCATGGGTCAGCATCGTGGTGTCCAGATCCAGACGCATGGTGAGATGCAGCGGCGGGATGTCCTTGAGAACGGCGAGCTCTCGACCGTCGTACCAGAAGGCAATCTCGTCGCGTGTCACGGCGTGAGTGAGATCCACATCTTGGCCAAATATTTCATGGTAGTAGGCGCGGCTGCGTTCGGTGAATAGCCCGCCGCAGAGTTTGGTGCGCGGGAAGGCGGCTTTGTCGATCAGCGCCACGGAGCGGCCCTGTTTGGCGGCCCAGGTGGCCGCAGCGCTACCTGCGGGGCCTGCGCCAATTACGATGATGTCAAACTGGGTCATACAAGCGTCCTTCTGGCCCGGGTTTCTACCAGCTTTTCGTGGGGACACCAGAGGGTTAGGGTGGGGAAAGCCAAGAAAGGATGCGCCATGAGTGATGAGAGACAGCCAGACGGAGAAGCAACCCTGCGGGTGTTGGCGATGCCGTCAGATGTGAACATCAATGGCGACATCTTTGGGGGCTGGGTGTTGAGCCAGATGGATATTGCCAGCGGGATCATCGCGGCCCAACGCGCCAAGGGGCGGGTGACCACGGTTGCGGTGGATGCGATGCAGTTCATCAGACCGGTGCAAGTCGGTGATATCCTTTGTGTTTGGGCCTGGGTGGAGCGGGTGGGGCGCAGCTCTATGGGCATCAAAATAGAGGCCTGGGCGGTGCGGCACCGGCGGGGCGTTTCAGAGAAGGTGACCGAGGCGGTGTTCACCTATGTGGCGATTGATGAGGATGGAAAACCGCGGGCTGTGCCGCAAGAAGATGCGGCCTGGCCGCCGCGCTAAACTGGGCGAATTTGCACGTCGGTATTACGTCTGTATCGCGGCTGTTTCGCGGAGGTGCATATTTGGGCGCGCGCAACGGCGGCGCGCGGTGCAGTTTGGTGGGTTTAACCTCTGATCGGCAGGGTGTCTTTCAGGGAGGCGCAGCATGTCTGAGGATCAGAGCGAGCATTGGCCGCCGTTTCAACGGGCCAGCAAAGGCACCAAGACGCAGCGCATTGCGCGAGAAGCTTTGGGGCGCAACTTGCTGGCATTGACCGCAGAGACCTGGATCACAGAGGCGCTGCGGGAGGCGGTGCCTGAGGCCTGGCACACGCTGGAGCAGGATCTGGACGTGGCGGAGCCAAAAGAGAAGGTGACGCTGTATCTGGACCGCTCGGTGGCGAAATTTTACCGCGCGATGGGGCAGGGCTATCAGGCGCGCATCAATCGGTTACTGGCGACCTGGGCGCAGATGAAGATTGCCGAAGAGGTGCAGTTGGAAGCGCATTTGGCGGCACGGTTGCGCGATTAGGGGCGCTGCCCCGTCACAGCGGGCTGTGACTTCCCAGTAGATTTGAAAACTGTGAAGGGTCAGACGTTGTAGAGGCCAAATTCGTCCTGCTCCGCAAAGCGGCTGCGCAGCGCGGTGAGCGCCAGGGCGATGAGGCCGGCGCTAAGCGGGAAGCCGAGGGAGAAGCTCAGGTAGGTGGTGAGGGCGGTCCAGACCGAGGCGTCCTGAAACATCATCTGAATGCCACCAAGCAGGATGCCTGCGATGCTGCCAGCAAAGATGAGGATAAGGGCCATGTCTGCGTCTCCGGTTGATCTCATTAACCATTACTAAGGTCAAATGGGGCGCAAATGTGGCATGGAAAGGGCTTTGCTGTGGGTGGTGGCTAAAACTTATCTGGGTTTGTTGGGGCACAGGGTTTGGATGAGGGCTGTGAGCGTGGCCGTGAGGGTTGCGGCGAGGGTGGCACCGGTTGCGATCCAGCCGAAGTACCAGAGCTTTCCGGCCAGTTGATCCTCGGCATATGAGGCAGCGAATTGGGCTTGACCGTGTTTGGCGGTGGCGAAGGCCAGTGCGATGGTGATGGCAAAGGTGATGGTCAGCGGGATCGGGCGCAGTTTGAGGCTTGTGAGGGTGGCGAGGATCAGGCCGAGGGGCGCGCCGATCAGGAGGGTCTTTTGGCTCCACCATGGGTGCGCGCCGAGGGGGCGGGCGACGTCTAGCGCGATGAGTGCACCCATGAGGAGCGCGGCGATGAGGGCTGGGAGCAGGTGGCGCATGGGGTGATCCTCGTGAGTGGTGGTGCACTGAGGATGGGGGCGTGGCGTGGTGGGTTTAAGAGGTGTTACAGCGGGATGGCGGGGGTGTGATGTTTGGTGTTGGTTAATCAGCCGTTAACTGGAATTTGGTAGGCTGGAGACATGTCCCACTATATTCGCCCCAAGGTGCCCGGCGCGACGGTGTTTTTTACCGTCAATCTTGCTGCGCGTGGCGGGGATTTGTTAGTGCAGCGCATTGATGCTCTCCGAGAGGCAGTCTTCAAAACACATGCAGAGCGCCGGTTTTATATTGATGCGTGGGTCGTGATGCCCGACCATATGCATGCGGTTTGGACTTTGCCTCGGGGCGATAGCGATTATGCAAGGCGATGGCAGATCATCAAGGCGCGGTTTTCGCGATCCGTACCGAAGGGCGTTCAGCGGAGCAGCCATGTGGCTCGACGGGAGCGGGCGGTGTGGCAGCGGCGCTTTTGGGAGCATCATATTCGTGATGCGGAGAGCTATAAAGCAGCGATCACGTATTGTCATATGAACCCGGTCAAACATGGGTGTGTTCAGCGCGCCGAGGAGTGGCCGTATTCGTCGGTGCATCGAGACATTGCATGTGGGCGATGGGTGTAGGGTGCGCATTTATTGCGCACCGTTGCCATGTGTGGTTGGGCGAAGTGGTGCGCAGTGAATGCGCACCCTACGAGGGCAGGGTAAGTTCGTGGTTTTGAGCTAAAGCGCGTTGAAAATTTGTGTTAGAAGAGTTTTTGAACGTGAATGCGCGAGCTTTGCAAATTCTATTGGGTCGGTTGATAGGTCTTCCAGCAACAAACGGTTTTCGACGGTGGGAGTAAATTTGAGAGGTTCCGTTTGTCCAGTTTGCTGATTGGTGGCGAGGCCGTCAAAGAACACATTTCCGTTTGTGATGCTCATATGGCGGATGTAAAGATCTTGGCCTCTACCTAAGCCAAATCCGGTTACTGCTTGACGATTTTGGATCGTTGCGTCCCGCTCGTGACGATTTGATGAAATTTCATGCAGTTTCTCCAACCAATTGCTATCTTGTTCGAATGGTTGAGTATTTTCAATCAGCTCAAAAATGCGGGGGTTCTTATTCTGCAGCTCATGTAACTGGTCCTTCTGCAGGCGTTCGGTGAAACGTTCTTTGTTCGACGTAACTGGAAAATATATATTGGGTTTGCCCCTGCCTTCTTTTTTTGAATTGTATTTCGCCCAGATTTGGTTCTGTGCTCTGTCTAGGAGTAGATGTAATGATATTAATGCGTCGGTTATATCGCTCGCCAGTGAATCAATGTCCTGTTCTTTTTCAAAATCTCTTTTGGCTTGCTGGATCGTTTTCTCCAGTTTGCGCAACTTGACGTCGTAAGAGGCGGGTAACACGATGGTTTTACTCCCTAGATCGATCAATTTAAGATTGCTCAGATGCACGGGTGGTTCAATACGATTTTGCGTTGGTTCACTTTTTGTCGGGCGAAGTTGTTTGAAATACAAGGGCACTTTTTGTGTGGTTTGCCCCGCAGTTTTCATTCCAAGTGCAGTGTTCTTGAAAGAGGAAACGCGTCCGTCGCCCGCCCTTTTTTGGACGGGTCGGACGCGTAAGTCCGCTTTGCGGGCTTTTCGGGGGATCAATTGAGGTGGTGAAAAGAGAAAACCCGCGCCGGAGCGCGGGTGTTTTTTGTTTTTGGTCACTCAGCGTTTGGGTGCCGTCTCACCGGGGCGCGTACGGGTTATTGGCTGCGCCAAAACCCTGCCACGCGCTGTAAGTGTTTGACGGGGTCAAACACTTACCGTGAAAATTTCTTATGCTTCAAGCGTTTCGGCTCCAGAGCATCCGCCCCAAGACGCCGTTTCTTGTCTTCCTCGTAGTCCTCAAAGTTGCCTTCAAACCATTCCACATGGGCGTCGCCTTCAAAGGCCAGCATGTGGGTACAGATGCGGTCGAGGAAGAAGCGGTCGTGGGAGATGACCACGGCGCAGCCTGCAAAATCCACCAGGGCGTCTTCGAGCGCGCGGAGGGTTTCCACGTCCAGATCGTTGGTCGGTTCGTCGAGCAGAAGCACGTTGCCGCCTTCTTTGAGCAGACGCGCCATGTGCACGCGGTTGCGTTCCCCACCGGACAGCAGGTTCAGCGGTTTCTGTTGATCGCCACCTTTGAAGTTGAACGACGAGCAATAGGCGCGGGAGTTGACCTGGGCGTCACCCAGTTCGATGATTTCCGCGCCGCCGGAGATGGCTTCCCAGACGGTGTCTTTGTCGTTTAGGTCATCGCGGGACTGGTCGACGTAGGAGAGCTTCACGGTGTCGCCGTATTCCACGGTGCCTTCGTCCGGCTGTTCCTGACCGGTGAGCATTTTGAAGAGCGTGGATTTACCGGCGCCGTTGGGGCCGATCACGCCAACAATGCCGCCCGGGGGCAGGGAGAATTCGAGGTTTTCGATCAGCTGCTTGTCGCCATAGTGCTTTGAGAGCCCGTTGACCTCGATGACCTTGGAGCCCAGACGAGGCCCGTTTGGAATGACGATCTGGGCGCGGCCAACTTTCTCACGCTCAGACTGGTTGGCCATCTCGTTATAGGCGCTGATACGGGCTTTGGATTTGGCCTGACGGGCTTTTTGACCCTGACGCATCCAGTCAAGTTCGCGCTGCAAGGTTTGCTGCTTGGATTTGTCCTCGCGGGCTTCCTGCTCCAGACGTTTGGCTTTCTGCTCCAGCCATGCGGAGTAGTTGCCTTCGTAAGGAATGCCTTTGCCGCGGTCGAGCTCGAGGATCCAACTGGTGATGTCATCCAGGAAGTAACGGTCGTGGGTGACGCAGAGGATGGTGCCTTTGTAGTCGATCAGGTGCTGCTGCAGCCAGGCGATGGTTTCCGCGTCCAGGTGGTTGGTCGGCTCATCCAGCAGCAGCATTTCGGGCGCTTCGAGCAGCAGTTTGCAGAGCGCCACGCGGCGGGCTTCCCCACCGGAGAGGTCTTGAATGCGGGCGTCATCAGGGGGGCAGCGCAGGGCCTCCATGGAGATGTCGACCTGGCTGTCGAGATCCCAGAGGTTTTGGGCGTCGATGTCGTCTTGAAGTGCGGCCATTTCCTCAGCGGTTTCGTCGCTGTAGTTCATGGCAAGTTCGTTGTAGCGGTCCAGAATGGCCTTTTTCGCGGCAACGCCCAGCATTACGTTTTCGCGCACGGACAGGCTTTCGTCGAGCTTTGGCTCCTGTGGCAGGTAGCCAACGCGGGCGCCTTCGGCGGACCAGGCTTCACCGGTGAAGTCTTTGTCCAGACCGGCCATGATCTTCATCAGGGTCGATTTACCGGCGCCGTTGACACCAACCACACCAATTTTCACGCCTGGAAGGAAGGACAGGTGGATGTTTTCAAAGCATTTCTTGCCGCCGGGGTAGGTCTTGGACACACCCTGCATGTGGTAGACGTACTGATAAGCTGCCATGGGAGTCGACTCCGAAGAAAAATGTTGTTTCAGCGGGTCTAGCCAAGCGTGGGCAAAAGGGCAATGATCCGCGCGGTTTTGAAGAAGGAAAGTGACATGCGGTGGTTGGCGGTTGTGGGAATGTTGTGGGCCACTCAGGGGGTGGCGCAGGTGACCAATTATGAGGCGGATGGCAATCTGGAGAGCACCCATGAGGTGGGCTGTGTGGCGCTCAGTGAGTTGTCCAACGCCTATTCGCCTGCCGATTTGGCGGGAGGGGTGATCCGCTGTTTTAAAGATGATCAGGATGACCGCGCGTTTGAGATGGTAGTGACCATGCAACTGCGCACGGCGTTTGACACGCTGCGGGTGGAAGACACCACCGCACATCAGGCCGGTCAGGTGATGATGCTGGAAATTCAACATGCCACTGGCGAGGCGTTTGGCCCGCGCATGCAGGAGGCTGTGGCGCGGTTTGGCGATAGCGGCAGCCCCAAGCATTCCGCATTGTGTGCGCAGATGGCGGACTTTGGGCCGCCCACGCATTCGCCACGCTACATGGTGCAACATGGGATGACGGCGTTTACCGGACGCGAGGGCGACGGGCTGTTGGATGACTTTGACCCAGCGGAGAGTTGGGAGATGTTGTTGGAAGAGTATCTGCAGTGTGAGTGAGGCGGTCTGAGACAGGCGGCTAGTCGAAAACGATTTGCCACCTGTCGGCTTAGAGTTAGTTGTATTCTTGAAGAAACTGAACGTCGCCGTTAAGGCCATAGAGCATTTCGGTCAGTACGCGACCATCCGGCATCAACTCGTGTTCCAAAGTGACACTTTTGGCGCCAGCATATCGCTGCGCCGGTCCTCCACTGCATGTTGTTTTGAATTTCTGGAGCAGGTTCCCGCGTTTTTTGCGTGGTTTTCCGACTAGAGCAACGTCCCCAACTTTTCCGGCACAGTTTTTTCGGACAAACGTCTGAATTTCACCAATTGAAAAACCGTCGACCAACAAAGTGCCTTCCACGGTAGGGGTTTTTTTCTTGATACGATAACTGACATATTTGTCGGCGGCTGCGGCGGGGAGTGCGGTACATAGGCACAGTGCCGTTGCTGCTACAATAAGCTTTTTCATTATTCGACTTTCGTAATTTTCCGAGAGATTGTGTATTTTGTTTATCGCTATGCGTGCAAGAGCTGATTGCAGCTTTCGGGAGAGCGGCGGCGTCGTCATCCGCCTGAGTTTGGTCTTCCCGCCGCAACAGTCCACTAAAACTCCATGCTTTACGGAATGCCATATGTCGCGCGTGGACAGAAAATTGACTTGCTTGGGGGATCGTTTGATCCACAGGAAAGCTGGGAGATGCTTTTGGAAGAGTATCTGCAGTTTGAGGCCTGATGGCACAATTTAAAGGTGTTTTCTTGCGGTGGCTTGAGCTAGGTCATGTCGCAGCGGTTACCCACAGGTGACAAAGCCAAAAGTTGTCCTTGAATAGCTGAAAGACCGCAGGCGTTGAAAAGCAGAGTCCTGATAAATCTCTTCGTGTTGCTGTTTGCGGCACTGAGTTTTGCGACGTTTTCAACCGCCCATGTCACCCGCGCGGTAGCGGAGCCTGTGTTTGACGTTACAGGGCTGTTTGGCGCTGGGGACATCTGCGGCGAAATGGGTGGCGACGCTGGGCTGGAGTGCCCAAGCTGTATCGTAGCCGCAACCGTTTTGCTCGTGCCAACGCAATCAGTGCCGACCCCTGTTTCCTCCTACCGGGAGCGGGCCCTCTGGCCGTCTCAGACGTGGTCTGTGAGGGCGGGCGAAACAGCCTATTTTGCAAGAGCACCGCCATCTTTTTCCTGACCAGGCAAACGGAGGGACCCCTCCACATCTCAAAGATATCAGGAAAATGAAAATGAAAATCTCTCACATTGTGTCCGCCTGCGTGTTTGCGGCGGTAACCGGAACTGTCGCCAACGCCCATGCCACACTTGAAGTCAAAGAAGCCGAGGTGGGCAGCTACTATAAAGCTGTGGTGCGTATCGGCCATGGCTGCGATGGCTCGGCCACCAAATCCATGCGGGTGCAGATCCCAGAAGGCGTGCTGTCGGTGAAGCCAATGCCCAAGCCAGGCTGGACGCTGGAGACAGTGAACGGCGCGTATGAAAACAGTTATGAGCTGCATGGGCGGACCATGACGGAAGGTGTCAAAGAGGTGGTCTGGACCGGTGAATTGGCGGCTCCTCACTTTGATGAATTTGTCTTTATGGCGAAGCTTGATAAGTCGCTTCCAGCTGGCGAAATGTTGTTCTTCCCAACGGTGCAGTCCTGTTTTGAAGGGGCAAATCCATGGGTGGAAATCCCGGCCAAAGGTCAGGATCCACATGAGCTTAAAAAGCCAGCGCCTGGGTTGATGCTGACTGCACCCAACGCGCACTCGCACTAAACCCATAATATGAAATTGGAGATGGGCGGCCAAGATCGGTCGCCCTTTTTTGTGCCTTTGGCGCTTTGATGTTGACTTCCCGCCCGCCCAAAGCTTTTTAGCCTGCGTGCCTTACGGATTGCCATATGTCGCGCGCGGCCAGAAAATTGGCCTGCTTGGGGGATCGTTTGATCCACCACATGCAGGCCATGTGCACATTACCAAAGAGGCGCTCAAGCGATTTGGTCTGGATCAGGTCTGGTGGCTGGTGAGCCCGGGCAATCCGCTCAAGGATCGTGGACCGGCTAAACTTGCGCGGCGCTTGGCGGCGGCGCGGGAGATCATGGCGCATCCGCGGGTGCATGTCTCTGATTTTGAGAGCCACGTGGGGACACGCTACACAGCGGAGACGCTGGCTGTGCTGCAGGACAAATGTCCGCAGGCGCGGTTTGTTTGGCTGATGGGCGCCGATAATTTGGCGCAGTTTCATCGCTGGAAAGACTGGCAGGACATAATGGCCCGAGTGCCCGTGGGGGTACTGGCCCGTCCCGGTGATCGGATCGAAGCGCGCACAGCCAAGGCGGCACAGGTGTTTCGAACGGCGCGGCTGCACCCCAAAAACAGCCGTGCCCTGAGTCGCGCCCACGCGCCGGCTTGGGCGTTTGCCAATGTCCCTATGCAGGCAATCAGCTCTACTGAGTTGCGAAAAAACGGTTCGTGGCCAAAGGGTTAAAGTGTTTCTGCTTTATAAGTGAAATACTGTTGTCCCGCGTAAGTCTCTATTAACTCAGCAGATCTAATTTGATCGAGGAACTAAAGGCGTCTGTGCGTCTTTTGGACAAGCGAAACTGCGGTTTCCCCATCAAGACACACAGAGGCACACAGTGTTTACGGGTTTTCATTTGGCAATTGGGCCAGGTGGGAGGTGAGGATTTGGGCTTGTCTGATGGCAGGTTATGATCGCGTAACAGATTGAAACTGCGCCAAAAAATGGCGCCTATGCAGGCCCCTCCACAGGATGTGGCGACGGTCTGGCCGGAGCGAATAATGACTGGTGAAAAGAAGCGGTCTTTTGGGTTGTCGATTATGGGGCGGCTATTGTTGCCGATCGTGGCCTGTATCCTGGTGTCCTTCATTGCGACCACCGTGTTTTGGGTGAGCAAGCAAAGCAACACCCTGATTAAGGCGTTTGAGAGCGAATTGGCGCTGTCGCAGACCTTTGTGGCACCGCCGGTGGCAGCCGCGGTTTGGGATTTTAACACCGATGGTGCCGCAGGTGCCATTGCCGGTGTGACCCAGATGGAAAATGCGTTGTTTGCCAAAGTGTTTGTCGATGGTGAGCTTTTTGCAAAAGTGGCTGTTGAAGGCGCGGATCAAACCGGTTGGGAAGAAGGCGTGGCCGAGATTCTGGCGATGGAAGAAGCCGAAGCGCGGTTTGAAACGAACCATGTGGCCTATGTGAAATTTCCGATCCACCACACCGATGGCACAGTTGTGGCCGAAATGGTGATGGGATTTTATGACGGCGTGATCGCTGCTGTGGTGAACAAGCTGTATATGCAGTCGCTGCTGGCTGTGGCGCTGATCTGTTTGGTGATGTCTGCCATTGTTTATGTCTCTGCAGCAGGTGTGACCCGTCCGCTGGCGCGGATTGTGGCGCGGATCACAGCGTTGCGGGAGGGTGACACCGCAAGTGAGGTGCCCTCAACCGATCGCAAAGATGAATTGGGCCGGCTGGCGCGGGCGGTGCGCGAATTTGTGGAAACCATCAAAGCCAACAAGAACATGGAAGAGCAGGCCCAGGCGTCGGCGCGGGAGCAATCCGAGGTGGTCAATGAACTGGCGGATGGGTTGAATCATCTGGCGCAGGGCCAATTGAGCCATCGCATCACCACGGCGTTTAGCAGCGATTATGAAATGTTGCGGGCGGATTTCAACAAGACCGCAGAAGCTTTGGACGATGTGATTGGCCGCGTGTTGGGTACCATTTCGCAGATCGAAGACGAGACTGGCGAGATGGCGGAAGGCACGCAGAATCTTGCCAAACGTACTGAGGCTCAGGCCGCAACGCTGGAGGAGACCGCAGCCGCGATTGGCTCGATCACTGACAGTGTGCAGACCGCGTCTGATCAAACCAAATCGGTTGAAAGCACAGTGACAGCCACCAAGAGTGACGCGTTGCGCGGCGGCGAGATTGTGAAATCCGCGATGGAAGCGATGCAAGACATCAAAGACAGCTCCGGAAAGATCAGCGAGATCAACCGCGTGATTGAGGACATTTCGTTCCAGACCAATCTTTTGGCGCTGAATGCCGGGGTTGAGGCTGCGCGAGCTGGTGATAGCGGTCGTGGCTTTGCTGTGGTGGCTTCGGAGGTGCGCTCTCTGGCGCTGCGTTCCGCGACCAGTGCGCATGAGATCAAGGAATTGATTGATACCTCATCTGACCAGGTTGAGGTTGGCGTGGATCTGGTGGATCAGGCTGGCAAGGCGATCGAAGAGATCATCACCAAGATCCAGGAAGTGAGCAAGCTGGCAGTGCAGATTGCCGACAGCTCCCGCGATCAGGCAACCGCGATCACCGAGATCAACTCTGGTGTGATGGATCTTGACCGGGTCACTCAGCAGAACGCCAGCCTGGTGGACCGCTCCAGCGCGCAGGGACGGGCATTGCAAGAAGCCGCCGGTGAGTTGGCTGAGCTGGTTGGCAGTTTCCGCCCGTCTTCGGTGAGCGGGGCAAATTCCAATGCCTATGACGAGGACTTCCGTCAGACGGCTTAAACAGCAGGTGGAACAATTTTGAAGGCCGGTGTGCAGGGAATGTGTGCCGGCCTTTTTGTGTGGATTGGGGCAGTGAAAATTTTGCGGAGTTCACTTTGGTTTTACCGAATCCCGCCAGCATGAATGTTGTAGCGGCTGGTAGCAGAGAGGACTTTTTATGCAAAAACACGTGGTGATGTTTGTGACTCTGACGGTTATGGCGGTGTCGACCATGGCTGCAACGGGCTCTGCAGAAAACGGCTTTGCAACCTCTGCTGCATTTGGGTTTTTGAAAGGCCATTGAGTTGGCGCCGATCGGCTATGGTGAGAGCCGTCCGGTGGCCAGTGCCGTACCCAACCCCGATGTGAGCGTGATAAGCGGCGCAAATTGCATGTGGCCCACATAAGCCTGTGCAGAGGTTCCCTCTGCCGCAACGCCGGCCCAGGAGGCGACGCTTTTGTCCACCGCCCATAGATTGGCAAACAAGTAGCCTGGTTCCTTTGGCAGCGGGGACTCTGCCTCGGTCACTTCAAAAATCAGCTTGTCCTCGGCAAACCACCGCAAGCGATCCGAATGCCATTCAAAGGCATAACGGCGCGGTTGGTCAGCGGCGTCAAACCCCAATGGGATTTTACGGCTTCTGAGATGACCGTCCACAAACCAGGCGACCTGAACTTGGGTGGTGTCCTGCCCAAGAAACTCAATGTCGATTTCATCATGTCGGGTGCCATAGTGCGGCCCGGTATAGGTGAAAAAACCGGTGACAATGCCGTCACCCCGCGCCGGGTGCAGCACCGCCTCGTAGCGGCCATAGTGGCTTGGCGTGTCGCGCCGGATTGAAGCCCCTAAAAAGCGGTTTTCTGTGGAAGTCTGCGGGGTCAACGACAGATGCAGCCCTTGATCAAACCGCAGGTTTTTGCGGCTCCAGTCGGTGTCAAACGCCGGGTGGCTGAAGTTGTAATGTGCGACATGCCAACTCGCTACAGGTGGCTGCACAAACTGTTCACTAAATCCGTTGATTGGATCAGCCAACGCCGGACTGGCTGCCGCTAACGCCACGGCCCAGCCAAGACGCAGGCGGCGCCAGCTTTCGAGTATCCCACGCATCAGGCCCCCACCCGATCAAGGTTAATGGATTATTTCCACACCTTTGAGATCACCAGACAGGGCAGGAGGGCAAGAGAAAACGCGCGCGTTGGTTAACGTGCATTTTGGTTAATGATTGCGGTGGATTTGCCGTAATGGGACGGATTTTGCGTTACGGGCAGGTCTTGGCCTGAATTTCCACGCGGCGGTTATGTACGGACGTGCTTTCCAAACCGGACAGAGGCAGTGCTTCGCCTGCGGAGTCGACGACGCGGATGCGCGAAGGGTCTTTCAACCCGTCGCGCAGCGCAGCTGCAACTGTTTCGGCACGCTTGAGTGCCAGTGCCTTATTGGCGTCCGCACCACCGCTGCTGTCAGAGTGGCCAATCAGGCGCAAGCACGCGGACTGCATCACCGATGTATTTAGCACGGACAGCAGCACCGCAAGCTGTACCTGTGCGTCGTCATTCAAACTGGCGCCGCCTTGTGGGAAAAAAATGTGGCTTTCCAGCACCTCATTGGGCAGGGCCGTTTGGGAGGACGACGGCGACCCGGCGCTGAGCGAACCGCATTGCGTGGGTTCCACGCCGTACTGCTCCACGGCACGGGCGCAGAGATCAGCTTCATTCAATGCATTTGCTGCGCTTGGATCAAAACCGCCGAGCAAAGCCAGCATCAGTAGATGGGGGAACCGAAAGACACACATAACAACTCTCCTAGCCCCATCAGGGTAAGAACAAACTGTTGCGAAGCGGTAAATGAATGTAGAACAAAATAAAAACAAATGCGCATTTGTTCACTTTTTGTTCAGATGTGGCGGCGACACTGATTGTGTTGTTTGTTTGGTAAATGGTGAACTGCATGGTTGCAGATGGTCCTTATGCGGGGCGGCACACTTGGATCGACGCCTTGCGCCTTTTTGCAGGTGTGTCGATGGTTGGGTTGCATGTGACAGCGGATGCCCAAGGGCAGCCGTTCCCGGAGGCGGATCCTGCGGCGCGCCTGGCGCCCATGGTGCTGCGCGCGCTGCTGTATACGGCGCGGACGGAACTGTTTTTGATGATCTCGATTATGTTGCTGTTGATGGCGCTTTCCCGGCGCCCCCGCAGTTATGGCACAGTGATGGCTGAACAGGCACGTAGGCTGCTGATCCCATTTGTGTTCTGGACCGCGGCTTATGCGTTTTACAACCTTCTGAAGGCCCGGTCGTTGGGGTATGAGGCTGAGGTTTTTGCCGCGCTTCAACAGCCTGTCACTTGGGCCGGGTATCTGCTGTTGGGGGATGTGAAGTATCACATGCATTTTATCCCAACGCTGTTTGCGCTCCTGCTGTTTTTCCCACTATTCGGGGTGGCGGAACGGAAGCCCGCGCTGGGCCTTATGGTGGTACCGGCATTGCTGCTGAAACAGCGGGTGGACCCTGTGCTGTATGCCGCCCTTTGGGACACGGAAACGCTTGGCTATGCGGTGCGTGCCCTCAAGGTACTGAGTTATATTGGCTACGGCATGGCGGCAGGTGCGGTTTTGGGAGTATGGCGCCAAACCACGGCAGCGCAGCGGCAAATCTGGATTTGGCCAATTGCCCTGATTGTGATTGTGTTGCTCGCCCTCAAGCTGATTAGTACAGCCAAGGTGATCGCAACCGGCCTCTGGGTGTATGACAATCCTTTTGTCTTTTGGGCGGATTACTTGATGCCGGTGGCGCTTTTGGTTTTATGCCTGACCCTGGCCCATAAGGCGTGGCCGGCTGGGCTGTCGCGGCTTTCGAAGTACGCGTTCGGGCTTTATTTGTGCCATCCGGTTTTTCTGGACCTTGCGGAAGTGGCGTTGGCGGGACGGGATGTCACGCCCAGTCAGTCTATTGTGTTGGAACTTGCCTGGACGCTTCCCGCAACCGGCTGTTTCGTCTGGGCGCTGAGCCGCCTCAGGTTGACCGCGTGGACAGTGGGATTGGGTTCTCTGCCTGATTTTCCCTTGTTTCGTTCACCGCAGAAAGCCGGAACGCGCTCTTAGATCAAGGAGACTCCAATGCTTACGAATTCTGAAGATGTCGGCATGATTTCGATCCTGAAGATCGCCGCGGCACGGCTGACATCAGCCGACTACGCCACGTTGAAAGCCGCAGAAGCCCAATGTGCCGTCCGCGGGCGCTCGGCAATTTTGGTGGATCTCAGTGCAGTGCGCCGGATTGCGCGCTCTGGCCTTGCAGCATTGGTCGAGTTTCAAAGTGAAGCGCCACATCAGATGGCGGTTGGGTTCTTTGGGGCGGGCGAGCGTGTTCAGAAGGAAATCTCAAAATGCTCTTTGGCCAAATTGTTGAGAGTGTTTAAAACCCGTAAAGATGCGCTTGCGGCCCCGGTATTTCGCGCCCGGCAATTGACCGGCGTAAAGGCCGTGATTTTGGTGGCAGGACAAGGCGCGCGCATGGCGCCGCTCAGTCAGGATACACCCAAACCGCTGCTCGATTTCCTCGGGCGACCGATACTGGACCATGTGCTGCGGCATCTTTCGGGGTTTGGGATCAGGGACTTTATCCTCAATCCCGGGCACCTGGCCCCTCAGTTCCACGCGCATGTGCGCAGCTCGCCATTGCGCAGTTTCCAATTTTTGAATGAAGGTGAGTGGTACGGTGATCAGTGGCAGGGTGCTCCCCTAGGATCGGCCAGCACCCTGCGACATCTGCAGCGCAACACCCGTGCGTTTGACGAGGATTTCCTGGTGTTTTGCGGCGATGCTGTAACCAATGTCGATGTGGCGGCATTATTGGCGCAGCATCGCGCCAGTGGTGCGGATGTGACAATGGCCGCACAGCATGTGCCGCCCGCGCGTGTGCAACAATACGGCATCATTGATGCGGAGAGATCTGGACGCATTCGACGGTTTATCGAGAAGCCAGCGCCCAAAGATGCCCCATCCTGCCTGGCCAGCACCGGCATCTACGTCTTTGCGCCAAGAGTTTTGAAACATGTGTCTGCGCAGCCTGAGCAAGACATTGCGCAGCATTTGCTGCCCAGGCTTTTGGCCGCAGGGCAACATTTGCAGGTCTACGATGCCCCTTTCAGTTGGATCGATATGGGCAACCCACAAGACTATTTCTCTGGCCTATCTCGCGGACTGCGCGGGCTTATCCCTGACCTGATGCCAAACGGGCAGCTGATACGGCGGCACGTCTGGGCTGCGGATGGAGCACAAGTCTCGCCGCGTGCAGTGATTGTTGGACCAGCCTTTATCGGCGCGGATGCGGTGGTGGAAGCTGGTGCAAAGCTGGAGGGGCCGGTTGTGCTTGGTGCCGGCGCACGGGCCTGTGGACGCAGCTTGGTGCGCCGATCCGTGGTGTGTGCGCAAACCCGCATAAAACCGGGAACTTGGGTTGATGACATGATTGTGGCGCCTGATTGGGCGGTTGATCACCGCTATATGGACAGCCATGCGCAACCGCACACGCCGCTTGGCGGTGTTGAGGTTGAGCCGCTTCAGGATAGGGAGCCTTTGATACAGCCTCAACCTACGGTGCGGCAGGCTGGCGGAGGTGTGTGATGAGGCAAAAAGGGCAAGTGGAGCGCCTGGCTGCAAAGGTTTGGCGATGGTTGTTGGGATTTGGGTCACTGGTGTGGCAAGTCGGTTTGATCGGGGTTTGTATCGTTTTTATGTTCCATTCGGTGCGGGCTGATACCGTACGTGCAACCTCAGCGCAGGACAGATTTTGGATTTTGTGGGAGCGGGTTGACTTTGTTGGAACGCATTGCCCGGGGGGCGCGCAGTGTCAGGAGCGGCGCAGCTTTTCAAGCCGTCCTCTGGACACCAGCAACACTGGGTTTATTTATCGATTGTTTGGTGTGCATGATGGCGGAAGTCAGGCAGGAGGGCTGCCGCGTGACCACCCCGAAGCGCCGGAAGTTTGCCTGAAAAATCAGGCGGCTTTGAGCCTTGGTTTTGACCCGAGGGCTTTGCCTCGGTCTGAAAAAGGAGAAGTGTTACGGGGGGTTAAGCAACTACACCTGGACCTGACAACTCTTAAGCCTCCACCTGGATTTGATGGAACATTTGGGCGCCAGCTGCAAAAAGCCTTTGACGCCAAACTCGCGGCAGCAGGCATTCGGATTGTCCCCCAAGACCAACTTCATCTTGTGCCAGGACAACCCACTTTGAACCTCTATTTTTCGTTCTCTGATCCAAGCGATCTGTGCAAATACGAGTATTCAGTTTTTGCCAGCTTGTCGCAGGAGGTGCTGTTGACCCGGGATCTTCGGATCAAGGTTGCGGCCGGTGTTTGGTCTTACTCGACGGGATCCACGGCCAAGGACCATCACGGGACAGAAGCTGACGCAATTATGCGTGTTGTGGACATGTTTGTACGCGATCACCAACAGGCGAATGCGCGCTGATGATGACAGGGCCATTGGAGGTGCACACACAATGACCAAGCCGTATTTTGAGCAGTTTTCCCATCGCCAAGCGCCCATCTATGCGCCCCTCGGTTCCTGTCGCCGGTGGGTTTGGAACTTTTTGGCTGGCGCAACCATTGCCGCCGGCGCGGCCTATTTGCACTGGCGCTGGACTGCCTCCCTAAATTCGGACGCCTTTGTGTTTTCCGTTTGTGTCGCCACTGCGGAGAGTTTGTTTTTCTTGGGCACGTCGTTGTTTTACTTCGACATCTGGGATGAAGGGGACACGCCTTTTGGCGCGGTTTGGGATGATAATCCCTGGCGCACGCCGCAATCCACAACCACCACGGTGGATATTTTTGTCACCACGTATGATGAGCCGCTCGACGTTGTGGGGCCTTCGTTGGAGGCTGCGGCGGCTGTATACGTGCCTGACGGGGTGCGGGTACGCGTTTGTTTGTTGGATGACGGGGATCGTGCCGGAATGGCGTTGGAGGCGGATCGCCGCGGCATAAGCTACTTCGCACGGCAAACAAATGAGGGGTTTAAAGCAGGTAACTTGAGGCATGCGCTGTTGCGCACATCAGGGGATTTTGTTGTGATTTGCGACGCTGACACCAGGCTGCTTCCGTCGTTTTTGCAGAACACCATGGGCTATTTTCGTGATCCAAACGTGGCTTGGGTTCAGACGCCGCATTGGTTTTATGACTTGCCGGAAGGCGAGAGTTGGCACAGATGGGTAACACGTCAAAGCCCAAGGTGGATACGGGCGTGTCCCAGGACAGCGAGGTGGTGCTCGCGGGTGATCGCGCGTGTTTTGACTTGGATGAGTGGAAAAAACCGCGTTGGGCGGGATCCCTTTTTGTCCGACCCAAGTGTGTTTTTTGATGTGATTCAGCGGCGGCGAAACCGCAACGGTGCCTCGTTCTGCTGTGGCGCGGCGTCCATTCATCGTCGGGAAGCGGTGTTTGATGCCGCCTTGCGTGACAAAACGCAGTCCGTAAGTAAGGCCGCAGCAAAAAGTCGTTTGAACACTCAGGCTTGCCTCTCAGCGCATCCCTTGCAACCGTACCGGTTTCATGTGTCAGAAGACCTATACACGTCGATTTTGATACACGCAGATCAAGCGGCAAGGTGGACTTCGGTATACCACCCTCAGGTGGAAGCACGCATGTTGTCGCCATGGTGTATGACAGCCTGGGCAGCGCAGAGGCTCAAATATGCCGGTGGTACGTTTGATATCGCAATCTGGGACAATCCACTGTTTCGCAAAGGGCTGAACTGGCGCCAAAAGCTGCATTATGGGGCGACGTTCTGGTCTTATCTGAGCATCCTGTGGGCACCGGTCCTGCTATTGGCTCCGGTTGTGTCACTTGCCACGGGGTGGGCGCCGGTTTCGGCCTTTTCGGTGGAGTTCTTTCAACGATTTTTGCCGGCGGTGGTCCTGGGAGAGTTGGCCATGGTTGCGGCCTGTAAGGGGCACGCGATCGGCGCCGGACGTGTCATGGCTGTTGTGGCTCTGCCAGTTCAGCTGCGGGCGCTCTATTGTGTATTGCGTCGCCAAACGCCTCAGTTTGCTCCAACACCCAAACTGCCCAATGCTGGTGGCACGCCAAACATGCGGCATGTCTGGCCGCATGTGACCCTTTTGGGTGTCATGGGCGGTGCGGCCGTTCTTGGTGTTTGGCAAACAGCGCAGCACGTCCCCGGCTACAGCGCGTCACTGTTGTGGGTCAATCTGTTTTGGCTGGGCGTGAATATGAGCTTTGTGGTGCGCGCTGTCCAAATGGCGCGCTGGCGTCCGCCCGCGCATTTGTCGCAAGACCACACCACAGTCTCCCAGCAGAGTACAACGGAGGTGCAACATGTCGCCCACTCCTATTCAAACTGACGCCCCTGTCCGGGCCAATCGGTCAAGTTTTGCGTTCCTCACCGGGCTTTTGCTGACGGCGGGGATCGCCGTGCAGCAGGACGGTTGGGGCCGCGTTATGCGTGACACCGGCTTGGCGCAACTGCCACAAACCGAGGGGCTTCAGCCCAAACCTGGACAGGGAATGACGACACAGGACTGGCGCTCGGCTGCGACGGCTTGGCGGTATTTCGAAAGCCATTATCGGGCCGAAACCGGGCTTGTGGATGCCATCCATGACCACCCCAGCGCAACCCTGTGGGATCAAGGCAGTTATCTCATGGCGCTTCTGGCTGCAAAAGGCTTGGGGATAGTGGATGACGGTACGTTTTTGAGCCGCAGCGATGCGTTTTTGAGCGGATTGGAGCGCCTGCCGTTGTTTGAAGGACGGCTGCCAAATAAAGCGTATGATACCCGCAGTCTTGCCATGGTGGATTATGCCAACACGCCCGTGCCGGAGGGCATCGGCTGGTCTGCGCTGGATGTGTCTCGACTGCTCATGGCGTTGCGTATTCTGGAGATCCAAACGCCAGAATATGGCCCGCGCATACGGGCCTTGCTTGCGACCTGGGATTTGGCAGCGATGACCGCGGAGGGGCGGCTGTGGGGCAGTAGCCGGCAGGACGGCCAGACACGGTATCATCAGGAAGGGCGCATTGGCTATGAGCAGTATGGCGCACGGGCGGCCGCGCTTTGGGGATTGGATGTGTTGGGTGCCAGCACTGCGCGCCCTATCATGGCGTGGGAAGAGGTGTCAGGTATAAACATCGGCATCGATCGACGGCGGGCAAAAGATTTTGGGGCGATCACACCAGTGGTCAGTGAACCTTATGTTTTGCAAGCTTTCGAAACAGGTTTGAATGCAGAAGGACGGCTTTTGGCCAGTCGGCTGTATCAGGCGCAAGAAGCGCGGGCACGGCAGACAGGCCAGGCCACTATGGTGAGCGAAGATCACATCGATCAAGCGCCGCATTTTCTGTATGGGGCGGTTTTTGGCAACGGGGCAGATTGGGCGGTGTTGGCCGAAGACGGCAGCGCTCATGATGCGCTCAGAACAGTCAGTTTGAAAGCTGCGTTTGCCTGGCAGGCACTGTATGGCACCCCGTACACAGAGGAAGTGGTTGTCGGTCTGGATCACCTGGCTGGTGAACACGGCTGGTATGCGGGGCAATATGAGGCTGATGGCCGTGTCAACATGGCGCTGACCTTGAACACCAATGCGGTTGTTTTGGAAGCCTTGCACTATAAACACAAAGGGCCATTGCTGCTGGTTGAGTGACGGCGGTCTCAAAATATTGGGACAAGAAATGTGCTGCAATAGATAAAGCTCCGGAGTGGTTTCGGAGCTTTTCTATGGATAAATCACGGATGGGGTGGCTGGCGAGCTAGAAAGAGCGTTTCATGCGGTCTGTGGCAGCGCTTAACATGCTACTGAGCTTTTGCACCGGGAGGTCAACTTGCATGGATGAGCGTGTGCCTGCTGGCAAAGTGCGCAAAATGCCTAGTGTTTGTTGGTCCGGCGTGGACAGGCGCACAAGCACTTCGCTGGCGTTGCTAGCGCTGGTGTCCATGCTTTTGATGGTTTGCACGCGGGCCGGAAACCGGTTTTGCGGCACCGGTATACCTGCCAGAGTGACAAACAACGGATCGCCAACATGTAGGGTGTCCGCTTCTGATACCGGGATTACAAACCGGGCTTGATACGTGTTGGGAGCGTCCGTTTGAATTTGCGCCAAAGTGACATCCCACGCCCGCGCGGCGGTTTCCGGCAGCCGGCGGAGGCGCTCGATACGCCCGTCCTGTGGGGCGTAGAGCCATGGATCAGCGGCGATTTCTTCCAGGGTTAGCAAGCGCGTGTGTAGGGCAGCCGAATCTGCTTCCAGCGCCGTCAGCTCATGAAGGCGGCTGGCGTCTTGAGATTGAATTAGGTCTGCCAATTCAAACTCCACATCACGTACCACACTATTGAGGGTTTCCCGCTCCAACGCGGCACGCAGCATCAGGATTTTTTGCTCGGCTGGCGGCGTGTTTTTTGCGCGCAAGACCAGCTCGCGCACGGCAAGCGCGGTTTCGCGTTGAAGGCTATGGCGGCGGTGCATCAGCTGCTCCCGCGCCAATTGCTGGCGTCTTTTGGCGTTGTAACAGGATTGCAAAGACGTCGAGAGCGTTTCTCCGGAACTTGTCGGAGGGAGAGAAGGATCCCGCCAGCACGTGCTTGCTGCTGCATTTTCCGCGAGATCCTGGCGCAGCCTGTCGAGCAATTCATGGAGCGCAACTTGATCAAGTCTCGCGAGCTTTTGCCCAACAACCACTGGATCACCATTGATAATTAGCAGCTCGCTTAATGTGACATCAGCTGGCAAAACCACGTCGACGAAGGGCGTTTGGCTTTCAAAGGAGCCGCGCACACTGCGCGCGGGCTGTACCGAAAAACGGGTGGCAAAGGCCCAAGCGCTGATCACCAGCAGGCTTGTCGCCAAGAGCGCCCATAATACCCACATCCATTGCAAGGGGTTGAGGCTGCGCGGTGGGTGAAGATCAAGTTTGGGACGGTGCATCGGCATGCCCTTTGCGGTTTTCCTGCAGCCGAGGATCATAGGTTTTCATTGTGACCTGAAGATAACCTTCTCCGTCTTCGCCACCGGTTTCCACTTCCAGGCTGTCGCGCATAATTTTGGCAAGTGGGGACAAGCGCTCACCTTCGACAGAGGTGTCTGCGGCGACCCGAGCTTTTTGCATGGCGCCTGAAGAGAGAGCCAAGCGCGGGTCAATCATGCGCAATTGGCACTGCCCAACAAAATGTTTGAATTCAAAAGAGACGTTATCCGAGCTGTTACTGCTGTCGCTTGGTGCCTGGCAGGCCACGGCCAGCATTTCATTGGCCACCATACAGACCGCACGGCGGTTCCCTTCATCCCCGTCGCGGCGGAATTGGCTGCAAAGCCAGGCATCCAACGCCTCTTCATTGTCCAGCTCACGGGTGGTGACAAAACGGCTCCAACCGGAAGACAACCGCGCCCGGATTTCCGCCGTTGAAGCAAATTCGATCACGCGTCCGTTTTGCATCATTAACAAGCGGTCGCAGCGTTCCAGGAGCTGGCGGTTTTCGGTGGCGAGCAATGTGGTATGGCCCAGTCGGGCCTCAGAACGCAAACGGTCACCAAGGGCTGCGAGCAGGCTTTCACTGGCGCCATCTTCGGGTCGGTCAATCAAAAATAGCCCAGGGCGCAGCGCCAATGCGCGCGCCAGAGACAAGGCCTTTTGCTCTGTGCGGGAGAGGTGGCGTACGTCTGATGCGTTGAGAATTCGAGACACGGTGTCCGCGGTAAAGACCAAAGATTGCAGGGCCTTGCGGGCGCGATCCAATTGCGCATCTCCGCAAAAACAGGACAGGTTCGCCGCGCCACCGCCCGGCACGGACAAGGTTTCGGGGGGCACCAATACACTTTGGATCGGGCGGTCCTCACCATTGCGGCTCCAAAGAGAGGCGCCTTGCAGGGCGACATGACCTTCAATCTGTAACCCGGTGAGGTCATGTGGTGCGTGCAGGGCTTGCATTAAGAGAGACTTGCCGGAGAAGCTGTCGCCAGACAGGCCAATCACTTCGCCAGGCTCGACGCGAAAGGACACATCGGACAACAGGGCCGCTCCGCTTGCCGGGCGCACAGTTAAATGGTGCACAACAAGGGAAGTGTTGTCGCCCTCCGGATCCGCCGAATACGGGGGCGGTAAAAGCACCACCTCATCGGCGCGGCCAAGGCGTTCGGGATCGGCAACGGAGCGTTGGCGAAAATAGGCAAAAAACGCGTCCACAGACCAATAGGTCACCAAAGCACTGGTGGCGATGGCTGCGATGTTGATAACCTCAGTTGCGCTGAGCCAACTGGCCACAGCAAAACCTGCGATAAGTGCGCCAAGGCTCAGCACTTTCTGCAGCCCTTCCAGTAACGCGCTGTCCCCGCGGGCGGCGTTGGCCAAATCGATGGCCCTTTGATCCCGTCCGGACAGGAAGCTGGTGGCTTCTTGCGGCAAGAACTCCCACATGGGTTCGCGGCGGGTCCATCGCGCGGCCATGCCGCAAAGGAGCCAGCTCAACACGCCGCCAACAACAAAAGGCGCCGCCATCAGCGGGTGCAGAAAGCCAAACACCCCTCCTGCGAGCACCGCAACAAGAGCCTGGCCGGTTACGGCATTGCGCTTTCGGATGTGGCGGTAGCCGGAAAGTGCTCGGGCGTGTCCAACATCAAAAATCAAAATGCCCAGGATTGGCACCACGGCTCCAAAGGCGAGCAATACCGCAAGAATGCGTTGTCCCTCTTGTGCCACAAGTTCGTAAAAAAACACGACAAAAATAGCGACCGCGAGTAGGCATATGCCGCCTCCAAACGAAAAGAGAAACGACACCCCGTGTGTCCACATGGGCACCGTGCGATCCCGAAATGCACTTGGCTCATTTGAAATTGTGCCAATGACATCCAGAGATAGGTCAGGCAGCGCGCGATCATGAGACATAAAACAACACCCGGTTACTCAAAGAACATGGAAAGAATATCGGGATGAGGTTAAGAAGGCGTTTGCGTGTAATTTTTTGTTCTTATTTTGTCCATTACCGGTAATTTGGCGATCAAATATTGAAGTTGCCAATTCTTAACCATTTTGGGGTTTTATAGATGTATTCCGTTTGGAGTGTGTTTTATGAAGAGTGCTGTTGGTTCCAGCAAGCGAGCCCCGATCGTGGGTGTCTTGATGTTTTGCCTTGTGGTGGTGTGTATCACCGGAGCGAGTTACGCAGTTGGCGTCTCTGCGCGCCGCGTGTTTCTAGCCCAGGAAGACGAGGTCATTCCGATCATAGCTGGGGGCGCATTGGATGAAATTCCCGCCCTTATGAGAGGCAATTTGCCCAGCGTTACCAGTAGTATGGCCGTTGAGCAGCGCCGCCGTGAAAAACCGCCACGCATGTGCGACATGCCTGCGGATTACTTTGATCAACAAAGCCGAGGGGAAAATGCCCCGCATGGCTATGACAAGCACAACGCTTATGTGCGAAAATACCGCAGCCGTCGCGGGTTCCTAAATGAACGTGATATGCGGGCAGCTCAGGTTGCATGGCACTACTTCGAACAGTTCACGCAGGAGTCCACCGGATTGGCCAATTCGGTGGGGAATTACCCGTCCACCACACTGTGGGACACTGCATCTTATATGGCAGGTCTGGTTAGCGCTTATGAGCTTTGCCTTATTGAAAAGCCAGAATTTGATCGCCGCATCACGCAGTTGTTGACGACCATCAAAGGCTTGGATTTATTTCGCAAAGAGCTGCCCAACAAAGTGTATCACACCAAAACCGGCGCAAAGGTGGATTATACCAATAAACCGGGTGAAATTGGATTTTCCGCACTGGATATCGGGCGCTTTCTTGTGTGGATGCGGATCTACAAAAATCGCTACCCCTATTTGGCCAACACCATCGATTCGGTGCTTTTGAAGTGGGATTTTCGCAATGTGATTGACGATGAGGGGCTGATGTTTGGCGCCTATGTCGACAAGGAAACGGATGAAACGGTCTATGCCCAGGAAGGGCGGCTGGGGTATGAAGAGTATGCGGCCAAGGGTTTTGCCCTCTGGGGGTTTCGGCCGCGATTGGCCCATCGTGCAGAGCCGTTTTTGACAGCGTCCATTTTTGGCATTCAGGTGCCGTATGATGGCCGCGACCCTCGAATTTTCCACTCTCAAAATTATGTGGTGACAGAGAGTTACCTGCAAGACGGGTTGGAGCTGGGTTTTGATCTCCCACATGACGACAGCAGTCCTGAGTGGGTGCATACCGACGGGTGGCGCGCCGAGTTTGCCGATCGGATTTATCAGGTGCAGGAAAACCGTTGGCGTCAGACCGGGTTTATGACTGCGCGCTCAGAACACAATGTCAAAGGGCCACCGTATTTCACTTACGATACAATCTTTTCGGACGGCTACCCGTGGAACACCGTGACGCCGCGCGGCGACTACGTCCCGGATCATTCCGCAGTGGCGGCCAAGGCGGCGCTGGGCCTCTGGGCCTTGTGGGAGACCGAGTACACGGACGTGCTCTATGAGGCGATGATCGAGCTCTACGATCCGGAAAACGGCATGTATGAAGGGCTTTACGAGCGCGGGCAGGGACGGGTCGGCATTTTCACAGCCAACAATAATGGCATCATTCTCACCGCCTTGCTGCACAAGGTGCAGGGCACAATTCTGACGCCTTACACGGGCGACACAGAGGTCTGGTACACCGCGTTCCGCGATCAAGACATACGATTGTTGCGCCATTACCCGGACCCCCCCCAGAAAGACGACTGGCTGCCGGCTTTGCGTCATTCAGTACAAGAGAAGGCTGATTTCTAATGCGACATACCATGCAGGCACTATTTTTCTCTTTGGCCGTTTCGATCGGCGCCGCGTCCTTTGTGGCGGTGCAACCAGCGCGAGGCCAAGATCGGAGCGCCGAGGCGTTTGCTTCGGAAAATGCCATCCTGGATACGGCCATTCCCTTTGCCATTGGCGCACGGGAGGCACGACAGGCGTTGCGAGGGGCGTTTGGCTGGCCCAGCTTTCAAGAAGGGCTGGTGCAAGGGGTCTATTTCCGGTTTGATCCAGATGGGTATGCGCGGTTTGCCCCTACGCCGCGGTTGGATGTCGACGTGTTTGAGGTGATCTGTCGGCCGCGTACCTATGCTTGCGCGGCGCGTAAAGACGGGCTTGAGGTGTTTCTGACTGAGCGGGGGCAGCTGCAGATGCGGCTGGAACACGCATTGGCTGGCGACATGTTTTTTGTGTCTGAGGGCGTCTCGGAGATACAGGTGCCTGAGCGCATCTTGCAGCCATTGGATGTGCAACTTGAATTGCTTTTGGGCGCGGGTGGGGAGCTGAGCACCCGGCGGGGGTCCACCGAAGTTGGGCGGGTGTCGCTCAAAGGCTTTTCGGCGGTCACAGCCTATCTGCGTTGGATTGCTGCGCGCCAGGATTACGCCGTGTTGCCAAGAGGGTGGCCTGTGCCAAACGCAGAGAGCGCAGGGGGTATGACGCAGCCGGCGGCGTGGAATTCTCCAATGCCACAGCCACAAGTGGTGGCGCCAGGGTATGGAACTCCAATGGCAACTGGGATTGCGCCGGCCACCTCCGCTGCTCCTCTCACGTACTCTGCGCAAGTGCCGCAGACCACAATGGTGCAAAGCAACACAATTCCGCCCGTGCAAGTGCAGCCAGTGACGATCCAGCCGGTGCTGTCACCGTATAGTGCGGGCGCACCAGACGTGCTGGATGCTGAAACCTTGCGACGAGAACTGGCCACGTTGAAAGACCTGTTTGTTGAGGCACAAGATGCGGATGCAATGCGGGCCAGACCCTCGGCGCTGTTTTCACAGCAGGATGCTGAACCTATTGGGCAACCATCGCAGGCTGAGGTAAAAAAGCTGTTTGAGGCGATGGAGCGGCTGCAGGCGCAGGTGTCTCAGTTCCAGCCCAATGCAACAGGTTCGTATGCCTCACTAAGCAATTCGACCCAACCGGTGCCTTTGGGCAATCTGGGGCGGGATACCGAGAGGACAGATTCTTCTCCGCCAGTTCAGGGTCAGAGCAGCGCCCGTATGGCCTATTTGGTTCAGCACCTGGGATTTGATGCACAGACAGCGCGCGCAATTTTACAGGCGGTTCCAGACAATAGGATCATACCCTCTCAAGCCAGCGCCATTCCAGGGCTGAGCACCCTGACAGAAATTGCCGCAACGCCGTCAAATGTCTTGTATGAAAACGCGATGGTGGATCAAATTTTGGCTGAGTTGGAGACCGAGATGGCCGCCGCAGGCACGGTTGAGCACCAAGGTGTGGCATTGCCGGGGCAGGCATCAGTGGAAGAGTATCAACTGTTGTCGCGGTATTTTGTGTCCGCGGCGCTGCCAGCTTTGTTGTCGCGCACAGGGGCGGGACATGTGCTTCAGCCCTAAGCTCTCCGTTTTTTTGTGCGGTAAAGGTCGAGAGCTTTGGCGGTCGCGTTTGACATGTGTTTTGGCTTCGGAGGGGCGGACGACCATGGGTTTGCCACTCAGACGGCCCATCCTGAATGTCCGGGAAGGGGCGCAAAGTCCTTGCGTAGGTTGGCCTACATTGGCTAGGCCTATGCAGGCAACAAAACTTGTCTGGACACAATGGGTTCCATGCTGCGGTCTTACTTCTCTGTGCTTCTTCTGGCGACCGGCATCTTCGGTGTAGCTGTGTCGTCTGTTCGGGCTGAGCAGATCAGCATTTTTGCCGCCGCCAGCCTACAGGAAGCGGTTTCAGACGTAATTTCCAGGTTTGAAGAGAAAAGTGGACATAAGATCACCGCCTCGTTTGCCGGATCTTCCACCTTGGCGCGGCAGGTTGCGTATGGCGCGCCTGCAGATGTGGTAATGTTGGCAAATGTCAAGTGGATGACGTACCTGAACAATAAAGGTCTTCTGGCCAAGGAAAATATAAACACCAGATTTGGCAATGAGTTGGCGCTTGTGGTTCCTGTGAGTATAGCGGCCAGTTCGAAGGAAGGCGTTGTCGCAGATTTGTCGGAAATATTAAAATCTGGCAAGGTTGCGATGGCTCTGGTTGAGGCGGTGCCCGCAGGCATTTACGGCAGAGAAGCCCTGCAATCCCTCGGGCTTTGGGAGGGCATTCGACCCAATGTGGTCGAAACAGATAATGTGCGTGCGGCGCTGGCGCTGGTGGCGCTGGGAGAAGTGGCCGCGGGGATTGTGTATGCCACGGATGCAGAGGTGGATGATCGTGTGCGGATCGCCGCTCGGTTTACGGCGGATTTGCACAGTAAGATTGTCTATCCTACCGCTGTTGTCACTGGGCAAGATCGGCCGGAAGTGCTTGAATTTATGACCTACATGGAAAGCGATGCAGCGAGGGAGGCCTTTGCCAATCGTGGGTTTGTTGTGTTGGAGGAAACACAATGACGGAGTGGTTGGGACCGCAGGAATGGGCGGCAGTGGGCCTGTCTCTTAAGGTGGCCTTTTGGGCAATGTTGGGCGCTGTTGTACCGGGGGTTCTTGTCGCTTATGCACTCGCGCGCTGGGACTTTTTTGGTAAACAAATTGTTAACGTTTTGGTACACTTGCCACTTGTTCTTCCTCCAGTTGCGACAGGGTATTTGTTGCTGGTGACATTTGGCACGCAGGGTCTTATTGGCGGTGCTCTCAAAGAAATTGGCGTGGTGTTTGCCTTTCGTTGGACCGGAGCAGCCCTGGCGGCAGCCGTAATGGCGTTTCCATTGCTTGTGCGGTCCATCCGGCTTTCGATTGAAGCGATTGACCCAAAGTTGGAGCAGGCCGCCGCCACGCTTGGGGCCTCACGTTTGATGGTGTTTTTCACAGTCACGGTACCATTGATGTTGCCTGGGCTATTGGCGGGAATGGTGCTCGCTTTTGCCAAAGCGATGGGAGAATTTGGTGCAACCATTACATTTGTCAGCAATATTCCCGGCCAAACACGGACCTTGCCAAGTGCAATCTACGCGTTTTTGCAAGTGCCTGGTGGTGAAACGGCAGCGATGCGGCTTGTGGTGGTTAGTATCATCGTGGCTGCAGGGGCGTTGATATTGTCTGAAGTGCTCGCCCGCCGCATCGCCAGAAAGGTGGGGCAGGCATGAGTGTTGAGGTGCACATCCGGCAGGGGTTTCGAGGTTTTGACCTCGATGTGCGATTTGAGGCACCGGTTGGGCTGACGGTGTTGTTTGGCAGCTCTGGATCCGGAAAGACCAGTGTGATCAACGCGGTGGCGGGGCTGAGTAAACCCAAAAAGAGTCGGGTTGTTGTGAATGACGCGGTTCTGAGTGACAGTGCGGCAGGAGTTTGGGTGCCCACACATCAGCGCAGCCTTGGGTATGTGTTTCAGGAGGGCCGCTTGTTTCCGCATATGTCGGTGCGCAAAAACTTGATGTACGGCAATGGGTTGGCAAAAGCGCGACCAGAGGTGGCGAGCTTTGATCAGGTGGTTGATATCCTTGGCATTGCCGCGTTGTTGGAGCGGCGGCCGTCGGAATTGTCGGGCGGCGAAAAGCAGCGGGTGGCTATTGGGCGTGCATTGTTGGCGCGGCCTAAATTGATCTTGGCAGATGAACCTCTGGCGGCGTTGGATGAGCCACGTAAGGCGGAGATATTGCCGTATTTTGAGCGGCTGCGGGATGAATTTTCCCTTCCAATTCTGTATGTTACTCATTCAATTGCCGAGGTGGCGCGGTTGGCGACCACGGTTGTGGCGCTCAAAGAAGGCAAGGTGGATCGGGTGGGGACGGCGGCGGAAGTGCTGTCTGATCCGAGCTTTACGCCTATGGGACCGCGGGCTGTGGGGGCGGTACTTGAGGCGGTAGTGGCGCAGCATCACGAGGACGGGCTTACAGAACTTTCAGCCAATGGCGTGGCTTTGATGTTGCCAGAGGTGGGCCATCCAACGGGACATAAGGTGCGTGTGCGCGTGGCTGCGCATGATGTGATCCTCTCAAGAGAGGCGCCTAAAGGGTTGTCTGCGCTCAATATTGTGGAGGGCAAGGTGCACTCGGTTCGATCCGGCGGTGGGCCGGGCGCCATTGTGTCGGTGGACACCAAAGCCGGGCGCATTTTGGCGCGGATCACGCGACGGTCGGCGGCTGCCCTTGAGTTGTCAGAAGGTGTGCGCTGTTATGCGGTGATGAAATCCGTGTCCGTGGCACCGCAGGATATTGGCACGCGCTGAGTTTGATTTGTTGGCGCGTTAATCCGCCAAATCTCTGGAAAATCCATGTCAGTATTGCGTCGGTATTACGACTGTATCGCAGAGGTGCGTTTTTGTGAGGCGCAGGGCGCGCGCAACGGTTACTGCACCGCGCGTTGCATCTCTTTAGAGAACGCCTATTTCTGCCAGGGCGCGGTTGAGGTCGTCCGGCAAAACATCGTCATTGGCGCGGTTGGCAGGCAGATCGGCAGGAGCGTCCTCGGGCTTCAGGTAACGCCATCCTTGAAAAGGACGTTTGAGAGCGGCCTGTGTCAGATGCACTTTTGGCTCCAAAACGATCGCGCATCGGCGGATGCCGTCTTCGCCTATGACTTCGTCCAAACGCAAAACGCGCTGACGGCACTGAATGCTGCCCTTGATGACCCAATAAATTGAGCCTCCATTGAGGATTTCAGCCTCACGTTTAGGCCACATGCGCGTGACGTGGCGGGGGAGTCCGTCAGGAAAGCGCGCTTTGTTGGCCTCTTGCCAGGCCGCAAGCGTTTCCGGGCTCTCTGAGCCAACCGAAAGTTTCACAAGATGCACGGTTTTACCCACAGTTTATCCACAGAATTATGCACGGACAACACAGTATATAGTGGGGTTGTTAACCTTCAACCCCAAAATAATGTGGTTCCTTCGCGAAAAATACCATATTTGCCCGTTGTCAGATGACGCAGATTTGATATAGATTAAAAAACCCTAAACTCACGCGCAGCACAACCAAGGAATCCACCGATGAGCCGTTTCGCCGCCCCCATCGCAGAGCAAATCTGGGACATGAAATACCGTTTCAAAGAGGCGGACGGTACGCCGATTGATCTGTCGGTGGAAGACAGCTGGCGACGGATCGCCCGCGATCTGGCCAAAGTGGAAAAAGACTCGGCCAAGTGGGAAGAGAAATTCTACGGCGCGTTGGAAGACTTTAAATATCTGCCAGCCGGCCGGATCACGGCTGGCGCAGGCACCGCGCGCAATGTGACATTGTTCAACTGTTTTGTGATGGGCACGGTACCCGACAGCATGTCCGGCATTTTTGACATGCTCAAAGAAGCGGCGCTGACCATGCAGCAGGGCGGCGGCATTGGCTATGACTTCTCCACCATTCGTCCGCGCGGCGCGGACGTAATGGGCGTGGCGGCGGATGCGTCCGGACCGTTGAGCTTTATGGATGTGTGGGACGCAATGTGCCGCACCATCATGTCTGCGGGCTCCCGTCGCGGCGCGATGATGGCGACCATGCGTTGTGACCACCCGGATGTTGAAGATTTCATCACTGCCAAATCTGACCCGGCCCGTCTGCGCATGTTCAACATGTCCGTGCTGGTGACCGATGACTTTATGGAAGCGGTGAAAGCGGATGGTCCGTGGGAGCTGAAGTTTGGCGATCGGGTGTATCACACCGTGGATGCGCGTGACCTGTGGAACAAGATCATGCAGGGCACCTATGACTATGCTGAGCCAGGTGTGATTTTCATCGACCGCATCAACCAGCGCAACAACCTCAGCTATGTCGAAGAGATTGCGGCAACCAACCCATGTGGTGAGCAGCCATTGCCGCCTTATGGTGCGTGTTTGCTGGGCTCGATCAACCTTGCACGATTGGTAACCGACCCGTTTGAAAAAGCGGCGGAACTCAATGAAGAGGCGCTGACTGATCTGGTGGCAACTGCCGTGCGGATGATGGACAACGTTGTGGATGCGTCCAAATTCCCGCTGCCGGAGCAGCAGAATGAAGCTCAGAACAAGCGCCGGATCGGCCTTGGTGTGACCGGCCTTGCGGATGCTCTGCTGATGTTGGGCCTGGAGTACGGCACCGAAGAAGCGGCCTTGCAGACCGAAGCCTGGATGAAAGCCATTGCGCGCGCGTCTTACCTGGCGTCGGTGGATCTGGCAAAAGAGAAGGGGGCTTTCCCGCTCTTTGACAAAGACAAATACGTGAACGGTGGCCTGGTTCAGGACTTGGACGAGGACGTGAAGGCGGCGATTGCTGAGCACGGCATTCGCAACGCGCTGCTGACGTCGATTGCACCAACCGGCACCATCAGCCTCTATGCGGGCAACGTGTCCTCAGGCATCGAACCGGTGTTTGCCTATGCCTACACCCGCAAGGTTTTGCAGAAAGACGGCTCGCGCACGGAAGAGGAAGTGGTTGATTACGCAGTGCAAATGTGGCGCGACAAGTTTGGCGACAAGGAGCTGCCAAGCTATTTTGTGAATGCACAGACATTGGCACCCGCAGCGCATGTGCGCATGCAGGCGGCGGCGCAAAAATGGATCGACAGCTCGATCTCCAAAACCATCAACTGCCCGGAAGACATCGACTTTGAAAGCTTCAAAGATGTCTACATGCAGGCGTGGGACACCGGCTGCAAAGGCTGCACCACCTATCGTCCAAACGATGTGACGGGCTCGGTTTTGACCGTGTCTGAAAGCAGTGAGAAAGCGCCGGGTGAGCAGCCAGCGGACCATGTGGCAGATTCCGGTGAGGTCATTTACATGGCGGAGCCGCTGGAACGGCCACAAAGCCTTGAAGGTGCGACCTACAAGCTGAAATGGCCAGACAGCGAGCACGCGATTTACCTGACGGTGAACGATGTGATCATCAATGGGCATCGCCGTCCGTTTGAAGTGTTTATCAACTCCAAAAACATGGAGCACTACGCCTGGACATTGGCGTTGACCCGGATGATTTCGGCGGTGTTCCGTCGTGGCGGGGACGTATCGTTTGTGGTCGAAGAGCTGAAGGCTGTGTTTGACCCGCGTGGTGGCGCGTGGATGGAGGGCAAATACATCCCGTCCATTCTGGCTGCGATTGGCGGCGTGCTGGAGCGCCACATGATTGCGATTGGCTTCATCGAAGGTGAAGGCATGGGGCTGAAATCCGACCCGCAGGCTGAAGTAATGGCAGTTGGTGGCGCCCCACGTGGCAAAGCCTGCCCAAGCTGTGGTCAGTTTGATTTGCAGATGGTGGAAGGCTGTATGACATGCCGCAGCTGTGGCCACAGCAAGTGTGGGTGAAGGAAACTGAGGAGCTTTCGGTTTCCGTCTTGGATTTTTGGGGTTCTTCAATCACTGAATTGTCTAAATGAGAAACGGCGCAGGGAGGACCCTGCGCCGTTTTCTGTCTATCCCTATGAACCATAGGTGGGCTGTTTGCTTTTCGACTTGATGCGTTCACATCGATAACACAAATTCGATCTCGCGGGCATGCTGCGTCGTTTGTGTTTTACTGAATCTGGGTGGCCTGATGATGAAGGTCACGCCTCCATCAGAGCGATTATTGGCGCTGTGTTCAGGAGCGCCAGCCAAGCATGCGTCGTTCGATGAATCCGATGACAGTGCTCACAATCACACCAAGCAGCGACAGGATCACAACTCCTGCAAACAACCGCTCTAGGTCATAAAGCGAGCCGGCCTCAAGGATATACGCGCCAATCCCGTATTGCGCGCCCAGCATTTCTGCTGCGACAAGCAGGATGATCGCAATTGCGAGGCTGATGCGCAGGCCAGACAAGATGCCTGGCATAGCCCCTGGCAGGATGATTTTGCGCACAATGGACCACCATGACAGGCCAAAGCTCTGACCCATACGGATCAATGTGCGATCCACATTGTCGACAGCGCCGTAGGTGGCGACAACGGTGGGGGTGAAGGTGCCAAATGCGATGAGGGCATATTTGGAGCCTTCGCCAATGCCAAACCAGATCACAAACAGCGGCAAAAGGGCAATTTTCGGGATGGGAAAAATTGCGGCCACCAAAGGTACAAGCCCGGATCGGATATGGGAAAACAGCCCAATTAACACGCCAACGGCGATGCCTATGCTGACACCAAAGGTGGCGCCCACAGCGAGGCGTGCCAAGGAGGGGCCTAAATGTTGAAACAGCAATCCGCTGGTATAAAGTTGGCGGAATGTCTCCAAAACATCGGACGGTTTGGGCAGGGTCAGAGGTGAAATCCAGCCTGACTGAGTACCCCATTCTGCGATGGCGATAAGCACAACAAAGACTGCGACACCAATCCAGGCTTTGGGTTTGGGGGCAAACCCGCCGCCGCGAAAGGTGACGGCTTTTTCTGAAGTTTCAGACATGCAGCAACTCCTCATCTGCGGCGCGGGCTTCGTCGCGCATCAGGTTCCACAGGCGTTTCTGGTAGGCGTCGAGGTCCGCGTCGCCAAACTCACGGTCAGCCAAAGGTTTGTCGATCTCGACAATCTCGCGGATTTGGCCGGGGCGGCGCGACAAAACAACTACCTTGTGCCCAAGGCGCACGGCCTCCGCTAAGTTATGCGTGACGTAGACAGCTGTGAAAGGCTGGCGCGACCAAAGGCTGACCAGATCATCCATCAACAACTCGCGGGTTTGGCTGTCGAGCGCAGACAGTGGCTCGTCCATCAACATAACGGCGGGTTTCACCGCCAAGGCGCGGGCAATGGCCACGCGTTGCTTCATGCCGCCTGACAGCTGTTTGGGCAGGGCTTTGGCAAAATCGGTGAGCTTGGTGCGGGCCAGAACATCGGTGATGATCTCGCGCGCGGCGGCGCCTCGGATACCGTGATCCTCCAAGACCAGCGAGATGTTTCCGGTTACTGACCGCCACGGCAGTAGGGCAAAATCCTGAAAGATATAGGTCAACGGGTTGAGGCAGTCTTTGGGGGGATTACCCAGCTGCAAAACCTGACCACGTTGGGGGCGTTCCAGCCCGCCAATGAACCTCAGGAGCGTCGATTTTCCGCAGCCTGACGGCCCGACAATGCAGATGATTTGTTGGTTTGGGATGTCGAGTGTGATGTCGCGCATCACCTCAAAGCCATCGTAAGAATGGCCGATACCATCAAGCCTGATGTCCATGTCGTGCCTCAAGAAGTCTGCGGCGGGGCGGCTCTTGCTGCCCCACCTGAGGGCGGTCTAGGCGCCGGTTGTTTCCACGTAGGAGCTGTCTACGAGTGTGTCGAGGGTGATGTCTGCGCCGACCAATCCTTCGGATTGGAACCAGCTCAACTGGTCTTGAACAGAGCCCACGTTCAGGGCAGCACCGGAGCTGATGCGCATGGTGCCATTGATGATGGATCCGGCTGCCTTGGCGCGTTCGCGGTCTGTGTAGACATATTTGTGGATCAGATCGACCATCGCGTCCTGATCCGCTGTGCCGTCAATCATGGCGGCAGCATAGTCATCCACGCCTTTGGAGAAACCGGCCAGGAAGCTTTCGGTCTGACCACGCTCGTTGGCTGCGTTATTGGCGGAAGTGAACACGGTGGTGACCTGATAATCCGGGATGTAGTCCGAGACATTGCCCGCAATGTGCCATGCGCCCGCTTTGGCCAGAGGTTTGGCGATGTGCGGCACAATCGACCAACCATCCACTTGACCGGACTTCATCGCGCCGATGATCGCACCAACCTTTTGCAAAGGAGTGAAGTTCAGGTTGATGCCTTCGGCGGCTGCCATTTTGGCGCCCATGTAGTGGAAGGATGAGCCTGCCTGGGTGACGGCGTATTTCTTGCCATCGAGATCTTTGAGGCTTTTGATGCCAGCTTGATAGGAGGCATCGGAGATCAGGTACTTCTGACCATCAATGCCAGCTTCTTCTTGCAATGCGCCGCCAATAACTTTGATTGCGCCTTTGTCAGCCAGACTAATGAGACCGCCAGAAATAGCGGTCACCGCATAGTCGATGTCGCCGCTTGCGATGGCGACGGCCATGGGTTGTGCAGCTTGGAAAAACTCAAATTCCACATCCAATCCTGCCTCGGCGAAGTAACCGCGCTCAAAGGCCACGAAGTTGCCGGAGTGGGATGTGAAACGCAGTGCGCCCACTTTGATTTTTTTGTTCATGGCCAGTGCAGGCGCGGCCAATCCGCTTGCTGCCACCGTGCCGCCCATCAGGGCCAGTGCCTTCCGGCGAGTAAGTTTGATCACGTTATCCTCCCAATGATCTGTTTCAAGTGTCCGGCTGTAATTCCGATTTGATGTCCTCTGCCAAAGCTGCAATCGCAGCCTTGCTGTCGCGGGCCAGAACCGCATCGACAAGCGCCTGTTGCCGTTTGCCGCGCCTGTCAAAGTCAAGGTGCCCTTCGCGGAGCAGCGCCAGCCGAAACCGGCGGCTTTGATTGTATAGTTTGCGCTGAAGGTCGATGAGACGCGGGCTGCCGCAGGCATCAATGAGTGCGTAGGAAAACGCCCGACAGGCCTCATCCCACTCCATCGCAGTCAAGTCATCAGCGGTCTCGGCGATGCACTCTTCGGCTTTGCGAAGGGCATGATGCGCGGCAATCACGCGGCCCTCCCAAGCGATATCGCCGTTTTCGACGGCCAAAGCGACGGCCAGTTTCTCGATCTCCGTCCGCACCATCAGAATGTCGCGCACATCATCCTCAGTTGCTGAGGCGACCCGAAATCCGCGCTGGGACGTGGCCTCCACCAGCCCTTCGGCGGTGAGCAGCCGTAGGGTTTCACGCATCGAGTGGTTGGATCCTCCATACCGCGTGCGCAGGGCTTGCAACTTCAACTTTTGGTCTGGCAACAACGTGCCAAAAGAGATGTCGCGCCGTAAAGCAGCCGCAAGCATGGCAATAACGGTGTCGTCTTCTTGGCTGTCGCGTCGCAGGATCATTTTACCGACCAAAATCAAAAATGTTGGACATTTTTGCGAATATTGAACGCCGTGTGTCAAGAGGGTTATTAGCGGGGCTGGCAGGCCGCAATGTTGCGGAGCTCGATCCCAACGCGCTATGGTGCGCAGCGCATGGGGAAGGCAAGCAGGCGGTAAACGACATCAGCCTGTCCCAATTCGGTCCCAAAGGTCTGTGGCGACAACGCCCGGTGGGCGATCTCTGCGCCTTATTTTGTAGAGGACCGTATGCCGCGGGGGAAACCCCTCGAGGTTCAGAGACCGCAAACCTCCTGCCTCCCGTTCTTCGCGGGTCATGTGATCCGGCATGCCGCCCCAACCCAAGCCGGAGACAATCACCTTTTTCTTCGCGCTGAGATCGGAAACCGTCCATTTGCGTCCTCCGGGGAGCAAGTCTCGGCTTTGCGCATAGGCATCGCCGCCGGTTCCTGCGGTGACAACTTGGATATAGCTTTGCATGTCTGAGACAGAGAGTGCCCGGGTGCCGGAAGGCAGGTCCAATTTGGGACTGGCGACCGGGCGAATTGTCACCTCTGCGACGGGTTCAGCCTCAACTTTATCCAGCGGCACCCCATCCATCGAGGCCAATGCAATATCTGCCTTGCCCTCCATCAATCTCGCGGCTGGCCCGCCCATCATTTCCATGGCCAACCGGAGATGTGTCGCCGGGTGGCGCTGTCCAACGTCCGCCAAAGCGGACAACAGTGGGTCGAGGTCCATTGTTGCCGTGACAGCAAGGGTTATCTCTGGTTCCACGCGGGCGCGCAGCCGGGCTGCTGTTGACCGCAAATCTTGCATCTGACGTAACACGCGTGAGGCTTCGCGGTAAAAAATCTCGCCGGCAGGCGTTAGGGCTGGGCGGTAGGCCGCGCGGCTGAACAGTGAAATTTCAAGTTCTTCTTCGAGCAGGCGGATAGCGTGGCTGACCGCTGATTGGGACTTGTTCAGCCGTTCGGCTGCGCCCCGAAATGTGCCGGTTGAGACAATTGCGTCTAATGCCAAAAGTTGATCGTGTTTCAAAAGAACGCCTTCATGATCGATTTTTCTGATCATTAAAGTGAGAACACAATATTATCAATTTATGATTTCGGCGTTTAGCCATGGGGCATCTTTTATCACAGGAGTATCCCATGAAACTGTACTACAAACCCGGTGCCTGCTCGCTGGCCAGCCACATCATTTTGCAGGAAGCCGGGCTCGCCTATGACATCGAAATGGTGGACACCGATGCCGGTCGCACCGAAGCTGGCGCGGACTATCACTTGATCAACGCAAAAGGATATGTGCCCGCGTTGGAGTTGGATGCAGGCGGCGTGCTGACCGAAGGGCCGGCAATTTTGCAATTTATCGCGGATAGCAACGCTGAGGCGGGTTTGGCACCAGCAGCGGGCACGCTGGATCGCGCACGTGTGAACGAGCAGCTCAATTGGATAGGAACTGAGTTGCACAAGGCATTTGGCCCATTGTTTCGAAATGGCACATCTGAGATTGCTAAAGACACCGCGCGCGCAGCAGTCGCGGGCAAATTTGATCTGATTGAAACGCAGTTGAAAGATTGCCGAGAATGGTTGGTTTCTAACCGGTTTTCTGTCGCTGACGCCTATTTGTTTGTGGTCTCAAACTGGGCCAACTTCACCGAAATCGACATCACGCGCTGGCCTCTTCTGGCAGCGTTTGTGACCCGTGTGGCGTCTCGCCCTTCGGTTCAGCGCGCAATGCGAGCGGAGGGGCTGATCCAATGACACCAGCTGATTTTAAAGCCGTAAGCTTGCTGATGGAAACGTACTTTGAGGGGCTGCACCAGGCAGACAGTGCGCTTTTGCGCCGGGTGTTTCATCCGCGTTTGTCCTATGTCTGCGCCACTCACGGGGATGAGCTTTGTCTCGATCTGGAGACATACATGGAGCGTGTGGACAGCCGCGAACCACCGGCCAAACGTGGTGATCCGCGCGAAGAACATGTGCTGGAAATTGCGTTTCCAGGGGGGCGTTTGGCGCATGTTACCGCACATATGAGCATGATGGGGCGTGCATTTTTGGATGTGCTCACGCTTGTTGATGACGGGTCTGGCTGGCGCATCGTGACCAAAGTTTTCACCTATGTTCCGCTAGAGGATTGATTGATGCCTTATGTGAATATTGAAGTGACCCGCGAAGGTGGCCCGAATGGTGACGGCCCAAGCGTGGAACAAAAGGCCCAGTTGATTGCGGGGGTCACGGACCTGCTAAAGAACGTACTTGGCAAAAGCCCGGCAACCACCTTTGTTGTCATCAATGAGGTTGCGCTGGAAGATTGGGGCATTGGTGGATTGCCTGTGGAGGCGTATCGGGCGCAAGCGCGATAAGCCCAAAGGCGCCTGTGCGTGGCTTGCGAAGTGAAACTGTGGCACGGGGTCACTTCGCAGGTGCGCGGCACAGAATGGGCCGACCAGTGAGGCGCGAGTGTTTTTGTTTACGCGAAACAGTAAGACCTTTGGCCGCTGTTGCGTAAGTTAAATTTCGGGCCGCGGGGTGGAAATTGGTGTAGGTTACAATTGCTACCTTTGTGAAGGATCCTTGAGATGACCCCGGAACAGATCAATTTGGTGCAGAGCAGCTTTCGGATGGTAACGCCAAATGCAGAGGCGATTGCGGGTCTGTTTTACGGTCGGTTTTTTGATCTGGCGCCGCACTTGCGACCGCTGTTTCCCGAAGACATGGCGGAGCAAAAAAAGAAATTTATGCAGATGTTAGAGTTGGTGATGAAATGCCTCAATTCACCGGGGCGGTTTTTACCTGCGGTTGTTGGATTGGGACAGCGTCACACTGATTATGAGGTTACGCCTGAAGATTACCGCTTTGTCGGTGAAGCGCTGATGTGGGCGTTGCGTCAGGGGCTTGGGGAGGCGTTCACAGATGATGTGCAAGCAGCCTGGATTGCAGCCTATGGGACACTGTCTGATGTGATGATTGGCGCTGGGTCAGAGTAGGCATAAAAAGCCCCCGCCACAAACGCAGCGGGGGAAGTTTCCTCACGGGGGGGCGGTTCCTAGAAGAAGCCCAACTTGTTTGGGTTGTAGCTCATCAGGATGTTCTTGGTCTGCTGGTAGTGGTCCAGCATCATTTTGTGGTTCTCGCGGCCAATACCGGACTGTTTGTAACCACCAAAGGCAGCGTGGGCCGGGTAGGCGTGGTAGTTGTTCACCCAGACACGGCCAGCTTCGATGGCGCGGCCAAAGCGGTAGCAGGTGTTGGCGTCACGTGACCAAACACCGGCGCCGAGGCCGTACATGGTGTCATTGGCAATCTCGAGCGCTTCTTCTTCGGTTTTGAAGGTGGTCACGGAGACAACCGGGCCAAAGATTTCTTCCTGGAAGACACGCATTTTATTGTGGCCTTTCAGGATGGTTGGCTGAATGTAGTTGCCGCCAGAAAGCTCACCATTGAATTTGGCCGCTGCGCCACCGGTCAGCACTTCGGCACCTTCTTCCACACCGATGGTCAGGTAGGAGAGAATTTTCTCTTGCTGTTCCACGGAAGCCTGTGCGCCAACCATGGTTTCCGGGTTGCGTGGGTCGCCCTGTTTGATGGCCTGAACGCGGGCGATGGCACGTTTGATGAACTCTTCGTAGATGTCTTCCTGGATCAGGGCACGGGACGGGCAGGTGCAGACTTCGCCTTGGTTGAAGGCAAACAGCACAAAGCCTTCGACCGCTTTGTCTAGGAAGGCGTCATCTTTGGCCATGACATCAGAGAAGAAGATGTTTGGCGATTTGCCGCCCAGTTCCAGCGTGACCGGGATCAGGTTGTCGGTGGCCGCTTCCATGATCTTTTTGCCGGTGGCGGTGGAGCCAGTGAAGGCGATCTTTGCGATACGCTTGGAGCTTGCCAGTGGGGCGCCCACTTCGGCACCGTAGCCGTTTACGATGTTCAGAACACCAGCTGGCAGGAACTCGGACATGATTTCCGCAAGGATCATGATTGCGGCTGGGGTTTGCTCAGCTGGTTTCAGCACGATGCAGTTACCTGCGGCCAGAGCAGGGGCCAGTTTCCAAGCGGCCATCAGGATGGAGAAGTTCCATGGGATGATCTGACCAACAACGCCCAGAGGCTCGTGGAAGTGATACGCCACGGTGTCCGCGTCAATCTCGGACATGTTGCCTTCCTGACCACGCAGCACGCCTGCGAAGTAGCGGAAGTGGTCAGCGGAAAGTGGAATGTCAGCCGCCATGGTTTCGCGGATTGGTTTACCGTTGTCCCAGGTCTCTGCTTGCGCGAGGCGCTCTAGGTTGGCGTCGATGGCGTCAGCCACTTTCAACAGCAGGTTGGAGCGCTCAGCCGCGGAGGTCTTTCCCCAAGCGTCTTTGGCGGCGTGCGCGGCGTCCAGCGCTTTTTCGATGTCGGCGGCGTCGGAGCGGGCGACTTCGCAGACTTTCTCGCCGGTGATCGGGGTGACGTTGTCAAAGTAGCGGCCGTTGACCGGTGCAACAAATTCGCCGCCGATGAAATTGTCGTAGCGATCTGCAAAAGGCGAGACGTAGGTGCCGGTCTCGGTGTGGGTCATGTCGTTCATAGTGGTCCTCCTCTAGGTCCGATCTCCTCCGATCGGATTGCAGGGAGGATGGCGTGTGCGGAGGTGCGCGTCAGGGAGGGGGCAAACGGTTGTACAAACGAGGTGTCTCAGGGGTGAGACACATGGGGTCACGTTTCGTTAAGGCCGAGGCGTTTCATGCGGCGATAGAGCGTGGCGCGGCCAATGCCAAGCTGGCGCGCCGCCTGGCTGATGTTGCCGTCTGCGCGGGCGATGGCGCGAACTACGGCGGCGCGCTCGGCTTTTTCAAATCCGGTGGGGCCGTCTTCTCGCCCCAAGATGTCTGCGGCTGGGCGCGGCGTCAGCGCGGCGCTGCTTTCCATGCCAAAGACGCGGCGGGCCTCGCGGGTGGCGCCCACCACCAGATCATCGCTGTCGATGGCAAGCAGGGTGGCGGCCTCGGCGTCTTCGCTTTCTGCCACCACAATGCGGGCGGTGGGGAAAGTGGCGCGGAAGTGGGCTTCTTCGATGGCGCGGGCTGTTTGGGCAACCTGTGCGGCGATCAGGCGGTTGAAGGCTTCGGTTTGATCCGCGCGGGCAGAGGAAACGTCCAGAGCGGCGACAATTGTGCCGTCGCTGCCATAAATTGGGGCGTCGATGCAGCTCATGCCGGTGTTGCAGGCAAAGAAGTGTTCGTCGCGGTGGATGATCAAGCGGCGGCCTTCGGTGAGGCAGGTGCCAATGCCATTGGTGCCTTCCTGCGCTTCGCTCCAGTCGGCACCATTGCACAGGCCCCAGTGATCGAAGGTGGGGGCGTCCGCGTCGCTGAGACGTTGATCCAGGATCACGCCTTTGGCGTCGGACAGAAACACGCCACAGCCGGATTGGCCGACCAGAGCGTAAAGCGAGTCCAGACGCGGGGCGGCAACGGTCATGAAAGTGTCCAGGGACGCTCGACGGTGTTTGAGGCAGTTTTGGGTGACGCGGGCCACGTCGCGCTTGGAAGCTGGATCCAGCCCGTGTTTGTGGGCAGAGCGGCGCCAACTGGCGGCAAGACGGGAGTGTGCAGCGGCAGAGGGAGAAAAAGCAGCGTCCAGAACGCGGTCAACATGGGAAATGGGGCGCATAAGGTTCGCTCCGACTGGGGACTAAACAGAGTTCTGGCTAAAAGTGGCTGCGGGTCTTTGCGGTAAGCTACTGGAAAGCGGACAAAGTGCAACTGCGACCAAAGGCGCGGGGAGATACAAAAAAGGGCGACATCGGATGTGATGCCGCCCTTTGGGGAGGTGTCTTTGGGTTTGGCCCGGTGGGCCGGGTCTTAGGTTTGTGTGGTTGGATCCAGAGCCGCTGGCAGGTTCTGATAACAGACCGGACGCAGGAAGCGGCGGATGGAGAGCGTGCCCACCGAGGTGGCGCCAAAGTTTGTGGAGGCCGGGTAAGGGCCGCCGTGCACCATGGTGTCGCTGACCTCGACGCCGGTGGGGAAGCCGTTGGCCAGAATGCGGCCAGCTTTGCGTTCCAGAATGGGCAGCAGGCTTTGCGCGGCTTCGGTGTCAGCGTCGTCCATATGCAGTGTGCAGGTGAGCTGACCTTGCAGTTGCTTGGCCACGGCGCGCATTTCATCGAGGGTGTCGGCGACAAGGATCACGCCAAGCGGGCCGAAGACTTCCTCGCCCAGCACTTCGTTGGCCAGCCAGTTCTGTGCGGTGGTTTGGTAGAGGTACGGTGTGGCGCCGCGCAGGTCGCAGCTGGTTTTTAACAGCTCTTGCACGCCGGTGGTTTCGGCGACCAAAGTTTGGCCTTTGCGGTAGGCAGCGGCGATGCCGTCCGTGAGCATGGTTTGCTCTGGCTGATCGGTGAGGGCGGCTGTGGCTTCTTGCGCAAAGGTTTCTGCGTTCGAGCCAGCAAGCACAACAGCGATGCCGGGGTTGGTGCAGAATTGGCCGGCGCCCATGGTCAGAGAGCCAGCCCAACCTGTGGCGAGCTCAGCATGGCGGTTGGCCAGCGCGTTCTCAAAGATGAACATGGGATTCACGGAGCCGAGTTCGCCAAAGAAGGGGATTGGTTCCGGGCGGGCGGCGCAGAGATCAAACAGGGCACGGCCACCTGCGAGCGAGCCAGTGAAACCAACCGCTTTGATCAGCGGGTGTTGCACCAGAGCGGAACCCACAGTGCGGTTGCCACCCTGGATCAGGCTGAACACACCGGGGTGCAGGTCGCAAGATTTGATCGCCGCATGGATGGCTTCGGCGATGATTTCACCGGTGCCGGGATGCGCGGAGTGGCCTTTCACCACAACGGGGCAGCCAGCGGCCAATGCGGCGGCGGTGTCACCACCTGCGGTGGAAAAAGCCAGCGGGAAGTTGGACGCGCCAAACACGGCCACAGGCCCAATGGGGCGCTGCATCATCTTGAGCTCGGGACGCGGCATTGGTGCGCGATCGGGCAGGGCCGGGTCGTGGCGCAGATCGAGGTAATCGCCTTTGAGGATGTGTTCGGCAAACAGACGCAGCTGACCGGTGGTGCGGCCGCGCTCGCCTTGCAGGCGGGCTTCGGGCAGGCCGGTTTCCTGGGTGCCAATTTGGGTGATAGCCTCAGCCCGCGCGTCGATTTCATCGGCGATGGCGTTCAGGAAGGCGGCGCGCTCGGTGCGGGACGAGTAGCCAAAGCTCCAGAAGGCGTCTTCGGCGGCTTGCACAGCTGCGTCAACATTATTGACAGTGCCAATGGAGAAGTCATGGGCTGGGCCGTGCGCAGGTTCAGATGGAAATTTGGCGCCGCCGGACACCCAGGTGCCAGCAATGAGGTGGTTGCCGTGAGGGACAAAAGTCATGTGGGACTCGCTGTTTGAAAGATTGCTTGTGGATATTGTATCCAATTTATCGACGCAAGCAAGTCTGTTCCGCAAAAAGCGACTTGGAATTAGGTTTCGATTGCGCGTTTTGCCTCGATCAGCTCAAGAAGTTCGTTCTTGGTGCGCTCAATATGTGCGGCAAGCAGGCCGCAGGCTGCATCAGTGTTTCGCTCCCGAGCTAGTTTGAGCAGGTTGCGGTGCTCTTCCTTGGCCGGCTCGCGCTGTTCCATGACGCTAAGGTGTAGGCGCACGTAGCGGTCGGATTGGATGTTGATGCGGTCAAGGATGTCTTTGGTAAGGCTACGTCCGGCAGCGGCGTAAAGTGCACTGTGATACGCGTGGTTGAGCGTTCCCCAGCGTGCCACATCATCCTCGTCATACGAGGTTTCCATCTGCTGTAAGATGTTCTCACACTTGTCAAAATCGGCGAGCGACATCTGCGGTATTGCACGACGGAAGAGGTCGGTTTCGATCAGAATGCGCAGGTCAAAGATTTCACCAATCTCGCCGATTGAGTGCTTGGTGACAGTGCCACCACGATTGTTGGCCCATTGGATCAGTCCTTCGGCATTGAGCCGTTTCAGAGCCTCGCGGATTGGCATGCGGGAGACGTCATACTCCTCGGCAAGTGCTTCCTGACGGATTGGTTCCCCTTCAGACATGTCGCCACTAAGGATGCGCTCACGTAGATCGTTGGCGATCATCTCTGGCAGACTCTGTTTGGTAACCGCGCGCTTCCCAGTCATGCCGTATCCTTCATTTAAAGCTGTGTTTTGGATACAGGTACCGGCTGTATGCTGATTTTCCAACAAGATTTGCGTTCGTGAGGTAATTTTCCAGCTTGTGGTGCGGCTTGAGTTTATTGTATCCAATATCCATAAAATTTGGCGGGAGAAGTATTGATGGCTGAAATGGCTCAAATCACCCTGGAAGATCTGCGCCAGCTTGCGGTGCAAACCTTATCTGACGTTGGTTATGGTGACCGACACGCTGCAGCAATTGCCGAGATGCTTCTCCAATGTCAGCGCGATGATTGTCAGTCCCACGGGCTGTTCCGCCTATTGATGTGCCATCAAACGATGAAGGCTGGAAAGATCGATGGGCATGCGTTGCCGCATATTGATCCGTCAGAGGGTGCAATTGTGCGGGTAAATGCGCGTGATGCGATGTCTATTTTGGCGGTGAATGAGGCGATGCCGACATTGATCGAGAAGGCGCGCAAGTTTGGCATGGCGGCGATGACTGTGAACAACTGCTTCCATTTCTCCGCGCTTTGGCCAGAGGTGGAACGGTTGTCTGAAGAAGGCTTGGCGGGGTTGTCGATGGTACCCAGCCATTCCTGGGTCGCTCCGGCTGGAGGAAAACGCGGTACTCTGGGGACCAATCCGTTGGCGTTTTCCTGGCCACGTATGGGCAAAAATCCATTTACGTTTGATTTTGCCACCAGCGGGTTTGCGCGGGGGGAAATTGAACTGTACCTGCGGGCTGGAAAGCCGTTGCCGGAAGGTGTCGCAGTAGATGATGAAGGCAACCCAACTATTGATCCGCAGGCGGCGCTGGATGGCGCGATGTTGACCTTTGGTGGCTACAAGGGTTCCGCACTGTCGATCATGATTGAACTGATGGCGGGGCCGCTGATTGATGATCTGACCAGTGCACAAAGCATGGCGTTTGCCGAAGGGCAGGGTGGTGCGCCCTATCATGGGCAGATCATTCTGGCGCTTGATCCGTATCACCTGAGCGGCGGGCGAGTGGCTGATAACAATGCCCGAGCGGAGCGGCTGTTTGCGGATATTCTGGATCAGGGTGCGCGGTTGCCATCTCAACGGCGGTTTGAGGCGCGGGCGCGCAATACAGAGCGCGGCTATGTTGAGGTGCCCAAAGCGCTTCTGGAAGATCTAAAGAAACTGGGCGGCTAAGGGCCGCCCAGCCATTATTAGGCGCCCCAAGTGTCACTGAGGCGGTAACCTGTGGGCCAAGGGTCATCAGGGTCCAGCATATGTTGATGAATGCCGGTGACCCAGCCACGGCCGGAGATTTCCGGCACAATTGCGGAGCGGTCGCCGACGGTTGTGCTTTCTACGATGCGGCCGGAAAAACGGGAGCCGATAATGGACACCGCATCAAATGTCTCGTTGGGTTTCATCTGACCTTTGGCAACCATAAGCGCCATGCGGGCGGAGACAGCTGTGCCAGTGGGCGAGCGGTCCACTTTGCCCGGTTGGATAGCCACAGCAGATTTGCCCGTGAGGCCCGTTTCAGTACGAGACAGAGGACCACAGAACGCGCAGAAAGAGATGTGGTTCCAATCCGGGTTTTCCGGATGCGTGAAGCCAAGTTGGTCGTTGGCGGCATTGGTGATGGCGACGCCAAGGCGTGCGATGTCCTTGGCCTCATCTTCCACAATCTCAAAGCCAAGCGCCTCTGCGTCGACAACCACAAAACTGTCGCCTCCGTAGGCCGTATCAACCGTGATGGTTCCGTGGCCGGGTACTTCAAGCGGCACGCCAATTTTGTCCGCAAAGCTGGGCAGGTTTTGCACAAAGATGCGCTGGGCCTTACCGTCTTTGCATTCGGCGCGGACTTTCACCAAACCGCCGGGAGCCTCCAGCGTCATAAAGGTTTCCGGTTCCTGCATCGGGATGATGCCGCCATCCAGAAGCACGGTGGAGACGCAGATCGAGTTGGAGCCAGACATTGGCGGTGTGTCTTCTGGCTCCATGATGATCCAAGCGGCGTCGGCGTCCGGGTGTTTGGGCGGCACAAGCAGGTTCACGTGGCGGAATACGCCGCCACGAGGTTCATTCAGCACAAAGTTTCGTAGGGTTTGGTCCTTGGCAATGAAGCTGCGTTGCTCCCAGATGGTGTCGCCCGGTGGCGGGGTTACGCCACCGACAATCACGTCACCCACTTCGCCCTCAGCATGGGCGGAGACCACATGGATGGTTTTGCTGCTGCGCATTTAGAAGTCCTTCAGCGGTAGGTGGCGACAGGATCGCCCAGAGCGTCAAACACAGGTGTGATGCCAAGACCGCGCGTGTCCGGCGCGGTCATGCGGCCGTTTTTGCGCTTCGGCGCACCCTCGGCGATGGTGACTGTGCCGTAAGAGTTGAAGTCTGTCGCGGAGAAAGTGAATTCTGCGGGTGTGGAGCGGGCCAGATGGGCAATGGCTGCGGTGGTGATGTCGCCGCCCCAAGTGTCTTCGATGGTCATGGGGATGCCATGCGCCACGCAGAGGTCACGCATCAGGCGGGCCTTGGTGAGGCCGCCGACCTTGGAGATTTTCAGGTTGATGGCGTCCATCGCATCTTCGGCTATGCCTTTTACCAAAGTGTTGGGTGTGTCGATGACCTCGTCCATCACAAATGGCAGAGAGGTACGGCGGCGGATGGAGATGCTTTCCTCATAGGTCAGACAGGGCTGTTCAATGTAGACGTCGAGATTGGCCACAGCGTTCACCACGCGGGCGGCCTCGTGGCGGGTCCAGCCGGTGTTGGCGTCGGCCACAAGCTGATCGGTTTTCTTCAGCACAGCGCGGGTGGCGTGGATGCGGTCGATGTCGTCATTGGCCTCGCCGCCCACCTTGAGTTGGAACTTGGTGTAGCCCTCGGCGGCATAGCCTTCGATCTTCTTGGCCATGACGTCCGGGTCTTCCTGACTGATGGCGCGGTAGAGCACCACGTCGTCCTGTGCGGCACCGCCTAAAAGAGTGTAAACTGGCTGCATCGTGGCTTTGCCCAAAAGGTCCCAGCAAGCGATGTCGACAGGGGCCTTGGCGTAGGGGTGGCCGCGCAGAGCGGCGTCCATGGTGCGGTTGATCGCACCGATGTTGAGCGGGTCCTGACCAATGAGGTGCGGGGCCAATTCAGCCAAGCCTGCGCGGACGCCCTTGGCAAAAGACGGCAGGTAGGCGGAGCCCAGCGGGCAGCATTCGGCGTAGCCCTTGAGGCCCTCATCGGTGAGGATTTCCAGCACGGTGCTGTCGAAGACTTCGATGAAATTGCCGTTGGACCAGTTGTAGCGGCCTTCTTTTAGAGGCAGGTCAACTTGATAGACGTTGAAACCGGTGATTTTCATAGCGTGTTCCTTTCAGAAACGGGTGGCCGCATAAGCGGTGAGAGGAATGGCGGGGGAGGTGTTGTCCACGAGGTCCGCGATCAGTTCTGCGGTGCCTGCGGATTGGGTGAGGCCGAGGTGGCCGTGCCCAAAAGCGTAAAGGATGTTGTTGCTGCGCGCGGCGGGACCGATAACCGGTAGACTGTCTGGCATGGAGGGGCGGAACCCCATCCATTGATTGCCTCTTGAGGTGTCCAGTGCAGGCATAAATCTGGCGGCTTTTTGCAGGAGAATGTCGGCGCGCTTGTAGTTTGGCTTAAGCTTGAGACCGCCAAGCTCCACTGCGCCGCCCACGCGTACGCCGCCGTTGATTTTGGTCACCACAAAACCGTGGCCGCCAAAGGTCAGGTGGGTGCGCAGCGGGAAGGCGCCAGTGGGCAGCGTGGTGTTGTAGCCGCGTTCTGTTTCAAGCGGGATCTTGTCTCCCATTGTGTGGGCGAGGTGGTGGGACCATGCACCCGCCGCCACGATCACCTTGGGAGCCGAGATGGGACCGTTTTCCGTATGCAAAACGGCGGCGCTGTCATGGCATTCCAGCGCATGAATGTTGGCGGTGTCGATGCGTCCGCCATGAGCGAGAAAGGCGTCGGCGAGATGTTGTGTCCACGCTTGTGGATCAACCGTGTTCATCCAGCCGGGGGTGAAGACCGCATGGGTGAACCGAGGATCAAGGCCGGGCTGGATCTCTGCGATGACTTCGGGTGTTTCCAATATTTGGAAATCAATGCCGTGGGAGCGACGCAGCTCCCAGCCGGACAGGCTGGCGCGGAATTCCTTTTCGCCTTCATAGAGCTGCAACTGGCCTTCTCGCTGCATCATGTCTTCGCCTTTTGTGACTATGATCTGACGTTCCAGCGCGGCGCGGGAATGGGTCATCAACTGAGTTTGTGCATCCACTGAGGCGGTGTAGCGGTCTTTCCAGCTGGCGCGCCAGAAGCGCAGCATCCAAGGGGCGATTTTTAGGACGTAGGCCGGAGGGATCGACAGGGGGCCAAGCGGATCGAGCAGCCACTTGGGGGCTTTGCGCATGATGCCGGGGGTGGCAAGCGGCTCAATGTCGGTGAAAGCAAAAGCGCCAGCGTTGCCGCTGGAGGCTTCTGTTGCGATGCCTGCGCGATCCAACACGCGGACCTGATGGCCGCGGCGTTGCAACTCCAACGCGGTGGAGATGCCAATGATGCCGGCGCCAATGACGATGATGTCGTTTGTCATGCCTGTGACCTGTCGTGAGAGGGAGAGACCGGACAGGCACGGGGAGGGATGTCTGTCCGGAAGGCGCTAATGCGCGATGCCGTGTTTGAAGGGGTCTTCGGTTTCAAACAGGATGGTGCTTTGTGCGGTGACAAAGGCTTGGCCGGTGATCGAAGGGATGACGCCACCGTTGGGGCCTGTTTGATAGGACAGCGTGTAGGGGCTGCCGATCACGCTGTGCTGCACGATTTCTTCGCTAGGGGCCAAACGGTTGTCTGCGGCTAAGCAGGCCAGCCGCGCGGAGCTGCCCGTGCCACAAGGGGAGCGGTCGTAAGTATCATCCGGGCAGAGCACAAAGTTGCGGCTGTGCACGCCTTTCTCCGGCGCTTCACCCTGAAAGATCACGTGATCGATCGGTTCGCCGTTCTCACCACCCGCGCCGATGTCATTGGCAGCATCACGAATGGCGATGCCCATGTCGGTCAGCGCGCGGATGTTGCCAATGTTGACGGGCAGCGGGCTTGGATCGAGGATGAAAAACCAGTTGCCGCCATAGGCCACGTCACCGGTGATCATGCCATAACCTGGCACGTCCAGAGTGACGTGTTTGCGCACACGACGGCTTTCGACGTTTCTGACGGTCACAGTGTTGGCATCGCTGAGTTCCACCTCAACCACACCAGCCGGCGTTTCGATGCGATGCACTCCGGGTGTGATGCGGCCCAGATGTGCCAATGTCACGGTAAGACCAATGGTGCCATGGCCGCACATGCCGAGCACAGCGCCCATGTCAAAGTAGATCACGCCTGCCACACAGGTGGGGTCCACCGGTTCCACCAGAAGCGCGCCAACCATAGCGGGTTGGCCACGCGGTTCGCGCATCACGGAGAGATAGAAATCCTCATGCTCCGTCGCCAGACGGTGCGCGCGTTCTGTGAGGGAGCCGGTCCCCAGATCCGGCCCGCCGTCCAGGATCACCCGTGTCGGCTCCCCGCCGGTATGGCTGTCGATCACATGCATTCAGCGATGACTCCGCCTTGCTTGGACCAGTCGGCAAACCAGGTGCGGAACAGGCTGTATTGCGCCTCACAGTAGTTGCGCTGGGCGTCGCTCAGAACGTCGGTCTCGTTGAAGTGCAGGCGGTATTCCTCTTCGCCGTTCAGGACGAGCAGGTATTTGTAGTAAAGGACCAGGTCGGTGCCTTCATCAAAGCTGGCGAGCACACCAAAAGCTTCTTCGAGTTCCTGCGCGCGTTTGCGGGCCTCAGCGTGACCAGCGGCGGCTTTTTGTGACAGGGCAGCGAGCAGCAGGGCTTCTTTTGGCAGAGCGGTGCCGATGCCGGTGATGGAGCCGGTGGCGCCACAGTTGACAAAACCATGGTAGACCTCGGTGTCCACGCCCACCATCAGGGTGACTTGATCGTCCTGGGAGGTGATGTGCTCTGCGGCGTAACGCAGATCATCTTTGCCGCCAAACTCTTTGAAACCAATCAGGTTTTTATGTTCGGAACGCAGCGCGAAGAACAGGTCAGCTTTGGTCGCAAAACCATACACAGGACTGTTGTAGATGATCGCGGGCACGTCGGGCGCGGCCTCAAGGATGGCTTTGAAGTGGTTCTTCTGTGCAGCCATGGAGGAGCCACGGGACAATACACGCGGGATCACCATCAGGCCAACGGCGCCAACTTTCTGCGCATGAGCCGCGTGCGCGACGGCGGACTTGGGATTGATGGCGCCGGTGCCAACGACAACCGGGATGCCTGCCTCAACCAGTCGCTGCACGCCGGTCATGCGCTCTTCGTCGGACAGCAGGGGCCAGTCGCCCATGGAACCACAGTAGACCACAGCGGACATACCTGCCGCGATCATGTCGTGGCCTTTTTTCACAAGCGCGTCGTAGTCCGGGCTGCGGTCTGCTTTGCACGGGGTCATGAGGGCCGGCATGGTGCCGGAGAAGATGTTTTTGGTCATAGCTTTTGCCTTTTTGGTCTTGCGTGCGGGGTTAGCGCACGTTGGCGAGGAATTTTTGGGTGTGTTCAGACTGCGGGTTTCCGAAGATTTGCTCGGGCGGGCCGATTTCTTCCATGACGCCCTGGTGGAAGAAGGCGACGCGGTCGCTCACGTCGCGGGCAAAGCCCATTTCGTGGGTCACGCAGATCATGGTCATGCCTTCTTCGGCCAGCATGCGCATGGTTTCGAGCACTTCGCCGACCAGCTCCGGATCAAGTGCGGAGGTGGCTTCGTCAAAGAGCATGTATTCCGGCTCCATAGCGAGGGCGCGGGCAATGGCGAGGCGCTGTTGTTGACCACCGGAGAGGGCGGATGGGTAGACGTCGAGTTTGTCACCCAAACCCACGTGTTTGAGCTGTTGCGCGGCGATCTCGCGGGCTTCGGCTTTGGATTTGCCTTTCACGATCTTGGGCGCGAGGGCGACGTTTTCCAGCGCGGTCAGATGCGGAAAGCTGTTCCATTGTTGAAACACCATGCCAAGCTGCTGGCGCAGTTTGTTGATGTCGGTGCCTTTGGCATGCACGTCGGTGCCGTCGACCACCACTTTGCCCTGCTGCACAGGCTCCAGCCCATTGATGCAGTAGAGCAGTGTGGATTTGCCGGACCCCGACGCGCCGATGACGGAGAGCACCTCGCCTTTTTCGACGTTCAGGTCGATGCCCTTGAGCACGTGCAGGGAACCAAAGTATTTGTGCAGGTCATGAATTTCGATCATTGGGCCCACTTTCTTTCAAGCGACGCGGCATAGCGCGAAATTGGGTAGCTGAGCGCGAAGTAGAACGCGCCTGCGATGGAAAGGATGAGGAAGGGTTCCTGTGTCCGGGTGATCAGGATTTGGCTGGCTTTGAGCAGTTCGACGTAGCCGAGTACGGAGACCAGCGCGCTGTCTTTCATCACGCCAAGGGCAACCCCAACCCAAGCCGGGAACACGGCGCGACCACCGATGGGCAGGACCACGTAGCGCAGATCTTGCCAGTAGCTCATGCCAAGGCTGCGTGCGGCGCGGCGCATGGGGGCGTCGACGGCTTCGATCCCACCACGGGCGACGCTGGCCACTAGGGACGCGGTGTAGATCGTTAGGATCACCACGCCAGAGGCAAACGGATCAAGGTTGAGGCCAATGATGGGGGCGAAGTTGTAGAACAACACCAATTGGATGATCAGAGGCACCGAGCGGAAGACGTCCAAAATGGGGGCGACGGTGAGGGCCGCGGCCCATTTTCCCTCATATAATATCCAGCCAAAGATCACGCCGAGCACAGTACCGATGGAGATCGACAAGACCGAAATCCACATGGTGCGGACGGCCGCTTCGCCAAGAAACAGAAGGTCTTTGGGAGCAAATCCGCTGAAAAAGCTAATAGTAGGTTCCATGGGGCGCTCCTCAGTACCGGAAGAGCCGGGTCGCCAAAAGGCGGGAGGCTCCGAGGATGAGTTTCACGATCACGTAGTAGATGACCGCGGTGACGGCGAAGTATTCAAAGATCCGGAAGGTGCGGGAGGCGAAGAATTGCGTCTCACCGGAGAGTTCGCGGAAGCCGACGAGCATGCCAAGCGACGACATCAGCACGGCCCAGACCATTTGGTTGGTGATCGGGTGATAGACGATGCGAAACACCTGCGGGATCACGATGCGGGTGTAGGCTTGCCATGCGTTCATTCCGAGCGAGCGGGAGGCGCGGATTTGGGTGTCCGGAATGGCTTGAAAGCCGCCGCGAAAGTTTTCCGCCAGATAACCGGCGCAGTTGAAGGTCAGCCCCATGAGCACAATCATGTAGGGCGAGAGGTGCAGGCCAAAAGAGCCAAGACCAAAGCCAAAGAAGAAAAGCTGAAACAGGGCAGGGGTGTTGCGGGCCAGTTCCACCCAGGTGGAGGCCAGCCACAAGAGCGGGCCGCGCATGTGCAGGCGGATCAAGGCGAGGCAGAGGCCGATGACGATGCCAAGGATCATGGCGAGCACAGCCACCTGCAGGGTCAGCATTGCTGCCTCAAGCAGGTCTGGCAGGCTTTTCATCACCGGTCGCCAATGGAAGTTGTAATCAAACATGTGGTTTGTTCCCGTGGCCCCCGCCCAGCATGTGCTGGACAGGGGCGGGTTTTAGGGAGTGGTGGATCAGTACATCACGCCGGGGATGCGCAGCTCTGGCGCTTCGCCACCCACGTATTTGCCCCACAGTTCGGAATAGCGGCCGGAGCGCACTTGGTGGGTCACAAACAGGTTGAGGAAGTTCAGCCAGGTTACGTCTTCGCGCTTGCCCACAACAGAGGTGTAGTCGGTGGTCCAAGGCATGCGTGGGCCTGCGAGAATGCTGTCGTACTGCTGCGTGATGGGCAGAACAGCGGTGTTGGTGGTGATGCCGATGTCAGCTTTGCCTTGTGCTACAGCCAAGAACACTTCGTTTTCGGACTGGTAGCCTTGGTAGTTGCCTTCTTCGCCCCATTCAGCGGCGATTTTCAGCCATTCCTGCTCTGGTACGGTTCCGATGGCAGCGGCAACACGCTTGCCGCGGATGTCTTCGAATGTTGAGATACCGCTGTCTGCATTCACCACGCCTTGGGCGTAGTAGATCGCGTAGGGGATGGTGAAGCCAACGGTGCGCGCACGGGCGAGGCTGTCAGATGTGGCGCCAAACACCACGTCGGCACGGCCGGTTACAATCACTGGCAGGCGTTCCGCCCAGGTCACTGGCAGCACTTCGGCTTCCACTTCCAGCGCGGCGGCCAAGTCGTTGCAATACTCAACGTCGTAGCCGGCAGGCTCGTTGTTGGCATCACGGTAGCCAATTGGCGGGAAATCGAGCACCACACCGCAGCGCAGTGTGCCGCGATCAACCACGTCGTCAAGGGTGTCAGCTTTGGCCGGAATGGCGGCGAAGGTGGTGAGTGCCGCGATGGCAGCGAGTTTCTTAAGCATAGGGTCCTCCCAAAAGTTGGTGGACCGAGTGCTAATCCAAATTGGATACAAAATCCAATATAAAATATTTGCGCCAAATGAGAGTTGACCGGTTTAAGGACGTCGAGAGACGTAGTTACCTGAAATAAATGACTTTTTTACGCGGTGGAGGAGGTCCGGAAATATAGGGGCGTTGCGTTCCCAACTAGGATCATGTTGGATACGTACCCCTTAGGAGTGTCCATCTCTCGAATTCTGACAGAGACTCGGCGGCGATTCCTTGGATCGCGCTTGCCGTCGGATTAAGGTGATTGTGCGTAAATGTATTTTGTGGATACTGTATCCAAAAATGCAGAAGTGAAGCTGCACAGAGAGTTTTCAGGAGATCAGAATGTCGAAGCTGTCCGAATACCGCCAAGTGGCGCGGGATCTGAATGTGGATGCTGTGGCGCTGGTGCCGGGGCCAAATTTCACCCGGGCCTTTGGCAAACCATTTATGAGCCATGAGCGCCCATTTTTGGCGGTGATCCCCGAGGAGGGCGCGCCAGCGGCGATTGTGCCGAACTTGGAATTGGGCAGTTGGGCTTTGGTGGAATTTGACGGTGCGGTGTTTGATTGGCGCGATCAGGACGGGTATGACGCGGCCTTTGCGGCGCTCACCGAGCATCTGAAGATTGGCTCTTTGGCGGTCGAAGGCCAGGTGATGCGTGTGTTTGTGCAGGTGGCATTGACCAAAGCGCAGTCGGACTTGCGGATTGTAGATGGTGAAAAGGCAATATCGGGCTTGCGGGTGATCAAGTCGGAGGCAGATGTGGCGGCGCTTCAGGTGGCGATTGACGTGTCAGAGCGGGCTTTGTCACACGTGCTGGACGGTGTGCAGATTGGGCAAACGGAAAAGCAGATCGAAAGCGCATTGATCCAGGCGTTGTTTGCCGAAGGGGCGGATGATCTGGCGTTTTCGCCCATTGTTGTGGCAGGCGACAACACGGCGCGGCCACATGGTAAGGCACGGTCGGATTATGCGGTGCAAGAAGGGGACGCGTTGTTGTTTGATTTTGGAGCCCGCAAAGATGGGTTTGCGGCGGATATCACGCGCACCGTGTTTGTTGGAGATGTAAGCGATGAGGGGCGGGCAGTCTATGAGACTGTTTTGGCTGCCAATCTACGTGGCTTTGAGGTGGCCAAACCAGGCGTGACAGCGCATCAGATTGATGATGCCGTCACTGGTGTGTTGGAAGCCTCCCCTTTTGTTGATCGCATTCGCACCAAGACCGGGCATGGATTGGGGCGCGAGGTGCATGAGGCACCTTACATTATGCGCGGCAATCACGAGGTGATGCGCGAAGGCATGGTCTGGACCAATGAGCCGGGTCTGTACGATCTCGGCAACTTTGGCGTACGGATTGAGGACGACATGCTGGTCACGGCCGATGGCGTGCGGGCGTTGACGTCCTTTCCCAAGGAGTTGTTGATTGTGGCGCGCTGAGGCAAGCGACGTTTTTCAAAACCTAAGTTGTTGAAACAATCCAGTTCGGCTTAATGCCGGATTGTTTGATGTAAGGCGCGACGTCGAAGCCGTTGAACAAGCCATGATCTGTGATCAAGATGGTGCCGATACCCGCTGCAGCGCCGCCAAGCACATCCGTATGCAACGTGTCGCCCACCATAGCGATGCGGTGACGTGGGATACCGGGGAGGCGGGCCAGAGCGGTGTCAAAAGCGTTTCCGTAGGGTTTGCCGAAAAATGTGGCTTCGGCATCGACGCGGTCCACGATGTTGTGGGCGATCATGCCGGGCTCAATGGTGAGGCCGTCTTCGCGAGGGGCCACCAAGTCGGGATTGGCGATGACCAAAGGGCGAGGGGTGTCCTGCAGTGCCCTTGTAAGGGCGTCGGTGTCTGCGTTATTCCAGCGGGCGGTGGATAAGAACAGAAAGCCACTTGCTGTGTTTAGGAGATTTGGGTTCTCGATGACATCCTGGAGCGTTGCGGAGGCGGGCGCGTCGCTGAAGTTATCACCCTCTGCGGAGATGGCTGCCCAGACTTGACCGTCTGCCAGTTTGGGCAGGTTCGCGAAGGCCACGTCGCGGCTCGAGACCACTTCGTCAGCGGTGAAATCAAAGCCAAGGCGATGGTATTTGGCGAGGATTTCAACACGCGTATAGCTGGCGGCGTTGGTCAGAACGATCAGCCGTTTGCCTGCGGCGCGTAGCTCTGTCATGCGCTCGACCGCGCCTTCAATAGCTGTCTCGCCGCGGTTCAAAACACCAAAGGCATCAAGGATGTAGGCGTCATAGTGCTCTGCTGTGTCGCTGAGATCGCGGCCAGCATGGGAGGTGTCCGGGAAGGTAGCGGAAGGCAGCGCGTGGCGCAGGCTTTCGTAGCGGTCAAACGCTGTTTGCGTGTCGATCATAAATAGGGTCCGGAAAGAAAATGGGCGGCCGAGGATGTCGGCCGCCGTTGTAAGGTCAGAGGATTTTCTTGCGCAAGTAAGAAGAGACCACTTCACCAAACACCACCAGCGCGAGGATGGTGAGCAACACCATGGAAACCTCCGGCCAGTTGAAAGTGTCGATAGCTCCTTGCAGGATCATGCCAATGCCGCCGGCACCAACAAGCCCAAGAACCGTGGATTCCCGCAGGTTGATGTCCCAGCGCAGGATAGCGATTGCAAAAAAGGCGGGCATGACCTGGGGCACAATGGCGTAGAGCACAATCTTAAAGCGCGAGGCACCACAGGCTTCCAGCGCTTCGACTGGTTTTGTGTCAATCTCTTCAATGGCTTCACCGAGCAGTTTGCCTAGGAAGCCAATTGAGCGGAACATGATCGCGACAATACCCGCGACAATGCCAGGCCCAAAGATGGCCACAAACAACAGCGCCCAGATGATGGTGTTGACCGAGCGGGACGACACCAGAATGAAGCGGCCAATCCAAAGTGTGACCCGGTTGGGAGTGGTGTTTTGTGCCGAGATGTAAGCCACAGGAAGTGCAACCACGACGGCAAACATGGTGGCCAAAGTGGCGATATTCACGGTCTGCCAAATTGCCTCAAGGATCGAAGGCAGGTTGCTGGGGTCCGGTGGCATCATCCGGCCAAAGAGATCACCCATCTGTACAGGTGCATCCCACACCCATTCCCAGATCACATTGATGCTGGAAAGCGCCCAAGCCACAACCAGAAGGGTGAGGGCAAATCCGCCGTAGCGCATGAGGCGTTGCTGCAGGGTGAACCGGGACCAGTGGTCAAGTGTTTGTTGCATAGATTGAGAGCTCATCATGCGATCCGCTTCCTGATAAAGCCACTGATTGCCTCGGACACGAGGATCACGCCCACAATGACCATGGTGATGGCCAGCGCGAAGTCATAGTCGTAGCGGCCAAAAGCATTGGCCAGAGTGGCGCCGATGCCGCCAGCGCCGACGATGCCCACCACTGCGGAGGCGCGCAGGTTGCTGTCGAGTTGGTAAATGCCCAAGCCCACAAGGCGCGGCATGATCTGTGGGATCACAGCGTAGACCAATGTGGCGAGGAACCCTGCGCCAACGGAGCGCATGGCCTCAACCTGACCGAAGTCGATTTCTTCAATGCGTTCAGCCAGAAGTTTGGCAACAAATCCAATGGAGTAGACAACCAAGGTGAGAGCTCCTGCGAATGGGCCAAACCCCACGGCTTTCACAAAGATGATGGCGACGATGACCGGGTGGAAGCTGCGCGCAACGATGATGATGCCGCGGCCCAGAATATAGACGGGTTTGACGGCGATGTTGCTGGCAGCCATGAAGGCCAATGGGACGGAAAGCAGAATGCCGCCAACGGTGGCAAGGATCGCTATTTTCAAGCTTTCGAGAAAGCCGTCGATCAGCAGGCCGGAGCGCTCAAAACTTGGCGGAAAGGCGCCGCTGAAGATGCGCTGCGCGCGACGCATACCGTCAGACACGCGGTCCCAGTCGATGGGCAGTGTGGTCAAGGTGAAGACTACGTAGATTGCCGCCGCAGCGTAGAGCCCATAGCGCAGCAGGGGGTTGGATATGAACGGTGGCTTGCGCCAGGTGTCTTTGGCCATGCTCATGCCACGGCCCCAACTTCGGCGCGATCCATGGCGGGCACACCGGCGTAAATCTCATCCATCTCGGATTGGGTGAGTTTACTCGGCAGGTCATCAAAGATGATGCGGCCATAGCGCATGCCGACAATGCGGTCGCTGTATTCTTTGGCTTCGGTTACGTTGTGGATGTTGATGATCACAGGCAGTTTCAATTCAGAAGCGAGGTCACGCAGCAGCGACATGATCTGTTCCGATGTTTTGGGATCAAGCGAGGCTGTTGGTTCATCTGCCAGCAGGATTTCGGGACGCTGCATCAATGCGCGCACTACACCAACGCGTTGGCGTTCACCGCCTGAGAGTTCGTCTGCGCGGCGGTCTGCATAGTGGGCGATGCCAACCCGCTCCATTAGCTCGTAGGCGTGGCGGATGTCTTCACGTGGATAACGTCGGGTGAGAGCGGCCCATGTGGAGATGTAGCCCAAACGACCGGATTGTACGTTTTCCATCACGGTCAGGCGGTCAATTAGATTGAAGCTTTGAAAAACCATGCCGATGCGGCGGCGCGCATGGCGCAGGTCGCGCCGGTTCAGCGTGGTAAATTCGGTGCCGTTCAGATCAATGGAGCCTGAGGTGGGTTCCACCAAGCGGTTGATACAGCGCAACAGCGTGCTTTTGCCGGCGCCTGAGGAGCCAATTACGGAGGTGAGCTGGTCACCCTCAACGGTCAGGTCCAGTTCCTTGAGCACGGGATCGCCCGAGCCGTAGCGTTTTGTGAGTTTTGATATTTTAAGCATTGCGGTCTTCCGGACATGGCGCGGCCCCGCCCAAAACGCGCCCGCCACCGAGAGCTTTGCGCAAGGCCGAAAAGGTGCCCGGACAACGACATGCGCTGACCGGGCTTGGTTGGTCTTTGAGTTACTTACCTGCGAGACCCTGCGGGGTGTATTCCACGCCGTTGGAGCTCTGGATCTGGCGGATGACCGCCCACTGATCTTTGTAAGTGATCGGGATAAATTTGCTCACGCCGGCAAATTCTTCACCCAGTTTTGTGCCGGAGAATTCAAAGGTGAAGAAAGCTTCTTTGATTTTCTCAGACAGCTCAGGGTCCAGGTTGTGAGCCACGGTGAACGAGGTGGTTGGGAATGGATCGCTTTCCCAGACCATGCGCACGTCTTTGGGATCATAGAGACCGCGTTCCGCCATACGCTCCACCACTTCGGAGGCCACTGGTGCAGCGTCATAGTCGCCAGCCACAACACCCAGCATGGATTGGTCGTGTGAGCCTGAGTAGGTCACTTCGTAGTCTTTATCCGGCTCGACGCCCAGTGAGGGGAACAGGGCGCGAGGGGCCTGGTTGCCGGAGTTGGATGTTGGCGAAGTGTGCGCCACACGGCGACCGGCGAGGTCTTTGACTTCTTTGATCTCACTGTCAGCTTGGGTGAAGACTTGCAGCTTGTAGCCAAACTGACCGTCGTCTGCGCCCATGATGGCAAATGGGACCGCACCTGCGAGGTTCACCGCAAAAGGCGTTGGACCTGTGGAGAAACCTGCAACGTGCAGGCGGCCGGAGCGCATGGCTTCCACTTCGGCGGAGTTGGATTGTACTGCGAAGAATTGCACGTCTTTGCCGGTGACGTCTTCCATATGGGCAATGAACGGCGCCCAGATGTCTGCGTAAACGGCGGGATCTTCAACTGGTGTATAAGCAAAGACCAGAGTGTCCGGATTGTTCAGTTCAGCTGGGTCCGTTGGGGTGTCCGCAACCAGATCGCCGTTGGCGTCGCAATATAGATCGTCCAGTGCGCCACGGTCTGCACACTCAGCGGCGGCAGCAAAAGCGCTTACCGATAGAATGCCCAAGGCTGTTGCCGCGCGGGTGAAAATTGGTGTCATGGTGTCCTCCCTAATAACGCTGGCCATGGAGTTGTGATCCCAAAGCAAGGCGTTGACCAGATCAGCGTAGGAGACGCGGGGGCGCTGAGGCGAGGAAGGTTTTGTTAACGGAACAGATGAATGCGGGCTTTCATGTTAACAATGTTACAAAGCCGCGCGCGCAGACTTACAATCTGGCATGATCTACGAAACTGATTCAGAACAATTGTCCCCCCTGATGGTGGGAGGTCACGCAACACCGCAGGATGGGGTTTCATGCAAACGGGTAAAGATGATCCTCTGATCGCCATTGTGGACGATGATGAGAGTGTGCGCGACACGCTGTCTGCTTTGATGCGGGAGAGCGGGTTTGATGCTGTGTGTTGCCCCGGCATTGCGGCATTTATGGCCTTGGGAGATCCGCCACAGGTGGATTTGGCGCTGATAGATTTACGGTTGCGCGGGGAGTCCGGATTGACGCTGGCGATCCACATTCGAGAGCGTTACGAAATTCCAATTGTCATGCTGACCGGTGTCGGCGATGAGATCGACAAGATTATTGGCCTGGAAACCGGCGCGGATGACTACCTGATAAAACCATTCAATCCACGCGAGTTGGTGGCACGCATTCGCGCCGTGTTGCGTCGATATGGTCATGGCAGCGCCAAATCAAATCTTGCAACTGGGCAGGGCATTGCCTTTCGGGACATGCGGATTGATGTGCAATCGCGCCGGTTGTTGGACGCGCAGGGAGACGAAGTTCCCCTTACCAATGCGGAATACCGACTGTTGGAGTATTTTGCCCGCAATCCCGATCGGGTGATCCCGCGGCCAGAGCTGCTCAAAGAGTTGGGTTCAGACATGGAGCGCTATGTGGATCGCACAATTGACGTGCTTATACTGCGGCTACGACGCAAGATTGAGCCGGTGCCGTCTAAGCCGGTGCATCTTCAGACCCGACGGGCGCAGGGCTACATCTTTAACCTTGGCACGGATGTCGCGTGATGGCGATTTTGTCGCGGTTGAGCGTAAGGGCACGCCTGTCTGCAGCCATATCGGTACTGTTCGGGTTGATCCTGCTGGTGAGTTTGGTTGGCATGTTGGTGCTCAATCGTACTGAGCTCTGGATGAATGTTTTGCACAAAGAGACCTTGGCTGAGGTGTCCGATGCGCTTGATTTGTCACGGGAATCCGCAGAACTGGCGACGTCTGCACCGTTTTTGCACGCGTTATTTCCTCCGTTCCAACTGGAAAAAGAGGAAGAAAAGGTCCTGGAAAACCTGCGCCGCATTGAGGTGCTCGCTGCGGAGGACACCGAATTGCATCTGCCTGTCGCACGTCTGCGATTGGCGATTGACGATTTATCCAAGGCATTGGCGCCACAGGCGGCGCGTCAGGCAGAACTGGATGCAATTGACCGGGATATGGAGCGCTTGAACCAGCGGGTGCGGCGTTTGGCCAGTGATCGGGCATTGCCGTTGGAGGAACGCGAAGTTTGGGCGGCACTGCAGCAACTAACCGCAAGCGCCATTGGGGCGGGGCGATCCAATGCCTTGATCGAGCTTGGAGAGTTTAGCCGCCGACACACCAAGCAACGGGAAGAAGCACATCGGTTCGTGACGCCGATGCATGAAGACGCTTTGGCGGAGATTGAGGCTGCATCCGTGCGCAGTGAAAGTCTGTTTGTGTTGAAACACCGAGCGTTGGCGGCGCGGTTGGATGCGGAGAACGCGTTGTTTCGCATTCGGCAGGAGGCGCACCGCGTCAGTACGTTTGCCGAAGGCAAGGTCACCCAAGCGGAGGCAAGGTTGTCGCAGGCGCGCATGGAAACGTCTGGCAATTTGGAATTTGCCAAAAATGTATTTCTGGCATTGACGGCAGCAAGCCTTTTGGTGGCGATTTCTTCGTCGTTGTATGTGTCGCGCTACGTGGCGCGAAACCTGCATTTGATTGCTGCTGCCATGCGGAGGTTGGCTGCGGGCAACCACCGCACCGAATTGCCACACGGCCCAACGTCTGAGGACGAGATTGGCCAGCTCTATGCCGCGTTCCACGTTTTCCGGGAAAGTGCGCGTAAACTGGAGCGTCGCACGCGGCAGGTTGGGCATCAGAACGCGCTGTTTTCGCGGGTGTTCCGCAACATTAAAGACGGGGTGGCAATAGCGTCCGCGGGGGGCTGGATTGAGGCGGAGAACGCCAACTTGCGGCACCTTCTGCGACTGCCCGGTGCAGAAGATGGTGTGCGTACCAAAGTTTCGGAGTTGATTGCGCAGTCTCGTTTTGAACGACAAACCTCAGCCAGTGAACACGGCGGGTTTGAGGAATATGTCGATCCCTCCGGCAATGTTCTGGAGCTGCGACGCTCCCCTTTACCCAATGGCGAGGAGGTCTGGCTGCTGTCGGAAACCACTGAGCGCAAGCGAATGGAACAACGTTTGGAAGAAATCCGGCGTGTAGAGGCGTTGGGCAAAGTTTCCGGCGAGGTGGCGCATGACTTTGGCAACATCTTGTCGAGCATATCGGGCAATTTGCACCTTTTGGAAAAGGCCGATCCAGAGAGGTCCAGAGACTTGCAGGCGCGGATACGGTCGGCATTGGATCTTGGCGTGTCTTTGACGGAGCGGCTGTTGGCATTTGCACGTAAGCAGCACTTGGCACCGCAGGTTACTGACATCGGCCAGTTGGTTGAGGGTATGGCAGACCTGCTGGAGATTGGCATGCCGGAAACCGTGTCCATGTCATTTGAGCTGCCTGATGCGCCAGTGTTTGCACGTGTTGACCCTGGCCAATTGGAGAGTGCGGTTCTGAATATTTGCGTGAATGCGGGCCAGGCAATTGATGGCGCCGGGCAGGTAAGTGTGCGCGTTGGTGCGGATGCAGATGGCGGCGGTGGTGCGTTTGTGGCCATTTGCGACACAGGTCGAGGTATGAGTGAGGACGCGCGCAGTCGGGCGACGGAGCCATTTTTCTCACAAAGGGATGATGGCGGCGGCACCGGGCTTGGTTTGTCGATGGTGGATGGTTTTGTGCATCAATCGGGTGGCACCTTGTCGATCCTCAGTCGTACTGGCCCGACTGATCATGGCACAACTGTTACGATGTTGTTCCCACTCAACGCTCAGATTGCATCGGGCGCAGAGCACGGCGTGGGGCGCGGTCCGGCTCTAGTGATTGATGATGACCCAGCGTATTTGGGCGCCACGGCGGCGGTTTTGGCTGAGTTGGGTTATAGTGTGGAGACGGCTTCGAGTTTTGCCGCAGGGCAGCGGCGTTTGAGAGCCATGCGAGAGCTGGGGCTTTTGATCAGCGATTTGAATTTGGACGATGGACGGTCCGGTTGGGAACTATTGCAGCTTGGTTATCATCAATTTCCGGATTGCACTCTGATCTTGATGTCGACAAGAGATATGCAGGGGCGCGTTGAGGCAATCAACAAAGCGCAGCCGGCAATCCTGTCTAAGCCAGTGACGGAAACGTCATTGCGTGACGTGCTGGGCTGAATGGGGTGTCACGATGCGCCTGTTGCTGACTCAGGTCGTGCATTTGGCTTCGTGTAGCCTCAGCATCAGAGCCCGTTTGCGCGTATAAGTCAGAGACGGACAACTGATCCGGGATGCTGGCGCTTTGGTCGGCAGCGATTGCAAGCGCGAGATGTGGCCCAACGGTAAATTGGACCTGCTCCGTTTTTGTGCCGCCCCAATTGCTCGTTTAGGCCACTTTCCGTTCGAAGGCGACAGGGCTTTTCCAGTCCAATGCTGAGTGTCGGCGTCGCGGATTGTAGAAGCCGTCCATGTATTCGAAGATGGCCATCTCAGCTTGCCGCCGTGTGTCCCATGACTGTCGCCTGATCAGTTCAGCTTTGATGGTCTTGAAGAACGTCTCGATCGCCGCATTATCATAGCAATTGCCATGACCAGCCATCGATACCTTGAACCCATGTTGGCGCAGGAACCTGTGATAATCGCGGGAGCAATATTGGCTACTGCGATCCGAGTGATGAATGCTGCGTTTGGGCGGTGCCCTGAATGCGATCGCCACCTCCAGCGCCTAGATTGCAAGGTCACGTTTCATGCGGTTGCTCACCACTGCCCAGCAGTGCATTGCGCAGCAATGTGGGGCCCATCCTTGTTGATGTCTTTCTGTCCCTGAAGGCCAAGGCGATCACTGCTTTGCCTATCCATGACGCGATCTTGGTGAATGCCAACTACAAAGCAGAAGCCAGTGAGGTCATGAGGGAAGAGTTCAGGCTAAAGGTTGGTTTGTTGCCTGAGATATCTACCGAGCATCCTTAGGGCGCAAAGTGGCAGAAGGGGAAGCTTAAGGGTCCCAGCCTAGAGGGCTTAATCGGACTCCACTCAGACCATCTCAGTCGTCACTACTGGGGCCAATCTTCCTGTCTCAGACACTCCCAAACCAACAGGGGCATAAACAGGGGCATTTTGGGGGGCAGAGCTGTTCAATGGGACCGAGTGGGCTCTTCGTTCATTGATGTTCGGATTAGTGGCTGGGGTGGTAGGAAGCCTTGCGTCTCGATGAAACGCATCGGCTTTCCCGAACCAACTCCAAAACTGGGGCAGCTACTGGGGCGAAACGCTAGTGAGCCGTGGGCACTTTGGCCTGTCTTTGTGGCCCGTCCTGAAGCGACGACGGCAAGCATTCTGCAACGGACCATGCGAGACGTGGACCACTCCGTCAGTTGGCGGGTCGACCCTGACCGCCACCACTCGGTCACAGATTTCGGTCTGAGGTCTAGAGAGTCAGTTGATTCAGGGTAAACTGGCTGCAAACTTAGGGGAGCGCGTTGAAAGAGGAATCGTCTCCGTATTTTGGCGGTTGCACACCTTCCAAGCCAAAAGTGAGGTAGTATTTTCTCGCGGCACGCCAGCCTCTAACAAAGCTGGGCAGTTGTGGCTCTACTTCATCAGGGTCTCTACCCCATGCCCCAAGGTTTAACCACTTTCCTGATATCAGCTCACTGTTGGAAGGGGTTGGGCAACTCGCCCCATACTTAGTCAAAAGCAACTTATTTCTATAAACCATTGAGCGGCGAATATGGTTCACCAGCCAACCATCGAGTATTCGAAGTCGCTCTGGATCTTCAAGCAGGCAATAAAAACCCATTAGCCCTTGCATCGAGCGCAGACGTTTGCCTCTCAAAATGAAGTCCTGAATATCTCTCTCGTCTAGGCCGCCATACACGGACCTGCGGATTTCAGAGATAAGCCCAAGCAGGTCCCAGTCATACCCGGCGGAGGCGGAGCATCTTTTTGAGTTGAACCCAAACTGCAACGAGTGGATCAAATAGATATGTGTCAATCTAGAGAATTTTTGCTGGTACTGACGCACTTTTGGGGCCGGGATGCGAAGTGCTTCGTTTGAAAGAGAATAGCCAAGATACTTAAACTCGGCAATCGTCTTAATCTCCTGTTCATTTCTCGAGACAGCAGTAATTCCTGGGGATTTTGTTCGATTAATGCTCAGACCACTATTGCCACAATGACGCTCAAAACAGCGAGCTATTCTTTCAGCGTCCTCATGCCTATCGCAAAAGGCAACCACATCGTCCGCAAAGCGCACAAACCTCCCGGCTTCCCTTGCTAGTTTTCGATCCAACTGATCGTTGGCTAAATTCGCCAATAGCAAAGAGACTGAGTTGCCTTGAGGTGTCCCTCGATGTCTGCTCTTGAAATCCTTGGACCAGAAGTGCTCAGAACTCCCGAACTGATGGGACAAAAACGCTTTGAAAACGTAGCGCTCATGAGGTGTCAGACTAACAATTGCATTGTCGTCTATCAGACCCTCTAGGTATCCTTTCGGAATGGAGTCAAAGTACTTTTCGAAGTCGATTTGAACTGCAATCAGTTTGCCGTCAGCTTCAAACTGATTCAGAGAAATAATCGCATCAAACACGTTTCTGTCGGGCAGGTAGGCAAATGAAAAAGGCGAAAGTCGTTTTCTGTTTCTATCGCGTGCAGCGCGGAAAAGGACATTGGCTAGTGCGGCATCCGGAATCGAGAATGCCATTATTTCACGCTGTCCGCCAGTCGGCTTTGGGATTGAATAGCAGATAGCCGGAGTCGGCTGATAACTATTGTCGAGAACCTTTGACCAAATCGCCGTTGCCTGAGCATTTGCGTTTCTAACGCAGTGGCTGGGGTCAAAATGTCGATGGCTATATGTCGACCCCTTCGGCCAACCGGTTCTCGCAGGAAGTCCCGTGCGAGTTGTAAACTTCTTTTGATACTTTAACTCGGTTACGCGTTCCGCTTCTTGCTTTTGGAACGCCTTACGGCAAAGCCTTTTGATTTCGTCTCGAAGTTCTTTTCTCATGATTTCGGCGGCAGTGCCTAAAGTAAGGGTTTCCAGTAGTTCTAACGAGGAACCACCGTCGTCCAATGGGTTTCCCCAAAGAGCGTCATCGGCCTCTAAGAGACCGGGTAGCTGCACCGCCGCCTAGGCTCCACGCCGTAAAACAACTCAAACTTGAAATTGCGACAGATGTCAATGCGTATGCGAGAGAGGTTAAGGCCTCCGGAATGGCACCATAATGGTTGTGCTGCATCACTGTCAGGTGAGAGCAGTATTGCCGCCATAAACCGAGGTCCCTTGCGTATCTAAAATAGAAACAACGTAAGGAGATACACCATGAAATCGTTTCGTACCCTCGGCGATACCGCCGGGGGTTTTCTTATGAGCGCACCCCCTCGTTCCGTGTTGACCGCGATACTTTGGCTCGGTGCCAGGACACATCCAACTGTCTCGATGGCGTTGATGCTGGTCTTTCTCGCCGCCTGGATTCGAGGCGCAAGAGATGGTTGAGCCGCAACCCGACGACATCGTCGTTATCCGAGCAACTGAAGATTGGCCCGAACATCTGTTTCGGGTCGATTTCGTTTTTAACGACTGCATCGGTGGCTACTCAGTGACCGGACCTCTGACGGGCGAGTACGGCGAGCCGGACTTTGACCTTGTTCTACGGGTCCATCAACGCGGTTAGCCGCCTCACCCAAAACAGAAAGGAGGAGACTGATGTCTGCTCAAATTCGTTATGCGTACTTGAAGGGCCACACGTGGTTGTTCAGACGTAACTGGCCTAAGGACGTTGAGCTGGTCCTTGGTCAACAAGCCCTGAAACAAAGCCTTAAGACCAACTCCGTCCACACCGCTCGCGCACGGGCAGCGGAGGTAAACCTTCGATATGAGAAGACTGTTTCGCAGGTCCGAGCGGGTGCGGAAGAAGCCCTCTCTCAGCCAGAGAAGACCGCTGACGTCCTTGATTGGGCTGAAGCATCAGGGGCAGCTCTTGATCGTCTACGGTCCACTCTGGAGGCCTCCGGGCAGCTTGAGGATCGCTCCAACTTTGAGCGGGTTCGGCCCCGCCAAAAGATCCCGATTAAGGATCAGGGCGCTGTCTACTTAGGTCGCAGGTCCAATGAGCTTCGGCCCGGTGGGTTTAAATCGGTGCGGTATTCGGTGGGCTTGTTCCTCTCAAAATATGGCGACCAATCGCTGTGCAGTTTGACCAGAGATGAGGGGCGCGAGTTCCTTAGTCTGGTGGCTCAGCTGTCACCGGTCATTGGCAAGTCGGAGAGGACCAGAGGGTTGTCGCTCGACCAGTTGGTGGCCTTCTCCGTTCAAGGAACTGCTCGGATCACAACTCGAACGCAGAAGAGGATCTGGGCACAGGTCAACGCGTTCCTGGACTGGGCGGTTTATGAGGGACATCTTGAGCAGAACCCCTTCAGGACAGTGCTGTTCGATCAGAAGATCAAACCACAGCCTTATGCCGTGCCAACAGATGAGGAAGTGGTTCAGCTGCTGGCGACCAAGGACGATGCTTTGCGACCCGTGATGCTGACCTGTCTGCTCTCAGGCATGCGGGCTGGTGAGGCGGTAGGGCTGCTCAGAGAAGACCTGACCTCAAAGGGCAATCTTGGTGGCTTTGTTCACGTGCGTCCAAATGAGCTTCGGCTGTTAAAGACGGATGCGGCAGAACGCGAGGTGCCTGTGCATCCTGCGTTGGAGGAATTGTTTCGGAGTCTTCCAAGCGAGGGACCGCTGTTTCCTGACTTGACGGTTGATCGTGTGACCAAGGGCTTCACAGCTCTGAGAAAGGCGAAGCGACTTGAGCGTCCAGGCCTGGTGTTTCATTCGACGCGTAAGTGGTTTGTGACCCAATGTGAGCGCACCGGTGTGCCTGAGCACTTCACGGCTAGCATCGTTGGCCACAAGTCAGCTCGCTCAGAAAATGGGATGACCTACGGTATCTACAGCGCGGGCATTTCGGACCAGCAGAAGCGAGGCATCGTGGATCAGATCCGCCTGCCGATGTGACTGTTCCTGACATAGAGAGGGTCACAGGATGCCCTAAGCTTAACCCCGGCTGGCTTCGTGCTGGCCGGGGTCCACTTTTCTTTTTTTTTACAACTCGTAGCCGCACTTAGGGCACTTCTCTATCCACTTCGAAACGGCTCTCCCGCAGTTATGGCAGTGAGTATCGCCGTAAGAGCAAAGGTGCAGTGCGGTGGTGCTGAGCAAGTTCATGAATGATCCTCCAGTTGATGAACAGGGGCGATCATCAGGAGAATGTCGGTGAAAGGTCAGAGGATTTGAGGTTGGGTGGAAAACTGGCGGATTTCCTCCAGCCGGATTTAGTTTCCGTGTTGAAGGAAGACATGAATTTTTGGGCTCAGCGGTTGGGGTTACGGTTGAACTTCACAATTATTCGGCATCAATTCATAGGTAAAGACAGAGAATTACGTATAGGTCGAAGGCAACCACTTCTTTTGAGAAAAAAAGGTGTTTCAATTTACAGTCAGTTCCTTAGCGACACTCAGGTCGGCGCTTCCTGCTTCCTCGGGATACGCCAGTCCTATGCTCCTTGACCCCTTGGTAATCACCTCATAGGTTGAAGGTTGAAGGTTGAAGGTTGAAGGTTGAAGGTTGAAGGTTGAAGGTTGAAGGTTGAAGGTTGAAGGGTGGAGGGCCAGATTTGGAACATACCCCTTTAGATATTGAACTGTCTAACTTGATCGTGAAGTCGTCCGACTTTGCGAGGTTAAGTGAACGACTGGATGTGTATTGCCCATTTGAGGCCTTATCGGTAGAACGAACCGAAATCCGGCATTCGAATTTTCTCGCGAACGTTGTGAATCCTCGCGGTCAACACGGTTTTGATGATACTTGCACCAGAGCGTTACTAGAAACACTGGTAACAGCATCCGGAGAGCCCAAACTATTGCTACAACTCCATTTACGAGACCTCGGCGAAATCGAAGTCTTGAGAGAGTGGCGGAACATAGACCTGCTCTTGCGACTGCCAGGGCTGCAGCCTAGCGACGACCTAGTATTTGCCATCGAACTCAAAGTTGAAGCTCGAGAAAGTGCAGGACAGCTAAAGAGATACGCAACCACTGTTCGCGAAACTTGGCCGCAAGCGAAGCACCTGTTTTACTTCATGACTTTGAGGGATGATGACGCGAGTGATCCCGATTGGATCAGTATCAACTTCTCATCGCTGGTGAGGAACCTAGAATCCGCGAACAACAATCAATCGGGAGACCCTAAAGCCCGAATGATGCTCGAATCTTACACCCAGATGATCAGGAGAAAGTACTTGGAAGACCCCGCACTTGAGGACTTAGCCGAGAAAATTTGGGCAAAGCACAAGAATGCGCTTGAGTTCCTTACAGACCGAAGACCAAACCCAGCTCGAGAGCTCGCAAAACTCCTTTCTGAGGAAGTAACGCTCAAATCAATTAATGAAGGCCTGGAGACCTCCAATGCCGGTTTGACGGTCGCAATTGATTCCGCCAACGCTCGGTTCATTCGCCTCGCAGTTACGGAGTGGGACAGGTTTCAATCCATGCAGTCTGGGAGTGGTTGGACCCCTTCCAACCGAATTCTTCTCTGCGAAATTGAGGTTTCGGAACGAACGCTAGCCGTTCGAATGGTCATTGGGCGTGGTGATCAACAGGAGAGGCAAAAAGTATTTACGGCCCTCAAAGAAGGCAATGCTCTTCCCAGCCAGGTTCGCCCTCTGTCTCCCGAGTTTAGCCGCATAGTATCCAAATCTCTGAGGAACCGGCCGCAAATGGAAAAGATGCTTGAACAAGGCATCGAGGAAGCCGATTTGGCCAAAATGCGAGATGACATTGCAAGCTTCTATTCCAAAACGCTTCGGGGTTTTGACGATGCTCTCAAGGGGTTGGAGGAAGTTTGATGCCGCCCCCGCTCTTCCTGGTTCGCCTCGACCGACTGCCACTCCAGACTTCAGACGGTTCAGTCGGCGGAACCGAGAGCTGGTAATGGCGTTATTGGGAGATCGGGAAGTGAGCCGACATGCAGGATAGGTACGCGGGCGATATCGGCGACTTCATCAAGCTTGGCCTGCTCAGAGCATTATCGCCAGAGAGGAAGCTGGGGGTGGTTTGGTATCGCTTTCCTGATGAAATTCACAATGGTGATGGACGCCACATCGGATATCTGGATCAGGCCGATAGGTATGCTGTGCTTGATCCGCCGCTCTTCAATCATCTCAAAACAGTTGTGGCCACTGAACGGTCGATAACCTCTCTTCTTCCAGTGGTTGATGGTGCTGTTTCGTTTGATGAAAGCACTGATCAGTCGCACCTGCATCATGGCCTCAGACGTCAGGGGCGGTCTGACTGGATGTCCAGAGCGTTGCTGGCGGCGACTGACTGCGACCTTGTGTTTGCGGACCCTGATAATGGCATAGTTGACGATGATGATCGTCGGAAAGGGCGAGCCAAGTTCGGCAAGCACATTCCTCTGAGTGAGGTCAGAGCTCTAGCGGACGGACGCTGTGCAGTGATCTATCATCACAATACGAGGCGTAAGGGTGGGCACGGTGCTGAAGTTGATCACTGGCTAGCTGAGATCCAAAGCCCAGCTCTAGCAGTGCGAGCCAAAGCCTACAGCCCTCGGACGTTCTTCATCATCAATCCAGATGACGAGGCAAAAAAGCGGACGGAAGAGTTCTGTGAACGCTGGCGGTGCCTTCAGGTCCATCTCCATCGTTAGGGCCACAAAGACAGGCCAAAGTGCCCACGGCTCACTAGCGTTTCGCCCCAGTAGCTGCCCCAGTTTTGGAGTTGGTTCGGGAAAGCCGATGCGTTTCATCGAGACGCAAGGCTTCCTACCACCCCAGCCACTAATCCGAACATCAGTGAACGAAGAGCCCACTCGGTCCCATTGAACCGTTCTGCCCCCCAAAATGCCCCAATGAAT
>NZ_FXTY01000005.1 GCF_900182745.1 Shimia sagamensis | reverse complement strand
CTGCGCTTCGCGATCCGCGAAGGTGGCCGCACCGTTGGGTCCGGTGTTGTGTCCAAAATCGTTGAGTAATTGCGCCTAGCGTAATTCCTGCAACTGACTACGGAAAGGCCGCCCATTGGGCGGCCTTTTTGCGTGGGAATCGGAAACGATTGTCCCGATATCCGACACATTCCCTTTTTCCGCCATGTTTTGCCCGCATTTGCCCGTCAGGTTGACGCCATGCCGGGGGGCAATCATGCGCAGACTGCGAAAGGGAGCATGGAAATGGGTTGGGTTTACGAGGTTTGGGCCGCACTTAAGGGTATGTTTTGGGGCTGGGAATCGCGACTAGCGGTGTTTTACCTCTGCACCACTGTGGTGATGATTTTTGGTATCTGGCTCTATCGTGGACGCCCAACCAGCTTTGTGAAATTTCTGTTCCCGCGCGAAGTCTACACGCACAAATCCAACATCATCGACATTCAAATTTTTGCCATCAACCTGCTGCTTGGTGTGGCTGGTATCTTTGGTGCAGTGTTGTTCACGCCCATCGTTGCCAAGGTGATGTTGTCAAACTTCATCGAATGGCAAGGCACGCCTTTCCAGCCGCTGGATGTCACATGGGGCCGCAGTGCGCTGGCCACGTTGATCATGATCCTGGCGATGGATTTCTGCAAATACTGGGCGCATTACATTCACCACGAAAGCAAGATCTTGTGGCCGTTCCATGCCTTGCATCATTCTGCCGAGGTGATGACGCCGCTGACCGCGAACCGCAACCACCCGATCTTCCTGCTGATCCGCAACCTGATCTACAGCATGGTGTTGGGCACGGTGCAGGCGCTGGTGCTGTTCCTGTTGATTGGCCAGATTGACCTGCTGACCATTGGCGGCGCAAACGCGGGCTACTTCCTTTTCAACCTGCTGGGCGCCAACCTGCGACACAGCCATGTGTGGCTGAGCTACGGGCCGGTTCTGGAGCATATCTTTATCTCCCCGGCGCAACATCATGTGCACCACTCCAGCGCCAAGAAGCACTTCAACAAGAACTACGGCGAAGTGTTTGCGATCTGGGATTGGATGTTTGGCACGCTTTATGTGCCCAAAGGTTACGAGAAGCTGCAATTTGGGGTGGCGGACGGCAAAGGTGAGTTGATTGAGCAACCCCATGCGACGCTAAAAGACGCGCTGATCAATCCGTTTGTTGAGAGCTTAGAAGAGGCCACTGGCATTGAGATGCTCAAGCGCAAGTCTGCGGATGACGCGACACCGGCAGAAGGGCGTTGAGATGACCAAAGGCGTCTCCATCTGGTTGGATGTCTTACGGGTGGTGGCCACGATTGTCGTGGTCCTCTCCCATTTGGCCTACCCGCGCTTTACCGGCACAAGCTATGCCTTCCTGCGGGATTGGAACGTCGGCAGTGACGCGGTGATTGTGTTTTTTGTGATGTCCGGCTGTGTGATTGCTTTTGCATCAGACCGAGATGGGGCGGCCGGGAAGTTCGCTTTCAATCGGGTGACGCGACTTCTGACTGTGATGGTGCCTGCGCTGATCCTGACGCTGGTGTTTGATACGCTTGGCACACGGATTGATGCAGGCGCTTATCCAAACGGGTTTTATCAGGCGTTGCCGGTTGGGGAGTTTCTGCTTCGTGGTATGACGTTCACAAATGAATGGGCGGCGTTTGAGCGGGTGCGGTTGGGCACGAATGGGCCGCTGTGGTCGCTAAGCTACGAGGCGGCGTATTATGCGTTGTTTGGGGTGGCGCTGTTTACCAAAGGTGTGGCACGTGTGCTGGGCCTTATGGCGCTGGTGTGGTTGGCTGGACTAAATGTGCTGCTGTTGATGCCTGCTTGGTTGCTCGGCGTCGCCTTGTGGCATTGGCTGCGTGCTGAGCGCGCTTGCACGTTTTCTCGTGGCACGGGCTGGGCTTTGGCACTTGCCGGCCCCACTCTCTATTTGGCTGTGCAAATGGCCGGAATGCCGGTTGTTTTGGCTGCGATGACTGCGGATTGGTTGGGTGTTGCTGATGCGCGGATGGTTTTGGGCTTTTCTGATGAGTTTATCTGGAACGCCTTTATCGGGCTGTGCGCGGTGGTGCATGTGGCCGGTGTGGCGATCCTGAACCCACAGAAGATGTGGGGCGTGCGGGCAATCCGGTGGATGGCAGGCGCGACGTTTTCGATTTATGTGACGCATTATCCGACCCTGCACCTGTTGGATGCGATGCTGCCGGAGATGGTGGGGCGTGATGTGCTGTTGCTAGCAGGATCGATTGTGGTGGGTCTGGTGTTTGCGCGGTATTTTGAGCGTCCGGTGAAGGCGTTCCGCGCCTGGATGATGCCGGTGTTGCAGCGGTTTGACCGCCGTGTGGTGCAGACTTCGTAAACCAGAGTTTTACGTGCTGTTGGGCTTTTCGCTGGGTTTGCCAAGGGCGGCGTCAGCGGCATCGGTGATGTCATTCAAAGATTGTTGCAGACTGAGGCGCAGGGTCTCGGTCTGCTCTTCAGTGGGTTTGCGTGGCACTTCATCCGTCCATTCCTGACAGGTGATCACGCCCCGGCTGAAGGGCAGAGGCAGCATTTGCTTGTCCCAGGTCGGCAGGCGCAGCACACGTTTCTGCGCAAAGGCCAAGGTGAACACCCGCGCTCCGGTCGAGCGGGCCCAGATCAGCGGCACAGTGGAGGCGACGCGGGCCGGGCCACGGGGGCCGTCGGGCACCACACCAAGCGAACAGCCTTCGCGGTGGCGTTTGAGCACCACCCGAGACAGGGTAATATGGCGCTGGTGGCTGGACATCGGGATGGTCTCCCAGCCCAGACGGACGAGAATCTGACCTGCGAGACGTCCGGCGCGGGCGGCTGAGGTCAAGGAGACGACGCGGGTGCCGGTGGGGGCGTTGACCATATAGGGGCCGAGAATCAGCCTTTGGTGCCAGACTGTGGTTATTACGGCCTCGCCACGGGCCAGACAGGCGTCGAGCTCTTCGCAGCCTGTGCGCTCAAATCGGGAGGTCTTATAAGCGAATCGCACGTAACCCGCCAACAGGCCTTCGACGGCGTTGTTGAAACGCGGACTGTTGGCGATTTTTTTGCGCAGCTTGTTGAGCGATTGCTTGAGCGACATGGGGTAAAAACCTCTTGAGTGCGCACCTCTCTTACAGGGGCAAATCAAAGCTGGCCAGTCTTGCCATTTTTGCGCGTTTTCCCTCTTGCCACCGGCGCAGTGGTGCCTTACGAAACACCCCACGTTAGGGGTATAGCTCAGTTGGTAGAGCGACGGTCTCCAAAACCGTAGGTCCCGGGTTCGAACCCTGGTGCCCCTGCCATTTCCCATAGATTTGGACACGTCTCAAAGCCCCTTCGGGGGCTTTTTGTTTCGGTGGCTGTCCTAAAGTCTGCGAAACTTTCGATAAACCAAGCGCCCAAATGGCGTGCAGAACCAGTCCTTTGGTGTGTTGTTTTTGGGATCTCGAAAGTCGATTTTTGGAATCGAAAAAGAGGCAGCAAATAGGCTGTGATAATAGCGCGCCGCTGACGGACCGTAGAGGGTTTGCAATACAAAAACGGAGGATGCCCTGCCATCCACCACCCCATGTATTGTCGAGTGATTGACAAAATCCATAACTTTGAAAACATCCGCACAAAACGACAGGCCGTGTTCGTCATCAAACGCCGGAGCATCTAGCAGAACAAAACCATAGTTCCGCTTCGGTATGTTGGAATGGACGTAACCACGGAAAAATCCCATTTCGAATTTTTTCCTTGGCCCCAGGATGATTTCGACGTGGTCCCGATACTGATCTGGCAGGTTGTTTGACGCAATTTCATGCCACGCCGCCACGCTTTCCATACTGGTCACACGGCCATTGTAGCCGGGTGTTTCCTTTTTGAGTTTTTGCACGGTTGCCGCTAGCACCATTGTGGAAGACCCAGTGCCGGATTCCAAAATTTCTTCAGGATGGTGCTTGAGGATGCGTTTTACAGACATCCAAAGAGTGATCCATTGGGTTCCGGTGGTGTTGGACTTTTTCTTGTAGGCGTCCAGATCGGACAAAACACCGGGCAGAGTTTGCCCGATCCGCCAGCGGCAGTATTTGTTTGCCGCCCGTTGGATGACCTTGCGCATTTTGCGTGTCCCTCTCAAAACGGTTCCTGTGGGCTCTACATTCTGAGGTAGAGCAATGAGATCATAGGAGGTGCTTGCGAGAAAGCTGTCCAGTATTTTGGGTGGTGCATAGGACTCTTGCGGTGAAAAACTGCAACCAGAGGCGTTTTAGCCCGCAAGAATTAGGCTTCTTTGCCCCAGTCTGCGTCCTGCATTTCACGCAGACGAGAGGCGGTGCGTTCAAACTCAAAGATGCCTTCGCCCTCAAGATAGAGCATTTCAGGCTCTGCGGCAGCAGAGCAGATCAGGCGAACCTTGGCCTCATAGAGCGCGTCGATCAGGGTCACGAAGCGCTTGGCTTCGTTGAAGTTGTTGCGGCTGAGCGTGGGGATGTCCTCGAGGATCAGCACCTTCACCGCGTTGGCAATCGCGAGGTAGTCGCCCGGGCCCAGCATCTTACCGCAGAGATCAAAGAAGCTCGCCCGGCCAATGCCGTTGCGGTAGGCGGGCAGGGTGACCTCGCGACCCTTCACGGTGAGCGCAAGTGGCTCGGCGGCGCCGCCGGTGAGGTCATCCCAGATGGCGCGGATTTGGGCGCGGGCTTCGGAACCTGCCTGCACAAAATAGACCTGATTTCCCGCAAGGCGATTTTGACGGTAATCGGTTGGGCTGACCAACTCCCAGCTGCGCATCTTTTCTTTGATCAAAGCGATGAAGGGCAAGAAAAGCTGGCGGTTGAGGCCATTTTTATACAGGTCATCCGGGGTGCGATTGGAGGTGGTGACCACCACAACGCCAGCCTCAAAAAGCTGTTCAAACAGACGCCCGACAATCATCGCATCGGTGATGTCGGTGATCTGCATTTCGTCAAAGGCCAGCACACGAACGCTGTCTGCCACAGCTTTGGCCACGGGCTTGACCGTGTCTTCAACGCCTTCAGAGCGAGCCTTGTGCATGGCCTCGTGGATTTCCTGCATGAAGGCATGAAAGTGTACGCGGCGCACGGGGACAGACAGGCTGTCGACAAACAGATCCATCAGCATGGATTTGCCACGCCCCACGCCGCCCCACAGATAGAGGCCACGCACCGGCTCCGGCGTGGATTTGCGGAACCATTTCTTTGGGACGGGTTTGGACACCTCAGCGCGGATACGTTCCAGTTCCGGCAGCACCGCAACTTGGGCGTCGTCGGCGTGTAGGGTTCCGTCGGCCACGCGGGCGGCGTAAATCTCGGGCAAGCTATCCATACATGTCCCTTAGCCAATTGAGAGCGTGAGGAAAAGGGCCGCGCCGGACCCTATGACAGACTGTTATGAGCGGGTGAACAAATGCTGAATTGACCTGAGGTCGTTCATTTGTTCAGTGTTTGCGACGCGCAGACAGGAGTGAGATGATGAGTGCAAAGACCCCTTTGATGACCCCAGTTTTGATGGTGGGGTGTGTCATCATCCTTGTGAGCTTTGCCATTCGGGCGAGTTTTGGGGTGTTTCAAATTCCAATTGCCGAAGAGTTTGGCTGGCTGCGCAGTGAGTTCTCGCTGGCGATTGCGATTCAGAACCTGGCTTGGGGTATTGGTCAGCCGATTTTTGGCGCCATTGCCGAGAAGATTGGTGATCGGAAAGCGATTATTTTAGGCGCGTTGACTTATGCTGCCGGATTGGTTTTGTCGTCCTTTGCCGTGACGCCCGAAGCGCACCAGATGCTTGAAATCCTTGTGGGATTTGGCGTTGCGGGTACCGGTTTTGGCGTGATCCTAGCCGTTGTGGGCCGGGCGAGTTCGGATGAGAACCGTTCCATGTCCTTAGCGATTGCCACGGCGGCGGGATCGGCCGGTCAGGTGTTTGGGGCGCCGATGGCGGAGTGGATGTTGTCGTTTATGTCTTGGCAGCAAACCTTTGTGGTGTTTGCGGTGGCGATTTTGGCGGTCTTGCTGCTTTTGCCAGCGATGCGGGCACCGGCGGCGGTCAGCAAAGAAGAGCTGCAGGAGAGCATGGGGGAGATCCTGAAGCGGGCGTTTAAAGATCCGTCTTATACGTTGATCTTCCTAGGCTTCTTCAGCTGTGGCTATCAGCTGGCATTTGTCACGGCGCATTTTCCAGCGATGATCACTGAGATGTGTGGGCCGATCGCGGCAGGCTCAACGCTGGCAAACATGGGCATCACCTCGACGTCTACTTTGGGGGCCGTGGCGATTTCTTTGATTGGTTTGGCCAATATTGGCGGCACCTTGCTGGCCGGCTGGGCAGGCAAGCACTTCCCGAAAAAGTATCTGCTGGCAGGGATTTACACCGGGCGCACGCTGGCGGCGGCGATCTTTATTCTGATGCCAATTACGCCAATGAGCGTGGTGGTGTTTTCTGTGGTGATGGGATCGCTGTGGCTCGCAACCGTGCCGCTGACGTCGGGGCTGGTCGCGCATCTATATGGGCTGCGCTACATGGGCACGCTTTACGGGATTGTGTTCTTCTCTCACCAGCTGGGCAGCTTCCTTGGTGTGTGGCTGGGGGGACGGATGTATGACCTTTACGGCGACTACACGATGGTCTGGTGGTTTGGTGTTGGCGTTGGTGCGTTTAGCGCCATTGTACACCTGCCGATCCGCGAAAACCGCACGCGAGTTGCAGTCGCCGCGTAGCGCGTTAACCCGCCAAAATCACGTCGGTATAACGTCTGTATCGCGACTGTTTTGCGGAGGTGGGGAAATTTTAGGGCCGTTGCGGGTTAGCGCAGCGGCCTTTGCTTTAAGGGGGGCTTAGGACTGCGCCGCTTGCCACTGATCGAGAATGTAGCGGCTGGTCATCAGGTCGAGGTGCGCGCCGCCACCGTTTTTGAACAGGGTGATTTGATCGTCCGAGGTGCGGGTGAACGTGTCGAGGCTGTAGTAGTCAGCCAGCACGTCTTTGCGGGTGATTACGCCCTCGGCGAGTGGGATTTTCAACTCACCAATGTGGTCCAATGTGGTGTCGTAGCTGTCGACAAAGAGGCTGGCGCGGGTGAGCGCGGCGTTGTCGATTTCGCGCATGTCGGGGCGGTAGGCACCGATGAGGTCGATGTGTTGGCCCGGTTGCAGCCAGTCGCCGCGCAGGGTCGGTTCCGTGGACATGGTGGCGGAGGTCACGATGTCAGCTTCGCCCACGGCCTGTTCCAGATCGGTGGCGACTTTAAGACCGTCAATTTCGGCTGCCATTTTCTCAGCATTGGCCTCTGTGCGGTTCCAGACGGTGAACTCTGCGTCCGGGAAGACGGCGGAATAGGCGGCGTGCAGGTTGCGGCCCACGGTGCCGGCGCCAACGATTAGGATTTTGGAGCTGTCCGGGCGGGCAAGGCGGCGGGCGGCCAAGAGGCTGTCGCCTGCGGTTTTCCATTTGGTGACAAGGTGGAAGTCGATCAGCGCGGACAAGATGCCGTGGGCGTCATCAAACAGCGTGACCGCGCCGTGGATCATCGGCACGTCCTGGGAGGGGTTGTCCGGGAAGATGGTGGCGGATTTCACGGCGATGCCAAGACCGTCGATCCAGGCCTGGCGTTGCAGCAGCGTGTCTTTGCCACGGTAGAGGAAGCTGTCGGAGATTTCCGCTTTGGGCAGGGCATGGCCTGCGGCCAGGGCGTCGGTCAGGCCAATCCAGTTGATGTTCTTCTCGCCCTCTTCAAAGGAGATGATCGTGGTCATGTGGCTTCCTCCGCGGTGAGCAGGCCTTCGGCAACCAGACGGTCTGCCCAGCCTTGTGGGTGTTCAAACAGATGGGTCTGCCAGCCGCGTGCGGCGGCGGCGGTGATGTTCTCAGTACGATCATCAGCGAAGAGTAGGCGGTCTGGGTCGATGCCGCAGTCTGCCTCGACATGGGCGTAGATTGCCGGGTCAGGTTTGATGAGCTTCAGGCGGCCGGAGACATATTCGCGATTGAAACGGTTGAGAAATGGGTAGACCGCTTGGGACAGGGGGAAGTTGTCATGGCCAAAGTTGGTCAGGGTGAAAACCGTCATGCCTTTGTCGACCAGCGCATCGAGCAGGCGCACCGAATGCGGGATGGCCGGGGCAGCAAGGTCGTTCCAGTTGTCGTTCCACATGCGCAGCTCAGCCTCATATTCGGGATATTGCGGCACAAGGCTGTCGATCATGCCGGGCAGGGAGGCGCCAGCGTCGATCTGTTCATGGTGGTGGTGAATGTTGGTGTCCGCAAAGAAGGCGCGGCGGCGGGCTTCGCCGACGGTGCGGTCATAGAAGTTTTCCGGCTGCCATTGGATCAGCACATTGCCAATGTCAAAAATCACGGCGTCAATTTGCGACATACTCTGCCCCTGAAGTAAAATGTTTGCGCCGACCTTAGTGGGCGCAGGGGAGGACGCAAGGTGGGATTGTTCTAGCGGCGGACGCGAGGGCGGTGTGGCGTTGGTGTGCTGCCCATTTTGGCCTCGCGCCAGAACACAAACAGCCCTGCGCCAGAGATCAACGCCATGCCGATCCAGGTTGTGGGGGCAGGCCATTCATCAAAGATCAGGATGCCAAACAGCACGCCTACGGGCAGGGCGGCATATTCCAAAGGGGCGATCAGGCTGGCCTCGGACACGCGGTAGGCTTGCGAGATGAAAAACCCACCAAAGGCGATGGAGCAGCCCAATAGAAACAGGATGGGCCAGTCGGCAGTGGCAGGCCAATGCCAGGCGCGCAGCAGGAAGCTGATCATCTCGCCGCCGGAATTTTCATACGCCCCGTGGCCGAGCAGAAGGCCAACCAAACTTGCCACCACAATGAACACAACCTGGATGAAGACCGCCATGGTGGCGGCGCTGTCGGTGGTGCCAATTTTGCGGGTCAGCACATGCAACAGCGCGTAGGCCACGGCGGAAACCAAGGGTAACAGGAGTGCGATGTTGAAATCAGAGGCCCCAGGGCGGACCATGATCAACACGCCAATCATGCCAGCCACCACGGCCGCTTTGCGACGCGGACCAATGACCTCACCTAGAAGAAGCGCGCCAAACAAGGTGATCAGCAGGGGGGAGATGAAGAACACTGCCATGGCATCGGCCAGAGGCAGCACGGAGAGGCCAAGAAAAAAGGTGGTGTTGGCAAAGACCACGCAAAGGCCGCGCAGCATATGCATGCCCAGACGTTGGGTGCGCAGGGAGGAGATCCCGCCTTGGAATGGCACAATCACAATCATCAGAATGGTCAGGCCGATGAGCGAGCGGATCAGCACAATCTGGTGCAGGGCATAGTCGCCAGACAGGAATTTGATTGCGGTGTCGTTGATGGCGAAGAACATCGTCGCGATCAGGGCGGAGAGCGGGCCAACTGGCAAGGTGGAGCGGGACTGGGACATGGGGGCAGATGGCGCGGATTCGAGGGGCGGGTCTAGGTCAAAAGCGACGCTCGCAGGAAAAGGTGATTTTGGTCGCGTTAAAATTGTTGACTCGATGGGATTAAAGAAATAACCATATGGTTATGAAACTACCTGGTTATGAAAATCCTGAACTGAACGCTGTGTTTGCAGCATTGGCTGACCCCACCCGCCGGGCGATTTTGGCGCGTCTGAGTGAAGGCGAAGCTAATGTGCGTGATTTGGCAGAGCCGTTTGAAATGAGCCAGCCGGCCGTATCCAAGCATCTGAAGGTGCTGGAGGCCTCCGGGTTAATTGAACGCGGACAGGTCGGGCAAAGCCGCCCGGCGTATTTGAAGGCGGCGCCGATGAAAGAGGCGATGGACTGGATGGAGCAGTTCAGCCGGTTTTGGTCCGGTAGCTTTGATCAGCTGGATGCGCTTCTTGAGACGATGAAATCTAGTGAAGAGGACGATTTGAAAGATGACTGATTTACCAATTTATTTGTTCAACCGCACGTTTGAAGCCCCAAAGGACATGGTGTGGAAGACGTTCAGCGACCCAAAGTTGTTGTCGGTGTGGTATGGGCCGGGGGTGGAAACGGTGATCCACGAGTTTGACCTGCGCGCCGGGGGGCGGTGGCTCAATGAGATGAAGTGGGGCGAGAAATCGGACTATAGCCGTATGGACTTTCAGGAGGTGGCCAATGGCGAGAAGATTGTCTGGCTGCACCACAGCACGGACGCTGACTGGAAGCAGCAGCCAAACCCTATGATGCCGAATTGGCCGCAGAAGCTTTTGACCACGGTGACATTTGCTGAGGATGGCGGGCAGACCAAGGTGAAGCTGGAGCAGGTGCCGGTGGATGCGAGCGCGCAAGAAGCCGCCTGTTTTGCAGAGATGATGGGCAATATGGACAGCGGTTGGGGCAAAGGCTTCGACATCTTGGAAACACTGCTCTAAGACGCCAAAACACTATTTTCTTTGCCAAAAACGCCTGCCTCAGCTTACGTTGGGGCAGGCGTTTCGGTGTTTGGGGCCGACATACGTAAAGGGGATGGAATGAGACACACGGTTATTGCGGCCTGCATTATGGGCCTGGTTGGTGGCGTTGGCATGGGGATGGCGGAGGACGCTGGGGCGTTTTGGCAGCCGGCGCGGGAAAAATTCAACAAGATGTCAGATGACGCCTGTGACGGGGATGGCGGGGCGTTTCGCGAGTTGATGCAAGCGGCGATCATGGAAGAGCATCCGGTGGCGCAGAACGACTTGGCCTGGGTGTTTGGCACTGAGCGATGCCAGTATTACGCTGACGATGTTGAGGCGGTGGCCGAATTGCAAAAGGACTCCGCAGATGCGGGTTATCCAGTGGCGCAGAGCAACATTGGCGTGAAATACATGGAAGGTGACGGGGTCGGCCAGAACACTGATCTGGCCATTGATTACTTCGAAGCGGCCATGCGGGCGGGGTACGGTGAAGGCGCTGCGCAGCTTGGTATCTATTTCGCCGAGGGAATTCATCTCGTGCAAAACATCGCGCGGGCGGACCTCTTGCTTGAGGATGCTTATGCGCTGGGCGCGGATCAAGACATGATTGATCGGCTAGCGGCGGCGCTTGAAGAGGCCGCCCCAGCGCCTGCGTTTGTTTCTTCAGACAGATGGGCCTACGATGACGGCGAGGCGGGATATGATCTGGTGCAGAACGGCGGGTTGCTGGCGCGGGTGTTTTTAGGACGGGATCAGGAAACTGGCGGATATTACTACGGCATGTACCGCGTCTCAGATGACCCGATGATTCATTTCATGGGGGTGTCGGTGAAACATGCCAATGGGCGCGACACGGAGTTGGATATGAACGGCTGCGGCGGGCAAAACTGTTTGATTGACTACGGCGACAGCGCGCAGGTGCGTATCCCCATTTCGGGACGCAATCAGGCGGCGATGCTGGAGGCGTTTAAGTCCGGGGACACGATCAAGTTCCGCTATCAAACAGAAGCCAGCTATGCGCAGAATAAATTCAAGAACATGACCCTGGGCCTCAAGGGGTCGCGCAAAGCCATTGAGGCGGTGCAACGGAGTGCGCCTGCGCCAGCCGTGAATACTGGCAACTCCAGCTCAAACCGGCCCGTGTCTCCGCCCACATCAAATGTTAGCGACACGGGGGCTCAGCCCGAGCCGAATTACACTGGGGGGCCGTCGTATTATCAGGAAAACACCAAGGACGGGGATCAGTTTTGCCAAGCGGTGGAAACGGCAGAGTATCCCCCCCATTTTTACAGTGAGTTTGAACCAGAAACCCAAAGGCTTTGGCTTGAAAGTCCTAACCATACCCTAAAGCCAGCGGATTTGGACTATCTTGGCAGTGCGACCACTGTTTGGATGTGGGGAGCAGCCACCCGGCGTTCGGGTGAGCCCTGGGTGCTTTACAAAAATGGTACCGCCAAACGGCTCAATCACACGGCGCGTGACGGTATTTTTGATGTGTATGAAGATTTTTCCGGCAGTTGGCAGCGCGATGGCGCGCGTGGCGTGGTGTTGCGCATGAAATCAAAATGGAAACACAGCACAAGTGGCTACGACTATATTGAATGCACAGGCGGAACGTTGACGACTCAGCAAGCGTCAGGCTGGCGGCAGGGGGTGAAGTCCTTCTGGCAAACTTGCTCAATGATGTGGAGCTGCTCTGAGTGGAGCGATAAATATCCAGAGAAAAAAACTACAACCGAGCTGCATAGTTTGGTTGAGTGGGCGCCGGGAGACATCGCCAGCAAGAAATTGGAATGGAGCCAGCCGCGACCCTGACCAAAGTGTGGCACACTGATCCAAGAGCATCAGGGCGGATCTCTGCTTTGCGTCGCGCCTAGGCGTGGCGCGACGGTTCGGCTGAGGGGTTGGCAGAACTCGTGGGGCTGCGGTTTTGCTGTTTCCAAATTCGAAGTCTGATCCAGAGAGTTTCATTGATTGACAGCAGGCTGATCTCTAAGTATCGACATATCGGGAATGTGCGAAGTGTAGGGTTCAGATGCAGCAGAGCGATCTCTTGGACGTCTTTCGGGCGCTGGCCAATGAAAACCGGCAGGACATCCTGTTCCGGGTGTTCAGTGACAAAGAAGCCCACAGCGTGGGCGAAATTGCCGAACGCATGGGGATCGCGCAATCCACTGCGTCTGAGCATCTGACCATCCTGCGTAAGGCGGGCATTCTTCAATCGGAAAAAGTGGACCGCCAGGTGCGCTACACGGTCAACAAAAAGGCAGTGAATGAGGTTCTGAGCATGTTGCAGCATTGGCTGACATGTTGCTGAGCTGAGCGGCTGTCTCTTTTTTTTGGCTTAATATATCGTAATTTCGCGAAATGACAATGAAAAAACTATGACACATCCTCTCTTCCTCACACTTGCGGCGGCGTTACTTGCCGCTGCTGGGTATTTTGCGTTTGGTTACGCCTGGCCCAAAATGACGCTGTTTGATCCGGACCATCGCGTGGAGCGTTTCAGAAGCCTGTCCGATGCATTTCCGACAGTGCCAATTGCACGCGCTTCAAAACCCGCGGCCTATGATGTCGCGATCACCCCCATTGCCGAGACATATGTTTTTGAGGGTAAAGCGCGCAATCTTTCAGAGTTTCTGGCGCGCAGCGAGACCACCGCGTTTCTTGTGGTGCACAGAGGTGACCTTGTGCATGAGGCCTATTTCCAAGGCAATTCGGAGAGCGATCTGGTGACGTCGTTCTCGGTCGCGAAGTCGTTTGTCAGCACGTTGGTTGGCATTGCGGTGCATGACGGGCTGATTGACGATATTCATGAGCCGATCACCAAATATGTGCCTGCGCTTGCTGGATCCGGTTTTGATGGCGTGGCCATTTCAGACGTTTTGACCATGTCCTCGGGCATCGCCTTTTCCGAGGTGTATGACGACAAAAGCACGGATGCTTTTACGATCTATGACAAGATGTTTTTGAAATTCCGGTCGGTGGAGCGTGTTATGGGCAACTACGGGTCGCTTGGTGCGGCCGGCCAGGAGTTTCAGTATGCCAGCCTGAACACGCAGGCGCTTGGGCAGCTGATCAAATCGGTCTCGGGTATGTCGGTTGCCAGCTATATGCAGCAAACGCTCTGGCACCCCTTGGCGGCAGAGGCTGAAGCCAGTTGGTCGACAGATTTGTATGGCAATGTGCTGTCTTTCTGGGGGTTGAACGCCACGGCGCGGGATTTTGCGCGCTTTGGGGTCCTGTTTGCGCAAGGCGGGCAGTATCAGGGACAACAGGTTGTGCCTGCGGATTGGGTTTCAGAGGCAACCACCGCAAGCGCGCCTCGATTGGCCCGAGGAAACGTCGACACGCATTGGGGCTATGGCTACCAGTGGTGGCTGCCAGATGGTCGACAGGATGATTTCTCGGCGATTGGTATCTGGGGGCAGTTTATCTACGTCAGCCCAAACACGGACACGGTCATTGTAAAGATGTCGGCAGATCCCGACTTCAAATCTCACGAAGTTGAGGCCATGGCCGCGTTTCGCGCTATTGCTGAGGGATTGAACAAAGTGCCCTAGGCGCGCGCGGCGGCGCGCAGTTCTCGCTCCAAAGCCTCTAGAAATCGCGAGCGGTCGGCTTTGGTGAAACCTTTGCCGCCGCCCTGACGGAAGGGATCTGCGGCGCGCAGATCGGTCATGAGGTCTCGGGTGGCCAAGACGTTGCCGATGTTGGCGGAGGTCAAAGCTTCGCCGTTGTGTTTGAGCACACGTGCACCGCTTTCGACACATTTTGCCGCCAGAGGGATGTCGCCGGTGATCACAACGTCGCCTGTTTTGGCGCGGTCTGCGATCCACATGTCAGCTACATCAGGGCCTTCGGGCACAATCACGTTTTCCACCAGCGGGTTCTGCGAGGGGCGCAGCCCGCCGTTGGAGACAACGTAGATGTTCACTTTGTGACGGGTGCCCACGCGTTCAACTTCGGCTTTCACCGGGCAGGCGTCGGCATCCACATAGATGGCTGTCATGTTGGCACTTTCCGTTTTAATTGCATCGGTTTCCGCTGCCTCTCACCTTCGGCTCGAACGCGGAGAACCGATACGCCTAATTCTCCAAAACAGAAAGTGCCTTAATCTGCGTACAAAGCTTCCGCATGGAAGGCGATGTGCTCTTCCATGAAGGTGGAAACAAAGAAGTAGCTGTGATCATAGCCTTTTTGCAGGCGCAGCGTGGCTTCTTGGCGGCGGGCATTGGCGGCTGCGGCGAGTGCTTCGGGACACAGCAGGTCAATGAACTGATCGTTGGTGCCGGTGTCGACCAGCATGGGGCCGTCAAAGCCTTTGTCTTGCATCAACAGGGTGGCGTCATGCGCGGCCCAAGTGGACTCGTCGTCGCCCAGATAAGCGGTGAGCTGTTTGCGGCCCCATTCAGAGGCTGTGGGGTTTGAGATCGGGGCAAAGGCAGACACAGAGCGGAAACGGCCCGGCAAGGACATCGCCATGGTCAGCGCGCCGTGGCCGCCCATGGAATGGCCCATGATGGATTGGCGGGACAGGTCGAGCGGGAAGTCTTCTTGCAGGAAGGATGGCAGGTCTTCGGTGATGTAGTCCCACATGTTGTAATGTGGGGTCCAGGGCGCTTGGGTGGCGTTCACGTAAAAGCCTGCGCCTTTGCCAAGGTCATACGCCGGATCATCGGCAACAGTCTCGCCGCGGGGCGAGGTGTCTGGGAAAACAAGGGCGATGCCTTGTTCGGCCGCCCATTGCTGGGCACCCGCTTTGACCATGGCATTTTCGTGGGTACAGGTCAGGCCGGAGAGATACCAGATCACCGGGACGGGGCCCATTTGGGCTTCTTCCGGCAGGAACAGGCCAAAAGTCATGTCACAGCGGGTGCTGTGGGAACTGTGGCTATACACGCCTTGGGTGCCACCAAAGGCGCGGTTTTCTGAGATGATTTCCATGGGGTTGGCCTCCTGCCAAAAGGGTCGAGGTCCACGATGTCAGAGTTGAGAGACCCATGCAATCACAACACTGACGGTGGCGATGGAGAACAGCGTGGAGAAGAGGATTGCCGCCGATGCGCGGTGTGGCGCAACGCCGTAATGTTGCGCCAGCATATAGACGTTTCCGGCCACGGGGAGCGCTGCAGCGGCGATCACAACGGAGGCGGAATAGGTGTCAATTGGCAGCAGCCACAACACGGCGATGGCGACACACAGGGGGTGCAGGATCAGCTTGGCAAAGGTGAGCCAGAGTGCGACTTCGGCGCGTTCGGCGGATTTGCCCGCAAGGGACGCGCCGATGGCAAAGAGTGCGCCGGGGGTGGCCGCGCCGCCAAGAATGGCGAGGAATTCGTTCATCGGGTCCGGGATCGGGATTTCCAGGGCGGACCAAATGAAACCAAGGGAGATGGCGACAATCATCGGATTGCGCACCAGGCCCATGGTGACGGTTTTCAAAACGCCGAGGTGCATGCGGCCGTCACGTGAGCCTGTGATCAGGATCACAATCAGGCTGGAAAAGACAATCAGGTCAACGGCCAGCACCATCATCACGGGGCCAATGGCCTCTGCGCCCATCAAGAGGGTCAACATGGGTACGCCAAGGAAACCTACATTGCCGATGGTGGCGCATTGCGCCTCTACAGCGGCGGTGGCGATGTCCTGTTTGCGTACCATGGCCACAAGGGTCGCCAGGCCGTAGACCGCGACGCAGCCCATGAGGTAGCCGCCGATCAGGCGCCAGTTGAGCACTTCGGCGAGGCTGAGATTGGCGGAGAAGCGAAACAGCATAGCTGAGAGGGCGAAGTAGAAGACAAACTTGGTGAGATAGGCCGTGGCTTCCGCCGAAAAGAAACGGGTGCGACCGGCCCAGTAGCCCAGGCCGATGATTGCAAAAAACGGCAGTGTTTTCAGAAAGATTGCCAACATGCGCCAGCCTTAGCAGGTTTGGGCATGTTGGCAAATGTCCCTTGTTAACGCGTTAACCGCCGCCGATGAGGGCACCCGCTGCAAACACCAGTGCGCCGCCCAGCACCACTTGGAACGTGGCGCGGCCAAAGGGGGTTTTCATAAAGCGGTTCTGGATCCAGACAATCGCCCAGAGCTCCACAAACACAACGATGAGAGCAATCACGGTGGCGGTCCAGAAATCGGTGATCAGGTAAGGCAGGGCGTGGCCCAAACCACCCAGCGTGGTCATGATGCCAGAGGCAAAGCCGCGTTTCACGGGGGAGCCACGGCCGGAGAGTTCACCGTCGTCGCTGGCTGCTTCGGTGAAGCCCATGGAGATGCCCGCACCGACAGAGGCGGCAAGGCCCACGAGAAAAGTGGTGTGCGTGTCTTGGGTGGCAAAGGCGGTGGCAAAGATCGGCGCGAGGGTGGAGACAGAACCATCCATCAGGCCCGCAAGGCCGGGTTGCACCCATGTCAGAAGGAACTGACGGTTGGCTTTGTTGTTTTCCTCATCACGCGTGGCAGGGTCGAGGTGCTTTTCTGCCATTTTGACTGCGGTGGATTGGTGGCCTGCCTCGGCAGCGGCCAGATCGCCCAGCAGCTTGCGGGTGTCCGCGTTGCTGACCTGTTTCATGGCATTGAGGTAGAAGTTTTCCGCGTCCTGCTCCATGCCTGCGGCCTGTGCGCGGATTGCTTCAAGCGACAGATTGGCAGTCAGCCACAAAGGCGCGCGTGTGTGAAATCCGGCGACATGTTCTCGGCGGATCAACGGAATGGTGTCGCTAAAGCGGGCGCAGTGTTGGTCAATCAGCGTCTGGCGGTGGCTGTCCTCTTCTGCGGCCATGTCCTCAAACACCGCTGCGGAGGCGGGGTAATCCTCACGCAGGTGTTGCGCAAAGCTGCGGTAGATACGGGCGTCATCTTCCTCAGAGGCAATCGCCAGTGCGAGGACTTCCTGTTCACTGAGATCTTTGAGGCGTTTGCGGGACGGCAGAAAGCGCATGAATTACTCCAGTTTAGAATAATTCTAAACAACCATACCGTTTTGTGAGGTGCAAGCGCTTGCTGCAAAGGAAGCGGGCGGTGTATTGTACCCATCACATTCACCGGGAGGCCGGATAACGCCTATGACTGAACTATGACGGACACTGTGGCGATCCTGAAAAAGGGGCGCAAGTTTGCACAGGTGGTGGACAGCGCAAGGGCGTTGTTCATGTCCCACGGCTTTGAAAGCGTGAGCATGGATGTGATTGCGCAGAAGGCCGGCGTTTCTAAGGCGACGTTGTATAACTACTTTCCAGACAAGCGCATGTTGTTTGCCGAAGTAGCGCGGCGGGAGTGCATTTTACAGGCAGAAGGGCTTGAGGCGCAGGTGGATCTTGGGCAGCCTGTGCCAGAGGTGCTGGGCATTGTTGGCCGTGGGTTGATGGAGATCATCCTGTCGGACTTTGGGCGCAATATGTTTCGCGTCTGTGTGTCTGAAGGTGACCGGTTTCCGGATATTGGGCGACAGTTTTATGAGACTGGGCCGGGGATTTTGAAAACCCGCCTCATTGAGTTCTTCTACATGGCGGAAGAGCGCGGCGAATTGCAGGTCGACGATTTTGGCCTTGCAGCTGATCAATTTGCAGAGCTGTGCAAAGCTGGGTTGTTTTTGCGACAGGTGACCGGGGTGCAGACCGATTTTGCGCAGGGCGAGATCGACTATGTGGTGGATGGCGCGGTGGAGATGTTCATGGCGCGGTATGGCGCGCAGCGGTAGCAAATGAGTTGGCAGCACCGGCCTTAGACGGCTGTTTCAGGTACAAGTTGATGGATTGGGGGGGCAACTGTGTTAGGCTGCCGCCAATTGACTTGCGCGTTTGGCGTGAATTTATGGCCAGGCGCGTCCCAAATACTTTTGCTTAGATTGTTGCTTGGAGGATGCCGTGCCTAAGGCTCTTTGGAACTCACGTAATGCACATTTCTTTTTAGCCGCCCTTTCTATGACAGGATTGACGCTTACAACCAGCGCCGGTGCCCAAGAATACAGTACTGAAAAAGAGGACACTGAGGTGGTGCTCTCGCCCGATGGGTATTCGCCCTACGCCGGGCGGAACTTCCCGCAGGTGCCGCTTTGGGGCGACAGCCATTTGCACACGATGGTGTCTGTGGATGCAGGTACTATGACGCGGTTGTCACAAGAGGATGCGTTCCGGTTTGCGCGCGGCGAAGAGGTGACCACCACACATGGTCTGCGGGCAAAGCTATCGCGGCCATTGGATTGGTTGGTGGTGTCAGACCACGCGGAGATGTACGGGTTGATGCCGCAGCTTTTGGGCGGGGATGCGGAGATACTGTCCACACCCAAAGGCAAAGAATGGTATGAAAAACTATCGGCTGGTGATCCGCAGGTTACTTTTGACACTGCGATGGAGATTGTGGCTTCGCTGTCCGGGGATGTGCCGCCAATTGATAATCCCAAGGCCATAAAACACGCGTGGGAAAATTACACGGCGCTGGCGGATCGGTTTAACCAGCCGGGTGTGTTTTCGGCGATCATTGGTTATGAGTACACCACCGAAGGGGCCAACAACCTGCACCGCAATGTGTTGTTTCGCGACGATAGCCTGCGGGCCAATCAGACCCGGCCGTTTTCACAATTTGACAGCAAAAACCCCGAAGACCTATGGGACTATTTGGCGGAGTATGAAGCCCGCACCGGGGGCGAAGTTTTGGCAATTGCGCACAACGGCAATCTGTCCAATGGGCGCATGTTCTCGATGAACGCGTGGGATGGATCGGAGCTGACCCGTGAGATTGTCGAGATGCGGGCGCGGTTTGAACCAATTTACGAGCCCACACAGATCAAAGGGGATGGAGAGGCGCATCCGTTCTTGAGCCCGGATGATGAATTTGCGGATTTTGATACCTGGGACGCGTCCAACCTAAATGGGACTGAGTCGAAAACGCCGGAAATGCTGCCGGCGGAATACGCACGGGAGGCGCTGAAGCGGGGTTTGAAGATTGAACAAGAACTCGGGGTGAACCCGTTTAAGTTTGGCATGGTGGGGGCGACAGACTCACACACTGGTATGGCGACGGCTCAGGAAGACAACTTCTTTGGCAAGCACTCCGGGGTAGAGCCAGAGCCAGAGCGCTGGAAGCACATTGTGATTGAAGCGCCGGATCCGGACTTGTCGATCTATGGTTGGAAACAGGCCGCAGGGGGTCTTGGCGCAGTTTGGGCGCGCGAAAACACGCGGGCAGCGATTTTTGACGCGATGATGCGCAAGGAAACTTATGCCACCACCGGATCCCGCATGATGGTGCGGTTTTTTGCGGGATACAATTTTACCGATGAAGATGCGCTGAGCCGCCTGCCTGCGGATGCGGGCTATGCCAAAGGGGTGCCGATGGGCGGTAATTTGGCGATGACGGAAGATGGCCAAGCGCCAACCTTCCTTTTTGCGGCGCTCAAAGACCCGCTTTCGGGCAATCTGGACCGCATTCAAATTGTGAAAGGCTGGCTGGATGCAGGTGGCCAGACACAAGAAAAAATTTACGACGTGGCGTGGTCCGGAGACCGGGAGATCGGTGCGAACGGCAAGCTGCCGGATGTTGGCAATACGGTGGATGTGGCCAATGCGACCTGGACCAACAGTATTGGCGCGGCGGAGTTGATAGGGACGTGGCAAGATCCGGATTTTGAGGCCAGTTTGTCGGCGTTTTATTATGCGCGGGTGATTGAAATCCCGACGCCGCGCTGGACCGCCTATGAGGCCAAACGCTTTGGTGTGGAGATGGATGCGGCGGTACCGATGATCACCACGGAGCGCGCTTATACCTCGCCGATTTGGTACACGCCGGGGTAGACGTTCACTCGCCCCGCAGGGCTTGCGCCAGGTCGGCGTTTTCCAGCACGTAGTTGCCAAAGCTGGGCCGCCAGACAAGGCCACGCTCTCGCAGCACATCGAGTGCTTTTTGCACGCCGCCTTTGGAGTAAGGCTTGCGGTCAGGCCCAGCAAGCGCCTGGCGGGTGGCGTCGGTGTAAGGCGAGAACTGGATGCCTTCGGTGGCCATTTTGCGCAACACGGCCTGCTGCAGCTTGGTGAGTGTTCCGATTTCGGCCAGAAGGGCTTCACGCATTTGGCGTTTTTTGCGCAGCGCGATGGTGCGGAGGGCTTCGTCGCCTGCGGCGGGTTCCAGGATCAGATCACGCAGGCAGTCGGTGAGGATTTCTGGGCGACGGCCGAGGTCGTCAAACACCGCGTCCACGGTGGCGGCGGTGAGTTGGGCGTCGGGCGCGAGGCGGGTGTTGACGCGGTGGGTCAGCGCCGTGCTGTAGCTGCTGCCCAATGTGGGGAAGTCGCGCACGCGGGCGCCAAAGAACGGAGCTTGCTGGTCGTGGATGAGTGCGGCGAGCTTGTCGCGGTGGGAGCCGGTCATCACTAGGTAGAGCCGGTTGGACAGGCCGGATTGGTTCACCGCGTCGCGGGCGGCCTTGAGCGCAAACATGGCGTTTTTGCCGGCTTCGGTGGCGAGGCTTTGCTGGGCTTCGTCGATAATCAGCACCACGTCTTTTTGGGTGGCTTGGCAGAGCAGTAGGAGCGCGTCGGGGATGGTGCCTTCCCATTGACCTGCCGATTTCAGGTTCACGCTGAAGCCCAGCGCGCCGACGGATGTAAACGGCACGTTGCGGTGCAGCTTGGCGATCAAGCTGTCGTTGTCTTTGAGCGCATTGGCGAGGCAGGCGGTGATCAGCTTGGCCGGATCAGAGCTGCGGTCGGCCCAGAGGTCCACATAAAGCACGCATTTGCCTTGGTGCTCCAGAAGCGGGGCGAGGTCGCGGCGCAGGAAGGTGCTTTTGCCGGTGCGTCTTGGGGCGGCGAGGAACAGCCCAGCGCTTTCGCCCACCAAAGGGTCGAGGTTGAGCAGGCTGGCGACTTGTTCCGCCTCAAAGGGGCGCGGGATGTGGTGGTCGGTGGACATGGGTATCCTCAAGTACGGGAAGTGGAGTGAGGTACTCTTGTTGGGGGTATTCTGGGGTACTTGATGAAAAGATCAAGAGGCTCGGCGTTCTCGGATTGCGGCGATCAGTTCAATTACACCCCAAAACAGCACCCCAGGGATCACCCAGAGAAACGAGAAGGCAATCTGATATCCCACGCTCCAGAGGCCATAAAGATTCTCTCCGATGTCCCGCCCCATAAACATACAAGTCTCCGGGCCGCGCGCAGAAATCGTGCAGCCACGAGACGTTGCCCACCAGATGATCAGGATTTCAACCGCAATGAAGAGCCACGGCCAGAACGCCACGATAGCGAGGAAAAGGCGGGCTCTTCGTTTGTGCATACTTTAGAACTCCACCACGGCACGAATGGATTTGCCTGCGTGCATCAGATCAAAGCCGTGGTTGATCTCATCCAAGGACAGCTTGTGGGTGATCATTGAATCGATTTCGATCTTGCCGTCCATGTACCAATCGACAAACTTTGGCACGTCAGTGCGCCCCTTGGCGCCACCAAAGGCGGTGCCTTTCCAGACGCGGCCGGTGACCAGCTGGAATGGACGGGTGGAGATTTCGGCACCTGCAGGGGCCACGCCGATGATCACCGACACGCCCCAACCACGGTGGGAGCATTCCAGCGCGTCGCGCATCACCTTGACGTTGCCGGTGGCGTCAAAGGAATAGTCCACGCCGCCAAACTGGTCTTTTTCGGTTTTGGTAATTTCGACAATCGCATCCACGACGGATTGGTCGCCCAGCTTGGAGGGGTTCACAAAGTGGGTCATGCCAAATTTCTTGGCCATCTCGGCTTTGTCGTCGTTCAGGTCGACACCGATGATTGTATCAGCCCCCGCCATGCGCAGACCTTGGATCACATTCAGGCCAATGCCGCCGAGGCCGAAGACCGCAGCAGTTGAGCCGATCTCTACGCCAGCAGTGTTGATCACCGCGCCGATGCCGGTGGTGACGCCGCAGCCGATGTAGCAGATTTTGTCAAACGGCGCGTCGTCGCGCACTTTGGCCAACGCGATTTCCGGCATCACGGTGTGGTTCGCGAAGGTGGAGCAGCCCATGTAGTGGTAGATCGGCGTGCCATCGAGCATGGAGAAACGCGTGGTGCCATCGGGCATGAGGCCCTGACCTTGGGTGCCACGGATGGCAGTGCAGAGGTTGGTTTTGCCCGACAGGCAGGAATGGCATTCGCGGCATTCCGGGGTATAGAGCGGGATCACATGATCGCCGGGTTTCAGCGTGGTGACGCCTTCTCCCACTTCCATGACGATGCCCGCGCCCTCGTGGCCCAGGATTGAGGGGAACAGCCCTTCGGGGTCAGCCCCGGAGCGGGTGAATTCGTCTGTGTGACACAGGCCAGTGGCCTTGATTTCAATGAGAACTTCGCCGGCCTTTGGGCCTTCTAGGTTCACGTCCATGATTTCGAGTGGTTTGCCGGCTTCCAAAGCGACGGCGGCACGGGTGCGCATCATTTTGCCTATCCTCCCTGTTTGTTTGGAGCGTGGTTGAAAGATCTGGTCTTTGCAACCTTATTGGAGGTGTAGCAAGGCCTCACGTGATCGGCACGGCGAGGACGAAGCAAATTAGAGTGTTTGCGACAAGGAGTGAGATTATGCGGTTTGTGGTTTTGGCAGCAGCTGGCTTTATTGGCCTGGCGGCGTTGACGGCTTGTAAAGGCGAGGAAGAAGTTATGGCGAAGGGCAGCACCACCTGTGATCCGGCGACGTTTGAGTTCCTCGTTGGTCAGGACAAGAGCGCGCTGGACGGCGTGACAGTGCCGGAGATGGTGCGGGTGATGGAAGAGAACTCCCCAGCCACCATGGATTTCCATGAGAACCGGCTCAACGTCGTGCACGATGCAGACGGCAAGATTTTGCAAGTCACCTGCGGGTGACGAAATGACAGAATGGCCCTCTTTTTAGGAGGGCCATCGAAGCCTTTAGTCTTTCTTCAGGCGGTAGTTTTTGTGGCAGGCCTTACACGCAAGGCCAACGCCAGCCAGCGTGTCCACAAGTGCTGCGCGGTCCTTGAAGTCCAGCGCCAGCCCCGCTTTGGTTAGATCGCCGGATTTTGCGCTAAAGTCGGCCCAGTCCTCCCAAATGGTGGGCAGGGCCTCAGATTTGGGATCCGTGGCCGGGCTTTCAAACAAGCCGTTGATTTTGCCGGACTGCATCACAATGGTGTCACGCGCCATGCGGGCTTTGGCCTGATGCAGGGGAATGTCCTGCTTCGCCATGCTGACCAGTGTTTTGAAAGCCGCGCCAATTTTCTCCATCGCCATCATGCGGGCCATGACCTCGGGGTCTTTCACGCCGTTGTGAGCGTGGGCCGAGGTGGTGATCATCAAGGCAGCGGCGATCAGGATGTGGCGGCGCATTTTGGCTCCTTTGGTTGGCTGCCCCTATGCAGCCTATGGCGGGGGTGGGAATCAAGTGGAAAATGTGAGAACGTAGAGTGAACAAATATCACGATTCTGTTCCGGCTGCTGCCTATGCCAAACCGTCGCATTCTTTCCCTGTGGTTCCCGCGATTGGGGGCCGAGCGCCTGATCCGGATGGAGCGGGGCACCTTTGATGCGCCTTTGGCGGTGCTCCGGGACACCGGGCAGATGCAGGTGATTTGCTCGTTGTCAGAGCAGGCGGAGCGGGAAGGGCTCACGCTGGGGCAGCCATTGCGGGATGCGCAGGCGATGTGCCCGCATTTGATCACGCGACTGAGGAATGTGCAGTCAGAACAGGGCTTTATGAAGGTGTTGACGCGCTGGGCAGGGAAGTATTCACCCTGGGTGGCGGCGGCTGAGGAGGATGCGTTGGTGCTGGATGTGACCGGCAGCACACATCTGTTTGGCGGTGAAGAAGGTGTGCTGGCGCAGGTGGGTGAGGATTGTGTTGATTTGCAACTGACGGTGCGGGCTGGGCTGGCGGATACCTTGGGGGCGGCTTGGGCCTTGGCGCGGTTTGGGGCGCAGCCGGGGGTGGCGCATCGCAGCGGGGATGACATTGACCAAGAAGCTCCAGCCACGCGCGCGCGGGCGGCAAAGCGGCGACATTGGACACGGGGAGGCACGGCGCCACCTGCGGTCGGTGGCACAGCGGAGGTGGGGCGGATTGCCGTGCCGGGGCAGACTCGCGGGGCGTTGGCGCCGCTGCCGGTGGCCGCGTTGCGGTTGGAGGGCGACACGCAGGCAGAGTTGGCGCGGCTGGGGTTGCGGCGGATTGGGGATTTGACCGGGCAGCCGCGGGCGGGTTTGGCACGCCGGTTTGGCAAAGGGCTGGTGTTGCGGCTGGATCAGGCGCTGGGGGCGGTGCCGGAGCCGGTGAACCCTGCGCCGCCGGAGACGTTTTACGCGGTGCGCATGAGCCTGCCGGACCCAATTGGGCTGGAAGAGGATGTGGCGGCGGCGGTGGATAAGGTGCTGGGGCCATTGTGCGCGCGGCTCAAGAAGAAGTCCAAAGGGCTGCGGGTGGTGCGGTTGCAGGTGTTTCGCACCGATCAGACCATGCAGAGCGTGGAGGTGGGGCTGGCGCGGGCGACGGATGATCCGGAGCGGGTGCGGCCGTTGTTGCGGATGAAGCTGACCGACATCGACGCGGGGTTTGGCATTGATATGCTGCGGTTGGAGGCGGTGCGGGTGGAGACGCTGCATGCGCGCCACACGGCGGGGCATCTGGAGGCGCGGCAAGCGGCGGAAAAACGGCTGAGCCAAGGACAGGCGTTGGAGGATCTGATTGGCCGGATTGGGGCGCGGGTCGGGTTGGAACAGATCACACGGTGCCATCCGGCCTCCAGCCATATTCCGGAGAAAACCGCGCAGGTGTTACATGCGGCCTGGTCAGAGCCCTGGGAGCAGACCTGGCCGGAGGGGGTGTTGAAACGGCCATTGTTGTTGTGGCGACCGGAGCCGGTGCATGCGCCCGAGGTGCCGCGCTTGCCGGAGGTGTTTCGCTGGCGGGGGCGGGATTTGGCCGTGGCGGACGCGCGCGGGCCGGAGCGGATTGCGCCGGAGTGGTGGCTGGATGAGCCGGAATGGCGCAGCGGCGTGCGGGATTATTGGCGGGTGACTTGCGCAAACGGTGAACGGCTGTGGCTCTACTTTGCCCATGGTGGGCAGATGTCGGCGGGGTGGTTCTGTCAGGGCAGCTTTGCGTGAGGGGATCAGACAAGGCCGGACTGCCCCAAAAATAAAACCGCCCCGGAGGGCGGCTTTATTGGGTCTTAAGAAAAGTGCCCTCCGGCGGCGCAGACTGGGTGGGGGCAATAGTGCCGCGCCGCCGGAGGTAGCGTTTCGTTTCGCTATGGAGCCAAGATGCCGGTCGGTTGCGGCAACAAAAGGAAGGCACCGCGGCCTTTTGCGGAAGAATCTGTGGCCAGAATGGGGCATGGTTAACGGCAGGTCGCAATGGGCAGGGCTTGATTTTGATCTCAATTGGCGCAAGGCTGAGGGCATGAATGCCCAAACACCCTCCGCATTACACCCTCCCCCCAAACCACCGGAACAGGTTGCGTTTCATCGCACAGAGCTGTCTGTCATTATGAACCTTTACGGGCGAATGGTGGCGGCTGGAGAGTGGCGCGACTATGGGATGTCGTCTTTGCGCGAAGTGGCCGTGTTTTCGGTGTTTCGCCGGGCGGCGGAAAACCCGCTCTACCGGATTGAGAAACGTCCCAAACTGCGCACCAAACAGGGGCTTTATGCGCTGATTGCCATGGACGGTCAGGTGCTTAAGCGTGGACACGACCTGAAAACCGTGCTGCGGGTGTTGGAACGCAAGCTCATCCGCGCGGTGGAGTGAGCCAGCAAGCAGGTACGCCATGACAGTTTTTCGCAACGCCACGCAAGACGAGCTGGTCCGCATTTTGGATTGGGCCGCTGAGGAAGGGTGGAACCCCGGGCTTCAGGATGCGGCGGCGTTTTGGCAGGCGGATCCGGAAGGGTTTTTTGTGGCTGTCGTGGACGGCCAGCTTGCAGCGGCGATTTCTGTGGTCAACCACACAGAAGATTTTGCATTTCTCGGGTTATATATCGCGCGTCCGGCATTTCGTGGGCAGGGCATTGGCTATGGGCTGTGGCAACACGCGCTAAAGCATGCTGGGGCGCGTGTGGTGGGCTTAGATGGCGTGCCGGATCAGCAGGACAATTATGCGGCTTCGGAGTTTGAGTTGTTCAGCGCCACGACGCGGTTTACGGGCGAAGTGGATGCCGCAGGGAGCGACAGTGTCCGATTGGCGGCGCCTGAGGATGTCGCAGCATTGATTGACATGGAGGCGGCGGCGTCTGGCGTGCGCAAGCCAGCGTATCTTGGCGCGTGGGTTGCGTCAGTGAAGAGCCGTCAGACATGGGTGGTTCAGGGCGCAGAGGGTGTTGCAGGTTTTTGCACCGCGCGGCGTTGTCGTGAGGGCGTGAAGATTGGCCCGCTTTGGGCGCAGAGCGAAAAGGACGCTTTGGCCTTGATTGCGCATGTGGCCGCGCAGATGGGCGGCCCGGTGACGCTGGATGTGCCTGACACCTCGGTGCCGTTGAAGACGCTGTGCCAGACGCTGAACCTGACGCCGGGATTTGCCACAGCGCGGATGTATCGCGGCACGCCTGTGCCGGTAGGTGTGGCGGAAAGCGGGTATTTTGCGGTAAGCACGCTGGAGTTGGGTTGACCTTGCTTAAGGGAAGGGGCCAGCCCCTTCTTGGCTGCGCCAATTCATCCCTGAGATATTTGTGGAATGAGAATGCTGAATGTTAGCGGGTGGTCAGGTGGGTCGCCATCACACAGAGCAGCTCAAACATCACCGAGACTCCCAGGAAGGCAGTGCCACCGGAGCTGTCAAACGGGGGCGAGACCTCAACCATGTCAGCGCCGATGATGTTGAGACCATCAAGCTTGCGCACCACCTCTAAAGCCTGGAAGCTGTTGGGACCGCCCACTTCAGGCGTGCCTGTGCCGGGGGCGAAGGTGGGGTCCACGAAGTCAATGTCGTAGCTGACATAGGTCGGCTCTTTGCCGACGATTTCACGGGCTTCACCCATGACGTCTTCAAGGCCGCGTTTGAAAAACTCCTCAATGCGGATCACACGAATGCCAACGGACTTGGCAAAATCGGTGTCTTCATTGTCATAAGTGCTGCCGCGGATGCCAATTTGCACCACGCGTTTGGGGTCCAGCAGGCCCTCTTCCACCGCGCGACGAAAAGGCGTGCCGTGGGTGTACATCGTGCCGCCAAAATAGCTGTGGTAGAGGTCTGTGTGGCTGTCAAAATGCACCATGCCGACGGGGTTGTCTTTGGCGAGGGAGCGCAGGATGGGCAGTGAGGTCAGGTGGTCGCCGCCTGCGGTCAAGGGCGTGATACCTAGGGCCAGTACGTCATCAAAGAAGGCGGTGATGCGCTGCATACTGTCGGGAATGTCAGCCGGATTGGGGCCAACGTCACCAAGGTCCGCGCAGTTGATCAAATCAAACGGGCGCACGCCTGTCGCACCATTTTGGGCGCGGATCATGGTCGAAGCATCGCGCAACTGACGCGGGCCGTGACGGGGGCCGGGGCGATTTGTCGTTCCGCTGTCCCAAGGCACGCCGATGAGGCCAACATCAACGTCTTTGATGCGCGCGTGATCCAGATCCATGACGGGTAGGCGCATAAAGGAAGGCACGCCGGCAAACCGGGGCAGGTCCATGCCGGAGATGGGTTGGAAAAAACCGCTGCTCATGTTTGAGCTCCGTAATTGGGGCGTTTGTGGGAGGTCACAGGTCCGTCGCCTTGGGTCTGAATGCGGGTAATGGCCTCGGTTACGGGCTCGTAAGCCACAGCCATGTGATGTGCGTTGGCGTGGATCATTGTATGCGTGTCGGTGACCAAAGCGACATGACCTTTCCAGAACAGCAGATCGCCGCGTTGGTAAACACCGGTTGCGTCAGGCAAGGCAGCCTCTTGCAAATCGCTGTCGCCGGGGCAGGCGGTGCCACATGCCATGAGGGCGGCTTGCACGAGGCCGGAACAGTCGATGCCAAAAGAGGAGTTTCCACCCCAGAGGTACGGCGTGCCGATCAGGCGTTCGGCCACCGAGGCGGCGTCGGGTTCGATGGTATCGATTGGCGTGAGATGTTGATTGGGCACGTACAGATCACGGGTGATCTGGCCCCCGTCCCAAGCGATGCGGGACCAGCCGTCGTCTTCTGAGAGGACCACAAGGCGGGTGCCAAAAGACAGTGGGGTCACGTGGCCCATGGTTTTTAAGCCCGGTGTGGTTTTGGCGTAGCTACGGGCGGCGAAGACACTGTGGGTTGGGGTCTGTTTTGGGTGGCTCAGAAGATCGCCAATATCAACCCAGCCAACGTAGCCGTCTTTCTCGGTATAGCCAAAGGCCATGCCGTTAATCGTGTGCACCACGTTCACCACCTCGCCGCGCAGGAGTTGGCGTTCGCGTGTGCCCTGTGGGCCTGACAGCAGGTCGGTGACCACCATGGCCACGCGGTACGGTGTGGGCTCGACAAAACGGTCAGCCGTGACCAAGCCACGCAGATGTGCGGCAGCAACTTTGCCGGTACTTGGGGTCAGGCGCTTATCCATCAGAGTGACAAAACCTCGGGTAGGGCAGCCAAAATGGCGCGGGCCCCCATGCCAACGCCCCCTTTGGGGCGGGCTGGAGACGGGGTTGGGTTCCAGCCATAGATGTCGAAGTGGGCGTAGCGTTGATCTTTGGCAAAGCGGCGCAGGAAAAGCGCGGCGGTGATGGAACCGGCAAAGCCGCCAGCGGGTGCGTTGTCGAGATCGGCAATGCCCGGTTCGATCATCTTTTCATACGGTTCCCAGAACGGCATGCGCCAGACCGGATCAGACACGGCGGTGGCGGCTGTTTCGAGCGCGCTCACAAAGCCGATGTCATCGGTATAATACGGCGAGAGGTCAGGGCCAACAGCGACGCGGGCGGCGCCGGTGAGGGTGGCCATGGACAGGATCATGTCGGGGTTTTCCTCGGACCCAAAAGCCAGCGCATCGGCCAGCACAAGGCGGCCTTCGGCGTCGGTGTTGTTGATTTCGACAGTCAGGCCGTTGCGGGCTGTGAGGATGTCGCCGGGGCGGAAGCTGTCGCCAGACACGGCGTTTTCCACGGCAGGGATCAAGACGCGCAGTTGCAGGGGCAGGTTGAGTGCCATGATCATGTGAGCCAGGCCCAGAACGGTGGCGGAGCCGCCCATATCCTTTTTCATCAGAGCCATGGAGCCGCCGGGCTTGAGGTTCAGCCCGCCGGTGTCAAAACACACGCCTTTGCCCACCAACGTCAGCGTGGGCCCGTCGCTGCCCCAGCGCATGTCGATCAGGCGCGGCGCGCGGTGTTCTGCGGCGGCGCGACCCACGGCGTGGATCATCGGGAAATTTTGCTCGATCAGGGCGGCGCCTTTGGTCACGGTGCAGATCGCGCCGTAATTCAGGGCCAGCGCGCGGGCGGCGTCCTCAAGCTCTTGCGGGCCCATGTCAGAGGCGGGGGTGTTGATCAGGTCGCGGGTGAGGGCTTCGCCTGCGGCCATGGCCTCGACTTTGGCAGCATCCACACCGGGGGGGCAGATCAGTTGGGCTGTGGCGCCGGAGGCTTTGGCATAGCGGTCAAAGGCGTATTGCGCGAGCAGCCAGCCAAGCGCTTCGGTTTCCAGATCGCCTGCGGGCAGCCCACCAACAAGAGAGTAAGTGCCAGCCGGCAAAGAGGCTGCGGTAGCGGCAAGTGCAAAACGACCACGGGCGCGGGTGTGTGGCGTGCCAAAGCCGGAAACGGCCATCACAGGCGCGCCGGAGGCGTCTGGGATCAAGATGGATTTACCAATGGTTGGCTTGAAGCCGGTGGCGATCAGGTAGGTACGCGCGGCTTGTGTTTGGGCATCGCGCCAGGCTTCAAAGCGGTCGCTGTCCACCACATGCAATGGGATGGACGGGCCGCTTTGAGCGGAAGCAAATGTGAGGGACATGGCGCACCTTTCTGACCGGTCGTAAGCTGTTTGACATCCAGCCTAACGGTTGGTGCGCCCCCTGCAAGCGGATTGGCGCGCCGATCAGATGTAGCTGCGCTTCAGATCCCAGATTTCCCGCAAAGCACCTTCGCCGACGCGGATCAGACGGGCGTGGGTGGCGGAAAGGGCCACGTGGTCGCCGCGATCACAGCAGGACACCACGTCACCAGCGACCTGCGACAGCGCGGTCATGCAGAGACGGCCGGCAATCAGCTCAACCAAAGACATGGTGTCAGCCAGTTCAGATAGGTTGTCAGCGTTCAGATGATGCTCGCCCATCGCGAGATGATCGGTCAAAGATTTGACCAATCCCATGAAGGTCTCTTCGGCCTCATCTGGATTCATGCGTATAAAAACACGGGCCAATTCGTCCTGATCGACGACGGCCTGTTCGCTCATTTTCAGTTTTGCCACTTGTGACATATCTCACCCTAAGTTTTGTCCGTTTCACCCAAACGGTTAGGAATATCTTTGGCCGACAAACCTTCTCAAAAAGTTTCTACGACGTATGATTATCCCTCGAATTACAGACAAATATGCACTATTCCCCCTGAAACTGCGTGAGGAGATACCATGGATCATGTAAAGCCCCTGCCGTCCTATTTGGTGCAGCGTTACCAAGGGTGGAAGGCCACCACGTATGAGGAAAACCAGAGCTGGTATCGGCATTTGGGGACCGAAGGGCAGCATCCCCGCGCGATGATTATCAGCTGTTGCGACAGCCGTGTGCATGTGACGTCGATTTTTGGGGCCGACCAAGGTGAATTTTTTATTCACCGAAATATTGCCAACTTGGTGCCGCCGTTTAAGCCCGATGGCAATCAGCACGGCACCAGTGCGGCTGTGGAATATGCAGTCACTGCGTTAAAGGTCGCGCATGTGGTTGTACTGGGCCACAGCCAATGTGGCGGGGTTCAGGGCTGCATTGATATGTGCAAAGGCAACGCCCCCGCGTTGGAAGCCAAGGACAGCTTTGTTGGCCGCTGGATGGATGTTTTGCGTCCCGGTTATGAGGATGTGGCTGACATTGAAGACAATGAAGAGCAGGCGCGGGCGTTGGAAAAACGGTCAGTGCTGGTGTCTTTGAACAACCTGATGACCTTCCCGTTTGTGAAAGAGCGTGTCGATGCTGGCGCACTGACGCTGCACGGGTTGTGGCACAACATCGCTGAAGGTGGGCTTGAGGCCTATGACAGCGGTAGTAACGAGTTTTCTCAGGTGTAAATAGCCTGATTGAAAATGGACTTAATCGTTAAAAAGCCCGCGAATGACGCGGGCTTTTTTGTGTGGCGGCTCCGGTCAGCGCAGAATCATTTCGGACGGCCACTGAATTTTGTGGGACAATTCGACTTCGATGCTCGCGCCTGCATCAAGCGACCGTTCCCACATCAGAATACCGCGTTGATCTTCGTAGTTGGTTTCGGTGGGCGCAGGTGCGGCCTGATGTGTGATCACAAGGTCTTCCTGCTCGCTGAAAGGCACGCGGCCCAGCAAGCGCAGGTCCCAAGTGCGGCCTGTGAGGTTTTCAGCGGTCAGCACGCGGGTTTCGGTTTGCTCATTACGGGTGGTGAGCACGCCTTTGTCGCCGGTGACTTTGTTGGTGATTTTGTCCGACAGGCGCAGGCCGTTGATGGGGCCAAAAGAGAAGTCGACACTGTCACCTTCGGCAATCAGTGGCATATTCTGTTGGCCGATGTAGGTGCCATTGAGGAAGAAGTTTGCCTCATAGCTTGGCAGGATCAACTCACCTGCGTCGTTGGTGACTTCGGCCATCAGGAAGGCGGTTTCATCGCGCATTGGATTGGCGAGCGCGTAGGTTTCGGGTGTCAAATCCAAAGTGCCAAGCGCGAGGTGCAGCGCGTCAGAGGTGGAGGACACGGAGACGGGGGTCGGGTAGATGTAGGTGGCGTTGATGCCGTCGCCAAAGCTATGGGTGGCCGCGTATCCGGCTGCATCCTCCAATACGGCGGTCTCTGCCATTGGTGCAGCTTGCATGCTGAGTTCGGCAAGGCGGCCCGCACTTTTGGGGAGAACCGGTCGCTCTTCCTCGATATGACGGCGCCACGGAGAGAGGCCGCTGGGCTCGGATTGTTCGTCAGGACGGCTGGTTGAGAGGGTGATCGCGACGTCGGTCCAATCCTCGTCGGTGAACTGGCTCACAAACGCACCCCGTTCGATGTTCAGTTGTGGCGTCTCGACGTTGTTGAGGTGCACGTCATAGGCAGGCACCCAGCGGGCAAACTGCGTGAGGTGGGTCAGAGTGAGGGTCCCCTCAGACGCGCCCTCAGCGGAAATCGAGATTGCCAGCATGGCGTTTTCGCTTTCGCTTGGCGTCAGGGCATCAACGGTTTGATGGGCCTCGGCATAAGCTTCCAGCAGGTCTTCCAAATTTTTGGTGGCGGCGCGGGCCTCGCGTTCGGCTGCGGCGATGTCCTGGCGGGCCGCAAGAGTTTCCTGTCCAATCAAGCTCAGCGTGGCACTGATGGTTTCTGGCGTTGCCGCCGTATCAGATGGCCCTTTCAACGTTGACAGGTATGCGAGGCGGGCCTTGCCGGCGTCTGCTTTCATCAGCACGTCAGCACGGGCATCCTCGGCGGCGCGAAGATCTGCTTGCGCCTGATCCAGATTGTCCTTTGCGGCGGTCAGCTCGGGGCTGTCTTCCTGCACATTGGGCAGGGTGCGCTCATGGCGCACAGTTACAGCGCCCAGTTTGGCACCGTCTAAAGCAACCCGAACAGACATTGGATCGAGTGATTCAGGCAGGTTGGTGATCAGCAACTCGTGGGTGCCAGCGGGGGCGGAGTATGGCACCGCGCGGGTCAAGGTTGCGCCTTCTGAATAGAGCGTAGCCGCCGTGACCGGCGCGTTGAGGCGAATGTCATCGGCCCAAAGCGGTGTGGCCAGAGGGAAAAGGGCTGTGGCAAAAATCACGTGTTTCATCAATCACCTGTGTGTTGTTTGACGTGAGACCAACACGGACAGGCAAGAGTGGCAAGTCAGCTTTGCGTGTGGGGAATGCTTGGGCGGGGAGTTGCCGGAAACTCAGGGTCTCACCAACGCAAAAGGGCGCCCAAGAGGGCGCCCTTTGAATTCTACTTTAAAAGGACTTAGCCCTTCTTGAGCACTTCGCGGCCCAGTGTTTCGGCGATCTGTACCGCGTTCAATGCTGCACCTTTGCGCAGGTTGTCAGACACGCACCATAGGTTCAGGCCGTTGTCCAAAGTGCTGTCTTGGCGCACGCGCGAAATGAACGTCGCGAAGTCGCCAACACATTCTTTTGGGGTCACGTAGCCGCCGTCTTCGCGTTTGTCGATCACCATGATACCGGGGCTTTCGCGCAGGATGTCACGGGCTTCGTCTTCGTCCAGGAACTCCTCGAATTCGATGTTGATCGATTCCGAGTGGCCCACAAACACAGGCACACGCACACAGGTTGCTGTGACTTTGATCTTGGTGTCGAGAATTTTCTTGGTTTCGGCGACCATCTTCCACTCTTCTTTGGTGGAGCCGTCGTCCAGAAAGACATCGATGTGCGGGATCACATTAAATGCGATCTCTTTGGTGAAGGTTTTGGGCGGCACGTCTTTGGTGGGGTTGTAGACCGCTTTGGTCTGTTCCCACAACTCGTCCATGCCGTCTTTGCCAGAGCCGGACACCGACTGGTAAGTCGACACCACAACGCGTTTGATTTTTGCGCGGTCGTGCAGCGGCTTCAGCGCGACAACCATCTGTGCGGTAGAGCAGTTTGGGTTGGCGATGATGTTTTTCTTGGAATAGCCGTGAATGTCGCCTGCGTTGCACTCTGGCACAATCAGCGGCACGTCCGGATCGTAGCGGTAGAGCGAGCTGTTGTCGATCACAACACAGTTTGCGCGCGCAGCAAGCGGTGCGTATTTTTTGGTCGCGTCGGAGCCAATGGCAAACAGCGCCATGTCCCAGCCCGCGAAGTCGAACTGTTCAATGTCCTGAATCTTCAGGGTTTTGTCGGCAAACGTGACCTCGGTGCCCTGGCTGCGGCGGCTTGCCAACACAGCAATCTCATCCACGGGGAACTGACGTTCCTCCAGAATGTTCAGCATTTCGCGGCCCACGTTGCCCGTGGCGCCAGCGACGACGATGCGATAACCCATCTGAGGTCTCCATTTCTAACGACGCGCCCTCTTAGCCCTGTTTGGCCCAAGAAAAAAGGGGGCGGGCAAGGGAAATTGCTTATGAGGGGTATTCCGCTTTGCGATCTATGCGTCTGAGCCGCAGGTTTTGATCAATCCATTCGGTCTTGGGAGAAGCAGTAGATCAGCGCGCCAAGTAGGAGCAAACCAGCCATCAGACCAAACAGGCTTTGATAAGCCAGCAGGGGATTGGTGGGGGCAATTGCGGCGTGCAGCTTGCCAGAGCCAAACTGCATCACACCCACGCCGCCGATACCAAAGAGGTTCATCAGGGTCACGCCGCGCCCGGTGAGGTGGGCCGGAAAGAAGCTGCGGGCGTGGGCAATCAACACCGGGAAGCTGGCACCGGCAAAACCGACGATCGACATCAGCAGGACGGACCGCAGAGGGCTGATGTCGGCAAAGACCGTTAAGCCAATGAGACCAATGGCGCCGATCAGGTTGCCGCCGATGATCACCCATTTTCGGCTGCCAAAAATGCGATCTGCTGGGCCGTAGGCAAAGGTGCCGATGATCATGGCAAGGCCCATGACCAGAGTGGCCTGGCCAATTTCACTGGTTGTGAGTGTGAAGACGTCTGACAGGTAAGGCCCAATCCAAAGACCACGAATGCCGGCAGCTGGCATGTAGTTTACAAACATCAGTGGGAAGAGCAGCCAAAGTGCTGGGATCTTCAGGAGATCCAGCACGGAGCCTTTTTCGGTGCTGTCCGCCTTGGGCGGGTCTTGCACCAAGGCCCAGAGGCCGGCTGCGATGGTGGCGCTGATCCCGGCCAGCACCCAGAGCGTGGCGCGCCAGCCGATGGTCTCGGCAGCCCAGGCGGTGGGGTAGGCGGCAATCAGGTTGCCAACCGAGCCAACGCCGAGCATGAGCGCCGCCAGCGTGGCAAAGCGGGCGGGTGGGTACATGCGGGCGAAGATGAAGTAGCTCGCCATCAGCACCGGGGAACAGCCAACGCCAACGAGCCCCATGGCGATGGTGATGTGCAGCGGTTGCGTGGCCACGGCAAAAAGCGCTGCGCCGCCTCCGCCGCCGATCAGCAACAGCAAAGCTGAGGTGCGGCGTGGGCCGATGCTGTCGAGCGCGGCCCCTACTGGGATTTGCATCGCGGCAAAGACCAGGAACCAAAGTCCAGAAGCAAAGGCGAGATCGGCTGGCGTGGCACCGATGTCGGTCTCAAGCACTTGGGTGAGAACGGCAAGGAAGGCGCGGAAAAACTGGCTGAGCACATAGGCCAGACACAGCAGGATTAAATCAATGCGCATGTTAAGTATCTCCCCATCGCCAACGGTGACAGGACCGCAAGCGACGGGGAATTGCAAGAGGCGTGGTCACTTGCCGCGCAAACGCCCCACGATGCCGGTGGGGAAGAAGTAGACCGACAGGATGAAGAGCACACCCAACCAGAGCAGCCAGCGGTCTGCGTTGAGCAGGTCTGGCAGCAGAGGTAGGGCGGAAACGCTTTCACCGGCAAGGCTGAGCACGTTCTGTAGGTAGTTTTGCGCCAGCACAAACAGGGTTGCACCAATCACCGCACCGTACATGGTGCCCATGCCGCCAATCACCACCATCAGCAAGATGTCGATCATGATCTCCATGGAGAGTGTGGTGTCCGGGCCAACGTAGCGCAGCCAGATGGCGTAGAGTGCGCCTGCGAGGGCGGCAATGGCAGCGGACAGACAGGTGGCGGCGACGCGGTAATGCACCACGCGGTAACCGATGGCTTCGGCCCGGAAGTCGTTTTCACGAATGGCTTGCAACACACGGCCAAAAGGTGAGTTCACCACGCGCAGCATGAATAGGAAGAGCACAAAGCAGGAGATAAAGACGAGGTAGTACTTCAGCAGTTTGCCATTGGCTTTCACGCCGAAGATTTCGCCGTCCATGATTTTGAAGGCTGGCCCCAAGGCGCGCGGGATTTTGAAGGACAAGCCGTCTTCGCCTCCGGTCAGGGTGGAAAGCTGGCTGACCAACACGGCCACGGCGGAAGCCACAGCAAGCGTGATCATGGCAAAGAAAATCGCGCGGACACGTAAGGAAAACAGGCCGATCACCAGCGCGAGCAGCGCGGCCAAACCGGCCCCCGCGACGGAGCCGACCAAGAGCGCATCAAAGCCGCGGCCCATATGCGTGCTGGCCAGTGCAACGCCGTAAGCGCCAAGGCCAAAGAACATGGTATGCGCGAAGGACACGATGCCGCCATAGCCAAGCAGCAGGTCATAAGAGGCCACCAGCACGATAAAGATGCAGATGCGGGCGGCCGTGTCCACGGAACGTACTCCGGGGAAGAGGAACGGGGCCAAAGCAAGGCAAACGAGTATGGCGAGCAGGACCGCCAGCAGGATGGGCGAACGCGGGGTGTCGCCGGAAACAAGGGTTTTCAGCATGTCTATTTCGCCTTTACCACGGGGATCATGCCCATTGGGCGCCACATCAGGATCGCCACCATCAGGGCGATGTTGGAAATCAGGGCGGCTTTGGGTTCCAGGAAGGCCACGTAGTTTTGTAGCAGGCCCACCATCAACGCGCCGATGAAGCAGCCTTCAACGGAACCAAGCCCGCCGATGATCACCACGATGAACACAAGGATCATGGTCTGGTTGCCCATGTGGGCGGTGATGACCTCTTGATAGAGTCCCCAGAGCACGCCGCCGAGACCTGCAAGGGCGGAGCCCGCGACAAAGACGCCAATGAAGACCATGCGGAGATTGTAGCCCAAGGCCTGCACCATCTCGCCGTTTTCCACACCGGCGCGCACAATTAGGCCAATTTTGGTGCGGCGCAGGGTGTAGCGCATGGTTAGAAACACCACGAGGCCAATGGCAACGGCCACTAGGCGGTATTTCTCCAGAGCGGCGCCTGCAAATGTGATGGCACCTTTCAGGCTTTCGGGGCGGGTGATGTAAATCTCTTCCGGGCCCCAGAGCACGATGATGAGCTGTTCCACCACGATCAGGCCGCCCATGGTGACCAAGATTTGTTTGAGATGGTGGCCGTAGACCGGTTTCACAATCACCCGTTCAAAGGCGTAGCCCATCAGGCCGGTTGCGGCCATGGCCCCCACAATGGCCACCATCAGTGCAGTCAAGTTCCAAAGCAGGTTGGGCGCGCCGGTCATGTGTTCCAGCAAGAGCAGGAAAGAGACGCCAACAAAGGCCCCGACAGAGACAAATGCGCCGTGGCCGAAGTTGATCACGTCCATCAGACCAAAGACCAGCGTGAGGCCCGAGGCCATGATGAAGATCATCATGCCCATGGCAAGGCCGGAAACGGTCAACGTGAGCCAGCTTGAGGTGGCAGGAATGGCCAGAAAGCCAGCAATCACAAGGCCAATGACCAAAAGGATTGGTGCATAAGGCGCAAGCCGCTCTGCGAGGGACATTTGCGCCATGGTGGGGGCGTGTTTGGGGGCGGCGCTCATGGGCGGACCTCCAGTTTAAGTGTGTTCGGGGACATCAGTGGGCCTCCATGCTGAGGCCCATCAGCCGCTCTTGCAGCTCGGCATTTTGGGTCAGCTCGGACATTTGACCGGACCAGGCCATGCGGCCGTCGTCCATCACATTGGCGCTGTCGCCCAGGGCTTTGGCCACGGCAAAGTTTTGCTCCACCAACAGGATCGAGGCCCCCTGTTGTTTCAGCTCTTTGATGGCGCGGGCCATGGTGGTGATGATTGCGGGCGCGAGGCCTTTGGTGGGCTCGTCAATTAGGTAGAGCGCCCGCTCTTCGATCATGGCGCGGGCGATGGACAACATCTGTTTCTGACCACCAGACAATGTGCCCGCGTCTTTTTTCCAGAAGGTTTCCAACGCTGGAAACACGGTGAAGAGCCATTGCAGACGGCTGTCGTCAATTGCACCAGACATAGCGGCAAGGATCATGTTTTCCTCCACCGTCAGATCAGCAAAGATGCCCATGTCTTCGGGCACAAAGCCGATGCCAGCGCGGGCAATTGCTGGGGTGGGCAGTTTGGTGATGTCTTGGCCGTCAAACATCACACTGCCTTGATGGGCGCGCCAGTGGCCAATGATGGTGCGTAAAGTGGTGGTTTTGCCCACCCCGTTGCGGCCCAGAAGCATGGTGACTTCGCCGCGCGGCACGGTCAGCTCGACACCTTGCAGGATGTGATATTGGGCGATGTTGGTGAACACGCCCTCAAGTTTCAGGATGGGATCAGACATTGGCCAAAGCCTCCTCAAGATCGCGGCCCATGTAGGCTTCTTGCACCACATCCGACGCCATGACTTCGGCGGGATCGCCATCGGCTGCCAAAGCGCCGTTGTGCAGCACGATGATGCGGTCCGCGAGGGTGCGGATCACGTCCATCTTGTGCTCCACAAGAAGGATGGCGCGGTCTTTGCGGGTTTTGAGGTCGGCAATGAGGTCAAGCACCACGGGGGCTTCGTCCACGCTCATGCCCGCAGTGGGTTCGTCAAACATATAGACCAGCGGGTCCAGCGCAATTAGCAGCGCGACCTCCAGTTTGCGTTGGTCGCCGTGGGACAGTTCGGAGACCACTTGGTCTGCCTGATCCGTCATGTTGATGCGCTCCAGCAACTCATAGGCCGGGCCAGTTAGTTCAACGTGGCTGTCGGCCATCGACAGGATGTTGAAGCCGCGACCCGCTTTTGATTGCACCACAAGGCGGATGTTTTCCAGCACGGAGAGGTTTGGGAACAGGTTGGTGAGCTGGAAGGCGCGGCCAATGCCGCGGTGGGTGCGCTGGGCCACAGACATGCGGGTGATGTCGGTGCCGTTTAACTTTACGTGGCCTTCGGAGACGGGAATTTGACCGGAGATCAGATTGAAATAGGTGGTTTTACCTGCACCGTTGGGGCCAACAATTGCGGTCAATTCGCCCGCGTTGAAGTTGCAGGTGATGTGGTCAACCGCCACGTGACCGCCAAAGCGCACGGTCAGGTCGGTGGTTTCCAGAATGGGGTGGGGCATTTTGTGCGGTCCCTAAGAGGGAAAGGAGGCTGGCCCCGGCACAAAGTCCGGAACCAGCCATGGAGATAAAGTGACGGTCTTAGTTGCGGACCGGGATTGGCAGGTCGTCGATCGACAGCTCGCGTACAAGCTCCGGGATGGCCCATTCGACGTTGTCGTCCACTTTGATCTTGAAGTGGTACATGGTCTGCATCGCCTGATGGTCTTCGGCACGGAACTTCATGGTGCCTTTGGGGGTCTCCCACTCCATGCCTTCCATCGCGGTGATCAGCTCTTCGGTGTCGGTGCCACCGGCCTTTTTGATCGCTTCAACCACGGCGATGCCTGCGGACATGCCACCTGCGGTGAAGAAATCAGGCGGGGTGCCAAAACGGTCCTGGTGGGTTTTCACCAGCCAGTTGTTTACGTCGTTTTTCGGGATGTCATAGTAGTAGTAGGTTGCGCCTTCGAGGCCCGGGAAATCTTTGTAGGCTTTCATTGCGGCCAAGATGTTGCCGCCTGTGGCGATCTCAACGCCAAAACGCGACGGGTCCATGGCCTGAATTTTGCCCATTGGATTGCCGCCACCGGCCCAGATGATGAAGAGCTTTTTGTCGCCCTCAAGGTCTTTCATCGCGGTAAAGATACGCTCTGCCGCAGCGGTGAAGTCGGTGGTGTCGGTGGGTACGTATTCTTCATGCGTGATCGACTGCCCCTGACCTTCGAGTGCTTCGCGGAAGGCGGAGATGCCGTCACGGCCAAAAGCGTAGTCTTGCGCCAGCGTGGCAATGTGCACGTCTTCACCGGCGAGAGCGATGGCGTTGGCCACGGCGTCTTGCGAGCTGTTGCGGCCGGTGCGGAAGATGTAGCGGTTGTAGTTGGCGCCGGTGATGCTATCGGCTACGGCGGGCTCCACAATCAGCAGTTTTTCGTATTCTTCTGCCACTGGCAGCATGGCGAGTGCCACGCCGGAGCTGACCGGGCCAACAGCGAGGTCCACTTCGTCGTCGCCATATGCTTCTTCGAGCAGGGCTTTGCCGTTGTCGGGCTTGAGCTGGGTGTCTTTCTCGATCACGACGATTTTTTCGCCGTTTATCTCCATGGTGCCGCCGGTGGCGTACTCCAGACCCAGCATCAGACCGTCGTGGGATTGCTTGGCGTAAGCCTCATAGGGGCCGGTTTTGCCATAAACATGGGCGATCTTGATGTCTGCGGATGCGGCGCTGGTCAGCGCCAAAGCAGAAATCGCGCCCGAGATGAGCCATTTCTTCATGAGTGTTCCTCCCTGAACTCAACCGCAATTTGGATTGCGGCGATTGTGGTCATGGTAGGTGGCCGAGGCAAAAAGGGTCAATTCGGGGAAATTACGTAGGTCGACGCCGGAGGGGAAACCAGACCAATTTCATGCATGACGAGATGGCGGATGTGTCCGTCACGTGGCGTCGCAATGCAAGGATGTCACACCCAAACAAATTGCCTTTTGAAACATTCCAGTGCATGTATGTAACATGACAGGCAAGACCAATATTCCCGATACATCTCAATCGCTTCCAATCGCGTTACTGCGCGCCAGAGAGAAGGTGATGAAACCGGCACGATTATTGCTTGCCGATGCAGGGGTGACTGAACAGCAGTGGCGCGTGGTGCGGGTTCTGGTCGAAGAAGGCCCGATGGATCCCACCACAATTGCGGATCGGGCGGTGTTGCTGCTGCCAAGCCTGACACGGATTTTGCAGAAGCTTGAGGAAAAGGGCTTCATCACGCGGGCGCGGGATGAGCAGGATGGCCGTCGGCAAGTGATCAAGGCCACCTCAGACGGCTGTCGTTTGATTGCGGACAACATTCCTGCGGCCAAGAGCTATGCGGGAAAACTGCGCGACCACCTTGGCACGGATCGCTATGAGCAGCTTTTGGATTTGCTCAATGATTTGAATGAGATTGATCTCTAGAATCTAGTCAGGGCGGGTTTTGTCCGGATGTGCATTGTCGGTGTCCAGAGCGGCACGACGCCTTACGGATCACGCGTCAGATAACCTGACGCGCGAAGCTCTCTTTCAAAGCAGTCCACAGGAACTCTGGCAAAGGGTGCCTGCAGCCTTAAAGCACCGTGTACATGTGGATTTCTTATCGGTTGTGGCCACTGGTCTGTGCCGCCTTCAGGGCTTCAGTCAGCACCTCATCGTCACCAATGTGGTTGGCGAGCAGAAAAATCAGCCGGGCATTGAGCGCATCGCTGGTGGATTTCTCAAGGCCATCATGGGCGCGGGCGAGGGCGTCAAAGAAGCCGTCCGCGTTGTCCAGATTTGGGCTCAGGATCAGTTTGTCAGACATCAGATCACTCCTTGCCTGTGGCGCGACGCAATGCAGCGCGGAAATGAGGCTCATCAAAAGATTCGCGGCGTGCGGCGACGTGTTGGTCCGGTCGAATCAAATAGATGCCGCTGGTGGCATCGCCGAGGTATTGCCGCTTTAGCGTGAGCGATGGATCGTCACGTGCTGAGAGAGCGAGGCGTGTGGCGGTGACACCGTCTTCTTCAAAGCTATCAGGCGCATCAGCATCGATGGTCAACAAAACGAAACTGTTGCCCAGCTTGTTGAGCAGATGGTCGTCTCCCAAAGGCGCGTCCGGGCACGGGCTGCCGGGGCGGGTGAGGTCTGGTGCCGCAAGGGCGTCTGCAGAGTTGAGCATGCTACCGTCATAGGTGCAGGGCACGGAGAGGCGGCCAGAGTTGACCAATGGCTGCGCAAAGGCGTGATGGGCAGAGAGGTCCAGCACCGCGTCGCGCAGGATGCGGCTCATCTCGGATTTGGGCGTGATGAACTCGGTGGAGCGGGTGGAGTTGAGGATGTTTTCCTCCGCGCCATACACGCGTTCAATGTTGTAGCTGTCCATCAGTGTGTCTGGCGCGTTGCCCTCCAGCACCAGTTTCAGTTTCCAAGCGATGTTGTCGGCGTCTTGCAAGCCGGAGTTGGCACCACGGGCGCCAAAGGGCGAGACTTGGTGGGCAGAGTCACCCGCAAAGAGCGTGCGGCCGTGGCGGAAGCGTTCCATGCGGCAACATTGGAAGGTGTAGATGCTGACCCATTCGAGGTCGAATTCCGCGTCATCCCCCAGCATGGCTTTGAGGCGCGGCACCACGTTTTCAGGGCGTTTTTCACGCTCTTTGTCGATGTCACGGCCCAGTTGCAAATCAATCCGCCAGACGTTGTCCGGCTGTTTGTGCAGCAGGGCAGATTGGCCGCGGTTAAACGGCGGATCAAACCAGAACCAACGCTCTGACGGGAAATCGGCTTTCATCACCACATCGGCAATCAGGAAGTTGTCTTCAAACACCTGCCCGTCAAAATCGAGACCCAACATGCGGCGGGTGGGGGAATTTGCACCGTCACAGGCCACCAGCCATTCGGCCTCAATGGTGTAGCTGCCTTCCGGGGTCTCCACCTCAAGCGTCACATGGGTGTCGTGTTGGCCAATGGCTTCGACCTTGTTGCGGCCGCGAATTTCGATAGGGGCACCTTCGGCCTGCATCTCGCGGATGCGCTCGACCAAAACCTGCTCAAAGGTGTATTGCTGCAGGTTGATAAAGGCGGGGTTTTTATGGCCTTCTTCTTCGGTCAGGCTGAACTCATAGACCTGCCGGGTGTCAAAGAAGACCTTACCTGTGTCCCATTGTACGCCACGTTTGACCATGGCTTCGCCACAGCCAAGACGGTCGAGAATTTCCAATGGGCGTTTGGCAAAACAAATGGCGCGTGAGCCAAAAGACACGCGGTCGTTGTCGTCCAGAATGACGGTTTTGATGCCTTGCTGCGCCAAATCAATGGCGGTGGCGAGGCCTACGGGACCTGCGCCAATGATCACCACCGGATGACGGGCGGGCATGCCTTCGTCTTGATCCGGGCTATGCTCATAGGCGTAGAGCGGGACGTCAAAAATCTTGCTCATGGGGCTCCTCCTCCCAATAACGGGCACGTTTGTTGGGGGTTAGCGTGGCGCGGAGATAAACCGCGCGCCACGACTTAGATCAAGGACGCGGGGATTTGTCTCAACCCTGCAATGCCTCCCACATCTCCAGATCGCGCTGGGCGGTCCAGATGCGGGGCGTGTCAATGCCGCGGGCTTCGTCATAGGCACGGGCGACGTTAAACGGCAGGCAGTGCTCATAAATCGCGTAGTCCGCGAACTTCGGGTCACATTCGGCGCGCACCGCGTCCCAAGCTTCTTTTAGCGTACCGCCGCGTGCCGCAACCTTGGCCGCGGGGCGGTAGGTGCTTTCGACAAAGTCCCGGGTGTTTTCGATGGCGGCGTTGACCATCTTTTTTCCCACAAGCGCGTCGCCGCGACCGGGGGCAATGGCGTCCACGTCAAACGATGCAATGTTGTCGAGCGTGTCACCCCAGTCGGCAAAATGCCCGTCGCCGCAGTAGCAGGCGGAGTGGTATTCGACGATGTCACCGGTGAACATGACATTTTGGTCCGGCACATGGATGACGATGTCGCCGGCGGTGTGGGCGCGGCCCAGATGCATGAGGTCAACGCGGCGGTTGCCGAGGTAGACGGTCATGTCGTCAGAAAAAGTGGTGGTGGGGTAGGTCAGGCCGGGGATGCTTTCGTGGCCTTCAAACAGACGCGGAAAGCGCTGGAACTCGCTGTCCCAGTCTTCTTGACCACGTTCCACCACCATGGCGCGGGCGGCGTCGCCCATGATAATCTGATCCGCACCATAGGCCGACGCGCCCAGCACGCGTACGGCGTGATAGTGGGTCAGCACCACATGGGAGATCGGTTTGTCAGTGACAGAGCGCACACATTCAATGACCTTGTTGGCCAGACGTGGCGTGGCCTGTGCCTCGACAATCATCACGCTGTCGTCGCCGATGATCACTCCGGAGTTTGGGTCCCCTTCGGCGGTGAAGGCGTAGAGACCCTCCCCAACCTCGGTGAAAGAGGTCTTTTTCTCGGTCATGTCCCCTTGGGAGGCGAAGGCTTTTGCCATGGTCAGCGGTCCTTTTGTAGAAGTTGGTCAACCGCCCAGTCGAGACGGATGGGCGTGTAATTATGAGCTTCAACCCCAACATTGCCGCGGCGCGGGGCGCTGTGGAATGCGGTGTCGTGGGTGTGGCAGTGGAAGTGCAGGGTGCCGCGCCACCAGCCGTTCCACTCCTCGATGGGATAGTGAAACAGCACAATCTCGCGATCATTGCGTTTGAGTGTGATCAGATCACGGCCCCAATCCGGTTCGTCGCGGTTGCCATTGAGGCAGATGATGGTTCCGTTGAGCTGTGCGAGATAGGGTTCACGGGGGCGATCCCGCGGCCAGGCAAAATCCCCAAGGTGATAGACGGTGTCGTCTTTGCCAACCACGGCGTTCCAATTGACGATCAGTGTGGCGTCCATCTCTTCAACGGACGCAAACGGGCGATTGCCTTTGCGCAGCACTTGGGTGTGTCCGAAGTGGGTGCAGCCGGTCAGGAATTCGGTCATGGCAAAACAGGTCCTAAAAAACGGCAATCAATGAGTGCATAGCTTAGGCCGCAAGGTCCTTGAAAGTATAATCAAGTTGCAGAATGCCGCCGGGTTTTTGGCTGGAAGCCTTGAGGGTCAGGTTTTGCTGTGCCCCCTTGGCAAAACAGGGCAAGCCGTCGCCGAGGATGGTGGGCATGACAAAAACCGAAATCTCGTCAAACATGCCCACATCCAGCGCGGCGCGTTGGGTTTCGCCGCCGCCCATGATCCAGACTTTTTGGTGGCCGTTGGCCTCAATGGCAGCACGCAGACCATCGATGGGGCCGGCGGCGGTGATGTGGTCGCCTTTGTAGTCGTGGCGGTGGGTCAGCACGTAGCCCGCTCGGTCGCCATAAGGCCACCCCCAGCCCATCACCTGTCGATAGGTGGCGCGGCCCATCAGAACCGCGTCCACCTCTTCGATGAAGGCATTGTAGCCACCCGCGTCTTCGCAGCTGCATTCCGCAAGAGCTGCGTTGAAGGGATCAAGCCAGCCCACCCCACCATCCGGCGTGGCAATGAAGCCGTCCAGACTTTGTGCGATATATCCAACGTAGCGGGGGTGAGCAGGCATAGGTCTTACCTTTCGAAAGGGTCCGAAAGCGCGGGCAAAAGTGTGCCGGTACAGTCACCAAATCCGATTGTGTACCCGTCTCCTTTGGCTGCGCCATGGAGGGTGAGCGTGTCTCCATCTTCAATGAAGGTACGGGTCTCACCACTATCAAGGGTCAGCGGTTCTTTTCCGCCCCAGCTGAGTTCCAAAAGACTGCCACGTTCCGGTTTTGTGGGGCCGGAGATGGTGCCGGAGCCCAACAGATCGCCTGCGTTCATTGGGCAGCCAGAGGTGCTGTGATGCGCCAGTTGTTGCGCAGCGGAATAGTACATCTGACTGTAGTTGGTACGGGCGATCTCGGTTGCCTCTGTGCCTTCGGGGGCCATGCTCACCGACAGGTCGATGTCGTAGAGCATCGGGCCAACGTCTTTGAGGTGATCGAGCAGCTCAAATTCGCGCTCGGGCGTATCGGTGCGGAAGGGTTCCAGCGCAGCCTTGGTCACGATCCATGGAGAAATCGAGGTGGCGGTGGCTTTGGCTTGGAACGGGCCAAGCGGTTGGTATTCCCAGGCTTGAATGTCACGCGCGGACCAGTCGTTGAGCAGCACGTAGCCAAAGATCATGTCGTCGGCTTCTTGCACGGTCACTGGGTGGTCGGAGAACTGGCCAACAATTGCGCCCATTTCCAGCTCGATGTCGAAGCGACGACACGGCAGGAAGGCGGGCGTGTCGTGATCCGGGGATTTGAGCTGGCCCCAAGGACGGCGGACATCGGTGCCAGACACCACCACGGAGGAGGCGCGACCATTGTAGCCAATGGGGATGTGCAACCAGTTGGGCGGTAGGGCGTTTTCGGCGCCGCGGAACATGGTGCCAACGTTGGTGGCGTGGTGACGACCGGCGTAAAAATCGGTGTATTCACTCACCGCCATTGGCATGTGCAGCGTGGCGTCTGCCAGTGGCAGAGAAAAATAGGTCAGAGCCTCCTGGACGTCCTCGGGGGCGTCCGCTGAGAGCATTTTCTGAAGCTTGGCGCGGTATGTGGCCCAAGCCTCTGGGCCCAACTCCATGAAGTCGTTCCAATAGGGGGCATCCAGAACATCGGCGTCCGGATCGGCGCGCAGGGTGCTGATTTCTTCCAGCCCCGTGAGATCGATGATGCGGTCGCCAATGGCCGTACCACAGCGCAGTTCACCATCGCCGACGGAGAAGACGCCATACGGCAGGTTGTTGAGTGGGAAGGGGCAAGCAGCGTCGTTGGCGCTTGCGATCCAGGATTTTAACAAAGACATGCGCGTTTCCTTGTGTTGCGGTCAGGTCAGCGGGATTTTCATCCCGTCGGTGCCGATGAAGAGTGGGCCGGACCAGGTGCGGGAAGTTTCTTCCTGCCAATGCGTCTCGGTGAAGTTGGGGTCGTCACAGGGGACGAGGTGGTTGAGGGCGAGGCGGGAGACGCCAGCCTCTGTAGCAATGCGGCCGGCTTCGGCGGCAGGGGTGTGGCTGCGTTCCAAATGGAGGCGCAGACGGTCATCGCCGTTGCCCACACGGGCGCACAAGGCATCGATGCCGGTCGACAACATGGCCTCATGCACCAGTAGGTCGGCGCCTTTTGCGAGGTCGACCATGTCTGCAATTGGGGCTGTGTCGCCGGAGAGCACCACGCTGTGAGACGCGCTGTCAAACCGCAAAGCATAGCTGTCCGCGATCGGCGGATGTTCGTTGCGGATGGTGGTGAGTTTGAGAGGGCCGAGGTCCATTTTGCCCGGCTTCAGTACATGGATGTCAGCCAAAGGCTCGAGCGCGGGACGCCCTTCGTCGCGCAGACGCAGTTCAACATCAAAAGACATGGCATTGAGGAACCCGGCCCAATAGTGATCGAGGCCTCGGGGGCCGTAGATCGGGATGGTTTTGTTCAAGCCCGCTGTCCAGGCGGTGTGCAGCAGTGGACCCAGTTCCAGATAGTGGTCGGAATGCAGGTGAGTGATCAGGATCGCGTCAAGATCGGTCAGGGCCACACTTGCGTCACAGAGACCTCGGCTCACGCCAAGGCCTGCGTCCACAAGGATGGTCATGCCGTCCATCTCAACCAGAATAGAGGTGGGCATGCGGGTGCCGGGCCGGATGGCAGGGCCGCCTTTGGTGCCCAGAAGGGTGACTTGGTTCAACTGGAGTGTTTCCCGTGGTTGTTGGTTCCGGGTAATGGTGCGCCCCGAGGGCACACCCTACGTAGGAGGTGCATCGATTGGGCACCGTTACATCATTTTTTACCCGGTGTGCCGTCGAATTTCTTTTCGATGTCTCCCCAACAATCAATGTAGTTGTCCTGCACCGGCGCTTCATTGGCTGCAAATTGGGTGATATGCTGCGGGAAGCGGGTTTCAAACATAAACGACATGGTGTTGTTGAGTTTGTCTGGTCCGAGATTGGCGTTGGACGCACCTTCGAACGCGTTTCTGTCCGGGCCGTGCGGCATCATCATATTGTGCAGGCTCATGCCGCCAGGAATGAAACCTTCCGGTTTGGCGTCATACTGGCCGTAGATGTTGCCCATCAGCTCGGACATGATGTTTTTGTGGTACCACGGTGGACGGAAGGTGTCCTCGGCTACCAACCAGCGTTCGCGGAACAGCACAAAGTCAATGTTGGCGGTGCCGGGTTGCCCTGATGGTGCGGTCAACACTGTGAAGATGGACGGGTCCGGGTGGTCAAACAGGATGGCGCCAACCGGGCAGTAGGTGCGCAGGTCGTACTTCACCGGCGCGTAGTTGCCGTGCCACGCCACGACGTCCAGTGGGGATTGATCAATGTTGGCACGGTGGAATTGGCCACACCATTTCACGGTTACTGTGGAAGGCACTTCGCGGTCTTCATAAGCGGCTACCGGTGCTTTGAAGTCGCGTGGGTTGGCCATACAGTTGGCACCAATTGGGCCGCGGCCTGGCAGCTCAAACTTTTGGCCATAGTTTTCGCACACAAAGCCACGGGCCGGGCCGTCAAGCACTTCGACGCGATACACCAGCCCGCGGGGCAAGATGGCAATCTCTTTGGGTTCCAGATCAATGATGCCCAGTTCCGTGGAAAAGCGCAGCACACCTTCTTGTGGCACCACCAACAACTCGGAATCGGCAGAGAAGAAATACTCATCTTCCATCGATGTGTTCACGAGATAGGTGTGAGACGCCATACCAACTTGGGTATTCACATCCCCGGCGGTGGTCATGGTGCGCATACCGGTGATCCAAGTCAGCGCCTCTTCGGTGTGCGGCACCGGATCCCAGCGGTACTGGCCAAGGCTGCCCAATTCGGGATCAACATTGGGGGCGGACTGCCAATACGGCATGTCGATTTTGGTGTAGCGATTGTTGTGCTTTACTGACGGGCGAATGCGGTAACACCATGTACGTTCGACATTTTCCGCGGTGAACGCCGTACCGGAGAGCTGTTCACCATAGAGCCCGTAGTTGCATTTCTGCGGGCTGTTCATGCCTTGAGGCAGGGCCTCGAGCAGGGCCTCGGTTTCATAGTCGTTGCCAAAGCCGGGCATGTACCCTTCATGTGGGCCGGGCATGGACGGGGCCTTTTGCATACGGGTCGGAACTGTGTGTTTGGTCATCTGTTCGCTCCAGAGTTCGAATTTGGTTGCGGTGGTAATAGTTGTTTTTGTAACCAACAAGCAGGAGGACGCGCGGAATATGACAAAATCAGATGACTTCGATTTGCAGGCGTTTTTGCCATATCTGCTGAATCAGGCGGCAGAGGAGGCCAGTCTTGGATTTCAAAAGGTCTACAAGGATCGTTACGGGCTGTTGCGCAGCGAGTGGCGTGTGCTTTTCCACCTTGGGATATTTGGGCGTCTGACGGCTACCGAGATTGGGGCGAAAGGCAAGGTGCACAAAACCAAAGTCAGCCGAGCAGTGCAGCGGTTGGCGGACCGGCGGTTGGTGGCGAGAGCGCGGAGTGAGGAAGACCGGCGTTTGGAGTGGCTAGAGCTCACGCCTGCAGGTGAGAAGGTTTACCAAGATCTTCGTGCCGTGGCGCAGGAGTATGAGGGCACTTTGCAGACCAAGTTGAGTGCGGAGGAAGTGAGAGTGTTGAAGGGCATGTTGGGCAAATTGGCTAGACGTGATTGAGAAAATCGATTCGGGGCGGTGAATTGCGTGGCGCTGGCGGATAGTCGAGACAGTTTCGCGAGTTGCGCGCCATTGTCCCCCCTGTGAGGACAGTGGCGCGGTGATGACGCATATTACTGTGTAATTGCAGCATTTTGCTTGAGTAGGCGTGGGCCTATGTGGCACCCTAGGCTAACACTAATGGATAGGTCCGGGAGTTTTCTTATGGGTCCTAAAAGCAAAATGAACGCTGCAATTCTCGCGGCAACTACTTTGGCACTGAGCGCTCCTGCTGCTTTTGCGCAGGACTCGGGCGGCTGGTCCGGCTGGTGGTGGCGTTGGTGGGGCGGTGGTGACACTGGCGGTGGCAACACCGGTGGTGGGTCCAATGCGGTTCCGGAAATTGATGCGGGTGCGGGCCTTTTGGCTGTGGCAGCCGTGCTTGCGACGCTGGCGCTGGTTTGGGAACTGCGCCGTCGTCGTCAAAAACAAAATTAAGCCAGTCTCAACAGGCTGAGGAAATTTAGATGGGCGCTCAGATGAGCGCCCATTTTGCAGTCAGCAGGGCGGCAATGGCGATGGTCGCGTTGGCCACGATATGTGCCACGATGGCATCCGATGTCTCTGATCGGCGCAAATAGAGCAGGCCGAAAGCCACACCGGCCAGCGTTCCGGCGAGAAGACGGTCGTGCATGAAGCCAAACAGCAGGCTGGACACCCCTACGGCAAGGACGGTCCAAACCAGCGTGTCTCTGTGCAAGCGGCGCAGAAGGTAGCCGCGGAAGAACAGCTCTTCGATAATTGGTACCAGAAGGATTGTGCCAAGGAGGCGTGTGGAGATCCAGAGCAGTGACGGAGTTTCAGCTTGTGGCGGTTCTTGCGTTGCGGCTGTGGTGATCCAGGCGACTCCGATGACCAGACCAACAAGTGCGGCTTCAATAGACGGGCGGCGCCACAGGTCGCGTAAGGCTGGAAGAAAAAACAGCAGCGGCAGGGCCATAAGGGCTGCCCGAACCGGATAGCCTGCTTCGGGATCGGGCCAAAAGGCAGAGACAAATACACCCGACAGCATCATTACAATGAACGGCACAATCCTGGCCGCGAGGGGATCGTGGCGGATGGTGGCCGTTGGATGAGTTGTCAGCGGTGTACGGTGCAGCCATTGCGCAAGATGGGCGATCAACACTATCAGCAGGGCCAAGGCGGTGAACATCAACCAGCCCGCATAAGAGTGAAACCCGTTGAGCGCGTGTTCGGGTGAAACGCGGGCGCCGATCACAATCAGAATTGCGATGCGCAAGATATTGAACAGCCAGCTCGCAAACACGGCAAGCGGGAAGAGAATCAACCAGAAGCGTTTTTGGCGCAATTCAGGGCGCATCAGGACCGCGTAAAAGCCCATAAAGATGGTGATCAGTGCAATGCCTTCGACACCGGAGCATTGGCTGGCGATTTGCACCCAAAACCCTTCGACGCCAATTTCGTAGGTGGGCGGGTGAACGCCAACGTCAAAGCCGGTGAGGGTTAGGACGAGAAACACAAGGAAGAAGGTCAGGCTGCTGAGCGTGCTCCATTCCCACAGGGGGCGCATGAGGTCGGCAAAGTCGGGGGTCAGAAAGCCTGTGAACAAGGCAAGTGGTAGCAGGTAGCTGTCATTGCGCATCCAATCGCGCCAAACACGTAAAGGTGTGACCCAGAAAATGGCACCTGCGGCGGTCAGAAGGCCACCGATGGTCAAGAAAATAAGAGTTGGTGTGAAGGCGTGGGAGATTTCTGCTGTGCCAAACAAGGGCAGCGGCAAAAAGATGAGCACCAGGCCTAAAAGGTGAAACAGCATCCAGATACGGTGCCCAGGGTGCGCGATGGCCCGGTCCGCCAGCGCACGATAGCCCGTGGGGCGCAACCAGAAATACAGCGCCATTACTGTGATCACCGCCAAGCCGCGTGCGGTCATAGAACGCAGGGCGCGGCAGGCAGCCTCAATTTCGGTTTGGCGGCACTCAATAGAGGCCATGACCTGATAGGCAAGGATGACCAACAGCAATTCGGCCACGGCCAGTGCAGCCAAGGTCATCAGGCGCGTTGGACGCGCGGTGGGCTGTGCCGCTTGGCCGCGCGTGCCCATGGTCCTAGAAGTCGACTGATACCCCGGGCAGATTCAGCGCTTTGATCAGTTCGCGCAATTCCTGCCGGGCAGCGACGTTGGAGATGTTGAGTTGCTTCACGCCGGTGTCGCGCAGATCAAGCAAGGTCAGACCGCGAGGAAACAGCTCACGAAAGACAACACGCTCGTTGAAGCCAGGCGCAACACGGAAGCCGATGCGTTTGGCCAGACGATCCAGCGCCTTGCCCATTTTCTCTTTGTTGACCATCTGTTGCGCGCCCATGCGGTTGCGCATGACAATCCAGTCGATCGGTTTCAGGCCAGCCTGCGCGCGCAGTTGGCGGGCATTCCAGACCATTTCAGAATAGACCGAAGGGCCGATGATTTTTTCGCCGTCGGCATCAATTTTGGCAAGCAGGTCAAAGTCGACAAAGCTGTCGTTCAACGGAGTCACCAGCGTGTCGGCCAAGGAGTGCGCCACTTGGCTCAAACGGGTGTGGGAACCGGGGCAATCGATCAGGATAAAATCGTTGTTTGGCTCTAGCATCGAGACTGCCGCAGACAGGCGATGATCGTAGATGTTTTCACCTGGTTGTAGCGCGGCTTGGTCTACTTCTGGCAAGTCATGGTAGTCCGGGCTGGGCAGGTCGAGCCCTGCTTTTTGCAGGAATTTCCGGCGGTTGGCGACGTAACTGCCAAAGCTCTTTTGCCGTAGGTCGAGGTCGATTCCGCCCACGCGATGACCCATGCGTGCCAGCGCGGTGGCGACATGCATCGACAGGGTGGATTTGCCCGCGCCGCCCTTCTCGTTTCCGACCACAATGATATGTGCCATGCCCGTTGTCCCTGCTCGTGTTTCAGTGCCGCGGCTCTTACGGCGCGGGTTTGTTGGTGTCTACTATATGTTGTGATTATCCACAGGAAAAGCGATTGATGCGCTAGGCATCGCGCCACGCACCGGTTTCCAGCGCATCGAGGGTCCAATCGCCAATTTGTGCCCGAATTAGGCGCAGTGTTGGGTGGCCTACGGCGGCTGTCATGCGGCGGACTTGACGGTTGCGACCTTCATGGATGGTGAGGGAAATCCACGTGTCTGGGATGGATTTTCGCACCCGGATCGGCGGTATACGCGGCCAAAGAATGGCTGGTTCATCAATACGTTGCACTTTGGCCGGTTTGGTTCGGCCGTCCTTGAGATCAACCCCCGTGCGCAGGGCGGCAAGCGCCGCGTCGTCTGGCGTGCCTTCGACTTGAACCCAGTAGGTCTTCGCCATTTTGTGGCGCGGGTCCGCGATGCGGGCCTGCAATTTCCCATCGTCGGTCAACACCATTAGCCCCTCGCTGTCACGGTCCAGGCGGCCTGCCGGATAGACTTTGGGCACGTCGATGAAGTCGGACAAAGTGCGGCGGGTGCTGCCCTCAAGACCTTTGTCGGTGAATTGCGACAGCACATCGAAGGGTTTGTTGAAGAGTATCACACGGGTCATGAGGACCTCCTACACGGGCGTGCGCTGGGGTTGCAAGTTTACTGTTGCTGCGTTCTTGTGCGCCGTAAGAACGCAAGGGGATGACTATGGATTTTGAAGACATGTTGCCGGAAACCCTGTTGGCACAGGCTGGCGGGGCGATTGATCAGCAAAGCGGGGGCGTGGTGCCACCGATCCAACCGGCAACCACCTTTGCGCGGGATGAGAATTACAACCCTCTGAACCAAAACAACATTTACGCGCGCCCGCACAATGATGTGGCGCGTCAGGCTGAGGCGGTTTTGGCGCAACTGGAAGGTGGTGCGGCGGCGTTGTTGTTCCCGTCTGGCATGGCGGCAATTGCCGCGCTGTTTCGCACCGTCCCCACCGGGGGGCGGGTGATTGTGCAGAGCGGGATTTACTGGAACACCACCAAGTGGATCCGGGATTTTTGTGAGCGGCGTCAGATTGTTATCGATGAAGTGGATGCGAGTGACGCAGCGGCGCTCGCAGCGGTTTGCGCCACAGGGCCGGCCGATGTGGTGTGGGTGGAGACACCGTCCAATCCTTGGCTGAAGGTGACGGACGTGGCCGCAGCCAAAAAGGCGGCGGAAAGCTGTGGCGCGCTCTTGGCCGTAGACAGTACGGCGGCCTCACCGATCTTGACCAACCCTTTGAAATTGGGCGCAGATATTGTGATGCACTCGACCACCAAAGTGATCAATGGGCACTCAGATGTCTTGGGTGGCGTTTTGGTCACAAAAGAAGTCACGCCGGTCTGGGAAGAGATCGAAGTGGACCGCGCTAGTGCGGGCGCGGTGATGGGGCCGTTTGAGGCCTGGCTGCTGTTGCGTGGCATGCGCACGATGGCGTTGCGGGTGGAGCGCATGGTGGATAACGCCATGAAAATAGCGCATTTTCTGGAGGATCATCCCAAAGTGGACAGTGTTCTATTTCCTGGCCTCGAGAGTCATCCGCAACATGAATTGGCCAAGGCGCAGATGCCGGGCGGGGCTGGGTTTCTGATGTCGTTCCTTGTGAAGGGGGGCAAAGAAACGGCTCTGCAAGTGGCTGGAAAGATGAAGCTTTTCCATCGAGCCACGTCTCTGGGTGGGGTGGAGAGCCTGGTGGAGCATCGCCACACCATTGAGCCGCACACCAGCATTCCTGAAACGCTGTTGCGGATTTCAGTTGGGGCGGAAAATGCCGGGGATTTGATTGCCGATCTGGGGCAAGCGTTGGGGCAGTAAACACCCCGATTTGCACGTCGGTTTCACGTCTGTATCGCGGCTGTTTTTCGACGGTGGCGATTTGGAGAGGTTGGCACCTGAGGTTGTGCATCGACGCACCAAAAACTGCGTCGATCTGCCCCGAATGCCAATCAATTGTTAAGGCGTTTGGAAGACTATTGGCGCAGCACGAACGGGCACAGCCCCACGCAGCAGTGGACCAGGACCTTGAAGAAACGCATCGAAAACCCAGCGAAGATTACACCAGCCTACGAAGATGGGGGGCTGTTTAAAAAGCCGCCAACCGAGCTGGTGGTGAATTTGATTCCGAAGTTTTCCAAGAACTCCCGACAAGATGTGATCATCAAAGGGCTGGTTCAGAACGACGTGGAAATTGACGTGATCTTTGCGGGTCGCCGGAAACGGGAGGCGGCGGAGTTGGTGACACTTTTGAAGCGAAAGTGGGAAAATGCCAATTACCGCGTGGCCAAGGCGCCCAAGCGCAAAGACGTGCGGTTGCCAACGCGGGTGCAAGGCTCTTGGCGCATGCGCGTTGCCGAAGATGAACACGAGCAGGATCTCTACACCAAAGAGTATCAACTTTTGGTCGCTCGGTGGGCGTTTAACGCGGACAATGGCGAGTTCCGCAGCTTTGGCGAACCACCGTTTCAGCAACAGGTGGTTCAGACTGCCGAGGCCTCCAAAGGCTAAAACAGCTGGCGGGCGTCCACGACGCACAACGTTACTTCTCAATATCTAAGCTTTGCAGGGACGCCGTGGGGCGTGACCCTGCGCTGTGCGTTTTAGCGACCCTGTTGACAGATCGACCCTTCGATCATATCTAACGATTGTTAGATTATGCTGTGCAATCGAAAGGCCGCGCAATGACCTCCAAAAATTCAATCACCGTGAAAGCCCCTGCCTCCGCCGCCTGGAAGTTGATTGGGGACGACTTTGTCGCCGTGAACCGCTGGATGGCGGCGATCCCGCGTGCGGAAGCCATCGAGGGCCCAGCCTTGCCCGGCGCGCCAGCAAAAGGGCGCTATTCCTACCTGTTCCACAAGTTTGCGCCAATGTACCAAGAAGAGGTGCTGACCCAGTTTGACTCGGAGGCAATGACCCTCAGCGTGGATGTGACCCTGCATAGGGGGTCCAAAGCCATGCCAATGAAGGGCTACACCTCCACGGTGATTGTGCGAGCGATCAATGACGCAACTTGCGAGGTGACTTGGATCGGGGATGCCACGCCAAAATGGTTTGCCAAACCGATGCGCGGGATGTTGACCAAAGGTCTGGATGCCGGGTTCATCCGCAGTCTTGAGGAAATTCAACACTTTGTAGAGACTGGTCAACCGCATCCCAGAAAGGTAGAAAAAATCAAATCAGAGGCGGCGGCTCACGCGGCCTGATCTGCGCGACAGTGCGCGGGAATGGGAGGTCACATGCAGGACACATCCATCAAAGCGCGCTTGATTGACGCTGGCAAAACGTTGTTTGCGGACCGGGGCTATGCCGGGGCCTCGGTGCGTGAAATTTGCAAGATGGCGGATGCCAGTTCGACCATGATCCACCACTACTTTGGCACCAAAGAAGGGTTGTTCAACGCCATCATTGACGAGTTCACCGCAGCGACGTTTGACGTGCCGCTGCGGTTGATTTCCAAGCCGCCAAAAACGGCAGAGGAAATGCGGCTGCGGTTGGAGATGTTCATCTCGGAGACGTTTCGGGCGTTGATTTCACAGGCGCCGGTGTTCCGCATTCTGGTGCGGGAGAACCGGGGAGTTGCCAGCGGAACGCGGTATCACGAAGGCTTCGCGGCCTATTTGAGCGCGGCGCAGGTGGCGGGCTTTGTTGATGCGGAGCTGGAGGTGCAGCTGATCACCGGCTTGGTGCTGGATCGGCTGGGCAATCAGATCATGTATGCGGCCACGATGAAGGCGGACGGCAAGACTGTGCTCAATGATGAGGCTTATGCCGAGGAATGGCTGGCGGCGAATACGCGGGTGTTGTTGTTTGGCTTGGCGGGGGAAGCGGCCTAGGTCATTCGGCGTCAAAATTGGAGCGCATTTCCGGGCGGTTCCACTCCAAAAGCCAGTCTCCGAACCGTTGGTAGAGAGGGAGCAGCGCGTCTTTGTTGATTGCCACCACATCCATGCCGCGGTCGTCATATGGATGCAGCACTAGATTTTGCGCAAAATCCACAAAGTACACATCCATGGTAAGCCTGGGGTGGACGCCAAGTTCGGCACCCAAAGTCAACCAGAGCACCTCCTGCAGCTGGCTTTTCTCCGTCAATTGGAAGGCGTCCCAAAACCGAAACTGATCGCAGCCAAATTCTGCGATGTAGTCTTCGTCAATTTGGGCAACTGCGCCAAGATGGGTGATGTTGGCTGGGTCGAGGCCGCAGTGTCTTAATTGCTTTAGGCGTTTCTTGGTCCTGGGTTTTTCGCCGTAGTAAGATGTTAGGAGCCAGAGTTCTTCAGTGTTTTGGAACAGTGCCGCCGCCACAGTGCTGGCCCGGTGCAGGGCTTGGTTGAAACGCTTAAGCGCACGGGTTGTCGGGACGCCTTCACCGCCAAGCTCAAACCGCAGGGCGTGGTCCCAATCAAAAAACAGGGCGTGCGAGAATTCCGTGCAAGGGAAGGCGTGGTCAAAGGGGGCGAAGATGTCGGTCATGGGCGGAGCTTAAGAGGTTGTTTGCTGAGTGCAATCACTCGTTGTGTCGATCCTTTCTGTGGCCTTACAGATTTTGGACTTGCACTCCCTCATTGGTGTTGTCTCAATGCTGGGAAAATCAAGACCGCCCCACAGGAGCCGCCCCATGAAACTTGAATTTCACCACATCAACTTTGTCTCCAAGGATGTGGATCGGCTGCATGATTTTTACACCAAGGTGCTGGGGTTGGCCGATGTTCCTCAAGACGAGTTTCCGCGCACTGAGGCTGATGAAGGCAGCGGCTATGACGGCAAAATTCGGTTTGCCACCGATGGGGATATGCAGATGCATCTGGCGGAGCGGCGGCTGGATGTGGCTTTTGTGAACGGGCAGGTGATCAATCCGGTGGACCGCGGGCATATTGCGTTTCGCACCGATGATCTGGCGGCGTTTCTGAAAGTGCTGGAAGAGAACGGCGTGCCGTACTCGGACTACGGCACCGCCTTTGCCAAAGAATGGCATCAGGTGTTTTTCCAAGACCCTGAGGGCAATGTGGTTGAGGTGCACCAGCAGGTGGGCGGCGCGTAAGAGGCACCGCCCGTTTGGGTCAGGTCAGGAGCGCCAGGTCGGCCTGATTGGTGGGGCGGCGGGTCGGCATGGTTTTGGCGTCCTTGCCCGCCATGGTGAGGGTGAGGTCTTTGTAGAAGCCGTCGTTGTCAAACCACCAGCGGTGGGAATAGACCATGGTTTGCTGTGCGTCGGGGACGTGTTTTTTGTATTGTTCGTTGCAGTAGATGTCCCAGTGGCCTTTGGTGACGGGGGACGGCATGCCAACGTGGCCCGCGCGCTCGCGGCCGCCGTTGATCAGACCGCCGGCCAAGGCGAGGACGCGGTCTCGTCCACTGTAGTAGTTGGTGAAGCGTTTGCTGCGCTCATCCAGCACCAGCCCGCCCCAGGCGCCTTTTTCCAGCCAGGTGGCGTCAATGTCGGCGGAGCAGAACATGACCTGATCTATGCCCCAGTGGCCCACGGAATCGCCAAAGTCGGAAAAACCGCGCAACGCAACCAGCCCGCCCATGGAGTGGGCGATGAGGTGGATTTTGGGGCGTGGTGTGAGGGCAAGTAGCGGCAAGATGCCGTCATCCACCAGATGCGGGGCGGTCTTTTTGGCATCGCCACGGTCTGAATTGTAGGCCAACACCGTGCCGTCGCTTGGCCAGTCATAGGCGATCACAGCGCCCTGAAATCCATGCGCTTTCACGCCGGTTTCGATTTTGGCGAGACGGTCGAGCATGCCTTTTTGGGAGGTGTTGAAACCGTGCACGTAGATCAGGATCTCTTTGGTGCCGCCGGCTTGTTGCACCTGTTTGAGCCACTCTGATTGCGGAATAATGCCGCCGGTGTGCACAGAGCCGTCGTCACTTTGATCTGTCATGGAGACATAGCGGGTGAGGGCGGCGGGGTTGTCGGTAAATTTCTTCTTTTGCGCATTATACGTCCGGCGCGAGAAAAACAGAGCCATCGTTAAACCTTTCACTCAAAAGCCAGAGTGTGGCACGGAGCGGTGATTTTACAAAATGACGGTGCGGCGTGGCTGCGCCAGAAGGGCACTCTGGCCCTATACTCTTGCCCCAAGCCGCCCTAGCGTGGCGCCATGACACATCCCGTTCTTGATAGCCGCTACAGTTGGATCCGCCTCGCCATCACGCTTTTGATTGGTGTGTTTGCCAATGTGGGCATGTGGGCGGTGATTGTGGTGATGCCTGCGGTGCAGGAGGAATTCGGCATCGATCGGGCGGATGCCTCGCTGCCCTATGTGCTGACCATGGTTGGCTTTGCAGTGGGCAATTTTGTCATCGGGCAAGCAGTGGATCGCTGGGGGGTAACCAAGGCGTTGATTGGTGCGGCGGTGCTCAGCGCGGTGAGTTATGGCGCGGCGGCGATGAGTGGTTCGGTGTTGATGCTGTCGTTTGTGCATCTGTTTCTGGGCTTTGGCACGGCGGTGGGGTTTGGACCGCTGATCGCGGATGTGTCGCTGTGGTTTCAGAAGCGGCGCGGCATTGCCGTGGCGATTGCGGCGAGTGGGAATTATCTGTCCGGCGCGATTTGGCCGGTGCTGCTGTCCGGTGTGTTGAGTGATTACGGCTGGCGGGCGGTGTTTGTGGTTTTGGCGGTGATGACGGTTGCGGCGGTGGTGCCGCTGGCGTTTTTGTTGCGTCCTAAAGTGCCCCAGGAGGCTTTGATTGCGCAGGATAACGCTGCCGCCGCAAGGCAGGCGGGCGCGCCGTTCAAGCCTGCACCGTTGATGTGGATCTTGGGACTGGCCGGGATTGGCTGTTGCGTGGCGATGAGCATGCCTCAGGTGCATATCGTGAGTTTCTGTGTGGACCTTGGCTATGGGGCAGCCGTCGGGGCGGAGATGCTGGCGCTGATGCTGATGGGCGGCGTTGTGAGCCGGTTGATCAGCGGGCTGGTGGCGGACCAATTGGGCGGCGTGCTGACGCTGTTGATTGGCTCTGTATTGCAGATGGGTGCGCTGTTCCTGTTTCTGCCGTTTGATGGGCTGGTGCCGCTCTATCTGGTCAGCCTGGCCTTTGGTTTGGCGCAGGGCGGGATTGTGCCCGCCTACGCCATGGTGGTGCGCGAATACATGCCCGCAAAGGAAGCCGGAAGCCGGGTCGGGTTTGTGATGATGGCAACCATCTTGGGTATGGCGATTGGCGGTTGGATGTCAGGCTGGATTTACGACGTGAGCGGCAGCTATGAGCTGGCGTTCATTAACGGCATTGCCTGGAACGCGCTCAACATCGCCATTATGGGACTGATTTTGATACGCACGCGGGGCGGGCGGGTCGTCACTGCGTGATCGCAAGGGGCGGCGCGTCTGCCAACACCGGGCGGCGGGTTGACAGGCTGCGCTGTGCCTCGTCGGTTTTGCCAAGTTTCATCAATACATTGGCGTAGCTCAGTTCGAGCAGGTCCCGTTGGGCGCGACTGCCGCCGAGACGCTCGGTGTGTGCCATGACAGGTATCAGACTGTCTAAGGCCCCTGTCCAATCGGATCGGGCAATTTGCCCCCAAGCAGCGGCCATGGGTTTGATCAGATCCCCAGCATAACCTTTGGCGGTGTCTGTAATGTTGGCGAGGCGATCTCCTTCGCCAGCCATGGCGTGGCTGAGGGCGGCATGGAGATCGGCAAAGCTTTGGCCGGTTTCAGGGAAACATTGAGCCGCATAATCGCTGAGGGATTTCCAGCGTGAGGCGGTGACTTCAACTCCAGCCAGTTCAGCGCGATACAGAATGGCAGCGGTGTCGGTCAGCACATTGATTGGCAGGCCTTTGGCGCCGTCGGGGCCAACGCGGGTGTCTATGGCTTTCCACATTGCGGTTTCGTCGCCCTGTTGCAGTGCCCAGAGCGCAACGTGCCAGCTGAGGTGACCATGCAGGACGCCGCGGTCGTCGTAGTCCTCTAGCCAGCCGGTGAGATAGGCGCGCCCGTCTTCTGTGGCGCCTGCCTCATATTGGGCGTGGGCCTTGAAATGAGAGGCGTTGGCGTTGCGTGGGTTGGTGGCGAGTGATTGCTCCATCATGGTCAACGAGAGGTCGATTTGCCCGGTTTCGCAGAGCGACAGCGCGTGCATGGATGTCATCCACCAATCGTCGCCGTAATGTGGCATCAGCGCAGTGGTATAGGCCAGCAACTCAGCTTCGCGTCCAACTTTTCCGGAAAACCCAATGAGGCCAAAGACGTTGGAGCAAAGCTGTGCCGCAAGGGCGTCACGTGGGTATTCCCGGACATGGGCTCGGACAGCTTCGCGGGCTTCGACAGCTTTTCCGGACAGCATCAAAGCAAACAGGTTTATGTGTGCTTTTTCGCGAGGTGAGGAGTGGGCTGCGCAAGCTTGCGCCTGTGCCAGGGCGGCTTTGGCGGCTGGCATGTCGCCGGTCATCATCAGAGCGCGGGCTTTGCCTGCGTGGGCGATGGCGAAGTTGGGGTCAGCTGTGGTGGCGTTGGTGAAACCTTCAACAGCACCAAAGTTGGCGCCAAGGAAGAGGTGCACCGCACGGTCATAATTGGATTGAGCTTCACGTGACGATGTCGAAATCAGATTGCCATAATGATCTTTGAGCATGGGCGGCCTCCGGCAGATACGCTCTGAAAGAGGACAGTCTGGCACGAGAGGACAGGAACACAAAGCAAGGATTGGCTGCTCTGTAACAATGAAGCGGCCCGAAACACGGCTTGAATGCCCGTGATGAGGCCAGTCGCGAGCCGGGTGCGCCCGCTGGCCGGCTTTTGCGCGGTTCCGCAAGTGCGCAAAACCCCCAGTGCCTTGGTCACTTAAACCTCTAGGGTGTGATGTGTCGATTTTGTGTGGGTAGGGAGGCCGGTATGGTCAAAGAGTCTGGGTTTCAGGTCAGCGAAAGTGGCCCGCAGTATTACGATAAATATGTGCGGGTGTTTATGGCGCCATTTGTTGAACACTTGATGGCAGCCGCGGTTCAGCCAAATCAAAATGTTCTGGATGTGGCGTGTGGGACCGGGTTTGCCACGCGTCGGGCAGCGGCCTGTGTCGGACCGGACGGGGCCGTGATCGGGAGTGATATCAACACTGCGATGCTGTCTCTAGCAAAGACCTCAGGTGAAACCGAGGGCGCTGCTGTGCGCTGGCAGGAGGCGTCGGCTCTGAACCTGCCGTTTGAGGACGATACATTTGATGCGGTGATCTGCCAGCAAGGGGTGCAGTTTTTTCCTGATCCGTCTGCGGGCCTGAAGGAAATGGCGCGGGTCGCCAAGCCTGGGGCGCAGATTGCGGCGACGGTCTGGGCGCCTCGGGTGCAATCGCCTTATCTGGATGCTGTGATTGGTGTGCTGGAACGCGGGTTTGCGTCAAATCCGGCGGCCGCCAAGGTCACCTGTGTGGAGGCCGGTGAAGCAGCCGTACAGGGCTGGTTTAAAGGTGCGGGCATGGCACAGGTGACAGTTGCCACCCAGAAAGTGGATGTCGCATTGCCGCCGTTTGAGGATTACGTTGACAATCACATCCGCGCCATACCACCGGTGGTTACTGGAACGTTTTGGCAGGTTGAAGACGCGATGCGGGACCAGGCATTCAGCGAAATGAGAGATGTCATTGCTGCGTATCAGACAGCTAGTGGCTATGTGGTGCCCTTCACATCTTATGTGGCAACAGCGCAGGTCTAGTCGGCGCGGGTTCCGACCGATCTGCCGCGCCATGGCAATGAGATCGATTGATGCAATATGTGGGACGCCAACAAAAAACGCCGCCCCGAGGGAGGCGGCGTTTTCTGTTACGAGGGGAGCTAAGCTTAGAAGCCCAGGCCTTCGTATTTCTTTTTGAACTTGGAAACGCGGCCGCCGGCATCCATCAAGCGGGTGGAGCCGCCGTTCCATGCGGGGTGCACGGAAGGGTCCACGTCCAGCGCCAGCTGGTCGCCTTCGTTGCCGTAGGTGGAACGCATCTTGACGATGGTGCCATCGGTCATTTTCACGTCGATGAAGTGGTAGTCGGGATGAGTGTCTGCTTTCATAATACCGCTCCTTACGCTTTTTTGGCTTTGTAGGTGGTGTCTTCTGCGATACGTGCGGACTTACCACGACGGGCGCGCAGATAGTACAGTTTGGCGCGACGTACACGACCGCGGCGCACAACAGTGATGCTGTCGATGTTGGTCGAGAACAGTGGGAACACACGTTCCACACCTTCGCCAAAGGAAATCTTGCGAACAGTGAACGAGCCAGCGATGCCGTGGCCGTTTTTACGGCTGATGCAAACACCTTCGTAGTTCTGCACACGGGTGCGCGAACCTTCGGTCACTTTAAAGCCAACACGGATGGTGTCACCGGCTTTGAAATCGGGGATGTCTTTCCCCAGCGCAGCAATCTGCTCCGCTTCGAGCTGTGCGATCAGATCCATTGGATCATCTCCTATGATGCTTGTGGTTATATCCACAAAGGTTTGATGCACCTCAGAACTCTTGGTCTTCTTCCGGGTCCGCCGCAGCGCCCGCCAGAGGGTCAGGTCGTCTTTTCTTGTCTTCTTGCGCTGATTTTTTGCCATCTTCGACGAAGAAACCGAGGATACATGCAATGCACAGCACGTCCGAACGACTCATATGAGACGCGGACAAGCGGTGTTTAGGGCAGATGACCCAAGCGTGCAAGGGGTTTGACAGGGTGACATGATTTAGGTAGTTAGTTTGGCGAACTATTTGGGACTCACATGTCTGACCTCGCCAAGAAACTGCAGAAAGTGCATCAGTCCTGCCATCGGGCCTGGGCCAAAGCGGCGCGGGACTTGGCGTTGAGTTTCAGTGAGTTTGAATACTTGAGCGCCGTGCAGGAGCAAGCAGACTTGCAGCGCTATGAGGACAAACATGGCCAGCATTTGCAAGATATTGTGGAGGCTTTGGGGGTGACCAAAGCCAGTGCCAGCACCATGATTGCCAAATTGGAGGCGCGGAATTTGGTTTCGCGGTTTCAATGTATGATGGATGCGCGGGCGCAGCATATTGTGCTCACGCCGGAAGGTCAGATGAAACTGGCCCGGGGCGCGCGGGTGTATGAGCAGATTGCGACAAAATTGGAAAAGGAACTCGGAGACATGCCGAGCCTGTAGCGAGGCGGGCCGGCGTAACGGCAAACTTTGGCTTTTAAGTAAGTTAGCCTAACTAAGTGAAAAGGAAACGATTATGGTGATTGAGAACATATTGCTTGGAATAGCGATTCATCAGCTGTTTTGGGAGCATCTGCCGCACTGGGGTACATGGTTCACGCGGGGCCTTAGGATGCTGCCGCACCCGTTGCAATCTCTGTATGAACAATGGCGCTGCCCCTATTGTGCAGGGTTTTGGATTGGGCTTGGGGTGCATGCGGCTACTGGAAACTACCTATTTGATGGCTTTGCGGACATGCCCGTGTTTTGGGGCAGTTTCGGCACGCCCTTGGCCTGGTTCCTAGATGCGTTGGTGTTTGCAGCGCTCAATAAGCTGGGTGTTCTGACCGTGCATGCGATTGGATTGCCGGCGCTCAAAGGCCATCAGGCGAAGGAAGCGTTTTTGGCGGCGAAGAAGGCGGCTTAGGCGAGGCTCCGCTTTTGACGAAAGCTTTGCTTGCAAAAAGACGCGCTCTCTCAGTTTACTGAGGGGGCGCAATGGTTTGGGTCTGGTGTGTTATGCGAGTATTTAAGACAGGAATTTTGGCATTGATGGTGGTGGCGAGCTGTGGGCGGTCGGTGCCCGATGACCCGGCGGCGCAGGCGGCCGCGAACGCGGCGGCTGACGAGGCGGCGCGGGTACAGGCTTTGGCGGCGCAAATTGTTACATATCCCAAGTATGGCGATGCGGATCCGCATGAGTGGGACCGGCGTCCGCCATCCACATATCCCGTGCATGGGATTGATGTGTCGCGGTGGCAGACAGACATCAATTGGCACGAGGCGCGGCGGTCCGGGGTCAGTTTTGCTTATCTGAAGGCCACTGAGGGCGGTGATCTGGCGGACCCGATGTTTGACACACATCGCAGAGGCGCGGCCGCTGCGGGCGTGCCGTGGGGGGGATATCACTACTATTATTTCTGTCGTCCGGCGGAAGAGCAGGCCGCGTGGTTTATCAAGAATGTGCCGCGTGGGGCGCCGTTGCCACATGTGTTGGACATGGAGTGGACGCCGCAGTCGCGCACATGTCGGTTGCGGCCCAGTGGCAGCAAGGTGCGCAGTGAAGCGCGCAAATTCCTGTCGATTTTGGAGGCGCACTACGGGCGGCGGCCCATTGTTTACACCACGGTGGATTTCTTTCACGACACCGGGATTGGCAGCCTAGGCGGTACGCAGTTTTGGTTGCGCACCGTGGCGGGGCATCCTCAGCAGATCTACCCCGGTACTCGGTGGACGTTTTGGCAATACACCGGAACGGGTCTTGTGTCCGGGATTGCAGGCAAGGTGGACATCAATGTGTTTCGCGGCAGTCCAGAAGCCTGGGTGCGGTGGCGGGAGGGGCGCTGATCAAAAGGCGGAGGCGCTATCCTTTTGCGCGGGGCCGCTATGCGCGTGTTCAAGCTGTTGAGGGCGATATCCGTGGCAGGTTGAAAGGCACCTGAAACAGGAGGCTTAGATGACCAGACACGTATTTTTGGCACTATCCGTTTGTGCGGCTTTGGCGACACCTGTGCTGGCCACAACCAATTCACCAGCAACCGAGTTGACGGAAAAAGAGCTCTATGCGCAGGCTGAGGCACTTCGACTTGGCGACGATACCGGTGCGGCCTTTGAGATGATGACGGCTTTGGCCGAAAGTGGTTACGGTCGCGCGCAAGCCAAGCTGGGATACTACTACCTTAAAGGCATTGGCACCGTGCCCAGTAGCGCAGATGCGGCGACGTGGTATCAGGCGGCCATCGCAGGTGGTCGTGATGGTGCGCGGACGTCTTATGCGAAGCTGTTGATGGCAGACGGGCAAACTCAGGCTGCGCTTGAGCAATTGAATGCGGGCGCTGCTGCTGGGATCGAGAAAGCACGGTCATTGCGCGCTGTGCTTCACTATGAAGGCCGATTTGGAGCGGCGTCTGATCGGGATGTGGCGCGATCGGAGCTTGCGGCCCTGGCTGCGGAACATGACGTTCCCGCAATGCTGACAATGCTGCGTGGATCACTGAGTGGGGATGCGTTTGAAATGACCGGCTCGAACTTGGAAGCGGCGTTGATTTCCGTGGCACGTGGCAACAGCGACAAGCGCGCCGGGAAGGCCGCAGAAGGGTTGTTGAAACTTTGGCAGGAGTACCCGGCGGAGGAAAATCAGGCGTTGCGGGCAGAGATGTTGGCGCACCCAAGCTTGCGCGCAAAGGTTTGGGCGGATCAGAGTTTGCGGTTGGCCTATGACATTGAGAGTGATGATCAGTTTCGGCAGTCCGCTGTGCACATTGTGGGGCAGGTGCCGGAAGACCAGCGTGGCCGGGCGTTTTATCTGGTGTCACGGCTGGACAAAAATGCCTTTGTCCACGTGCTGCAAGAGAGGCTGCGAGACCGGGGGTACTACCGAGGTCGGACCAACGGCTACCTGACCCAGCGCACCATTCAAGCCCTCGCGCGGTTTTGCCAAGATGCGGGGATACAGGATACGTGCCGGTTGGGGCCGCTGCGGTCCAACGTGATCAAAGTTGTCGCGGCTGAACTTGTCAGCGCGCAATAGCACAATAAAAAACGCCAGGGTGAGCCCTGGCGTTTCTCAAGACTTTCTAATGAGGCTTAGTCGTCGAGTTCGACCACAGCAGCGTCAGGGGCGTTGCGCATGACGCTTTCGATGCCGTTGTCGCGGCCAGAGGCACTGGTGTAGCTCTGGGATGTGCCGACAACCTGACCGTTGGTGGCTTTCAGGTTGAACATGAACTTTCCAGATGCGGTTTCCTTACGCTCGTAGCGCGCATCTTCACCGGCGTTTTTCTTTACGGATTCAATACCGTTCTCGCAGCTGGCTTTCTGCTTGTAGCCTTCGGAGGCGAGGATGTTCTCGCCGTTGCCTGCTTTTAGTCGGAAACGGAATTCACCAGCTTTGTCGGTGTAGAGCTCGAATTTGGCGGCCATGTCTGTGGTCCCTGTGCAAAAATACTATGCGCGAACAAAAACATGGACAGGGGCGGTCGTGCAAGGACTTGGTTACCTGTCCTTGTCACCTTTAAATGTGGCCCACATGTCTGGGCGGCGAGCCTTGGTGATCTCTTCGGCCATTTCGCGGCGCCATTTTTCGATGTTGCCGTGGTGACCCGACATCAGCACATCCGGGATTTTGCGGCCCTGCCACTCGGCTGGCTTGGTGTATTGTGGATGTTCCAGCAAGCCGTTGGAGTGGCTTTCCTCCTCGATGCTGTCCGCATTTCCCAGCACGGAGGGCAGCAGGCGCACGGAGGCGTCGATCATCGCTTGCGCGGCGATTTCGCCGCCGGTCAGGACAAAATCACCAAGGCTGACTTCCTGAATGTTGTAATGGTCGAGCACACGCTGATCGACGCCTTCAAAACGGCCGCAGAGCATGGTGACACCGTCCGCTTGAGACCAGGCGCGGGCCATCTTTTGGTCAAACCGACGACCGCGTGGGGAGAGGTAGACCAGTGGCCAGTTGCCGCGCGCGCCGCGCATGGTGTGCTCGATGGCGGGGCCAAGCACGTCGGGGCGCAGCACCATTCCGGCACCGCCACCTGCGGGTGTGTCGTCCACATTGCGGTGCTTGGTCAGGCCGAAGTCTCGCAGATTGGTGGTTTCGAGTTGCCATTTGCCATCTTTGAGCGCCTTGCCGGTGAGGCTTTCGCCCAAAACACCGGGAAAGGCATCCGGGAACAGCGTGATGATGCGGGCGGTCCAAACCCCGGCGAGGCGTGGGTTATGTGTGACAAGCTCGCGTGGCTTAAACGACGTGGAGATGGACAGGCGGCCATGGGATTTGGATTTGTCAGACATGGGCGGGCCTTCCTAGGATCACGGGTTGGGCTGGTCTGTGGCGTAAAATGCGGGGCGGGTCCAGTGAAAACAGGGCAGTTACGCCGGGAAGCAGTTTTCCATCCAGATGCGCCGAGCTGCAACTTTGGCGTCACGCACATCTTTGTTGGACATGTCAGACTGGTTGGCCTCCAGGTACAGATCTTGCAGTTCTTTGGGGTCTTTGGGGTTGGCCTGTGCGGAGGGTTTGAGGTTGGCAAGCACATCGGATGGCAGGTCCAAGGCCTCAAGCAGAGGTGACATCGGGCCAAGTGGTTGAGACTTGCTGTCTTCAAGAGGCGCGCGAATGAGGGGCACATCTCCGATCTGCGCTTCCACGCGATCTGCGATGGCGCTGAGGTCGGCGGAGTCTGTGTAGGCCTGTTGATAGACCTCCCACGGGTCGGTCATGCGGATCACCCGCAAATGCTGGGCGTAGCAGCTTTTGAGCCAGCTTTCCGGTGCCCGCAAGGACAGCATGACGCGCAGATCTGTGTCGGGGCCCAGAGTTTCCAGCGTGGTCATGGTCAGTGCGCGCATCAGGATGGGGGCGGCGGTGTAGCTGGTGAGACCCTCGCGGCCCGGCATGTGGCCACAGAGGTCTTCGGAGCTGATCACAACGGGGCGTGGGTCGTCAGCGTCGAGCGTCTTTAGGTATTTGTGCAGGCGCATGCAAAAGCGGCGCAATTTGTCGGCAGAGCAGTCCGCGGAAAAATCCCGTGCGGCGTTTACCACGGGGGCGATGTCATTGAAGAGGACAATGCGGATATGTGGCGCGAGCAGCTTGCGATTGTGTTGCAGGCCGTATTGCAGGCTGGTGGTGCCGGTTTTGTGAAAACCACTGTGGATCAAAAGGCGCATGGGATCAGCCAAACAAGCCTTCAGGAGGGTCCGCGATGATGCGGCCTGCGCCAATATCCACCGTGGGGATCACGGCCATGGTGAAAGGTACAAGCACGGTTTCTGAGTGGTTGGGAGGCTTCACTTCCAAAAGGTCGGTGGCACCGTGGTTTTGCACGGATTTCACAGACCCAAGGATGTTGCCGCCGGTGTCGCGCACTTCTAGGCCAACCAGATCGGTGTAGTAGTATTCATCGTCATCAGCTTCTGGCAACCGGTCACGGGGCACGAAGAGTTTCACCCCTTTGAGTGCGTCGGCTTGCTCTTTGGTTGCGATGCCGGAGAGGCGCACAGCAAGGCCGTTTTTAATGGCGCGGATAATGTCGATGGTGAATTCAAAAGCGCCGTCCTCGGTGAGCAGGGGGGCGTAATCTTCCAGTGCATCAACTTCGGTGGTGAAACTTTTGAGACGGACGTCGCCGTGCACACCATATGCGCCACCAATGGCGGCAACGCAGATGAGATCAGAAGAAGTATCGCTCATGGGGCAGCCTTTGCTTTGCTTGAGCCTGTTTTCCATGATTGCGCGGTGAGGCGCAAGGGTGGGCATTGTCCGCCTTGGACTACCGGGATTGAATTGGCAGGGTTTTGTCGCGGTCTGCCCAACCAATTTTGGCCAGTTCTGGCGTGTCAGATTGGCTTTCTGGATAGCCCACGCAGAGGTAAGCAACCAAAGACCAATCGGCAGGCACATCCAGATCACGGTTGAGCTGGTCGGGGTCCAAGATGGAGACCCAGCCAACGCCCAGCCCAAAGCTGCGGGCGGTGAGCCAGAATTGGGTGATCGCCCCCACCACGGAGTAACGGCGCATTTCGGGCATGGTGCCAGCACCAAGGCCAGCGCCTTTGGCGGTGGCGTCATCACAGTAGATCGCCAGTTGCACAGGCGATTCCTGCATGCCGGACAGCTTGAGGTTGGCATACATAGTCGCGCGGTCACCACTGTAGCCTTGGAGGGCCTGGGCGTTGGCGGCTTGGTAATTTTTAAGGGCGGCGGCGCGGGCCATGTCGCTTTCAATGCGGATCACACGCCAGGGTTCTGACAGACCCACGGAAGGTGCCAGTAGAAACGTGTCGAGGCACTCCCGAAGAAGTGCCTCGTCCACTGGATCGGTGCGGAAGCGGCGCACATCGCGCCGCCACTGCATGAGCCGTTGCAGATCGTCCCGAAACTCTGATGTGAAATCGGTCATTTCGGGACAGTCCGTCTTACTCTTCAGCGGCTGCTTCGGAAGCTTCTGCTGCTTTCGCGGCTTTCTCTTCAGCGCGTTCCTGCGCTTTTTTGCCAGGCTCGGCCTTCTTAGGGTTGGCGCGCTCTTTCTTGGCAACAACACCGGCAGCTTCCAGGAAGCGGGACACACGGTCAGTTGGCTGTGCGCCTTCGTTCAGCCAGTACTGAACACGCTCCATGTCCAGCTTTACGCGCTCTTCGCTGTCTTTTGGCAGCAGTGGGTTGTATGTGCCGAGCTTCTCGATGAAGCGGCCGTCACGTGGCATGCGGCTGTCCGCAGCTACAACACGGTAGAAAGGGCGCTTTTTGGAACCGCCGCGGGCGAGACGAATTTTCATAGCCATGGGTGTATCTCCTATAATGGCGTGTGCACCGGGGTGCATGAGTGTGCACCAGTGCGGTGCGGGTTGGTGTCGAAGAACAGGGCAGCCCTGTCCAACGGTTTGTTATTCCTGATGTTTCTTGTGGTGCTGAATGACCTCAGCGATGATGAAATTCAGGAAATTCTTGGCGAATTCAGGATCCAGATCGGCCTTCTTCGCAAGATCTTCTAGGCGTGCGATCTGGTTCGCTTCGCGAGCCGGATCAGACGGGGGAAGGTCGTGGGTGGCTTTCAACTTGCCAACAGCCTGAGTGTGTTTGAACCGCTCGCCCAAGGTATAGACAAGGATTGCATCGAGGCGGTCGATGCTTTCGCGGTGCTCTTTGAGCACGTTTGCGGCGCGGGAAGCTGCGTCAGTCAAGGGCGTAGCCTTTCGGTTTGAACATCGGGTCGGCGTAGTGGCTGATTTCCATTTCGATGGCGTCGCCGATCTGAGAGGAGGCCAGTGTTTCGGGCGAGGGATGGCGGTAGACCACGTCATGTCCGTCCACTGAAGGTGCGGATTTGTCTTTTGCCGCGCCAAGGCGTTCTGCGAGGCGGATCGAGTCGAGATTTTTCGGGTCGATGTAAGACACCGCCCCGTCCCAACCAAGGTCATTGTAGAAATATCGGCGCACCGCGTGGGTGGCTTCGAGCGCGTAGCCGTGACCGGCTTTCTCAGGCCAGATGATCCAGGCAATTTCACGCTCTGGCCATTTGGCCGGGAACCAGCCGCCGGCCATGCCAAGCGTTTCGTCGGTTGCTTTGTCGTGGATCATCCACATGCCGTAGCCGCGAATGTTCCAGTGGCCAATTTCGGCCGCGTAGAGCATCCATGTTTCGTAGGCATTCAAAGGTCCGCCCATGAAGCGGGAGCGATACGATGCAAAGGTGGCCTTGAAGTTCGGGTAATCCTCGGGCTCGGGGCCACGCAAAATCAGGCGTTTGGTTTCAAGGGTTGGGATGGATTTGCTGGGCATTACACGGCCCCCACTTTTGGATGGCGGTAGACATGGCAAAACTGGCCATGCAGCTGATGCTCGCACTCAAAGGTGGCGCCAAGGCGTTTGGCCATGGCGACAGATCGGGAGTTGGCCGGAGCAAGATAACTCATCAGGTGGGGCATGCCAAAGTGGTTTGCAGCATAGGTGCGCGCTGCAATCGCAGCTTCAGAGGCGTAGCCTTTGCCTTCGCCGTCAGCCATCACTGTCCAACCGAGTTCTGGCTCGTGCCAGCCCGGGGCGTTGATGACGCCGGCCCAGCCCATAAAGGTACCGGTCTCTTTTTCTTCGAAATGCCAGAGGCCGTGCTCGCGCACTACCCAATGGCCAATCCGGCTCGTGAGGCTCGTAAAGGTCGCAGCTTCATCGCGGGCGCCGCCAACAAAGGCGCTGCGATCAGAGGCGTAAAACGCTACCATCTGCTCCAAATCGGACAGTTGAGGCGCACGCAGGCGCAGGCGTTCGGTTTCGATCACGGGGATGTTTACGCGGAGACTCATGCGTAGGCCTCCATTCCGCCGTTGACGATCTCATCTGGTGACAGGTGGCGCCAAATTTGCATGACGCCATAACGCTCGTGGGTGAAGTTGCCGTCGTGGCGGGCACCCAGACGTTGTGCCAGTTTCAGAGAAGACGTGTTCTTTGGGTCAACAAGGCTGATGACAGTGTTCCATCCCAGAACGTCATAAGCATAGCTGCGGGCCGCCAATGCGGCCTCGGTGGCATAGCCCTTGCCTTCGAACCCTTCAAACAAATCCCAACCGATTTCCGCTTCGGGCCAGCCGTGCGGATACCAGAGGCCAATATTGCCGACGGGGGTGTTGCTGTCACGTTCCACGACAATCCAGCGGCCAAACCCACGCAAGGCCCAGTGGCCTGCTTCTAGCGATAGCACGCGCCACGCCTGTTCAGCCGAAAGCGGGCCGCCAACAAATTTCGAGCGATCGGACGCAAAAAATGCTGCTGTGACGTCGAAATCTGACTGTTGCGGGCCGCGCAAGACCAGACGGTTTGTTTCAAGTTGGGGGATCTCGTAGCGCATCATGCGTAGGCCTCCAGCTTATGACGCCAAATCTGCACCGGCTCGGCAAACAGTTCTTCGCTTTGCGTGTCACGCTTTGCACCCAGGCGTTCGGCGACGGCTGCGGCGGATGTGTTGGCCGGGTCCACGTAACTGACCAGAGACAGAAGACCCTGTTGACCGAGGCCAAAGTCGCGCACAGCCTCAGCGGCGTCGGTGGCGTAGCCATTGCCTTCGGCTTCTTCCGTGAGAAAGTACCCCAGCTCATGTTCCTGATCGCCAAATTCCATGCCCAAACCAACAAAGCCCAAGATTGCACCGGTGTCGCGCTTCACGATGGCGAAATAGCCCACGCCGCGCAGCATCCAGCCGCTCACACATTGGGTGAACTCGAACCACGCCTCGTCGCGATCAAACGGGCCGTCCATGTAAGCGGCACGTTCGCTGGAGAGGATGCCGTAGAAAGTCTCAAAATCGGTCAGGCGTATGGAGCGCAAAGTCAGGCGCGGTGTCTCAAGCGTCGGCACACACATTTCCATCTGCGTCGCCATAGCGGCGGCAGTTCCGGTGGCCGGAGCCTCCCAGGGATATGTGGTATGCAGGGTCATCAGTAGGTGTCCAGAGCCTCGATGGGTGCGGCGTCGAGCACCGGGCGGGTGAAGGTTCGATCATAGCGGCGAATGCAGCCGGTTTTCTGTGCAAAGGCAAAAGCCTTTTGACACTCGGCGTCTTCCATCGAGGCGGTGCGGTAGGCCTCATAAGCCGCCAGAGACGGATAAGAGAACATCGCATAAGCGATGTCGTTGGCCCCTTCAGATGGCAGCCAATAGCCGTGATGGGTGCCGCCCATCCGGTTGACCAGACCAATCCAAGCCTTGGCGTAGGCCTCAAAGGCCGCGACCTGATTTGGGTCGATCTCATATGTGAGGGTGCAGGTGATCATTACTTCTTTTTCCCAAAGCCGGACAGGCCCGGGGGCAGGCCCATGCCACCACCCAGACCGCCGAGGCCACCAGGAAGGCCACCTTTGCCGCCAAGCGCTTTGGCCGCAGCTTCAAGCTGTTTTGGATCCATCTGGGAGGGGTCCATGTTGGCCATGTCGGCGCCGCCTTTGCCGCCAACCATGCCTTTCATGGCTTGCTTCAGCATGCCGCCTTTGCCCATTTTTCCCATCTTCTTCATCATGTCGCCCATCTGGCGCTGCATCTTCAGAAGCTTGTTGAGATCAGAGACCTCCATACCGGAGCCTTTGGCGATCCGCTTTTTGCGGGACGCTTGCAAGAGCTGCGGGTTGGCGCGTTCTTTTTTGGTCATGGATTGAATCATGGCGACCTGGCGCACAATCATGCGGTCATCAAAACCGGCGTCTTGCACCTGTTTGGCCATTTTGCCCATGCCCGGAAGCATGCCCATCATGCCTTCCATGCCGCCCATCTTCTGCATCTGCTCAAGCTGCATCTTCATGTCGTTCATGTTGAAGCGGCCTTTTTGGAAGCGCTTCATCATTTTTTCGGCTTGTTCAGCCTCGATGGTTTCTTGGGCTTTCTCAACCAGAGCAACGATGTCGCCCATGCCCAAGATGCGGCCCGCAACCCGATCCGCCTCAAAAGTTTCGAGGGCGTCCATCTTTTCGCCGAGGCCAACAAATTTGATGGGTTTGCCAGTGACAGCGCGCATTGAGAGCGCAGCACCGCCACGGCCGTCCCCGTCCATACGGGTCAGGACCACGCCGGAGATGCCGATCTTGCCGTCAAACTCTTCCGCCACTTCCACGGCGACCTGACCGGTGAGGCCGTCAACCACCAGCAGCGTTTCGCGCGGGTTGACTGCGTCGCGGACGTCCTCGACTTCTTTCATCAAGACTTCGTCGATCTGCAAACGTCCGGCGGTGTCGAGCATGTAGACGTCATAGCCACCCAGGGTGGCCTGCTGTTTAGCGCGTTTGGCAATCTGTACGGCGGACTCACCTGCCACGATGGGCAGGGTGTCTACACCGATCTGAGTACCAAGCACCGCCAACTGTTGCATCGCGGCCGGGCGGTAGATGTCGAGCGAGGCCATCAGCACGCGTTTGCCGTCTTTTTCGGTCAGGCGCTTGGCCAGCTTACCGGTGGTGGTGGTCTTGCCGGAACCCTGCAGACCCACCATCAGGATTGGCGCGGGCGGGCTGTCAATTTTGAGCGCGCCGGTTTCGGCGTTTTCGTCCCCAGCGAGCACGTCTTTCAGCGCGTCGTGCACAATCTTCACAACCTGCTGACCCGGGGTCACAGATTTGGTGACGGACTGGCCGGTGGCCTTTTCTTGCACAGCTTTGACAAAATCGCGGGCAACGGGAAGCGAGACGTCTGCTTCCAGAAGGGCAACGCGCACCTCGCGCAGGGCGGTTTTGACATCGTCCTCAGACAGGGCACCTTGCTTGGTGAGACGATCAAAGACTCCAGAGAGGCGTTCGCTTAGATTTTCAAACATCGCTGCCGGTTCCTTTCACCGTTTCAAACATGGCCCGAACATAGGTACGAACCGCCCATACGCCAATGTCCCCCATGGGCGCGACGCGCTGATGGGGGGCGATCCCGGCATTAAGCCTAGGACCGGAAGTTTGACGGACTCCCGGAAGTGCTGCGCGTTTACGCCTGCGGGGGGGCAGAGTCAACAGGGGCGTGGTTTGCGAGCCAGGTGTTGATGGTTGTGGTGATCTCTTCGTGCAGCTTTTCTGCTGCGCCACCCAGCGCAAGGTTAAGGTAGGCCGGTGCGCGGTTGTGAAAATACAAATGAAGAAGGTAGCGGCTGCCGTCCTCAGTTTCTTTTCTTGAGAACTTCGCAACTTTGAGGTCCGGTAAGGGGTATTCTTCCTTCCGTACGCCAAGCAATGTCTTCCTGTGTAGAGCAATTTTACCGGAACTCGGGACCAGAGACAGCGTCTTGTGTTGCAGAGCGCTATAGACACCGTGCATACCCACCGCGGAAAAACCGAAAGCGAACCAGTAGAAGGTAAGTGACCGTTCGTCGAAGAGGCTGTTGTCAAAAAGCCAGACCATCGCGAACCAAAAGCCGGAAACTGGAAGGGCGCTCCAGGACGGGCCAGCTTCAAAGCTCAAACTTTCAGAGGAATTTCGGGTCACTCTCATAGGTGTAGTGGTCGCATTCAGGTCGCGAAAAGTTCAAGTGTAAAGTGCGCGACGGGTTGCAAAGAAATGGAATGCGTGATCGATCAAGCTCGGCAAATACAACAAAGGCAGCAAAATCATGGACGCATCATCAGAGTTTCAAGACACGTTGCCGGTGAGTTCGGACGCGCTTTTGGCGCAGCTTCAGGACTGGGGGCTGGGTTATGTGCTGCACGAACACGTGCCGCTGCGCACGGTGGACGATGCCAAGTCTGTTGAAGCGGCGATGGAAGTGCCTGGGGAAAAGGCATTCCGCGTCAAGAACCTGTATCTGCGGGACAAGAAGAAGCGCAATTACCTGGTCACGCTGGAGCAGGATCGGGAGATTGATCTGAAGGCGCTTGGCAAGCAGTTGGGCGTGGGTGGGCTTTCGTTTGGCTCAGCGGATCGCTTGATGCAGAATCTAGGGGTGCGCCCTGGTGCGGTGACGCCTTTGGCGATGATCAATGGGGCTGAACATGGCGTGCGGTTCTTTATTGATGGTGCGGTGAAAGAGGCTGAGAAGATCTACATGCATCCGCTGGTGAATGATCGCACGGTGGCGATGAGTGTGGGTGATCTTTGGCTGTTCCTTGAGAAACTGGGCGTGGTGCCCGAGATGCTGGAGGTTGCCTGAATTGAAAAAGGCGCACGATACTCCGTGCGCCTTCCGCGTTTGGGGTTAGGCGGCTTTGGCAGCAACCTCTGCGCCGTCTTTGTTCAGGATGGTCACATCTGTGATGCCCAGAAAACCCAGTACAAAGCGCAGGTAGCTAGAGGCGAAGTCGATGTCGGAGCCAATTTCGGTGCCGCCGGACGCGAAGGTGATCACAACTTTTTTGCCCTCGAGCAGACCTTTGGGGCCGGTGTCTGTGTATGCAAAAGTCACGCCGGCACGGGCGACCTGATCAATCCAAGCTTTCAGCGACGCAGGGATTGAGAAATTGTAGACGGCAACACCAATAACAATGGTGTCGGCGGCCTGTAGCTCTGCAACCAGCGTGTCTGAAGTTTCCAACGCAGCTTTCTGGGCGTCGGTGCGCGCCTCTGGAGGAGTAAAAGTGGCTTGGGCGAAGGTTTCATCCAAGAATGGCAAAGTGGTTGCGGACAGGTCGCGGGTGATGACGTGGGTTGCGTTCTGTTGTGCTACCAAAGCGGCGGAGGCCGTGCGGGAGGCAGAGTCTGTGAAGCGGGCGGAGCTGTCGATGTGCAAAACTGTGTGGGTCATTTGAATGTGTCCTTGCGTGAGTGTCTGCGATTGACAAGAAGATGGGCTATTGCAAATCCACACACAATTGCCACTAATGCGCATTGAGTGTTTGAATTTGCACATGCGAAGCGAGGGCGAATTATGAAGAACTGGGATGAGGTGCGCACTGCGTTTCAGGTGGCGCAGCAAGGCACGGTGAGTGGGGCCGCCGAAGTGCTCGGCGTGCACCACGCGACCGTGATCCGGCACATTGATGCGCTGGAAGCGCAGTTGGGCGTGAAGCTGTTTCAGCGTCATGCGCGCGGATACACGGCCACGGAGGCTGGCGAAGACCTGATGCGTGTGGCGCAAACCACGGATGACCAATTTGGTCAGCTGGAAGGACGTATCAAAGGGCGCGGCGCGGATGTGTCCGGTGAATTGGTGGTGACTGCGCTGGGCGGGTTTGCCCCGTTGGTGGCGCCAATTCTTGCGGATTTTCAGGCAGCACATCCAGATCTGATGGTGCGGTTTTTGACCGGGGATCGGGTGTTTCGTCTGGAATATGGCGAGGCGCATGTGGCGATCCGGGCCGGAGATGGCGAAGTGCAGCCGGACAACGTGGTGCAAAAGCTCGCACATTTGCCCGCAGCGATGTATGGCGCAGATAAGTATATTGCCAAATATGGAGCGCCAAAAGATGAGGCGGATTTGGTGAATCATCGCTTTGTTGGGCACGACAATCCAGACAGTCGTGCGCCATTTTACCGGTGGCTGAAGACGCAGGTGCCGCGTGAAAATGTGGTGTTTCGCTCGTCCTCTGACCGCGCCACTGCTGCAGGGATTCGTCAGGGAGCAGGTTTGGGGTTTCTGCCTGTATGGGATGTTGATCCGAATGAGCCTTTGACGCAGGTCTTGGCGCCTAGGGATGAGTGGGCAATCAATGTGCGTCTGATCACCCATGTGGATCTGCACCGTACCATTAAAGTACAGACCTTTTTGACGTTCCTCAAAGAGCGGGCGCAGGATTGGACTTCTTCACGATGAGCCTACACTTGCGCGGCCATTTGGCCATGTTGCTGTTCTCGGCATTGGTGGCCGGTTCGTTTTCGCTTGGATCGATGAGTGCCAATGCCGTGGAGCCGGCGGCATTAAACGCGGTGCGGTTTCTGATTGCTGCGTGTGTGATTGGCGTGGCGGCTATGGCCACAAAAGGTTTGCCTAAGTCGGCGTGGCAGGCACCCTGGCGTTATCTGATCCTTGGTGGGTTGTTTGCCGGCTACTTTGTCCTGATGTTTGAAGGACTGAAGACGGCACATCCGGTGAGCACGGCGGCAGTGTTTACGTTGACGCCGCTGATGTCGGCTGGATTTGGCTGGGCCTTGCTGCGCCAGATCACCACCAAACGTATGTTTGTCGCGCTGGGCATCGGTGGCGTTGGGGCGCTGTGGGTGATTTTCCGGGCGGATTGGCAGGCGTTTCTGCGCTTTGAGGTCGGGCAGGGGGAAATCTATTACTTCTGGGGCTGTATGTTGCACGCACTCTATACGCCGATGGTGCGTAAGCTGAATCGCGGCGAAGCACCTGTGGTGTTCACTTTTGGCATGCTGATTGCCGGGCTGATAATCCTGACAGGGTTCGGTTGGAATGATCTTAGGGCGACAGACTGGTTGGCACTGCAGCCGCTGGTGTGGGGCACCATTGTCTATCTGGCGGTGTTTGCCTCCGCGACGACCTTTGTGTTGTTGCAATTTGCCACACTGCACCTGCCCAGTGCCAAGGTCATGGCCTATACTTATCTGGTGCCAAGCTGGGTGATCCTGTGGGAGATAGGTCTGGGGCATGGCGCGCCCAGTGGGTATGTGCTGATTGGGATTGGCTTGACCTGCGTCGCGCTGTGGATGCTGCTCGAAAATGAAGGGTAGCCTCTTCTTTGCCGCGCCATGATACGTATCAAAGATGAGTTGGACTTTTTGAGCTATCCTTAGGCGGGAGGAATGCCATGCCTGCAGCAACAACCAAAGAGGATTTGTTGGCGATTGCTGACAAAGAGTTTGCCAAACTACAAATGGTGATTGAGACGGTGCCTGCGAATGTGGCGCTGTGTCAGCATGATGACAATTGGAGCATTCGTGATGTGGTGGTACATCGCGCGCATTGGATTGATTTGTTTTTGGGATGGTATGCCGATGGGCAGGCGGGCAAGGTCGTGGCTTTCCCAGCACCGGGATACAAATGGAACCAGCTCAAAGCCTATAACGCGGATCTGCTTGCGCGGCACCAGGGCGTGGATTGGGACACGGCCAAGGCTGGTTTCGAGGCGGCGCATAAGCGGTGGCACGGGCTCGTGGATGGGCTTGACCAAGAAGCGCTTTATGCCAAGCCTATGAAGGGTGGCAACAACAACTGGACCACCGGGCGTTGGGCGGAGGCGGCAGCTTCGTCTCATTATCGGTCTGCGGCGAAATTTATTCGGGCGTGTCTGAGGGAGACGGCGACATAAGCTCGGTTTCCAAGAAGCGTTCAAACGCATCCAGATTGACCGGCTCAAATTGGCCAAACCCCTGCATCCAGACAGAAGCCGCGCGCATCGCGTCGGGTTGCAGTTTGCACCATTTCACCCGGCCGCGTTTCTCTTGCGCAATCAGCCCCGCTTTGGTCAAGATCACCAAGTGTTTGGAGATGGCTGCCAGGGAGATGTCAAACGGCTCTGCCACGTCGGTCACAGCCATATCATCCTCAAGCAACATGTTGAGGATCGCGCGACGGGTTGGGTCGGCGAGAGCAGAGAAGACGGTATCGAGCGCGTTGGACATGTGTACTCTCCTAGCGGTTTGAGGCCGCAGGGGGAAGAGATCACAGGTAGGGGTGTTGCTGACGGCGGATGTCAGGCGCGGTGGGAACTGCAGGCCATTGGTTGACACCGGCGTCACGCGCTAGGCGGGCATTGGGGATTGTCCCCTGCGGCGTCTGCCAGAACACCAATTTCTGCGCCAAGGCTGTTCCAATGCGGTCCCAAATTCGAGGATTTGAAGTTGGAGATGTGTCCAATAAAGTCATGAATGTGGCTCCCAAAACGACTGCTTTCAAACCTAAACGAGGTAACGGCGCGAAAAAATTGCCAAGAGTGCACTTAATCTGTGCGAAAAAGGCACGCATAAAGCCACAATATCTGTATAGGTTTGTTCAAATGGCACCGGGTTGTTGGGGCGTCAGAAATTGGGAGAGTTGGTATGTCTGCGCGATTGCCACCGTTAAATGCGCTAAAGGCGTTTGAGGTTGCTGGGCGTTATGAGAATTTCAGTCAGGCGGCCAAAGAGCTTGGTGTCAGTCACTCTGCGATCAGTCGGCATGTGCGCGGGTTGGAGCATCAATTGGGAGTGGCGCTGTTTCGGGATCTGCCGCGGGGGGTGACGTTAACAGCGGAAGGTCGTGCGTATCTGGCCAAAGCAAGTGCCGGGCTGGAGTTGATTGCACAGGCAACGGAGGAGTTGGCGGGGCCGGTGCGTGGGCGCATTGTGGTGAGCTGTGAGCCCAGATTTGCAAGATCGGTGCTTGTGCCATTGCTGTCAGAGTTTTACGCGCGACACCCCGAGGTGGATGTGCGGTTGGAGTCCTCGCGCACGCTTGTGGACGTAGAGCACTATGAAGCCGACATTGCGTTGCGGTTTGCGGCGCACGGGCAGTTGGATGTGCCGTCCGACATGGTGAGCAATCTGCCGATGTATGTATATGCGGCTCCGGACCTGCGCCCGGAAGGTTGGAGCGACGTGTCGCAATTGCTGGAGTATCGCCGCTTTCGCGATCGCAACGCAGATGTGTGGCGCCTTTGGGCTGAGGCACAGGGGCTGGATGGGGATGTATGGAGTTTGGCCGGATGGCGCCTGCAGGCAGAGCTGGCTTATGAGGCCTGTCTCTGTGGGCAGGGCGTGTATCTTGGAGGCTCAGATTGTGCAGATCGGGATGTGGCGGCTGGCCGGTTGGTCCGATGCTTCGATTTTCCCCTGCATGATGGTGCCATTCGCCTTATTATGGGCGCGCAAGCAGAGAGAAAGAAAGCCGCCCGGCTGTTTCGCAGTTGGGTGTTGAGCGCGACGCAGAAATTTCGCGTTGAGACAGTCTGAAAACAAACATCAACCAAATGGTTGAATATGGTGGGGCGCTGAACTGACAGCACTCTTGGGAGGATTGGCTTTTTCGCCTGAGGGGATTTATTTGGTTAAATCGTTTAAACTCAGACTGTTGGGGGAGTCTTTTCCGCACGGTTTCCGCTGTTGACTCACGACGTGCTGCACCGTAGCAATGCGCCAACGTTAGCAAGGGGTAAATTGCGCGTGACCGAGACGAACCACAAAGACCAAATGCAGCGTCTGGAGGAGAGGATCGAGGCGGCCCGAAAGGCCCAGGACCCAAAGCCCCGCGCTGATGAGCACTATTCGGGGGCCAATCTGGCCTGGCGGATGGTGATAGAAATGGTGGCTGGTCTTGGGATCGGCTTTGGCATCGGATATGGGCTGGACAGCCTGTTTGGGACACTCCCAATCTTCATGGTGCTGTTTACAATGCTTGGTCTGGCCGCTGGTATCAAAACGATGCTCAGTAGCGCCAAAGAGATCGAAGAGAAACAAGCGGCTGAGGCCGCTGAGAGAGATGAGAGGGATTGAACGTGGCAAGCGAAGCACACGGCGCAGAAGAAGGCGGTCTGGTATTCCACCCAATGGACCAGTTCAACATCAAACCTTTGTTTGGTGGTGACCACGTCGGCCTGTTCACCATTACCAACGCCACCTTGTGGATGGCTCTGGCGGTTGTCGCCGTTGTCGCAATGATGGTGATTGGCACCCGACGCCGCGCAATCGTTCCAAGCCGCAGCCAATCCATTGGTGAGCTGGCCTACGGTTTTGTCTATAAGATGGTTGAAGACGTCGCTGGCAAAGACGCCGTGAAATTCTTCCCATATATCATGACACTGTTCATGTTCATTGTGTCTGCCAACTTCCTTGGTCTGCTGCCAATGAGCTTTGCCACCACGTCGCACTTCGCTGTGACGGTTGTTCTGGCGATGGCGGTGTTCCTAACGGTGACGGTTGTGGGCTTTGTGAAAAACGGCGTAGGCTTTCTTGGTCTGTTCTGGGTGTCCAGCGCGCCTTTGGCACTGCGTCCTATCCTGGCCCTGATCGAAGTCATCAGCTACTTCGTGCGCCCCGTTAGCCACAGCATTCGTCTGGCAGGCAACGTGATGGCTGGCCACGCGGTTTTGAAAGTTTTTGCAGGCTTTGCTGCCATCGCAGTTGTGAGCCCGCTGTCTGTGGTGGCGATCACCGCAATGTACGGTCTTGAGGTCCTTGTGGCCTTCATCCAGGCCTACGTCTTTACCATTCTGACCTGTGTGTATCTGAAAGATGCGCTGCATCCTTCGCACTAAGGTCTCAGAAACTCTACTCTATCTATTAACTTCCAATCGTAAGGAGATACCCACATGGAAGGTCAACTCGCACACATCGGCGCAGGTCTCGCAGCAATCGGTTCCGGCGCAGCCGCTATCGGTGTTGGTAACGTGGCAGGCAACTTCCTGGCCGGCGCTCTGCGCAACCCTTCTGCAGCTGCTAGCCAGACTGCAACTCTCTTCATCGGCATCGCGTTTGCAGAAGCACTGGGCATCTTCTCGTTCCTGGTTGCTCTGCTGCTGATGTTCGCCGTTTAAGCCTACGGAACCATCCTTACGTGCGGGTGCGGGCGTGTATCATGCCCCACCCGTAACCCAACGGAAGTTCCCAGGAGGACGACATGGCGAGCACATCTACCGACGCCACAAGCCACGCCGCAGAGGCCGCCTCTGCACCGGGCATGCCACAGCTCGATTTCTCGAACTGGGGCAACCAGATTTTCTGGCTTTTGATCACACTGGTTGCGATCTACTTCGTCCTGTCGCGCATCGCGCTGCCGCGCATTGCCGCGGTTCTGGCTGAACGCCAGGGGACCATTACGAATGACATCGCCGCAGCTGAAGAGTTGAAGGCGAAGGCCGTGGAAGCGGAAGAGGCTTACAACAAAGCCCTCGCCGACGCCAAAGTGGAAGCAGCGCGCATCGTTGCCGAAGCCAAAGCAGAGATCCAGGCTGACTTGAACGTCGCGACTCAAAAGGCCGACGCAGAAATCGCAGCGAAAGCCGCCGAATCGGAGAAGGCAATTGCCACAATCCGTGCTGGTGCGCTGGCAAGCATCAAAGACGTGGCCAACGCCACCACAGCCGAACTGGTTTCTGCCCTGAGCGGCAAAGCTGAAGACGCGGACGTGGCGAAAGCTGTTGATGCGCAGATGAAAGGTTAAGACCATGCGGAAACTGACCACAGTTGCAGCCCTAGCGGCTCTGAGCGCGACACCGGCCTTTGCGGCTAGCGGCCCGTTCTTCTCGCTGGGCAACACAGACTTCATCGTGACGCTGGGCTTCATCCTGTTTGTTGCAGTGCTGTTTTATTTCAAAGTGCCTTCCATATTGGCTGGCATGTTGGACAAGCGCGCTGACGACATCAAATCCGAATTGGACGAAGCGCGCGGTTTGCGTGAAGAAGCCCAGACGGTTCTGGCGTCTTATGAACGCAAACAGAAAGAAGTTCAGGAGCAAGCTGCACGTATTGTTGAGCACGCCAAAAGCGAAGCTCAGGCGGCTGCAGATCAGGCAAAAGTCGATTTGGAAGCTTCCATTGCGCGCCGTCTGGCCGCTGCGGAAGACCAGATTGCCTCGGCAGAAGCCGCGGCCGTCAAGGAAGTGCGTGACCAGGCGATTGTTGTCGCCATCAGCGCAGCCCGTGACGTGATTTCTCAGCAGATGACAGCGGCGCAAGCCAACAAACTGATCGACGCTGGTATCACTGAAGTAGACGCCAAGCTGCACTAAGCCTGACGTCTGTCTGAACAAGTTTAAGAAAACCCGGTCTTGAATGGGCCGGGTTTTCTGCATTTTTGCCGCCTTTCAGCCGTATTCTCATGGTGTGTCTCTCATCAACAGAGACACGACCTGGGAGTTTTGAGATGTATAAGGTGGCACTTTTTCTGGTTATTGCCGCAGCCACGGGCTGTTCCGGCGGCACCACCAAGGTTTCGACCAAATCTGCAGCATTGGAACCCGGTGAGGTGTTTTGGGCCAAAAACCAACTGGCTGTTCAAACGGCCATGCCAGGTGCTGCGCAATTTCAGAAGTTTGAGATCATGGCGCTGAGCAATGGTGACCGGGTCTATTGCGGCGAGATGAACGCCGTGTCCCGCTCTGGCATTTCTGAGGGCTTTGTGCCGTTTTACATGCGTCGCAGCAACGGCACGGTGAAGGCAGTCAATACCAGTCCGGACAGTGCGGAGTTTTCCGCAAAGAAATGCGCGGATGCCCGTGGGGGCGCCTTGCGCATCAATAAGGTCTGACGCAACTCTCAAAGTGATTGGCAGTTGGTGCGTTACGGCGCTTCGCCCTCAGGGTAAGCGCCGCCGTCTTTTTGGCTGGATGCGGCTGCGGATGCGTGGCGATGCATCCATTTCCAGCCAAGTGGTGTGTTGACCAAAGAAACAGTCCACCGAATTGGCACCACCAGGTCTTGCCCATCTGCGTTCAGGTGAATGCGTAAGCTGCAGGCCACTGTGGCTGCGGAACCTTGAATTGATATGTCCTTCCAGCCCCATTCAAATTGAGATGCAGTGGCTTCGGCGAAGTTTCGATCAAACACGTCCCTAATTTGGGACCGACCGGAGCAGAGTTCGTCCGCTCCGGTTCCAATCAGAGAGATGCCTTCGCCCTCAAGAAACAGGTCCATCAGGGCGTCAGTGTCTTTGGCGCAATACGCACGCGCGTATTCTTCTAGCGTGTCAAAAACAGCGTCTTTTCCAGTCACGGCCAGTACTCCTCATACGGTTGACACGCAAATTGGCTCAACCATACACGATTTGCCTCTAGACCGGAAAAGAACGACCTTTCATCAGATTCAGATGCTACCGAACCGGATCAAACCGCGCGTTGGAGAGCGTGCAATCTTTGATCACATCGCGGCCACAGGGGACTGGCTCCAACTCTTTGGACAGGCACACACGCGCCTCCTGAATGAAGCTGTCTCGGCAGGTGATGGTCAGCATGTCCGGTTCCAACTGTGGGTTGGCCTTCAAGAAGGCGTCTTCCACCACGGAGGCAGGCAGCTTGACGGTTTTATCCAACTTGCGGAACACAGTGGGGCGGGTGACGCTCTCATAAGCTTTGCGGGCGGCGGCGAAATACTCTTCGCCGGACAGGCCTGAACATTTGCCATGTTTTTTCCATTGGTACCAAGCCAGGCCAGATGTGCCCATGATATCGGCCATGGAGTTGGTCACGTGGCGCGGCGGATTGCGTTTGGTGGTGAGGCAGTTGGCGGGCCAGCCCCGGTGAAACTGCGGCCAGAGGCCGTGCATAACCCAGCCAAAGTCTTCGCTGTCGTCACATTGCGGGCTGTCCTTGGCGTCACCCTCGATGGCGCACCAATTGGGGGACCAGCTCAAGGCCAGCACATAATAGTCGAACTCACCGGCTTTATCGCCGTCGGCAATTGCCTGCCCAGAAACCAACAGGGCAAGGGCCATACCCAGCAATGAACGCATTCACTCTTTCCTTTTTTGTTCAGCCGCACTATATCGGGCTCAAGTTCCCCTACAACGGAAACCCGCGCCAGACCATCGGTGCCGTCTGACAAAAGTCAGACGACGGGAAATCTGTATCCTTTTCAGGGGAAAAACGTCGTAAGGAGTAGAGATATGGCCAAGCTGCTGCACCCCAAAGCCACCGCCGTCTGGCTGGTGGACAACACCACGATCAGCTTCAAACAGATCGCTGATTTTGTTGGCATGCACGAGCTGGAGATTCAGGGTATCGCCGATGGCGATGTGGCCGCTGGCGTGAAAGGTTTTGACCCGATCACCAACAACCAGCTGGTTCAAGCCGACATCGATCAGGCGGAAAACAATCCGCTGGCGAAGCTGAAGCTCAAATTCAACGCTGCGGCGTCCGGCGAAGAGAAGCGCCGCGGCCCTCGCTACACCCCGCTGTCCAAGCGCCAGGACCGTCCTGCGTCTATCCTGTGGCTGGTGAAGTTCCACCCGGAGCTGTCTGACGGTCAGGTGAGCAAGTTGGTGGGCACAACCAAGCCAACCATCCAGGCGATTCGTGAGCGCACCCACTGGAACATCGCCAACATTCAGCCAATTGACCCGGTGGCCCTTGGCCTGTGCAAGCAATCTGAGCTTGACGCCGCCGTTCAGAAAGCCGCCGCGAAACGCGCCGCCGAAGGTGTTGTGATGTCGGATGATGAGCGTCGTAAGCTCGTCTCTACCGAACAGTCGCTGGAGATGGACGCAGAGCCGAAGATGCCGTCTTCGATTGAAGGTCTGGAGACCTTCTCTTTGTCGGATGACGATGATGACGACAGCGAGAAACGGTCTGATGCAGACTTCTCGGATGCTGACAGCTTTTTCAACCTGCCTGAAGGCGACGAGGAAGAGCAGCCGCGCTAAATGCTGCATCAGTTCTAGATTGAAGGCCGTGCTTACCCAGCGCGGCCTTTTTCGTTTTCGGGGCGGTTAGAGTGTTTTGCGGGCCGTTAGGGCTGCGCTGATTGTGCCCTCGTCCAGATAATCCAACTCACCACCCACCGGCACGCCCTGCGCCAAGGATGTCAGGCGCACTTGCTCTTCCAACTGGTCGGCAATGTAGTGCGCGGTGGTTTGGCCATCCACAGTGGCGTTGAGCGCGAGAATAACCTCGGAGATGCCCTCGCTGACAACACGGTCCATCAGACGAGGGATCGAGAGTTCCTCCGGCCCCACGCCTTCCAGAGCGGAGAGGGTGCCGCCCAGCACGTGGTAGCGGCCGTCAAACACTTGCGCCCGCTCCATGGCCCAGAGGTCAGCCACGTCTTCGACCACACAAAGTACGCCGGTGGCGCGTTTCTCAGAGGCGCAGATGTCACAAATGTCGGAGGTGCCCACGTTGCCGCAATTCAGGCATTCGCGCGCGGTGGCGGCAACCTGCAACATGGCGTCCGACAGCGGCGTGAGCAGGAGCGCGCGTTTGCGGATCAGGTGCAGCACAGCGCGCCGCGCAGAGCGTGGACCAAGCCCAGGGAGCTTGGCCATCAAGTCAATTAGGGAATCAATTTCGGAACTGCTCATGTCCGGGTCTTTTCTGGCAACCATTTTGATTGCTTATAGCAAGAACCAACCCGGAACACACGTTTCTTAGACTCGTTTGCGTTTCATCAGAATCGCTTGTTCGCTGCATCTCCCATTCGGTCGAACGCGCAAAGCGATCCGATTGCCTTACCTAAAACGCAAACGGCTTTAGAACGGCAGCTTCATGTCCGCTGGCAGGCCCAGATCGGAGGTGATTTTGCCCAGCTCTTCTTGGGAGCGGTCGCTGGCCTTGGTCTGGGCGTCTTTGATTGCGGCGAGGATCAGGTCTTCGACCACTTCTTTGTCGTCGCCGTTGAAAATCGACGGGTCGATGTCCAGGGCTTTTAACTCACCTTTGGCAGAGGCTGTGGCTTTCACAAGACCGGCACCGCTTTCTCCGACAACCATGATGTTGTGCAGCTCGTCCTGCATCTCGCTCATCTTGGATTGCATTTCCTGGGCTTTTTTCATCATGCCGGCCATATCGCCGAGATTGCCGAGTCCTTTGAGCATTGGGTCTCTCCTAAGTGTGATTGCTTGCCGCCTAGATACGGATCAAGGAGCTTGTAAACAAGGGTGTCTCGCTGAATAGAGTTAAGGTTGGGAGTAGATTACTCCTCAAACGGATCCCATTCGTCCTCGACCTCAGGCAGCGCTTCGGCGAGGGCTTCGTTGGCAAGCTCGCGACGGGACTTGATCTCTTTGATCTTGGACTTTGGAAAGGCGTCCATCACCGCTTGAACCAACGGATGACCCAGCGCTTGTTCGCGCATTTCATTTTTGGCAGCGTCCCGGATTTCTGCAATGGAGGGTGCGCCACCTTCGTTGACCAAAATCACCGCCCAGCGGGAGCCGGTCCAGCGTTGCAGCTGACTTCCCAGCTTCTGCGACAAATCTTTGGGCGCGCCGGGCGCGGGTTGAAACTCGATGCGGCCAGGCTGGTAATTGGCGAGGCGCACGTATTCTTCGACATGCACACGCAGCACACCGTCCCGGCGTTGGCGGATCAGTTCAACCACATGTTCGAAGGTTGGATACTTGGCCAAGGCCGCGTCGCTTTGCACCGCGAGGGCAGCCACTGTACCGCCGCCTGCGTGGGCGGTTGGTGCACCATGCATGGGCCCATTGCCGCCACCCATGGGGCCGCCTTGTGCATTGGTGCTGCCAGCAGCGCCCGGGCCACTTCCATAGCCTCCGCCACCGCCGCCGTTGGGCTGTGGTGGCGGTTGGGGGGCGTCTTTTAATTTGCGCACCAACTCCTCGGGGCTGGGCAGGTCGGCCACATGGGTCAGGCGAATGATCGCCATTTCAGCCGCCATCATGGCGTTCGGTGCGGCGGCGACCTCTTCGAGAGCCTTCAAGAGCATCTGCCACATGCGGGTGAGCACGCGCATTGGCAGGTCGGTGGCCATGGCTTGGCCTCGGGCGCGTTCGTCCGGGCTGACGGTTGGATCCTCGGCGGCTTCCGGGGTGATTTTCACCACGGACACCCAATGGGTGATCTCGGCCAGATCGCGCAGCACCGCCATTGGATCCGCGCCATCTGCGTATTGTGAAGACAGTTCGCTTAACGCGCCGCCGGCGTCACCTCGCAGGATCATGTCAAACAGGTCCAGAACACGGCCACGGTCAGCGAGACCCAGCATGGCGCGGACCTGATCAGCTGTGGTTTCTCCCGCGCCATGCGAAATGGCCTGATCCAGCAGAGAGGTGGCGTCTCGGGCGGAGCCTTCTGCGGCCCGGGTGATGAGCGCAAGGGCGTCATCGGCGATATCGGCCCCTTCGGAGGTGGCGATGCGGGTCAGCATGCCAATCATGTCTTCGGGTTCAATCCGGCGCAAATCAAAGCGTTGGCAGCGGGACAGCACCGTGACCGGGACTTTGCGAATCTCGGTGGTGGCAAAGATGAACTTCACATGCGCGGGGGGCTCTTCAAGTGTCTTCAGCAGCGCGTTGAACGCGCTGGTGGACAGCATGTGCACCTCATCGATGATGTAGATCTTGTAGCGCGCGGAGGCGGCCCGGTAGTGTACGGAATCGATGATTTCGCGAATGTCATTCACACCGGTGCGGGAGGCGGCGTCCATCTCCATCACGTCGACGTGGCGGCCTTCCATAATGGCTTTGCAATGCTCGCAGACGCCACAGGGGTCTGTGGTGGGGCCGGAGCCGCCGTCAGGTCCGATGCAGTTCATGCCTTTGGCGATGATCCGCGCTGTGGTGGTTTTGCCGGTGCCGCGGATGCCGGTCATGACAAAGGCCTGCGCAATCCGATCCGCTTCAAAGGCATTTTTCAGGGTGCGCACCATGGCGTTCTGCCCCACCAAATCCGCAAAGGTTTCAGGGCGGTATTTGCGCGCGAGAACCTGATAGGCGGTGTCGGGAGTGTCAGTCATGGCCGTCCTGAAAGTTGCGGGGTCGCAGATTCGGCTGGCCCCTGTGCGTGGTCTGGCGCAGGTTATGCGGGCGAAGGCGGCGCGTCCACCTGATATGCGGGCGGATCGACTGGCATGCGCGCCGCGAACAGCGCTCTGGCGCTTGAAAGTTAGGGGGATGAGATGGCGTTTGAAGTTTTTGCGGTTGGCGTTGGTCGCGGCGAGTTGGCGTTGGCGCCGGTGCCTGGAGGAGCAGGGGATTTGCGCGCGGATGTTGAGGCCATTTCCCAGTGGGGGGCAACAATGGTTGTCAGCGCGACAGAGGCTGAGGAAATGCAGAGCCTTGGGGCTGCGCAGTTGCCAGACCTGCTCAAGGAGGCGGGCATTGAGTGGGCCCATTTTCCGATCCGAGACTTTGCCGTGCCCGAAAGCACTGTGGCGTCGCAGTGGGCCGCGCTGTCACAGGGCATTCATCAGCATTTGCAAGCGAAGGGAGGCGTGCTGGTTCATTGCCGGGGCGGGTGTGGGCGCTCCGGTATGCTGGTGCTGCGCGTGATGGTGGAGGCGGGGACGGCTGCGACGGACGCTTTGGTGCAACTGCGTGCTGTGCGGCCTTGTGCGGTGGAGACGGACGCACAGATGGGCTGGGCCACAAAAGGTGCGCTCACCCAGGCTTAGTCGGAAACCCAATAAAAAAGACCGCAGACAAAGCTGCGGTCTTTCAAATTCTGATTTCGGTAAGGCTTAGCCACCGATGGTTTGCAGATACGCAATCAAGTTGGCGCGGTCCTTGGCTTTTTTCAAACCAGAGAAAGACATCTTGGTGCCGGGCGCAAAACTTTTTGGGTTGGCCAGGAAGTGATCCAGGTTTTCGTTGGACCATGTGTCGGCAACTGCAACCAGGCTGCCGGAGTAGGCGAAGCCGTCAACGGAGCCAACGGCGCGGTCTACCACACCGTAGAGGTGTGGGCCGGTGCCGTTCGCACCATCATCAAGTTTGTGGCAGGCTTTACACTTGCTGAATACTTTCGCGCCTTTGTCGACGTCAGCAGCGGCCAGCAACTCTTCCAGAGAAGGACCTTCTTCCACTGCAGCGCCGGCATCGTCGCCGCCCTCCACTTCGATCACATAGGCCTGTTGGGCGTGATCGTCACCGTGACCCGACGGGCCGGTGTGATACAGAGTTTCAGCGGCCCAGCTGGCCAGCAAGAATACAAGCAGTGCACCGCAGAGGGCGCCTACTACCTTGGTCATTGTCATCGTGTCGAACATGCTACGTTTCCGTCTCGTGGCGTTTGTCGGCTATCTATCCGCTTCCCCTAAGCGAACGCAAGGTATAGTTACCGCGACGAAACGCCCTCGGTACAAAAATTGCGCAGAAACCGGGGAAAGAGGGACAAAATGGATCAACTGACCAATCGTATCGCCTTTCAGGGGGAAGCAGGCGCGTACTCCCATGAAGCCTGCCGCAAGGCGCGTCCAGAAATGGAAGCGATGCCGTGTCGCACTTTTGAGGAAGTGATCGATGCGATGAAAACCGGTCAGGCGGATCTTGCGATGTTGCCGATTGAAAACTCCACCTATGGCCGTGTGGCGGATATTCACCGCCTGCTGCCTGAAAGTGGATTGCACATCATTGATGAGGCGTTTGTGCGAGTGCGGATCAGCCTGATGGGGCTGCCGGGTGTGTCGATTGAAGAGATCAACACGGTGCGGGCGCATTTGGTGCTGTTGCCGCAGTCAGCGAATTTTTTGAAGTCTCATGATATGAAAGGTTACTCGGCGGTTGATAGTGCCGGTGCCGCGCGGGAACTGGCGGAGAACCAGACACGCAACGAAGGGGTTTTGGCCTCGGAATTGGCGGCCGAGATTTATGGGTTGGATGTGCTGGCGCGGGATGTAGAAGACCACGGCCACAACACCACCCGCTTTCTGATCATGTCGCGTGAGCCGGACTATGCCCGCCGGACAGATCACAAGATGATGACCACTTTTGTGTTTGAAGTGCGCAACATTCCTGCCGCACTGTATAAAGCGATGGGTGGCTTTGCCACCAATGGCGTGAACATGACCAAGCTGGAAAGCTATATGGTCAATGGCAGTTTCACGGCGACGCAGTTTTATGCCGACATCGAAGGCCACCCAGAGGATCGCTCTGTGCAACTGGCGATGGATGAATTGCGGTATTTCACCAACAACGTCTCTATTCTGGGGGTCTATCCTGCGGAACGCGATGCCGTTCGGTAGACCTATGTGTCACGCGCGCTGCAAGTGCTCTGTGCGTGGCAAACAGCAGTATCAAAGGAAGTGACATTTGCAGAAGGCGGCTGCTGTCAAACGACAAGGCCCAAACTGTTGCTGCTGTGCTGACGCCTATCAGAATGCGGTTGTCTCGTTTGATCGACCCGCCGCTCGACTGTGGGATGTTGAGAAAGCCGGACTTGGAAACCGTCGCGAGGATGCATCCTGTGACCAAAATCGAAACGAACAGCAGGGGCTGTGCGTGCGCGTTTAGGGTTGCTCCGGCGGCGTTCATATCCAAAGCGTAAACGGCCTCGATCAAAGGTGTGATGCAGAGCATGTATATGTTGATGCCCAAGAAAATGCTGTGCGGCGACAAGCTTCCCCGGGCATAGGTGATACAGGTCATGAGTGCGAAGCCTGTGCCCGTCCAGCCAGCTAGGCGCATGTTTTCAGTCAGCAAATAGACTAAAAGGAATGCCAACGACGGTGCGTACTCGATGGCTGTGTGCCTGATTGGCTTATGACGTATCTGAGGCATACCACATTGCTCACACTAGAATAATTTCAGTGTGACAACGGTGCACCGTGGGCGCAACTGCTTAGTCGAGAATGGAGCTCGGGTTACGCCAACCGTGAGTAGCGGTCTTCCAAATCGTCTCGCAGCGTTGCCATGCGCTTGGCCATCCGTTTGTTCAGCGAGCTACGCGCCAGTTTGAGGGATTGCAGCAACAGGCGTGCGGAGAGGCTGTTGGCGCGCATGCCGGACCAGAATTGGATGCGCGTGCGGGTGCGGGACAGGGCGACCAACTCGATTTTGATGTTGGTTTCCAAGCCTTGCAATGTGGCTTTCATTTCAACTTCGTTGGGCGCGTCAAAGCCAGTGACCTCGAGATCCAATTCACGCGCTTTGCCGCGGAATTGAAAGCCGATCTCCCATTTCGCGCCGACGCCGGGGCGGGCGAGAGAATCAATGCGGGTCACTTCGGCACCGCGGCGCAGGGCGGAGCGCTCGTACACCTCGACATCGGTCAGCATGTCAAAAGCCTGCGCGATGGGGACGTCTACGTCTTCTCTGCCGGTGAGTTCCATGATGCCTCTGTGTTTGACTGCTATTTTGCGGCCATAGTCGCGTCAATCGAGCCTGTCCGCAAGCCAGTTCCGCAGCAGGAAGTGCGCGATTGCGCCTTTGCGGGATGGTTTCATGGTTGGGTGTTGGCCGGAAAACACAGTCAGCATGTCTTCGCGGCTGATCCAGAGTGCGTCTTCGATCTCATGCGGGTCTACGGTGATGTCCTCGTTGAGCGCTTCGCCCGCGCAGCCAAACATCAAGGATGATGGAAAAGGCCAAGGTTGGCTGGACAAGTAGGACACAGCCCCAACGCGAATGCCCGCCTCCTCATAGACTTCACGGCGGACAGCAGCTTCAAGTGTTTCGCCAGGCTCAACAAAACCAGCCAGCAGGGAGTACATGCCGTCTGGCCATCCAGGGGATCGGCCCATGAGGACTTTATTGCCTCTCGTGATCAGCATGATCACAACGGGATCGGTGCGGGGGAAATGTGACGTCTTGCAGGTGGGACAATTGCGTTGCCAGCCGGACATGGCCATGCGGCTTTCTGCACCACAATTGGAGCAGAAGCGGTGTGAGCGATGCCAGCCAAAAATGGAGCGTGCAGTTGCGGCGAGTTCGGCGTCGCGGGCGCTAAGTTGTGCCATGACACCACGTAGCTCTACAAACCGATGATCGTCAGGCAGGGCCGGATGGTGCTGTTGTGTCGGGTCCACAAACTGTTGCATGGCGGCGGTATCCAGCGCCGCGGGCTCCCAAGCCGAGATGTCATGGGCAAACAGCGCGCTGCCGTCTTCGGACTGGCCCAGAAAAATTGGAGGCACAGGGGGCTCATCGGCCTCGGAAAACAAGTCCTGTGACACTGGCAACAGCGCCAGTTGATCGAGATTTGTCCCGCAGATCAAGGGCTTTCCGCGCCAAAGTGCAATGCTGCGGCTGTTTTCATTTAGTGCAAGAACATCGGCCTTGTCGCCGCGCAGCTCGGCGGCGCGGTTGAGGGCAGAACCTCCAAAGGTAACAGTTTCAGCGTGTCTCATGTGGGTCTCCTGTTGGCACAGAGGTGACATGTTGCGCGACAGGCTGCAATCACATCTGATTGAGAAGGGTGCGAGCGATGTCGAGAAGGCTCTAGGCGGATGTTGCGTGAGTTTGTGATTTGCAATCATTCTAAAAGTGCGCACACTGGGACGGCGAACATGAGCCGGGCGGAATTTTTATGTAGGCTGCTTCCCTTAGGCGCCGGGCCAAATCTAAGGAACTGTTGTGTCACACACACGCCTGAAAGGGTCGGAGGGAGCGCGTGTTGCTCTGCGCATCATGGCGACCAGCGATGTGCATGCGACGCTTTTGGATTACGATTACAGCAAAGACAGCGCGACGACGTTGGGGTCCCTGGCACGCGCGGCCACAGTGATCGAGGCGGCGCGTAAAGATGTGTCTGCGACTTTGTTGGTGGACAATGGTGATTTTTTAGAAGGTGCCGCCATTGCAGACCCTTATGAGGGAGGCGCTGGTTCCGGATTAGAGAACCCGGTTGTGCAGGCCATGAATGCAATGCGTTTTGATGCAATTGGACTGGGCAATCACGAGTTTAATATGCCTGCGGAGGATGTGCGGGCTGCGTTGCGGGCACTAAAGGCTCCTGTCTTGTGCGCAAACTTACATTTGAGCAAGGATCTCGATGCGTCAGTATACGCCGACCTGTGGCAACCCAATCTGGTCTTGGATGTGACCGCAGTGGATGAAAACGGCGCGTGCCATGATTTGCGCGTAGGTTTGTTTTCTGTGTTACCGCCACAGGTTGTGGCTTGGGATGCGCTGCGTATTGCTGGACGCCTGGTTGCAGAAGAAATGGTAGCAGCAGCGCGGCGGCAGATTTCTGAGTTGCGCCGGCAGGGCGTGGATGTGGTGGTGGCGCTGGCCCACAGCGGGATCCGAGACGTGACCCATTCTGAGGAAACCGAGAATGTTTCCGTGGCTGTGGCTGGGCTGGATGGTGTCGATGCCATTGTCACAGGGCATGTGCATCGAGTGTTTCCGTCGCCTAGTTTTGGTCATTCTGAGGTCATTGATCCAGATGCGGGCACGTTACATGGTAAGCCAGCTGTGATGCCGGGGGTTCATGCCACACATGTGGGGCAGATTGATCTTGCGCTGCGGTGCACTGATGGGGCTTGGCAAGTTGAAGGTCATCGCGTGCAGGTGCACGACTTGCGCAAAGGCGATGGCACGGCACCGGTTGAAGCGCCAGTGGTGGTGTCAGCCATTGAGGTGGCCCATAATCGCACATTGACGCGCATGCGCCGTACCATCGGTAGGGTTATGGAGCCGGTGACCAGCTATTTCTCAATGGTCAAAAGTGATTGCGCTTCGCGGCTGGTGGCCGAGGCGAAACTGGCGTTTGCGCGGCGGGAACTGGCTGGAACTGGGCTGGAAAGCTTACCGCTGATTGCTTCGGTTGCGCCGTTGAAATGTGGTGGCCGGGCTGGGGCATTTCACTATGTTGATGTCTCGCCCGGTGCTGTGTCTGCGCGCGCCATTGCAGATATGCAGCCCTATTCCAATCATGTGAATGTGGTGCAAACCCGTGGCCGAGAAGTTGTCGAATGGTTGGAAAAGGGCTGTGCGGTTTACAATCAACTGTTCGCAGGCGAGACCGGTCAATTCCTCCATGACAGAGATGCGCCGACCTACAATCGCGAGGCCATTTATGGATTGTCGTATGCAGTCGACCTGTCCGAGCCCGCCCGTTATGCGGTGGACGGTAGCCTGATAAACCCTCAGGCGCGGCGGGTGAGCAATATTTGTTGGCGCGGGGTCCAAATTGCGCCGGAACAGGAATTCCTTCTGGTCACCAATGATTATCGCGGGGGCGGTGGTGGCAACTTCCCGGGCGCCGGTCGCGGGCGGGTTGTGGAGATTGCGCCGGCGCGGGTGCGCGATGTGTTGGCGCAGCACATCGCCGAACGCTCAGGAAAAAGAGACCCCAAATTGGACACCTGGCATTTGCGTCGGATGCCCGGTGTGACAGCGATGTTTGACACGGGTCCAAGGTCGGCTGCGGTATTGGATATTGCCGGGTTGCCGATACGGTTACTTGGCACGGTTGATGGCGGGTTTGTGCGTTACGAGTTGGATATGGCGCGGCTGTAAAAAGGTGTGCGGGATTTGAGAGGGCTGGCTTGCATCTTCGATTGGTTCGTCCTATATCGCCTCTTGAGAGGTTGGCGCGGGCGAGCGCCTCGCCAACCCGGTCAGATCCGGAAGGAAGCAGCCGTAACGAGACCCGCTTGGGTCGTTGTCCAGCCTCTCACCCACCCTCTCTTCAGTCCAAAACGTGATCCTGCGCCGTTTTTTCGGCGCTTCTGGCATTGGCTTGCGTGTGCAGCGAGGAGGGGGAAGGCGTGGAAAGTGTGAATGAAAGCAATAATTTGCCAATGTCACGCGGAATCACGGCCTGTTGATACATTCCGAACTTGAATGTTGTTGCCCACCGCCTTTAGCTTGAAAGGAAGCATACCGCTGACACGCGCGCAGGCGCAGGAGGGGCCAAATGAAAGAAAAGACATTCAAAATTGCCGGGCCAATGTTTGATCGCCGCGGGGCGCTCCGACTGATGGGCGGGAGCGCATTGTCAATTGGCGCTGGCCTTGGAAGCGGTATGGCTTGGGCCAATGAGGATGAAATCATCCACTCACATGGCTATTCGTTTTTTGGTGATCTGCAGTATCCGGCGGATTATCCGCATTTTGATTATGTGAACCCAAATGCGCCTAAGGGCGGCACCATGACGATGAGCACGCGTGGTACATTTGATGGGTTCAATCGGTATTCCTGGAAAGGTGGCAACCCGGAAAGCAGCGCAGGCGTCGTTGCTGAAAGTATGTTTGCCGAAATGCCTTGGGGCGGCGGCGCACCAGCGGACTCCATCACCGACAGTTATTGTTTGATTGCCAAAGAGGTGGAGTATCCCAAAAGCCAGGAATGGTGTGTGTTCCACATGCGCGATGACGTGGTGTTTAGCGACGGCTCCCCGCTTCGGGCGCAGGACGCGGCGTTTACCCACAATCTGTTTTTAGAGCAGGCCATCCGGTCTTATGCGCGGTCTGTAAAAGAACGGATTACTGGCGTTGAGGTGATTGACGATCATACAATCAAATACACCTTTGCAGAGGGTATTTCGCGCCGGTCTTTGATTAGCCAAGTGGGTGGAACACCGATTTTCTCAGAAGCCTGGTACAAAGAGACCGGTGAGCGGTTGGATGAACCGTCGATCTTGGCGCCGATGGCCTCCGGACCCTATCAAGTTGGCGACTACGAGTTTAACCGCTACGTCGAATATGTGCGCAATCCAAATTATTGGGGTTGGGATCACCCGGCCAATGTTGGCCGGTTCAACTTTGACAAAGTTCGAATTGAGTATTTCACCGACGCAACCGCCGAGTTTGAGGCCTTTAAGGCGGGGGAATTCACGTACCGCTCAGAAGGTTCTACCAAACGTTGGGCGACAGGCTATGATTTCCCGGGCATTCAGAACGGCACAGTGAAGAAAGAGGCGCTGCCCAGCGGGTCCGCGCCGACAAACTTTGGCATGCTGTATAACACGCTGCGCGCGCCACTGGATAATCGCGACGTGCGCCATGCGCTGTCGTTGGCGTTTAACTTTGAATGGGTGCGTGAATCGCTCCAGTATGAGTTGACCACCCAGCGGAGTTCGTTTGCTGAAGGCCAAGAGTGGGAAGCCAAAGGGGTGCCGGAAGGTGCTGAGCTTGAGCTTCTGAAATCGCTGGGCGATGCGGTTCCAGCAGAGATGCTGACGGAAACGGCGGTTGTGCCGCACACGTCTAATCCGTCCAATCCAATTGACCGGCGCAACAAGCGCGCGGCGCTGAAACTGTTTGAGAAAGCTGGCTGGACCGTGAATGACGCGGGTCAAATGGTGGACGGTGATGGCAAGCAGATGTCGCTGGATTGTCTTGTGATTGCGACGTGGGATGAAACCCGTCTGGCCTTGATTGAGACCTATGTCAAAACGCTGGCCAATTGGGGCATCAAAGTCAAAGCGGACAAAGTGGATAGCGCGCAGGCTCAGCAGCGGTGGATCGATAAAGACTACGATATGATCTACAACCGCTACCGATCTTTCGCAGCGGCTGGCACGGGTTTGCACCAGATGTTTGGCTCCAAAACCGCAGAAGTGTCTACGTATAACCCGGCCGCGCTGCGCAGTTCCGCGGTGGATGCGATCATTGACGCGGCGCTGGCAACCACAACACGTGAAGACGAAGTGGTGGCTTTGACAGCTCTGGATCGTGCTTTGCGCTATGAGCGCATCATGGCGCACGCGGGATATGTCGGTGAAAGCTGGGTGTCGTACTTTGACATGTACGAACGTCCAGAAGAGCTGCCACCCTATGCGGTCGGTGTGCTCGATTTCTGGTGGTACAACAAAGACAAGCATGAGGCGTTGATCGCCTCTGGCGCATTGAGGAAGTAATCCTGTGGGCGCCTATATCCTCCGACGACTGTTGCTTGTGATCCCGACATTGCTTGGGGTCATGATCATCAACTTTACACTGGTGCAATTTGTGCCCGGTGGGCCTGTGGAGCAGGTTCTTGCCAAGATGCAGGGCGAGGGCGACGTATTCGCGGGCTTTGCCGGTGGTGGCGAAGACGTCATCACGGAGGAGACCTTTGGCTCTGATAGTGAATACTTGGGCGCGAGGGGACTGCCCAAGGAGTTCATTGAGGAGCTGGAAAAGGAATTTGGCTTTGATAAGCCGCCGTTGGAGCGCTTTCTGACGATGATGGGCAACTATATGCGGCTGGATTTTGGGGAGAGCTATTTCCGCAAAATCAGCGTGATCGATCTGGTGCTTGAGAAAATGCCGGTGTCGATCACGCTGGGACTTTGGGCGACGTTAATTGCCTATGCGGTATCCATTCCGTTAGGTATCCGCAAGGCGGTGAAAGACGGTACGCCGTTTGATACCTGGACATCCGGTGCGATCATCATTGGCTATGCCATTCCGGGTTTCTTGTTTGCGATCATGTTGTTGGTGCTGTTTGCCGGTGGGTCCTATTGGAAGATTTTCCCTCTGCGCGGACTGACGTCTGATAACTTCGAAGATCTGACGATGATTGGCAAAGTGCTGGATTATTTCTGGCATATCACCTTGCCGGTTCTGGCCTCAACCATTGCGGCCTTTGCGACGCTGACACTGCTCACCAAGAACAGCTTTCTGGATGAGATCAAGAAGCACTATGTGATGACGGCGCGCGCCAAAGGCCTGACTGAAAAGCGCGTGCTGTATGGCCATGTGTTCCGCAACGCGATGTTGATTGTGATCGCCGGCTTTCCGGCGGTGTTTATTGGCGTGTTTTTTGGCGGCTCGGTGTTGATCGAGACGATCTTCTCGCTCGATGGGCTGGGAAGATTGGGTTTTGAGGCCGCTGTGGCGCGGGATTATCCGGTGATTTTTGGCACGTTATTTGTCTTTGGCCTTATTGGACTTGTGGTCGGGATCCTGTCGGACATGATGTATGTGTTTGTCGATCCGCGGATTGATTTTGAGAAGAGGGAAGGCTGATGGCATTGTCCCCTCTGAACCAACGACGCTGGAGCAATTTTAAGCGCAACCGCCGCGCCCTTTGGTCGCTGAACATTTTCTCGGTGGTGTTTGTGCTGTCGCTGTTTGCGGAGTTTATCGCAAATGACCGACCAATCCTGATCAACTATCGTGGGGAATTTTACACGCCGATCTTTAACTTTTATCCCGAGACCACCTTTGGCGGGGATTTCAAAACCGAGGCCGTTTATAACGATCCGGTTGTTGAATGTCTGATCACAACCGGTGGTGTTGAAGATTGTTTTGATGTGCCGGAAGACATGTTGGAACAGGTTGCGGCTGGCACGTTTGAACATGCCGATTTTGACAAAGGATGGACGCTTTGGCCGCCGATTCCATACAGCTACGACACGCCCGTGGATCGACCCGGTGCGGCGCCATTGCCGCCGGACAGTCAGAACTGGCTGGGCACGGATGACCGCAAACGGGATGTGGTCGCGCGGGTGATTTACGGCTTCCGACTTTCGATCATTTTCACCCTGTTGGTAACCACAGCAGCGAGCGTCATCGGTATCGTCGCGGGCGCCGTTCAAGGCTATTTTGGCGGTTGGGTGGATCTGATCTTTCAGCGGGTGATCGAGATTTGGGGCGCGACACCAAGCCTCTACATCATCATCATCATGTTCGCGATTTTGGGGCGCAGTTTTTGGCTTCTTGTGTTTCTCACGGTGTTGTTCAGTTGGACAGCGCTGGTGGGTGTTGTCAGGGCCGAGTTCCTGCGGGCACGCAACCTTGAGTATGTACGTGCGGCTAAGGCGCTGGGGGTAAGCAATCGCGTGATCATGTTCCGTCATATGCTGCCCAACGCGATGGTCGCGACGGTGACCATGTTGCCATTCATCGTGACCGGCACAATCAGCACGCTTGCCGGGCTCGATTTCCTCGGCTTTGGCCTGCCGTCATCGTCGCCCAGCTTGGGTGAGTTGACGCTTCAGGCGAAGCAAAACCTGCAAGCACCCTGGTTGGCGTTCACCGCGTTTTTCACCTTTGCCATCATGCTCTCGCTACTGGTCTTCATCTTTGAAGGCGTGCGCGATGCATTTGACCCAAGGAAGACTTTTTCATGAGCGTTTTGGAGGTCAAAGGCCTGCGGGTGAGATTCCGGCAGGACGGGCAATTGATTGATGCTGTGAAAGGCGTGTCCTTCACGGTGGATCGTGGGGAGACCGTGGCGCTGGTCGGGGAGTCCGGGTCCGGCAAGTCTGTGACCGCGTTGTCGACAGTTTCTTTGTTGCCAGAGAGCGCGGAAGTTGCCGGTTCGGTGACCTATGACGGTCAGGAGATGGTTGGCGCGTCCGGTGAATTGCTGCGTAAAGTGCGCGGCAATGACATCAGCTTTATCTTTCAGGAGCCGATGACCTCATTAAACCCTCTTCATACCATCGACAAACAACTGGCAGAGAGTTTGGCGCTGCACCAAGGGGTGACGGGCGACAAAGCTCGAGCGCGGGTTTTGGAATTGCTCGAGAAAGTGGGCTTGCGTAATGCTGAGAAAAGGCTGAGCTCTTATCCGCACCAGTTGTCCGGCGGGGAACGCCAGCGGGTGATGATTGCCATGGCGCTGGCCAATAAGCCAGACATCCTGATTGCAGATGAGCCTACCACGGCGCTGGATGTGACCATTCAAGCGCAGATATTGGAACTGCTCGCAGAGCTGAAAGCCAGTGAAGGTATGGGGCTCCTGTTCATCACCCATGACCTAGGCGTGGTGCGGCGGATTGCCGACAAAGTCTGCGTCATGAAAGACGGTGAGATTGTCGAAGCGGGGCCTGTGAGCGAGATATTTGACAACCCACAGCATCCTTACACGCAGCTTTTGTTGAGTGCGCGAGCGACGGGTATTCCAGACCCTGTTGAGAGTGGCGCCGAGGAAATGGTATCCGCTGAGAACTTGCGTGTATGGTTCCCGATCCAGCAAGGCTTTCTCAAACGCACGGTTGGCCATGTGAAGGCGGTGAACGATTCCAATCTGTCCGTGCGGGCCGGAGAAACGCTGGGGATCGTGGGCGAAAGTGGGTCTGGCAAAACCACGCTGGCACTGGCGATCATGCGGTTGATTGGCAGCGAAGGGAAAATCACCTTCGATGGGCATGATGTGCGTAAGTGGAGTACCAAACAGCTGCGGGCGCTGCGCAAAGACATGCAAATTGTGTTTCAGGACCCGTTTGGCAGCCTGAGCCCACGGATGACCTGTGAGCAGATCATCTCCGAAGGGCTTGGTGTGCACGGCAACCCGGACGGGCGCGATACGCGCACGTTGGTTGGTGAGGTCATGGTGGAGGTCGGATTAGACCCGGCGTTTATGGACCGGTATCCTCACGAATTTTCCGGCGGGCAGCGTCAGCGGATCGCGATTGCGCGGGCGATGATCTTGCGACCCAAGTTGGTGGTGCTGGATGAGCCAACATCGGCACTGGATATGACGGTGCAGGTACAGATCGTGGAGCTTCTGCGCAATTTGCAAAAGAAATACGGGCTGGCCTATCTGTTTATCAGCCATGACCTGCATGTGGTACGGGCGATGAGCCACAAAATCATGGTGATGAAAGCCGGGGATGTGGTGGAACATGGCGCGTCTGAAGCGCTGTTTGACAATCCGCAGACAGACTACACGCGTGAATTGTTGGCGGCGGCACCAGGGTGACCAGTCTTCGTTTTGATGTTGCCAAGGAAACCGATGCAAAGCGGTTGGCTACGCTTCGGGTGAAAGCCATGCAACCGAGTCTGGAGGCCGTAGGTCGCTTCAATCAGGAACGCGCGCGGCGGCGGTTTTTGGACACGTTTGTGCCGGCTGACACCACGCTTGTTTTCTCAGGTAAGCAGCTTCTGGGTTTTTTTGAGCTGCGGGACCGGGGGGACCATCTCTACCTTGATCACTTCTATATTGCGCCAGAGCAGCAAGGGCGCGGGCTTGGTAGTATGATTCTACAATGGGTTCTGCGCGATGCGGCGGAAAGAGATCTGCCCGTGCGTTTGATGGCGCTCAAAGACAGTCCTGCAAACAAGTTTTATCGCCTGCATGGCTTTGAAGTGGTGGCGCAGGAAGAGTTCGACACACTGTATCAATGGGTGCCAGCAAAATAGGCCAGCCCAATGGACTGGTCCATTTCCTTTATGTTTCGCTGATGTCAGATCGCAGCGCTGTGCTGAGCTTTGCTCATGTCGTAAGCGTCAAATGCACGTGCAACGATGCGGGTCAGCGGGCGCGCTAGTTCGGGAATAATCAAAGCCCCGCTTTCCAGTGCAAGCACGTCTGGGAACTGTGCCATGACTTTGGAGAACATGTCGTTCAGCTCGGCGCGAGAGATGTCAAACCGATCAACGATCTCATCAGCGTCAATGCGGAAGTCGCACATCAAAGCCTCAATCAGGCGGCCACGCAGGCGATCGTCGTCGGTGAACGTATGGCCACGAGATGTGGAGAAACGGCCTTCACGAATGGCGCCAGTGTGCGCAGATGTGGCTGGGGCATTTTGTGCGAAACCTTGTGGGAAGCGCGCAATTGAAGATGCGCCAACAGCTAGAAGCACATCGGCAGTGTCATCGGTGTAGCCCTGGAAGTTGCGGCGCAGCGTGCCGTTGCGTTGGGCCACGGACAGACCGTCTGTTTTGGTCGCGAAGTGGTCGATGCCAATTTCATCGTAATCGTCCCAGAGGAAGAGTTTGCGCGCGGTTTCATAGAGCGCGAGGCGCTCCTGTGGTGTTGGCAAAGCGTCTGATGGAATCATCTGTTGGCGTTTTGCCATCCACGGCACGTGGGCGTAGCCATAAAGCGCCACGCGATCGGGCGAGAGGGACAGAAGTTTCTGTACGCTTTCGGTGATGCGGGCTTGGGTTTGATGTGGCAAACCAAAGAGAATGTCCGCGTTGACGCTTTTTACACCATGCGCGCGGATCATCTCTACCGCATCGCGGGTGATGTCGTAGCCTTGAATGCGACCGATGGTTTTTTGGATTTCGTCGTCAAAATCCTGCACGCCAATGGAGGCGCGGTTCATGCCAGCCTTGGCAAGTACAGCCAAGCGGGCGTCATCAATTTCATTGGGGTCGATCTCAACGGAGAATTCGCCGTCAGCCGACATAGGGGCCACGTCAAAAATGGCGCCGGCGAGGTCTTCCATCATACCGGGGTCGAGCAGGGTTGGCGTGCCGCCGCCCCAGTGCAAGCGTGACAGGGTGACCCCTTGAGGCAAGGATGCCTTCAGTATTCTGAGTTCATCCTTCAACGTCTCCACATACGTGGCAACCGGGGAGAGTGTGGATGTGCCTTGGGTGCGGCAGGCGCAGAACCAACAGAGGCGGCGACAAAACGGCACATGCACGTAAAGTGAGACTTGCGAACCGGTTGGAATCGCTTCAATCCACGCCTTGTAAGTGTCTGGCGTCACGTCGTTGTTGAAATGCGGGGCCGTCGGATAGCTTGTGTAACGCGGAACTTTCGCGTCAAACAGTCCGAGTTTGGCCAATTGTTTTTCCTGTTCCATGAGCGTACTCATAGAGAAATGGGAAATGCGAACCCTTGACCCAGATCAAGTCTAGGTATGAACAGGTTATGAACGAGACATTAGACCTAACAAATGGCTGCGAAAGCTGCCCGATCAAACATCGCGCCGTGTGCGCGCGCTGTGATGCGGATGAGCTCGAGACCTTAGATGGAATCAAATACTACCGCAGCTTTGAGGCCGGACAGACGCTGATCTGGTCCGGCGACCGCATGGAGTTTGTCGGCTCTGTTGTGTCTGGCATCGCCTCGCTGACACAGACGATGGAAGACGGTCGCACGCAAATGGTTGGCCTTCTGTTGCCAAGCGATTTTGTGGGCCGGCCGGGGCGTGAGTTTGCAACCTATGATGTTGTGGCGACCACAGACGTGGTGATGTGCTGTTTTCGTCGCAAGCCATTTGAGACCATGATGGTGGAAACACCGCATGTGGCGCAGCGTTTGCTGGAAATGACACTCGACGAGCTGGATGCCGCACGGGAATGGATGCTTGTGCTGGGGCGTAAGACCGCGCGCGAGAAAATTGCCAGCTTGTTGTCCATTATTGGGCGGCGAGATGCGTCGCTGAAGTTGGAGGGTATGGTCGGCAGAATCGTGTTTGATTTGCCGCTGACCCGTGAAGCGATGGCGGACTATCTTGGGCTGACGTTGGAAACCGTGAGCCGTCAGATGTCTGCGTTGAAGCGGGACGGTGTGATTGAGCTGGAAGGCAAGCGCCATGTAACGGTTCCAAGCTTTGAGCGGCTGATGGACGAAGCTGGCGACGATGCGGACGGTGGGATGATGGCCTAGCGCCTTCCACAGTCTTTGGAAAAGAAAAAGGCGGGGGATGTCCCCGCCTTTTGTTTTTGCCTCGCCAATGCGTGTCCCACGACACATCACGTGGCAAAATTGGTCTGGCTTAGTGTGCCAGGAACACTGGAATTGTGGCCTGCTCTAACATGTTGCGTGTCGCGCCACCCAGAATGGCCTCGCGAAAGCGAGAATGACCGTAAGCGCCCATCACAATCATATCGGTCTTGGTATCGGTGGCGTGGCGCAGCAGCACGTCGGAGACGCGTGGCTGTGTTTTGGACAGCACGTCGACTTCCACACGGACGCCATGGCGCGAAAGGAATTGCGACAGCAGACCACCGGGATCAGACCGGTTCGGGCCGTGGGTCGGCGGATCAATCACCACCACGTGAACCAAGTCAGCGGCTTTCAAGAAGGGTAGAGCGGCGCGAGTGGCAACCAGTGCTTCGGCACTTTCGTTCCAACCGATGGAAATGGTTTTTGGCGCGGCGAGAGGTTTTGCGGTTTCAGGTACCATCAGTACGGGGGCCTGACCTTCAAACAAAGCGGCTTCCAAAGTGGGCTCCAGCTCGGTGCCCTGATTCTTGCCATAAGGCTTTGGTAGGATCACAAGGTCGGCAAAACGGGACCGTGCGGCCACATGTCGCCCCAGGTCGGCGATCTGGGTGACGCCGGTGTCGCAGGCCCAACGGATGTCTGTATTAGACAGGGCCGCTTCGGCTACTGCCTTGATGGTGTCGGCTTCCTCATGGGCGCGTTTGAGCATTTCCTGCATCAAAAGAGCGTCGGCACCTGCATAGAAGTAGCCAGTTTGCGATCGGTCCACGCCAAGTGCGAGCACGTCTAGATGCGCATCTTGTGCTTCCGCGAGGGCAATCGCCTGCGCCAAAGGGGCGGCTGTGAAGTCGGAGTCCGTCAGAACGCACAGCAAAGATTTGTAGTTCATTGTCACTCACCCGTGTTATGGAAAGGTGTAAATTCAATACGACTTTTCTTTTATAGGTGCAGATAAAGCCGTTTCTCTTGAAGTAGATACAGACAGAGATCCCCGTCAGTTTCCTTGACCCAGATCAAAGCGGATTTTTCGCTGCACCTGCAAAAGACGATTGGTCAAATCCGCCTTAAGCCCGAAGAAGAATCGGGCAGGGCAAGACGAAGGGACGCGAAATGATAAATTACTTCAAGCTGATCGCGCTAGGCCTCATCACGTTTTTTGCGTTGATTGCGGCCAACTATGCGCGTGATTTAGCTTACATGGTACACGCCCTCCTTATATCGGGTGTGTCTTTTGGGCTGTTTATTTGGGTTCTGCGCGGCATGGGCACTGTGAAAGTGCATGCGCAGGATGAATACATGGATGACGTGATCCGCTACGGCGTGATCGCAACCGCTTTCTGGGGGGTTGTTGGGTTTCTAGCGGGCGTGTTTATCGCGTTTCAGCTGGCCTTCCCGGTCCTCAACTTTGAGTGGGCACAGGGCTATGCCAACTTTGGTCGATTGCGCCCACTGCACACCTCGGCGGTGATTTTTGCTTTTGGCGGCAACGCGCTGATCGCAACATCGTTCTACGTTGTGCAGCGCACCAGCGCAGCGCGGCTGTGGGGCGGCAATCTTGGTTGGTTTGTCTTCTGGGGCTATCAGCTTTTTATCGTATTGGCAGCGACAGGCTACCTTTTGGGCGGAACGCAGTCCAAGGAATACGCTGAGCCAGAATGGTATGTTGATATTTGGCTGACCGTTGTTTGGGTGGCTTACCTGGCGGTGTTCCTCGGAACCGTTATCAAGCGTAAAGAGCCACACATTTACGTAGCCAACTGGTTCTTCCTCGCGTTTATCGTCACCGTTGCGATGTTGCACTTGGTCAACAACTTGACAGTTCCGGTGTCCATCTTCGGCTCCAAATCGGTAATCGTATGGTCCGGTGTGCAAGATGCGATGGTGCAATGGTGGTACGGCCACAACGCTGTTGGCTTCTTCCTGACCGCGGGCTTCCTGGGCATGATGTACTACTTCATTCCGAAGCAAGCCGAACGTCCAGTGTTCTCCTACAAGCTGTCAATCATTCACTTCTGGGCGATCATTTTCCTGTATATCTGGGCTGGTCCGCACCATCTGCACTACACCGCGTTGCCTGATTGGGCCTCGACCCTCGGCATGGTGTTCTCCATCGTGCTTTGGATGCCGTCCTGGGGTGGTATGATCAATGGTCTGATGACGCTCTCTGGCGCATGGGACAAACTGCGCACCGACCCGGTGATCCGGATGATGGTGATTTCGGTTGGTTTCTACGGCATGTCGACTTTCGAAGGTCCAATGATGTCTATCCGCGCTGTGAACTCGCTGTCTCACTACACTGACTGGACCATTGGTCACGTACACTCCGGTGCGTTAGGTTGGAACGGTATGATCACATTTGGTGCGCTGTACTATCTCGTGCCGGTTTTGTGGAAACGTGAGCGTCTGTACTCGCTGCAACTTGTCAGCTGGCACTTCTGGCTCGCCACCATCGGCATTGTGCTCTACGCGGCGTCCATGTGGGTGACCGGTATCATGGAAGGCCTGATGTGGCGTGAAGTGGATGCCAATGGCTTCCTGGTGAACTCCTTTGCCGACACTGTGGCAGCGAAGAAACCGATGAACATCGTGCGCGGTCTGGGTGGGGTTATGTTCCTCTCGGGTGCCGTTATCATGTGCTACAACCTGTGGATGACTGTACGTAAGGCACCGGCCAAAGAGGCCAGCCTGTCCGTTGCAGTCCCGGCTGAATAAGGAGGGCCGGCAGCTATGGCTATTCTCGATAAACATAAAATCCTCGAGACCAACGCGACCCTCCTGCTTGTGTGCAGCTTCTTGGTCGTAACCATCGGTGGCATTGTTCAAATCGCGCCGCTGTTCTGGCTCGAAAACACCATTGAGGATGTAGAGGGCATGCGCCCCTACACGCCTCTCGAACTCGCGGGGCGCGACATCTATCTGCGTGAAGGCTGCTATGTCTGTCACAGCCAGATGATCCGTCCAATGCGTGATGAGGTGGAACGCTACGGTCATTACTCTCTGGCGGCGGAATCCAAGTACGATCACCCATTCCAGTGGGGCTCCAAACGGACCGGTCCTGACCTGGCCCGTGTGGGGGGGCGTTACTCGGATGACTGGCACTTAGACCACATGCGGGACCCGCAGAGCGTGGTGCCTGAATCCGTGATGCCAAAGTATGGCTTCCTCGAGAAAAAGATGCTCGACGGTAAGTACATTGGCGACCTCTTGAAAGCGAACGCGATTGTGGGTGTGCCTTACACCGAAGACATGCTGGAGAATGCCCAGTCTGACTTCTTGGCACAGGCCGATCCTGACAGCGATTATGATGGTCTTCTGGAGCGGTATGGCGAAGACAGCGTGAACGTACGTAACTTTGACGGTCATGCAGATGTGTCCGAAATGGATGCGATGATTGCTTATCTTCAGATGCTGGGCACGTTGGTTGATTTCTCGACCTTCACGCCGGCGGCGTCGCGGTAAGGAGGGGATCTTATGGAAACCTATTCTTTCCTGCGAGAGTTCGCGGACAGCTGGATGCTATTGTTCCTGTTCTTGTTTTTTCTTGCGATTGTGTTGTGGGTGTTCCGCCCCGGCGCCAACAAAGAATACAAGGACACGGCCAGCATTCCGTTCCGTCACGAAGATAAACCGGCCACGACTGAGGAGGCACGGACATGAGCAAGCCATCAAAAAAGTTTGACAGCGATCCAAATACCACCGGCCACGTGTGGGACGGGATCGAAGAGTTCGACAATCCTATGCCGCGTTGGTGGCTGTGGGTGTTCTATGTGACGATCATTTGGGGCATCGGCTATGTCATTGCTTATCCAGCATGGCCGGGCATCAATGGTGCCACCAAAGGACTATTGGGCTGGTCTTCTCGGGCTAATGTGGCAGCTGAAATTCAGTCTGCCGAAGACAAGTTGGCACCAATCAATGCCAAACTGGAAGCTGCAGAGCTGACACAGATCACCACTGATCCTGAGTTGGGGCCCTATGCGGTTTCCGCTGGTGGTGCGGTGTTCAAAACCTGGTGTGCACAGTGTCACGGCTCGGGCGCGGCTGGTGCAATTGGCTATCCAAACCTGTTGGACAACGACTGGTTGTGGGGTGGTGACATCGAGAACATCTACGCCACTGTGAAACATGGCATCCGCAACGAGGAAGACGACGATGCGCGGTATTCCGAGATGCCGGCCTTTGGGGATGACTACCTTGAAGACGACCAGATCGACGCGGTTGTGAACTATGTGATGTCGCTTTCAGGTGAGGCGAAGGACGCCTCAGTTGTGGCGGCAGGTGCGGAAGTCTTTGCGGATGAATGCTCTTCTTGTCACATGGAAGACGGCACGGGCGACCGTGCGCAAGGTGCGCCAAACTTGGCGGATGCGATCTGGCTTTATGGTGGGGACTATGACTCCATTAAAGAGACTGTGACCTACAGCCGTTATGGTGTGATGCCCTCATGGGGCAACCGTCTGACCGAAGCACAAGTGCGCGCCGTGTCTGCGTATGTGCACCAGTTGGGCGGCGGCGAATAACTCAATTCACTGCCTGAATAAAATGGGCCGCTCCGAGAAATCGGGGCGGCCTTTTTGTGTTTTTTGCGCGTTTGTTGGGCGCATTTGACTAAGATCAAGTTTTTGTGTGATTTGCTTTGGTAGAACGGTTTCAAGGGCAGCACGCCGCAACCGGAGCTGTCCATTGGGTGTCGATCTTTCCGTCCTGTTCGCGCGTTTCCTGGAGAGATCGGCCCCCACTACTTCCCTAAATTCTTGCAGATTGTGCCAGATGGTTGGCGAACCGCGCCAGCTCTCTTATGTTTGTCTCGAAAAAGGGAGACAAAAATGCACAAACAGGTCCGGTATCCGATTCACAAATCAACGGCTGGCCTTATGCGGTCCGTTGGTGTGTCGCCGGAACGTGTATTGCGCCGCGCAGGAATGCCAACGGATTTGTTCGAGGTCGACACGCGCGGTGTGACGGCACAGCAATTTTTTACGCTTTGGGAGGCAATTTCGGATGAAATTGACAACCCAAAAGTGGTGGTTGAAATGGCCAAAGCCATGGCGCGGGGCCCATTTATCCCGGCGGCATTTGCATTTTCTTGCAGCCCAAACATCGCCACTGGATTGAGACGCAAGGCGGTGTTCAAACCTTTGGTGGCACCCATCAAACTGTTGGTTTCCGAAACAGAGGCGAACCTCGTTCTTGAGATTGATGTCGCCGAACCAAATTTGGATGTGCCAAAATGTATGGCAGCGTTTGAAATGGTGTATTTTCTGGAGATGTGCCGCGCCTTTACCGGGGTGGATTTTCTGCCGGTGGAAGTTGGGGTTCCAGAATTTATGGAAGATCAGGCCGTTTTTGATCGTCACTATGGGCGCAAGGCAGTGATTGCGCCGAGACCGCGACTGACGTTGACACGCGAAGACGCCTATCGCCCCTTGATCTCGGAGAACCCGCAGCTTTGGGCTGGTTTTGAGCGGGAGTTAACGCGACAGTTGGCTGAACGCCGCCGCAATCTGTCGATGGCGGTGCGGGTTCGCAATGCGCTTTTGGAGCTGTTGCCCGCCGGTCAAGCGACAGTGGATGCCGTCAGTGACCGGCTTGTGACAAGTCGGCGAAGCCTCCAGCGCCACCTACGCAACGAAGGGCAGACATTCCAGTCAGTTTTAGATGAAACACGGTCTGATCTGTCACTGCATTATTTGCGGCAAGGGGATATGAGCGTTGAGGAAATCTCATATTTGCTGGCCTATCGAGATCCCAATTCGTTTTATCGGGCCTTCCAAAACTGGACCGGACGCACCCCTGCGCAAATGCGCACAGAGCTACTCTGACGCAGGGAGGTTCTCAACCACAGGGTATAAAAGGTGAGTCACAAATGTGAGATTTGACACAGGTCAATGTTCTGGCGTCCAATCGTTGGGAAAAGATCGAGAAATCTCCTCATCCAACATGCGAGTGATTCCGTGAGCAAAAGTCCTGCACCGTCCCTGTACGAGGCACGCGAGCCAATTTTTCCGAAACGCGTTTACGGGCCGTTTCGCAATCTTAAATGGATAATTATGGCGATCACGTTGGGTATCTATTACCTGACGCCGCTGTTGCGCTGGGATCGAGGCTCAAGCCTGCCGGACCAGGCTGTGCTGATCGACATAGCGAACCGTCGCTTCTTCTTTTTCATGATCGAGATTTGGCCACACGAGTTTTACTTTGTGGCAGGTCTGTTGATCATGGCCGGACTTGGGCTGTTTCTGTTCACCTCCGCCTTGGGCCGCGTGTGGTGCGGCTATGCCTGCCCGCAAACAGTTTGGACAGACTTGTTCATTTTGGTGGAGCGCTGGATCGAAGGCGACCGCAATGCCCGCCTGCGTCTGCATCGCCAGAAGAAACTGGATGTCCGCAAGGTGCGCCTACGGCTTACCAAGTGGGTGACGTGGCTTCTGATAGCGATGGCAACCGGCGGAGCTTGGGTGTTTTACTTTGCCGATGCACCAACTTTGGCCGTGGATATTGTGACGGGTAACGCACATCCCGTTGCCTACACCACAATTGCGGTGTTGACCTTCACCACCTTCTTCTTTGGTGGCTTCGCACGGGAGCAGATTTGCATTTACGCCTGCCCCTGGCCGCGCATTCAGGCTGCGATGATGGATGAGGACACGTTGACCGTTGGCTATCGCGAGTGGCGCGGTGAGCCACGCGGAAAAGGCAAGCGAACCGAAGACAGCGATCTTGGTGACTGTATCGACTGTATGGCTTGTGTGAACGTTTGTCCTGTTGGTATCGACATTCGCGATGGGCAACAGATGGAGTGTATCACCTGTGCACTGTGTATTGATGCCTGTGATGAGATGATGGAGAAAGTTGGAAAACCACGTGGCTTGATTGATTATCTGGCATTTTCGGATGAAGATCGCGAACGTGAAGGCAACCCGCCAAAGAGTGTTTGGAAACACGTCTTTCGTCCGCGCACGATCATGTACACCTCTCTGTGGTCATTGGTTGGTGTTGGGCTTGTTGTGGCTCTGTTTATGCGGTCCGACATTGAAGCAACGGTTGCGCCAGTGCGGAACCCAACCTTTGTGACGCTGTCTGACGGCTCAATCCGCAACACCTACGAGGTACGGCTGCGCAACAAACATGGTGAAGACCGTATGTTCCGGATATCGCTGAAAGGCGAGCCAGATCTGCGGGTGCAGCTTGAAGGCACTCCTTATGAGGCCGTAAATGTACCGGCGGACCAAATGAAAAATCAACGTGTTTACGTGATTGCCCCTGCTGGATCGGAGCCCGCCAATGGCAGTCTGACCGACTTCCGGTTCTGGTTTGAAGACACAGGTAATGGTGATCGTGTGCACAAAGACACTGTATTTAATGGAAAGGGCCAGTGATGGCTGAGAAAAAATTCACCGGCAAACACTTCCTGATGGTGTTCGTGGGGGCTTTCGGCGTTATCATTGCCGTGAACCTCTTGCTGGCATGGAACGCTGTTGCGACCTTTCCTGGTCTGGAAGTGAAAAACTCTTACGTCGCCAGCCAGAGCTTTGATGAGCGCCGCAACGCGCAGGAAGCATTGGGTTGGGAGGTCAGCGCGCATGCCAAAGGTGGGCTGTTGATCCTGTCGATTACGGATGAAGCTGGCGCACCGGTGCAGGTGTCCAACCTCGACGCGGTTCTGGGACGGGCGACCCATGTGCAGGATGACCGCACACCCGACTTCCAATTTGATGGCAAAGCTTATGTGGCGCGCGAACAACTGGCACCGGGCAATTGGAACATTCGGATGACCGCAACTGCGTTGGACGGCACGCCATTTGAGCAGCGTGTGGTCCTGCGTGTGGAGAATAGCTAGGCGATGACTGCGGCGATGCGTCCAAATATCTCGGCCTGTCCGGCCTGTGATGCCGCTCCAGCCGCGGAGGCTCTTGCGGAGCAGGCTATTCAAGAAGACGCGCGCATCGCCTTATCGGTGCCCACAGTTCATTGCGCTGCGTGTATCTCAACCGTTGAGGCGGCTTTGGCGGCGCATCCCGGTGTGCATTCTGCGCGGGTGAATCTGACGTTGAAGCGCGCATCAGTAGAGGCGGGGGCTGAGGTCACGGCCGAGGATTTGGCCGCGGTTCTGGATAAGGTGGGTTATGAGGCGCATGAGCTCGACGCTGGTACATTGAGTGCCACGCAAAACGACAAGGCCGGCCGTGACCTGTTGATGCGTTTGGCTGTCGCGGGTTTTGCCTCAATGAATGTGATGCTACTGTCGGTGTCGGTATGGTCCGGGGCAGAGGCCGCCACGCGGGACATGTTCCATTGGATTTCTGCCGCCATTGCGCTGCCAACCATCGCGTTTTCGGGCAAACCATTCTTCGTGCATGCCTGGAGCGCGTTGAAGCATAAACGGCTCAACATGGACGTGCCGATTGTGCTGGCGATTGTTCTAGCGGTGGCAACCTCGCTTTGGGAGACAACTCTGTCTGGCGAGCACGCCTATTTTGACGCAGCGTTGACCTTGGTGTTCTTTTTGTTGGCGGGGCGCTATCTGGATCACCGCACGCGGGCTGTGGCACGGTCGGCGGCAGAAGAACTTGCGGCGCTGGAAGTCCCACGTGCAGTGCGTGTTGTGGACGGGCAGGACGAAGCTGTTGCGGTGAAAGAACTGGCCGTTGGTGACCTCATCCGGGTGAAGCCAGGAGGCCGGATGCCGGTGGATGGTGAGATTGTTGAGGGATGCTCGGAGCTGGATCGTTCTCTTCTGACAGGGGAAACGTTACCGGTTTTTGCTGAGCCGGGCCAAGTGGTGAGTGCGGGCGAAGTGAACTTGACCGGGCCGCTTGTGGTTCGCGCAAGTGCGGTTGGCGAGCAAACCAGCCTGCATCGGATGGCTGATTTGGTGGCTGTGGCGGAATCTGGACGGTCAAACTATACATCGCTGGCCGATAAGGCTGCAAAGCTCTATGCGCCGGGAGTGCATATCCTGTCTGCGCTGAGCTTTCTTGGCTGGTATCTGTTTACCTTTGACATGCGAACCGCTCTCAATATTGCTGCGGCGGTGCTGATTATCACCTGTCCATGTGCGTTAGGTCTGGCCGTGCCGGCGGTGACCACAGCGGCGTCGGGACGGTTGTTCCGCAAAGGCATGTTGATCAAGCACAGCACAGCGCTGGAGCGATTGGCGGAGGTCGATACGGTTGTGTTTGACAAGACCGGTACGCTGACTGCTGGCGCCCCGGAACTGACCAATCTGAAGGATTTTGAAGAACACGACCTGTCCGTTGCACTGGCTCTGGCTATGGCGTCAGCGCATCCACTGAGTGTGGCCATTACCAAGGCCGCGCAGGCAGCAGACATTCGTCCGGCACGCGTAAGCGATATTGAAGAGGTGCCGGGTTATGGCACGCAAGGCAAAATCGCTGACCAATTGGTGCGGCTAGGGCGACCAACTTGGGTTGGCGCGACTGCCGGCAATCAGACCTCTGCATTTCTGAGCATTGGAGATCACGCGCCACGTGGGTTCTTGTTTGCGGACGCCCTTCGAGATGGTGCGGAGAGCAGTGTGAAGGCGCTGCAGGTCGCGGGCAAAGAAGTGATTTTGATGTCCGGGGACACCACTGGCGCTGTTGAAAACCTTGCCGACCGGCTAGGAATTGCCAAATGGGTGGCTGAAGCGCTACCGGAGGACAAAGCCAAGCGGGTTCAGATTTTGGCTGAGGAAGGCCGTCACGTGCTGATGGTGGGGGATGGTTTGAATGACACAGCTGCTTTGGCGTCTGCGCATGTCTCCATGTCTCCAGCGTCCGCTTTAGACGCGGCCCGTGTGGCGTCTGACATTGTTTTGCTGGGCGGTGACCTTTCACCGATTCCCGAGGCTGTTGATACCGCCAAGAGCGCAATCAAACGTATCCGGGAAAACTTTCGAATTGCGACGGTTTACAACATAATTGCCGTGCCTTTGGCTGTGGCCGGTTTGGCAACGCCGTTGATTGCTGCGTTGGCGATGTCCACGTCTTCGATTACAGTGTCTCTAAACGCTCTGCGCTTGAGAGGATGACATGCAAATTCTGTCTTATCTGATTCCCATCTCCTTATTCTTAGGGGGGATTGGCTTGGTGGCGTTCATCTACACAGTTCGGTCAGACCAATATGATGATCCGGAAGGGGATGCGCAGCGTATTCTGTCTGGGCAGTATGACGACAAACCCAAGATGTGAGCACCGCTCATCCTGTTTCAAATGAAAAGATCGTCGCAGGGTGCTGCGACGGTCTTTTCATTGTGTGAATTTGGTACCAGCTTATCCGGGCCCAAGTGTGTAGCAGGTGACCTGACGAGCCTGAAGCCGGCGGCAGGCGAGATCTGCGGTTTCTTTGCTCATACCCAGAAAATTGGCTTCAAAGCCGCGGGAATTCTTCACAACTTTGCGCAGGCTGCCGTCCAAGGTGGCCATTTCGGCAAGAGCCGTCTTGAGGAGCATCTTTTCTGCCGCGAAGCGGCTGTTGTAGCGCCCTACATTGATGCCCCAATGGCGACCACCGGCCGTGGAAATCCGGGTCACGACCTTAGGCTGTGGAGGTGGTGTGGGTTCTTCTTTCAGGCTCACAAGCGTCACACCGGTGTTGTCTTGCGCCTGCAATAGTGCGGATTGAATGTCGTGCTCGATGACCGTGGCCGCAGCCACAACAGAGTCTTCAGACATGGCTGCTGCGGCGACAACCGAAGGCTGCGCTTCGCCAGCAGTGGTTGGACGTAACACCGGGCGCAGGGACTTTTTGACTGCGGTGGCCACACGGATGGTTTTGCCAACCGGCGCTGTTTTCCCCTGATAGGCAGGCAGTCCGGGCTTGCGCATTGCAACTCTGTTGGCGGAGCGGTTGAATCCAAGATCGAGAAGTTCCGCCACTTTGGCGTTTCGAGTTGCCGTGGAACGGCCACCAAACACAGTGGCAATCACACGTTTGTTGCCACGTTCGGCAGATGCCACGAGATTGAAACCTGCCGCGCGGGTGTAGCCGGTTTTGATACCGTCGGCACCCTTGTAGGCGGCCAGCAAGCGGCGGTTGGTGTTGTTGACGGTCTTGATGCCCGCGCTGGTGGAACGGCGGGAGAAGAGGTTGTAGTAGTCCGGATAATCATAAAGCACGTGGCGCCCCAGAGTGGTCATGTCTCGTGCTGTGGACATGTGGCCGCTTTGGGTCAAACCATGCATGTTTTTGAACGTGGTGTTGGACATACCAAGCGCTTTTGCTGTGCGGTTCATGCGACGGGCAAAGGCAGCCTCGGACCCTTCGATGGCCTCACCAATGGCGGTGGCGGCATCGTTTGCGGATTTCACCGCTGCCGCACGGATGAGATAGCGCAGCGCAATCCGTTGCCCTGCCTGCAAGCCAAGCTTGGAAGGCGGTTCGGCCGCCGCATTTTTGGAAATCTTCACCTTTGTGTCCAGGCTGATCTCGCCATTCTCCACCGCTTCCATGGCAATGTAGAGGGTCATCATCTTGGTCAATGACGCAGGGTGTAGCCGCGTATCGGCGTTACGGCTGTGCAGGACTTTTCCGTCCCGCGCATCAATTACCATTGCTGCATAAGGCGCCGCAAAGGACACCACTGGGGTCAACAGGGCACAGAATGCCAGTGTTGCCAAAAATAGCCCGAAACGGGCCGGCTGAATGCGCCGCACCTTCATGTGAACTGCTCTTTTTTCTGCCTCAGGCCGCCGATTTTCCGGTCTGACCAATTATTATTACAGCGAGCGTAACACAGGGATGGAAACGAATAAAGCTTGTGTTTCCGGCGTTTTGTGAGGGTATGTTCAGGTGGGGGCGTAGATGTTGTGGCTGGCAGGGGCTGCGCCGCTAGACCTGCCTTTGGGCGGGCTTAACCAACGTCTTCAACCAGTGGCAAAACTTCAGACAGTGACGAAAGCGCCACAAATCGAGGGTTATTATTTGGGGCTTCTGCCTGCTCTAGAGCCCAGGCAGGGCCATTGGGAACATGTGCGGCCCAGCTGCCAACGGACAAGGACGGCACAATGTCGGACTTCATTGAGTCGCCCACCATAAGGGCGCGGTCCGGGCCATCCGCGTAACTGTTGAAGGCCCGCATATAAGTGTCGGATGTTTTGTGGCTCACGATCTCGACCCACTCAAACAATTCTCCCAAACCAGATTGAGCAACCTTGCGTTCTTGGTCGAGCAGATCTCCCTTTGTGATGAGGAGAAGTCGGTGGGTTTTGGAAAGAGTTTCAACAACTTCTTTGGCATGTGGGAGCAGTTCAATTGGGTGTTGCAACATCTCTCGGCCGCAGGCCATCAACTCAGAAATCACTGACGCCGGGACCCGTTCTTCGGTGACTTCGATGGCCGTTTCGATCATCGATAGCACAAACCCCTTGGTGCCAAAGCCGTAGTGGCCAACGTTCCGCCGTTCCGCGGCCAATAGGCGCTTTTCGAGGTGGGCGGGCTCCGTGAAGTCCGATAGAAGCTCCGCAAATTTGGCTTGGGTCAGGCGGAAAAACCGTTCGGTGTGCCACAGCGTATCATCTGCATCAAAGGCGACAGTTGTGAGGGTCTTGGTCATGAAAAAGGTCCGATTGTTCCTGACCTCTTTTCTATGACCAACTTCAGGCTATATAAACACCAAACCATGAACCGGATTCTTGTGAATATGCCATTGCAGACGATGAACATGAGCATGGGTGATGATGACGGCGGCGATCTGGGGATCGCGCTAGAGACTCGCACCCGCACCAAAAAGCCGCCGCTTTACAAGGTGATGCTGCTCAATGACGACTACACACCGATGGAGTTTGTGGTGCTTGTGTTGGAGCGGTTCTTCTCGATGACCCATGCGCAAGCGTTTGAGATCATGCTGACGGTTCACAAAAAAGGCGTGGCGGTTGTTGGTGTGTTCAGTCACGAAATTGCAGAAACCAAGGTCACTCAGGTGATGGATTTGGCGCAACGCCATCAACATCCCTTGCAGTGTACGATGGAGAAGGAGTGACCGGGGTTGCCCGGTTCACCGCATAAAATGTCCCATTCCCGATTGTCATTGGCCGTAGACGACTACGGCCTGTTGTTGCCGTCTGAAGGACGGATTGCTGTGTTCGGCCCGCGAGTTGGCTTTGACATGAGCGCATTGCCGCGCGCGCGGGTGCATGTAGTGCAGCATCTGAAGCCTGATTTTGATGCCTTCTCTAGCGCCGGCTATGACGCTGACGTTGCTGAAGAGGGTCGCTACGCGGCCGCCGTTGTGGTGCTGCCGCGTGCCAAGGCATTGGCAAGGGACTTGATTGCGCGGGCTGCTAAGTGTGCAGACCTTGTCATTGTGGATGGGCAGAAAACCGACGGCATTGATGGACTTTACAAAGAGTGCCGAAAACGAGCCGATGTTTTGGGCAGTTTTGCCAAATCTCATGGGCGCCTGTTTTGGTTTGAGGGCGGTGCATTTGATGACTGGCGGGCTGGAGCGCCAAGCAAAGTTGAAGGCCGATTTGTAACGCGTCCAGGAGTGTTTAGTGCCGATGGTATCGATCCGGCGTCCAAAATGCTGGTTGAGGCGTTGCCACCAAAGCTCGGACGGGTTGTTGCAGATCTTGGGGCAGGGTGGGGCTACCTTTCTTGTGAGATGGCAGCGCGTCAGGCTTTTGATGTACTGCATTTGGTCGAGGCCGATCATGCGGCGCTGGAATGTGCCAAGGAAAACCTGACCGATCCGCGTGCACAATTTCATTGGGCGGATGCCACCAACTTCAAGCCGGGCCACCGTGTGGACACGGTTGTGATGAATCCGCCGTTTCACACCGGCCGGAAGGCGGAGCCTGCTTTAGGCGAGAGTTTTATTCGAGCGGCAGCAAAGATGTTGGCTCCTTCTGGGCATCTTTGGATGGTTGCCAACCGGCACCTCCCTTATGAGGCCACGCTTCAGGATGCGTTCCAAGCGGTCGAGGCCGTTGCCGGGGACACGCGTTTTAAGGTATTGCATGCACAGCGCCCGACGCGGACCAGAGGGTGACACAGAGCTGGTGTAGGCTCACGGACAGTGTGATGGGGATCGTAGATGTCTTTTAATATCGCGGGTAAAACCGCCATTATCACCGGCTCTGCCAACGGCATCGGCCTGGCTGTGGGGCGGCATTTTGCCGATCATGGCGCCAATGTCATGTTTGCGGATGTGGATGAAAAGAGCCTGTGCGCTGAATTTGGAGAGCGCCCTGAAGAGGGCAATGTGCGGTATTTCGCTGGCGACCTGCGTGAAAAGCTCACGATCAACAACCTGATCTCCGCCACGATTGATGCCTTCGATGATATTGACATTTTGATCAATGGCTGTCGGCAAGTGGCCACCAGCGATCCATTAGATCCAGATGACACCTCTGTGGACTTGATGATCCAACAAAACCTAATGACCTCACTGCGGTTGAGCCAAATCGTGGCCAAACGCATGATTAAGCAGTCCGAGGGACGCGATGAAGGCTCCGCAGGGGCAATTGTGAATCTCAGTTCGATTGCGGCGCAGCGGTCTCAACCAGATTTGCTGGGGTATTCGATTGCTACGGCCGCGTTGGACCAAATGACACGCGCCATGGCTGTGGCGTTGGCGCCGGAGCGTATACGGGTGAATGCGGTGGCCATTGGCTCTGTTATGTCGGCAAGTCTGCAAAATGCGCTGAAAGACAACCGCGATTGCCGCAATGAAATTGAGCAGCATACGCCGTTAGGGCGGATTGCAGCCCCGGGTGAGGTAGCCGATGCCGTTCAGTTTTTAGCGTCTGAGGCGGCAGGCTTTATGACAGGGCAGATTGTGACCGTTGATGGCGGTCGCTCGCTTTTGGACACAGTGAGCACGCCCGCGCATTAATTTACGCGAGGGTCTGCTGCTGGCGTCTGTTCCTTGCCAATGGTAGGCAGTGCGGAGCAAAGCAGAGGGGCGGAAATGTCGGATCAGATGGACACCGAAAAGCAGCAGGCTAGTGCGTGGTTCCGGGAATTGCGGGATCAGATTGTGGCCGCCTTTGAAGGTTTGGAAAACAGCCATTCGGAAGGTCCTTTTTCTGACCAAGCGGCTGGCCGGTTTGAAATCACGGAAACCAAGCGCAGTAGCGTCGACGGGTCAGACGCCGGGGGCGGTTTGATGTCGGTGATGCGTGGCGGACGTGTTTTTGAAAAAGTCGGCGTGAATGTCTCTACGGTTTATGGCGAGCTGGGCGAACGGGCACAAAATGCGATGGCGGCGCGCAAAGGCCTACCAGGTATGAAAGACGACCCGCGGTTTTGGGCGAGCGGCATCAGTCTTGTGGCGCATATGCAGAACCCACATTGCCCGGCTGTTCACATGAACACCCGCATGTTTTGGACGCCACATGGGTGGTGGTTTGGTGGAGGCTCTGACCTCAACCCATGTCTCGAATATGATGCGGACACCGCCCATTTTCACGGTGTGCAAAAAGCGCATTGTGACGCTCATGGGGAAGATCGCTACCCGCGCTTAAAAGCCTGGGCGGACGAGTATTTCTATATCCCTCACCGTAATCGCGCACGTGGTGTTGGGGGCATCTTTTTAGATGATCACAACACCGGCGATTGGGCGGAGGATTTTGACTTTATTCAGGATATTGGCAAAGCCTTTCTGCCAGCCTTTGTGCCGTTGGTTGAGAAACGTCGGGTTGATACCTTTGGTGAGTCTGAGAAGGACGCACAGCTGGTGCATCGCGGCCTCTACGCGGAATACAACCTTGTGTATGATCGAGGCACCAAGTTTGGTCTGGAAACCGGCCACGACGCCAATGCGGTGTTGATGAGCCTGCCTCCAATGGCAAAATGGGTGTGACTTCCCGGGGGTTAGCTGTTCTGCGCTTTGCGGACTTTGCTGCACAGTAGAGCGTGGACAGCTTCAACTTCGGTCAGGTCACCGCGCAGGGCGGTTATTTCTGAACCGCCGGATTTCAGGCGGATGCGCAGGGCGGCTTTACCGGACGCCATATCAGTGCGTCGCACATAGATACTGGTGATATCCCGGAGCGGCAGTTTGCGGGCGCCTTTTTGTTGATCGCGCCGGTTCAACGCGGCGAGCACAATGGTGCGAGATTTGGCATCAAAATGGATTTCGGCGCGGTGGCCTTTCATGGCGAACCGATATGCGGCCATGCCGATCAGCGCAAAGGCGATGGATAGCAAAGATTTGGACATCATCGGGTTGCCAACAAAATTGGCGTCCGGGAAGCTCCATTGTACCAATGAGCTGAGTACAAACACCACGCCAATGAAGCGTAACAGCGTCTCTTTTATTGAAGAGTGACGAAACTCACCATCGGTTTCGCGAACGCAATAACCGGCGTTTGAAAGCCGAGGCTGTAAAGTGTCCCAATGGTAATCGTCGATAGTGCCCAGTTGTCCCAATGCGTGCATGGCTTGGTCCTCTGATCCTTGTTGATAGGATCAGAGTCGCTTTAAAACATGGCCAAAACATGCAGAGATTGGCACAGTTAAGCGGAAATTAACCGTAAGTCGTTGTTAGCTACGCCAGTCGAAGAATCCCGGACCGCCACGCTCCAGCAGATATTTTGCCATGCTTTCACCCAGGGCTGCGCCGTCTTCAATTGGGGCCGTTTGATCGTCACGCAGGCTTTCAGAACCGTCCGGACGCAGCACTTCGCCACGCAGGCGGAGGGTGCTGCCGTTGAGTTCAGCGAGGCCAGCGATTGGGGTTTCGCAAGAGCCGTCCAGGGCAGCGAGAAAGGCGCGCTCGGCATTCAAGCGTTGGCCGGTGGGGCCGTCGTGAATGGCTTCGAGCAATGCAGCGGTGGTCATGTCATCTGCGCGGCGTTCGATGCCGATGGCGCCTTGAGCTACGGCGGGGAGCATGTCTTCGGGCGCGATGGCCGAAGAGGCCACATGCGACATGTTGAGGCGGTTGAGGCCAGCCAGGGCGAGGAAGGTGCAATCTGCAACCTTGTCTTCAAGCTTTTTCAGGCGGGTTTGCACGTTGCCGCGGAACTCTACCACGTTGAGATCTTTGCGATAATTCAACAGCTGCGCACGGCGGCGCAGGCTGGAAGTACCCACGGTGGCACCCTCTGGCAGGTCGGCCAAGGTAGCATGCTGCGGTGAGACAAAGGCGTCCCGCGTGTCTTCGCGTGGGAGGTAGGTGTCGAGCAACAGACCTTCGGGCTGCAGCACAGGCATGTCTTTCATTGAATGCACCGCAATGTCGATGCCGCCGACCAGCATGGCCTCTTCAATTTCCTTTGTGAACAGGCCTTTACCGCCAACCTCTTTGAGAGGTTTGTCTTTGGCAATCAGCTGTGCATTATCGCCGGATGTGGTGATCACCACGATTTCGAAAGCTTCTTCCGGCAAGTCAAACGCGGCCATCAAGCGACGGCGGGTTTCAAACGCTTGCGCAAGCGCCAGCGGGGAGCCACGGGTGCCGATTTTCAGCGGGGAGGCGGGGGTTGGCAAAGTCACTGTCATGGCGACGGTCTAATCCTGAGTGGCGGGTCTGGCAAGCGTCCTAAGGGTTGACAACCGATGGTGCGCGCGAGACCTAGCGTAGAGAAGCCTCGCCAAATTTGGCAGGGCGGGTGAGTTGGGTTGAAAAGGCACGGAAAGTCGCATGGCTTCCTTGACTCAAATCAACGAGCGGCGAATTGGGCAGGACTAAGAGGGACGCATGACACAGACCAAGAAAATTCTGCGGGCTTTGGCCGGCGAGACACTCGACACCCCTCCCATCTGGATGATGCGCCAGGCTGGCCGCTATCTGCCGGAATATCGCGCAACACGCGGCGAGGCAGGTGACTTCCTGTCCTTGTGCTACAACAGCGCGTTGGCGGCGGAAGTGACCCTGCAACCCATTCGGCGGTATGGCTTTGACGCCGCGATCCTATTTGCCGATATTTTGCTTTTGCCACAGGCACTTGGCGCGGATTTGTGGTTTGTCACCGGCGAAGGGCCACGACTGTCGACCATCGAAAATCAGGCGGATTTTGACAAGCTGAAGCCTGTCTCGGAGATCCACGAAACGCTCAACCCGGTGTATGAAACCGTACGGATTTTGAGCCGGGAACTGCCTGAAGAAACAACACTTATTGGTTTTGCCGGCATGCCGTGGACTGTCGCGACCTATATGGTGGCCGGACGCGGGACACCGGATCAGGGACCAGCGCACAAGCTGAAAGATGAGAACCCTGAAGTCTTTGACCAGATCATTGATATTCTGACCGAAGGCACCGTGGAATATCTGTCCAAACAGATCGAGGCCGGGGCTGAAGTTGTGAAGCTGTTTGACAGCTGGGCAGGCTCGCTGAAAGGCGCGGATTTCGATCGCTATGCTGTTGAACCGGCAAAGAAAATCATCGCCGCCTTGAAAGAGCGCCACCCGGATACACCCATCATCGCCTTTCCGCGCGGTGCGGGTGAGCGCTATGTTGGATTTGCAGAAGAAACTGGGGCCGACTGTGTGGCGTTGGATGATGGTGTGACACCGGACTGGGCGGCGGCGAATGTGCAGACCTCGGGCTGTGTGCAGGGGAATCTTAAGTCTTCCCATATGGTTACTGGTGGTCAGGACTTGGTCGATGAGACCCGCAAGATTGTCGAAGCACTTGGCAAAGGACCACATATCTTCAATTTGGGCCATGGAATCACACCGGATGCCGATCCGGAAAATGTGCAGCTGATGATTGATACGGTGCGTGGCAATTAACCATCGATTCTGACGTCGGTATCACGTCTGTATAACGACTGTTTTGCGGAGGTGCGCCATTGGCGCGCCTCCGTTGCGTTAAGCGACCGCGCGTTGCGGGTTATTTGAGTTCCGTCAGGATGTCGTCGGTGTGTTCGCCGCGTTTGGGGGCAGGTTTGATCGCTTCGACTCGCCCGTCAAAGCGTGGGGCGGGGGCCGCTTGCAGATTGCCGTCGGTGTGATGCCAGACGTGGCGGGCCGACATATGCGGTGCGCGTGCGCTTTCTTCAGGGGAAAGTACCACGGCAACGCAGGCGTCGGAGCCCGCAAACAGGTCGTCCCAGTGCAAGCGCGGTTCACGTAGGAAGATGTCGGTTAGGCGGGCGGTGAGTTTTGGCCACAATGCACGGTCGTGTTGTTTGGCAAACTCGGAATCGTCCGCGAGGCCAAGTTTGTCGAGGAGTGCCGCGTAGAACTGAGGTTCGAGCGCCTGAACGGAAACATATCCGCCATCTGCGCAAACATAGCTGCGCGACCAATGTGGACCATCCAGCAGGCTGTGGCCGCGCTCCATCGAGAGGCCTCCCGCTTGGCGCAGAGCCATCAACAGCGTCATCATATGGGCGGAGCCGTCGACAATGGCTGCATCAACCACGGTGCCTTGACCGGTACGTTGGGCGTTGAGGATGCCGGAGAGAATGCCGATCACCAAATAGAGCGCGCCGCCGCCGATATCGCCAACCAAAGTGGCGGGGGTGATCGGCGGGGAACCGGGCTCTGATGCGTACCAGAGCGCGCCGGATTGGGCGATGTAGTTGAGATCGTGGCCTGCTGTATCCGCACGGGGGCCGGTTTGGCCCCAGCCGGTCATGCGGCCATAGACAAGGCGCGAGTTGGTTGCGTGGCACTTTGTGGGGCCAAGGCCGAGACGTTCCATAACGCCCGGGCGGAAGCCTTCGATGAGGGCGTCGGCGGTTGCGATGAGCTTTTTGGCTGTTGCGAGATCATCGGGGTCTTTCAGGTCAAGCGCGATGGACCGTTTGCCGCGATCGAGCACGGATTGGTCTGCGGTGATGCCGCCACCGCCGCCTTTGCGATGGATGGTGATCACGTCTGCACCAAGGTCAGCCAGATGCATGGCGGCAAAAGGTCCGGGGCCGAGGCCTTCGATTTCGATGATGCGGATGCCTTGTAGCATAGAGAAGTCCTTCGCGAGGGGCGGGCGCGGCCCGGACCTGCGGTCCGAGCTGTAAGTTTAAAGGCCGTTTAGGCCGCCGCCGACGGTGAGCACCTGGGCAGAGACATAATTGCTTTCGGGGCAACACATCAGATAGACGCCGTCAGCCGCTTCTTCAGGTGTGCCGGGGCGGCCTAAAGGCACCATGGCGGCAAAACCTCCAGCCACTTTGGTTGGGATGCCAATGCCGACAGTGTTGCCGTCCACAGTGATGGATTTCTTGTCATCTGTGGCTTCGGTCAGGCGGGTTTCGATATAGCCAAAGGCGACGCAGTTCACGTTGACCTTGTAGCGGCCCCATTCTTTGGCCAGCGATTTGGTCAATCCCAGCACGGCGGATTTGGCGGAGGAGTAGTTGGCTTGGCCGACGTTGCCCCCGGTGCCCGCAATCGACGAGATGTTCACCACCTTGCGGAAGACCTCGCGGCCTTCCTCAGCCTCCTGTTTGGCGTGGCCTTTGATGAAGCCAGACGCGGCGCGCAGAATTTGGAACGGGGCTTTGACGTGCACGTCCATCATGGCGTCGAACTGGTCATCGGTCATGTGGCCGATCAGGCTGTCCCACGTATAGCCCGCGTTGTTGACGATGATGTCGATGGCATTCCATTTTGTCACGCCTGCGCCAATGAAGCGTTCAGCAAAGCCGGCCTCAGTCACGGAGCCAACCACGGCGATGGCATTGCCGCCCGCAGTGGTGATTTCAGCGACCACAGCTTGTGCTGGAGCCTCTTCGAGGTCGTTCAGGACGATGTTGGCGCCTTCAGCGGCGAGTTTCAGGGCGACGGCGCGGCCAATGCCATTGCCTGCGCCGGTGATGTAGGCGGTTTTTCCGGTGAGTTTCATGGGGGTGTCCTCAGTCGATGTCCAGCGAGCGGGCGATCACTTCTTTCATGATCTCGTTGGTGCCGCCGTAGATCTTTTGCACGCGGGCGTCGGTGTAGAGTTCCGAAATGGGATATTCGGACATGTAGCCGTAGCCGCCGTGTAATTGCAGGCACTCATCGACAATCTCACATTGGGTTTGCGTGCCCCACCATTTCACCATGGCGGCTTTTTCGGCGGTGAGTTGCCCGGCTTCGAGTTCGGTCAGGCAGGTGTCACAGAAAGAGGCCAGGAGTTCGATTTTGGTGGCGGCTTCGGCCAGTTTGAAGCGGGTGTTTTGGAAATCCATCACCCGTTTGCCAAAGGCTTTGCGCTCTTTCACATAGGCCAGCGTGTGCTCGAGTGCGCATTGGGAGGCACCAAGCGCCATATAACCGAGGATCAGGCGTTCCCAAGGGAGTTGCTTCATGAGCTGGATGAAACCTTGGCCTTCCTCGGTGCCGATCAGGTTGGTGAGGGGCACGCGCACGTCAGTGAAAGACATCTCTGCGGTGTCGTTGCGCTTCATGCCCATTTTCTTGAGGCAGCGGCCCACGGCAAAGCCTTCGAGGTTTTCGGTTTCGACCACGATCAGCGAGACGCCGCGGCCTTTGGCAGAAGGGTCGGTTTTGGCGACCAGTACAATCAGGTCGGCGGAACCGCCGTTGGTGATGAAGGTTTTGGAGCCGTTGATAAGGTATTCGTTGCCGTCGCGGATGGCGGTGGTTTTCACAGCCTGCAGGTCGGACCCAGTGCCGGGTTCGGTCATGGCGATGGCCGCGACTTTGTCGCCAGACGCGAGGCCCGGTAGCCAGCGGGCCTTTTGCTCGTCGGTGCCAAAGGCGGTGATGTAATGTGCGGCGATGTTGTGCACAGACACGCCCCAACCGCTGTCGCCCGCCTTGGTTTGCTCAAGGAAGGTCACCGCATCAAAGTGGCGCGACAGGCCGAGGCCACCGTGTTCTTCGGGGAAGGTGGCGCCGAGGATGCCAAGCTCTCCGGCCTTTTTCCAAAGCGATTTGGGGATGACACCGGCCTCGGTCCAGGTGTCTTTGTTGGGGGTGACCTCTTCGTCAAAGAAACGTTTTACGGTGTCGGCAAAGGCGATGTGGTCGTCGTTCATCCACATGTGGTTGGGCATGGGGTCTTCCTATTGAGGGGTTTAGGGCGTGCCGCAGATTTTGGCTTCGCCGCGCAGGGTTTGGGTGCCGTCGTCGATATGGGCGGCGAGTTTCACGGTGAGCAGGACGCGGCCGTGCTCTTCGTGGCGGTCCACAACGGTGCCGGAGCAGGTGATGGTGGCGCCAACCGGGGTGATCGCTGTGAAGCGGGTTGAGAGCGCGCGCATGCGGTCTTGGCCGGCCCAGTCGGTGGCGAGGCGGCCGAGTTGCGCCATGGACAACATGCCATGGGCGAAGACGTCGTCCATGCCGGCGTTTTGGGCAAAATCCAGATCGATGTGAATTGGGTTGTGATCGCCGGAGGCCCCGGCGTAGAGCGCCAGAGTGGTGCGCGAAATAGGTCCAAAGGTCAGTTCGGGCAGGGTGTCGCCGACTTGGGCAGTGGTTGGTATGATTGTCATGATCTCTCTCCCTTAGCCCAGGCGGTGGATGATGCCGCGGGTGGCCTCAATTAGAAGGCCGCGCGTGGGGTGGGTGATGCGGGTGGTGATGTGGGCGATTTCCAGTTTGCCACCTTTGGCGTCTGTAAAATCTGTCACCTCGTTTTCCACGGACACCACATCTCCGGCAAACATCGGGCCGTGATATGTGTAGGCCTCGGTGCCATGCAGCAATACGCGCAGGTCGCCGTTGATCAGCTCCAGAATGTCGGGCAAACCTTTGCGGCGCGCGATTTGGTCTGCAAATGTGCCCACCACTACGGCGTAGGTGGCGGGGGCGAGGATGTCTGGATGACCTGCGGCCTGCGCGGTCTCCGGGTCGAGATAGACCGGGTCGGTTTCGCCAATGGTCTCGGAGAAAAACGCCAGCGCGCCGCGTTCCAATGTGACCTCTATGGGCGGGGTTACATGGCCTTTGGTGGATCGGTTGAAGATGCCCATCTGGTTATGCCGCCTGATAGAGGGTCACGACGCAGGCGCCGCCAAGGCCGAGGTTGTGTTGGAGGGCTGTTTTGGCCCCCTCAACTTGGCGGGCGTCCGCTGTGCAGCGCAGTTGGTGTGTGAGCTCGTAACACTGGGCGAGGCCGGTCGCGCCAAGCGGGTGGCCCTTGGACAGCAGGCCGCCGGATGGGTTGGTCACAAATTTGCCGCCGTAAGTGTTGTCGCCATCCGCGATGAATTTCTGCGCCGTGCCTTCTGGGGTCAGGCCGAGGCCTTCATAAGTGATCAGCTCGTTGTGGGCGAAGCAATCGTGTAATTCGACTACGTCCACATCGTCGATGGAGATACCGGAGGCGTCCTGCACCTGTTTGGCGGCCGCAGCGGTCATGTCGTAACCAACAACCTGCATCATGTCTTGGGCCTCAAAGGTGGAGGCGTAGTCGGTGGTCATGGCTTGGGCCTTGATTGTCACAGAGGTGTCGATGCCGTGTTTGGCGGCAAAAGCCGGGGAGCAGAGAATGGCGGCGGCACCGCCGCAGGTGGGCGGGCAGGCCATAAGGCGGGTCATCACGCCCTCCCACATCACTGGTGCGGCCAAGACTTCTTCGGGTGAGACTTCTTTCGCAAACAGGGCAAGAGGGTTGTTGGTGGCATGGCGGGAAGCTTTGGCGCGGATTTTGGCAAAGTCGGCCAGTTCGGTGCCATGTTTCTCCATGTGCGATTTGCCCGCGCCACCAAAATAGCGCAGTGCAAGAGGCACTTCGGCGTGGCCGACAAGGGTGTCACAGGCAGAGTCAAAGTCATCAAACGGGGTGGGGCGGTCGGTCCAATGGCTGGTCAGGGCACCGCGTTGCATTTGTTCAAAGCCAACAGCCAGAACGCAGTCGACCATGCCACTTTCGATGGCTTGGCGCGCCATGTAGAGCGCGGTGGATCCGGTGGAGCAGTTGTTGTTCACATTGATGATCGGGAGGCCAGACATGCCGACGTGGTAGAGGGCTTTCTGGCCACAGGTGCTGTCGCCATAGACGTAGCCCGCGTAGGCCTGTTGCACGTCTTTGTAGCTGAGACCCGCGTCTTTCAAAGCGGCGCGGACAGCCGCAGCGCCCATTTGATCATAGCTGTCTGATGCGCCTGGTTTGGCAAATTTGATCATGCCGACGCCGGCAACGATGGTCTCTGTGCTCATGTGAATGTCTCCTCGCTTACGCGAAGTATCGGATTGACGAGGGTATCTGGCAAATTCAATATTCTCTCAAGCTATTCATTGGAGGAATGGATGAATCTGACCAAGCTGCGCTACGTGGTGGCCGTAGACCGACAAGGCGCGATCTCTGCGGCGGCGCGGGCATTGAATGTCACGCAATCAGCGGTGACCAAAGCCGTGGCTGATGTGGAACAGGATGTTGGTGCGGCGCTGTTTGAGCGGCATGCGCGTGGGGTGACGGCCACAGCGGAGGGACGGGCGTTTATTGATCGCGCGGCGCGGATTTTGGCGGATGTGGATCAGTTGGTTGCGGATGTGGATCACGGGCGGCAGACGCGGGAGCAGGTGCTGCGGATTGGCGTGTCACCCAGTTCCATGGAGGGGTTGATGAGCCGGGCGATCTGGGCGCTTGTGGGGGCGCATCCGGAGGTGCGTATTCACTTGCGGGGGGCTCCATTTGAGACAGCCTTACAGCTGTTTCGACAAGGCGATTTGGATGCGCTGATTGGTCCATCACGACCCTTGATGGCGGAGGCTGGTGTGCGGTGTGATCCTCTGCCACCGCTCAACGCGTTGTTCTTTGTGCGGCGTGGGCATCCGTTGGCAGGAAAGCCAGTGACCGGTGAGGACTTGGCGGGATTGCCGCTGATTGTGCCCGAGCCAAGCGGACCCTATGCGGAGCCGATCCAGCATCTGGTGCAGGCCGGTGAAGTCGACCCGATGCGCCGGCTGCATATTATGCCAAGTTTCACCATGGCAGCTGGGGTGATTGAGCGCAGCGAAGCCGTGGGCGTGGTGGTGGACAGCTATGCCCAGAGCCGCCACTTCCGCAGCCGGTTTGAGATTTTGGATTTCCCGCAGCAGACGTCCCTGCCGATGGCCGTTGCCTATCGCAGCGGTGGGCAACGAGGCCGGGCGCTGGGCTGGTTTTTGAAAGCGGTACAGGAGTTTCCGCCAACCCTGGGTGCGGAGATGCCCTAGGTTCTATTCGGCAGCATCTGCCGCGGTGAGGTCGGTGTGGGTGGCGCGCCAAAGTGGCGGTATCTGTGCCACTTGTTCCTCAAACAGCCGATGGTTGCCTTGTTTGGCAGCCGTGTCAGCTTGGGCCAATACATCATGCAGCGCGTGGGCGCCAAAGATCGCAGCAGCGCCGGAAAGATCGTGGCAGCGTTTGGCCACGTTTTGAAAATCGCGGTAAGGCGCGGTGAGGGCTGCCACCAATGCGTCCCCTTCCTCAAGAAAACGGGATTGCAAACGCTTGTACGTGTCCCGTGGCAATCCGGCGCGGGTGGCGGGGGACGTATTTGATGCGGCAGGACCGGCAAAGGTGTCCTGCAACATCTTTTGCAGCGAGGGGCGGCTGATGGGCTTTGCCAAAAACGCGGTCATGCCTGCCGCGAGAAATCGGTCCCGATCCTCGGGGAGGATATTGGCGGAGACGGCGACAATGGGCGTGTCTCGGTTGGGACCGGAACTGCCGCGAATTTCCTTGGTGGCTTGCAAGCCGTCCATCACCGGCATGGCGATGTCCATCAGGATCATATCGTAAGGCTTTTCCCCTGCAAGCCGCACACCCTCCTCGCCGTCTGTCGCAAGTGTGACCCAGTGGCCCTCACGTTGCAAAAGCTCCTGTGCAAGTTCGCGATTGATGTCGTTGTCTTCCACCACCAACATGTGCAGGTGGGTGATTTCCGGCGCGGGACCCGATGGTTTTGTGGCCGGTGGTTGGCGGCCTTCTTCCATTGGTAGCCGTACCCAGAAGGTGCTGCCTTGGGCTGGTGTGCTTTCCACGCCAATTTCGCCGCCAAGGGCGGTGACGATGCGGCGGGCGATGCCCAGGCCCAGGCCTGTGCCGCCGGGCACACGGCCCAGGGTTGGATCATTGGTGACAAAATCGTCAAACACTTTGGGCAGGCGGTCTTCGGAAATGCCAATACCTGTGTCACTGACTCGTAGTTCCATAACAGGTAGGCCGTTGATGGTTTCTGACAGAGCTTCGGCTTCGATGGTGATGGTGCCGTCATCAGTAAATTTGATGGCATTGCCAACGAGGTTCAGCAGCACTTGTTCCAAAGCGGCTCGGTCGGTGCGCACCCAGGCCCGCGCTGGGCCTTCCCAGCGCCAATTGAGTGTGGTGCCGTGGCGGTTTGCGGCGGAGAGTTGGCTGTCGACCAGTTCCTGCAGCAGAGAAGAGAGGTCCGTGCGGGCGATGTTGACGTCGAGTTTGCCAGCTTCAAAACGGGTGATGTCGAGCACAGTGTCGACGTGTCGCATAAGCACACGCCCTGAGATTTCCATGTTGCGCAGGTAGCGGGTCTGGATCGGGCTGAGGGCGGTGTCGTTGAGCAGGCTGAGATTGCCCAAGATGCCATTAAGTGGCGTGCGGATTTCGTGGCTCATGACGGCGAGAAATTCTGCTTTGGCACGTTCGCCAGCTAGGGCGCGGTCACGGGTTTCAAGCAATTCTTTTTCTGCGGCAACCCGGTCCGAGATGTCGTGGAGGAAACCAATCAGGATTCGCTCGTCGTTGTCCTCAGCCATTTCGATGGCAATCTCGATTGGGAAGATGCTGCCGTCGGACCGTTTTGCGTCCATGCGGACCCGGCCTTTGCCAGCGGCGTGGCGGTCTTGGCCAGTAAGAATGCGTTCCATGGCGCGGTAATGGGAATCGCGCAGGTCAGGTGGGGCAATCAATTCCTGGATATTCTTGCCGCGAATATCTTCGTAGCGGTATCCAAAGATCGCCTCGGAGGCTTTGTTGAATTCAAGCACGGCGCCTGTGCCGTCGACCACCAGAACGCCATCCATTGAGGTGGTTAGAATGGTGCTTATGCGGCGGTAGGCTTGAGAGAGCGCGGCCCCTGTCTGGCGGGCAGAACGATTGGCAAACAGCAGATTGACCAACAGGCCCACGACGGCGGCAATCAGCAGCAGGGCAATTGTGGCCAGACGGTATAGTGTGGTGGTGATGCGTTGGCGGGCTTTATCGTTCTCGGCGGCGTAAAGCGCGATGCCAGACAGCGACATCGCGCGGGCGTCTGCGCGCAGGTGGGCGGATTGAACTGACAGGAGCGGCAGAGAGTCCAGTAAGGCGCTGTCCGGGCTGTCAATAATCGGGACAGCCGCGTTTGCAAAACTGTTCACCCGTGCCAATGCCGCATCAAACTCCGGGACCACGGTGAGGCGCAGATAGGCTGGTGCCGAGGCCATGGTGCTGATCCGGCTGTAAAAAATGTCAAACCGCAGGCGCAGTCGGTCCAGATCAGGGTCCGGGGCAAGTCTTGCGGCTTCCAGTGCCCCAGCAAAGTCGCGTGTTTCCAATTCAATCTGCGCCAGAGACCATTCCATATCATTGGAGGCCAATAATTTGATATTGCGCAAGTTGGTGAAGACTTGGGACGCGGTCACAAATGCAAACACCAACAGGACGGCAATGAGCGTCGCCAGAATGACACCGAGGACCCGTAGGCGACGGCTTCGGCGAAGCGACGGGGAGGTGCCAACAGCAAAGGCAGATGTGGGCAGGCGGCTCACAAGGATGACCCGATGGCACACCAAAGCGGCAAAGACCCAGCTTGAACACTAGATCGCAAATTGGTGTGGTGAATGCGCATGAAGGCCATGCGCAAAGCCTAGTCGACGATTTCGATCCTGTCGAGTTGCCAAACGGCTCGGGAATGCACCTGAGAGGTGCGGTATTTTGGATCAGAATCAAAGGGGTAAATCACCCACAATGGCCCTTTTTCGCGACGGTGCATGGGCGCGCCATTCAGCTCATAGGCTAGAATTGGCGCGTTTGCCTCTAAGGTGTCGATCGGAATTTCAATGGTGTAGTCGTTGATGGCGGAAGCCCGCAGCGTGCTGCCGGAACTCCCCAGAGTTTCCAGCAGCGACGCTAGCGGTACACCCGTGAACATAAGAACCCCATCGGTCCATATGGTCGTGGTTGAAATGGAGACTGCAGGTAATGCGCGCAGCATCTCCAAATCGTACTGAGCCGTGCCGTCGACGTTTGTGGCGTCGATCGTGCCCGACACGGTCAGAATGACATCGCCGGACGGAGTGTCCATTGCGTCAGTTGCCCAAGCAGGGCCCGTGAGTGGTAGCAAAAGGCAAGCGGCCAGAGCGAAAACGGATCTTCTGGTTTTGCGCATGTTCTGCCGCCTCATAATGCTTAACATCTTTGATAAACCCAACACGTCTAACGCGCATCTGGTCAAGGGGATAAGCGCCCTATACAAAAGGGTAGGTTTGCCGTTAGGTAAGGTGGGAATTTTATTAAAATTCTCTCTATCTTGCTTAAGTGGTGGGATGACAGGCTGCATTTTGGATGCTTGATGACTGTATCACGCATTGGTTTCGTGAGTTTGACCATGGTGCTTTGCGGTTGTAACGTTGATATCGGCCCTCTGGAGGACCGTTTTGAAAATACTGATAGCTGACGACCACGATTTACTACTGGATACGGTCTCCGCCTTTGTGCGCGCCACCGGCACTATGGAGTCAGTTGGGGTGTCTAATCTTCAACAAGCGTTACAGGCCTTGGATCAACAGGGGCCGTTTGACCTGGTTCTTCTGGATTACAACATGCCAGGCATGCAGGGAGTCGAAGGGGTGAAACGGGTGTTGGCACATGCGTCGTCGCCGCGCGTGGCGTTGATTTCAGGCGAAGCCAGTAGAGAGATAGTCAAGAAGGCCATGGCGGCTGGGGCGGCTGGGTTTGTGCCCAAGACACTGCCGGCGTCTTCTTTGGTCAATGCGATCAAGTTTATGGCAGCGGGAGAGCAGTTTATCCCGGCTGATCTTATGCAGGCGGCGGAAGCGGCGGAGCCACATCCGATTGCGCAGAAACTGACTCGACGGGAAATGCAGGTTCTGGAAGGGTTGTCCGTGGGCAAATCCAATAAAGAAATTGCCCGGGATCTGGACCTGTCGGAACCCACAGTCAAATTGCATGTGAAAAACCTGTATCGCAAAATTGACGCTGGCAACCGCACGCAAGCGGCTTTGATTGCCAAAGAAGCGGGCCTGTTCTAGGCCTTCGAGGTTTGCTCAGCCCTTGCCAGGGCCTTAAGAAACTAACGACAATTTTTAGGGCATTTACCATTATGTCAGTCTTTCGCTGACGTGGGGCCTGTGGCTGCGCTATCAGTCCAATGCCGGGGGGCGTTTTTGGGGACTGACTATGTTGCGTCATATAGCTGCTTTGATTTTGGTTGGAATGTTGTCTGCGCAGGCCGTGGCAGCCAAAGATGATGTTGAGATGGCTGAAGGGTCGGCTCAGTCGTCGATGATCGGAGGGCGCAGTTACCTTGGATATGGCAGCCTGTTTGTGAATGACTTTTTAGGCGACGGATATGATCGCTGGCGCTCTGGGTCTTACGGCACCAGCCGGTTCTGGGGCTATGGCTGGAACGGAAAGCTGCCGCAGGCCGCGGGCGAGCTGTTGGAGCTTCGCGTGGGAGGGGAAATCATCTCTCCGGCGTGTTTGACCTCCCATGTGCCGTTGGACCGCCCTTGGGCTGGCATGCTGACCGCGGGCCTGCACACGCAGTTTCAGCGACATGCAACGGAGTTCAGCTTCGGGGGCGACCTTTTGATGATCGGCCCTCAAACTGGGTTGAACAGCCTGCAAAGCGCAATTCATGACGTGATTGGTATTCCTGGCCCCTCTGATGAGGTGCTGGATAATCAGATCCCAAACAAATGGATGGTGCGCTTTGTTGGTGAGGCTGGGCGGGATTTTGATTTGGGTGGACTCACAAGTGTGCGGCCTTTTCTGGAAACACGCGTGGGGGACGAGAACCTTGTGCGGGCCGGGGTGGATTTCACAATTGGTCGGTTTGGGCAGGGCGATCTGGTGTCGCGCGACTGGGTGACAGGCCATCGATATCGCTCTGGTCAGACTAGAGGAAATGGCTGGAGTTTTGTGGCTGGAGCGGATGTCGCCAAAGTGTTCAGCAGCGTCTATTTGCCAGAAGATCGCGGCTACCGTTTGACCGACACGCGCAACCGATTGCGGGCGGGGTTACATTGGGAAGGTAAGAACACTCACCTGTTTTATGGGCTGACATATTTGAGTGAAGAATTCGAGATGCAGTATGAAGGACAATTTGTTGGCGCGGTCCGTCTCGATATTCGTTTCTAAGGCGAGGTGAGGTGTTTTTTGCAACACACTGAGTCACCTCAGTATTTTTGAAACTTCTGGCTAGGCAGTTGGAGTCGGCTTTGTTAACCTGTCGATAATAAAAAAACTACTAGGCAGGTAATCAGGCAATGAAAACGGGCTTTCGTGGCACGTTTGTCATCTCCTGGTCACAGACAGAAATAGATGGTCAGAAGACTGCACCGTTGCAGGCGCTGGAAACAGGCGTGGTGTGGTCTTGGACAGGGGATGCCGTCCGTGTGGACGGGCCCAATGGGCTATTGCGTCTGGATCGTGGAGAAGAAGGGGCAAACATCCGCAAGCGAGCGGCGCATATGGTGCGCAAGCTGGTTGGGGCAGCAGTGAACCATAAAACGGGTATCCAGAGTTTGGAGACAATTGAGGTTGACCTTCCATTGATGGAAGGCGGCTTTGTGGTGACGGACGGCGCGGAGAGTTACACCGCGACGGTGATTGAGGTGGATGGCAGCGCACCTCTGTTGATGTTTTTGGATGAGCTGCCTCCAAAGAATAAAGACTTATGGGTGGTGCATGCGTCGATGAGCACGATGCAGCGTCCCAAAGCTGTTGAAGAGGGTACTGGTGTGATTTGCTTTACCCCCGGCACGCGGATTGCGACACCGCAGGGGCTACGGTTGATTGAAGAGTTGCGTGAAGGCGAACAAATTCAGACGCGGGATAATGGCGCCCAGCAGATTGAGTGGATTGGGGCACGGCGGATGACTGGGGCGCGGCTGTTTGCTATGCCCAAGTTGCGACCGATCCGTATCCGACCCGGTGCGCTGGGCATTGAACGCCCGGATCAGGAGCTGTTGGTCAGCCCAGAGCATCGGATGTTGGTGCGGGGCGCCACGGCGCGGGCACTGTTTAATGAGGATGAGGTGCTGGTGGCGGCGCGGGATCTGGTGAACGGTGGCAACATCAGCGTGGACACGGCGCTAAAAGAGGTGACCTATGTGCATCTGTTGTTGCCGTGTCATGAGGTGATTTGGGCCAATGGGGTGGAAACAGAAAGCTTCCATCCGGCCAATGCGGCGCTGGATGCGTTGAAAGACGATGATCGGGCGCGTTTGTTTGCGCGGCAGCCTGAGCTGGCACATAGTCCGCACAGTTATGGGCCGCATGCGCGGCGCAATTTGACCGCCAGTGAGGCGGCCATATTGATGCATGATGCTGCGTAATTGACGATAAAAAGGAACCCCGCCAAATTGGCGGGGTTTATTCTTAGCTGGAGAGGTCTTGTGCCAACATGAAAGCGTTGTTGTCCGGATCATAAAACGTGGCCAGCTTGACCATTTCCGGAATCACTTGCGTGGGGCCGTCAAATTTTACATCTGCCGCCTCAAGTGCGCTGCGGGCGGCGTCGATGTCTTCAACACCAAACACAGGCACACAGTTGCCGGGCTTGGGCTCGGACTGCTCCCCCATGCCGAGAATCACACCGTCGGTTTTGGTGGCCAGCTCGCTCCAACCGGCTTCATCAATATGGTAACGCAGCTCAAAGCCCAGTTTCTCTTTGAACCATGCGGCGCTGGCGTGGCGGTCACTCACGGAAATCGAGAGCGTAATTACGTTGGTCAATGCGGCAAGAGCCATGATGCGGTCCTTAGTGGTTGCTGATTTCACAAAATGTAGTTACTATACTTTATGGACATTAAGTTGCTTGTCAAGATTACCTCTCGGGCCTGGGCGCTCGACATTCTGGCGCAGATGCATCGCGGCGTGCCGGGACGGCAGGCGACGTTGATTGCCGCCACTGGGGCAGGGCGCACGGCTTTTGGTGCCAGTCTGGCACATTTGATGGAGCTGGGGGTGGTGATGCGAAACCCCGGACACGGGCATCCGCTGCGACCGGAATTTGTTTTGACTGAACAGGGCGTGGTTGCGGCGGCTAAGGCTGACGAGATTCTGCGGGCGGCGGAAGAGAGCGACACCAAGCTGCTGCGCAAGAGCTGGACCGTGCCGGTGTTGGCGCTGGCGACGCGGCCGCAGCGGTTTTCCGGCTTCAAGGCGGGATTGGGCGCAATCACGGATCGGGCGCTTTCAACCTCATTGCAGAAGTTGGAGGCCCAAGACTGGGTTACACGGGAAATTGATCTGTCGGAAAGGGCGCCCTTTCCGACCTATCAGGCGGTGAACGCCGGGGCGCGGATCAGTCAGGTGATTGGGCTGGTGGGGTCGGGAGAGGCGGGCACTACAGACCCAAAGGTATTCTGCGCGCGTCTGCGCGTGTCCTGATCTCGGCGACGGATTTGTCAACTTCCTGCAGGAAATGTGGTGGGTCGTCCCAAAAGTAGTGTCGTCGCGTTGGCTGCTGTGCGGGACAAAGCTACCCTTCACATCCAACAATCGAACGTCCGCATTTGATTAGTTGCCAATACCGCCTGCCGTACCGTCACGACACGTCGTCTTCAAGCACTCTCAAACGGTTGATGCCGTGTGAAGACAAGCGTCGAACGAGATTGGGCGTCGGGACTGCCTGAATGGCGACGTTTGATCGTAAAGCCATCGCCGCTGCTGTACCGGCGGCTTGACCCATCGCCATGCATTGCGGCATGCCGCGTACAGATGCGAATGCAACGGCGTCTGCTGACAAAATGCGACCCGCAAACATAAGGTTCGTGATCTCTTCTGGGACCAGCGACCGGAACGGAATTGTATAGTACTGATCGGATTGTATTGCAGCGCGATGGGTCATGTCGCCCTCAGCGCGCATCACGTCATCGATAGGGTTGTCACAGGCCACAATTCCATCCTCGAACTTGGTCGCACTTGCCAGGTCTTTGCCCGTCAAGCGATACATGCCTTGCAATTTGCGCGTCTCGCGCACACCAACCGTTGGTGAAAGCATGGCCATATGTGCCCGCTCAAAACCTGGAACCTCATTGCGCAGGAACGCAGCCAATTGGCGGCACCTACGGCGCCCCTCTTGGGTGGCAGCACTCACAGCCAAAGGGTCCGTGCCGTCCACACCGCGAACGTGGACAGAATTGCAAAAGACCGTGCCCTCATGAAAGCCTCGCATGAGGTAAAGCTTTCCAAGGTCTCTATGCAACCTGCCATCTGCGACACCAATCGCCGCGTATTTTTGGAAATACGGGTCCGGGTCGGCGAAAGCGCGGTCCCAGTCCGCCCCTATCATGAAGAAGGAAATCGTCACTGCCATCATGTTGCCGGACGCATCGCCAAGAACGTAGGGAACCCCGGCTTTGGCAGAGATGTCGCCGTCGCCCGAGCAGTCGATAACGATCTTTGGCTGAATAATGAAAGACCCGTTTCGGTCACAGCATGTGACAGATGCAATTGTGGTGCCGTCCATTTCGGGTTCGAGCGCGATGCTTCCCAGCCTGACACGCACGCCAGCTTCTTCGAGCATCTCAAACATTGTGAGCGTTGCCACATCATGGTCGTAGATGATTTCAGGCCCGAAATTGTCTAGCGTACAGGCACGCTTCTCGGCGGCTGGCGGGTCCATCGATGCGAGACGCTCTGTGAGTTCTTCAATGATGCCGCCGACTATTTGGTCCATCGGATATGCACCGCCCCAAGGCATGCCAGGGCAGAACGCCATAACGCCGCCGATCTTGTTGGTCGCTTCCAGCAACGTGACCTGAAGCCCTTCGCGCCCCGCAGCAATAGCAGCCCCGAAACCTGCTGTGCCGCCTCCAATAACAAGGACGTCAGTGTGTTCTGTCTTCATCGCTGTCTGGCATCCCTAGCGTTAAAAAAGTCGTCCGTTCTGAAAAGACGCTGATCCTGCAAAACCGTTTCGTCAAGACAAGAAAGCTGCCGATGGTGCAACGCGCGGCATCGGTCACTTTGAGCTCACAGCAGTCATTCGCCACTGCCCGCTTGACTCCCCCAGAATCCCCCGTATAAGCGCGGCTTCATTGGTGTTGGTGGCCCTCGCAAGAGGATGCCTGTCATGTCGGCAACATCCGGCAAGAGGACAACGCCCTTCGAAACCTAAACGAAGGAGATCAGCCGTGACTAAACGTACGTCTGCCAAGTATAAAATTGACCGTCGCATGGGCGAAAACATCTGGGGCCGTCCTAAATCCCCAGTGAACCGTCGCGATTATGGCCCCGGCCAGCACGGTCAGCGCCGCAAGGGCAAAATTTCTGATTTCGGTACACAGCTGCGCGCCAAGCAGAAGCTCAAGGGCTACTACGGCGACCTGACCGAAAAACAGTTCCGTCGCATCTACGGCGAAGCTGAGCGTATCAAAGGCGACACCGGTGAAAACCTGATCGGCCTGCTGGAGCGCCGTTTGGACGCGGTTGTATACCGTGCCAAATTTGTGGCCACCGTATTTGCCGCACGTCAGTTTGTGAACCACGGCCACGTCACCGTGAACGGTCAGCGTGTGAACATCGCGTCTTACCGCGTCAAAGAAGGCGACGTGATCGAAGTGCGTGAGAAGTCCAAGCAGCTCGCAGTTTTGCTGGAAGCCACTCAGCTGAACGAGCGCGACGTGCCGGACTACATCGACGCCGATCACAACAAAATGACCGCAACTTTTGTTCGCGCACCTGGCCTGTCCGACGTGCCATACCCAGTTGTGATGGAACCAAACCTGGTCGTGGAATTCTACGCGAAGAACTAATCTTCGCCGCCATGAGCAAGAGATACGAAAAGGGCCGCGAGAGTTTCGCGGCCCTTTTTGTTTTTGGGGGGTGGGTAACGGCTGAGGCGCTGGGCGCACTCAGTTTTTGGACAGCGTGTCGCCAAGCTTTTCCAACAGCTTCAGGCAATCCGCCAGCTGATCCAGCGCGATGAATTCATCCGCTTTGTGGGCCTGCTCAATTGAGCCGGGCCCGCAGACCACCACATCCATGCCCATTGACTGAAACAGACCTGCCTCCGTCCCGAACGGAACAAGGTCCGCACCGTTGGCTCCGGTGAGCTCCATCAGCAGCTTGCGGGCTTCGTTGTCGTCCTCCGGGATCAGCCCCGCGACCTCCCCCACCACCTCGGTGTCGATCTGTGCGTCGGGGTAGATCTTGCGCATGGCGGGCAGAAGCTCGTCTTCGCAGTAGGCTTTCAGGGCCTCTTTCACAAAACTGGCGTCGCTGGCCTGTACAGGACGCATCTCCCAATCCACCTGTGCCTTGGGGGCGATGACGTTGTGCACGCTGCCGCCATGGATCGCGCCGACGTTTACGGTGGTCCAAGGCGGCTCAAAGCGGCTGCTAGCGGGCACCATGGTGGTGAGCTTGGCCTTGAGCTCCAGCAGGCGGGAGACGTAGCGCGCGGCGTATTCCACCGCGTTTACGCCCAGATCCGGCGCGGAGCCGTGGCCTTCTAGGCCCTGAAAGCGGGTGCTGTACTCAAAGCAGCCTTTGTGGCCTTCGATGATGCGCATGGAGGTAGGCTCGCCAATGATGGCCAGCCGCGGTGTGATGTTGCGCTCTTTCAGGGCTTCCACCAGATGACCCGCGCCAATGCAGCCGGTCTCCTCGTCATAGGTGAAGGCAAAATGCACCGGCGTGTCGGTGACTCGCTGGGCAAAGTGGGGCGCCATGGCCACAGCGGCGGCGATAAAGCCTTTCATGTCGCAGGTGCCACGCCCGTAAAGACGCCCGTCGCGTTCGTGCATGACAAAAGGATCGGTGGTCCAGTCCTGATCGGTGACCGGCACCACGTCGCTGTGACCAGAGAGCACAATGCCGCCGTCGACCTCCGGGCCGAGGGTGGCAAAGAGGTTGGCTTTTTTGCCGGTCTCGTCGTGGAAAATCTCCACCTTGGCGCCGCAGTCTTTGAGACGTGCGGCGAGGTAGGCGATCATGTCGAGGTTGCTGTCGACCGAGACCGTCGGAAAGGCGATCAGGTCGGATAAGATCTGTTTGGTGGTCTCCAGCATGGGTCAGCCTTTGACGATGAGCTTGCGCTCCAGATCACAGAGTGGTTCTGCGGCGCCATCTTCGCGGATCAGGATGGTTTCTGTGGTCTCAAGCCCCCAACTGTCCATCCAGAGCGCGGGCATGAAGTGGAAGACCATGCCGGGTTGCAGCACGGTTTCATCCTCAGAACGGATCGAAGCAGAGCGTTCGCCCCAGTCTGGCGGGTAGCTGAGACCAATTGGGTAGCCCATGCGGCCGGAGCGTTCGATGCCGTGTTTGGCGAGCACATCCATAAAGGCATTGGCGATGTCGCAGGTGCGGTTGCCGGCTCGGGCAGCTTCGAGACCGGCGGCAATGCCTTCGAGCTGGGCTTCTTCGGCGCGCAGCATGTCATCGGAGGGTGTGCCGAGGAAGACGGTGCGGCTGATCGGGGCGTGGTAGCGACGGTAGCAGCCTGACAGCTCAAAGAACGTGGCTTCGCCTTCGCGCATGGGCGTGCCGTCCCAGGTGAGGTGGGCGGCGGTGGCGTCCAGGCCAGACGGCGTGAGCGGCACGATGGCAGGGTAGTCGCCCCAGTCGTCGCCAATGCCTTCGATGCCAGCTTTCATGATATCAGCCACCACATCGTTTTTGCGCACGCCGGGAGCGGCGCGGTCGATGGCGGTCAACATGACCTTTTCGGTGATGCGGGCTGCCTTACGGATGAACTCCACCTCGACATCGGATTTCACCAGACGTTGCCAGTTCACCAGTGCGGTGGCGTCCACCAGTGTGGCCTCTGGCAGTTCTTCGGTGAGCACAGCGTGGGCTTTGGCGGAGTAATAGTAGTTCTCCATTTCCACGCCAATCCGCGCGGCCGTGAAGCCGCGCGCTTTGAGCTGTTCTGCCAGGTCTTGCATGGGATGCACGACCGTGGATTGCACAAAATGATCGCTGTAGCCGAGGATATTGGCGTGATCCATCCAGCAGGTGCGGCGACCGCCCATCATGTCCATGTAGCGCCCCCACCAAATGGGCTCGCCTTCCATGGTCACAATCACACCTTGGTGCACGTAAAACGACCAGCCGTCATATCCGGTCAACCAAGCCTGGTTAGAGGGGTCGGTGACAAAGAGAGCCTCCAGTCCCGCTTTTGCCATGGCGGCGCGGGTTTTGGAAAGACGGCGTTGATATTCAGCACTGCTGAACGGGGCTTTGGACAGTGTCATCTCGTGCTCCTTGGGCTTATGGCAGAACGGTTGCGACAGCGCGAACGGTGGCGGCCACCACTTGATCGGCTTCTTCGCGGGTCAGGCAGAACGGCGGGGCAAAGCCCAGAATGTCGCCCTGTGGCATGGCGCGGGCAATCACATTGTCCTGCTCCAGCAGTTTGACGGCAATCTGTGGGCCAATTTTGTCCGCAGCATCAAAGAAGGTGCGGCTGTCTTTGTCAGCGACAAATTCCACGGCACACATCATACCTTCGCCACGGATGTCGCCCACGTTGGCGTGTGCGCCGAGCGCCTCAGTCATGGTTTTGTTGAGGTAAGCGCCCACGGTGCCAGCGTTTTCCACCAGGTTGAGCTCGTCGATCAGCTTGAGGTTGGCAACCCCTGCAGCGGCGCCAATTGGGTGGGCGGAGTAGGTCCAGCCGTGGCCGATGGGGCCGTTCTCGTCGGTGCCTTTTTCCAGCACAGACCACATTTTGTCAGACACAATGGAGCCGGAGAGCGGCGCGTAAGCGGAGGTCAGGCCTTTGGCGATGGTGATCAGGTCCGGCTTCAGGCCGAAGTGGTCAGCGCCAAACATCGAACCCAAACGGCCAAAGCCGGTGACAACTTCATCCGCGACCAGGAGGATGTCGTGCTTGTCCAGAACGGCCTGAATTGCGGGCCAGTAGCCAGCAGGGGGCGGTACAATGCCACCGGTGCCAAGAACCGGCTCACCAATGAAGGCAGCGATGGTGTCGGCACCTTCGCGGGCAATGGTTTCTTCCAGCGCGGCGACACAGTGGGCGACAAACTGCTCTTCAGACTGGCTCTGGTCTTCGCGGCGGAAGTAATAAGGCGCTTCGGTGTGCAACACTTGTGCCAGTGGCAGGTCGAATTTGTTGTGGAACAGCTCCAGACCGGTGAGGGAGCCGGTCATCAGGCCGGAACCGTGGTAGCCGCGCCAGCGGGAGATGATCTTTTTCTTCTTGGGGCGACCAAGGATGTTGTTGTAGTACCAGATCAGCTTGATGTTGGTTTCGTTGGCGTCTGAGCCGGAGAGGCCAAAATACACCTTGGACATATGGTCTGGCGCGCGGTCGAGCACCATTTTGGCAAGCGTGATGGAGGCTTCGGTGCCGTGACCCACGTAGGAGTGGTAATAGGCCAGCTCTTTGGCTTGATCGGAAATCGCATCGGCAATGTCGCTGCGGCCGTAGCCGACGTTCACGCAATAGAGGCCAGCAAAGGCGTCCAGCAGGCGGTTGCCGTCGCGGTCTTCGATGTGACAGCCGGTGCCGCCGGTGATCACGCGATGGGGAACATTGCCACGGGCAAATTCAGCTAGATGAGTGGATGGGTGGAAAAAGTTTTCGCGATCCCATTGTTCAAGTTTGTCGTTATGCAGCATGGCAAAACCCTCGTGCTTGTGGCGGCGCGCCGCCTTAAAAAGTTACATGAAGGGAGCCAAGTGCACGCGCGAGACCGGCTTAGGTCTCTTTTTGAGCAGAGTGGCTCCGCTCACCCAGGCAGCAGCGCGCAATGCCTTTATTGCCAGGGTTCGTGACTCGGTTTGAGCATATTTGATCAAACAAAAGCAATATGGATAATTTGCGGGCTGGTAAAAAAGTAGGGTTTTGACCGGTTTTGGCAAGGCGATTTGGTCCAGAATGTCCAGTAGAATTGGGTTAAGAAATACAGAATTTTATGAGCAATTTTAGCGGTTTGGTTGTTTTGACGTTAAAAAGATGGCAATGTTTTTGAACCTTGCGCACGGCTGCAATTGGGGGCGGCACCGTTCAAGCGGGTAAGTGCAAGAAGGAGACATCGCTATGGTAGAAGCGGTAGGCATATTAGGAGAGACCACCGGGTGGTCTGGATTGAGCGCAACGCAGAACGCGATGTTGCACGCAGCTTTGGCGAAATACGCCGGGCAGGCCGTGCCGGAGCCGGTGAAGGCTCCAAGTTCTGAGAAAGTGGAGCCGGTAAAAGAGGCATCGCGCAGTCAGTTGCAACGTCATGAGCCGCAGAGACAGAACGCGATGGATGGCGCGGTGATGAGTGCGATCCGTTCGGCGGTGGCCAGTCATCGGGCCTCCGGCAGTGACGATTTTGCGCAGGTTCTGCGCAGCAAGTTGGATGCGGCAGGGATCGACAGTTCCAAATCAGTCGTCGATTACTACGCTTAACGGACGCGTGCCGGTGGCAATCGGTCCATATAAACAGTTGCGTTAGCGATCCTGTGTGCATTGGCACGCAGGTTTTGCGCCGCCTGCCCGCGAGGTAAGGCCGCAGTTGCGGCCTCTTGTTGTTATGATGCGTTTTTGACGGCGTGACGTTCGGCGGGTTGCAGTCCACCTTGTCGGTCGCAGGCACGCGCCGAGGGACAAATTGTCTATATGACGCCCGTTTGCAACAGCCCGGTAGGTATTGTTGAGCCATTTCCCCGCGTCACAGGCTTCCCGTCTTTCCAAGCTCCCAGTGCCCCGCTAAACAGCAGGCAACGAGGGAGTAACGTGATGTCACGAATTGAGCCGCAGCCCGGTGTCATGGATATTGAGTTGTATGTGGGCGGCAGTGCGACTGTTGACGGCGTCAAAGACGTTGTGAAACTGTCGTCAAATGAAAATCCGATGGGGTGCAGTGAGGCGGTCACTGACATGCATGCCAAGACCGGTTTAAACTTGCATCGTTATCCCAACACTGACCATTCAGATCTGCGTGCGGCGATTGCCGAGGTGCATGGGTTGGAGGCCAACCGTATCATCTGTGGTGTGGGCAGTGACGAGGTGTTGCAGTTCATCACGCAGGCTTATGCGGGCGTCGGCGACGAGATCGTTTATCCGGAACACGGGTTCTCCATGTACCCGATCCTGGCCAAGATGGTGGGGGCCACCCCGGTTGTCGCTAAAGAGCGTGAGCGGGTTGTGGATGTGGACGCCATGTTGGCGGCCTGCACGGACAAAACCAAAATTGTGTTCTTGGCCAATCCAGCAAATCCAACGGGCACCATGATTGGCGGCAATGATTTGGCGCGACTGGCCGACGGTTTGCCGGACGGCTGCATTCTGGTGCATGATGGGGCGTACACAGAATATGTTCAGGGGTTTGACGGGGGCGCGGGCCTGGTGGAAGCGCGTGACAATGTGGTGATGACACGGACCTTCTCCAAGATTTACGGTCTTGGCGGGTTGCGTGTGGGCTGGGGCTACGCACCGCAGCCGATCATTGATGTACTGAACCGTGTGCGCCAGCCGTTTAACCTGAACGACATTCAAATGAAGCTGGCGGCTGCCGCGGTGCGTGATCAGGAGTGGGTGACCAAGTGCCGCAATGACAACACGCGATTGCGGGCGTGGCTGGCAGAAGCGTTGATGGAGCACGGGGTGCCGTCTGATACCTCTTGTACCAATTTCATTTTGGCGCGGTTTGCAGATCAGGCAGAGGCGGAAGCCTGTGACGAATACTTAAAATCACAAGGTTTGATTGTGCGGCGTGTCGCGGGGTATGACCTGCCAAACTGCCTGCGCATTACTGTGGGAGATGAGCCAAGCTGTCGCCGTGTGGCGCATGCCATTGGTCAGTTTAAGGGCGGTGCGCGATGAGCGCACCGGTCTACACCCGTGTGGCTCTGATTGGTCTGGGGTTGATTGCCTCGTCGATGTTCTGGGCGATGAAACGCGGTGGACTGGCCGGTGAAGTCACCGGATTTGCCAAGTCGGGCGCGTCACGTGAGACCGCGCGCCGGATTGGGCTGTGTGATCGTGTCTGTGACAGTGTAGCTGAGGCTGTGGCAGATGCCGATTTGGTTGTGCTCTGTGTGCCGGTTGGCGCCATGGGGGCCGTGGCCAAAGAGATTGCCCCGCATCTGAAAGTTGGCGCGACGGTGACCGATGTGGGCTCAGTTAAGCGCGACGTGATTGACACAGTGGGGCCGCACCTGCCGGAAGGTGTGCATTTTGTCCCGGCACACCCGTTGGCGGGGACAGAGCATTCCGGGCCCGAAAGTGGCTTTGCGGAGCTGTTTGACAACCGTTGGTGCCTGTTGGTGCCAGTAGAAGACAGCGATCCGGACGCGGTGGCAAAGCTGCGCGCGCTTTGGGAAGGCATGGGCGCAAATGTCGATGAGATGGATGCGGATCACCATGATCTGGTGCTGGCCGTAACCAGCCACACGCCACACCTGATTGCCTACACAATGGTGGGCGTGGCGGATGATCTGCGTCGCGTCACAGACAGCGAAGTCATCAAATATTCGGCTGCGGGTTTTCGGGATTTCACCCGAATTGCCGCGTCTGACCCCACCATGTGGCGCGACGTGTTTTTGACCAACAAAGACGCGACGCTGGAGATTTTGGGGCGCTTCACCGAAGAGCTGTTTGCGCTGCAACGCGCGATCCGCACCGGGGATGGTGAACATCTGCATGAGTATTTCACCCGCACGCGGGAAATTCGCCGTGGGATCATTGAGGCGGGGCAGGATACGGCTGCGCCAAACTTTGGCCGCGAGGCGCCTAAGGCATGAAGCGGACGGCGGCATACTTGGCGGTTGCGGTGACCTTGGGGGCGGGCGCATTGAGCGCTGCGTTGGCCAATGCACCGGAGCGCAGCTTGCGGCCGGTTCTGCGTGTCGTCTATCCGGTGGCGTTGCCAAGTTTTGCGCCCGATCACTCTTTGCGGCCAGTGTTGCGGCCCGGTGGCACCACAGCAACAGTTACTCGCGTGGCTGCAGTTGCGCCTGCCGCAGCCGCCGCAGCAACCATTGAGATGGCCGAGCCGGAGCCGGTTCGCGTGACACGCGCAGAGAAACGCGCTCGCAAAGCAGCGGGTATTGGCAAAGTGTGCCGCAACAAGCGCCTGATTGGCAAAGAGGTGCCGCCGGTGCCTGCTAAACTGCGCGGCTGTGGCATCAAGAAGGGTGCCATCAAGCTTTACGAAGTGGATGGTGTGAAACTGTCCACGCCTGCGGTGATGACCTGTGATACGGCCAAGGCGCTTGAAAAGTGGGTTGGTAAAGGTCTGAAGAAATCGGTGCGCAGCTTTGGTGGGGGCGCCAAAGAGATCAAAGTGGCCGCCGGGTATTCTTGCCGGACACGCAACAACCGCCCCGGTGCCAAGATCAGTGAGCACGGCAGGGGCAAAGCGATTGATATCTCCGCGATCAAGTTGAAGAACGGTGAGAGTATTTCGGTATTGAAAGACTGGAATAACGGCAAGAAAGGCCGGATTCTCAAGAAGATGCACAAACAGGCCTGTGGGCCGTTTGGCACGGTTCTGGGACCCAATGCAGATCGCTACCACAGAGACCACTTCCACTTTGACATCGCGAAACACCGCGGTGGGGCTTACTGTCGCTGATCCGCCTGTTTAGCGGAGGAAAATGCGAGGGGCCGGGCCGATGGGCAGCGGCCCTAATTTTGTTGCGCCATTTGCAAATGTCAGCGGAATGTCGAGCTCATTTGTCTTGCCGGACAGCTGCGCCACAAAGCCAAGCGCTTGTTCCACCGTGTCAATCACGGACACGGGCAATTGGCCGGAGTGCCGCGCCACCTCCAAGATGTCGCGCCAGTTGACGGCACGTATAGTGACTTCGCCGGTTGGATAGCCAGAGGCATCGATGGAGACTTTACCAGCGGCGTGAAGTTGTAAATCACCCCAAATGATTTCCGCCAATGTGAGATCAAGAGAAACGGGCTGCGGGCGAGACTGTTCGATGGCGGTGCGGTCCCAAGGGCGATCAAAACGGGTGGTGAGATCGGCGCGGAAACTTGCGAAGTTGCGCGGCAGGTCAATTCCGTCGGGCAGGGCAAAGCCGACTGGCGGTGTGAGGGTATCGGCTTTAAACGCAACGCGATACGTGGAGGCGTCTTCCGCATCGCGATGCATGGCAAGGTACACTGCGCTGGCGGCCAGTTGCCAGTTGGTGGAGGAGGTTACACCGAGGCTCTCAATCGCAAGGTTGGCGCGATTGAGTGTGAGGTCCGTGCCGGGATCAAGCACCAAGGAGGCGCGCATGTCGCCGGTGGTAACGGCGAGTTTTTCACCGGGAATGGCGAGAGTTTGCGTGTTGGGCCAGACCGCAATCACGTGATTGGGGCGGTAAGTCAGCGCATGCATGTTGAAAAACGGCGCCTCCCAGGCAACGCCTGTTTGTGGATCAGCCAAAGTGAGGTTTTCGAGTGTGCTGTCCAAACGGCTTGGGAAACCGGACACCGATAGCGTGTCATATTCGGCAACCCAGCCGTCTGCACGACGATCTTCGAACCAGATTGGCACAGCGGTCGTGAGCGCCCCGTAGCCTAGAAGCCAGAAGCCGGACCACGCCAAAGCGGCCAAAAGCACAAGCAGGGTCAGCAATCTCATCATGGTGGGGCCTTTCTCACAGTGTCGGTTTGGTGTTTAACGGCGCAAAGCCAGCAGGACCAGAGGCAGACTATGTGGGTATTTGGATACGGATCGCTTTTGTGGAACCCGGGATTTGACGTCGCGGAGCAGGCGGTTGCCCGTTTGGACGGGTGGCACCGCAGCTTTTGCATGCGGTCCATTCATCACCGAGGCACGGTGGAGGACCCGGGGCTTGTTTTGGCCTTGGATGCAGAAGTGGGCGCCCATTGTCAGGGGGTGGCGTTGAAGGTGGCAGACGGACATGAGGCGCGGACTTTGGATTATTTGCGCGAACGGGAGTTGGTGAGTTCGGCCTATCTTGAAGAAACACTGCCTTTGACCTTGCGCGATGGACGTGCCGTGGAAGCCGTGACCTATGTGATTGATCCTGATCACGTGCAGTATTGTCACCTATCGCTGGACGAGCAGGCGCGGATCATTTCAACGGCTGTGGGCGGGCGTGGACCCAACACAGAGTACCTGCACAACACGGCCAGCCATCTTTTTGAACTGGGCATTGAGGATGGCGATCTGAAGTGGTTGTCCCAAGAAGTGCGCAGATTGACCGCTGCCTGAAAGCAGTCGTTCCAAAAGCGGCGAAATTCCTTGGCAGGGCAGGGACATGGCAGTAGGGTGAGCGCAGAAAAACAAAGCGTCAGGACCCATCTCAATGGATCAGCCGGACCGTACAGTCGAGCCGCATTTCTCTAAACCGACCTTCCAGATTCTTCAGATGCTGGTCGTCTTGGGGCTTGTGGCCGCCGTGGGGTATGTTGCCTTGCCACAAGTGTTGCCGGTGTTCACCGCCAACCCTGAGCTTAACGGCTTCATCTTTTTGGTGTTTTTGGTTGGCGTGGCCGCGACTTTTGCCCAAGTGCTTTCTCTGTTCCGGTCGGTGCGTTGGATTGAAGGTTTTGCAGGACGTCTGGAAGGCCACGACGTCGCCAACCCACCCACATTGCTGGCGCCATTGGCAAGCCTGTTGCGTGAGCGCGGGATGCATGGACAAATTTCCTCGACCTCGACAAGTTCCATTCTGGAGTCGGTTGCGACGCGGATCGATGAAGGGCGCGAAATCACGCGCTATATTGTCAATCTGCTGATTTTCCTCGGGCTGTTGGGCACGTTTTATGGTTTGGCGACCACGGTTCCGGCGGTGGTGGACACCATTAAAAGCCTCGATTTGGGCGGAGGCGAATCCAGCATAGACGTGGTGAGCCGTCTGATGGACGGTTTGGAAAGCCAGTTGGGCGGTATGGGGGTGGCGTTTGCGTCGTCGCTTCTGGGTTTGGCGGGCTCGCTGGTGGTGGGGCTGTTGGAGCTGTTTGCAAGCCACGGGCAGAACCGGTTTTACCGCGAGTTGGAAGAGTGGTTGAGCTCGTTCACACGCGTTGGGTTTTCCTCAGGCGACGGAGACGGTGGTGACATTTCAGTGTTGGGCGCTGCGTTTGAGCATATGTCCGGCCAGCTGGATCAGCTGCGCGAAACCATGGTGCAAACGGCACATGTGCGCGGCGAAAGTGGTGGCGATATGGCCGCGTTGCTAGAAGCGATGCACCGTATGACTGACCGGCTTGAAACACAGGATGCTGCAACGCAGGCCTTGTTGCGCATTGCGGAGGGGCAGGAAAAACTGGTCTCCCAATTGTCGGACGGTGGTGGTTTGGACGGCGGCATGGATGCGGAAAGCCGGATGCGGTTGCGCTCGATTGATGTGCAGATGCTGCGCATCCTCGAAGAAATTTCTGCCGGCCGTCAGGAGAGCATGACGGAGTTGCGCACTGAGCTGAATGGGATTGCGCGGGTGCTGCGCCGGCTTGGTAATGCTGTGGACGGCGAGTCCAGGGGGCCTGTCACTAAGGTGCAATTGAAACGCCCACCAGCGCCCAAGGGCGGCAAGGAGGGCTAAGCCATGGCCCTGTCCCGCCGCACTGGACAACGCTTTCAAGCCAGTATCTGGCCCGGTTTTGTGGATGCAATGACCGGCCTTTTGCTGGTTCTGATGTTTGTACTGACAATATTTATGATTGTGCAGTTTGTGCTGTCTGAAACCATCACAGAGAAAGATTCAGAATTGAACGCGCTTCAATCGGAGGTGGCCGCCTTGGCGGACGCCCTGGGGTTGGAACGGACACGGGCGCAAGATCTTGAAACTGAGATTGGCGGTTTATCAGCCACGTTGGGCGATCGAGAAACCCAGTTGCGAGAACAGGATGCGTTGATTTCAGCCTTGACGGCCACGCGGGATGCGCAGGCGGCGGCATTGGACGCGGCCCGAACACAGATCACCAGTTTTGAAGCGCAGGTGGCGACCTTGTTGGCGCAGCGCGATGATGCGCGGGCCGATATTGCCACGTTGGAGGACGAACGCGAGACGTTGATCGATGAGCGTGCGGCGTTGAACCTGGCATTGGCGCAGGCGCGGAGTGAAATTGATGCTGGTGTGGAAGCGGCGCGGTTGGCGGCAGCGGAAGCTGACGCCATGCAGGCATTGATAGACAGCTTACGCACAGAGGTTGCGGCCGGTGAACAGCAGATTGATGAGTTGGCAGCGGAAGCAGATCAGTTGGATAAGGCGCTGACCGCAGAAGAGCAGCGGCGCGTGCTGGAAGCCGCGGCGGCGGAAGAGTTGCGCAAACGGCTTGAGAATGCGGATGCGGAACTGACGGCGATGACGCTGGCGCTTGAGGCGCAGCGCAAAGAGGCCGAAGACACGTTGACGATGTTGGCAGCAGCGGAAGCCGCACGGGACGATCTGGATCTTAAACTGGCGGCAGCGTTGGTGGCCGGGCAGAGCGTGGATGCGAATTTGGAAGAAACCGTGCTTTTGCTGGCGACCGCAGAAGCAGAGCGCGATGCGCGTGAAGGCGAGCTGGCCTCGGTGAAAGCGGAGTTGGCGGCGGCGCTGTTGGGGCTGGAAGAAAACCGGCGCACCGTAAGTGCGTTGCAGAGCCAGCTGGTGGCGGAGGTGGCGGCGCGAGCCACTGCCGAAGCGCAGGTTGGCGAACGTCGGTCCGATTTACAGGAGCTTGAGGCGCAGTTGGCTGAGGCCCTGGCTGCGAAGCTGTCGGCGGAAACGCAAGGCGCTGAAGCTGCTGCGACCGCAGAGGGGTTGACCGCGCAACTGGCTGACTTAGAGGAGCAATTGGCGGCGGCTGTTGCGGCTCAGGTCAATGCTCAAGAAGGCGGATCGTCCTTGCGGGAGCGGTTGGCGTCCGCTTTGGCGGCAAAGCTGGCGGCGGAGCAAAAGCTGCGCGACACGCTAAACGTGGAAGACGAGCTGGCCAAAGCCCTCGCCGCACAGAAGGCGGCAGAGGCGGGGCAAGCCGATGCGCTTACGGAGGCAGAGCGGCGCGACGCATTGTTGTCTGAGGCAAACAAGGCGCTTTCGTTGGAGGAAGCCAAATCGGCGGAAAGTCTGCGCCAGATTGCTGCGCTCAATCAGCAGATTGGCGCGTTGCGCACGCAATTGGGGCAGTTGCAGACCATTCTGGACGAATATGCAGAGCGTGATGTGGCGGCAAATGTGCAGCTTGAGGCGCTGGGATCGGATCTCAATGCGGCGCTGGCACGGGCGGCTGCGGAGGAGCGCAAGCGGCGGCTTCTGGAAGAAGCAGAGCGCATCAGGCTGGAGCAGGAGAAGATCGCGTTGCAAAACCAGACCAAAGACTTGGAACAGTATCGTTCTGAGTTTTTTGGACAGCTGCGGAGCCTGCTTGGCGCGCAGGAAGGCGTGCGTATTGTTGGCGACCGCTTTGTGTTCTCATCTGAAGTGCTGTTTCCACCCGGTGGCGCAGATCTGTCGTTTGAGGGGCAGGCAGAAGTTGCGAAGGTTGCCGGTATTCTACAGAGCGTGATCGATGATATTCCCAGCAATATCAACTGGATATTGCGTGTGGACGGCCACACGGATGATGTGCCGATCTATGGTGGCGCTTTTGCCGATAACTGGGAGTTGAGCCAAGCGCGGGCGCTGTCTGTGGTTCGGTATATGATCGACGTGCTGGGACTGCCGCCACAGCGGCTGTCCGCCAACGGATTTGGTCAATTCCAGCCTATAGACCCAGCTGATACGGCAGAGGCGCGGGCCCGTAATCGTCGGATTGAGCTGAAGTTCACCGAAAAATAGACGCGGTTATTCCACTGTCAGGGAAATGGTCTGGTGGTCCAGTTGGGCGCCATCGCGCGTGATGGTGACGGCACCATGATATGTGCCTTTGGGCCAGCCACCCATTGGGGTGCGTTTGCCACCTGCGCGAAAGTACTGCGCTTGGGTTTTCTCCAGAGTGACCGATTGATCAAAAACGGTCCCCTGTGGGCCGGTGATGGTGAGGGTCATTTCATCGTCGGGCAAACTACCAAAGGCGTAGCCAAAAAGCACCAAGGCTTTGGCTTGCGAGGGCACGCGGCTTCGCCCGGCCATGCCGGATTTGATGGACGCGAATTTTGGCAGCCCAACTTCAAATCCGATGCGGATCAACCCGCCGCCAACGTAGTCAATGCCATTGTCCCAGAGCGTGTCTTGGGCGTCTCCGCAGACTCCCAGTTGCTCGGGAGCAAAAGGGTCCACCACGCGGTTTCCTTCGCGGATGGAGATGTGAAGATGGGGAAACTGCGTGCGACCGGACAGGCCAATTTGGCCCAAAACCTGTCCGGCGGCGATTTCATCACCCTGCGCCACTGCCACAGAGTCTTGTTTCATGTGGCAATATTGGCTGACCCATCCGCCTCCGTGATCGATAGAAACCCCGTTGCCGCAATCTTTGCCGTTGAGTTTGGGAATGTTCTCGACTGCAATCACTTTGTCGACCATGCCGTCTCGGGTGCCAAGAACCACGCCATCGGCCGCGGCCAACACATTTACGCCCGCGTCCATAGCATCCGTGGTGGGCAGGGCAAAATCGGTGCCTTTGTGGCCGTCATATGAGAGCGGTCCACAGGTATGGTCGAGGTGACCATCGCTGTCATCATGATCGACGTAGTTTTGAATGAAGCAGGTTTCACCCAACTCGCAGTCGACGGGCAATGAAAACGACGGCGCGCCCGCAGCCGGAAAGGCTGCGAGCGCGCAAATCAGTGCAAGACTATGTGTCTGCATCACTCCGCCGTAAGCAGCGGAGGCTTGTCACCTGTGATACGGGGGCTGTCAGGGCCGGCCAGATCAAGCAGCAACTCGCCGTTTTTGACCTTCACCTTGACCACGCCACCTTTGGCCAATTTGCCAAACAGAAGCTCCTCGGCCAGCGGCTTTTTGATGTGCTCTTGAATGACACGACCAAGTGGACGCGCGCCCATGCGATCATCATAGCCTTTGTCAGCCAGCCATTGCGCAGCTTTTGGAGTCAATTCGATGGTCACGTTGCGGTCCATCAGCTGTGCCTCAAGCTGCAACACAAACTTCTCGACCACCTGCAAAATGACTTCTTTGGGCAGTGGTGCGAAGGAGATCACCGCATCCAGACGGTTGCGGAACTCCGGTGTGAAGGTGCGCTCAATGGCAGCGGTGTCCTCGCCTTCGCGACGGTCGCGACCAAATCCGATGGCAGCCTTAGCCTGTTCTGACGCGCCGGCGTTGGATGTCATGATCACAACCACATTGCGGAAGCTGACGGTGCGGCCGTTGTGGTCGGTCAATTCGCCGTTGTCCATCACTTGCAGCAGGATGTTGTAGACGTCGGGGTGGGCTTTCTCCATCTCGTCGAGCAGCAGCACACAGTGCGGATGTTGATCTACGCCATCGGTAAGCAATCCCCCCTGGTCAAAGCCAACATAGCCGGGAGGCGCGCCGATCAGGCGGGAGACCGCATGCTTCTCCATGTATTCGGACATGTCAAAGCGCAGCAGTTCCACACCCAGCGTGTCGGCCAGCTGTTTTGCGACTTCGGTTTTACCCACACCAGTTGGGCCAGCAAACAGGTAGTTGCCAATGGGTTTCTCAGGCTCGCGCAGGCCTGCACGGGCCAGTTTGATGGCAGAGGACAGCGACTCGATTGCCTTGTCCTGACCAAACACCACGCGCTTGAGGGATTTTTCCAAATCCTTGAGCACTTCGGCGTCGTCTTTGGAGACGCTTTTTGGCGGGATGCGTGCAATCTTGGCCACCACAGCCTCGATTTCTTTCACACCAATGGTTTTGCGGCGCTTGGAGGCGGCCACAAGATGCTGCGCCGCGCCAGCCTCGTCGATCACGTCGATGGCTTTGTCCGGCAGTTTGCGGTCGTTGATGTAGCGCGCGGAAAGTTCCACGGCGGTTTTGATCGCATCAGCGGTGTATTTCACGCTGTGATGTTCTTCAAAGTACTCTTTGAGGCCTCTGAGAATTTTAATGCTGTCTGGCACATTGGGTTCATTCACGTCGATTTTTTGGAAGCGGCGGGCCAGCGCGCGGTCTTTCTCAAAGTGCTGGCGGAACTCTTTGTAAGTGGTGGAGCCCATAGTGCGCAGTTTGCCGCCCTGAAGAGCAGGTTTCAGCAGGTTGGACGCATCCATCGCACCACCGGATGTGGCACCAGCCCCAATCACGGTGTGGATTTCGTCGATGAACAGCACGGCGTCAGGGTGATCTTCCAATTCGGTGACCACTGCTTTCAGGCGTTCCTCAAAATCGCCACGATAGCGGGTGCCTGCGAGCAGCGCGCCCATGTCGAGGGAATAGATCGTGGTTTCGGACAGAACCTCTGGAATATCGCCGTTCACAATTTTGCGGGCGAGACCTTCGGCAATTGCGGTTTTGCCAACACCTGGGTCACCCACCAACAGCGGGTTGTTTTTGCGGCGGCGGCACAACACTTGAATGCACCGCTCAACTTCATGATCGCGACCAATCAGTGGGTCGACGTCGCCTTTGTTGGCTTTCACGTTCAAATCAACACAGTACTTGGCCAGAGCACTTTCCTTAGCCTCGCCGCCCTCTGCAGTGGCCTCGATGCGCTGCTCTTGCTCGTCGTCTGCGCCGCTGACCGGGCGGGCTTCGCCAAAGGCCGGATCCTTGGCAACACCATGCGCGATAAAGTTGACCGCGTCATAGCGGGTCATATCCTGCTCCTGCAGGAAGTAGGCAGCGTTGGATTCGCGTTCAGCAAAGATGGCGACCAGTACGTTGGCGCCGGTCACTTCGGTGCGCCCGGAGCTTTGAACGTGAATAGCAGCGCGTTGGATTACACGCTGGAATGCGGCTGTTGGCACAGCTTCAGAGCCTTCAATGTCGGTGACCAGATTGGACAGGTCATCGTCAATGAAGTCCTCAAGGTCTTTGCGCAGCTCGTCGACGTTCACGCCACAAGCTTGCATCACGCGCAGGGCATCGGGCTCATCCAGCAGCGACAGGAGCAAGTGCTCCAGCGTGGCAAATTCATGTTTGCGCTGGTTGGCCTGCGCGAGCGCGGCGTGGATGGCTTGTTCTAGTGAGTTCGAAAATGACGGCACGGTGTGACTGCTCCCTCCGGGGTTCGATGAAGGCGGGTGGCCCTTCCTTCACCATAGGGTCGTTGTATTAAAGTTTGGTCGATTGACGGCGGTCTTCAAGGACTTTCTGCAAAATTTGATGCAGATTTCTGTCTATTCATCTTCTGGTTGGGTCACTTGCACGTGAACCGCCGGTCTATCGGGCGTGTCTGTATTGGCGTTTGCGTCTGTTTTGGTGTGTCGGATCAAAAGGAGTCTTTTTGTTTGCGCACCTCGGTGAATACGTCGACCGGGGCAGCGCCTTGCATGCCAAGGGCCTTTTGCAAATCAGGATCGGCGCTGCGCAGGAAGGGATTGGTGCGTTTTTCCAAACCGAGGTTTGAAGGAACGGTTGCGATGTTTTGCGCGCGCATGTGTGTGGTGTCGGCGATCCGGTTGGCGACGTCCTCTATGTTGTCTCCAAGTGAGGCGGCAAAAGCGCAGTTGGCGGCGGTGTATTCGTGCCCGGAGCACACGGTGGTCTCGTCTGGAAGGGCCGCGAGTTTTGTGAGGCTGTCAAACATCTGCGCCGGGGAGCCTTCAAACAGGCGGCCGCAGCCCATGGCCATCAGGCTGTCACCGGTGAAAACGGCGGCGGTATCCGGGAAGTGGAACGCGATGTGGCCTACGGTGTGACCGGACACATCCAAGACAGAGACAGGTTCTCCTGCAAAGTTGAAGGTCTCACCTTCTGTGACGGCCAGATCGAGAGCAGGCAAGCGATGGGCATCTGCCTTGGCGCCGATCACTTTGGCAGAATGGGTAGCAAGGATGTCAGGCAGACCGTCGATATGGTCCCAGTGGTGGTGGGTGAGCAAAACGTGGGTAAGGGTCCAATTGCGGTCCTTGAGTTCTTCCAAAATGGGCCCAGGTTCCGGTGCATCCACCAGCGCGGTGGCTCCGGAGATCGGGTCATGGATCAGAAAGGCGTAGTTGTCGGATAGGCAGGGGATGGTGACAATCTCATGGGGCATGGAAATCCGCCTCTGTGTTGTTATGTTAGCTCTAGATTTGCCTATCGTGGAGCCGGGTGCAATGCATCTTGACGTACAGGATCTTCGAAATTTTTATTACCGCAGCACCTTGGGGCGCGCGGCCCAAAAGGCTGTCCGTGATGAGGTGTTGGAACTTTGGCCAGAAGCCGAAGTCAAAGGGCAAACCGTGGCGGGGTTTGGCTTTGCGGTGCCGTTGCTGCGACCGTATTTGCCGGAAGCGCGGCGGGTGATTGGCCTCATGCCGGGACCACAAGGCGTGATGCCTTGGCCTGCGGGCATGGCCAATGTGTCGGTGCTGTGTGAAGAAACGCTTTGGCCGTTGGATACGGGGCGGGTCGATCGGCTGGTGTTGATGCACGGCCTGGAAACAAGCGAACGGCCCAGCGATGTGTTGACCGAAGCGCATCGGGTGCTTGGGCCGGGCGGGCGTGCCTTGTTTGTGGTGCCGCATCGCACCGGTATGTGGTCGAGCAGTGACAAGACACCGTTTGGCTTTGGTCGACCATATTCAGCCGGGCAATTGGAAACGCAGCTGCGCGAGCATGGGTTTATGCCGGAGCGCCACCGCGCGACCTTGTATCAACCGCCAAGTCATAAGCGGTTTTGGCGTAAAACCGGTGCGCTTTGGGAAGGGATTGGCAAAACTGTTTCGCCTGTCATGGCGGGAGGAGTGCTGATTGTGGAAGCCAGCAAGCGGGTTCACGCGCCCAGCGGACCCGGCGTGTCTGCACGGGTCAGGAAACCTTTGAGTGTATTGAACCCCAAGCCGGAGGTGGCTCCGGCTTAAGGCTGCAGGGCTTAGGCGGCGCGCAGAATTTCCAAGCGAGGATCCTCTTCTGCGATGCCAACGCCGGTGGCGAAGTCTTCTTCCATTACTTTCAGGATGGAAACATCACCGACAAACACCTCTGAATAGGCGACTTCAAAGCCGTTGCTGTAGGTGTGGTTGACCACGTCAACTTCGCCGTCCAGTCCGGCAGGGATGTTAATAGTGAGGTGGTTGCCGCTCAGTTGTTTGATCACGGCAGGGCCTTGATCCATCGCGTCTTCATGCAAATTCAACACCAACGTATCGTTGCCCTCGCCGCCTTCTACATAGTGACCCATGCCAAAGGTGATGGAATCGTCACCGTCTCCGCCAAAGAGTGCGGTGTCGTTGTTTTGGATCAGATCTGCGGTCATAACGTCGTCACCTTCGCCGCCAAACAGCTGTGCCGCGCCATCGCCGGCTTCGGTAACTTCGATGCTGTCGTTGCCTTCGCCGCCGTAAATCAGATGCGTACCATCAGTGATTTCGACCGTGTCATCGCCGTCTTTCAAAACAGTGGCGGTGTCTTCGCTGAGCGTCAGCGCGTCGTCATCATCGCTACCCTCGGTTGGCGTCAGGGCATAGAGGTGGTGTGCGTCAGAGTCGCCGGTGTCGTCTTCGTTATGATGGCTGTCCGGATCAAACACGCTGGTCAACTGGACGTCGCTGGTGTCGAATTCGGATAAACCTTCCAGACGGACGGTGCGGGTTTCGACGTTGTCGTCGTTGAGCGGGTTGGTCCAGCTGAAGTGGACATCCACAAACGCGCCGTCCGGATCTTCGGTGGTGGATACCTCTGGAAGAGGCAACTCGACAACATCGTCGAAACTGGGCTTTGCACCCAGATCAAGTAACAGCATGTCTTCGTCAGGGTCAAAGTCAGTGATGGTCGCAATGATCTGGTTGTCATCCTCATCGCCGGGCCGGATCGCTGTGGCGCCGTCAATATCAAAGGCGTAGACGTCTGCCCCTTCACCGCCAGTCAGGATATGAGAGACGGATTCTTCCGGTAGGCCAGAGAGAGGCTTCATAAGGAAAGTATCGTCCCCGTCGCCGCCATCTGCGGTTGCCGCACCGTCGTCCGCCGAGTTGTTGTGTTGGAGGAAGAAAGTGTCATCGCCGTCGCCACCAAAGCCGGAGGCTGCATCAGAAATGTGCATGTAGTCTTCACCCGCGCCCCCGTGACCTTCGGCCGTGCCGCCAAGATCAAATACATCGTTGCCTTCGCCCCCAAGGATCATACCTTCGCCGAAGGACTTGAGGGTGTCGTTGCCGGCGCCCGCGTCAACGTTCTCTTCGCCACGGGCATACATCGTGTCGTTGTCATCAGTGCCGTAGGTGGTTGGACTGTCCAGTTCAGCCTCGTCCGGCGCAAACTCCGGCTGCACAAGATCAACACCTTCACCTGTTTCCGGTGTTCCAACCAGATCAACCAAGTTGGCGGCTTGCTGGTCTTCGGATTGTATTTCGGTGTCATCAGAATCCGTGTTGTCTCGCACGGGATCCCCAGGCGTTTCGGTCTCGCCTACGTCAACAAAGGCTGTGGCGGCACCGAGGCCCAGCAACGACAATAGAATTAAAGGTCCCATAATATCCCCACACTTAGAATCAGGTACTAAATCCCCATGGGTATTAAGTTCCGATTTGGATTGAGAATGTGTTGATGAAGCCGAGTTTAAGGGGGGTGAATGGACCTTCACGGGATCTGAAGTAGAGAAAATTGTCGCTACGTCAGGTTTTTGTCAGGTTCGTTTGGCAGGCGGGATTCGACAAAAACGGATGTTTGGGAAACACTTTTTGCCCCAGAGTTAACAGGCAAAGGGTCGCACTTGGCCCAAAGCCTTATAAAATAGGGCTTTCCCGCCATAGGCGATTACATCAAACAATGTTGCTAGCTGCGCAAGCCTCTGCTACACCCGCGACGGAATTTAACGCCTCGTTAGTCCCGAGGTAATGAAACGTCCTTGCGGTATGCATACAATTGTATGCAGAGCGTGAGGCAAGCGAGCGGAAGGGTGGACGTGTCCGAACCAGCTTCGATCTCCTCCGGCATTGCGGAACGCTATGCCACTGCGGTCTTTGAGATCGCACTCGAGAACAAGGCGCTGACCAAATTGGAAAGCGGTCTTGTAGACCTCAACGCAGCCCTGGGCGAAAGCGCCGAGCTGCGTGACCTGATTCATTCGCCGCTGATCAGCCGTGATGAGCAGGAAGCAGCGATCAGCGCAGTCGCCTCCAAACTGGCTTTGCAGCCGGTGCTAAGCAAGTCGCTGGCTCTGATGGCGCAGAAACGCCGTCTGTTTGTGCTGCCGCAGCTGATTGAGCACCTGCAGGCAATGATTGCCGAGAACAAAGGCGAAGTGACCGCAGATGTCACCACCGCCAAAGCTTTGACCAAAACCCAGAGCGACAAGCTGGCGAAATCGCTGGCAGCTCGTGTGGGCAAAGACGTCAAAATTAACGCGACCGTTGACGAGAACCTCGTTGGCGGTCTTGTAGTTAAAGTGGGCTCGAAGATGATCGACACGTCGATCCGCTCCAAGCTCGCTTCCCTCCAGAATGCAATGAAAGAGGTCGGATAATGGGTATCCAAGCAGCCGAAATCTCTGCGATCCTTAAGGAGCAGATTAAAAACTTTGGCCAGGAGGCCGAAGTGGCCGAAGTCGGCCGTGTGCTTTCCGTCGGTGACGGTATTGCGCGCGTCTACGGTCTGGACAATGTTCAAGCCGGTGAGATGGTTGAATTCCCTGGTGGTATTCAAGGCATGGCGCTGAACCTTGAGAGCGACAACGTTGGTGTTGTTATCTTTGGTTCCGACCGTGACATCAAAGAAGGTGACACAGTTAAGCGTACCAACTCCATCGTGGACGTTCCAACAGGCGAAGGCCTTCTGGGTCGCGTTGTTGATGGTCTGGGTAACCCGCTGGACGGCAAGGGCCCGATCAAATCGGACACCCGCGGCGTTGCAGACGTGAAAGCGCCTGGCATTATTCCACGTAAATCCGTACACGAACCAATGGCCACTGGTCTGAAGTCCGTTGACGCGATGATCCCAATTGGCCGTGGCCAGCGTGAGCTGATCATTGGTGACCGTCAGACTGGTAAGTCGGCTGTGGCTCTGGACGCGATCCTGAACCAGAAGTCTTACAACGAAGCTGCTGGCGACGACGAAAGCAAAAAGCTGTACTGTGTGTACGTTGCGATCGGCCAGAAACGCTCGACCGTTGCTCAGTTGGTGAAGAAGTTGGAAGAATCCGGCGCAATGGAATATTCCATTGTTGTTGCCGCTACCGCTTCTGAGCCTGCACCGCTGCAGTTCCTCGCACCTTACGCTGCGACTGCGATGGCTGAGTACTTCCGTGACAACGGCAAGCACGCGCTGATCATCTATGATGATCTGTCCAAACAAGCTGTGGCTTATCGTCAAATGTCCCTGCTGCTGCGTCGTCCACCCGGACGTGAAGCTTATCCTGGTGACGTTTTCTATCTCCACTCACGTCTGCTTGAGCGTTCCGCGAAGCTGAACGAAGATTTCGGTTCTGGCTCGCTCACCGCGCTGCCAATCATCGAAACCCAAGGTGGCGACGTTTCCGCGTTTATTCCAACCAACGTGATTTCGATCACCGACGGTCAGATCTTCCTGGAAACCGAACTGTTCTACCAAGGTATCCGCCCAGCTGTGAACACCGGTCTGTCGGTGTCGCGTGTTGGTTCGTCTGCCCAAACCAAAGCGATGTCTTCGGTTGCCGGTCCGGTGAAACTGAGCCTGGCTCAGTACCGCGAAATGGCTGCGTTTGCGCAGTTTGGTTCCGACCTTGATGCCGCAACTCAGCAGCTGCTGAACCGTGGTGCACGTCTGACCGAGCTGATGAAACAGCCACAGTACTCGCCGCTGACCAATGCAGAAATCGTTTGCGTGATTTTTGCTGGTGTGAACGGCTACCTCGACAAAATCGACGTGTCCGACGTGGGGCGTTTCGAAGAAGCGATGCTGACACACCTGCGCACCAAAAACGCGGATCTGCTTCAGTGGATCACCGACGAAGATCCTAAGATCAAGGGTGATGCCGCAGATAAAGTCAAAGCAGCGCTGGACGCATTCGCCGCTGACTTCGCGTAAGAAAGGTCTCACAGATGCCAAATCTCAAGGACCTAAAAAACCGGATCACAAGCGTGAAAAACACGCGTAAGATCACCAAAGCCATGCAAATGGTTGCCGCGGCGAAACTTCGCCGCGCGCAGGAAGCTGCTGAGCAATCGCGGCCTTACACAGAACGGTTTAACGCTGTTCTGGGTGGGCTCGCGGCCTCTGTTGGCGGATCTGATTCAGCACCGAAGCTGCTTTCAGGCACCGGAAGCGATCAAACCCACCTGTTGGTGGTGATGACTGCAGAACGGGGGCTGTGTGGTGGTTTCAACGCGAACATCTCTAAGTTGGCACGTGCGAAAGCTGCGGAACTGAAAGCTGCAGGCAAAACCGTTAAGGTTTTGACCGTTGGCAAAAAGGGCCGTGACGCGATCAAGCGTGACTTGGGTGAAGATTTTGTAGGCCACGTTGACCTGACTGAGGTCAAACGCGTGGGCTACGACGACGCTCAAGGCATTGCCCGTGACATTCTTGTGCGTTTCGACGCAGCAGAATTCGATGTTGCGACGATCTTCTATTCGAAGTTCGTAAACGTTGTGAGCCAGATCCCAACTGAACAGCAGATCATTCCGGCCGCGTTTGACGCGGATGCGGACGGTGCAAGCACTCTGTATGACTACGAGCCCAGCGAAGAAGCCCTTTTGGCTGACCTGCTGCCGCGCGGAGTTGCGACACAGATTTTTGCAGCACTGCTGGAAAATGGTGCCTCTGAACAGGGTGCCCGGATGAGCGCGATGGATAACGCCACTCGCAACGCGGGTGAGATGATCGACAAGCTGACAATTGAGTACAACCGCTCGCGTCAGGCTGTGATCACCAACGAGCTGATTGAAATTATTTCGGGCGCTGAGGCGCTCTAAGAGACAACCGGAGACGAAACATGGCTAATGCAAAAGGCAAAGTGACCCAGGTCATCGGCGCCGTTGTAGACGTGCAATTCGAGGATGACCTGCCGGAAATCCTGAACGCGCTGAACACGGACAACAATGGCAAGAACCTGGTTCTGGAAGTGGCTCAGCACCTGGGCGAAAACACTGTACGTACCATTGCGATGGATGCGACCGAAGGTCTGGTCCGTGGCGCGGATGTGACAGACACAGGCGCCCCAATTTCGGTACCAGTTGGCACCGCGACACTGGGTCGGATCATGAACGTGATCGGCGAGCCAGTGGACGAAAAAGGCCCAGTCAAATCGACTGAAACACGTGCGATTCACGGCGACGCTCCTGCGTTCTCCGAACAGTCGACCGAAACAGAAATCCTGACCACCGGCATTAAGGTTATCGACCTGCTGGCGCCTTACACCAAAGGTGGTAAAATTGGTCTGTTCGGTGGTGCCGGTGTTGGCAAAACCGTTTTGATCATGGAGCTGATCAACAACATTGCGAAGGTGCACTCCGGTGTGTCCGTGTTTGCGGGTGTTGGTGAGCGTACGCGTGAAGGTAACGACCTGTATCACGAGATGATCGAATCCGAAGTTATCGTGCCTGACGATCTGGAGAAATCCAAGATTGCGCTGGTTTACGGTCAGATGAACGAGCCTCCCGGTGCGCGTATGCGTGTTGCGCTGTCAGGTCTGACTCTGGCGGAACAATTCCGCGACGAATCTGGTTCCGACGTTCTGTTCTTCGTGGACAACATCTTCCGCTTTACGCAGGCGGGTTCTGAGGTTTCGGCTCTGCTGGGTCGTATTCCTTCCGCTGTGGGCTATCAGCCAACTCTGGCAACCGACATGGGCGCGATGCAGGAACGTATTTCCTCCACCAAATCCGGTTCGATTACCTCGGTTCAGGCCGTGTACGTACCTGCGGATGACTTGACTGACCCTGCGCCGGCCACATCGTTTGCGCACTTGGATGCGACAACCGTTCTGGATCGTTCGATCTCAGAAAAAGGTATCTATCCTGCTGTGGATCCACTGGGCTCGACTTCGCGTCTGCTCGATCCGCTGGTGATTGGTGAAGAGCACTACACTGTTGCGACCGACGTGCAGCAAATTCTGCAGCGCTACAAATCGCTTCAGGACATCATCGCCATTCTCGGCATGGACGAGCTTTCGGAAGAAGACAAACTGGCCGTGGCCCGTGCGCGTAAGATTGAGCGTTTCTTGTCTCAGCCGTTTGACGTTGCGAAAGTGTTCACCGGTTCTGACGGTGTTCAGGTTCCGCTGGAAGACACCATCTCGTCGTTCAAAGCCGTTGTGGCTGGCGAATACGACCACTTGCCTGAGGCAGCCTTCTACATGGTTGGCGGCATCGACGAAGTGATCGCAAAAGCCGAAAAGATGGCTGCTGAAGCGGCCTAAGGAGGCCCATAATGGCAAACGTGATGCAATTTGATCTGGTTAGCCCTGAGCGGAGCCTTGCTTCGCTTGAGGCAACCTCCGTGCAGATCCCCGGTGCTGATGGCGACTTGACCGCCATGCCCGGCCATGCGCCCCTGCTGACTTCGCTGCGCCCTGGCGTTGTGCGTGTTCAGACGGCGGATGGTGAGAAAGACTTTGTTGTGACCCGTGGTTTCGCGGAAGTCTCAGCTGAATCGATCTCGGTGATCGCAGAGCATGCGCATAAAGGCGAAGACGTGACCAAAGCTGATCTTGAGGACGTTATCGCTGACGCCCGCAAAGCTGCTGCGGACGCGGGTGAAGAGCACAAGGATGGGGCCGAGAAATTCGTGTCCGACCTCGAGCACCTGATGCACGACATGGTCTGATCCTCTCACGGATTGGAAGATTAGAGAGGCCCCGCCGACACAGGCGGGGCCTTTTGCATTTTCAGGGAAGAAAGGCCTTGAAAGCGGCGCATTTGCCTTTCAGATTGGCCCGCGATGAAACGCATACGCAACAATTACGTCGGAATCGATCAGGGCGACGAAGCCCTGTTCTCGGACTTTGAATCAGACGGCGAGATGTGGACCGGAAACGGAACACGCGAACGTCGGAAACTGATTAAGTTTTCCTCCAAGTATCGGGTGCCACCGACTGTGCAGGTGAGCCTGTCGTTGTGGGATATGGATGCACAGGCCAATATTCGGGCTGAAGTGGTGGCTGAAGAAGTGACTAACCTTGGGTTTCATCTGGTGTTCCGCACATGGGGTGACAGCCGCGTCGCACGGGTTCGCATGTCTTGGCTGGCAATTGGCGAGCTGGCCTTTGCGGACGACTGGGTGATTGAGGACTGACGTCAGCCGAAAAGCCGTTAGAAACAAAAACGCCCAACGAATTTTCCGTCGGGCGTTTTGCGTTTGATCGCGAGTGAGTGGTGGTCGGATCAGCGCAAACGCAATCCGGTGTCAGGATCAAACAAATATAATCGTTCGGTAGGGACTGAGAGGCCGACGGTTGTGCCTTCAGAGCTGCGAGCGTCGCCGCGTTCTTCCACAATAAGGCGACTGCCGTCAGGCCCAGCGAGATAGCAGTAAGATACGCCGCCCAACGCTTCGGTGAGGTCGATGTTGAGTTGGTTGGAGTTATGGTCAAGTTCGATGTGTTCTGGACGGGCGCCAACAGTCACTTTTGTCAGGCCGGACGGCAGGGCAATTGGGCAATCCTGAGGGGCTGAAAACGCCGGATGCACCAGCTTTCCGTCAACCACGTCACACTCCAGAAAGTTCATCGCCGGAGAGCCGATGAAACCGGCGACAAACCGGTTGCTTGGGTTGCGATAAAGTTCCAGCGGTGCGCCAACTTGCTCAATACGGCCATCTCGCAGGACCACGATCTTGTCGGCCATTGTCATGGCTTCTACCTGATCGTGGGTCACATAGATCATGGTTGCGCCAATTTCCTGGTGCAGGCGGGCGATTTCGACGCGCATGTCGACACGCAGTTCGGCATCGAGGTTGGAGAGGGGTTCGTCAAATAGGAATACTTCGGGGCCACGTACAATCGCGCGGCCAATCGCGACGCGCTGGCGTTGGCCACCGGAAAGCGCTTTGGGTTTTCGTTTGAGGTATGGGTCCAGCTTCAGGATCGAAGAGGCTCTTTGCACCTTCTCTTCGATTTCTGTCTTTGGGTAGCCGTTCATGCGCAGGCCAAAGCCCATGTTTTCTGCCACGGTCATATGCGGGTAAAGCGCATAGGTCTGGAACACCATCGCCACGCCGCGTTTGGCAGGATCCATATGGGTGACATCTCGTGCGCCGATGTTGATTTGGCCATCGGTGGTCTCCTCAAGGCCGGCAATCATGCGCAGCAATGTGGATTTACCGCAGCCTGAAGGGCCAACAAACACACAGAACTCACCGTCCTCAATCTCCAGATCAATGCCATGAATGACCTGTGTTTCGCCGTATTTCTTGATGGCACCTTGAAGGGTTACACCGGTCATGTTGTTTCTACCTTTTGTTGTCGCGTTTCCGGGAAGCGCCAGGCTTCCGCCTCTTCGCCAATGCGTTTTGCGGTTTCCAAAATGCGAGGAGCGAGGTTTTCGAGTTGGTCGAGGGATGTGCGGCTGGTTGGGCCAGTCACGGAGAGGGCGCCGAGCATGCGATTCCCATTGGTTAGGATAGGCACCGCAATGCACACAATGCCCGGTTCATGTTCTTCCCGGTCAAACCCATACCCACGGGCGCGAATCTCTGTGAGCTCTTTGCGAAGGCTTTCGGGGTCTGCCAAAGTTGTTGGGGTGAAACGGTGGAAGCTTTGTTGCGCAATGGCGCGTTCCAAAGCTTCGCCTTCCACATACGCGAGCATGGCTTTGCCAACACCTGTGCAGTAAGCGGGGCCAACTTTGCCAGCTTGAGAGTACATCTCGACCGGGTTCTTGGCGTTGCGTTTGTCCACATAAAGCACCTGTGATGCGTCAAGCTGTGCCAAATGCACTGTTTCGCCCGTTTCAGCAGAGAGTTGGTCCAAATAGGGACGGGCAATTGGGGCCAGAGAGCTGGTTGTCCAGGCCGCGTGCGCCAGTCGCACAAGGCGCATACCCATAGCGTAGGTCTGACGCTCCGGTTCGTAAGACAACATGCCTTGGTTGGTCAACGTTTGCAGGAATCGGTACAGCGTCGCCTTTGGGTAAGGACTTTTTTCCTGCAATTCGCCAAAGCGCACCGGGCGTTCAAAAGCCGCGACTTGTTCAAGCACATCAAGGGCTTTGCCAACTGTTCCGTCTCCAGACATGTGGGTTTCTTCTCCTCCATAGAATCCGCCGGTCGGCAGGAATCTGTTGACAACCTAATCGACTCTGTGTGTAGATTTCAATATGTAAAACATGGTTTCAAATAATGGAACTAAAAAATACATAATTTTGGAGACAGGGAGGAACAAATGCTTTCCAAAATGAAAACCACCGCTGCCGCCGTTGCGGTTACCTCTGCGTTTGCAGTACCAGCATCTGCGGAGCTGACCGGCGATCTGACAATTTTCTTGGACACGTCCAATCCGGCGCCGCGCGCCACCATGGAGGCAATGATCGCGCGCTTTGGGGAGAAGCACCCCGATCTGGCTATCGAAACAACAGTGATTGATCGCGAGGCCTATAAGACACAGATCCGCAACTTCCTGACCGCAAATGCGCCAGACGTCGCCACATGGTACGCAGCAAATCGCATGCGTCCTTATGTTGAGGCTGGACTGTTTGAGGACGTTTCCGATCTTTATGCAGAACCTGAGATCGCCGAAGCACTTGGCTCCACCAAAGGTGCTCTGACCATCGACGACAAACAGTGGGGCGTCGCCTACACCTATTATCAGTGGGGCGTGTACTACCGCAAAGATATCTTTGCTGAACTGGGGCTGTCTGAGCCAACCACGTGGGAAGAAGAAAAGGCCAACTGCACAAAGATCGTTGCATCTGGTCGTGCCTGCTACACCATCGGGACCAAGTACCTTTGGACCGCTGGCGGTTGGTTCGACTACATGAACATGCGTACCAATGGCTTTGATTTCCACATGGATCTGGCCGCAGGCAACGTGTCTTGGGAAGACGACCGCGTGAAGCAGACGTTCATGAACTGGAAAGAGCTGATCGACATGGGCGGCTTTATTGCTGACCACCAGACCTACAGCTGGCAGGAAGCGCTGCCGTTTATGGTCAAAGGGGAAGCGGCGGCCTACCTGATGGGCAACTTTGCCGTGGCGCCACTGCGTGAGGCTGGCCTGACCGACGATCAGCTGGACTTCTACCAGTTCCCGACCATCAACCCGGATGTCGCACTGTCAGAAGATGCTCCAACGGACACCTTCCACATTCCGGCCAACGCAAAAAACAAAGAAGCGGCTCGTGAGTTCCTGCGCTTTGCAACGTCGGCCGAAGAGCAAACCATCATCAACAACGGCAAAAACCTCGGTCAACTGCCTGTGAACGCGGCGTCCTCCGTTGATGATGACAAGTTCTTGCAGCAAGGTTTCAAGATGCTGTCCACCAACTCCACCGGCGGTGTGGCCCAGTTCTGGGACCGCGATGCACCGGCAGAGATGGCCAAGGTTTCCATGGAAGGTTTCCAGGAGTTCATGGTTAAGCCGGGTGAATTGGACAAAATCCTTGCTAAACTCGAGCGCGCGCGCGGTCGTATCTACAAGTGATAAATCTGTGTCAGGGCGCTCTGGCGTCCTGACATCACACCTGAACGGTGAGGCGGAGGATTTCTTCCGCCTTTCCACCCTCAAATTTCGGGCCCTATTATGACCGTATCTTCTGACATCCCTGAAGCGGAAAGCTGGTTCCATCGCAACCAACAACGCATTGCTCCGTGGCTCTTCTTAGCGCCCGGCATATTGTTCTTTGCTGTCTACGTAATCGCTCCGGTTTTCCAGTCGTTCAACCTGTCACTTTATGAATGGGATGGGTTGGGCGAAAAGACCTATGTGGGGATGCGCAACTACGAAGACCTCTATTGGGAGTATGTGGATCGAGACGCCTTTTTCACGTCGTTGAAGAACAACGTGATGTGGCTGTTTCTCTACCTGCTGGCCATTCCCGCCGGATTGTTCATTGCGCTGTTCTTGAACCAAACCGTGCGCGGCATTCGTTTATATAAATCCCTGTTTTTCTTCCCGTTTGTGATTTCACAAGTGGTGGTTGGGCTGGTATTTACGTGGTTCTATGATCCAAGTTTTGGCCTGCTGAACACGATGCTGGGCTGGGTTGGCATGGGACCAATCAATGTGTTGGGCAATGAACATCTGGTCACCTATGGCATCGTGGCGGCAGGGCTTTGGCCGCAGACAGCCTATTGCATGATCCTCTATCTCACGGGCCTCAATGCCGTGGACCCCGAGCAGATCGAAGCGGGTCGGTTGGACGGGGCCAAAGGCTGGTCGATGTTGTGGAACATCATCCTGCCACAGCTGCGACCGGCAACGTTTATTGCTTTCGTAGTGACGATCATCGGCGCGTTGCGCTCGTTTGATTTGATTTCCATCATGACCCAGGGCGGCCCGTTTGGCAGCTCACGGGTGTTGGCCTATTACATGTTTGAAGTGGCGCTGTCGGAATATGGCTTCCGTATGGGCTACGGCGCGGCCATCGCTGTGGTGCTGTTCCTGATTATGCTGTGCTTTATCGCCTATTTCCTTTGGTCGATGTATCGCGAAGAGAAGGGGCACTGAGATGTTTCCGAAACCCATTGAAAAACAATCCCAAGCCGCGCAGGTCGCCTACAAATCCATGCTGCCAGTTGCACTTCTGTTTTGGCTCGCACCCTTGTTGGCGGTCGCACTGTTCTCTGTGAAGCCGGATGCGGACTTCACTTCGGGCAACTATTGGGGACTGCCATCAAGCTTTGAAGGGCCGGCCAACTATGGCCAAGTGTTCTTCAACTCGGATATGCCCCGCTATTTGCTCAACTCTTTCATGATCACTGTGCCAACGGTGATTGGGGCTGTGGCGCTGAGCGCAATGACCGGATTTGCGCTTGGCATCTACAAATTTCGCGCCAACCTCTGGATCTTCTTCATGTTCGTCGCCGGGAACTTTGTGCCGTTTCAGATCCTGATGGTGCCAGTGCGTGACCTGACACTGGAGTTGGGGCTCTACAATACCAAGACTGGCCTCGTGCTGTTCCATGTGGCGTTTCAAACCGGATTCTGTACGTTGTTTATGCGCAATTTCATCCGGGCGCTGCCGTTTGAGCTTATCGAAGCGGCGCGGGTGGAAGGTGTGAGTGAATGGCGCATCTTCTGGTATGTGGTGCTGCCGCTGATGAAACCTGCTTTAGCGGCGCTGTCGGTGCTGATCTTTACATTCATTTGGAACGACTATTTCTGGGCGGTGGTGTTGACACAAGGCATCGAGAGTCAGCCCGTGACCGCAGGGATTACCTCGTTTAATGCACAGTTCCGAGCGGCTTATCACTTGATGAGCGCGGGTTCGATTGTGGCAGCCTTGCCGCCGGTGGCGATGTTCTTCCTGATGCAGAAACACTTCATCGCGGGGCTGACACTTGGAGCCGTGAAGTGAGAAAAGAGATGCAAACCTGGCGCATTGATGCGCCGGGTCAGACCCTGGTTCTGGCCTCAGATGGCGGCGTGCCCAGCGCGCTCTACTGGGGAGCTGCGTTGCCAGGGGGGCAGGACCTGACGGAAATTGGCCTGATCGCTGCACGGGATGTGACTGGTGGGATGATTGATCGTTTGCCAGACGTGTCGCTGTGTCCGGAAGCGGGGCAAAGCTTTCAGGGGCAGGCGGGGTTGGTGGCCTATCGTGATGGGCAACCACTTTATCCAAGGTTTGCACTGGTTGGAGTGGACGGCAGTCAGTTTGTTTGTCGAGACGCGGCGCTTGGATTGTCGATCACCTTTGACTTTGCCGTTGAGGGTGATGTGATTGCAGCAAGCACGACGCTTGAGGCTGACTCGGAGATCACCGTGCACCATCTGGCGGCGCCCGTGATGCCGGGGCCGCAGTATGGCGCGGATATTCTAGATTTCTCTGGGCGGTGGATTGGTGAGTTTCAGTTGGAGCGTGCGCCTTGGCGTGCAGGCGTTCACATGCGCGAAGCGCGCGGCGGGCGCTCCGGGCATGAGCATCCGCCAATCGCGTATTTCCCGGAAAGCGGGGCGCAGAATACGTCTGGCGCTGTATTTGCAATGCACTACGGTTGGTCTGGCGGTCATGTGATGTATGCCGAAGAGCTGTCGGATGGGCGGCGCCAGATTCAGTGGGGCCATGCGACTGGCACCCGTGTCAGTGGACGGGTATTTGAGACCGCTAAGCTGTATTTGGCAGTGTCTGAAATGGGTTTGAATGGCTGCGCGACAGCGTTCCAGAGACATTTGCGAGATCAAGTGGTGACCTGGCCCCATCCAGATCGGCCGCGACCAGTGCATTATAACTGCTGGGAAGCCGTGTATTTTGACCATGGTGTCGAGGTTCTGAAGGACATCGCGGACCAAGCTGTGAAGCTGGGCGCTGAGCGGTTTGTTCTGGATGATGGCTGGTTTGGCAAGCGTGACGATGACACCTCTTCGTTGGGCGATTGGGACGTCGATCCGCGCAAATGGCCGGATGGGCTGACGCCGATCATCGAACACGTAAAGTCGCTTGGCATGGTGTTTGGTCTCTGGTTTGAGCCGGAGATGGTCAATATGGACAGTGATCTGGCACGTGCGCATCCGGAGTGGATTTTGGGGCCTGTGGATCAAGTGGAAGGGCGGCAGCAGCGTGTGCTGGATGTGGCCAATCCAGAGGTGCGCGACCACCTTTATAGAAAGATTGCGGCAATCCTTGCGTCTCACGACATTGATTACATCAAGTGGGATCACAATAGGCTTTTGCCTGTGGCCAGCGTGGCTCAGACCAGTGGTGTTTATGCCTTGCTTGGCCGCCTACGGCGGGACTTTCCGAATGTTGAAGTCGAGAGCTGTGCCTCTGGCGGCGGACGCATTGATGCCGGGATTTTGGAACACACTCAGCGAATTTGGTTAAGCGACAGCAACGATGCGCAGGAGCGGCTGCGTATTCAACATGACGCGGCGCTGATGTTGCCGATGACAATCACTGGCAGCCATGTGGGGCCGCGTCAGTGTCATACTTCGGGGCGGGTGCATGATATCCGTTTCAGATCTTGGGTGGCGGCGCAGCGGCATATGGGGTTTGAGATGGACCCGCGTGAGCTGACCGAAGAAGAGGCGGTGGTGCTGTCGCAGGTCACGGCCTGGTGGAAAGGCAATCGCAATTGGCGGCAGACGGCGGATATCCTACGGCTGGACACGGCTGATTCAAGTGTGATTGCTGAGCAGCAACTGTCACAAGACAAAAAACGATTTGTGGTGTTTGTTGGCAAAGCTTCCACGGGCACGCAAATCATGCCGCGGCCCTTGCGGCTGACCGGATTGGAGCCGGGTGCCACATATGAAATTGAGCTGATCAACCGGGACGAGGCGCATCATTTGTCGCGCCGTGAGACGCCATTGAAAGACGGTCCTGTGACCCTGAGTGGTCAGCTATTGATGCAACACGGTCTCATATTGCCTTGGTCCTTTCCGGACCGGATGTGGGTGATCGAAGGAAAGAAAAAATGAGCAAGAAGCGTCGTTCCCAGCACTGGTATGGCAAGCTAGACAAAGACGGATTTATTCACCGCAGCTGGATGAAAAATCAGGGATTTCCCGATCACGCATTTGACGGCCGGCCGATCATTGGCATCTGCAATACATGGTCCGAGTTGACGCCTTGCAACTCTGGCCTGCGGACGCTGGCTGAAGGCGTGAAGCGTGGGGTTTGGGAGGCAGGTGGCTTCCCGGTGGAGTTCCCGGTGATGAGCCTCGGCGAGACACAGATGAAGCCGACTGCCATGCTGTTCCGCAACCTGCTCGCGATGGATGTCGAGGAGAGCATCCGCGCCTACGGTATTGACGGCGTTGTGCTGCTTGGTGGGTGTGACAAGACCACGCCGGGGCAATTGATGGGCGCGGCGTCGGTGGATTTGCCATCCATTGTGGTGAGCTCTGGGCCGATGCTGAACGGGAAGTTCAAAGGCAAGGACATTGGCTCCGGCACAGATGTTTGGAAGTTTTCTGAGGAAGTGCGTGCGGGGGAGATGACCTTGCAGGATTTCATGAAGGCGGAAAGTGGCATGAGCCGCAGCGCGGGCGTGTGTATGACCATGGGCACGGCCTCGACCATGGCGTCGCTGGTTGAAGCGATGGGTATGTCGTTGCCCACCAACGCTGCGCTGCCTGCGGTGGATGCGCGCCGGATGGCCTTGGCACATCTGACGGGCAAGCGAATTGTGGAGATGGTGGATGAGGATCTGAAACCGTCCGATGTGATGACCAAAGAAGCGTTTGAGAATGCGATTTTGGCCAATGCCGCTGTGGGCGGGTCCACCAACGCGGTGGTGCATCTTTTGGCGATGGCAGGTCGAGTGGGGGTCGATTTGACGCTTAAGGATTTTGAGATTGGCTCCGACATCCCGCTGCTGGTGAACTGTATGCCGTCGGGCAAGTATTTGATGGAAGACTTTTGTTATGCAGGCGGCGTGCCAGCGGTGTTAAGCCAGATCAAAGAGCATGTGCGTCCGGCCAATACGGTGCTGGGGAAAGATATCAGCACCTATCACGAGGGCGCGGAGATCTATAACGACGACGTCATTCGTCCGCTAGCCAATCCCGTGAAACCTGCGGCGGGGTTGCGCGTGCTGCGCGGGAACCTTGCGCCCAACGGTGCGATTGTGAAGCCGTCTGCCGCCACCGACCATCTGTTGGAACATGAAGGCGAGGCCTATGTTTTTGAGAATATCGAGGACCTGAAGGCCAACATCGATAAACCTGACTTGCCGGTGACTGCCGACACCATCTTGGTGCTGAAAGGCTGCGGCCCGAAAGGCTATCCAGGCATGCCAGAGGTGGGCAATATGCCGATCCCAGGCAAGCTGGTGAAAGAAGGTGTGCGCGACATGATCCGTGTGTCGGATGCGCGGATGTCTGGCACGGCTTATGGCACGGTTATTTTGCATGTGAGCCCAGAGGCGCAGGCCGGAGGCACTTTGGCTCTGGTGAAAACTGGCGACCGGATCAAAGTCTCGGCGTCAGGTGGCGTGTTGGAACTGCTGGTGGATGAGGCGGAGCTTGAAGCGCGTCGCACAAATTGGGAACCGGACCCGGAGCACTACACACGCGGGTACGCAAAACTCTATTACGACCACGTGTTGCAGGCCGATAAGGGGGCCGATCTGGATTTCCTTGTGGGCAAAGACACGCGGCTTGTCACACGGGAGAGCCACTGATGACCGGCACGATTTTTCCTGATCTGAAAGGCAAATCCGTTTACATCACCGGTGGGGCCAGCGGCATTGGTGCAGCCTTGACCGATGGGTTTATGGCGCAGGGTGCCAAAGTGGCGATCATCGGGCGCTCGGCGGCAGACGATTTCATCGCAGAGATGGAGATCAAACACGGCGCAACGCCGCTTTTTATGCAGGGGGACATCTCTGACATTCCGCGCCTCAGGGAGACCATTCAGCAGGCGGTGGGTCAACATGGCGGCTTGGACGTCTTGGTGAACAATGCCGCCAATGATCAACGTCATGCGCTCGATGAGGTGGATGAAGAGTTCTACGACTGGATGCAGGCCGTGAACCAGAAGGCGTATTTCTTTGCATGCCAGGAAGCCGCGCGTCAAATGGCTGGTGGCGGCTCGATCATCAACTATAGCTCGATCAGCTATATCATGGGCAACGCGGGCTATCCGATTTACACCAGCGCCAATGCGGCGATCACCGGTATGACGCGCTCGCTCGCGCGGGAGTTGGGACCAAAGGGCATCCGCGTGAATGCATTGGCACCAGGATGGGTGCTGACCCAGAAGCAGCTGGATATGTGGGCAGATCCGGAGGGATTGGCGGCGCATTTGGAGCGGCAGTGTTTGAAAGAGCATTTGACGCCGGAAGATATGATTGACCCCACGCTTTATTTGGCGTCAAACGCCAGCCGAATGATGACGGGGCAATGCATGGCGGTTGACGGCGGCGTTGTGGTTTCGGGGTAAGATATGTCTGTGCAAGCACAATGGATCGGAGTGGATTGGGGCACGTCAAAGCTGCGCGCCTTTGCCATGGAGGGTGACACACTTTTGGCGACGGCGCAGTCGGACAAAGGCATGGCGCGGCTGGTGGCTGGCGGCTTTGAAGCGGCTTTGTTGGAGCTGGTTGAGGGCTGGCTTGGTGATGGTCCGACGGATGTGATCGCCTGCGGCATGGTTGGGGCACGCCAAGGTTGGGTTGAGGCGCCTTATACAGCGGTGCCTGCGCCCGCGTTGGCGCCCAAGCCGGTTATGGTCCCCAATACAGATGCCCGTATTCGCGTGCATGTTGTGCCCGGATTGAAACAGACCAAACCAGCTGACGTGATGCGTGGAGAAGAGACGCAGATTGCGGGGTTCTTGTCGCGTAACCCGAGCTGGGATGGGGTGTTGTGCCTTCCGGGCACCCACACCAAATGGGCACATGTGAGTGCCGATGAGGTTGTGAGTTTCCGCACCTTCATGACCGGTGAACTGTTCTCGTTGTTGAGTAAACAATCGGTTTTGCAGCATTCGGTTGGAGAAGGCTGGGACGACGAGGCCTTTGCGGCGGGCATGGATGTAACCCTGTCGCGGCCAGAAAACCTGGCCTCTGAGTTGTTTGGTATTCGCGCCAGTGATCTGCTGAATGCCACGCCATCTGCGGTGGCGCGGTCTCGCTTGTCAGGATTGTTAGTGGGCGCAGAGCTGGCAGCGTCGCGGCCGTATTGGCTCGGACAGCAGATTGCTGTGATCGGGGAGCAGCGGCTCTCTGATGTCTATGCAGAGGCCTTGAAGGCCCAGGGCGGTTGGGTGACCGTTGTGGACTGTCAGGACATGACACTTGCGGGGCTGTCTGCCGCGCGCAACCTTTTGGGGTAACAACATGAACCGGTCGATTATTGCCATCTTGCGCGGGGTGACCCCGCGTGAGATCGAAGACATGGCAGATGCCATCATTGCAGCGGGTATTGATAAGATCGAGGTGCCGCTCAACTCGCCTGATCCACTGGAAAGCATTGCGCTTTTGGCAAAAGGTTTTGGGGATCGCGCGCTTGTTGGGGCGGGTACGGTGCTTGAGGTTGCACAGGTGGATGCGGTGGCTGGTGTGGGCGGCAAGCTGATTGTTTCGCCCAATTGCGATACCGACGTGATAGTGCATACCGCCAAACTTGGCTTGGAAAGCTGGCCAGGGGTGTTTACGCCGACGGAAGCCTTTGCTGCATTGAAAGCTGGTGCCACAGGGTTAAAACTCTTTCCTGGGAATATGGCGGGGCCGGGTGGCCTAAAAGCCGTGCGGGCGGTGCTGCCCAAAGACAGCAAAGTATACGCCGTGGGTGGCGCTGGGCCTGAGAATTTTGGCGAGTGGATTGCCGCCGGCGCAGATGGCTTTGGTATTGGCTCAGCAATTTACAAAGTGGGCATGAGCGTGGAGGATGTGCGTCAGCGGGCAGAGGCCATTGTGGTCGCTTATGACGAGGCATATGCATGAGTATTATTTTTGATGACCGGCCGTGTGCGTTGGGCGAGGGGCCGCTGTGGCACCCCGAACGCAAGCAGCTGTTTTGGTTTGATATTGTTGGCAAACGTATGATGAGCCAAGCTGATGGCGAACCACTGGAATGGCAATTTGATGAACACGTGTCTGCGGCTGGTTGGGTCGACCAGGATACGCTTATCCTTGCGTCTGAGACGGGCCTTTGGAAGTTTTACCTCGACACGGAAGAGCAAGAATACCTGTGTTCATTGGAGGCGGACAATCCGGTGACACGCTCCAATGACGGACGCGCAGACCCGTGGGGCGGTTTTTGGATTGGCACCATGGGGAAAAATGCGGAACGCAAGGCGGGGGCGATCTATCGTTACTTTGACGGTGCGTTGCGCAAGCTGGTCTCGAACGTGACAATCTCCAATGCGATTTGTTTTGATAAAGAACGTGGCCGTGCCTACTACACCGATACGCTGACAAAATTGGTGATGCGTCAGGGCTTGGATGCGGAGACCGGTTGGCCAATTGGAAAAGCAGAGGTCTATCTCGGCCTCAATGAGGATGGATTGAACCCCGACGGCGCGGTTGTGGATGCCGAGGGCAACGTCTGGATCGCGCAATGGGGGGCGGCGCGTGTGGCCGCCTATGACCCTGAGGGCAACTTTCTGAAATCCGTAGCCGTGGGCGGGCAGCACAGCAGTTGCCCGGCGTTTGGCGGCGATGATTTAACCACCTTGTTTGTGACCTCGGCCCGTGAGGGCATCGACGAAAAGACATTGGCAGAGACGCCGCAGAACGGCATGGTCTTTGCCATAGACAACGCCGCCCAAGGGGTGGCGGAACCACGGGTGATTTTATGAAGCAAGAACTGGGCGTTTGTTATTATCCGGAGCACTGGCCGGAAGACATGTGGGCTAAGGATGCGGCGGATATGGTCGCAGCTGGCATCCGCTGGGTGCGGATTGGTGAGTTTGCCTGGAGCCGCATGGAAGCTGTGCCAGGTCAGGTAACGCTGGAGTGGCTGGATCGTGCGATTGGGACGCTGGGTGCGGCTGGATTAAAGGTTGTGTTGGGTACACCAACGGCAACACCACCCCGCTGGATGGTCGACAAACATCCCGACATGCTGGCGGTGGATGAAAACGGTGCGCCGCGCAAGTTTGGCTCCCGTCGGCACTATTGCTTCAGCCATCAGGGTTATCGCGACGAATGTGCACGGATCACCCAGATTGTGGCGGAGCGCTATGGCAAGAACCCACATGTGGTCGCCTGGCAGACGGATAATGAATATGGCTGTCACGATACGGTCATCAGCTATTCCGAAACTGCCAAAATGGCGTTCCAAAGCTGGTGCCGCGATCGCTATGAAACCGTTGAGGCGCTGAACGAGGCGTGGGGCAATATCTTTTGGTCGATGGACTATGCCTCCTTTGAACAAATCGAATTGCCCAATCTGACAGTGACTGATCCAAATCCGGCGCATGTGTTGGCGTTCCGGCGGTTCTCCAGCGATCAAGTGGTGGCGTTCAACAAGGTGCAGACTGAAATCTTAAAGGCCCACACGGATGCACCGTTGATCCACAACTACATGGGTCGCATTTTGGAATTTGACCACTTTGACGTGGGCGAAGACCTGGATATAGCGAGCTGGGACAGTTACCCAATTGGGTTCCTGTCGGATCGCTTGGAAGCGTCAGACGAGCACAAAGCGCGGTTCTTGCGGCAAGGTGATCCGGACATGCAGGCGTTTCACCACGATCTTTACCGCGCGGTTGGTAAAGGCCGTTGGTGGGTTATGGAGCAGCAACCGGGGCCGGTGAATTGGGCCCCCTATAATCCGGCGCCATTGCCAGGGATGGTGGCGTTGTGGGCGCTGGAAGCCTTTGCCCATGGGGCGGAAGTGGTGAGTTACTTCCGTTGGCGTCAGGCGCCGTTTGCTCAGGAACAGATGCACGCGGGGCTGCAAGCGCCAGATGGGCGTGAGGCCCCCGGCATGGATGAGGCGCGGGCGGTTGCTGATGTGCTCGACATGCTCAAGGAGCAGGACACTCAGCAGGCGGACGTGGCACTCGTGTATGACTATGCTTCTGATTGGGCGTGGAAAACGCAGCCCCAGGGCGCGGGGTTTGACTATTTTCGATTGGTGTTCGCGGCGTATCGCGGATTGCGGCGTGCGGGACTTTCCGTAGACTTTGTAAGTACCAACTGTCGTGCCTTTTCAGGCTACAAAGCGGTGTTTGCGCCGGGAGTGGCCACGCTTGATCCGACGCTGGTTTCCGCGATTTCAGAGGCGGGGGCGCTGGCAGTGCTGGGGCCACGTGCAGGGGCCATCACCGACGAGTTCATGATCCCGCCCAATGGCCGTCCAGGGGTGTCAAATCTGGACGTGCGCGTGGACTTGATCGAGAGCCTGCCACCGCATGCGGGTATGGATGTGTCCGGCGGCGGCAAGGTGGAACATTGGCATGAGCGGTTGTCCGGTGCTGCAGAGGTGTTTCTCAAGACACAGGACGGTGCGCCGGTGCTTATGGGGCAGAATGATCGTTGGTATCTGGGCAGCTTCCCGGATGAAGCACTTTGGGATCGGGTTGTGTCAATGGCCTGCGAGCAGGCCGGGGTTGTGATGGCACCGATGCAGGATGGTGTGCGCCGTCGTCGGTTTGGTGATTATGATTTTGTGGTCAACTACAACAGCTTCTCCGCAAGCGTGCAGGGGCATCGTGTGCCTGCCTGTGGTGTGCTGGTGTTTGAAGGTGGTGCGCCGGTGGTGGCCTGTGACCTAAGCTCGGGCTAACCGACAAGCACCAAAAGAAGAATAGAGACGGGCGTTGCGTTGGTAGCGCCCGTTTTGTTTTGCAGCTTCCCGCGACGTCATGTGGTAGGGGGCTTGATCCAGTGTAAAGTTCGTATACGAATTAAGTGAAGTAATTCGGATGCGAACCAAACATGGCAAACCCTCCCAAGATTTTTTTGCTGATTAACCGTGCCCATGCGGCGATCGCACGGGCGGCCGAACGCAAAACCAAAGCGCTGGCGGAGCTATCGATGCCCCAACATGGCGTTCTGGTTCTCCTATCCAAGCGCGATGGGCAAACGGTGACGCAATTGGCCAAAGCGTTGTCGATGCGCAAATCCAGTTTGAGCGGATTGATTGATCGCATGGTGGATCGTGGATTTGTGCGCCGCGAGAAAGACGCTGAGGATGGGCGCGTTGTTAGAATTTACCTGGAACTGGCTGCAGAAAACTTAGTGCAACGCACGGTGCCCTTTGTTCAGCATGTGAACGGTCTGTTACTGGCGCCATTTGATGCGGTGGAGCAGGAGGTCATAGGCCGGTTTTTGACCCATCTGGCGGAGAACGCCGAGAGCGTAATCGACCAGGTGGATTTGCCCGAGGAGCGCGAGTGATGTTAGATCAAGGCGATGTTGCAAGTGAAGAGGTCCGGTTTCAAGCTGAGGACGGTTGGGAGTTGGCGGGCACCGTGTATCGCGGTGCCGCCCCGCGCGTGGCAGTTCTGATATCCGCAGGCACGGGATTTCCCCGCAGGTTCTATCGCCATGCAGCAGCCTATTTGGCGCACCGGGGCGCGGTTGTGCTGACCTATGATTTCCGGGGCATTGGCGAGTCCGGCGCGGAGGACCTGGCAGTCAGTGGAATCGACTATCCGGACTGGGGACGGCTGGATATGACGGCTGCGCTTGGGTGTCTGGAACAACTTGCACCTGGTGTGCCATTGACCACATTGGGGCACAGCATTGGCGGGCAGTTTGTGGGGTTTACGCAGAACCATCACAAGGTCGCGCGCCATGCATTTGTAGCAGTTGGCAATGGACATTGGGGCGTACATAAGCCGCGCAATGTCCCGTTGGAATTGTTTTGGTGGTGGGGGTATGGCACGTATTGCCTCGCGCGGTACGGGTTCATTCCGTCGGGCGGCCTTTGGGGGGGCGAAGCTTTGCCGCCGGATGTGTTTCGCACGTGGCGGCGATGGAGCGCGCGGCGGAGCTACTTGCTGCCGGACTTGGTGTCCGGGCGATATCCGCATCACTTTGATGAACCCTGCAGCCCAATCAGCGCCTGGGTCATGAGTGACGACCCCATTGCAACGATCACTGCCTGCAGGGACACGCTGAGCCATTACAGCCAAGCGGAGACGCACTTGCAGGTGCGCACACCGAAGCATTTGGGCGCCGGAAAAATTGGCCACGACGGCGCGTTTCGCAAAGGGCATGAAGTGCTTTGGGACGAGTTGTGGGACTGGCTGGTGGATGGCCTCCTGCCTGTGGAGACGCAACATGGACAGTTGCCTTCAGGAGGGGCCTCTGGATCAGTTTAAAGGCGGTGTCCAACAAAAAAAGGCCGGCTTCCAACGGAGCCGGCCTTTGAATTTGTATCAGATCACACTCAGACCTTCAGGTTTGGAATGATCTGCTTTTTGCGGCTCACAACACCCGGCAGCACGACGGTATCGCCGGAGGCTTCAACGTCAAAAGACTTGGCCGCTACGCTTTTCACCAGATCGTTTGGCACCAGCAGGGTGGACTGTTCGTTCAGGATGTCCACGACAAACAACAGAACCTGTGCCACACCGTCCTCGGATGCCACGGTGGTCATGGTGTCCATCAAGGACGCCTTGCGGTCCAGTACCGTGGAGGGGCTGGTGGTTTCCAGCACAGACACGCGGAACTTGGTGCCGTCGACAGCGTACTCCTTGGAGTCCATGCGCAACAGTTCCGCGTCGGAGAAAGACGACACGTCGGATTTTGCGGCAAACATTTCAGCCGCATAAGACGGAATGTCGATGCCCAAATCTGCTGCCAGTTTCTCACAAACCGCTTTGTCGTGGTCGGTGGTGGTTGGGGAGCGGAATTCCAGCGTGTCAGACAGGATGCAGGTCAGCATGGTGCCTTTGATCCAATCTGGCATCTCGATGTCGCCCATCAGGTCAAACATGATAGTTGCGGTGCAGGCCACCGGACGGATGGTGATGTCGATCGGGCCTTTGGTTTCCAGGCCGCCCACCAGTTTGTGGTGGTCGATGATGGCCTGCACGTCTGCGCCGTTGATGTTGGCAGGCAGCTCAGCCGGGTTGTTGGTGTCCACGATCACAACCGCTGCATCGTCAGCCACGTCTTCGATGATCGCTGGCTTTGGCAGATCCCAACGGTTCAGAAGCCATGCGGCTTCGGTGTTGGGCTCGCCCAGCAGCTTTGCTTCGGCGGCTGTGCCTTTGATTTCAGACAGATACCACGCCCAGATGATTGGAGAACCGGTGGAATCAGTGTCGGGGGATTTGTGGCCAAAAACCTGAATTGTCATGTCGCGACGTCCTTAAAAACAAAGAAAAACGGAGAAGTTGCGCGCCTTATAGAAGGGCGCAGGACGTTTGTCACGACTGGGGTTGTGCCTGCGACTTCGCGGCGCGGTGGTCAATTGTTGTCAGCGGCTTGCAAGGGCACGCGTGTGAGGGTGAAACCGGCGTTTTGTAGTTGGGCAAGTACGCCTGTTTGACCGGGCAGGTGCAGAGCACCAACGGCCACAAGGGCGGGCGCTTGCGCCAGTTCTTTGGTGAGCACCTTTGTCCAGGCTGTGTTGCGGGTGACGATCAGATCGTCCTCGGCTTGTTTGAGGAGCTCAGCGAGGCGGGCTTTGTCCTTGTCCGTGCCAGCATTTTTAAACGTTTCGGCAGTGTTGAACTCCCAAATAAGCTGAATGGTTTCCTCCAGATACATGGCAATCATCGCGGCAATCAGATCTGGGGCCGCGGGGTCTGTGTTCAGCGATAGGCTCCAGCGCAGGTCTTCCATCTGCTCCTCAAGCGGGTCGGAGGCCAGCATGGTCAGTAGCCCGTCGATGCTGTCGAGAGATTGTGTGGGCAAATTGTTGGCTTTGGCCATGGCGGCGATCTGTTGGTCGAGGCCCTTTTTGCCTGACTTTACAATCTCAAAGGCGCAGGGTGGGAGCATCAGGGTCATGCCGAGGAACCAGGGTTGGTAGCGGGCGGCGAGGAACGGCGGCATGCCGCGTTCCTGTAGTTGCACCACTACGCGATCCCAGAGATCCGGGCCAAGGCGGTCAATCAACGAGGGACCAGATTGGATCAGGTAGCTGTCCGGGTTGTCTGTGAGATGACGTTGGAACCCAAGTTGATCCTCGTCAGTGAGTTCCAGAAAAACCTTTTCAGCACGGGGGGTTAGCTCTTGCAGACGCGCGACCATGGCGGCGTGTTGGGGCAGGTGTACGTGGAAGGTGCCAATGATGTGGCTGACCATTCCGTTTTTCTCTGCCCGCCAGAGCACGCCTTCGGAAAAAGGGGCTTGGGCAGCTTTGGTTTCCAGTGCTTGGCGTTCGCTGTCTGGCAGGGACGCGTAAAGGTTTGGTCCCGTGCAATTGGCCGACGCGATGCTTGAAAAGGACAGTAAAAACAAAAGTGTAGTCAAAAATCGCATCAGAACCTCGCAACCGGAATTTGGGCCAAGGTAGCAGGGCTTTGGGGAGGCTCAAGGGAGAATGGCTTGGGCAGGGCAAATGATGTGGGCAACAAGGGTGTTTGGCGTTACCAAAGGGCATGGGCAAGATAGCAGAAACCGAACTTTATGCGCCGGTCAAAACGTGGCTGGAGGCGCGGGGCTTTGAAGTGAAGGCCGAAGTTGGCGCGGCGGATGTTGTTGCGATGAAAGATGGCGAAGAGCCTGTTATCATTGAATTAAAAACCTCTTTCTCGCTCGTGTTGTTGCAACAGGCCGTCGCGCGTCAGGCGGTGACGGATGCGGTTTATGTGGCTGTGCCGCGTTGGAAAGGGCGCACCGGGTGGAAGGCGTTTTCCGGCAACATCGGTCTGTGCAAGCGGCTGGGGCTTGGGGTGCTTTCGGTGCGGGTCAAAGACAGCGCTGTGGAAGTGCATTGCGATCCTGCGCCATTTCAACCGCGTAAGTCGAAGGTCCGTAAGGCGCGGCTTTTGAAGGATTTTTCCCGTCTTGAAGGTGATCCCAACACCGGCGGGATGCGGGGCGAGAAAGTCACGGTGTATCGGCAGGACGCCGAAAAATGCGCGGTGTTTCTCAATGAAAACGGGGCGTCGCGTGGGCGCGACGTGGCCCAAGGTACGGGCGTTGAGAAAGCCACGACGATGATGCGCGACAATCATTATGGCTGGTTTGAGAAGGTCGACAAGGGCGTCTACATGCTGAGCGAGACCGGGGTGTCTGCACTGTCGCATGGTGGCAATTTACCGAGGTTTTTACGGTCATAATCCACGTCGGTATCACGTCTGTATCGCGACTGTTTTGCAGAGGTGCATATTTCGGGGAGAAAGAACGCCTTTAAGCGTTTGCGCCCCGCACGGTGTTGCGCAAATTGGCGCAACAGGTGTAGGCGGTTTGGGACGACTTTGAAGGACAGCCCATGACCACCACGCTCATCGTTTTGGCCCACCCCAGCCGACAGTCTTTTACCGGTGCCTGGGCGGAGGCCTCGGCAGCAGCCTGCGCGGCGGCGGGACATGAGGTGTTGTGGAGCGACCTGTCGGCGCATCAATTTGAGGCCATCGAAGGCGCGTGCCATTTTGGACAGGACGCGGCCGGGCCGTTTGATCCACTGAAAGCCCATGAGGCGGCAGTGGCTGCGGGTACTGTGCCGATGGATATGGCGGCAGAGGCGGAGAAGATCCGGCAGGCGGATCAGATCATCTTTCACTTCCCGCTGTGGTGGTTTGCGCCGCCTGCGGTTCTGAAAGGCTGGTTTGATCGTGCGTTGATACACGGCGACTTGCACACGGTGGAGGAGCGGTTTGACACAGGTCGTTGCCGCGGAAAGCGGGCGCTGTTTTGTGTGACCACCGGGGCGAGCGCGGCGGAGTGCGGACCGGGCGGCAAAGAAGGGGACGTGAACCTGCTGCTGTGGCCGTCCGCCTATACGCTGCGGTATCTGGGGTTTGACGTGTATCAGCCCGAGGTGGTGCATGGTGTGCATGGGTATTTTGAGGGCTCTGAAGAGGCAGAATTGCAGGCGCGACTGGCGGGCGTGTTGGAAGGGCAGGCGGAGCTTGTGGCCGGATTGGAGGGGCGCGCGTTGATGCGGTTTAACGCGGATAGCGACTTTGATGAGTACGGGCGGTTGAAGGCCGGGGTAGAGGGTTTTTCGGCGTTCATCCGGTAGCGCGTCGGAGTGCCCGATCTGGACACTCCGGGCAAATTTAGCTGCGCGATGGATAGATACCCTGATCGGCCACGCAATAGAGTATGCCATCCGGTGCAAACCTCGTCAGATCAGGGACACCAAAGGTGGTGCGCCCATCGCCGCCATAGTTCGTGCCATACAGACTAAACAGGGCTTGGTTCGTTGCGATGGGAAGTATTTGGCCGTCTGCCTTGATGTAGCCGCGGGGACAGAACGTGCCACCAAACATCAGAATTTCGCCTATGAAGTCGCCATCGCCTGCCTGAGCGGGTGCGGTTGTGAAAAGTGCGGCGGCAGCGGTGGCAGCGAGAGTAAGGTGTTTGATCATCGGTGATCCCTTGGTGTGGTTGTGCGAGTGATCATACCTTAGCGCTGGCTCCTGTGATTGGGCGAACTATTTCAGGAATGGCCTTTGAGGAGGGCTTCCCAAAGGAAAAAGGGCCGCCCGAAGGCGACCCTTTCATAATATTCGGTGAGCTGCTTTCGGCAGATTGGCCCGAGGGCCAATCGCCTGACGCTGTCACACTTCGCAAAGCGAAGTATGATTACATCATGCCGCCCATGCCGCCCATGCCACCCATGTCAGGCATGCCGCCGCCGGCTGCGCCGCCGTCTTTGGCTGGCTTGTCAGCAACCATAGCTTCGGTGGTGATCAGCAGGCCCGCGATGGAGGCTGCGTCTTCCAGAGCTGTGCGTGCCACTTTGGCCGGGTCGATCACACCAAATGCGAACATGTCACCATATTCTTCGGTCTGAGCGTTGAAGCCAAAGTTGTTGTCGGAAGATTCACGGATCTTGCCCGCAACAACCGCACCGTCAACACCAGCGTTTTCAGCGATCTGACGCAGAGGCGCTTCGATGGCTTTACGCACGATCACGATACCAGCGTTCTGGTCAGCGTTTGCGCCTTCCAGAGATTCCAGAGCTTTGCCAGCTTGGATCAGAGCAACGCCACCACCAACGATCACGCCTTCTTGGACAGCAGCGCGGGTTGCGTTCAGAGCATCGTCAACACGATCTTTGCGCTCTTTCACTTCAACTTCGGTCATGCCGCCAACACGGATCACAGCAACACCGCCTGCCAGTTTGGCAACGCGCTCTTGCAGCTTCTCACGGTCGTAGTCGGAAGAAGTTTCTTCGATCTGCGTGCGGATCTGAGCCACACGTGCTTCGATCTCAGCTTTCTCGCCAGCACCGTCAACGATGGTTGTTTCGTCTTTGGTGATTTCGATTTTCTTGGCTGTGCCCAGCATGTCCATGGTCACGGACTCAAGCTTCATGCCGAGATCTTCGGAGATCACCTGACCACCGGTCAAAATGGCGATGTCCTGCAGCATGGCTTTGCGACGGTCGCCGAAACCAGGGGCTTTGACAGCAGCAATTTTCAGGCCGCCGCGCAGTTTGTTCACAACCAGAGTTGCCAGGGCTTCGCCTTCAACATCTTCAGCAATGATCAAGAGAGGCTTCTGAGACTGGATCACTTGCTCAAGCAGTGGCACCATGGACTGCAGGGAAGAGAGTTTCTTCTCGTGCAGCAGAACCATGCAGTCTTCGAGGTCTGCAATCATCTTGTCAGCGTTGGTCACGAAGTATGGGGAGAGGTAGCCGCGGTCGAACTGCATGCCCTCAACAACATCGGTTTCTGTTTCCAGACCTTTGTTTTCCTCAACGGTGATAACACCCTCGTTGCCAACTTTCTGCATCGCGTCTGCGATCTGCTGGCCGATTTCAGCTTCGCCGTTGGCGGAGATGGTGCCAACCTGCGCAACTTCGTCGGAGTCTTTTACTTCGCGAGCGGAAGCAACAATGCTCTCAACAACTTTGGAAGTCGCCAGATCGATGCCGCGCTTCAGGTCCATTGGGTTCAGACCAGCTGCAACCTGCTTCAGGCCTTCTTTGACGATGGCTTGAGCCAGAACAGTCGCGGTGGTTGTGCCGTCGCCTGCTTCGTCGTTGGTGCGGGAAGCAACTTCCTTCACCATCTGTGCGCCCATGTTCTCGAACTTGTCTTCCAGTTCGATCTCTTTGGCGACAGAAACACCATCTTTGGTGATGCGTGGTGCGCCGAAGGATTTCTCCAGAACAACGTTACGGCCTTTTGGGCCGAGGGTCACTTTAACGGCGTCTGCCAGTACGTTCACGCCGCGCAGCATTGCGTTGCGCGCATCGGTGTCAAATTTGACGTCTTTTGCCATGATATTGGCTCCTAAATTCGTAAATGTCGGTCAGACGATCAGGCAATGATGCCCATGATGTCGGATTCTTTCATGATCAGCAGCTCTTCACCGTCAACGGTGACTTCGGTGCCGGACCATTTGCCGAACAGGACAGTGTTGCCTGCTTTGACGTCGAGCTCGACGCGTGCGCCTTTGTCGTCACGCAGGCCAGCGCCCACGGATACAACTTCGCCTTCGGCTGGTTTTTCTTTGGCGCTTTCTGGAATGATCAGACCGCCGGCGGTTTTTTCGTCGCTTTCAACGCGGCGTACAAGTACGCGGTCGTGCAGTGGTGTAAAAGCCATGACTAGGTTTCCCTAAACTAGAGTGTCTCCCTGACTCCTCAGCGGAGTCGTTATCACTCCCCGTAGGCGAGTGCTAACGGCGAAAGAGGTAGGGGTGCAATCGGGGGGAGTCAACGGCGTTGCGTGACATTTTTTGAGGCAAACGGCATGGCGCTGTGCTGCGCGGGCCGTTGTTACCGGGATACGACGGCAAATTTTAATAAGACGGAGTGGATTTTTTGAAGTTCCTCAGACATTTGTGATTTCACCAAGTCAATCGAGTTTGAAAAAGCACATTTTAGCGTGCCATCTGCTTTCACTTCGTTTCTCTGCGAGACGGGACACATATTGCCGGTCATCTCGGAGGATGTGCCACCCAAAGATTTGGTGGCGACTTTTGTCGTGTAGGTTTCGCCGGCGTTCACCGTGAATCTCCTATTTTCCAGTTTTGGCTTTCCGCTTCCGATGTTCACAACAAAATCTAATGAAAACTCGAGATCGATTGCGCAGGAATTTCGCACTTTGGCGCCAAAGTAATTGTGCTTGTACTGGGACGTGATTTTGGCACATTTTTTACCGGCGTCATGATCCTTAAGATAGGAATTAGTCGATGCAATTCTGTGGCGCGCGTCCAGGAGGGTTTGGTCGATATTGGATGTTGTGGCGCGGATCGTTTTGAGGTCTGCCTCCATGTTTTGTTGGGAGAACTTCGTGTATTTGGGGGGGGGTGGCTTCTCGGGCAAGCAGTGCACGCCGCAGATCAGAAAGCAGCTCTGAGCGCAGGTTGAAGGCGTTTTCCACCTCCAATTTCAAGTGCTCAGGAGTTTGGTCCGGGTTCAGTTCAAATTGGTCTACCGAAAACTTTACGACATCGTGATAAAAACGCGCGGTTTCAGTGACCTGTATGTCGTAGGCTTCTTTGAAAACCGAAGCGCTGTCTTTCAGGTAGCCCAGCATTTTCTGGCGTTCACGCCTAAACGAGCCGACGTACATGTAGGACAGACCTGATGATTTTTTCTCGATCTCGGAAAAATACATCCGGGCGTAATAAAACTTAGCTGTCCGGGCGTCGGCACCGCCCAGTGCAATGGACATTTCGTAGTGAATCTGAGCCAACAATTGGTCCTTATGCACGCCTATGCCGGTTTCATACATGTAGCCCAAATGGCCGTAGGCATCAGCACGGCCCAACTCGCCAGCTCTCTCAAACAAGGGTATTGCCTTGGATCTCAGGCCGGATTCTTTGGCGTGAAACGCATAGTACTGCCCCAGAAACAAGAGTGAGTGGCCGTGATCCTGTTGGCTTGGTCGCTCTAGAAGTCTCGCCGCTTTGGGCCAGTCTTGAGGGGTGCCAAAATCGCCAAAAATATATCCCATGGCCAACCAATAGGTGCCAAGCACGTGGCCTTTGTCGGCGGCAATGCGGAAGTGTTTTTCATTGTTGGCCGGATCTTTGTTGACGTAATATGCCCGCCCCAGTGCAAAATGGTATCTCGGGTCGCCAATCTCTGTGGCGCGTAAACAGGCATCAATGGCCGCATCCACATGTTGCGCGATGCCAGAGGAGGTCAAGCCGGGGAAATTGCTGGCTTCATCGTTGGGGTGGGCGGCCAGTTCTTCGCAGCGATCGCCAATCGCCAGCAAGTCTGCGGAAGGGGATTGGGATGGCGTTTCAGTGGTGGGAACGACAGCGGTTTTTTCCACGGGCGGCGGGTTTACGGTGCCGCCGAGGTCGGCAATCATGATCTGCGCCAACGCGACAAAACTGCCTTCGGGGTAGGCGGCCAAGTAGGCCTGAAGCAATTCCAAATTTCCCGATGAGCCCACAGACTCCCAAAAGGCCAGTTCGGTGGCGTCGGCGGTTTGTGCGCCAACGGGTGTGGTCACGTGGCCAAGTCACACGATGGACAGCGCCAAAGCTCGCGCCGCGTTATTTAGTGCTTTCATGAAATTTGTGGCCCCGTACTTGAAGTTGCTGCACACTAGCAGGCGGGCCAGCTTTAGGAAGGCATTTTTGGTGCGCAGTAGAAAGCTTAGCACGCCAAAAAGCGTGCGAGGTGATCAAGGTGGCGCATGTCAGTGCCGCAGCAACCGCCGAGAACACGTAGGTGCGGGTGGGTCTGGCGCAGGTTGGCCAACTGTCGGCCAAGTTCTGCCGGGTTTCCCGCGTCCAGCTCTGAGGCGTTGTCCAATTCCGCATGGCTGCAGCGGGAGGCGTTGGCCACGATACCGCCGACGCGGCGGGCCCACGAGGCGTCGGTCAGGACATGCGTGAAATGGTCCGGGTGGGCACAGTTGATCATGTAGTATGCGGCGTAACCGTTTGTGGCGGCATCGACCTGTGAGATTGCGGCCTCCAATGTGCCGCCGGTTGGCAGCAGGCCGTTGGTTTCCACGGTGAAGGCAATCACGCAGGGCATGTAATAGTCGCGGCAGGCCTGCAAAATGCCAATGGCTTCAGTTGGGTCCGCCATGGTGTAGGCGGTGATCAGGTCCGCGTCAGTTGCGGCAAGCGTGGCGATTTGGCGGATGTGGTAGGCGGCGGCCTCGTCGGCTGTCATCTGGGTTTCGGGCGCATAGGCGTCATGGCGCGGGCCAATGTTGGCGCTGATCAAGGTGGGGAGGTCGCCAAGCGTGGGGCGGAGCTCTGACAGAAGGGCAATGGCGTCGAGGTTGGCGGCTGCGACGGCGCGGGCGTCATAGCCCAAAGGCGCGGCGCGGTCGGCGCTGGCCACCCAGGTGGCGCTTTCCAGGATTACGCCGAGGTTTGCGCGAGATGCGATGGCGGCGAGGTCGGTGGCATAGCGGGTGAGATGCGCGCGGCCCTCTGGCGTTTGCAGTAGGGGGAAGCTGGCAAAGCCTGGCAGGTCGATGCCCTGGGTGAAGATGAGATCGGTTTCCATGCCGGTATAGGTCAGGAAGGTTTTGGGACCTTGATGCGGCAGGGGGCGGGGCATGAGTGATCCTTGTTGGCGATAATTCTACTTACCATGTTTTGGGGTAGCCATCCTATAGACTATTGGTTGGTCGAATGGTGTTGGGGGCGCTGCGCTATTAAAAGAATAGGTCGACCACAGGTTTAAGAAGTTAAGTGATCCTACGAGATTGCGTGTAGCCCTTGGCGAGGGCAGATTAGAACACAAGTATGCCCCTTTGTTGGTTGTTGGAGGTTTGGCGTTGAAACTATCTTTGGATGGTCCAATTTGGACCCGGCTGTATGGGCCTTATGGGGTGCAACCTGTGGCGTCTACTCTCGAAAGTTTGTCGTGTGATTGGCAACAAGCTGTGGCCGATGACCTGTATTGGGAGCGTCTCCATCATCAAGAAACGCTCTATCCCGTGACCTATGCGGCGCTGCCATGGCTTTGGGAAATTGCTCCCAAAGATGCCGCCAATTTAGACTTTTTCTCGCAGGTGTTGTTTTGCGCAACTGCCCCGGATGGTGACGCGTTGAATGGGTTGGATTTGGACGTCACGGCACATGCGCATAAATGGTTGGCGCAAGACATCTTACTGACGTGGGATGATATGAATGTGCTGTCTGGACCGCGCGACTGGTTTTTGGGGCACAAAATCGAAATTGCGGACGCATGTCTTGCCGCGCTGCCACAGACATTATCTGAAAGCAGCGCTGCTCATTTACTGGCAGGGCCATGTGTCTGTGCTCATGCTGCCACCCTGGCGGAGGCGCTCCGTATGGTGGCGAATGGCCTGTCGACCGTTGAGATCGGAGAGGATTTGGAGCCTTTTGACAGCGATGACAAACGGATGTTGCAGAGGGTGCTTCCGAGGATCGAGCAATCGCAGCCTGCCCTCGCATTGGGACTGCGAGATGTGGCCTCTCACATGCAGGTCTTACAGGGCTTGGACCCTATCTGGGAAGATTGTACAAAAACCGGGGACTTGTTCACGCGCGGCAAATGACGTCCGGTGCGCAACGTGAATTACAAATCACCTGGCCTTTGGTTTGGGGGAGAGCAGGAGGCACGACATGCAGATCACCGCAAATGGCATTCAGATTGAGGTAGAGACCTTTGGTCCGCAGGACGGTGTACCGATGGTGTTCATTCGCGGGTTGGGCTCGCAGCTGATCCATTGGCCCGCGGAGCTTTACGAAGGGCTGGCGGCGCAAGGCTATCGCGTGGTGCTGTTTGACAACCGGGATGTGGGCTTGTCGCAGCGCTGTCCCAAAGACGGTGTGGCGAGCGGGGCGGAGGAGATCACGGCGGCGGCGTTGGCTGGGGCGCCTGTGCCTGCGGCCTATACGCTGAACGATATGGCGAAAGACGTCGTGGGCGTGATGGACGCGCTGGGACTGCCGAAAGCGCATGTGTTTGGCATGTCGATGGGGGGGGCGATCACGCAGCTTTTGTGCATCGATCATGCCGACCGCCTGTTGAGCGCAACCATTGTGATGGCCACTGCACGGACCTTTGCAGAGCGGGGCGGCAATGCGGAGTGGTTGGCAACCTTGTTGGCGCGGGATGTCGACCGTGAAACTCACATTAAAAATTGCATTGCGGAATATATCAATTGGGGTAGTCCAGCTTATCCAATGACCCAGGATGAAATCGCGATGCAGGCGGCGCAGGCTTATGATCGGGCGTTTGATCCGGAAGGCATCAATAGGCAGGTGCTGGCGGTGATTGCCTCCACAGATCGGCGGCAGGATCTGACCAAAGTGGCACTGCCGTGTCAGGTTATTCATGGGGAACAAGACACGCTGATCCCACCGGAGGCTGGCGCGGAGATTGCCGGGTTGATCCCAAATTGTGACCACCATCTGATTGAAGGCATGGGGCATGTGATCACGCCGAAACAGGCGTCAATGTTGGTGGAGATGATGCAGGATTTCATCACCCGTCGCGCGGGGTAGGGGCGTGGGTTGCTGGCGCTGCGGTGCAGCCCTATATCTATGCCAACTTTGATGGAGGTTTTATGGCCCAGAAACTGGATGCCTGATTTTGGCGGGTGGCAGAGCGCCCACCCGATGCACAGTCAAAACAGCGAAACCTGCGCAATTGCGCTGGGCGGTTGGTTTGTGCCTCTCCTTTTTTCTGATACGTTATGGCCAAGCCAAAACAGGTGTGGCCAATCCATGAGAGTACCTCAACAATGACACGGGACTATTCCCAATTTTTGCCAACATCTGGCACATCCGAAGCCAAAACACCCAAACGCGCTCCACTGGATATCCTTGGCTGGCAATCGTTTTTTGCCCAGCAAACGGATCTGGATATCTTGGACGCCACGCCGCCGGTTCGGGTGGTGGAAGTACACCGCAACGGATTGCGTGTGCGGGGCGACGGTATTGACGCCTTGGTGCCACCGGGGCCGGACGCCACGGTGGGGGACTGGTTGCTCTATGATGCGGAGTTGCCGATGCGCAGCGCTGTGTTGGAGCGCAAGAGTCTGTTCAAGCGGCGGGCGGCGGGACATGACCGCAGCCTTCAGATGATTGCGGCCAATGTGGACACGGCGTTTGTCGTGACCAGCTGTAATGACGATTTTAACGTGGCGCGGCTTGAACGGTATCTGGCGTTGGCATTTGAGGCGGAAGTGACGCCGGTGATTTTGCTGACCAAGGCGGATCTGTGTGAGGACACAGCGGCTTATGTGACGGATGCACAGTCGATTTCGGACCGGGTGCCGGTGGTGCTTTTGAATGCCAAAAGCGAGGAGCCAGCGGCGAAGCTCGCGGTTTGGTGCACGCCGGGGCAGACGATTGCCTTTCTCGGCACGTCAGGTGTGGGCAAATCCACCTTGGTGAACGCGCTGTTTGGCACAGAGCAGGCTGAAACCGGGGCGATCCGCGAAGATGACAGTCGTGGGAGGCACACCACCACCAGCCGACAGTTGCATTTCACGGAAAACGGCTTGGGCATCCTGGACACGCCGGGCATGCGGGAGTTGCAGCTGGCGGAAGCGGGCAGCGGTTTGGCGGATTTGTTTGCGGATGTTGTGGAGCTGGAGACGCAGTGCAAGTTCCGTGATTGCGCGCATGAAAGCGAGCCAGGCTGTGCCGTGCGGGCGGCAATTGAGGCCGGCACACTGGGCGCGGATCGCTTTGAACGGTGGCGCAAGCTGGAAGCGGAAGAGCGGCACAACACCGCGTCTTTGGCGGAAAAGCGGGCTTATGACAAAAACTTCGGCAAGATGATCAAGACCGTGACCAAAGCGCACAAAGGCCGCAAGGGGCGGCGCTAAGCAGCTTTGACGGTGGATTGATCAGGCGATTGCGGCGTGCGGAGTGATCCGGGCGCCGTTTTGCTGCGTATCCTAAATAATTCATCCTGACAGGCGACGGGAGGCGCGGGCCGGATGCATATGAGATTGCCAGTACGTGAACGGGTTCTGATGGCGCTGTTGAGCGGCGCTGTGTTGTTGGGGTGGGCGGCAAATGCCTCGGCCAATCCCGCAACACCGGCGCCGGAAGTGCGAAGCCTGCTGGGCCAACCGCAGGAGTTGGGGGCAGGGCAGTTCCGGTGGCTGGGTTTCAAAGTCTATGAGGCGCAGTTGTTTGCGCCACAGGGGCAGGGGTTTGATCGCAACGGGGCTTATGCGCTGGAAATCGAATACGCCCGTAAGATCAAACGCAAAATCTTGCTGAAAGCCAGCATGGACGAGATGATACGGATTGAAGGTGAGAGATCCGATCATGGGCAAATCCAGCAAAAGCTGACGGCTTGCTACCGTGATATTCAACCGGGCGACAGGATAGTGGCATCGCCGAACGGCGGAAATGTGCTGAAGTTCTGGGTGAACGGTCAGAGCACCTGCACATTGCAGCATAATGGTATTCGGGATCGCTATATGGCGATCTGGTTGAGCGACAAGGCGCGGGATCGCGGCTTTGCGCAACAGGTATTGGCCCGTCAGAAATAGCACTCGTTTCCGGCCCCTCTTTTATCCCCAGCACTATGGTTCCCTTTCCATGGTGCCCGGAAAACGGGTGCAATTTCACTGACAGGCCAATCGACCCCGCCTGAGAGTTTGGTCCTTCGAAGGCGGGGCAAGCGTGTGACCCGGCTTGCTTGCTCCGCCGGGTCACACGTGTCACGTAAGACCCCATGAAATTATTTTTTCTGACCGCTGTGACAATGACGGCTTTTGCCGCGAACTCCGTTCTCAACCGGGCTGCTGTGAGTGGTGCCGGTATGGAGGCGGTGGATTTTGGCGTGCTGCGATTGCTCAGCGGGGCCCTGGCGCTGGCAGCCCTGGTGGCTTGGCAAAAGCGCGGCTTTGCTCTGGGCGGCATTGGCCGTTGCGTCGCCGTTATGGGGTTGCTGGCTTACATCTTTGGGTTTTCGTTGGCCTATCGGGGGCTGGACGCGGGATTGGGCGCGTTGGTGCTGTTTGGCGTGGTGCAGATCACCATGTTTGGCGGCGCTGTGGCGGCGCAGGAAGAGGTGCCAACCACGCGCTGGACCGGGGCTGGTCTGGCGCTGGGCGGGTTGGTCTGGCTGTTGATGCCAAGCGGTGGCCCCGCGATATCGGTGCCGCATGTGGCCATGATGGCGGGCGCGGGGCTTGGCTGGGGCATCTATTCGCTGCAAGGGCGCAAAGAGGTCGATGCGACGCAGGCCACGGCAATGAATTTCATGTTGGCGGCACCGGTGGCTTTGGCGCTTGGCGCTGCTTTGGGTATGGACATGGAGATGTCAGCGGCCGGAGCGGCGCTGGCTGTGGTGTCAGGCGTGGTGACCTCTGGTCTGGGCTATGCGCTGTGGTATGCGATCCTGCCGAGTTTGGGCGCGAGCCGGGCAGCGGTGGCACAACTGTCCGTGCCGGTGATTGCCATGGCCGGTGGTATGGTGGTGTTGAGCGAGCCGCTGACGCTGCGCTTTGTGGGCGCGGCGGTGCTGGTGATCAGCGGCGTGTTGGTGTCGATGCGCAAGGCGTGAGGTTAGAATTTCAGCAGCGGCTCCAAAGCGTCGTAGTGCACACCGTTGCCCCATGCGACGTCGGGCAGGCTGAGCGGGCGGAAGGAGAGCTGTTCCAACTCTGTACGGCTGAAAAAGTGGCGTTTTGACACGACATGCTCTGGGTCTTGCCAGCTGTCGTCCAGTGTTCCGCCGGTGATGGAACAGCGAAAGAACAGGTCGACTTGGTGAAAGTCGCTGTCTTCATCGTGAAACTCATTGATCAGGCAGGGCGCGTCAACCGAGATGGTGAGGCCACATTCCTCATAGACTTCGCGGATCAGATTGTCCGCCAGGCTGCTGTGCTTTTCCACGCCGCCGCCGGGGGCGCACCACAGATCCCCCTTGTGATCAGGATAGGCGTTGACCAGCAGCAAGCGGTCTTCATGCAGGATGATGGCGCGGGCGGCGAGGCGCAACGGGCGCGACTTTGGTGGGCGAAGAGGTGCCATGCGTTCGGGTTCCGTAAGGTTTTTCCTTTTGTAGAGGGCGTTTCGGCCCTATCTCAAGTCTATGGTACGATTTTTGAAAATAGCGGCGGCGCTGGCCTTTGGGTGGAGCACGCAGAGTTTGGCGGAACAGCCGGCGGTAGAGGCGGATTTTGAGCCGCAGGAGTGTGTGATCCTGCTGCATGGGTTGGCGCGCTCAGAAAGTTCGTTTGTGCTGATGGAACTGGCGTTGGAGCGTTACGGCTACAAAGTGGTGCGCCTTGGGTATCCTTCAACGAAGAAAGAGATCGAAAGCCTCGCGGATATGACGCTGCCCAAAGCGGTGGCGCAATGCGGTTGGACCAAGGTGCATTTTGTGACCCACTCGATGGGTGGCATTTTGACTCGCGTGTGGCTTGAGGCGCACCGGCCGCCGGAATTGGGCCGTGTGGTGATGTTGGGGCCACCCAACCAAGGCTCTGAATTGGTCGACGAGTTCAGTTATCTGGAGCCGTTTGTGTGGCTCAACGGCCCGGCCGGTATGCAGCTTGGCACCGACGGGCTGCCTGCGAACCTGCCAGCGGTGGATTTCGAGCTGGGGGTGATTGCCGGGGACAAGTCGCTCAACCCTTATTACAGCAGCCTGATTGCCGGGCCGGATGACGGCAAAGTCTCGGTGAAAAGCACCAAGGTGGACGGCATGTCGGATCATATTGTGTTGCCGGTCACCCATACGTTTATGATGAACAACCCTATGGTGATTGTGCAAGTGCGTGAGTTTTTGGAGCACGGGAAGTTTGACCATGCGCTGGAGTGGGGCGATGCGGATGCAACTTTGCGCGAATTGCAGCGCCTTATCGATGTGGATGGCGACCCGGAAGCCAAGCAAGAAGATGATCTTTGGAATCGCATATGGAGCGAGATCATGGGGCCAAACAGTGCGGACCAAAGCGGTGTGACCAAGGACTGACGGATTTCGTTTTGCAGGGTGTTGAGGTGTGCTTTGGGGCTGGCCACGTCGCTGCGCTGTTTGTGGGTGCGGGGCTTTGCCCCGTCACCGCAGGGCGGTGACTCCCCAGGATTTTTAGAGAAAGCGAATGCACATGTCGGTGCGGGATTTTGAGTTTGGTGATTTGCAGGAGGTGCCGCGGGCGTTGCTGACGGCGCAGATGGCAGATCCGCGCGTGGCGGAGCATCTGCCACTGTTAGATGGCGGATTTGATCTGGAGGCGTTCTTGCGCGGCAAAGCGCAGCGCTGGGCTCAGGACGGGCTGGGCCATTGGGCGATTTGGCAAGGTGAAGTCTTTCTCGGCTGGGGTGGCTTTGAGAAAGAGGATGATGTCTGGGACTTTGGGCTGGTGCTGACACCGGAGGCCTTTGGGCAGGGGCAGGCGATCGCGCGGCAGGCACTGGCCTTTGCGCGGGAGGATGCACGGATTGAGGTGGTGCAGTTCCTGTTGGCCCCGACGCGGCGGTCGGTGAAAGCTTTGGCGCGGATGGGCGCCAAGGAGGTGGGGGAGGTCCGCTATGGCGGGCAGACCTTCCGCCGGTTTTTGCTGGATACGAAGAGTTAGTCGCGTTTGATGCGGTTGACGTGGCCCATTTTGCGGCCCGGTTTTGTCTCCGCTTTGCCGTAGAGGTGCACCGCGGTGTCGCGCTCGGTGAGCAGAGCTGGCAGCTGGTCCATGTCGTCACCAATCAGGTTTTCCATGACCACATCGCTGTGCCGTTGGCCGTCGCCCAGAGGCAGGCCGGTGACAGCGCGAATGTGCTGTTCAAACTGATCGACAGCGCAGCCATTTTGGGTCCAGTGGCCGGAGTTGTGCACCCGAGGGGCCACTTCGTTCACGATGAGGCCGTCTTTGGTAACAAACAGCTCCACGCCCATGACTCCGACATAATCCAGTTTGTTCAGAATGTTGGCGGCGAGCAGCACTGCGTCCATGCGCTGACCAGCCGACAGGCGGGCGGGCACGGTGGTGGTGGCAAGGATGCCATCTTTGTGCACGTTTTCGCCGGGGTCAAAGCAGGCGACCTGACCGTCGATGCCGCGGGCGGCAATCACCGAGACCTCGTGGGAGAAGTCGACAAAGCCTTCCAGCAGCGCTGGAGCGCCAGCCATGTCGGCAAGGGCTGCGTCGGCGTCTGCGGTGGTTTTCAGGCGGGCCTGGCCTTTGCCGTCATAGCCGAAGCGGCGGGTTTTCAGGATCGAAGGCGCGCCAATTTCGGCAACCGCTTTGGCCATGTCGTCCGCGTTGGTGACATCCGCAAAAGGTGCGGTTTTGAGGCCAAGTTCTTGCAGGAAAGCCTTTTCCGTCAAGCGGTCTTGAGAAATGCGCAGCGCTTCGCGGTTTGGCCGGATGGGCTTCTGGCTTTCCAGAATGTCCAGTGCCGCCGTGGGGATGTTCTCAAACTCATAGGTGATGACATCGACAGAGGCCGCAAAGGCGCGCAGGGCGTCAGCGTCTTCATAAGACGCGGTGGTGACGGCATTGGCCACTTCCCCTGCCGGCGGGTTGGCACCGGGCTCAAAGATGTGGGTTTTGTAGCCCAGACGGGAGGCTGCGACGGACAACATGCGGCCAAGCTGGCCACCGCCGAGGATGCCAATGGTGGCGCCGAGTTTAAGCGCTTCAGTCATCTTGCGGCTCATCCGGGATGGAGGCGGAGAGGGCGTCGCGCCAGGCGTCCAGACGTTCGGCCAGGTCAGCGTCATGCAGCGCCAGAATGCCGGCGGCCATTAGGCCCGCATTGGCGGCACCGGCGGCACCGATCGCCATGGTGGCAACAGGGAAACCCTTGGGCATCTGCACAATGGAATAAAGGCTGTCGACACCGGAAAGCGCGCGGGTTTGTACCGGCACACCGACCACAGGCACGCGGGTTTTTGACGCCATCATACCCGGCAGGTGGGCGGCGCCACCTGCGCCTGCGATGATCACCTGCAAACCACGACCTGCGGCTTCCTTGCCGTATGTCCAGAGGCGGTCCGGGGTGCGGTGGGCGGAGACAATCTTTTTCTCGTAAGAAATGCCCAGCTCTTCAAGGATGGTGGCTGCTTCTTTCATCGTGGGCCAGTCAGACTGGCTGCCCATGATGATTCCAACTTGAGGTGTGTCCGTCATATGCGCCTCTGAGATGAGAATTTGGATCGCGTTATAGACGGTTCAAGGATTTAAGCAATGCGGCGGGTTGGATCTGCAAAAAATGCCAAATGACCTACCTGAAGTGCTTTTGGTTGCGGTATTAGTGCAAATGCTAGCTACTTAAAAAACGCAAAAGCACCCTGCCAAATTGCAAGATGCTTTGCGGAAATGCGAGGTAAGGCGGGCGCTTTTGGGGCTTTTAGGCCGCCTGCTTCAGCGGGGCGCCTTTGCGCTTTGCGATGAAAGCGGCGCGGCGTGTGCCACGGGCCCAAGGCATTTGTGGCGCGTCTTTTTTGGATGCTGCAACAACGGATTTTACGAAGCGGCTCTGGGTTTTCATGTCTGCTCTCCTTGGCATGTCTTGGTCTCTTGTGGACCATTGTTTCCAACTTGAGATCAGTTTCGTGTCGAAATGGGGCGGAGATGCGGCAGGATTGGTCAGATTTGAGGAAAATAGCGCGTCAAATTTGAGTTATCCGGGAAAGTTATTTGTTTACAGTCTGATAGATGCGATCAGGCGACCGTAGTCAGCTTCTTTGGCATGGGTTGTGCGGCGGTATGAGTAGAATTTATCCGGATCCGAATAGGTGCAATGGCGCGTCCACGCTGCGTTTCCGATGTTTGCAGAGCGTAAACGATGCAATCCGTAGCCTGGCAGGTCGAAAAACTTGCGGTCGCCGCCGTCATCCGCGAAGAATCGGTTGTTGGAGATATCTTCTGCGAGGAAGGCGTCGAGAAATTCTGGACCCACTTCGTAGGCTGGCTGGCTGATGCAGGGGCCAATCACCGCGCTGATATTGGCGCGATGCGCGCCGAGGGCTTCCATCGCGTCCACTGTGGCCTCAAGTACGCCGTCCAGAGCGCCGCGCCATCCGGCGTGCGCCGCGCCAATCACACCGGCCTCGGCGTCGCAAAACAACACTGGCTGGCAATCTGCGGTGAGAATCGACAGGGCAAGGCCGGGGGTGGCGGTGACAAGGGCGTCAGCGCGGGGGCGCGTGCCGTCGATGGGCGCCGAAATCGTGGCCACGTCAGCAGAGTGGATTTGATGCACGCCAGCAAGGTGCGACAGGTCGACATCCATAGCGCTGGCTACGCGCTGGCGGTTGATGGTGACAATCTCAGTCTGGTCAGAGCTGCCAACACCACAGTTGAGACCGGCAAAAACACCAGAAGACGCGCCACCTCGACGGGTGAAGAACCCGTGGCGCACGGGGGCAAGCAAGTCCGAGGTCAGAATCTCAAGCGTCATGTGTGGTGCATCCTGGTGGAGGGGTGCCGTTTTCCGGAAAGAGCGCGAGCACTTTGAACAGGTTTCCCATTTCCTCGGGGTGCGTCAAGCGGCGATGGGCGGCGATGTGCGATTGCAGGGCGGGGCCTGCGAGTTTGGTGGCCAAGGATTGCGCGCGGGGCGTGATGCCGAGCTGCTCCAGAAACACGCCTTGCGGGGTCAGTTTACTGTGGGCGCAGGGGGCGGCTTGGGCAAGGGCCTCAAAGTCAACATGGGCGGTGATGTCCGCGTCGCCGGGGGCGGCGAGCGGGTTTGCGTATTCGTGGTTTTGCAGGGCCTGCAGGGTGTCGCCCCTTGAGCGCCAGTCGCCGTAATCGATGAGCAGCGCAGCGCCGCCATGATCGCGGATGCGGGTGCCGATTTCGTTGGCAACGGAAAAGGCCGGGGCGCAGGTTTCGACAATCATGTCCTGCGTTGTGTCCGCGAGGCGGTGTTCGAGCTGTGGCTGCGGCAGTTCGGGACCAAATGCAAAAGTCAGGGCGCCATCGCGCATGGCAATCAGGCGTTCGTGCCAGCCGGTCGGGCCGCGTTGGAATTGACGGATGGGCAGTGCGTCGAAGAATTCGTTGGCCACTAGAAAGAGCGGCTGCAGTGGCAAGGTGTCCACTGTATCGTGGTGCGTTAGGTCAACCGCGATGGTCTCGCGTTGTTTGGCGCGCAGGGTGGGCGAGACTTCGACAAGGTGGATCTGTGCCGCTGCGTGAAAGTTGGGCACGGCGCGGGTGGCACGTAGGATGTCAGCCATAAGTGTGCCGCGACCGGGGCCAAGTTCGGCCAGTGTGAAAGGCGCGGGGGCGCCTTGGTCGAGCCAGCTTTGCGCCAGCGCGAGGCCGACAAGTTCGCCAAACATCTGGCTGATTTCTGGCGCGGTGGTGAAATCGCCCTCGGCACCTAGCGGATCGCGTGTGGTGTAGTAACCCAGCGTGGGATGCAGCAGCGCTTCGCCCATGAAGTCGGCCACGGTCATGGGGCCGTGGGCTTCGATACGCGCCAGTAGGTGTTGGGCGAGGTCGGTCATGGGTGGCGCTTGGCACGTAGGATCAGATACGCGCCAAGGGCGATCATCGGCAGGGATAGCAGTTGGCCCATGGTGAAGCCATAGCCGCCAAATTGCAGGGCGAGGCCAAGCGGGTTGCCTTCGGAGATGAACTGCGCGTCTGGCTGGCGGAAGAACTCGACAATGAAACGAGCAAGGCCGTAACCAACAAAAAACGTGCCGGTGATGGTGCCGGGGGCTTTCAAAGCGCCACGACGATAGGCGAGGTAGAGCAGGGCGACGCCGAGGATCAGACCTTCCATCAGGGCTTCGTACAGCTGCGACGGGTGGCGGGCGCAGAGGGCGGCAAGCTGGCCGCAGTCTTGTGCGGCGTGGCCGGGGAAGATCACGCCCCATGGCAGGTCGGTAGGGCGGCCCCAGAGTTCGGCATTGATGAAGTTGGCGATGCGGCCCAGGAACAGGCCGATTGGCACGCCAAGCGCCATCGCGTCGCCAACTTGTAGTTTGATCAGGCTGTGTTTGTGGCAATAGAGCCAACCCGCCACGATGACACCCAACATGCCGCCGTGAAATGACATGCCGCCGTCCCAGATGCGGATGATGTCGCCGGGATTGGCGAGGTAGAAGGCGGGTTTGTAAAACAGCACATAGCCCAAGCGGCCCCCGGCGATCACGCCAAGAATGACCCAGGTGAGTAGGTCTTCGATCTGACGGGCGGTGATGGGGGCGGTATCATTAGGCCAAAGCGCGGGGCGGTTCACAGTGGCGACCACAATGCGCCAGCCGATCAGGATGCCAACGATGTAGGCCAAGGCGTACCAGCGCAGAGCAAACTCCATGCCAAAGGCGGAGATGGTGAAGATTTCCGGCGAGATGTTTGGGAACTGAATGGGACTGCTCCATGCGCGTGTGTTTGCGCCACAAGTGGCCTTTCCCTTGCGACAAAGTCAACCTTGTGTCTGAGCGGGATGGTGCCCATATAGGCAGTCAGGATCACAATGCGGAGAGAGCGATGCAAACCCGGAACAAGTTCATGGACGACATGTCTCAGTTGATGACCAACGCCATGGGTGTGGCTCAGGGCGCCAAAGATGAGGCCGACAACGCGATGAAGTCGATGCTGGATCGTTGGCTGGCGGATCGGGATTTTGTCACCCGCGAAGAGTTTGATGCGGTGCGGGGCATGGCGCAGAAAGCCCGCGAAGAGAACGAAGCCCTGAAAGCGCGGATTGAGGCGCTGGAAGGCAAAGCGGGCTGATTGGCCCTGACAGTGCTGATTTGAAGGAGGCTGGCGCAAAACGCTGGCCTTTTTTTGTGCCTGGCTCACCTCCTCAAAACGGTGATTTCACCACATGGACACCCCTTGGTTGTGCCGCTAGGCTGCGCGCAAGGAGAGGGCCATGGCCAAGGATGACACATCCCAACTTCCGACATTCCGCACGCGGGGGTTGACCAAAGTCTACGGCGAGGGGGCGGCTGCTGTGCATGCCTTGCGTGGGGTAGACCTGACCATTCCCAAAGGGGAAATGGTGGTTCTGCTGGGCCCGTCGGGGTCTGGGAAATCAACGCTTCTCAATATCATCGGTGGGTTAGATCGGGCGACAGATGGCGCCGCGTTTTTTCAGGATCAGAACCTGAGCGAGATGAACGACCGCGCGCTGACGCTCTATCGGCGAGACCACGTGGGGTTTGTGTTTCAATTCTACAATCTGATGCCAAGCCTGACCGCGCGGGAGAATGTTGAGCTGGTCACCGAGATTGCCGATGATCCGATGGAGGTGGAAGAGGCGTTGCGGCTGGTTGGGCTGGGCGAACGTATGGATCACTTTCCGGCGCAAATGTCGGGCGGAGAGCAGCAGCGTGTGGCGATTGCACGGGCAATTGCGAAAAACCCGACGGTGCTGTTTTGTGATGAACCCACCGGGGCGCTGGATAGTAAAACAGGGCGGCAGGTGCTGCATGTGATCAATGACATCAACCGGGATTTGGGCGCCACAGTGATGATAGTGACCCACGCCGCGGCGACAGCGCAGATGGCGCATCGGGTGATCCATTTTGCAGATGGGGCGATCCGAGAGGTGGTGGAAAATGACACGCGCCTTAGCCCTGATGAGATTCATTGGTGATGTGATGCGGGCGCTGGATCAGAAACTCCTGCGCGATTTGTGGCGCATCAAGGGACAGGCCGGGGCGATTGCTTTGGTTGTCGCAGTGGGCGTGCTGTTGTTGGTGATGATGTCTGGCATGATTTCCTCGCTCGAGGAAACGCGGACCACCTATTATGAGCGCTATCGGCTGGCGGACGTATTTGCACCGGTGACGCGCGCCCCCAAGAAGATGCTGGACCGGCTGGCGGAAATCCCCGGCGTGGATGCTGTGGAAGGCCGCATTCAGGGTGGCGCTCTGGTGGACATGGCAGGGCAGGACCTGCCGGTGCGGGCGCAGGTGGTCTCGCTGCCGGAATGGCGGGAGCCGCGTTTGAACGGTGTCTATCTGGCCGAAGGGCAGATGCCGCAGGCGGGGCGCAACGATGAGGTGCTGATCCTGCGCAGCTTTGCCAAGGCGCATGATCTGGCGCTGGGCGACCGATTGGCCGCAACGATGCATGGCAACCGGCGCGATTTTCGCGTTGTTGGAATTGCGCAGGCGCCGGAGTTTTTGTTCAACGTGCCTGCGGGGGAGTTTGTGCCAGATGACAACCGTTTTGCCGTTCTGTGGATGAACGAAGAGGCGCTTGAGGCGGCGTTTGACCTGAAAGGCGCGTTTAATGAAGCGTTGCTGTCACTTGAGCGCGGGGCGCAGGTGGAGCCGGTTCTGACGGCGGTGGATGCACTTCTGGCGCGCTATGGCGGGCTGGGCGCCTATGGCGTGGGTGATCAGATGAGCAATCGGTTCCTGAGCGAGGAAATCAAGGGATTGAATGCCACGGCCAAGGCGGTGCCGCCAATCTTCATGGGAGTCGCGGCGTTCCTGCTTTACATCGTGATTAGTCGCATGGTGCAGGCGGAGCGCGAGCAGATCGGATTGATCAAGGCCTTTGGCTACACCGATGTGGAGGTGGCGCTGCATTATGTGAAGCTGGTGATTGTGATCGCGCTGACTGGCGCTTTGTTGGGCTGTCTGGGGGGCGTTTGGTCCGGGCGATTGTTGGCTGGGGTTTATCAGTCGCTGTACCACTTCCCGTTTTTGGTCTTTCGCGTGGAGCCATCTAGCTTTGCTGCGGGTATCCTGGTGAGCGTCTTGGCGGCCGTCGTCGGTGGGGCGTCTGTGTTGCGCCGGGTGTTTGCCCTGACACCAGCGGTGGCGATGCGGCCACCGGCGCCTGCGGATTTCTCGCGCTCCGGCGCCATTTCAGACTCACTCAAGCGGTGGCTTGATCAACCCAGCCGCATGGTGCTGCGGCGGGTGATGCGCAATCCGGGGCGGGTATTTGGCGCGGTGATTGGGATTGCGGCGGGCATGGGGCTTTCTTCGGCACAGTTGTCGGTCATGTCGGGATTTAACGACGTGTTGGATAAGACCTATGGCGTGGTGGATCGCAGCGATGTGGCGGTGACGTTCTTTGAGCAGATGCCGGAAAAGACGGCGTTTGATCTGGCACATCTGCCGGGGGTTATCGAGGTGGAGCCAACACGCGCGGTCAGCGCTGTGCTGCGCCACGGGCCGGAATACTATCGTGGCGGGATCACGGGGTTGGTGCCTGGCGCGAAGTTGTCGCGTGCGTTGGATAAAGACGGCGCGGATATTGAAATGCCGACGCGGGGCATCGTGTTGGCGAAGGCGTTGGCCGATATTTTGAATGTGCAGCCGGGTGGGACCATCACGGTGGAGGTGCTCGAAGGGCGGCGGCCTGTGCTGGAGCTGCATGTGGCGCGGATTGCGGACACGCTGTTGGGTGCGCCAGCCTATATGCAGCTTGAGGCGCTCAATACGGCAATGAACGAGCCGGGGCGGATTTCTGGCGCATTTTTGCGTGTGGACGCAGAGGCTTATCCGGCCTTGTTTGCAGCGCTCAAGGATGTGCCGAAAGTGGCGGGGGTGACACGCAAGGATGATGCGCGTGCAGCGATGAAAAAGCTGATGGATGCGGGCGCGGGCACGATGCGGTTTGTGATGGCGGCGATTGCCGGGATCATCACCTTTGGCATTGTGTATAACTCGGCGCGGATCAGTTTTGGCGAGCAGAGCCGCGATTTGGCCAGCTTGCGGGTGATGGGGTTCAGTCAGGGTGAGGCGAGCTTCATTCTGTTGGGTGAACTGGCGCTGGTGGTGATCTTGGCGATCCCGGTGGGCGTGCTGATTGGCTATGGGCTGTCGTTTTTGGTGGCGGCAGGGTTCAGCACGGACCTCTATCAAATCCCCACCGAATTTAAGGCGGATGCCTATGGCGTGGCCGGTGCGGCGGTGGTGTTGGCGGCTGTGATCAGTGGCTGGCTGGTGAAACGAGAAATTGGCAGGGTGGACCTTGTGGCTACGCTGAAGACGAGGGAGTGAGGGCATGGCAAAGCGGCGACAATCGCGCAAAGGGCTGACACTTGTGGCGGCAGCTGTTGTGGGCGCAGGGCTGGCAGCGGCGTTTTGGCCGCAGCCGATGCTGGTGGATATGGGAGAGGTGAAACGCGGGGCGATGATGATCACCGTGGATGAGGAAGCGCGCACACAGGTGCGTGATCCTTATGTGGTGAGCACGCCCATTGCGGGCCGGTTGATGCGGGTGACGCTGGAGCCGGGGGATTTTGTTGAGAAAGGCAAAACCGTAGTGGCGCGCATGTTGCCAACTAATCCGGCAGCGCTGGATATCCGCACACGGGAGCAGGCCAACGCGGCGATTGCGGCGTCGCAGGCGGCGTTGCGTGTGGCGGAGGCGGACCTCAACAAAGCCATGGCGGATCGCGATCTGGCGGATGATGATGTGCAGCGCGGGCGCAAACTGTTTGCGCAGGACACCATTTCTCAGGCGGCATTGGATCGTCTGGAAGGCACAGCCCGCAGTATGAATGCTATTGTCGATACGGCGCGGGCGGCAATTTCCATGCGGGTGGCGGATTTGAAAAATGCGCGGGCGCGGTTGATCAGCTTTGACGATCAAGGGCTGTATGATGCGGCGACAGGCGCGGATGCGACGCCAATTGATTTGCCAAGTCCAATTTCCGGCCGGGTGCTGCGGGTCATTCAGAAGAGCGAGACCACCTTGGGTGCTGGGGCGCCGATTTTGGAAGTGGGTGACACGCAAAGTGACCTGGAGGTGGTTGTGGAGTTGTTGTCCACTGACGCGGTGCGCGTGGATGTGGGCGACCGGGTGCTGATCACCAACTGGGGCGGCGCAGGTGATTTGGAGGGGGAAGTGGAGCGGATCGATCCGTGGGGCTTTACCAAATATTCGGCGCTGGGCGTGGAAGAGCAGCGGGTGAACGCGGTGATCCAGTTCACCGATGATCCAGAAGCGCGGGCAACACTGGGCCACGGGTTCCGGGTGGAGACGCGGATTGTGGTCTGGGAGGCCGAAGACGCGTTGATTGTGCCATCGAGCGCTTTGTTCCGTCAGAATGGTGGCTGGGCAGTATTTGTTGCCGATGACAGTGGAGTGGCGGTGCTGAAATCCGTGACGCCGGGGCGCAACAATGGGATTGAGGCCGAGGTTTTGCAAGGTTTGGAGGTTGGCACGGAAGTGGTTCTGTATCCTTCAGCTGGGTTAATCGATGGCACCAAGGTTGCGCCGCGCGTGGCGCAATAAGTCTCAGAGGGTGAGTGTGCCGGTAATGCCGTCCTGCACTGCGCCGCCAACCCAAATATCACCGCCGTCTTGATGAACATGCACCCGGCCTTTGCGGCCGAGAAGCGTGCCCTGGGCCGCGATATAGTTTCCGTCGGCAATGCCGTCGGCCAGCAGCCATTGTGCGATGCCGGCGTTGAGGCTGCCAGTGACGGGATCTTCGAAGCCCCCCGCGGAGAAGGCGCGGACTTCGAAGTCAAATCCGTGACCTGTTTCGCCCACCGGGGCCACCAATCCAATGCGCATGCCTTTGAGGGCCGCATAGTCTGGTTTGGCTTGCAGCAGCGTTTGGCGGTCCTTCAGCAGGAGCGCAGCCCAGCCGGGGCCGTTGTCGACCCATGCGGCGGCTTCAACGTCTGACGGCGATAAATCAAGCGCAGCAGCGACACGTGCGCTTAAGTCGGTCTCAAGCGGACCGCTGTGTCGCAAAGGTGGGGCACAGAAAAACAGCCGCCCGGTGTCGCGGCGAATGTGGATCAGACCGGCGCCGCATTGTTGCACCACGTCGTCGCCCTGTGGCTGCCCTCCTTGGGCCAGCCAGACGTGACAGGCGCCAAGGGTTGGATGACCGGCAAACGGCAGTTCTTGCAGTGGCGTAAAAATGCGCACGCGGTAGTCGGCAGCCTCGTCTGTCGGATGCAATAGAAAACAGGTTTCGCTGAGATTGGTCCAATGGCTCAACTGCGCCATCTGGGTTTGCTCCAGCCGTTCTGCATCCGCCACCACGGCCAATGGGTTGCCGAAACTGGTGTGATCAGAAAACACATCAACTTGGGAAAACGGAAATACAGCGGTCATGGCATCATCACTTGGATTGGGGAGGATTTGAGAAAGTCTCTCCTTGGGTCTCCGACCCAAGGGCGGAAACTTGTGTGTAACTTAGTTTAATCCACAACTTATTGCGTTATCCACAGATATTTTGCTTTACAGGCGAGTCTTGGCCCACCACCATATGTTGTAATGAATGTGGACTTATCCACAGGTCTTAGAGCAGACACCAAGCGTTAGGGAGCTGCCACTCCCTCACCGCGATAACAAAAAGAGGTGGCGCCATGGCATTATCCGAGCAGTTTCTCGAGGAAGATCTGCACCCGATCGACATTGTCGAGCATATTGCCGGGGTGCGGGACTGGACCTTTGAGCGCATTGCGGACGATCAGATTGCCATGGAAGTGGAAGGCCAGTGGAAGACCTATTCCATCACCTTGGCCTGGTCTGCGTATGATGAGACGTTGAAGCTTGTGTGTTCGCACGAAGCACAGCCGCCCAAGGAGCGGCTGCCCGCGCTTTATGAGACCCTGAATGCCGTAAACGATGAGTGCTGGGCGGGGGCGTTTACCTATTGGGGCAAACAGCAGCTGATGATCTATCGCTATGGTTTGGTACTCGCCGGCGGACAGGTTGCCAGCCCGGATCAAATTGATGCGTTGATCCGTGAAGCCATTCAGAATTCCGAGCGGTTTTACCCGGCGTTTCAGCTTGTGGTCTGGGGTGAGAGAACTGTGAAAGATGCAATGCAAGTTGCCATTGCAGAGGCCTACGGGCGGGCGTAACACTTGCCCCTGAGGAACAGAGGGGGCTTTCATGAACATCACAGATGTGGCCAAACGCGGTCTGGTACTTTTGGGCTGTGGCAAGATGGGATCTGCCATGCTGCAAGGTTGGTTGGCGGATGGATTGCCTGCCAGCAGCGTGTGGGTGCAAGACCCCTATCCAAGTGACTGGGTGCAAGGCAGCGGCGTGCATGTGAACGCCGATTTGCCAACGGCTCCTGCGATTGTGTTGATTGCTGTGAAGCCGCAGATGATGGCGGGTGCGCTGCCGGTTTTGGCGGCGATGGGCAATGGTGAGACGTTGTTTGTGTCTGTCGCGGCGGGCGTGTCGATTGCCACATATGAAGACATTCTGGGGGCGCAGACACCGATTGTGCGTGCCATGCCCAACACGCCCGCAGCGGTGGGCAAAGGCATCACGGCAATTGTCGGGAATGCCCCGGCGGGCGCAGCTGGGCTGGATGCATCCGAAGGCTTGTTAAAAGCGGTGGGGCAGGTTGTGCGCTTGGACAACGAAGGTCAGATGGACGCGGTCACTGGCTTGAGCGGCTCTGGGCCTGCCTATGTTTTCCATATGATTGAATGCATGGCTGCGGCTGGTGAAGCGCAGGGCTTGTCCCCGGAGCTGTCCATGGCATTGGCCAAAGCCACGGTGGCCGGTGCGGGTGCGCTGGCAGAGGTGGCGGATGAAACGCCGGAACAGTTGCGTGTGAACGTGACCAGCCCAAATGGCACCACGCAGGCGGGGTTGGAGGTGTTGATGGACACGTCGGACGGATTGCCGCCGCTGATGATCAAAACCGTGGGTGCGGCCGCAGAGCGCAGCCGGGAGCTGGGCAATGACTGATGAAATCGACTTTGACGATTTTTTGAAGGTCGACGTGCGTGTCGGGACGGTTGTGCAGGCGGAGCCTTTTCCAGAGGCGCGCAAACCGGCGATCAAACTTTGGGTGGATTTTGGTGAGCAGCTTGGCACACGCAAGACGTCCGCGCAGATCACCGCCAACTACGATCCCGCCTCCTTGGTGGGCAAACAAGTGCTGGCTGTGGTGAATTTCCCACCGCGGCAAATCGGAAAATTCATGTCCGAGGTGCTGGTGCTTGGACTGCCGGATGACACCGGTGAAATTTCTTTGATAGGCCCGGATGGGCCGGTCCCAAATGGAGGACGCCTACATTGAAAAGCCTTTTGATCACACGCCCACTGCCAGATGCGGTTTTGGAGAAAGCCCGTGGGGCCTTTCAGACCACGGTGCGCCTGAATAATATGCCGATGCAGAGCGACGAGTTGCGGGATGCGCTGCGCAATTTTGATTTGGTCCTGCCCTCGTTGGGGGATGCCTTTGATGCGCAGGTGTTTGCGGATGTTTCTGCGCCGCGGTGTAAGCTGCTTGCCAATTTTGGTGTGGGCTACAACCACATCAATGTTGAAGCGGCGGCCAAGGCCAACGTGTTGGTGAGCAACACTCCGGGGGCTGTGACCGATGCCACGGCAGATGTGGCCATGACCTTGATCTTGATGAGTGCGCGGCGGGCTGGTGAAGGGGAGCGTCTGGTGCGCGCCGGTCAGTGGAAGGGCTGGCACCCAACCCAGATGTTGGGCATGCATGTGAGCGGTAAAACCGTCGGCATTGCTGGCATGGGGCGCATTGGACAGGCGATTGCGCAACGCTGTCATTATGGCTTTGGCATGGCGGTGAAATACTGGAACCGCTCAGAAAAAGACCTGCCCTTTGCGGCAGAACGCCTAGAGAGCCTAAGCGCTTTGGCGGCGCAGGTGGATGTGCTGGTTGCGGCAGTGCCAGGCGGGGCGGAGACCCAACATTTGTTTGATGCGGAGATCTTTGGCGTCATGCAAAGCCATGCGCATTTCATCAATATTTCCCGCGGCGAAGTGGTCAAGGAAAGTGCCTTGGTTGCGGCGTTGCAAAACAACGAAATTGGTGGCGCGGGTCTGGACGTCTATGAATTTGAGCCGCGTGTTCCAGATGCGCTGCGCAAGCTCGACAACGTTACTTTGTTGCCGCATCTCGGCACTGCAGCTTTGGAAATTCGCACGCAAATGGGGCTGATGGCAGTGGGCAACCTGTTGGCCTATGAGCAAGGGGAAACCCCGCCCAATCTGGTCTGATCTTAGGTCAAGTGGCCTGAAACCTCTCCGTTAGGCTGAGGCTGGTCCGGTCCTGCGGAAAAGATCATGCCTCAGGCGTGTCGCCCATGGCTTTGCGCCAATGGCGGCGGCACAGCGACACATAGCTTTCATTGCCACCAATCTGCACCTGTGCGCCTTCTTGAAGCACATTGCCGTGTTCGTCTTGGCGCACAACCATGGTGGCTTTCTTGCCGCAATGACAAATGGTGCGCACTTCGCGCATTTCATCTGCCAGAGCCAAAAGCGCGGCGGAGCCAGGAAAAAGTTTGCCTTGGAAGTCGACGCGCAGCCCGTAACACATGACCGGCACTTTTAGGTCGTCCACTGCGCGGGCCAATTGCCAGACCTGATCCTCGTTCAAAAACTGCGCTTCATCAATGAACACACAGGCCACAGGCCCTTTTGTTAGTCTGGTCTTGATGGTGTCGAGCAGGTTGGAGTTGGCATCAAACGTATCCGCTTTGTCAGAAATTCCGATGCGGGAGGCAATGTGGCCTTCCCCCGCGCGGCTATCCAATTGAGCCGTCAGCAAGTAGGTGTCCATGCCGCGCTCGCGGTAGTTGTAAGATGCCTGCAAAAGCAAAGTCGATTTGCCGGCGTTCATGGTGGAGTAGTTGTAGTAAAGTTTGGCCATGGCCGCGTGATAATCCGCATTTGCTGTGGGGATCAAGGCTGTGCTGCTCAGATCGTTGCGGAAAATTTGAAGCGTCGTATTGGGGTCTCGGTTTGAGCATCTTAAATGTGAAACGCGACCCGTCACATCGTGGCATTGCCATGGGGATGATGAGGCCGGGTCGCGTGGCCAAATGGCCAGCGGAATGTGAGTGACAGATCACACACCGCTTTCCTGGGTCCGGCCCCACCCGCCGGAAACTAATACGTTCGGATAAGTATCCGAGTCACTCACAGTCGGATGTAATGCATCCGGTCTTTCTCAAATGCCAAATTCGGGGTAAGCGATGTATGGGAAAAGAAAGACCGCTTTCCCCCTCGGGCGTCAGACCGCGCATTTTTGGGGGGAGGCCACTTAATGTACGGTTTGGGAATTAAGCATATGAGCGTGGTGGACAGCTATCTAAAGAAGCACTCCGAGGCTTTGGTTAAAGACGTAGGAATTGAGGCAGCTTGTGAGCTGACCGGGAAATCCAAGGCCACGCTGGGCCGTTATTATTCCAGTCATGACGAACACGCGGATCGGTTTATGCCAATTGACGCGGTTGCCGCATTGGAAGAGGCCGCGTCTTATCCACATGTCACAGCAGCTCTGGCGGAGCTCAAGGGCAACTCATTGAGCCATGACAACCGGCGGCGCAATTCTGCGGACAAAGGTGGAGTCAACTCTGACGTGATCGCTTTGAGCCAGCGGTTTGCGATGTTGATGGGCGAATACAACCAGTCTATCGAAGACGGCATTATCACCATGAATGAAGCCAAGCGCCTTTTGCGCGAAACCGTGGCGTTGCAGCAGGTGCTTGTGGACATGAAGCTGCATCTGGAAGAAGAATCGGTCTAAGCCATGCGCGACCCCTCCCGGCGTCGGCCACTTTTACAGGCCGAACGCCACATTCCGGAGCTGCTGCAAGGGTTTCTGGTGGATCTGGAAACCACGCAGAGCTCGGCGGAGGTGTGGACCCTAATTGTTGAGGTGGGGCGGACATTGAATCTGCCCTACATTGATTTCATTTCTGCGAGTAATTTTGCGGATTGGAAAAAGACGCTCTTCATTCGCACGTCATATGACAGCACCTGGCTGAATAAGGTGAATGAAGACCCGGATGTCTCAAAGTGGAGTTACTTCCGAACGCATGCGGTGCACCATCTCACGCCGGTTGCCGTGGGGATCGAATTTGTCGACGAATACCATCACATGCCAGAGGCGCGCCATGTTGTGCTGCAAGAGGCGGCGCGGCGCGGCATACGCGCGGGATTTTCCATCCCGTTGCGATGGCACGCGCCCCCGCAGGCGGGGCTGATCACCTTTTGTGGGGACCACAGCAAGCGGGAGATGAAGCACATCATTCAGACTCATGGCTGGGTTCTACAAGCGGTCGCGACCATGGGACACCAAGCCTATCATGGCCATTTTGCTGCAGAATTTACCGACCGGAATAAGATATCCGACAAACAGCGTGAGCTGCTTGAGATGATTGGTGCTGGGTTGCAGGATAAGGTGATAGCGGAGCGGTTGGGCGTGTCTGTGTCCGCCGTGCGGCAGCGAATGAACAATATCCTGAGTAAAACCGGCCTGTCCAATCGGGCTGATTTGGCGGCTTTGGCGATGAGCGCAGGGCTGGTCGAGCACCCATTGCATCGCATGAGTGACGATGATGGCAGCATCCTGGTGGAAATGGGAGTGCCGACAATGGGCAAGACCCGGTACCGGCATCGGAGACAATAGAGGCCGCGAAACAAGAGGCTGTGCAATCAAAAACCAAGGGCACCAAAAAATAAGGTGGCCCAGTGATCTGGGCCACCCTAGCGTCATGAAAAGACCTTTAGGGAAAAAAGTGCACGGGTGTGCATACAAACCTCCGCACGGGACAGCGCAGAGTAGAAGGGGATCAGTAGAAAATCACCTCTCGAACCCATTGTCTCAGAATGCCTGGGGAAGCATCACGACGAGACAACGGCTCCCTCCAAAGACCATGCTAGCGCAAATTGGTCTGGCTGTCTCTTGTGCACAACTTAGCAACCATCGTTACGATAGCTGCCAATTACGATAGGTTTTATTGGATTAACTGTTAAAAATTACAGTCTGTGCACCGCGGCATACCGAGAAATTCGAATCGTTCGCCTGTTAATGACGCTTCAACAGCACGGATCCTACAGAATATCCGGCACCAAAAGAGCAAATCACACCGTAGTCTCCGGGGGCCAAATCATCGGAATACTTGGAGAAAGCGATGATAGAGCCAGCAGACGACGTGTTGGCGTAGTCCTGCAGGATGTTTGGTTGCTCATCTGCATCTGGCGTGCGGCCAAGCACCTTTTTGCCAATGAAGTCGTTCATCGACTTGTTGGCCTGATGCAGCCAGAGGCGACGCAGGTTGTCTGGCGCCACCCCTTCGGCCTCAATGTGAGCCAACATGTGGGCAGAGACCATGGGCACCACCTCTTTGAACACTTTGCGGCCGTTTTGCATGAACTGCATGTCACGACGGTCGACCACGCCATCCGGGCGGGAGCGGCGCAGGAAACCATTGTTATTGCGGATGTTGTTGGAGAATTGTGTGGCACAACGGGTGGAGATGATCTCGAAGTAGTCGCCTTTGGCGTCCTCATCGCGCTCAATCACCGTTGCTGTGCAGACATCGCCAAAAATGAAGTGACAATCGCGGTCGCGCCACTCCAAATGGCCGGAGCAAATTTCCGGGTTCACCACGATAGCTTTGCGCACGGAGCCTGAGCGGATCATGTCGGCGGCAGCTTGTAGACCAAAGGTGGCGGAGGAACAGGCGACGTTCATGTCAAAGGCAAAGCCGCCAGCACCCAATTCTTTTTGAATTTCAATGGCCACGGCCGGGTAGGCGCGTTCCATGTTGGAGGCGGCACAGATCACCAGATCGATTTCGGAGGCGTCAATACCAGCTTTGGCGAGGGCTTTTGTGCAGGCATCCAATGCCATTTCAGTCATCACACCGGGTTCGTCATCGCTGCGTTGGCGTAGTTGCGGGTGCATGACCTCTGGGTTGAGCACACCTTTTTTGTCCAGAACATGGCGCTGTTCGATGCCGGAGGCCTTAAAAATGAATTCGCTGGAGGAGTGTGGCAGTGCCTCCATGTCGCCTGCGGCAATCGCCTCGGCGTTCTCCGCGTTCATCCTGTCCGCGTAAGCGTTGAAGGCTTCCACAAGCTCGTCGTTGGTGATGATCTGCTCGGGGGTGAAAACACCGGTGCCGGTGATGGCAGGCTTAAACATACTTGGCCTCACAAAGTTCTGGTGGGGCGCAGCTAGGCGGTATTTACGCCAAAAGGTCAAGAGTTTCCCCTAGGGCAGATCCGGCGTCGGCCTTGTTTCGCTGATCTGCGAGGGAGCAAGGGGCCAGCCCCTTGCTTGCAGCCGCAAGCGCACCCCCGAGATATTTGGGGAATGAGAAATTGGCTTAAAGGAAAGGCGCGTCCGGGTAGGTGACGCCTGCCAGGTACAAACCTTGTGGCGGGCAGACCGGGCCACAAGCGGCGCGGTCGCGGGCCTCCAGCGCAGCGGTCACATCGTCGGGGGACCAAGTGCCCGCGCCAACCCGTTCCAAAGTGCCGACAAAGCTGCGCACCTGATTGTGCAGGAACGAGCGGGCGCGGACGTGGAAGTGGATTTCCGGACCGCCTATGGTGTCGATGTGCTCGATGCGCAACGCGTCGAGGGTTTTTTGTGGACTGGCGGCCTGACAGATCGAGCTGCGGAAGGTGGTAAAGTCGTGGTTGCCAATCAGGCGATCCGCCCCGGCCTGCATGGCCTCGGGGTCCAGATCATGTTTGACCTGCCAGACCAATCCGGCCTGATGGGTGGCCGGGGCACGGCGCATCAGGATGCGGAACAGGTAGCGGCGTTCGGTGGCCGAGAACCGCGCGTGCCAGTCATCGGCGACTTTGGCGCAGTTGGTGATCGCCACGGGGGCTGGTTTGAGCTGAAAGTTCAACGCTTCTGAGAGGCGAAACGGGTCCCAATCCTTTTCCATGTCGCAATGCGCCACTTGCGCCAAGCCATGTACGCCTGCGTCGGTGCGGCCCGCAGCAGCAATGGTGTGCTCGCGGGGCTCCAATTTGGCCAAGGCAGCCTCAATCGCGCCTTGCACAGAAGGTTGGTCTGCCTGCCTTTGCCATCCGGCAAAAGGGGCTCCGTGGTATTCAACTTGCAAGGCGTATCTGGGCATGGGCGTGCGATAGCCCATCGGGCGGGGAAATTGAAGCCTTTCTGCCCACTGGAAATGACGCTGGGCCGCGCATAGGTTGAAGGCGAACCATGTAAAGGGGCCAAAAGCTTGGTCATTTCCACACTTGCAGACGGGGTGGCCCGTCAAATCGAAGCGGTCACTGACAGCGTCACGGGCGTGTTTGAGCCGGTGGTGCGGCTGGGTGTGACCGGCTTGGCACGGTCCGGCAAGACGGTGTTTATCACCTCCTTGGTGGCTAATTTGCTCGATCGTGGGCGGATGCCGCAGCTGGTGGCCAATGCCGAAGGCCGCATTGAAGCGGCGTTTTTGCAGCCGCAGCCGGATGACCTTGTGCCGCGATTTGATTTTGAGACCCACTTGGCAGCGATGACCGGGCAAACGCCGCATTGGCCGGACAGTACGCGGGCAATCAGCGAAATGCGGGTGTCTCTGCGGGTGCGGCCCAATGGGCTGTTGTCCGGACTTCAGGGCGCCCGCACGGTGCATCTGGATATTGTCGACTATCCTGGGGAGTGGCTGCTGGACCTTGGCTTGATGGACAAAAGTTTTGCGCAGTGGAGTGCGGAGGTTTTGGACCGCATTGCTGGGCGTGACGAGGCGGCGGAGTATCTAGGGCTGGTGGCAGCCATGGATGGCGCGGCGGAGTTGGATGAGCCAAAAGCGCAGGCCTTGGCGGCGGCTTTTACCGAGTATCTGCACGCGGCGCGGGGCGCGGGGTATTCCGATTGCACACCCGGGCGGTTTTTGTTGCCCGGCGACTTGGCAGGCTCGCCCGTGTTGACTTTTGCGCCTTTGGCCGCGGTGGGAAAGCCGGTGCGGCGGTCTATGTGGCGGACCTTTGAGAAGCGGTTTGAGGCTTATAAGGCGCAGGTCGTAAAGCCGTTTTTCCGCGATCATTTTGCACGGATCGACAGGCAGGTGGTTTTGGTAGATGTCTTGGGTGCGATCCATGCGGGGCCGCGCGCGGTGGAGGATATGCGCGGGGGGCTGGCGGATACGCTGGCGGCGTTCCGACCTGGACGGAATGCGTTTCTGAGACGGTTGTTGATGGGCAAGCGGGTGGAGAAAATCCTGTTTGCGGCGACCAAGGCGGATCACTTGCACCACAGCCAGCACCCGCAATTGACCAACATCATGCAGGCGTTGACGCGAGAGGCGGCGGATCGGGCGCAGTTTGCCGGTGCCAGCACTGAGGCGCTTTCCTTGGCGTCGTTGCGGGCCACAGTGGAGGAGACCGTGACGCACGAGGGGCATAAGCTGAACTGTGTACGGGGGCGTTTGTTGGAGGATGGGCGGCAGGCGGCGTTTTATCCGGGCGCTTTGCCGCTGGATGCCAACGCGCTGCTGAACCCGGCCAAAGACGGCGCGGAAAAGTGGCTTGAGCAGGACTATCAGGTGATGAAGTTTGCCCCTGCGGCGAACACGTTGCGGCCTGGAGATGGGCCGCCCCATATCCGGATGGACCGTGCGGCGCAGTTTTTGATTGGAGATATGTTGTGAGTGTTGCGCTGCGAGAAGCAGAAGAAGGCGATGCCAAAGAGATGGCGGCAATCCTGCAAAGCTGGTTGGAGGACACGCCCTGGATGCCAGTCCTACATACACTGGCAGATACAGAAGCGTTCTGTGGGCACTTAACGAAAGCGACGGATTGCTGGGTGGCTGAGGAGGCAGGGGAGGTGACTGGCTTTCTGGCGCGGGACAAGGATTGGGTTACGGCGTTGTATTTGGCGCCGGAGGCGCGGGACCGTGGGATCGGGCGTGCGTTGCTGGCCGAGGCCAGCGTTGGGCGTGATGCGCTCCAGCTTTGGTGTTTTCAGAACAATGAGGGCGCACGGCGGTTTTATGAACGTCACGGCTTTGTGGTGGAAGAGGTTACCGATGGCGCAGGCAACGATGAGAAGTTGCCGGACATAAGGTTTGTGTGGCGCAGAGCGCAGGAGATGAGCCAATGACCAACGGACCGGTTTTGATTGAGCTTGAGGATCAGGCGGCGCCGGAGGTGGCGGAGGCTGCGCCGGTGCCGGAGCTACATGCGCCTGCGCCAAGCGGGCAGGCCATGCAGGTGGCGGCGCAGTTGGCGGCGCGTAAGCCAAGCCGGTTGACGCGGTGGTTCTGGGCGCTGGTTGGGATGTTTTTGAGTGCCGCTGTGTCTATGGCGGCCTGGGATTTTGCCACAGGCATGGTGGCGCGCAATCAATACCTCGGCTGGGCCGTGACGGCGATTGGCGGGGCGGCGCTTTTGCTGGCGCTGCTGATCATTCTGAAAGAGCTGGCCGGACTGGCCCGGCTTAAGCGGGTGGACGGCTTGAAGGCGCGGGCGGATACGGCAACGCAGAGCCACGAGATGGGGCAGGCGCGGGACATTGTTGACGAGCTTTTGCGGTTCTATCGCGGGCGCGAGGATCTCGCCTGGGGGCGGGACAGCTTGGCCAAGCATAGCAATGACGTGCTGGATGCGGATGCGTTGATGGCTTTGGCGGAGCGTGAATTGATGACACCGCTGGATCAGGCAGCGCAGCGCGAGGTCGAGGCGGCGGCGCGGCAAGTGGCGGCTGTTACGGCCTTGGTGCCGTTGGCGTTGGCGGATGTGGTTGCGGCTTTGACGTCCAACATTCGCATGATCCGGCGGATTGCGGAGATTTACGGTGGGCGCTCAGGCACACTGGGCAGCTGGCGGCTGTTTCGCGCGGTGATGACACATTTGGTGGCCACCGGCGCTGTGGCCGCGGGCGATGACCTGATTGGGACCATCGCAGGTGGCGGGGCTTTGGCGAAGCTGAGCCGTCGCTTTGGGGAAGGACTGGTCAATGGCGCATTGACCGCGCGGGTTGGCGTCGCCGCGATGGAGGTATGCCGTCCACTGCCGTTTGGTGTGGGGCGTCGGCCCTCGGTGGCGGGCTTGGTGAAGCGGGCGCTGACCGGGCTGTTTTCAAAGAGTGAAAGCGGGGTGTAAACCGGCCGCCATTTGATTGGGCGCAAATACATGGGGGGCGGCACCTGATAGGCTTGCGGTATGAGCCAGTCCCATGGGCATAGCCAGAAAGAGATCGAAAATCGGATCGCAAACCCGCCGGGGCGGGGGCTTTTGCGTGACGTCGTTTATGGCGGCATTGACGGGTCGGTGACGACCTTTGCGATTGTGGCGGGTGTGGCCGGGGCTGGATTGTCGCCGTTTGTGATTGTGGCGCTTGGCATTGCCAATGTGCTTGCGGACGGGTTTTCCATGGCGGCGGGCAACTTTCTGGGGACCAAGGCGGAACTGGACGACGCCAAGCGTTTGCGGGCGGTGGAGAAGCGGCATCTGCTGGAGCATCCGCGCGGCGAGCGGCGGGAAATCCGCGAGATTTTGCGGCTGAAGGGGTTAGACGGCGCAGTGCTGGAAGCGGCGACTGATGCCATTCTTGCCAAGGAAGAAGCGGCGGTTCAGTTGATGCTGGAGGGCGAATACGGGCTGGCAGGAGTTGATCCGCACCCAAATCGGGCGGCGATTGCAACGTTTCTGGCGTTCCTGGTTGCGGGGCTGATCCCGCTTTTGCCGTTTTTGTTTGGTGTGCCCGAGGCGTTTCGGGTGTCAGCTGTACTGACCTGCGCCACCTTCTTTTGCATCGGTGCAATGAAAGCCAAGTGGTCGCTGGATCCGTGGTGGCGCTCTGGGTTGGAGACACTTGCGATTGGCGGTGTGGCAGCGGCGATCGCCTATGGGGTGGGCAGTTTGTTCAACGGAGGATGAAAATCGCTGAGGGAGGCGCCTGACCCTGGGTGGGGGCTGAAAGCGCCCTCCCGTGGGGAGGGTCGGGCGCGTTCCGTGCTTGCAGCACGGCACCATTTGTTATCTTAGAATCGGCACGCCGCCGGGGCCCTTCATCTGTTCCACAACACCCGCGCGTAGGCTACGTCCGATGCGATGCGCCAGCGCGGACCATGCGGCGGCCTGATCCGGGCGCAGCTCAGTGCGCAGGGTCAGATCAAACAACCCCAACCACGCATCAAACATACCCGGCCGCACATTGCCTGCGTCGCGGTGTACCTTCAGCGGATTGCCATCATAGGAGCGCTCATACAGGATCGCGTTGGCCCAGAAATTCACAATTTTAGCCTCATGCTTGGGCCAATCTTCAATATGCACAGCAAAGACCGGCCCCAAGCCGGGATGCTGCCGCACCATTTCGTAAAACGCGGCCACAACCCGAGCGATCTCGTCGCGGGTCACATCAAATTTGGGGGGCAGTGGTGCCATAGGTCTCTCCCTGTTGCGGGAGAGATAGGGGATCGGTGCGCCGGCGACAAGCATCGCCGCTTTACCATATGCACAGAGCGCCCTATAAGGCGCTTATGACGCAGATATTCGCAATTATTATTCGAATTATCAGCCCGGCGCTCTGAACCTACGAGCCGCCGGGACAAGGCGCATGGACTGCCGCGCCGCCCCTCGATTTTCCGCTAAGACCGCCCGAGAAGGACCGGACAGATGTGTGCCGAAACACCTGAATACAAACAAACCTTGAACCTGCCTAAAACCGATTTTCCAATGCGCGCTGGGTTGCCCAAGCGCGAGCCCGCGTGGCTGGAGCGTTGGGAAAAGATGGGCGTGTATGACCGCCTGCGTGAGAAAGAAGGCCGCGAGCCGTTTATCCTGCATGACGGTCCGCCCTATGCCAACGGCCACCTGCATATCGGTCACGCGCTGAACAAAACCATCAAAGACATGATTGTACGCTCCCATCAGATGATGGGCCGCGATGCGCGCTATGTGCCGGGCTGGGACTGTCACGGGCTTCCAATCGAGTGGAAGATCGAGGAGCAGTACCGCAAAAAAGGCAAAGACAAAGACGCGGTTGATATTGTTGAGTTCCGCCAGGAATGCCGCAAGTTTGCGGAAGGCTGGATCGACATCCAGCGTGAGGAATTCAAACGCCTGGGCATCACCGGCAACTGGCCTGATCCCTACATCACCATGGACTATCACGCCGAGGCCGTCATTGCCGATGAGTTCATGAAGTTCCTGATGAACGGCACGCTCTATCAGGGTTCCAAGCCTGTGATGTGGTCGCCGGTGGAGAAAACCGCGCTGGCCGAGGCTGAGGTGGAATACCACGACAAAGAGAGCTTCACGATTTGGGTGAAGTTTAAGGTCGCCAACGAAGACAGCGATCTGAAAGATGCGCAGGTTGTGATCTGGACCACGACGCCTTGGACAATCCCGTCCAACAAGGCGGTCGTGTATGGTGCGGACATTGCGTATGGCCTCTATGAAGTCACTGGCACGCCAGAAGAAAGCTGGGCCAATGTTGGTGACCGCTTCTTGCTGGCTGACAATCTTGCCGGCGATGTGATGACACGCGCGCGTCTGGACGCAGACATGTGGACCCGCGTGCGTGATGTTTCTGCTGACGAACTGTCCGGTCTGGACTTGAAGCACCCGCTGCATGGCGCAGAGGGTGGCGAAGGCGAATGGGATGATCTGCGCGATTTCCGCGCGGCGTCGTTTGTGACCGACACTGAAGGCACCGGTTTTGTGCATTGTGCGCCGTCTCACGGTATGGAGGAATTTGAACTCTACCGTGATCTGGGCATGCTGGAGCAGGTTCTGACATACAACGTCATGGACGATGGGGGCTTCCGTAAAGAGCTGCCGTTCTTTGGTGGCACTTACATCCTGAACCGCAAGGGCAAGGAAGGCGACGCCAACAAAAAGATTATCGAAAAGCTGGTCGAAGTTGGCGGCCTGCTGGCGCGTGGCAAGATCAAGCACAGCTATCCGCACAGCTGGCGTTCCAAAGCGCCGATCATCTATCGCAACACGCCCCAGTGGTTTGCGTCTGTAGATCGCAAGCTGGATGACGGCAAAAGCGAGATGGGCGACAGCATCCGCGAACGCGCGCTGCGCTCGATTGATGAGCTGGTGAAATGGACTCCGCAAAAGGGTCGCAACCGTCTGTACTCGATGATCGAAGACCGCCCGGATTGGGTGCTGTCGCGTCAACGTGCCTGGGGCGTGCCGCTGACCTGTTTTGTCAAAAAGGGCCTGCTGCCAACCGACGAAGGCTTTCTGCTGCGTGATCCTGAGGTGAACGCCCGTGTGAAAGCGGCCTTTGAAGAAGAGGGTGCGGATTGCTGGTACATGGATGGTGCCAAAGAGCGCTTCCTGGGCGACGGCTACAGTGCCGATGAATGGGAGCAGGTGTTTGACGTGCTCGACGTGTGGTTCGATTCAGGTTCCACCCACGCGTTTGTGCTGCGCGACCGTGAGGACGGCGTGGCCGACGGCATTGCCGACGTCTACATGGAAGGCACCGATCAGCACCGGGGTTGGTTCCACAGCTCGCTGCTGCAGGCCTGTGGCACCAAAGGCCACGCGCCCTACCGCAATGTTGTGACGCACGGCTTCACGCTGGACGCCAAAGGCAACAAGATGTCCAAGTCCTTGGGCAACACCATTGTGCCAGAGAAGATCGTGCAGCAGTACGGTGCAGATATCCTGCGCCTGTGGGTGGCGCAAACCGACTACACCGCAGATCAGCGCATTGGTCCGGAGATCCTGAAAGGTGTGGCGGACAGCTATCGCCGTCTGCGCAACACCATGCGGTTTATGCTCGGATCGCTCTCTGAGTTCACCGAAGCCGACCGTGTGGACGCGGCCGATATGCCGGAGTTGGAACGTTGGGTGCTGCACCGTTTGGCAGAGCTCGATCAGCAAGTGCGCAAAGGCTATGCGGAGTTCAACTTCCAAGGGGTTGTGTCGTCGGTCTTGAACTTTGCCACGGTAGAGCTGTCAGCCTTCTACTTCGATGTGCGCAAAGACGCGCTCTATTGTGACGGCGACACGCTGAACCGCCGCGCGACGCGTACCGTGCTCGACATCCTGTTCCACCGTCTGACCACTTGGTTGGCGCCGGTGATGGTGTTCACTATGGAAGAGGTCTGGCTGGAGCGCTTCCCGGGTGATGACAGCTCTGTGCACCTGATCGACTTCCCTGAGACTCCTGCGGATTGGCTCAACGAGCCGTTGGCCGCAAAATGGGCTGGGGTGCGCGATGTGCGCCGTGTTGTGACCGCCGCATTGGAAATCCAGCGGACGGACAAAGTGATTGGCGCGTCGCTTGAGGCGGCACCAGTTGTGCACGTGCGTGACGCGGATGTGGTTGCGGCGCTGAAATCGGTGAACTTTGCCGACATCTGTATCACTTCCACCATCGAGGTGAGCAACGACCCGATGCCTGCCGAAGCTTTCCGCCTGCCGGAAATTGAAGGTGTGGGTGTGGTGTTTGAAAAAGCCGATGGTGAGAAATGCCAGCGGTGCTGGAAAATCCTGCCGGATGTGGGCCAGCACAGCCACGCCGGTGTCTGTGGTCGGTGTAACGACGCATTGAGCTAATTTGCGCTCCAAATGATGCGCATTCTGAGGCGTCCCGCTTGCGGGGCGCCTTTTGCTTGGGCAGTGTGGCGTCATGTTGAAGTTGACCGTAGACACGCCGACCGGCCCGATGACCCTTTGCGAGAAGGACGGCGCGATTGTGCGCGCCGAATGGGAGAGCGGCGGTGTTGATGATACGCCTCTGTTGCGCGAAGCCGCTACGCAGTTGCTGGCGTATTTTGACGACCCCGTGCAGGGATTTGATCTGCCCCTGAAGGTGGAGGCGTCCGCGTTTCAACAACGTGTCTGTGACGCCATGTTGGCGATCCCGCTTGGGGAAACCCGCACCTATGGCGAGTTGTCCAAAGACCTGGGTGTGCCGGCGCAAGCGATAGGGCAAGGCTGTGGCGGCAATCCCATCCCGGTGATCATTCCCTGCCACCGTGTGTTAGGCGCAAACGGGCTCGGTGGATTTTCCGGTCTTGGCGGTGTGGAGACCAAGGTTTGGTTGCTCAAACACGAGCGGGCTGGCGGCTTGCTAATCTAATCAAAGCGTTTCGCGGTAGATGAGCTGCTGCGCGGCACCTGCGAGCGTCAGGTAGACCGAGGTGGCAACCAGCCCCCAATGCGCCCAGCTTTCCGGATGGAAATCCACCCAGGCGGCCCAACCGGCAAAGAAGGTCCAGCCCAAGGCCATTGGGAAGGTGACAAACCGCCAGCGTTCGGTGCGGGTGGGGTGCACAAATTTGATCGGCAGGAACATGGTGACAGCAAGCACGGTCACAAGCGCGAGGCTGACCCAGAAGTTGGGCTCCACCGCAAAGATCACAATCACCAGCATGTTCCAGCAGCCGGGGAAGCCGGAGAAGGAATTGTCTTTGGTTTTCATGCGCGTATCCGCGAAGTAGAGCGCGGAGGCAAAGGTGATGATGATGATCGCAAACCAGCCGGTCCAGCCGTCCATAAGCCCGGATTTGAACAGCGCATAGGCCGGGATGAAAACATAGGTCAGATAGTCGATGATCAGGTCGAGCAGAACCCCGTCAAACTCCGGCGCGTTTTTCTTCACGTGGTAGTGACGCGCCAAAGGCCCGTCGATGCCATCCACAAAAAAGGCCACCACCAGCCAAAGGAACATCAGGCTCCATTTGCCGTCTACAGCGGCCAGCATGGCCAACATGGCAAAGACTGCGCCCGTGGCGGTGAGGAGATGGACGGCGAGGGCGCGGGTACGAATGTTCATGGGGGTGTCATGCCGGAATTGCCGCATGAGTGCAACGGTTGTGCGCCCCTGCTGCGGAATGAGGGGTGCACGGACGGGAGCCTCCGGCGGGGATACTTTTGGTCAAATGAAGAGGTGCGTGCTAGGGTCGTGGTTTGAGCGCAAAGATTGCCTGGCGCACAGTTTCCGGCAGCGTGGTGTCGGCATCGTCAGGGGCGGCATCGAGTGCGGAGGCCACGTCTTTGGTCAGGATGCCAATGGTGTTGTCCGCGTCCCAGCCATCGCGGGCAAATTCGATATTGGTGAACCCGGAAGCCAGCCAGTTCTGGCCTGAGGAGGTGTGGATCAGATTGAGCAGCGCGTCTTCGTCAATGCCAGCCTGATCTGCCCAGTCAAGTACCAAGCGCGTCATGGCGGTGTTGGAGGCGGCGAGCAAGTTGTTGAGCACCTTGACCTGCATGCCTGCGCCGTAGTTGCCCATGTGGTGGAAGTGCGCCCCCATGGCGTCAAACAGCGGTTGGTGTTGTTTGAGCGCGTCGGTGTCGCCGCCCAGCATGAAAGACAGGCGGGCTTCTTCTGCGGCAATGGCAGCGCCGGACATGGGCGCGTCAATCAGGGTGATGTGATCTGGCACGCGGTCGCGTAGGGCACGCACATATTTGGGTGAGAGTGTGGAGGAGACGATCACGGTTTGCAGGTTGGGCGCGGTGTGGATGAGGTTTTGTGCACCAAACAGCACGTCGTCGGTTTGGGTGATGTCGCGTACTACGGTGATGAGAATGCGCAGGTCGTTGCGGAAGCCTTCTAGGGTTCGCATATGTGGGGTAAGGTCGCCAAAGTCTGCGGGTGGACGCACGTCAAAACCTGTGGCGTCAAATCCGGCAGAGCGCAGGGCAGCCAACATTGGCGCGCCCATCCGGCCGCAACCTGCGACACCAATTCCTGTGAGGTTCATGTGCTCTCCAAAAGTGCCCCGCCCACCGGTGCGGACGGGGCGGGAGGGTTAGGACAAAGCGCGTTTGAGCGCGGGGATGTTGCCCACCACTAACACGTCAAATGCCAGCACAGCCAGCAGGGTCACGCCAACCAGCGGGAAAGCCACAGAGAGCAAGGCCGCAATCAACAGCACGCCTTTGAACAGGGGCATGTCCGCTGGCGCGGGAGGCGCGGCCAGTCGCATAGCCTTGGACGGGCGGCGTTTGAGCCACATGACCACGCCGGAGACACAGACAAAGATCACCAAGAGGCAGAACACGGTGTTCAAGAGCAGGTTCCACAGCCCCATAAGGCCCATATGCAGCGGAATGCCCACCGCCATGGATTTGCCCGCGACCGAATAGTCTGCAAAACGGACTTCGGCGAGGATTTTGCCGGTGTATTGATCCACGTGAATGGTTGCATCAATCGTTGGGGTCGCGCTGTCGCCACTCATGCTGTCTTGGTTGATGGTCCAAACGCCGGTTTCATCGCGTGGATAAGCGACTCGGAAGCGGCCTTTGAGACCCAGGTCGCGGCCCAAGGCCACGAGGCTGTTAAGATCAACTGGCGCGCCTTCCGCAGTGCCGGTCACACCCACATCAGAGCCGGAGGCAGGCATAGGCGTTTGTTCCAGCGCCCAAGGCACATCGTTTTGGTTGCCGTGGTTCATGCTGGCGTGGGTGCTGTCTGACAGGGGCACGTCGTTCCACTTCTCCGCCGGGAAGGTGGACCAGGCCTGAACGTATTTGCCACCCCAGATGCCGGCCCAAGCCAAACCAGAGATCAGGAAAACCACCAGCAAGGCAGAGATCCAGAACCCGGTGACCGCGTGCAGGCTTTTCCAAAGTGTGCGACCACGGGCTTTGAGGTTTGGGATAAACACCGAGGTGTCGCCACCGCGCGGCCACCACAGGTAGAGACCAGTCAGTACCAGCACGAGGCCAAGGCCTGCTGCGATTTCAATCAAACGGTCGCCGGTATCCCCCAGCAAAAGCGAGCCGTGCACATTGTCGGCAAAATCATACCAGCCGGTGCGGCGGTCCCAATTGCCCAGCACATCGCCAGTGTAGGGGTTTACGGCCACCATCTGGTGAGTGTCGCCGGTGTTGATGCGGAACACGGTGGCGAGCGCATCGGATTTGGGGCCGATGTATTCGACCACGTCACCGGGCACCGCGGATGTGGCGGCGGCGGCTTGGTCCGTGACGCTTAACGCGGTGCTTTGTGGGGTGACGGCGATCTTTTCGCCATCGCGCCCGTCAAACTGGGTGATGAACATCATCATCAAACCGGTCACGGCCAGCATGATCATGAACGGCACCACATAAAGCGCGGCGTAGAAATGCCAGCGCCAGGCGGCGAAATAGAGTTTTTGAGAAAGAGACGTTGCGCTGGGTTGCTCTGTGCGCACGTCGGCAAATTGGCTGTCCTTGGCCATGGGATAAACATCTCCTGATGGGCCACACCCGAAACGTCGGGATGGCTTATGTATTGATTGATTGTGTTGGAAACTCAGGAGAGAGTTGGGGGACCGCGGGCGTCGTAGCGGCGGTGAAAGCCGGCGCTATTGTGGGTGAAATCCAGATGCTGCCAGCGGTCGGTCAGGGATGCCGCGAGTGGCATTGGGAAGGGGCCGTTCAGAACCTGAACAGCTTCGGCAATGGTGGAGAAAGCACAGGGGCTGCGCTTATCCTCGGTTTGCTCATGCAGTGGCACAGGCGCCCCGGTGTGGTCCACAAGCACTTCGACCATCTCGTCACCGGTACAGAGGACAAGCACCATCTGGCCATCACCCAACGTCTTTGGCATCCATCCCACAGGGATGGCCGCTGAGGCCAAAACGGCCAGCAGAAGTACCAAAGACGTCAGAAAACGCATGTTTTATTCAAGACCGGCGATAATGGAGCGCAGCGTGGCGATGCCGTCGCCTTTTTCAGAGCTGGTCAGCACTATCTCGGGAAAGGCCGCCGGGTGCTTGGAGAGCTTCTCACGGACCTGCTTGAAAGTCTTCTCGCGGTCTTTCTCTTTGACCTTGTCAGCCTTGGTCATCACCACCTGAAACGTCAGGGCAGAGCTGTCCATCAGGGACATGATCTCTTCATCGACATCTTTGATGCCGTGACGGGTGTCAATCAGCACAAAAGCCCGGCGCAGGTTGGCACGGCCAGAGAGATAGCGTTTCAGCAGACGCTGCCATTTCTCCACCACTGCCAAAGGGGCATTGGCGTAGCCATAGCCGGGCAAATCCACAAGATAGTGGCTCTCTGTCAAAGTGAAGAAGTTGATCTCTTGCGTCCGTCCCGGCGTGTTGGAGGCACGGGCCAAACGGCTGCGGTTGGTCAGCGCGTTGATCAACGTGGACTTGCCCACGTTGGAGCGGCCCGCAAAGCAGACCTCAATACGATCCCCCGCAGGCAGGCCATCCATGGCCACCACACCTTTGAGGAACTCTGAGTTGGAGCCATCAAACAGCTTGCGGCCACGCTCATAGGCGATGGGTTCAGGATCTTCGACAAAGGGGAAGGGAAGCTGCATCAGAGCACCTCTGCTGTGTTGCCGACAGACATGTCGCCGGATTTGGTCACCACACCGTAGACGCCAAAGTCCTGATGGCCAAAGGCTTCGTTCAGAACGCCCAGTGTATCCGCGTCGCGTTTGCCGGTGTCGGTGTTGACGGTGGTGGCAAGGCAGCGGGTGATGCGCTCGCGCACCTCGATTTCTGCGTCGCCAATACGAAGGGTTTTGCCGATCCAATCAAACTCTTCCCAAGGCGCAAAACCGTCCAGCCAGATGTTGCCACGCCAGCGCTCGGTGGAGAGCGTGCGGCCCAGACGGCCTTCGATGGCGCGGTGGCTGGCTGTGGTGTGGATGGCGATGGAGGGGAAAGGGCTGTCGGTCATGCCATATTCACCCGCAGGCACCAGTTTGGCACTGGCGGCGCGGTCTTTTGGCATGATCGGGCGCACCCACTCAATCAGCTTGTCACCTTGGGTGGCTGGGTCAAAGGTCAGTTCCCACAGATCAGGGTGCTGCAATGTGATTTTACCAGTGGCCTCATCAACCTTGGCGGTGATGGCTTGCAATTCTGGTGCCTTTGCAGCGCGAGAGAAGTTCACGCAGCGGGCCCATTCGCCGCCATCGGTTTTGGCATTTTCATGCGCCACGGCGTAGCGACGATCCCATGGGAAGGTGTGTCCCTCCACCAAAGAGATATGACCCACGGACTCGCGTCCGTGGGCCTTTATCGGGTGTCGCCAGAGTGCGGAGACGGTTCCCATTACTTGGCGTCCCCTTCCGGTGGCTTCTTCTTGAAGCTGGAGGTGATGTTGCCAAACACATCCGGTTTATAACCGTGGATGCGCATGATGCCGTACTGCTGCGTAAAGGTGATCACGTTGTTGGTGATCCAGTAGACCACAAGGCCGGAAGCAAAGCTGCCAAGCATGAACATGAAGACCCAAGGCATCCAGGCAAAGATCATCTTTTGAGTTGGATCGGTTGGGGCCGGGTTCAGCTTTTGCTGCAGCCACATGGAGATACCCAACAGGATCGGCAGGATGCCAAGCGAGAAGATCTCAAAGAAGCCCAGTTCTGGAACGCCGAAAGGCAGCATGCCAAACAGGTTGAAGATCGAGCTTGGGTCTGGCGCGGAGAGGTCGGTGATCCAGCCAAACCATGGCGCGTGCCGCAGTTCTTTGGTCACAAAGATCACTTTGTAGAGCGAGAAGAAGATCGGGATCTGGATCAGGATTGGCAGACAGCCAGCCGCCGGATTGACCTTTTCCTTCTTATATAGCTCCATCATCGCCTGCTGCATCTTCTGACGGTCATCGCCGGCGTTTTCCTTGAGCTTCTCCATCTGCGGCTGAAGCTCTTTCATCTTCGCCATGGAGGCATAAGATTTATAGGCCAGCGGGAAGACGATGATTTTCAGAACCACGGTCAGTGCGATAATCGCCCAGCCCATGTTGCCGATGACACCATAGAGCCACATCAGAAGCCACATGATCGGTTTGGTCAGGAAGGAGAACCAGCCCCAATCGATGGATTCCAACAGGCCTTCAACACCCTCGTCGTTCTGGTAGGCGCGAATTTTGCCCCAGTCTTTGGAACCAGCATACAAACGCGAGTTGGCGGAGGCTGTTTCGCCTTCGGCCAGCTGGATGGTCGGCATCACAGCTTCGGTTTGGTAGATGTCACGGGAGGCGTCGTATTTTGCCACGGATTTGAACGGCTTGCCCTGTTCAGGGATCAATGTGGCCATCCAGTAGTGATCGGTGAAACCGATCCAGCCGTTGGCTTCGACTTGGGACACTTCCGCTGGCGCGCCTTCGCGCTGATCGAAGGTGTAGTCGGTCATGCCGTCATAGTCGGTTTCGGTCAACTCACCGTCAGCCATGGAGATCAGGCCTTCGTGCAAGATGAAGAAGTTTTTCAGATCATCCGGCTCACCATACCGTGCCAGAACGCCATATGGGGCCAGAGCCACAGTGCCAGCACCGGTGTTTTCCACGGTCTGTTCAACGGAGAACATGTAGTCTTTGTCCACCGAAATTGTGCGGCGGAAGATCAGGCCTGCGCCATTGTCCCACTTCAGAGTGATGGGTGTTTCAACCGTCAGCGTGTCGCCGCTTTCGATCGCCCAAAGCGTGTTAGACCCAGGAACTTGATCCAGCGACAGGCCGGCACCGGGTGCCCAGCCATAGAGGGCGTAATAGGCGTTTGGTTCACCGTTGGGTGACAGGAAGGTCACGATGGGTGACTCCGGGTCCTGAGTCTCGCGGTAGTCGTTGAGTTTCAGATCATCCAGACGGCCGCCCAGCAGAGAGACAGAACCGGACAGGCGCGCGGTGTCGATATCCACGCGCGGCGCATTGGCAACGGCAGTTGCCTCCACAGATGTGGCGGCGCCTGAGTTGGCGGCATCTGTGGTCGCGGTGGCCGGTGCGGTAGACGGTGTGACCGCGTCAGTGCTTTCGACAGCGAGCGGCGCATTAGGGTCCTGAGTGGCCTCAGGAGGGGGAAACAATACGAACCAGATCAGGATGACGCCAAAACTGAGCGCCGTCGCGAGGATGAGGTTCTTGTTCTGATCGTCCATTGCCACAAGCCATCTGTCATTGAAAGGTTGGGGAGGTTCAACAGAGGTGGCGACCAAAGGTCAAGGGGATTCGGCCCAATTGGCACGAAACGCAGCGGTTCGTTGCGTGTGTGAACATGGGGGATGCAATAGCGTCGTGGCGCTTAATGCGGCTTGTTGCCAATCTGAAGCGCGGGACCGATCTTTTCTCGATGCTCGGTCATCCACTTGATGGTCTCATAAAACGGCATTGGGCGGGCGATTCCATAACCCTGCACATGAGAACAGCCAAGCTGTGCCAGCATTGCGTGTTCTGCTGAGTTTTCAACACCTTCCGCCAAGGTTTCCAAGCCCAGACGCTCCGCCATAGTGACAATTGCAGCAATCATGCGCTGTTGATCGGGGTCCTTGTCGATGTTGGTCACAAAGGAACGGTCAATTTTGATGCGTTTCACTGGCAGGCGACGGATTGAAGAAATTGAGGCGTGCCCGGTACCAAAGTCGTCCAGATCAACGGTGCACCCCAAAGTACTGATCGCTTCGACGTTACGCACCACCATGTCATCTGGTGTGCCAGCAACCACGCTTTCAAGTACTTCGATGCCAAGGCGCTTTGCTTCGAGCTCTGTGCGGTCCAATTCCCACTGGATACGCTCCACCAAAGTGGGGCTGCGCAATTCTTCGCCAGCGAAGTTCACGCCCACCATTGGCACCGTGAACCCGGCGTCGTCCCAGGCGCGCACCGCATCAAGCGACTGGCGCAGCATCAGGTCCGCCAATTGGCCCATTTGGCCGGTTTGGTGCAGCACATCCAAGAATTGAATTGGGGCAAGAATGCCTCGTTCAGGGTGTTCCCAGCGCGCCAGCGCCTCAAAGCCGGTGACAAGGCCTGTGTCCGTGGACACCTGTGGTTGGAACCAGGCGCGGATTTGGTCACGTTGGAGTGTGCGCGCTGCTTCGCTTTGGGTTTTGCGGCGGGAAATCACCTTGCGGCCCATATCTGTGGAATAGGCGCGGATGTTGCTGTCGCCGGTTAGTTGGGCTTCACACATGGCCATGTCCGCGGCCTGAACCATCGCCGTCGCGGAGGGGCGGTTTAGGCGGGAGGACAGGCAGAAACCAATGGAGCAGCTGACGTAAATGGACGCCATCTGCAGCGGCATGGGCTCTTCGATTGCGGTTTGAAAGCGTGTTGCCATCTGAATGCCGCTTTCGATGTCAAAAAAGGCAATGGGCTCCAAAGCCACGGCAAACGACGCATCGCCAGAACGAGACACCAAATCGCCGGACCGGAGCGCATTTTTTAGGCGTTCAGCGACATAGCGCAGCACCTCTTCGGCGGCTTGATCCCCGTGGTTTTCACGCAGGCGTGCAAAATTGTCGATCTTGATTGAGAAACAAGCGGTGGTGCGCCCGTCTTCCTCAAGGGTTTCCATTTTTTCCTGCATCTGGCGCTCAAAACCAGCCGGCGTGAGCAGCCCGGTCAAACCGTCCACTTCGCTCTTTTTACGCCGTTTGCCTGTCGCAAACGGAGAGAGCATCAAAAACGGCACTGGCAACAGGAACGCACAGACCAAAAGACCTATCTCGCCAAACCCAAGCCAGGCCGCCAACGTCACCAGAGGAAACAAGAGAGGCACCACACGTCGCACAGAAGATTCCCGAGCCCAGTAAGCCCGGAACGAAGCCAAGAATGTATCCAGTCGAGACTGCATATGTGGTGTCCTATGACGCATAAATCTCAGTTTAGTGTCATCGATTCTCTTAAGTGTTCAGTTAACGTAGCTTAGGGATGGTATCCGAATTTTCCTCAAATTTTACTGATTCTCGAATTAATCCGGCAAAATCGAACAGTTTTGGATCCATCATGTGGCTCGGACGGATGTTGGTTAAGGCCTTGAACATCACCTGTCGGCGGCCGGGGCTGTTGGCTTCCCACTGATCGAGGATCTGCTTGACCTGCTGACGCTGCAGGCCATCTTGCGATCCACAAAGATCACACGGGATAATGGGGTAATTCATCGCCTTGGCAAACTTCTCACAATCCGCTTCTGCAACATGTGCCAGCGGGCGATAGACAAATAGATCGCCTTCTTCGTTAACAAGCTTGGGCGGCATGGTGGCCAGACGGCCACCGTGAAATAGATTCATGAAGAAGGTTTCGAGGATATCATCCCGGTGATGTCCAAGAACCACCGCACTACAGCCTTCCTCGCGGGCGATGCGATAGAGGTTGCCACGACGCAGGCGTGAGCACAGCGCACAAAAGGTCCGTCCCTCTGGCACCTTGTCTTTCACAATCGAGTAGGTGTCTTGGTATTCGATGCGGTGCGGCACCTGCATCTTTTCCAGAAACGCCGGCAGAACCGTGGCTGGGAAGTTGGGTTGTCCCTGATCCAGATTGCAGGCCAAGAGTTCAACAGGCAGTAGACCACGCCATTTCAACTCATGCAAAATTGCGAGCAGGGTATAGGAATCCTTACCGCCGGAGAGGCATATTAGCCACTTCGCACCGCGTTCGATCATGCCGTATTGCTCAATCGCCTCACGCGTTTGACGCACGATTCGTTTGCGCAACTTCTTGAAATTGGTTGAAGAAGGGGCGCCCTGAAACAGCGGATGGATATCATTGAGGTCGTCTAACATGCCATGCCTTATGCGAAGGGATCGTCCAGGGTCAATCTATCCCCAAGGATATCCACAGGTTGGCATAGGACCGCAAGCGCTCGTAAGGAAAACCAGACCCCGTGTGATTTGAGGCACACGATACCATGGCGATGAGCTGCAGGGTTGTTCGATAAAGACAGTGTGTTGCGAAACCCTGCCTTTATTGGGCTTCCGCAGCGTCAGCGCCGATTTTATTGTCCTCTCAAACGGGGCTGAGGGGGGAGAGGTTTGGCTGCATGAACTTGAAGGGTCTCAGGGAAACAGTCTGTTTCCCCATGGAGGGGGGGGCTGCGCGCTTTTTCAAACCACGCACAGCCTATGATTTACCGATTACTGAAGTTGGTCTTCGTTGCATTTCTTGGCCAGATCCAACGCTTTGGCGGTACCGGCCAGATCGACGATGAAGGAGTATTCCTTTTCCGGGAACACGGTCATGGTGGGCGCACGGCGGATGGCGTCATACACTTCTGGGTCGTCGGTCAGCACATAGCCACCGCTGTAGCCTTTGGTGATGTTGCCGCGCATGCCGGTGGCTTCGCCAACATAGAGGTTTTCGCCAATCAACAGTGCCACATCCTGTTTGACGTCGGTGCGGATGTTGGTGTCTGCCTTTGTGAAAATGCCGATGTAGCCAATGGCGCGATCTTTGGTTAGGCCCATTTGGATGACGTTGTCCAAGCCGTCTTTGGTTTCCACCATACACGTGCCTTTTTCGGTGTCGATGTGCACGTTCCAGCCATCAACCGCACCGTATCCGACAAATTTGTCGGCCATTGCGGCGGTGCTGCCAAGGGTCAATGCGGCCGTTGTGGCCAGAATGTGAGAAAGGCGCATGGGAAATCTCCTGAAGGACAATAGAATGGCATCAGGCTAGCACTCTTATGGCGGGTGTCCAGATGTGTTCGTGCGCGTTCGACCGCAGATTTATGGCTTGTCTTCACTGTCGCAGCGGCAAGGGGGGACGGGATCATATCCGCTGCTGCCAAAGGGATGACAGCGACCAATGCGGCGCAGGGTCAACCAACTGCCTTTGACGGCACCGTGTTTTTCTAACGCCTCCAGCGCGTAGGCCGAACATGTCGGTTGATAGCGGCAGTTGAATCCAACCCACGGGCTGAACACCAAGCGATACAAGCGAACGGGTAGGGCGGCGATATGAGCGAGCGGCGGCATGCGCGTTATGTAGGCGAAGTGGCGCGCATAAAAAAGGCCGCGGGATGCGGCCTTTTGGATTACTTCACGATGTGCTCGTCTTTCACAAACATATTGGCCCAAGCACGGTCGATCAAATCGGGGCGCATTTGGAAGGGAATCCCCTCAAACTCACAGATTGAGATGATCTGATCGATTAGGAACACCGGCTGATAATTGGCGTAGGTATTGTCGATGGTGGGGTATTTGGTTTTGAGCAGGTGAATGAGCGATGTTTCATCCAGTGGTAAACCTTTTTTCTTGGCGACCAGCGCAAAAATTTTCAGGAAGTTTTCCTGGCTTGGGCCATCAATTTTGATTTTGTAGAAGATCCGGCGCAGGGCCGCTTGGTCAAAAATCTCATTGGGATGGAAGTTGGTGGAGAAGATCACCAACGTGTCAAAGGGCACTTCAAACTTTTCGCCGGATTGCAGGGCGAGGATGTCTTTGCTTTCTTCCAGCGGCACAATCCAGCGGTTTACCAAGGCCTGAGGCGACTCTTCCTGGCGGCCCAGATCGTCCACGATAAAGATGCCGCCGGTGGATTTGAGCTGCAGAGGCGCCTGATAGGTGCGCGCGGTTGGATTGTAGACCAAGTCCAGCATGTTCAGGGACAATTCGCCCCCGGTGATCACAGTTGGGCGGTCACATTTTACATAACGGCTGTCAAAGCGGGCAACGCGGCGCAAGCTCGACATGTCTTGCTCATCGCCTTCAGCGGCAGAGTGCACAATCGGGTCATAGACGGTGATCACCTGACCGGCGTATTCGATGGCGTGTGGTACATAAACTTTGTCGCCCATGGCATCACGAATGCCGTTGGAAATCGAAGACTTACCGTTGCCCGGAGGGCCGTACATCAAGATTGAACGGCCTGCGCCCACAGCCGGGCCAAGCTGGTCCAGAAGGTCCGGCGGCAGGATCAGATGCCCCATCGCGCCTGTAAGTTGATCACGGGATATTTGGATGTTGCGGATAGACTGGCGTTTCACCTGCTCGCGGTACACATCGAGCGGCACCGGCATCGCGCCAAAATACTCAGACTGGGCCAAAGCGTCTAAAGCGCGGTTCTTGCCCGCGTCGGTCAACTGATAACCCATTTCATTGCCGGAATTGGCGTTCAAGGTGCCAGTGGCCTCAAGCAGCTTTTGCTCCCGTGCCATATCTACCAACTCTTGCGTCACCGCAGAGGGCAGGCAAATGGCTTTGGAGATGTCGGTGACCATATCCACGTTTTTGCGGAACATGGTTTTCAGAAGAATATCCCGCATCATTACCAGCGGCAGTTTCATCTCCTCGATCCGCTTGGGCGGTGGAGGGGCCATCACGTTGGCGGTCTGCATGTTCATCGACGAAACTCTCCTGAAAGAGGGCCGTTTGGTCCTCGGTCTGTTTCCATCTCATAAACAATCAAAAGGTGGCGATTTTTGGGCCGCATCGGGCCAGTATCAAGATCGACGTTGTCTAGTGGCCATGTAGAACGCCCAACAAAAGATAGGTGCAAAGGGCCAACCCAATGCCGGTGCCCATCGGAATGGTGATCTGATCACCTTTGCCAACATTGATGTTGTTCTCAGAGGCTTTGAGCTTCCAAGCGGCCCAATCCGGTGCCAGTTTGCGCAAGGGGGTGGCGCGGACAATCAACGTGGCCAAGACGGCCACGGCAATGGATGCAAATGTGATGATCAGCATGTAGCTGGCATCACCTTTGTCGACAAAAAGTGCGGCCACGGCTGCCATTTTTACATCGCCAGCGCCCACTTGCCGTGCCATCCACATCAGCAAAAGCACCGCAAACACCACACCATAATTGGCGAAACGCCAGGCAAATTCCATGATTGGCAAAGTGGCTAGACCCACCACAACAAAGATCGCAAACAGCGCCCAGACGGACACGTTGCTGATCCTTTTGTGCTTCATATCCACCCAAAAAATGTAGACACAAAGCGGCAACGCCGGGAGTAAAGCCCAGAGCGCAAATGTGCTGGAAACCTGCATCAAGAAACCTTAGCTGCTTTCAAGCGCATCCAAGGCGCGTACCGCAGCCTCAAAGTGTTGCGGATGGGTCTCCACCGCCTCGCGCAACAGCACTTTTCCAGTTTCGGTGTCGCCCTGCTTGATCGCAGAGAGCGCCAGAGTGTGTAGAAGTTGCGCGCGCTCGGTCTGTACCATCGGGATCACTGGCAGCGTGTATTGACGCTGTGCGCCACGTGCCAAAACCATGTTGTTTTTGGCGGTGAACAGTGTGCTGTCCTGACGCACGGCTTCGCCAAACAGACGTTCCGCGTCGGCATAATCCCCGCGGGTCAGCTTGGAGTAGCCCCAGTTGTTCATCACGCCGGCCGGGCGCGTGGTCAAACTTACAGCGATCTCATAGAAACTGTCTGCACGGTTCCACTCTTTGTTGCTGTCAGCAATCATCGCTTCAAGGCGGTAGCGCTTAAAAGTCTCATGGGTCGGAGGAATGCCGTCCAGCGTTTTCTCCGCATCGTCCCACATGCCAGCGCGAATTTGTGCGTCCGCCATATCCACACGATCGTTGGCGGTGCTGTCCTTGTGTTTGATCACTTGTTTCCATGCCGGCACAGCTTCGGTGAAGCGCTTGGCCCGCACATAAGAAACAGCCAGTCCACGTTGAAGATCAATGCGGTTGGGATTGTCTTTTAGGGTGCGATGAAAATAGGCGATGCCTTCGTTGGGATCGGCAACCGTCAACATCACGTCTGACAGATTGGCCTCATCCACGGCATTCACGTCCTGAATGGCGCGTTCAACGCTTTCGTCACTCTTATCAGCGCAGGCTGTCAACGCGACTAGCCCGGCCACACAAATTGTCCCCAAAACAGGATGGCGCATGTTTGCGTCCTTTGCTGCTCTTGCTCTCAATTTATGGCGTCTGGCGGATCACGTAGTCGCTGCTACCCCGCCGCACCAATTTATATTCTTGTTCTTTTACGTCACCATAGACGGGTTGATTCGAATTTGCGAGTGCCAAGCGCAAATTATCGCGGATTGCGTCACTTTCGCCATTGTCCAGCGCATATGCGCGGCGCAGGATCTGTTCCGCTTCGCCAAACTTGCCCTGTTCCAAGAGCGTGATGCCAAGGTTGTTCCATGTCTCAGGCTGGGAATTGTCCGCTTCGATGGCTTCCCGCAAAAGGTTTTCGGCTTGGCCCAATCGCCCCATCACAAGGTTCGCAGTGCCCACCGCCGCAAGCACATCCGGGGTGCGGCCCTGCTCAAGTCCTGCACGCACAAAGGCATCCATTGCCAGCTCGTTTTCGCCAGCTTCCATCAGCCGCCAGCCAACAACCAGCCCATCAACCGCTTCGCCTCCGTGATCCACGGATGGGGCGTAAGGGCTGTCGTTTGACGCGCCAAAGCCGCCTGGGTCACAGGCGGCTACAGCACAAGCTAGTGTCATCAAGGCCAAAGCCCGGAGGTGTGTCATTTTGGACGCTTTTTTGCTCGTTTTTGCCTCACTGGCCAAGCTGCGTGATCCCAATCACAGAGGGGCTGACCAAGATGATCAACAGCGGCGGAACAGTGAGCCCCATAGTGGCCAATGTCATCTTTGTTGGCAACTTGTTTGCCGCTTCTTCGGCGCGCATCACACGTTTGTCACGCATCTCGCCAGCATAGACCCGCAGCGCTTCGGCAATTGAAGTACCAAAGGTGGCCGATTGGATCAGCACGGTCACAAAGGAGGACACGTCCTGAACGCCGCACCGTTCGCCCATGTCGGCCAAAACCTGAGACTTGTCTTTACCGGCCTTCATTTCGTGGGCGACAATTTCGAACTCTTGAGCAAGGGCTGGGTAAGAGGCGCGCAATTCACCAGCCACACGCACAATGGATTGATCCAATGACTGACCCGCTTCCACACAGACCAGCATCATGTCGAGGCTGTCGGGGAAACCAGAGGTGATCTCCTCTTTGCGTTCTTCCACGCGGCGGGTGACCCAGTATTTGGGCAGGAAATATCCAGCGCCACCGGGGCCAAGGGTCCAGAACAACATGTCCGTTGTGGAGGACTGATCGGTCTGCTTTACAAGGATAAAGTAGGTCACGCCAAGAACCAGGCCGCCAATTCCCAACACCATCTGTGCCAGGTGGAAGGCCCGGACCGCGTCGCGAGATGGGTATCCGGCCTGCATCAGTTTGAGGCGCACCGAGCTCAGCTCTTCTTCGCTTTGCGGTTCAAGGAAAGCTTTGTATTTGTCGAGCTTGGCGTTAGAGGCCTTGCGGCGCAGGCGCTCTTCTTTTGTGGCCCGCGCTGAGGTTTTTGCGCTCTTTGATTTGTTCAGTTTGGAGATGGGATCGTCCTGGCGCGCCATTACGCCGGCGGCCACAAGTAGAGCAAAGAACAAACCCAAGACCAGGATCGCTATCATCGGACCACGTGGTCCAAGCATATCGGTCAGCATCATGTTTAGGGCTTCCAAAGTGGTCATCGCGGGATCTCCTTAAACTTTGATGTTGGTCAGAATTTTCATGACAATGAGGTTCATGCCCAGAAACACGCCCACGGCGATACAGCCTGGAATGTAGAGCCAGTGATCTTTCACTTCGTCATAGTAATTTGGGTCCATCACGTTGATCGCGATCAGCGCGAGCACCGGGAAGGCGGATAGAAATTTGCCGGACCATTTGGCCTCAGCCGTAATCGCTTTCACACGACGGAACAACCGGAAGCGCGCACGGATCACTTTGGACAAACCGGCGAGGATCTCGGCGAGGTTACCGCCGGATTGCTGCTGGATGGTCACGGCAACCGACAAAAATCGCATGTCTTGCATGTCGAGGCGTTCCGCCATGTCTTTCAGTGCTTCCCCGAGATCGCGGCCATAAGCGGCCTCGTCTGAGATCACCCCAAATTCGGTTGCCAGCGGATCGTCGATTTCTTTAGAGACAATCTGTAGCGCGGCAGAAAACGGGTGACCGACCCGCAGGGAGCGCACCATCAATTCAATGGCATCGGGCAGTTGTTCTTCGATCATCGAGATGCGCTTGCCCGCCTTCATCGACACCCAAGTGTACACACCACCAACGCCCATCATCACCGCAATACCTGCGCGTGTGATCACGCCGGTTTGGGTGCCCACGGTCAGGCCCAGAAACGCAAAGATCGTGACCGCAACCATGATGAGGATCAATTGTAAGGGCGTAAACGCAATGGCCGCCTTTTGTGCCTTTTCTGCGAGCGCCGAATAGAGCGGAATACCTTTGCTCTCGCTGTGTTGTTTCATCTCCTTGCGGAGCTGTTCCAACACTTCGTCACGTTTGGCACCTTTATCCAGCATCTCCAACCGTCGGTTCACGCGGCTGTTGAGGCTGATAGATTTGCCAAACACTGTCAGGTAGACACCTTCGACCAAGACAAAGACGCCGACAAAAATCAGTCCATAAACAATAAGTTCGGGTGAAAATGGCATGTCTGATTACCCCGCAGACGGTTCATAGATTTCAGGCGGCAGATCGTAACCCCAGAGACGGAAACGCTCGGAAAAGTGCGAGCGCACGCCGGTCGCGGTGAAATGGCCAACAATCTTGTTTTCCGGTGTCAGGCCGGTGCGCTGGAAGCGGAAGATTTCCTGCATGGAAATTACGTCCCCCTCCATGCCGGTGATTTCTGTGATCGAGGTCATACGGCGCGACCCATCTTGTAAACGGGAGGCTTGCACAATCAGGTTCACAGCCGAAGAAATCTGAGAACGCACCGCCTTGAGGGGCATCTCGATCCCGGCCATGGCAATCATGTTTTCCAGTCGAGAAATACCGTCGCGGGCGTTGTTGGCGTGGATTGTGGTCATGGAACCATCGTGGCCGGTGTTCATGGCCTGCAGCATGTCGATCACTTCCTCGCCACGTGTCTCACCCACAATGATGCGGTCAGGGCGCATACGCAGGGCGTTTTTCAGACAGTCGCGTGGGGACACTTCGCCTTTGCCTTCGACGTTTGGCGGGCGGCTTTCCATGCGGCCAACGTGGGTTTGTTGCAGCTGGAGTTCCGCCGTATCCTCGATGGTCAGGATGCGCTCAGCGTTGTCGATGAACGAACTCAGCGCGTTCAATGTTGTGGTTTTACCAGAGCCGGTACCGCCGGATACAATCAAATTGAGGCGGGTGGACACTGCAGCCTGCAAGTAGGCGGCCATTTCTTCGGAAAACGCACCAAACTTCACCAGGTCATCAATGCCCAGTTTGTCTTTCTTAAACTTACGAATGGAGACCAGCGAGCCGTCCACCGCAATGGGGGACACCATGGCGTTGAAGCGTGATCCATCTGCCAAACGGGCGTCCACATACGGGTTGGATTCATCGACGCGACGGCCCACCGCAGACACAATCTTGTCGATGATGCGCAGCAGGTGACGCTCGTCTTTGAAGACGATGTCTGTGAGTTCCAGCTTACCAGCGCGTTCGACAAAGATCTGTTTGGGACCGTTGACCAAAATATCGTTGACGGTTTCGTCTTGCAGCAGGGTTTCCAGCGGACCTAGGCCGGTGACCTCGTCGTAGAGTTCCTGAAACACCGTGGTGCGCTCTTCGCGATTGAGAACAATTGCTTTTTCCTGCAGCACCTCAGTGGCAATAGCGGTGATTTCCGCCCGCAGCTCACGCTCGGAGGCTTTGTCCAAGGCGGCGAGGTTCAGGTTGTCCAGCAGCTCGCGGTGCAGCTCCAGCTTGATTTCGCCCAGGCGCTCCTTGCGGCGGCGCTCCTTGTCACCGGCGACAACAACACCCGCAGTTTTTTCAACAATCGGGCGGCGCATGACCTTTTTCTCTGCGACAGCTGCCTCAAGGGCAGCAGCGGTAGGTTTTGGTGCGGGTTCGGCCTTCTTCGCGTCAACCTTGGCGGCTTTTTGGGCAACTGCCGCATCAGGCTTTGCATCGGACTTTTTGTAGCGGGAAAACATTACGATGGTCCTTTTTTACGCGGCTTTTTCGCTGGATTGATCCAGCGCGTGCAGGCTGGCGGCGAGTTTGGCAATTTCTTTGCGCAGCGGGTTCTTTGCGGCGCTGATGGCGAGAGGTTGGCCGTGATCCGAGGATTGGGTCACCTGCTTGCCGCCATCCGGCATATTCAAATCAATTGAGATGCCCAGGCTTTCCGCCAGGCGTTTCACGCGGCTTTTGCCTGCCAGATCGGTGAATTTTGGCGCCCGGTTCATGACGTAGCGCAGCTTTTCAAATGGCAAGTCTTCAGCTTGTAACGCCCGCTTGAGGCGCATGGCGTTTTGCGCCGAGCGCATGTCGATTTCCATGGTGGCGAAGTAGACATGTGCCGCCTGCAGCACGACTTCAGACCACTGAACCAGCGTCGATGGCATGTCGACAATCACATAGTCATAATGTTTGCGCGCCATCTCCAGCATGCGTGCAATGTCATCCGGGCTGACAAGATCCAAGGGAATGATCTCGGCAGGGGCCGTCAGAACATGCAGTTTCTCTTCGTAGGTTTGTAACGCCTGGCCAAAGCTCTCGCTGTCCATGCTTTCGGTGTCTGTCAAAAGTTCAAACACAGCATCTGGCCGCGGCATATCCAGATAGGTCGACATAGTGCCAAACTGAAGGTCCAAATCCACCAGACATACGCTGGGGGCATCCTTGCCTGTTGTGGCCAGCTCCCATCCAAGGTTGGTCGCCAAAGTGGTGGCGCCTGTGCCTCCGGCCAAGCCGTGCACTGCGATTAATACGCCTTCGCGCGAATCTTCGGTAGAGGCGAGCTTCACTTGCGCCGCCGCAGGGATCTCTGCCGCCTTTGCAGCGGTGCGAATTTTTTCGATGGCGGCTTGCAGCTCGCCTGGTGGGAGCGGGTAGGGAATAAACTCGTCAGCGCCGTGGCGCAGCAATGTGTGCAGAGACGCCGGGGTCACGTCTTCAGCGATCAAGAGGGTGCGAATGTTGCGATTGCGTGCCTCCGTGATGATCTCGGTGAGCTCATCCAGCGAATCCTCATCCATGTCATCCATGGCGATGGCTATGAATTCAAGCTTCTCCGCTTCGGGTTGCGCCATGAATGGCACGGCGTCCTCAAAACCGAGATCGCCCCATTGTTCCCCAAGAGCTTCTTCCATATCCACGATCAGAAGTTCAAAATTCTGCACATCCCGGCAGATTGTACATGCCAGGATTGGATTTTGATCGGTTTGCAGCGCTTCGCTACTCATCTTCAGCCTCAAGTCCTCTGGCGCATCTTGCGCCTTTTGTTGTGCAGAGGTGCCCACCTCTTTTGGCATTGTCCGGTCAATCACCCCGATTGCCGGCAGCCCGACTCGCGTCAGACACACTTTGCCTCGGGACTGAAGATCACCCCCAACTTGGGCAACATTGGGGCCAAAAAGCCGAAATTGTGCGGTATTGTGCGACGATCCTCTCAAATTCGACGGATCGTTTCTGAAACGCAAAAAAGCCGACCCAGGGGCCGGCTCTTGTTAGCGCGTTGATTTGTATGGCTATTCGCTGCCGCTGGTGATCGACAGGCCGGTAATCTTGGTCGGCGGCACAGCACTTGCGACATATTCGCGGTAGATGACCGAGGCATAGCGTCCATCCAAGATGTTTGGATGTCTAGACACAAAGCCGGTAACTTCGGTCACTGTACGGCGATTGCGGCGTTCGCGGTTTCCTGTTGCAATCAGGGGTTGGGTTTTGCCAAGAGATACAACGGCTTCTAGGCGATCGCGGCCAATGCCCTGGCTGGACAGGTAAGACACAACAGCGCGCGCACGGCGCATGCCAAGCGATTTGTTGTAGCTGTTGCTGCCCACCGCGTCTGTGTGTCCGTAGACCTTAAAGCGCACTTCCGGGAATTGACGGATCCATTCGGCTTGTTGGCGTAGAACAGTCCGCGCATTTTGATCAAGCACGGAGCTGTCGAAATCGAAGTTCACCATGGTTGGCACTTCTTCGGCAAACCGGGTTGCGAGGCTCAGCACGTATGACTTATCGCCATTTTGAATGCCAATGTTGTTGGCCGTTGCTGATCCAAAGGTGCCACTGTCAATGACGGAGCCAGATTCACGGACCCAAGAGGGCACTGCGCTGTTGTCACCGTCTGAGCAAGCAGTGATCAACAACAGGGCAAGTGCGGCGAGTTTTTTATACATGTCTCAGCCTTTCCTTAGTCCATCACGTAGCCGTAGGAGCCGGTGAAGTCTTGTTTGGCAACTTCGCCAGCCGCCCCGCGTTGCTTTTTGGCGCCGCTGGTGACATGGCCAAACAGGAACAGTTCCTGCTCGGTAGGTGGTTTGATCCGATCTGTTGGCAGTGCCAAGGCTTCGCCACGGGTTGGCGTCACCAAATGTGCGGTCACGATGACAACCAATTCGGATTGGGAACGCGAGTAATCCACGCTGCGGAAAAGTGAACCCAGAACTGGCACATCCCCCAACCACGGCAGTTGAGAGTTGTTATCCAGGAAATTGTCCTGCAGCAGACCGGCAATTGCAAAGCTCTCGCCGTCGCGCAATTCGACAGTGGTCGAAGTTTCCCGGCGGCTGAAGGCTGCAATTGTTAGGGTGCCGTCGGAGTAACCGTTTGCTTGGTCCAGCGCAGAGACAGCCGTTGCCAATTCGAGGTTGATCAAATCACCATCGACAACCCGCGGTACAAAATTCAGCTCAACACCAAAGGGTTTGAATTCAACAGAGATTTCTCCGCCATCTTGTGCAACTGGAATTGGGTATTCGCCACCGGCAAGGAATTTGGCTTCCTGCCCGGACAATGCTGACAAGTTTGGTTCTGCCAGCGTGCGAACCATGCCTTTGGTCTCAAGTGCTTGCAAAAGCAATTCGATTTGAAAAGCGCCAGCATCGAAGGAAAATAGGCCAGTTCGCTTGCTGCCGTCCACAACCAGACCGCCAGTGTCGTTGCGAGGCTGTAGGAATGCGCCGCTCCCGATGTAGGTCCCGTCCCCCTGAATCTGTAAGTTGGCGCTCAGGGATTTTGCGACACTGCGCTGCATCTCAGCAAAGCGCACTTTCAACATGACCTGCTGTACACCACCGACAACCATCAAGTTGGACACGCGTTCGGGCGCGTAACGCTCTGCCAGATCCAAGGCCCGTTGCAGGCGTTGGGAGGAAGATACCGTCCCAGACATGACAATACCGTCATTGGCGGACCGCACGTCGATCCGCTCGTTGGGCAGGATTTGCTTCAGGCGTTCTTTGAACTCTGAGAGATCCGGCGCCACGCGCACATCCACGTTGGTGATGAGTTTACCTGTGGCATCCAACAAGGTCAGCGTGGTCAGCCCTGGTGATTTGCCAAGCACGTATATTGTGCGGTCAGACAGGGACGAGATGTCCGCAATGGCTGGGTTGGCAATGGACAGTTCCGCAAAGGGAACGTCGCTTTCCACCACAACCGCGCGGTTCATCGGCACGCTGAGCGAAGAGGATGTTCCACTTCGCACCACACGCAGAGAGTCCGCGAATGACGGGGGTGCCATCATTGGCAAAACCCCAACGGCGACTCCCAAAAGGGCCGCCCCAAAAATACTTTTTAGTGTCATGTGACCTGCCTCTCGATCACGCCTCGGTTCGTGGGTCTTTTGCCCACATTTTCGGCCACTCTGCGCCACGTGGCGAAATATTGCAAGAATCAATGGCTTCCGGCGGTTTGTTGAGGTGCCGCCCTGTGGGACAAGTGTCACAGGCCACAAGGCAAGAAAACGGATCTGGCCAAACAAACAAAGGCGCCCGAGGTGGTGGGCGCCTTTGAAAACTGAACAACGATCAGATCGTTAAAATTTTCGTCAGTTGGTGCAGGGGATCGGAATTTCCACAACCTGCGCGCCTTTGCGGTTCTTGATTGTGCAGACTTTTGGCTGTTGAACCTGGACGATTTTCCGAACTTCCGGGGCGTCTTCCACTTCTTCGATGCCAAGCAACATGCGCTGATCCACCTCGATGACTTCCGCGACAGTGTTGTCGTTTGCGCCCACCAATGACAGGGACAGGCGACCGGAGCTTTGCGCTTGGGTCAAGGCTGGCACCTGCTCGGTTGTGGCGGCGACGGTGACAGTGCGGGCAACTTTAGCTTCGGCTTGCTCTTCATTCACGGACTGATCCACGGCCACCAGTTTCACATTGGCTTGGATCAGCTTGGTGAACTCACCACGGTTGGTTTCGTCACGTTCAATTCGCCCGGTCCAATAGATATCCACGCGGTCACCTGGACGGATGTGGCCGGAAACACCGCTGGTCACGTCAACTTTGATGGTAAAGGCACGCTCGCCGTTTTTCAGACGTGAAGTGATACCGGCTTCTTCGTCAGGCTCTGTAACCTTGGCTGCCAGCAGGATCTCGCCTTTTTCCAGGGAGCGCAAAATCACGCGCTGCCGGTTGTTGCCGTCTGGGAACAAAACTTCGGCGTCTGTGAACATGCCTTCGGGGGCGGCCTTCTTGGGCCACTGTACGCGGCGCACATCCTTCAGGGCGAGCTTTTCGCCAAATTTCATTGGGCGCGCGACAACAAACCCGTCCACCAACTCCACGGTTGGGCTCTCGGATTTTTGCTGTTCCAGGGCGTTTTCATAGCCCTTGATATAATTCTGCGCCATGTAGACTGCGAATCCAGCGATCCCCAATCCAAAAAGCATAACGGCTGCAAAAATAGCACGCATGGGTTCCACCTCGTTTGTTGATTCCCGCGCAAAGGCGCAAAGGGAATGGTTCAATTGTCAGTCTGAGTGGCAAATGTGGCGAATTCTGGGAGTCACGGCGCTGGTTTGAGGGCAATTGGAAACATCAGCGCCACCAAAACGCAAACAGGCGACCCGTTCTGGGCGCCTGTGCAATGCTCTAAAATTCAAGAGTTCGGTGTTTACTCAGTTGCAAAGGCAGCTGTGCTCGCATCGGCGCCGTTGATTGTGACGGCCGCGGCGGTCACCGGTGTCGCGGTTGCGGATTCAATGGCGGCAAACACCACGACGGCCAGCCCCACGATGCCCGCGGTCAGCACAACCCAGTCAACCGTGACTGCGCCAGCTTCGTCCTTGCGGAAGTTTTTGATGAACGGTTTCATGTGCGTTCTCCAGAAATAGGTGAGGGGATGTCCTCGGTTTGGAAAAAGGGCGCAGTAATCGCGCCCTTTTTAGAAAATCATCCGAATTATTCGGTGGCGATCGCGCCGGAAGATGCGTCAGCAGCGTTCAGAGCTACGGCAGCTTCGGTAGTCAGTGTGGAAGTTGTGCTTTCGATTGCGGTGAAAGCTGCAACGGCCAGGCCAACAACGGCTGCGGTCAGAACAACCCAGTCAACAGTTACGGCGCCAGCTTCGTCTTTGCGGAAGTTTTTGATGAATTTGATCATTGGAATTCTCCAGAAATAGATGTGTTTGGCAAATGGGGGGCAGGCCAATCAGGCCTGCACACCCTGCAGATCTAGGCTGCTATTATTCGGTGGCGATGGTGCCGGAAGATGCGTCAGCAGCGTTCAGAGCTACGGCAGCTTCGGTGGTCAGTGTGGAAGTTGTGCTTTCGATTGCGGTGAAAGCTGCAACGGCCAGGCCAACAACGGCTGCGGTCAGAACAACCCAGTCAACAGTTACGGCGCCAGCTTCGTCTTTGCGGAAGTTTTTGATGAAGTTGATCATTGGAATTCTCCAGAAATAGATGTGTTTGGCAAATGGGGGGGCAGGCCAATCAGGCCTGCACACCCTGCAGATCTAGGCTGCTATTATTCTGTGGCGATCGCGCCGGAAGATGCATCAGCAGCGTTCAGAGCTACGGCAGCTTCGGTTGTCAGTGTGGAAGTTGTGCTTTCGATCGCGGTGAAAGCTGCAACGGCCAGGCCAACAACGGCTGCGGTCAGAACAACCCAGTCAACAGTTACGGCGCCAGCTTCGTCTTTACGGAAGTTTTTGAAAAACTTGATCATGATGTGTCCCTCCAAAGGATCAGATAATTTGTGTCACCGTGTCGGGCCTCGTTGGCGTGTCTCTCTCATGCCTGCTCGACTTGGTATGACAGCAATATCCCCTTCGAATGGGGCGGGAATTGGGCGCAAGTGGTTCGATTTTGGATCAAAAGCGGAATGTTGTTGATTGCCGCATAACGCATTGAAAGATATGATAATAAATGTTCATGTTTTATTAATGTCGGCCTCGTTTGTGGGGGGAATGGGGCCGAATCGCGAGACTTGGGCAGCAATGAGGCAGCAAAACTGGCCTGAACGCCCAAAATCTGCGAAACTGGCGCAAAATGACCCGAGCAGGCAATAAACATGTTGGTACAAAAGAGTGTGTGGGCCGCAGCGCTGTCCGTTTTGGTAGGTTTTGCGGCCGGTGAGTCGGCTTTTGCCGAGGCGCCCAAGCCTTTTCCCGACTTCTCGGCCAAACGGGTGAAGCCCCCCAAGCCAGGGCAAGGCAACCGTATCAATGTCCAAATCACGCCAACCGTGGTCGTGCCCGAGGCACAGGATGCGGGATCAGCAGAGGATTCCCCGTCTCAGACAGCCGTAGGTGCAATGGCGTGGTTTTGGGAGGAGGTCTCACCGAACCTGGAGGACTCCGGTCCGGGTCGTCTGGAGAACGCCTTGAACAAGGTGTCCAAGCCGCCCACAGGGCACGGCGTGCCCACGCCTCGCTTGACCACGTTGCAAACCATTGTTCAAAGCCACGGCATCGACATACTGCGCAGCACGATTGGCACGCAAGTTTCGCCCGCGTTGGTGTTGGCTGTGATTGCCGTCGAATCTGGGGGGGAGGCTGATGCCGTCAGCGGTGCCGGTGCCCAGGGGCTGATGCAGTTGATGCCAGATACCGCCGCGCGTTTTGGGGTGGACGACAGTTTTGCCGGGTCAGACAATATTGCCGGGGGGGCGAAGTTCCTCGATTTCCTGATGGAGAAATTTGAGTCCGACCCGATTCTGGTACTGGCCGGATATAATGCCGGGGAGAACAGCATTGCGGAGCACGCGGGGGTGCCGCCCTACGCGGAGACCCGTGCCTATGTCCCCAAAGTGCTTGCCGCGTTTCAGGTCGCACGGGCTTTATGTATGACACCCCCGGAGCTGATTTCGGATGGCTGCGTGTTTGCGCAGCCATAAGATCAGCAGTTCGGCACGTTCACGGCGAGACCACCCAGAGAGGTCTCTTTGTACTTCTCATGCATGTCTGCACCCGTTTGACGCATGGTTTCGATAACCGCGTCCAGTGGCACAAAATGCTGTCCGTCCCCGCGCAACGCCAGCGAGGCTGCGGAGACGGCTTTAATGGCACCCAGCCCGTTACGCTCGATACACGGCACCTGAACCAGCCCCTTCACAGGGTCACATGTCATGCCAAGGTGATGTTCCAATGCGATCTCGGCAGCGTTTTCCACTTGCTCCGGTGTGCCGCCCATCACGGCGCATAATCCGGCGGCGGCCATGGCGGCAGCTGAGCCAACTTCGGCCTGACATCCTGCTTCCGCACCTGAGATTGACGCGTTGAACTTTACCAAGCCGCCAATCGCGGCGGCGGTGAGCAGAAACTCATCCACGCGTGATGCCGTTGCGCCGGGCACATGATCCAGCCAATAGCGGATCACTGCAGGCATCACGCCCGCGGCGCCATTGGTTGGCGCAGTCACCACTTGGCCGCCCGCGGCATTCTCTTCATTCACAGCCATAGCGTAGGCGCTCATCCAGTCATTTATGGTGTGCGGTGCGTTCAGGTTCATGCCGCGTTCGGCTTGAAGCGCATCATGGATCGCCTTGGCGCGGCGGCGTACGTTCAGACCTCCAGGCAAAGTGCCGTCGGTGATCAGCCCGCGGTCGATGCAATCATTCATCACCTGCCAGATACGGGCGCAGCCTTTGGATAGGCTCTCATGACAACCGCGAGCCACTTCGTTGGTCTTTTTCATTTCGGCAATTGTCTTGCCGGAATGCTCCGCCATCTCCAGCATCTCGAGCGCAGACTTAAACGGGTAGGGCACTGGCGCCCCTTCGTCGGTGGCTTTGCCTTCTGCCAGTTCTGCTTCGGTGAGAATAAAGCCGCCGCCAATCGAGTAGTAGGTCTCTTGTAGGGTCACGTCGCCCTGCGCGTCGGTCGCCATCAGGATCATGCCATTGGCATGGCCTGGCAGGTTGGGGCCAAAGTCAAACTTCAGATCTTCGCGCGGATTGAACTTCAGAACCGGTAAGCCTTCTGGCTGCACCGTTTCGGTCTCGCGGATATGGTCCAGAGCGGCCTCCGCTTGCTCATGGTCATAGCTGTCGGGCAGGAACCCGGCGAGGCCAAGAATAGTCGCGCGGTCGGTGGCGTGGCCGACGCCGGTAAAAGCCAATGATCCGTGGAGAGAACCGCGCAGCCCATGGAATTCGAATGGCGACGCACGCATTGTGTCGAGGAAACGCGCGGCTGCTACCATTGGCCCCATGGTGTGTGATGACGACGGGCCAACGCCCACTTTGAACATATCAAAGACAGAGAGAAACATAGGGTAAGTGGTCCTTCGGCCTGCGCGCGCTGTACTTGGGGACGTTTTAGTTTGCTTCTTGGGTTTTCAGCAGTGCAAAAACGACGTTTCCGATAGGAAACACGCGCGGGCGGAAGGGTCAACCGCCTGTCCTGTGCTCTTGTTTGTGAAGCGGCGGGGCAATCAGGCGCTCCGGTCGTGCATTTTCCGACATTCTCCCCTCGCGCCCGACGCCCTTCTTTCTTATAAAGTCTCAAAGCATGCAGGGAGTTGCCGCAATGACCGGAGAGTTGTCGCCCATCGACAAGGCCAAATTTGTCGCCGCCAAACGCGCCACCGACTATGTCGAAGATGGCATGCGCGTGGGATTGGGCACGGGCTCGACCGCGGCTTGGCTGGTACGCTGCCTTGGTGAAATGGTGCGTGACCAGGGTCTGCGCATCAAAGGTGTGCCAACTTCCACACGTACGGCCCAACTCGCCCGCGACGTCGGGATTGAAGTCATCAGCTTGGACGAAGCCAAATGGTTGGACGTGACCATTGACGGGGCTGACGAGTTTGATGCTGACCTCAACCTGATCAAAGGCGGCGGTGGCGCTCTTCTGCAAGAGAAGATTGTGGCGACGGCATCAGATCAAATGGTTGTGATTGCTGATGTGGGCAAAGAGGTCGAAACGCTGGGCGCGTTTCCTCTGCCAGTAGAGTTGGTGCCATTTGGCTGGCAGACCACGCAGGCCTTGATTGAAGAAACCCTTGTCAGCATGGATGTTTTGGGCCGCAACAGCACGTTGCGTATGAATGGTGATGCACCCTTTGTCACGGATGAGGGCAACCATATCCTTGATCTGCATCTCAACCGCATTGGTGATGCGCGCCAACTCGCACTTGTGATCAACCAGATGCCGGGTGTGGTTGAAAACGGATTGTTCATCGATATTTGTGATGCGGTGGTTGTGGGCTATGGCGATGGGCGCGTGGAAGTACGCGACATCAACGCCGGCACAATCGAAGAGGCGATGCTCGACTTCGCAGAAACAGACAATCTGTTCACCGATCTGGTGGACTAACAAAAAGGCACATCATGTCCTTTGATTATGATCTCTTTGTCATCGGCGGTGGTTCCGGTGGTGTACGGGCTGCGCGTGTTGCGGCAGCCGAAGGTGTAAAAGTCGCACTGGCGGAAGAAGACCGTTATGGCGGCACCTGTGTGATCCGCGGTTGTGTGCCCAAGAAGCTGATGGTGTTTGCCTCTGAGTACGCGGGCATGGTTGAGGATGCACAGGCCTATGGCTGGGACATCAAGCCGGGCGCGTTTGACTGGGATGCATTCAAAGGCAAATTGCACGCCGAATTGGACCGCCTCGAAGGCATCTATCGCAATCTGCTGAAGAACAGCGGTGTCGAAAGCTTTGATCTGCGGGCCAAGATGGTGGACGCGCACACGGTTGAGCTGTCTGATGGCACGCAGAAGACCGCCAAGCACATTTTGTTGGCGATGGGTGGGCGTCCGGTCTGGCCGGATATGCCTGGGGCAGAGCTGGGCATCAGTTCCAATGAGATTTTCCACCTTGAGACGCTGCCTGAGAGCATTCTGATTGTCGGCGGCGGCTACATCGCCTCAGAGTTTGCGGGCATCATGAACGGTCTTGGTGTGAAAACCACGCAATTCTATCGCGGCGCGCAAATTCTACGGGGCTTTGACGATGAGGCGCGTGGGCTGGTTGCGGAAGAGATGAAGCAGCGCGGTGTCGATATCCACTGTGGCACCAACGTGCTGGAGATGCGCAAAGAGGGCGACAAGATCTGGGTGAAAGCAACCAACGGCGAAGAGCGTCTGTTTGATCAGGTCATGTTTGCCACCGGTCGTACACCCAACACAGATGACATGGGCCTCGAAGAGATTGGCGTGAAGCTTGGCCGCAAAGGCGAAGTGGTTGTGGATGATTACAGCCAGACTGGCGTGCCATCTGTTTATGCTGTGGGCGATGTCACCGATCGTGTGAACCTGACCCCTGTGGCAATCCGTGAAGGCATGGCCTTTGTGGAAACTGTGTTCAAAGGCAACCCGACGCGCGTGGATCACGAGCTGATCCCAACCGCGATTTTCACACAGCCGGAAATGGGCACTGTGGGCCTCTCCGAAGAGGAAGCCGCGGAGCAGGAGCCCATTGAGGTATACTCCACCAGCTTCAAACCGATGCAGCAAGCTTTTGCTGGCCGTGCAGAGCGCGTGCTGATGAAGCTGATTGTCAGCAAAGCCACGCGCAAGGTGCTGGGCTGTCACATCGTGGCACCGGGTGCCGGTGAGATGATCCAGCTGGCGGGCATTGCCGTGAAAATGGGTGCCACCAAAGAGGATTTCGACCGGACGGTCGCGGTGCATCCGACCATGTCGGAAGAGTTGGTCACTATGAAAGCCCCTGTGCGCAGCCTATAGGCTGTACATGGGTTGATTTTTTTGGCGCAACCCTCAGGTTTAGGGGAGCGCCACATACGATTTAGAAAGGGAAGATCCCGAATGGCAGGAAACAGCGGCGGCCCCTGGGGAGGGGGCGGCAACAACCAAGGCGGAGGCAACCAAGGTGGTGGCAATCGCGGCAACAACGGCGGTGGACAACGTCCCCCTGAGGGCGATGGCCCACAGATCCCCGATATCGATGACCTGATGAAAAAAGGTCAGGATCAACTGCGCGTGCTTATGGGCGGTCGCGGTGGTCAAGGCGGTGGCGGTCAAAATGGCGGCGGCGCCGGTGGCTCTGGTGGCCCTGGCATCAGCCGTGGCGCTGTGCTGGCCGGCCTGGGGCTAGCCGTAGTGGCCTGGGGCTTCACCAGTTTCTATTCCGTAAAACCGGAAGAGAAATCTGTTGAGCTGTTCCTTGGAAAATACTCCGCAACGGGTGAGCCCGGTCTGAACTTTGCGCCATGGCCTTTGGTCACCGCCGAAGTGCTGCCAGTCACAAACGAGCAGACCGAAGAGATTCCTGGACGTGGCACAGACGGTTTGATGCTGACCGGTGATGAGAACATCGTCGACATCGACTATCAGGTGGTTTGGAATATCTCTGACCCAGCGCAGTTCTTGTTTAACCTGCGTGACCCACGCGAGACCATTCGCGCTGTGTCTGAATCCGCGATGCGTGAAATCATTGCGCAGTCTGAGCTTGCGCCGATCCTTAACCGGGACCGTGGTGTGATCACCGACCGTCTGCAAGAATCCATCCAAGTGACCTTGGACACGTATAACTCTGGCGTGAATATCGTGCGGGTGAACTTTGACGGTGCCGATCCCCCCGAGGAAGTAAAAGACGCGTTCCGCGAAGTTCAATCGGCCTCTCAGCAACGGGACCGTTTGGAGAAACTGGCGGATGCCTATTCCAACCAAGTAACCGCGGGTGCCCGTGGTGAAGCGGCGCAAATTCTGGAAGAAGCTGAAGCCTACCGCGCGCGGGTTGTGAACGAAGCCGAAGGTGAAGCCAGTCGTTTCTCGGCGGTTTTGACCGAATATCAAAAGGCTCCTGAAGTGACACGAAAGCGTCTGTATCTTGAGACCATGGAAGAGGTTCTTGGTGACATCGACAAGGTGATCATCGACGAACAATCCGGGGGCTCTGGTGTGGTGCCGTATCTGCCGCTGAACGAGCTGCGCAAGGGGAGCAACTGATATGAAAAAGACAACGTATCTGTTGCCAATCTTGGTGATCGTGGTGGCTGGCGTCCTGTCCTCAGTCTTCATCGTGGATGAACGTGAAAAAGCGCTGGTTCTGCAGTTTGGCCGTGTGGTCACTGTGAAAGAAGATCCTGGCCTGGCCTTCAAAATTCCGCTCATTCAGGAAGTGGTGACCTATGACGACCGCATCCTGAGCCGAGAAGTTGGCCCACTTGAGGTGACACCGCTGGACGACCGACGTCTGGTTGTGGACGCTTTTGCGCGCTACCGCATTGCTGATGTAACCCAGTTCCGACAGGCCGTTGGTGCTGGTGGTGTCGAGCTGGCGGAACGTCGGCTGGACAACATCTTGCGGGCGCAAACCCGTGAAGTTCTTGGTTCAGTACGGTCTGATCAGGTGCTCTCCACAGAGCGTGAAAGCCTGATGAACCGTATCCGTGACAATGCCATCACCGAAGCGCGTTCGCTGGGCCTTGAGGTGATCGATGTGCGTCTGAAGCGTACCGACCTGCCACAAGCCAACTTGGAGGCCACCTTCTCTCGTATGCGCGCTGAACGTGAACGGGAAGCTGCTGATGAGATTGCCCGTGGTGAAGAAGCCGCGCAGCGTAAACGTGCGCAAGCCGATCGTACCGTGGTAGAACTTGTGTCTGATGCAAAACGTCAGTCTGAGATCTCTCGTGGTGAAGCGGATGCGCAACGCAACGCCATCTTTGCGCAAGCCTTTGGTGCGGATCCGGAGTTCTTTGAATTCTACCGCTCGCTGAATGCTTACCGTGCTTCGTTGACCGGTGGCACCTCTTCGATGGTGCTGTCTCCGAACAGCGAATTTTTCAACTACTTCGGCGACTCTCAAGGTCGCTGATGGTTGAGACCGCACTTCTGGCTTTCGGGCTGGTCTTGGTATTGGAGGGGCTGGTGTACGCACTGGCCCCTTCTATCGTTGAAGAGCTGTTGGAAATGCTGCGCAGCTTTAGCGAGGGCCAACGCCGTACAATGGGCTTGATGGCAGTGGCGCTGGGCGTCTTGGTGGTTTGGATCGCCAAAGCGCTGGGTGCCTAAGACACAAAACAAAAACGCCGCGAGAATGTCTCGCGGCGTTTTGTATTGATAAAATGTGGTGACGCTTAGGACCGCTCGATGGCAATAGCGGTGCCTTCGCCGCCGCCAATGCAAATCGCGGCAATGCCGCGCTTTAAGCCACGCTTCTCCAGCGCGTTCAGCAAGGTGACCATGATCCGCGCGCCAGAAGCCCCGATTGGGTGACCCAGCGCACAGGCCCCACCGTTCACATTTACAATGTCGCGGCTCAGGCCCATCTCATGCATGAACGCCATGGGCACCACGGCAAAGGCTTCGTTGACCTCCCAAAGGTCTACGTCTTCTTTCTTCCAGCCGATCTTCGCGAGCAGCTTCTGCGCGGCAGGCACCGGCGCTGTGGTGAACAGGCCGGGGGCTTGCGCGTGGCTGGCATGGCCGACAATCTCTGCGCGCACTTTCAGACCCTGCGCTTCAGCAGCCTCTGCGGAAGCCACTACAAGCGCGGCAGCACCGTCAGAGATGGACGAGCTGTTTGCAGCCGTCACTGTGCCATCTTTGCGGAAGGCCGGTTTCAGTTGCGGGATTTTCTCCGGACGCGCATTACCCGGCTGTTCGTCCGTGGCAATCTCGAGCTCACCCTTGCGGGTTTTTAGTGTCACCGTCGCAATCTCGCCCTCAAAGGCACCGGATTTTTGTGCTTCCAGAGCGTTTGCCAGGGATTTCAGCGCATATTCGTCCTGCGCTTCACGGGTGAATTGGAAACTCTCGGCGCAATCTTCGGCAAAAGTGCCCATCAGGCGGCCTTTGTCGTAAGCATCTTCCAGGCCATCGAGGAACATGTGGTCCACCACTTGCTGGTGCCCAATACGCGCCCCGCCACGCATCTTTGGCAAAACATAAGGCGCGTTGGTCATGCTCTCCATACCACCCGCAATCATCACGTCGCGATCGCCAAGCGCGACGCTGTCAAACGCCATCATCGCCGCCTTCATGCCAGAGCCGCACATCTTGTTAAGAGTTGTGGCAGGCACGTCCTCACCCAGACCACCTTTGAAGCCCGCTTGCCGTGCTGGCGCTTGCCCCTGACCTGCGGGCAAAACACAGCCCATCAGCACTTCGTCTGCCGTGGTGGTCCCGGCGTCCGCAAGCGCTGCGCGAATCGCGGTGCCGCCAAGCTCGGCCGCTTCCACGCCGTCAAACGCTCCTTGGAAACCACCCATGGGCGTCCTGGACGCCCCTGCAATCACTACTTTTTTCATGGTTTTTGCTCCTCCGCAGCCTCGTCACAATCAATTGCTCTTGGCCTTGCCCGAAAATCTTTGCAAGGATGTTACAAAGTTCTTTGCGCCAATTGGGGCGGGTGCGCAATTCCGTAGATCCACGGGGCGTGCTCATACATTGGTAACCATTGCGGCCTAGACTGTGCCAAGGACGAAAGGTGAAGGAGACGTCATATGAATCTGTCGAGTAAGGCAGAGGGTGATGCCCTGGTGGTATCTGTTCACGAAACACGGATTGATGCATCCGTGGCCATTCAATTCAAAGATCGCATGCGCGAAGAAACCGACGCGGCAGATGGTCGCGTGGTCCTAAACCTGTCCGAGGTGGATTTCATCGACTCCAGTGGCCTCGGCGCTATTGTGGCGGCCATGAAGCAGCTGGGCGGGAAAAATCCGTTGGAACTGGCTGGACTTAACGAAAATGTTGATAAAGTTTTCCGGTTGACCCGTATGGACACTGTGTTCCGTATTCACAATTCTTTAGATGACGCGATTGTCGTCTGACTTTTGGTCTGATGTTAGGGACACACCCCAGATTGATTAAACCTAAGGCTGATATCCACATCGAGCTTAAGGGCACTCCTACGGAGGTGCGCAACGCGCTCGAGACTCTGCGTCACAAGTTGACGGCACAAGAGTTTGCAGCCTGCAATGCGGGTGTGCTCGAAATTGTGCTGGCCGAAGTGTTGAACAATGTTGTGGAACACGCGCTTGCCGGGCGCAGTGATGGCCAAATTGTGATTGCCTGCAACTACGCGGACCAATGTTGGTTTGTGGAAGTGCGTGACAACGGTGCCGAAATGCCTGACAGCCAACTTCCGGATGGGGTTATGCCTGATTTGGATCGCGACCTGCTGGACATGCCTGAAGGTGGGTTTGGCTGGGGGCTTGTGCGGTCCTTGGCACAGGACATTGGCTACAATCGCCACGCAACTGGGCACAATGAACTCAGCTTTCGTGTCCCTGACTGAGCAACGTTTTTGGGTCTGCGTGGGCCAACTGGTTGCATAAAGCGTAACTCCCGATAAACTTCACATGTGAAGTAGGGAGGCATCATGCGAGATTTTCATTTTCCGGGCCGGTCACCAGTGATGGCGACCAATGGTATGTGCGCCACGTCTACGCCCTTGGCTGCACAAGTGGCGGTCGACATCCTGCGCCAGGGCGGCAATGCCATGGACGCGGCGATTGCCGGATCTGTTCTGCTGGGCATTTGTGAACCAGCCTCAACAGGCATCGGTGGTGACTGTTTCACGTTGGTGTCGCCTGCGGGTAGCGAAGAGGTTTTTGCCTTCAACGGCTCTGGCCGCGCGCCCGCCGCCGCGAGCGCGGCCGACTTGCGTGCCCGAGGGTTGGACGCTGTGCCGCTCTTTGGCGTGGAGGCCGTGACGCTGCCTGGCGCCATTGATGGCTTCTGCGCTCTGTCTGAAAAGTTCGGAAAACTTGGTATCGCTGACAGCCTCGCTCCGGTGATCCACTATGCAGAAGACGGTATTCCGGTGGGACCACGGTCCGCTTTTGATTGGCAGCAAACTCAAAGCAATTTGCAAGGTCACGGCAGGCGTCACTACTTGCGGGACGGCAAGCCACTTAAACAAGGTGACATATTCCGTGCACCCGGTCAGGCCGAGGTGCTGCGCCGTGTGGCTGCAAAAGGTCGAGACGCCTTTTACACAGGTGAAATAGCGGAAGACATGGTCACCACTTTGCGCGCCATGGGCGGCGTGCACACCCTGGAAGATTTTGCCGCGACCGAAGGCAACGAAGCTACGCCAATCAGCGGCACTTACAAAGGCGCGGAGCTGTTGGAGCATCCGCCCAACGGGCAGGGTGCAACCGCCATTTTGCTGCTGAACATACTGAAGCACTTTGATCTCGCCTCGATGGATCCGTTTGGCGTGCAGCGCACCCACATCGAGGCCGAGGCCGCCAAACTGGCCTATGATGCGCGGGATCGCTTGATTGCCGATCCGGATCACACCGCGCGCACCGCCCATATGTTGTCTCAGGCCACAGCGGACAAACTGGCGGCGTTGATTGATCCAAAACGTGCCATGGCCGCGCCTGCACCGCTGACCGAAGCGGTCCACAAAGACACAGTATATCTGTCGGTGGTGGACAAAGACGGCATGGCGGTCTCGATGATCTACTCGGTCTTCCATGCGTTTGGCTCCGGCATTGCGTCGGACAAGTTTGGCATCTTGATGCAAAACCGCGGTGGAGGCTTCACACTCCAAGAAGGCCATCCCAACGAAATGCAGGGCGGCAAACGCCCCATGCACACCATCATTCCCGGCATGATCCGCCGCGAGGGGCGTGTGGAGATGCCCTTTGGTGTCATGGGTGGTCACTATCAGCCCAACGGTCACGCCCGTGTGCTGACCAATATGGAAGACTTTGGCATGGATCCTCAGACTGCGTTGGATTCGCCACGGTCATTTGTGGAGGACGGAGAGCTTAAGCTGGAACGCGGCTATAGCGATGCCGTGAAACAGGAGTTGGCGGACATAGGCCACAAAATTGTGGTGCCGGACATGCCCATTGGCGGAGCGCAGGCGATCCGTATTCACAAAAACGGCGTTCTTGAGGGCGCCTCTGATCCGCGCAAAGACGGCGCAGCCATAGGATATTGACCCATGGGCATTACGCCAATCAAAGAACTGGTTTCCGCCGCAAAGTCGGAGATCACCAGTCTCGACCAAGAAGAGGCTGAAGCCAAAGTTGCAGCAGGGGAAGCGCTGTTTGTCGACATCCGCGACCCACGTGAGTTGACCCGCGAGGGCCGCATCGAGGGCGCCTTTCATGCGCCGCGCGGCATGTTGGAGTTCTGGATCGCGCCGGATAGCCCCTATCACAAAGGCGCGCTGGCCACCGACAAAACCCTGATCCTGTTCTGCGCCAGCGCGTGGCGCTCGGCTTTGTCCGTGAAGGCACTGCAGGATATGGGCGTGGACAACATCGCTGAGATGGAGGGGGGATTTTCCAGCTGGAAAAAGCGCGGTGCGCCGATTGTGATCGACTAGACGTCAAAAAACGCCGGACCCTTGCCGCCCGGCGTTTCCCATCCGTTCTGGATGTGCGCTTAGTTCAGCGCGTAATGCAGTGGATAGGCCCCATCTTCAAAAGGCCCAAACATATCGTCCAAATCGGGGTGGCTCACCGGTTCACCGGAATAGTCGGCAATCAGGTTTTGCTCAGAGACATACGCGACATAGTAGCTCTGATCATTCTCTGCGAGCAGGTGGTAAAACGGCTGGTCCTTGATCGGACGGCTGTCTTCGGGAATGGCTTCGTACCACTCGTCTGTATTTGAGAACTCAGGGTCGACATCAAAAACAACACCCCGGAACGGGTGCTTTCTGTGACGGACAACTTGACCGAGGTAATATTTTGCGCGTGTTTTTAGCATGTATTGCAGCCCCTACATCCCAAGGGTAGACGCTGCAAGGGGGCTTTGTCCAACTTTAGGCGAAATTTAACAGGAAACAGTCTGTGAACTTAATCTTAACAGTTCTGGAAATTGTCGCGCCGGTGTTTCTTGTAGCTGGCGTTGGTTTTGCCTGGGTGAAGGCAGGGTTTGAATACCGCATTCAGTTTGTCACCCGCTTGGCGATGACGCTTGCGGTGCCGTGCCTGATCTTCACTGCGTTGATGAAAACCGAGGCGGATCTCGCAGATCTGGCCAAGCTGACACTGGCCGGAACCACAGCTTACCTTGCGGTCGGTGTGATTGGCTGGGGGCTTCTGAAAGCCACCGGCCTGAGCCTGCGCACCTATCTTGCCCCGGTCATTTTTGGCAACACCGGCAATCTAGGGATTCCTCTTGCGCTGTTTGCTTTTGGTCAACCGGGTCTTGAGGCGGCTGTTGTCATGTTGGCGGTGTCCGCCATCCTTTCTTTCACCTGGGGCATCTGGATAGTTGCCGGGGAAGGGGCTTTTGGCAAAATGATCAAAGAGCCGATGATCTGGGCCACGCTGCTTGGTGCGGTTTTCCTTATTATGGATTGGGAAACACCCGTGGTTCTCACCAACACATTGGATTTGATAGGCCAGATGGCGATCCCGATGATGTTGCTCACCCTTGGGGTCGCGGTGGCGCGACTGACACCGGGGCGGGTTGTGACCGCGATTTGGCTCTCGGTGGTTAAATTGCTGGTTTGCGCCGCCATTGGGTGGGGCATTGGTCTGGCCTTTGGACTTACAGGCACACTCTTTGGCGTATTGGTTCTGCAAATGGCAATGCCAGTGGCGGTAACGGCTTACCTTTTGGCGGAAAAATACGAGGCTGACAGCAGCGCAGTGGCCGGCTACGTGGTTGTGTCCACACTGGTGTCAGTGATTGGTTTGCCAATTCTCTTAGCATTGCTGCTCTAATTGCTGCTTTGTGATTTACCCTTTGTTGGAAAATCCGCTAAAGTGCCAAAAAACAAAGAACGAGCGAGAGGCAAATGAGCAGAGTTCTCTTCGCGCTGATGGTTGTGCTTGTTGTCGCGTCTTGCGGCAAGAAGGATACCAGTGCGCCCCGTAACCTGGAAAACGCCTGTGCGATCCTGAAAGAAAAACCGCATTTTAGGCGGGCCTTTAGCTCTGCCAAGCGCAAATGGGGCGTGCCTGTGCATGTACAGATGGCGGTGCTCTATCAGGAGAGTAAGTTTATTGGCGATGCACGCACCCCCCATAAATATGCGTTGGGCATCCTGCCTATGGGGCGTCAAAGCAGTGCTTACGGCTATGCGCAAGCGCTGGATGGTACATGGGACCAATACCGCCGGGAAACGGGAAACCGCAGCGCAAAACGTGATAACGTCAAAGATGCCGCCGACTTTATGGGCTGGTATTTTAATGAATCCCGGGACCGCAATGGTGTGGCTCTGAGTGACGCACGCGCGCAGTATTTGAATTACCATGAAGGCCACACGGGCTATGCCCGCGGCAACTATCGTAACAAAGCCTGGCTGGTAAAAGTGGCTGACGATGTCGCGAGTCGATCTGCCAAATACCAATCCCAGCTCAGAAGTTGCTCACGGCTTCGGTGATTCCCACACCATGTTGTGATGGTTTTGTGAGGCGCTCCTAATTTGGAGCGCCTTTTGCGTGGACCAAGGGTGAGAGTGTCGGGCGCGCGCCTGTAACTAAGGCGAATATGAGCTTGGAGACCTCGCGCAAAAGGAGAAAATTCGTCACTTGACAATTCCGACTAAAACAATCAGAAATAACGCCAGCAGCCACCCAGTAGGGAAGCCAATACATTGATACGGACCAACGGAGAGTCCCATGACCCTGCAAATGCAAGCTCCCGAAATGGCAAACGCGCTGCCCGTCCATGACGCCAACCAACTGACCGGTGACAACGGACTGGCCCATATTCGTCTGAACGATCAGCTCTACACGCTGCGCATCACCCGCGCTGGCAAATTGATCCTGACAAAATGAGCGGCGCCCACAACAGAGGGGCACAGCGCGTTGGGCTGCTTGACGATCTGGGCGATGTTGAGCGTCTTGCGGTGCGCTGGCTGCGGTCCTGGGATCGGGATCCGGTTGGGATTGCCCATTTAGAGGCCACGCTGACAGTGGGCTTGGGCGCGGACCAAGCGCGCAATATCAAAGGTGTTTTTGAAGACCTGATGGAAGTTGGCCGCCAGTATGGGCGCCGCGCGCTCTGTCGTCACGGATGTCATTGTCGCTGCCTTGGTGCGGATGAGGCGGTGTTTGCCCATCTGATCGAAGCTGGTGCATGTGGCGAACAGGAAGATGCCGCGCTGTTGGCGTCGCTTGTTGTGCGCCCTGATATGGCCATGTGCTTTGCCGGTCTTGCGGCCGAATTTGGCATGGCTCTGAACAAAGTAGCCCGCGCCGCACCTGCGCGCCCTCAGGTCTCGACACAGGTTTTGGCCACAGTACATTAATCACTGTGGCCAGACCGTGGCGGATTGTTCACTTTTTTCACAGGACGATCACACGTATGTTAGGCGACGCGACGCGCATGCGGTTGCCTTCGCTGCGTGAAATGCCCACACTTCTCCTCAGACGCCGGGAACCACCCGGCAGGTTTCAAGTACACCAAAGGAGAACCCAAAGTGTTTTCTGACACCCTTACGTACCCCGACGCACAACAGCGCAGCTGGCGCATCGCGGGGCTGACGTTTCTGGCGATGTTGTTTGTCATGGCGCAAACGCTGATTGCCCAAGCGCGCCCAGACAGTTTTGCTGAGCTGGCTGAAGACATCAGCCCAGCCGTTGTCAACATCACCACATCCACAGTTGTTGCCGGTCGCACCGGCGGCCCACAGGGCATTGTGCCCGAAGGCTCCCCCTTTGAGGATTTCTTCCGGGAGTTTCAGGATCGGCAAGGCAATGAGGGCGACCAGCCACGCCGTACTTCCGCCTTGGGCTCCGGTTTTGTGATCTCCGCTGATGGGTTTGTGGTCACCAACAACCACGTGATCGAAGGCGCAGACGAGATCCTAATCGAGTTTTTTGAAGGCGGCGAGTTGCCTGCCAAGGTCATTGGCACTGATAAAAACACCGACATCGCGCTGTTGAAGGTCGAGTCGGATGAACCGCTTGATTTTGTAAAATTTGGCAACAGCGACACGGCCCGTGTGGGCGATTGGGTCATGGCGATGGGCAATCCATTGGGCCAAGGCTTCTCGGTGTCTGCTGGTATCGTGTCCCAGCGTGGCCGGTCTTTGTCCGGGGCCTATGACGACTACATCCAAACAGATGCTGCCATTAACCGCGGCAACTCTGGCGGTCCCCTGTTCAACATGGACGGCGATGTGATTGGCGTGAACACCGCAATTCTGTCCCCTAACGGCGGCTCCATTGGTATTGGCTTCTCTATGGCCTCCAACGTGGTCACCAAAGTGGTCGACCAGCTCAAAGAGTTTGGCGAAACCCGCCGCGGTTGGCTGGGTGTGCGTATTCAGGACGTGACCGAAGACATGGTTGATGCGGTTGACGGACTAAAATCCGCCGCGGGGGCCATGGTCACCGATGTGCCGGAGGGGCCTGCTCTCGAAGGCGGGGTCCTGTCTGGTGATGTGATTCTGAGCTTTGATGGGCAAGCCGTGAAGGATGTGCGTGGTCTTGTGCGCACGGTTGGCAACACCAATGTGGGCAAAACTGTTGACATGGTTGTGTTGCGCGAAGGTGGTGAAGTGACGCTTCAGATCACGCTTGGTCGCCGTGAAGAAGCCGAAGGTGCGGTTCCTGCGAGCCAGCCTGCTCCTTCTAGTGAACCGGTGGAGAAAGAAATCCTCGGCCTGACTGTGACGGAACTTACCGACGAGATGCGCGAAGAGCTGGGTGTGTCTGAAGGTACCGATGGCCTGGTGGTGAGCAATGTAGATGAGCTGTCCAAAGCTTATGAAAAAGGCCTGCGGGCTGGTGATGTGCTGACTGAGGCAGGCCAGCAGAAATTGACCTCCATCGCGGATCTGGAAGATCGGATCACGGAGGCCACAGAAGCGGGCCGCAAGTCTCTGTTGCTTCTGGTGCGCCGCGCTGGGGAACCCCGTTTTGTGGCGCTCAACATCGAAGAGTGACCGTCACTTCAAATGAAATTGAGAAGGGCGCCCGGTGTGGCGCCCTTTTTGCTGATATGGAGAGATCTTCAGAGCCTCTTATTGGCCCTCCAGCCACTCCGGAAGGCGGAACAAGACATATTTTCGGGCGCGGTTGCTGGCAAAACCGCTTGCGGCACCGTCTTCGACGATCAGGTGTACAAACACATATTGTGCCTCCTGGTGCGTTAGCCAACCGACAAACCAGCCATGTTGTTCCTTTAGGCGTTTGGATTGTGAATCCACCGCCCATGCATTTCCGGTTTTGCCTTTAAGCCTGTGGCCTGTGGATGCCGAAAACGACTGGCTGGTGGCAAGGGTTTGCTCCATGGCGCGTTGTGTGTAAGGCAGATCTTGTAACACCAGCCTCTGCAAGAATTCGGCCTGCTGTGTTGGGGTTATCTTTAATGAGCTGCTCAGCCAGGCATGTGTAAGCCCTTCGTCTTTTCCCGGCGTGCCTCTCAGATCCCTGTTGCCGTAGTTCAACCTGTCGACATGGTGCTGAAACGCGCTGGCGCCCAATCGGCGGGTGAGCCATTGAGAGTACCACACAACGGAGAACTTTAGCCAAGTGCGCGGTGTGGTGGTTTGCCGCCAACTCTTGAACGGTGCGTTTAGGTCCGGGTCATAGGTGACCGCGGGCGTGTCAGGGGATTGTAATATTCCCTCTTCAAACCCTATCAGCGCCAAGGGAAGTTTGAAGGTGGAGGCCGGGGAAAATGCGGTATCGCAGTGCTGTCCTTGTTGGAAAACCGGATTTTTGTCTCCGACCTTGTGAACCAACGTGCAGGCAATATCTGCCTGTGCTGGCGCTGCGCTTGTCAAACACAAAACAGAGAGCATCAGCGGAGCGAGTTTGTGCCACATGGATATGTCCTCAGCGGTTAAAGAGCGTTTTGCTTATGCCTTATTCTTCGCGTGGCACCGCGACCAATCCAAGCCGTCGTGCGCTTTCCAAAGACAGGATCGCACTGTCCAGCCCCTCGGCACTTTGATAGCGGCGAATGGCGGCGCGGGTGCGGGCATCCGGCGCTGCCGTGATGCTGCCGTAAAACAGGCCGCGCACCTTCAGGGCGCGTTGTAAAGAGGCGGTGAAGTCTTCGGTCCAAACCTCTGCACAGGGTGTCTCAAACCATAATTCCCGCCGTTCCTGCACAATGCGTTGCTGCGTTTCTGTGCGGAAAATTCCCGGCGCAATGACAGTCCCATCCGCCAAAACTTCTGGAGGCTGCACCATGATCTGTTCGCTGACCGTTTCCACCACCGCTGGCGTCACGTGACGTCCCCAACAACTGCCAGGCCGCGCGTTGGGCGGCGCGCCGGCGTCTTCTGCGCGCAATATTTCCGGCTCGTTGAACGCTGCGAGATAGGGTGCAGAGGCAATTTGCTCTTCACATGCGGTCAGGCTCCCCAGCGCCAAAAGCGCCGTGGCGGCAAGTACCGATCGTGCGGCAAAATCTGCGGGCATGCTCGCGCCTCATGTGTTTTGCCCTGTCATACCGCGTTTTGCGCCGCAGCGAAACTCGTCATGTATCCGAGGGTGCTGGCGGTGTGACCAAACTGTCCAACAGGGGGGAGAGGTCCTCGATGCGCTCGGCAATCACATGGGTGACATTGTTCTCCCGCTGAATGCGCCCCGTCACGCGCAACAGCCGCCCGGCAATCACCGCCCGGCGGAAATGCTCATACAGGCTGCGCCAGACAATAATATTTATCACGCCGGTCTCATCCTCCAGGGTGAGAAAGATCACCCCTTTGGCAGTGCCGGGCCGTTGGCGCAGAATCACGAGACCCGCCACAGCGATACGTGCCCCGTTGGGCGGTTCCGTCAATCGGCTGGCGGTCAGGGCTGCCGGTGGGCGCGGCCAATCCACATGCCGGGGGTGGCCACGCCGTGGCGATATTGAGTGGGATGTCGCAATATGCATGAGAACAAATATAGAACATTTGAAATTTGTCGCAAGGGGAAGGGGGGCTGGTCGTAAATGGGGGTGGAAGAGGCGCAGGCCCTGACCTAACTAGGAATGCGAACAGTTTCTCAAAGGAGCCAGACATGGCCAAAATCACCTATGTCGAGCACAACGGTACCGAGCATGTTGTCGAGGTAGCCAACGGCTTGACCGTTATGGAAGGCGCACGCGACAACAATGTCCCCGGCATCGAAGCCGATTGTGGTGGCGCCTGTGCCTGCTCAACCTGTCACGTCTATGTGGATCCGTCCTGGGTGGAAAAAATTCCGGCCAAAGACGACATGGAAGAAGACATGCTGGATTTTGCCTATGAGCCCAACCCGGACACCTCGCGCCTGACCTGCCAGATCAAGGTCACCGATGCGCTGGACGGTCTGGTGGTGAAGCTGCCAGAAAAGCAAATCTGATGATTATGGCGCAGCGTCTTCTGTTACACACGCTGCGCTGTTCCGCGCGTCGCGCAACGCTTGCGGTGGGCTTGGCGCTGATGGCGGCGCCTGTGGTGGCGGAGATCACCGCCGCCCGTTACTCCGCGCCGACAACGCGCTATGCCCATGGGGTGCTTGGAGATGCCATCGAATATGGCACCCTTGAACTGACCCTGATAGATGGCAAACGCCTCGCCTTGAGCTTGCCCCAGGACCGCGTTTTTGAAGACATCGCGCCGCGTCTGGTGGATATGGATGGGGATGGCGCGCCTGAAGTGATTGTGGTTGAAAGCAGCCAAACTGGCGGCGCTCGCCTCGTCATTTACGACGAAAGCGGCCTGCGCGCCGCGACACCCCACATCGGCCAGCGCAACCGCTGGCTCGCGCCCATCGGGGTCGCAGATCTGGATGGCGACGGTTTTATCGAGGTGGCCTATATTGACCGGCCGCATTTGGCCAAAACCCTGCGTGTCTGGCGGTTTCAGGACAACAAACTGACCCAAGTGGCCTCAGAAACCGGCCTGACCAATCACCGCATCGGCGAAGACTTCATCTCCGGTGGCATCCGCGACTGTGGCCAAGGCCCGGAGATGATCACGGTCAATGCCAACTGGACAGAGGTCATGGCAACCCGCTTTGATGGTAATACCTTATCACCCCGCCCCCTTGGCCCCTTCAAAAACCAGACGTCCCTAAAGCATGCGCTGGAGTGCAAAACGCCTTAGGTTTCTCATTCCCAAAGTATCCCGGGGTGAATTGCGCGCCTGCGCGCTAGAGGGGCTGGCCCCTCAAGCAGCTATCGCACAGTCCCGTCGCTGGCGGAATAAATATGCCGCGTGCCAATCGCTCCCAATGACTGGAACAGGCTCGCGGTGTTGGACACGCCAAATTTCTTGAGCAACTTGCCGCGATGCACCTCCACCGTGCGATTGCTCATCTCCAGTTTGATGGCAATTTCTTTGCTGGTCAGCCCCTCGGCCAGAAGCGAAAACACCTCCCGTTCACGCCGAGTCAGCGGATGATAGGGGCGAGAGCCAGAAATATCCGCAAAGCTCCATACCGCGCGTTGCAGCGGGTCTTCCGGCGTAAATGTATGCCCGCGCACGCGGCACCAGAACATCTCGCCGCCGCGCCGCATCATCACGCGTTCATCCCAATAAAAATTGCCCTCGCGCAGCTCCTGCACACCGCGATTGCGAATATTAGTGAACTCTTCCTGTGTGGGATAAAGGATCGCAAAAGTGCTGTCTTTGAGCGCTGCACGCTCATAGCGGAACATGTCGGCAAAGGTCTGATTGCAATCGCGGATCACGCGGTTTTCAGTCACCACAATGCCCACCGGCGCAAAGCTGAACGCCAGTTCCACAAAATCGCCCGTGGCAAAGGCGTCTTCCACCGAAATGGTCATGTCATCTCCCCCAATTCAGGCGGAGAATAGGGCGCTGCACACCTTGGCGCAACGCCCGCAGAACTACGTGTCAGGTGTGGCTCAAAGCGCACGCCAGCCAATATCTCGGCGATAAAACCCGCCAGGCCAATCAATCGCATCCACCATGGCATAGGCCCGATCCCGCGCTTCCTGCAGGCTCGCGCCCCTTGCGGTCACGTTCAGCACACGACCGCCTGTCGCAGTGATCTGCCCGTCTTTCGCAGTGGTGCCAGCGTGGAACACCATGTTCTTGCTGTCCGCTGCGATCGCATCGAGCCCGTCAATCACGGAGCCCTTCTCATACGACCCAGGATAGCCATTGGCCGCCATCACCACTGTGATCGCGTGATCATCCGCCCAGTTTACCTGCGTCTCATGAAGACGCTCTTCGGCGGCGGAATGCATCAGGTCCATCGCCTGCGCGCCGAGGCGCATCATCAGCACCTGACATTCCGGATCGCCAAAGCGCACGTTGTATTCCACCAGACGTGGCTGGCCGTCTTTGATCATCAGACCGACGTACAGCACACCTTGGTACGGCGTGCCGCGCTTGGCCATCTCATCAATGGTCGGCTGCACAATCTCATCCAGCGCTTTCTGTGCAATCTCATCAGACAGCACTGGCGCAGGGGAATAAGCACCCATGCCGCCGGTGTTTGGCCCGGTGTCACCTTCGCCCACCCGCTTGTGGTCTTGCGCGGTGCCAACCGGCAAAGCGGTCTTGCCGTCACATAGGATAAAGAAGGAGGCCTCTTCGCCTTCCATGAACTCTTCGACAACCACTTCAGCGCCCGCGCCACCAAAGGCACCGCCAAACATGTCGTCCACCGCATCCAAGGCGGTTTGCAAATCCATCGCCACAATCACGCCTTTGCCCGCGGCCAAACCGTCGGCTTTCACCACAATGGGCGCGCCCTGTTCGCGGATGTAGGCCTTGGCGGCTTCTGCATCGGTGAAATGGCCGTAGCCCGCTGTGGGTGCGTTGGCTGCATCACAAATCTCTTTGGTGAAGCTCTTGGAGGCTTCCAGCCGTGCCGCGGCTTTGGATGGGCCAAACACCAGCACGCCCGCCTCACGCAGGCGATCCGCGACGCCGTTTGCCAGAGGGGCTTCTGGGCCGACGATGACAAAGTCAATTGCATTGGCTGCCACAAAGGTCACAACCTCGCCGCCATCCTCGATGTCAAAGCTGGCACATTCCGCGATCTGCGCGATGCCCGCATTGCCCGGTGCCACAATCAGCTTGTCGCATTTCGGGTTCTGCATCACCGCCCATGCCAATGCATGCTCACGTCCACCGCTGCCGAGAATAAGAATGTTCATGTTGCCGCCTTCCGCTTGGCCTCCGCTTAGCGGCGTTCTAAGGTGGCCGGGCACAGGAAACAAGGGAACTGAGCAGCGCACCCATGTCTGATCTGATCGACGACCCACGAGAGGGCGAAAACGCCCCGGAATTCAGCGTCACCGAACTTTCCGGTGCCATCAAGCGCATGATCGAGGGCGAGTTCTCTCATGTGCGCATCAAAGGTGAAATTGGTCGGGTGTCGTTTCCGCGCTCGGGCCACGTCTATCTCGATTTGAAAGACGACCGCTCTGTGATTGCGGGTGTGATGTGGAAAGGCGTCGCTGCACGTGTTTCCACCCGTCCCGAAGAAGGCATGGAAGTGGTTGCCACCGGGCGCCTCACCACCTTTCCGGGACAATCCAAATACCAACTGGTGATCGAAGACCTGAAGCCGGCAGGTGTCGGCGCGCTGATGGCGATGCTGGAAAAGCGCAAAACCATGTTGCAGGCCGAAGGCCTGTTTGCGCAGGAGCTCAAAAAGCCGCTGCCCTATCTGCCGGAAATCATTGGCGTGGTCACCTCTCCCAGCGGGGCTGTGATCCGCGATATCCTGCACCGATTGCGGGATCGCTTCCCACGCAAGGTGCTGCTGTGGCCTGTTGCAGTGCAAGGCGAACAATGTGCCAAGCAAGTCGCCAACGCCATTGATGGCTTTAACCAAATGACCCCCGGCGGCTCCATGCCGCGTCCCGATCTGATCATTGTCGCCCGTGGCGGTGGCAGCATCGAAGACCTTTGGGGCTTCAACGAAGAGGTGGTCGCCCGTGCGGCGGCAGCGTCTGACATTCCGCTGATCTCTGCCGTCGGCCACGAAACCGATACAACACTGATCGACTTTGTCTCCGACAAACGAGCGCCAACCCCAACCGCTGCAGCTGAACTGGCCGTGCCCGTGCGGCTCGACATGTTGGCCTGGGTTGAAGAGCAAGGCGCGCGCCTCACACGTGGCCTGGAGCAGGGACTGCGCCAACGAGATCAGCGTTTGCGTGATTTGGCCCGTGCGCTGCCGCGTGCCGACACTCTGCTGCAAACCCCGCGCCAGCGGTTAGACACGGCTGCTGATGCATTGCCACGTGCCTTGCAATCCGGAGTACAAACCCGCCGCGTCGCCTTGGCTAAATCCAGTGGTGGCTTAAGTGGCGAAACTCTCAATCGCATGATTGAAATTCGGCGCCAAAAGCTGGGTCGTCATGCAGATCGCTTGTCTGCAGACGGACTGACGCGAGACATCTTGCGCCGTCGAGAGCGTTTGGAAAACATGGTTCAGCGCCTGAAATCTTTGGGGGAACATCGCAACCAAACGCTGCGCAATCAGATTGCATCGCTCGAACGGATGCGCGGGTCATTGGGCTATGAGGCCACGTTGGAACGTGGCTACGCGGTTGTGCGTGGCGATGGGGCTGTTGTGAAAACTGTGGAGGCTGCTGCGCAGGCAAGCGCGATAGAAATCCAATTCGCCGATGGCCGTATGGCTGTGGGGCAGGGCGCAAGCACCGCTGCGGCCTCACCGGCCCCAGTCAAGCCAAAACCTGCTGCCAAGCCAAAACCCAAAAAGGCGCCCCCGCCTGAGCAGGGTAACCTCTTTTAAGGTTGGGTGTTAGACGCCAACATCGGGCCCAAGGCACAGCATTTCGTCGTTGGTGTCCTCAATTTCGTAGAGCAGTCGCCCGTCCGGTTCGTTTTCGAATTTGGCGCTCAGGCCACGTGGATCTTCATAAAAACTCCAGCACTGAGCCCCGGGACTGTCCTCGTAGACAAAACAAATCTGACCGGCCTCTTCGTACCAATAGCCGTCTTTGCATTGGCCGCTGCCATCCAGGAACGCCCATCGCACCCTTCGGTCAGACAGGTATTCTTCAACGCCGTAACGCCGCCCATCAGCTTCATAGAACAGTGTTTTACCTGCTACGTAAGCTTCAAATTCTGCCGCAGACATGGCGTCCTGTGCCGCTGCTGCGCTGCCCAGCAACGCACATATTATGCTCAAATATTTCATGTGCCACATGCTGCCCCAGCCGGGGCGGTCAATCCAGTCTCATTGCTGTGATGCGCGCAGTTTTGCCACCCGTGGGTCCATCACCTGCCGCCAAAGGCGCGGCCAGAGTGCCAGAATTGCCATCAGCGGCAAGGACTGCGGTAGGATTGGCATAACCTCCGGGTCTAGGCGAAGCGCGGGATAATCCCGCGTTGGCGCCATATGGTGGTCTGAATGACGCGGGGCGTTCAGCATCAACGCAGACGTAAAGAGCTGCGGCGCGTTCCAGCTGTGCTCTGGCCCCACCGGTTCCGGCTTGCCGTTCTCACGCAAAAGCCGATGCAACCCGTAGTGCTGCACATAGTCTGACAACAAAAGCTGCATGCTGCCGTAGCTTGCCAGTGCCACATAGGCCAGCACGCCGCCCAACCCCGCCAACCACACCGCCACCGCAAGGCAAAGCACCGCGCCGCCGATATAGATCACATAGGGATGCAGTAGAGACTTGCGGCCACCGGCGCGCGCGCGCATGGCATTTTCGGCCTGCCATCCGGCCTTAAACGACCCAACCCAGGCTCGCGGCCAGAACTGATAGAAATTCTCCCCTTCTCTTGGGCTGTTTGGGTCCTTCTCCGTGGCCACCCAGATATGATGCACCTTGGGATGGGCAGAGGTGTGATGCCCAAACAGCAGCGAGATATAGACCCACATGCCCAGCCTGCGCGGAAATCGCGCCGCCTTGTGGATCAACTCATGGGCATTGGCATTGCTCACCTGTCCAAAGAACAGTCCAAACGCGATGAAACAGCAAACCTTGGCGCCAAGGCTGATCCCTGTGACACCCGCCAGCGCCAACACCGCAACGATCATCAACGGAAAATGCGCAAGACCCAGCACCAGCGACAGTCGCATCCCGCTTGGAAACTCTCCACCCTCACCAGTTTTGACCGCAGCACCTTGCACCAGGCGATCCATCACATGGATCAGGCTGGTCATGTAAATCAGAGCGGCCACCGCCCATAAGCCGCCCAACAGCCCGCCAAGCGCCAAAAGCGCGACGGGAATCGTTGTTGCGATCCAGAACCAAGCCATGTGTTTTCCCTTTCAAAGAGGTTGTCCTCTTTGTAGTTGGGCAAAATTACCGCTTCGTTTCCGGCCTGCAAAGCCACGACGTGGAGTTATTTTGGCGGGATTGTACTTTTCTTGGGGAATCCCGCGCCAACCCCATTGACTCGGCTCCAGCCATCATTAAAAGGCGGGCTTCAAGAGATTTACACGGGGTATCTGTGCCCCGGCGCAGGAGAAGTACAATGGCGAAGCCGACGACCATCAAGATCCGTCTGAACTCGACCGCGGGCACGGGCCATTTCTACGTGACCAAGAAAAACGCACGCACGATGACCGAAAAAATGGTCGTCCGTAAATACGACCCGGTGGTGCGCAAGCATGTCGAGTACAAAGAAGGCAAGATCAAGTAAGATCGCTTTCTGAGACACATGCAAAAGCCGCGCCGCACCAAGGCGCGGCTTTTTGCTTTTTAAAAAACCCGCGCCTGAAAAACAAAAAACGTTTTCTTCAGGAGGGTTCCAAATGCCCCACCCCTTTTTTATCCGCCCCGCTTCGCTTGATGATCGTCAGGCCGTTTCTGACCTGTTTGCACAATCCTACCCGGATTTGCTGCCGCAGGACTATGAAGACGCTGTGCTTGAGGATGCGCTGCCGTTGATTACCAAAGCACGGGCGTCGCTCTTGGCCTGCGGCACCTATTTTGTTGCTGAATGTGCGGAAACTGATGCCATTGTTGGGGCAGGGGGCTGGACGGATCTCAGCCCGTCTCGCGGTGTAAGTGGCACCGATCTCGGTCATGTGCGCCATGTGGCGACACGCCCTGACTGGCTGCGCCGTGGGGTTGCGCGGTCGTTGATTGACGTGTCTCTTGCCTCTGCTGAGGCACATGGGATGCGCCAGATGAGCTGCATGAGCACATACACCGCACGGCCGTTCTATGAAGCTATGGGGTTTGAGGAAACCTCGGAGGTGGAGCTCACCTTGGCCCCTGGCGTGCACTTTCCGGCGATCCAAATGCGGCGCAGCCTCAGCGCTCCGGAATACGCCTGAAACAAAAAAGGCCGGTCGCAATGACCGGCCTTTTCAATTGCTATTCTATTCAGATCACTCGCGGTTGCCGAGGAACTGCAGCAGGAACATGAACAGGTTGATGAAGTCCAGATACAGGGTCAGCGCACCCATGATGGCGGCTTTGCCCAACCATTCGCTGTCGCCGTGCTGGGCGTGTGCGATATAGTCGTTTTTGATCTTCTGGGTGTCATATGCGGTCAGCGCGGCAAAGATCAGAACACCAATTGCAGAAATCGCAAACGCCATCGCAGAAGACTGCAGGAAGATGTTCACAATCGATGCCACGATCAGGCCGATCAGACCCATCATCAGGAAGGTGCCCAGACCGGACAGGTTCTTCTTGGTGGTGTAGCCGTAGAGCGACAGACCCGCAAAGGCGATCGCGGTGATCAGGAAGGTGTGGATGATCGACTCACCGGTGAACACCAGGAAGATCGAGCTGATCGATGCGCCCATCAGGGCCGCAAAGACAAAGAAGAACAGCTGTGCACCAGCGGCAGACAGGCGGTTGATTGCGGCGCCAAAGCCAAACACCATCGCCAGTGGAGCAAACATGAGCACCCACTTCAGAGGGGACGCATACAGCGTGTGGCCGAGCGATGTGAGGTATTTGTCTGCGCCAATCTGAGCAACGGCACCAGATGGATCAGAGGTCACGGCCAGGCCGGACAGCGCCCAAGCGGCAGCAAAGGTGATCAACATGCCCACGGACATGTTGCCGTAGACTTTGTTCATGTGGGCGCGCAGGCCCACGTCAATATGAGCCGCGCTGGCCGTAGCCGTGCCGCGGATCGTGTCAAATTCAGCCATCAAAGCCTCCGAGTTTACTTTATTGCCCCCAGAACCTGACGTTCAGAGGGTTTCAACGTTGAATATCGGTGACGGGGGGCGTGAATTCAAGGATTTCCGCCGTTTAACCGGCGAAAATCCGCATCAGTGTTAATGGTTGTCTCAGCCGCGCCAATGTGCGGGAACGTCCCACGCGGAGCGACTCAACTCGCAGTCCACATCTGTTTGGGTCAAACCCATGTCGCGCAGGGCAGTGGCATCCAGCTGTGACAGCTGGCGGCGCTGACGTAGGACGGCAAAGGCTTGCGTCAGGCGGGACAGGGAAAACTTGGAACCACGGGAGCTCGCGGAAGAAGTGGTGATGAAGGCCATGGGTCGTTCCTTTCCTGAATTGTGATTGATCTTGGCGTGTGCATCAAATTACTTGATGTATATCGGGGAGTGTGTGTATTTAGAAAGCGAATGTTTGTGACGGACTTCATCACATTTCATGATGAATGTTCAAAAACAGTGATCTAAAGAGGGAAAGCTATGCGCAATCTTGATGTAACCACGCTCCGAAGCTTTGTCGCTGTTGCCGATATGGGGGGTGTGACCAAAGCAGCCGGTTTCCTGCATCTCACGCAATCAGCGGTTTCCATGCAGCTCAAACGGCTTGAGGAGCTGATTGGCGTTGCGCTCCTGGATCGCACGGGCCGCGGTATCGCCCTCACGCCGGCCGGGGAGCAAATGCTGGGGTATGCCCGTCGCATGGTCACGCTCAACGATGAAATCATGCGCCGCTTAAGCCACGACGAATTTGAAGGGTCGGTCACTCTTGGTGTGCCACATGATATTGTCTATCCAACAATCCCGCGTGTCATGCAGCAGTTCGCCGCCGCCTTTCCACGCGTGAAAGTCAATTTGTGTTCGTCTTATACGCTTGAGCTGAAGCAGCTGTTTGACAAAGGTGAGATTGACCTCATTTTGACCACGGAAACCAACACACCAGACGGGGCCGAAGGGCTGTGCACTTTGCCTTTGGTGTGGATTGGTGCGCCGGGTGGGGCGAGTTGGCGCCGTCGGCCGTTCCCCTTTGCCTCTGCACGTCAATGCCTGTTCCGGCAACGGGCGATTGCGGCACTGGATCGCGCTGGCATCGAATGGGATTCCGCGCTGGAGACCGAATCTGATCGCACAGTTGAGGCGACAATTGCAGCTGATCTGGGGGTTGGGGAGATGTTGCTTGGCACAGAGCCACGCCATCTGGAGGTCATTGATCACGGCGGAGCCCTGCCCGAATTGGGTGAGCAGCACATCAATATGTATGGCGCGGAGCAGGCCAAAGGCGATGTCATCGCCCATCTGGCCGAGCTGATCCGCAAGAGTTTCCTGTCCATGCACGCGCCGGTCGAAAGCCCGCCGCGGCTTGGAGTGGTGGGCTAGCCTCTAGTCGAGTGTGACGACCACCTTACCGGTGGATTTACGGCTGCGTAGAAGCTCATAGGCGTCTGCGGCCTGCGCCAACGGCAAGGCATGGCTGACATGTGGTTTCAGTTTACCTTCGCCGTACCAGCCAAACAGCGTGCGCATGCTGCCGGTCAACACCTCTGGCTTGAATGACAGATACCCGCCCCAATAGAGACCAATCACCGTCAGGTTTTTCACCAGCAGGTGGTTGGCAGGAATTTGTGGGACCTCTCCACTGGCAAATCCCAAAGGCAAGAGGCGCGCTTCAGGGTTGCAGGCACGAAAGGCGGCTTTGAATTGGTCGCCGCCAACTGGATCATAAACCACATCGGCGCCGCCCAAGGCTTTCACTTCTGCGCGGATGTCTGCGGCTGTGGCGTCAATCAGGTGGTCCGCGCCCGCCGCCTGCGCGACCTTCAGCTTGTCAGCTCCGCGCGCGCAGGCAATCACATTGGCACCCATCAGCTTGCCGAGTTCCACGGCTGCGAGGCCGACACCACCTGCCGCGCCAAGCACCAAGAGGTTCTCTCCTGGCTGCAATCTAGCACGATGATCCAACGCGACGTGGCTTGTGCCATAGGCCACAGGAAAGGCCGCAGCGTCCTCATAGCTCATGCCGTTTGGCAGAGGGACGATGCTCTCTGCGGGATAAACGCCATAGTCGGCCAAGCCGCCGCTACCCCCAAAAACCAGCACATCAGAGCCCACTTCTGGCCCGTTTGTATCCGGCCCCAAGGCGTCCACAACCCCGGCCACTTCCATGCCCAGCGTGAACGGCACTGGCGGGGTGGCTTGATAAGTGCCCTTGATCATCAGCAAATCACCAAAGTTCAACGCGCAGGCTTTGATCTTTATGCGGACCTCGCCAGGGCCAGGTTCCGGCTTGGCAATGTCTACAAGGCTTGGGGGGGCGTCGTGGGATGTAACTTGAAAGGCGCGCATCTAAATTCTCCTCATCTGGGAATCGAATACACAGCGCTCAGTGTTCAAGTCAAAGCTGATCCCTTGAAAACAGAGGATTGCGACACGACGTCACCCTGCGGCAGAACATTTCCCTAGACCTAAAAATGCAAAAATGACAATCCCCGATTGTATGGCCCACTCTATCCAGAAGGGGTAAGACACATTCTTTCCCTTGATTATAAGGCGAAAACTGCTAGAGTGAATTATCGCGAAAGGGATGCGCGATTACTTCACTAAACGAGTTGGTGACGCTGCTGGGCGACTGCATGGTTGTTGGCTGCGCCCCGATATTTCATTCGGAGGAGACGTGTGATGACACATCCAGTGGACGTGCATGTTGGCAAAAGAATCCGCCAACGCCGGTGGCTGACAGGGATGACTCAGCAACAATTGGCAGAGCAAGTCGGCATAAAGTTTCAACAAATTCAAAAGTATGAAACGGGTGCCAACCGTGTCAGCGCCTCTCGGCTTTGGGACATTTCTGACGCGCTTGACGTGCCTGTGAGCTTTTTCTTTGAGGGTCTGGAAAGCGACAGCGATGGCGCAAGCTCCGGCAGCGTGCCGGCTGACATCATGGCGGACAAAGAAGCGTTGGATCTGATCCGCAGCTACTACGCCATTCCGGAAAACCAACGCAGGCGTTTGTTTGAACTCGCCCGCGTGTTGTCTGACGTCGCTTGAGTCCACTCCCGCTCTGGTCTAGCCATGGCGCGAGCGCCAGAGCGGAGACTGTGACCGATGACATCAGAACAGAATGACTTGATTGTCGTAGCAGATGCCATGGCAGATGCGGCCCGCGCGGCCATTCTTCCCCACTTTCGCAGCTCCACACTGACCGCAGACAACAAATTGTCTGACGGGTTTGATCCTGTGACCGTGGCAGATCGAGCTGCCGAGCAGGCGATGCGGGCTGTACTGGCTGAGCATCGCCCGCAAGACGGCATTTTTGGCGAGGAATTTGGCAAATCCGAAGGCTGCAGCGGGCTGACCTGGGTGTTGGATCCGATCGACGGCACCCGCGCGTTTATCTCCGGCACCCCAACGTGGGGTGTTCTAATTGCTTTGTCTGATGAAAATGGCCCGATCTACGGCGTGATTGACCAGCCTTACATTGGCGAGCGTTTCAGAGGTGGTTTTGGCGTGGCTGAAGCTGATGGTCCGCAGGGTATGAAGCCACTGAAAACACGGGGCACGGCGACTTTGGCGGAGGCCGTGATCTTCACCACTTTCCCCGAAGTCGGCACCGAAGCAGAACGCGCAGGTTTTGAGCGTGTCGCATCCCAAACCAAACTCACCCGGTACGGTATGGATTGTTATGCCTATGCGCTTCTGGCGGCTGGCCAGATTGATCTGGTGATTGAGGCCGGCCTCAACGCCTACGATATCCAGGCCCCCATTGCCGTGATTGAAGCTGCTGGCGGTGTGGTCACCAACTGGCAAGGCGACCCTGCGCATGGCGGTGGCCAAGTGCTCGCCGCCGCCAACAAAGGTTTACACGCGCAAGCGCTGGCGCTTCTGCAAGAGGGCTAACTTGCGCCACCCTTGATTGCGGCCCCTACGTTTCGCTATGATTGTCGGGCACAGCGAGTCCTTTGCCCGCATTCTGTCGCTGTGCCGCATATCGCAACCGAATCGGGCCCTCTTTTGGCCCAAGGAATGCGCATATGGCAAAAGCCACCGAAACTCTGATCAAATCGGCTCAAACCGTTCTGACCATGGATGACAACCGCCGCGAACTGGCGAAGCATGATATTCGCATCAAAGGCGGTGTGATCACCGAGATTGGTGAGAACCTCGCCACCGACGGCGAGACCGTCTTTGCCAATGGCTGCGTGGTCACACCTGGCTTGGTGAACACCCACCACCATCTTTATCAAACCCTGACTCGCGCGGTGCCGGGTGGCCAGGACGCCTTACTCTTTGGGTGGCTGCAACGGCTTTATCCGATCTGGTCGCGCTTTGGCCCGGAAGAGATGAACATCTCAGCGCAAATTGGCTTGGCAGAGCTGGCGCTCTCTGGCTGCACGCTGACCTCTGACCATCTTTACCTCTATCCCAACGGTTCGCGTCTGGATGACTCCATCGAGGCTGCCAAAGAGGTGGGTATGCGCTTTCATCCCACCCGTGGCGCCATGAGCATTGGCGAGAGTGACGGTGGCTTGCCGCCGGACTCATTGGTTGAAAAAGAAGACGCCATTCTGAAAGACGCCATTCGCCTGATCGACACCCACCACGACGCCCGCGACGGCAGCATGGTGCGTGTTGGCGTGGCGCCTTGTTCGCCGTTCTCCGTGACCCGAGACCTGATGCGCGAAGCTGCCATCTTGGCGCGGGACAAAGGCGTGATGTTGCACACCCACCTCGCTGAGAATGACGAGGACATTGCCTATTCACTGGAAAACTTCGGCTGCCGCCCCGGCCAATACGCCGAAGAACTTGGCTGGGTGGGCGAAGACGTCTGGCACGCGCATTGTGTGAAGTTGGATCAAAGCGAAATAGACCTCTTTGCCCGCACCAAAACCGGCGTGGCGCATTGTCCGTGCTCCAACTGCCGCCTTGGCAGCGGCATCGCGCCCGTGCGCGCCATGCGCGACGCCAAAGTACCGGTAGGTCTTGGTGTCGACGGATCCGCCTCTAATGATGCAGGTAATCTGGTAGCTGAGGCGCGTCAGGCTATGTTGCTGCAGCGAGTCGCTTTGGGCGCGGATGCCATGTCCCCCCGCGAAGCACTTGAAATTGCCACGCGGGGCGGGGCAGAGGTGCTGGGCCGTCATGATTGTGGTCAGATCGCCGTGGGTAAACGGGCCGATATCGCGATCTGGGACGTGACCGGCGTACACAGCGCTGGCAGCTGGGATCAGGCGGCGATTCTTCTGGCCGGGCCAACCACCGTGCGCGATCTTTTTGTCGAAGGGCGCCAAATCGTGCGCGACGGTCATATGACCAGCATCAACCTGGCCTCAGTGGTTCAGCGGCAGAATGCCTTGGCAACGCAGTTGGCCGAAGCGATCTGAGGCAAAGATCCGGCGGGCGTACTTATTGCGCCCGTCACCGCAACCCATTCAGATTATGTGAGAAAAGCAAAAGGCGCCGGAAAGTCCTGGCGCCTTTTAGCGTTTGATCCAAATGGAGCGGGCGAGGCGATTCGAACGCCCGACCCTAACCTTGGCAAGGTTATGCTCTACCCCTGAGCTACGCCCGCACCGTTTGGATGGCCGTGATTTAGCGCCCCCCATGGCAGACCGCAACCCCCAATTCGAAAGAAATCCCTTCAATCGGGTAGAATTTTTCAAGACTGAAGAAACACCCAGAAACGCGAAAAGGCGCGGATAAATCCGCGCCTTGTTCACTCTCTCCGCGAGGGAGATATTGGAGCGGGCGAGGCGATTCGAACGCCCGACCCTAACCTTGGCAAGGTTATGCTCTACCCCTGAGCTACGCCCGCTTCCTTGGGTGAGGCGTGGAATATAAAGAGTCTCGGCGGGCTGCAAGAGGAAAATGTCGCCTCACAGAAAAAAATGTGTTTTTGATTTTTCACCGACGGAACCCAAAAGAGAGCGCGTATTACCTCCCATGACAGACACCAAACTGACATTCACGCGCCGCAGTGTTCTGGCCACCCTATTGATGGCACCTGTAGGTGCACTTGCGCATTCTGGCCATGGTATGGGCCACCTGACGGTGACCACAACGGTCACACGGCGCCGCAAGCACCGTCTGGATTTGGTGCTGACATTTTACAACGCCGGAACCGCCGCAATGACGCTTGAAGCCCTTTCAACCGATGTGGCCCAGCTGTCAGGATTGAAACTGCCCTTCGAAATCCCCGCTGGCGGACTTGAAGAGCAAAAGCTGACTTTGCGTTTTGACGATGCGGTGCCTGGCATTTTCACCCTGTTGTTGGATTTTGGCGAAGACGGGCAGGGGCCTGTGACCGTCATGCCGTAGGGTTTCTGGAGGGAAGCACATGACTTTGTTGGAGAACGTAAAACTCGGCCTCTTGGCCGTGGCCATTGTGGTGGGCGCCGCCGCCAGCAGCGACGCACAAGGCCGCCCACCCATGCGGCAACACACGGCCACAGAAACGGAACCGTTGCAATTGGTGAAAGCCAGCAAAAATGCCGGCCGCAGTAAGGTCAGCATTTCCAAGAAAGGCACCAAGCGGGTGATCAGGTCCAATGGGATCCCATCCCATAAAGTTGGTCGCTTCCCCAACAGCGGCAATCCCCATCGCATCGAGGCGCAGAATTATCAGTTCACCGTACCGCTCAGCCCTAAAAAAGCGGCGCGTAGTGTGCAAGGCCACCTTGGCACGTTTGGCGTCGCAGTTAACGGCGTGCCGTTTGATCCCGGTGCGGCGGAGTTCTGGCGCGGCAACCCGCGCTCCGGCTGGCAATATGAGGCTCTCGGGGGCGCGGTGCCGCTTGGCTTGGATGCCAACTACGCCCATGTGCAACCAACCGGTGCGTATCACTATCACGGTCTGCCCGTGGGCTTGATGCAGAAACTGGGGTGGTCACGCCACGCTGAGTCGCCGTTGATTGGCTACGCGGCTGACGGCTTCCCAATCTACGCCATCACCGCCACGGTGAAAGGCCGCGTCACGCACATGACCAGCTCCTACCGTCTCAAATCCGGCAATCGCACTGGCAACGGACCCTCCGGCCGCCACGACGGCGCTTTTGTGCAGGACTATATGTATGTTTCAGGCGCTGGCAGTTTAGACGCGTGCAACGGCGCTTTTGTAAAAACCACTGATTATCCAAGAGGCACTTATGCTTACTTCCTGACGGACACTTTCCCGGTGATCCCCCGCTGTCACAAAGGCACGCCAGACAGCAGCTTTCAGAAACGCCGTCCATGATAGGTGTCCGGTTCACGAATGTCTTCGAGATGTGACAACCCGGCGCCAGTGTCCCGGCGCCGCATGTCTTGGAGCACCTGAAACGCCCGCGCCCCCCAACGCGGGCGTTTCTTTGTTAGGCACGTGTGGTGGGCGCCGCGCGCATCAGCCCCATAAGTTCGGTTCCCGGCATGGCTTTGTCCGCATAAGCAAACTCGCCGTCTTGCAAAACCGCCCGCATCGCCTGTTGCACCGCGCCATACGCCAATCGCGCGAGAGAGCCACCAACGCTGACTCGCTTTACGCCCGCTTCAGACAATTCCTGAACCGTGAAAAAGGGCGGCCGCAGCCCCATTACCACATTCACTGGTTTACCGACTTCGGAACACACCGCCCGAATTGCGTCGAGATCAGGCAACCCCGGCGCATAGAGCACATCCGCGCCCGCCGCCTCAAATGCTTGCAATCGCGCAATGGTGTCTTTCAGGTCCGGCCGCCCGTGCAGATAGTTCTCTGCCCGTGCGGTCAACACAAACTGATGTGCTTTGGCCGCTTCCGCCGCGGCCGCTATTCGCTCTACCGCCAGCCCCATGTCCATGATGCCGCCATCCTCGCCGCCGGTCGCATCTTCAAGCGAGCCGCCAATCAGGCCAACCTCTGCCGCCATGGCGATGGTTTTGGCACATGTCTCAGGCGCCAAACCAAACCCATCTTCCAGATCTGCCGAGACTGGCAAGTCAGTTGCAGTCACAATCTCCGCCGCATTAGAGAGAATCGCCGCCCGGGTCATGCTCTCCGCGCCATCTCGCAACCCTTGAGTCACCGCCGCCCCTGCACTGGTGGTTGCCAAAGCGCCAAAACCTTCCGCCGCCAGCACCCGCGCGCTGCCCGCATCCCAGGGGTTTGGCATGACAAAGGCGCTGTCACCGGTGTGCAGGCCCAAAAATGCCGTGTATTTCTGATCTCTGCGCATGTCCTGATTCCTCCGTGACCCTCACCACCTTAGCGTGAATTTGGAACAAAGGTTGAACAAATCGCCTCGATCCCAGCACCAAACACGCCCCCCTGCGACAATTTTTTTGATCTATATCAAATACTGTGATTGCGACGCCGCGCTCAGCACCCTAAAACGGCCGGGAACCAGGCGTAAGCGGGATTCCGCCCGCCCAGATATAATTCAACAGGAGGCAACGCATGGCAGACGCAGCCATTCAAGGCCAGGACCATCACGACGAGCGCGGTTTTTTCACCCGCTGGTTCATGTCCACAAACCATAAGGACATTGGCATCCTTTATTTGATCATTTCGGCGCTTGCCGGTCTGATCTCCGTTTTCTTCACAGTGCTGATGCGCTTGGAGCTGATGGATCCGGGTGTTCAATACATGTGCCTGGAAGGCGCGCGCTTCTTGGGCGGCGGCGACGGTCCCTGTACGCCAAACGGCCACCTGTGGAACGTTTTGATCACCTATCACGGCGTCCTGATGATGTTCTTTGTGGTCATCCCGGCGCTGTTTGGCGGCTTTGGCAACTACTTCATGCCGCTGCAAATTGGTGCGCCGGATATGGCGTTCCCACGGATGAACAACCTGTCTTTGTGGCTGTATGTGGCGGGTACTCTGTTGGGTGTCGCTTCGATGTTGGCGCCTGGCGGCAATGACCAGCTTGGCTCTGGTGTGGGGTGGGTGCTCTATCCGCCGCTTTCCACCAACGAAGGCGGCATGTCGATGGACCTCGCGATCTTTGCGGTGCACGTCTCCGGTGCCTCATCGATCCTGGGTGCGATCAACATCATCACCACCTTCCTGAACATGCGTGCCCCTGGCATGACCCTGTTTAAAGTGCCTCTGTTTGCTTGGTCCATCTTTGTGACCGCGTGGCTGATCCTTCTGGCCCTGCCAGTTCTGGCCGGCGCAATCACCATGTTGCTGACCGACCGAAACTTCGGCACCACCTTCTTTGACCCTGCTGGCGGCGGCGACCCGATCCTGTATCAGCACATCCTGTGGTTCTTCGGCCACCCGGAAGTGTACATCGTGATCCTGCCAGGCTTCGGCATCATCTCCCACGTGATTGCGACCTTCGCGCGTAAGCCGGTCTTCGGTTACTTGCCTATGGTTTGGGCGATCATCGCGATTGGCGCGCTGGGCTTCGTTGTTTGGGCGCACCACATGTACACCGTGGGCATGTCACTGACGCAGCAGTCCTACTTCATGCTGGCCACCATGGTCATCGCGGTGCCAACGGGCGTTAAGATCTTCTCTTGGATCGCCACCATGTGGGGCGGCTCCATCGAGTTCAAAACCCCAATGCTCTGGGCCTTTGGCTTCCTGTTCCTCTTCACCGCAGGTGGTGTGACCGGGATCGTTCTGAGCCAAGCCTCTGTGGACCGCTACTACCACGACACATACTATGTGGTTGCGCACTTCCACTACGTGATGAGCCTCGGTGCTGTGTTTGCCATCTTTGCCGGTATCTACTTCTACTTCGGCAAAATGACTGGTCGTCATTACCCTGAATGGGCGGGCAAGCTGCACTTCTGGACATTCTTCATTGGCGCCAACCTGACCTTCTTCCCACAGCACTTCTTGGGTCGTCAGGGCATGCCACGTCGCTACATCGATTATCCGGAAGCCTTCGCATACTGGAACAAGATCAGCTCCTACGGCGCGTTCCTGTCCTTTGCTTCCTTCCTGTTCTTCTTCGGCATTGTGATCTACTCGCTGCTGCGCGGCGCGAAAGTGACCGAGAACAACTACTGGAACGAGTACGCGGACACTCTGGAATGGACACTCCCATGCCCACCACCAGAGCACACCTTCGAAATCCTGCCAAAGCAGGAAGACTGGGACAAAGGCCACTCTCACTAATGTGAGGCCTCTCAGTTAACAGATCTAAGAGGCCCCGGCGCAGCACTGCCCGGGGCCTCTTTCTTTTCAATTGAGGTGATTTCAATGTCATCCACTCCGGACTTCGCAACGATCAAAGCGGGCATGGCAGACGTTTATGAGCGTCAGGCCGAAGCATGGGACATCGGGCGTGACACCACTCTGCGCGAGCGCGACTGGCTTTCCCGCTGGCTGGAGGGCTTACCAACGCCATCCGCACTGCTTGATCTGGGCTGCGGGTCCGGGCGCCCGCTGGCGGCTTACCTCACAAACCTAGGTCACGGCCTCACCGGTGTTGATGCCAGCGCCGCCATGATCGACCGGGCACAATCCAACGTGCCACGCGGCGCGTTTCAGGTCGCTGACATGCGCCAGTTCGACCTTGGCCATACCTTTGATGCTATCCTCAGCTGGGATGCGTTTTTCCACCTCAGCCCCGGTGAGCAACGCGCGGCGTTGCCGGTGATTCTCAACCACCTCAAACCCGGCGGTCACCTGCTTCTGACGGTGGGAGACGATGAAGGCGAAGTCACAGGTATCGTTGCCGGAGAGCCGGTCTACCACGGCAGCCTGTCTCCGGCTGAATACCTCAACATTTTGCAAGCCGAGGGGTTTGCTGACATCACCTATACGCCCAACGACCCATCGGTTTTGGGCCGCTATGTTTTGCTTGCGCGCGGCAAAGGCACGGCATGAGCTGCACTCGCGACATCTTCGCTTTCTCATTCCCCAAATATCCCGGGGTGAATTGCGCGCCTGCGCGCTAGAGGGGCTGGCCCCTCCCTGTCACAAGGTTCCCCAAATGCCGTATCGCTGGACCAAGCCTCGATCCCCCGATCAACCTGTCCTAACGCTTTGGCCACACCGCTCTTTGCCGCGCCGCGGGTTCGCCGCGATGATTCTGTTTGCATTCATCATGGGAACGCTCCCGCTATATGGCCTCTTGGGGTCGGTGGCGCTCTGGGGCATCCTACCGTTTACCCTGATCATGGTGGGCGGGCTCTGGTGGGGGCTGGAGCGCTCTTACAAAGACGGCGAGATCCTGGAAGAGCTTAGCTTGCAAGGCGATATACTGCACCTGCGTCATGTCCCGGCGCGTGGCGCTGCCCAAGAGTGGGCCTGTAACGTCTATTGGGTCCGGGTTGAGCTACATGCCCACGGCGGACCCGTGGCGGACTATGTGACACTCTCAGGCAATGGGCGCAGTGTGGAGATTGGCAGCTTCCTGTCAGAGGAGGAGCGCAAGCAACTCTATGCCGACCTTGATGATTTCCTGCGTGACAAGGTTTCACCGCAACACTGAACGCGCGTTGCCGGAAGGGGCTGTTGCCCGCGCGGTGCTGTCACGCTTTTCCTGATTCGATCCATTCCAGGGCGCTCAAAAACGCACTCCCGCAAAACTGTCGTAATACAGACGTTTTACCGACGTGATTTTTGGAGGCTTTTGCGGGGCAACAGCAGGTTAATTCCCCCGAATTTTGCGCCAAATGCGATCCACTGCTAGGCTGCCTTCCACACCGTCAGAGGAGGGAAATATCATGGCTGTCACACTACAAGTGCTGTACCCAGTGGGCGAGGGCACCACTTTTGATCACGCGTATTACGCCACCACCCACATGGACTTGGTTGGAGAGCATATGGGGGCCCACATCGCCAGCGCTCAGGCGTCCAAAGGGCTCGCTGGTGGCCCGGACGTGCCTGCGCCGTTTCACGCGATTGCAACAATTACCTTTGCAAATCAAGAGGCTATGGATGTCGCGATGAAGGCGGCCGGTCCCGTGATGGCGGACATTGCCAATTTCACCAACATTCAGCCGCAGATCCTAATTGGCGAGATCTACGGCTGACTATAAGGCAGGGATGGCTTAGGCCATCCCACCCCGCACCAGGCCGCTGGCAATCTGCGCATAGGCCTGCGCCATGTCGCTGTCCCCAGCGGCAATTGGCGTGCCGCCATCTCCAGCAAGCCGCGTGTCCAGATCTATTGGCAGCGCCCCAAGCAGCGGCACGCCAAGCTTTTCAGCCTCCGCCGCCACGCCGCCGTGACCAAAGATATGCGCCTCATGTCCACACTTTGGACAGTGGAAAAGACTCATGTTTTCAATGAGTCCCAGCACTGGCGTCTTCAGTTGATCAAACATGCCAAGCGCCTTGCGCGCGTCGAGCAAAGCCACATCCTGCGGTGTGCTCACCACAATGGCACCGGTCAGTTCCGTCTTCTGACACAGCGTCAATTGCACGTCGCCAGTTCCGGGCGGCAAGTCCACAATCAACACATCCAGATCACCCCATTGCACCTGGGTTAACATCTGCTGCAACGCGCCCATTAGCATCGGTCCCCGCCAGACAACCGGCTTGTCGTCGTCCAGCATGAAGCCCAGCGACATGATGGTAACGCCATGGGCCTCAAGCGGAATAATGGTTTTCCCATCGGGACTTGCGGGCCGTTTGTTGACACCCATCATACGTGGCTGACTTGGACCATAGATGTCCGCATCCAGCAAACCCACTTTGCGGCCTTGCTTGGCCAACGCCACAGCGAGGTTGGACGACACGGTGGATTTGCCCACGCCCCCTTTGCCGGAGCCCACCGCAAGTATGCGATCCACGCCAGCGACTTTCATCGGTCCGGATTGGGGTTTTGGATGTCCGCCAATTTTTAGACTGGGTGCCGGTTGTTTGGGGGCAGGGGCGCTCTCATGCGCCGTCAATGCCACCTGCACCGAGTCGACCCCGTCCAGCGCGGCAACGGCCGCTTCCGCCATTTTACGCAACGGCTCCATCAGCCGTGCTATATCAGGGTTGGGCGCTTCAATAACAAACTGCACAGAACTTTCGCGAATGCTCAACGCGCGAACAAAATCGCGGGACATCAGATCGCCACCGTCTGGCAGCGCAATTTTTTGCAAAACGGCCTGTACTTCTTCTTTGCTGACGGACATGCACAACTCCTATGCTGCAAGTGCACAATTGCGGCACTTTCTCATTTTGGATGTAAGAATTCGTTTACATTTCTTCAACCAATTCCGCACCTTGGTTAATTTCTCTCTAGTTTACCTTGACGTAACGTCTGGTATTCGCTGAATGCATAACTGCTTTGCCAAGGCAGCTATTGTGCAGATGCAGCATCAGCCTATATCACCAACACAACAGCGAACAGACACTCTACCAGACTGAAAGAAACGACAATGGCATATGTAGCAAACCATACCTCCTTGGCAGCACCTAAAGCCTCCGGCCTTTCGGTTTTTTTCGCCAACGCAGCAGAACGCTTCCGTCAGTACCGCGTTTACCGCGCGACGTACAATGAGCTGAATCAGCTCTCTGACCGCGAACTGGCCGACTTGGGTTTGAGCCGCTCGATGATCCGCCGCTTGGCGATTGAAGCAAGCCGCGAGGCATAAGAATTCGGAAGGCCGCTCCTCCCTCAGGCCTTCCACTACTGCGACGATACCTCTCCTCCTCCCTGGTGTCGTCGTAGCGAACACAGGACCAGAACGGTCCAATGAGCTCAAGTTGCTCCTCTCCTCCTCCCTGGAGTGACTTGAAATAGCGACGGCACCTCTCCTCCTCCCTGGTGTCGTCGCACAAAATTCGGGCCCATTGGCCCAACGGTATCAAGCGCCCTCGCTCCTCCCTGAGGGCACTTGAAACTAGAGCGACGGTGCCTCTCCTCCTCCCTGGCACCGTCGCACTTGAAATTCGATCCCGTCGCGGGGTCACCGGCATCAAGGCGCTCTCTCCTCCTCCCTGAGCGCTTTGTGTGAAGCGCGGCGACATCTCTCCTCCTCCCTGATGTCGCCGCTGCCTTCTCTCCCCAAAACACTGACGCACAACAAAAAAAGGCGCCCCGAAGAGCGCCCTAAGAGTGGGTTGATGGTGGCCTTACGCTTTTGCGCTGGGGCGGGAGGAAATCTTGTCGAGCCAGGCCTGGGTGGCCGTGTTTTCCTCGGGTGGGGTCATCTTCACGATTCGCGCAAAGTCGCAAAACACGTAACCGGTGATATCCGCCATAGTGAAACTGTCGCCGGCCAGCCAGGGGCGCTCCTGCAAGCGTTTCTCCAATGTGGTGTAAAACAGTTGCAAGCGCTTGACTCCACGTTCGGCCAGCACCGGGATTTGGTCATAGTTGACAGCCCCAGGCAGCGCGCGGCCTTTGAGGGCAGGGGAGGCATTGCGCAGCGTTTCGGCAATCGACATGCCGCCATGAAACTCACAAATCGCGTTCCACATCAGCACTGAACCCTTTTCGTCTGGCGTGGCGCCCATCAACGGCGGCTCGGGTTGAAAGGCCTCAAGATAGCCAGCAATCGCTATGTTCTCAGTGAGGTTCAGCCCTTCGTCAGTGGTGAGAACCGGCACCGTACCGTGTTGATTCAGCGCCAAAAACTCCGGCGCGCGGTGGCCATCATTGCGCAGATCGACCTGCCGCGTTTCTATCTCTAGCCCTTTTTCAGCAAGGAACATGCGCGCCCGCCGTGGGCTGGGCGCTGTCGCGCAATCATAGAAAATCATGAGGTCCTCCTGTCTGGACCTCCAGTCAACGAAGCTGGCGGAAAACTGTCAACTGCGCGCCCAGGCATCGACGCAAGGTCAGAACGGAATGTCATCAGTCGCGCTGATGAAGCGCGCGACAACCTTCTTTTCTCCCGCTTTTTCAAAGTTGATGGTCAGCTTGTCACCCTCAATTCCGGTCACAGCGCCATAGCCAAACTTTTGATGGAATACGCGGTCGCCAACGGTAAAGCTGCTCACTGCTGTGAGGTCAATTGCGGCGGCCTTGCTTTCTTTTGGTTGGCTTGTGCCATATTGTCCTGCGCGGGATTGCAGACGTTTCCAGCCTGGAGAGTTGTATCCATCTGCTTTCATGGCAGAGCTTTCCAACCCTGACTGGCCAAAGCCTCCGCCAGAATCACGTGACCCTCCGCTGTGACCATACAGGCCGGGCGGGGTGAGGACTTCGACATTTTCGTCAGAGAGTTCATCAATAAACCGACTTGGCATTTGATTCTGCCATTGGCCAAACACACGGCGGTTCCCAGCAAAGGAAATTGTGCAAATCTCTTCGGCCCGCGTGATGCCCACGTAAGCCAACCGCCGTTCCTCCTCGAGGCCCTTGATGCCGGTCTCATCCATAGAGCGCTGAGATGGAAATAGCCCATCTTCCCACCCGGGCAGGAACACCGCAGGGAACTCCAACCCTTTGGCGGCATGCAGCGTCATGATTGAAATCTTCTGCTCCGCATCCTCGCTTTCATTGTCCATGATTAGGCTGACGTGCTCTAGGAAGCCTTGAAGGTTGTCGAACCCTTCCAAGGCTTTGACCAGTTCCTTTAGGTTTTCCAGCCGCCCCGGTGCTTCCGGTGTTTTGTCATTCTGCCACATGGCCGTGTAACCCGCCTCGTCCAGAATCACCTGCGCCAGTTCAACATGGTTCAACTCGGCATGACCTTCCTGAAGCCGCATGGTGGTTTGTGTGACGCCATCATCAATGACGTCGTCGTCATCCAACGGCACCTCGATAACAGGCGCGGTGCCTTGCTTGCGCCAACGGTCTATTCCGTCAATCAAGATGCCCAGCTCTTTAGCGCCTTTGCCGCCAATGCCCTTTTCTTCAAGCAGGATACGAGCGCCTTCTACAAGGCTCACGCCGTTGGCACGCGCAGAGGTCTGAATTTTCTGTTGTGCCACATTGCCTAACCCGCGCTTGGGTGTGTTCACGATGCGCTCAAATGCCAGATCGTCGTCCGGGCTGACCACCACGCGGAAGTAGGCCATCGCGTCGCGGATTTCCAAACGCTCATAGAATCGTGGCCCGCCAATCACGCGATAGGGCAGTCCGATGGTGAGGAACCGATCCTCAAACGCGCGCATTTGGTGGGAGGCTCGCACCAGAATCGCCATGTCTTCTAGGGACTTGGGGTCACTGCCACGCGTGCCACGCTGCATGGCCTCAACTTCTTCGCCTACCCAACGGGCTTCTTCATCTCCGTCCCAATGACCAATCAGACGTACTTTCTCGCCCATGTCAGCCTCGGTCCAAAGCTCCTTACCAAGCCGGTTTTCATTGCCGCGAATAACATTGGAGGCTGCGGCCAGAATATTGCCAGTGGAGCGGTAGTTTTGTTCCAGCCGCACCACATGCGCACCGGGAAAATCCTTTTCGAACCGCAGGATGTTGCCCACCTCAGCCCCGCGCCAACCATAAATCGACTGATCATCATCCCCCACGCAACAGATGTTCTTGTGCGCCGAGGCCAGAAGCCGCAGCCACAGATACTGCGCCACGTTGGTATCCTGATATTCGTCCACAAGAATATAGCGGAACCAGCGTTGATAGTTGGCCAGCACATCCGGGTGGTCCTGAAAAATCGTGACCATATGCAAAAGCAGATCACCAAAATCCACCGCGTTGAGTTCTTTCAGGCGGGTTTGATATTGCGCGTAGAGCTGCCCGCCCATGTGATTGTAAGCCCCTGCATCAGCGGCAGGCAGTTTTTCGGGCGTCAGCGCCCGGTTCTTCCAGCCATCAATCAGTGAGGCCAGCTGTCGCGCGGGCCAACGTTTGTCATCGATATTGGCTGCGGCCACCAATTGCTTGAGCAAACGCAATTGATCATCGGTGTCCAGAATCGTGAAATTGCTCTTCAGTCCCACCAGTTCGGCATGGCGGCGCAAAAGTTTCACGCAGATCGCGTGAAAAGTGCCCAGCCACGGCACGCCTTCGATCTGATGCCCCAACATGTTGCCAACACGGTTTTTCATTTCCCGCGCAGCTTTGTTGGTGAAGGTCACTGCCAGAATCTCGTTTGGCCGTGCGCGATTGGTGTTGAGTAGATGCACAATCCGCGCAGTCAGGGCTTTGGTTTTGCCGGTGCCAGCACCAGCCAACATCAAAACCGGACCGTCCAGTTTCTCAACCGCTTCGCGTTGGGCGGGGTTGAGTTGGTCAAGATAAGGCATCGGGCGTGGAGCCATGGCCCGCGCCGACAGGGAGGCACCTTCGAAGGCGTCAAATTCGTCAAAACTGCTCATGGACGTCACCCTATCGCAAACCACGGAGAGGCAAAAGCCTGTTCTTCTTATGTTCCATTGAAGGTTGAGCGGCCAAAATGCAAGTCGCGCTGGACATTTTTCATAGGGCGTATGACGGTCCCCATATGGATTTTCATGCCCAATACCCCGCCTTGAGCGACTTGCGCAGTCGCGCCCAAAAGCGCGTTCCCAAGTTTGTTTGGGAATATTTGGATAGCGCTACAGGGGAAGAACACACAAAGGCGCGTAATCGTCAAAAGCTGGATGAGGTCTTGTTTGTACCGTCCATCTTGCATGGCGAGAGCGCACCAGAGGTGTCTGGGTCTCTCATGGGGCAAGTTTATGATCTTCCGGTGGGAATTGCGCCTGTAGGCATGTCGGGGCTCATATGGCCCAACGCAGAGAAGACCTTGGCGCGGGCTGCTGTCGCCGCCAATATTCCCTATACGCTCAGTACCGTTGCGACACAGACGCCAGAAGATTTGGCACCGGATATTGGGCAAAATGGATGGTTTCAGCTCTACCCACCTCGCGACGAAGACATTCGCAAAGACTTGTTGCAGCGGGTCAAAGCAGCTGGCTTCTCGACACTGGTGTTGACGGTGGATGTCCCTTCCGCAAGTCGGCGCGAACGGCAAGTGCGGTCCGGCCTGACAACGCCGCCCAAACTCACGCCCCGCTTACTTGCGCAGGTTGCCATGCGACCGGCCTGGGCTTTGGCAACAGCACAGTCAGGCATGCCGCGTATGAAACTGATTGATGACTACGCCGGGCAGATGTCTGGTTTGAGCTCTACTGCCCACGCGGGTTACCTGCTGCGCACTTCTCCGGATTGGGACTATGTGCAGTGGTTGCGTGATAATTGGGAGGGGGCTTTTGTTGTGAAAGGCGTGTTGCGCCAGGCAGATGGCGCAAAGCTTGAAGCCATGGGCGTGGATGCGCTTTGGCTCTCCAATCATGCGGGCCGGCAGTTCGATGCGGCGCCAACGCCAATTGAGGTGCTGCCTAATATCCGTGCGGCGACGAGACTGCCGTTGATCGTCGACAGCGGCTTTGAAACCGGCCTGGATATCCTGCGGGCTTTGGCCCTGGGGGCAAATTTTGTGATGATGGGACGCCCGTTCCACTACGCGATTGCGGCGTTAGGTGCAGGCGGTCCAGCGCATTTGGTTGATATTCTCCAGCAAGACCTGCGTGCCAATATGGGGCAACTTGGCCTGGAACACTTTTGCGACGTTCCAAACGGACTTCAACCTTTCTAACGGATCAGTTAGCGGTCAGGTCTTTGGGCATGGCCTCATAAGCCTCATTGGCACTGACGATAGGCAATCCAGATGGAATCCAACCTTTGCCACGCGGGCCGCCAAGCATGCCCTCGGTAACGTCCAGCACACCGTTGATGCCATTTTGTGCAAACAGCTCCATCAAGCGGCCGCTTCGGTTGCCGGATCGACAGATGACTGCCACATCGCGGTTTGGGTTTCGTTTCAGTGTCGCCATGATCCAACGGCCAAAGTCCTGTTCCCGCATGTCAAGCGGCCAGGCCCCTTCGGCCACGCCACTGTCCTGCCATTCTTGCGGGGTGCGCACGTCAATCAGGATCAGTTCGCCAGATTGCACGCGGGCATAGGCCTCCTCAGCGGTGAGTGTTTTTGAATCTGCAAAGGCGCCAGCTGGGATCAGGGTGAGCAAGCCAAGGGTCAGAGAAAAGCGACGACGGGTCAGCATTTTTACATTCCATATTTTGATTATTAAGCACATGGCGTGAGAGTTTGCGCAATTCAACTGCGCAGAAACGCTGTTCACGGTAGTTTTATTCCGTTCGGAAACAACTCGAGCGCAAAATGTAACAGAAATATTTCAGAATCAGGGTCAGTGGGTATTGCGCTGCGGTGCGGCGAGCTTGTAGCAATTCGGTCAAACACCGACAGTGCCATAGAGGGGACCCTGCCGATGCCTGAATTTTCCAAAATCCTGATTGCCAACCGTGGCGAAATTGCGATTCGTGTGATGCGCGCTGCCAACGAGATGGGTAAGAAGACCGTGGCGGTCTTTGCTGAGGAAGACAAACTTGGTCTTCATCGCTTTAAAGCGGACGAAGCTTACCGCATCGGTGAGGGGTTAGGGCCGGTAGCTGCCTATCTGAGTATTGATGAAATCATTCGCGTGGCCAAGGAGTGTGGCGCAGATGCGATCCACCCGGGCTACGGTCTGCTGTCTGAGAACCCGGATTTTGTGGATGCCTGTACGGCCAATGGCATCACTTTCATTGGCCCGAAGGCGGAAACCATGCGTGCGCTGGGCGACAAAGCCTCCGCTCGTAAGGTTGCCGTTGAAGCAGGCGTGCCAGTCATTCCCGCAACGGATGTGCTCGGTGACGAAATGGATGCGGTAAAGAATGAAGCCGCTGACGTTGGCTATCCCCTGATGTTAAAAGCATCCTGGGGCGGCGGCGGTCGCGGTATGCGCCCGATTTTTAGTGAAGACGAACTTGAAGAGAAGGTTTTGGAAGGTCGCCGGGAAGCCGAAGCCGCCTTTGGCAATGGTGAAGGTTACCTAGAGAAGATGATCACGCGTGCGCGCCACGTGGAAGTTCAGATACTTGGCGACACCAAAGGCAACATCTACCACCTGTATGAACGTGACTGTTCCGTGCAGCGCCGCAATCAGAAAGTGGTGGAACGGGCCCCTGCGCCCTACTTGTCTGAAGCGCAGCGCGAAGAGATTTGTGAGTTGGGTCGAAAAATCTGCGCCCATGTGAACTATGAATGTGCCGGGACCGTCGAATTCCTAATGGATATGGAAAGCGGCAAGTTCTACTTCATCGAAGTGAACCCGCGGGTGCAGGTCGAGCATACTGTGACTGAGGAAGTCACTGGTATCGACATCGTTCAGGCGCAAATCCTGATTGCGGAAGGCAAATCTCTGGCGGAAGCCACCGGAAAGTCCAGCCAATACGACATCCGGTTGAATGGTCACGCATTGCAAACCCGTGTGACCACGGAAGATCCACAAAACAACTTCATTCCGGACTACGGCCGCATCACAGCGTACCGATCCGCAACCGGAATGGGCATCCGTTTGGATGGCGGCACTGCATACGCAGGTGGCGTGATCACGCGCTACTACGACTCATTGCTGACCAAAGTTACCGCATGGGCCCCAACCCCGGAGAAGGCTATCGCCCGTATGGATCGTGCTTTGCGCGAATTTCGTGTGCGGGGCGTGTCCACCAACATCGCTTTTGTCGAAAACCTGCTGAAGCACCCGACGTTTCTCAACAATCAGTACACGACCACGTTTATTGATGAGACTGAGGAATTGTTTAACTTTGAAAAGCGTCGCGACCGGGGCACCAAAGTACTCACCTATATCGCCGATATCTCTGTAAACGGGCATCCGGAAACCACTGATCGCCCGATGCCGGCTGCGGACCTAAAAGAACCCGTGCCTCCGGCCAAACATGGTGACATCAAACCTGGCACGCGTAACTTGCTGGACGAGCATGGTGCACAGGCTGTTGCCAATTGGATGAAAGATCAGAAAAGGCTGCTTCTGACAGACACAACCATGCGTGACGGGCATCAGTCCTTACTCGCAACTCGTATGCGGTCTATCGACATGATCAAAGTGGCGCCGTCTTATGCCGCCAATCTTTCTGATCTGTTCTCTGTGGAATGCTGGGGCGGCGCGACCTTTGATGTGGCGTATCGTTTCTTGCAGGAATGCCCATGGCAGCGTTTGCGTGATCTGCGTGTGGCTATGCCAAATGTGTTGACCCAGATGTTGCTGCGCGCTTCCAATGGTGTGGGCTACACTAACTATCCAGACAACGTGGTTGAAGCTTTTGTGAAGCAGGCCGCCGAAACCGGTGTTGATGTGTTCCGTGTGTTTGACAGCCTGAATTGGGTTGAGAACATGCGCGTGGCCATGGACGCGGTCATTGACAGCGGCAAAATTTGTGAGGGCACAATTTGCTACACTGGTGACATCCTCGATCCGAACCGCGCCAAGTATGACATCAGCTACTACGTCAATATGGCGAAAGACCTCGAAGCCGCGGGCGCACATGTGCTTGGCCTCAAGGATATGGCTGGCCTGTTGAAACCAGCCTCCGCGCGTGTGTTGATTAAGGCGTTGAAAGAGGAAGTGGGTTTGCCAATTCACTTCCACACCCACGACACGTCTGGCATTGCTGCGGCGACAATCCTCGCAGCGGCAGATGCTGGTGTGGATGCAGTGGATGCCGCTATGGATGCATTCTCTGGCGGCACATCGCAGCCATGCTTGGGATCGATTGTCGAGGCCACGCGCAATACGGATCGCGACACCGGTTTGGACATTAAGGCTGTGCGTGAAATCAGCGACTATTGGGAAGGCGTCCGCGCGCAGTACACCGCTTTTGAAAGCGGTCTGGCAGCCCCTGCGTCTGAGGTTTACTTGCACGAAATGCCTGGTGGCCAGTTCACCAACCTTAAGGCACAGGCGCGCAGTCTTGGGCTTGAAGAACGCTGGCACGAAGTTGCGCAGACCTATGCTGACGTAAACCAAATGTTTGGTGACATTGTTAAAGTGACACCGTCATCCAAGGTGGTGGGTGACATGGCACTTATGATGGTGTCGCAGGGTTTGACTCGTGATGAGGTGGAAGACCCAAGCACAGATCTGTCCTTCCCAGACTCGGTTGTCGACATGTTGCGCGGCAACCTTGGTCAACCGCATGGCGGTTTTCCATCAGCCATCATAGACAAAGTTCTTAAAGGCGAGAAACCGAACCTCGAACGCCCTGGAAAACACCTCGAGCCAATTGACCTTGAGGCCAGTCGCGCCGAAGCCTCAAACGAACTCAACGGGTTTGAGGTGGATGATGAGGATCTCAACGGCTACCTCATGTATCCAAAAGTCTTCCTCGACTACATGGGGCGTCACCGCCAATATGGCCCAGTGCGTGCGCTTCCAACCAAAACCTTCTTCTACGGTATGGAGCCAGGTGAAGAAATCGCAGCTGAAATTGATCCGGGCAAAACGCTTGAAATTCGTCTTCAAGCGATCGGTGAAACCGATGAGAACGGCGAAGTGAAAGTCTTCTTTGAGCTCAATGGTCAACCTCGAGTTATCCGTGTTCCCAACCGTTTGGTGAAAGCGTCAACAGCGTCGCGGCCCAAAGCGGAAGTTGGAAACGCCAATCATATCGGCGCACCAATGCCAGGTGTTGTGGCCTCTGTGGCAGTCTCGGTGGGGGCGCAAGTGAAAGAGGGCGATCTCCTCTTGACCATTGAGGCCATGAAAATGGAAACCGGTATTCATGCGGAACGTGATGCAACCATTAAGGCTGTTCATACCTCAGCAGGTGGCCAGATCGATGCCAAGGACCTGTTGATTGAGCTGGAATAACAGTTGAGTGCTTTGCGTTAAGGCGCATGCTCAATCCAGTTGAAAAGAGCCCCATGCAGTGTTCGCTGCGTGGGGCTCTTTTGCTAAGATGCGTATGTCTTATTCTGATTTTTCTTCGACTTCTGCTTCGGCAGCTGGAGCTAGAGATGCGAGGTAGGCAAAAACATCGTCGCCACCCTTTTTCAGCTTGAAGGACATTTTGGACTTCGTGGCGTAGCCGTTATCGCCCAGCCACGCTTTGGGATCGACAACATAAGCCGCCAGAGCCTCTTCAGTCCAAGTCACACCGGCTTCATTGGCTTCCAAGAGGCCTGCGCCGTATTTGAAGTCTTCAGAGCCAATGGTCCGACCAACAATGCCGTAGAGGTTTGGTCCGGTTTTTCCACCTTTGTACAGCACGTCACCGTCCGGGTTCACAACCGAGTGGCATGCTTTGCACCTCTTGAATGCCTTTTCACCGGCTTCAACGTCGCCTTCGGCAGTGGCGGGCGAAGCGACGAGTAGAGCCGCCGTGGCTGCTGCAACAACAAACTTCATGAGAGATTCCTCGTTAGATGTTCAAAAAATTGGCGCGTATTTCCTTGACTGGAGTTTCGGTCAATGAGGCGCGATGTGCAAATCAATTTACGCCGGAATAGGACCAATGGACAGCAGCCGCGACGATCGGGCGCGGGGGAATCTGCTGTGGTGGGGGCGAATTGTTTAGAAGCGGAAGAGCAGTTTCAGGGTTGCTTTGGTGTCATCTTCCGCATTGCCGGTGCGTCTTGCTTTGGAGGTGTGTTGGAACAGCTCCAAGTTAAGCGCCAATCCACGGTCAAGCGGCCGTTCCACGCCGACCCCCACAACTCCATCGGTTGCGCCAGGCTGTCCCCCACCAGAAAATACACCGTAAATGGCAGTGTTTTGCACCTCAAAGCGAATCCTATCCTTTAGTGACCCCCGGCGTGCGGGCCTTGTGGCGTGCTGCGGTGACGTAGACTCCGAAAGTTCCAAAGCACGATTGTTTTCGATTGTGCGGGAAAGACTGGGGGAAGGGAGGGTCAAAACGCCCGTGGATTGGCCGGCAAAATTGCCCAATTCTCCAAGGACGGATGTGTCCATTTTGGCAACAGTTTCCTGGGCAATAGCAGCACCAGATAGGACCGTTATTCCAAGATACACAGACGTGAATACGGTACGCAGCAGCATAAGGTGTTCCACCTTTTTTCCATAAAACGCATTGTGAAACGTGAGAATCACACAGGCTAGGCAACATCACAGACAGCGTTTCTAATCCTGAGATTAGCTCTGAGATAGTTAACAAACGGTTCGCGTGCTGCGTGTGGTCTCAGTTGGAAGGTTGCTCTGAGACGGAGTCTAGCTGCCAAAGATTTCTCCAAATTGGCGTTTGAGCGCAACGTCGACGTCATCCATTGTAACCGGAAGTCCCAGATCGACGAGGGACGTGACGCCGTGTTCGGTAATGCCACACGGGACAATGCCATCAAAATGGGAGAGGTCGGGTTCCACATTTACCGAAATGCCGTGAAAACTCACCCACCGTTTGAGCCGAATACCTATGGCTGCGATCTTGTCTTCGGCTTTGTGACCGTTGGCCTGTAAGGGTTTGTCGTCCCGCGCAATCCAGACCCCAACGCGGCCGTCACGAATTTCGCCTGAGAGGTTGAAGTCGGCCAATGTCGCGATTACCCAGGCTTCGAGATTTTTCACAAATGCGCGGATGTCTTTGCCACGTTTGTTGAGATCCAGCATGACATAGACCACCCGTTGTCCTGGCCCGTGGTAAGTGTATTGACCACCGCGTTTTGCCTCAAACACTGGAAATCTATTCGGATCCGTCAAATCTTCCCGTTTGGCAGAAGTTCCTGCGGTGTAGAGCGGCGGGTGCTCCAGAAACCAGATACATTCGTCTGCGTCGCCACGCGCGATGGCTTCTGCGCGATTTTCCATGAATGAAAGTGCTTGGTCATAGTCGACCAGAGTGTCGGAGTGAATCCATTCCACCATTTTAAGCCTCGTTCCGCTGCCGTCACAGTCCCACCTAAGCTTCTCTTCGGAACGGTGCAATCTTTGTAGCGAGTCGAGCGTTTGAAATGAGGAAATTTTGACCTGACTTCAGCCAACCGGAAAAAAAATCAGTGCCCGTCATTTTTCGCTTCACATCCCCAACCAGCGGCGGTATTAGCCCCTCACCCACCAGGGCAAGTGCGGTCGTGGCGGAATTGGTAGACGCGCAGCGTTGAGGTCGCTGTGGGGTAACACCCGTGGAAGTTCGAGTCTTCTCGACCGCACCAAATCTCTCAAATGATTTGATTTTCAAGGGCCGATCACTCGGCCCTTTGTTTTTTCGCGGCGGCTGTACAGGGGTTAGCCAACAATCAGTTGCTTAAGCTGCAGCGCCTCATGTTCAAGCTCCATAAGGCGATAATTGACCAGATCTCCAATTGTGACCATCCCGACAAGCCCCGAGGCATCGGCGATTGGCATGTGCCGGAACCGACCCTCTGTCATGCGGCGTAAAACTGACACCATTGGTTCATCAGGCGTGCAAGTCTGCACTGATGTGGTCATCACTTCTGATACTTGTTTTGGAAGCGTTTGGCCGGGGGTTTCGGCGAGTTTTCGAACGATATCACGCTCTGACAAAATGCCCTGAAGCGCTCCGTTTGCGTCCGTGACCAAAAGGGCCCCAATCCCGCGTTCCTTTAGCACTTTGACGGCGTCTCCGAGCGTATCTTGGGGGCGAATCGAAAAAACACTGTCGCCTTTCTGGTCCAGAATATTTTTGACCGTGGCGACATCGGAGGCCGTGTTTGTGTCCGTGGTTTGGCTCCTGGATTTGGTTTTGGCCTCCGACTTGCGATTCGGGGCTTGATAGGAACTGGGCATTTAAGGCTCCTTGCGTAGAAAATTCTCTGTCTCTATGTGTCCAGCCTAACTGTTGAATCTGCTTTTGGGGATTTTTCTTTTGCCTGACGTTGTGCTTTCGCCGTGGCTAGCCACTGTGCTTTTTGTTTTGGCTTGCTTGGCGGGCCATCGCTATCGCTGTGTGTGGAAAGAGGAGGGGCCGCGTTGGCAGCTTTGGCTGTTTGGATTGACAGCTGCGCTGTGTCTTTTGAGCGTGGGCTTGATGCCCATCGCAACAAATGGATAAGGCGCCTCAAAGAGACGCCTTCGGAATTCCACAGATTGAACGGGGTTAGATGCGATCTTCTTCCTGCATCTGCTCCAGCATTTTCTTAGCACGGGGGCACTGCAGGCGTTCGCGAAGAGGGCTGTCCGGGTCAATGTCTTTGCTGCACACAACACATTTGTCTGCACCACTTATGGCATTTAGGCCACCACAGGAGCCTTTAATCGTGCGCCCACGAAACATCACACCAACAGCCATTCCCAGCGTGACCAGAAGCAGCAATACAAATGTGAGCATAAAGGTTTCCATCGCTTAGTGTCCTTTGAAGAGGTTAGCTATGTTGAATGCTGGCGAATTGATCGGTGGCGTAGGTTTTGAAGTGCATCTTACCAGATGTGACCTCACGGTCGATAAACAAGGCCGCGAGATTTTGACGCTCTGCAATTTCCATGCCGCGGTCTTTGCCAAGCACCAGTAGGGCTGTTGCCCAGGCGTCCGCCAGCATAGCGTTTTGCGTCAAAACGGTCACGGAGGCTGTGGGGTGCGTCACTGGGCGGCCTGTTTGCGCATCAATGATGTGACTGTAGCGGACGCCCTCTTGCTCAAAGTAGTTTCTGTAATCGCCCGATGTGGCCATGCCAAGGTTAGAAACACCGAGTACTTTGAGGAAGCTGCGCTGTCGTGCGTCAGGTGTTTCAATGGCGATTTGCCATGGCATGCCTTCAGCATTCTGGCCTGAGGTGATGATGTCACCGCCAATTTCCACCATGAAGTCAGTGACACCCAACGCGCGCAGCGCGTCCCCGAGGCGGTCCACACCATAGCCTTTTCCAATTGCGGACAAATACATCTGTGTGCCGTCACGGGATTTTGTCAGGGTGCTGCCTTCCAGCAAGACAGTGTTCGTCTGCCCCACGGAATGCATGGCTTCGGTCACATCACTGTCGCTGGGAATGCGGCTGGTTGGTTTTTGCGCTCCAAACCCCCAGAGATCTATTAATGGCCCCAAAGTCAGATCGAATTGACCATCGCTGTTTTTGTGTACGCCATTGGCGGCGTTCAAAAGTGTTAGCATGTCGGCGCTCAAAGTGTGGGGGGTGTCGGCTGAGAGCGCGTTGATCTGAGAAATCTCGGAGACCGGATTCCAGTTGGACATCTTTTGATCAATATCCGCCAGCACAGCATCAATGGCGGCCTTGAGACCACCTTCATCCAAGCCGCCGGGTGGCTCAACGGCCACCACCGTGTAGGAGGTGCCCATTGTCTGCCCGCTTAACAAAAGATCCGCTGCGCCGCGCTTGCAGGCAGCAAGCGCCAAGGTCATGAAGATAAAGCTGCGTCGAGAGAGAGCGGTCATTCTAAGAAGTTCTCTGTGCGGTGCGGGAACAAAACAAGGCCGTGGCCTGGATTTTCAGGGCTGCGAGGTATCCGCATTGTTGTTGACGATCTTTATTGCTCTCAAGGGGGAGAAACAATAGAAAAGTGGCAGTTTAAGGGCTGGTTGCGCGCGCGTGGAACACGTATAGGCATGCGCGACAGATCAGAAAATCGAAGACGAACCAGAAACGACGGGATGTGATTGACGTGCAGCATTTTGCGCTCAAAAAAGGCCTGAATCTTCCGATTACCGGCGCGCCGGCCTCGGGAGAGATACACGACGCCGCCCCGGTGAAAACCGTGGCCGTGTTGGGAGGCGACTATATAGGACTGAAGCCGCGTATCTCCGTGTCAGAAGGAGATGTAGTGGCCGCAGGTGATCCAATTCTTACGCATAAGGACACGATGGACGTCAAAGTCGTCTCTCCTGTGTCTGGGCGTGTGAAGGCGATCAACCGCGGCGCACGGCGGCTTTTGCTTAGTGTGGAAATCGAAGTTGATCCTTCGGCGGCCGAACCAAAGGACTTTGCGGCAGTAGGCGATGTGTCTACCCGGGGCGGTCTGGTGGAGCGGCTTTGCGCTGCAGGGCTTTGGACGTCGTTCCGCACGCGGCCTTATTCGAAGGTTCCGACACCGGATGCTGCACCTGCTGCGATCTACGTAAACGCGATGGACACAGAGCCTTTGGCGGGGGATCCTGAGGTTGTGATCGCAGACGCTGGCGATGCCTTTGTTCAGGGCTTGGTTGCAATCACAAAACTGACCGACGGCGCAACGTATCTGTGCCATGCGCAGGGCGCCAATGTGCCAAGTGCTGATGGCGTGACAGTGGCGACCTTCTCTGGTCCGCATCCTGCTGGCTTGGCTGGTACGCACATGCATTTCTTGGAGCCACCTTCGGCGTCCAAAACCGTGTGGACCATCGGGTTTCATGATGTGATCGCCATTGGGCGTTTACTGGAGGCTGGCAAGATTGATGCCAGTCGCGTTGTCGCGCTGAGCGGCCCACTGTGTGACAAGCCACGATTAGTTCGCACTGTTGAAGGTGCCTCGCTCCTCGAACTGACCAAAGGTGAATTTTCATCTGATCTACCCGTACGCTTGGTGTCCGGCTCTGTTTTGAGCGGCCACGCAGGAGAAGATGTTGTCACTTTCTTGGGGCGCTACGCCCGTCAGGTGACAATTATGGAAGAGGATCACAAGCAGATCCTGATGGGCTGGATCCGCCCGATGTCTTCCAAGTATAGCCTTTTGCCCGTCTTGGGTTCTGCTTTTTCTAAAAAGCTTTACCCGCTAAGCACCAATTTGAATGGCGGTCGCCGGGCAATGGTGCCGCTGGGTACCTTCGAAAAACTAATGCCGCAGGACTTCCTGCCAACACAACTGCTGCGAGCTTTGTTGGTGATGGACACAGACGAAGCGCAAAAGCTGGGCGCTCTGGAGCTGGACGAAGAAGACCTCGGTCTCGTGGGGTTCTCTTGTCCTGCAAAATATGAATATGGCGAAGCGCTCCGCGATAGCCTGACTAAGATTGAGAGGGAGGGTTAACCATGGGGTTGCGCAACTTCTTTGATCGTATTGAGCCGCACTTTGTAAAAGGTGGCAAATACGAAAAACTGTTCCCGATCTATGAAATGGTCGAGAGCTTTATCTACACGCCTAAGGCTGTGACCAAAGCCGCGCCACATGCACGGTCTTACGTCGATATGAAGCGGATCATGACCTACGTCGTGATCGCGACCATCCCCTGTATCATCATGGGGCTGTATAATGTCGGTCTGCAGGTAAACTCGGCTTACGAGACAATCGACCCATCCGGCTGGCGAGCGTGGATCATCTCCTTGCTGGGCATAGGCTTTGACGCCTCAAACCCGCTGGCAAACTTTGCACATGGCTTACTGTATTTCTTACCCATCTACATCACCACACTGGTTGTTGGCGGTATTTGGGAAGTGTTGTTTGCCACAGTGCGTGGCCACGAAGTCAACGAAGGCTTCCTTGTAACCTCCATGCTCTTCGCACTGATCATGCCTCCAGCGGCCCCATTGTGGCAGGTGGCATTGGGCATCAGCTTTGGCGTGGTTATCGGTAAGGAAGTCTTTGGCGGTACCGGCAAAAACTTCCTCAACCCAGCTTTGACAGGGCGTGCCTTCCTCTATTTCGCATATCCGGCGAATATGTCCGGTGACACAATCTGGACGCCGGTGGACGGGTTCTCTGGCGCTACGGCTCTGTCGATTGGCGCGTCTCAGGGCTATCAGGAGCTGGCCGCAAACGGCATGAACTGGATGAACTCCTTTGTGGGGACTGTCCAAGGGTCTATCGGTGAAGTGTCCGCACTGGCTTGTCTGATCGGTTTGGCATTCCTGCTGATCACCAAGATCGCCAACTGGCGCTTGGTTGTTGGATGTATGGCCGGCATGATTGGCTTCTCATTGTTGCTTAACGTGATTGGTTCCGACACCAACCCAATGTTCGCAATGCCTTGGTACTGGCACTTTGTTGTCGGGGGCTTCGCCTTTGGCATGGTGTTCATGGTCACCGAGCCGGTGTCTGCCTCCCATACCAACATGGGGCGCTACATCTACGGGGCACTGATTGGGTTCATGGTTGTCATGATCCGCGTCATCAACCCAGCCTTCCCAGAAGGCATGATGCTCGCGATCCTCTTCGGTAACGTCTTTGCACCGCTGATCGACTACTTTGTTGTGCAAGCAAATATCAAACGGAGGGCCCGTCGTAATGTCTGACGCTCCCAACCAAAACAAAGGGCCCATTGCCCGCTTTCTGGCGGCTCCGCCGGACAGCGTTGGTAAGACGGTCTTCATTGCCGTAAGCCTCTGTCTTGTGGCCTCGATGATTGTGTCTGCTGTGTCTGTGGCGCTACGGCCGTTGCAGGAGCAGAATAAGCTCAAGGATAAACAGGCCAACGTTCTTCAGGTGGCTGGTCTTTTTGAGCCGGGCATGGACGTGCTGGAGGGGTTCAGTGTGTTTGAACCTCAGGTGGTTGAGCTGGAAACTGGCACCTTCACCGACGCGTTTGACGCGGCAACCTTTGATGACCGCGCCGCGGCGGCTGACCCTGAGCTTTCCGTGCGTCTAAGTGACGACCCGGCAGGCATTGGCCGTCAGACAAAATTCGCTACGGTCTACTTGCTGCGCAATGACGACGGGTCTCTGGATAAAGTGATCCTGCCGATCCATGGCTATGGCCTTTGGTCAACGCTTTATGGGTTCATCGCACTTGAAGAAAATGGCAACGACATCTTTGGCCTACAGTTCTACGACCACGGCGAGACACCGGGTCTGGGTGCTGAAGTGGACAACCCACGTTGGAAAACTCTTTGGGGTGGTAAGAAGCTGGCAGATGAAGATGGCAGCTTGCAGATCACTGTTGCCAAATCCGTGCCTCCTGCTGGCGTTGACTACCATGTTGATGCGCTTGCTGGCGCGACGTTGACGTCTGTTGGTGTCGACAACCTTGTGCGGTTCTGGATGGGCGAAGCTGGATTTGGCCCGTTCCTTGAAAATCTGAAGTCGGGAGGCATCTGATGGCCCAGACAAAACGAGACCTTCTGGTCGATCCGCTTGTCGACAACAACCCGATCACGCTTCAAGTGTTGGGCATCTGTTCTGCGCTGGCGGTGACATCTTCGCTGCAAGTTGCCTTTGTTATGGCACTCGCAGTGACAGCGGTTACCGGGTTCAGCTCGATGTTCATTTCAGTGTTGCGCAACCAAATTCCCGGTTCCATCCGCATTATCGTGCAGATGGTGATCATCGCTAGCCTCGTGATCATCGTGGACCAAGTGCTCAAGGCCTATGCCTATGAGATTTCCAAAACTCTGTCCGTGTTTGTTGGCCTGATTATCACCAATTGTATCGTTATGGGCCGTGCGGAGGCCTTTGCGATGAAGAACCCGCCAATTGACAGCTTCATTGATGGGGTTGGCAACGGTCTTGGTTACGGCGCGTTGTTGCTGGTTGTGGGTTTCATTCGTGAGCTGTTTGGCGCTGGCAGTTTGTTTGGCGTCACGATCCTGCCAACCGTGAACAACGGTGGCTGGTATGTGCCTAACGGCATGTTGCTTTTGCCACCTTCGGCGTTCTTCATCATCGGCTTGCTGATCTGGGCGGTTCGCGCCTGGAAACCAGAGCAGGTGGAAAAACGTGAATATAAAATTCAAGTTGTGGAGGGCCACTAATGGAAGGGCTTCTCTCTCTGGCCGTAAAGGCTGTCTTTGTTGAGAACCTTGCGCTCTCCTTCTTCCTCGGCATGTGTACGTTCATTGCCGTGTCCAAGAAGATCTCGACCGCGCTTGGCCTTGGTATCTCTGTGATGCTTGTGCAAGCCATTACGGTTCCGACCAACAACCTGCTTCTCACTTATCTGCTGGCGCCTGGTGCCTTGGCTTGGGCGGGCTTTCCAAATGTGGACCTGACCTTTCTTGGTCTGATTTGCTACATCGGCGTGATTGCGGCGATGGTCCAGATCCTCGAGATGGTGCTCGATAAGTTCTTCCCGCCGCTTTACAACGCGCTGGGTGTGTTCTTGCCATTGATCACCGTGAACTGCGCCATCCTGGGTGGCTCTCTCTTGATGGTGGAACGTGACTACAACTTCCCTGAGAGCATGACCTACGGCCTAAGTTCCGGCTTTGGTTGGGCATTGGCGATCACAGCAATGGCCGGTGTACGCGAAAAGCTCAAATACTCCGACATTCCCGACGGTCTTCAAGGCCTAGGCATCACCTTTATCACCGCAGGTCTGATGGCGTTGGCCTTCATGTCCTTCTCCGGCGTAAAACTTTAAGGAGTAGAAGAGTTGGAAACATTTACTCTAGGTGTTGTTCTCCTCACCTTGATCGTTTTGGCGCTGGTCACCATCATCCTGGCAGCGCGCTCCAAGCTGGTGAGCACGGGCAACGTCGAAATCACCATCAACGGCGAAAAAACCATTTCAGTGCCCGCTGGCGGCAAGTTGTTGCAAACCTTGGCGGAGCAAAAACTGTTTGTGCCGTCTGCCTGCGGAGGGGGCGGTACCTGCGCGCAGTGTAAGGTACGTGTGCACTCCGGTGGTGGTTCGATCCTTCCAACCGAAGAAAGCCATATCACCAAGCGTGAGGCTGCGTGTGGCGACCGGTTGTCTTGTCAGGTGGCTGTAAAGCAGGACATGGACATCGAAGTGCCTGAAGAGGTGTTCGGTGTGAAGAAGTGGGAGTGCACTGTTCGCTCCAACGAAAACGTTGCAACTTTTATCAAAAACTTGGTTCTGGAGTTGCCGGAAGGCGAGGACGTAAACTTCCGCGCTGGTGGGTACATTCAGATTGAAGCGCCCGCCCACAAGCTGAGCTACAAAGATTTTGCCATTGAGGACGAATACAAGGAAGACTGGGACAAGTTTAACCTGTGGCAGTACGAGTCCACCGTGACGGAGCCTGTTGAACGTGCTTACTCCATGGCGAACTACCCGGATGAAAAAGGCTTGATCATGCTGAACGTGCGTGTCGCCTCGCCACCTCCGGGCAGTCAGGGTATTCCCCCGGGCCTGATGTCGTCCTACATCTTCAACCTGAAGCCAGGTGACAAAGTCACAATCTCAGGGCCATTTGGTGAGTTTTTCGCACGCGACACGAACAAAGAGATGGTTTTTATTGGTGGTGGTGCAGGTATGGCGCCGATGCGCTCGCACATCTTTGATCAGCTTAAGCGTTTGCAGAACCGCGATAGGAAGATTTCCTTCTGGTATGGCGCGCGCTCTAAGCGTGAGATGTTCTTTGTCGAAGATTTTGATGGTTTGGCCGCAGAGTTTGACAACTTCGACTGGCATGTGGCGTTGTCTGATGCCCTCCCAGAAGACGATTGGGGAGGCTACACTGGCTTCATCCATAACGTTCTGTTTGAGGAATACCTCAAGAACCATCCGGCACCAGAAGACTGCGAGTACTACATGTGTGGTCCGCCCATCATGAACCAGTCTGTGATCAACATGCTGCTTGATTTGGGCGTGGACCGTGAGGACATCATGCTTGATGACTTTGGCGGATAACCGCTGAGACAAAACCATAAAACGCCGCTCTTCGTGAGCGGCGTTTTCTTTTGAGGATGTGTGAAATCGGGTTGGCCTTGCTTTGACACAGTGGCAGTGTGCGCGTCTCTGGAAACCAAAAGCGAACAGGTAACCTGATGGCCAAAGCTGTGTTCTTGCAAGGCGCGTTGATGCGCCATGTTGCAGTGATGTCGCTGACATCTTCGGTGGGGTTGATGGCGATTTTTGCAGTCGACTTTGTCGACATGATTTTCATCTCTATGCTTGGAAATAAGGCGCTTGCCGCAGCGGTTGGCTATGCCGGAACGTTGTTGTTCTTCACCAATGCAATCAACATCGGTCTGTCGATCTCGGCGGGATCGTTGGCCGCGCGTTCCATTGGCGCTGAAAACCCGCAGAAGGCCCGTGAGACCGCGACGTCTGTTGCTATTTTGGGATTGCTCACTGGTGTGGCCATTCCAATTGGTGTTCTGGTGTTTCTTGATCCGATCTTGTCTTGGCTGGGGGCTGAAGGCGACACATTGGCACTCGCAAAACGGTATGTGTGGATTGTGATCCCAACCATGCCCTTTATGTCCCTCGCCATGGTCAGTATGGCGGTTCTGCGGGCTCATGGAGATGCGCGCAGATCCATGATGGGCACGGTTCTTGGCGGCGCAGTCAATGCGGCGCTAGACCCGGTGTTGATCTTTGGGTTGGATTTGGGCTTGGACGGAGCGGCCTATGCGTCTGTCACGGCGCGGCTTATCATGTGTGGCTACGCCGTCCTGTGTGTCATTCGGATTCACAAAGGATATGCGGCCCCTGCAATAGGTCAACTCAAACGGGATGCCAAGGCGATCAGTGGCATTGCCGGGCCGGCGATCCTTACAAATGTGGCCTCGCCAGTTGGCGCGGCAATTGTCACACGAGAGATGGCGCGATACGGCACCGATGCCGTGGCTGCGATGGCGGTGATTGGTCGATTGATGCCTGTCGCGTTTGCCGTGGTTTTTGCTTTGTCTGGAGCCATTGGTCCAATTGTGGGACAGAACTTTGGGGCAGGCCTGTTTGATCGTGTACGTGGTACCTTCAAAGCCGGGTTACAGTTCCTGCTTGCCTACACACTGCTGTCTGCACTGATCTTGTTTCTGGCGCGTGGGCTGATTGCGGACACGTTTGATGCGGAAGGTGAGATGCGGACCTTAATTTATCTTTTTTGCGGGCCAATTGCGCTTTTGCAGTTCTTCAACGGCGTGATCTTTGTGTGCAACGCCTGCTTTAACAATCTTGGGCACCCGATTTACTCAACCTATGTGAATTGGGGGCGGCATACGGTTGGAACCCTGCCTCTCGCGCTTTTGGGCGGGCTCTATTGGGGCGCGTCAGGCGTGTTGATGGGGCAAGCCATCGGCGGGGCGTTCTTTGCCGTGCTTGCGGTGATGATGGCCATAAAATCTATCAACCGGCTCAGCCGTCCTGAACCGGTTGATCCATTTGCCGAAGAAAGCGCGCTACATCACATCAGCGGGCGCCGCAATTGGTAGCTCAGCGTGGGAGTTGAGAGGCCTCGCGAGCCAGGGACTCTATTTTGTCCCAGGCGCCTTGTTTGACTAATTGGGACGGAGCGACCCAACTTCCGCCCGCACAAACCACGTTAGACAATGACAGATAGTCGGCGGCGTTCTGAGGGCTCACGCCACCTGTTGGGCAAAAACTGATCTGGGGCAGGGGGCTGGCGAGGGACCCAATAAACTTGGCGCCGCCCGCGGCCTCGGCCGGGAAGAATTTAAGCATGTTGTAGCCGCGCTCCAGTAGAGCCATGGCTTCTGACGCGGATGCGGCTCCTGGGAGCAGAGGTAGGCCTTCGGTTTCGCAGGCTTCCAGCAATGTGTCGGTTGCACCCGGAGAGACACCGAAGGTGGCCCCTGCGTCTTTTGCAGCTTTAACATCGTCAGGTGTTAATAACGTACCCGCGCCGACCATACCGCCAGGAACGTCGGCCATTGCGCGTATCACGTCCAATGCGGCTGGGGTGCGTAGGGTCACTTCCAGAGCGGGCAGCCCGCCTGCAACCAGGGCTTCCGCGAGTGGTTTTGCGTGGGCGACGTCTTCGACCACTAGTACGGGAACAATCGGAGCCGCGTTGCAAATTTCACGGGCTTTTTCGCTGGCGGTTTGCGGAGTGATCGACATCAAGTTTTATCCTTCAAAAATAGATGCGCCGGTGGTGGCTGGCCCCACCGCGTTGCGGAAGGCAGAAAAGAGATCGCGGCCAGTTCCGTGTTGATAAGAGCTCAGGTCGGCTGTGGCCAGTGGACGACTGTCGAAGTCGTCAGCCAGCACTTCAAGCGTGCCCTCCTCGGCATCTACGCGAACCAAATCTCCGTCACGCAGTTTGGCAATTGGTCCACCATCCAGCGCTTCTGGGGAGACATGAATAGCTGCCGGAATTTTCCCAGAGGCACCGGACATGCGTCCATCGGTGACAAAAGCAACTTTGAGCCCTTTGCCTTGCATGATCGACATCAGCGGAGTCAAACTGTGCAACTCCGGCATGCCATTGGCTCTGGGACCTTGGAACCGCACGACAATCACCGCATCTTCGGTCAGTTTGCCTGCCTTGAACGCAGCTTTGACTTCGTCCTGATCATGGAACACCCGCGCGGGCGCTTCAACCAGGCGATGCTTCTCCGCTACCGCGGAGATCTTCATCACAGACGTGCCGAGGTTGCCTGACAGCCGGGCGAGCCCCCCGGTGGGGGCAAACGGATCTGTAGCTGGGCGCACAATCTTGTCATTGAGCGAGGTTTTGGTCCCTGGTTGCCAGGTAAGGGCTCCGTCGAGCAGTTTTGGCTCAAGCGTGTAGTTCTCAAGGCCTTCGCCCGCGACAGTTTTAGTATCGGGGTGCAGCAAGTCGGCAGACAGCAGTTCGCCAATCATGTAGCCAAGGCCGCCCGCTGCGTGGAAGTGGTTCACATCCGCCAGACCATTTGGGTAAACACGCGCCAAGAGCGGTGTGATGTCGGAAAGTTCAGCGAAGTCTTCCCAAGTCAACACGATACCGCCAGCACGAGCCATTGCAATCAGGTGTATCAGCAAGTTGGTGGATCCACCTGTGGCGTTGAGGCCGACAATACCGTTCACAAAGGCTTTTTCATCTAAGATGTCGCACGTCGGTGTATAGTTGTTCCCGAGCGCAGATAACGAAAGCGCGCGCCGGGCGCCTTCTTCGGTCAAAGCATCGCGCAGGTCCGTGTTGGGGGAGACAAAGCTGGAGCCGGGCAGGTGCAGCCCCATGAATTCCATCAGCATTTGGTTGGTGTTCGCGGTGCCGTAAAATGTGCAGGTGCCAGGGCCGTGGTAGGCGGCCATTTCCGAAGCCATCAGTTCCGCGCGATCTGCTTCGCCTGCGGCAAAGCGCTGTCGGACCATGGCTTTTTCGTCGTTGGAGATACCTGTGCTCATGGGACCGGCTGGTAAGAACACAGCTGGAAGATGGCCAAAGCTCTGCGCCGCAATCACCAAACCTGGGACAATCTTGTCGCAGACGCCAAGGTAAACGGAGGCATCAAAAGTGTTGTGGCTGAGCGCGACACCCGCCGCTAGCGCAATGACGTCGCGCGAAAACAGCGAAAGTTCCATACCGGCTTCGCCTTGGGTGACGCCGTCACACATGGATGGCACACCACCTGCGACTTGTGCAGTTCCACCGGCAGTGCGAGCGGCGTCACGCAAGAGAGCTGGGTAACGTTCAAACGGTTGGTGTGCGGACAACATGTCGTTGTAAGCAGTGACAATGCCAAGGTTGCCTGCGGTGCCGGTGGCCAGAGTTGATTGGTCGTCGCCAGCACCGGCGTAGGCATGGGCTTGTCCGGAACAGCTCAAATGCGCCCGGGCGGGGCCTTGGCTCGCTGCTTGTGCCATACGTTCCAAATAGGTGTCACGATGCGGTTTGGAGCGCGCGATAATACGATCAGTGACTTTTTTAACGGTTGGGTGGAGTGGCATTAGAACCATCCTTCCTAATTGGGGGCGTGTTTGTGGGATTTAGTCGCCGATGGGGCGCCAGCGGCGGCCACCTCTATGCATCAGCATCAGGGCTTCTTCGGGGCCGGAGCTGCCCGGATCATAAGGGACTGGACGTTGGTTTGCGTCTTCCCAAGCTGCGATCAGAGGGTCTGCCCAAGCCCAGGCAGCCTCGACCTCGTCGCCACGCATAAACAGCGTTTGGTCGCCTCGGATCACATCCATGATCAAACGTTCGTAGGCATCCTGAGACATCAGACTGTCACCGAGGGCGTCGGCGAAGGACATATCCATGTCAACTTCTGTGAGCCGCATGCCACCAGGGCCGGGTTCTTTGATGGTTGTTCGCAGGGTGATGCCTTCGTCCGGTTGCAGACGAATGATCAATGCATTGCCTTTGCGACCTTCCATTTTGTTTGGAAAGATATTGTGGGGAGGATCCTTGAAAACTACAGCGATTTCGGACGCGCGATCGCGCAGCTGTTTGCCCGTGCGCAGATAAAACGGCGTACCCGCCCATCGCCAGTTTCCAACCGCTAATTTTAGCGCAATATAGCTTTCGGTGCGGCTGTTTGCGTTTTCGACGTCGTCGAAATAGCTCTGATTGTCCCGGCCCGACCGATATTGGCCGCGCACAATGTCGTCCAAGGCGACAGGCTCCAAAGCCTCGATAACCTTGACTTTTTCGTCGCGCACAGAATTCGACGTGAATTTGCTGGGAGGCTCCATTGCGATCAGGCAAAGCAGCTGCATCAAGTGGTTTTGCACCATATCTCGCATGGCGCCTGATTGATCATAATACCCGCCGCGACCGGCGACACCGATGCTTTCAGCAACCGTGATTTGTACATGGTCAATATGTGTTGAGTTCCAAAGGGGCTCAAAAAGAGAATTGGCGAAGCGCAATGCCATCAAGTTCTGAACGGTTTCTTTGCCGAGGTAGTGGTCAATCCGGTAGATTTGCTGCTCATCAAAGTGGCGCAGCAGATCTTTGTTAAGCGCCTGTGCACTTGTCAGATCGTGCCCAAAGGGTTTTTCGACCACAATCCGGCTTTCCAGCGTCGCAATATCATTGTGGCTAAGGCGTTCAGCGATGGCGCCAAACAGCGACGGAGACACAGAAAGATAGAATGTACGGACGGCTTCTGGGCGCAAAATGCCTCTGAGCTCCGACCAACCAGTCTCCCCCATCGCGTCGATATGTACGTAGCTTAAGTGGTTCAAAAATTCCGATACCAGCTCAGCTGGCCGTAATTCTTCTGGGATAAACTCGCCTATCGCGGCTGCGATTAGCTCACGAAATCCAGCGCTATCAATATCTGAACGTGCCGAACCAATAATCTTAGCGTCCGGCGGCATCTGGCCCGCGCGAAACCGGTGAAACAGGCCCGGCAAAATTTTGCGCCGGGCGAGATCGCCAGTAGCGCCAAAAATCACAAGATCAAACGGTTCAACCGGAATTACGCGCGCAACCATAACAACTTAGCCTTTCAAAAGGGCGCCCATACGGCGGCCAGTGTCGAGCATGCGGTTGGAGAATCCCCACTCATTATCATACCAACTTACCACACGAACGAGACCTTCTTCCGTCACACTGGTCTGGGCGGGGGCAAAAATTGAGGAATGTGGATCGTGGTTGAAATCAGCGGAAACCAAGGGAGCTTCCTCGTAGCCAAGCACTCCATTTAGAGGACCTTCCGCCGCGGCTTTGACTGCTGCGTGGATGGCGTCAACGCAGGCCGGTTTATTGGTGTTGATCACCAAGTCTACCATGGAAACGTTTGCGGTTGGAACTCGCACAGCGGATCCTTCCAGCTTGCCTTTAAGGTGCGGAAGCACAAGGGAAATTGCGCGGGCAGCACCTGTAGACGTCGGGATCATCGACAGCGCGGCAGCTCGGGCGCGGTAGAGGTCGCTGTGGTTGGTGTCGTGTGTTGGCTGATCGCCTGTGTAGGCGTGGATCGTGGTCATGTAGCCAGTTTTAATGCCGAAAGCATCGTCCAGTACCTTTGCAATAGGCGCAAGGCAGTTGGTGGTACAGGACGCGTTGGACACAATGATGTCCTTTGGAGTTAGTTCTGCATCATTCACGCCATAAACCACTGTCTTATCAGCGTCTTTGCCCGGAGCGGAAATCAAAACACGTTTTGCGCCAGACTTCAAAAGCAGCTCTGCTTTGTCTTTTGAAGTGAAGATACCGGTGCATTCGTACGCCACATCAACATCGGACCAAGGCAGATCCTGAGGATCGCGAATGGCCGTGAGGCGGATTTCTTGATCAGCAACTTTCATGATGTCGCCGTCCAACGTGACATCGCAGTTCAAGCGGCCGTGAACGCTGTCGTATTTGAGTAGATGAACAAGGTGATCATTCGGGGACAGGTCATTGATTGCAACGACTTGAATGTCGTTTTTGCCGCTTTCGATGAGGGCGCGCAGAACACCGCGGCCAATGCGGCCAAATCCGTTGATGGCAATTTTGATGGTCATGTCATTCTCCCAACATGCAAATCAGCGCTCCGATAGCGCCACCGTTAGCGCTATCGCTACAGTGAAATGCGATGGGAATCAAGGGGAGGAACTAACTTCCGGACAGCGCGCTTTCGGGGTTGCTTTGGCTTGGGTTGTGTCAGACCATCCGCCCATGGGAAAAAAGCTTCTTCTCAAGGACATCGCCAAACTGGCAGGTGTAAGCGAAATGACGGCCTCACGCGCAATGCGAGGGGCGCAGGACGTATCAGAATCCACTCGAAAAAAAGTTGAGCAGATTGCGCGTGACGTTGGGTACGTGCCGAATCGCATTGCCGGAGCGCTAGCTTCCAAAACGGTGAACCTGGTCGGCGTGGTCGTCCCCAGTTTGAACTCTTCGGTGTTTCCAGAGGTGTTGTCGGGCATCAGCTCGACCTTAAAGGCCACAGCTTTGAAGCCTGTGATTGGCGTTACCGGCTATGACTTGCAGGAAGAAGAAGAGGTAATCCGTGAAATGCTGAGCTGGCGGCCCGCGGGTGTTGTTATCGCTGGCTTAGAGCACAATGACACAGCGCGCAAAATGCTTGCCAATGCTGATTGTCCGGTCGTCGAAGTTATGGATGTTGACGGTGATCCAATCAAACATTGTGTCGGAATCTCGCATCTAGACGCGGGACGCAAAATGGCGCGTACAATTCTGAAGGCGGGGTACCAGAGAATTGGTTTTGTCGGTACAAAAATGCCGCAGGATTTCCGCGCCGAAAAACGTATGCAGGGATTTGAGCTGGAGCTCAAAGAAGCTGGCTTGTCGCTGTTTGATCAAGAACTCTATTCCGGAGTGTCTTCTATTGAGACCGGCAACACATTGACAGAGCTGTTAACGCAACGCTCTCCGGAACTCGAATGCATCTATTTTTCCAGTGATGTTCTTTCAATTGGCGCTTATATGTTTTGTCTTTCCAAAGGGCTTTCAGTGCCCAAGGATCTGGCAATTGCCGGATTTAACAATTTGAATTTGCTCAAAGGTTTGCCAATGCCGCTGGCGACGACCGATGCGCACCGGTTTGAGATTGGGCAGAAAGCGGCAGAAATTATTCTTGCTGCACAGGGCTCGGACAGCCCAGTGCAGTTGTTGAAGTTGGAGCCGGAAATTACAACAGGGCGGTCGCTCTAACCTCTGTTTTGGATCGCCTCTGCAGCCAGCTGTGCGCCGCCAATAGAAGGTGACTTTCACCCTGCGTCCACTTGCGGTCTGCCAGAGCGGATTTGATCCCATCGACACCCATTACAGGCAATTTGGGGTGAAACCCCAACGGCGGAAAAAGGTGCAAATCTGTGTCGCTAAGGCGGCTCGGCAGAAGCTTTGACACAAAGAATCCACCCGCCATGAACATCAGAAACATCGGAAACCCTGGCGCGATTTCAGACAGTTGCCGCTTCCATGCGTTTGGCATTACAAGGGTGGAGGCACGAATGGTTCAGTTGGGAAGCCGCTGGCTCATAGCCACTGCAAAGCCCTGTAGCCACTGCATTGGTGGCAGCGGGGCCGACGGTTGGAAGTCAGCTACAATCAGCGCTCCGCGGGGTGTTTTGCTTATGCCGCCGGGGCCTCAAATGCTGCTGCGAGATCGTCTGGTAGGTCAAATTCTTGCAAAGCTCTAGATCGCGCGTCGGTGGACATTTTGCGCGCAGTTTTGACGACGATACTCAGTACTTTTTCAGGGCTGTGCTTGGCTGCGAAAGGCGCGAAGTAGTACTTGATGAAGACAAAACAAATAATGTCTTCAAGGGCTTGTACCTGCTCATTGCGCTTGATGCCTTCTTTACGCAACATTGCGCCTGCTGCGGTCACATCTTCTTCAGAGTAACCTGCATCCGCCATGATTTCTGAGACCCGGTTTGCGTGGTGGGCGCCGAGGTCACGACGCCATTTCAAGTAGCCAGCACGGCCTTCAGGATAATCGGCGCGTTTGAGCACCCAGCGTTCGACGTGTTGGCCTCTGGACGCTACTTGTAACGCTTCGGAAGCATTGGGAAAAAGCCGTTTGCATTCTTCGGTCATTCGCTGCCCGTAGAGCAGGGCTTCGGGTTGTCCGTTGTCCAATTTTGGGTCTTTGGCATTGGCGGTATCGATGGCATCCAAGGCGATTTGAAGACGGGTCATAGGCTGGCTCCGAGCTGCTTTTCTTTGGTCGGTTTTAAGTGTTGGTGTGGCCAACGGGAAGAGGCAAAAGGTACGTCGGTATTGCGTCTGTATCGCGACTGTTTTGCGGTGGTGCGAATTCTGCAGTTTTGCGGCATGTGTTTACGCGCGGGTAAGCACTGTGCGCAGCTGATCCAGATCCAACGGTTTGTGCAACAACGTGGCGTTCAAGCTTTGGCAAATCTCGGTCAGTTCGGGACCGCGGTTGGCGCTGATCACACAGGCAGGGAGTGGCCCGTAGGCTTTGCGCAGCCGCCCAATAAGGTCAGTTCCTGTGGCTGCATGATCCAGCTGATAATCCGCCAAAACCATGTCCGGCGCGATGTCGATTTCGCGCAGCAGGTCGAGGGCTTCGATATCGCTGCTGCAGGCCAGTACATCCGCCCCCCAGTTTTCCAACGTCATGGCAATAGCGTTGCGCAGCTCGGCGTCGTTTTCCACCAAGAGCACAATGCGGTGCTCCAGCGGATTGGCGGCTTTGGGCGTTGCCAGTGAGGGGAGGGAGGGCGCAGCTTGGTCTGTGTGAATTGGGAGTGTGATGCAAAATCGTGTGCCGCGCCCAGGTTCGGATTGCATGTGCATCGGATGGGCCAGCAGTCGGCAAGCCCGTTCTACAATGGCCAAGCCAAGGCCGAGACCTTCGGCGGGGCTGGCGGCGGCATTCACGCGGTGAAATTCGTCAAACACTTTGGCTTGCTGTTCAATCGGAATGCCGGGGCCAGTGTCCCAGATTTCGACAACTATTTTGTCGGCACGTCGTCGAGCGGCAACGAGGACGCGTCCATGATCGGTGTATCGCAGGGCGTTGGCGATCAAGTTTTGAAGAATACGGCGTAGATAGGTTGCGTCGGACTGCACCGAGAGGTCCGTGGTGCGCAAATCAAAGCGCAGGCCTTTGTCGCGGGCGATTGGGGCAAACTCGTCATACAGTTGCCCAAGTAGAGCGCCAAGAGGGATTTGGGTGTCGTGTACAGCGGCGCGACCGCTGTCCAGCCGGGAGATGTCGAGAAGTGCGCCAAGGATGTGCTCGACGCTTTGCAAGGCGGAGCCCGCTTTGGTCAGTCTTTCACGTTGGTCTGGTTCTGCCAGATCTGTTTCCAGCGAAGCCAAGTAGAGTTTGGCTGCTGAAAGAGGTTGTAATAGATCATGGCTGGCGGCCGCGACAAAACGGGACTTGGAGGCGTTTGCACGTTCAGCTTCTGCCAAGGCATCCTGTAGTTCAAGGGTGCGTTCCTGCACGTGACGTTCAAGCGTTTCGTTGACTTGGGACGTGGCCCGAAGCGCGCGGCGTTCTGTTGTGATGTCTGTAAATGAGATCACAAAGCCGCCGTCCGGCATATGTTGGGCAAAGACGGCCAGGATGCGGTCTTCTCCCAGTTCCACTTCAAAGGACAATGGCGCACGCCGCCCGTCGTGTGCAGCCCAATTGGCCAACGCCTCAGCATCGGCGGTTTCCAGAAAGGCCAGCTTGCGGGAGAGCTGATCAAAGATCGTGTCAAATGGCAGGCCAAGATGAAAACGGCGCACCGGAATGGAGAGCAGTTCCCCCATGCGGCGGTTCCATCCAACCAGACGGGCTTCGCGGTCAAAGACCCCCACCCCTTGATCCAGATGTTCCAAAGTGGCCTTGATCAGGCGGGCTTGATCGTCGAGCAGGCGTTCACGTTCTTGTCGCTCAATCAACATCATGTCGGTGACGTCTGTTTGCAACACAACCGTGCCACCGTCGCGGGTGCGGTGTTCAGAGACCTGAATCCAGCGATCCCCTGCGAGAGGGGCGTTGAAAACAACGTGCTGCTCTTTGTGACGTAGCATGCGCTGCTCTGCCCATTGGGCAGCAGTCATGCCATCTGGCAGTTCCAGGAAGGCGCTTTGGGAGACAATGTCGACGTAGTCGTTAAAACGCAAACCGGGTTTGAACCGCGCGTGGACGTCGCGCATATGTTTGCCAAAACGTGAATTGCAGAGCACCAGCTTTTCGTCGGCGCCAAACAGCGCGAAACCTTCTTGCACAGTCTCGATCGCGTTGGCGAGGTTGGCACGGGCAGCTTCTGCCTCGGCGTTGGCTTGGGCGAGGGATGCGTTGGATGTGTTGAGCAGGTCCAGCGCATGTTCCAGCTCTCGGGTGCGGGTTTGGACTTCCTCCTCAAGCATCACAGCACGTTCAAATTGCGCATAAGCCACGCCGGTTGTGTCCGGGCCGGCCTCGGCGCGGCGCATGAGGGTATCGACAATCTTGAGAAGTTTCTGGTTTTGGCGCTCCAGTGAGTCTTTGGGGTCGATCAGAGTGGCGTCTGTCATTTTGGTTCTAGTCCGTTTCCGGAGGGTAGATGGCGACGCCCGTGAACGTCTGGTTGACGTGCATCGAATTGACTTGCTCCCCGTAAGTGGAAAATCCAACCACGTTATGTTTGGCAAGCACGCGTGAGATGTCTCCGGTGATCTGCTTTTGCGTGGCCTCGACACGGCGCAAAACACAATCACATCCCAAAATGATGGCGGGCGGCGTTGGACCGGTCAGCGCGCTGAGCTCCCTGTCCAGGTGTGCAACCATATCTTCGGGTTTGGCCAAGGTGAGCACAACGCCTTCGTCGATGGCAGAGAAAAATTGCAGATCGCCGTTCTGTGCAACGCGCTGAATGGCACGTACGTGTGTTTGTGCCCCTATGCGCACGACCACGGGATGTGCTGCAAACGTGAATGTAGAGAGCTGTTCGGGATCTTTGCCAAGGATGCGCGCATATTCCCGGGCGGCGGGTTCGGCGTTGATTTCATACACGCGTCGTGTGGCTGGATTGGCGCCGGTCACGACCATGCGTTGTTCGGTTGGCCGTAAGTGGTCAGTTTTAAAAACATGCACCGGGCAGTTTGAGCGCAGTTGTACAAGCACGGCAGCATTGCTGTGAAATTGGGAGCGAAAAAGGACATGGGTTTTTTGGAAGTCTTCGCCGTCGCCGGCGGATCCGCCAAACAATGGCACTGGGCCCAAGCCCATGGAAAGGTCTGCGGCAAGTGCGTCTTCGCGGGTGGAGAGCCCGTCGACCATTAGGAAGGCAAACTCTGACGTCCAGCGGGGGTGGTCGGCGGCCAAGGCCTTGCGGTTTTGGATCATCTCAGTGATGCGGGCTTCCGCGTTGATGTCCGTGAGGTCCTCCACAAGCAATGTGCGGGCGGCAAAGTGGGTCTGGGGCAGGCCAACGGCCACAATCTCACCTTCGGTATAGCCGTTTTTGGCCAGTTCCCCGGCTGTGGTACAGCCGACAACTTCGGCCGTGCCAAAGTGTCCAGAGATGTCTGTGACAAAGCGATCGAGATCGGCTTTGGGTGAAACAAACAGGATCACCAAAGCAAACGGCTCTGTCCCCAAAGCGGCGACCAATTGATCCACGGCATCCGGGGCGTCACATGGCGCAAACCCTGTGTGCACAATTTGAGACCCGGCTAAGGGTGTGCTGGCATCCATGCTGGCGTTCCTCCCGCAGCTCTCCTCAAAGCCGCTCGTGGCAGATTAGGCTGCCTACCCGCTGCTGCGCAAGTGTTCCTCAAAACTGGCTTCTTTGGCAATCAACACGGCCTGTGTGCGCGAATGAACGCCAAGTTTGCGCATGATTGCAGTCACATGGGCTTTCACGGTGGTTTCAGCAATCGACAGCTCGAATGCAATTTGTTTGTTGAGTTTGCCTTCGCAGATGCGGTCCAGGATGCGGGCTTGCTGAGTGGTCAAGCTGGCCAAACGGTCAACCGCGTCTTTTGTTGGGTCGTGCTCGTTGCAGGTTGGCATGTGGCCTTCTGGCACGAAGATCCGGTCCTGTGCCAACGCCTCAAGAGCGCGGCGAAACATGTCACGTTGGCTGTGTTTGGGAACAAATCCTGCGGCACCGGCATTGAGCGCTGCATTGATGATGCGCGTGTCTGCCATGGAAGAGACCACCAGCACTTTGGCATTTGTGGCTTTGCGCAGGCGCAGCAGGCCGTCAAAACCGTCCACGTCCGGGAGGTTCAAGTCCAGCACCACCAAATCAGGGTGCGGCCCGTGTTCAAGCCGATCTAGCGCGTCGGCGAGGCAGGGGGCTGTTGCAACTTCTGTAATTGGAGCGATGGCCTGTAAGGTCATGACCAAGGCGTCACAGAACAGCGGATGGTCATCGACCACAAGCGCGTGGGCGAACCGGTTCAAAACTGGGGATTTGGTATCGTTGGACATAACGGCAGCCTAGCAGAGCAGGCAAGCAGGCCAAGGGGGGCAAAGGTCGTAACACGTGCGGAAATTTGGGTTTTGTTTCGGGAGGGCCTATTGGCGGGGAGTTGCCGAAGAGATGTTTCCCCCTTGGTGCAACAGGATCTCGCGCATAGGTAGTTGAGGACAACATGAGAAACGTAGTTGGGAACAGTGATATGGTAGGTATAACGAAGACATCCGCAGGCCTGAAGGTGGGTATGGTTTTGGCAATGTGCCTTGGAGCTGGCAGTGCGATGGCTGATTTTCAGACGCTCAATGGATCTGTCTTATACCGGGAAAAGATTGCGTTGCCACCGGAGGCTTTGGTCGAGGTCACGCTGGAAGATGTCAGCAAGATGGATGTGAAATCCACGGTGTTGGCGCGTCAAACCTTGAAGCCAAGCGGACAGGTGCCAGTGGCCTATCAGTTGACGTATGATGATGGGATGGTCGATGAGCGCGGGCGTTATTCCGTGCGCGCGGTGATCCGAGTGGGCGACAATGTGATGTGGCGTAGCACGCAGAGTTTTGCGGCGCTGACTGAAGATGCCCCCGAGACCGTGGATGTTGTGGTGGAAAAAATGGTTCAACGTGCTGAAAATGCCCTGAGCGGCAGCGATTGGGTGGTTGTGCAAATGAATGGCAACACCGTTCAAGAGGCACGGGTGCCAGAGTTGAAGTTTGCGCCGGATGGTCGTGTGAGCGGCACCAGCGGCTGCAATCGATTCACTGGAAACTATACCGAAAAGGGTAGTCAATTGGAGTTTGGGCCTCTGGCGACAACCCGTATGGCGTGCCCCGGAGATCTAGGCCAACAAGAGACCACGTTTTTTCAGACCTTGGCAAAAGTGACCGCGTATGGCGTGCGTGATGGGCAAAAGGTGCTGCTTGACACCAGCGGTGCGGTGGTAATGCAATTGTTGGCAGAGTGACGCACGACAAGTGAGCGTGGGCTGATCCAAATCAAAGCTGGCGGCGCATATCTTTGTCAAAACCTCCGTCATCAACTGAAGGAGACAGCCCATGTTGCGTTTGGCATCAATTCTACATCTGTTTATTGGGTCCACGTTGGCCGGTGTTGGCGTGATCGCCGCGTTGGTAACCGGTGTGAACACCGGAATGGGGTTGTTTCTTGTCGCGCTAGCTGGCTTTGTGATTGGTTTCCCGGTGAGCTGGAAGGTGGCACAGGCGCTTTACGCGCGCTGATCCAAGTCCAGCCACGCCTGCACCGATGCGATGAACTCGCGTGGTTTCTCCGCGTGTAACCAATGGCCTGCACCGGTGATTTTGGCAAAGCGGGCCTTTGGAAATTTGTCGCGGATGATGGGGCGGTACTCATGGCTGACATAGTCTGAGGTCGCACCCGACAAAAACAATGTTGGGCCGCCGTAGAGGCCGCCAACATCAGGGAAATCAAGGATTTTGGGCATCTCGCGGTTGAGCACATCCAGGTTCAGCCGCCAACGCTGCTCTTTCACGTCCAAGGATTGGGTGAAGAAAGTTTGCAGCGTGGTGTCGTCGAGATATTGCGCTAGCTGAGCGGTTGCGTCGGAGCGTTTGGTGACTTTGCTGAGGTCAACGGCGCGCATAGCCTGAATGTTTTGGTTTTGATCGTGGCTGTAAGCTACCGGGGCGATGTCAGCCACAATCAAGCGGTTGACCAATTCCGGTTGGGTGAGGGCAAGAACCATTGCAGCCTTACCCCCCATGGAGTGTCCAAGAACGTCCATTGGTTTGCCCTGCGCCTGAATAACTTCGGCGAGGTCAGCGGCCATATCCTCGTAAGAATGGTTGTCATACCAAGGGCTGAGGCCGTGATTGCGCTGATCCACGCAGAGAATACGGCGGGTGGCCGAAAGCCGTTTTGCGATAGCGCCCCAGTTGCGGCCGGAGCCAAACAGCCCGTGCACAATGAGAAGATCCGGTTCAGCAGTGGCAGCGCCATGTTCGATGAAGTTCAACATAGCGGTGTGATAGCGCGCTCCGCAGGCAGGTTCCAGAGTTGAGTGTTCTGTGGCCGCAGTCTAGGGTGCGCGCATGATGACGACGCAGGACATTCAGGCCAAAGAGGCCCGACTTTTGGAATTGGCCAAAGAGAAATTTGGTGTGCGGGCCAAGACTTTGAGCCGTGCCATGAAGAAAATTGGACGACGTGTGCCATCGCGGCTGCACCGGCAAGCCGAGGTGTTTGTCGCGGCGCAACGTCTGGGTGGGCATCCAAAACTGATGATGCAGGCTGATGATGTGGCTGTGAACAAAGCGTTTGATGAGATTGTTGCGCATCTGGAGACCATTGACGTGGCGGATCGGCGCAAGGCCGCGTTGCTAAATCTTGCGGCTGCGCTGAGCTTTAACGTGATGGTTGTTGTGGTGCTGGTGATCCTTGTGCTGCGCTGGCGGGGGCTGATTTAGCCAGTATTTGGCGTGCGAGGGCAGTTCCAAAGAATGTTTGGCGCACCGATAAAGCGGCCCATGCGGGTGAGCTCGGCGTCCAGTTTTTTTGCCCGCGCGTCGGTCCAGCGGATGCCGGGTTCGGACCAAAGTTGTGTGATGCTAATCTCCCCTTTATTGCGGTTGGCCTTGGCTTCCAGACGGCCAACAAACCGATCTCCCTCCAAGAGAGGGTAGACGTAGTAGCCCCACTGACGTTTGGCGGCAGGGACGAAGATTTCAATGCGGTAGTCAAATCCAAAAAGTCGAGACAGCCGGTCGCGGTCGCGGATCACCGGGTCAAATGGATTGAGGATGCGCAGGCGGGACGTGGGGGCAGTGATCTGGTCCAGGCGCTGCGCAATGTCGGCGGGCGCTTGCATAGGCAGCCATTGTCGACTGGCGGTTTGCACTTCGACGTCAATCAAATTGGCTGTTGTCATCCAATTTTTTACGTCTGAAGTGTCCACGGCCTCCCAGAAGCGTTTGATGTCGCCTGAGGTGGCAAAGCCAAGCCTGTCGATGGCTTGCGTGCAGAGCCAGTCGATTTGATCCGTGTGGTTGATGTGCTGGTCACGGAGGGTATCAGGAATGACGCGCTCTGGCAGGTTGTAGAATTTTTTAAAGTTGTGCCGGTGGCAGGTTGCCAGTTCGCCCGCGTACCACAGGTAATCCAGGGCCTGTTTGTGCGGGGGGCGGGACCACATTTCCTTGGGGCCTTCGATTTTGGTGTCAAAAGCCTCAGTAGAGAGCGCGCCTTCGTTTGCGATGCGGGATTTGATGTCTTCGGTGTCGACCTTGGTAAGGGCGGTTTTGAACCAGCCCTTTTGATCCATGCGGGATTTGCGGCGGTCAAACTGCGCCCGCCAGTAGGGGTAGGTCTCGATTGGTAAGACGCTGGCGTCATGGGTGAAATGCTCGAATACGGTGCGGTCTTCCGCCAGAAGCGTGTTCAGCATGGGCTCGCGGTAGTTTTGATTGCGTGACCAAAGGATGTGGTGATGCGCGCGTGACAGGACTTGGATGCTGTCCAACTGTACAAAGCCCAGTTTGCCAATGGTGGCGCGTGGCTCGGCGGGGCCGGTGGGGGGGTCAGACAGACCTTGCAGGGAGAGCCAGAGGTGGCGGGCGTCCCGATTTGAAATGCGAATACTCATGGCGGCACTCTAGGGAGTTTCCCGAACAAAGGAAGAACATTCTGTGGGGTGGATCGGAGACTTGGCAATTCTTAGCGGTACGGGTAATTGTGAACGCAGTTCAAAATGTGGGGAAATATGGCTGGCAAGGTGGCAGAGCGGCGCGCGGCGTTGCGCGAGCGATTGATTGAATTGGCGGAAGAGCAGGTTGCAGCGGGGGGCTTGTCGTCTCTCAAAGCGCGCGAGCTGGCCAAAGGGGCAGGCTGCGCGGTTGGTGCCATCTATAACGTGTTTGAGGATTTGCACGGTCTGGTGCTTGAGGTGAACGGGCGCACGTTCAAGAAACTCGGAACAGCGGTGTCTGTTTCATATGATGGCAGCGAAAGCCCGCGCCAACGGCTTATTCTCATGTCCAATGCCTATCTGGAGTTTGCTGTCGCACATCCAAAGCTGTGGCGGGCGTTGTTTGATGTGGAGATGACAGAAGGTGGACCGGTGCCTGAGTGGTATCTGTCGTCCTTGGGGGCGCTGTTTGGCAATATTCGCGCGCCGCTGTCGGAGCTTTATGCAGAAATGGGTGATGAGGAGCTGGGGTTGATGACTCGGGCGATGTTTTCTGCTGTGCATGGAATCGTGCTTCTGGGGCTGGAGAATCGCATCTCTGGCGTGCCGCCGGAGCATATTCGGATGATGATTGCGCAGGTTCTTTCCCGAATTGGGCCGGAAGTCGCGGTGTAAATCTAAGTAAAATCAGTCTCTTGCAAAAAAAGATGAACGCCGTTCAAGAAATATCTTGAACGGCGTTCAGGAAAATTCTATCACTCTATTTGTGAACGATGTTCAAGAAATGGAGCGACAGATGTTCGGAACTTTGAAAACATTGATTGTAGGGGCAAACGCCCGGGCCGAAGAACAGGTGCGTGACGTCTATGCCATTGAGCTGATTGATCAAAAAATCCGCGAGGCGAGTGCAAACCTGAAGGCGGCAAAGGTGGCTTTGGCCGGTTTGATCCAGCGGGAGCGCGGTGAGCAGCGCCAAATCGAAACTTTGGAAGGCCGCATTGTGGATCTGCTAGCGCGTGCCAAACAGGCCCTTGCAGAGGGTCGAGATGATCTGGCGCAGCAAGCAGCGCAAGCGATTGCGGATCTGGAAAACGAGTTGGCGGGGCGTCAGCAAACTCAAGCGCGCCTGGAAGCGCGGATTATGCAGCTGCGCCAATCCGTCGAAACGGCCCACCGCCGTATCATCGACTTGAAGCAGGGCGCAGTGACCGCGCGTGCCATACGCAAAGAGCAAGGGATCCAGAGGTCCATGAACCGTCATCTGGCAGGAGACAGCCCGTTTGAGGAAGCTGAAGCTCTGATTTCCCGCGTGATGGGCGGAGACGATCCGTTTGAACAAGGCGAAATCCTGCGTGAAATCGACAGTGGCCTGAACCATGGCGATATCGCGGGGCGCATGGCGGATGCCGGATTTGGGGATGTGAGCAAAGCAACTGGTGCGTCCGTGATGGACCGCCTGAAAACCCAATCCAAATAAAACCGCCGCTTTCGGCAAGACAATATTCAAACCTAAAAATTCGGAGAAACCAAAATGACTGATCGTAATGACAATTCCACCATCGTAATGCTCAACATGGCCGGTGTGGCGCTGGCCTATGTATTGCTGGGGATTTCACTCTGGCTATCCACTGACGTGCCGCTGTCGACCAAAGGCTTTTGGGGCATGGGTATTGTGCTTCTCACGATCAGCTTGATCAATGTGGTGAAGTACCGTTTTGACAACCAGCAGCGTGATGATCGCATTCGCCGCATCGAAGAAGTACGCGACGAGAAGATGCTGGAAGAGGCGCTGTTGGACACGAAGCCAAACACCTAAACCTCCGAGTTTCCAACACGGCACCCGGGATTGCACCCGGGTGCTTTCTGTTGCGGTGTTAGGTTTTGGCCTCTTCCATGAGCCACTTTCGAAGAGCGCGTTTTTTACCGCTGAGAGGGCGAGGCAAAGTGACCAAATGATAGCCTAGGTCCGTGCGGGGCAGGCTGGAAATCTGCACAAGCGTGCCAAACGCAACTTCGCGTTCCACAAGGGATTTTGGGTGCACTGACACGCCAAGGCCCGCGACGGTAGCGGAGAGTACAAGCTCGTTGGTTTCCAATGACGTCATTTCAACCGTGTCGAGGTTGAGGCCAGCGTCTTCGACGACTTTTCGCCATTCCAGCATGTGCAGGTCCATGAGCCACGGGTGATGTCCTGCGTCAGCGAGGCTGAGATTTGTTGTCTGATTTACAAGTTTTGGGGATGCCACAACCCAGAATTCTCCGGATGTAAGCAACTCACTGGTCACGCCGGGCCAATGCCCGTTGCCAAAGCGGATGGCCATATCAAAGCCGTCCCGGCGCAGGTCGATCAAATTGACACTTGGGTTGATGCTGAGCGAGATCTCGGGGTGCTTTTGCCAGAAACCACCAATACGCGGCATGAGCCAGTTGGCAGCAAACGAGGGCGTGACGCTGATACTGAGCGGACGGTCTTCCTTTGTGCGCTGGAGGGCGGAGACGCCATCGGAGATGATTTCAAACCCCTCAGAAAGGTGTTGGGCGAGGTGACGCCCGTTTTCCGTGAGCGCAACGCCGCGCCCAGAGCGAAACAGCAAAGGCGTGGAAAGGTCAGTTTCCAATGTACGCACATGTTGGGCGATGGCCGCGTGGGTCACGTTCAACTCCCGCGCTGCCGCGCTTAGGTTTTGGTGGCGCGCCGCGGCTTCAAATGCTCGAAGGGCCGCGAGCGACGGGAGGGTTGCCCAATCCATACTGTAACTCCAGCTTACATATTAAAAGCCATATTGAATCGCTTTTGCTGCTATAGTCCACCATGTTTGAAGCAGATCAACACAAGGAACGTCAGATATGTTGGGAATTCTTTCAAATAGCTTTCAAGTTGCCACCCGTCAGGAACGTTGGGGAGGTGAGGACACGGCGGCGCCTACTGACCGCAAATTGCAAGCGCATTGGCGCGAAGACCGGCGCGAACGCTTTGCCCCCAAAAGTGTTTCGGATCAGGCGGCTGAGAGTGCGCGTCCCAAACTGTTTGGGTGGTGATTGGGGCGGAAAGTTACAGCCGACGCCACTGCAGGAGGTGGGGATAGGGCGCGCGGTTATACGCTTCGCTGCGTGTCCCATCCGTCACTCATTGCGCTTCCCCTCAGATACAAACTGGCAAACAGAAAAGGCCGCCGCTGAAATGTCCAGCGACGGCCCAATAATTTTTTTGCTGCCCGTTGTTTTACAGGTTTGGGTATAGCGGGAAGCGGGCGCAGAGTGCGGCCACTTTGGCGCGCACGGAAGCTTCCACTTCGGCATTTCCCTCTTCACCATTGGCGGCCAGACCATCGACCACTTCGACAATCATGTCCGCAATGGCGCGGAATTCATCTTCGCCAAAGCCACGGGTGGTGCCCGCAGGAGTGCCCAGGCGCAGACCAGACGTGACCATTGGCTTTTCAGGGTCAAACGGAATGCCGTTTTTGTTGGTGGTGATGTGGGCGCGGCCCAGAGCTTTGTCGGCGATGTTGCCGGTCACAGCTTTCGGGCGCAGATCCACCAGCATCACGTGCGTATCAGTGCCGCCGGTGACGATGTCCAGGCCACCTTTGATCAGCTGATCGGCCAAGGCCACAGCATTTGCGCGTACTTGTTTTTGGTACTCTTTGAACTCAGGGCGCAGGGCTTCACCAAAGGCGACGGCCTTGGCCGCGATGACGTGCATCAACGGGCCACCCTGAATGCCCGGGAAGATTGCCGAGTTCAGTTTCTTGGCGATGTCCGCATCGTTGGTCAGGATCATGCCGCCACGTGGGCCACGCAGGGTTTTATGCGTGGTGGTGGTGGCAACATGCGCATGTGGGAACGGCGATGGGTGCTCACCAGCGGCAACCAGACCAGCGATGTGTGCCATGTCGACCAGCAGGTAGGCGCCAACCATATCCGCAATCTCACGGAAGCGGGCAAAGTCGATCTGGCGCGGAATGGCGGAGCCACCGGCGATGATCATCTTTGGCTGGTGCTCTTTTGCCTGGGCTTCGACCTGATCGTAGTCGATCAGGTTGTCGTCGCGGCGCACACCGTAAGACACAGCGTTGAACCATTTGCCGGATTGGTTGGGGCGTGCACCGTGGGTCAGGTGGCCGCCGGAGGCCAGATCCATGCCAAGGATGGTGTCGCCGGGTTGGATCAGTGCCTGGAAGGTCCCTTGATTGGCTTGCGAACCAGAGTTTGGCTGTACGTTGGCAAATTCACAGCCAAACAGCTCTTTGGCGCGGTCGATCGCAAGCGTTTCGGCCACGTCCACATACTGACAGCCACCGTAGTAGCGTCGTCCCGGGTAGCCTTCGGCGTATTTGTTGGTCAGCACGGTACCTTGCGCTTCCATCACGGCCGCGGACACGATGTTCTCAGAGGCGATCAGCTCAATCTCGTCGCGCTGGCGGCCCAGCTCGTCGGTGATCGAGCCAAACAGCTCTGGGTCGCGGGAGGCGAGGGATTCAGTGAAAAAGCCAGCATCACGGGTGGTGGACATGGGCATGTGCTCCAGATCAGGGGTTCGCGTTGATGCGGTTCCTAAAGGAAAGGTTGCTGTGTTGAAAGGTCTCAAAGCGACGCAAAACCTTGCCTGACCGCCGAAGATGGTGCAGGGGATAAACATATGACGCCATAGGAAACCTTTGGCGGGGCAGGGAAACCTGCTGGTGTTTGACTGGAGCTGGGACCGATATGTCCGAAAGAATCGCCTTTATGGCCAGCAACGCGCCGGTGGCGCAAACCGCACGGGCCGCATTGATTGGCCGGTATGGCGATGTCGCGCCCGAAAAGGCGGACGTGATTGTCGCGCTGGGCGGAGATGGCTTTATGCTGCACATATTGCATGACACTCAGTCTTTGTCGGCGCCAGTCTATGGCATGAACCGCGGCACGGTTGGGTTCTTGATGAACACCTACTCTGAGAGTGATTTACCGGAGCGGCTGTCGGCGGCGGAAGAAGAGAAGCTCAATCCGCTGGCGATGCGGGCGACCTGTGTGGACAACTCCGTGCATGAGGCGCTGGCAATTAACGAAGTGTCTTTGCTGCGAGCTGGTCCTCAAGCGGCCAAACTGCGTATCAAGATTGATGGTCGGTTGCGTATGGAAGAATTGGTTTGTGATGGCGCGTTGATCAGTACGCCTGCTGGCTCTACTGCCTATAACTATTCTGCTCATGGCCCAATCCTGCCGATTGGCTCAGATGTTCTTGCGCTCACAGCAATTGCACCATTTCGGCCGCGCCGGTGGCGGGGGGCGTTGGTGCCCAAGCTGGCAACGGTGTCCTTTGAGGTGCTAGAAAGCCAGAAGCGCCCGGTGATGGCGCATGCGGACAGCCGGTCGATTGAGAATGTTGCCTCTGTCGAGATTCGATCAGACGAGAGCGTCGCGCACCGCATTCTGTTTGATCCCGGCCATGGTCTCGAAGAGCGGCTTATTCGCGAGCAGTTTGTCTAAATGAAAAGCGCGCCACATGTGCGGCGCGCGATTATTCATTCAAATACCCGAAAATCGCGGGGGTGGTGCGGGGGCTGGCCCCGCCGCTCCTGTGTTTACGCTTTGGCGTATCCAAGGCTTTGCAGTGCTTCGGTGATTTCATCCAGTATGACCGGATCATCAATGGTCGCCGGCATTTTCCACTCGGTGCCATCAGCGATGCTGACCATCGTGCCGCGCAGGATTTTACCGGAGCGCGTCTTGGGAAGACGATCCACCACAACGGCCAGTTTGAAAGCCGCCACCGGGCCGATTTTCTCGCGCACCAGTTTCACAACTTCTTTCACCACGTCGCTGTTGTTGCGATCCGCCCCCGCGTTCAGGCAGAGGAAGCCCACGGGCATTTGGCCTTTGAGTTGGTCTGCGACCCCAATCACCGCGCATTCTGCAACATCAGGATGCCCCGCAAGCACCTCTTCCATGCCGCCGGTGGAGAGGCGGTGGCCGGCGACGTTGATCACGTCATCGGTGCGCGCCATGATGTAGATGTAGCCATCTTCATCAATCATGCCTGCGTCGCCGGTTTCATAATACCCGGGGAAGTTGGTCAGGTAGGATTTTTTGAAGCGGTCTTCGGCATTCCACAGGGTTGGCAGGGTGCCAGGGGGCAAGGGCAGTTTGCTGACAATTGCGCCAAGCTCTCCCGCTGGGAGTTCGTTGCCGCCTTCATCCAGAACTTTCATGTCGTAGCCGGGCATGGGAAGGGAAGGGCTGCCCAGTTTCACCGGCAAAAGTTCAATCCCAACCGGGTTACAGATGGCCGGGTAGCCCAGTTCAGTCTGCCACCAGTGGTCGATGATCGGTTTCTTGAGTTGGTCTTGCGCCCACATGATGGTGTCGGGATCGGCGCGTTCCCCGGCGAGGAAAACCTGATCCAAGCAAGAAAGGTCGTATTGCTTCACAAGGTCCCCTTTGGGGTCCTCGCGTTTCACGGCCCGGAAGGCGGTGGGGGCAGTGAAAAAGGTTTTGACGTTGTGCTCAGAAATCACCCGCCAAAAGGTGCCAGCGTCAGGCGTGCCAACGGGTTTGCCTTCAAACACGATGGTGGTGTTGCCGTGGATCAGTGGCGCGTAGGTGATGTAGCTGTGGCCGACAACCCAGCCCACATCAGAGGCCGCCCAGAAAACATCGCCAGGATCCACGTTGAAGACGTTCTTCATGGTCCAATTCAGCGCAACCAAATGGCCTGCGGTATGGCGTACCACGCCCTTGGGTTGGCCTGTGGTTCCGGAGGTGTAAAGGATGTAGGCTGGATGGTTGCCCTCAACCGGCACACATTCGGCGGGTTCCACGCCATATTGGAAGCCGTGCCAATTGAAATCGCGACCTTCGACCAACTGTGCCACTTCTTGCTCTCGTTGGAAAATCACACAGAAGTCGGGCTTGTGGGTGGCAAGGTCAACTGCGCCGTCCAGGAGTGGTTTGTAGTGCACGACGCGGCCCGGCTCTAGCCCGCAGGAGGCGGCGATGATGGCCTTGGGTTTGGCATCGTCAATGCGCACGGCCAACTCGTTGGCGGCAAAGCCGCCAAACACCACGGAGTGGATCGCGCCAAGGCGGGCGCAGGCCAGCATGGCTTCGAGCGCTTCAGGGATCATTGGCATGTAGATGATGACGCGGTCGCCTTTCTCGACACCTTTGGCGCGCAGGGCGCCAGCGAGGGAGGCGACGCGATTGCGCAGCTCCACATAGGAGATCTCGCGCTTGGAGTGGGTGATGGGGCTGTCGTGAATAATCGCGGTTTGCTCGCCGCGGCCTGCCTCGACGTGGCGATCCACGGCGTTCCAGCAGGTGTTGACCTTGGCGTCGGAGAACCACTCATACATGTGGTCGCCCTTGTCAAAGAGCGCCTTGCTGGGTGGGGTATCCCAGTCAATCGCGTCTGCCGCCTGCATCCAGAATGCTTCGGGATCGTTTTTCCAACCGTTGTAGACGTCCTGATATGACATGGGGTCCTCCTCTTCCTACTCAAATGGATAGAGGAGGGAGGATTGTCGCGGCAAGTCTTGGCGCGTTTGGCGTGGCAGATTATCGCAGAAAGTTTGCAAGTTAGGCTGCCTCCTTTCTGCAAACTTTAGCAAACTTCCATTATTTTGCGGGTTTCGGCCAACTTTTAGTTGGATTTGCAAATGTGCAAAGTTTGGTTTGCGGTCTCAGTGGTCGACGTGCCGGACGTCGCGCAAATGTGTCAGTTGGTTTGCGGCGAGTGTGCCATACTGTGACCTTTCACTGTTGGAGTACCGGGATGCGCGCCGAGAATAGGTCAATGATGACGCTGTGTGCTGTTCTCTGCCGCAAGCTCGCGTCGTTTCTTCATTTGCTGATCTGGGCGACAGCTCTTCACGCAGCGCCGCAGCAATATTATTTGGACGGTGACGCAAGCGTCGTTGGCTTCACGTACTACTTGAATGGTGTGAAAACGGAAGGGCAGATGCCGGTGCACTCGGCCGAGCTTTTTCTGGATTTACGCAACATCGAGCGCAGTCGCATTGATGTCACGCTCAATCCACAAAAGGCAGTTGCAGGGTTTGTGTTTGCAACCGAAGCTCTGAAAGGTGCGCGTGTGTTGGATGTGCGCAATCACCCAACCATCCGGTTTGTCGCGCGTGAGATCACCGGTTCGATCCACAAGGCGCAGGTCACTGGGGACTTAACCGTGCGGGGGATTTCAAAACCCGTGACGCTTTCGGCGCAGCTGTTTCGTCAGCGCGGTACGAAGGTTGGAGATCTGGACAACCTATCCATATTACTCACGGGAAAGCTCGATCGAACAGAGTTTGGTGCGACGGGGTACCAGGATTTTGTGGGACGTCAGATTGATCTGACCATTCTTGCGCGGGTGCGCCGAGGCGGCAGCCAATCTAACTAAAGCAGTTTCGAGCGATGTCGCGAGGGGAGCGTTGCCTCCCCTCGTAATCGGCTGGATAGGGGTTACCCGTATTGGGTCACCGGAGTGCCCGCAATCGCCGCCATGTTGAGGAGCCCACGCGCTGTTATGGATTGACTGACAATGTGAGCGCGGTTGCCCATGCCCATCAGGATTGGGCCAACCTCCAGCGCGTCAGCGCGCATTTTCAGGATGTTGCGCACGCCAGACGCCGCATCAGCGTTGGCAAAGATCAACACATTAGCGGCCCCTTCCAAACGGGTGCGTGGGAAAACGCGGGCGCGTAGATCAGGATCCAGAGCGGTATCGACGTTCATTTCGCCCTCATAGGCAAAGTCACGTGGCCGGCTGTCCAGAATTTCGATGGCTTCGCGCAAGCGTTTGCCAGAACCCTGGCGATGGTTGCCAAACTGACTTTGTGAGCAAAGCGCAATGTTAGGTTCCAATCCAAAGCGACGCACATGGCGGGCAGCGCCGATGGTGATGCGTGCGATGTCTTCAGGGCTGGGCAACTCATGCACCTGCGTGTCAGCAATGAACAAGGGGCCGTCTTCGAGGATCATCAGGGAGAGTGCGCCGTGGGGTGACAGAGATTTGTTGCCCAAAACCTGTGTGATGTAGTTGAGGTGCCAGCGGTATTCTCCAAAAGTGCCGCAGATCAGGCTGTCTGCCTCTTCACGGTGCACCATGATTGATCCAATCGCGGTGGAGTTGGTGCGCATGATGGCTTTGGCGAGGTCTGGCGTGACGCCTTCGCGCTCCATCAACTCGTGATAGCTGTTCCAGTAGTCATAGTAGCGCGGGTCGTTCTCTGGGTTCACGATCTGGAAGTCCTGACCTGGGCGAATGGACAAGCCTGCGCGTTCGCAGCGGGCTTCGATCACCTCGGGGCGGCCTATCAGGATTGGGGTTTCGGTGGTTTCTTCCAAGATTGCTTGGGCTGCGCGCAGGACCCGTTCGTCCTCACCTTCAGAGAACACAATGCGGCGTGCGGCTTTGCGGGCGGTTTCAAATACGGGGCGCATCAACAGCGCAGATTTGAAGACCGACTGGTTGAGCTTGTGGATATAGGCGTCGATGTCGTCGATCGGGCGGGTTGCAACACCGCTGTCCATGGCGGCTTTGGCCACGGCGGCGGAGACAACGCCCACCAGACGCGGATCAAACGGTTTTGGGATCAGGTATTCTGCGCCAAAGGTGAGTTGCTCCCCTTTGTATGCGGCAGCGGCTTCGGCAGAGGTGGTGGCACGCGCAAGTTCGGCGATGCCGTTGACGCAGGCAACGCACATCTCATCATTGATCTCCGTGGCGCCCACATCCAGTGCGCCGCGGAAAATGAACGGGAAACAGAGGACATTGTTGACTTGATTGGGGAAGTCCGAGCGGCCTGTGGCGATGATTGCATCGGGCGCCACTTTGCGGGCCAGATCGGGCATGATTTCCGGGGTCGGGTTGGCGAGGGCAAAGATGATTGGCTGCGGGGTCATCTTCTCGACCAGTTCTGGCTTCATCACGCCGGGGCCGGAGAGGCCGAGGAACATGTCGGCGCCGTCGATCACGTCTTCAAGCGTTCGCAGGTCGGTTTTCTGAGCAAATTCGGCCTTCTGTGGATTCATGTCCTCTTCGCGGCCTTCATAGACCAAGCCGTGAATGTCGCAGAGCCAGATGTTTTCACGCTTTACACCCAGTTTGAGCAGCATGTTGAGGCAGGCGATGCCTGCGGCGCCGCCACCGGTGGAGACAATTTTGATGTCTTCGAATTTTTTGTCAGCCACTTGCAGCGCGTTGGTGGCGGCTGCGCCAACAACAATGGCAGTGCCGTGCTGATCATCGTGGAACACCGGGATGTTCATCCGTTCACGGCACAGTTTTTCAACAACAAAGCACTCTGGTGCCTTGATGTCTTCGAGGTTGATTGCGCCAAAGGTTGGCCCCATGGCGCAGACGATGTCAGCGAGTTTTTCAGGGTCGGATTCGTCCAACTCAATGTCAAAGCAGTCGATGTTGGCAAATTTCTTGAACAGAACCGCCTTGCCTTCCATCACTGGTTTGGACGCCAGTGCGCCGATGTTTCCGAGGCCGAGCACGGCTGAGCCGTTGGAAACCACTGCCACAAGGTTTTGGCGGGCGGTATAGAGGGCTGCGTTGGCGGGGTCGTCTTTGATCTCCAAGCAGGCCTCGGCCACACCAGGTGAGTAGGCGCGCGAGAGGTCGCGACCGTTGGCCAGCGGCTTGGTGGCGCGGATCTCGAGTTTCCCCGGCTTTGGGTTGGCGTGGTAAAAAAGAGCGGCGTCGCGCAGAGATTGATTGCGATTGTCGGACATGGCGGACCTCATAGTGCGCAGGGCGCAGCGGCGGTTTGTGGGTGGTCAAAATTTGGTTCAGCATTAAACTAGTTTTTCTTCCGAGGGAATGGGCAAATGTAACTTGGCCGAAGCGCCCAAATTTCACCGTTGAGTTTTTGACCATTTGGTTACATTCTCGGTAAATTCTGCCGTGAGAGAGCAATGGGGAGTGGGAATGGAAGAGATTAAAGCTGAAGTGCGATTGCCAACGCGGGAATTGCGTGATGACATCCCCTTTTACACCAAAGTGCTCAAAATGCGCATGGACATGATTTACCCGGCGGATGATCCAACGGTTGCGGTGTTCTCAGGACATGGTTTACGGGTGCGCATTGAGAAAGACGCGCAAGACGCGCCGGGATGTATTCGTATCCTGACAGATGACCCGGATGAGTTTGCCGATGGTGCCCGACGGCTCATAGCGCCCAACGGGACCAAGATTGAAATTGAGGAACTGAACCCGCCACTGGTTTTGCCAGAAGTGCAGCACTCCTTTGTGGTGCGTCGGTTGGCGGATCAGGCCCCGTGGGTGATTGGCCGCGCGGGCATGCATTACCGCGATTTGGTGCCGGATCGTTTGGGCGGTGCGATGATTGCCAGTCATATCCGCATCCCCGACGGTGGGCCCGTGCCCGACATGGTGCACTACCACAAAGTGGGGTTTCAACTGATCTTCTGCGTGAACGGCTGGGTTGACGTGCTGTATGAAGACCAGGGCGGCATGCGGCGTTTGAATGCGGGTGACTGTTTTATCCAGCCACCTGAAATCCGGCATCGGGTTTGTGAGGCAAGTGACGATCTGCAAGTGATCGAGATTGGGGTTCCAGCTGATCATGTGACTGAAATTGATCATGAGATGCGATTGCCGACTCCCTATGATCGACCAGAGCGTGAATGGGATGGTCAGCGGTTTGTGCATAACCTTGCCGATGGTGCCGATTGGCACAAGTTCCGGCTGCCAGGGTTTGTTTGCCGGGACACCACCATTGCCGCCAACACCAAAGATGTGGCTGGCGTGCAAGTGGTCCGACGGGGGGATGGCGCGCCGCAATGGGCGCATCACGATGCAGATATCCACTTTACCTTTGTGATGAAGGGCACGATGGTTTTGGAGGGAGAAGGGCGGGAGCCTTTTACCTTGGAAGTCGGGGACGCCTTTGTCATCCCGCCCGGAATGAAAACCCGCTACGCCAATCCCAGTGCGGACATCGAGTTGCTCGAGGTTGCACTGCCAGGGGCGTTTAAAACGAAAGTGATAGCGACATGAGTTTGGAAAAAGCCGCCTTTGCAGTGCGCGAAAATGCATATGCCCCATATTCAAATTTCAAGGTAGGCGCCGCAATCACGTCTGAAGCGGGCACAATCTATGCTGGGTGCAATGTGGAGAATATCGCCTATCCGGAAGGCACTTGTGCGGAGGCTGGCGCGATTGCGGCAATGGTAGCGTCCGGTGAGACAAAGCTGACCGAAGTGTTTGTGGTGGCCGATAGCAAGCAGCCGGTGAGTCCCTGTGGCGGGTGCCGTCAAAAGCTTGCGGAGTTTGGTGGCAAGGATACGGTGGTGACCTTGGCCAATCTGGATGGTGTGCGCGTGACAATGACGATGGCAGAGCTTCTGCCGGGGGCGTTTGGTGCCGACCATATGGATGCCGACCACCAAGATCGCGACTGATACGTAAGGAGACACCCATGGACGCACGGGCCATCATCGCGCAGTTGCGCAAAGGAGAAGACCCCAGTCGCGAGGAATTGGCCTGGTTTGCCAGAGGCTTGGCGGACGGCACTGTGAGTGATGCACAGGCTGGGGCTTTTGCCATGGGCGTGTGTGTGCGCGGGCTTTCGGAGGATGGGCGCGTGGCGTTCACGTTGGCGATGCGCGACAGCGGGGACACGATGTCTTGGGATTTGCCGGGACCTGCGCTTGATAAGCATTCCACCGGAGGTGTTGGGGATTGTGTGAGCTTGGTTCTAGCACCGGCTTTAGCGGCCTGCGGGGCTTATGTGCCAATGGTGTCTGGGCGCGGGCTTGGGCACACGGGTGGCACCTTGGACAAACTGGAGGCCATTCCCGGCTATCAAACCGGGCTGGGTGAAGACCAGTTTGACACAGTTGTGCGAGAAGTCGGAGCGTCGATTGTCAGCGCGACAGCGGAATTGGCCCCTGCGGACAAGCGGCTCTACGCGGTGCGCGATGTGACCGGGACAGTTGAAAGCCTTGAACTGATCACAGCATCAATTCTGTCCAAGAAGCTGGCGGCGGGGCTGCATGGCTTGGTGCTTGATGTGAAAGTTGGCAGCGGCGCGTTTATGAAAACGCTGAAAGACGCAGAGGCGTTGGCGGACTCGTTGGTGAGCACGGCCAATCTAGCAGGATGTCCAACCAGCGCAGTGATATCAGACATGAGCCAACCGCTTGCACCGTCTTTGGGCAACGCGCTGGAAGTGGCGGAATGCATGGAGGTTCTGTGTGGTGCCAAAGGTGGTCCCTTGGCGGAATTGAGTGTGTCGTTGGGAGGTGTTTTGTTGGCAAACGCAGGGCTGGCCTCGGACGTGGAGGCGGGCGTTGCCAAGATGGTTGACGTGTTGGCCAACGGACAAGCGGCGGAGCGGTTTGGCAAAATGGTTGCAGCGCATGGCGGGCCGATACGTTTTGTTGAGGAATGGCAGCGGTTTTTACCAGAGGCCTCGGTAATCCGAGAAGTGAAGGCGCCGCGTGATGGCTTTGTGGCTGCTATAGACGGTGAGGCGTTGGGTTTGGCGGTTGTTGGGCTTGGTGGCGGTCGTATGGTCGAGAGTGACGTGCTGGATATGGCGGTTGGCTTTTCCGAGGTTGCGCGCCTTGGGGCTCAGGTGAAGGCCGGTGATCCACTTTTGCGGGTCCATGCTAGCCGTGAAGACAAAGCTGATGCGGCTGCGACCGCTGTGCTGGAGGCCATGGACATTGGCGATCAAATGCCCGATATGCCGCCGCTAATCCACGAAAGGAGTCGTTGATGGCACGTGCATTTCTGGTTGTGATGGACTCGGTTGGCATTGGTGGGGCACCGGATGCCGCGCAGTTTTTCAACGAAGACCGCCCCGATACTGGTGCAAATACGCTGGCTCACATCGCACAGGCGTGTGCTGATGGGCGCGCCGAAGACGGGCGCAGTGGACCGTTGAAGGTGCCCAATCTGGATGGCTTGGGCCTTGGCGCAGCGTGTCGGTTGGCGTCTGGTGAGGCGACGCCGGGATTGGATGCAACGCCAGCTGGCGCGTGGGGCGCGGCAACAGAAGTCAGTCCAGGCAAAGATACACCGTCCGGGCACTGGGAGTTGGCCGGTTTGCCGGTGCCGTGGGATTGGGGGTATTTCCCCAAAGCAGAACCTTGTTTCCCTGCGGATTTGACCAAACTGGTGTGTGTGTTAGCTGGCGTGGACGGCATCCTGGGGAATTGCCACGCATCAGGCACGGTTGTCATCAATGACCTGGGTGCGGCGCACGTGAAAACAGGCAGGCCAATTTGCTATACCTCTGCCGATAGTGTGTATCAGATTGCCGCGCATGAAGAGACGTTTGGCCTAGATCGGCTGTTGAAGCTTTGCCAAGATCTTGCGCCAACGTTGCACGAGATGAAGATTGGCCGGGTGATTGCGCGACCGTTTGTGGGCGATGCGGAGACTGGGTTCACACGCACCACCAACCGCCGGGACTACGCCATTGCGCCGCCGGAACCGCTGTTGACCAATTGGGTTCAGGATGCCGGGGGCAAGGTGCAAGGTGTTGGCAAGATAGGCGACATCTTTACGATGGCTGGTATTGATGAGTGTACCAAGGGCGCGGACGCCAAGTTGATGGAGGACTTGCAGGAATTGGTGGGAATCGCTGAGGATGGTAGCCTGACATTTGCCAATTTCGTCGAGTTTGACAGCTTATATGGCCATCGTCGTGACATTTCCGGCTATGCGCGTGCGCTGGAATGGTTTGACTTGGAAATCGGAAAGGTCCTTCAAAATTTGAAGGCGGATGATCTATTGATCCTGACCGCGGATCACGGCAATGACCCAAGCTGGACCGGAACCGACCACACCCGCGAACGCGTGCCTGTGTTGGCCGCTGGTGCGGGCGCAAAAGAAGCCGGGATCATGGATTTTGTTGATGTGGCCGCAACGGTGGCCACTCATTTGGGGATCACACCTCCCCGTGGAAGGAGTTTCTTATGAGCGTTGCGGACCTGCCAAAAGTTGAACTGCACTTGCACCATGAAGGCGCGGCACCACCCGCGTTTATCAAGCAACTGGCGCATGAAAAGAATGTTGACCTTAGCAAGATTTTTGACGCCAACGGTGGCTATGCGTTCCGGGATTTTGTGCATTTCCTGAGCACCTATGAAGATGCCACATCGGTTTTAACCGGACCAGAAGAGTTTGCCCGCCTGACCACAGCGATTTTGGAAGAGAGCGCCAAGAACGGAGTTGTCTATACCGAGAGCTTCATCAGCCCGGACTTCTGTGGTGGCGGTGATGTTGGTGCGTGGCGCGAATATTTGGCGGCGATCCAGGAAGCTGCAAATGCAGCGGAAGCCAAACATGGTATCACGTTGCGTGGTGTTGTGACCGCTGTGCGCCACTTTGGGGCCGATAAATCCAAAACCACGGCGCATTGTGCTGCCGAAACCGCAGGTGACTTTGTGACCGGTTTTGGCATGGGCGGCGACGAAGGCCAATTCACTCAAGGCACGTTCTCTTATGCGTTTGATCAGGCCAAAGAGGCGGGTTTGCAGTTGACCACCCACGCTGGTGAGTTTGGTGGGCCGGAAAGTGTTTGGGACGCGATCAAAGACTTGAATGTGGAACGCATTGGCCACGGTGTTCGCAGCCTTGAAGATCCTGCATTGGTGAAAGAACTGGTGGCCCGTCAGATCACATTGGAAGTCTGCCCGGGCTCCAATGTAGTGCTTGGATTGTTCCCGGACTTTGCAAGCCACCCAATTCAGAAATTGCGTGATGCCGGGGTGAAGGTAACGGTCAGCACAGATGATCCGCCGTTCTTCCACACCACAATGCGCCGTGAGTATGAAGAGCTGTCCAGAGCATTTGGTTGGGACGCGAGCGATTTTGCTGAACTCAACCAGACCGCGCTTGACGCAGCCTTCTGCGACGCTGATACCAAAGCAAAAGTAGCAAAACGATTGGAGCAAGTCTGATGGATCATTTGACAATTGTGGATCACCCGCTGGTACAGCACAAGTTGACCATCATGCGTGATCAGACCACCTCGACGGGTGAGTTTCGTCGGTTGCTGCGTGAGATCAGCCAACTCTTGGCCTATGAGGTCACACGTGAGTTGCCGATGACCACCAAGAAGGTTCAGACGCCAATGGTGGAAATGGACGCGCCAACCTTGGCGGGCCGCAAGCTGGCGTTGGTGTCCATTCTTCGGGCGGGCAACGGCCTGCTGGACGGGATGCTGGAACTGGTGCCATCAGCGCGTGTTGGTTTTGTTGGCTTGTACCGAGATGAAGAAACGCTTGAGCCGGTCCAGTACTACTACAAGGCGCCAAGCGAGCTGGACGAGCGGCTGGTCATTGCCGTTGATCCAATGCTGGCAACTGGCAATAGTTCTGCGGCAGCAATTGATTTGCTGAAGAAGCAAGGCGCGACCAATATTCGGTTCCTCTGCCTTTTGGCTGCTCCTGAAGGTGTGGCACGTATGAAAGAGGCGCACCCGGATGTGCCAATTGTAACGGCGTCTCTGGATGAGCGGCTCAATGAAAAGGGCTATATCTTGCCTGGATTGGGTGATGCGGGCGACCGCATGTTTGGCACGCAATAGGTCAAATTTCGTGTTTTCAACGGTTTACTCGTTGGAAACAAACCGGCTAAGGTGCCCCTACATCTTGTGGGGGCAAAATGAAACTGACCAGTGTTATTGCGATCGGAGTGATCGTGAGTTCCTTGGGCATAGGTGCGGTCACTGCACAGTCCATTAGTTCAAACCAATTGCCGGCGGAGTTCCCGCCGCGTGATTTCAAAGGTAAACAATTTGTCGACAGTCGTGGATGTGTTTACATTCGTGCGGGTGTTGATGGGGCCACAACCTGGGTGCCGCGTGTGACTCGGGAACGCAAGGTTATCTGTGGGTTCAAGCCAACCTTTTCGAAGGCGCAAACCACCACCAACGCGGCCCCCAAGCTCGATAAAAATGTTGTGCAAATTCAGCCCGCAGCGCCAGAAGCGGGTGCTCCTGCGGTAGCTGTTGCGCCTAAGGCGACCACCAAAGCACCAACCACAACGACATCTACGCGCACAGCCAAAACCACAACCAAGACAACGACACGAACTACAACTGCGCCAAAGCAGGCCAAAGGTGCCCCCTTATATACCACGCCTACTGCTGCGCGGCCGACGACAACCACGACAAAGAAGACCACGACCAGAACAGCGGCCCCGACGACGGCTGCTGCGCCTCAGGTCATTCAGCCAGCGCCGACGACAACAACGTCCACCACGTCAACCGTGCGCCGCACCACGAAACAGGCGCCCCGTGCCGCTGGTGTGGTGTCGCCTTGTCGTGAAGGTGTGACCACTTGGAAAGGGTCGCCAATTCGCTGTGGCCCGCAAGCGCTTTCGCCTGTCACGCCGGGAACCGGCCGATCAACTGCACAACCGCCAAAGATGCGGTTTGATCAGAACAGTTCGCTGCGTCGCCCCCCGGTTGGTACGGTTGTAAAGGTTGGCGAAGTCGCCCCCGATGTGCGGGTTGTGCCGCGTCACGTCTATGAGGCCAACAAAGATACACATGTTGTTGCTACGGTGCCGGAAGGGTATCGCCGTGCCTTTGACGACGGCCGCTTGAACGAACGTCGGGCGGAAATGACCCTCGCGGGTCAGGCCCAGATGGCGCAAATCTGGACAACGTCGGTACCAGGCAAGCTTGTCGGCATATCTGAAGATGGCGAGGTGGTTGCCCGTGCAGAAGCCACGTCGGTTGCGCCCGCCACGGTGTCCACGAAATCTGAACCTGCCACAAAATCCCTGCGTTTGGCGGGTACACCTTATGTACAGGTTGGAACATACAGTGATGCGGCCAGCGCAAAAGCTGCGGCCAAGCAGGTTAAACGTCTTGGGTTGCCGGTACGGATTGGGAAATTTCAGCGCGGTGGCGTGACACAGCGCATGGTGCTTGCCGGACCGTTTGCCGGTGCAGATGGTGCCAACGCAGCGCTGGCCAAAACGCAGGGTGCCGGGTTTGATGGCGCGTTTGTACGCCAGTAATTTAGTGGTATCTCCGGCGGTGTCAGCTGCCGCAAATACCTTGTAAAGCAACCCAATAACGATCGATCAGAATGGGTTCGGGCAGGTCTTGGGTGAACGGCGCGGCCTCAATGAGCGGCAAGGTGCTTTCACCAGAAGGATCACGCGCCAACGCATACGGCTGCAAACGCACCCGTTTCTCTTCAAATGCCTTTATCAGGCTGTCGTTTGCAGCCGCCGTCGGAGGTGCGCTGATCAATCGTTCGACATGCTTCAGGAGCAGGTCTTCGGGTAATGCCCCTGAGGTCAAAAGGCGAAGGCTGGCCCTGATGCCGCCGGTTTCCAACACCCCATGAAGCGGGTCCGGAGATGCAGTCTGTGCGGCGACAATGTAGCCGGCAGCCACATCCGGCTCTTCAAAGTCTTCAATAGTGTCGCGTCCCAACAAAACAACATTTCCGGGTAAGGCCACGGCCTCGCGTAAGGCGTTTGGCAAAATGGAAATGGAGCGCACTTGCAGACGTTTTTGCAAGGCGTCCACCGCAGGTACGGCCAATGGGGCACTGCAGGGTTGGCCTGTCAGGCGCGTTGCAAGCTGTTGCATGTCCTGGCCGATGGTCTGCCGCGCCACATTGGGGACAACGCGCAAAGCGTGGTTTGCCAGTGCATTAGGCAGCCAAAAGACCGCCAACCCCGCCACAGTTGCAGCTGACAAAGCCAGCACCGACACTCTCAATCGGCCAGAGGCGTTTTGGGGCCGCGCAACAGCTTTGCGCAGCTTTTCAATCGCCTCAACCAGATCGTCGTGGGTGGCGTCAATCTCGAGGGTTTCGTTGGAATCTCCGTCGGGAAAAAACACAGCCGGATGTTGACCGGGATTGAGGCGGCGCACGGCGGGCAGGGACCAATGGGTCAAAGCGCGATCTTGTGAATCTTTGATGACAAGTGTGGCTTCGCCCAGCGAAACAATCACTTCGCGCCGTTGCACATCTGGTGTTGCGCGCCACAGCGCGGTGCCTTCCAACCGTTGGAATTTGTCTAGTGCAGTGGTCATTACAGGGTGCTCGGCCTCTTATTGCCCAAAACCCTAGCACGGTGGCCTTTGGGGGGGCAATCACATGACAGAAACGAAAAAGGCCCGGAGCGGTGTCCGGGCCTCAAAATCGTTGAGCTATCCTTTGTTACAGGATTTTGATGCCTGCGTCTTTGATGTCCGCGAGGAACGTGGCCAGACCTTTGTCAGTCAGCGGGTGGCTGATCATGGATTTGATCACGCCGGGAGGGGCGGTCATTACGTCGGCACCAACCAGAGCACATTGGGTGGCGTGGTTCACTGTGCGGATAGACGCTGCCAGAATTTCGGTTTCAAAACCGTAGTTGTCGTAGATCTGACGGATGTCTGCGATCAGGTCCATGCCATCGATGTTGATGTCGTCCAGACGGCCAATAAACGGGGAGATGAATGTGGCGCCGGCTTTGGCGGCCAGCAGCGCCTGGTTGGCGGAGAAACACAGGGTCACGTTTACCTTGTGACCATCATCGGTCAGTGTTTTACACGCTTTCAAGCCGTCCCAGGTCAGAGGCACTTTCACAGCAATGTTGTCGGCGATCTCGACCAGCTTGCGACCTTCGGCGATCATCTCGGCAGCGTCGGTGGCGGTCACTTCGGCGGAAACCGGTCCATCAACCAGATCACAGATTTCTTTTGTGACTTCGAGAATGTCACGGCCGGATTTTTTGATCAGCGACGGGTTGGTGGTCACGCCGTCCACCATGCCAGTGGCGTTCAACTCGGCAATGGCATCGATGTCGGCGGTATCTACGAAGAATTTCATGTCATCTCCTCTCCTGCGTGTGCAGGTCTGAAAGGGCGGCGATTGCAACTGCGGGATTGCGCTGCGGCTGTGTTGCCTTTACCCGATAGAGAGCCCTGCTGGAAGTGGGAATGCGTTGGTTTGGCGTATTTTCCGTTAGCGATAACATTTTGTGTGGACCAACGTGGTGTGAGGGACAATTGAGCGAGACCGAGTTCTTTCCTGAAGGTACGTTGATCGCGGTGCTGACCACGCAACCTCTTGACCGGATGTTGGACTACAAGGCACCGGAAGGCGGAGTGCTGCTTGGGGCCTTTGTTGAAGTGCCGTTAGGTCCACGGCGGGTGCTGGGGATTGTCTGGGGAGCTGGCAAAGGCGACTACGACATCAACAAGATCCGCCCTGCGAACCGCGTGTTGGATGTGGCGCCAATGGGCGTGGATATGCGTAATTTCTTACAGCGCGCAGCAGACTATACGCTCACCCCCATGAACGCGATGTTGCGATTGGCAACTCGGGCGCCAGGCTTGTCGGACCCGCCATCGATGCGGAAAATCTACCGACGTGGCGAAGGGGAGCCAGATCGGCAGACAGATGCGCGACGACGCGTTCTTGAGACGCTGGCGAATTACGGCAACTTGGCGTTTACAATGGGCGAGCTGTCAGAGATGGCAGGGGTGACCAATTCCGTGGTCAAAGGCTTGGTGAAGCAGGGTGTTGTGCGCGAGGAAGCCGCGCCGCGTGATACGCCCTTTCCAAGGCTTGATCCTGAGTATGGCGGCAAAGAGTTGTCGGCGGATCAGGAGGTTGGGGCGGAAGTTCTTCGCGTTGGGGTCCAAAGTGGAAAGTATGGCACCACGCTTCTGCGAGGCGTAACTGGTTCCGGCAAGACTGAGGTTTATCTGGAGGCGGTGGCGGAGTGTTTGCGCAAAGGTCGACAAGCGCTGGTTTTGTTGCCGGAAATCGCGCTGACAGCAGAGTTTTTGACTCGCGTCGAGGCGCGGTTTGGGGCCAAACCCGCAGAGTGGCACTCTGGCGTGACCATGACGGAACGGCGACGCACTTGGAAAATGGTTGGCGAAGGTGGTGCGCAGATGGTGATTGGCGCCCGTTCTGCGCTATTTTTGCCGTACCGAGATCTGGGCCTGATCATTGTCGATGAGGAGCACGACACCTCCTATAAGCAGGAAGACGGGGTGCTGTATAACGCGCGGGACATGGCGGTGCTGCGCGCGGCATTGTGTGAGGCACAGGTGGTTTTGGCTTCTGCCACTCCTAGCTTGGAAAGCTGGGCCAATGCTGAGGCGGGCAAATACACAAAGCTGGAGTTGACCAGTCGTTATGGCGCGTCGGTGCTGCCGGAGATGCGGGCAATTGACATGCGCGCTGAGAAACTGCCTGCGAGCCGATGGATTTCTCCCAGTTTGAAAGCGGCGGTGGATGCGCGAATTGCCAAAGGTGAGCAGGCGTTGTTGTTTATCAATCGCCGAGGCTATGCGCCGGTCACCATCTGTCGGGCTTGTGGACATCAGATTGGCTGCGACAACTGTGACGCGCGCATGGTGGAACACCGCTTCCTGAAGCGCTTGCTATGCCACCAATGTGGTGAGACCAAAGCGATGCCGGAGGCGTGTCCATCTTGTGAGGTGGAAGGCAAACTGGCGCCGGTTGGGCCCGGGGTTGAACGGCTGGCCGAGGAGGCGCAGGAGCTTTGGCCCGATGCGCGACAGGCGGTGTTGAGCTCAGATTTGTTTGGCTCTGCCCGTGCGCTCAAAGAGAGTATCAGGGCAATTGCCGATGGCGGAGCCGACATCATAATTGGCACGCAGCTGGTGGCGAAAGGGCACAACTTTCCTTTGTTGACTCTGGTGGGCGTGATTGATGCGGATCTTGGTTTGCAGGGATCAGATCTGCGCGCAGCAGAGCGCACGTTTCAATTGATGCGCCAAGTGGCTGGCCGGGCAGGGCGGTCTGAGCGGGCCGGATTGGCGTTGCTTCAGACCTTTCAGCCCGAGCATCCAGTAATCCGAGCGATCCTAACCGGAGACGAAACAGGGTTCTGGCGGACGCAGGCAGACGAGCGGCGTCAAGCGGTGGTGCCACCGTTTGGGCGCATGGCCGGGATCATTCTGTCCGGAAGTGATGTGACGCAAGTGTTTGATTTGGGCAATGCGCTGGCGCGCAATGCAGGAGCGCTACAGGCCATTGGGGCGCAGGTCTATGGGCCAGCGCCGGCACCAATTGCGCGCGTACGCGGCCGTCACCGCGTTCGATTGCTGGTTAAAGCAGACAAATCGGCGCCGTTGCAAGCAGCTTTGGCGCAGTGGGTTGGGCAGTTCCGCCTCAAAGGTGATTTGCGTCTTGCTGTGGATATTGATCCGCAGAGTTTTTATTAGACTCACTCCTGCGTGCGCTGATGCAGGTTAGCCTGTGCAGCCTTTTGACCTCGCCTTTTTTAAACAATAGGCGTATTTGCTGCACATGTTCAGAAAAATACCCATTGATGACGCGCACCTCCTGCCTTGGTGGCGGCGCCCGATCACGCTCTTGTTCCTTATGGCGCTGGCCATGCCAATTGCCTTCAATACCTGGAGTGCACTGCTCAACAACTTCGTGATTGAAGTGGCCGACTTTGATGGCTCCGATATTGGCTTGTTGCACACTGTTCGTGAAATCCCAGGGTTTCTGGCGATTGGGGTGATTTTCTTGCTGTTGTTCATTCGGGAGCAAGTGCTGGGGCTTGTGTCCTTAGCGCTTCTTGGTGTGGCGACTGCTATGACAGCCTATTTTCCGACTATGGGCGGGATTTTGATGATCACTATGCTCAGTTCGATTGGTTTTCACTACTATGAAACCGTGAACCAGTCTCTGCAGTTGCAATGGCTAGACAAGAAACGGGCCCCTAAGACATTGGGGTGGCTTGTGGCCGCAGGATCAGCTGCAACTTTGCTGGCTTACGGAATTATTGTTCTGGGCTGGAAGCGGTTTGATTGGGACTACAGCGTCGTTTACCTCGCAGGTGGTGGCATCACAGCGCTGATTGCGCTCTACTGTTTTGTCGCTTTCCCGCAGTTTGAAGGGCGCACGCCACAAGCGCGCAAGATGGTGCTGAAGAAGCGCTATTGGCTCTACTACGCCATGCAGTTCATGGCAGGCGCACGGCGGCAGATTTTTGTGGTCTTTGCTGGTTTCATGATGGTGGAGCGTTTTGGATTTGATGTGCACGAAATCACAGCGCTCTATCTGATCAATTTGGTGGCCAACATGGTCATTGCCCCATTGATTGGCGAAGCCGTGTCGCGTTTTGGGGAGCGACGCACCCTGATCTTCGAATATGCAGGGTTGGTGATTGTCTTCTTGGCCTATGGCGGCATCTACTTCTTTGGCTGGGGCATTGTCTTAGCAGCTACGCTTTACGTGGTGGATCATTTGCTGTTCTCGCTGGCGCTTGCATTGAAGACCTACTTTCAGAAGATTGCGGACCCGGAAGATATGGCGCCCACAGCAGCTGTCGCATTTACCATCAACCATATCGCAGCAGTGTTCCTGCCGGTCCTGTTGGGGCTGTTGTGGTTGGTGTCTCCCGGGGCGGTGTTTGTGTTGGCGGCCTTGATGGCAAGTGTGTCTCTGGGATTGGCCCTTTTGATCCCCCGCCATCCCGAAAAAGGCAATGAAACACGCCTCACTCGACCTTTGGCTGCCCCAGCCCAGTAGTTTCGCACTCCGCAGGCTTGACGGGGCCAAGGGGAGACCCTAGGCCCTGCGCAACCCAATAGGAGACCGGATATGCCGACATTCACCGCATTGACCACGTTGATGGGAAAAGAACAGGCCGAGGCGCTTGGAAACGCGATGGAACGGCTTGTTCCGGAACCAACCGGAGTCGGCGTGTTTGAGGTCGAGGATGGCTCCGGCCTTTGGGAGATTGGCGGCTATTTCGTTGAAGCGCCTGACGCGGCAGGGTTGGCCGTGCTGGCGGTTGCCTTTGGGGCAAAGCCTTTTGCTGTGTCAGAGTTGCCGGAAACCGATTGGGTGGCCCATGTGAAGCGTGAGTTGGCGCCAGTCGCGGCGGGGCGGTTCTTTGTGTACGGCAGCCATGATGCGGATAAGATCCCAGAAGGCGCAGAACCGCTGTTGATTGAGGCCGCAATGGCGTTTGGCACCGGTCACCACGGCACAACGCTGGGCTGCCTGAAGGCATTGGATCGCGTGGCCAACGAAGGCTTTGTGGGCCGAAATGTGGCCGATATCGGCTGTGGTACCGCCGTGCTGGGCATGGGCGCGGCTCGGATTTGGCCCAACCCCGTGGTTGCAAGTGACATTGACGAAGTGGCGGTTGATGTGGCTCAGGCAAATGTCGCGGCTAATGGGTTGGACGGCAAAGTTATCTGTTTGGAAGCGGCAGGTTTTGGTCACCCGGATTTGGCGGCAAAAGCGCCGTATGATTTGGTTTTTGCAAACATCCTGAAAGCGCCGCTGATTGATTTGGCACCGGATATGGGAGCGAATATCGCTGCCGCTGGATACGCAATTCTGTCCGGTATTCTGAATGAGCAGGCGGACGACGTGGTGGCAGCTTATGATGCAGCAGGCTTTGATGTGCACACCCGTGAAGAGATTGGCGAGTGGACCACGCTGACTTTGACACGACACAGCTAAAACTCGACATTTCTGTAAGCAGAATCAGAAACAGGCAGCTGGATCCGGTTGCCTGTTTTTTTGTGCCACTGCCCTCTTTGTTGCCAGAGTGGCGACAGTGGGTTATTCGGGGGGGGTGTTGTTTCCACTCTTCCTGCGAACACGCATAATTGAGGTCAGATTTGTCGATAATTTGCCTCATTTTGGGCTTTGCGCCTTATTCTCGCCACATTTCAGGCCCAGATTTAGCCATGTTTGGTGGGGGCCAAACCTGAGTTGTTGCCATGAGTGAATCTTACGCAGAATTCCATGATCGCCTTGCCCGTATCTATCGCAAGCAATCAAAGACAGGTCGTGTGGGACGTGAGTCTGTTGTGATCAATCGCAACGGATACATGATTGTGAAAGGCGCTGGCCGCCGTCGGGGTATCCCTTGGGCTGGCCTGTTCACCGTGGTGGTGTCGTTCTTCATGATCAAAGGCATTTTGATGTCTCAGTATGGCCCCGATTTCTACTCTCAAGATGTGGTGCGGTTGAGCGGTGGAACTTCGGTTGAGAAGGCTGCGGCCTGGACCATGTCTCCTGATCCTGTGTCACGTTGGATTTCGACCCAGCTCAACACCAAACTCTGATCTCGCAAAGTTTCCGTGGATCCCTCCAAGATCCCACACGGCCCCGGGTCTCTCTCCCCGGGGCCGTTTTTTTTGCACCGACGCTGCACACAAAAAAACCGCCGTCTCAAAATAGAGACGGCGGTTTGCGGTCCTGAGACCTAAAACACCGTGAGTGGTGGTTATTTTGTTTTAGCGAATTGCGTAGAGGTCGGAACGCGACACGCCGATGTCGTCGAGCTCGCGGTCGCTGAGCAGTGCCAGTGCGGTACGGGTGCGGCGCTTATCGTTCCAGTCGACGAAGCGTGCAACAAGTGCGGAGATGACGTGACCGATACGGCCGGTAAAACCAGTGGTCGACGTGTATTCAAATGCGGCCATATCAGAGATCCCTTCTTGCATTACTATGGTCTGCGTTTTCGATTGACCGCACATAGGTGGCAAAAAACGCCCGAGCAAGTGTCAAACCAGCATAGGTGGCATGCGATTTTCGCATAGGTGGGAAATCGCTCAAACGCCTTAGAAATAAGGTCGCATATGGTATGGAGAAGCGTCGCAATTGGGACATTCTCGTGCTGCTTCCCGCGTGTTGACAAAACGCCGCACTTCCAAATTTTTGCTCAGGTTTTTCTTCAGGCTTGGCGTTTGTTCTCGTTTCGTGCTATTTCACGGGAAATAACAAAAATATAGAGCACATTGGGGCATGACATGCGTGTATTGGGAATCGATCCTGGGCTGAGAAATATGGGCTGGGGCGTTATTGATGCGGATGGCAGTAGAATGAGCCACGTGGCCAATGGAGTTTGTCATTCCGTTGGGCAAGACCTGGCAGCACGTTTGTTGTCACTACACGAGCAGCTCACCGATGTGGTGGCCCGTTTCCTGCCTGATCATGCAGCTATCGAGCAGACCTTTGTAAACAAAGATGGCGCGGGAACCCTGAAGCTCGGGCAAGCCCGTGGTGTCGCGTTGTTGGTGCCAGCGCAAGCCGGTTTGCACATCGGCGAATACGCACCTAACAAAGTGAAAAAGACTGTCGTGGGGGTGGGCCATGCGGAGAAACACCAGGTTGAGCACATGGTGAAACTCCAATTGCCGGGCGTGAAAATCGCTGGTCCAGATGCGGCGGATGCATTGGCGATTGCCATGTGTCATGCGCATTATGCGCGTGCAGGCGCGGGCTATGCAGAAGCATTAAAAAAGGCACAGGCATGATTGGTAAGATTTCCGGGCGTTTGGAGTATCGCAGCACAGACCATGTGCTGATTGATGTGCGAGGCGTGGGCTATATGATCTACTGCTCGGATCGCACTCTCGCAACGCTACCGAGCGTGGGAGAGTCTGTCTCGCTGTACACAGACCTTTTGGTGCGTGAAGACTTGCTACAGCTGTTTGGATTTCCAAGCCTGTTTGAAAAGGAATGGCACCGCCTGCTGATGAGCGTTCAAGGCATTGGTGCAAAGGCGAGCTTGGCTATCCTTGGAGCTTTGGGGGCAGATGGCGTGAGTCGGGCCGTGTCGCTGGGCGATGTGGCCGCGATCAAAGCGGCCAAAGGCGTCGGGCCCAAAACTGCGCAACGTGTTGTGATTGAACTAAAAGACAAAGCGCCAGCGCTCATGGCATTGGGGGGCAGCCTTGGGGAAACCCTAGCCTCAGTTTCTGGCGAAGAAGACGCTGCGGGGACGGATGACGTGATTGAGGATATGGCCCGGAAGCCGGTTAATGCTGGGGGGGCATCTGCGGCGAGCGGTGCGGCCGCTGCCGCATCTATGAGTGTGCAGGCGGACGCGCTGTCAGCCTTGGGCAACCTTGGCTATGGGCCAGCAGATGCGGCGGGCGCTGTTGCGCAGGCGGCCGGTGAGGACCCTGAAGCAGATACGTCGGTGTTGATCCGAGCCGCGCTTAAGCTGCTGGCGCCAAAGGGGTAAACGATGGAACAGCCAGACCCTACATTGCGCCCCGAGGCGCGGCCTGAAGATGCGGATCGCGCCCTGCGCCCGCAAGAGCTTGATGCGTTTATTGGCCAAGCTGAAGCAAGGGCCAATCTGAGGATTTTTATTGAAAGCGCGCGCCGTCGTGGAGAGGCGATGGATCACACGTTGTTCCATGGGCCGCCCGGTTTGGGCAAGACTACTTTGGCGCAAATCATGGCGCGGGAGTTGGGGGTGAACTTTCGGATGACCTCTGGTCCTGTGTTGGCCAAAGCTGGTGATCTGGCGGCGATCCTGACCAACCTCGAAGCGCGTGATGTGCTTTTTATTGATGAAATTCATCGCCTTAACCCGGTCGTTGAAGAGATTCTCTATCCCGCGATGGAGGATTATGAACTTGATCTTGTGATTGGGGAGGGGCCGGCGGCGCGGACGGTTCGGATTGAATTGCAGCCGTTTACATTGGTTGGGGCGACGACGCGGTTGGGGCTCCTCACAACGCCGCTCAGAGACCGATTTGGCATTCCAACACGATTGCAGTTTTACACCGAGGATGAGCTCAATGAGATTGTCACGCGCAACGCCAACAAACTTGGCGTGCCCACCCAGGATGGCGGAGCACGCGAGATTGCGCGACGCTCGCGGGGCACACCCCGTATTGCCGGCCGTTTGCTGCGGCGCGTTGTGGATTTTGCCCTAGTTGAAGGTGATGGGATTATCACAAAATCCCTTGCAGATGGCGCACTTACGCGGCTTGGGGTGGACAATATCGGGTTGGATGGAGCGGACCGACGGTATCTGTTGTTTATTGCGGAAAACTACGCTGGCGGGCCGGTTGGGATCGACACAATCAGCGCGGCCTTGAGCGAAAGCCGCGATGCGATTGAAGAGGTCATCGAACCGTTTTTGTTGCAGCAAGGGTTGATCCAACGGACGCCGCGCGGGCGGATGCTGGCGCAAAAGGCCTGGCAACATTTGGGGCTGTCAGCGCCGCGGCGCACAGAGTCCAACGATCTGTTTACCCCATCACGCAACGGCAAATAGGGCATCGGTATTGCGTCGGTATGACAACTGTTTTGTGGAGGTGTGGTTTTGGAAGATGAAAAGGTTAACACGTGTGCCCAGAGACAAGTACGTCGCGGAGCGTCCCAAGATCTTGAGACCCTGGTCCAGCAAGCGGCAACGGTGTGTGACCTCTATGCGGAGCGGTTTGGCATTGATCGGGATGCCACATGGTATCTTGCCAAACTGACTGAGGAGTTGGGGGAGTTGCAAGCGGCCTACCTTGCCACAAAGGGGGCACAGCGCGGTGCCGTGTCTGATGACGCCGCGCGGCAGAACCTTGAGGATGAGTCTGCAGACTTGTTCGGTTTCCTGCTTGTTTTTGCGGAGTGGCAGGGGATCGACTTGGCCGATGCTTTTGCGAACAAATGGGGACGTCATTTTCAGCCTCCGGCCGAATAAGGCAACCCTTGAGACAGCCTGTGGGACGCGGACATTGAGGTGTTGATACTAAAACCAAAGGTGATTCCGTCAGGGTGTCGCGCGAAATTGCTGTCCATGAGTGGAAAGAATTGTGTTCGGATTGGATCGTTTCCCCACAATTTGAAGAAATCGAGTTTTCTTAAAAATCGAGACAAGCTGGCATTGGTTAGTAAAGGCTAAACGTGTCTGCCTTTTGCGCGTTTTTTAGTAATCCAGATCGCCTGACAACCAATGGCAAGAAGCATCTATTTATCGGCTATTTGGCGGAGACATTACCGGTCTCTTACCGCCACACCGTCGCGCTTTTGGTGGCGATCTATGCCGCGTATTTTGCCTGAATTTTTGTTGGATAATGCTAAATTTTTATGGGGTTTTACGTGCTTAACGTCCTGTAAGGGAAACCGAAACGCCGCATTAAGGAAAACAGTTTTGGTTGATGCTCAAGAGTGAGCCGGTGGGACCCAAGTCGAGATCAGCTCTCTTCTCTGACCAACGAACTTATAGTCAAGCGGGTACAAGAAAATGCTGAACACATCTATCAAAGCCATGATGGCAGTGGGCGCTTTGGTGTCAATTGCAGGCTGCAAAAGTACAATTGAATCTTATGTCGAAAATGAAGTTGGCGATCGGTTGAACGACATGGCGGGCGACCGCCTGTATCTGGCGCATGGGGATACGACATTGAATGGCCGTGTTCGCTCCGGCGCGATGTCGACCGATGGTGACGGCGTCGTTACAAGTGAGCGTCTGGAAGCCGCGCGTAATGGGTCTCTTGAAATTGGGACAAATGTTGGCGAGCTTGAAAATCTTGCGATGAATAACGGCAGCTGGACCGCAAGATTTAGCGCCAATGGCGGTGACCGCATTGATGATGGGATGGACTCTCTGGTGATCACTAGCCGGTCGTCCGATGGACAGAGACGCGGATGGATGGGCAACGCAGACGCGCTTGATTTTGATCACCAGACTTTCGGAATGTGGGCAACGGGTGTCGGTACAAATAACGGCAGCGTCAATGTTGGTAGCTTTGGTAGCCGCACCGCCGCAGCGGATGTACCAAGCAGTGGCTCTGCGACTTATTCCGGCCGGTCCGTAGGCATGGTTGTGACCACCGACGGTCGCGCACTTGTTGCGGAATCCCAAGTGGGGGTGAGCACGTCTGACTTTTCCAACGTGAGCGTGGCCAGCACAAACACTTACGTGAACAACCTGTCCGGCGGAAACGCGTGGCGTGGTGCACATTTGGACTTTGCCGGCACGGGCACAGTTGATGGCAACGGGTTTAGCGCGAATATCAACGGTGTTGTTGCCTTCAGTGCAACCAGCACAGGCACGATGGATGGGGTGTTTTATGGCGATAACGCAGAAGAAGTGGGCGGCACTTTTGAGATGAACGGTGCCATAGGCAACTATACCGGTGCGTTCGGCGCGGATTAACACGTCTTGCCTTTCAGGCAAAAAATCGTGCTCTCCGCAAAAGCGGGGAGCGGCTCTTTAAAGAGTGAAAAATTAGGGTAACCAGAATGGCCAAAGCACTGTTTCAAAAATTCCACGTCTGTCTTCTGTCACTAACGCTTCTGGTGGGAGTGACTGCGGTAACGTCGGATCAGGCCGAGGCCAACACCCCGCCACAGTCTGTATTGGAAGTGGAACAGGCATTTGATTATGCCATGGCAGCTTTGGATGCCGGTCGGCCTGAGATTGCCATTCCGGTGCTTCAAAACATTCTGGCGCAAGATCCCAAACTCATTCGTGTACGGCTGGAGCTTGCGCGGGCTTACTTTATGGCCAAGCAGTGGGCGCGGTCGCGTGAAGAATTTTTCCGCGTGTTGTCCGGAGATTTACCTGAGCCGGTGCGCAAGACAGTTTTGTCTTTCATCCGGCAAATTGATGCGCGCCGTGGGTTTGACTGGGACTTGTCGCTTGGGTTTACAACGGCTGGGGGCACTCGGACCTACGACAGCGATATTGTGCATGCGGATACCGCTTTTGGCGTCCTGCCGTTTTCCATCACACGGGGCGAAGAAGAGCGGGTGCCGGCGTTGCAGGCAACTGGCGCAATGAACTTTCGTCGGGAGCTTGGCGGCAATGCCAACGGCACCACCAATACGCTTGGATTTGCCAGCCTTGGGTTTGATTTACTGGAAGCCGAAGGGCGGCGGTATGACACGGTGCAATTGCGTGCAAAGTTTGGCCTGCGGTTACTGTCTGAGAAGACCACGGCGTCCATTGGGCCGTTTGCCACAACCCAGTGGGCTGCTGGTGAGCCTTATGAGGACCGCTTTGGTTTGGAAGCCGCGTTTGAGCGTCGCAGTCTGATGGGCGGATCGGCTTATGGCGGTTTGTCCTATGCGACCGTGGACAATCGGGCCAATTCAGCCTTTGACGGTCATTTTCTGTCGGCCTTGGCCGGTTTTCGCCGGTCTGTTGGGGGACGGTCCGTCGTGGGCAGCGAACTCTACTATGAGCGCCGGACTGCGGATCAAATGTGGGTGGGGCGTCAAGGATATCAGAGCCTTAAGTGGAGCGTATACTCCTCAGTTGACGTGGGCAGTGGGTGGACTTTGTCGCCACGGCTGTATGTGCGCCATCGCGATGTGCTGGAACAGCATGCAAGCTGGGTGAACAATGCGGATGAGACCGGTATCGGCGGCAGCCTGCGGGTGGAGAAGACAAACACGTTCCTCCCAGGCGGGTACACGCCGTACTTTCAAATCGACGCGGAGCGCATGAAGAGCGACGTCGAGGCGTTTAATTCGCGGGTGTTGGGGTTTCAGATTGGCGTGGAACGCCGGTTCTGATTTTTGACAGCAGGGCTGAGGCCAGGCCGGCTCCGATGATCAGTGTGAGGCCAAGCCAAGTATAGGCGTCTGGCAGGTCCTCAAAAACCAGCCATCCAAGGGCAACTGCACTGGCAAGTTGTAGGTAGACAAACGGCGCAAGCACGGCCGCTTCGGCGCGGGCGTAGGCAAACAGTAGCAAGAAATTTCCGCCCATTGAAAAGATCGCGCTGATGGCGGTCAGCCCTGCAAGAGTGGGGGTCATTGGCGGGATTTGGTGCAGACAGAAGGGTGTCATCAGCACAGCTGCCAGAAACAGCTGCGTGAACAGCAGGCTGGTGGGACGCGCAAAGGGGGCGAGCCAACGCGAGGCTGTGAGAAAGGCTCCGTAGAACAGGCCTGCGGCAAGCGCCCAGAGCAGACCGGGTGACATGTCAAAGCTTGGGCGGACAACCAGCATCACACCAACAAAACCCAGGCCCATAAGGGCGCTGCGGGTGCGGGTAACACGCTCTCCAAGCAGAACGACAGACAGCAGGTAAGAAAACAGCGGGCCAATGAAGAAGGCGGCGAAGACGTCGGCGAGTGGTGCGGATTGCAGGGCTGTTTGGATGCAGGTGATGCCTCCGGTGAGCAGGGCAGCGCGTAGCCAAATACGCCAATTGGCGAGGAGGCGCAGTGTTTCAAGGCGAACAAGGGGCAGGGCGATAAGGCTGCCAAGCAAAAAACGGGACCACGCCACAAAGAGCGGACTGGTGCCGTGGTCTTGGGTCATGAGTTTGCCTGCGGTGTCCCCGGCGGGGATCATCGACATGGCAACAAACATCAGGACGAAGACTTTCCACATGATTGCGGCGTAACATGTTTGTACCGGGACAAAAAGTCCGCGCATTGGTGCGCGATTGCAAACAGAGAATTGATGCTTGGCGGGTTGAAACCGCAGGGGGCAAAAGGATAATGTTTTACCCATGACGAAGGAATTTTCCCGCCGTGCGTTTTTGAGTTTGAGTGCCGCGTCGCTTGGCACATCTGTTTTGGCAGACGCGCCGACGCGCTCGTTGCGGCCGGTTTTACGGCCTGGCGGAGTAAAAGCGCTGCCTGTGTCCGCACCTGCGGCAGATGCTTTGATCCGGGAAAGTGGATTGAGTGGTAAGCTCAGCTTTGCTGTGGCGCGCATGGGAGATGGCGCGGTGCTGGAAGGGCATCAGGCCACGAATGGTTTGCCGCCTGCCAGCGTGACCAAAGTTCTCACGGCGCTTTACGCCTTAACCTATCTTGGGGCAAACCACCGGTTTCAGACCAGTCTGGTGGCTGTGGGCAATATTTCCAACGGCGTGTTGCGTGGGGACTTGGTTTTGCGAGGCGGTGGAGATCCGACACTGGACACCAATGGCCTGGCGGATTTGGCCCGCACTTTGAAAGCGGCCGGTGTGCGCGAAGTCACCGGACAGTTTCTGGTTTGGGGCGGCGCCTTGCCCTCGACAAAACGGATCGACAAGAAACAGCCGGATCACGCTGGATATAACCCAGCTGTGTCCGGCATCGCGCTGAATTACAATCGGGTGCACTTTGAGTGGAAGCGCGGTGCCAACGGGTATTCTGTGGCCATGGACGGGCGCAGCGACAAATACCGTCCGGAGGTTGATGTGGCACGTATGAAAATCGTGAAGCGCAGCGTGCCAGTGTACACTTACAAATCGCAAGGCGGACGTGATCATTGGACTGTCGCCAGTGGCGCTCTGGGTAAAGGTGGCGCACGATGGTTGCCGATGCGCGAGCCGGAGGTTTATGCCGGTGAGGTGTTTCGCACACTGGCCCGGGCGCATGGGATCACGCTTAAGACGCCAAAGAAAACCAACAATGCACCACGCGGGGCGGTGCTGGCGCGCAAGCAAAGCCCGGCGTTGAAGACCATTGTCAAAGCCATGCTGAAATACTCTACAAACATTACCGCCGAAATGGTGGGCTTGGCGGCCAGTCAAGCGCGCGGTGCGCAGCCCGGGTCGGTGAAAGCCTCCGCAGCGGCAATGAATGCTTGGGCGGCACAAGCGTTGGGCATGCGCAATGCGGCGTTGGTTGATCATTCTGGCTTGGGGGAGGCTTCGCGGTTGCGGGCGGATGAGATGGCGGTGATGTTGGCGCAGGCAGGGCAGCACCAAGTGTTGCGCCCGATCCTGAAAACCATTGCGCTGCGTGGCTCCAACGGCAAAGTGAACAAGGCCCATCCGCTTAAGGTCAATGCCAAAACCGGCACGCTGCATTTTGTGAGTGCTCTGGCGGGATATGTCACCACGCCGGACGGTCGCGAGCTGGCTTTTGCGATATTTGGCGCAGATGTGAATGCACGAGACCGTTTGATTGGGCCGGATAGAGAGCGGCCACAGGGCGCGCGCACCTACAATGGACGGGCCAAGAAGCTACAGCAGAAGCTAATTGAACGCTGGGGCACGGTATACGGCGCTTGAAGGCGCGCGAGTGCGCGTAATGCGTGCAATCTTTGCGTAAAAGCTGGTTTGGGTTTTCAAATTTCTTGACGGAGCTTTGTGGCGTCGTTGATAGTTTTTTCAATGGGTTCGCGGCGGCGCATGGCGTGCCAAGGAGTGTGAAATTGGTGATGTCTCTCCAAGGATAAGCGGACGGCAAGGTTTCAGTAACCAGTTCAGAATAATTTGAACTAGAATTTTAATGCCCATCGAGATTGGGCCGTCAGGTTGCGGGATAACACGTGCGGAAACGCGATAGACTGGATGAATTTGCTTTCTTAGAAGAAGTCCAGATGGGCATCTTTGTGCTTGAAGTGGGCGAGGATGGGCTGCCGCGATATGTGATGATGAACAAAGTCGCGCGCACAACCGCCCAAGTGGATCAGGCGTTTATCGAAGGCAAAACAGCAGCCGAGATTTTTCAAGGGAAATCCGGAGATTGGGCATTAGCAAAACACATTGCTGTGATGGAAAGCGGTGAGGCGGCGACGTATGAAATTGCCTTCCCATTTGCGACCTACATGCTTGATATACGCACCACTCTTACGCCGATTTTTAATAAGGATGGCACGCTTTCCCATATGTTGGGGTGCTCGGCTGATGTCACCTCCGAGCGTCAGCGCGACGCAGCCCTTTCCTTGACAAAGGTTGCCAAGGAAAAGGCGGAACAGGCAAATAAAGCCAAAGAGCAGTTTTTGGCCAATATGAGCCACGAGATCCGCACACCGATGAACGGCATAATTGGCATGTGTGATCTGTTGCGGGAAACCACGTTGAACAATCGGCAAAAGCTGTATTCTGATACAATCTCCAGCTCGGCCAACGCGCTTTTGGACATCATCAACGATGTGTTGGATTTTTCAAAAATCCAGGCTGGAAAACTGTCGATTCATGACTCGCCGTTTTCGTTGCGGAGTTTGGTTACGGAAATCGCCACGCTGTTGGGTATACGGGCGGAGGCCAAGGGGCTCAAAATTCACGTTAGTTACGGAAAGTCTGTGCCACCTAACTTTTTGGGAGATGCCAGTCGAATTCGGCAAGTCCTTCTGAATTTGCTTGGGAATGCCATCAAATTTACTAAAGTTGGGCAGATTGACGTGTCGGTAACTTATGATGCTGATGCCAAACGGTGGCCACTAAAGCTGGCCATTAGTGACACCGGTCCTGGAATTGCGGATGCTGAAAAAGACCTAATCTTTTCTGCGTTTGAACGGATCGACAACTTGGCTACGCGTAGGGAAGACGGGACAGGCTTGGGGTTGACCATATCGCAGGCATTGATTGAACGCATGCATGGCAAGATTGATGTGGAGAGCGAGGTGGGTGTTGGCACCACATTCACCGTGTCGTTGGCGTTGCCGGTCACTGAGGAAATGGCCGAAGTTCAGGAAGTTGAGCCCTTGCTGATCGCGTCTTATCCGCCAATGGATGCGCAACCTCGCCCGTCTGAGCCGGAACCACAGCCGGGGGAGCAGCTCAGGGGCATGAAAATCCTCGTGGCTGAGGACAATCGGGTGAACCAGTTGGTGATCCGGAAGATGTTGGCACCAACCGGGGCGGAATTGCATTTTGTACCAGATGGGCAGCAGGCCGTGGATGCGTACAAGGCCGGGCAATGTGACCTCATCCTGATGGACCTGTCTATGCCTGTTTTGGGCGGGCTTGAGGCCACGCGACAAATTCGTGCTTATGAAAAAGATGTGAAACGCCGGGCCTGTAAGATCATTGCGGTGACTGCCAATGCCCAGCCCAGTGACGCGGAAGCCTGTATGGAGGCGGGGATGGATGATTTCTTGAGCAAGCCGTTTCGGAAAGGCGAATTGATCTCCATCATCGAGTGGTGAACTGGGCCAGCGAATATTGTTCTGGTTAGCGAGGCTTGCGAGGAAGCTTTGACTTAGTTGTCAGGCACATCACGTGGGGACAGGGCTGGCGCTTGTGGTTGCAAACAAAAGACGACAACCCTTATTGGGCAGCAAATTCCTGTGGCTTAGGCTGACAGTATGGATAGGTAGATGCGGTGGGTATTGTTGGTTTCCTCCATTTCGCAACAGTTTGGTAACACTTTATTAGATAAGACACATCTGAGAATAACCTTCACCAGAAGGGGTGGCGATGACGCGGCAAGCACCAAGCGCGACAGAATTGGATTTCCCAGGCTACCATACGCTTTTGGATGCCGTCCCATCCGCTATCTTTGTGTTGAAAATTTGCGAAGATGGGCTCCCGCGCTATGTCACCATGAACAAGGCTGGCTGTGATCTGGTGCAGCGCCGCCAAGAAGATATTGTTGGGAAGACCGCATTCGAGATTTATGGTGGTGCGATGGGGGACCGGGCGCTGGCAAAACACCTTGCGGTGATCGAGGCCGCAAAGACGACGACCTATCTGTCGGTCATTCCGTTTCCGAAAAATGTGATTGATCTGCGCACCACGCTGACGCCAATTTTTGACGACAACGGTGTGATGACCCATTTGATCGGTTTTAGCCTTGATGTCACGCCAGAGCGAGAGCGTGATGAGGCGCTCGAGCTGACCAAAATCGCAAAGGTAAAGGCCGAAGAGGCCAGCTCAGCCAAGGAGCGGTTTTTGGCCAATATGAGCCATGAAATTCGCACGCCGATGAACGGCATTCTGGGCATGTCTGAGTTGATGCAGGAAACCGAACTGACATCACAGCAGCAGTTGTATTCAAACACGATTCACACCTCGGCCAATGCGCTGCTGGATATTGTGAATGACGTGCTGGATTTCTCCAAAATTCAGGCGGAAAAATTGTCTCTGGTTGAGGAGCCGTTCTCGCTGTTGCAGGTGATCCTGGAAGTGACCACCCTGTTGAGCACGCGGGCGGAGACCAAGGGCTTGGTGCTGCACACGGACTACCCGCCGATGGTGCCTCATGGGTTTGTAGGTGATGCCAGCCGGATGCGACAAGTGCTGTTGAACCTAATTGGCAACGCGATCAAATTCACCGATGCGGGACGGATTGATGTGACAGTTGCGTTTGACGGGGAGGATCCGCCTTATCCGCTGCGGGTCACGGTGTTGGACACCGGGCCGGGGATTGCACAGAATGCGCAGGACGCAATTTTCTCGGCTTTTGAGCAGGCTGATGAGCCCGGTGCGCACCGGGAAGATGGCACTGGTTTGGGATTGGCGATTACGCAGGCGCTTGTTGAACGCATGGGCGGAAAAATAGTGGTTGAAAGTGCCCTAGGCGAAGGGGCGGCATTCACTGTGCAATTGGATTTGCAGGTGGCTGCGGCCACCGACTTCGTTGAAAGCCGTGTCTCGGTGGCGCCTGAGGTCAGACAGAGTCCGAGCATTGATGCCGCTGCACGGCCTAAGGGTGGGGCATCCGCGATAGAGATGCCGTCGCTCAAAGGGGTGAGAATTCTAGTGGCGGAAGACAACCGCACCAATCAGCTGGTGGTGAGCAAAATGCTAGCTCCGACAGAGGCGGAATTGCAGTTTGTCCCGGACGGGCAGCAAGCGGTGGACGCTTACAAAACTGATGGCTGTGATCTGATCCTGATGGATCTGTCGATGCCGGTCATGGGAGGGCTGGACGCCACGCGGGAAATTCGAGCGTTTGAGAGAGATGTCGCGCGCCCGGCCTGCAAAATTATTGCCCTGACGGCCAATGCGCAGCCCAGTGATGCGGAAGCCTGTCTGGAGGCGGGCATGGATGAGTTTCTGAGTAAACCCTTCCGCAGGGGGGAACTGATTTCAAAGATTTCTGGGTAGGGTTGTTCGGTCGTCGTGCCGTTTGGTCCAAAGTACAAATGCGGGCCGAACCCTACGACAAAAGTCGTATATCCAAGCGGCCTTGTGACGCTTGTTCCTATTCAAATTTTAGAATTAATTAACCAAACCTTGTGAATTTACGGCGAACAAAAAGGCAGCTCGCCTAATGTCCACGCTATTGTTTCACAGGCAATTCGGGGACGGCGATGAACTAAGGGGAAGATCGTGGATCAAAGTCGGCAAATTGACCCGTTTGCACTTTTGAATTCGGTCGCTTTTTCTGTGTTCGTGCTGGAAGTCTGTGACGACGGTATGCCGCGATATGTGACTGCGAACGGCCCTGCGCTGGAGTATGCGGAGGTCACCTTGGATCAGGTGGTTGGCAAAACAGCGCTGGAGGTGTTTGGCGGCGTGGTTGGACAGCGCGGGCTGGCGCACCATTTGAACGTTGTGGCTCAGGCGGAAGAGGTCACCTATGAGGTGCCAATCCCTAAGGGCAGTAGGGTTGCGCTAATGCGCACCACGCTCACTCCGTTGTTCAACAAAGATGGGAAGCTGACGCATTTGGTTGGCTCATCCATGGATGTGTCCGCCAACAAAGAGCGTGATGATGCGCTGGAATTGACCAAAATAGCCAAAGAACGTGCCGAACAAGCGGTGCAAGCCAAAGAGCGATTTTTGGCCAATGTGAGCCATGAGATCCGCACGCCAATGAATGGCATTATGGGGATGTGCGAGTTGTTGCGGGAAACCGCGTTGGACGAGCAACAGCGGCTGTATTCTGAAACGATTTACCATTCGGCCAACGCGCTGTTGGAGATTGTAAACGACGTGCTGGATTTTTCCAAAATCCAGTCGGAGACAATTTCGCTGCATATTGAGCCGTTCTCGCTGCGCACACTCATTTCGGAAACCGTCATGTTGTTGAGCGCACGGGCAGATGCAAAAGGCTTGGTGCTGCTGGAAGATTATCCGTCGGATGTGCCGGATGCCTTTGTTGGGGACGGAACACGGGTACGGCAGGTGGTGCTCAACCTGATTGGCAATGCCATCAAATTCACCTCTGAGGGGCATGTCTGTGTTGGTGTGACCTATGTGCAGGGAGAGCCGCGTCCCTTACGGATAGCTGTGTCCGATACCGGTGCTGGTATTGCGCCAGAAGATCACGAGATGGTGTTCTCTGCCTTTGAACAGGTGGATCGGCCTGCAATGCAGCGGGAGGAAGGTACGGGACTGGGACTGGCGATTACGCGCGCTGTGGTTGAACGTATGGGGGGGAAGGTCTCGGTGTACAGTGCACGGGGGGAAGGGGCCACCTTCAAGGTGTGTCTGGGTCTCCCGATTGCGGAATCTCAAGATGTCCAGGCCCCGCCGTGTTGTGCGCCGTCGCCAATCAAAGAAGACCGTCCACCACAACTGGACTTTGAACTGGTTGTCTCACCCAAACCAGTCGCCGATGTGCCACCATCGTTGCAGGGCGTCAAAGTGCTGGTGGCGGAAGACAATAGGACCAATCAGCTGGTGGTGAAAAAGATGCTGGCACCAACTGGTGCGGATTTGGCGTTTGTCGAAGATGGGCAGCAGGCCGTGCGGACCTATGAGGCTGAGGCTTGGGATGTGGTGTTGATGGATCTCTTGATGCCGGTTATGGGCGGTTTGGAGGCCACCCGAGAAATTCGTGCTTTTGAAAAAGGTGCTGATCGGCCCGCGTGTAAGATCATCGCGCTGACCGCCAATACGCAGCCGAGTGACATTGATGCAAGCTTGGAGGCGGGGATGGATGACTTTTTAAGTAAGCCCTTCCGAAAACACGAGCTTCTGTCGATAATCGATAAAGAGGCGCGGCTATCAGAGAAAGCCTGATAACCGCAATTGTATATCAGACCATGTGGCGAGCGCGGGCGCCGCGTTCGATGCCAGCGGCGTGCAGGCGGTCAATTTCCAACTCGTAGCGGATTTCTTCCAAGATTCGCAGCTCGGATTCCGCCAAAGTGCCATCCGCCGCTGCCACATCGCAGGCCAACGCATAGGCGGTTTCAAACAGGTGTTGTGGCAGGTCGTGGCGCACAAGGCCAAACAAGGCTGCCAGGCCGTCTTCCTGTTCAAACAGTTCAAAGACCAGCTGGCTGACGTGCTGCATACGGTCGATGTCATATTCGGCAAAAACCGGCAGGTTGTTCACGGCAACCTGAATCTTGACCAGCTCTGCGGTGCGGATGTTTTCGTCAGAAGCCGATACGGCGATCATCACAGCGACAAGGCAGTCTTGTGGTGTGAGGGTGGTTGGGGTCTTATCCGGCACTGGGAATTCCTTTGAAATAACCTTGTTGCGGTGCAGAATATTGACTGACCCCGCAAGGAGCAATAGGAAGCGTCGGATTGTCTTGTGCAATGAGGCGCTGGGCATGATTTTGCTGAAACCAATCCCGACATCGGAGATGGACAATGTCTGACCTGCGCGACGCAGCCCTCGTATCCAAAGCCTGGCCCTTTGAAGAAGCGCGTAAGCTTCTCAAACGCTACGCAAAGGCTGCGCCGGAGAAGGGATATGTGCTGTTTGAGACAGGCTACGGTCCTTCCGGCCTGCCACATATCGGCACCTTTGGCGAAGTGGCCCGTACCACAATGATCAAGACCGCATTTGAGGCGATCAGCGACATTCCAACCAAGTTGATCTGTTTCTCAGATGACCTGGATGGCATGCGCAAGGTGCCCTCCAATGTACCAAACCCGGAACAGCTGGAGCCGTATTTGCAGATACCGCTGACGTCGGTGCCGGATCCGTTTGGCACGCATGAGAGCTTTGGCGATCACAACAACGCCATGCTGCGCCGGTTCTTGGACACGTTTGACTTTGAGTATGAGTTCTACTCAGCCAAGGAGTTTTACGAGACTGGTCAGTTTGACGAGATCCTGAAACGGGCGGTGGAGCGGTATGACGAGGTCATGGCGATCATGCTGAAGTCGTTGCGCGAAGAGCGGGCGGCGACCTATTCGATTTTCCTGCCACTGCACCCGGAAACCGGGCGCGTGCTGTACGTACCGATGAAAAAGGTTTGTGCGGAGACCTACACTGTCACCTTTGACGATGAAGACGGTAAAGAGTGGACCGTGCCGGTGACTGGCGGCAATGTGAAGTTGCAGTGGAAGCCAGACTTTGGCGCACGCTGGGCGGCATTGGGTGTGGACTTTGAGATGTATGGCAAAGAACACGCGACCAACGAGAAGATCTATGATGCGATCTGTCGTGCGTTGGGCGGCCGTCAGCCAAACCACTTCTCCTATGAGCTGTTCCTGGATGAGAGTGGTCAGAAGATCTCGAAGTCTTCCGGCAACGGCGTGTCAATCGACCAATGGCTGACTTATGCCTCCACTGAGAGCCTCGCGTACTTCATGTACCAAAAGCCAAAGACCGCAAAGCGGATGCACTTTGATGTGATCCCAAAGGCTGTTGATGAGTATCACCAGCAACTGCGGGCCTATCACACGCAGGACATCAAGGCGCAGCTCAACAACCCGGTGTGGCACATCCACGGCGGGGACGTGCCGCAGTCCGATATGGTGGTGCCGTTCTCGATGTTGCTTAACCTGGCGTCGGCGTCGTCTGCGGAAGACAAAGCTACCATGTGGGGCTTCATCAACAAGTATGCGCCAGATGCGACCGCAGAAACCCATCCGGGGATGGATGCGGCGGCTGGTCATGCGGTGAGCTATTTCAAAGATTTTGTGAAACCCGCAAAAGAGTATCGCGCGCCCACCGATCAGGAACGTGCTGCGTTGGAAGATTTGGCTGGGGCATTGGGCTCTGCGGAAACCGCGCTGGCGGTGATTGCGGCGAAGAATGAACTTGTTGGTAATAATGATCCGCTGCCAGAACCAGATTTTGCGGATGAAGAGTTCCTGCAGTCGATTGTGTTTGCTGTTGGCAAGACCCACGGGTTTGAGCCGCTGCGCGATTGGTTCAAAGCAATTTATGAGGTGCTGCTGGGCGCATCTCAAGGGCCTCGTTTTGGCGGCTTCATTGCGCTTTATGGTGTGGATGAGACTGTTGCGTTGATCCACAAGGCGCTGGCGGGTGAATTGATTGCAGCAGAGTAAGATCGGCTGACAGCACAGGATTTGAAAAGGCTCCGCTTTGGCGGGGCCTTTTGCGTTTGGGGCTTAACGAATGCGGGCTTCGCGCCAGACCAGTACCGCTGCGGCGCAGAGGATGATGCCTGCGCCAAGCCAGCTGATTGCGTCGGGTAGGACTGAGAACACCAAGGCGTCGTAGAGCGCGGCGAAGGACAGAGATGTGTAGAAAAACGGGCTGACAAAGCTGGCGTCTGCCAGGCGCATGGCGTTGATGAAGCAAGTTTGCGCGGAGGCCATCAGCAGGCCAATGCCTGCGAGTGCGGCCCATTGTTGTAAGGTCGGCATTTGCCAGACAAAGGCGGCTGCGACCGTGGCGATTGCCAGTCCGATTGCGTTGTTGATCAGCAGGATTTGGAAAGGGCGTTCGCGGCCGGTGAGCTTCTTGATGAAGATCAGTTCGCCGCCCATGGCGCAGGCCGCGCCCAAAGCCAGAAAAGCGCCGAACTCCAAGGCGCCAGCGCCGGGGCGAGTGAGTACCATGGCGCCGGTGAAAGCGAGGGCGGCAGACCCCCAGCGCCATGGGCCGATTTTTTCACCTAGGAAGGGGATCGCAAGCAGCATACCAACCACCGGGTTGAGGAAGCTGATCGCAGTGGCATCAGAGAGCGGAATGAAGGTCGCAGCGGCAAACATCAGTGTGACGCCGCCCCAGCCCAAGGTTGATCGGCCAATGTGCAACCCCCAGTTGGGGCGTGTGATGGTTGGGCGGATGATCATAGCAGCGGTGGCAAATCCGAGGAATGCAAACAGAAAACGTCCATGGCTGATCTGTAGAGGGTGCAGCTCTGGCCCCAAGGCACCGGTGCCCAAAGCCTTGGCCAGCAGTGTGGTGCCTGCCGCAAAGGCGGAGGCTGCTAAGGTCAGTGCGGCGGCAAGGGCTGGATTGGCGCGGGGCAGGGATTGTTCGCTCATGAGGCGGTTATGAGCCGGTGATTTGAGGCTGGCAAGTGGGGTTTTGCTCGGGCCTGACTGATGCGCCTCAGTGTGCCGATTTGTACAGATGTCACAAATTTTGCGCGAATCGACAGTTGGGGGTTCCCATTTGTCGCTGATCCATCTAGGCAAGGCGCATGATCAAACGCACAGATATCCCTTTTGTACGACGCCGACGCATCACCGCGTGACCGGTACTTGATCCATTGCGCTGCAAAGTGGCGCACAACCTCTCAAAAACATTGACGTAAATGCCGCAAGTGATGCAGTCACTAAAGCTCATGATCTGAAAAGGAAGATCGATATGATCCCGTCCGTTTTGCCGACATACAACCGCGCCGCCCTCACGTTTGAGAAGGGCGAAGGAAGCTGGATGATTGAAGCGGACGGCCGACGTTTTCTCGATCTGGGGGCGGGCATTGCTGTCAACGTTTTGGGCCACGCCAATCCGATTTTGGTGGAGGCGTTGACCGCGCAGGCGGGCAAGCTTTGGCATGTGTCCAATCTCTACAACATCACGCAACAGCAGGCGCTGGCGGACAAGTTGGTGGCCAGCACGTTTGCTGACACCGTGTTTTTCACCAATTCCGGCACCGAGTGCTGTGAGCTGGCGGTGAAAATGGCGCGCAAGTACTGGCATGACAAAGATCAGCCGGAGCGGGTGGAGATCATTGCATTTGAGGGTGCGTTCCACGGTCGAAGTTCTGCCGGGATTGCGGCGGCTGGGGCTGAGAAGCTGGTGGCGGGCTTTGGACCGTTGCTGCCTGGCTTCCATCAGGTGGCCTGGGGCGATCTGGATGCAGCCCAGGCGCTGATCAGCGATCAGACCGCAGCGATTATTGTGGAGCCGGTGCAGGGTGAAGGGGGCATTCGCCCTATGGCGGACGCGGATTTGAAAGCGCTGCGCGCGATCTGTGATGAGGCGGGTATCCTGCTGATCATGGATGAGGTGCAATGTGGCGTGGGCCGGACAGGAAAGTTGTTTGCGCATGAATGGGCCGGTGTGACGCCGGACATCATGATGGTTGCCAAAGGCATTGGCGGCGGCTTTCCCCTAGGCGCGGTATTGGCCACCGAAGACGCGGCCAGTGGCATGGTTGCAGGCACACATGGCTCGACCTATGGCGGCAACCCTCTGGCCTGCGCCGTGGGTGGTGCGGTCATGGATGTGGTCGCGGAGGATGCCTTTTTGGCGGAGGTGAACCGCAAGGCCGGTTTGTTGCGTCAAAAGCTGGAAGGGCTGGTGGCGGAGCACCCTGAGGTATTCGAAGAGGTGCGCGGTGCCGGGCTGATGTTGGGGCTGAAGTGTTCCAAAGCGGCTTGTGGCGACGTGGTCGCGGCGGGGTATGACAACGAGGTTGTGACCGTTCCTGCGGCAGACAATGTGGTGCGGTTGCTGCCGCCCCTGAACATTACGGATGAAGATATTGCCGAGGCCGTTGTGCGGCTTGAGAAGGCAGCGGCGCAAGTGGGCGCAGAAGGTTAAGGACGAAAAACATGAAGCATTTTCTGGATATCAATACGACTTCTGTGGATGATCTACGTGGCATGATCGACAGCGCAAAATCTATCAAAGATGCGCGTAACGGCCGCCCCAAAGGGGCTCTGGACGATGATCTGCCGCTAAAAGATCACATGGTTGCGCTGATCTTTGAAAAACCCTCGACGCGGACCCGTGTCAGCTTTGACGTGGGTGTGCGTCAGATGGGCGGGCAGACCATGGTGCTGTCTGGCTCTGAGATGCAGCTCGGTCATGGCGAGACAGTGGCAGACACCGCCAAGGTGCTGAGCCGCTATGTCGACCTGATCATGATCCGGACCTTTGAAGAAGCCACACTGCTGGAGATGGCGGAAAACGCCACTGTGCCGGTGATCAACGGGCTGACCAACCGCACACATCCATGCCAGATCATGGCAGATATTTTGACGTTTGAAGAAAAGATGGGGCCAATTGCCGGCAAGAAAGTTGTGTGGTCCGGTGATGGTAACAACGTGTTTGCCAGCTTTGCCCACGCGGCAGGGCAGTTTGGCTTTGATTTGACCTTCACAGGCCCACAGACGTTGGACCCGGAACAGGTGTTTATCGATGAAGCCCGCGCCAAAGGCGTGAAAGTCGAGATTGAGCGGGATCCGGTGAAAGCTGTGCAGGGCGCGGATTTGGTTGTGACGGACACCTGGGTGAGCATGCATGATGCGCCGTCCGCGCGGGAGCGCCGGCACAATCAACTGCGTGGGTTCCAGGTCAACGAAGAGTTGATGAGCCATGCCAAAGATGACGCGCTGTTCATGCATTGCCTGCCAGCACACCGCAACGAAGAGGCGACCAACGCCGTGATGGATGGGCCAAATTCGGCGGTGTTTGATGAGGCAGAGAACCGGCTGCATGCGCAAAAGGCGATCATGAAGTGGTGCCTTGCGACCTAAACCTCGCTCTTTTGGGTGACTTAAGGGCGTCAGCGCGGCTGGCGCCCTTTTTGTTGTCTGGCGACCGCGACCGCGCCTAAGCTGGTCTGGCGAGAGGATAGAAGGAGCGCGCGATGAGCGAGGCGCGAGGGACTAACAGATCTCCCCGGGTTGTGGTGGCCGGGGCGGGCAGCATCGGGTGTTTTGTTGGTGGGGTGTTGGCACAGGCTGGGCATGACGTGATGTTTTTGTTGCGGGCCAAAACTGCCGACGAGATCACGCAGAACGGCTTAACGCTGACCGACTATGGTGATTTGGATGTGGCCTTGTCACCCGATTGCTTTGCGATGAGTGCCGACCCGTCCTGTTTGGCGGACGCGGACATTGTGCTGGTAACCGTTAAGAGTGGCGCAACCGAGGGCATGGCGGCGCTGATTGCAGCATATGCACAGGACACTGCGGTGGTGATCAGCTTGCAGAATGGCGTGGAGAACGCGGCACTGCTGCGGGAGATGTTGCCCGGCTGGGATGTGCGCGCTGGTATGGTGCCGTTCAATGTGGTCTGGCGCGGCGGTGGGCGGTTTCATCGCGGCACCAGCGGCGACATTGCGATCGAGAGTGGAAACGGACAGGTGGCTCGGCAGTTGAGTGTGGCGGACCTGATTATCCGTGAGCGAGACGACATGGACGCGGTGCAGTGGGGCAAGCTGCTGATCAATCTCAACAATGCTCTAAATGCGCTGTCCGGGCTGCCATTGCGTGAACAAATTGGCGACAGGCAGTGGCGGCGGTTGATGGCTGCGCAGATGGCTGAAGCATTGGCAGTTTTGAAAGTTGGTCGCGTTCCTTGTATTAACCCCGTGGCCAAGGTGCCGATGTTTTTGGTGCCGTGGATACTGAAGATGCCCACCTGGGCGTTTCGCCGAGTTGCCAAGACGATGTTGTCAATTGATCCAACCGCCCGCAGTTCTATGTGGGAGGACCTCAACAAGGGCCGTGAGACCGAGGTTGGTGAGTTGCAGGGAAAAATTGTGCAGCTGGCGCGAAATGCCGAGATGAGCGCGCCGATCAATGAAGGGATTGCCGAGCTGATCCGGGAGGTGGAAGCGCAGGGCGATGGTTCCCCGATGTGGGACGCCAGGCAGGTCCAAACGCGTCTGCGGGCGATGTGATCGCCCGCAGACAGGCGTGCGTTAGCTAGTCAGCGCGTTGAGTAGGTAGAAGATCACGGCAGACATCATTGCAGCGGCGGGCACGGTGATGATCCACGCGGCGATGATGGTCATGAAGTGGCTGCGGCGCACAAGTTTGCGCCGGCGGCGCTCTTCTGGCGCAATGCGCTTCTCCGGAGTGCGTTGCACGATGGTTTTGCGCAGGCGGCGTTCCGCGTGCCATTCGCGATAAAAGCCGACACCAAAGATACCGCCCACGGCGATGTGGGTGGAACTCACAGGCAAGCCGAGCCAAGAGGCGACAATCACGGTGATTGCTGCTGACAGAGCCACACAATAGGCACGCATTGGGTTCAGCTTGGTGATTTTTTCACCCACCATGCGGATCAGTTTGGGGCCAAACAAGAACAGGCCGAAAGAAATACCAAAAGCACCAATGATCATGACCCAGCTTGGAATAGAGACCTTGGCGGAAAATTCCCCAAACTCAGCAGCGTGTACAATGGCGGCCAGCGGGCCAACCGCGTTGGCAACGTCGTTGGCACCATGGGCGAAGGACAGCAGCGCGGCGGAGAACACCAGTGGGATGCCAAACAGCACTTTGAGAGATTTGTTGCGGTTCTCAAGTCCTTCGGATTGGCGGCGAACAAGCGGTGCAGAGACCACGTAGAACAGGCCACCGGTGGCCGCGCCAATCAGAAGCGCGGTCTGCAGGTCGATCTTGATGATACGCTTGAGGCCTTTAAGAGCCAGATAAGACGCAAAGGCGGCGGCCATGATGCCGATCAGAACGGGCACCCAGCGGCGGGCCGCGGCAATCTTGTCGTCTTGGTAGATGATCTTGGTTTTGATGAAAGCCAAACAGGCGGCCGCAATCACCCCGCCCAACACCGGCGAAATCACCCAGGACGCAGCGATCTTGGCCATGGTGGGCCAGTTCACGGCGGCAAATCCTGCGGCGGCAATACCTGCCCCCATAACACCACCCACAACAGAGTGTGTGGTGGAAACCGGCGCGCCAACCCATGTGGCGAGGTTCACCCACAGGGCAGACGAGATCAGCGCGGCCATCATGGCCCAAATGAAAATGGTGGTGTTGGCCATGCCAGTGGGATCAATGATGCCTTTGGAAATGGTAGAGACCACGTCGCCGCCAGCCAAAAGCGCACCTGCGCTTTCAAAGAAGGCAGCAATGACAATGGCGCCGCCCATCGTAAGAGCATTTGCACCCACGGCCGGGCCCATGTTGTTGGCCACATCGTTGGCGCCGATGTTGATCGCCATGTAGGCACCGATGCCGGCGGCCGCGATGATGATCGCCGTGTCGGAATCCCCGCCCGACAAGAGGCCCGCCGCAACGCCTGCAATCACAATAAAGGCAATTGCAATGCCAAAGCCCACCATTGGACGGGAGACATAGAGTGTGGCAGATTCCAGATGGGAGATGCGGTTGAGGTCGCGGTCCAGCGTGGACCATTTCTTGCCTGAGTTTGGCGAGGTCATGACAAAGAATCCCGGCTTTGAGTCGTACGGGGGCCTACCCCCGAAGCCGGGTCAATGCAACGATTTCGTTACAAATGGCTTACGAAAGGATTACATTTCCCGCAGAATGGCTTGAAGCTGTGGTTCGTTCACCATACCGGCGGCTTCTTGTGCGGGCACCCATTTGCGGGTGCGTTCCTCGGCTTCCGGGAAATCGTCGACCAGTTGCTTGACCTCGGTTTCAAACACAGTGACGTCAACTGGCACCTCAAGCCCGCCATCCAGACGTTTGGCATAGCCGTAGATGCCGACAGGTTCACTGTTGATGTTAGCTTCTTTCACACCAGCTTCTTCCCAAGCTTCCCGCAGGGCAGCGCCTGGTGCGTCCAGCCCGTTGATTGGCCAGCCTTTGGGGAGAACCCACCGGCCTGTATCACGCGACGTGATTAGCAGAACCTCGGTTGCGCCCATTTTCTCACGCGTGCAGAGCGCGGCCACCTGAATGCGGCGCGGACGGCGCAACATTGGCGCGATCACGCTGTCAAAGGCGGTTTTCAAGGCGTTGGTCATGGTGGTCTGCTCGGGGTTGTATGGTTATTATTATGTTGTCAGGTATTTTGTCGTGTCATTGTATATACGTTTTCCTGTGGAAAACGTCAAGGTGTGGACGAAATACACCTAATGTTTCCGACGTTTGGCCCGCAAGGTCGGGTCCGCTTGTGTCGGATCTTCAGGCCAAGGGTGTTTGGGGTAACGCCCACGCATGTCTTTGCGCACATCGGCATAAGAGCTGGCCCAAAAGCCGGGGATGTCCATAGTGGTTTGCACCGGTTTTTGCCCTGGAGAAAGCAAGGTGACGCGCAGCGGGGTGTTGCCGACCAAGGGATGGGTGGTTTGGCCAAAGAGCTCTTGTAGTCGGAGGATGATTTCGGGGTTCTCACCTGAATAGTCGATCGGGATCTTGCGATCGAGCGGCGTGGTGAAATGCGCCGGAGCCAGCTTGTCCACCAGTTGCATCTGGTTCCAATCGAGGCGGGTGCGCAGAGCGTCGAGTAGGTCGAACTTCTTCCAATGGTCCGCAGTTTTGACGCCGGAGAGATGCGGCAGCAGCCAGTCGTCGATGGTGGACAAGAGCGCGTCGGGCGTCATGTCGGGCAACTCGTGACCGGCGGTGCGGATCAATTTTACACGGGCGACAAAGCGTTGGGCGGCAGGGGAGAGCGTGATGCCAAGATCGCGCACGCCGTGCAGCATGGCTTGCGCTATGGCGTCATCAGGCGCGTCTTTCCAGATGCGGTCATCCAAGGCGATGGCGCCCAACATCTCTTGGCGTCGGGCGATGACGCGGCGCTCGCGTTTGGACCAGTGGCAGTTGTCTTGCCAGGTAATTTGATCCCCAAAGAGGTCACGGATTTGACCTTCGGTGATTTGGACCGCCTGACGAATGCGGGCTTCGCGTGGATTGCCATCGGTGTCGGTGACCACAATCAGGCGCGTGGAGGCCAGAGGGTCTTCGTCGTTGAGCACAGTGCCCTTGCCACCAGAGAGGACAAACCGCGGGTCGTCGCCTTTGCGGTGCAGGCCGATACGATCCGGATAAGCCAAGGCGGCCAGCTCGGCAGGGCTGCGTGGGATGGGATCGCTGCCTTTGGCGGACTTGCGCAGGCGTTTGGCTTCGTCGCGGATGCTGTGCAACGCGGCGCGGTTGACGGCATAGGGGCGGCGGTCTGTGAAGGATTTGAGGTCCGTCAGGGCTTCGATGCGCAGGGAAAGGTCAACCGGCGCGCTGCGGGTGAGCGGGTCTCGGGCGGCCAACAGGGCGGCCATGCGGGCGGCTTGGGGGCCTGCGGTGGCCAACATATGGGCAAGGCGTGGGTGCAGAGGCAGTTTGGTGAGGGATTTGCCGTGGGCTGTAATGCGGTTGTCGCCATCCAGCGCCCCAAGCATGTGCAGCACGGATTGGGCTTCGGAAAAACTACCGGGGTTGGGCTGCGTCAGGAGCGCCAGATCGGTGGGGGCCGCCCCCCAAAGAGCCAACTCTAGCGCTAGGCCGGTGAGGTCGGCGGCTTCGATCTCGGCGGGTGGGAAGGGCAGGAGTGCGCCTTCTTCGCCTTTGGTCCAGAGACGGTAACAAATGCCTTCAGCCACGCGGCCTGCACGGCCTTGGCGTTGGGTGGCCTCAGCGCGGGTGACACGCTCGGTCACAAGGCGGGACATGCCGGAGCCGGGATCAAAGCGGGCGCGGCGGGCGCGACCTGCGTCAATCACAACGCGCACGTCCTGAATGGTGAGCGAGGTTTCGGCAATGGAGGTGGCGAGCACCACTTTGCGGCCCTGTTTGGCTGGGCGGATGGCGGCTTGCTGCTCCTTGAATGGCATAGCACCAAATAGGGGATGCACGGTGCAGTTGCTTGGTAGTTTGAGCAGGGATTGCGTGCGCCGGATTTCGCCTTCGCCGGGCAGGAAGACCAGCACACCGCCTTCTGTCTCGTTGACTGCCTGAGTGATTTGGCGGGCGGTGGCTTCCTCCAGGCGGGTGTTTTTGGGCAGCGGTTTGTCGAGCCAGCGGGTCTCCACAGGGTAGGCACGGCCTTCCGAGGTGATCATCGGCGCGTTGCCCATGAGCGCGGCGACCGGTTCGGCGTCAAGTGTGGCGGACATGGCGAGCAGGATCAGGTCGTCACGCAAGGCGTCGCAAATTTCGAGACAGAGCGCGAGGCCGAAGTCAGCGTTTAAGCTGCGTTCGTGGAATTCGTCAAAGATCACCGCGCCAATGCCGGAAAGCTCTGGGTCGGACTGGATCATGCGGGTGAGGATGCCCTCGGTGACCACCTCGATGCGGGTGGATTTGGAGGTCTTGCTTTCTCCTCGCACACGGTAGCCCACAGTTTGGCCTGCGATTTCACCCAAGGTTTGTGCCATGCGCTCGGCGGCGGCACGCGCGGCGAGACGGCGCGGTTCCAGCATGAGGATGCGGCCGTTGGTGAGGCCCGCGTCCAGCATGGCGAGAGGTACAACCGTGGTTTTACCCGCGCCTGGCGGGGCCTGCAGGACCGCGCGACTTGTGGTGCGCAGGGCAGAGATCAAGGGATCAAGGGCGTCGTGGATAGGCAGTTGCGTCATAAGCAACTTATCGGTCAGCGGGCACGGGGCGTCCAGTGGGGATGATGCGTCAGTCGCGGCGGACCAGTTTGGCCTTGCCGTGGCGGGAGGTGAGGTACACCTCGCTGGCGCGCCAGTGGTCGCCCTTGGGGGTGTAGACAATAGCGAGCGGTGAGGTTTTGAGTTCTGCCAGTTCCTCTGCTGAGTAGCCGCCAATGCGGTCATAGGTACCCGAGCAAGTGACTTTGCCCTCGCCGTTTTGGCGGGATTTCAGCGTGATGCGCACAAGGCGCGTGCCGTCGTATTGGGTTTGGCCAAGAGTGCAGAGTTTGTCCGTGCTGTGGTCACGAAGCGTAAGCCACATCATGGTCATCGGGTCCACCGCGCCACGCAAGGCTTGGTTGGAAATAGGGGTGGCGGGTTTCTGTGCGCCAGCGGTTTTGCGGGGCACGGTGCCGGAGAATGCCAAGGTTGTTTCACTCACCCGCTTGCCGGTGTCGATGAAGCCCGCGTAGCGCGTTGGACTGATTCTGGTGCCTTTCACGGTGCCTTGGCTTTGCGCTGTGAAGCGAATTCGGCGCAGGGCGCCGGCTAAGCCTGTTGTTTGAAAGGAGCCACTGCCAGAGAAGGAGTTATTGCTTTGAACTCCAGCGACATTCAATTCGCCAACTTTGAAGCCAAACGCGTGCACAGACCACTTTTGCGTTTCAGCGCCGGCCATCTGGGCTGCGGCACAGAGCAGCAGAGTGGCGAGAAGACGGCGGGGGCGGGGTAGACAAAACGGGGTCATGCGCGGCATGAAGACTCACAATCAAAAAAGACACAGGCTTGCCCATGGATATCGCAGATCTGCGTGACAGAATACTAAAACAAGATCGCCGCGCGTTGGCCCGTGCCATCACGTTGGTGGAGAGCGCGCGGCCCGATCATCGCGCGCAGGCCACGGCCCTGTTGGATGAGCTGTCAAAGGCGGGCAAACAGTCGCTGCGGATTGGGCTTTCGGGCACGCCGGGGGTGGGAAAATCCACCTTTATCGAGAGTTTTGGCATGATGTTGACCGCGCAAGGGCTGCGGGTGGCTGTGTTGGCGGTAGATCCGTCTTCGGCGCGGTCGGGCGGGTCTATTCTGGGTGACAAAACGCGCATGGAACGGCTGAGCCGGGATCGGAATGCGTTTATCCGGCCTTCGCCCAGTCAGACCCATTTGGGCGGCGTGGCACGGCGTACGCGGGAAGCTGTGGCGCTCTGTGAGGCGGCGGGCTTTGACGTGGTGCTGATTGAGACTGTGGGCGTTGGGCAATCGGAAACCGTTGTGGCCGAGATGTCGGACCTGTTCCTGTTGCTGCTGGCACCTGCGGGCGGTGATGAGCTGCAAGGTGTGAAACGCGGGATTATGGAGATGGCGGACGTCATCCTTGTGAATAAGGCGGATGGCGACCTGAAGGCCACGGCCATGCGGACTTGCGCCGATTATGCAGGGGCGTTGCGCTTGCTGCGCAAGCGGCCTCAGGATCCTGAAGGCTTCCCCAAAGCTATGACTGTGTCGGCACTTGAGAAAAACGGACTGGCGACGGCTTGGGGGGAAATGAAGGCCCTGACCACTTGGCGTAAAGAGGAAGGCCATTGGACTTACCGGCGTGCGGCGCAGGCGCAATTCTGGTTTCACGAGGAGGTGAAACAAGGGATGTTGGCGCGGCTGGGACAGGGGGAAGCCCCTCGGCAATTGGCACATTTTGACGCAAAGGTGGCCACAGGGGAACTGTCGCCGGGCCAAGCCGCAAAAGAGATGCTTGATCATCTCTCCTAAACCGCGCCATCATATCCATATGAATATTGATTTTTCCGGCGGCTTTCCTGCCTTTCAGGTTGGCACACCTTGAGGAAACCGTTGAAAAAACTGCCTCCCGCCAGAGATTTTGGCTGGACTCATAGAGGACTTGAAGAAGCCGAGACTGTGTTTACCCAAACACAAGACGGTCGCCTCGTTATGGAGTTGCGGCATGCGGTTGTACCCGGTGTGACCGCAGAAATGGTGGCGTGGTGGTTTGGAGTCTACGCGCATCAAAAACTGAGTATTGATGGGGAAACCCATCTCGCGTTTCTGGTGTGGCATCCGCGTGACCATCTACATATCGAGCGTGTCGGCGGGGAGACACATGTTCCGCTAAAAGCAGGCGATCGGATTGCTTTTCGAGAGGCTTATGGGCGGGACACACGATATTCGACGGATGAGACCTGGCGCGTCTTGCGTCGAAGCGTGCAGAGCTATGCCATTCGGTCTGTTCGGTGGAGTTTTACCGTCGCTGAGTTGGAGCACTTTTTTGAGGATACTGTAGACGGCGTTCAGGTATTGACACGCCTGTGTGTTGGGGTTCCCGATGGGTGGGCAAAAAGCCTAATTAATCAAGTGTTTATTCCAGTATTTTTTGATGAAAAGAAGACTGAAGCCTGGATGCAGCACAACGTTGAAGAGATCAGTGCATGGTCGCATTTTCTTCCGGAAGTGTATGCTCGCCGGGATCAGGGGGATGTGATTGTGTGGGATCGGACCAGCAAACCCTGATTTGTAAAAGATATTTTTGGAATGTAGTAAATGTTTCTTGCCTGAAGAAGGCAATCCGCGCACTCTGCTCCTGATACAGCATCAGAGCGTGCTGAGCAGCTTGGAAAGCTGATAGTGTGAGCGACGAGGCGGGGGAGTTGGGTGCAGCTACCGGATCCACGAGAGTTTGGTTGGGAACTTAAAAATTTTGACAATGCCCACTCGACCGTGACGCATCTTCCGGATGGGCGCACATTGTTTGAGGTGGATCATCCCCCCGTGCGAGATGTGACAGCGGAGATGCTGGCCTGGTGGTATGGGGTCTATGCTGACCTAGCCTTGGTGATTGATGGGGATGTCCAACCCGCCTTTTTAGTGAGCCATCCGCAAGATCATATCTCTCTGGGAAGCGAAAAGGCCGCACCGGATGGGCCACTGAGGGTTGGGGATTTTCTACTCATTCAAGAAGCGTATCAACGCAACCCCAAATACGCCTTGGATGAGCGGCTTGAAGTGGTGGCATTGGATGAGTCGCGATTTGCTCTAAAAGCCAGCAGGCGGGGGGTAACAGTGGCGGATCTGGAATTTCGGTTTGAGGATGGGCCGGAGGGGGCAACATTCACAAATCACCTGACAGTGGGGGTCGAGAGTGGCTGGCTTAAGCCGCTGGTCAATCGGGTTATGATCCCCTGGCTGTATTATGAGGAGAAGAATTATGCCTGGGTGCTGCATACGGTCGAAGAGGTTGGCAATTTTGAAAACTTTCTACCGGAAATATTTGCGCGTCGTGATCAAGGCATGACAATCTCCTGGGACCGGAACCGGGTTTCGGATAGTCAAAATCGCCCACCCCAGTGTTAGGGCGCAAAATGCAGTCAAAGTCCGGCTGAATCACTTGACGCCCCCGTGAAATCGGCCTAATGACGCCAAACGAATTTCCGGGCGCAGCCTATGCGGCGCCCAAATGCTTTGACGGGGTCCATGTCCCCGTGGACTGTAAAACGAGGATGAACCCATGTCGCGCCGTTGCGAATTGACCGGAAAAGGCCCGATGACGGGCAACAACGTAAGCCACGCCAAAAACCGCACCCGTCGCCGGTTTCTGCCGAACCTGAACGATGTGACCCTGCAGTCTGAGACTCTGGGCCGTGGCTTCAAGTTCCGCATCTCCGCAGCTGCGCTGCGCACTGTGGACCACCGTGGTGGCCTGGACGCGTTTATGGCAAAAGCCAAAGACACTGAGCTGTCTGACAACGCGCTGAAGATCAAAAAAGAGATCTCCAAAGCGCAGGCTGCAAACGCCTGATCGCACTGATCTTTTAGAGATTTGACAGCCTCGCAGTATTGCGGGGCTGTTTCTTTTTGTCACGCTTCACAATCCCGATGGGGCGTGTCTATATGCGGCCATGACGCTTCGCTTGCGCACATATGTTGCCGCCCTAATGGCGCTTGTTCTGGTCCTGACCGGACACAGCATGGCCATTGCGCGTGGTATGACTGGCCCGGAAGGCTTTGCAGAGTATTGCATCGGTGAGAGCGCTGTCATGGTGCCGGTTGATGCAGACGGCAATCCAACAGGGCCAGCTCATCTGTGCCCTGAAGTGAGCTTTTCTCTACTGAACTGGATTGCGGTTGATCCGCCAGAAGTTGGTCTGGATCTTGGGCGCGGCGAAGGGCTGCGCAGTACACAGGTAACGGTTGAGGATGTGATTCGACCAATTGCCGAAAGTGCCCGAGCACCGCCGTTTGATTTTCTTTGATCCCAACACACTCAACACATAGAAAATCCAATGGTCAGGAGACCAACATGTCTTTCAAAACACTTTCCCTCGCAGCTGTTGCTGCTGTTGCCCTTGCTTTGCCTGCATTTGCAGAAAGCACCATTGCCGTGAATGACGCTTATGCCCGTGTGGCCACGAAAATGTCCAAAGCAGGTGCTGCCTTTATGGTGATCGAAAACACCGGTGCAGAAGATGATCAACTGATCAGCGTGTCCTCAGATGTGGCCAAACGCACTGAGTTGCACACACACAAAGAAGATGCTGACGGCAATATGCAGATGTTGCACGTGAAAGAAGGTTTTGCTGTGCCTGCAAACGGCACGCATGCGTTGGCGCGTGGAGGCGATCATGTGATGTTCATGGGCCTCAATCGTGGTCTTGAGCATGGTGACGTCGTAACAATCACCCTGACTTTCGAAAAAGCAGGCGAGGTGACCCTGGAAGTACCAGTGGACCTGGAGCGTAAACCGGATCACGGTGCGATGAAACATGGCGACCATTCTGGCCACGACATGAAGAAATCTGACGGCTAAGCGCCTGTCAGCATTGCCGAAATTGGGAAGGCCGGTCCGAGAGGGTCGGCCTTTTGCTATTTGGCGCGGGCGAGTTCTTCGGCGACCCATTGCGGCACAACTTGTGTGGCAGGACCAAAGTGGGTTTCGGCAAAGCGCGAGACGCCGGAGGAAGGTTCCAAATTGAGCTCCACTGTATGGGCGCCAAACATATCCGCTTCGGTGACAAAATTTGCCGCCGGGTAGACTTCACCGGAGGTGCCGATGGAGACAAAAACGTCGGCCTGGGCCAGCGCGTTAGATATCCGCTCCATGTCGTAAGGCATTTCGCCAAACCATACGATGTCTGGTCGGGTGACAGGCTTGCCGCAGGACGGGCAGGGGGCCTCTGGAGACATTGTTGTTGGCGCGGGCCAGCGGTGTGCGCAGGCGTGGCACAGAGCGCCGTGCAGGGTGCCATGCATGTGCAAGACGTTCTTGCTGCCCGCCTTTTCGTGCAACCCGTCTACATTTTGGGTGACGATTAATACTTCCCCCGGGTGGTCGGCCTCCAGCTTTACGAGAGCGAAATGACCGGCATTGGGTTCAGCCGCCGTCGATTGCACCCGGCGGGCGTTGTAAAAATCGTGCACCAGTTTGGGGTTGCGGGCAAAACCTTCGGGGGTGGCGACATCTTCTATGCGGTGTTGTGCCCAGAGGCCGCCCTCGTCGCGGAAAGTGCCAAGGCCGCTTTCGGCGCTGATACCCGCACCGGTGAGTATGACAATTGACTTGGACATGGAGGCTCCTGGCTGGTGGCTTGGGCACTCTGGCAAGTGCTGAGAGGGGAGGCAAGGTCTTGACCTCACAGCTGGCAAAGGAGATGGCTGAGACAATTGGGTTGGGAGTTGTGATGAAAATTCTTTTTGTGTGTTTGGGCAATATCTGTCGGTCGCCATCTGCGGAAGGTGTGTTTCGTGACATGGCGCCAGCGGTGGAAACGGACAGCGCGGGCACGGCGGGTTGGCATGTGGGCAAGCCACCTTATGGGCCGATGCAGGATGCGGCGCGAGCGCGGGGGTATGACTTCTCCGATCTGCGAGCGCGCCAGTTTTCGATGGCCGATTTTGAGCGGTTTGATTTGATCGTTGGCATGGATGCGGAGAACATCGCCAACATTGAGACGCTGCGTCCGGATGGGAACACGACGGAGGTGCGCTTGTTTACGGACTACGCAGCAGGCAGCGGCACAACCGAGGTGCCAGACCCGTATTACACACGCGATTTTCACGGAGCACTGGATTTGATCGAAGAGTGCGCGCGGGGATTGAAGGCGACGTTGTGAGGGTTGGAGTTTTGAGATTCTGAAAGCTTTTGCTAGGCGTCATCTTCCAAAGTTCTGAATTCACCTTCCAGCCACGGGAAGCGTTCAATGGCGGGGTTGATCATGTGGGTGTGGATCAATCCTCGCATGGTTTGTGCCACGTCGCGCGGCACCGTATCTGCCCAATCCCCGCTCGCGAGCAAAGAGATCCTGCGGCTGAACGGCTGGAAAGGCAGGGGATGGGCCTCGACTTGATCGTGGAACCGCGCCGCGCGCAGATACCCCAAAGGGGTGGTGATTGCCCAGCCGATACCACGTGACACCATGGCCATCAGCGATGGGTTGGAGCCAATCTCAAACCGGTGTGGCACCTCGATTTTGGCGCGGGTCAGTTCCGCTTCGATCTGGCGTCCGATCAATTGCTCCTGTCCGTACCGGAGCATTGGGAGTTCTTGCAAAGCTGAAGTCATATTGGTCGCGTCGCGGATGTATCCCGACGGAGCGACAAGAATAAACGGGTCACGTGCAAGCGGATGTTCTGTAATACCTTCAAGGGTTTCTGGCGCCATGGCGGTGATGGCGAGATGCAGGTCGCCGCTCTGTATAGCATCGGTGATTTCATGGCTCGGTGCTGTCACCAAGCGGAACCGGCAGCGTGTCATCGACTCCGCCAGTTTGGTCACAAGGCGCGGCGTCAGGTCATTGTCAAAGTCATCGATGATGCCCATCGACAATTGGGTCAAATGGGTGAGATCCATCACCGTCAGTTCAGATTGTGCCAGCCGCAATTGAGACAGAACCTCACGGGCGCGACTGAGGTAAGACCTGCCCGCGGCGGTGAGCTGCATCGGCCGTTTGCTGTGGTCGATCAGGTCGGTGCCAAGGGCGGTCTGCAGGTTGCGAATCTGCTGGGACACAGCTGGTTGGGACAGGCCGGTGATCTCTGACGCACGTGCCACAGAGCCATGTTCTGCCAGAGCCTCAAACACTTCGAGGCCGCGTAAGGTGACGCCTTTGTTCAGCATTTATCTCTCCACCATCTTTGACTTTTGTGAATAGAGCTGAACGCTGGGTCAAGTGGCTTGTGCGTGGTGTTAGACGCTGAAGTCAGCGCAGGTGCTTACAGCTCGATACAACGCTGGATTCGAACTTCTTGTAGCGCTTCCAGAAGATCTCATGGCTGCGCTGGCCCGATTGGCGAATTTCCTGCGCTCGGTGCGGGTCTTTGATGAAGCTGGCAGCTAGGCGCTGGTCCGCGCGCGACAGGCTTTTGTTCGCGGTTTTTTGAATGCACCGGCACAGTTGGCGCGTGGCACCATCGCGGTCAGAGCGCATGCACGCACGGTTCAATGTATTTGCATCACCAATATGGGGGAGTGCGGGAGCGAGCATCAGCGCCAGAAGGGGCGCGGCTAGGAATCTGGTCATGGTTGCCTCATCTGTCTGTGCTGGGCCGTGTGGCATATGCGCGCCATCTGGTTCACCCAGCAAGAAAACCAAACCCAATATGGGGCAAAATCGCGTTTGACGCAATCACATGCGCGTGTCTGGCAGACCGGGAAACGACAGGAGTTTGCAAAACCTGTGGTCAAGCGGCTCTGCCGTAGACTAAGCTGAGGAAAAGGAAGGAGGAACTTATGCCGAAGATTTCCAAGGAGGCGGACCTTCAGACCGTCATCACCACGTTTGAGATGACACCGGGCACCTGTCAGGATTTGCTGGACGCGCTCAATGACGCTTATGAGCAGTTCATCTCCAAACAACCGGGCTTCATCGCGGCAGGGTTGCATGTGAACGACGCGCAGACGCGGATTGCCAACTATTCTCAATGGCAAAAGCGCGAAGATTTTCAGGCGATGTTGCGCAGTGACGAGATGCGTGAACGCAACCGCAAAATCACTCAGTTGTGCCGTAGTTTTGAGCCCGTCATGTATGATGTCATGGCGGCTTTTGAATAAACGTGCAGCCCGCGACACATGTCGATTGGCGTCTGTAGGAGTTTGAAATGTATAAGCATATTTTGGTACCAGTGGCGTTTGATGAGGCCCATGACCCAGGCGAAGCCGTTGCTGTGGCGCGTCGGTTGGTGGCTGATGACGGACAGGTGAGCTTGTTGCATGTGATGGCGCATGTGCCGAGCTACGTGATCAACTACGTGCCAGAAGGGTTTCAGGCTGAGGCGCAGACCGCAATTGTGGCCAGTTTGGAGGCTATGGGAGCGGATTTGCCAAACGTAAAAGGCGTTGTAGAAGAAGGGCATGCGGGAAAAACCATAGTGAAATGGGGAGCCTTAAATGCGGTCGATTGCATTGTGATTGCGTCTCATAGGCCTGGTGTTCAGGATATTGTGCTGGGCAGCACAGCGGCACAGGTTGTGCGTCATGCCAAATGCGCGGTACATGTGACTCGGTAGAGCAAAAGGAAGGCAGTTCATGCGCTTAGTCAAAATGTTGCAAGCGGCGGCGGTGGTCGTGGTTGGGATGATGGCGCAGCCCGCGATGGCGGAGGATGACATTGGCTTCTCTGATCAGCAAACCAAGCGCTCCGTGGATATTTTTACCTACGGTGTGGGGGAGTGCGCCAAGGTGGAAAAAGTCTACCGCATCGATTGCCTGCGCCAAACCTATAGCCAAACTGTGCGTGTGATTTCAAAGGCTTCGGTCTATTGGGAGGCCGAAGTGGCCCTGACCCGCGTAAACCGTGGACTGTATTCGTTTGTGCGGGCCAACACGGATTCCAACCTTGGGCGGGAACGTGTGAATGGCGGGCGGATCAAGGCCATTACAGAGGCGTCTTTGCCGCAAGCCACTCAGCTTTATATGGCGGGTGCGGATAAAGCGGCGGAGGTGATGCGCAGCGGATCGTCGATCGAAGTGCGCTATTTTGCGCCGATTGCCGATGCAATCGAAGCGTCCAAAGCGCTGCTGCAATAAGGGTTAACGGGCGACAAACTCAGCGGAGTTTTCACGTCTGTATAGCGTCGGTATAGCGACTGTTTCACGGAGGTGCGTTTTTTGACGCACCTCCGTTAACGTTTAGGCGTCTTGCGCCGTGGGGCGCAGCTCTCCCGGCAGTTCGTCGATGTGGAAATCCACATGCAGATGATTGCCGTCGGGGTCGTGGATGTTGACCTGCACAATGGGAAAACCAGGCGGGAAGCCGAAGCGGTAATCCAGACTGTGCGCTGCGAGTACTTCAAGGAAGGCGGGCATGTTGGTGGCGGCAAACGCTGCGTGTTCCAAGGCGATGTCTCCGCCGCCTGAGATAAGCGGTTTGGTGGATCCCACCAGATGCACCACTGCATTGTCCCCGAGGTACATCCACGCACCGGGAAACGGAAATTCAGGGCGCGGGCCGTTGGTCATGCCCAGCACCTCTTCGTAGAAGCGGATCATGACGTCGAGATTCTGGGTGCCAATGTTGGCGTGATCGAGGCTGTGTAAAGGCATAGCGGGACGGTAGGGCGCACTACGCTGTCGCGTCAAGAGAAAGATGTTGGCGCTAACAGGTCGTCTGAAGTGAGATGGAACGCCTTGCCAAATCCGCTGTTTAAAGGTCCGCCGGAGACCTTAAAGCGCACAAAGCTGAAATCGGGGAAGTCGACGTAGAGTTTGGCCTTGGGGCGCTGCGACAGGTAGTGGGTTCGGGTTTGGTTGTGGGCGGTGCTGTCTTTGGTGAGGAAGGCCGCCTTGGCATGTAGGGTCATGCGGGGATGGGTGAGCGGATCGCCTTTCTCGCCAGGTTCGCCCACCAGCAACGCACAATTGGCATTTGCGCGGAGCGCGCCTGTGTGGCTGGCGAGGTCAGATATCAGGGTGACTGGTATACCGTCGGGGGTTGTGGCCAGGGCAATGCGGGTGACCGATGGGGTGCCAGTTGTAGGATCGGTGACCGCGAGGGCAGCGTAAGTGGCATTGGTCAGCAATTGTTGCGCGAAAGCGCGGGCCTCGGTGTCTGTTGGTTGGATGGGGTTGGTTTTGGTCATAGCGGGAGCGTGCCAGTTTTTCAGGGAGACCAAAAGGGAGGCGGCCAAACAAAAACGGCGCCTGGGATAAGCCTGGGCGCCGTTTTTGTGGCTGGCTGGACCGTGTCTGCCTGCGTGCGCGGCTTGCTGTCTGGCTGGACCTGGCGAAAGCTGGGCCTTGCTGGAGTGCTTGCGTCGTACGTGAGTGGCCGGTCTGGCTTGCTCTGTTGAGATCTACATAAGTTGAGTCGGTTTGGTGTTCAAGGGAAAGCTGTTTAAAAACAAATAGTTGACGATATTCATCGGGTATGGTGCGTGTCAGAGTGGCTACCTTGCGCAATTTTATGCGTCTTGAGGGTCAAAGATTGCACGGGCGATGAAAAGCCGCGTGGGACTTCCTATCTAAGCCCGGTACCAAATGAGGAGAGTGCTCGATGAAATGTCCTGTAGATGGCGAAACTCTGGTAATTGCGGATCGCAATGGGGTTGAGATTGACTATTGTCCGACCTGTCGAGGTGTTTGGCTGGATCGCGGGGAGCTGGACAAGATCATTGAGCGGGCAGCTGCCTATGCTGCGCCGCCGCCCCCTCCGCCGTCTGAGACTGTGCAACCTGCACCGCAGCGAGGGTATGACAGCCATGGCTATGACGAAGGTCATGTGCGCCGTTATGAAGACAAGCCACGCAAGAAGAAAAAGATGAGTAGCTTCCTCGACGATATTTTCGACTTCTAAGAGGGCTGACTAAGGCGCGGCCCAGTTATCCGGTTGGTGGATGGAGGGCCGTGCAGTGTTGTGTCTGTGAGTGGGCGCGATCTTCGGCGGCGGGCAGGTCTCGCCTCAGAGACTTTAAGCGCTGGCGTTGTTGCGCCACGTCAACTTCCACCGGTGTTTCCACGGTGCGATAGCGAGTTTCCGGGCAGCTGTAAGGCCGATCTTTCTTGTCATAACAGGTATCGTAGAAGGTGTAACTTTCTGAGCTGCGGTGGATGGCATAGCCGCGAGTGATATTGCCTTCAGCGGTGGTGATGGCACGGCGAAGGCTGTGGACTTCGGATTGGGCGGTGGAAATACAGCGCTCCAGCGGGGTGGCGCAGGCGGCGAGCGCGGTGAGGGCGAGTAAGGCGGCGGGGCAGGCGAGTTGCATGAGGGCTCCTTTGATCGGAGCAGCCTGAGGTGGGGCGATGCGCTAGGCAAAATCAGCGCAGCGTTATTGGATAACCGAGGTCGACGTACGGATAGTTCATGCAGCATTACTAAAAAGAATTTTAGTATACATATCTTTTTCCGCTGATATGGTGTGGCCGCAGTTTTCCAGACCAACCATTGGAGATTTTGATGGCGGCATCCCCAACACCAAAAAAGAAGAAACAAAAGGGACAGCCGGAAAAGCTGGGGCAGGCGATCCGTCTGCGACGCAAGGCGCTGGGAAAAACGCTCAATGCCGTGGCAGAGGAGGCCGAGTTGACCACTGGGTTCATTTCTCAGGTGGAGCGGGGGATCAGCTCTCCATCGTTGTCTTCGCTGATGTCAATTGCGGCGGCGCTGCAGACCAGCGTTGAGCAGTTGCTGAGCGTGCCGGAGACGTATTCCGAGTTTATTCAGAAAGACCGTCGGCAATCCTATGCGCTTGGCACAGCAGGGCGATTTTATGAGAAATTGGGGCCAGGGTTCCCCGGTGCGCTGATGCATTCGCAGATCATTCACCGCCCTCCTGGGCATGAATCTGAGAAGATGTGCCATGATGGAGAGGTGTTCTGCTACCTGCTGTCTGGCGAGATTGAGTACCATCTGGAAGGGGCCGTGTTTGTCATGGGGCCGGGGGATGTGATTCACCACAACACCGCAAAACCGCATTATTCACGCGTGGTGAGTGATGTGGAATCCGTTGAGCTGTGGGTCAGCACCACGCCGATGAGCAATGCGGGAGAAATATAAGTTTGCGGATGTCTGAAAGAAGGGTAGTGTTTTCAGTATATTGTATCCAATTTTGGATGGTGCGCTAAAATTCAGGCTTCAAAAATTTAGCTTTGCTAAAAAAAGTTTTAGCAAAATGCCAAAACTTGCCTATTCTCCCGGATACAGAAGAGATTCGACCAGGGAGGACGAAAGACATGACACGCACCCTTATGGCGGCGGTTTTGGCGGCAACGACCGCACTTGTGACACCTGCAATGGCGCAGGAACGTGGCGGCACGATGAACTTTGCGCGCTACGATGGCTCGCGACTGATTGATCCGATTTACGCGGATCGCAACCCGGACATCTGGATGGTGGGCAGCCTGTTTGACACGCTGCTGCGTTCGTCTGACGACGGGAAATCCATTGTTGGCGGCTTGGCCGAGAGTTTTGAAGTGTCTGAGGACGGCAAGACCGTCACGTTGATGCTGCAGTCTGGCCTGAAGTTTGCGGATGGTTCGGCGCTCGAGGCGGATGACGTGCTGTTCTCGCTCGACCGCGCACGCAACGGTGATCTGGGGCCATGGTCCGGTATGCTGGGTAGCGTGTCTGACGTGACCGCAGACGGCCAAGCCATCACTGTGAGCCTGAGCCAGCCGGATCCAACCATCCTGTCGATGCTGGCGACGTTCAACACCTCGATTGTGAACAAAGAGGTGTTTGAGGCGGCAGAGGGCGCAACGGATCAAGACAAATCCGCCGCAATCTTTGCTTCTGCAAGCGCAGGTGTGGGCTCCGGTGCCTTCTACATGTGTGGCTTTGAGCAGGGGGCCGCGATGGACTTCTGTGCCAATGAGCATCACTGGGAGATGGGCGCGGATGGCAAGCCGCTGCCGTATCTGGACAAAATCCACTTTGAGATCATTCCGGATGATGCCACCCGTATCCTGAAGCTGCAGGCCGGTGAAGTTGACGCGGTGGAGTTTGTGCCGTTCAGCCGTGTGGCCGAGCTAGACGCCGATCCGGCGATCAACATGAACCTCTATCCGTCCACGCGGATCATCTATTCGCCAATCAACACCCGTGAAACTCGCGCGGATGGCTCTGCCAACCCGCTGAACGATGTGCGGGTGCGTCAGGCGGTCAATTACGCCACCAACAAAGACGCGCTGATTGGTTTGGTTCTGCAGGGGGCAGGTCAGCCAATGACCGCACCGCTGATGTCGTCGTCCACCCGTCTGGCGTCCAAGCTGGACCTCTATTCCTACGACATGGACAAAGCCATGGCGCTGGTGAAAGAGGCCGGGATCGAAGCAGGTACCAAGGTTACGCTGACCACGCTGGCGGGCTCGTCTGATGACGCAACCATCTTTGCCGCGCTGCAACAGATGTGGGCGCCGTTGGGTATTGAACTGGTGGTTGAACAAGTGGACGGGGCCACCCGTGGCGCCAAGAACCGCTCCGGTGAGTTTGATATCCACACCTATGGCTGGGTGGATGATGTGAACGATCCAAGTCAGGTAACTGGCTGGTTGGGCTATTCACCCGTGCGCAATGCGGTTGGCACCGGTTGGGAGAGCGACAAGTTCAACGCGCTCTTTGAAGCCTCCGGTACGGAAATGGACCAAGCAGCTCGTGCACAACAATATGCGGACATGCAGAAGATCTACGCCGATGCTGCGCCGTTGCTGTTTATGTATGAGACCCCGTTTGCGGTGGCGGTGTCCACAGCGGTGGAGGGCTATGTCCAAACCCCGCTGGGTGCCAACATCTTCTCTCGTGCTACTGTGAGCAAGTAAGACCTAAGCGCGTCGCAGGCGAGGGCCTGCGGCGCGTAACCTAACTGGAAAATACCCATGGCCGGACTGCAATATGTTCTGAAGCGCCTCGCGCTGATGATCCCCACATTTGTGCTTGTGATGATCATCATCTTTCTTTTGGTCCGGCTGTTGCCGGGTGACCCAGCCATCGCAATTGCGGGCGACAAAGCCTCCGACGCTGATTTGGCGGCAATCCGGGAAAAGCTTGGTCTGAATGACCCGCTTCTTGTGCAGTTCTGGCTATTTTTCACAAACACTTTGCAAGGCGACCTTGGGCGGTCAATCATGATGCGCACGTCCGTGTCCGACGTGATCATCGATCGGCTGCCAACAACAGGGTTCCTTGCACTTTTTGCGGTGTCTTTGTCGCTGCTGATTGCCGGGCCGCTGGCTTTTGTCGCGGCGCTCAATCGGGGCAAATGGCCGGACACAGTGATCCGCACCGTTTTTCAGGTCGGCTTGTCGATGCCGGTGTTTTACATCGGTTTGATCCTGCTGACGTTTCTTGCCGCAAAGCTGCGCTGGTTCCCTGTCGGGGGCAGTGGTGATGGCTTTTGGGGGCAGATGCACTACCTCTTCCTGCCAGCGATGACGGTTGCGCTTTATACGTCCGCGATCATCATGCGGAACTTGCGTGCCGCCATTATCGAAGTGCTGGATGCGGAATATGTGCAGTTTGCTCGCGCCAAAGGGCTGCCCAATCGGTTGATCCTGGGGCGGCACGTGCTGCGCAACGCGCTGATCTCCACGATCACCTTGCTAGGCCTGTCGATTGGCAACCTGATGAGCGGCACCTTGGTGACCGAGACTGTGTTTGCTGTGCCGGGTCTTGGGCGGCTGATGCTGGAGGCGATTTTTGCCCGCGACTATCCGCTTATTCAGGGGCTGACACTGACCTTTGCCATTCTGGTGTCGATTGTCTTCTTGCTGACCGACCTTTTCCAAAGCCTGCTTGACCCAAGGATGCGCCTGACATGAGTGATGCTGTTGTAACGTCTGCAAAATCCTCCGATGCGCCTCAGACACGGGTACAGATTGCTTTGCGCAAGCCGGGGTTTCTGATTGGGGCTGTGATCATTGGGTTCTCGGCGCTGCTGGCGCTGTTTCCAAGCTTTTTTGCGCCATATGACCCCAACTTCATTGATTATCTGGCGGTGCGGCAACCACCAAGCTGGGCGCATCCGTTTGGCACCGACATGCTGGGGCGGGATGCGCTGTCGCGTGTGATCCACGCCTATACGGTGAACATGCAGATGGCGATTTTGGCGACGGTGTTTGCGCTGACCATTGGCGTCACTGTGGGGGCCTTGGTGGGATACTATCGCGGCGTGGCCGACATGATTTTTGGCCGCGTGGTTGATGCGGTTATCACCTTCCCGTTTCTGGTGCTGGTCATCGCGGTGGTGGCTGTGTTGGGACCGGGGCTGATCAATATGTATATTGCGATCACTCTGGTCGGCTGGGTTTATTATGCGCGTTTGATGCGGGCTGAGGTGATTGCGCAGATGGGCAATGACTACGCCAGTGCCGGCATTGTCATGGGGTATTCCGACCGGCGCATCATTTTCCGCCACCTGCTGCCCAATGCGATCACACCGGTGATTGTCTACTGGATGACCGATATGGCGCTCGCGATCCTGCTCGGGTCTTCGCTTGGCTATCTTGGATTGGGCGCGCAGCCACCGCAGGCCGAGTGGGGCGTGCTGATTGCCGAAGGGCGCAACTTTATCACCACCGCGTGGTGGCTGAGCCTGATGCCGGGGATTGCGATTGTGATCACCGGGCTGGGATTTTCGTTGATTGGCGACGGTCTGGCGGACCTGTTGCGGCCACGTGGGTGAGGGGACAGACAATGACAGATCACCCAATTTTGGAAGTAGAGAACCTCTGCACCACCTTTAGCCGGGGCGGCACCGCCCTCCCTGCGGTGCGCGACGTAAGCTTTGCGCTGGGCAAAGGTCAGGTGCAGGGGCTTGTGGGCGAAAGTGGGTCCGGCAAGAGCGTGACTTTGCGCTCGATCCTGGGACTGGCGCGGCATTATGGCGAAGTGAGCGGGTCCGTGCGCTGGCAAGGGCAAGAGCTGACCACGATGTCAGAGAGGCAATTGCGCAAGATCCGTGGGCGCGAGATTGCGATGATCTTTCAGGAGCCGATGACCTCGCTCAATCCACTGCTGACAGTGGGCACGCAGATCAAAGAGACATTGACGGCGCATACGGATTTGGGGCGTCGGGCGCGGCGGGATCGGGCGATTGAAATGTTGGATCACGTCGGTATTCCGGCAGCGGCGACGCGACTGGAGGAATATCCGCACCAGTTTTCTGGCGGGATGCGGCAACGGGTGATGATCGCGATTGCGCTGGCCGCAAGCCCAAAGCTGTTGCTGGCGGATGAGCCAACCACGGCGCTGGACGTGACCATTCAGGCGCAGATCCTCGATTTGATTTTGAAGCTGGCCGATGAGATGGCGATGGGCGTTGTGTTGGTGACACATGACCTTGGGGTTGTTGCGCAGACCTGTGACACGGTGTCGGTGATGTATGCGGGACGGGTGGTGGAGCAGGGCGCGGTGCGTCAGGTTTTGCGCACACCGCGCCATCCCTATACCGAAGGTTTGATGCGCTCGGTGCCGCAGGATGTGCCGCCACGCACGCAGCTCTATTCCGTACCGGGTACGCCGCCAAGTTTGTTTTCGCTGCCACAGGGCTGTGCCTTTGCGCCGCGCTGTCAAGCAGCGGGGCCTGCTTGTCAAACCGCACGGCCAACTTTGCAGGACATTGCGCCGGGGCGGCAGACAGCCTGTTTCCATCCACTTCCAGCCACACAAGAGGACGCCGCATGACCCAGACCGTGATGAAAATCGACGACCTGCACCTGTCATTTCCAGTGTCGCGCAGCCTGCTGGATGTGGTGCAGCGCAAGCCGGGGAAATCGGTCAACGCGTTAAACGGCGTGAGCCTTGAGTTGAAGCACGGGGAAACCCTTGGTGTGGTGGGGGAGTCCGGCTGTGGCAAGTCGACTTTGGCGCGCTGCATTGTGCGGCTTTATGCACCGACCAGCGGGCGGATCCACTTTGAAGATCAAGACATTTTTGACGCCGAGGCCAAGCGGGATCGCAGCTACAACCGGCGGGTTCAGATGATGTTTCAGGACCCGTATTCGTCGCTGAACCCCCGCATGTCCACGGGGGACATTCTGGCGGAAGCGCTGCGGGTGCACCAGATGCGGCCTGAGGCGGACATAGCCCCGCGGGTTGCGGAGCTGCTCGGCCTGGTGCGGCTGCCGCAGGATGCGGCGGAGAAACTGCCACATGAGTTTTCCGGCGGGCAGCGGCAGCGGATTGCGATTGCGCGGGCCTTGGCGGTGGAGCCGGAGGTGCTGATCGCGGATGAGCTGGTTTCGGCATTGGATGTGTCGGTGCAGGCGCAGGTGGTGAACCTGTTGTTGGAGCTGCAGGAGCGGTTGCAGCTGACCATCCTGTTTGTGGCGCATGATTTGCGGCTGGTGCGGCACGTGTCCAACCGCGTGGCGGTGATTTATCTGGGGCGGATTGTGGAGATTGGCGACAGTGAGACGCTGTTTTCGGCGCCGTCACATCCGTATTCGCAGGCGTTGTTGAGCGCGGCGCCGTCGCTGGACCCGGACGACAAAGGCGCAGCGATCCAGTTGGAGGGCGAGTTGCCGTCGCCGCTCAATGTGCCGCCCGGCTGTCCGTTCCATGTGCGCTGCCGTCATGTGACGGCGCAATGCCGGACGGTTGTGCCTGCGCTGCGCACGTTGGAGGGGCGCGGCGAAGTGGCCTGTCACCACGCGGAGGAGATCAACCAGCATGCCTGATTGTGTGATGAGGATTGCGCCGCCGCAGGTTGTGGCGTTGCGCGCAGAGATGCGTGTGCGTGGGCTGGATGCGTTTATTCTGCCTAGATATGACGCGCATCAGGGTGAGTATGTCGCGCCGCATGATGAGCGGTTGCAGTATGTGACTGGGTTTTCGGGATCAGCGGGCATGGCGATTGTGACCATGGATGAGGTCGCGATGTTTGTGGACGGGCGCTATAGCGTGCAGGTGCGGGAGGAGTGCCTCGGCGAGGTGTTTTCCTTCCATCACCTGTTTGAAGACCCGCCGGAAGCGTGGTTGGCAAACCATGCCGGAGACTGGTGGCGGGCTGGGTTTGATGCGATGCATTTGCCGCCGAGTTGGTATGATCGGTTTGCCGGGGCGCTTGTGGAGACCGGCGTGCAGCTGACGGCGCAGAATGACAATCCAGTGGATTTCATTTGGGATGAGCAACCTTCCTCGCCAATGGGGCAAGTGGCGGTGATGCCGCTGCAATTTGCCGGGCGCACGACATCAGAAAAGGTTGCGGATCTGACGACGTATATGGCGCAGGAGCAGGCGCAGTTTCATGTGGAGACACAGCCGGACAATATCGCCTGGTGTTTGAATGTGCGTGGAGACGACGTGCCGTTTTTGCCAATCCCGCAGTCCTTTATGTTGGTTTCGGATGCTGGCGCAGTGACTTGGTTTGTCGACCCAAACAAATTGCCGGCAGATTTGGCGGCTACGCTGCCGGAAAATATTTGTGTGGTGCCGCCGCACGGCTTTCTTCCGTTTGTCCGGGCCGCAGTAAAAACGGGCCAGAGAGTTTTGGTGGATCCTGAGTTTTCGCCGGTTGCAGTGTGTTTGGCGCTGGAAAAAATTGGTGCGAAAATCGACCGGCGGACAAGTTTCCTGACTCATTTGAAAGCGCTAAAAAATGCGGTGGAGTTGGAAGGCATGCGGGCCTGTCACATTCAGGACGGCGTGGCGGTGACGGAGTTTTCGGCCTGGTTGGCAGAAACGGTGCCTGCGCGGGCGGCCAATGGCGATCCTCTGCGGGAAAGCGAGGCAGAGGCGCAGGTGAACGCGTTCCGGCAAGCGAGCGGCAGTTATCTGAGCGAGAGTTTCAATACGATTTCAGCGGCGGGCGGCAATGCCGCAATGTGTCATTACGCCACCACCGAGACACGCGATGCGGCGATCCTGCCGGAGGCGCCGTATTTGCTGGACAGCGGTGGGCAGTACGAAACCGGCACAACCGACATCACCCGCAGCTTTTCTTTTGGGCAACGCCCGGAAGGATATGACCAAGCCTATACGGCCGTGTTTAAGGCGTTTCATGCGCTCGCCACGTTGAAGTTTCCGCGCGGTACGCAGGGGCATCATATCGATGCAATTTGCCGTCGCCCGTTGTGGGACTTGGGGTTGGATTATGACCACGGCACCGGCCACGGGATTGGCCACCGGCTGTCGGTGCATGAACATCCACAGCGCATTGGCAAGCCGGTCAGCGAAGTGGATCTGGTGCCGGGCATGGTGATGTCGATTGAGCCGGGGCACTACGTGGCAGGGTCGTATGGCATCCGGATTGAGAACCTGTTTGAGATTGTCGAAGAGGCCAATGGTTTCTTTGGATTCTGCAATCTGACCTGGGCGCCGATCATGACCGAGATGATGGATTTTGACGCGCTGACGGAGGCGGAAATTTCCTGGTTGGACAGCTATCACCAAGAGGTGGAGGCGAAGCTTGGGCCGTTTCTGAGTGACCGTGCTTTGGCGTGGTGTCAGGCCAATGTTGCGCGCGGGCAAGGCGCAGCGTCAGGTTGAATGCTGTTCGGGCGTGCTGGTTGGTCAGACCGGCACGTCTGGTGTGTTCTTGATCTCGTTGAGCGCGAGGCTGGTGCGGATCGATCCAATGTGTGGCAGTTTCAGCAGGCGCTGTTTGATGGTTTCCTCATAGTCCCGAACGCTGAGCGCGAGCACCTTGAGGATGTAGTCCTGATCGCCGGTGGCGGAATAACACTCCACCACCTCTGGCAGAAATTCGACAGCGGTTTCAAACTCCACCAAGGATTCCTGAGTGTGCAGTTGCAGTTTCACCAAACAGAAGGCGACGATGTCAAAGCCTAGCTTCTGCGCGTCCAAAACATAACGCTTTTCAGTGATATAGCCCGCTTCCCGCAGGCGCTTCAGGCGGCGCCAGCACGGGGTGTGGCTCAATCCGGTGACTTCACCAAGCTCGCGCATTGTAAGCTCAGGTTGTTCCTGAATGGCGCGCAAGATGCGTTTGTCGGCGTCGTCCAATGTTGATCCCTTCCGTCGTTGTAACTGTATACAGTGAAAGCAAATTTCCTTGCAGCCCCAAAATTGACCATTTGGTCCTATTTCTTGACCGGAAAGCGAAACGCTGTTGCGCGTCTGTTTCGGACGGTGTCTAAAAACGTGACCCGGTTTCCCAAGCGTCACTTAGGGTTGAATTGTCATATCGAGATTTTTGGGAGGAAATCATGAAACATTGGATAGCAGCAGCCGCGACGGCTGCGCTTGTGAGCGTTGCACCGGTTGCCAGCTTTGCCGAAACCATTCGCGTCACGCTGCAATTGCCGGAAACCCACTCTTTGGGCAAGAACTGGCAGGATTTTGCAAACATCGTTGAGGAAAAATCCGGCGGTGCGCTCGAAATTCAACTGTTCCCGTCTGCGCAGCTTTTCAAAGACAAAGAAGTGCCAGGTGCGGTAGGTAGCGGTGCGGTGGAGGCGGGCTCCGCGTTTATCGGTCGTTTTGCGGGCTCCGTGCCTGCTGTGGACGTGGTGTCGATCCCGTTTATCTTTGCTGACGAAGCGCACATCCGTGCCGCCGTGGCACCAGGGTCTGACATGCGCGCCACATTGGACGCGGCGATCCTGAAAGAGACCAACAACCGCATTCTGTGGTGGCAGGCCTTTGGCCGGAACGTCTATCTGACCAACGGTGACGCGATTGTGGAACCGGCTGATATTGCCGACAAAAAAGTCCGTACTTACGGCAAAGTGCATGGCTGGACTGTGCAAGAGCTGGGCGGCGCGCCAACGCTGATGTCCGGTTCCAAACAGTTCCTCGCGTATCAGCAGGGCGCTGTGGATGTGGGCATGACCGGCGCGTCGGCTGTGAAATCCCGCAAGTTGTTTGAAGTGATGGATCAGATGACCCTGACCTTTGACAGTGCGATCGAGTTTGTCGCGGTGATCAACAATGACGTCTACGAAGGTCTGTCTGATGAGCACAAAGCGATCATCGATGCCGCCGCGGCGGAAGTTGAGCAGAAGCTGCGCGACCAGATCTACGCGGACGAAGCCACAACAGTTGATGAGATGAAGGCCAACATGACCGTGACCGAGCTGACCGCTGAGCAGCGTGCGGCATGGGTGAACGCGACGGCCACCGTTGTGGACCGCTTTGTTGAAGAAACCGGTGACACCGGCGCGGCTGCTGTGTCCGCTGTGAAAGCCGCGATGACCAACTAAGACTCTTGGGAAAGCTGCCAGTAGCGGTGGCTTTCCCTTTTTTGTTTCCCCGCGAAAATTCAAAGCAAGGAGTTGCCAATGATCATCCGGATCATTGATGGCATCACTGAATTCACTGGCAAGCTCTGTGCCTGGACTCTGTTTGCCGTCGGCTTTTTCATCACGTTTGAAGTGCTGATGCGCTACGTGTTTAACGCGCCCACCATTTGGGTGGACGAGATCAGCCGCGTGTTGCAAGTCTGGGTTGTGTATCTTGGCGCGGCCTATGTGCTGAAGCACCGCGAGATGGTCACCATTGATGTGCTGTTGAGCAATCCAAACTCGGTTTGGCGGCGGTTGGCGGAGACATTGGCCATCATCGTTCTGTTTATTTTTGCCGGGACAGCTTGCTACTTCGGGTTTCAGCTTTGGCTGAAGGCGACAATGGCGGGGCACACGACAGATACCTACCTTGCACCGCCCAAGATGATCACCCATGCGCCGGTGTGGGTTGGCAGTGCTTTGTTGATGTTGCAAGGCGCCGCGCAGCTTTACCGCGTTTGGGCGGAACCGTTGCCCAGCGATGACGTAATGGGGGGCGCACACTGATGGAAGCGGTCTTCATTCTTGTGGCGCTGATGGCGCTGTTGCTGTTGCGCACGCCGGTGGCCTTTGCGCTGGGCGGTCTGGGTGTGATCCTGTTGGGCCTCAAGGGCCTGCCATTGGTGGCGGTGCCGCAGCGGTTGCATGGCTCGATGGACAGTTTTGAGCTTCTGGCCGTGCCGATGTTTTTGTTGATGTCCAATGTCTTGCTGAAAGGCGGGGTTGGGCGCGATTTGTATGCGGCGGTGCAAAGCTGGGTCGGGCATTGGCCCGGTGGGCTGGGCGTGGCGACGATTCTGTCGTGCACGTTGTTCTCCGCCATTTCGGGCTCTTCGGTGGCGACAGCAGCAACCATTGGCACCGTGGCGATCCCGGAGATGTCCAAGCGCGGCTACGACAAACCGTTCGTCTACGGCATGTTGGCGGCGGGCGGCACCTTGGGGATTTTGATCCCGCCGTCGATCCCGCTGATCATCTATGGCGTGGTCACGGAAAGCTCGATCCCGACGCTGTTCCTTGCAGGCATTGGGCCGGGGCTGTTTTTGGCCGGGGCGTTTATTGTCTACGGCATGTTGTTTTCGCGCTTCTCCGGCGCTTATCAACCGATGGCCAAAGCCGATTGGGGCACGCGGGCGCGGGCCTCGTTGATGGCGCTGCCAACCGTGGCGTTGGCGGTGGCGATTGTCGGCTCGATTTACACAGGTATTGCGACGCCGTCAGAAAGCGCCGGGCTGGGCTTTGTGATTGCGCTGATCATGACCTTCGCCATGGGCCGCATGGATTGGGCCAAGCTGCGCGAGGCGGTCGAAGGCTCATTGCGCACATCTGTCATGGTGTTGATCATCGTGGCGGGGGCCAAGGTGTTTTCCTACGCGATCACGCTCTACCTGATCCCGCAGTCGATCAGCGCATTCCTGACAGAGAATATCTCCAACCCAAGCCTGTTTATTCTGGCGGTGGGGCTGGTGTTGTTGTTCATGGGATTCTTTCTGGAAAGCCTGTCGATGCTGCTCATTATGGTGCCGGTGCTGTTGCCAGCTGTGCTCAACATCGGGATTGATCCGATCTGGTTTGGCATCTTCTTTGTGGTGCTAATTGAGACCGCGTTGATCACGCCGCCGGTGGGGATGAACCTGTTTGTCATTCAGGCGGTGGCGAATGCGCGGTTGCAGGAGGTGGCCAAAGGCGCGTTGCCCTTTGCCGCGATCATGTTGGCGGTGGCGGTGCTGCTGTGGTTCTGGCCTGCGCTGGCGCTTTACATCCCGTATGAATTGGCGCGCTGAGCATGAGGACAGTGACAATGACAAATACAGTTCGCATTGCGCCTAACGAGGGGCGGAACCTACGGGCGGCACGGTTGCGCTCGCTTTTGGAGCAGAAAGAGCTGGTGGTGGCGCCGTGTTGTTATGATGCGCTCTCCGCCAAGCTGATTGAGCAGGCGGGGTTTGACATGACGTTTATGTCGGGCTTTGCCGCATCGGCCTCGCGCATTGGCATGCCGGATTTGGGGCTGATGAGCTATGGCGAGGTTGTGGACCATGTGCGCAATATTTCGGAGGCCACGAGCCTGCCGTTTGTGGCCGATGGCGACACGGGATACGGCAATGCGATGAATGTGATCCGCACCGTGAAGGGCCTGGCGCGGGCCGGGGCGGCGGCGGTGATGATTGAGGATCAGGTCGCGCCCAAACGCTGTGGCCACACGCCGGGCAAAGCGGTGGTGGAGCGTGAGGTGGCGTTTGATCGCATCAAGGCTGCGGTGGACGCGCGGGAGGAAGAGGACGTGCTGATCCTCGCCCGCACCGATGCGCGTAAGGCGCATGGGTTGAGCGAGGCGATTGAGCGGGCGCAGTGTTTCTTTGAGCTGGGGGCGGACATCATCTTTGTTGAGGCACCGCAGAGCGTGGAGGAGATGCGCCAGATTTGTGAGGAAACGCCGGGGCTGTTGATGGCCAATATGCTGGAGGGTGGCGACACGCCGATCCTGTCCCATGCGGAACTGGCGGACATGGGGTTCAACATCGCGGCCTATCCGCTGACGCTGTTGTCGGCGGTGATGCAGCAGATGGTGGAGACCCTGGCGGCGATGAAGGCCGATACGGTGCAAGACAGCGCGCTGATGTCGTTTGCCGAGGTGCGGGACCGGATTGGGTTTGAGGCGTATTATGAGGCCTCGGAAGGGTATAAGGCGTAAACCTAGCTGAGTTGCGCGGCGGCGCAGGTGCGGAATTTTTGAACCTCTGGCGCCGCGCCCTCGAGCGGGATGGTTACGGTTTGGGCTTCGGTGAAGGCCAGCGCCGCTGCGTTGAATTGCAGCCCGGCGAGCACATTGCCAAAGCCGCTGTCCGCGACGTTGAGCGTCTGATTGTTGTTTGAGAGCGCGTGCTCAGGCGTGGAGATGGTGATTTCGTTGGGACCGATGAAGCGCATGGCGAACCATGGGGTGGGCTGCCATGGCGCGGATTTTTGGGTGATCGCGAGGGTGTAGAGCGGCTTGCTTGGGTCGTAGGTGAGGTGGATGTGCGCCTCTGCGGTTTCGTGCGTCAGGGAGCAGATGGGCGAGGTTGCGGCTTCCCAAGCGGTGGCTGGCGAGGCGAGGAGGAGGGCAGGGATCAGGAGTGCGCGCATGGTCAAAGCACGGTGGCGACCGTTGCTAAAGTGAAAAGCGCGGCAGGGCATAGTGCTAGGGTGAGCGCAGTTTTCGGGGCCCGGTCCTTCCAAGTCAGCAGCGTTGCTGGCACAAGAAATGCCGCTGTGATGGCTGCAAATATCAACACAAACTGAAGCATGAGGCCACGACCGTCCTCCGGCGCGAGGCTATGCGTGTCAAACCAAGCCCAGACAAAGAGGATCAGGTAGGCGACAATCAGGACGGTTGTGGCACGTTTCACGAGGTCTCTCCGTTTTTTTCCCGGTCTTTCGCGGTGATGCCTTATCCAACATCAGGATGTGTCACGACAATAGTGGGACCACCGAATTCATATCCAGAGATTTCAGAGGAGTCCCCGCCTAGTCGTAGGTAGAGTTTGCCGTCCAGTTCGAAGAGGTTGGGTGATACACCTAGCAATAGAGCCAGCGTATCTGGGTAAAGACGGTCGAGTATGGGAACAGCGATGGCTTCTCTGGTGTGGCGCCAATTTATGAATTGCTGCCTTTGGCCTGATTGCTGCGGAGGCTTGTATTTGTGAAGAGACACGCTGTCCACAATCGAAAAGCGGGATCTCTCGAAATCAACCCACTGATCCGTGTTCTCAGAATGGAACTTGGGTGCGCCAGCGAAATACTGCGCCTCCCATTTTGGTTTTTTGCCGCCGCCTTTCAGCAAGAATTCGATTGGCGCAAGCTCCAGTGCGTCTGCCAGAGGCGGCTCGGCGGGCACTCCGTTGCTTTGAACAAAGATCAGTTCGCTGTTGATGATCACAACTGACGGCGGCGCTGGTGTCACACCCTCTAATTGCAGGATCGGGACCTCCGGCACAGGTTTGAGGATGGACCACGCAGCCCCTTCGAGTTGTTTGGCTTCGTTCCAATTCTCTAGCGCACGCTTGGATTTATGTGTGAGAGGTCCAAATCCGTCAGCGCCATGAAGCGCAATATCGGAACTTAATATTTGATATTCAGCGTCCACGACGACCCGCAGTATCATTCAATTTATGCATGTAGGCACGCTAGCGCGCGCCTTGGCTGTCTGTCCAGAATTCAAAACGCTTTCGCCGGGCCGATTGGCCCGGAACAAGGCGCGGGCCTTTCTCTTGCGTTCACCGCCCCCGCCGTTTCACGTTGCCACCGCGTTGCCCAGCACGACCAGCCATAGAGCGGCCACGGCTTTTGGTGGCTTTCTCCTCGGCGGCCTTGATGGCATATTGCCGGGCCATCGGGTCATCCGCCACAGCCAAATCCACGGCCTCCAGACGCTTGACCTCATCACGTAGGCGGGCGGCTTCTTCGAATTCGAGGTTCTCGGCGGCTTTGCGCATATCATCACGCAACCCATCGAGCACAGCCTCCAGATTGGCGCCGTGCAGCGGGTTGTCGATGGTGGCGGTGACGCGGGATTGATCGGTGTCGCCTTTGTAGAGGCCAGACAACACATCCTCGACGTTCTTTTTTACTGTTTGAGGCGTGATGCCGTGCTCTTCGTTGTAAGCGATCTGCTTGGCGCGGCGGCGCTCGGTCTCGCCCATGGCGCGTTCCATGGAGCCGGTGATGCGGTCGGCGTACATGATCACCCGGCCTTCGGCGTTGCGCGCGGCGCGGCCGATGGTTTGCACTAGTGAGGTTTCGGAGCGCAGAAAGCCTTCTTTGTCGGCGTCCAGAATGGCGACCAGACCACATTCGGGGATATCCAACCCCTCGCGCAACAGGTTGATGCCGATCAACACGTCAAAGGCGCCCAGACGTAAATCGCGCAGGATTTCAATGCGCTCCAGCGTGTCGATGTCGCTGTGCATGTAGCGCACTTTGATGCCCTGTTCGTGCAGGTATTCGGTGAGGTCCTCGGCCATGCGTTTGGTGAGCGTGGTGACCAATGTGCGGAAGCCCTCAGCGGTGACTTTGCGCACCTCATCCAGCAGATCGTCAACCTGCATCTCCACCGGGCGGATTTCGAGTTGCGGCTCCAGCAGGCCCGTGGGGCGGATGACCTGTTCGGCAAAGACGCCGCCGGATTGCTCCAGCTCCCATGCCGAGGGGGTGGCGGAGACAAAGACCGACTGGGGCCGCATGGCGTCCCATTCCTCAAACTTCAGCGGGCGGTTGTCCATACAGGACGGCAGGCGGAAGCCATGTTCGGCAAGCGTGAATTTGCGTCGGTAGTCACCCCGGTACATGCCGCCAATTTGCGGCACGGAGACGTGGCTTTCATCCGCAAAGACAATGGCGTTGTCAGGGATAAATTCAAACAGGGTGGGGGGCGGCTCACCGGGTGCGCGGCCGGTGAGGTAGCGGGAATAGTTTTCGATGCCGTTGCAGAAGCCCTGCGCCTCCATCATTTCCAGATCAAAGGTACAGCGCTGCTCCAGCCGTTGGGCTTCGAGCAGTTTGCCTTCGTCGACCAGTTGATCGAGCCGCGTGCGCAGCTCTTTTTTGATGTTGATAATGGCTTGGGTCAGCGTGGGTTTGGGCGTGACGTAGTGGCTGTTGGCGTAGACGCGCACCTGCTCAAACGTGCCGGTTTTCTCGCCGGTGAGCGGGTCAAACTCGGTGATGCTTTCGAGTTCCTCGCCAAAGAAAGACAGTTTCCAGGCGCGGTCTTCGAGGTGGGCTGGGAAGATTTCCAGACTGTCGCCGCGCACACGGAAGGAGCCCCGTTGGAAGGCGGCATCGTTGCGGCGGTATTGCTGTGCCACAAGATCGTTGATGACTTGGCGCTGGTCGTATTCACCACCGGCTTTGAGATCGAGCGTCATCGCGGAGTAGGTTTCCACCGAGCCGATACCGTAGATGCAGGACACCGAAGCCACGATGATCACGTCGTCCCGTTCCAGAAGCGAGCGGGTGGCGGAGTGGCGCATGCGGTCGATCTGTTCGTTGATCTGGCTTTCCTTCTCGATGAAGGTGTCGCTGCGCGCCACATAAGCTTCGGGTTGATAGTAGTCATAGAAGCTGACGAAGTATTCGACGGAGTTTTCCGGGAAGAAGCCTTTCATCTCGCCATAAAGCTGGGCGGCAAGGGTTTTGTTGGGCGCCAGGATGATGGCGGGGCGTTGAGTCTCCTCAATCACCTTGGCCATGGTGAAGGTTTTACCGGTGCCGGTGGCGCCCAGCAGGACTTGGTTGCGTTCGCCCTCGTTAATGGCCGCGGTGAGTTCAGCAATGGCCGTGGGTTGGTCACCAGCCGGTTCAAACTCGGTGTGCATGACGATGCGCTTGCCACCCTCCAGCTTGGGGCGGCGTTTGGCCTCGCGATCGGCCATCTTGGGCAGGTTGCTTGCATCACTCATTGTGGCGTCCCGAAATAGAGAGAGTCGTTGGCGTGATTTTGGTCTCTTTTTGTTCTTATGCAAGGGCGAAAGCGCGAAAGCGTGGGGCCGATGACAGATGGGTGATGCTGCTGTGCAGTATGGAGCTCTTCGCGGGCGCAGAAAAACTGACTGTTCGTTCAGTCTGCAACGCTGGGCAATGGGGCAAACTTACCTAGGGGTAGCGGCTGGTGTGTGGCTTTTGGTAAGAAATCACGAGCCCGTTGGTAATTTTAGAACAAAATTCCACCAATTCTTGAAATTAAATATATGTTGCGCTTGCCAAATGATTGGCTTCCTCGCTATGGTTATCTCAGCAAGCAGCCCACCAAGGTCGCCCGCCCAAACTGCACCTACACCCCTCGCTCCCCGCGGAATGGTCAGGCATCTGGGCTGCTTGCAAGCTGTCCCCTCCAGATTTTCCCAAATTGCGCTGCCTTTGCGGCGGTTTGTCCGCGTTTGGGCTCTTGCTCGACGGCTGAGAATCCGTGATAAAGCGACAAGCCAAGGAGAGCATCATGATTGCGCGTATCTATCAGCCAGCCCGTACGGCAATGTCCTCGGGCGCCGCAAAAACCCACCAATGGGTGTTGGAATACGGCCCCTCAGAAGCCAAAGATATTGACCCGCTGATGGGGTGGACCGGCTCGGGAGACACGCAAACTCAGGTGCGCCTGAAATTTGACAGCAAAGAAGCGGCTGTGAATTACGCGCGGGAGAATGGCATCGACGTGCAGGTGACGGAGCCACACAAGCGCAAGGCCAAAATTCGGCAGGGCGGCTATGGCGAGAATTTTGCCACCAACCGACGGGGCGCATGGACCCACTGAAGGCGATATGAGCACGGAACCTAGGCGCGTTTCCATGACGGCTTGGGGGTGATCCGTATGTCGAGGCCCGTCGGGTTTCATAATGTCAAAAGGGGCGCCTTCGGGCGCCTTTTGTATGTCCAGAGGGGGGCGCTATGTCTGAGATTGATTTCCTGATTGAGGGAGGAGAGGGGCCTGCGGCCCCGACGTTTCTGTTTGCCCATGGTGCTGGCGCTGCGATGGACGCGCCTTTTATGATGATGGTTGCGGAAGGTTTGGTCGCGCGGGGCATCCGGGTCGCGCGATTTGAATTTGCCTATATGGCAGGGCGGCGCAGCGGTGGACCGAAGCGGCCGCCGCCGAAGATGGAAGTCCTGCAGCTAGAGTACCGGGCGGCAGTCGCGGCGCTCGATTGTGATGGGCCATTGGTGATTGGTGGCAAGTCGATGGGAGGGCGCGTCGCCAGCCTAATCGCTGATGATCTGTTTGCCTCGGAGGTTGTCAGTGGGCTGCTGTGCTTGGGCTACCCGTTTCATCCGCAGGGCAAGCCTGAGAAGCTGCGCACTGAGCATCTGGCAAGCCTGAACACACCGACGTTGATTTGTCAGGGTACACGCGATGCCTTTGGGACAAGACAGGAGGTTGCGGGATATGACTTGTCAGCGCAAATCGACCTACATTGGTTTGAGGACGGCGATCATGACTTAAAGCCACGCAAACGGGTGACTGGGGTGGATCATCCGACACAGTTGGCACGGGTGTGTGATGCGGCGGCCGGTTGGATCAATGCGTGTGGCTAGGTCGAGCAGGCAGGTGTGCGCGGTGACGCTCGGCCCAAAGTGCAAAGTCAGGTTCCCGACGCAGGCCGCCAGTTTAGCACTCTTGTGGCCATCTTTGGGGTTACGACAGACTTTGCGTATTCTGTGGAACGCGGGATGCCGAGCCATAGTGCAGCAAAAAATAGGCCGCAGTATAAAAAGGCCCCCACCATAACTGGCGAGGGCCAACTCACTTCATTGGCGGTGGATCAGTGTTTGAACTTCTTGATCTCGCCGCTTTCCAGTTTGGCCACATAAGCCTGCATCTCGCGTTTCACCACGGGGGCCAGGAAGTATAGGCCCAGAATGTTCGGCACACAGATCAGGAAGACCAGTGCATCCGAAATATCCAGGATTGGACCAAGTTGCACGACGCAGCCCAGAGCCACAAACGCGCAGAAGATCAGCTTGTAAATGGTTTGCAGGGTCTGATCTTCGCCAAACAGATAGGTCCACCCCTTCAGGCCGTAGTAGGACCAGGAGATCATGGTCGAGAAGGCGAAGAGAAGCGCACCAAAGGCCAGTGGTACAGGGAACCAGCCAATCTGACGTTCAAACGCAGCCGACGTCATGGCCACACCTGTCGCATCACCCGCAAAATTGGGGTCGGCCACTTGGCTTGTGCCAATGACAAGGGCAGTGATGGTACAGATGACAATGGTGTCGATGAAGGGTTCCAACAACGACACATAACCTTCAGTCACTGGCTCATCCGTGCGCACAGCCGCGTGTGCAATCGACGCTGAACCGATGCCCGCTTCGTTTGAGAACACAGCCCGCTGGAAACCAATGATCAACGCGCCCAAGGCGCCGCCGGTCACACCCTCGCCGGTGAAAGCACCCGTGAAGATGTTGCCAATCGCTGCCGGGATCGAGGCGAAATTCATCAGGATGACGATGATGGCAAACACGCAGTAAAAGACAGCCATGAAGGGCACGACTTTTTCGGTAACGCGCGCGATGGATTTGATACCACCAATGATCACCGCAAAAACCACTGCTGCAAGGATCAGGCCAACCAGCCAGCCGTAGCCGTCCAAGGCGCCCCCTGCGACCGTGTTCAGCTGCACGTAGGCTTGGTTAGACTGGAACATGTTTCCGATGCCCAGAGCACCGATAAAGATGCCGATTGCATAGAACGTGCCCATGAATTTGCCAAAGCCGACCATGCCGCGTTCTTCAAAACCCTTGGTCAGGTAATACATCGGACCACCAGACACAGAACCGTCTGGGTTTTCGTTCCGGTATTTCACGCCAAGCGTACATTCGACAAACTTGGTAGACATGCCCAGAAAACCCGCGACGATCAGCCAGAACGTGGCGCCAGCGCCGCCGACGGTCACCGCAACCGCAACCCCGCCGATGTTACCGATGCCAACTGTGCCGGACACAGCCGTGGCCAGCGCTTGGAAGTGCGATACTTCGCCTGCGCTGTTGGGATCCGCATAGTCGCCGCGCACAAGCGCAATTGCATGCTTGAAGCCGCGTAGGTTGATAAAGCCCATATAAAAGGTGAAAAACACCGCCCCAATGACCAGCCAGAGCACGACCAGTGGAAGATTTGCGCCGGCTATTGGAACTTTGAAGAACACGACAGTGCCGATAAAGGACGCAATTGGCGCCGTGATGTTGTTGATGGTTTCGTCAATGCCAGCATGAGCTGGTCCGGCAATCGACAATGCCGTAAACAGAAAAAACAGGATGCGTTTCATGATGCACCTCCGGAAACTAAAGCTTCAAAAAAATCAGGGAACGACAACGACCGGCACTGGTGCGGTCTGGATCAAGTTTCCTGCGACGCTTCCGAACAGAAGTGATTTCAATCCACTATGCCCGCGCCGGCCGATCAAAATCTGCGCAGCGCCACATTCTTTGGCGATCTCGATCAACGTCTCCGCTGGATGACCGTGGCGCACGATGCCGTCGCACTCCAGTCCCTGACCTTGCAACTTGGCAAGTGCAGGAGCAACGATCTCGGAATTGGCCCGTTCGATTTCAGTTTCCCGACGTTTGTGACGCGTCGCGTTTTCTTCCGGTGTGTTAAACGAATATGGCGACCATTCGATCACATAAGCAACGACCACTTTGGCCCCGCCTTGCTTCGCTCTGGCGATGGCATGGTCCAGTGCACGGTCGGAACCGTCACTCCCATCAACCGCCAAAAGTACAACATTTTCCATTATTTAATCCCTAGTTGGCTTATCATTTAAGTGTAGCGATCTTGCGCGGCTCTCGCTTAAATTGAGCTACCCTAGGTCACTCCCGGCTTGCACTATAGGTCCAGTTTTCTCTACAAATATATCCTGTTCCTTGGCGGAGGCGAAATTTTGTCCTAAAAACATGGGGATGTCTGTGTCTTTGGGGGATGAATTGAAGTTTCGGAAAGAGAGGTTTGTGGCTCTTCTTAGGCGCGGGCACTGGGGCGGGAATGGAGAGCAATATGATCTGCTGCAGCTAGGAAGCAGGTTTCGTCTTGCGCGATTTTGTCGAGTGACGACTGGAAGTAGGTATCATGCCATGACTCCCCGCGCTGCGCCGAGTCCTGCTGGTTTCCGTAGGCGAAGGCCTTCAGTAACAGCGGCTCATTTTGGCTCTGCAACCGACGTTTTAGCTGAAATCGCATCGTTGGCTTAATGAAAACTCTTGGTTCGTTGGAAAATGATGCTTAGCATCGGACCTTAGCATCTATTTTTTGAGGCTAGAGAATGAACTACATTAACTTAAAGACCATTTTGTTAACTGCGACTTTGCTAACTCCGACGGGTGCGATGACACAGTCAGAGTCTGATCAGGCAAGCGACTTGCTGCAAGCAGAAGAGCTTGGAACGCTTGTTGCGCCGATCGCTCTATATCCCGACACACTCCTTATTCAGGTGCTGGTTGCTGCGACATTTCCTCTTGAGGTGGTTAAGGCCGACATGTTCCTAGAGGACAATGCTGATGCGGCGGACGCGGATCTGAAGCCGCTTATTGAAGCCGAAGACTGGGATGAAAGTGTTGAGGTTCTGGCCACTGCATTTCCAGATGTGCTTGAAGACATGGCAGCTCATATCGACTGGACGGAGACAGTTGGCAGCGCCATGCTGGCCCAAAGCGATGATGTGATGGCTGCGGTTCAGGTCAAACGACAAGCCGCCAACGACGCCGGCAATTTGGTCAGTGGCGACGAGCAAACAGTTGAAGTCATTCAGGAAGGTGACACCGACACAATCGTCATACAACCAACCGATCCCGAAGTTGTCTATGTTCCGCAATATGAGACAGAGACAGTGTACGTCGACAACTCGTCCGATGTGGGTGACGCCGTTGCAACGGGGCTTTTGATTTTTGGCGCTTTTGCGGTCATGGATGAAATCTTTGATGATGATGACCACTGGAATGACTATTGGGGATGTCGCAATTGCGGGGGCTGGAACGGCCAACCGATCATTCGCAATCCGGACATCGATATCGATATTGATGGGGACGTAAATATCGGGGACCGCAACAACATTGGATGGAAACCCAGTGATGATCGTCAAAAAGAGGCCCGCGATACAATTGCACGCAAGCGAGACAACGATGGTGTGACCACCATGCCGGTGACAAAGCCGGATCGAGGGGACAAGATGCGGTCCGATCTCGCCAAGAAAAGTGGCGCTGCGGATATTTCCAAGAGCAAAAATCCCCGTGCTGGCGTCGAGCGTCCATCAAGTCCGTCTGCGGCCGATCGAAAAGCCGCGGTGGAGCGCACAACAAAGAAACAAGCTCCGAAAGCCAATCCGCGGCCGAAGGCTCCGCAGGCCAGAGCCAAAGTGGCCCCACAACGTCAGGCAGCACCCACAAATGGCGGTGCGATGAAGAAACGCGCGCCATCTCAGCGCGCCACAGCGGGAGCCTCTCGTGGACGGGCCGCGGCCGGTGCGCGTAGGGGGAGATAAACAGATGAAACTCACATTCGCAAAATCCCTGTCTGGTCTTGCTCTGGGGCTGGCTCTTTCAATTTCGGCTGAGGCACAAACCCCAGCGGTTTACACCACGCCGCAAGCCGCGCTCGACTCGATGATTGCGGCTCTTCAAAAGGGTGATCAGACCGAAATCTTGCAGGTTTTTGGGGCTGAGGCTAAGGATTTGCTATCCACTGGAAACCCTGCGCGTGACAAGGCCAATCGCGCCGAAATTCTAGGCTTGCTGTTGGAAGGATACCGTTTCCAGCCCGCCGAAGACGGCGGTGTGGTTCTACTTTTGGGTGCGGAAGGCTGGCCTTTTCCGATACCGCTTGAGCGGGTGGACGCCAGTTGGCAGTTTGATATTGAAACGGGGCGTGACGAGGTCTTGTTCCGACGTATCGGTTTGAACGAGTTGGACGTTATTGAATTCTTGTCGGTCTATGTGGATATCCAAGCCGAGTATCGCTTGGAAGATCATGATGCAGATCAGGTCATGGAGTTTGCCCCTTCATTTCTATCGAGCGAAGGTATGCGCGACGGGTTGTTTTGGGCGGGAGAAGACAGCCCATTGGGCGCGCGTATCGCCCTGGCCTCACTTGATGGGTATTCAGATGGTGAAACGGATGTAGGGCCGGAACCATTTGGTGGGTATTATTACCGAATTCTGCACAGCCAGAGCGCCGCGGCACCCGGCGGTGCGTTGGATTATGTCATTGAGGGAAACATGGTGGCCGGACATGCCGTGTTGGCGGTGCCATCTGACTACGGTAACACAGGCATTCACTCATTTTTGGTTTCAGAAAACGGTGTTTTGCACGAGGCAGACCTTGGAGAAGACAGTTTGGAAACGGCGTTTTCGATTACGAGCTATGATCCGACCTCGGATTGGCGTCCTGTCGATTTGCACAATTGAACAAAGTCTCCAATGAGAGAAATCCCGTGTGACTTCGCCGCGATGTCGTCGCACGTCAGACGGGTTTTGCTAGAGGCTGTGAGATAATTGCGCGCAAAGGGTATGATTTCCCCTCTCGCTCCTCTGGTTTATCTCTGTCAAACTCTCCTCAAACACACTTGGCAATCGAGGGCAGTCGTAATGAGTATATCGCGTCGCAGTTTTTCTCTCGGGCTCTCTGCTTTGGCTCTAACAGCCTGTCAAAGCACGCAGGGCACTTCTTCAAGGCCGTCATCTGCAAAACCGCAGGGGCTCCCGGCTGATTTGCGTCCGCACCTTAATCGCGATTATGCCGCTTGGGTTGCCAGTTTTAGGGCGCGCGCCTTGGCCAAAGGCATCACCGAGGCAACTCTTAACGCCGCCTTTCGCGATACAGGGTATTTGCCCGGCGTAATAAAGAGGGACCGCAACCAGACGGAATTCACCCGCACCCTTGAAGATTACCTGTCGATTGCCGCGTCCGAGGAGCGCATATCCAAAGGGCGTGCCGCGTTTGCGCGGCACAGCAGCACGCTTAAAAGCCTTGAGAAAAGCTATGGTGTGGACGCGAAAGTCATCTGTGCCATCTGGGGGCTGGAAAGCTACTACGGCGAGCGCAAGGGCGATATTCCGGTAATCTCTGCCACCTCCACGTTGGCCTTTGATGGGCGGCGCGGCAGTTTCTATGAAAAACAGCTGATCGCGGCGCTCAAGATCATCCAAAGTGGTGATATCGCCGCACATCGTATGACTGGAAGTTGGGCTGGTGCCATGGGGCATACACAGTTCATCCCGACCAGCTATTTGTCTTTTGCGGTGGATTACACCGGAGATGGTCGTCGCGACATTTGGTCGAATGATCCGTCTGACGCATTGGCCTCGACCGCTGCGTATCTGCAAAAGAACGGCTGGTCCCGCGGCACCAAATGGGGCTGGGAGCTTCGGCCCGGAGAAACCGCGTCGCGGGTGATCCAACCGCAGGCAGGTGGTCCACGGTTTGCGGTGACCGGAAACTTCAACGCGATTAAGCGCTATAACAATTCTGACAGCTACGCGATTGGGGTGGGGCATTTGGCGGATCGCATTGGCGGCGCTGGACCGTTGCGCACCGCATTCCCGCCTGACCAATACGGGCTCACCAAAGATGACCGCATTGCGTTGCAATCCCGCCTGACGGCGCGGGGTTTTGATACGGGTGGGGCAGACGGCGTGTTGGGTCCCAAATCCCGTGCGGCCATTGCCGACTACCAGCGCAGTGTCGGGCTTGAGCCAAGTGGAAGTCCGTCTCAGGCGTTGCTGACGTCGCTGGGTTGAGGTTTGCCCAAGCATTGGAAGATTGAACGCTCCATTCCCAGCTCTACTGCAAACTGTGGGTCCCGATGGGTTTCCCGTCAAGCGGGTTTGAAGCGTTGCGCCTTGTTTTCGGGCGCTTTTTACGAAGATACAAATTTGCGTAAATTGTTTATACTTGGGGTTTAACCTATTGGTGGAGTGCTTCGCATGGCGGGCACACGCGCGACCTTTGTTGATGAGGTCGAGGGACTTCAAACATTGCAACGCGCATCCGAAACGGTCGTTTTCGCAGATGTCGCGGATTCCGTGCGCCTGATAGACAAAGACGAAGAAGGTACAATCCAGAGATGGCTCAGCTTTGTTGATGACATTGAAGGGGATCTCAAAACGCGAAAGTCCGGACGTATCGTCAAACGCCTTGGGGATGGGATCATGCTGGAGTTCGATGATCCCACCGAAGCGGTGCATGTGGCTCTTAGAATGCGCAAGACGCTGGCTATTCAAAACCAGAGCACCCCAGCGCGCCAACACATAAACATTCGCGTTGGCATGCATTCGGGGCAAGTTTTGCGCACACCGGACTCTGATTTGTACGGGCGCCACGTGAATATTGCCGCCCGTTTGGCCGCTGCCGCCCAGCCCGGAGAGGTGATGGCGTCAGTCGAGGTGAGAGATACCTTGGCCAATAGCATGGATGCCGAGTTCGAGGACATCGGCCAAGTTTTCCTGAAAAACGTCCCGGACCCGGTTCATGCGTTCCGCGTTGTTGGCACTGATGAGGTTCCAACCGTTGCCCCGCTGATGTCGCCGGAGGATTTGCTGCCCACAATAGCCGTTCTTCCGCTGATGATGCGCAACAGCGCGGAGGCGTCTGTTTGGGGGGGGATGTTGGCGGATGATCTGACTGTAGCCTTGTCTCGCTCCCATCGGATGAATGTCATTTCTCACCTGTCAACACTCGCAATTTCGGTCGAGAGAAACACCCCGTCTGAACTTTCCAAAAAACTGGGGGCCGACTTTTTATTGTCTGGTTCGTGTTCCGTGGGGCAAGACCGGCATATCCTTGATCTCAGCCTGTCTCGGCCACGATCAGGTCATGTCATCTGGTCTGACCGTATTGAAGTTGACGCCGCCGAAGTGCTGCAAAAGAACCTGATTTTCTCAGAGGTGGCCAACGAAATTCACCTGGCCATTCTGGATCTGGAGACGCGGCGGGCGATGAGTTTTCCGGTGCCAACCTTGGACGGGTACGAAATCCTGATGGCGGCGGTGGCGTTGATGCATCGTCTGTCCCCAACAGATTTTGCCCGGGCAGGAGAGCTGCTTGATGCCTTGATAGACCGGATGCCTTTCAATCCTGTGCCGTTGGCATGGAAATCTCGCTGGCATGTGCTGAAAGTTGTGCAGGGGTGGTCCACGGATTTGAAGGCGGAGGCAGCCTCTGCCCTCAACCACACGCGTCGGGCGCTTGATCTTGATCCGACAAACACCGGCGCGCTGATTGCGGAAGGGTTTGTCCAAACCAATTTGTTGCATGATTTGTACGAGGCAGAGGAGCTTTATAACAGTGCCTTGGAGTACGCCCCAAATGAGGCCACAGGTCGCGCGCTGCGAGGCACGCTTTATGCATTTCGAGGGGAAGGCCGGAAAGCCGTGCGTGATGCGGAGCGGTCGTTGCACCTTGCGCCTCGTGACCCGCACCGGTTCTTTTTTCAGTGCCTTGCTGGCAGCGCCAGTATGGTCGCGGAGGATTACCCGCGCGCGCATGACTTGATCAAAAGCTCACTGCGCCTCAACCGATTGCATATGTCGTCACTGCGCATGTTGGCGGTCATCGAGTGGCGGATGGGCAACCAAGAGGCCGCACGCCACACCGCGCAAAAGATCGGCCGGTTGGACCCGGCATTCACCATAAGCAAATGGAAACACAGCACGCCAAGCGCCGAATTTCCGGTGGGTGTCGCGTTTGCCAAAACCTTGAAAGAGATCGGAATTCCAGACTGACGAGACATTGAAACTGAACATATTTGGAGGATTTACTCATGAGCAACGCATCCAACGTGGCACCGGAAGGTGCCTTTGGCGCATTTGGAGCATTTGGGGCTTTTTCTGGCAGCGGCGCTTTTGGCGCTTTTGGGGCCTTTGGCGCCCCCGGGGCCATCGATCCACCGCTGATTTCGCAGGCCTTGATTACCAATCACGATGGAATTGCCGGTACTTGGGTGCCAGTGAACGGGACTTCAGTTCTTCCAAATGCAGAAGAAACAACAGCTTATTTATCAAAACTGTCAGTCCCTGTGCGGGCCAGCATTTATGCATTGGAGCTGGGAAGCCGCATTGGGTTTGCCTTTGAACAACCCTCAACGACCAGCGCGCACAATTGGGCGCGGGTGTACCATTTGGAAACCGTTGCGCCCCCGAGCGCAACCACTGCGGTTCCTCATCCAGTTCCCGGCACCAAGTACCAACCTCTCATCGCCATGAGGCGGCCAACACAAGATATCTTTGCCAAGCAGTTGACGTTGGTCGCCAATTACGCGGACTTGCGCCAAGACCGCATGGCAGAAATCTTGGCGCAGCTGGGCACACCGACAGAATTTTTGCGGGCCATTGCCTACATTGAGCCAGCGCGAACGCCGTTCACTATTGAGCTTTTGGCAACCGCACACTGGCTGGCCAACTTTGTGGAGATGCGGCTTAAATACGCGCTTGCCTGCAAGCGGCCAAATGAGTTTTCACCGCAAATTCAGCCCATGATCTGGACCCCGTCACATGGCAGCCTGCCAAGTGGTCATGCTACTGAAGCATTCACAATGGCGCGGGTTCTTTGGACGCTGTTGCGTGCACATCATGTTAAACCTTACTCGGAAGGCATTTGGGGCGAAATGCTGATGCGTCAAGCGGCGCGGATCGCAATCAATCGCACGGTTGCTGGGGTCCATTTCCCTGTCGATAGTGCCGCAGGCGCGGTTTTGGGACTGACGCTTGGGAAATACTTCGTGGACCGATGCACACAGGAGGCGCCACATACCAGTTGGTCTTTTGACGGGCGCCATTATCCGGACTCTTTGGACTTTGACTGGCGGGCGTATTTTGATCCAAAAAACCCTGCAGATGGTCACGACCCTGAACAGACAGCGCCGCCATCAGACGGTCAAGCTGAGCCTTATGTGCGTAAGACCAGCATTGCAGACCCAGAGCAAAACCAGATCCGATCGCGGCCGTTGGAATGGCTTTGGCGTATGGCTGTGGCGGAATGGGCTGATCTGGCTTCAGACACAGAGGCGGCAACCGCAAGTGGCGTGGGGGGCGTATCAAGTGGCGGCGCAAGCCAATGACCTACACATGGACAGACCTTCCGCCAAGGCAGCAGCCGCGAGACCCGTTAGCCTATTTTGCGCTCAACCCGATGCAAAGGTTTTTTGAAGCGGACCGTGATTTTGCGAATGAAACCCCGGCTGATACAGATCCTGTGGATTATGAAGATCAAATGTGGCTGGCGCTGATTTCTGTGGCGAAACGTGACGACAATGATCGGAGTTGGTCGCTTAATGATCTGCAGAACAAGGCTGCGAATTACGATCCACCACTTCCCGCAGGTTCGCTGATCATCCCTGGCGAATACCGCCACTCTTTCAGAGAACGGACCGACCTTGATGTTGTCAGCATTTATGCAAAGCGGGCCTACCTCAACGCGGCCAACGCAGCGGATGGTGAGCATAGGCTCGGCATTGAGTCCATAACAACCTGTGCGCCGCTTGATCGACGGTCGCTGCATCCCTCATCAGAACCGTTTCTTCCGCCAGCTGTGACCCAATCGATCTCGTCTGAAGCTGTTGTTACGGCCGTGATCGACCATGGGATTGCGATTGCACATGATCTTTTCCGCCGTGAAGAAGATGGAAATCTGGTGCTAAGCCGAGTCGATTTTTTCCTCAATATGGATGACGTCTCTCAAACGGCTGGGCAACTGCCAGCATCCCTTGGGCGTGTTTGGACACGGTCAGAAATCGAAACTGTCCTGAAAAAGCACCTTCACAATGGCTTGCTAGATGAGGCCGAGGTGTATCGCGAACTGGGGTTGATCAACTGGCAAGATCGCCCCTTTAACTCCTGCGCCCATCGTGTGTCGCACGGCACACATGTGGCTGGTTTGGCGGCTGGGTATGATGCAGGTGAACCCGTTGGTGAGGATCGGCGCATCATTGCGATCCAATTGCCCACATCGGTGGTCCGCAACACGATGGGCTACGGTATTGAAACAACAATCGAAAAGGCGCTTGGGTTTGTTGCGGAACACATCCAAAACTATGTGCAGGACGGCGAGCCGGTCACCCCACCTTTGGTGATTAACTTCAGTTTTGGGAATTTCTTGGGTCCGCATGACGGCACTGGTGTGGTGTCCCGCGCCATTCATACAGCTTTGGCCGAGATGTCTTTGTCAACAAACCAGCCACGACTGCTTTTGCTGCCCTCTGGCAACGGCAATCTGTCTCGCTGTCATGCCGTGATCGAATTGACGGAACAAGCGCCCGAAAAGGAAATTGATTGGGTGCTGCAGCCGTCTGATCGAAGCGCCTCTGTCCTGAGCATTTGGCTGCCGTTGATGCCAGTTGTTCCCGACGCGGCCTTGACCGTAAGCATTACCTTACCCGGCGAAAATGAGGCTCTTATCATCACTGTGGGTATGGTCCCTCAGTTCACTTTGATAAATCGAACTAGCCCGGACGGGGGAGAGGTCGTGATTGGAATTGTGGTCTACTACCCGCCGAAAACCCCCACTTTTCGCGGGCAGATTATGATTGTGGCGCTTCCCACTGATAACCCGAAGGATGTGCGCCCTGTGGCGCCATTTGGCAATTGGGCGTTGCGCTTTGTCAAAAGTGAAGGCGTTGGGTCCCTTAAGCTAAACGCTTGGGTGCAACGGGACGAGACTTTACCTGGTTTTCCTGAGTTTGGGCGTCAGTCTCGCCTCAGTGATCAAAACTATCCCCGCTTCAAGGCACCCGGTGGCAAAGTGCTTGATGAAGACCCTCCAAGCGGGGTGAGCCTTGTACGCAGAGCGGGTATGATCAATGGCATTGGCTGTGGCACCTTGCCTGCTGTCATTGCCGGATATGTGGACTCTGATGGCAAAATGGCAGCCTATTCAGCAGGGGGGCCGACCCTAAATGTCAGCAGATTGTTTGGACCAGATGCCTCCGCGGTCAGTGACGACAGCGTGGCTCTGCATGGTGTTTTAAGTGCCGGTTCCAGCAGCGGGTCGCGCGTCAGCATGAATGGCACCAGCGTGTCGACACCTCAAGTGGCCCGGTGGGCGGCCGGAAAGATGGCCGCGTCGCCCAATTTGCCGTTTGGGCGCGCGGATGTGTTTGCGCAGGCGCTGGCAGATGACCCGTATCAGCCGGACAAACCCGCGCCCTCGCGCACAGGCGGGGGACGTTTAAGGCTGCCTTCGGTCTTTGGCGGATTGCGCTAGTCCGGCGTTATAACTGCACCCACTCCGCAGGTGGCTTTCCTTTGCCAGGGTGCAGTTCTCCACAGTTGGGGCAGGTGCGCGCTTCGGTGCTGTTGTGGAAGGCGTCGTAGATTTTGGGCAAAGCTGTGACGATGCCTTCTGGGTTCTCCAGAGACACTTCTTCGCGATGCACAAGGGCTTCACAGTTAAAGCAGAACCACTCAAACCCCTCTTTCATGCCGGGTTGCCGAGGCGCTTCGACGACGATCCCGATGGAGCCTTCTTGCGGGCGCTGAGGGGCGTGTCGGGTGTGTGGTGGCAGCATGAAGACTTCACCTTCCCGCACCGGGACATCATAGATCTTTCCACCTTCCGCAATTTTGAGCATCATGTCGCCTTTTTGCTGAAAGAACCATTCCTCCACCGGATCGTCGTGGAAATCGACCCGTGTGTTGGGGCCGCCCACCACCATCACAATCATGCCATCGCCATCCTTATGAAGCAGCTGATTGCCAACTGGCGGGCGCAGTTTGTCCTCATTTTCCTCAACCCATTTTTTGAAATTGAAGGGCTTTAATGTTGGATGGCTGCTCATGTGTTTTCTCCCGGTAGGCACATCGGTTTCATCAAAGCCTAAGACATATGGCGCTCCGAAAATAAGGTATTCAAGGAATTTTGCTATCGGAATTTTGAATATCAGGCGGGCACTGTCAGCATCATCGTGATCCCCATGATGGCGAGTAAAGCCGCGATCATCAGGCGACGAACGGCTATTGGCTCACCGCTGCGGAACACAATAATGAGGGCGGCCGAAAAAAGGACATCAAGAGATCCAATGACGGACACCGCCAATACGGATGTGGATTGAAGCGCGAGGAACTGCAGCACTTGCCCGAAGCTCAGCGCAAGGGCCGTGATCCAATGCCAAAGCCCACGGTCAATCAAGAACGAGCGCGGGCCCCGAGACGTGTTGGGATGCATCGCGGCAGCAAGCGGGAACCATATGCATCCTATCAATGCCCCTATGAGGGCTCCGAGGGCAGGATCAGGCAATCTCTCAAGCGCCCAAGACCTGAGGGCATAAGAAAGGGCATAGAAAAAGGCTGAGGTGATCCCTAGCGCCAATCCAGTTGAGACCAACCCGGGGTGACGCCAATTGGGCGCGTAGAGGTAGAAAACGATGCCCAGCAGCACAACAAGGCCACCAAGAACCTCCCTTGAATGCGGCATCTGCCCGACCACCACAAACGCGAGAGGCAGCGCAAAAACCGGTGTTAATCGGCGCAACAGACCTGTGGTGACAGCACCGATCTGCTCGGTGGCGCGATACATGGTGATGCGCCCAAGAACGGTAGAGAACAGGCCCGCCGCCGCAAAAGCAGCCACGGCGATGAGTGCGTTTTTGGTCATCAGATTATTGAGGGAGAATTCCCCCCAGGCCAGCCACAGGGCGGCTGACAAGCAGGCCGTCGTGACAACCGCGAGGAAAACGCCATTGTCGCCTTGTGCCGTGGCCTCGCCTTTGACTATGGAAACACCTGCGAGCCCGTAAGCAAACGCAGCCAATAGGGCGTAGGCCTCACCTGTGGCAGGCAAAATCAGAGCCTGAGGCCGCAGTTTTTAAACGCAGCTGCGGTTGCGGTCTTTTCTGCGTCGGTCAACTCTAGCATTGGGTGCCGCACGTGGCCGCCAACTTGTCCAAGAAGCTCTTGCCAGTATTTGCCATGCGCCGTTGGTTTGCCTGCGGGCTTGGTGGATTTGATCGCCGCGCGGACAGGATCAAGGCTGTCGCGCACGCGACGTGCCTCGTCAAACTTACCGGCAAAGGCCAATTCGGTGTATTCATGCATCCGCAGATCATTTTTGGTCTGCAGCTGATAGGGCGGGGAGGAACACAGGTAGAGCTGCCAGTTGAGTTCTTCGATATTGTCCAGCCAATCATCTTCAAGAGACGTAGAGACCAGAATTTTATCGCCAACCATCTTTGTCAGTCGCGTATACATGTCCCGTGGAACGGAGTATTTGATGGCCATTATGTTGGGCAAGTCCGCAATGCGCGCGCAGGTCTCAGGCGCCATGAGATAGCCGCTGTCAGGGTGGCTCCACATCGCGATGCCAATGTCGAGGCGGTCACACAGGTATTTGTAATAGTTGTACAAAACCTCATCTCGATCGTGGCAAAAGCTCAACATGGGCGCGTGAACCACCACATAGTCAGCCCCACAGTCCTGAGCGTGCCGTCCCAATTCAAGAACTGTGTCGACGCTTTGATCGGAGATCGACATGATTGTTCCAGCCTTGCCCGCGCATTCCTCAGCGGCGACGGTCATATTGCGTTTGCGCTCTTCCAGTGACATCGACCAGAATTCGCCTTGTTTTCCGGCGATGAACAGCCCTTGGATGTGCAGATCATCAATCCAATGGCGAATGTTGCTGCGCAGTCCGGCCTCATTCATCGCGCCATCGTCATCAAAAGGATTAAGGGCCGCGGCCCAAATGCCACGCATGGTTTCGCGGGCATAGGCTTTTGCCTCGTGTTTTTTGTATTGCATGGGACGCTCTCCGAACTCGGTCAGCGTCATAGAGACCTGAAACCTGGTAGTTGGCCACGTCTTTGCGTTTATGCGGGTATTCGATATTTTGATAGCTGGGGTCCCGGAAATTCGTGTAGGGAGTGGGCAAAGGAGCTGGGGATGAAAGTTGGTATTATTGGGGACGGTGCAATTGCACGGTATGTGCGGAGCCATCTGGAAGACACACATGTTTGCATAGTGCGGCCAAGCAAGATCGGTAGCGCGGAGGCCAGTGATACAATTTTGCGCGTCGCTGATGCATCGCAAGTCCCGGACGATACAGACCTGATGATTGATTGCGCAGGCCATTCCGCCTTGGCACAGCATGGGCCTCTAATACTCAAACGCGGGATTGATTTGGTGACCGTGTCGCTTGGGGCGCTCGCGGATGCGCATCTGCACCAAAAACTAAGAGCGGCAGCCCTCCAAGGGGCTTCTCAGTTGCACCTCGCCAGTGGGGCGATTGGTGCCTTGGATTGCTTACGCGCCGCCAAGGTGGGGGGGCTGGAAACAGTCACTTATTTGGGTCGCAAGCCGCCACAAGGTTGGATTGGGTCTCCTGCGGAATCCACATTGGATTTGAAGACACTGAAAGACCCAAGTGTGCATTTCGACGGCAATGCCCGCGAAGCGGCAACCGCATACCCAAAAAACGCCAATGTCGCCGCCGCTGTGGCTTTGGCGGGTGTTGGCTTTGAACAGACAAAGGTCAGACTGATTGCGGATCCAAGCATTGATGCAAACATCCACGAGCTCAGCGCGACGGGCGAATTTGGCTCTTTCACGTTTCGGATCGAAGGCAAAGCCTTGCCTGACAACCCCAAAAGTTCTGCACTTGCGGCCATGAGCGTTGTGGCGGCGATTAACCGGATGCAAGCTGCAATCACAAGTTAGGGAAAACCATGGCTGCGAAACATACGCGCATACTTGATCGGGCCCTCACCCGGCTCAAGCTGCGTCAGCTCCGTTTGTTGATCGCCGTGAGCGAACAGGGAAGCATCCAGAATGCGGCGCGCGGGCTTGGTATTTCCCAGCCAGCGGCCAGCAAAATGATCCAAGACCTGGAAGTGGATTTTGAGGTCAAGCTGTTTGAGCGCACCAATCGCGGGGTTGTGCCAACCTTGTTTGGTGAGGTTCTGATCCGCCACGGCAAGTTGATTTTTGCGCAAGTGTCAAACGCGGCCCAAGAGCTGGATGATCTGAACGAAGGCAATTCAGGGCGTGTCGTCATAGGAACGCTTCTCGCGGCGTCTCCCGAGTTGTTGCCAAATGCCGTGGAGCTTTTATTGGAAGAGCGCCCCAATGTCGCGGTGAAGATTGTGGAAGGAACAAACGACATTTTGATGCCTGCTTTGTCTGCAGGCGAAATTGATCTGGTGGTTGGGCGCCTGCCGGGCCATCGGCATCGTGCGGAAACGGTCCAGGAAAAGCTCTATGACGAGCAAATACGAGCCGTGGTGGGGCCGCAACATCCACTTTCCAATTCGAAAAATCTGCAGTTTTCCGATCTCACGCACTTCCCGTGGATACTGCCACCGATTGAAACCACACTGCGCCGCCAGATCGACCGCTTCTTTGTCCAGAACGGTCCCTATCAGCCAGAAACCTGCATTGAATCCGTGTCCTATCTGGCAAATCGGGCGCTTTTGCAGTCCCGCGATTTTGTGTGCCTTATGCCTTCTCATGTCGCGGCCTTGGATATTCAGCAAGGGATACTGTGCAAGTTGGATTGGCGGCCGCCGTTTGGTGCGGGGTCTGTTGGGGTTTCGTATCGCAACAGCAATGCGCTGTCTCCGGCAAGTGCGGCTTTCCTGTCGATCCTAAAGAGGGTTGTCCGCGTAGAGTGAGGCACGCCTTAGAGTATGTGATATCAATAAAGCTGATATCCACATCACCTCAATGCGGTTGAGCTGATGCCGGTGCGGGTGAGACACTGCCGCAAAGCAACCGATATTCGAGAGGCCCGCATGGCGACCTATCCAGAGTTAGGACTATTCATTGGCGGCAAATGGCGGAAAGCCAAAAGGGATATGCCGGTCGTCAACCCGGCAACCGAAGAGGAGCTTGGCCGCCTGCCTTGCGCCAGTTTGTCCGACCTGCAGGATGCGATTGATGCCGCTGAAGCAGGGTTGCAGATCTGGAGCGGAACCGCCCCACGAGAACGCGCAGACACAATTTTGCGGGCCGCAGGACTCATGCGGGATCGCCAAGAAGAGATAGCGCAGGCGATCACCGCCGAACACGGCAAACCTTTGGCGCAAGCCCGTCTCGAAGTCATTCGAGGTGCTGAGTTTTTTGAGTGGGACGCCGGCGAGGCGATGCGGACGTACGGACGGGTGATCCCTGCCGCCAGGGGATCCAAGCTGTCGGTGCATCATCACCCGGTTGGTGTGGTGGCCGCCTTTTCCCCTTGGAATTTCCCGATGAGCCAACCCGCGCGCAAGATTGCTGGGGCGCTGGCCTCCGGGTGTTCCATTGTTCTGAAAGCGGCAGAAGAGACCCCTGCGGGGGCCATCCATATTGTGCGTGCTTTTGAGGATGCCGGATTGCCAGCTGGTGTTCTAAACCTTGTGTTTGGTGTGCCTTCTGAAATTTCTGAATTCCTGATCCCTCAACCCTCTGTAGGACTTGTTGCGCTCACAGGGTCCACAGTGGTGGGGCGGCATCTTACGGCACTTGCTGCTCGACATGACACGCGGGCGTTGATGGAACTTGGTGGGCATGCGCCAGTTATTGTGTGCGAAGACACCGATGTCGACAAAGCGGCCCTGAGCGGTGCCATTCGTAAAATGCGGAACGCGGGGCAGGTCTGCACTTCGCCGACGCGCTTCTTTGTTCACGAGGTTATTTTTGATCGGTTTGTTGAGACGTTTGTGAAACGCGCGTCTCAGACAGTTGTGGGCAACGGTATCAACGAGGGTGTTGAAATGGGTCCAACCGCCAATGAACGGCGCATCCCTGTTCTGACCGCCCTTGTCGAAGACGCCGTCAGCAAAGGCGCAATCTTGCGCACAGGCGGAGCGCGTCATGGCGATGTTGGGTATTTCTTCCAACCCACGGTTCTGACAAATGTGCCGCCTGAGGCCGCGATCATGCAAGAAGAACCTTTTGGTCCCATCGCGGTGCTAAACCCTGTTGCCAATCTTGATGCCGCTATCTCGGCGGCAAACGCCGTGCCTTACGGGCTGGCCGGGTATGGGTTCACCAATCGCGCGGATTACATCGATCGTATGATTGACGACGTTCAGGTTGGCAACCTGTCGATCAACACGCTTGAAGCATCCTTGCCCGAAACCCCCTTCGGCGGCATAAAATCCAGTGGCTACGGCCGCGAAGGTGGGGCAGAAGGATTGGACAACTACCTGACAACCAAGAATGTTTGGCATTCCGCCCAAATCGCCTGATCCAGGCTGCAAACAAAACCCATCTGCCACTAGGTGCATAAAATGACTGATTTCAACAAAACCCGGGCCATGTTCGATATTCCAGAGGGCATGATCTACCTTAACGGTAACTCGCTTGGACCAATGCCCAAAGCAGCTCCCGACGCCATCAACGCATTCCTTCACGACGAATGGAAAACCGAGCTTATCAAAGGCTGGAACACCAAAGGCTGGTGGATGCAGACCAATACACTTGGCGATCGTGTTGGTCGGTTGATCGGGGCTCCTGAAGGCACCACGGTTGTCAGCGACACGCTGTCGATCAAAGTTTTTCAGGCAGTCTCTGCTGGGTTGGCGCTGGTGCCTGACCGCAAGGTGATCCTCTCAGACAACGGCAATTTTCCGACGGACCTTTACATTGCTGAGGGTCTGATAAAGCTCAAAGACGCGGGCTATGAGTTGCGCATCCCAGACCCTGAAGACGTGATTGACAACATCACCGACGAGGTTGCGGTGGTTATGGTCACGGAAGTTGATTACCGCACGGGCCGCAAGCACGACATGTCAGCCCTGATCCAAAAAGCTCATGCTGTTGGCGCGGTTGTTGTCTGGGATCTGGCCCACTCCTGTGGGGCAATCCCGGTGGATGTGACAGCAACGGATGTGGATTTTGCAATCGGCTGCACATACAAATATGTCAACGGTGGCCCTGGTGCGCCCGCGTTTATCTACGTTGCACCTCGGTTGTTGGACAGCGTGGAGCCTTACCTCTCCGGTTGGTATGGGCATGAAAGCCCCTTTGCGTTTGACACTGACTACCGCCCAATGCCTGGAAAGATCGACAGGATGCGCATTGGCACACCGTCGATTGCCGCGTTTTCACTCTTGAGTGCGGCTTTGGACGTCTGGGAAGATGTTGACATGAACGATCTGCATCAGCGGTCGATTGAACTCAGCGAGTTGTTCATCCAAGAAGTAGAGGCTCGGTGCCCGGGGGTGACCTTTGTTGGTCCGCGCGACCCTATGAAACGCGGCAGTCATGTGCCTTTCACGTTTGAGCACGGTTACGCCTGTATGCAGGCACTGATTGCGAACAATGTGATTGGAGATTTCCGCGCGCCAAACGTCATGCGGTTTGGCATCACACCGCTGTTCATCAATGAGGAGGACATCATGAAGGCAGTCGATACTCTTGCTGATATTCTGACCAACGAAACATGGAAAGAAGAGCGCTTTCAGGTGCGCGCAAAAGTGACCTAGTCCACACTTTGGCCTTTGTCGTCTTCAAACTCAAAAGTTCCGATCTCAATAATGGGGTTGGGGCTTTTTGTTCTTCACCCATGCGTCTCCAATAAAATCAGTTTAACTTTGTTATGTACGCACTAAAGTGAGTGTCCGACGCAAAGAGGATGCGAGCTGATGAAAACCGCCTTTCGGGATGTGAAAGAAGAAATTCGGCGCCGGATTGTGCAAGGCGTTTGGGGGGCAGGGGATCTGTTACCTAATGAGGTGGATTTGGCCCAGCAGTTCCAATGCGCGCGCGCCACGGTCAATCGGGCCATGCGCGAGTTGGCGGATGAGGGGTTGGTTGAGCGCAAACGCAAAGCTGGCACGCGCGTGTTGTCGTCACCGGTGCGACAGGCCCGGTTTAACATTCCCATTGTGCGCAAGGAGATTGAGGCCCGCGGCGCCATGTATCGCTATGCGCTGGTCAATCATGAAATTATCGACACGCCGGATTGGCTGCGGGCGCGGCTTGGACTGGAGCAAGGTAAACAGGTGTTGCATCTGACCTGTATGCACTACGGCGATAGCAGCCCTTATCAGTATGAAGATCGTTGGATCAATTTGGCGGCGCTTCCTCAGGCGTCGGACGCGGATTTTGGCGCGGTTGGACCAAACGAGTGGCTGATTGCCGAGGTGCCGTATTCCGATGCGGAGATCAGTTTCTCCGCGCTCACCGCAGAACCGGATGTTGCCAAACACCTAGGCTGTGCTCACGGCGATCCGCTGTTTTTGGCGGAGCGGTCAACCTGGTTTGAAACCCGCGCGATCACTTATGTGAAATTGGTGTTTCACCGTGGGTATCGCATGACAACGCGGTATTGAGGTCAGAGTCCGTCGCGCAGCGGTTTGACCGCTTTGCGATAGGCGGCGGTGATCTTGTTGCGGTGGATGTGGCGGCCGTTCTGAACCATATGGCGTCCGGCGGCCCAAACATCCGTGACCATCCGATTGTCGCCGGTAAAGACAAAGCTGTCGAGCAGGGTGTCGCCTTGTAAGCCAGTGAGGTCGAGGTGGTCTTTGTCCAACGCAAGAAGATCGGCCCATGCGCCAACCTCCAGCTTGCCGGACCCTCTTCTGGCGGCCTGCGCCCCGCCCGCAGAGATGGCGTCAATCAGGCGACGCCCGGTTGAATGTTCACTTCTGGCAAGGGCTGCGCGGGTGTGGTCGCGTAAGCGCTGGCTGGTGTCGAGCTGGCGCAGTTCTTCGGCCAGGGAAATCCGAATGTTGCTGTCTGACCCAATGGAGATGCGACCGCCGGCGTCCATCCAGCGCACGGCACGAAAAATGCCGTCGCCCAGCGAGGCTTCGGTGAGTGGACACAGCCCGGCCACCGCACCGGTTTTGGCCAGCGCGTCCGTCTCAAATGGCAACATTTGTGTCAGGTGGATCAGGCACCAACGGTCGTCAATTGGCAGGTTGTCCAGTGCCCATTCCACAGGGCGTGCGTGCCAGCTGGTTTGTACCTCCTTCACCTCAGGGATTTGCTCTGCAAGATGCAGATGCACGGGGCCTTCTGGCACCAGTTCCGCAGCTCTGCGCAGGGCGCTTTGCCCGACGGCCCGCAAGGAATGGGGGGCAACACCCAAGTTGGCATCATCCGGCAGGGCGGTGAGTGCGGCGCGGGACGCCTCAATCAGTTGCGCAAAGCGGTCTGGGTCATTGCCAAACCGCACTTGACCAGGCGCTAAGGGGCGTTGGTCGCAGCCGCCAAATTGATAATGAACCGGCAGGAGCGTCAAACCAATTCCAGAGGTTTGGGCGGCAGCGACAATGCGCTCTGCCATTTCACCAAGGTGATCATAAGGAATGCCGCCGGGTTGGTGGTGCAAGTAGTGGAACTCCACATTGGTAGCAAATCCGGCCTCAAGCATTTCCATCTGCACCAGTGCGGCGATCGCCTGCACTTGCTCCGGGATGAGGGCGTCAAGAAAGCGAAACATGAGCTGTCGCCAGGTCCAGAAGCTGTCGGTCTTGTTTTCTCCACGCCGTTCTGTGAGGCCTGCCATGGCCCGTTGAAAGGCGTGGCTGTGGCTGTTGGCGGGCGCAGGCAGTAGGGCGCCAACTCTATGACCCTCAGGTATTTGTCCTGTCGTGAGTTGGGCAATGCGACCGTCAGCGCCAATGTCCAACCGGACATCTTTCGCCCATCCATTGGAGGTCAGTGCCTGCTCTGCCCAAATGATGCTCATGACGGTTCCTTGCTTGACTGAATATTATGTGCAGACATAATGCAAATTAATCTGACTCGGCAAGGGATTCGTCGACATGCTCCTAACAAACGCCACTTTGGCCACCATGACCGGGGGTAACGCCTATGGGCTGATCGCTGAGGGTGCGATTGCAATTGAGGGGGAACGCATTGTTTGGGCGGGAGCGCAGGCCGATCTGCCCTCTGCCTACTCCGGATTTCATTCGAAGGATTTGGGTGGTCGGCTGGTGACGCCGGCTTTGATCGACTGCCACACCCATATTGTGGCGGGGGGCAATCGGGCCCGTGAGTTTGAAATGCGGCTTCAGGGAGCAAACTACGAAGAGATCGCGCGAGCAGGGGGCGGGATTGTCTCAACAGTGAAAGCCACGCGTGAAGCTTCTGAGGACACATTGCTGGCGGATGCCTTGGCAAAGGTTGATGCGTTGATTGCCGAAGGGACAACGCTGATAGAGGTGAAATCCGGTTACGGGTTGGACTTGGAAACTGAGCTCAAGATGTTGCGCGTGGCACGTCGCATCGAGACCGTGCGACCGATCCGAGTAACAACAACGTTTCTGGGTGCGCATGCGGTGCCACCCGAGTTTGCCGGACAGGACGACGTCTACATCGATACGGTCTGCATTCCTGCGCTGCGGGCCGCACATGCTGAAGGACTGGTGGACGCGGTAGACGGGTTTTGCGAAGGGATTGCGTTTCAGCCAGAGCAGATCGCGCGGGTGTTTGATGTGGCGCGCGAACTGGGGCTGCCGGTCAAGTTACATGCGGAGCAGCTTTCCAACCTTGGCGGCGCGAAACTGGCCGCCAGCTATGGCGCGCTGAGCGCGGACCACATTGAATATCTCGATGAGGATGGTGTGGCGGCGATGGCGTTGGCGGGTACGACGGCAGTGATTTTGCCTGGGGCGTTTTACACGTTGCGGGAAACGCAGGTGCCGCCAATTGAGGCGTTGCGCAAACATGGCGTGCCAATGGCGCTGGCGACGGATGCAAACCCTGGCTCGTCGCCGCTGACCTCACTTTTGTTGACGATGAACATGGGCTGTACGCTGTTTCGCATGACGCCTGAGGAAGCTTTGGCCGGGGTCACCCGCAATGCTGCGCTGGCGCTTGGCGCTCCGGATTGCGGCACAATTGAAGAGAACAAACGGGCCGATTTGGCTGTGTGGGATGTCAGCCAACCGGCTGAGCTTGCTTACCGCATCGGGTTCAACCCGTTGCATCAACGTATCTTTGGAGGTCGCGCATGAGCGTGTTGGAACTCACCCCTGGCGTTGTGACGCTGGAACAACTGGCGGATGTCTACTGGAATGAGCGTGCTGTCAGGTTGGATCTGACGTGCAAGCCTGCAGTGCAAGGTGCAGCGAAGCGCATTGATGCCGCAGCAGCAGGGGATGTGGCGGTTTATGGTGTGAACACCGGGTTTGGCAAATTAGCCAGCCTGAAGATTGCGCCGGAAGACACGGCCACGTTGCAGCGCAACCTGATCCTGAGCCATTGCTGTGGTGTTGGCGAGGCGGTGCCACGGCGGATGGCGCGATTGATGATGACCCTCAAGTTGCTGAGTTTTGGGCGTGGGGCCAGTGGGGTGCGCTGGGACTATGTGGAGCTGTTGCAAGACATGCTGGCCAAAGGCGTCACGCCAGTCATTCCGGCGCAGGGCTCGGTGGGGGCATCCGGCGATTTGGCACCACTCTCGCACATGACTGCTGTGGTGATTGGAGAGGGTGAGGTGGAATACGCGGGGAAAGTCCTTCCTGGTGCGGAAGCTCTGGCAAAGGCCGGGTTGGCGCCAATCCAGCTGGGCCCCAAAGAAGGGTTGGCCTTTATCAACGGCACGCAGTTTTCAACGGCTTTTGCACTGGCTGGGCTGTTTGAGGCCTGGCGGTCGGCACAAAATGCGCTGGTGATTTCTGCCATGTCGACTGACGCGATCATGGGGTCGACCGCGCCGCTGCAGCCGGAAGTCCATCAATTGCGCGGTCAACGGGGGCAGATTGAGGCGGCAGCAACGATGCGTGCCATCCTCGCAGGCAGTGAGATCAGGGAAAGCCATCGCGATGACGACAGTCGTGTGCAGGATCCGTATTGCATTCGATGCCAGCCGCAGGTGACCGGCGCAGCAATGGATGTGATCCGACAAGCGGCGACAACGCTTGAGATTGAGGCAAACGCGGCCACCGACAATCCGCTGGTGCTGACCGAAGCAGGTTTGATTGTGTCCGGCGGCAACTTTCACGCAGAGCCGGTGGGGTTTGCGGCGGATATGATAGCTTTGGCGGTCTCAGAAATTGGTGCGATTGCCCAGCGGCGTATTGCGCTGATGGTGGACCCAACCCTGAGCCATGATTTGCCGCCTTTTCTGACGCCAGAGCCGGGGTTGAATTCCGGCCTGATGATTGCCGAGGTCACAACGGCTGCGTTGATGAGCGAAAACAAACATTTGGCCAATCCTTGTGTGACGGATTCAACACCAACCTCTGCCAATCAAGAAGACCATGTCTCGATGGCGGCGCATGGTGCGCGTCGGCTGATACCGATGGTCACCAACTTGAACCGAATTTTGGGGGTAGAGCTGCTCTGTGCCGGGCAGGGGGTTGAATTCCGAGCGCCTTTGGTGACGTCTGATCCACTACAGTCCGTGTTGATGCGATTGCGGCAGGATGTTGCGACACTTGGGGCGGATCGCTACATGGCGCCAGATCTTGAAGCAGCGGCGAATCTGGTTGCTGTAGGGGCGCTTACTGAGGCCTGTGGCGCATCTTTGCCGGAACTGAGCGCATGAACAGTGTTGATGTGATCCGTGGCGACAGCCCCATCATTTTGGGGCAACCGCATGGTGGTACCTTTGTGCCGGAGGAGATATTTGGGCGGCTCAATGCTAATGGGCAAGAGTTGGCGGATACGGACTGGCATATCACGCAGCTCTACGACGGGCTGTTGGATGGGGCGACGGTGGTGAAATCGAATATCCACCGCTATGTGATTGACGCCAATCGTGATCCCGCTGGCGTTTCCCTCTATCCGGGGCAGAACACCACAACGCTGGTGCCGCTGACAGATTTTGACGGGCGAACGATTTGGCGCGACGGGCAAGCGCCTTCCGAGGATGAAATTGCAAGCCGTCGCGAAGCGTTTCACGCGCCTTATCATGCGGCCTTGGCGGAAGAGATTGCCCGTGTGAAAGCCCGTCATGGTGTGGCGATCTTATATGACTGCCATTCAATCCGATCAGACATTCCTTTCCTCTTTGAAGGGCAGCTGCCAGCATTTTCTATTGGCACCAACGTGGGCGCAACCTGCGACGACAGGATTGAAGCGGCTGTGAATGAAGTCGCTTTTGCAGCCGATGGCTTCGAGGCTGTGTCCAATGGCCGGTTCAAAGGTGGCTGGACCACGCGCCACTATGGGCAGCCGGGCCGTAACGAGCATGCCATTCAAATGGAGCTAGCACAGCGCACCTATATGCGCGAAGCGGCGCCCTGGACCTACATGCCAAAGCGTGCTGAGGCACTGCGCGCGCACCTCAAAACCATTCTTCAGACCTTAAACGACCTCGCCCTTTCCGGCGTGCTGACCCGATCAGGAGACTCGACATGACCGATCCACGCAAGAACACCCGTGACATTTTCCCGCCAACAGGCACAGAGCTGAATGCCAAAAGCTGGATGACCGAAGCGCCGCTGCGGATGATGATGAACAACCTGCATCCGGATGTGGCCGAAAACCCACATGAGTTGGTGGTATATGGCGGAATTGGCCGCGCGGCGCGCACCTGGAAAGACTTTGATTTGATCGTCGAGACTCTGAAAGATCTTGAGGGGGATGAGACGCTTATTGTGCAATCCGGCAAGCCGGTGGCGGTTGTCAGAACGCACGCAGATGCGCCGCGTGTGTTGATTGCCAACTCAAACCTCGTGCCGCATTGGGCCAATTGGGATCACTTCAACGAGCTCGATAAAAAGGGTTTGATGATGTACGGCCAGATGACCGCCGGGTCGTGGATCTATATTGGCACACAAGGCATTGTGCAGGGTACCTATGAGACTTTTGTAGAGGCCGGACGTCAGCACTATGATGGTGATCTGACCGGAAAATGGGTGCTCACAGGTGGGCTTGGCGGCATGGGTGGCGCGCAGCCTTTGGCGGCGGTGATGGCTGGGGCCTGTTGTCTGGCAGTGGAATGTGACGAGACCCGCGCCGACTTCCGCCTGCGCACCCGCTATGTCGATGAGAAGACTGATAACCTCGATGAGGCGCTGGAGATGACTGCCCGATGGACCAAGGCAGGAGAAGCCAAATCTGTTGCGCTGATTGGCAATGCAGCTGACATCTTCCCGGAAATTCACAAACGGGGCATCCGGCCGGATATTGTGACGGATCAGACCTCGGCGCATGATCCGGTCAACGGCTATCTGCCACAGGGCTGGACCGTGGCGGAGTGGCGGGCCAAAGCTGAAAGCGCGCCAAAAGATGTGGAAAAGGCTGCGCGTGCGAGCATGAAGGTGCAGGTTGCGGCAATGGTGGCCTTCCATGAAGATGGTGTGCCAACCGTGGATTACGGCAACAACATCCGCCAAATGGCTCTGGAAGAAGGGCTGGAAAACGCCTTTGCCTTCCCGGGATTTGTACCCGCTTACATTCGCCCGCTGTTCTGCAAGGGTGTCGGCCCGTTCCGTTGGGCCGCTTTGTCTGGCGATCCGGAGGATATCTACAAAACTGACGAGGCAATGAAGAAACTGTTCCCGGAGAACACCCATCTGCACGATTGGCTCGACATGGCGCGCGAGCGGATCGCGTTCCAGGGCCTGCCGGCGCGGATTTGTTGGATTGGCCTGGGGGATCGCCATCGCGCTGGGCTGATGTTCAACGAGATGGTTGCGTCTGGGGAACTGAAGGCACCCGTAGTGATTGGCCGCGATCATTTGGACAGTGGGTCGGTGGCTTCGCCAAACCGTGAGACCGAAGCCATGAAGGATGGTTCTGATGCGGTGTCGGACTGGCCATTGCTGAACGCGCTAATCAACACGGCCTCTGGCGCCACTTGGGTCAGCCTGCATCATGGTGGCGGGGTTGGCATGGGCTTTAGTCAGCATTCCGGCGTAGTGATTTGTGCGGACGGCACGCCTGAGGCTGCAAAACGTTTGGAGCGGGTATTGTGGAATGATCCGGCGTCAGGTGTTTGGCGTCATGCGGATGCGGGCTATGACAGTGCGATAGAATGCGCCCGCGACCATGGATTGCGTTTGCCCGGTATTCTGGGACACTGAAGTCTCTGCCAACTGCACTAGGAAGCTAATCCGCGTGCCAGTTTTGTTTTGGCAAAACTGGCACATTCAGCTAGCTCGATATTGGCGTCGATGACCTTTTCGGAGCTACTAAAGTTACATCCTCGAACGTTAGCGGCAGGCCGAAAAAGTTGGAGCTTGGGCGGCAGCGTTCAGGCTTTTGCGGGTTTCTTCAAAAATGGCGCAAGCGGCGTCAATCAAGCGTTGTTCCTGAGGGCTGCGAAAGACGCGACGCTTGGGCAGGTTTTCGCGTTTTGGAGATTGGTCCTGCTGAGGCTCTTGCTTGGCCTTTTCGGTACGATGCGTTTGGTCAGCGCTAGAGTTGCGATGTCGCTGCTTGCTTTGGTCGGGCCGTGCCGTGCGTTGGGGCTGTGGTCTAGAGCGGCGGTGCTTTTTGACTTCTGTCTGCTTGTCTTTTTGCAAGCGATGATGCGCCACAGCGTCATAGGCGGCGTTGATCTCGCCCATACGGCGGGAGGCGGCCTCAGGATCGGTGCGGGCAAGGTCCGGGTGGTAACTGCGCACCAGCTTGCGCCAGGCTGAGCGCATTTCTTTGTCGCTGACCTCAGGTGTCACGCCCAATATGCGATATGCTTTTGCAATCTCATTTTTCATATCGTGACCCTCGCGTCCTTGAGTGCATTCGTTAATCATTTGGTAATAATTTGAACTACCTTTTCCGCGCCGGGGCCTGAAGCGGGATTGGAGGGACTGGTTAACACGTGCAAGAGTTAACTTTGATTGCGGCCTTAAAACTTGGAGTGCGGCAAGGCGCTGTCTGGAAAGCAAAAAGCCCCAGCGCGATGCGCCGGGGCTTTTGAAGTTACGATGTCAAAATGATTAGTTCACTTTGATCAAGTGCTGAGCGACCATGTCGTGGTCGAGCCACAGAACCGGACCGTCTGGGTCGTCTGCAGATCCAAAGATCAGTGCGCCGGTGGCGTTGACCACGTGTTGGCTGAGCACATCGCTGACCAGAACCTTGCGGTTGCTGTGCAGGGCCACGATGTCCTGCGAAGTGCCGACGGTCATGTCGACCTGATCCGCGGAATTGGCCATTGGCCAGGCGGTGAAGTTGTAGAATGGCTGCATCGCGTCGCTTTGCTGATAGTCCTGCACGGTCAACAGCACGCTTTCGAGCGTCACGTCGTCTTTCAGCAGGCCCTGGCATTCTGCCCAAAGTGCGTCGACCCACGCACCGCCACCTTCGTGGCGCAGAGCTTCCAGAAGGGGCAGCAAAGACAGCTCGATTCCGGCAAAAACATCCGAGGAATTGGTGCGGATTTCCGGGCAGTTGAAGACGGTGGCTTTCACGCCATTGTCCCAAGCTTTTTGTGCAAACTGCTCCAGATGCATTTTGGCATAACCCTGCGTATAGCTGGTGTAGGTTTGCCACGTGTACTCGCCGCCAATCAGTACGCGGGTGCCGTGATAGCCATATGCGGAGTAACGCACTTGGCCGCCGTCCGCTTCGATTTTGGCGCGCAGTTCGGCACTGTGCTCCAGCAAGTGGCCAAAGCTGTTGGCGGTGACTTCGTCAAAGTTTTGCAGGATCAGCTTGCCGAGGTCAGCGTCCAACAGAGCTTGGGAAGAAATGTGGCGGGCGCCACGGCCTTTGTAGATACGGTTGGCGATGGCCAGGAAAGCCTTCGCACGCGGGATGCCGCCAGCCATGGTGTGGGCAAAGTGCACGTTTTTACCAGCAGGAATGTGCCCAGCGAGCTCGCCCATAACCTCTTTCAGAGCACCAGTGAAACGGGCGGTGCCAATCTCGCGACAGGTGTCGACCTTGTCCCAGTCAAGTTTGAACTCTTGCCAATTGTCCAACGTCATCGCTTTGAGCATGTCGGTTGGGGTCTCGCCGCCGACTGGTGCGTCCATGTCAAAGCCGGCCATCAGCGGGATATTGATGATCTTGCCGCCAAGATTGTCTTCCGCCTGAGCCAGCTCTTCGTTGGTCAAGGCGCGCAGACTGCCGTCATCTTCGCGGCGACCAACCGTGATACCAACAACGGCCATACCGGCGGCTTTGGCAGCGTCGATTAAGCCAGTGGCGTAGCCGCGACCAAAGAGTTCGCCAAAGAGAACAAACACGTCACCCTCACCATAAAGCGTATTTTCGGGGAGGTGCGTCAGAGGGATAGACTGTTCCATGGTGTCTTTCTGTCTTCTGTAGGTGGTGCGGCGGTTGTCAGCCTGCACAAGAATGCGATTTCTGTTTAATTGCCTGAGTGGCGCGTAATGGTCAAATCCTGAAACCATTTGAGGGCCAATTGCAACCGGGTGAGGGGAAGGAGGCACAGATTTGGCTGTATCTGCTGTTTTAAGGGGCCGACTTGCTGGACTGGGTGCGAAACTGACGGGGAGATTGGCCGGTTTGCGACCGGAAGAAGCGGGCAAAATGCGATTGGTCTGTGTATCCCAAGGCATGCGCCACTGAGGCGACAGTTTGGTCCGAACTGACAAACATCTCTTTGGCGACATCGATGCGCAGGCGCTTCAGCTCACGGGCCAAAGTTGTGTTCTGCGACAGGAGGGAAGCTTTCAAGCGCGAAGGCGCAATGCCTAGTGCCAGAGCGTGGTCGTCGAGTGTGCGTGTGCGGTCAGATAAATGCGGGCGAGCGGCCGTGCGCAGAGCGCTAATGATTGAGAGATCTTGCCTATGTGGCGCAGGAGTGTTGTTTTGGGGGGCGCCTTGCGCGTGGATTGAGAGAGTGAGCCATGTGCTTGGGAATGAGAGGGCCAGACCTGAGATGGCTGCGCGTTTGATCTGGATGCCAGTTTGCATGGCCGGAAGGGCCTCAGGAAAAGGGGTTTCCATCGTGACCATCGCTGGCTGCCAATGGTCTGATGCAAGGTGTTGCAAGGTCCGGATGTGGAGGCCCATCCCAAAACCTTCGACCTGAAGTGGCGGTTGATGAGTCTGGACGGTTCGGTCAACCAAATAGGTGGCATTTAATGTGCTGACCGTGAGCTTGTGACGTACGGAACTGGCCTGTTGAGGGACACTGAGCAGGAAGCGCGTGTAAAAATCGCCAATAGTCCGGGCATGCGCAAAGGCATCCTGAGTGGGGAGCCAGTCTTTGAAAGAGACGGTTTCTGCGACATGGTATCCAAAGTATGGGTCGCCGGATTTGCTCGCGAGCATGTTGGTCAACCCATAGATGATCTCAGCATGCAGGGCCTTTTGGGGATCATGCAGATTTTCGGGAGAAACGCCAAACGTCTTGAGGACCGATGTCACGTTGTGGCCGCGGGCTTGTGCGAGGTTCACAAAAGGGCGCAACAGTTGCGCTTTGATGAAGCCGTCATCTTTGGTGGGCATTGGCTGAAGTCCAGATTGTTACATTGTCACTTTTAGGCCAGTTTTGCTGTATTTGTCGGCCACTTTTTTGATCGCTGGGCAAAAAGAGACCGAAAGTGGCCGGTTTTTCGCGACACGCAGAAGTAGTATCGAAGAGATTTTATTTGGGAGCGCAATTATGTCTAACCGTTTTTTATCAGGAATCATGTCTACTGTTGTCGGGATGTTTGCCACGACCCTTGTTGCACAAGATGCTGTGCCACAAACGCTTTTTACCAATGTCCATGTGTTCGATGGCATTAACGAAGCGCGGATTGAAAACGCATCGGTACTGGTTGAAGGTAATCTCATCAAAGCCGTGAGTACGGAGACGATTGATGCGCCAGATGCGACGGTGATTGATGGCGGCGGGCGCACATTGACGCCGGGGTTTGTCGAAGGCCACGCCCATCTGATGTTGATGGGACCAAGCCTACCAGCGATGGAAACCAACACCACGTGGGAAGATTTTGCCATCCACGGGACGCTGATGGCAGAGATGTATCTGATGCAGGGATTTACGACGGTGCGAGATGCCGGTGGCGGCAATGCCGGCCTGCGCCGAGCAATTGATAGCGGACAAATCCTTGGCCCGAGATATTATCCTTCAGCGGCGTTTATTGGCACCCGTGGTGGTCATGCAGATTTTGCGAACTTCACAGCCCCTCCAGGACTGTCGACCAATATGGGACGGTTGAACCTGGCGCAGCAAGCGGACAGCGCAGCGGAAGTTCAAATGTTTGGCCGCAATAATTTTCGCATGGGGGCAACCCAGATCAAATACATGCAATCAGGCGGCGTGGTCTCGGCGTTTGATCCATGGCAGTTGCTGGCCGGATCGCCGGAAGAAATTGAGGCTGCGGTGCAGGTGGCCAAGGAGTATGGCAGTTATGTGATGGCACACTCTTATCGCAAAGAGGCGATCCTTAGCGCGCTGGAAGCTGGCGTGATGTCGATCGAACATGGCTTCTCGTTTGATTGCGAGATCGCAGAAGTGATGAACGCCAAAGGCGCCTTCATCACCACCAACCTCACAGCATTTGATCCCGGTCTGCTCAGCATTCCTGCAGTTGCCAATGTGCCAAGCAGTTTGGCGAAGGCAAAATCAGCCTCTGCGACGTTTGCCGACTACATTCCAAATATGCAGAAATGCCCTGTCAAGCGCGCGTTTCAAACCGATTGCGTGGGCTCCGTTTCTGCCTGTAATATTCAGATTGCTTACGAGAAAAAGCTGAACAATGATTTCTTCGGACCATACACGTCGATGGTGACGATGACATCTGTGGGCGGTGAGCTTGTTGGTTTGTCGGGGGATTTCACGAACCCGTACACTGAAGGTAAGTTGGGGGTGATCGAGGAAGGTGCATATGCGGATATCCTGCTCATGGACGGCAATCCGCTGGACGACTTTTCCGTCGTTGGGACTGGTGACAAATGGTTTGGGGCGGATCCGCGCCCCGAGAGCCCGGAAACCTTGCGTGTCATCATGAAAGACGGCGTGATCTACAAAAACACCCTGAACTAAGCTTTTGTGGGCGGAGCTTTCTGGCTCTGCCCCCAAGGACGTAACCTCGCAATCCCTTGGACGTGGAGCTCACATATGCGGTGTCCAGTTTTGTCCCTAATTGGGTGCCTTGCAGGCACGTCGCCTTCTGCGCAGGTCGGGCCAAATATTGATGACCTGGCCAAAGAGCTGTCCAATCCCGGGGCCGCAAATGCGACGATGAATTTTAAGCTGGAATATCGCAGTTTTGATGGCACTCTTGCCGGGGCGGACGACCAGAACAGCACAACATTGACGTTCCAGCCCGTACTGCCGTTTATCCTTCCAAACGGCAACAATCTGATATTCCGTCCGGCGTTCAGCTATGTTTGGGATCAGCCAAGCGTGAGCAGTGGTGGGATATCGACGCGCAACTCTTGGGGCGATATTCCCTATGATTTGCTTTATTCATGGAGTGGCGAGGGCTGGACATTTGGGGCCGGGGTTGTTGGGTCTATCCCAACGGGCAGTGCCGCGTCGTCTGACAATTGGTTGCTGGGGCCAAGTGCTTTGGCGGTGCGGACAACGGATTGGGGTGTTTGGGGAGTGTTTCCCTTTCACAACGAAAAAGTGGGGGGCAATGGGCCGGATATGTCTCTCTCGTCCTTGCAGTATTTCCTGTTTTACAGCCTTGGTGAAGGTTGGTTGATCGGCACAGGTCCAACCATGAGTTATGATTGGAATGCGCCGTCGGGCGATGCGTGGACCGTGCCACTCCAACTTTCACTTTCCAAAACGGCCGCGATTGGTAAGCAGCTCGTGAAACTGAATTTTTCGGCGGATTATAACATGGTGCGGCCGGATGCCTTTGCTGAAGAGTGGACATACACCTTTACGGTCAGCCCAGTGGTGAAAAATCCGTTCCAGAGAACACCGCCGGAGCCAGTGGATGCGGTGACACGCGCCGCGGTCCTGGCGCCCATACGCTGATTGAATTGGAGGCCTGTATGACAATCTGCAAATACATATTTATGGGGCTGATGAGTGCGGCGGCAATTGTTAGTGACGCTAGGGCTCAATCAGGCGGGCTGTCCGGCCCTTCCTCGGTGGCGGCAGATCTGGAGCCGGGAGATGGGCTGACCGATCCGCAGATGCGCTCTGATTTTCCGCGCAATGTGGCACCTGGGTGGTTTGCCTGGAAGGATGGGCTTGCGGAGAGCGGCTTCAAGTTCAACTTTGACTACCTTGCGCTGGGGCAATGGAGCAACATGGATGTGGTGGAGGACAGCGCCGCCGGTGGCATGTTCCGGTTTTACGGCAATTGGGCAGCCACAGAGAACGGCAGTCTGACGTTCAAGCTGGAGCATCGGCATGCCTACACCGATGTGGCGCCGCAGAACCTTGGGTTTGCGGCGGGAGCAACCTTCATGCCGGGCACCGCGTTTAATGACAACGGCACCTTGCTGACCAACCTGTTCTGGACGCAGCGCGCGCCGGAAGGCGGCTGGAGTTTTCAAGCCGGTCAGATTGATGTGACGGACTTCTTGGACATCTACGGCGCGGTGAGCCCCTATTCTGCCTTCCAGAACCTGTCATTTAACACAAATCCAACAATCAACGCGCCAAATCCCGGCTTGGGATTGGCGGGCGGCGTGTGGCTTGGGGATAAGGTCTACGCCGTGGGTAGCGTGGCTGATGCCAACGCAGATCCGTCTGATCCGGGGTTTGATGTGTTTGACCATGGCAAGCTGTTCAAGAGCTTGGAAGTTGGTCTTACCAGTGCGCGAGACCGAATTTATTTTGACAACGTGCATTTGGCACTTTGGCACATTGATGGCGACGCCAATAAAGCGCGCGCCGAAGACTATGGCGCCAGTTTTTCGGCGGCTTGGTTTGTGGACAATAAATGGCTTCCGTTTGTGCGTGCCGGCGTTGCCGACAAAGGCACCGGGCTCTACAAGCGCTCACTGTCCACCGGCTTGGCCTACTATGGACGCAACACGGATGCGGCAGGCCTTGGTTTGAACTGGGCGGAGAGTGCGACCTCGACCCAGGCGCAATTTACAGCGGAGCTGTTTTACCGTTTCTCGATTTCATCAGGGCTGCAAATCACACCGTCTATTCAAGTGATCGACAACCCGCTGGACAACTCGGGCTTGGGCACTGTCACTGTGTTGGGGCTGCGGACGCGGCTGGTTTTCTGATCTGATTGTTTTCATCGTGAGTCGGCGTTTTGAGTTCACGGCCTGTTTCCGGGGATTTTGACCGGAACAAAATGTCACACCTTCAAAAAGTGGATGTTAGCGCTCGCAGTAGGTGCGGGTGCCAATATACAGGCGTTTCAAGGCATTAACGAAACCTAAACAAGCCCATAAAAATAGGGGACTTCTTGTGATGGGCACAAAAAAATTTACAAAGAAGATGGGTTGGCCGGAAATATCTTTACAGGTTTTCTGTTTTATTTCCGTGCTTTGTTCCCTTGTTTTCACAAAGCCCTATTCTGTCCTCGGGGTCTTGAGCCAATTGGCTTGAGTGAGGAGTTTTTAGAGTTATTGACCGAGGGAGGAGCCTTCATGTCGTTGGACACCAATGTATCCGCCAGCTCGTTGCCATCCGCAGAGCTAACAAAAGACGCACATATTGATACCGCCACATACACTGAGATGTACGCGGCCTCTATGTCTGATCCTGAGGCGTTTTGGCGCGAGCATGGTCAGCGTGTGGATTGGATCAAGCCTTACACCAAGGTGAAAAACACCTCCTTTGCACCGGGCAATGTGGACATCAAATGGTTTGAAGACGGCACGCTGAACGTCGCCGCCAACTGTATTGACCGCCATCTGGAAACCCGGGGCAATCAGGCCGCGATCATCTTTGAACCGGATGATCCCAACGAGCCGGCCCAGTCGATCACCTATGCCGATCTGCACCGCCGTGTGTGCCGCTTTGCCAATGTGCTTGAAGAGATGGGCGTGCGCAAAGGCGACCGTGTTGTCATCTACCTGCCAATGATCCCCGAGGCGGCTTATGCGATGCTGGCCTGCGCCCGCATCGGCGCGATCCACTCGATTGTGTTTGCCGGCTTCTCTCCGGATGCTTTGGCTGCACGGATCAACGGCTGTGACGCCAAAGTGGTGATCACTGCGGACTCTGCCCCACGTGGCGGCCGCAAAACTGCACTCAAGTCCAACACTGATGCCGCGCTTTTGCACACCAAAGACACCGTGAA
>NZ_FXTY01000004.1 GCF_900182745.1 Shimia sagamensis | reverse complement strand
ATCCTGCGCAAGATTGCTGAGAACGACTATGGCGCCCTGGGTGATACCAGCACACTGGCCGATCCCGGCGTGGTCGATGATCTCATCGAAAATCGAATGAACCGCTAAGGTTTTCCCCGAAGCCGGGCGTCGATCCATCGCCCGGGTTCATTCCCTGTCGGGCCGACCTTTGTGTCGGCCCGTTTTTTCATTCTGCGGCGGATACCACCGCGTGCCCTGACCGACGCAACGTCCAAAGAGCGCTGATCAGCGCAGGCGCCACACAAGCGGCAGACAGCACAGACGCAACAGCAAACCCCTGCGTTTCAAACACCGGCCGGAACGCGGCGGTGCCCACAAACATCGCCACATAGGTGGTGGCACTATAAAGCCCCAAGATTGCCCCGCGCTGGCTGGGCGAGAGGGCGCTCATCTGCCCAACCAGAATGTTCAGGCCCATATGGTTCACCGCGCCCCAAAACAGACACACCCCAAAGATCGCAAGCCCCTGTCCAGCGCAGACCGCCATCAGCAGATAGACCAGTAGCAGCGCGCCGAACACCACCGGCGCGGCCCGCGTGGCGCCAAAACGATCGATCAACCGATCCAGCGGCGCCACCATGCCAAAGCCAACCCCGTAGGTTAGCGCACCCAAGCCCGCCATTCCGGTGGAAAACCCCAAAATCGTGGTGAGATGCGCCCCGAGGTAAGCATAGAGCCCATAAAACGCACTCATAAAGCAAACCACCGCCAACAAGATGGGCAACAATCCCGGTACGCGAAACGCTTTGAACGGCGACACCGCTTGTACCGCAGCCCGCTGTGGCACTTGCATCTTCCAGATCAGCACACTCAACCCAGCGCTCAGCGCGGCCATCAACCCAAACACCGCCCGCCAATGCAGCAGATCCGCGAGCACCGCCGCAAAGGATACGCCGGCCACAAGACTCAATGTCCAGCCAGTGAGCACCTTGCCCAGCGTTGCGCTCTCCTGACCTTTTGGGGACACATCCGCTGCCAGACCATAGGTGGCTGGTAACGCCAGCCCGGCACCAATGCCAGCCAACCCTTGTGCGAACGTCAAGACGTCCAAGCTTGGCGCCAAAGCACTGATGAATAGCGCGATCACCAGGATCACCAGAGCCACTATCAACGCCCGCTTCAACCCCATCTGGTCTGCGCGCGGCGCGAGAAACAATGCACTCACCGCTGTACTGCCGCCATAAACCGCGGAGGCCAACATTACATCCGGTGCGCTTTTTTCGACAAAGTCCAAGGCCACATCCGCCGCAATCGGGCTCAGCACCAAAGAATTGGCCCCCACAACAGCAATGGCACACATCAACACCCAAACTGGTTTCATATCAGACTCCGTATTTTGGAGACTGGATAGTCAATCTGGTGCAATCTGTGTATATCATAATGCGCTTTAGTAAAAATTCCGAATGAGGTTCAGGTGACACTCAAAGACACACAGGGTTTGGACGCCATTGACCGAAAGCTATTAGGCCTTTTGAGCGAAGATGCTGAGCAAAGCTACGCCACTCTGGGTGACAAGGTGGGCCTGTCCCCACCTGCCGTGCATGAGCGTGTGAAACGTTACAAAGCCTCCGGCCGCATATCTGGTGTGACCGCGCAGCTTGATCCAATGATGACCGGCAAACCGTTTTTGGCCTTTCTACATGTCGACACCACCGGTTGGGGCAAGTCCACCGCTATGATGGAGTTGCGTGACTTGCCCGAATTGGAAGAAATCCACTCTGTGACAGGAGACACTTGTATGCTGCTGAAAGTGCGTATGCAGGATTCCAAAGCCATGGAGGCCCTGCTCAAACGGCTCTACGACATGCCCGATGTGGTCAGCACCAAAACATATGTGGCGCTCTCGACATATCTGGAACGCCCGGTGCAGGCTGGCATCACCGAGTTCTGACATCTACCCACATTGTGTTGGCACAATCTTTCTGTTGCCTTGGTTAATCCGCCGCCCTAGCGTGCCGCGATGAACGATCATTCAGACCAGCAAGACCGCCCCTTGCTTGGCATCCTTTTGATGCTGGGGTTTTGCGTGCTCGCCCCGTTGGGCGACGCTGTAGCCAAACTCCTGTCCGGCGCGGTCCCATTGGGGCAACTGGTCTTCATCCGCTTTGCACTGCAAGCGCTGATCCTGATCCCGATTGTGATTGTGACCCGTCGCCCCTGGCGCACGTCTGGACGTGTCTTCAAACTGGTCGTCTGGCGCACCTTGCTGCACATCGCAGGCATTGCCTTTATGTTCACCGCCCTGCGCTATCTGCCCCTGGCAGACGCCGTGGCCATTGCCTTTGTCATGCCGTTCCTCATGTTGATCTTGGGCAAATATGTGCTCAATGAAGAGGTTGGCCTACGCCGTCTCATGGCCTGCGTGGTGGGCTTTGTTGGCACGCTCATGGTGATCCAGCCCAGCTTTATCGAAGTCGGCGCCCCCGCCCTGTTGCCGCTTGGTGTGGCTGTGATCTTTGCCCTCTTTATGCTGGTCACCCGCCAAATTGCCAAAGACACCGATCCCATTGGTGTGCAAGCAGTCAGCGGCGTGCTGGGCTCAGCCTTTATCGCCGTTGCACTTTTTGCCGGCCAATCACTGGAGTGGCCCGCTCTGTCACTTTCCAGCCCCGACACCCAATACTGGGGCCTCTTATTGGCGATTGGAGTAATCGGCACCGCCGCCCATCTGGTGATGACTTGGAGCCTGCGCTACGCGCCGTCGTCCACCCTCGCCTCGATGCAGTATCTCGAAATCCCCATTGCCGCCCTGATTGGCTGGTTGGTGTTTGGTGACTGGCCCAACGGTCTCGCCGCACTTGGCATCTGCATCACCATGGCCGCTGGTCTTTATGTGGTGTTCAGGGAGCGGGCCAGCCTTCAGGCGTCGCAAGCAGTGTCTTAACCAACAGCGGCAAAATCGCTTTGGGCACGATCAACAGCATACCAGGTCCGTCCATCTCCAACGTCACAACTCCGGTTGCCGCATTTGACGTGCCAATTGCTCCGCTGGGTGCAAAAGCAATGTCGTCGATTGCCCATTTCAGTCCCATTGAGCTCCCGGTCACATCCCGCATTGGGAAAAGGGATACCCGTGTACCCGCAGGCACATCCAGCATCAGTTTGGGTGGCACAACACACAGCACATCAGTTTCCCCTACCAGCACACAGCGCCGATCCGCACGCTGCACCAGCACGTTATACGCCGCCAGCTCGTGATCCATGCGTGCACCAGTGAAGCCCACAGCCACCACCAACGGCGTCTCTATATTGCGCAGAGCCTTGTCAAAATCGGTACTGTCCTGCTCTGTGATTTCATGCACACGTTCCCACGGAATGCTCGCCGCCTGAACCATGTCCAAACTGTCCAAATCCCCAATCACCGCCTCCGGCATGTGATCCGCTGCCAAACAATGCGCGGCGCCGCCGTCAGCCGCCACCAATGTCGGGGCAAGCGCCAATGAGTCGTCTATATCTGAATCTCGCAACGATCCCGCACCAACCAGCGTGATTGGTTCCATACTGTGAACAATAGCTGCCATGTCGCCCCGTTTCGCCCCTCTCAAAAGCCCCTCGCCACAATTTGGCCTAGAAATGATACCCTGTCTTCCACAGAATCGGTCACGTTTCGACTTTCCTTAGGTGGTAGTTTGATTGCGAGTAGTGCAAAGGACCCGCAGAAGATGGTTACTAATAACAAAGTGCTCACGGTGTCTTACGGGACATTCTCCTGCACCCTTGAAGGGTTTGAGGAGTCGTTTGATACAATGAAGGCAATCGCTGAGTATTTCAGGGATCTGGCGGCGGACGATCGGTATTTTGGTGCCGAACCCCCGACCCCGGATGCTGAGATGCTTGCCCGCATCGCAGAGAAAGAAATCACCCGCCGCGTTAGTGCGCGTTTGGATCATGGCGCCATCGTTTTGAGCGCAGGTGAGCCAAAAGACGAAAACGAAGCTCGGCCCGAGCAGGTAGAACAACACGTGGCCAAAGCCGCGCCTGAGGCGCAGCCAGGACCAGAACCACAAGCAGCACCTGAGCCTGTGGCTGAAGCACCTGTGATTGAAGAGGTCGTGGCACAGGCAGCGGTGCCAGCCGTTGAAGACACACCCGCAGAAGGGCTGGTTGACGTACCAGTAGAAGACGTTGCTGAAGCTGTTGTCGAGGACGCCCCGGTTGCAGCCGAAAAGGTGATCGAAGAGGAAGACGCGCCCGCTCCTGTAGAGGAAACCGTTGCAGAAGACGTGCTGGCCGAAGCACCTGTGGCTGAGGACACCCCTGCTGAAGTTGAAGCAGACGTGGCCGAAGTTGCGGTGACCGAAGAGCCCGCGCCGGAAGCGGGTTTTGAAGGCACTCCTGAACCGGTCTCTGAAGACAATATCGCTGACAGCGTGATGGCCGCAATTGCCGATGACAGCTTGCCAGAGGCCAAAGTAACCCCTGTTGTCGACATAATTGAAGAGACCATCGAAGAGGTTGCGGCCGAAGACATCGTTGAAGTCGCGTCCTCAGAAGTAGACCTCGCAGGCATCTCCGCCGCTGTGTCCGCTGTGGACGCCCTGTCTGATGACCAGCTGCAAACCGATTCCGAAGCAGACACCTCCGACCTTCTGATTTTGGATGCGCCTGTGGAAAGCAACAGCGCGGACCCGTTTGCCGAGAACGCGGCGGACAACGCCGTAGAGGCCGCCGATTGGGAAGACGCTGCCGACGAACCGGAGTTTGAAGAAAACTCCATCGCCGCCAAGCTGGAGCGCATTCGTGCCGTTGTCGCCCGTGTAGAAGCTGAGCCGGATACCGCGGCCGTGGACGCCGAAGACGATCAACCAGAGTTGACCACTGCCGAGGCACCTGCTGACAGCAACATCTTCGACGAAGAGTTGGCGCCGATGGATTTGACCCCAATCAACGCTGAAGACGATGAAGCTGTAGAGGCGGCCGCTGAGCTGACCGAAGACATCGTAATGTCTAAGGCCGAGGTCGAAGACGCCGAGATTGTAGATGTGCTGGCTGAGGAATCACCGACACCAGAAAAGGTCGTTGCTGAGGAAGAGGCAAAGCCGGAGCCAGTTGTGCAAAAAGTGCGCCCGCTGCGTGCCCGCGTGGTTCGAATGAAAAAGGCTGACTTTGAGGACGCCGTTGCCTCGGGCCAATTGGAAGCCTCTGCGGATGAAGACGGCGAAACGGTCCAATCCCCTGCGCCTGAGGCCCCAAAGCCAACCAGCTTGACACCCGAAGACGAAGCGGACCTGCTGGCTGAATTGGCGCAAGTGGAAGCCGAGTTGAAGCTGTCCGACGTTGCGCAGGCCGCGCCAAAGGCCGCTCCGCAAGATGACGCGCAGGTTGTTTTGGACACGCCGGTTGCACCGGAAGTCGAAACAATGGGTGAGCCTCGCCAGCAGCCTGAACCAGATCTTTCCCGCCTGATGGCCAAAGCCAACAGCGAAATGGAAGAGCCTCAAGGTAAAGGCCGTCGCAGCGCCATCGCGCATTTGCGCGCCGCTGTTGCCGCCACTCGCGCCGAAAAACGCGCAGGCAATGATGGCAAAGGCAAAGACGACACCGTCGCCTACCGTGACGACCTCGCCTCCGTTGTGCGCGCCGTACCAGGTGGCAAATCCGGTGAGGCCAAATCATCCAAATCAAGTGCAGCTCCGCTAAAACTGGTGGCGGCGCAACGTGTTGATGCCACCGAGCAAAATAAATCCGAACAACCCGCTCAACAAGAGCCTGAAAGTGTACAAAAAGCCCCCCGCCGCGTCCCTGTTCGTCCGCGCCGGGTGTCTTCTGACCAACTGGACCGCGACGAAGCCGCGAAGTCCGCTGCCCCGGTCAGCGCCAAAGGCACCACGTTGAGCGGGTTTGCAGACTATGCTGCGAGCATGGGGGCAAGCCAATTGCCGGAAAGCACCGAAGCAGCGGCGGCCTATTTGACTTATGTTGAAGGCCTGGAGCGGTTTTCCCGTCCGATGTTGATGCGCATGTCTCGTGAGGTGAACATTCCACAATTCACCCGCGAAGAGGGTCTGCGTGCCTTTGGACAGCTGTTGCGCGAAAAGAAGATCGACAAAGTGGCCGGTGGCCGGTTCACTGCCAACGCCTCGATCAACTTCAAGCCACGTGACAGCAAAGCAGGGTAAGTCAGCCTGCAAAATTTGCAAAGCAAAAGCCCGATCAGCCGATCGGGCTTTTCAATTTTGCAATATCGGTGCGTCACTTCCCACAGGCAGCAATGACCCACGGTAGCGCACCATCAAGCTACCCGTCGGTGCATACAGAGCCACATCAAAATGGAACGTCCCATCTCGCTCAAATTCTCGCGTATCACTGAACGGCAACAGTATTTTGGGCAAAGCCACTCCCAGACACCACGCGCGACGCACCGGCATATGAACCTCGGCATCTTCAACCTTCAGATCCATTTCAAACAAGAAGGCGCCAAACCGTTCTCGAAACCGTCCCTCTTTTGGCGCCAGCTCACAGCGCGACCGCATGACATGCCCACCAAAGTCGCGTGCCCAGACCTCTCCTTTTTCTGTCACTGTCTTGGTCACTGAAACCTGACACCGCTCTGTGGCCTTGGGAAACCCAAAGACCCGCGCCGCCGCTACAGCCAACAAGCCATTGCCCCTCTCAATCTGCGCGTGCCCGTGAAGCCGTGTGACGTCCACCACCCTATGCGCATCTTGCACCGCCGCAGGCAAGCGGTCCCAGAAGGCACCCAAAGCCTTCTGAAATTGAGGGACCCAAAGTTTTTCGCTGCGGGTGTCATGAACCTGTAAATCCGCAAATGCCGCCTGCATCTCTTTCAAAGGCACTTCCGTAACGCACGCCCGCGCGCCTGGGGGAATATCTGCCAAATTGCGGACCACCGCACGCGCAGCCACCGCAGGCATAAACGGCCCCTCTCCGGCCTCCGCCACCAACCGCCAGCTGCGGCGGACCGTCGCTCCGCTGACAGCCCCCACAACATCGACGGCCATCCCACCGCGATCCGTTCCAAATGGTTGCAGTATCTGTGCCAGCGACCGAAACACCGCCAACCGGCGTGTTGTAATCTCAAAAGGCCACACCGAGCGCACCGCCGCCACTATCGCCATGCCCCAATTCAGAATCCCAAGCTCCATGCCCGCCCGAAACATCACGGAACGCGCGCCAAACACTTTGGGAAACAAGCAAATGTCCGGCACCTCAATAAACCGTGCCCGACGCGTCAAGCCTGGCATCAAAGTCACCGACCGCGCATCACTCCATCCTTTTTGATCCTGCCAGCGGCTCCCGCGCCACACAGGGACCGCCGCCCCAAGTTGAGACAAGATGCTGGCCATAACAGAAGCGCCGCGCGGGGCTTGGTTTCCAGGGAGGATTGCGGTCTCGATCAGATCAACCTGCGCCATGTCCCGGCAAAGTTCCGCGGCCACTGCGCCTGACAATGCAGGCACGCTGGACACCCCGGAAAGAACCCGCCGTCCGGCGGCTTTGGCAGCCTCATCCAATCCACTGATGCCCTGCGCAAATGCCGCATCGTCAGCCAGATCCAGATAATCTGCGCCGATATCAATGCAAAGCCGCGCCACGTGATACCCATCGGCACCATAGGCCTGAAACGGTCCAGCGGCATCAATCACCACCTCAGGCTTCAGTTCCAGAAGTTTTTCGGCATCGCGATGAATATCAAACGCGGCCCAATCGCAGCCCAGCCTGGTTGCAAGCGCGTCTGCTTTTCCCGCATCGCGCCCCACGATGGTAACCTCATGCCCGTCGCGCAGCAAAAGCTCCGTCAACCGGCTGCCAAATACACCGTAGCCGCCCAGCACCACAATTTTCATTTTAACAACAACCGCGCCTTCAACTTTTCATCTGGTAATGAACACATATCGCCTGTGCCAAACATCGCGTAGCGATTGCGCGCGATCCGCCGGTAAATCCAATCCTGCATCCCACGCGGCAATATTCGCAAAACGCGTAGTATATGCCCAACGCCACCCACCGTTTGGCCGACACGAATGATGGCATCCAGCGAACCGTAAGCCTGCCCATCCATGATCAGCAACCAGCTTTCCGGATCGTCCGGCTTCAACCCATAATGCCCCAAAAGCGCCGTACCAAGCTCCGTCTGCCCAGGACAAATCCGAAACACCTCATCCCGATCAAACCGCGCAATCATGCGCGCGCCAAAACTGCACAGCGCGCACTCCCCGTCCATCACCGTGATTGGTCCACTGTCATCAAACGGCGGCACCGTGGGATCATCCCGATATGAAAAGGAAATGCGTGGGGTCAACTCAGCCATCGCCAACTGTCCCCCGCTCTAAGGGGAGCTGCAAGCCCTCACATCGACACCCCCGCAAAAACGCAAAACGGCGACACCGAAGTGCCGCCGCTCGCTAACTTTATGCAAGGTCACCCTAAGGATCGTCGTCAAACCGCTGCTTCGGCGCATCCGGATCCGCCTGACCAATGCCTTTGAACACCGATTTGAACGGCAGGATCCAAACAATCCCAAGCCCCACATAGAGCAGCAAAGTCACCAGAACTGAATCCGGTGCAATGGTGGTGGCCAGAACCGAGGCCACCAGAATGTAGATGGGCAAGCCAACCAGCAGCACCAGCAGCGCAACCCGACGACGGGCTTTGTAACTTAGGGCCATGTCAGTCTCCTGTCAGAGGCTTGCGCGATCAATCGGCAAACGGGTCAGTGACCAGAATGGTGTCTTCCCGCTCCGGGCTGGTCGACAACAGCGCCACAGGGCATTCGATCAGCTCTTCCACGCGCTTCACATATTTCACTGCATTGGCTGGCAGATCGTTCCAGCTGCGCGCGCCTTCGGTGGTCTCAGACCAACCCGCAATCTCTTCATAGATCGGCTTACACCGTGCCTGCTGATCCGCCGCCGTGGGCAAGTAATCCAGCGTTTCTCCATCCAGATCATAGCCGACGCAGATTTTCAGCGTTTCAAACCCGTCCAGTACATCCAGCTTGGTCAAGCAAATGCCTTTGATACCAGAAGTCGCACAGGTTTGACGCACAAGCGCAGCGTCAAACCAACCGCAGCGGCGCTGACGACCAGTGGTGGTACCAAACTCATGGCCACGGGTGCCAAGGCGCTCGCCGTCCACATCAGGGGAGCCATCGGCATTCAACAGCTCGGTTGGGAACGGCCCCTCACCCACGCGGGTGGTGTAGGCTTTCACGATGCCCAGCACATAGTCGATAGAACCTGGACCAATGCCCACACCGGTCGCCGCTTGGCCGGCAATCACGTTGGAAGAGGTCACAAACGGATAGGTGCCAAAATCAATGTCCAACAGCGCGCCTTGCGCCCCTTCAAACAGGATACGCTTGCCCGCTTTGCGCTTCTCGTTCAGCACTTTCCAAACCGGCGCCGCATAGGGCAGAATTTTTCCAGCAACCTCTTTGAGCTTCGCAACCAGTGCATCGCGGTCAATGGCTTCCACGCCCAGACCTTTGCGCAGCGGATCATGGTGCTGCAACGCGCGATCGACACGGGCTTCCAAAGTGGCGGCATCCGCCAGATCGGCAACACGGATCGCACGGCGGCCCACCTTGTCTTCATAAGCCGGACCAATGCCGCGCCCAGTGGTGCCAATCTTAGTACCTTTGGAGGCCGCCTCTTCACGCGCCCGATCCAACTCGCCGTGGAACGGCATGATCAACGGCGTGTTTTCCGCAATCATCAATGTCTCTGGCGAAATATCCACGCCCTGCGCCCGCACGGTTTCGATCTCATTCAGCAGGTGCCAAGGATCCAGCACCACGCCATTGCCGATCACCGACAGTTTGCCACCACGCACCACGCCAGACGGCAGCGCGTGCAGCTTATACACCTTGCTATCAATGACCAGCGTGTGGCCCGCGTTGTGCCCGCCCTGGAATCGCGCGATGACATCGGCACGTTCGCTGAGCCAATCAACGATCTTACCTTTTCCTTCATCGCCCCACTGAGCGCCTACAACAACAACATTGGCCATATCCGGTCCTTTGCAGAGAGTTCAAACCCGCGCCCTTGTAGCCATGTTGTTTGGCTTGGGAAACCGCAAAGTGCGTCGCAGACTGGACAGAGAGTGGCTTTTTGCGCGAGGATTGTGAAAAAACACAGGCAAGACATCTAAGGGGACAGAGATGGGGCTCTTGTTACGCTGGCTGATCGCCTTTCTGTTGTTGGCAGCAACCTACAACCCAACCGAGTACAATTTTGTTGTCTGGGCACAGGCCAACTACGCCGAAGAACTGCCCCTAACCGTGCTGCTCGGCCTTCTGCTGCTGATTGGCTACGTGATTTACCTGCGCGCCACCCTTCGCTCCATCGGCGCCTTTGGCATGTCGGTGGTGCTGGCCGTGCTCGCGGCCGTCGCCTGGGTTCTGCACGATTACAACATGCTCAGCCTGGATAACGGCGCGGTGAACATCTGGCTGGCCATCCTGGCTTTGTCGATTGTGCTGGGCATCGGCCTCGGCTGGTCCATTGTGCGCCGCATGCTGACCGGCCAAGTGGATGTGGACGACGTAGAGGCATAATCTCTGCTGATGGCTCCACCACGTATAGCGAACCTAAAGACGCTCAGGACAGTACACTCGTCATGACATTTAAAGATGGTGTGCAAATCGCAATTTCAGGCTCAGCAGGAAACAGCAAGTTTGGTATCGGTACGCGAGACGGGGACAAAATTTACGCTAGAGAAAACTCGATATATTACACCGCTGATGCAGACAGTCATGATGACGGAGCTGCTGCTTACCTTTCCAATCCAGACTCAACGGACTTAGAACACATGAGCTATGGCGCTTGGATTGACGCTGACTCCAACTCCTCCGGCTCAATTGCCGCAGGTACGTATGGAGCCGCCACGCCGGAGGCGGTCATGCCAAGCAGCGGATCAGCCACGTACACCGGCTAAGGTGTCGGCGTTGCAGACCTCAATGACGGTACGCTGTATGCAACCGAATTTGACGTCGCTGTTTCCACATCCAACTTCAGCACGGTCACGATCAACAGCTCCAACACAATCACGACCGATTTAGTCGGCACCAACGGCAGCCGCCACAACTCGTCTCTGAATTTCTCCGGTACCGGCAACGTTGATGGGTCCGGGATACGCGCCAATCTGACATCGTCGTCCGGCAGCGGTACCGCAACGGGCAGTTTTTATGGCTCCAATGCCGAAGAACTTGGTGCGACTTTTGGCATAGACGGCTCAAGTGGCGCACACGTCGGCTCCTTCGGCGCTTCGCGCTAATCCGAATGTGCCAACCTGACTGGCTGACCATGCGGCGTGGAGAGATAAGCCTCGGTCCACGCCGTTTTTAACTGCTGCATCGCGCCCGCATCGGCCAGCCCGCGCTCCGAAAGAAACCCTTCAAGCGTTTCCAGCCACGCGTTGAAGTAATCCTCGCCACCATCCAACTCTTTTGACAGGCCATGCGTCTTAAGTGTCGCGCCAAACCGCTCCGCCCAATCTGCCCAAACAAAATGCCCCGCTTCATTGAGCGCCACGGTGATCGCAAACACCTGGGCATGCCAAGGCTCGGAAAACGCTGGCTCCGGCTTGTCGCCACACCAAGTCATTGCGCAGGCTCCAAGTAACTCTCCCACAGGTCCAGCACGACCACATCGCGCGGGTCCGCTTCATCCCCCCACAATTCCTGCGCGGAAAACTGCACCGCATACAACGGTTCCGCCGCCTCGCCTTTGAAATGCGCATTGCTGTCGGGAAACACATGCGCGCCGTGCTGCAAAACAACCACACCTTCAGCCCCCGCCGCATAGGCTGGCAAACGCGTGTGTCCACCTGGCACCGCTACATTGCGCGCAATCCGACGGGTTTTCACCACGGCCCCCACTGCAAACTTAGGCCCGGCCGCGTCCCTTGTATACGGACTGCCATGCGTCAGAACCGCCTCGACCGACTCCGGCTTCGCGGCCTTGTCGGCAATTGGCGACACGCCCTCTGCCTTCCCGCTGGCCAGTTCATTAACAGTCACAACACCCCGATCCACCATCAGGTCCGCCAGACCACCCATCCACTTTTCATAATAGCTGAAGGACATGTAGTCCGTTGGATCCAACAACTCCCGCGCATGCCGGGACGCATCAATATTCCACTGGCCCAAAAATCCGCAGGCCACATTGAGCGCCAACGCCCGCTTGTGCCAGTCTTTGGCCTCCGCAAAATCATAGCCATCTTGCGGGTCCACCGGCCCCGTGCCTAAACGCCCGCCCATGTCATGGATACGGCTCATGCCCCCGGCTCCTGTGCCAAAGCGGTGCCAATCATACTGTCCCGCGACACCAGCGCCGCCAGTTCCTCTTGGGAAAAGCCTTCTGTCCCTATAGGCCGCTGTGGCACCACCAAATACCGCACCTCAGCGGTGCTGTCCCACACCCGCACTTTCTGACCTGCAGACAATGTGACTCCAAATTCAGCCAACACAGCCCGCGGTTCACGCACAGACCGCGCTCGGTAGGCGTCTGATTTATACCAGCCAGGAGGAATCCCCAGTAAGGGCCACGGGTAACAGCTGCACAGGGTACAAACGACCATGTTGTGCACGTCATCGGTGTTCTCAACAAACACCATATGTTCGCCCTGTCGCCCATAGAGCCCCATCTGCTGAAGCACCGGCATCGGATCCTCCACCATCTGTTTGTGAAACTCAGGATCACGCCACATCTTGGCCACCACTTTGGCGCCATTCTGAGGACCAATCTTGTTCTGGTAGAGATCTATGATCTCATCAAGCGCAGCGGGATTCACCAAGCCTTTGTTCGTCAACAGAGTTTCAAGTGCCTTGACCCGCAACGCGGGGTCCGATGGCAGGTGAGAATGCGGGTGGTCATGATCATGTGGCATGCCAAAACCCTGCCAGAACACCCCGTCTGCGTCCATCCTCAAAACCACATCCGCACCGCAGCAGGATCAACTTCACAAATCCACCTTGCCCCCCGCCTCAAACTTGCCTACATACCCCGCTAACAATCCGAACGCTCGCATTACAGGTCCCAATGGAAAACGTTGTCCTCATCATCCATCTTCTTCTGGCTTTGTCGCTGATTGGCGCCGTACTGGTGCAACGTTCCGAAGGCGGCGGCCTTGGAATGGGCGGCGGCGGCGGTGCCGTATCTGGCCGCGCAGCAGCCACCGCGCTGACCCGCGTCACCTGGATCCTCGCAGCCGCGTTTATCTGTACGTCGATCGCGCTGACCGTGATTGCTGCCAAAAATTCTGCCTCCAGCTCGGTGTTTGACCGTCTGGGCACGTCTGCCCCAGCGGCAGAAGAATCCGCACCAACCCTACCGGGCGCAGGCGACTCGCTTCTGCCGCCTTCTGAGGGCGACAATGCGCCACTGGTGCCACGCGCCGACTAAACGTCGCGCACTGTAAACAAATTCTGGCGGTCTCTCGGGGCCGCCTGATTTTTTGCCCGTTTCGGGCGTCCACCACAGCTTGAGGCCGATACGCCACCCGCAACAGCATCTTGCGGTCCGGTTGCCTTTTGTCTGCGAATCCTATATTACTTAAGTCCCGTGATGCTGGGTCAATTTTGCAGGGAAATCTGCACTGACTTGGGCGCTGCTACATCGACAACACGTCCGACCAATGGGTCGACAATCACGGGGGATGCCACGCACATGGCACGCTATATTTTCGTTACAGGTGGGGTTGTTTCATCGTTGGGCAAAGGCCTTGCGTCTGCGGCCTTGGGTGCGCTGTTGCAAGCGCGGGGCTATACCGTGCGCCTGCGCAAATTGGACCCTTATCTGAACGTGGATCCGGGCACCATGTCCCCGTTTGAGCACGGCGAAGTGTTTGTCACCGACGACGGCGCCGAAACCGACCTCGATCTGGGCCACTACGAACGCTTTACCGGCGTGCCTGCCCGCATGACCGACTCGGTCTCCTCCGGCCGCATCTATTCCACTGTTCTGGAGAAAGAGCGTCGCGGTGATTATCTCGGCAAAACCATTCAGGTGGTCCCACACGTCACCAACGAGATCAAAGACTTCCTGCACGTTGGCGACGACGAAGTTGATTTTATGTTGTGCGAAATTGGCGGCACTGTGGGCGACATCGAGGGCTTGCCGTTTTTCGAAGCCATCCGTCAGTTCTCCCACGACAAACCCCGTGGCGATGTAATCTTTATGCACCTCACCCTGCTGCCCTACCTGGCCGCCTCCGGTGAGCTAAAAACCAAACCAACCCAGCACTCGGTGAAAGAGCTGCAATCCATCGGCATTGCACCTGACATTCTGGTCTGCCGCTCCGAGCAGCCGATCCCGGAAAAAGAGCGCCAGAAGATTGCTCTGTTCTGTAACGTGCGCAAAGAGCATGTGGTGGCCGCATATGATCTAAAGTCGATCTATGAGGCGCCTTTGGCTTATCACCGCGAAGGTCTCGATCAAGCTGTGCTCGACGCCTTTGGCATCGCTCCGGCCCCACGCCCAGATCTGCGTGTCTGGGAAGACGTGAACGACCGCATCCACAACACCGACGGCAAGATCAACGTCGCCATCGTGGGCAAATACACCCAACTCGAAGATGCATATAAATCCATTAAAGAGGCGCTCACCCATGGCGGCATGGCCAACCGGGTGAAAGTCAACGTGAGTTGGGTTGATGCTGAGCTCTTTGACAAAGACGACGCAGCGCCTTTCTTAGAAGGCTATGATGCCATTCTTGTCCCAGGTGGTTTTGGCGAACGTGGCACCGAAGGCAAAATCAAAGCTGCGCAATTTGCCCGTGAGCATAAGGTGCCCTACCTCGGCATCTGCCTTGGCATGCAAATGGCGGTAATTGAAGCCGCCCGCAACAAAGCTGGCATCTCTGACGCAGGCTCCGAAGAGTTTGACCACGAAGCTGGTGAAACTCGCTTTGAGCCGGTTGTGTACCACCTCAAAGAATGGGTGCAGGGCAACGCCAAGGTCACCCGCAAATCCACGGACGCCAAAGGCGGCACCATGCGCCTTGGCGCCTATGATGCGACCCTGACCGAAGGCTCCAAAGTGGCCGCTGCCTATGGCGCCAACGCGATCGAAGAGCGCCACCGCCACCGCTATGAAGTAGATATCAAATACCGTGAGAAGCTCGAGGCCTGTGGCCTGCGCTTCTCCGGCATGAGCCCGGATGGCCGCCTGCCAGAAATTGTCGAATGGGAAGATCACCCGTGGTTCATTGGCGTGCAGTTCCATCCGGAACTCAAATCCAAGCCCTTTGATCCACACCCGCTGTTCCGCGACTTTGTACGCGCGGCAAAAGAAAACAGCCGGTTGGTCTAACTCTGCACTACAAGCTTCAAAGGGCGCGCTCACGAGCGCGCCTTTTTTTGTGCCTACACACCGTTCCTGCGCCTCCAGACCAAGACTTTCCTTGAGTGTGAGCGGGCCGCGCTTCCCGGAAAGGCAAAGGCTCCGCGCAAACACACCTCACTTGTGACACCCTTCGGTAATTTCTCCCCCCAAGCTTCCCTTGACCAAACGGTCAATTCAAACCGAAACTCCACCTCAATTGATTAGTTTGTTGAGGATGTCCCAAATGACCAATTTCGCGCGAATTTCCGCTGTCGCAGCCTTTTTCCTCTCTGCCCTTCCCGCCTTGGCTAGCGATGATGCCTCTGACACGTTGCTGCAACTGATCCGCGACAATGGCTGTCAAATGACCGCTGTCGAAGCGGTGGAAATCTTGCCAAGATACGGTCTCATGCCAGCCCAAACCCGCGACATCATCCGTGACTGGGACAAAAAGAAATGGCTGGCGGATCACAGCATCGCAGGCGTCAAACTCTCGAAGGATGGCTGCAAAGGCTAGTCGCTTGCTGATGACGTTGAATGCGCAACGTCCGCCCGATTAACCGTGACGTCAACGTAACCACACCGCACCTCCGTAAAACAGTCGCGATACCGACGTTATACCGACACGGATTTCATAGGTTGACACAGCCCCTTCCGATTGCGTTTGACCCGCTCTGCGCGGCGCAGTACCAAACTGGCAACACCAAAAAAAGGGCATGAGGCCATGATCTACAAATCTGCGCAGGACTGGCGCGATGCAGAGCAGAAAAAAGTGCTGCTCTTTGGCATGTCCGGATTGGGAAAAACCCATATTTCCAACACCTTGCGCGAAAATGGTGATTGGTTTCACTACTCCATCGACTACCGCATTGGCACCCGCTACATGGGTGAACACATCGCTGACAACGCCAAACGTGAGGCGATGAAGGTTCCGTTTTTGCGGGAGCTGTTGATGACCGACAGCATCTATATCGGCTCCAACATCACATTTAACAACCTCGCCCCCCTCTCCACCTATTTAGGCAAGCCCGGCGACCCCGAAAAAGGTGGTCTTCCCTTTGCTGAATACATGCTGCGCCAACGCCAACATCGCACCGCTGAAATGGCGTCGTTGATGGACACAGCACCCTTCATTTCCCGCGCCCATGACCTCTATGGATACGACCATTTTGTCTGCGATACCGGTGGATCCATCTGCGAAGTTGTGGATGCGGATGATCCCAAAGATTCGATCATGACCGCCCTGTCCCAAAACACATTGATGGTCTGGATCAAAGGCTCCGATACACACACCGAAGAGCTGATACGCCGGTTTGATAGATCACCTAAACCGATGTATTATCAGCCGGAATTCCTACTCGATAGCTGGCACACCTATTTGGATGAAACCGGCAAGAACGAGAGCAGCGTTGACCCGGATACCTTTGTGCGCTGGACCTATGGCCGCGCCTTGGCGCACCGTCAGCCACGCTACGAAGCCATGGCCCGCTGGGGTGTAACCGTGACTGCCGAAGCTGTCTCACAGGTCGCCACAGCTGCCGATTTCGTTGACGTGATCGCCACAGCCCTTGAGCATCCCGCGGTCCCTGCCTAACTATGGCCCTCACGCCACCTCAAACACCAAACAAACAAAGAGACTGACATGCCCATCAAGATCCCCGCCGACCTACCCGCCTTTGACGTGCTCAAGCACGAAGGCGTCATGGTCATGGCCGCGGATCAGGCCTCCCGTCAGGACATCCGCCCGATGCGGATTGGGCTTCTCAACCTGATGCCAAAGAAAATTCAGACGGAAAACCAATTTGCCCGTCTGATCGGTGCAACCCCGTTGCAGTTGGAATTGTCGCTGATCCGTATGTCGGAGCACAAAACCCGCAACACAGCCGCGGAGCATATGGCGGAGTTTTATCGGCCATTCCAAGAGGTTAAAGCCTCCGGTGAGAAATTTGACGGGCTCATCATCACCGGTGCACCCATCGAGCATCTCCCTTTCGAAGAGGTCACCTATTGGGAAGAACTCTGCGAGGTTTTTGATTGGACCCGCACCCACGTACACTCCACTTTTGGCGTCTGCTGGGGTGGCATGGCAATGATCAACTATTTTCACGGCGTGCAGAAACACATCATTGACCACAAGGCCTTTGGCTGCTTCCGCCATCAAAACCTCGCGCATTCCTCTCCGTATCTGCGCGGCTTCTCAGACGACTGCGTGATTCCTGTGAGCCGTTGGACGGAAATCCGGCAAGACGAAGTGGACGCCCGCCCGGAATTGCGCACTTTGCTGCACTCTGAAGACGTTGGTCCTTGCCTGATCGAGGCTCCCAAAACGCGAGATCTGTTTATTTTCAACCACTTCGAATACGATAGCGACACGTTGAAACAGGAGTACGATCGCGACATATCGGAAGGTACAACCATCAATGTACCGTCCAACTACTACCCGAATGATGACCCCTCCAACCCGCCGCAGAACCGCTGGCGCAGCCACGCACACTTGCTCTACGGCAACTGGGTGTCCGAGATCTATCAAACCACGCCATTTGACATGTCTCGCATCGGCCATGAAATCACCGACCTGCGCGCCTAACCTCGGCGCGCCGCCATCCCGATTGCGCTAAGGCGCAGGACACCCCATATTGGGGAAAACGGAGAGCTTTCATGGACTTGCCCTTTGACGGCGCGATAAGCGCCTACTTTGAGAACGAGGCCCCCGCCGAGGTGCGCGACGCCATTCAGCAAGCCGGCAAAAATGACATCCTCTCTGGCACCTATCCGCACAAAGACCGCTTGAGCCGCAAAACCTACGAGGCAGAGCTAGAAGCCTTACAGATCGAACTGGTCAAGATGCAGCACTGGGCCAAGGAGAGCGGTGCCCGAATTGCCTGTGTCTTCGAAGGCCGTGACGCAGCTGGCAAAGGCGGCACCATCAAGCGCTTCCGTGAGAACCTGAACCCGCGCGGCGCGCGCATTGTGGCCTTGTCCAAACCCACAGATTCTGAGCGTAGCCAATGGTATTTCCAACGCTACTTTGACCACCTGCCGTCGGGGGGCGAGTTGGTGCTCTTTGACCGCAGCTGGTACAACCGCGGTGTCGTTGAGAAGGTCTTTAGTTTTTGCGAGCATTACGAGCGCGAGCGCTTCTTCCATCAAGCCCCTAATCTCGAAGAAACTCTCGTAAACGACGGAATTTACTTGTTTAAGTTTTGGCTCAACGTCGGCCGCGCAGAGCAACTCCGCCGTTTTCTGAGCCGTGAAACCGACCCCCTCAAGCAGTGGAAGCTCAGCTGGATTGACGTCGAAGGCCTCAAACGCTGGGGCGCCTACACTGCCGCTATTGGCGAAACCCTGCGCCGCACCCATTCAGAGGCGGCACCGTGGACTGTCATCCGCTCAGACGACAAACGCCGCGCACGCCTGAACGCAATTCGTACTGTGCTGCACGCTCTGCCCTATGACCGGAAAGATGTAGATGCGATTGGCGCCATTGACGACAAGATCTGTGGCGGACCGGACATCTGGAATGCCTAAACGCGGCTATCATCACGGCAACCTGCGCCAGGCCTTGGTTGAGGCCGCTCTCAGCTTGATTGAGGCAAAGGGCCCGACCGGTTTTACCCTCTCAGAGGCAGCCAAGACCGCGGGCGTGACTCCGGCTGCGGTCTACCGTCACTTTGAAGGCCGTGAAGACCTCATCGCCGAAGCCGCCCGTCAGGGCTATGAAATCTTTGCAGATTTGATGCAGTTTGCCTTCGACAAAGGCCAGCCGTCCGCCTTGGCCTCGTTTGAAGCAACAGGCCGTGCTTACCTTGCCTTTGCCCGCAAATACCCCGGTCACTACATTGCGATGTTTGAAAGCGGGATTTCCGTCAACCGCACTCCAGAACTCGCCGCTGTTGCAACCCGGGCCCGCGGCGTGATGGAACACGCCGCCGCCGAGCTCTCCAAGCACATTCCGCCGGAAAAACGCCCTCCCGCCAGCATGTTCTCCGCCCACATCTGGGCCATGAGCCACGGCGTCGTGGAACTTTATGCGCGCAACTCGCCAGGTACCCAAAGTCCCTTTGCTCCGGAAGACCTGCTGGAAAGTGGGATCGGCGTGTACTTGCGAGGGCTCGGATTGATCGAACCGGACCAATGACCCAAGGAAACATCGTGGAAAAGCTTCTTCTATTGCCACTTCTTGCGGGATTTGCCACCCAAGCGCTGGCGCAAGACGTACGCCCGTTGTCGGAGTTCGCAGAGACGCGGGCGGCCTTCACTCAAGAAAGTGACCTTGCGTGTGCGGGCGACACTGAGGCATTTGGCCGTTTGCTCAACGCGGCGGACCCCGCACAACAAGGGGATCCGGCTGCGCTGTCAGCTTTGGCATGGCTTGTCGCCTCGGAGAACTGTGCTTACTACACCGGCGACGACGAGCAGGTTTCGTACTTCTACCTGCGCGCCGCTCAGGAAGGGTATCCCGTGGCCTTGGCCTATGGTGGCATACGCATGATCCGAGGTCTTGGCCTCCCCCAAAACCCAGACGCCGGGGCGGGGTTGGTGATGCTGGCTCTCGAAGGGGGGTTTGGGGACGCCGGCGCGATGCTCGCGGGGGAGCTAATCACTGGCATCTACATGCCGCGGAACCTCGAAGCTGCAAAGAACCTGCTTCAAGCAGCTGAAGCGACAGGTGCTGAAGGCGCGTTGCTGAACAACGTTTGGGCCGCCTACGCCGCCGTGTCGCAGTAACGCGCGGCGTTATTGATAGGCCAGAGCCACCCAGATGTGCACAGCTACCAAAGGCACCAACGCTGCCGACAACCCAATGTGGACCAACAGCCAAACAAGATAGATCATGTTGCTGCGATACCGCAGCACTTCCCGGTTTAGCACTCCAGTTAGGGCAACGAGAAATACCACGGCACTCAAGGTACTCATCCAGACATGGCCAAACCGCACCGCATGTATGGCAAACAACAGTGTCGCTGCCGTGCCCACCCAACGGTGCCGCACCACAGCCTGCCGGGCATTCCGATTATCTTTCGTCACGCGCTTGAAAAACAGAACCCACTGATACCCCAGCAGACCAAGCAGCAATAGCCCGGTCGCCACCTGTTGCGAAAATCCGGTGAGAGGCTTGGCCAGCACAGATTTCGCTTCAGAAGACAGCAGTATCATCCCGAGCCCCAGTGCAATCAGTATTATCAACACGTAGGGCGCTCTCTGCCAGGTCGAGATTAGAACCCGCATGGTTTGCTCTCCTCATCGGCTTGCACCGCCAACGTGCCTTGCCCCACTCCCCGAGGGCTACGCCGCTCTCGCATCACCGCCTGCAAAACCACTGGTGCGGCGTGTGCTTTTACCTCCGCCAAAAACACCTCGACATTTGGCAAAATCCGTCGATCTGCCGAAGGCCAGCTCTCCGATATCTCAACCGGCACCTCAAACCGCGCCGCCTTTCCCAGATACGTTTCATAGGTATGCGCGACAGAGACGTACATCGCGTCCAGCACGCCCAGAAACTCATCTGCCGTGACCTCATCACGCGGATAGGTCCAGGTCGTCGCGCCCATCACATCGTTGAGCTTCCAGTCCTTTTTGGGACTGTCTGGGTGTTCATTGTGGCAGATCACACAGGGGGCAACTTCCGCCACATCCGGATACATGGCCACAAATCCACTCTGCGCGTCGTCTGAATAAACTGCGGTGCGCGTTGCCTTAACAGTCTCAAACGCGGTCACCTGCCCCGCCCCAAACAAATTGGATTTATTGATAGGCGCGTCTGAACCCAAATACAGCCCGACCAGCGGCGGCAGGGTTTCCATGTGCGCCGCCGTGGCCCGCAGAAACAACGCAGGTAAGGGTCCCTGTTCCACGCCAGGCTCTTGCCACTCTTCACCAAATTTGAGACCCGATGCCATGCCCCCACCAACAATGCGTTTGGTATAAACCCCTCGCGCTGCCTGATTAATGGCGTTTACCCCGTCAAACAAAGCCTTGACTGGATGAAGGCACCCGGAAGCTTTTTCTTCCCCCTCCACCAATGGCGCTGGCGCAGACACAAACAGATATATCGCCAAGCTCCCCAAAACACCTGTTAGAAAAATGCGTGGCAAGGTCAAGGCGCTTTCCCTTCGTAGAGTTTGGTGCCGCCAAATGGATCATCGCCACCCTGAAAATAGCCCCAGATTTCCGCCGCGGGCAGTACTTCGACCATTCGCGTCGGAGGCTTCAGATGATGATTTCCATGAAAGTCATGACACCCCAAGCAACTGCCCCACTTTTCCAGCGAAACAAGGCGTTCATGGGACGTGTCTACCGGATCATTTTTCACGTTCAAATCTTCATGACAGGCCTGACAAAGGGTTGGCGCAACTGTCACGATTTGCGGAACATGTTCAGAGTGACATCCCAAACAGCTGCGCGCATCAACCTGGACAATTGCTTTGGCAAAACGCGGCTCTCTGAAACGATAGATCGGGTGACGCTCGTTGGGGCGCGCATGGCAGGCAAGACACTGCTCCGAGCCGACTTCAGCATACCCAAAATCCACCGGCGTTTGCCGCAACCCAAGCACATAACGGACCTGCGCCTGCACCTGTTGGCGCACCGTTCCAGGCGTTTTTAAATGACATGCGGCGCAGGCAACATCAGCGTGCGCTGCAATCAGCGGTCCGTGGGCAATTGATGGTTTAATCTTGGCGTGAGTGAGCGCAAATCCGGCCCACACCGCGGTAGGCATAATCGCCAACACAGCTAACAAACGCACAATTCGGGCAGGCGGCCACGCCATACGCCCCTCCAAAACCAAGAAACCGTTAACAACTTGTAAAGTGTTGCGGAAATTGGTTAATCAATCGTTAATTGAATTATCTAGGCACAAGCGAGAAGACATGCCAGTGGCACCTCTTCTCGATGAAAGACCAACAAGAGGTCGAAGTTACGCTCAAAGACAGCCACGCACCCAGTCCAGCCGCGCTTTTGGAACCAGGCCATAATTATAGAGGTTCACCCCGGTTGCGCCGTTGTCGCGCAACAGTTTGATCCGCTCCGCAAAGGCCGCAGCCCCGTCAAATTCCGGGTACCCCAACCGCAAGCCCACCTGCCCGCCTGCATTCTGTGGCAGAGCTGATGCATAAGAGGCCAAACCCAGCGCTGCCTCGTCCCCCATATCATAGGCGCACAACATAACTTTCAATCCAAGTTCCGCGGCCGCTTTATGGTCGCAACCGCCAAGCCAGCCCGCCTGCCCATCAATCAGCATCAACTCAGACGAGGGCGCGCAAGCCTCCTTGGCTTGCGCTAGCACCGCCTTCACATGGTCAAATCGCAAATCCAGATAGGCCCGCAATTCCGCATCAAATTCAAAGGCATCCAGCCCGCGTTCGGGGAAATCAGGGCACACGCGCTGGGGCGTACCCCCTGTACACATCTGATCGATCAGCCCCCGCACACGCGCTTGCAACGCCGGCATATCCAGACCGGCGGCCTGCCCGGCCTCCTGACAATGTTCACAGAAGCACAGCGCCATCAGAAAATCCCCTTCCGGTGGCAACCCAACCATGTCTTTCTCATGATGATACTCATGGGCAAAGCCAAGGAAATTGGGGCTCTCCAACTCAATCCGGTTTGGCTGATAGTTCCGCGAAATATCCTGCACCAGATTGCCGACATAGGCTTGTGCCTCGGGATTGGCAGGACAAAGATTGTAGGAATTTGCATCCCCAAACGCATTGCGTGTCACCAGATCCGGTTTGGCAAAACCAAGCGCGGAGTTATGCAGACATACGGTCCAGCAAGACACATCCAACCCACCTGCATCCCGCGCCTCAATCATCCCGCGCAACACATCCTGTTCCTGCGCCAACGACGACACCAAAGGCTGCACCGCTTGCCCTTGCCAGATGCTGGCATCCGGGCGGAAATACAATGTGCCATCCTCTGGAAAATACGCCCTCCGCTTGGGGCTGCGGACCTGCAGAAACCGACCCGCGTGATACACCGTTGCCAAGCTGATCATGTCAAAGCCCAGCTCACGCAACTCTGACGACACCGCCTTCTGTCCAATATCAGCGATATCCCAAGGGTAGGTCCACATTGCGTTGCTCACAGTCTTTCCTTTTAGATCAGCAGGTTGGCTCAAATTCTTTTACCGGAAAGCCAACCCGTTGCGCAGTCTGAAAATTCGTCAAAATCGGCAAAGCAACACCGCAAAAGAAAAGGCCGCTCCCAAAGAGCGGCCTTTCCAAAATATCTTGTTGTCCAGCGATTAACGCTTGGAGAACTGGAACGAACGACGCGCTTTGCGCTTACCGTATTTCTTACGTTCCACAACGCGGCTGTCGCGTGTCAGGAAGCCGGCGGCTTTCAGGGCGCCACGCAGGGAGGGTTCATAAAGCTGCAGAGCTTTGGAAATCCCGTGCTTAACCGCACCAGCTTGACCGGTCAGACCGCCGCCTTTGACGGTGGCGTAAACGTCGAATTCACCTTCAACGCCGGCAACCTGCATAGGCTGACGCAGGATCAGCTGCAGAACCGGACGGGCAAAATACACGTCTTGGTCCTTGCCGTTTACGATGACCTTGCCGGAACCCGGCTTGATCCAAACGCGGGCAACAGCGTCTTTACGTTTACCAGTCGCATAAGAACGACCGAGCTCGTCACGTACCGGCTCACGCGGTGCCGCAACTTCTACAACAGCTTCTTCACCAGCAACGGCGTTCAGCTCTTCAAGCGAGTTGATTTGATCAGCCATTGATTAGCTCCGGGTGTTTTTGCTGTTCATGGACTTCACGTCCAGCACTTCTGGGGCCTGTGCTTCATGCGGGTGCTCAGCACCGGCATATACGCGCAGGTTGGTCATAACCTTACGGGACAGGCGGTTGCCTGGCAGCATACGCTGAACCGCTTTGGTCACAACGCGCTCTGGGTGCTCACCTTCCAGGATCTGACCTGCGGTGCGGGATTTGATGCCGCCCGGGTGGCCAGTGTGCCAGTAGTAGGTTTTGTCCGCGCGCTTTTTGCCGGTCAATTGGATTTTATCCGCATTGATCACGATGACGTTGTCACCCATGTCCATGTTCGGAGTAAAGGACGCCTTGTGCTTGCCGCGCAGGCGCATGGCGATGATCGACGCGAGACGGCCCAGCACCACGCCTTCGGCGTCGATGATGATCCATTTCTTTTCGATGTCTGCCGGAGTAGCAGAGAAGGTTTTCATGTTAGGTCTTCCACGATTGGTTGACAGATACTTCGGTTGCCCGACGCATCAAAATACGATGGCCGGGTTATAAAGCACCGCCGCGTCACGTCAAGCGCACACAAGTCAAAATAACCATTCCTTTTCAATGACTTATGATTTAGGTATCATCTTACCCCATTATACCGGTGCATGTTGCAGCGGTTTTGACAGCATTTCCGACATGTTTTCCAGCGCCGCCCGCAAATCCGCCTCAGATACTTGTGGAGCCAAAGCAATGCGTACCGCATTTGGCGCCCGCCCATCTGCCAGCACGTATTCATCTGCCGACTTGATCCGTATGCCTTCCGCATCACAAGCCCGCACAAACGTGGACCCGCGCCAGCCATGTGGCAACTTAAGCCAAATGAAAGGCACAAACGGCCGCCAGCGAATGTCCCAGCTGCCAAGCACATTGACAGCCAGCTGCACACGCTTGTTGACAAAGCGCACAATCCGTTGCCGGATCTCGTCCGCCTGACCGCTCTGGATCAAGTCAGCACAGATGTCGAGCATCGGCTGCGGCAATCCGTAAAACATCGACTGAGCCACGTGCCGTGCAGTTTGCGAACTGCCCTCCGGAGCCACAAGGTATCCAAACCGCAGGGACGCTGAGACTGATTTGGTGAGCGAGCCGATATACCAAGCGCGATTCGGACAAAGCGCCCGATACGATGGCGTATCCGCCGGTCCTAAAGCGTGGCAATCATCCTCAATGATCTGCAAATTATAGCGCCGCGCGATCGCTGCGATCTCCTGCCGCCGCTCCAGCGGTACTTTGATTGCTGTCGGACTGTGCGCCTGCGCCGAGGTCACTAACACCTGCCCGCCGTGGCGCCTCAGCGCCTCTTCCAACTTCTCCGGCCGCATCCCATGTGCGTCCATCTCCACACCAATCACCTCTGCCCGCAACAAACGCCCAGCATGACGGACACCGGGGAAAGTCACCGCCTCAGTCAAAATGACCGGATGCGCGCCATGCAAACAGCATTGCAGCGCCGTCACCGAGGCGTTCTGGGCCCCCATGGTCAACACAATATCTTCTGCAGTGATCCGTCCCGCAACATCCGGACCAATCCAGTTAACCACCGCCTGACGCGCATGCAGGTCCGTGGCAGACGTCGGACACAACAAATATGACATGTCACCATGCGCCGCGACGCGGGCCATCGCCTCTCGGATGACGCGATCCTGCCCCACATCTGGCACGCGCACCGCCCGCATATCAAGGTCTTCCGTTTGCGAAAGCGAGATCAACGGCTCGGGCGGCAGCACCGTCTCTGGTCGCCCGTCCGCCACAAAGGTGCCGCGCCCCACTGTGGTCTCCAACAACCCTTCTTCCACCGCCAATTTATAGGCCCGTGCCACCGTACCGGGCGTGATGCCCAAGCGCCAAGCTAACTCACGCACAGGTGGAAGCTTCTCCCCAACAGGTAGATGCCCACTGCGCACCGCACCGCGAAGTGATTGTATCAATACAATGTATTTCGGATCGGTACAGCTTTCAAAACTAGGGGGCCATATTGTATCAATCACAATGTTTTCCTCGCAATTGTGCCACAGCAGGGGTACACCGCCCTTGTAACAAATTTAAGGATTGTATCAATACAATATTGGAGATGACCATGACAATGACCACAACAAACCTGCAAATCCTGACAAACCACAACGCAAACGCGCAACTTCCAGTTGCTGCACGTGCGGCGCTGTCGTTTGCGGCAGTGGTCACGGAATGGGACAAACGCGCCCGCACCCGCCGAGCGCTCGCCAAGCTGAACAAAGCGCAGCTGGAAGATGTTGGATTGACATTGCATGACGCCCGGATCGAGGCGCGTAAAATGATGTGGCAGTTCTGATCCCCGTCAGACGCCTCTTCCACTGGGTCGGGCTTGTCCCGACCCCTTTTTTGTTTGGGTTAGCTTTTACGTGGCGGAATTGCGTAGGTCATATTGGCCCGCGCCACAGGCGCCTCTGAGTCTTCCGAGTATATCAGCACGTTTGACACAGACAGCGTCCGCCCCAACTTCAACAGCTGCGTTTTGGCAATCAAATCTTTGCCCGCCTCCGGCTTGCGCATGAAATCCAACGAACAATTAGTGGTAACCGTCAACGCCTCTTTGCCAATGATGGCCATGGTTGCCACGTAGGCCGACACATCTGCTAAAGCAAACATCGATGGCCCCGAGACTGTGCCACCTGGGCGCAAATGGCGATCCTGAACCATCATCCTCATCACCGTGTTAACCCCATCTACGTGCTCCACAACAAAATCATCTTTGACCTGTGGGAATACCTGCTCGAGCCACGCGCCCATTTCTTCTGCAGTCATCACGGCTTGCATGCTTTTCCTCCGTCTCTTCCCGCGCTACCCTCGCGCCAACTTGGGAGGAGAGCAAGATGACACTTTTGGAACGTCGCGACACAAACGCAGTGGCGCATCTCACCATGAATGCGCCTGAACGCCTGAACGCCCTGTCAGACGAGATGCTCGCCGCGCTACAAAATGAGTTTGACACCCTCAAAGACGACACCTCCATCCGTGCCATCACGCTGTCTGGCAGCGGCAAAGCCTTCTGCGCCGGGCACGATCTCAAACAAATGACGGCCGGACGCCAATCTGAGGATGGCGGTCGCGACTATTTTGCGGATCTGTTCAACCGCTGCGCCACGATGATGCAGACCATCCAACAGCTGCCCCAACCAGTCATCGCACAGGTGCACGGCATTGCCACCGCCGCAGGCTGCCAGCTGGTTGCCACCTGCGATATGGCTGTGGCTGCCAAAGGCACCCGCTTTGGCGTGAACGGCGTGAACATCGGCCTGTTTTGCTCCACCCCCATGGTGGCTCTAACCCGTAACATCCCGCGCAAGCAGGCGTTTGAAATGCTAACTACAGGACAGTTCATTGACGCCACCCGGGCCGAAACCTTGGGCTTGATCAATCGCGTAGTGCCTGAGGAGAACCTGCAATCCGAAACCACGCAACTTGCTGAAACCATTGCGCAAAAGCTCTCTGCCGCTGTGAAAATTGGCAAACAAACTTTCTATGAGCAACTGCAAATGCCACTGAACCAAGCCTACGCCCATGCTGGTAGCGTCATGGTCGAAAACATGCTCTACGCGCAGACTGAGGCTGGCATAGAGGCGTTCCTCAATAAACAAACACCAACCTGGGATCAGTAACCCGTTTCCAATCCCCAAACGGTGTTTTTCCAACAAAGCTGTGTCGAATCCTAATCAACTTGGGCACAACAAAAACAACTTGAACCACACGCATGTGTGGCACCAGTTCGCTAAGCGGCTCGGCTCGTTACCGAACCGCGGGTTGCGCGGCGCCTCATAGGTCACTTTGTACTGCTTACTTCTGACTTGTGAGGCGCGCGCCTCTTTTACGCTTTCCTCTTCCCAAACGCCCATCCCTGCCCTATGTCCGCCACCATGACAGAGACATTGCATATCGTGGGCGGCGGCATGGCCGGCGCGGAGGCCGCATGGCAGGCCGCAAATATGGGCGTAAACGTGGTGATCCACGAAATGCGGCCCAAGGTTGAAACCTTTGCGCACCGCACCGGGCATCTGGCAGAAATGGTCTGTTCCAACTCCTTCCGCTCTGACGACGACGAGCAAAACGCCGTTGGCCTGCTGCATTGGGAAATGCGCGCCGCAAACGGGCTGATCATGGCCACCGCAGACAAACACCGTTTACCAGCAGGCGGCGCCCTCGCTGTGGACCGCGATCCGTTTGCGGAATCCGTGACCGCTGCGCTGATGGATCACCCCAATGTTTCGGTAGAATATGGCGAGATTTCCGAGCTGCCCACCGAAGGCCACTGGATCATCGCGACCGGCCCGCTGACCTCCACAGCCCTTGGAGCGGCCATCCAAGAAGAAACCGGCGCAGACCGCCTGGCCTTCTTTGATGCCATCGCCCCCATCATCTATGCCGAAAGCATCGACATGGACGTGGCCTGGCTGCAATCCCGCTATGACAAAGGCGAGACCGAGGAAGAACAAAAAGCCTATCTCAACTGCCCGATGACCAAAGACCAATATGAGGCCTTCATCGACGCGCTTCTGGCAGCGGACAAAACCGAATTCCATGAGGGCGAAACCGCTGGCTACTTTGACGGCTGCCTGCCGATCGAAGTCATGGCCGAACGTGGACGCGAAACCCTGCGTTTTGGCCCGATGAAGCCAGTTGGCCTGACCAACGCACACAAACCAGACGACAAGCCTTATGCCGTAGTGCAGCTGCGCCGCGACAACGCTTTGGGAACCCTTCTGAACATTGTGGGCTTTCAAACCAAGATGAAATACGGCGCTCAGACTGAGGTCCTCAAGATGATCCCGGGTCTGGAAAATGCTTCCTTTGCGCGCCTCGGCGGCATCCACCGCAACACTTTCATCAACTCGCCTACACTTTTGGACGACCAAATGCGCCTGAAGTCCCGTCCCAACATCCGCTTTGCCGGTCAGGTCACCGGGGTAGAAGGCTATGTGGAAAGCGCTGCCATGGGGTTGCTCGCGGGCCGTTTGGCTGCTGCCGAGATCCTAGGAAAACCGCAGGACACCGCCCCGCTAAACACCGCCATGGGGGCGCTGGTGCACCACATTACCGGAGGCGCAGAGGCCAAAACTTTCCAGCCTATGAACGTGAACTTTGGTCTGTTCCAACCTGTCGAAGGGCTCAAAGGCGGCCGTCGCGGCCGCAAAGACCGTTACAAAGCCTACACCGACCGCGCCAAGGCGGATTGGCAGGCCTGGGTGGACGCACAAGCGTAACTGGACGGCTCAGGCATCTTCAAATAACGTCAAAAGAGCGGGCCAATCGGACCTGCTCTTTTCGTGAAGACATCTCTATAAGCGACTGGAACTGTGACCTTTATCACCCGCCTCGCCCCATCCCCAACCGGCCCCTTGCATTTGGGGCATGCTTATTCGGCGATGCTGGCGCACGACATGGCGCAAGTCGCTGGCGGCACATTTTTCCTGCGCATCGATGACCTTGATCAGTCGCGCGCACGCCTACACTGGGAAGAACAAATCTACGATGATCTCACCTGGCTAGATCTCACCTGGGAGACGCCCGTCCGCCGCCAGTCCGACCACTTCGCTGATTACGACGCAACATTGCACAAGCTTTCGGAAATGGGCCTCACCTATGCCTGCACCTGCACCCGCCGCGACATCGAAGCCGCTGCAAACGCTCCGCAAGAAGGCGTCCCGCAATTTGGCCCCGACGGGCGCATTTATTCGGGAACATGTCGCAATGCAGGACACGCCTATTCAGACGCCAAATGCATCCGTCTCAACATGCGCGCCGCCTGCGAGAAGGCCCTGCCCGCACATTTTGAGGAAAGCGGCCCGGACCACGCAGGCACGCACGCCTTAGGTCTCGACACGATGGTCTCAACTGTGGGCGACGTCGTCCTGGCCCGCCCCAACATGGCCGCATCTTACCACCTGTCCGTCGTACTAGATGACGCCGCCACTGGCGTGACGGATGTCATTCGCGGCGCGGACTTGTTTGACGCCACTGCAATCCATGTGGTGCTGCAAAACCTGCTCGGCCTACCCACGCCCCGCTACCATCACCACAAATTGATCCGCGACGACAATGGCAAGCGCCTCGCCAAACGAGACGACGCCCGCGCCATTGCCAAATACCGCGCAGATGGGGCGTCCCCCGCCGACATCCGCGCCATGGTTGGCCTTTAGTCTTCCAATGGCTTCATCAGTTCCACTGTCTCACCATCGCGCACCGCCGTGTAAAAACATGTGCGTCGGTTGGTGTGGCAGGCTGCGCCGGTCTGCTCAACGAGCACCAAAATACAATCCTGATCACAATCATAGCGGAAATCGACCAGCTTCTGCACATGGCCAGAGGTCTCACCCTTGATCCAAAACGACTGCCGCGAGCGGCTCCAATAAGTGACCTTCTGGGTCTCCAACGTCTTGGCCACCGCTTCGGCGTTCATCCATGCCATCATCAGCACTTCGCCGCTTTTGCTGTCTTGCGCAATTGCCGGGATCAAACCAGCTTCATTGTACTTCAGCGCCTTTGGATCAAATCCCATACCATCGTCCCCTTTGCATCCGCGATTTTCCTCTCTATCTAGGAAAGGCGTAAAAAAGGAAACCGCGATGTCCGGCGAAACCGACCTGATCAAGCTCTACTCTGGCCAGATCCTGCAACTCGCAGCAGCCATTCCGCACACGGACCGGCTCGAGGCTCCTGATGCCACCGTGAAAAAGCGCTCGCCGCTCTGCGGCAGCACTGTGACCGTCGATCTCACAATTGAGGACGGGCGCATCGCCCGCTTTGGACAAGACGTCAAAGCCTGCGCCCTGGGCCAAGCCGCGGCCTCTGTTGTCGGCGCCAATGTCTTGGGACAAACCCGCGAAGGTATCGAAACCGCACGTGACGCGCTCAAAGCCATGCTAAAGCAAGATGGCGCCACACCGCCTGCACCCTTTGACGGCCTCGAAGTGCTGCGCCCCGCGCGGGATTACAAAAATCGCCATGCCTCCATCATGCTGGCATTGGATGCCACTGCCGAGGCTTTTGACGCGGCAGAGCAGGCAAACTGCGCCTAAAAAGCATCCTCCCCAATCTGCATGACCATCTTTCCAGCCGCGCGGCTTCTTCTATGAGCCATCTCCACAAAAAACCGCCGCACTTCCCAAAGGAAGGCGGCGGCAAGCGCAAGCGGTATCGTGTGGGACCCGGGCCATCCGACTTAGGGGGAGGCAGACCCCCAAGAGGACTATGAACAGGCAGTGTCAGTCGAAACGCATCAATTAGGGGACAGATGCGCGGACGGACCGGCACGAAATTCGCAGGCAGAATTAGATCAGACTCACCACGTCAAACTAGAACAAACACAAAAGCTCATATCAGAGCTCACACAAAACCCGGAACATGCAGCGCAAGCACCAGCATGAAAACCAAGGCCAAACCGCCAATAGCGTCCTGCAACAATGTATCGCCAGAGTTGCGCACAACCGATTTGATTTGCTGCATCATTTGGTCTCTCCTTCCCGAGCATTTTGTTGCCACTTTGTTCTCATATTGGGTGAGTCGAGTAAAGAACTTTTTGAGAACATTTGAGAACATTAAGGGAATTAGTACCTTAGAGAGAGACTAACCCACTGAAATCAAACGGATCGCCTGATCCTGCTCCATCAGCCACAAAAGAACACGTGCCGCTTGGCCGCGCTCACTTTCCAGCGTCGGGTCATCATGCAGCAGCTTGCGGGCATCGCTCTGTGCCACGGCCATCAGGCTCGCCTGCGTCTCCACATCCGCAATCCGAAAGCGTGGCAAGCCCGACTGCGCCGTGCCAATCAAATCTCCTGCGCCACGCATCTCCAGATCCGTCTCGGCGATCGCAAAGCCGTCTTCGCTTTCCCGCAGGGTTTTTAGGCGCTTCTGTCCCCCTTCGGTCAAAGGCGCTTGATACATCAGAAGACAGGTTGAAGCCAGGGAGCCACGCCCGACACGCCCCCGTAACTGGTGCAGCTGCGCCAGGCCAAAGGCCTCCGCCCGCTCAATCACCATGATGGTCGCATTGGGCACATCAACGCCAACCTCAATCACCGTGGTGGCCACTAATACTTGTGTCTCGCCAGCCTGAAACGCCGCCATGGCCGCGTCTTTCTGCTCGGGCGGCATTTGCCCATGCACCAACCCGCACACACCTTCGCCAAGCGCGCTGCGCAGCGCTTTGAACCGCGCATCCGCCGCCGTGTAATCCACCCGCTCACTTTCCTCGACCAGAGGACAAACCCAATAAGCCTGCTTGCCTTCTGCAACCGCCTTGCGCAAATGCTCCACTACTTCGTCCAGGCGTTCCGTCGAGATCAGCGCCGTGGTAATCGGTTGCCGCCCCGGCGGCTTTTCGTCCAGCACCGAGACATCCATGTCGCCATATTGCGCCAAAGCCAGAGAACGCGGGATCGGCGTCGCCGTCATCACCAGCACATCCGCCCCCTCGCCCTTTTTACCCAGTTCCAACCGTTGCCGCACACCAAAGCGGTGCTGCTCGTCGATGATGGCAAGCCGCAGATCAGCAAAATGCACATCCTCCTGAAACACCGCATGTGTGCCCACTAGAATATGAATGTCACCGCGCGCCAACGCCTCCAGCTTTGCCTGGCGGTCCTTGCCTTTGTCGCGTCCCGTCAAAACCTCTACAACAACGCCAGCGCTCTCCGCCAACGGTTGCAACCCCGCCATATGTTGCCGCGCCAAAATTTCGGTGGGCGCCATCATCACGCCTTGTCCACCAGCCTCGACCGCCACCAACAACGCCATAAACGCCACCAAAGTTTTTCCTGCGCCTACATCTCCTTGCAGCAGCCGGTTCATCCGCTGATCAGTTGCCATGTCCCGCGCAATCGCCTCAACCGCCCGCTCCTGCGCACTGGTTGGGCTATACGGCAGCGCCGCCCGCACCTTGGCTTGCAACACCCCGGTCTGCTCGGAAATCACGCCCTTGGCCCGCTGCAACTGGCTGCGCGCCAGAGCCAGCGTCAATTGATGTGCCAAAAACTCATCATAAGCCAACCGCTCCCGCGCCGGATGATTGGGCGACACCTGCTCCAAAGTCTCAGGCCGGTGCACCAGTTCCATCGCCTCACGCCAGTTGGGCCACTTCGCTTTGTTCTTTTGTGACGGATCAATCCACTCCGCCAGTTCCGGAGTGCGGTCCAAGGCGGAGCGAACCGCCTTCACCATGGTCTTTTGCGTCACACCATGAGTCAGCGGATAGACCGGCTCAAACGCCGGGATTTCCTCGGCTTCATCCGGTGCCACCACATATTCCGGATGCACCATCTGCGCGACGTTATCAAAGACCTCTACTTTCCCAGACACCACCCGCCGTGCACCTTCCGGCAGGATTTTCTTCAAGTAGTCTCCCCGCGCATGAAAGAAAACAAGCTGAAAGGAAGTCAACGCGTCCTGCACTGTGATCCGGTACGCCCCGCCACGGTTGCGTGGTGCGCGGTGCTCCCCCACCAAAACCTGCACGGTCACCACACCAGGCAGCTCGGCTTCATTCACAGAAATTTTCACTCCACGATCAATGCCAGAATATGGCAGCAAAAACAAAAGGTCACGCGGTTTCATGACGTCAATCTGCTCTAGGTGCTGCGCCGTTTTGGGGCCAACACCATCCAGTTTTGTCACATCCGCAAACAGCGGGAATAGAAGCTCGGGACGTCCGCTCATAAGCCCTCGATCATCGCCAGCCAGCTATCTTCATCGAGGATCTCGATGCCCAAGTCCCCCGCCTTTTTGGCCTTACTGCCTGCGCCGGGTCCCGCCACCAATAGGTCGGTCTTCTTGCTCACAGAGCCGGATACTTTGGCGCCCAAAGACTCAGCCCGCGCCTTGGCTTCTGCCCGTGTCATCTTCTCAAGTGACCCCGTAAAGACCACCGTCTTTCCCGCCACCGGACTGTTTTGTGCTGGGGCATCCGGCGACACCACGGTCAGCATGCCTACTAGCCGGTCAAACTCGCCGCGTTCCCGCTCGTTGGCAAAGACATCAGTAAGCGAGAGACCAACAGCCGCGCCGATCCCGTCGATCCCGGTCAGGTCATCCCACGCCGCCTGGGCCTCGACAGACACCTCATGCGCCGCCACGGCCGCATCCCGAGACTCTTTTACCTTCGCACGTCGCCCTTCGGCTTGCGCCGCTGCTCGCTCTCGATCTTCTGCCAAATCCGCCGCGCGCCATGCCAGCGCAGCCGGCCGAGCCTTTTCCGCCGCAGCGGTCATGTCGCCCCACGTCAAGAAATGCAGCGCCAAATCCTTGGCTGCTGTTTCCCCTACATGTCGAATGCCCAGACCAAACAACAACCGCGCAAAAGCAATCTCGCGCTTGTCCTCAATCGCAGCAAAGAGGTTGACCACACTTTTGTCTTTCCAGCCTTTTCGGTTCGAAAGCTTGGTCAGGTTCGCACCATCCCGCTCCGCAAGCGTGAAAATATCCGCAGGTGTCCTGACTGGTAGATCAGGATCTTCGTAAAACATCTCAATCTGTTTGGTGCCCAACCCTTCGATATCCAGCGCCTTACGGGCCACGAAATGCTTCATTTTTTCAACCGCTTGCGCCGCACAAATCAAGCCGCCGGTACAGTAGCGCACCGCGTCCCCTTCTTCGCGCACGGCTGCGGATTCGCATACAGGGCACTTTTCCGGAAATCCATACGGCACAGCCTCGTCTGGACGTTTCTTCAGATCTACATCCGCCACTTTTGGGATCACATCCCCGGCACGATAAACCTGCACCCAGTCACCTTCGCGGATGTCTTTTCCATCGCGAATGGTCGCCCCTTTGCTGTCTCGCCCAGCAATGTAGTCCTCATTGTGCAAGGTCGCATTGCTAACCACCACGCCGCCCACCGTCACCGGAGCCAATCGCGCCACCGGGCTCAACGCGCCCGTGCGGCCCACTTGAATATCAATCTCTTCCAACCGTGTCCAAGCTAGCTCCGCCGGGAACTTGTGTGCAATCGCCCAACGCGGCGTTGTCGAGCGGAATCCAAGTCGCTCCTGCAGCGCCAGATCGTTTACCTTGTAAACCACCCCATCAATATCATAGCCCAACGTCGCGCGCCGCTCTTCGATCATCTTGTAGTGTGAAATCAACGCTTCGGGACTGTCACACACTTTAGTCAAGTCGTTGATGACAAACCCAAAGCTTTGAAGCCGCGAAATTGCATCCATTTGGGTGTCCGCAAGGGATTCTGACAACTCCCCCCAAGCATAAGCAAAGAACCTCAGTGGCCGCTCTCGTGTGATCTGCGCATCCAATTGCCGCAGGCTGCCCGCAGCCGCATTGCGCGGGTTGGCAAACACCGTCTTTGGTTTCTTGCCAGCCGCCTCCAATTTTTCGTTTTCTTCGCTGATCCGCGCATTCAACGCCTCAAAATCAGCGTGGCTCATGTAAACTTCACCGCGCACCTCCAGCACCTCTGGCGCATTAGCAATGTTCTGCGGGATATCGGCAATCGTGTGCGCATTGGCTGTCACATCTTCGCCGGTGCTGCCGTCACCCCGCGTTGCCGCATGTACCATCTCGCCATATTCATAACGAATGGACAGGCTTAACCCGTCAATCTTTGGCTCCGCCGTAAACCCAAGCGGCTCGGCTCCCATACCCAGATACTTGCGAATGCGCTCGTCAAAATCGGCTACATCTTGATCTTCAAAGGCATTGCCAAGGCTCAGCATGGCCACCTTATGGGTGATCTTGCCAAAACCCTCGGACGGTGTCGCACCAACCTGCTCGCTGGGGCTGTCGTCACGCTTCAGATCCGGAAACTGTGCTTCAATCTCGGCATTGCGCCGTTTGAGCCGGTCATATTCCGCATCCGTGATCGTCGGCGCATCGGCCCCGTGGTAATCGCGATTCGCGTGGCCTAACAACGCAGAAAGGCGCGCGAGGGCCTCGCGCGCCTGATCTAAAGTCATATCTGTGACAGCAATCTCTTTGGCCACGGCCGCCTCCCTATACTACCCTCCCAAGCAATAGGGCTGACAACCGTCAACGTCCAGAGGTCGCAGGCGCCTTAGGCGCGCATCGCCACCGGATCGTCCGTTCCAGCTACCGGTTCCGGATCGCGCAGCACATAGCCACGGCCCCAGACGGTCTCGATGTAATTGTCACCACCGGTCGCCTCCGACAACTTCTTGCGAAGCTTACAGATAAACACGTCGATGATCTTTAGTTCCGGCTCGTCCATGCCGCCATACAGGTGGTTCAGGAACATCTCTTTGGTCAGCGTGGTGCCCTTACGAAGGGACAGCAGCTCCAGCATTTGGTATTCTTTACCGGTCAGGTGCACAGGCTTGTTTTCGACTTCGACAGTCTTCGCATCCAGGTTTACGTTAATCTGGCCAGTCTTAATGATTGACTGAGAATGGCCTTTGGAGCGACGGATAATGGCATGAATACGGGCCACCAGCTCTTCGCGGTGGAACGGTTTGGTCAGGTAATCGTCTGCACCGTAGCCAAAGCCCTTGAGCTTGCTTTCGGTGTCATCCGCACCCGACAGGATCAGAATTGGTGTGTCGATACGGGAGGTGCGCAACTGACGCAGAACCTCGTGGCCGGTCATGTCTGGCAAGCCCAGGTCCAGCAAAATAAGGTCGTAATCGTAAAGCTTCGCCAGATCGATGCCTTCTTCGCCAAGATCAGTGGCGTAAACATTCAGGTTGGCGTGAGTCAACATCATCTCGATGCTTTTGGATGTTGTAGGATCGTCTTCGACCAGCAGCACTCTCATTGGTTCGGCTTCCTTACGTTGGAGGGTTACTGTCGTTAACCTTAACGAATAAAGGTTAACGACTGGTTACCGATTTAGGAAGGTTAACAGAGATTGCTAGAGTTAGCGATATTTTTGAACGGCCGTCGCCTTCAGCGCGTCTTGCCCATGGGTGGAAACTGCTGTCACCCATTCATTAAATTCATCTTCACTTAGACTATACATTTCAAGCGCTTCCCGCTTGGTTATCAATCCATACGCCACGCCACGCACCACGGCCGCTTTGCGGGATGCCACCCATCGCTTGGTTTTGGCTGGCGGCAAGTCGGCACGTGTCATGACCTGACCATCGGTCAGAGTCACACATCTGGGGCCTTCCACTTTCTTTAAAAACATCTCGCTCATCCTCTTGGTGGGAAAATAATCGCGCATGGGACTTAACGAGGCCCTAAAGCAGCCCTTGAGAGTGTGTAAGATTTTCCTATATTCTCTTGGACTTCTGACCCGGAGAGACTCACCATGCCGCTTGATGGCGACACACCCCTTAATTCGCTCGGTTTTGCCAAACCCCCATCCGAGACCCGCGTGGTTGTTGCCATGTCCGGTGGCGTCGACAGTTCCGTGGTCGCCGCCCAATTGGCGGACGAAGGCTACGATGTGGTTGGCGTAACTTTGCAGCTTTACGACCACGGCGCGGCTTTGGCCAAAAAAGGCGCCTGTTGCGCCGGTATAGATATCCATGACGCCCGACGTGTGGCTGAGGAAAAAGGGTTTCCGCATTACGTCCTGGATTATGAGAACATTTTCCAAGATGCCGTGATTGATGAATTTGCCGACAGCTATCTTGGCGGCGCCACACCTGTGCCCTGCATCCGCTGCAACGAACGGGTGAAATTCAAAGATCTTTTGGAAACCGCCAAAGATCTGGAAGCGGATTGCATGGCCACCGGTCACTACATCCAGCGAAAACTCGGTGAAGAGGGTCCGGAATTGCACTCCGCCGCTGACGCCAATCGCGACCAAAGCTATTTCCTGTTCTCCACCACCCCGGAGCAGCTTGATTATCTACGCTTCCCACTGGGCCACCTGCCAAACAAAGACGCTACCCGTGCTTTGGCTGCCGAATACGGTCTTGCGGTGGCGGACAAACCAGACAGCCAAGACATCTGCTTTGTTCCCAATGGCGACTACGCCAGCGTGATTGAAAAACTACGCCCCGGTGCAGCGGAACCAGGCGAAATTGTTGATAACGAGGGCGCTGTCCTTGGCACGCACAACGGTGTGATCCACTACACCATTGGCCAACGGCGCGGTCTCGGCATTGGCGGCCTAACGACGCCGCTATATGTGGTGAAGCTCGACGTGGACAAAAAACAAGTTGTCGTTGGCCCCAAAGAGTTGCTTTCAACTCGCATCATTCCGGTCCGCGAAATCAACTGGCTTGGGGATGAGCCGTTTGAAAGCCGCAAGGAGTGGCACATGTCAGTCAAAGTGCGTTCCACTCGCCCACCGCGTGACGCCATCTTGCGTCCAACAGGACCGGACACCGCCGAGGTGGAGCTGCTCACACCAGAAGAGGGTGTCTCCCCCGGTCAGGCCTGTGTGTTTTATGACAACGACAGCTCCCGCATCTATGGCGGTGGCTGGATCTGGCGCGGCTACTGAGCCGCGCCGTCAGGTGATGTCAGTGCCAGTATTGATCACCACGTAAAGCCCGATGGCGATCATCACATAAGGTGCCAGCCACTCAAGGCGCTCCAGACGTGACACCTTCGCAGGGGCCATCGAGGCTAAGGCAGCTCCCCCAACGGCCAAACCCACCACAGAAAGGCCTGCGCCAAACAAAATTGGCGCTGTGTAACTCGGGCCCGAATCCGCCAACAACGGCGTGAACACAGCGAAACTGTCAAACGACACGCTGAGAAAAAGCGCAATAATTGCCAGAACATGCGACTTCGACACTTGCTCCGCGGCGGTGCTATCAGCGCCCAGATAGCGCCCAACCAAGGCATACAGACCCAATCCAATCGGAATGAACCCGAGGTAGCCAACCTGATGCGGCAAGCCAGTCTCTAGCCCGGCGGACACAAAGTAGGCCGCAGACAGCATCATGCCCTGTGCAATCAGATATCCGCTCAAGGTCCGCAACTGCCCAACGGTCAAGATCAAACCAACCATGATGGCGAGGTTGTCCAAATTGGTGGCCACATGCGCGGTCACTGCGGACAGCGCAATGCCAAACTCATCGATCATTTTTACAGTCCATCCAATACAGCTCGGGCTGCGCGCAGACCGGGGAACTCCTGTCCCCGCCCCAAACGCTCCATGGTCAGATCCATGGCCGCACGTTGTCCCGAAGAGTCATCCAGCACCCGCAGAATGGCGGGCGCAATGTCTTCAGCCTGAAACGCTGGCCCCATAAATTCCGGCACTGTCCGACTCTCTGCCACCAAATTCACCAACGTGCCCGTATCTATCAGGAGCATGCGGCTGATGATCTGCCAACTGATCCAACTCATGTTATAGCCAATAACCATAGGCGTATCGCTGGCGGCAAGTTCAAGCGACACGGTGCCCGATGCCGCCAAAGCCACATCCGCCGCCTTAAACGCCGCGAGTTTTTGCGCATGCGCCTCTGCTGCACTCATCTCATTTGGATCAAGCACAATTGGCGTGACTGTCCAGTCCGCTACCAGCTCTTTCACCAGCCCTGCCACTGGCGCTGCCGCAGGCACAACAACTTTCAAATCCGGTTTCTGGTGAACCAATCGCGCGACCACTTCGCCAAAGGTTGGCGTCATCCGACCAACTTCCCCCCGCCGAGATCCCGGCAGGGCCAGCAGCAACGGCGCGTCATCAATGCCATGGTTCATCCGAAACGCTGTAACCTCGTCGTCACTTGCCACTGGTTCAGTGACCACCGGATGACCAACAAAATCACAGCGCAGTCCAACCGCCTCCATGTAAGGCGGCTCAAACGGCAAAAGCGCCAAAACCTGATCCACGTGTTTGGCCATTTTCTTGGCTCGCTTTGGCCGCCACGCCCAAACCGACGGCGCCACATAATGCACGCATCGCAAGTTGCTCTTCGCCTTCACTTCCCGCGCCACGCGCAGGCAGAAATCCGGGCTATCGATGGTCACCATCACATCTGGCTGCCAGTCCAGCGCCGCATTTGCGGTTTGATGCATGCGCTTCACCAGATGTCGGTACTTGGGCAACACCTCTGCAATGCCCATCACACTTAACTCATCCATCGCGAACAAGCTCTCAAGCCCCTGCGCTGCCATCAACGGCCCACCAACGCCGGCAAATTGCACATCCGGCACCAGTTGGCGCAGCCCCTCCATGAGCGCCCCACCAAGCCGGTCGCCCGACAACTCGCCTGCGACCAGAAACACCTTCATCAGATCACCCGCGACAACAAGAACAGTCCGGTGTCTTCCAATGCTGCAAGAGTTTGCGATCGACCCAACACAACCACGCGCCCTGCCGCCACCACGACACCTTCTACGCCAGCCTTCGCAGCCGCTCGCACGGTATCCGGCCCAATCGCAGGCATATCTACCCGTAAATCCTGCCCCCGCTTTGGTGCTTTTAGGAAAACCCCTTTGCCGCGGCGCAAATGGTCCGGCGTCTCAGATACAAACCGCAACATCGCGTCGGTGCCTTGTAAGGTCTCAATGCCAAGCGCGAGCCCCGCCGCCACAACTGCACCCTGCCCCACATCCAACGGAGACAGTGCAAGCAAAATGTCCGCAGCCCTGCTTGCATCCTGCATGGCCTGCTTTGACGGTTCAGGACCTGCCAACAGGCCTTCTTCTGCGGTCAAACCGTCAAGCAGCTCATGTGCGCCAACAACCTCAAAGCCCTGCTCTTCAAACACCGCAATGATCAGCCGCAAAATTGCATCGTCGCCACCTTGCAGCGCGGGCATCAAGCGTGGCGCAATAGCCATCATTCCAGCATCAAACTCAGCAGGATTGAGAGGAGGACGTCCAAGGCCACCAGCCATCACAAGGCGCGTTACACCGCCATCCTTCAAGGCCTCAAACAGCCCGCCCATCTTTTCAAAACGATGAGAAAATACGTCGCCGGGCATGTCATGTGAAACACCTTCAAAGACAACACACATTGCGTCCGGATGCGCCGTTGCCAGCGTAACCGGCAAAGTGCCGCCGCCACAAAGAATAGCCAGCCTGCTCATTGTTTACCTCGGCGTCAGGAAAGAACGGTCAGAGTCGCCCATGATAAAGGCAACCATCTCTTGCACATACGCGCTGTCGGTCTCTTCGCCCAAACGCTTGGCCCGCGCTTGAAAAGCACCCTCGCCCTGCGCCAGCATCTGAAACGCCGCCCGCAAAGCGGTGATGTCAGAACGTGCCACACCGCGACGTTTCAATCCCACAAGGTTCAGCCCGTCAAGCTCGCCACGCGGTCCTTGCACCAGGCCATAAGGGATTACGTCGTTTGTCACCATACTGACCGCGCCAATGATGGCACCACGGCCAATACGCACCCACTGGTGAATGCCGCACAATCCGCCGATAATCACGTCATCTTCAATGATACAATGTCCCGCCACGGCTGCCGAATTCACCACAATCACGTTGTTGCCAATCTGTGCATCATGCGCGATGTGGCAGCCGGCCATGAACAACCCGTCGTTGCCTACGCGCGTAACTCCGCCACCACCCTCAGTACCACTGTTCATGGTGACATGCTCACGGATGCGATTGCGTTCACCGATCAGCAGCTTGGTGTCTTCACCACCAAATTTAAGATCCTGCGGAACTTCGCCAATCACAGAGAAGCTAAACACAACCGTGTTCGCACCAATCTCGGTGTCTCCGGTCACCACCACATGGGACTTCAGCTCAACACCCGACTGCAACACAACCTTTGGCCCCACCACACAAAACGGCCCCACAACGCAGCCATCCGAAACAACCGCGCCGTCTTCGATCACCGCTGAGGCATGCACCTCTGCTTTTGCAGAAATAGCCATCAGCGTTACTCCTTAGGCAAATCCATCATTGCGGTGAATTCAACTTCACACGCCACGTCGCCATCAACTGTTGCGGTGCCAGCAAATTTCCAGACTTTGCCGCCTGGTTTGCCTCGGGTGGTTTCCACTTTCATTTCCAGCTTGTCACCTGGAACAACCATCCGGCGGAACTTACATTTGTCGATGCCCATGAAATACACCAACAAGTCTTTGTCGGCCAAATCCAGTGCTACGCCCACCATAATGGCCGACGTCTGCGCCATGGCTTCCACAATGGTTACACCTGGCATGATCGGCTTTTTGGGGAAGTGGCCCTGAAAATGCGGCTCGTTCATCGTGACCATCTTGATGCCTTTGGCCGATTGATATCCATCGATATCAATCACTTTGTCGACCAGCAAAAAGGGATAGCGATGCGGAATGAGCCGTTGGATCAGTTCGATATCGGCGCTCTTGAGATCTTCGGACATAGTTTGCTCCTCGTGCGGCCTAAGACTTTGATCCTAGCCCTAGCAACCCGCGCCGCGAGGAGCAAGCGCCAGCCTGCAATCAATGACTTACCATGCCACCAAAATCGAAAACCATCGGAACAAGGCCAACACCCTGTTTCTATTCGTCTTCCGGTAGCCCGCTTTTGGCCCGCCCATCTCCCAACATTCGATTGAGGCGCTCAATCGCAAAAGACGTCACATCCACTGCCGGGTCTCCCAGCAAAATGTCCCGGCGCTCCAGGATCACGCTCGCCCCGGCATCCCGCATCAGCGCTGTCAAAACTGGGCTGGCAACACGGATAAAGGCCTCCTGCTCGCGCTGACGACGCTGCTCCAAATTGGAGGCTTTCTGGTCTTGTTCCAAGCGGATCTGCACCACCCGTGCGTCAAACGCCTCTGCCACCGCACGAAACGCGTCTGCGTCCATCTCACCGCGCTTGTCGGTGAGCGCCCTCTCTTCCGCCGTCAACTCCGCCTGAATGCGTCTGTTCTCCGCCAACAAAATTGACTCGTCCGCCGCCAACTCTTGGGCCACGCGAATGCCAAACATCGACTGACTGAACATCACGTCACTGTCGACAGTCAACACTTGGGACTGCGGCAATGCGGTTTCTTGCGCAAAGGCAAACGGGGCGCCGAGAAGCGCCCCGACCAGAAATACTATGCGAAGTGCATTTCCACTCATATCAAATCAGAACTGGGCACTGATGGTGAAGTCAAAACTCTGATCCCGATCAAACTCTTCTTTCTGCAGGGCTTTGGTGAAGTTGAACCGCAGCGGGCCAATTGGCGTTGTCCAGAAGATCGACGCCCCAATCACATGACGTAAGGTGAAGTCTTCATAGTAGACTGTGCCTACACCGCTTGTGTTGTCCAGCCCCCACAACGACCCAACATCGTAGAACAAGCCGCCTGTGATCCCCAGTTCTTCCGGCAGGCCCAACGGAAACTCCGCCTCAAACCGGGCCGAAGCGTAGTACTTGCCACCCAAGGCGTCATCCAACGACCCATCCGCCGAACGCTCACGCGGGCCGATGCCGTACGGCTCAAAGCCGCGGATGTCCCGATTGCTAACGATGTAGCGATCATCAATCCGACTGTCGCCATCTGGAGAGTACAAAGCACCACCTTGCAACGTGGCACGCAAGGTCACCTCTTCATGCCATACTTTGGATTCAGCCACCGCACGCGCGGTTGTTGAAACAAATGTATAGTCGCCGCCAAGCCCACCGAAGTCTTGTCCAAACTCCAAAAGGTACCCTCGGTTTGGATCAAGTCCGCGCCGGCGTGTATCATAGCGATAGGTGTAGCCGACGGAGCTCTTCCAGAGTTCGCCACGAGAAGCTTCAGTATCAATAATCGAGCCGGGCACCGCATTTGCGCTCTCAACGGTGATATCGGATCGTTCCAACTTATACCGCAGCTGCATGTTGGAATACTCACCCATCTCAAATCCGAGATATGGAGAAAACTCTCCAACAGTGTTGGTAAAGCGCGCTTCTCCGGGCTCGAACTCCTTGTAGAAGAACCCAAATCCGGCGGTCAAGTTACGCCCCAAAAACGCTGGTTCCGCAAACGACAAACTGTAGTCTTTAATGTCTGACGAGGTGGAGAAGGACAGTCCAAAGCTCTGGCCACGCCCAAGGAAGTTTGACTCGTTGAACCGCACAACAAGCCCCAGCCCATCGTTGGTCGAATAGGTACCACCCAGCGCCAATGAACCTGTTGGCTGCTCTTCAACATCCACATCCACAATCACTTGGCTTGGCGAGCTGCCCTCTCGGGCATTCACATCTGCCACCGTGAAGAACCCAAGCGCACGGATGCGTTCTGCGCTTTCACGGATTTCGCGTGGGTTAAAGGGATCGCCTTCGGCAATGCGGAACTGGTTCCGGATCACCTTGTCCAACGTTGTTGTGTTGCCTTCGATGTCGATGCGCTCAACAAAGATCTTAGGGCCTTTGGTCAGTACGAAATCCACATCCAGCGTCAAATCACGGTCGTTGCGCGAAATCCGCGGGTCCACCCGCAGGAAATCTTGCCCCTGTTTCAGACCAAACCGTTCCATCCGGGAAATTGAGTTTTCCACCAGTGTCGGAGAGTATACCACACCCGGCTTCAGACGCAGCGTGTCCAGATAGGCCTGCGCATCAACGCCATCAATTTCGCTTGTCGCCGTGATGTTGCCAAACTTGAACTGCTGGCCTTCCTCGATGTTGAACGTCAGGAAATAGCCGTCCCGCTCACGAGACAATTCTGCGTTCACACCCACCGTGCGGAAGTCGACATACCCTCGCGACAGATAGAAATCGCGCAGCACCTGCTTATCAAACTCGATGCGGTCATTCACAAAGGTGTCCTGTTTAAAGAACGCCCGAAGAAGACCTGCCTGTTTGGTCGCCAAAACACGACGCAACCGATTGTCACTAAAGTTGCGGTTGCCCACAAAGCCAATGCGCTCAATTTCGACGACACCACCTTCGAACACTTCAAAGATCAGGTCCGCGCGATTGTCGCTGCGTCGAATAACACGGGTGTTCACGCGCGCGGCCAAACGGCCCTGTTCAGAATACGCCTGTGTGATGCGCGCGGCGTCACGCTCCGCAACCGCTGGATTTAAAACACGACGAGACTCTGATTCCACCAACTGCGACAACGCCTCATCTTTGAGACGCTTGTTGCCCTCAAAGTTGATGCGGTTGATTGTGGGATACTCCGTCACCTTGATGACAAGGGTGCTGCCACTTGGAACCATTTCAACGGTTTCAAACACACCACTTCCCAAAACGCGCTGATACGCAGCATTCACCTGACCAGCCGTAACAGCCGTGCCACGTGGAATCGCAGCGTAGTTGGCCACCGCGGCGGCTTCGATCCGCTGATTGCCTTCCACCCGAATGGAGCTGAAATTATACGTTTGTGCGCGGCCAAAGGTTGGCATCGCGATCACAACCGCAAAAATTGCAAAGAAAAACGCTGTTATGAGGCGCCGATTCTGCACCTCTCCCCCGTCTTTGGCGATCGCCAAAGCCCTCGATTGTTTGGTCATTCCCAAACTCCGCAGTACATCCCAGTTGGATTGTGACTATCGGGTCTGAGGGCTGATGTCAAAACAGCATTGGCCTTTGATCAAAGAGAATCGGCCTGCGCGGCTTCAGCATGGATAGCGGGTGAGGCCTATTGCACCACACAATATTGTGTGCCGGCCCCGTTCCGCTCACTTGGCGTCAGTACAGGCCGCCATTCATGATCATCGTGCCGATGTAGGAGCCAAGCGACAACCCGGCGATGATCGCCGTTGGGAACAACAAACGTTCCCAGTTAATGTCGATGAGCAAACCAACTGCGCGGTATCCGTCTTCGATTGTGTGCATAGTTCCAAACCCAATTCTTACCTACTCGCTAACAGTAGCCGGCGAATTGGGCAAAAATTGGGCGCAGAGAAAAACCCACGCCCAAATTTTCGGTTTACGGGCAGAACAAATCGTTGGTCAGACCAAACACCATCATGCTCAATACCAATACCAAGCCCGCCGTCATCAGAATCCGCAGCACGCCGTCTGCAGGCGGTTTCCCGGTCACAGCCTCATAGGCGTAGAACACCAAGTGGCCGCCATCCAGCATCGGAATCGGGAACAGGTTCAATAGGCCAATTGCGGTGGACAATACGGCGATAAACCAAATGAAGCTCTGCGCCCCTTGGCTAGCCATCGCGCTGGAGGTCTGCGCAATTCCGACCGGACCTGACAGGTTACAGCTGCTGATCGCGCCGGTGATCATATGGTATAGCCCGCTGACAGAGCCTTCCATGATCCGCCCGGTCTGACGCACACCAGCCATAAATGCCTCGCCCGCTGGTAAAGTCTCTGTCGCTGGATCAAATGCCAACCCGCCACCAATGCCGATCCGCCAATGCGTGACGAACCCACCATCCGCTTGCGGTTCATCCACACGACGTGGTGTCAAATCAAATTGATCCACTGTGCCCGCACGGTCCACCGTCAACGACAACGTACGCCCTTCACCACCTTCAACAGCTTCCTTCAGCTGAGAGAAAGCCACAATCGGCGCCCCGTCGATCGCGGTGAACACGTCACCCACTTCCAGACCAGCGTTATAGGCCGCCGATCGCGGCGCCAGAGACTGCACCATCGGCGGATACAAAAACGGCCCGGACACCTCTAAAGTCCCGCCATCGCGCTCAACCGAATAACTCAGCACCGCTTCCTTGGGCATCGCCTTGGCAAATTCATCAAAAGCCGCTGGATCGTCAAACGACGGGATCTCCGCCCCAGCAATCGCGGTCACAACATCGCCCTGCTGCAACTCGTACGGCGCCTCCGGCAGATCCCAGATCTCACCCACGATCAGCTTGCTGCCAATCTGACCGTTGAACATCATCACGCCGGTGAAGATAATGATCGACAGAATGAAGTTGAACACTGGGCCCGCCAGAACTGTGGCAGCTCGCGCCCAAAGCGGGGCTCCATGCATGGTGTGGCGCCGCTCTTCCTCAGACATTTCATCCATAGCTTCGCCGTCTTTGCCGCTTGCAGCATTGGCGTCACCCTTGAACTTTACATAGCCGCCCAGTGGTATCGCCGCGATCTGCCATTTGGTGCCGCGCTTGTCATAGCGCGACCAAATCACCGGCCCAAAGCCAAGGCTGAATACGTCCGCGCCAATGCCGCTCCAACGGCCAACAATATAGTGACCATACTCATGGATCGCGACGATGATCGACAAGGCCAAAACAAACCACAACACGGTCAGCCCGCCGCCACCAATACCGGAAATCAGCGATAAAATATCCAAAGGGGTCGTCCTCTTTCTGGGGCGTTATGCCAATTTTTGCATGACCTGATCGGCCGTCTTGCGAGCCAGATGGTCGGTTTCCATAACCGTATCAAGGGTCATTTCGGCATTCTTGCGGCAATGTGATGGAGAAAGCAGTGTCAAAACCTCTTCGACCACCTCTGCCATCTGCAAAAATCCAATGCGATGCGCAAGGAACCCGTCCAGCGCACGCTCTTTGGCTGCGTTGAAAATCGCGCCGGCATGCCCACCCAACTCGAGCACCTCATGCGCCAGTCGCAGCGCTGGGTAGCGTTGCAGATCGGGTTCGCGGAAATGCAACGCACCAATCTTCGCCAGATCGAGCCGCTCAACCGGCAGCGTCTTGCGCTCCGGCCAGTGCAAGGCAAATCCAATCGCGTGGCGCATATCCGGTGGACCAACGTGGGCCATCAATGCACCGTCATTGAACCCGACCAAGGCATGCACCAGTGACTCCGGGTGCACCAGCACCTCGATTTGCTCATGCGCGCAGCCAAAAAACTCTTTGGTCTCAATGACCTCCAGCGCCTTATTGAACATCGAGGCACTGTCCACTGTGATCCGCTGTCCCATGTTCCAATTGGGATGGCTGCTGGCCTGTTCCGGCGTTGCCCGCGCCATGTCTTCCAGCGTCCAATCGCGGAACGCACCTCCGCTGGCGGTGATGATGATCCGCTCTACTGCGGCCATGTCTTCGCCAATCAGACCCTGGAAAATCGCCGAATGCTCGCTGTCCACTGGCAGGATACGCGCGTTGTGTGTCGCAGCGGTGCCCATGATCAACTGACCTGCCGTAACCAGAGATTCCTTGTTGGCCAGTGCCAATGTCGCGCCCTGCTCCAGCGCCACCAATCCTGGGGCCAGCCCCGCCGCGCCAACAATCGCGCTCATCACCCAATCGACAGGTCGCGCAGCCGCCTCGCGGATCGCAGCTGCGCCCGCTGCGGCCTCAACACCGCTTCCAAGCAGCACCGCGCGCAGCTCGTCCAACCGCATCTCATCCGCCGTCACCGCAATATCCGCATTCAGTGCCCGCGCGTCTGCCGCCAGTTGGGCAATGTTCTGCCCGCCACTTAGCGCCACCACGTCATAGCTATCAGGATCGCGTCGGATCAGGTCGATGGTGTTTTGCCCAATCGACCCGGTTGCACCAAAAATGGAGATTTTTCTCATGTAGCAGGCAGCCCCAATACTGCACCCAGCACCAGCACCAAAAGCGCTGCGCCCAACATCGCGTCAAACCGATCGAGCAAGCCGCCGTGACCGGGAATAAGATTAGAACTGTCTTTGATGCCTGTCCGACGTTTGATTGCACTCTCCGCCGCGTCGCCCATTTGTGAGGCAAATGCCGTCAGCACTGATAGGATAATCAATGGTGTGCCACCAAATACCATGCCTACACATGCCGCAGCCACCCAGCCGGCCATAGTGCCTGACCACGTCTTTTTCGGACTCACTTTCGGCCAGAACTTCGGTCCACCAAACACCCGACCAGCAAAGTAGCCAGCCACATCCGTGGCCACCACAACGGACACCAACCACATGACCCAATAGGCCCCACGCACGTCCCGCAGGACAATCAAGCCATAACAGGCCAACATAAGGCCCGCAGCGTAAGCCACGTATATTCCACGGTCTTTCTTGAGTTGCCCCGCACCTGCCAAAGGCACGGCCAACAACATCGGCAAAATCGCCTGTCCCGGCACAAAGTCAGTCAAGAACATGACCACAGCAGCCAACGCCCCCATGGACAGAGAGATTTTCTGGTCACCCCCGGACATCATCCGGCTCAATTCCCAAATCATGCCGCCGCAAATGATCACGACAAATTCGTGGAACAAAAAGCCCCCTTGCCAAATCGCCAAACCGCCCACGCCAAGCAGCACCACTGCTGACAGGGTCCGAGGCAACAAGTCGCCCCACTTACCAGCCACGCTGCTCACACCGTCACCGTGCCAAAGCGACGGTCACGTCGGGCATAAGCGTCCACCAATTTACGGAACTCCTCTTTGGAGAAATCCGGCCACAACGTGTCAATAAACTCGTATTCCGCATAAGCCGACTGCCAAAGTAGGAAATTAGAGATCCGGGCTTCGCCACTGGTGCGTATGACCAGATCAGGATCGGGCAACACATGTGTATCTAGATACTTCGGCAACGTCTCTTCGTTCACATCTTCCGGTGACAACGAGCCATTCGCCACGTCTTGCGCCAACCTTTGCGTAGCACGGGCCACTTCGTCGCGACCGCCGTAGTTCAACGCAATTGTGAGGTTCACACCGTCATTTTCTGCGGTGAGCTCTTCCAGCTCGTCCATCAACGCACGCAGCTTGGCATCCAATCGAGGCCGATCCCCAATGAACCGCACCCGCACACCTTCCGCCTTTAGCCCGCGCGCTTCTTTGCGGATATATTGGCGAAACAGGCTCATTAGGCCTGCCACTTCCGCTTGCGTGCGCTTCCAGTTCTCAGTCGAAAACCCAAAAATCGTCAAATACTCAACGCCCAAGGGGCGGCAGGCGCGCACAATCTCCTTGACGCGCTTGGCCCCGGCGTGGTGCCCAAATAACCGCGGGCGACCGCGTGCCTGCGCCCACCGCCCGTTGCCATCCATGATAATGGCCACATGCCGAGGGCCGGTCGCGGGAATCTCGTCACCCATGTTGCTTCAGACCTGCATGATCTCGGATTGCTTGTTCTCAAGCGCGCCGTCGATCTGCTTGATGTAGCTGTCGGTCATCTCCTGAACTTCAGCTTCCCAAATCTTTTGATCGTCCTCAGACAGACCATTCGCTTTGGCTTTCTTAATCGAGTCCATGCCATCACGACGCAGGTTGCGGATCGCCACACGGGCATGTTCAGCATATTGCGCGGCTACGCGGGTCAACTCGGTCCGGCGTTCTTGGTTGAGTTCCGGAATCGGCAACATCACAATAGTCCCGTTGGTCTGAGGGTTGATACCCAGACCAGAATTCATGATCGCCTTCTCAACGGCACCAACCATCGACTTGTCCCAAACGTTGATGGTCACCATACGCGGCTCCGGCACGTTTACTGTGCCCACCTGGTTTATAGGTGTCTTGGACCCATAGGCCTCCACCATCACTGGCTCCAACATACTTGCCGAGGCGCGGCCTGTACGCAGAGAGGCAAATTCAGTTTTCAACGCGCCCATTGCACCATCCATGCGGCGGGTCAGGTCGTTGGTATCAAGTTCGAACTCTTCGGACATGAGATTGCTCTCTTCTTCTGTGTATTTTCTTTTGTATTTTTCGCGCGTTGCGGCGCCACTGGCACCGCGTCACGCAGTCTCAATCACTTTAACGGGATCAGACAACCTTTGTATAGGTGCCCTTGCCAGCCAGAATACCCTTGAAGCCTCCAGGCTCATCCAACGGAAACACGATCAGCGGCAGGTTGTTGTCCCGCGCCAAAGCGATTGCACTGGCGTCCATCACCCGCAACCGCTTTGTGAGCACCTCATCATAGGTGATCTCATCAAAGCGCACTGCGTCATCATGCTCGGCCGGATCCTTGTCATAAATTCCGTCCACACCGTTCTTACCCATAAAGATGGCTTCGCAAGCCATCTCATTGGCCCGAAGCGTCGCCGCAGTGTCGGTGGTGAAATACGGGTTGCCTGTGCCGGCAGCAAAGATGCACACACGTTTTTTCTCAAGGTGGCGCACGGCGCGGCGACGGATGTAAGGCTCAGCCACTTCATCCATACGAATGGCGCTGATCACACGCGTAAACACGCCAAGTTCTTCCAATGCGCTTTGCATTGCCAGCGCGTTCATAACCGTTGCCAACATACCCATGTAATCAGCAGTGGTGCGTTCCATACCCTGCGCGGCACCGGACAATCCGCGGAACACATTGCCGCCGCCGATGACCATGCAGATCTCGACACCCATGTCGTGAACCGACTGCACTTCTCTGGCAATACGCGCAATTGTTGGCGGGTGCAGGCCGTATCCCTGATCTCCCATCAACGCCTCCCCCGAAATCTTCAACATCACACGGTTATAAGTGGCGTCGGCGGGGGCGGTGTCGTCGCTCATGTTGCACTCCATCTGCGCATCGTTTTAGGATTGGACGCAAAATGTCGGAAAAAGCCCGCAGGTTCAATGCGAGAGTTGGGAATAACCGACAAAAGTAAGCGCAAAGTCAGGTCACCCTCATGTCACAACTGCCGCCCATCGCCTCCAATCAACCCGTATTGATTGCAGGCCCCACCGCCAGCGGCAAAAGTGCCCTTGCTCTGGAGATCGCACAAACACAAGGCGGCGTGATCATAAATGCAGATGCGATTCAGGTGTTTGACAACTGGCGCGTGCTGACCGCCCGCCCCTCAGCAGACGACGAGGCAACCGCCCCTCACTCTCTGTACGGACATATTCCCTTTGACGCCGAATACTCCGTTGGCCACTGGCTACGCGAAGTTTCGCCTCTGCTCTCCAACGGCCCTCGCCCTATCATAGTTGGTGGCACAGGCCTGTATTTCACGGCTCTGACACAAGGCCTCGCGGACATCCCCGCCACGCCACCAGCCCTGCGCGAGCACGCCAACGCCCGCGTTGCAGCTGAGGGCTTCCAAGCCTTGCTTGCCGAACTTGACTCTGAAACCACTGCCCGGATCGACACCCAAAACCCGATGCGTGTGCAGCGCGCTTGGGAAGTCCTCACAGCAACAGGCCGCGCATTAGCTGATTGGCAAGACAACACGCCGCCCCCGCTCTTGCCATTGTCCGATACAATGCCGATTGTTTTTGACGTGCCCAAAGACTGGCTCAACGCGCGGATTGCTCGGCGGTTTGATCTGATGTTGGAACAGGGTGCTTTGGACGAGGCACAAGCCAACCTTTCGACCTTTGACCCAACACACCTCTCCGCAAAAGCCATCGGTGCCCCAGAGCTCATCGCGCACCTACGCGGAGAAATTGACCTCGACACCGCCCGCGAGCGCGCCACAGTTGCCACTCGGCAATTTGCCAAACGGCAACGCACGTGGTTCCGCTCAAAAATGAAAAACTGGCACCACCACACGCCCGCAGGAACCTAATCTCCGCGAAATTTCGCCAATTTCCAACACATTGTGGGCAGTCGCCACTTGCTCGAATCGGACATCCCGCGCTTAATCGTTCGCAGGATGACCGATAAAAATTTACATATCCCGTCATTTATGACCAAGCCAGGCATGGGCGGCATGTCTGCGGTGGTTCGCAGGCCAGCAGCATCTGTTGCCGCATCCCCGCCGCCACGCCCTGTTTTGGCAGATCAACCCTTGCCACAAATTCGTGTAGAGACTCTTGCCGGCCTGACCAAAGGCGCGCCCTGGATGCTTGAGCAATTACACGTGCGGTCCCATCACATCTTATTGTGGACCACTCGCGGGCAAGGGCGCGTTTTGCTGCACGGATTGCGGCGCGGCTTTGGTGCCCACAACGCGATATTTGTCCCCGCAGGCAAACTGCTCTCTTTTGAACTTGGCCTTCAGGTACAGGGCTTGGCCATGCTGATCCCGGATGATGGTCGCGTAACCTTGCCCGACCGCGCCCAACACTTGCGCCTGCAAGACGGCTCCGAGCAGGCAGAGTTCACCGCCATCCTGGATGCCCTGCGTCGCGAGTTACACGACAAGCGCCCATTTATGGCCGAAGCTTTGAATGCACACGCCCGCCTTCTGTCGGTTGCATTACGTCGTGACCTACAAGAGGCTGGCCCACCACCACCAACCCGTGCCTCAGAACGCATTGTGCGCCGCTTCTGTGATATCTTGGCGGCAGAATACGCCAGCGGGCGTCCCATGGCCTGGTATGCGGACCAACTTGAGATCACCCCAACCCATCTGACTCGCGTCTGCCGTCAGGCGGCCGGGCTTACGGCGGCCGAAATGCTGTCTCAAATGACGCAACACCGCGCCCGCAGTCTGCTTTTGGACAGCGACCTGCCCATCAAACGTGTGGCTGATTCCCTTGGGTTTGGCAGCGCCGCTTATTTCACGCGGTTCTGCCAACAGCACTTTGGTGCTGCACCGAGTCAGGTGCGCAAACAGGCCCGCGGCCGGTAATTTGTCTGAAGATATACAGGCTTACCCGCCCCAAATGACTCGCACGTAGTTGCGTGTCTCGGCATAAGGCGGCACGCCGCCATATTTCTCCACCGCACCTGGACCCGCGTTGTAGGCCGCCAAGGCCAATCGCCAGCTGCCAAACTTTTGATACTGCTGCTTAAGGTAGCGTGCCCCACCTTCCAGGTTTTGCTGCGGATCATGTGGGTCCACTCGCAGCACACGAGCAGTCTGGGGCATCAACTGCGCCAACCCCAAAGCCCCTTTGTGCGATTTGGCCTTGGCGTTCCAATTGCTTTCCTGTTGCACCAGCTTCAGGAAAAGATCCACCGGAACGCCATGCAAAAGCGCCGCTTCCTGCGCCATCACCAGATACGGCCCGCGATACTTGCCATTGTAGCTTCCGGAGCCCCATTTGGACGGGGTAATGACGGGTTTGGGTTTCAGTCGCACAGAGTTGCGATACTGCTCAGACGCCCGCCCATCCAGCACTTTTGTCTGGTTCTTGAACAACCGCGCATTGGACTTGGTCGACAGGCTTTGCGCTGCCACCGGCCCACACACCAAGGCCAATCCAATCACCAATCCCAAAATTCTGCGCGCCATGTGCGCCTGCTCCACCCTGCTTTTGCGGCCTTCTTAATCAAATTGCAGGGAATTTTCTAGACCAAGGACCGCCACTTGGCAAAATCCCGCGCGTCCCGCGTCTTTCCCGCCTCAGGTTATCCACAAGTTTCCTTCTTTGTAATGGGAGAAACCGCTTCCCATTCATCCCCCGCAGTGGTGTATGGTGCCCCAAATCGAGTTAAAGAATCCGTGGGAGACATAGGCGCATGGCCGGATCGGTGAACAAAGTAATTATCATTGGCAACTTGGGGCGCGACCCCGAGGTACGCTCCTTCCAGAACGGCGGTAAAGTGTGCAACCTGCGCATTGCCACTTCTGAAACCTGGAAAGATCGCAATACCGGCGAGCGCAAGGAACGCACCGAATGGCACTCCGTTGCTATTTTCCAGGAAGGCCTCGTGCGCATTGCAGAACAGTACCTGCGCAAAGGCTCAAAGGTCTACATTGAAGGCAAATTGCAAACCCGCAAGTGGCAAGACCAATCCGGTCAAGACCGCTACTCCACCGAAGTGGTGCTGCAAGGCTTTGACGGCGTTCTGACCATGCTCGACGGCCGCTCTGGCGGCGACGGCGGCGGCTTTGGCGGCGGTAGCAGCGGTGGCGGCTATGACCAAGGTGGCGGTGGATACGATCAAGGTGGCGGCGGCAATTTCGGTGGCGGCGGTGGCAGCAACCAAGGTGGCCCCGCTCCAAGCCGGGACATGGACGACGAAATCCCGTTCTAAGTCACACCAAAGTGAGACAGTTTCAGAGGTCGCCCTTTCGGCGGCCTCTTTTTGTGCGAACAACACCCGCGCCAGCCTTTACACCACCCCAAACTTCTCCCAATGTCTTGCACAAGTGAACGATCATTCAGCGAGGCCCGACATGAGCGACCCCACAAAATTTGACAACCAACTCTCGGACCGCCTGGTCACCTATTGCGCCATCGACAGCCAATCTGACGAACATTCCACCAGCACCCCATCGACCGAGATCCAACTCGACGTCTCCCGTCATTTGGTCGCGGAGTTGAAACGCATCGGTGCCTCAGACGTGGAATTGACCTCTTACGGCGTGGTTCTCGCAACTGTACCCGCCACGGTCGAGACCGCCCCCACAATCGGTTTTTGTGCCCATGTCGACACAGCGCCACAGTTCAACGCCACTGACGTAAAACCCCGCGTAATTGCCAACTGGGACGGCAGCGACATCACATACCCGGACAACCCGGATCTGGTTTTGAACCCATCTACTTCCGCTTACCTCGCAGGCAAAGAAGGCGAGGACATCATCGCCGCCTCCGGCCTCACCTTGCTGGGCGCCGACGATAAAGCTGGCGTCGCCATCATCATGACCATGGCCGAGCACCTGCTGACCACGCCAGACCTGAAACACGGCAAAGTCCGCCTGGCTTTCACACCAGACGAAGAGATTGGCAAAGGTGTGCACGCCGACCTGCCCGCCGATTTTGGCGTTGATTTCGCCTACACGCTGGACGGCGCTAAACGCGGCACAATGGAGTATGAAACCTTCTCCGCTGACGGCGCTGTAGTCACCATCACCGGCACCTCCGCCCACCCCGGCTATGCAAAAGACAAGATGACCAACGCCCTGCATGTGGCGGCACAGATCGTCTCTGATCTCGACGAGCCCGGCACCACCCCGGAAACCACCTCAGGACGTGAAAGCTTCACCCATGTCTACGCTCAAGAAGGTGGCAGCAGCGAGGTCACGCTTCGCTTCATCCTGCGCGCCTTTGAAATGGACGACCTCGAAGCCCAAGCCACCCGCCTGAAAGCCGCTTGCGCCAAAGCCGAAAGTGACTTCCCCAGTTCCAAAGTTGGCTGCGAGATCAGCAAACAATACCGCAACATGCGCTACTGGCTGGAGAAGGATATGACCCCCGTGGAGCTCGCTCGCGCTGCTATCCGCACCGAAGGCTTTGATCCGGAATCCGTGCCAATCCGTGGCGGCACCGACGGCTCCCGCCTGACCGAATTGGGTGTGCCCTGCCCCAATCTCTACACCGGCATGATGGAAATCCACGGCCCGCTGGAATGGGTCTCTGTGCAAGACATGGCCAGCGCCACACGCATGATTTCCAACCTCGTAAAAATTGCCGCCAAATAACAAAACAGCGCCCGGGGTCTCCCTCGGGCGCTGTCCTTTTCTACCTAGGACAAATGATCAGTTACCGACGCTGAACCCATAGGTCTCAGTCACATAGTCGATATCTTTATCACCCCGTCCTGACAGGTTGAGCAGAATCGATTTGCCCGGGTTACTCGCCGCTTCCCGCATGGCAAACGCCACCGCATGCGCGCTTTCAAGTGCCGGAATAATACCCTCGTGACGGCTCAGCTTGTAAAACGCATCCAACGCCTCTTTGTCGTTTGCCGCCGTATAGCTGGCCCGCCCGGTGCGATACAAATGCGCGTGCTCTGGCCCCACACCCGGATAATCCAATCCGGATGCCACCGTGTGCACCGGTGCAGGCTCACCGTTCTCGTCTTTCAGAAGCATGGTGCGGAACCCGTGAATGTCCCCGTCCTCACCATAGGTGATGGTGGCCGCGTGCTCCCCCAGCTTTGACGATGTGCCCAGTGGCTCCACACCATACAGCGCCACATCTTTGTCCTCAATGAATCCGGCAAACATGCCCATCGCGTTGGACCCGCCGCCGACACAAGCAGCAACGATATCTGGCAAGTTACCGGTCATCTCCAGGAACTGCTCGCGTGCCTCAATGCCGACAATGTGCTGGAAATCCCGCACCATCATCGGGAAGGGATGTGGCCCCACCACCGAGCCGATTGCAAACAGCGCGGTGTCTGCCTGTGGCACGTAGCTCTCAAATGCGCTGTCCACTGCTTCTTTGAGCGAGCGCCCACCAAAGCCAACAGGCACCACTTCCGCCCCCAAAAGCTTCATGCGCGTTACATTGGGCGCCTCTTTGGCAATGTCGATCTCCCCCATGTGGATCTCGCACTCCATGCCAAAATATGCCGCCGCCGTCGCCAGCGCCACGCCATGCTGCCCCGCACCGGTTTCCGCCATCAGCTTGGTTTTGCCCATGTGCTTGGCCAGCAGACCTTCCGCCATACAGTGGTTTAATTTGTGCGCGCCGGTGTGGTTCAGGTCTTCGCGCTTGGCGTAAATCTGTGCGCCACCGCAAATCTCAGACAGGTTTTTCAGGTGTGACACCGGCGTCGGGCGCCCTTGGAAATGTTTCCGGATGTAACGCAGGTCCCGAATGTAGTCTGCTGATTTTGAAATCTTATCATAGGCTTCCGCGATCTCTTTAAAGTGTGGCTCGAGCACGGGCGGCAATTGTGCGCCGCCATACTCCCCAAAAAAGCCGTCACGTGTCGGGGTTTCTTTCAAATACGAAGACATAAGCGGGGGTCCCTCTGGTTACCTTTTCAGAGGTGACCCTGTCCGCTTTGTAACATCTATGTCATGGGACCGATTGCCGCGCCGCTAAACTTACCGCCGTGCCAACTCTTCTTGCAGCAACTGGCGCACCACATCACACGGCACATCCGCGGTCACAAACGCCTCGCCAATCCCGCGCGCCAGAATGAAACGCAACTGACCATCCACAACCTTCTTGTCCTGCCCCATCAGCTCCAACAATTCATCAGCGTCCGGCAGTTCACCCTCAATGTCTTTGAGATCCACTTTCATGCCCATGGCCCGCAGATGCTCCCGCACCCGGCTTGGCGCTTCCTGCGCACAGAGCCCCAAACGCATCGACAATTCAAACGCCAGCGCACAGCCCACGGCCACACCTTCACCGTGCAACAACCGGTCGCCATAGCCGGTGGCGGCTTCCAAAGCATGACAGAAAGTATGCCCCAGATTGAGCAAAGCGCGATCCCCCTGCTCGGTCTCATCACGCACCACAATCTCGGCTTTCATCTCACAGGATCGTTTCACCGCCGCAATCCGCGCCGCCTCATCACCCGCTGCGAGCGCGGGCCCCTGCGCCTCCAACCATTCAAAGAAATTGGCGTCACCCAACATCCCGTATTTCACAACTTCGCCATATCCGGCGAGGAAATCACGCGGCGTCAGCGTGCCCAACACATCGATATCCGCCAAAACCAACCGCGGCTGATGAAAGGCCCCCACAAGGTTCTTTCCCAATGGACTGTTGATGCCAGTTTTGCCGCCAACTGAGCTATCCACCTGCGCCAAAAGACTGGTTGGGATCTGCACAAAGCCCACGCCACGGCGCAAGATCGCTGCCGCAAAACCGGTCAGATCACCAATCACCCCACCGCCAAGCGCCACCACAAGGTCCTTGCGCTCCACGCGTTGTGACAGCAACCACTCAACTGTTTGTTCCAAAAACGCCCAGCTCTTGGTGCTCTCACCCGCAGGCAGCACCAGCGCCTCCATGGCAATGCCTTCCGCCGCCAAGCCTGCTCGCAAGGTCTCCAGATGCAGCGCCGCAACATTCTCATCCGTCACCACACACACCTGCTTGCGTGCCAGCATCGGTCCAATCAAAGCACCGGATTTTGCCAGCAGGCCCGGCCCGATGTGAATGTCATATTCCCGGCCCTCAAGGCCAACGTGTACGGTTTCCACCACGACTTATGTCTCCGCCAAAACATCGGGGCGCGCGTCTAACAACGCCTGCGCCACCCGATCTGCCATTTCTTCGATGCTCAACCCGGCGTCTGCCTTCACCGGCAAGTCCGCCAAGCCATAAAGCGGCACTCGGGCCTCAAAAATCTCTTCCAGCGTTTGGCGCGGATTTTCTGTGCGCAACAGCGGCCGGGTATCTTTGTGTTTCACACGGTTCCACAAGAGTTCCACATCAGCGTCCAGCCAAACAGCCACACCGCGCTCAGAAATCTCCGCACGGTTGCCTTCCGCCAGATAGGCACCGCCACCAGTCGACAGAATGCAGCGCTCTTCTTCCAGAAGTCGGGCAATCACCTGACTCTCCTTTAGGCGGAAAAACGCTTCTCCGTCTCGCTCAAAGATTTCGGCGATGCTCATATTGGCTGCCTTCACGATCTCCGCATCGGAATCGATGAAGGGTACATCAAGTTTGGCCGCTAACGCCCTACCAACAGCGGTTTTTCCCGCCCCCATCATGCCAACAAACACAACGGTTTTTTTCAATTCATAGCTCATCAAATGCCCGCAATCGGCTAAGCCTTGCCCAAAAGTGTGGTTCGCGCATTGAATGACGTGATCTTGCCAGAAAGGCCAGTTATAAGTTGAAAAAAAGCAGGCAGGATAATCGAGGATATTATGGGCAGACTCTTTCGGGCCTTGTTGTTTCTGGTGGTATTGGCCGCGGTGGCCTTAGTGGCATACGCCTATCTGGGGCCAATTTTTGGCGCGGATTTCTCCGCGCCACAAGCCGAGGTGCGGATCCCCTTGGAATTGACGGGGCAATAGGGTGATACGCCCATTCCGCAACAGCCTCGCCGCGCTCTTTTTGAGCACCGCTGCGCTGCACGCCCAAACCGCACCGCTCTCAGCGATTGACTGGCTCGACCACACCCCAACTGTGACCTTGGACATGGGCCTGCCACTCTACGAAGCCCCAGTCAGCGAAGGCGTTGCCACTCCGGCAATCAACGTCAGCCCGCTCTCGGAAACCTCTCAAGACGCGGTGGGCCTACTGCCTTCCAACGTCACCGGCCTGCCCGCCTCGCTGTGGTCAGCCTCTGAGGCCGACACGCTCAGCGGGCTGGTCGCGGCCCAACGCCCGGAAGTCCTGCCCGCGATGCAAGCGTTGCTCTATACGCTTCTGCTGGCAGAGGCGGACGCCCCGCGCGAAACCGGTGTCACCAACGAGTTACTCTTGGCCCGTGTCGACAAGCTTGTCGAAATGGGTGCACTGGAGCAGGCCGAAGCTCTGCTAGAGCGCGCCGGCCCAACCACTCCGTCGCTGTTCAAGCGCTGGTTCGACGTGACCTTGTTGATGGGGCAGGAAGCCCGCGCCTGCGAGGCGCTCATAGCTGCACCACATCTTGCCACAGACTATGCCTCTCGAATTTTCTGCACCGCTCGCGCAGGCGATTGGCGCGCCGCCGCGCTGACGCTCGACACGGCCAAAGCGTTGGGTTTGATCTCAGAGGAATTGGATGCGCTCCTGCTGCGCTTCCTTGATCCGGAACTGTTCGAAGGAGAGCCGCTGCTGGTCGCCGCCAACGGGCCTGATCCGCTCAAATTCCGTCTTTATGAAGCCATTGGCGAAGGCCAAACCGCCGCCCGCCTGCCACGCCCCTACGCTCACGCGGACCTACGCGACACCGCAGGCTGGAAGGCTCAGCTTGAAGCCGCGGAACGGTTGGCGCGCACGTCAGCTCTACACGAAAACGCGCTGCTCGGCATCTACACAGAGGGTTCTCCGTCGGCATCCGGTATGATCTGGGACCGCGTTGCGGCTCTGCAAGCCTTTGATCGTGCGGTCACCAAGCAAGATCTGCGCGACGTGTCTGACACGCTGCCCCAAGCCTGGGCCGCGATGCAGCAAGTCCACCTTGAGGTGCCATTCGCGCGCCTTTATGGCCCAGACCTGTTGCAATTGCCGCTGCAAGGTGTCACCGCCCGTCTCGCCCGTGACATTGCTCTTCTTTCGTCAGACTACGAACGCGCCGCACGCTCCGGTCCACGGGACTTTCTGGCCGGCCTTGCCCTTGGCACCCCGCCTCGAAAACCAACCGATCCGGTGCACCGCGCCATTGCCGATGCATTTCACGATGCGGGTGTTCCGCAAGAAATTTCCTCCATGCTCGCCCGGGGCCAGCTTGGTGAAAGCCTGCTGACCGCCATGGAGCTCATGAACGATGGCGCTGCCGGCAACCTCGGGGCACTGACCGAAGCACTCGCCACCTTCCGCGCGGTTGGCCTGGAGGACACCGCCCGCCGCGCCGCATTGCAAGTGGCCCTCTTGGACACACGGGGCTGACATATGGCCGCGCCCGCCGACATGCTGCAGTGGATCGCCACCTTCCTGGAGGCACAGGCCGCCGAACTGGGCGCCTCCCCCAACACCCAGGCAGCCTACGCCCGCGACCTGCGCGACTTCGCAACATGGGCCACCGGCAAAAAACACACCTTCGACAGGCTCGCACAATCGGACATCGAGGACTACCTCCTCTATTGTGATGCGCAAGGCCTTGCCCAATCCACCCGTGCCCGCCGACTCTCGGCCATCAAACAACTCTTCCGTTTTGCCTTTGAGGAAGGCTGGCGCGGCAACAACCCCGCGGTCCAGATCAAAGGCCCCGGCCGGGCCAAACGTCTGCCCAAAACCCTGGACGTCACCGAAGTAGATGGGCTGCTTGCCGCCGCCCGCGCCCACGGTCGCACAACAGGGGACCGTCTGCGCAACACATGCCTGATGGAGCTACTCTACGCCACCGGTATGCGCGTGACCGAGTTGGTGAGCCTGCCAGTTTCCGCGGCCCGCGGCGACCCTCAAATGCTCTTGGTGATGGGCAAAGGCGGCAAGGAACGTATGGTGCCACTTTCGCCGCCTGCCCGCGATGCCCTTGCAGCCTGGCTCACCTATCGCGACGCCGCCGAAGATATCGCCCGCGCCAAAGGCAAGCCGCCGTCACGCTTCCTTTTCGCCTCCCGCAGCGCTTCCGGCCATCTGACCCGGCACCGGTTTTACATACTTATCAAAGACCTGGCCGTCGTCGCCGGCGTCTCCCCGGCCAAAGTCACGCCACATACGCTACGCCACGCCTTTGCCACACATCTTTTGGCAAATGGTGCCGATTTACGGGTGATCCAGACTTTGCTGGGACACGCCGATGTCGCCACGACAGAAATCTACACCCACGTTTTGGATGAACGTCTGCGTGAGCTGGTTACCACCCATCACCCTTTGGCCAAAGGCGGCAAGCGCAGTTCCTGAGGCAAAACATCCTCTGACGGCCAATATCCGCTGAGTAACGCATGATCATAGCCTTGCGTGAGCCCCGCGTTCTGCATAGCTGCATGAGCCGCCTCGACATCGTAAGCCAATCTCTTGATCTCCGGCACACCGTCGCGCAACACCGCAAACCGTGTCTCCTGCAGCCCATCATGGCTCGGCATACCCACCGCCCCCGCATTGAGCCACCTTACGTCCCCAACCTGCCGCTCAAACGCAATCCCGGAGTGCCCCGCAATCACCAGATCCACCGCCCCAACCAACACTTCCAGCGTCGCAATCTCCTCAACAAACATCGCCTCAGGCGACACTGAAAACACAAACCGAGCCACATCGGTCACACCACCGTGGATTACAGCCACGCGCTTGTCCGCCTGCTGGAACGTCACCACATCCGGCAACCTCGCCATCCACCGCCGCGCCTCAGAGTCGACCTCCGCGTTCGCATGGGCATACCAACCAGCAGACAACAGATCACAGGCCGTGCCCGCCTCAAAACCGCAACCACAGTCCAATGCATTGGCCGCCAGTTGTGCCTCACAATTCCCAGCAACAACCACGACGCCAGCTCGTCGCACGGCTGCCACAGTCTCCGCCGGCTGCGCACAATAAGCCACCACATCACCGGTGCAGATCACATTGCCTTTGGCCACTCCCAACGCCTCAGCCTGTGCCAGAACCGCCTCTGTTGCCTGCAAGTTGGAATACGGCCCACCAAACAGCAGCACCGGCCCCAAAAGCTCTCCCAAATCCTGATGTCGCACTGCCTGCCTCCGCCAAGTCTTTGCCGCAGACTTACGGCCTCACGTGCAAAGCGCCAATCACATGACCGTCAGAAACAAAAAAGGCCGGGGCATGCCCCGACCTTCCCGACATCATCTCACTTGAGACTTAGTCGTACTTCGCGACGAGGGCCTCTTGGGTGCCGTCCGCGACGATAGAATCGATGGCTTCGTCCATACGGGCAATCACGGCCCCGTCAGTGGTTTTGGAGCAAGCCAAAAAGAACTCATTCCGGGAGATTTCCATCGCAATTTCAAAGCTGCCGTCGGCAATCGCAACATCTGCCGCAGATTCCAACGCCACCATATAATCCACACGGCCTGCGCCCAGCTTCTTCAGGGTCATCTCCGCATCCGGTGCCAGGTCGATATCGCTTGCACCCAGACGGTCCAGCAACGCCACGGCAAAGTCACCAGTCTGCGTGCCAACTTTCTTGGAGAGCGCCTGTTCCACAGAAGAAACGTCGCCATTCGCGCCCGGTTTCTGGATCAGGTAGATCGCCTCGGAATACATCGGGCCGGCCCAGTTAAAGCGGTCCTCACGTTCGGGTGTACGTGCAGTGGTGAACACGCAAGTGTTGGCGTCCTGTTCGGCCAATGTAATGGCGCGCGACCACTTGGTCACCTCCATGTCTGCAGACACGCCAGAACGGGACAGCGCCTCGGTGATGATGTCCACACCGTGGCCGGTCAGTTCACCGTTTTCGACGTAGTTGTAAGGGGCATAGTCTTCCGTAAAAAACTTCACGTCCGCGGCCTGTGCAACAGTTGCTGTGGAGAGGGCCAACGCGCAGAGTGCAAGAGTTTTCATTAGTGGATTTCCTTGTTGTATATCTCTGCTGTTGGTTCTCGCGGCTATTTCTGAACGCCGTGTAAATAGGAAACAATTTAACATCGCAACTTTTCAAAGCCCTGCAAAACAACGATAAAAGGCCGAAGCAGCAGCCCCGGCCTTTCCTGATTTTCAACAGTAAGTCGCACCCTAGTACCGTGATACAATCTCAGCCTGTGTACCGTCTGTCATGAGAGAATCCATTGCAGCGTCAATCTCGGCCACAACGGCCGCTGGCGTGTCATGTGAACAGGCGATGAAATACTCATCCCGCGATACTTCCATCGCGATTTCCAGACCCGCGTCCGCTGCGGTTAGCGCATTGGCGCTTTCTTGGCCAAGGATCACATAGTCCAAACGCCCCGCTGCCAACTTCTTCATGGTCTTGTCCAGATCTGGTGCCGCATCCACTTTGGCCGCACCCAGCTCTTCCAACAGATCCACGGTGAAATCCCCCACCTGCGTGCCAATGGATTTGGTCAGCGCCTGCTCCAAAGATGTCACCTCGCCGTTGGTGCCCGCGTTCTGGATCAAATACATGCCTTCCACATACATTGGCCCCGCCCATTGGAATTTGTCTTCCCGTTCGGCCGTGCGAGCCGTCGAGAACACACAGGTGCTTGCGTCTTTCTCGGCCAGCGCTATGGCGCGGGTCCATTTTGTGATCTCAACCGTATGCGACAGCGCCGCGCGCTCTGCGACTTCGTTGATCAGGTCAATCGCGTGCCCTTTGGCTTGCCCGTCCGCCATCCAGGAATACGGCGCATAATCCTCGGTCAGGAACGACACGCTGGCCCCATCGGCCGTCACTACAGTTGGCAGCATAAGTGCGGCACATACAAAAGTTTTCATAGACTCAAATCCCCATGAGTGTTTCAACTGCCGCTCCCCTAGAACATTCACGCTAAAGAACGCTTAAGCGCACCGCCCCCCTTGATCCAACACGCGCAGGTGCCCATAACCTAGCTGACTGACCATTCAGAGGACCCCATGGAGCCAACCACCACATTTGACACCGCTTTCTGGATCACATCCGGTGTGATCTTATTTCTGCTGATGTTGTCTGCCTTTTTTTCCGGCTCCGAAACCGCGCTCACCGCGGCCTCACGCGGCAAACTGCGTGCTCAGGCCGACAAAGGCAGCCGTGGCGCCCAACGCGCCCTGAACGTGACCGAAGACAGCGAACGGCTGATCGGCTCTGTGCTGCTGGGCAACAACCTGGTGAACATCCTGGCCACCTCACTGGCGACCGCCCTCTTCACCCGCGCCTTTGGCGAAGGTGGCGTGGCGCTTGCCACTCTGGTCATGACACTCCTGGTTCTGATCTTCGCCGAGGTTCTGCCCAAAACCTACGCCATCACCCGCCCCGAAGATGCCGCTGCCACTGTGGCCAGCCCCATCAGCGTGATTGTCACACTGTTTTCACCCATCGTCGCCGCCGTGCGCGTGCTTGTGCGCGGTGTGTTGCGCCTGTTTGGTGTGGAAACTGACCCAGACAGCCAGGTGCTTGCCATGCGCGAAGAAATCGCTGGCGCCATCCAACTCGGCCACTCCGAAGGCATTGTCGAAAAAGAAGACCGCGACCGCATCCTTGGCGCGCTTGATCTGTCTGATCGTGTGGTTGAAGAGATCATGTTGCACCGTTCCGGCATCCAAATGATCAACGCCGACGACGCCCCTGCCGACATTCTCAAACAATGTTTGGAAAGCAACCACACCCGCCTGCCGGTCTATAAAGACGATCAGGAAAACATCATTGGCGTGGTACACGCCAAAGACCTGTTCCGCAGCATGTACACCCGTGCCGTGCAGGAAGAGACCAACGCCCGAGATCTCTTGGCCTTCGATTTGACCGAAGTTGCTAAAGAGCCCTACTTCGTGCCGGAAACCACCTCACTGGACGACCAGATGCGCGAATTCCTGCGCCGCCACGCCCACTTTGCACTGGTGGTTGATGAATACGGCTCCCTGCAAGGTCTGATAACGCTCGAAGACATTCTCGAAGAAATCGTCGGCGAGATCACCGACGAGTTTGACGAAGACGCCGAGCACCTGATCCGCAAATCCGAAGACGGTCAGTTCTTGATCGAAGGTGCCATGACCATTCGCGATCTCAATCGCGCCACGGATTGGTCTCTGCCCGATGACGAGGCCAACACCGTTGCCGGTTTGGTGATTCATGAGGCACAGATGATCCCAACAGTTGGACAGGTCTTTTCATTCCACGGCTTCCGGTTTGAGGTCACCGGCCGTGAGGCCAACCGGATAACCGATCTAAAAATCCGTCCGCTCTAAACGGACCTTTTGGCCCATCTCTGCACCGCGCGTGATGGGCCACATCACCAAAATGAATGAGGCTTTGGGCGCGTTTGTCGGAAACAGACTTGCCATGTCGCGTGCAGCTGTTCACCTGTGAAGCATCTGACGCGCGGACAAACTCATGCAAAACGTACACGGTATTCTGATCCTTGTGGCTGCCATGCTTGGCTTCACCCTTGAGGACATGTTCATCAAATCGCTCTCGGTCACCATCCCCGTGGGCCAAATCCTGATGGCGCTGGGTCTTGGCTCCGGGGCGGTTTTTGCCGTGCTCGCCATCATGCGGGGTGACAACCTCTTTGCCCCTGCAGCCTGGTCGCCGCGCATGTTGCTGCGCACGTCCTGTGAAGCAGGCGGCGCCGTGCTCTTTGCCACCGCCCTCTCCCGCGTTGACCTCTCCACCGTTGCTGCGGTGTTCCAAACCCTACCGCTGGTCATCACCCTTGGCGCGGCGCTCTTCTTAAGTGAACAAGTCGGCTGGCGCCGCCTCACAGCCATTCTGGTTGGCTTCACGGGCGTACTATTGATCATTCGCCCGGGCACCGACGCCTTTGATCCCAACGCCCTTCTGGTCCTCGGCGCCGTTCTCGCTGTGGCCATTCGTGACCTGATCACCCGCACCATTGACGCCTCTGTGTCTTCCTTTGTGGTTTCATTTCAGAGCTTCGCATCCCTTGTGCTCGCAGGCCCGCTCCTGATGCTCTTCAACACAGCAGACTACACAGAACTCACCACCTCCCACCTCACCATGATGGCAGGTGCCGTTGCCTTTGGGGCCGCGGGCTACTGGGGCGTGGTCACCGCGCTCCGGCTTGGCGAGGCCTCCGTTGTGGCCCCCTTCCGCTACTCCCGTCTGCTGTTCTCAATCCTCGTCGGCATGGTGGCGTTTGGCGAACGTCCAGACCTGCCCACCATGCTCGGCGCCACGCTGATCATCGGCTCTGGTCTTTTCACCTTCATGCGGGAGCACCGCCTCGCCAAAGCCACCGCCCCGGCCCAAGCTTAAGGAAATCCAGCAAAACAGCGTCCTCCTGTCACTGTTAGCCCTAACCTGTGGAAAAACCACCGTTAGCGCTATCAAACAGCGTTTACTTTTGCCCCCGCCCTGCTATAGCTGCGCCCGACATTTGTAGCCATCCGAGGGATCCTCCGACATGAGCACCATCATTGATATCTTTGCCCGCGAAATTCTCGACAGCCGCGGCAACCCAACCGTCGAAGTTGACGTGATCCTCGAAGACGGCACCATGGGCCGTGCCGCTGTCCCTTCTGGCGCTTCCACAGGTGCGCACGAAGCGGTTGAGAAACGCGACGGCGACAAAGACCGCTACTTGGGCAAAGGTGTTCTGGAAGCTGTGAACGCCGTAAACGGCGAAATCGCCGAAGCGCTGGTGGGCATGGACGTGACCGAACAGGTTGCCATCGACGAAGCCATGATCGAACTGGACGGCACCCCAAACAAAGCCCGCCTCGGCGCCAATGCCATTCTGGGCGTGTCGCTGGCTGCTGCCAAAGCTGCCGCAGACCACACCGCCCAGCCGCTGTTTCGCTACGTTGGTGGCACCTCTGCCCGCGTTCTGCCCGTGCCAATGATGAACATCATCAATGGCGGCGAACACGCCGACAACCCAATCGACATCCAAGAATTCATGATCATGCCAGTCTCTGCGGCCAACATCCGCGAAGCCATCCGCATGGGCGCCGAAGTCTTCCACACCCTGAAAAAAGAACTCTCCACCGCAGGCTACAACACCGGCATCGGTGACGAAGGTGGCTTTGCCCCGGCTCTGGAAAGCACCCGCAAGGCGCTGGACTTCGTGATGACCTCGATCGAGAAAGCGGGCTACAAGCCGGGCGAAGACATCTACCTCGCGCTCGACTGCGCCTCCTCTGAGTACTTCAAAGACGGCAAATACGAGATGGTGGGCGAAGGCAAATCCCTGACCTCTGCCGAGAACGCGCAATACCTCGCCGACCTCTGCAACGACTATCCAATCATCTCGATCGAAGACGGCATGGACGAAGACGACTGGGACGGCTGGAAAGCCCTGACCGACCTGATCGGCGACAAAGTCCAGCTGGTCGGCGACGACCTGTTTGTGACCAACCCAACCCGTCTGGCGGACGGCATTGCACAGGGCGTGGCCAACTCCATGCTGGTGAAAGTCAACCAGATCGGGTCTCTGACCGAGACGCTGAAAGCTGTCGATATGGCCCACCGCGCGCGCTACACCAATGTGATGTCCCACCGCTCCGGCGAAACCGAGGACGCCACGATTGCCGACCTCGCTGTCGCCACCAACTGCGGCCAGATCAAAACCGGCTCCCTGTCGCGTTCCGACCGTCTGGCGAAATACAACCAGCTGATCCGCATCGAGGAAGCGCTGGGTGAAACCGCCGAATACGCAGGCCGCTCAGTATTGAAGTAAGGCCTTTTTGATAGGTTGAAAAACCAAAGCCCCCGAACGCCGTTTCGGGGGCTTTTTTGTCTGGCGAAGACCAACGGTTCTGTTACCCCTGCATCTCCACTTGCTAGCGCGTATCTCGCTTAAACCCTCTTCGATCTTAACACAGGCGATCCGGCCACCTAAGATCAACCGCTTCATCCTGAACGTGTCAGTTCTGAAGCATGCCCAGCCTTCAAACTTTGCTTTGACCAAGTGAAAGCATGTCTGCGAAATTGATGGGCGAAAATCCCACACCAATTTTGTATGTGTCCAAATCCGCTTGTGAATGCGTGAGTTGATCCGTCCGAGCCAAGGTAGCAAGCTCCAGCTGCAACTCCCGAACTCGTTGTACAATGTGGCGAGCGGTCTTTTGTGAGATTCGACGCGTCTGCGTCGAGAACGTCGAATGCGCCGTGTCTTTCCTAAGAAAAGATGCCCGCAAAAAATCCATATTCAGTTGCAAAAGTTTTTGGTGCAGCGGACCATCGCGTCGAAAGTGAACCGGCGCTTGCACGGTAAGGCGAATGACGGTGTTCGGCATCACCTCCGCGAGCCCTAGCTTCTCGAGCCTCCGACCAAGGGAAAACAGCTCGATCTCCTCAAGCTGATATTGCTCACAGATCGTTTCAGAGCTCATACCATCCAAAAGCAACAAGAAAAGGTGGAACGCGTGCGGGTCTTCAGACAGCTGTATCTCCAATCTGTCGCCCAAATGAATAGGACGCACCTCCACACGATTAGCCTCCGTAACCAAGTCATCGAGCGTCAGTCCTAAAACATTACAAATCTCTGTAATGCGGCTAAGCTTACAATCTCGTTCCGAAAACACTCGTTTGACCGTAGGTTCTGACAGCCCCAAAGCACTGGCCAACTCGGCATAGGTCATACCCCGCGCCTTTAGCACGGATTTCAAGACTTCAAAAAGCTCGGCCTGCATATCCACATCCTAATACCATTGCCCTCAATCAAGTGTCATAAACCGATACCAATCGGGAAGTAATTGCCCCTCAAGTATATTCAATCGCATCTTCTGCTCCATATAGACACGGAGTATCTCATGAAAAACATCCTACCCACACTAACTGCCGGAACTCTCTGCATAGCGACATCTGTGCTGGCTGATCCTTCCGGTTGGACCAGCGGCGCTTTTGACATGCCCGAAAGCGCCATTTACGACGAAGCGCGTGATCGGATTGTCGTGAGCGTAATTGCCGGCCATCCGGGAGAGGCCGACGGCAACGGTGCCTTGGCACTACTGTCCCCGGAGGGCGACGTGATTGATCCAAACTGGATCACGGGTCTTAACGCGCCAAAAGGCATGGCGATTTTGGAAAACACGCTGTTGGTCGCGGATCTGACACAACTGCACGAAGTGAACCTTACAACCGGCACACTTCAACACAGCTGGGAGGTTGACGGGGCAGTCTTTCTCAATGACATCGCGTCCGACACGAAAAAGGCTTACATCAGCGACTTCATGGCCAACCAGATTTGGCGTTACGAAGCTGGGGAAATCACCTCCTGGCTGGTTTCCGACACGCTGTCACATCCCAACGGCCTCTATCTGGACGGTGACGAGCTTTTGGTTGGCTCCTGGGGGCAAGGTATGCAGAGCGATTTCTCAACAGAACACCCCGGATCGCTTTTGGCCGTGAACCTCGATGATCAAGAAATCAGCGTCATTGCGGAACAGGTTGGTAACCTTGATGGCATTGCGCGCATTGGAGACAAGCTTTTTGTCAACGACTGGATCACTGGAGATCTGTTTGAAGTGCAGGCGGATGGAAGTGTTGCCTCAGTTGCAAAATTTGCACCTGGACTTGCAGACATCGCCGCTTTTGGGAACGCGCTTCTTTTGCCGTCGATGCTGGAAGGCACCATTTCTATGCAATCCTTCCCCTAAGGTCATGATTTGAAAACAAAAAAACGAGGCGTGCCCCGCACGCCCCGTCCAATCTCTTTAACCACTGCACCAATCCATCCTGACCGAACCGGTCAAAACGCATCCCGCGCCTGCAGCCTCAGTGCAAATGCTCAGACAACACCTCAACAAGCTTATCAATCCGCACCGGCTTGGGAATAAAGCCGGAAAACCCGACCTCATCACATTCCTGCTTCTGCATATTGGACACGCTTGCGGTCACGGCGATGATCTTTGGCCCTTCCGGGGACAACAACCGGCTGATCTCGCGGGTGGCGTCAATGCCGTCCATATTGGGCATGTTGATGTCCATCAGGATCACGTCATACTGCCCGGATTCCGCTTTTTGCACACACTCGATCCCGTCATTGGCAACTTCGCAGTTGATGCCGCAATGCTTCAAAAGCCGCTGCATCACCTTCAAATTAATCGGTTCGTCATCGGCCACCAAAATACGCGGATTGAGGGCAGAAAAGTCTGGCTTGGTCATGCTGCGTTCCTTTTGTCTTGCGATGCGCCACTGCTGGCGGTGTTGAGTTTAGTCGGTATTGTGAGCGTAAACGTGGAGCCTTTGCCCACTTCACTTTCAAGCGTGATATCCCCGTTGGCTTCCTGTGCAATGCCCTGCGCAATCGACAGGCCCAGACCGGTCCCGCCCGCCTTCCGGCTTGAAGAACTGTCCGCCTGCACAAAGCGCTCAAATATCTTGGCCTGATCTTCCCGCGCAATCCCGGCACCGGTGTCCGTGACCGCCACGGAAAACACCGCGTCGTCCGATCCTTCGGTATGCGCGACACTCGCGGCCACATGAACCGATCCTTCGTCGGTGAACTTCACGGCATTGCCAACCAAGTTTACAACAACCTGCCGCAGTCGTTTGGCATCCCCAAGAATCTCCGGCGCGTTTTCAGGCACCTCAAGATGAAACGACAGATCCTTCTTCTGTGCCAATATCGTCGCGAAGCTGGTGGCGTTTTTCAAAAAGTCTTTCACCTCGATCGGATCAGATTTCATGCGAAGCGCCCCGGCTTCGATTTCCCCAAATGTCAAAATCTCTTCAATCAACGCCATCTGGTTGTCCGCACAGGAGTTCAGAATATCAATCAACTCTCTGTCTTCCTCCGGCAGGTCCGCCAGTTCCAAAAGCTGTGCCGCCCCAATGACACCGTTCATCGGCGTACGCAGCTCGTGACTGATGGTGGCAAGGAACTGCGTCTTGGCCATATCCGAGGCCCGCGCGGCCTGCGCTTCCTCTTGTAGCTCAGACTGAATGCGTAGAACTTCTCGCACCAGCGGTCGCGCCACGGTGAACCAGGCAAAAACCGCCGCAAACGACGCAATCACAAACACCAGCACGGACAGGAAAATGGGCAACTCACCTGCGGTTTGTGATTTCCGACTGAGCACCAGGTTCACGTGTTCGAGTTGCTCGGAAGACAATGTGTTGGCCTCAGCCCAGTACGCCTCCAGAGTTGCCGGGTCTTTTTTGCCATCAGCAAAGACCTCAGCGGCCGCCAGCAGGATTGTCCCAATCGAGTTCTCCAAGGAAACCACATCAGCGTCTGCGGCCTCCCATGTATCCTCGTCCTCTTCCCAGATTTCTTCCAAATCCTCGGGCATTTCATTGCCAAGCAGACCCAGCTCTCGGCTCAAGCCAATCGGGTCAATACCTGCCGCCTGCGTCCGATCATTCAGCGCTTGCCTCGTCTCGGAATCCGTCTCTTCCATAATCTCATCGCCGTCAGGGTCCGCAGCCCGCAAAGCCGAGTAATATCCAAGTGCTCGCACAAAGGTCTTTTGAGCTTCCGCTTCATCGTAAGACCGAGATGTCTCCAGCTGCGCAGCGTGGCCTTTCAATTTGGCCACAGCCTCAATCATCTGCCCAATGGTCAGCACATATCGGGATGTGGCAGCTGCGGACTGATGAAAGAAAATCGAGGCGGCGCTGGCGATAAACATTGGAACCAGCAGAACAGCGATCGTAGCAAAAAGCCTACGCCTTAGGTGACTTTGATGGATAGAGCCCACTTTTGTGCCCGTATCCTCTTTAGTGCTGTTCATTTCGGTCTCCGTGACTCTCTGAATCTTCAATAAATTTGGCACGCGGTTTTTTGTTGGTAGGCAACGCATGTTTCGAAACCATTAACCTTTGCCCAAAAAGCCATGTTTCGGCATCCCCTTTCCCAAAAGGCACACACTTTGCCATCAGAAATTGAAATCTCAAACAAGCAGAGACGTTTATGGAGAGTTGACCGCCTCCCCGCCTGCCCCTCCTCACGCCTTCGTGACCCCAATGTGTGTTGACCTCCCCCCACTGGAACCTGTCACACCGTGTTCAAACAAAACCACGAGGCGCGCATGGCACATCCCCCCAAATCTATCCAATTCACACGTCGATCTTTCCTGATCAGCGGCGCGCTCACCCCCTTTGTGGCAGCTGCCCCCGCTCTGGCGCTCACCGAAGCGGAGCCAGAGCCATCTGTGCAGCGCAACGTTTCTTCCTTCCGCACCCACGCATGGGAAGACCATTTTGACACGCTCGGTGTTGGTCTGATCATCTCCGACACCACCACCCGCGTGCTGCAGCACTGGACGGCGGATGGCGAGATGCGCATCTACCCCACCTCCGTTCCTCTCACCGACGAGCTGACCAAACGCGGCTATACCGAAGTCACCGAGAAACGCGCCAATCCCGGCTGGGCGCCCACGCCGTCGATGCGGGAGCGCAACCCCGAATGGCCGCCCTATGTGAAAGGGGGCGATCCCTCCAACCCGCTCGGAACCCGCGCGCTATATCTGTCGTGGCAGTACTACCGCATCCACGGCACCCACGACACGCGCAAGATTGGCCGCCGCTCCTCCAACGGCTGCATCGGCCTCTACAACGAGCACATCGAAGAGGTGTTTGACCGCACCAAAACCGGCACCAAAGTCAAATTGATCTGATCCTACAAAATGACCAAACCTCTCGCCATTGCAGGCGTGGTGCTGGCTCTGGGCGCGACCACTTTTGCCGCGCTCCAGTTTCAGCCCACCCCGGCCCAGCCAACCACCGTATCCGAAACCGCCGCCACCAGCGCCATGGTGGCCGTCAAGCAGCCCGCCGCTCACAATGAGCTGGCGCAACTGGGCAAGCGCGCCTTTGAGGCCACCTGCGCCACCTGCCACGTCGACAACGCTGCAGGCCAGGACGGCGTCGCCCCACCACTGGTGCACAAAATCTATGAGCCCGGCCACCACTCGGACATGGCCTTCTTCATGGCCGTCGACAACGGCGTGCGCGCCCATCATTGGGCCTTTGGCAACATGCCCCCTGTGGCGGGCTTGACCAAAGGCGACGTGAAAGCCATCGTGGCTTACGTCCGCGAGCTGCAACGCGAAAACGGCATTTTTTAAACGCCGCGCCAGAAAAACACCCAATCAAACACCCTGTAAGAGTACCCGTATGCCTCTCACCCGCCGCCAGTTCCTCGCCAGCACCGCCGCCCTCGCCCTATCACCAAAAACCAGCTTTGCGGCCACCTCCCCGGTGATCGAAGCCACCACAGGCCACGTGCAGCTGATTGACGCGGAGTTTGGCGATTACCCACAAACCGAGATCTGGGGCTACAACGGGTCGGTGCCGGGTCCGCTCCTGCGCTTCAAGCAGGGCGACACGCTCAAGCAAGAGCTGCTCAACAGCCTGCCCAGCCCCACGGCGATCCACTGGCACGGCATCCGCCTGCCCAACGCCATGGACGGCGTGCCTGGCATGACCCAGAACGCGGTGCCCACCGGTGCGCGGTTTCACTACGAATTCCCGCTCAAAGACGCCGGCACCTACTGGTATCACTCCCACAACCAATCGACAGAACAGGTCGCCCGCGGCCTCTATGGTGTGGTTGTGGTTGACGAAAACAACGCACCAGACGTGGACCATGACATCGTGGTGGTGCTGGACGATTGGCGCCTCAGTGACGACGCCCAAGTCACCGACGATTTTGGCGCCATGCACGATTGGACCCACGCCGGACGGCTGGGCAACTACATCCACGCGCAGCTCTCCGAGCAGCCGGACTCCGTGCCCGAAAACGCCCGCCTGCGCCTGCGCTTTGTCAACGTCGCTACCGACCGTGTGATCACCGTCTCCGTACAAGGCGGCGACGGCAAGCTGATCGCCCGCGATGGCATGCCACTGGAGACCCCCGAACCGATCGACGCCATGTCCTTTGGCCCAGCCGAGCGCGCCGACATCCTCATCGATACCAAAGCCAACGAGGCCAATGCCGTGCAGATCGTCCTGCACGAAGGCGACACGGGATACTTGCTCAAAGAAATCCCTATTGCTGGCTCCCAACCCGCCCGCGAGGCGATCCGCCCGCTGCCCGCCAATCCCATGCCCCGCCTCACCGACCTGACTGACGCCTTGACCGTGCCCCTGCATATGGAAGGCGGCGCCATGGGCGGCTTGCGCGAAGCCACCTATGAAGGCGAAACACTGGACATGCGCAGCTTGGTCGACAAGGGCCAGGTCTGGGCTTTCAATGGGCAAGCCGGGCTGAGCGAAACGCCGCTGGTCGAGGTCCCCCAGGGCCAGATCGTCCGCATTCCGATGCAAAACGACACTTCCTTTCCCCACGCCATGCACTTGCACGGCACTCATTTTCAGGAAGTCCTGCCCGACGGCAGCTTTGGACCACTCAAAGACACGCTCTTGATGCTACCGCGGGAGTCCCGCGAGATCGCCTTCATCGCAGGCGCGCCGGGCAAATGGCTGATGCATTGCCACATGTTATCCCATGCTGCCGCAGGAATGCGCACCTGGATTAAAGTGGTGTGAGCGGAAAACTTCCCCAATACAACGTGCATCACTGACCCCGTCGCGTGATGTATCAAATTTTTCTCGATCGATCCCTTGAGAAACCCACACAATCAAAGCAAGTATTCATGAGGAACAACTCACCTTATTGGCCATATTAGAATACATGTTTTTTAGGACCTCCCCCGACCAGCTACGCCGGCCCTTCCTGCGCGCCTCCCTGATATCGTTAGCAGGCATTTTTTCCGCCCTCAACACCTCTGCACAGGCGCAAGATATCTTCCCAGTTACGGACAAAGGAGGCTTGCACGGTGCATATGTGGTGCCCATTGAAGACTTCAACCGGGTGGATGTGCAGCTGATCGTCCTGTCCGGTGCCTACGATGATCCGGACCCTTCAGGCACCGCCCATTTGACTGAACACCTCACCGCTTTTTCTGCGGATGCCACCATCCTCAAAGAAGTGCGGGAACGCGACTTGAATGCCAGCACATTTAATGCGGCCACTGTCTACACCAACTCCGGCTCGCCAGAGGAGTTGGAAACCCTTCTACGCCTGTCCAGGGCGGTTCTGGACACCCCCGTTCTTCCAGACGATTTTGCACAAAGCGAAATCGATATTGTCGCGCGTGAGACGTTCTTACGGGAGCGTCAGTACGATGGTCACCGTCATTGATCGCCCCGACGTCACCCTTGCAGCGCTTTACCTCACCGCTAGCTTGCGCCTTATGCAAATGACTTGGCACTCCACAGCGCTCACCGATGGCACCGCGGCGGCCTGGCAAAACGCCAGCACAGGTCCCACGGTTGTCTTCCACCACGCCACCGCGCTTGGTCCGCGCTGTTATGCACCATTCCTCTCAAACCTCGGCACCACCTACCACCTCAAAGCCCTCGCCATGCGGACCCTGTGGCAAGACGCCCCGCCTCCCAATCGAAAACGCGAATGGGACCTCTTTGCGGACGATCTGATCGAATGGATCGAGGCCACACAAGATACCCCCATACTCGCCATGGGCCACTCCATCGGTGCGGCAACCACCGCGATGGCGGCCGTCAAACGCCCCGATCTGTTCAAAGGTCTCGTGCTGATCGAGCCCTCCGGCGTGACCCGCCGTATCCGCCTGCTACTGAAAATGATCCCCTACCGCCTGCGCCAATCCAAAGGCCCCGCCGCCGAGGTGCTCAACGGCCCAACCCATTGGCCACACTTAGAGGCAGCCTTCGCCTATTATCGCGCCTCCAAGGCCTACCGCCGATTTGACGATGCCACATTACGCGGCCTGATCGACGCGCTCACTGTCGCAACGGACACCGGCATCAGACTGGAATACCCGCGCAACTGGGAGGCCCATCTCTACGCCACCCCACCGCTGATTCTGCCAACCCTCAAGCGCCTCTGCGTGCCCACCGAGGTCATCATCGGCAAGCCTTCCCTGTTCATGGACCCTTCGATCGCCCGCAGCCTGCGCGACAGCCGCCCGGACATGACGTTCCAGTCCCTACCCGACTACGGCCATCTGCTCCCACTGGAAGCCCCCACACAAGTTGCCGCCGCCGCCCGCACCGCCCTCGACCGGTTGGCCTAACAACTTCTCGCTTGCCCCCACAGCCTCGACCTGCCCCTATGTCGCCAACAAACGACAACGGACGCAGCCCATGACCGCAGATCAGATCATCGCGCACCTGAACCTGACCCCGCCCCCCGAAGGCGGCCACTACCGCCAGACCTGGATTGCCGAGAGCGTAGACGGCGCACGCCCGGCTGGCACCTCGATCTATTTCTTGCTGAAGGCGGGTGAGACCTCGCACTGGCACCGCGTCGATGCCGCCGAAATCTGGCACTACTACGCCGGTGCCCCCCTGATCCTATCGCTTGCGGAAACCGACCAAGGCCCGGCCACCGACCACGTGCTTGGCCCAGACCTCGCCGCAGGCCAATTCCCACAACACATCGTGCCCAAAGACCACTGGCAAGCTGCCCGCAGCACCGGCGATTGGACCCTAGTAGGCTGCACCGTCTCCCCAGCATTTCATTTCGAAGGCTTTGAACTGGCAGCCCCGGATTTTGACATCCCGCGCTGATACCTCTTGCCCTTGTCGCCTACCCCTCAGGCTCACTCACCGTGCCGCCCCCCACAAGCGCCATCACGCCGGTGGTGCTGGGACAGCTTGTTGGCAAACCCCGTGCCACCCGTACCGCCAGATAGGCAAAGGCCTGCGCTTCAAGCATGTCGCCATCCAGCCCAACCTCTTCGACCGGCACCACCGGACAATCCAGCGACACCCGCAACATCTCCATCAACACCGGATTGAGCCGCCCGCCACCAGTGACCAGCACCCGGCTAGGCGCTTCGGGGCAGTGCCCCATGCCCTGTGCCACAGCGGCGGCACACATTGCCGTCATGGTCGCGGCCGCGTCTTCATCCGACAGCTCGCGCACCAGCTCCATCATCTCTGGGAAATCATTGCGGTCCAACGACTTTGGCGGCATGCGCGAGAAATACGCCTCCTGCAAAAACAGCTCCAACGCCCCTGTCGCTACGGTGCCCTCTGCGGCCACCTTACCACCTTCGTCAAAGGCCAGCCCGCGCCGTGCCCGCAACATGTCGTTCAGCGGCGCATTGGCAGGTCCGGTGTCAAACGCCAGCAACGCGCCCTCGTCCTCAGGCACAGACTTGCGCGGATCCACCCAGGTGATGTTACCCACACCACCAAGGTTCAAAAACACCACCGGCTCAGTGGCACCACACCACTTGGCACAGGCAAAATGGAAAAACGGCGCCAACGGCGCGCCTTCGCCCCCAAGTTCCACATCCGCAGAGCGGAAATCCCACACCACCGGCACGCCCAGCGCCTCAGCCAAAGCTTGCCCGTCGCCCACCTGACAGGTCCCACGGCCACGCGGCTCATGTGCCAACGTCTGCCCATGAAAGCCCACAAGCTCTGCATCCTGAAACCCGCTCAGCACCTCCGCATGCGCCGCTTCAATCACCGCCGCCGCCGCATCGGCCTCCGCCCCGGACCAATGGCCCAACGCTTGCGTCAGCACCGCCTGTTCTTCTTCGCAATAGCCGCGATAAGCCGTGGCGCCAAAACTCTGGATCACCTGCCCATCGGTCTCAACCACAGCCGCGTCCACACCATCCAGTGATGTGCCAGACATCGCCCCCAACGCACGTACAACCGTGTGTTTATTCTGGCCCTTGAACATGGCCTTATCCTTTTGGTTTGCTCACCCGATCCACGCGTCGGCGCGGTGGCAAAACCTTAAAGGATCAGCACCCCATATCACCAGCCCAAAACAGAAATGCCCCACGCTCTGTGTGTAATATCCAGACCGTGGGGCGGCCCTCAAACGGCACGCTCCGACTTCAGCGAGTATGGGGAGCCCCCAGAGCCGGAGACAGAGGAGCTCTGTGCACCTCCCGTCGCCAGGCTGCGCGTGACTTCACCCGAACCACAATCGCAATCAATCCAAGGCAAATCCAGAACACCTGGATCATAAACGATCCAAGATTGAAGTCCTGCACCAGACTCACCAGAACAAGTCCCGCACCAAAAATATTGATGACAAAAAAGGCAATGTCCTGACTGCTGAGAAAGCGAAAGGTGATCAGGGTATAGTTGGTCAGGTAAAGGCAAAACCCCAACACGCCACACCCAGTTGAAACAGGGGTGGGAAGCGCCTGAATATATTCAATAACATACGCAAACAATAACCGCGCTCCCCGATAAATAACTTCCTGTTCAATGAGCGTGAACCTACCTGAAACAGGCGCGCATATCCTATCCCCACTTGGGGACATTCAACACATCCTCAGGATTTCCATACCATCTGATCAAAACTCCGGAATGTCATAGCGCAGGCCATCCGGCGCCATGTCTTTTCCAGCCGCCCGCGCCGCCAACCAAGGCCAGTTCTCGATGTGGTGATAGTGGCCCTTGCCGCGCAATATGGTCAGCGTCGCATTGTTCAAATGCTGCGCCAGCAACTCCGCGCCTTGCATAGGCGCAACATTGTCGTCTGGCCCCTGAAAAATCTCAACGGGCGTGTGAATATCGGAGGGATCAAAATCCCACCCCTGCGCATTAAGCAGGTTCTCCTCCACCATCCCCTCCATGCCAGAAGCCGTGCGCAAAGCCAGCATTTCAGCCGTTCGCCTGCGGATCACTGGACAGGAAAGAATGCGAATATCGTCCGCACTGCGCGAGCGGCGGCAATAGCGGTCAAAGTAACGTTCTTTGTTTTGCAGAATCGAGCGCACCAAAAACGGAATGATCTGGCGCAACATCGACGGCCAGTGCCGCCCAAGTATGCAGGACATATGATAAAACTGATCCAGCTCCCGCCAGTTTTCATGGCGATAAAACGGATAGCTGGCCGAAGACAGCACCACCTTGGATATCCGGTCCTGCAACTCATGTGTCACCGCCAGCGCAGACCCGCTACCAAAGGACACCGACAACACCCCTGCCTGTCCAACACCCAGATGATTCAAAAGCTCCCGCACGTCTGAGGCAAAATCCCGCAGGCTCTGCATGTCAAACGGGTCTGACAAAAAACTGCCTGGGCGACAGGGGCAAATCAATCTCACGCCGGCCTGTTCCATCAAGTCATGGCAGCGTTGCGGATACCCAATCATATCGATGGTCACTCCGGACAGTGCGTCAAACACCAGTACCGGCACCCCATCTTCCGGACCAATGCAAAAATACTCATGTTGTCGCCCATCCCTCAAAGTGATGCGATTGCGCACTTGGAACAACACACTTGGCAACGCCTCTTGCGTGCGCACCGCCATAAGCGGTGATTGCGCCAATAGCGCCGCCAACTCATTGCGGCTTTTGGTGTCGGTCTTGTCATACACCCGCTTCAAGTAGGTGCGCACACTTTCATAAGAAATGCCCATGCGCCGCGCTGCTTCGCGCAGATCATAAGACTGCCCCATATGCCGCAACACTTCCGCTTCCCGCCGTGTCAGCTTGTGCTGCCTCGCCAAATGATCGGCGCCCATATGGGTCTGCAAACCAGAAGATATCACCACGCTTGCTGCAATAGGTGGGAACCCAATTCGCGCAGCCTCCTCTCGTGGCAAAACGATAATATCCGCCACCCCATCTTTTTGGCTCTGGTATTCCAACGCCACGCCGCTGCGGTTCACGTCTGCCGCACATTGGGACATCAACTGCCCTTCCCCCGACGCCGGCAAAAAAACCTGCACCTCCTCTCCCTGCGATACAGGCGCTGGCAACACCTCATACAGGGCACGGTTGGCCATCAACACATGCCCGTCTTCATTGAGCAGTGCCACGCCAAAGGCAAAACTGTTCAGGATGGACGACAGGTAGGCCTCGCGCTCCTGCAACCCCACAACACGCTCTGATATGCTAAAGGCGCGTCGAAAGTGCCGCGACAGGTTCTCAAACCCCCGCGTCTCTGCCTCAATCTGACGGGGGCTCTCCAAAAACCGACTATCACGCGCCCGGTGCACCTCTTCCACCAGCTCGGAAATCAACTCCGGCCACAGCGAATTGTCCAGCGACGCCTCATACACAAGATGCGTCAGGTCCTCAAAACGATCACTCATCAAAACAACTTCAAAAAAGGTCAGTTTAGCAGCGCAATCCTCCTCCACATAGTGAGGAAACCCCGCCCCCACACTGCCGTGCAATCCCGGCTTACAAACACGCGCCCAAGGTGCTAACAGGACGGGACGCGCCCCACCGGGGCCAGTGACAACCAACAACGGACAATGAGTGGCACCATGACCTACACGCCCAAATCGGAATTCCTCACCGTGATGCTAGAGCGCGGCTTTGTGGCCGATTGCACAGATTACGAAGCCTTTGACAAAGCGCTCTGTGACGGTGTGGTGCCCGGCTATATCGGCTTTGACGCCACCGCCAAGTCCCTGCACGTGGGCTCGCTCATTCAGATCATGATGCTGCGCTGGCTGCAAAAAACCGGTCACAAACCCATCACCCTGATGGGCGGCGGCACAACCAAAGTGGGCGACCCGTCGTTTCGGGCTGACGAACGCCCGCTGCTGACCAACGATCAGATCGACGCCAACATCGACGGCATCAAACAGGTGTTTGCCAAATACCTCGACTATGGCGACGAGGGCACCGGCGCGCTGATGCTCAACAACGCCGAATGGCTCGACGAGTTGAACTACCTCACTTTCCTGCGTGACATCGGCCGCCACTTCTCGGTCAACCGCATGTTGTCGTTTGAAAGCGTGAAGTCCCGTCTGGACCGCGAGCAATCCCTGTCGTTCCTCGAATTCAACTACATGATCCTACAGGCGTATGACTTCCTGGAGATCAACCGCCGCTATGGCTGTCTGGTGCAATTTGGCGGCTCTGACCAATGGGGCAACATCGTCAACGGCATCGACCTGACCCGCCGCGTGGATGAGACCCAGATCTTCGGCCTGACCTCTCCACTGTTGACCACCTCTGACGGCAAGAAGATGGGCAAATCAGCTGATGGCGCGGTCTGGCTCAACGCTGACATGCGCAGCCCGTATGAGTTCTGGCAGTTCTGGCGCAACACCACCGACGCCGACGTGGGCCGCTTCCTCAAACTCTACACCGAAATGCCGGTGGACGAGTGTGACCGCCTCGGCGCGCTGGCAGGCTCGGAAATCAACGAAGCCAAGATCATCCTCGCCAACGCGGTGACCACACTCTGCCACGGTGCCGATGCCGCGGCCACGGCGGAAGCCACAGCACGCGAAGTGTTCGAAAAAGGCGGCGTCGGCGACGACCTGCCCACTGTGACGCTCACCTCTGAGGACCTCGGTGACGGTATCTCCATTGTGCAGTTGATCGTAAAAACAGGTCTGGCCAAGTCGGGCAAAGACGCCAAACGCCTGATCAAGGAAAACGGCGCCAAGCTGGATGACGCCCCACTGACCAACGCCGGCCTGATGATCGACGCCGCCGCGCTCGCGTCCCCAATCAAGCTCTCTGCCGGCAAAAAGCGCCACGCATTGGTGCAACTCGACGGCTAACCTCTCGCGCAACGCATGTTATTCAAGGCCCGCGCCACTCGGCGGGCCTTTTGCTTTCTCATTCCTCCAATATCCCGGGGTGAATGCGCCAAAGGCGCAGAGGGGCTGGCCCCTCCCACTCCCCCCTAGACACACTGACGCCATTCAGGTTATTTGAACACACGTTCATTTACCGCCTAGAGGAGGCTTTCCATGAAACTTGATCAAACCTGCGCCGTGATCACCGGGGGGGCCTCCGGTCTGGGCGAAGCCACCGCCCGCCACTTTGCCGCAAACGGCGCCAAAGTGGCGCTGTTTGACCTCAATGAGGCGCGCGGCGCAGAGATCGCAGCAGAGCTTGGTGGCACCTTCCACAAAGTGGACGTGACCGATGAAGACAGCGCCGCTGCCGGTATTGCAGCCGCCAAAGCTGCCATGGGCAAAATCACCGCCGCCGTGAACTGCGCTGGCATCGCGCCTGCGGCCACCACCCTTGGCAAAAACGGCCCGCACCCGCTGCACACTTTTCAGAAAACCATCGACATCAACCTCGTGGGCTCCTTCAACGTCGCCCGCCTCGCCGCCGAAGTGATTGCGGAAAACGAAACCGAAGCAGACGGCGCGCGCGGCGTGATCATCAACACCGCCTCCATCGCCGCGATGGACGGTCAACGCGGCCAGGCCGCCTATGCCGCCTCCAAAGGTGGCATTGTCGGCTTGTCTCTCCCGATGGCCCGTGACCTCGCCCGTTCTGGCATCCGCGTCATGGCAATTGCACCGGGCATTTTCCTGACTCCAATGCTGCAAGGCTTGCCGCAAGAAGTCCAAGACCAACTGGCGCAAGACGTGACCTGCCCAAAACGTCTGGGGGACCCGTCCGAATATGCCCGCCTCGCTGGCTTCATTGTCGAAAACGGCTATCTCAACGGCGAAGTCATCCGCATCGACGGCGCCCTGCGCATGCAGTAACAAAACCGTAGGGTGCGCATTTACTGCGCACCTTGCTATCCTCTCCGCAAAGGAGAGCGCCATGCCCCGCCAAAACCGCGTACAACCAGATGGCCAGATCATCGCGCACCCCACGCGCGGGACCTTCATGGGCAACCGGGGCATCCTGCACGACGACACCGCGCACCAGCATGGCAAGCTGACCCACCGCCGCTGGCGTCACAAAGCCTGGGTCTGCTGTGTGTTGTCGTTCAAAAACCGTCAGCGCCAGCTCATGGCCCGCAACCGCTACACCGAACTGTTTTTCTATGACGAAGCTGTCGCGCTCGCCGCTGGACACCGCCCCTGCGCCGAATGCCGCCGCGCCGACCACAAGGCTTTCCTCGCCGCCGCCGACCACTCTGGCTGCGCCCCCGACTTCGACGAACAGCTACACACCGCCCGCGCCATTCCCCGCGTCTACGGCCAAAACCGCCCCCTTGAAGATATTACCGGCTTGCCAGACGCCACCTTCATCCTGACGGACACCGGCCCCGCGTTGCTACTTGGGGACATGGCGCTGCCGTTTACCCCAGAAGGCTACACCGCCCCGATCAAACGCCCGCAAGGCACACACCCCGTACTCACCCCCGCCCCCACGCGCATCGCGCTCCACAACGGTTTCCGCCCCATGCTCCGCCTGCCCGCCTCGCTGGCCTAAGCCCAAAACCACCGCGCTGTTGACAAACTTCCGCCGCCAAGTGCCTTTAGAGCAACAAAAACACCTTCAACGCGGACACCCAAATGAGCTTTCCCGATCTGTTTGACCACTTTGACCACGTCTACATCGTGAACCTGCCTTATCGGGACGACCGCCGCAGCGAGACCATTGCCGACTTTGCCCGCGTCGGTGTGACTATCCCAAACGAACACATCACTTTCTTTGAGGCCTCCCGCCCGAAGGAAAAAGGCGCGTTCCCCTCGATCGGCTCACTCGGCAACTTCCTCTCGCAAACCCGCGTGCTCGCCGACGCTCTAGAAAAAGGCTATGAGCGCATCCTGATCTGCGAAGACGATCTTGAACTCAACGATCTGCCGGACAGCACCGTCGCCAAAGTGCTCACGGACCTGAAAACCACAGATTGGTCGATCGCCGCTCTTGGCTACCTCGAACCGGAAACCCCACCCACCGACAGCATTGGCCTCAGCGAGTGGACCGGCGGCACCCGTGGCACGCAATTCTGGGCCATCCAGGGCGACAGCGTCCGCGCGTTCCATGACTACCTCGAACTTGTCCGCGCCCGCCCCTCCGGCCATCCCGAAGGCGGCTCGATGTTCTTTGACGGCGCCTTCAACATGGTCCGCACCATTGTGCCCGGCACCACCTTCCGCCTCGCCACGCCCTGCCTTGCGGGCCAACGCAGCTCCCGCACCGACATCCACGACCTGAGATTCTACGACCGCGTCGAACCGTTCCGCAGCATCGTTGGCGCCCTGCGCAAACTGATGAACCGTGCCAAAGGTTAATTTCTGCACCGCAGCACAAATCCCCACCTCCGCAAAACAGTCGCAATACCGACAAGATACCGACGTGGGTTTTGGCCGTTAACTTCTGCACCGCAGCACATCGCCAACCGGAATCGCTGGCACTCCGCAAAGCCCCCTGCCATACCTTGCGCAACACTTCACGCGCAGGACCACCACATGACCCAGATCGTCTCCTCTCTCGCCGAGATCTCCGACAATTACAAAGCGCTGTTTGTCGACCTTTGGGGCTGCGTACACAACGGCGTCACCGCCTATTCAGAAGCCGTTGCCGCCTTGCAAGCTTACCGCGCCAGCGGCGGCATTGTGGTGCTGGTCACCAACTCCCCCAAACCCCGCGCTGGTGTGGCCGAACAGCTTGGCTCCTTTGGCGTTCCTGACGATGCTTATGACACCATCGCCACGTCTGGTGACAGCGCCCGCTCCGCGATGTTCAATGGCGCCGTCGGCGAAAAGATCTACTTCATGGGCGAATGGCAACGTGACGAGGGGTTCTTCCAACCTCTTGAAATCCTTGACAACCCTGTCGACATTCAACGCGTCCCACTGGCCGAGGCTGAAGGCATTGTCTGCTGCGGCCCGTTTGACACCATGGCCGACCCAGCCGTGAACCGCGCTGATTTCCTCTATGCAAAAACCAAAGGCATGAAACTGCTCTGCGCCAACCCTGACATCATTGTCGATCGTGGCGACATACGCGAGTGGTGCGCCGGCGCCTTGGCCAAACTCTACACCGAAATGGGCGGTGAAAGCCTGTACTTTGGCAAGCCACATCCCCCCATCTATGACCTCGCCCGCCGCCGCCTCACCGCCATGGGTGCTTCTGTGTCTGATAGTGACATCCTCGCCATTGGCGATGGCCCACACACCGACATCTCCGGCGCCATGGGTGAGAACATCGATTCGCTCTTCATCACCGGCGGCCTCGCCGCAGCAGAGACCAAAACCGCGCATCAACCAGATGAAGCCGCGTTAACGAATTATCTCGCAGATCAGCAAGTCACACCACAATTTGCGATAGGCAAACTACGGTAACACAAAAGCACTTGATTTTTCTGCAACTGCAAAGTAACAATATTGCCAATCAAGCACAAATTGCGTCACTTAATTGCACAGCCAATCCAGACTCGGAGGGCCCAATGTTGGACAATCTGCCTCGCGGCACCATATTTATCGAAGACCTCGAAATCGGCATGACTCGCTACGTGCGCAAAACCGTGACCGATCAGGACATCGAAATGTTTGCCGCCGTGTCCACCGACCACAACCCGGTGCATCTGGACGAGGACTATGCCAAAGACACCATGTTTGGCGGCCGCATCGCGCATGGCATGCTCACTGCTGGCCTGATCTCCGCTGTGATCGGTGAGCAACTGCCCGGCCATGGCACCATCTACATGGGCCAGTCGCTGAAATTCCTCGCCCCGGTGCGCCCGGACGACACCGTTGTGGCCTCCGTGACCGTCACCGACATCGACATAAGCAAACGCCGCGTAAAACTTGAATGCGCCTGTATGGTAGAGGGCAAAAAAGTCCTCGCGGGTGAAGCCACCGTGCTGGCGCCGTCCCGCAAGCTGGACTGATCATTCCCAACACAAATCTCCTCCAAAACGGTAGGGCGGCGCCAAAAGCACCGCCCTATTTGCTTTAGAACTTACCATTCTCATGCGACATCTCGGCTGGAATCTCACTGATCGTGTCCCAATGTTCAACGATTTTGCCATCAGCCACGCGGAACAAATCGAAAAACGCGGTTGGGGTATCTCCCAACGCACCTTCAGACGCCGTAAACACAAAATTGCCTTCCGCAACAATCAAATGGGTTTCGTCATAGCGCATTTTCTGCCCCGCCTGTGCCATGGCTGCCAACGCCGCGCCAAGTCCATCCAACCCATCCGCAACCAAGGGATTGTGCTGCAAGTACGTGTCCGCCGAGATGTAATTCGCAATGTTTTCAGGCGCCTGTCCGTGCAGCACATCCGTTACAAACGCCGTCACAACCGCCTTGTTCTCAGCCGTTTTTTCGAGATCAACAACCTCGGTGCCACCGTCCGTCATCAAACGACCGGAAGGGTTGGGTGCCGCGAGCGGTTGAAGATTGTCCCAATGTTCCGCGACTTTTCCACCCTCTACTCGGAACACGTCAAACGCCACCAAAGTCTCCGACCCAAAGGCCTGTGCGTTGTTGTAAGTGGTGTGCAAAACCACAAAATCCCCCTCCGTGATCACCCGATGTGTGTCGATTGTGATGCCACTTGCCTTGAGTGCCGGAATGAAGCCGATAATGGGAGCCGCGCCAGTGGGCACTGCTGGATTGTGTTGAATGTAATCCGGCGCCAACAGCTCCGTCGCGGCCTCCGGGTCAAATTGAATGAACAGCGCGGACACCGCATTCAGAACAGTTTCAGTGATGGTCATAAGACAGCCTTTCGAATCACCTTGTTTTCATAGTGATTGAGAAGGTATTATTTCTGCACCAAGTATCAATTACGCACCTCAAAGGAACGAAGTATGGTCAAAGTAACCGCCCTTACAAAAGAGGAGGCTGAGAACTGCCCGGTGCGGTCTGTCCTGACCCGCGTGACCGGAAAATGGCAATTGCTGATAGTTCTCAATCTGGGCAACGGTGCGCAGCGCTTTGGCGAATTAAAGCGATCTATTGGCGATGTGACGCAACGGGTATTGACCGAGAACCTGCGCACATTGGAACGCGACGGTCATTTGACTCGCACGGTTCATCCTGGCCCGCCCCTGGCCGTCAGCTATGCGCTCACCGATCGCGGGTTTGCGCTGCTTACGGTTTTGAAACCGCTGGTGGATTGGGCTGCGGAGAACTTTGACGATATCGCACAATCGCGCAATTTGGCAGACCAGTAACCGCCGTTGCGTCCTCTCTTGCGCCTTGCCGCTTCAAGAGCTAACCCTGCCACATGCAGATCATTCGCGACTACCAGTTTGTGACACCCCAAGATCGCGGCGCCAGCGTCGCGATTGGCAATTTTGACGGCGTGCATTTGGGCCACCAATCGGTGATTAACCTTGCCCACAATGCCGCGCCTGACGCGCCTCTCGGCATCATGACCTTTGAGCCACATCCACGTGAATATTTTGCGCCCGACGCGCCACCGTTCCGCTTGGCCAGCGCCGAAACCCGCGCGCACCGTCTGGAAAAACTCGGTGTCGACAAGCTATATGAACTGCCGTTCAACACCGCGCTCTCCAGCCTCACCCCGGAGGAATTTGCCCGCGACGTGATCGCCAAAGGCCTCGGCCTCACCCATGTGGTGGTTGGTGCCGACTTCTGCTTTGGTAAAGGCCGCAAGGGCACCGCAGACGATCTTGTGGCCTTTGGCCAAGAGTTTGGCTTTGGCGTCACCGTCGCTCCGCTCATTCAAGCCGGCGACGGTCAGGTCTCTTCAACCTCCATCCGCCAAGCCCTCTCAGACGGCCGCCCCCGCGACGCTGCCAACATGCTCGGCCACTGGCACCGCATTGACGGGTCGGTGATTGGCGGCGAACAACGCGGCCGCGATCTCGGCTTTCCCACCGCCAACATGTCCATCGACGATCTGCACCAGCCCAAATACGGCGTCTATGCGGTTCTTGTGGACGTGCTCGACGGCCCGCACACCGGCAGCTATTTTGGCGCCGCCTCCATTGGCACTCGCCCGATGTTTGGCGAAAACAAAGCCAATATCGAAACCTTCCTGTTTGATTTCTCAGGCGACCTCTACGGCCACACCCTGTCTGTTGGCCTTGTTGAGTACCTGCGTCCAGAAGAGAAATATGACAGCCTCGACGCGCTTGTTGCTCAAATTGCACAAGACTGCGACGACGCCCGCAACATCCTGAATGCCCTATGACACGCCCCCCTTTTCTAAAAGCCCCCAGCGATCCCATCGAGCGCCACGGCCTCGCCAAACGCTTCTGGGAAAAGAAGCCGCTGACCTCCCTCAACGACAAAGAGTGGGAGGCGCTTTGTGATGGCTGCGGCAAATGCTGCCTCAACAAGCTCGAGGACGAGGACACCGGCGAAGTCGCCCTGACCCGCGTTGCCTGCCGGCTGCTGGACGATGAGACCTGCCGCTGTGTGCAATACGACATCCGCCATCAATTTGTGCCGGAATGCATTGTGATGACCCCGCAAAACATCCACGAGCACGCCTATTGGATGCCGCAAACCTGCGCGTATCGCCTGTTGTGGGAAAAGAAGCCGCTTTATGACTGGCACCCGTTGATCTCCGGCACGCCAGATACGGTGCACGACGCGGGTGTCTCTGTGCAGCACCAAACCGTATCCGAATTCGAAACCCCGCTGGAGCAGTGGGAAGACTTTATCATCGAGGAGCCCTCCTAATGCACTTTGCCTCTGACAACTCCGGCGCCGCGCTGCCCGAGGTCCTCGCCGCCATTACCGAAGCCAACGACGGCTACGCCATGGGCTATGGCGACGACGTGGAAATGACCCAAGTCACCGCCAAAATCCGCAAGATTTTTGAAGCTCCCGAGGCAGCCGTTTATTTGGTCTCCACCGGCACCACGGCAAATTCACTTGCGCTTGCAACCCTTTGTGATCCTTGGCAAACCATCTTCTGTACAGAAGTGGCGCATATCCACAAGGACGAGTGCAATGCGCCCGAGTTTTACACTGGCGGTGCCAAACTCACACTGGCGGCGGACAAAGACGTCGACAAGATGACGCCAGCATCACTGCGCGCCGCCATCGAGGTCGAAGAGACCCGCGGCGTGCACGGCCCGCAACGTGGCCCTGTGTCGATCACGCAGGTCACCGAATACGGCACCGTCTACACCCTCGCCGAACTCACCGCGCTGTGTGATGTGGCCAAATCCTACGACCTGCCCGTGCATCTGGACGGCGCGCGCTTCACCAACGCCATGGTCGCGCTTGGCTGCACCCCTGCCGAAATGACCTGGAAAGCCGGTGTCGACGCGGTCAGCTTTGGCGGGACTAAAAACGGCTGTATGGGGGTCGAAGCGGTGATCTTCTTTGATCCCAAACACGCCTGGGAGTTCGAACTGCGCCGCAAACGTGGCGGCCACCTGTTCTCCAAACACCGCTACCTTTCCGCGCAAATGCTCGGCTACCTGCAAGACGACGTCTGGATCGAAGCCGCCACCAAAGCCAACGCCAACGCCGCCCATCTCGCTGGCGGCCTACGCGCACTTGGGGCCACCTTCAAATACCCGCCACAGGCCAACATGATGTTTGTCGCCCTGCCCCGCGCCACCCACAAACGCCTGCTGGACGCCGGCGCGGTCTACCACCTCTGGGACGGCACTCTAGAGGGTGACGACGCCGAGATGGTCACCGCGCGTTTGGTCTGTGACTGGTCGCTCAACAAAGAGGTGATCGACCAATTCCTCGATCTGGCCGCAGGGAAATAATCCGGTGAGAGACAGCCTACGCGCCAAAGCAGTTCAGATTTGCAACGACAAGATCACCAAGAAAGGTGAGACCGTCGGCCTGTCCTTCTATGCCTTCTTTGCCAACAAGAACGACAACCCGGAGCTGCTGATGGAGGCCGCCACCTGGTGGATCCAAACCCATGAGCTGGACCACTTTGAGAAAGCTGTAAAGGTGCGGGATATGATCCTGTCCGGCGCATAAGAACCGCTCAAAGCCTCTCTTGAACCAACCACTTATAAGCCGCGCGCATTCCGTTTAGAGATTGCGAGCGGTTTCCGTACACAAACATCCAAAGTCCGGTGCTGAGATAAGAGTTGCCGGTGTAATTTCGCTCAATCAGCACCAAATCCCGCGCCGCATCAACCATCATAAAGTGCTCACCGTAGCCGTCGGTCCACACCGTGCCATCCGCGTCTTTTATCCACCAAAGATACCCCGCATGGCTGTATTGCCCGTAGCCAATATGATTGTCGCGCAGATCACTATGCGGCGCGGTTGAGAGCGCGATCCAGCTTTCCGGCACAACTTGCTGCCCCCGCCAGACGCCTTCCTGCGCCACCATCACGCCAATCCGCGCAAAATCCCGTGCGCTCATATAGGTGTGATAATGCGGGTGTTGCGTATCTGTGCTGGGCATAAACCACGGGTCGCCCATAATCACATTCTCTGCCTGAAAATCCTGCATCCCCAACGGCTTCGCCAGGAACGCGTCCATGAACGCCCCAATTTCATAGCCGGTTTCCTGCACAAAGATCGTGCCAAGCGCGTTGGCATCAAAATTGTTGGCAAAGAAGTACGCGCCGGGTTTGTAACTGTCCCGCTGCGGCCGATCCGTGATCTGCGCGTCATGTTCCCCGGCGGCAGGCAAAAACACCCCCGACCGGAACATCAACAAATCCCGTATGGTCGCGGTTTTTTCCTGCGCTGTGAGGGGAATGGTTTCATCAATTCCCAACTCCGCCAGTGTTTTGTTTAGGTCAATCAGCCCCTTATCCACCGCAATGCCATACATCAGGCTCATGATGGATTTGCGCATCGAATGGGTGTTCATGATCAGATCAGTAGGACCGTCGGCAAAAATGACATCGCCTTTATACAAGATCATACGCGCCCGCTTGCGATCATCCGGCCCCGGCGCAGGCCAAAGCGCTCCAATCTGGGAGCTGTCGAAATCCGCAAAACTATGTGCGGTTTGTGTCTCCGGTGAAGGGTTCCAAACTCGCGGCACAGTGACAAGGGCAAAGACACCCAACATCAACGTGAGGATAGACCAAACAAACAGTTTTCGCATGACAAATGCCCTCGTGAATTTATCACAACCCAGAGCTGACAAGTCCTGTACTAAATATCAAGTCGGTTTGTGGCGACCGTTGCTCAGAACTGATCAAGCCAAACATTCGTTTTAGAAGAGCCTCTCCAGTCCTGCCAACGGAAGAGGCTGGTGGAGCCAAAATCACAAACTGGATCAGTTTGAGAAAGTGCCGCAAGTGCTTTTGTCGGGGGGCGAAGCACTCGGTTCTTCAATCCAGTACATTCTTTTCAACAATATTGTGGTGAGAAATTTCTCACCAGCCCCTTTTGTTTTTGGAGAAACGACCCAAACAGCCAGGCCATTGATTTCAGTCAAGTTAGTAGCCCTGAAGTGGGCTAGACTCGAAACGTTATGTCAATCGACGGCATTTATCGGGGGTGTGCGATGTCCGAAATTCCAAAATGGGTTCGTCCTACGGCAATAGTTGCAGCGCTTTTTGGTGCCCTGACCGTTTTTTCTGGAGGTATGGTTCTTTTTGGTAATTCCGCCGCCAAAGCTGCGGCCGGGGACGCTGTTCCATTGGTTCTTTGGTTCAATTTTCTGGCCGGCTTCGCCTATATCCTTGGCGCATTTGCGCTCGTTTTTTCGACGACTTGGGGGCTTCGAGCCTCATGGGTGATAGGGATTGGCACCTTTTTGATATTCACCATACTGATTGCAATGGCCCTTAATGGAACCGCATTTGAATGGCGCACAATCGGTGCCATGAGTCTGCGTTCCGGTTTTTGGTTGGCAATTGCGATTGCGCTTACAAAACGAGTAAGGAAACGCACGCAATAGCAAAGCGCCAAATCCCCCAGACCGACAGCTTTCCCCGATGAATTCAACTGATCGCTGCAACGGCACCGATTGATGCCCGACAACCTAGTCCAGCGTACTCTCAACCATCCGCCGCACCTCAGCCGCCAGCACATCCGCATGGGTGATCGCGCCCATATGCCCCGCACCGGCCACGGTCACCCGCCGCCCGTTCTGCACCGCGCCTGCAACGCCATCACAAACCGGCTTCATAATCGCAGGGCTCTCCGCCCCGTCCATCACCACCACCGGCACGGCAATCTCGCCCAATCGCGGCATGATGGTGCCAATGTCTTCCAGCACATCCTGCTGAGAGGCCACCACAAACGGCACCTGCCGCGTGAAGGTCGCGCGGGTCTCTTCCGGCAACGCTTCCCAAGACGTCCCGTTCCCCCACTCCTCCACAAACATGCGTACCGCCGCTTCCGGATCACCAGCGTCATTGAGGGCAAACACCTGCCCCATATGCGCATCATTCTTGGCCACGGCCTCCGGCGCAGCCGCCTTGGCCGCCAGCATCATAACTGGCTCAAACAACGACAATGAGCGCACCAGATCCGGCCGCTCAATCGCCAACTGCAGCCCCAGCAGCCCGCCATAGGAATGCCCAATCACATCCACCGGGCCGTCCAGACGCGCCAATATCGCATCCAACATGGTCTGGCCGGTCAACGTACCCGGCACATACTCCGCACTGCGCCCATGGCCCGGCATGTCTGGTGCCTCAATCGTCAACAGATCGTCCAGCGCCGCGCCAATGCCGCGAAAGGCACCCGAATGCCCAAGGTTGCAATGCAGCGCCAAAGCCGCACGCGGCCCCTGCCCCAACACACGCCAATGCATGTCAGGCGTCTTTCTGGTGTCCAGTGCCATAGCTCTTGAAGTGTCCTTACAACTCACCCGCTAAATGCGCGTCCAAATCGTCCAACCGGTCCTGCCCCCAGAACCGCGCCCCATCGTCCGTCACATAAAACGGCGCACCAAAGGCCCCCGCTTCCACCGCTTCATCCAGATTGCGGGCATAGGTCTCCGCTCCAACCAACAAGCCGCTGTCCGCCAGCGACGGATCAAACCCGGCCTCAGTCAAACAGGCGCGGATCACATCATCCTGTGCGATGTCTTTCTCCTCAGCCCAGCACGCCCGCAAAAACCCATGCGCCAAAGCACCCAAGTCGCCACCACCGGAATTTGCCGCCGCAATGAAGGCATAAGAGGATGGCGCCATATTGGTCGGCCAATGTGCCGGGTTCAGATTGAAGTCCATGCCCAGCTTCTTAGCCTGCCGCTGCATTTCCTGCGCGCGGTATTCCTGCCGGCTGACGTGACGTTCTTTCGGTGGCGTGCCCCCGGTGCGGCCAAACAGCGCCACAATATCGAGCGGCTTATAAACGATCTCCGCGCCGTGTTTGGCCGCGATCTGTTCCAACCGTGTGCCTGCCAAATAGGAATACGGAGAAATTGTTGAGAAATAGTAGGTGATCGTGGCCATTTTTGCCTCCCATAGCACGCACGTCGCTTTGCGGGACGTTAGGGCCATGTTAAGGCGAGTGCAACGTCACGAATCTGTCACCAAAGCCACCTGGGGATTACCGCGCTATGGCCACCATTCTTGAACCAAAACTGATCACTGGCAATGCCAACAAACCGCTTGCCAGCGCCATCGCGCGGCGCATGTCGATGCACCGGGGCAGCAACGTCAACCTGATCGACGCCCGTGTCGAGCGTTTCAACGACGCCGAAATCTTTGTCGAAGTCTACGACAACGTGCGCGGCGAAGACATGTTCATCATCCAGTCGACCTCCAATCCGGCAAACGACAACCTGATGGAACTGCTGATCATGTCCGACGCCCTGCGCCGCTCCTCGGCCAGCCGCATCACCGCCGTGATCCCCTACTTCGGCTACGCCCGTCAGGATCGTCGCACCAAGGCCCGCACACCCATCACCGCCAAGCTGGTCGCCAACATGATGGTTGAGGCTGGCATCGAGCGCATCCTGACCATGGATCTGCACGCTGCCCAAATCCAAGGCTTCTTCGACATCCCGGTCGACAACCTTTACGCCTCCCCGGTGTTTGCGCTCGACATCAAAGCGCAGTTCAAAGATCAGCTGGACGACGTGATGATCATCTCCCCGGATGTGGGTGGTGTGGCCCGCGCACGCGAATTGGCGAAACGTATCAACGCCCCCCTGGCCATCGTCGACAAACGGCGCGAGAAACCGGGCGAAATTGCCGAGATGACCGTGATCGGCAACGTCGCAGGCAAAAAATGTATCATCGTGGACGACATCTGCGACACTGCCGGCACGCTGTGTAAAGCCGCCGAAGTGCTGATCGAGCATGGCGCCACCGAGGTGCACAGCTATATCTCCCACGGTGTGTTGTCCGGCCCGGCGATTGAGCGCATCACCAACTCGGTGATGAAGTCGCTGGTGATCACCGACAGCATCGAGCCCACCGAGGCCGTAAAGGGCGCCAGCAACATCCGCATCGTGCCCACCGCCCCGATGTTTGCTCAGGCGATCCTGAACACCGCCAACGGCACGTCCGTGAGCTCGCTGTTTGAAACCGAGACGCTGGAGCCAGCTTACGAAGGTCTGTTCAAGACCTGATCGGAGGGTCAACCGCTCTAACGATACGAGAAAGCCCCGGCGAAAACGTCGGGGCTTTTTCTGTGAGTATCTCGAGCACCTCCGAGTGACGGCGATCAGTGACAAGCAGACCATGACCATACCTGTACTTTCTATCGCCCGTTTGGGTACCAGATACTCCCTAACGAACAGGCCGAAACTTTCGAGCAGACAAGCGCCCAATGCTGGGCACAACATCAAACTTAAATGCCCGAAACGCATCAGTCTCTAAGTGCTGCCGCCAATGCATTTCTGACTGCCACACCTCGTAGATCAACCACTGTCCAGTTGCGCCCTCTTCTTCGCAAAGACTGTATTGCACACATCCAGCCTCTGCGCGTGACGCCGCGGTCAACAGCTTAAGCTCAGCCGCCATGGCCTCCTCATGACCATCACCAGCCTCCACTTCGGCAACAACGACAAATACAGTCATCTAATGGGCCTCCCGGATAAGGTCGGCGGCCTTTTCTGCGATCATGATCACAGGTGAGGCCGTGTTGCCGGACACAATTTTCGGCATGATAGAGGCATCGACCACGCGCAGACCTTCAAGCCCTCTCACCCGCAAGTCCGGCCCCACTACAGCGGCATCGTCCGTGCCCATTTTGCAGGTTCCAACCGGGTGAAAAATTGTGGTGGCAATATCGCCAATGGCAGAAAGTAGCGCGTCATCACTTTCCACCTCAGCTCCCGGGAGCATCTCTTCAGGCGCGTGAGGTGCAAGGGCGGTGGCCGTCATAATCTCGCGCACCTGCTTCACAGACGTCAGGGCCACTTGCCGGTCTTTGGCAGCAGACAAGTAATTCAACTGAATGTCTGGTTGAACCTGCCGGTCCGAAGTCGAGATATGGCAACTGCCAACACTCTCTGGCCGCAAGTTACAGACAGACACAGTGATGGCCGGATAGGGATGCAATGGGTCTCCCAATTTGTCGGTGGACAAGGGTTGCACATGGTACTCCAGATCAGGCGTCGCCATCGCAGGATCTGACTTGGTGAACATGCCAAATTGACTGGGAGCCATCGACATCGGCCCCGACTGGGTGAACATATACTGCAACCCGATCCGCGCTTTGCCTATGATTGAATTTGCCATGGTGTTCAGCGTTTTGGCGTTTTTGACCTTAAACACAGTGCGAATTTGCAAGTGATCCTGCAGGTTTTCGCCAACACCCGCACTCATGTGTTGTACATCAATGCCGTGTTCTTTCAGCACGTCCACGCGCCCAATACCCGACAGTTCCAGAATTTTGGGAGAGTTGATCGCCCCTGCGGCAAGCAAAACTTCCGCACTGGCTTTGGCCAATGTTTTCTGCCCCCTGTGGGTGAAATGCACGCCCGTGACCCGCGTGCCCTCAAGCACCACATGATCGGTATGTGCTTCAGTAATCACACGCAGATTGGGCCGCTTCATGGCCGGACGCAAAAACGCTTTGGACGTGTTCCAGCGGACCCCGCCTTTCTGGTTCACTTCAAACAGGCCGCTGCCCTCGTTGTTCCCATCGTTGAAGTCAGCGCGTGGCGCGATGCCAAATTCGCGCGCGCCCTCCTGAACCGCCTCAAGGATCTCCCAGCCCAAGCGTTGTTTGGACACTTTCCATTCGCCGCCCGCCCCATGCAACGCGTTCTCACCGGCATGGTGATCTTCCGATTTTCGAAAATACGGCAAGACGTCATCCCACGACCAACCGGCATTTCCCAATTGCCGCCAGTGGTCATAATCCGCAGCCTGCCCGCGCATGTAAATCATGCCGTTCACTGAGGAACAGCCGCCCAACACCTTGCCACGTGGATAGACCAGCGCCCGCCCATTCAAGCCAGACTCATTGGCGGTTTTCATCATCCAGTCGGTGCGCGGGTTGCCGATGCAATACAAATAGCCAACCGGGATGTGCACCCAATGGTAATTGTCCGACTTGCCTGCCTCCAACAAAAGAACCCGGGTTTTGGGATCTTCTGTCAAGCGGTTTGCCAGCACACATCCAGCGGTCCCCGCCCCAACTATGATGTAGTCGTAGTCACCCTCTAAAGGGGTTGGAATTGTCATATTCTTAGTCTCGGCTGTTTGGATCAGAAGGCAACCACAAGCTTGCCAATCATAGTGCCGCGCTCAATCAACGCATGCGCCTCTTTCAAGGTGTCAGCGCTTAAACCACGTAGCGTGGTGGTTTCCGTTGTGCTGACGATGCCATCATCCACCAAGCGCGCCATGCGGGCCAGTATCTGCCCCTGACGTGCCATATCCGGCGTCCCAAACAGGGAGCGCGTGAACATAAGCTCCCACATCAAAGCCGCTGACTTGCCTTGTAGCGCCGAGATATCAAGCTTTTCATCCGTTTCCACAATGGTGCCGATCCGACCCTGAGGAGCGATCAAGTCACACATGGCATCCCAGTGCTGGGCTGTGTCGGCATATTGCGCGATGAAGTCTACAAACTCCCGGCCGCTGGCCCGTGTGTCCGCAATCAGATCGCGGTGGTTCACAACCTCATGTGCCCCCATTTTTCGACACCACTGTGCACTTTCTTTGCGCGACGCGGTGGCAATGACTTCCAAGCCCGTGAGCTTGCGTGCCAACTGTTGTGTGATGGACCCGACCCCTCCGGCGCCACCAATCACCAGCAACGATTTGCGGGACGGCCCAGAGGCCACCTGCAATCGGTCAAACAACATTTCCCAGCTTGTGAGCGACACCAAGGGCAGGGCCGCAGCCGCCTCCGGCACCACATTGCCAGGCGCGTGGGACACTATCCTGTGATCCACGGCCTGTAGTTCCGCATAAGACCCGGGGCGGTTTGCATCCCCCGCATACCAAACACGATCTCCCACCTCGAAACCGGATACATCTGCCCCGATGGCCTCAATGCGGCCAACAGCGTCATAGCCCAAAATCATCGGAGCTTCATGTGGCGCGTCCACGGCAGTGCGAATGCGCCGTTTGGCGTCTGCTGGATTGACTGAAATGGCTTCAACCGCAACCAACAGGTCCATGGCGCCAATTTCAGGCGTGGGCATATCAACTTCAAACAGGCTGTCCGCGTGTTCGATGGGCAGAGAGTTTACAAAACCAATGGCTTTCATGAGTTGTCCTCCAGAGAGCGCATCTGCGCCCAGATAGGTTGCATTGCGTCTGACAGGGTCGCAAAAATTTCGGCGCGTTTTTGGTAATGCGCGCGCATCGCCGGATTGGGCGCAAAGGTCTGGCGTGGGCGCGTCATTTTGGCGATGCCCTCCGCATAATCCGCCACCAGCTCCACGGCCACCGCAGCACCAATTGCGGCACCCAGCGCGCCGGTTTCCTGCGCCTCGGCCACCACAATTGGCACGCCCAAACAATCGGCAAACATTTGCGGCCAATGTGGGCTTCGAGCGCCGCCGCCTGACAAAATAGCGCGGTCAATGTTCACCCCGGCATCTTGCAAAACCGCAATATGACGACGGTGTTCAAACATCACCCCTTCAAATAACGCGCGCAGCATATGGCCTTCAGTATGCCAGCCAGCCACACCATAAAACCCAGCGCGAAACTCTGCGCCTTGCCCCGAGCCGTAAAGAAACGGGTGAAAAAATGGATCATCCAGTCGCGGCGCAATCTCTCCGACACGTTGATTGCAGTACCCAAAGGGGTCGTCGTGATGCCCCCCTCGCTCCACAAATTCACGGACGTACCACTCCAAATTCACCGCAGAGGTGGCGCTGGCCTCGATATTGACAAACTGGCCGGCGCCAAACGCGCTGACCATAAAGACGTTGGGATCAACCACAGGCGCGTCAGAGAACACCTGATTGATACTCCAGGTGCCCGCAATAATTGAAGCGTCCCCCGCACAGCCCGCCCCAGAGCCCAAGGCACTGGAGACCACATCGAAATAGCCCCCGATCACTGGCGTGCCTTCCGCCAGACCTGTGATTTTTGCCGCCTCAGCCGTGACATGGCCCGCAATATCGGCGGGATCGATCAGGCGCGGCAACATCTCTTCTGCGTCGGCCAAGCCATACAGCGCCAAAAGCTCTGCGTCATAAGTGGCCTGAGGCATCCGGGTAAGGCCACAGCCGGACATGTCGGAGATGTCACTGACCCGCGCGCCAGTCAGCCGGTTGGTGATAAAATCTTTGCACAACAGCACCGTACCGGTGGCGGCATAAAGGTCCGGCTTATGCCGCTTCACCCATGCCAACAGCGCAGGTGTTTGCGACGGCCATGGTTTTTGCAAGCAGAGCTCATGCAGTCGATCACCATGGGCAAGCGACAACTCCTCAGCCACAGAGGCGGCCCGCGTGTCCAGAGATTGAATGCCAAGCAGCGGCGCCCCGGACTTATCCAACAGATAAAGCCCGTTGCCATGTCCCGCACAACCAACCGCCGCGATCTGTTCCGCGGCAATTTCGGCCTCCGCGATACAGGCAGCGATCACAGTGCCAGCATTGGCCCAAAGCTCGCCTAAATCACGTTCAACGTAGCCTGGCTGCGGCGTGCTGGTCTGGCCATCCAATACCTGCATCGCAACCTGTTGGCCCTCTAGATCAAACAGCACCGCCTTGATCACGGTGTTGCCTGCATCCAGCCCTAGGAGGTATTTTTGCGCTGATTTAACCACGGTTGTATATATCCCAAGCTTCGTCACCCGAAGCGCCGGAGTGGATCAGCGCCATCAGCGCAGCGACCACAGCCTTCGGATTGTCATGCTGATAGATATTGCGCCCGTAGACCATCCCCTGCGCGCCTTGCGCCATAAGAGCAGCGGATTTGTTCAGCACAGATTGAAGATCATCTTTGCCGCCGCCACGCACCAGCACCGGCACCCGAGCCGCCTCAATCACGCGGTGAAAATCCTCAGCGTTTTCAGTGGGATCCGCTTTGATAATGTCAGCGCCCATTTCTGAGGCCAAGCGCACGAGGGTCACAATTTTCTCAGCGGCGCCATCAACTTGATAGCCACCGCGCACATCGTTGGGCAGCATCACAAGCGGCTCGATCATCAAAGGCATGCCGTATTTGTCACATGACGCCCGCACACGGCTGATGTTTTCCACACACTGACGGAACAGCTCCGGCTCGTCGGGCAACATGAACAGATTGACCACCACTGCCGCCGCATCCATTTCCAACGCGCCAATAATCGGTTCATCAGCGTTTTGTAGCATCGACCACATCACCCGATGGCGCTGGTCGTTGTAGGGGTTGCCCATGTCGATGCGCATCACCAACGCCGGCTTGTCCTTTTCAGGGCGGTTTTGCAGCAGGTCAGCCTGACCATAAGCACATTGGATTGCGTCCGGCTTGGCCTTGATCAGCGTGTCCATCACACTTGGCATGTCTTCCAGACCCACCATGAAGCTGGGCTCATTACAGACGCCATGGTCAATTGCCACATCCAGACACCCGCCATTTGTGAACATGCGGTTCATCCGCGCTTTAGTGCTTACGCGCATTTCATACTCCATTGTTTTGTGCGTTCGGCCAGCATCTGCGGGGTCACCCCGTAGAAGTCCGACAATTCTTCGATCAATTGATTTTTCTGTGCTGTGGTTTCCGCAGCTGACAGGGACAGCTCCTCTGACAACACCTGCGCCAGTCCCCCGATAAGCCCTAAGGATATCTGCCCGGTGATCGCCAAAGAGGTGCGTCGCAAAGCAATGTCAGCGAGCGTTTGAACGTGTTCATCGGTGATGAGGCGGCGTATCTCGGCTTTCGAATACTGGACACCTTCGCCAAGGGAGACATCCCCTCCCAAAGATGTGCAAAACGCCTGAACAGACGCTGCAGCACTGCCGTAGTGCGACATCAAATGCCGCGCTCGATCCGAGCTGATGGCAAAACGATGCTGCAAGGCTTGGGTAAGCACCTCGGATTGCTCAGAATAGCCTTTGCCGCCGCCAATTGCCAAATTACGCGTATCGCGGCGCCGGGGCTTGCCCAGCTCTTGCAAAACCATATCGGCGGTTTGTTCCGCAAAGGCGCGAAAGGTTGTCCACTTACCGCCAACCATGCAAAATTGCGGCACATCTCCGGGCAACACTTTGACATCATGGCCACGGGAAATACGCCCAGTGAACTCCTGCGTGCTCTGCGGCAACGGCCGAATGCCCGAGTAGCTAAACACGACGTCGGTTGCGGACATCTCGATGTTGGGAAACACCAACCTCAACGAATCCAAGATGTAGTTGAGCTCATCCGCTTCGCACCGCACGCGGGCAGCTTCTTCGACCCGGATATCGGTAGAGCCCGCCAGAACTTTGCCCTGATACGGGAACACAATGCACACCCGCCCATCGGCGTTCTCAAAATAGGCCATATGGCCACCGAGCGCCTTTTCCAACGCAGGGTTGTCGATGATCAGATGGGAGCCTTTGGTGCCGGCCACCATCTTTTTCTCAGGTGCACCCGCCAAGTTTGACACCGATTTATCCAACCAAGCGCCCGTTGCATGCACAATTGTGCGGGGCTTAATGTCCAAGCTTTTGCCGGAGCGCTGACAGGTCAGTGTATAAGTGTCTCCAGATTTTTGCAGCTCGGCATAGTTTAGGGCGACGCAGTGCGGCGCGGCTTCACCCACATCAGAGATCATTTCCAGACACAGCCGTTCCGGATGCGAAATCCATGCATCGTAGTAAACCGCCGAACACTTGGCCTGTGCGGTGATGTCAGGCCAGCGCCTGCGGGTTTCCGCCCCGCCAAAAAAGGCATGTCTCGGCACCGCGCGACTTTTCCGGGTCACCCAGTCATACAGCCCCAGCCCCAATTTGATTGGCAGCGCACCGCGGCTCGACGGCTTGCCCTGCCGCCCTAAAAAACTCGCGGCAGAATTCAACATGCCAGAAAACAAAGAGGTTATTGGGATCACGGTTGGCAACGGCTTCACCATATGTGGGGCGTTGCGCAACAAGGCATCACGCTCCAGCAACGACTCTCGCACCAGATCAAATTCACCGTTTTCCAGATAGCGCAAACCACCGTGGATCATACGCGATGGTGCCGCAGAACATCCCGACGCAAAATCGTTTTTCTCCACCAACAGGACCCGCAATCCTTGCAGGGACAGATCCCTATAGACACCGATCCCATTCACCCCGCCGCCGACGACAACAACGTCAAAGGCATTGTTATCCTTGATCAAAGCCAGATTATTTTGGCGTGCGTCAGACATAGCTTTCCCGTTCACCGCAGCACATGCGATGTTGCAAAGGTTTCATTGTGACGAGAGTTACCCGTCGAGGTCGGTCAGGTTCTTTTGAGCCGCAGTACTGATGACTTCGAGATCGTCGCTGCTCAATCGCAAACGCCCAGCCTTGGCGTTTTCCGCGGCTTGACCAGCATCACGCGCACCACAGAGTGAAAAAGTTATGCCCGGTTGTTGCACGGTCCAGGCGATGACCGTTTGGGCACACGTGGCCCCATGTGTTTCCGCAACCTCTGAAATGGCTTGCATGAGCTGCGCCACTTTTTGGCGATTGGCCATCGAGAAACGCGGGTTGTCCTTGCGTTGGTCATCCCCCTCAAACACGCGATCCGGGCCAATTTTGCCGCTTAACAAACCCAGCGCGAGCGACGAATAACTCAGGATCGACACACCTTTTTCAACACACAGAGGCGCCATTGTGGTGTCCAGATCCCGCTTGATCATGGAGTACTCTTCCTGCACCGCATCCAATTGACCTGCGGCGAGATAAGCGGCCACGTCCTCTGGTGTGGTATTGCTGGCGCCAATCGAACGGATCTTGCCTTGGGTTTTGAGCTGTTCCAAAGCTTCCATGGTCTCTTCAACCGGCGTTGTTGGGTCCTGCCAATGGGTGATGTAGTGGTCAATCACATCTGTGCCCAAGCGCTTCAGGCTTTGCTCCACCTCATAGATGATCGCGTCTTTCCCCAGATACCGATGCACTGGGCCGCTGTCGTAATCAAAAAAGTGATTTCCCTTTTGTGTGTGCCAGACCAAGCCACATTTGGTGGCCAAAACCACCTTGTCGCGGCGTCCCTTAAGGGCCTTGCCGACAATTTCCTCAGCCACGCCTTGCCCGTAGGCCGGCGCCGTGTCGATCAGGCTGATACCTTCGTCAATAGAGGCCTGAATGGCCTTGATGGATTTGGCCTCATCTGTGCCCCCCCACATCCAGCCGCCAATGGCCCAGGTGCCTAGCCCAATGGCGGAGGCCTGGATACCAGAGCGGCCAATTTCACGCGTCAGCATGTTGTGTTCCTGTCGATCAAGCATTGAGCACTTCCTCTTTCAGCAAGGCGGTTGCGGTGTGCTCGTCCGTGACAAGCGAGTTGAAATACCCACCATTAAGCGCAGCGGCGATGGGTTCGACCTTTTCGGCCCCCGACGCGATGGCAATGGTGACGGGAATGCGGGCCAATTCTTGCGGCAGCAGCGCCACAAGACGGGAGTTGTAGGTGTTGCCAGAAACACTGCCGTCTTCCTGAATGAGGTGGCCGAGAAATTCGCTGCGCACCCCGGTTTTATACAGCCGTGCACGCTCCACTTCTGACACTGGATGGGCCATGTAGTATGTGCTGTCCGCACCAACGACGGCTCCGATGCCCACCACAGCCACATTGGCGCTGCGGGCCTCACTCATGACCTCGCGCACAGACTTAACCGACATCACCAGATCGCGTTCGCCTTCGGAATCCGCGTGTAGCGGCGCATGAATAAGCCGCGCGCGGCCCGACAACTTGTCAGCCAGCTGCGTCGTGATGTGGTTCACGTCGGTGTAATGCTGCCCTTGAACGCCGCCGGTCATTGGCACCACTTCAACGTCATAATGCGCGCTGACAGACAGGTTCTCGATCATCACGCTGAGAGTTTTGCCGCCCGAAACCGCAATCTTGTCGCCATCCCGGATCGCATCCAGCAATAGGTTCGCAGCGCCCTTGCCCACTTCAGTTAAAGTCGATGTCTCGCTGCCTGTCACAGACGGCACCACCAAACACCGTTTCAAAGACCAGCGATCCGCGATTTCGCGTTCGAGATCAAAAAAGCGCATCAACGGGCTTTTGATCGTGATCTGCACCATGCCAAGTTCCCGGCCCTGCTTGATCAGACGGTTCACCTTGGCCGTTGAAAGCTCCAGCGCTTTGGCAATGTCAGACTGCGCACGTTCATCTTCATAATGCATCGACAACACACGCACGATGAGACGCATTTGTTCTGGATTTGGGGTCAGGGAACTCACGATACTTTGCCCTTTTGACTAACAAGGTGGTTGGTGGCCGCCGCTGTCAAAAGCGCCGCGCCGATTACAAGTGTTTGATAATACGCAGGGACAATCGTCAACATGCCGACGGTCAACGCCATGATGATCAGCGCACCGACAAAAGAGCGCAACACCCGCCCCTCGCCACCGCTGAACGCCGTCCCGCCAAGCAGGACCACCAGGATCGCGGTGAGCTCCATGCCGTCGCCAGACAGCGGATCCCCCAGAGACATAAAGCTGGATCGGGCAATCCCGGCCAAGGCTGCGGTGACACCAACGATGACATAGAGCAGGAAAACAGTGCGCCCAGTATTGATGCCAGAGAGTTTGGCCGCAGTTGGGTTACCGCCCGTTGCGGCTGCGTATTTGCCAAGCTTGCCGCGGTTTTGCACAACAATCAGCACCAACGTCACCGCCACGGCGACCCAGAAGGCAGCCGGCAACTTGAGAAACACCCCGTCCCGTCCATAGTCATTAAACCACGCCGGCATTTTCAATCCACCACCGGATTTGATCGCCGAAACCCCGTCCTGCACCAACAGCAGCGCAATGCCTTTGAACAAACTCAGCGTGATCAGTGTTGCGATCACAGGCGTGATATTGAGGCGCACAACCAAGATCCCATTGATCGCTCCCAATACGGCACCAGCCAGCATTGTCAGCAGAAAGGCGGGCACAAACGGCATGCCATTGATCGCCAACATCGCATAGATCACCGCGGTCAGCCCCATTGTGCTGCCAATGGACAAGTCGATGTAACCTGACACCATCAGCAATGTGAACGCGCCAGCAACAACAAGAATGGGCGCAGACACACGCAAGATATTGATGATGTTGCGCTTGTTGAGAAAGTTTCCCCGCTCAAACAAGGCAAATTGATCCAGATTGGCCAGGCTAAGCAGCGCTACGATGGCCACAAGCACAAAGTAGATATAGTAGTTGCGCAGGAAGTTGGCCGCACCAGACGCGACACTCTGTTCCGCAGTTTTGGATTGAGATGACATCGACATCGTACTCACTTATTCCGACGGGCCAGCGCCCAGGTTTGCGTGACAATCGCGAGGAAAACGGCCACCGCTTTGAGAATGAACTGCCAATCCGGCGAAAGCACCAATCCTGTGGCCGCAGAGGTGACCACCGCAAGAATGATGGCACCAAAGAACATGCCAATCACGGAGCCAAAGCCACCTGCAATGGCAACACCGCCAAGCAATGCAATGACCAGGGCATCAAACTCCATCAGCAGTCCCCGATTGGAAAACCCCGATTTGTACTCAGACGCCAGAAGGATCCCCACCACCCCGGCAATACCGGCACTAAACAGATAAAGCTTGGTGATATGGCGCGCCCGATCGATGCCAGACAGGCTTGCGGCCTCCGGGTTGGCGCCAATCCAATAGGTGATGCGGCCAAACACCATTTTCCGCTCCACAAATATGGCAACCACCAACAACAGCCCCATAAGCACCACGGGAAATTTTATGGATGTGCCAAACAAACTCAGATTTCCAAGATAGCCAAAGGCATCTGGCAAGTTTGTGTTGCGCTGTGAACCATGGGTGATGACCTGCGCAATGCCACGCGCCACCATCATTGTACCCAAGGTGACAATGATCGACGGGATGCCAAATCGCACCACAAACAACGCGTTCAGAGCACCAATTGCCAAAGACCCAAGTAGGGCACATGCAATCGCAAGCCCATAAGGAAGCCCAAGCCCAGTGGACAGCGCATTTGCGCCCTCCGTGCTTTGAGCAAACCAGACGGACAAAACACCGGACAAGGCCACAATGCCTCCCACCGACAGGTCAAAGTTGCCAGACACCAACAGGAAGGACACCCCTACGCCAAGCGCAATCACCGCCCAATTGTTGGTGACCAAATTGACCACATTCTGCCACTGGAAAAAATTGGGAACCAACAGCGAGGCTATCAGAAAGAGACTGATCGCAACCGCCGCCACAAGGGACGAGATGAACCCTTCGTCGCTCATTTTGGACCGCGTTGGCCCTGAAGGGAGAGTGTCTGTCACGCTGCTCATCGTGCATCCTCGTCTTGACCACCGGTCACCACATTCAAAATATGGGCGATATCCACATTTGGGCCGTTTTCGATTTCTTCTTGAAGACAACCGTCAAACATCAAGAACACACGGTCACAAATGCCTAGAACTTCTTCCAGTTCCGAGGAAAACACCGCCACCGCATTGCCTTCGTTTGCCAGGTCCTTGATGATTTCATAAATTTCAGTCTTAGCACCAACATCCACGCCGCGCGTTGGCTCATCCAGAAGCAGAAGGTCTGCCTGCGAAAACAGACACTTGGCCAGAACAACCTTTTGCTGATTTCCGCCAGAAAGCTTTTCCGTGTGTTTCTCGATGGAGCTGGTCGCGATGCCCAGCTGAGTGACAAACTCCTGGGCCGCAGTGCGCACGTCTTCAGCTTTGAACACACCGTTTTGCGTCACCCTTGGCAGGTTCATCACCGGCACGTTTTCACGAATGGTCAAACTGGTGAACAGACCCTGCGTGCGGCGTTCCTCCGGCACCAGCGCGATGCCTTTGGCAATCGCTTCTTTAGGTGTCCTGCCGCCGGGTTTGCCGTGAAATGTGACTTTCCCATCAAAAGAGTCCGCACCAAACAACGCCCGTGCCACCTCGGTTTTTCCGGCCCCAACCAGTCCATAAAACCCAATGATCTCACCTTCTTTGATGTCAAAGGACACATTTTTCAGAAGTTTGGTGTTCAAACCTTCGGCCTTGAGCACCACTTTTTCACCGATCTTGCCGCGCGGTGAATAGCTCTGAAACACCGTCCGCCCGATCATCATTTCAATCAGTTCCGCGCGTCCGTCCACGTCGCTCAGCGGGCAGGTGGTGATATGTTTGCCGTCGCGCATGACAGTGACCGTGTCACCCAACTCAAATATCTCGTCCAGCTTGTGAGAGATATAGATCACAGTGACATTGTTTTCGCGCAGTCGCCGAATAACCGTGAACAAACGCTCCACTTCGCGCTCTGATAGCGCCGCAGTGGGTTCATCCATAATGATAATGTTTGCGCCGGATGACGCCGCACGTGCAATTTCAACAATCTGTTTTTGCGCGACACTCAAAGTCGACACCCGTGCAGCCGGATCAATGGCAGGTTCAATCGTGGCCAAAGTCTGGGTCACTCGGTCTTCAAGGTCCGACTTCACAAAAAACCCAAATCGACTTTTCTCCATGCCCAACGTCAGGTTCTCTAGTACTGTCAGCTCGTCAACCACGTGCAGCTCTTGGAACAAAGTTGCTATCCCGCCCTCGCGTGCCTCTTGCGGACTGGTGGGGACGTAAGCCTTACCATTCACCGTCATCGCGCCGGCCGTTGGCGCAAGTGCGCCCGTCAGCATCTTAACCAGCGTTGATTTGCCCGCACCGTTCTCCCCAACCAAACAGTGCACCACACTGTTTTGAATAGAAAATGTGACATTGTCGACAGCCCGGACACCCGGATAGTCTTTTGTCAGCCCATCAACGGAGAGCACCGATGTTTTCTGCTCTTCGGTCATGCCTGCTTCCCCCTGGCTCGAAGCACTTCATCTCGACTTGCGACGCCTCAGCGTTGTGGGTTTGTCGCAATGCTCAAATAGTTCTGGCAAGCTGGCGATCCCTATGACCCATCCCCGGTCACGTCAGAACCGCCAACCGCCTTCGTGTGGACTTATCCGCCGAACTGGCTGTCCAACCACTTCTCCGCATCAGCTTTGTCCATTGTCCAATTGGAAATGGTATACGCTTTGTAGAAGAACTCTTCAGCGGTGTCCGATTTCGGCGCAACCTTACCCTCAAGCACGTCCATAATCAGGTCGATACGGCCCATCGCTGTTTCCAGCGGTGGCAAACCCATGGACACTTTCAGGCTCGAGTTCGGATCAAACACGTGGTCAACTTCAACCGCGTCAAAATCCACGCTGGCCACGATCTCTGTCAACGGCTTGCCGTTTTCAAATTTGCCGCGCCCAAGCTGGGACAGGCCCGCCATGGTGCCAACGGTCAGGTTTGACGCTTCCGAGTAGATCAGGTTCACTTCAGGACGCTGGGTCAAGAGGTCCACGATAATCTGCTTGGCCGCTTCCTGACCTTTGCTGGAGTCCAATGCGCCGAGGTTTTCGGCCGACGCATCCACAGACAACACACCTTCAACAAACGGCGCTGTACGCCCAGAGTTGACCTCTGTGTGGTTTGGCCAGCCAAGCTGCACCATCACAATTGGCTTGTCTGGATGGGCCTCTTTCCAAGCGGTCGCCATTTGGGCGCCCATTTCAAACGACACCGATGCTTCATCGCTGCGGGCCGTAGGAATGCCAGTGTCGGTGATTGGGCTAAAGAAGGAGGTCATGACAATGCCCTCGTCCAGCGCGTCCATCACACCAGGCGTTGCCGCCTCAGCATCCCAAATGTGCAACGTTGCTGCATCAAAGCCACCAGCAACAACCTGATCAACGTTTTGAGTCATCACCGCACTGTCGGCCTGACCGTCAAACACAACAACCTTCGCGCCATACTCCTCCATCGCGTATTTCTCAGCAGCCGCGGCTTGCGACTGGTGAAACACGTTGGACAAGTCTGAAACAAAGAACGCGATACGCTTACCATCGTCTGCAAGCGCCGACCCTGCCGATATCGCCAAGGATGACACCATCAACGTGGTCGCCATAAGTTTCTTTCCAAAGATCCCCATTACACACTCCTCCCATGCATTGGATCAAAGAGATGACAGTCACCTCACTTTTCCGGTTTCCCGCGCACCCTCCCGAATCCGCAATAAATATCAACCGATGAAATATAATTCACATAACGGAAATTTATGTCAACCCTGACGAATGATGTGCCACCCCAAAACTCTGTAGCACTTTCAACAGAAACACTATTTTGAGCGCCGTGACCTGATTTTTTTCGCTGATAAGACACCTCAGACACCATTTTCAGACCAGAATGGCGTGGGGTTTCCGGCGTGAATTTCAAGCGACTCAGGTTAAAATCAACGTTGGGGGGCAAGTCCGAGGCGACGCCGTCTTGTCTAACGATCGCGTAGACGATGCAGCCCAACCGAAAAATAGGCAAAGCCAAACCAATCCCGCCTTTAAGGCGGTCAATAATGCACAAACACATCAGGCCAAGAGTAAATTCAATCTCTTGACAAAAATTTTCAGGATTCAGATAACCGCTCCAGATCAGCCAAGGTTATGCCTCCGCCAGTCACCTGCTTGTGTCATGGAGGGATAAATGGCCTATACTTTCAAACTTCTACCTGTTTTTTCAGCTGCGCTGATTGCGCTGGCGAGCCCTGTGCTGGCGCGTGATATTACCCATGAATTGGGCACCACTGACGTGCCAGATGACCCAAAACGCATTGTGGTTCTGGAATTCAGCTACATCGACGCTTTGGCCTCTGTTGGCGTTGCGCCGGTTGGCCTGGCCGATGACGGCAAACGAGACCGTGTCATCGCGCCTTACATCGATGTGATTGGCGACGACTGGGTGTCTGTTGGAACACGCAAAACGCCAAGTCTAGAGATCATTGCATCGCTTCAGCCAGACCTGATCATTGCCGATAAAACCCGCCACACGGCGGCTTATGACACTCTGTCAGAAATTGCGCCGACAATTGTTCTGGACAGCCTTGGTGGAGACTACCACGCATCAGTCGCGCAGATGGCCGCGATTGGCACAGCGATTGGAAAATCCGTCGAAATGGAGGCGCGGATCACAGCGCATAAGGCGACGATGGCGGAGTATGTCGCTCAGATCAAACCAAAAGCAGAAGGCATTGCAGCACAGTTTGGCGTGACCAATGCCAAGGGTCTGTGGTTGCATTCTCCCCGCTCCTACAATGGGTCTCTGCTGGAAATGTTCGGTTTTGACAGCAACATGGAAACCGCTGATGGCGCGGTTTATGAAAAGGTGTATGTGCCGACCACGCTTGAGCAACTGTCGGAGATTGACCCCGATCTCCTGCTGGTTGGCGCCTATGCCGACCCCAGTTTTGTGGACGGCTGGGCTGGTGAAACCCTTTATGAGAACCTGACTTCGGTAAAAGCTGATCAGGTGCTTCCTGTGACCGCGCACAATTGGTCGCGCCTGCGCGGCATGTTGGCAGCAGAGATGACCGCCGCGGATGTCGTCAGAATCATGGACGCGCTTGAGTGAGCCATTCCGTAACAGCGCATGGCGCGGGTAAGCTTCCGCGCGGGCTGGCCGTTGGGCTGGCCTTGGCGGTGCTGTTCAGTGGTGCGCTGTTCTCCTTGGCAACCGGGGGACGATCAGACGTTGGGCTGACCGATCTCTGGGCGCCGGAGGGGATTGCGGCGACGGTCATCTATGACACCCGGGCGCCACGCATGTTTGCGGCGACGCTGTTGGGGCTCAACTTGTCCCTGTCAGGTTTGATCTTGCAAGCAGCGACACGCAATCCGCTGGCGTCACCTGCAATCTTGGGGCTGAACCAAGGCGCCGCCCTTGGCCTGTCTCTTGGGTTGGTGTTGCCCCTGTTTAGCGGCGTTCCTTTACAGGTAATGGCCCTTGTGGGGGCGTTTGGCGCAGGTGTTGTGACCTTTGCCATCTCCGGAGGATTTACCGGACGTATGGACTCCTTGCGTCTCGTACTTGGCGGTGTGGCTGTTGGGGCGTTTTCTTACGCCATGGTCCGTTTTGCCTTCACCCTTGAGGATGAATTGGCACGGTCAGTGGTGCGGTGGACCGTCGGGGATATCACCGACATTCGATGGCCCGCGGTGCGGCGTTTGGCCCTGTGGGGCTTGCCGGGATTGTTTGCGGCGCTTGCCTTGTCACAAAGATTGAATTTGATGGCCCTTGGACAAGCGTCCGCCCAAGGGCTTGGGGCAGATTCACGCATCACTCTGTTGTTGGGCACTTTGATAGCCGCTGCCTTGACCGGTGTCAGCGTATCAGTTGCGGGACCAATTGCCTTTGTTGGACTTGTGGTGCCACATCTTGCAAAGCTGCTATTTGGGGGCGACCATCGCATTTTGGTGCCCGTTTCGGCCCTGCTTGGCGCAGCGCTCATGTTGTATGCGGATGGGGTGTCCAAAGTTTTGACTGCGCCGGTTGAAGCACCGGTTGGCGTGGTTGTCGCCCTGATTGGAGCCCCTTGGTTTCTATGGCAGACCGTATTTGCGCGAGATCTGTCATGACCAGACGCGCGCGGATCACTCTGCCTTCTTTGGTCCTCCTGTTGACGCTGGCCTTTGTCTGGTCGCTCTCTGTTGGGGCGGTGAAGATACCGGCATCTGTGATCATCAATACTTTGTTTGATCTGGACGGCGATCAGCAGAGGTTCATCATCAATCGGTCGCGGTTGCCACGCAGTTTACTGGCCGTGCTCACCGGCGGAGCGATGGCCCTGTCAGGCGTTATTGTGCAGGCGCTTTTGCGCAATGCACTGGCCAGCCCCAAGATCATCGGCATCAACTCGGGGGCGGCTCTGGCGGTTTTGCTGGGCACGTCGCTGGCGCCGGACTTGGCTTTGGCCTGGTTGCCTTTGGTCGCTTTGCTGGGCGGGACGCTGGCAGCAGGAACAATTTACGGCCTTTCGGCCCTGCGCCCGATGTCGCCGGAGCGGTTGATTCTTGTTGGCATTGCGGTGGGATTGGTCTGCGACGCAGGGGTAGATTTCATTATGGTCACCGCCAGCACATTTGAAATTTCCGCACCTTTGGTTTGGCTCACTGGATCCCTTTGGGCGCGCGGTTGGCAGCATTTGTCCGCAGTTTGGCCATTCCTGTCGCTTTTGTCCGCACTCTGTCTGTGCCTTTTCTTCCGACTGGACCTTATGCGCTTGGGCACATCACAAGCCACGGCGCTGGGCGTGAATGTACGGCTGGAGCGCTTTGTACTTTTGGCGATTGCCACCTTGCTGGCCTCGATCTCAGTCAGTGTGGTGGGTGTCATTGGCTTTGTGGGGCTGATGGCCCCCCATATTGCCCGGCAGTTGGTGGGTGGGCGTCATGGGGTGCTTTTGCCCACAGCGATGCTGATAGGGGCGCTTCTGGTGGTCTTGGCAGACGCAACAGGTCGCGTGTTGGTGCCGCCGTTGGAAATTTCCGCCGGCATTCTGACGGCTCTGTTTGGCGCGCCATTCTTTGTTTTTATCCTTTTGACCAGCCGCATGGAGACGCGCGAATGAGCATTGAGTTGACTGATATTCGTGCCGGATATGGCGGGTTCATGCTGGATCAGGTAACCGCCACCATCAAGGCCGGTGAATTAACCGCACTGATTGGACCAAACGGTTGCGGAAAATCCACTTTGCTTAAAACCATTGCGCGCCAACTGCCATTGAGTGCCGGTACAGTGCGGATTTCGGGGCGAGATACAGCACGTGAACCCACCAAAGCCATTGCGCGGCAGGTTGCGGTGTTGCCTCAGCATCCTGTGGTGCCTCCCGGGATCAGCGTCGGGCAATTGGTTGGTTACGGCCGTGCGCCACATCAAAATCTGTTTGGTGTACGCAGCCGCACTGATCAGGAAAAAATCGAAGCCGCGCTGGAAGCTGTGGCGATTGCAGATTTGCGCGATCGCATGGTGAGTGAGCTTTCAGGAGGGCAGCGTCAGCGGGCGTTTTTGGCCATGTGTGTGGCACAGGACACGCCTTATGTGCTGCTGGATGAACCCACAAGTTTTCTGGACATCAAATACCAATATGAAGTCTTAGAGCTAACCGAGACCCTGCACGCGGCTGGAAAAACCATTGTGGCGGTTCTGCATGACATCGGTCACGCCGCGCGGTTTGCCACCAACCTTGTGGTGATGAAAGATGGGCGGCTGTACGCGACGGGCACCCCAAACCAAATCCTGACGCCAGAGCTTGTCGAGCAGGTGTATGGTCTGCGCACGCGTGTCTACGCCGATCCCGTAACGGGCAGCAAAATGGTGAGCCCGGTGCCAAATATGCAGCCGTCACTTGGCCATGAAACGGCCAGGACCATGTGTGTCGGGCTTGATTAGAGATTTTGGGCAGCCCCAACAATCTCGCGTCCCATTCAGCCGCCTTGGATCAGACCGTCTCTTGCCATTGATCTGCAAGACCACCCCCAATGCCCAGAACGTCGATTGCGCGCGCGGCCAGTTGATCCACGATCTGGTTCACCGACGTTGGGTTCAGGTAAAACGCGGGCACCGGTGGCATCACAATCGCCCCCATTTCGGTCACCGATGTCATGTTCCTGAGATGCGCCAACGTCAGTGGGGCCTCGCGGGCCAGTAACACCAACCGCCTGCGCTCCTTTAACTGCACGCCAGCTGCGCGGGTCAGCAGATTGTCATCCAACCCGGCAGCGATGGCGGCCAGCGACCGCATGGAGCACGGCGCGACAATCATGCCCGCAACAGGCACGGACCCCGAGGCAATGCTGGCGCCAATGTTGTGCACGTCGTGAACCTGCGAAGCCTGCGCCTTCAAGTGGTCCCACGCGTCTGGGCCGACCTCCTCTTTCAATGTGCGCTGAGCCGCCGCGCTGGCCACCAAATCCACCTCGGCACCCACTTCACGCAACTGACGCACCACTGAAACGCCTAAGGCCGCGCCTGACGCGCCGGCAATCCCCACGATCACTCTTACGTTGCGCATCATTTTGCGTCCTTTTTGAGCCCTGGCATCACCTGAGCAACGAGGCTTTCCGCAAAGGCCGCGTCCGCTGGCGCTGTGTGCATGACAGCGCCCCAATCACGGCGGGTCTCACTCTCAATTTTGATGGTGGCATCAAGGCCAATTTTTCCGGCCAATCCGGGCTCTGGCGAGGCAAAGTCCAGATAGTCCATGGGTGTGTTTTCAAGTTGCAAGACATCGCGCCCCGGATCCATCCGGCTGGCCAATGCCCAGGCAATGTCGTCCCAATTGCGCACATCGATGTCGTCGTCCACCACCACAATCATCTTGGTGTAGCTGAACTGCGGCAGCATCCCCCACAGCGCCATCATCACGCGACGGGCTTGACCGGGATAACGCTTGTCGATGCTGATAACCGCCATGCGGTATGAACAGGCTGCTGGCGGCAGCCATACGTCGCGGATTTCCGGGATCTGTGCTTGAATGGTTGGCAGTGCCAGATGGTTGAACACCTCTCCAATCACCGCAGGCTCATCCGGAGGCCGCCCCGTATAGGTCGACAAATAAAGCGGGTCTTTGCGGTGGGTCACTGCTGTGACTTGCATCACTGGGAACGGCTCCGCCTTGTTATAGTAGCCAGTGTGATCGCCAAATGGGCCCTCCGGCGCTGTCTCTGTCTGCGAAACATAGCCTTCCAATACAATTTCAGCATTTGCTGGCACCAGCAACGGCACCGTCTTGGCCGCAACCATCGCAGGCCGTTGCCCATTGAGCGCTCCGGCGAAGGTCAGCTCCGACACGGTTTCCGGCAAGGGCAAGGCGGCTGACAACAGTGTCGCGGGGTCTGCACCCAATACCACCGCCACCGGGGTTGGCTCCCCAGCTTGTGCCCAGCTTCTATGATGCGCCGCGCCGCCGCGATGAGGCAGCCACCGCATGATCAGCTTGTCGCGGTTGAGCACCTGCGCGCGATACACCCCCGCGTTATATTGGGTCACCTGTGCGGCCTCCACGCCACAAGGTTTGGTGATCACAACTGGCCAGGTGATCAGCGGCCCTCCGTCCCCCGGCCAATGCGTTTGCACCGGAATTTTTCCAAGATCCACCGCTGCGCCTTCATGCACAATCTGTTGAACAGGCGCGGATCGCACCGTCTTGGGCCGCGTATTAAGTGCGGCTTTCAGCATCGGCCAACGCGACAGCGCATCCCGCAAGCCGTCCGGGGGTGTTGGCGCCCGAAGTGCTGCCAAGAAATGTCCCAGCTCTGAGACATTCTCTAAAGAAATGCCCAGCCCTGCGGCCACCCGTTCGGAGGTGCCAAACAGATTTGTCACCACTGGCATGTCAAATCTGCGTCCCGCGTCTGATTGCGGCGTATCAAATTGCAACACTGGCCCGCCCCGCTCCAACACATGCCGATGCACAGCGGTCATCTGATGACGCACCGCGACCGGGGCCGTAACGGCTTGAAATTGGTCGGTCTCTTTGCACCAAGCCAGAAAGTCTCTCAGGCTAGCAAAAGGCGGAAGTTGGCGCACGGGGGAGTCCTGTTTTTGTCTGTCCGCTCCGCCTAACAGCAAAAATGCCGAGCGAAATTGACCACCGTCAATTTGCCCCTCCCCGTCAGACTTTACGAAGGGAGCAATCAAGACAAGACCAAGGGAGTCCTCCTTGTCCCAAACTTCTGTTTCCGTGCCTCGGTGCCCGCCTCTTTTGGCAGTGCCGTTGCGCGCTGTGCCGCTTGCGCCGCTCTCAGCCTCACTCACAGCTTTCTCGCGCCGGATTGCCACCTCACATCCCGGGTTGTTTCGCCGCTTGGGTGACTATGCCAACACGCCGTTTGTGATTGACCCAACCGATCTGCCGCTGGTGATCTTGTTGCATCCCGGCAATGGCAAACCCACCATCAAACTGACCCGCCGTCCGGTCGAAGGGGCCGCCCGCATCGCAGGGCCTTTGGCCGCGCTTCTGGGGCTTGTGCATGGCGGCTTTGATGGGGATGCGCTGTTTTTCTCACGAGATCTGGTGATCGAAGGTGATACCTCTGCCTCGCTTGCGCTGCGCAACGCCATTGATGACGCGGAAATCGACTTCTCGGAAGAGCTTATGAACCTGACCGGTCCGCTTGCCGCGCCGGTCCATCGAGCGTTGTTGCTGTTGGAACGGCGCACTGGCCTGTATCTCACCCGTCCGGAGGAACCCGCATGGTGATGGAAATTGTCTGCCCGGCGGGCACGCCTGCTGCTTTGCGGGCGGCTGTGAAAGCCGGAGCGCACACGATCTACTGCGGCTTTGCGGATGAAACCAATGCCCGCAATTTTCCGGGGTTGAACTTTGACCGGACCGAAATGCGCGAGAGCGTTGCCTTTGCCCATCAACATGGCTCGAAAGTTCTGGTGGCCATCAATACCTTCCCCCGCGCGGGCGACGAAGCCATCTGGCACCGCGCTGTGGCAGATGCGGACTCCTGTGGCGCGGATGCGGTCATCCTGGCCGACGCAGGGTTGCTTGATTACGCCGCGCGCAATCATCCAAACCTGCGCCGCCACCTGTCTGTACAGGCCGCTGCCGCGAATGCTGACATGGTCAACTTTTACGCAGAAACTTTTGACGTGAAGCGCGTGGTTTTGCCACGTGTGTTGTCGGTGCCGGAAATTGCCGCCATCAACGCGGAAACCGAAGTGGAAACCGAGGTCTTTGTGTTTGGCGGTCTTTGTGTGATGGCCGAGGGCCGCTGTTCGCTCTCCTCATATGCCACCGGGCGCTCGCCAAATATGAACGGCGTCTGTTCCCCGGCCAGCCACGTGGAATACCACGATCACAATGGGGTTCTGGATGCCCAACTGGGCGGTTACACCATCCACCGCGCGCAAAAAGGCGACGCTGCCCCGTATCCAACGCTCTGCAAAGGCTGTTTTACCGCAGGCGAGAAAACAGACCATTTGTTCGAAGACCCGGTCAGTCTGAATGCCGAGCAGCTGATCCCACAGTTGCAAAAAGCAGGCGTGACCGCCCTTAAGATCGAAGGCCGCCAGCGGTCGCGCTCTTATGTGACCCAAGTGGTGCGCAACTTCCGCGAGGCGGTGGACGCCTTGGAGGATGGCCGCCCCCTGCCGCAGGGCATGCTGGCCCGTCTGTCCGAAGGTCAGGCCATGACCACCGGCGCTTACAAAAAGACCTGGAGATAACCCATGCAGCTCACTGTGGCCCCCATCCCGTTTTTCTGGTCCAAAGACACTTGGTCTGCGTTTTATGAAGAAATCGCCGAGACGTCTGTTGACCGTGTGGTGCTGGGAGAATTGGTCTGTTCAAAGCGCCTGCCGTTTTTTCAGGATCAGATTCCAGGCGCAATCGAACGTTTGATCGCCGCTGGCAAAGACGTCGCCTTGACCAGCCTTGCCCTGATCACACTCAAACGCGAACGCAAGCTGACCGCCGATCTGGTGGAGATGGGCCTTGAGGTTGAGATTAACGACCTCTCCGTGTTGTCTTACCTGCCCAAAGGCACCAATTTCTCTGTTGGCCCGTTGGTGAATGTCTATAACGAAGGCACACTGCGTTGGCTGGCCTCGCTTGGGGCAACGCGTATCTGCCTGCCGCCAGAGTTGCCTCTGGCTTCAGTAGAGATACTTGCCAAAGAGGCCGAAGCGCTGGGTGTGACGATTGAGGTTTGGGGCCATGGCCGCCTGCCGTTGGCCATCTCTGGTCGCTGCTATCATGCGCGGCTGCACGGCCGCACCAAGGACAACTGTCAGTTTGCGTGCGAAGACGACCCAGACGGGTTGGATGTCGCCACGCTTGATGGGCAGCCCTTCTTGACCATGAACGGCGTGCAAACTTTGTCCGACAGCTACGCCACCACGGTGCATCAGATCGACCAATTGCGTGCTGCTGGCGTGACGGCCCTGCGCTTGTCTCCGCAATCACAAGGCTTTGCCGACCTATGCCACCAGTACCGCGCCTTGGTGGAGGGCCAATGCAGCAGCGAGGCTGTGCTTAACGCCATCACCGGGCAAACCCCTGAGATCCGCTTCTCAGACGGCTTTTTGACCGGAGACCGGGGTGTGGCCATGTCCACGCCTCCAATTGCTGCGAGGACGTGAGACACAGCGCATTCTGGCAGGCGCCTTACCGGCCGCTGTTCACAGCCGCCGGTGTTTGGGCTGTACTGTGCATCGCCTGGTGGCCTCTGGGCACGTCTTTCGGAGTGCCTGCGCCTGCAATGTCAGCGCCGGTGCTCTGGCATATTCATGAGCTGTTTTTTGGCTTTGCCACCGCAGCCGTTGGTGGCTACCTGCTGACGGCCATGCCCAATTGGATTGGCAAGCCCCCAGAGCGGGGCTTGGTACTCAAGGGCTTGTTGTGCGCGTGGATTGCCGCGCGCCTCGTCATGGCGGCCTTTGATACCATGCCGCTGGCTGTGGTGCTGCCGGTCAATGCCGCCTACTTGGTGGTTTTGGCAGGTCTCATGGCGATCCGCCTGAAGCGCGCCAAAGCGTACCCAAAGCTTGGTTTTGTCGCCGCAATCCTTATGTTGGCAACGCTGGATGCGACTTTCCTCATCTTGGCAAAATCCGGCGACGTTGCAGCCTGTATCGCGCTGACACAGCTCTTGCTTCTGGGCTTCGCACTCTTGCTGACATTTGTTGGCGCCCGCATGATCCCGGCGTTCACACAAAGCTGGCAGCAGATCACAGGTCGTTATGACCTTGCGGTACACCTCCGGCCCCGCGCGCGGGTGTGTGCACTGCTCGCCCTGTTGGTGGCTGTGGTCGCCACAGTGCTGAGCCTGCCTTGGCTGGGCCCGCTTGCGCTCTTGATTGCGTCCTTCTGCACACTGTTCACAGCCACGGGCTGGCGCAGCATTATAACCCGGCACAATCCGCTGCTCGCGGGACTTCATGTCGCCTACCTCTGGTTGCCACTTGGCCTTGCCGCCCTCGCCCTCACAGACCTCTTCCCCGCCATCTATCCCGCGGGGGCCACCAAACACGCGCTCACCATAGGGGCCATTTCCGGCCTGATCCTTGCTGTCGCAGGCCGCGCAGGATCACACACGCCTTCTGGCCAGCTCAAAGCCCCCAAGCCGCTCATCCTCGCCATGATCTGCCTCTGGCTTGCCACCACCCTGCGCCTGATCGCGCCCTTGTCATCTTCCGAAACCACACTCCTCAATGGGGCAGCCCTGCTCTGGATCACCGCTTGGAGCGCCTTCCTGATCACCCTGCGTCCCAGCCTCATCGGCGCGCCGGTCCGCCCGGTGCTCAGCGGCAAAAAGGCCCCCAAAACCTAGCGCTCACTTGGGTCTGCGTGTGAGAGCGTCTTGTAGGGGCCCCAATCCTCAATCTCGGGATAAAACTGCCGCCGCCAAGCCCGCACCCGCGGATTGAACATGCGTCGCCACAACGGGGGCACCATCGCCAGCGCCGTCATTGGCGGATAACCGGTGGGCAACATCGGCACTTCGCTTTCATCATAGACCTGCAACAGAGGAAACCGCCGCATCGGGTGCACATGGTGATCGGCATGGCGCTGCAAATTGATCAGCAACGCTCCGGACACTTGATGGGCCGAGTCCCAGCTGTGATGTGGCTTCACTGGTTCATATTTGCCCTCGCCGAGGTATTTCCGTGTCAGCCCGTAGTGCTCCACATAGTTGGTCAGTTCCAGCTGCCACACCGCAACCAACGCCTGAAACGCAAACAGCCCCAGCCCAACCCAGCCACCAATGCCAAAGGCCAGCGCCAAGAATCCCGCCTGCAAGCCGAGGTATTTCCAAATCGGGTTGGACAGGTGCGTGGAGGGCAATCCTTTGCGGGCCAGCATCGCCTTTTCCGCCCGCCAGGCTGAGCCAAACCCAGTCGTCAGCACCCGCGCAAATGCCCGGTGAAACCCTTCGTTGTAGCGGGCAGTGACCGTATCGCGGCCCGTGCCCACATATGGGTGATGCACCAACAGATGTTCGGTGCGAAAATGCCCATAGAGCACCAAGGCCATCAGAAAATCACCCAGATTGCGCTCCAACTTGTTGGGCTTGTGAAACAGCTCATGCGCATAGACGATCCCGACAGTGCCGGTGGTCACGCCAATGCCAAACATAATTGCCAATGCTTCCCAGACGCCATAGTCCGCGACCCGTGTCACGTAATACAGCGCGCCAAACACGAGGCAGAACTGGATCGGAAACCAGATGATCGTCAGCAGGCGAAACCAGAAGAGTTCGTTCACCGGCGTATCTGGGTCCGGATTGCGCAAATCCTGTCCCAGCACGACGTCCAGCAACGGCATCAGGACCCAGCCATAAGCCGGGATCAACGCCACGGTCCAACCGCCCTTGATCACGGCCAGGATCACCAGCGGCACAAAGGTGAGTGTCAGCCAATACGGCCACGCGCGCAGCCGCGCCTTGTCCGGCGTTGTGGTCATCTCAGTCATGTGTCTTGTCCTTTGCCGCACCGCGAGGTGTGAGTTTGAGCCATATCCCGTCTTTGGACCGCACCGTCAGATGAGCCACCGGAACAGCAGGCTTTTCTGTCACAACCTCAAAGCGGTACGCCCGCACCAGCATTGCGAGCAAAAGCGTCCCTTCGGCCATGGCAAAGGCTGACCCCGGGCAGACCCGTTGCCCGGCGGAAAACGGAATATAGGCTTTGCGCAGGCACGCCTTGCCGTTTGGGGTTTCAAACCGGTCCGGATCAAACTCATCCGGCCGCTCCCAAAGCCGTTCGTGCCGGTGCAGGTGCCATGGACTCAGAATAACCTGCGAGCCGCGCTTCACGTCGCGCTTGCGGAAATGCTCGGGACAGGCCGCCTCCCGCACATACATCGGCACCGGCGGGTAAAGCCGCATGGCTTCGCGAAACACCGCCCGCGCTGCCCGCAGTTTTGACAGGGCTGAGAAATAGATCTTCTCTGGCGCAATCGCCTCCTGTGCCTCGGCCGCAACCTTGTCCTGCCACTCGGGGTAAAGCGCAAGTAAGTAGAGCGACCAGGACAGGGCCGCAGCCGAGGTCTCATGCCCCGCCAGAAAGAAGATTGCGACCTGATCGATCATTTCGTCGGTCTCAAACGTCTTTCCCGTCTCCGGGTCTGGCGTGGTCATGATCTTGGTGGCCAGATCGTCCGGCGCGGTTCCCGCCGCGATTTGCGCGGCCCGCGCTTCGGTCAATTGCCCAATCAGGCCACGAATGGTGCGCGCGGTCTCTTTGGTTTTGCGGGAATGAAAACGTGGCAACCACTTGGGCATGGGCAACACGGCGGCCACATTGGCCAAGGGTTGGGCCGCCTGATGGGTTTTGAAGGTTTCAAAGGCCGCCGCAGCGATCTCATGTTCGATGGGCACTGAAAACAGGGTGCGAAAAATCACATCCATGGCCACATGGCTGCAATGGCCCTCCATCTCAACTGGGGTGCCGTCCGCAAGCGGGCGCAGCCGGTCCACAATGGCCACACCGCTGTCCCACATCGCCGGAAACACGCTGCGCAGCCGCCCGCCTTCAAATGCAGGATCAATGATCCGCCGCTGACGCGCCCACAGCGCGCCGTTTGAGATAAAGATCGACTCCCCCAAAAGGGGCTTAAGCCCCACCCGCATGCGCTCTGATTTCGGGAAATCCATGGGGCGTTGTTTGAGCACCAGTTCCACCAACTCAGGATCATTGCACAGGTAAGACTGGAAAAACGGCGTGCGCATCTCCGCCATCCACGCGCGATACAAATGCGCAGGTTGGGCGGACAGAATATCCTGCCGAAACAGCTTCAGATAGGACCAGAGCGACACCTTTCCGGCGCGCGGTTTTGGCTTTGGAGGAGACTGCGGCGGGGCTGCGTGCGGGGTGTCAAACACTGTATTGTCCATCAAATTTCCTGCGCAAACAGCACGCAATTCAACCAGATGTAGAAGGGAAAATTTTGCGGTCATTGATTGTTGTCAAAAAACCGGCCGTCAATTTGTGACACAGCAGTTTTACCCGGCCACATCCTCCCATGGCCCAGCTTATGAGGTCTTCATGCGTTTGCCATCTCCCTCGGCCCACCCCTGCAGCCAATGTGCTTTTTATGATCAAAGCGTGTGGCAGCCCGTTGGCAAGGGTGCCATGTCTTTTTTGACCGGCGGATTTTCTCGCAGCGAGTTTGCCGAAGGTCAGGCACTCTACATGCAAGGGGATGAAAACCGCGGAGTATTCTGTGTGTCGCGTGGCCTTTTTGCCATTCGCGCGCACAGTGAAACCGGCAACACCACCTTGCTAAAGCTCGCATATCCCGGCGACGTTATTGGCTTCCGCTCCTACCTCGCAAACGACACTCACAAAACCGAAGCCCGTGCCCTTATGCCGTCCCGGGTGTGTACGGTGGCGCATCGCAACGCCAACCGGCTGGTGCAAACTGATGCCAAAGTGCTGGCCCGTCTCACCGCGCGCAGCATTGCAGAGATTGACGCCGCCCGTGATCGGATCATTGATGCGGCAACCGAAAGCAACCAGACCAGACTGGCCCGTATCTTGGGCAAATTGATGCAGGCGCACGGCACCCGCGACGGCGCTTATTTGCGCATGCATTTGCCATTGTCGCGAACCGACTTGGCAGATCTGTTGGGTATCAAACCAGAGACAGTCTCACGTGTTCTCAATCGATTGAAGGCGGACGGGCAGTTTGTCGTGTCGGGGCGCGACATCCGAATGCCTATTCTCCAACCGCACACCTCCGCGCTCAGCGGATCGTAACCGCCAAACCGGCACCTCTACGCCTTCAACTGCAGCCGGTGATCCTTTAGCCGCCAGCCCTCTGGAGTCTTAACCAATGTTTCAAAATAGCGCCCCACCACATAGGGTTTGATTTCGCCCTCCAAATTCTGGATCGACCGGCTGATACAGCTCAACTCTGCCGTCTGCCCGTCCCCACCGATTACAAAGTTGCTCCACACATGGGCCAACCCTGGCGGGAAAGACGCCGCGTTTGCTTTGGTCCAGGCCACAATGGCATCGCGCCTCTGCAGATCAATGCTCAACTCCGCCACCACAAAACTGACGTCCTCCACAAGCAACGCCCCCCGCAGGGCCTACGCAAGGCGTTGCACGCCGCTCAAGCAGACCTCGCAGGGTTTGATTACGACGAATACTTCTACTGGTTTCTTGCCCACCATTTGCTGGAACCGCAAAACGACACGTTTGAAACACGCACTTGGGCGCGAATCTCTCCGCTACTTGGCGAAGCCTGACAAAAACTGCACTTATAAAACCCAACCAATTTTCACACAAAGTAGTGTCGTCAAGATGGTGACTCAATCTAAACTTGCATTCTATCCATCCATACACGTATTTGGCTTGATGACCGCGCAAACTTACGTCTAGCTGCGCGCATATCCTCCAACAGGACCTTTCTCATGACTCCCACTCAGTCCCCAGGGACCGTGCGCCTCATTATGGCGCTGTTCTTCTTGCACCCATTTGCACTTGGCGGATGGTTGCCGCACATCCCACATGTGCAATCCAAACTTGACCTGACCAACGCGCAGCTCGCCCTGTCGCTTCTCGGCCTGCCCCTGGCCTTTGTGTTCATTTCGAAACTGGGCGCAAAAATCGTGGCGCAATACGGTGCGCCAAGAGTCCTCCAGGTCTTTTTCCCAATCCAAGCAGTCACAGTTGTGTTGCCGCTTTACGCCATCAACCAGGTCACGCTATTTTTAGCCCTGCTTGTCTTTGGTGCGTCGATGACCTGCCTCAATGTGGCGCTCAACGTCTACGCAGGCCAACTTGAGAAAGCCGCAAAGAAATCCGTAATGAACCGCTGTCACGGTTTCTGGGCGCTTGGCCTAACGGTTGGCTCCTTCTTGGCCGCAATGTTCACCGTTGCCTTGTCGCCTGCAGTCACTGTGCTTGCCCTCACCGCAAGCACCACAGTCCTGGCTATATGGCTTGCGCGGCCTCTGCCCAATCTGCGCCCGAAAAATTCAGACACCCAAAACGCAACCAAACGCCGCAAGCTGCGCGATTACCCAACACCCCTGTTTCTGATCGTACTTTTTGTGGTCTCCGTCACCATGGCCGAAGGCGCAATGGCCAACTGGGGGGCCGTCTATATGGCGGAACGTCTGCCGGAAGGCGCCAGCACCGCAGGCCTTGCTATAACCGTGTTTTCCGCCTTTGTGGCCTTTGGCCGTTTCATCGGTGATTTCTTGAAAGTCCGCATGGGCAGCACCAATCTCGCCCGCATGAACGTTGGCCTTGCCATCATTGGCTTGGTGATCCTGGTGGCACCGTTCCCGCCTCTGGTGTCTTTTGTCGGCTTTGCCTGCATAGGTCTGGGTCTCTCGGTTGGCTTCCCGCTGGCTGTGTCCGCCGCCGCTGCGCTGGAAGATGAACACGACGCCGACAACATCGCCTTCCTGTCGATCATGGCCGTCGGCACCAATGTGGTTGCGCCGCCTATCATTGGGCTACTGGCGGATAATGTTGGCATTTCCCTTGCCTTGGCCGCGCTTTTACCAGGTCTCTGCCTCAGCTTTGTGATGGCCCGTCATTTGACCCCAACACCTGAGCTGGCCAAAGCGGCCCCAGCCTAAACGCAGGTCTGCTCCAACATCAATTACCGTTCGTGCCCGCGTATTTTCCCCAACGCGCGGGCACGTTTGTTTCCTCTTTTGGTTCAATCACCTACGCCTTTTGGCGAGGGATGATCCCCCAAAGGCTGTCAAAATTGTCCAAAAAGTGAGTTGCCGGAGCACCGATCCTCAGTACACTGGACCTCCACTATCGCTCCTGTTTTCTTTTTCCCCGCGCCCACTCAACGGCGCCGTTGATGAGTTTTCGCGTGCTGACCAGTTTAAAAATCCAGTCCTTTCTCACCGTGGCCAAACAAAGCCTCAAGCAACGCATGCGCCCGCAAGTTCGGGCGCGGCGCAAGGCGGGCATGGCCTCAAATGACACCCCTGCTGACCCCACAGCGTACTTTTTCTGGAGTTTGGAACGTCATAAAGAGGCTCGCGCCAAGCACAAAGTGATCTCTGGGGACAACGGCATGCTTCTGCCGGAAATTGCCGAGCTGGATCCGCATTTGCGCAAACTCTGCATTCGCCACACGCCAATCACAGATATCTCCGCCCTGCGCGGCCTGCCCAGCCTGACTGAACTGGAAATCATCGCCTCACCGGTGGCAGACCTGTCTCCACTGGCCGACCTGCCCAATCTGGCAAAGCTAACCCTATCGATCCCACCGGAGACGCCGGTCTCCCTCCCTGATTTACCTAACCTGCGCAGCCTAAAACTGTCCCATCCACGCACACCAATACAGCTTGGCAACATGCCACGGTTGCAATCAGCCGATCTTCTGGCGCTCTGTGAAGACCCTTCACGGCTGGTGCAAAGCCCGGCGTTGACGGAGCTCAAGCTGCGCCTCTCGGACGGACAGTCGCTGGTTCCTCTGGCTCAGGCAGAAAACCTCTTAAGCCTGTCGCTGCGGTGTGACGGTGTTGTTGACTTGACGGCTCTCTCTTCTCTCCAGGAACTGGAAACCTTGGATCTGTTTGGCGCCAAAACAACCGACCTCACCTCCTTGAATGCCCTGCCAAAATTAAAAACTCTCTCACTTTTGAACACTCCGGCGCGCGAGTTTGGTTCACTGGCCGTGCTGACCACGCTCCAAAACCTCACAATTCAGTCGCTGGTGCCACTGTCCGACTTATCGTTTGTCGCCGCACTCACAGAGCTAAACCACCTGTCTCTGGGACAGGTGTCACAAAGCGATCTGTCGCCCTTGTCCCAATTGAACAAGCTGACCTACCTATTGCTGCAAGTCGCAGACCCGATCTTTGACCCTGCCCCACTGTCACATTGCACCGCATTGCAAACCTTGCATGTCCGTCTGGCCGATTCCGTGGACGGCTCCATGACTTCAGCTTGGCCACCGTTGCCCAACCTGCAAAGTGCCAGCTTAACAGGAACCGCTATTGTCTCCTTGAACGGACTTCAGCGCTGCCGAGCGCTTCAGAATCTGCAATGCACGGGCACGGCCGTCAAAGACCTCTACCCCCTGCACTCACTTCCAAACTTGGAATGGCTGGACATCACGGACACGGATGTTGCTGATCTGTCGGTGCTTCTCACCTTGCCAAAATTCACAAAGGCCAACGCCAAAGCGACACTGGCGATCAATGGAACCCCAGCCTTGCAATCCATGCAGGATTTGGAAGTTCTGGCGGCCTGCGCAAACGGGCGCGAATTTCACCACTACCGCCATGTCATGGCCAACCGCGTGATCGAACATTTACACGCTGCGGCCGCACCCTCGTCGGAAACAGCAAATGCCTAAACTCTGAATACATTGTTACGGCACCGTGGCGCCGCAACATATTCAAAAACCGCGGACAGTCGCAAAACAGACGTTATACAGACGCAATGCCGACGTGAAAATCAGCCGTTGCTTTCGGCCTTTTCCTCGAGCATCAGCCACTCTTCCTCTGCATCCTGCAGTGCGGTTTGACGTTCCACCAATGCCTCTGTGGCCTTCTGGAACTTCACCGGTTCTTTGGTGAACAACTCGGGGTCAGCCATAAAGCCTTCCAGCTTGGATATCTCCGCTTCCAACCGTTCCATTATGCCCGGTAGCGCCTCCAAACGGTGCTTCTCGGTGAAGCTCAACCCTGCAGCCGGCGCGGTTTTCCCTGCCTTGGCTTTATCAGCCTTAGACTTTGATTTCGCGGCTTTTTCTGGCGCATCCGCTTGCCGCTGCGTACGGTAATCAGACCACCCGCCAGCATAGGTCACCGCCTGCCCATTGCCTTCCATGGCAATGGTTGTGGTCGCGACGCGATCCAAAAAATCCCGATCGTGGCTCACCAATAAAACGGTACCGTCATAATCGTCCAACAGTTCTTGCAGAAGATCGAGCGTCTCCACATCCAGATCGTTGGTGGGTTCGTCCATGACCAGAAGATTGCTGTCTTTGGCCATCAGTTTTGCCAACAACAGCCGCGCCTTTTCACCACCGGACAAAGACCGTACCGGCGCCCGCGCCTGACGGTCATCAAACAGAAATTCTTTAAGGTATCCAACAACATGCTTGGGGTTACCGCGCACCATGACCTGATCAGCCTTGCCCGAAACCCGCATGTCTGGGTCGCCTGTCAGGCTGTCCCACAACGTCATGTCCGGGTCCAGTTTTGAACGCGCCTGGTCAAACACCGCTGACAACAGATTGGTGCCCAACGCCACCGATCCCGTGTCAGGCGCTACTTCTCCCATCAGCATTTTAATCAGCGTTGTTTTACCCACACCGTTGGGCCCAACAAAGGCAACACGATCGCCGCGCTGCACCGTCAGAGAAAAGTCCTGCACGATGCTTTTGCCATCATAGGATTTTGACAAGCCTTTGGCGTCAATAACCTTTTTGCCAGACTTTGGTCCTGCTGACAGCTCCATGGCCGCCGATCCTTGGCGTGTGATCATCGCCGAGCGTTCGGAGCGCAAGTCCTTTAGCGCCCGCACCCGTCCTTGGTTGCGTTTGCGCCGCGCACTGATGCCTTCCACAGCCCAACGCGCCTCTGCTTTGATCTTGCGATCCATCTTGTGGCGTTGCAGGTCTTCTTCATCCCAAACCTTGTCACGCCAAGCTTCAAAACCCTCAAACCCTTTTTCCTGACGACGCACCATTCCCCTGTCAATCCAGAGGGTTGCGCGAGTCAGCGCACGCAAAAACGCCCTGTCGTGACTGATCAAGACATAGCCCGCACGGGTGGCATTCAACTCCGCCTCAAGCCAGGCAATGGCTTCAATATCAAGATGGTTGGTCGGCTCGTCTAGCAACATCAACTCCGGCGCTTCGGCCATCAAGCGTGCCAAAGCCGCCCGCCGCCTCTCTCCCCCAGAAGCAGTCTCCACCGCACGTGCTGGATCAAACTTCAGCCCTTCGCCCGCGCGCTCAACCTTGTACATCTCACCTGGGTCCAGAGCGGCAGAGGCAAAATCACCAAGCGTGGCAAACCCTTTCATATCAGGGTCTTGCTCCATGTATCCAACGCTCACACCTGGCGGCACAACAATGTCACCGCGGTCCGGCTCCACCAATCCAGCCATCACTTTCAGCAAGGTCGATTTGCCTGATCCGTTGCGCCCAACCAAGGCCACCCGGTCTCCGGGTTGCACCACCAGGCCCAACTGATCAAACACAGGATCCCCACCAAAGGTCAGGGAAATATCATTCATCTGTAAAAGGGGTATACGTGCCATGCCCTGCGCCTAGCCCGCACAGGCATTCCCGTCAACCACGACCGCTGCGTCTAACCCGCCAAAGCGCGCAAAAGCCGTTTTCTTGCCGCAGGAATGGCCTTCACCTCAACACCAGTAAACACATGCAGCGTATTCATTTTTTGATCCACAACCGCATGGTCACTGACCCACCCCCCCATCAGAAGATAGCTACGCAACATCGGCGGCATGCTGAGTTGAGCGGCTTTGAGATTGGGCTTACGGCGCAATCGCGCTGCAAAGCGAAAAACTTTGGGCGCTTTCACTTTTGGCAACCACCGTGTTGGCGCCAAATGTCTGTCTCGCAACATGGCAAAGCTGTCAAGGTAAGTGCTGGTATCCGTGCCAGCAAAGGACGCACACCCAAACAGAAGTTCTACATTATTTTCATCAACATAAGACGTCATGGCAGCCCACGCCACACGCAAGACATCGGCATCATACACGTCAGGATGCACACAAAAACGACCCATCTCAACCATGCGGCCGTTGTAGGTTTTTAGGGCGTCCAGCTCATAAAACTGTGCCGAATAGCTGCGACCGATTTCATCCCCACCATTCAGAGGCAACATCCTAAACCCACAGACCAACCGGCCGCTGATCACCTCTTCGATCATGTAATGGGTACAAAGGGAATCGTAGGCGTCCGTATCCAAACCAGTGTCGTCGCCGCGAAAAGCCAAACTCCGCAACCGTTGCGCAGCGTGCAAATCCTGCACACCTTCCGCTACACGCACACGGTAACGCCCCAACTCAAGCTTATGACTGCCCATCTGCGCTCCTCTCACACAGGCAGTCTAACAGAGGTGCCGCGACATCCGAATGACAAACCGACACCTACCAGACTGAGGTGGCAAATTAGAAGCTTCCGTTGCTCGCAGTTGGCGAACCAGACGGCCCGAAGTTGCCAATGTTGGCCCCCAGCTGACGCAACAAGCCACCGGTTTCAATGCCGTTGTCGGTGATGCGTCGTTGAAGCGGCACAAAGCGCCCGTCTTCCAACGCGTAATGCTCTATATTGCGGGCGATACCTTTGCCATCAAATCCAATCACAACGACCTGTCGATCCACCACCTCAGGACGAATCGGGCCAAGATGCCTGACCCGAGAGCGCACGTATATGTAGCCGCTGTCATCCAACACGCCGGACGCAGACGGCGGACCAAACGTTTCGGCAACCGTGTCCCGGGTGTCCACCCCTAAGGTGATCGAGGCCAGCTCTTCTTCTGTGGGCACATAACCATGATTGCGATAGCGGGTAGAACAGGCTGTCAGCGACAGCAAAACCGCCCCCATGACCGCAAATTTGATCACTTTGGTTCGCGTCTTCATGCCTGCCCTCTTGTCTTGGCGTCTCTTGCCTTTTATCTCGCTTACAGAAGGAACGCGTTTGGTTCAAGATGACAACCGCGTTCCTAACGCCAACCGCCCTAAATCCGAAGTCAAAAACATGTCCCCAAGCGCCTCTTCTTCCACCGTTTTCCGCGTGGCCGATCTCCAACAGAACCGCCCCACCTCCTTTGAGCTGCGCCCCAGCCCGAAGGAATTGACTGCTTTGGCTGAAGCTTTGTCACTATCTACAGTCCGCAAAGTTGTCTTTGCTGGTGAAATTCGTGCCCACGGCAAATCTGATTGGGAGCTGGTTGCAAAACTTGGCGCAACGGTTGTGCAGCCCTGTGTTGTAACGCTGGACCCAGTCACAACACGTGTGGAGGACAAAATCGAGCGTCGTTTTGTCGCCCACCTGCCGGACCCAGACGGCGACGAAGAAGAAGAAATTGAGATGCCAGAGGATGAAAACGCTGAGCGATTGGAAACACACATTGATGTGCATGCCATCCTACATGAGGCTCTGGCATTGAACATTCCACAATTTCCGCGTGCCCAGGGAGCGGAATTGAAAGATGCGGTCTTTACGGAGGCTGGAAAAAAGGCCATGACGGACGAAGACGCCCGCCCCTTTTCCGGATTGGCCGCCCTGCGTGACCAGTTGGGATCAAAAGAGGACGAATAGGGCTTGCGTTGTGCGGAAATCGCAGTATTTTCGCGCGCTCATTCGAATTTAGCGTTGGACTCGGGCGCGCTTACCGCGTAGAGGCTCCAAACGCTCAGGAAACCGGGCTCCGGCCCCCAAGTAAATCAAAGGTTGCGACATGGCTGTCCAGCAGAACAAAGTATCGAAATCGCGCCGCAACAACCGCCGTGCACATGACGCCCTGGTTGCAGCGAACCCTAACGAATGCGAAAACTGTGGCGAGCTGAAGCGTCCACACCACGTATGCGCCTCCTGCGGCCACTACAGCGACCGTGAAGTCGTTGCGATGGTGGACGACGTCGATCTGGACGAAGACGCAGCATAAACAACGGGATCTGAGCCCGCATGACCGGTTTGGCGCAAACAGCAAACCCCGGCAGCGGGCGCACAGTGATCTCAGTTGACGCCATGGGTGGCGATCGCGGGCCGGCAGCTGTTGTTGCCGGCATTTCGCATTCCGCGAAGATTAATCCAGACATTGCTTTCATCTTGCACGGCCCCGCAGACGAGCTGGCCAAGCTTGTGGCACGCAAGCGCATATTGGACGGTCGTGTCGAGATTCGCGACGCCTCTGACGTGGTGTCGATGGAAGACAAACCCCGTGAAGTGATCCGATCTAAGACCACCTCGATGTGGTCCGCATTGGAATCACTACGCAGCGGAGAAGCAGCCGGCGTGGTCAGCTGTGGCAACACCGGAGCCTTGATGATGTTGTCGGTGGTTCGCCTCCGCAAAATCCTCGGAGTCGACCGCCCGGCAATTGCCGTACTCTGGCCGTCGCGCGCGCCGCAGGGTTTCAACATCATGCTCGACGCCGGCGCAGACATCAGCGCCGATGAGCATGATCTGCTACAATACGCACTAATGGGCGCCTCTTATGCCCGCAACGGGATGGACCTAGAGCGTCCCCGCGTTGGGTTGCTCAATGTTGGCACCGAAGAGCACAAGGGCCGCACCGAGCTAAAACTGGCGCATGACCTGATTGCGCGCAATGCCAAGAACGCAAACTATGACTTTGTCGGATTTGTTGAAGGCAATGATCTGCCGGCCGATAAGGCGGACGTGATTGTCACTGATGGGTTCACCGGCAACGTTGCGCTGAAAACCGGCGAAGGCACCGCTGGCTTGATCGGCTCCTTGCTGAAAGAAGCTTTCAGGTTCTCTCCTCTGTCACGCCTGGCCGCCTTGCTGGCCTATACGTCGCTAAACCGCCTCAACAAGCGCATCGACCCGCGTCGGGTCAACGGAGGCGTGTTTCTGGGCCTCAACGGCACCGTTGTGAAGTCCCACGGGTCTTCGGACGCCACAGGCGTGTCAGCAGCGGTAAAACTCGCCTTCAAACTGGCGCAATCCGGCTTCTCTGAAAAGCTCGCGGCGCGGGTTGCATCTGCTGTTTCCCTGCCGCAAGATGCTGACAGCACAAACGAATAACAATAATATAGCAAGGCACTGATATGACGACACGCGCCGTGGTTAAGGGCGTTGGCCACTACTTGCCGGAACGGGTCGTTCCCAACGCCGAATTCGAAAAAACTCTGGACACATCGGACGAATGGATTCGGACGCGCTCAGGCATCGAGCGCCGCCATTTTGCCGCCGATGATCAAACCACATCTGACCTCGCCAGCCTGGCCGCCAACGCGGCGCTTAAGGATGCGAATCTAGAGGCCAATGAAATTGATGCGGTGGTTGTGGCCACCTCCACGCCAGATCTCACCTTTCCTTCTGTCGCCACCATGGTTCAGCAGAAAATCGGAATGACCCGTGGCTTTGGCTTTGATGTGCAAGCGGTGTGCGCCGGTTTTGTCTATGCGCTCACCAATGCCAACGCCCTGATTCTGTCCGGACAAGCCAGACGTGTTTTGGTGATTGGCGCCGAAACCTTTAGCCGCATCATGGACTGGACCGATCGCGCCACCTGTGTGCTGTTTGGTGATGGCGCAGGTGCGCTGATCCTCGAAGCCCAAGACGGCACTGGCGACAATGCCGACCGCGGTGTCCTAAGCGCAGACCTGAATTCTGACGGCCGCTACAAAGACATGCTCTTTGTGGACGGAGGCGTTTCCACCACAGGCGACTCTGGCAAGCTGCGCATGCAGGGAAATGCCCTTTTTCGTCAAGCGGTTGAGAAGTTGACATCGACAGCTCACACTGCCCTGACCAAAGTTGGCTTCACAGACGACGACGTGGATTGGATTGTGCCGCACCAAGCCAACATCCGCATTATTCAAGGCACCGCCAAAAAGCTCGGTGTCCCCATGGATCGCGTGATTGTGACGGTTCAGGATCATGGCAATACATCCGCAGCCTCAATTCCGCTTGCACTGTCCACCGGTGTCGCGGAAGGCAGGATCAAGCGTGGCGATCTGCTGGTGACCGAGGCCATTGGTGGCGGTCTTGCTTGGGGTGCCGTAGTCATAAGATGGTAAGAGCCAGCCTAAGTCGTTGGCGAATATTGCAGATAATCGTCTTTGAGACGGTGCAAGTCATTGACTCGCAAATTCGCTTGCTTCTATGGTTTTTCAAACGAGTACCGGCAGGGGGGACCACATGACTGATAAGACATTGACCCGGATGGATCTGAGCGAAGCAGTGTTTCGCGAAGTGGGCCTGTCCAGAAACGACTCCGCTCAATTGGTTGAGAGCATTCTGACCCATATGTCCGACGCGCTGGTGCGTGGCGAACAGGTCAAGATTTCCTCTTTTGGCACTTTTAGTGTGCGAGACAAAGCCGCGCGGGTGGGCCGTAACCCAAAGACGGGTGAAGAAGTTCCGATCCAGCCGCGCCGTGTCCTTACCTTCCGGCCATCGCATCTGATGAAAGATCGCGTCGCCGCCGGCAACAAAAAATAAGACGAGACAAACTCCATGGCCAAATCGCGTGAGGCATTTCGCACCATCAGCGAAGTTGCTGACTGGCTTGACGTGCAAACGCACGTTCTGCGTTTTTGGGAAAGCAAGTTTTCACAAGTCAAACCCGTGAAACGTGCTGGGGGCCGGAGGTATTACCGCCCTCAAGACATGGAGCTTTTGGGCGGCCTGAAAAAGCTGCTGCATGAAGACGGACTGCCCATCAAAGAAGCACAACAGCTCCTGCGGGAAAAAGGTGTCAAACACGTCTCGAGTCTGTCCCGCCCCGTCGATCAGGATCAAGACGACCTCGAGGGCGGCGAAAACGTGGTCGCGGAGGACAGCGCAAAACTGCAAGAAGACGACGCAGTTCAAGACGAAATCTCGCCACCTGAGGTGCTGGAGACAGTCGACGCGCTTGAAGCTGCAGAAGAGCCCGTGCTTTCTGAAAACGTAACAACCACCAAAGACCTTCAGAGCGAGACTGTGTCCGAAGGACTTGAGGCCGAGGTCCCTGACGCCGAATCTGAGGCAGAGCTCCATACAGCCCCAGACGACACGGCACCGGACCTGCCCGATACAACAACGGAGTCCGCAGAAGACGACGACGGCTTTCTTGATGATCTCCTGGTCAAGGTTGATCATGAAGGGGCACCGACTACCTCTGAGGCCGAGACTGAGAGGACGCCACAGACTGCAGCCCCTGCAGCAGATGACGCCAGTGCGGTGCCCGCAGAAGGCGAAACACACGCCCCTTCAGCTCCGGGACCACAAACACCAATCGACCAAGACACACCCAGCCAAACACCGCCGATGGATGACCTGTTTGCCTCCATCGATGCTCCAGCAGAGTCCGCGCACCCAACGCAGAGCAATCCGGATGTCGAGGCACTGGAAGCTGCGACTTCCGACGATGTGCTGCCGCTCTCTTCCAACGCGCAGGACACCAACCCTCAAATCGAGCCGGCTGGTGTGACCACAGAAACCGCTGACACGGACCAAGCCGGAGACACCGAACTCACCGGAAGCTCGGCTCCTGTCTCCCCCGATGGGTCTTCTCTACCGTCAGCCGCCCTGACACCAACCGAAGGGGCACCGACGACAAAAGATCCAGACGTGGCAGCGCCTGTAGAACCTAAACCATCGGCACCCAATGCAACGGCAACATCACTGGGAGGCTCCGTATCGGCAAGTAAGCCTGCGCCAACCGCTGACGCCGCGTTCGACACACAAGCCGTCTCGAGTGCAGCAGACACGCCTGATGTGGAAACTGTGATCGCGCGCGAAAACACACGCGACGACTTCTTGTTGATGTTGACCAAGCCGGTGACCGTCGCCCCCAAAGACGCCTCTCGCGCCGCCGATCTTCTGGCCCGCCTGGAAGCGCTCAACAGCAAAGCTGGCTAATCATTCAGGGCGAGACAAAACTTGCACAATAAGACTTGCTCCCGCCCGCAATTCCGTTATGAACAGCCCATCGTCGGGCTATGGCGCAGCCTGGTAGCGCGTCCGTCTGGGGGACGGAAGGTCGCAGGTTCGAGTCCTGCTAGCCCGACCAATCAAAACCGCCCGTGTGCCGCAAGGCCCGGGCGTTTTGTGTATCTGGAGACTATCCAATGACCGGCGTTATTCCGAGCCAAACCATTGAAACAATGCTGAAAACCGGAGAAATATCGGTCACACAGCCCGTTGCAGAGGGTCAGGTGCAACCGGCCTCACTGGATTTGCGTCTGGGCACAGTTGCCTACCGCGTACGCGCATCGTTCCTGTCAGGCAGTGGCCGCAGCGTCCAGGATCGCCTCGCAGAATTCGAGATGCACCGCATTGACCTCACCAATGGTGCTGTATTGGAAAAAGGCTGCGTCTATGTGGTCCCGCTTATGGAAAGCCTCGCGCTACCGGACGGGATACAAGCCGTGGCCAACGCCAAAAGCTCTACGGGGCGTCTTGACCTGTTGACCCGCACCATCACCGACGGCGGCACAGAGTTTGACCGCATCGCCTCTGGCTATTCCGGCCCACTTTATGCTGAAATCTGCCCGCGCAGCTTTTCTGTGTTGGTGCGTCCCGGCATGCGTCTTAACCAAATTCGTTTCCGACAGGGCCAAAGCGTACTGACGGACGCAGACCTGAGTGTCTTGCATGACCGCAGTCCGTTGGTGGATGGCGATGCTGTAATTGACGATGGTCTTGGCTTTTCGGTCGATCTGAAGCCCGGCGAAGGTACGCTTGTTGGGTATCGTGCAAAACCACACACCGGTGTCATCGACCTCGACAATATCGGATACTACGATCCTGCCGAATATTGGGAGGAACTGCACGCTTCAGACGGAAAAATCATTCTGGACCCCGGTGCGTTTTACATTCTGGTGAGCCGCGAGGCCGTCAGCATTCCACCAGCTTATGCTGCTGAAATGGCACCGTTCTTGGCAATGGTTGGTGAATTCCGCGTGCACTACGCAGGTTTTTTTGACCCAGGATTTGGCCATGACGCAGCGGGCGGCACAGGCTCTCGTGGCGTGTTGGAAGTGCGCTGTCATGAGGCTCCATTTGTACTGGAACACGGACAGGTGGTTGGACGTCTGGTCTACGAACGCATGACAAACGTACCAGAACAGCTTTATGGCGTTGGCATCGCCTCAAACTATCAGGGACAAGGCCTGAAGCTGAGCAAACACTTCAAAACGGTCTAGTCCGGTTTAAAACCGGCCAATATTGCGTGTGACGCGCATAGCCTGCCGCGTGCGTTTGGCGTCAAACTGTGGGGTTTTGGTAGGTTTCGCGGTCTCTCCCCATGGCCCCGGCTCAGTAGGTGTTTTTTTCTGCACCTTGGACGCCGCGTTGATCCCAGCGTTGATGCCGCCATTGATCAGGCGGCGCATCACCATACGGGTGACCATATTGATCAGCTGATTGGCGTTCATTGAGTCTACTCCGAAAATTCACCCCCCCAATTTAGGAACAAATTGCGCCTAGAGTAAGGCAATTACCTTGTTTTTGAGGTTGGGCTTATTCCTCAAACAATTCCGGCTGCCCGTCATCAATGACCATCCCGTCTTCATCCTCATCGGAATTCAGACCCAATGGAATCGTGCCCGGTGGCGGGCGGTTTTCCAGAAGCCCCGCAGCCCGCAGTTCCTTGAGCCCTGGCAAGTCCCGCGGACTGGACAAACCAAAGTGATCCAAGAACTGCGGTGTTACCACAAAGGTCACCGGCCGCCCCGGCGTCATCTTGCGACGCCCAAACCGGATCCACTCCATCTCGAGCAATTGATCCACCGTACCTCGGCTCACGCTCACACCGCGGATTTCCTCTATCTCCGCCCGCGTCACCGGCTGATGATACGCAATAATGGCTAGTGTTTCGACGGCTGCACGGGACAGCTTGCGTGTCTCCACAGTCTCTTTTTGCATGAGAAAGCCAAGGTCGGGCTCCGTGCGCATCGCCCAGGCATCGCCGACTTTCACGACGCTGACCCCACGGCCTTCATACCGCTTGCGCAGATGCACCAACGCCTCCGCTGCGTCACAGCCATGCGGCATGCGGTTGTTCATCTCTTTGACGCTCACCGGTTCTGTACTGGCAAACAAGATGGCTTCACACATGCGCTCCTGCTCCGCGATGGGCGGCGCTTCAAACAGACTTTCCTCTTGTTCCGGAGCGTCCTGTACAGCGTCCTCAACGTCCGGCTCCGACATATTGATATCGTCACTCATCCCTGCCGTCTCTCTTTCGTACTTCTATCGGCGCAAAGGTCTCGCTTTGGCGGATAAACACCTTGCCTTCTTTGGCCAGTTCCAGCGATGCCGCAAATGTTGCCGCGGTGGCCGAACGGCGTTTCTTCGGATCGTTCTCCCAGCCCACGGGCAGATAACTCAGAATATCGGTCCATGCGCCGGCATAGCCAATCAACCCGCGCATTCGCTCCAACGCCTCTTCCATCGTGAACACCGACTCGCGGTCCAGAATAAAGGGACGGAACTCATCTCTTGTGCGCAGGCGTGCGTACCCCTGCATCAAGTCCATCAACGTCGCTGTGAAAGTGATCCGCCGCACACGCTCAACAGATTCCGGCACACCGCGCGCAAAGAAATCACGCCCCAACCGATCCCGAGCCATCAACTTGGCGGCCGCATCCCGCATCGCCTGCAAGCGCTCCAGTTGAAAGGCCAGGTGCGCCGCAAGTTCCTCTCCAGACGGTCCTTCTTCGGTTGGATCAGGTGGCAACAACAAGCGCGATTTCAGAAACGCGAGCCAGGCAGCCATCACCAGATAATCCGCTGCCAACTCAAGCCGCAGCCGTTTGGCCCGTTCGACAAAGTCCAAATATTGTTTCGCCAGCTCCAACACCGAAATCTTGCGCAGATCTACTTTCTGCGTTCGCGATAAGGTCAGCAACAGATCAAGAGGCCCTTCAAACCCGTCCACATCCACAATCAGAGCTTCCGCTGCCATGCGGTCAGCAACGGAAATCTCTTCCCGATCGTCCTCAAAGGACATCTGTAGAGTATGATTTAGGTCGGTCTCGGCCATGCCCCTGCCCGTCAAGCGCCTGTTCAGAACGCTTTAAGTTCCTCGGCAAGCGCTTCAATGTCAACAGGCACGGCCTGTCGCCGCGTTGCCAATACCACTTCGGCACGCCGTTGCCCTGCCTCAGTCATCTCACCAATAGCCTCCGCCACCGCTTGGCGCTCCGCCAAAGTGCCGTTGCAATGCAAAACTGCATCACATCCTGCGGCAATCGCTGCCGCTGCGCGTTGGTCCACAGAGCCGCTCAAGGCCTGCATGTCGATGTCATCGGTCATGATCAGCCCGTCAAAGCCAATCTCGTCGCGCATGAATTTCATCATCTTAGGTGATGTCGTCGCAGGTCTGTCATCCATGTCTTCAAACACAATATGCGCTGTCATTCCCATCGGAAGGCCTTTCAGCGCTTTAAAGGGCGCAAAATCAGCTTTCAACTGTGCCTTTGGCACAGAGACGCGCGGCAAATCCTTGTGGCTATCAACAACTGCCAACCCGTGCCCTGGCATATGTTTGACCACGGGGAAGACGCCGCCATCCCAAAGCCCCTCTGCAACTGCGCGGCCGATCTCGATAATCTGCTGCGGATCGTCGCCGTAACACCGGTTGCGCAAAAACGGATGTGTGGCAGGTCGAGCCACATCCACCATCGGCGCACAGTTGGCGTCTACTCCAAGCGCCATCAACTCATGTGCAATGATACGATAGCGCAAATACATTGCCCGCGCCGCATTGGGGCCCGCTTTTTGCACCTCTTCCAAGGGTGGCACCCACTCAGATGCCAACGGAGGCCGTAACCGCTGCACACGCCCACCTTCCTGATCAATCAGGATCGGTGCATGATGATCCACGCAAGCCCGTAGTTCATCACACAACATGCGCACCTGATCCGCGGTGTCGATATTACGAGCAAACAGTATGAAACCAAACGGCTGCACATCCCGAAAAAACGCCGTCTCTTCAGCCGTTAGGCGCAACCCGTCGCAACCAAAGATCGCGGCGCAAAACCGGTTCATCGCGTGGTGACCGGAATACAATCGGCGTTTTCTGCCTTCAGCGCAGAGCACAGGCGGCGTGCGTCACTAACGGTTTCAAAGCCCATCGCCCGCAAGCGATAAAACACCCGCCCGCCGCTGCTGGCTTTCTCAATCACACGGGATTTGTCGCCTAGATAGGTATCAAACCGCTGCTGCAGCTTGTCCCACTCCGCCCGCGCAATCTCCGGACTGGCATATGCGCCCAGTTGCACCAAACGCGTGCCTGCCGGAATGGTTTCTGCATCAACCTCTTTTAACGCGCCTTGAACAGCCGCATCAATCGACGCAACCTGCGTGCCTTGCGCCACAGAGGACAACTTGGCTGGACGCAACACCGGACGCAACGAGCGTTTCAGTCCGCCCTTAATTTCTAGCTTATCGGCGGTTGCCACATCAACGGAGACATCCGGCTCTTTCAAAGCCACCTGAATGGGTTTCACGTCTTCAACGTCGACGGTCTCCAAGGGCGTAGCACCAGCAGAAAGGCGTTCGGCCAGTTCTTCCACGGACAAAGGCGTACTCACATCCAGCGGTGCAGGCGCAACGATTGGCTCAATGGGCGCACGCGCGACCACTTCGGTCAATTTTTCCGTTTCCACAAGATTTGGCATCGTCGACCGATTGTCAGCAGGCTGCACGACCACAGGTGCACCTGTCACCATATCACGATCTGTCAAAGAAATTGGCGGTGGCGCAACAATCACCTGATCCGCTGGACCAGCCGCACTGCCATCCGCTGCCACCTGATTGACCATCAACCCCTGGTGACCAGCCTGACGTCCTCCCGGGTTGTCGGGCTGAATACGCATAGGCCCTTCCAAGGCCCGTACTACAGGCACGCCGCTTACATCGCGGGAAAGGATCTGGAACCCCCACACGCCCGTCCCGACAACCAGCGCGAGAGATACAAACATCCCTGCGCGGCTCACCAAAAGAGCTGCGTTCGGAGAGTCGCCTTTGGGCGCGCCATGCGCACCCATCGGAATTTCTGCCATTTTTGCCTCACTGCCCGCGCGCGTTACCGCGGATGTGCGGTGTCGCCGGGGTCGTCTTGCCTAGTCCTCAACCCCGACGAACGTGCAGCTTTAGCGCATCTCTTGTGCCGGAGTTACGCCCAGAATACCAAGACCTGCGGAAATAACAACGGCCACGGCGCGTGCGAGTGCAATTTTCGCCTGTGATGTATCTGCGTCACCCTCTTGCACAAAACGCAGAGAGGTATCCTCATTGCCTTTGTAGTAAAGCGCATGCAGCTCTCCGGCGAGTTCATAGAGGTAAAAGGCAATCCGGTGCGGCTCGTTGGTGCGCCCCGCAATTTCCACCAAACGTGGCCATTCGGCCAATTTTCTGGCCACAGCTATCTCCGCTGCATGATCCAGTTTGGACAGATCGGCAGCCGCCAAAGTTGCGTCATCCGCGGTAATACCCGCGGACTCAGCGTTGCGGATCACCGAACACACCCGTGCATGGGCATACTGAACATAGAACACCGGATTGTCTTTGGACTGCTCCAGAACCTTGTCAAAATCAAAGTCCAGTGGCGCGTCGTTTTTGCGGGTCAGCATCACAAAGCGGGTCACATCTGGCCCCACCTGATCCACCACATCGCGCAGGGTCACAAAGGTCCCTGCCCGTTTGGACATTTTGAATGGCTCACCGTTTTTGAACAGCTTCACCAGTTGGGTCAGCTTGATGTCCAATGGAACCTTGCCATCGGACAGTGCCGAAACAGCCGCCTTCATGCGCTTGACGTAACCGCCGTGGTCCGCTCCAAAGACATCGATCAGCATATCAAATCCGCGATCCACCTTATCGTAGTGATAAGCAATGTCTGGGGCAAAATAGGTCCACGCCCCGTCGGATTTCTTCACCGGACGATCCACATCGTCCCCATGCTCGGTCGACTTGAACAAAGTCTGCTCACGTGGTTCCCAGTCTTCCGGTTTCTTGCCTTTTGGTGGCTCCAAAACGCCTTCGTAGATCAGGCCCTTGTTATCCAGTTCCGCAATGGCAGCCTCGATCCGGCCAGTGCCATAGAGCGACTTTTCGGAATAGAACTTGTCCATCACCACGCCCAGCGCCTTCAGGTCAGCCCGGATCAACTCCATCATCGCATCGGTTGCGAAGAGACGGACATCCTGTAGCCAGACATCTTCAGGCTGGTCGATGTAGGCTGTGCCGACTTTTTCCTTAAGCGCCTTGCCGGTCTCGATCAGATAGTCACCGGGATAAGTGCCGTCTGGGAAAGCAACCTCTTGGCCATGCGCCTCAAGATAGCGCAGGTAAACAGACCGCGCCAACACGTCAACCTGCCCGCCACCATCGTTGATGTAATACTCCCGCGTCACGTCAAAGCCGACAAAGTCCAACAGCGACGCCAGCGCATCCCCAAACACTGCCCCACGGGTGTGGCCCACATGCAAAGGGCCTGTTGGGTTGGCAGAGACGTATTCGACGTTGACCTTTTTGCTTTCGCCCATGGTCGAACGGCCAAAGTTCTGACCGCCATCCAGAGCGGCTTTCACAACACCTTGCCACAACACCGGCGCCAAACGCAGGTTCAAGAACCCCGGACCAGCTACCTCGGCAACTTCAACACGCGCGTCTTCGGCCAGCTTTGCCGCCAGCACCTCGGCTATATCGCGTGGCTTCATCTTGGAAGGCTTGGCCAACACCATCGCAGCGTTGGTTGCCATGTCGCCATGCAACGCGTCGCGCGGGGGCTCTACCGCCACGTTTTTGAAGTCCAGTCCTTCAGGCAGCTTGCCTTCGGCTTGCATCGCAGTCAGCGCGTCGATCACGGCAACGCGGATCTCGGAAAACAGGTTCATCAGACCGTCCTATCAATGTGTCTTTGGTCTTTTCGGATTTGGCGTGGTTTATCACCCCAATCCGTCACGTCAACGTCACTTGCCCAGAAGCTGCTCATGTTGTTGCAGCGCATAGCGGTCCGTCATGCCGGAAATATAGTCCGATACCATGCGGGCCACCGCTGTTTCATTGTCACACTTTGCCAAATCCGCATGCCAACGTGTCGGCAACAAAGTTGGCTCAGACAAAAACAACGGAAATAGCTCCTGCACCACAACTGTCACTTCTTTGCGCATCTTCACCACGCTTGGCGCACGATACATGCGTGTGAACAGAAAACTACGGATCTCTTTGAGGTCCGCCCACAGCGCGGTGGAAAATTGCACCACAGGTCGTCCGCAGGCGCGCAGCTCTTCCACAGACTGCGCATCCACCTCGGCCAAGGCTGCGCGAGAGGTGTCAATCACATCACTCACCATCACGCCAAACACACGCCTCAAAGCTTCGTGGCGCCGTCGGATGGCCTCCAAGCCTGGGTATTTCTGATCCACCGCGGCAAAGGCCCCTCCTACGATGGGCAAGGCACAAATCTCTTCCTCAGAGAACAGCCCAGCACGGAGCCCGTCATGCAAATCATGATTGTTATAGGCCACATCATCCGCCAAAGCCGCCACCTGCGCCTCTGCACTCGCGTGAGTGTGCAACTCCAGATCATGCAGCGCATTGTAGTCCGCCAATGCATAAGGCAAATCGCCAGTCACTGGTCCATTGTGCTTGGCAATGCCTTCCAAGGTCTCCCAGGTCAGGTTCAACCCGTCAAAATCCGCGTAGTGCCGCTCCAGCGAGGTCACAATCCGCACCGCCTGTGCGTTGTGGTCAAAGCCCCCGTATGGTGCCATCAGCTCATGCAGTGCGTCTTCACCGGTATGCCCAAAGGGCGTGTGCCCCAGATCATGCGCCAGCGCGATCGCTTCGGTGATTTCCTGATTAAGCCCCAGCGCCCCGGCAATGGTCCGCGCCACCTGCGCCACCTCAATCGAATGTGTCAAACGGGTGCGAAAGTAATCACCTTCATGCTCCACAAAAACCTGTGTTTTGTGCTTGAGCCGCCGAAACGCGCTCGCATGAATGATCCGGTCCCGGTCCCGCTGAAAACACGACCGGAAGCTGCTCTCCTCCTCCGGAAAACGCCGTCCCTTGGCGCGCGCCGGATCTGAGGCATAGGGCGCCTGCATAAGCGTGGTCCTTGTAGCCTGTCCTTGGCCCTTCTATATTGGAGTTTATGCCCGCTAGGAACCGGGCAAATCGCGCGAATAGGACAAAATATCATGCAGTTGCCGCCCAAAGTGACCCAAAGAGCCTTCGAACGTCTCGCTGAAATTGGCGCTGCCGAACAAGGCCAGGCCCTGCGCGTGGCTGTAGAAGGCGGCGGATGCTCTGGCTTTCAGTATGAAATCAAACTCGATGCCCAAACAGACGACGACCTTGTACTGGAGGGCGCAGGCGAAAAAGTCTTGGTGGACAGTGTGTCCCTGCCCTTTTTGACAGATGCCGTGATCGACTTCACCGAAGAGCTGATTGGCGCACGGTTTGTGATCAACAACCCCAACGCCACAAGCTCCTGCGGCTGCGGAACCAGTTTTTCCATGTAAAGTCAGCCCGCTACGGCCTGCACCTTGCCCGTGGCTGGCACCATGTCAGCCACAAGCACCAACCCGCTCAACACGACCAAAGCGCCACCCAGCACCACCGCGCCAGAGATGGCCTCGCCAAACACCGCGGCACCAACAATCAACGCCCACACAAACTGAATGTTCATCAAGGGCGTCGCCACATAGGCTGGCAGCAGGGTCAACGCGACCATGCACAGCCAACGCGCCAAAAACATCACGCCACCGTAGAGACATGCCCACAGCAAATCTGAGACCGGCATGGGCACCGCCACAAAAGGCAAAATCGCCACCATCACCAAGCCCGCTGTGAGGTTTGGCCAAAACACCTGCGCCAGACACCCGCCTTCACGTTGTGTCATCCACCGCGCCAACACCATTGAAAATGCCGAAGTCACGCAGCCCACAAAAGCAGCAGCGTGCCCGCCGCCCAAAACACGTCCACCGTCGACAAAAAGACACGCCACACCAAAGCTGCCAACGGTCAATGCCACCCAAGCGGTCGCCCGCACCGGCTCATGCAGGACCGGCCCCGACAAAACCGCCACCCCAAGTGGGATCATGCCAATGAACAGGAACATTTCCGCCAAGGGCAAAAGCCGAAAGCCATGATAAAATCCAAAGGCCCCCAACAACCCAAGTCCGCAGCGTAAAACCATGAAACCTGAATACCGTGTTCGCAAGTGCGCGCTCACACGCAAGATGTTCCCATGCGCCTTCACGCTGACGGACATCATGCTCAGCGTCACCACAACCAAACAAGACACACCAAATAGCTGAGCCGCAGGGTAGCTCTGCGCGATCACCTTGATCAGCACATCCGCTCCCGTGATTACCAAAGAATAGGCGAGTACCACCACGCCGCCAACGACGCGCACTGAAGCAACAGACACATGACCCTCAACACACCAAAACACGAAAATTGTCGAAAGTACTCCTCACAGCCTGCCACAAGTTTCCAATTTCTCAAAATCGCTGAGGTCGCGCCGCTTCCACCGTGTAACATTCCGCCTTGCTGTTCCCTGCTATGGCTGGATAGATACCCCTATCCAGCGAACAGGAGCGCCCCATGAAAATCGCCACATTCAACATCAACGGCATCAAAGCGCGCATCGAAACCCTGCCCCGCTGGCTGGATGAGGCGCAGCCCGACGTCGCGCTCTTGCAAGAAATCAAGTCTGTGGACGAAGCTTTCCCGCGCGAAGTCTTTGAGGACCGCGGCTATCAGGTCGAAACCCACGGTATGAAAAGCTTCAACGGCGTGGCGATCCTGTCCAAGCTCCCGCTCGAAGATGTAACCCGAGGCCTGCCCGGTGATGATACCGACGAACAGGCCCGCTACATTGAGGCCACCGTCATGGGCGACACCCCCGTACGGGTCTGCGGCCTTTACCTGCCCAACGGCAATCCAACCCCGGGTCCGAAGTACGACTACAAACTGGCCTGGATGGAGCGTCTGTATACCCGGGCCCAAGAACTTATGGCCACTGAAGAACCCTTCCTAATGGCAGGCGACTACAACATCATCCCGCAGGACGAAGACGCGGCCAAACCCGAAGACTGGCAAGAAGACGCGCTGGCCCGTCCTGAAAGCCGTGCCGCCTACCGCCGCCTGCTCAACCTCGGCTTCACGGAAGCCTTCCGTGCCCGCAATCAAATGCCTGGTATGTATTCCTTCTGGGACTATCAAGCCGGCGCCTGGAATCGTAACAACGGCATCCGCATCGACCACTTCCTGCTCAGCCCGCAATGCGCAGACCTTCTACAAGACTGTCAGATCGACAAGGAAGAGCGCGGACGCTCTAAACCATCGGATCACGTCCCCGTTTGGATTGATCTCGCCGCCTAAGCGCCGTCCCAATCCACATCCGCGGCCTCTTCGATAGACAGCCGCCCGTTTGGCCAAGGCACCATTAATGGCGCAACCTCTTCCGGCGTGCCAGTGAGCCATAAATCAATCGCGTCTTTCTCAAGCAGAACCCCCATCCGATGATGGATTGGCTTCACGTCGCCATTGGGCTCACAAGTCACCGTCGCAACTTGGTAGACTTCCCGCCCTCCGGGCGCAATCCACAGATCCGTGATCGCCGAAAACACCAGTGGCTCCGCGCCCGTTATCCGCCAAGCTGTCTTCTTGCGCTTCTCACCGGTCCACTCATACCACCCATCTACAATCACCACAGCCCGCCCAACGCCATCAAACGCGGACTTGTCGAACACTGTCTCGGACCGCGCATTGACAATGGTCTCCATCACCGGCCGCCCCCGGGCGTTCACACGACCAACCGGAATGATGCCCCAGCGCATACGCGTGAAGCCATCCGCAGTCAGGCACACAATCTCCTGTCCCGGAGCAATGTTCCGGCGTAGCGGTTCATCAGAAACCCCAACAGTCTCACGGCCAGCCCACTGGCCGATTTCCGTCACAGGGGTTTCCAAAAACAGCCGCCCCGGCATAAATCACTCCTTTGCGGCACTCTCCGCCAAGCTTTGCACATGTGAGCCAAGAACCGGCACAATCCGCGCCACACCCTGCACATTTGGATGAATGCCATCCGCCTGCATCAGCGCACGCAACTCGTCAGCTGGCAAATCCCGAATGGCCTCAAAGAAATCCGGCGCCAGCGCCACATCATACTGCGCCGCCAACGCGCCATACATCCCATCAAACGCTTGCTTATAGTCCGCGCCAAAATTCATCGGTGCTTGGACACCTATCAGCAGCACATCCACATTCGCCATCTGACCGGCCTCAATAATCCCTGCCAAGTTGCCCTTACTCACCGCAGGATCAATCCCACGCAAAGCGTCATTGCCCCCCAGCGACACAATCATTGCGTCCACTTCCGGCCCCAAGGTCCAGCCAACCCGTGACAAGCCCCCCTGCGTGGTGTCCCCAGACACCCCCGCGTTCTGCACAATCACGTCCAGCCCCTGCGCCCGAAGCCAGCTTTCAAGCTGCGGCACAAAACCCTCTCCCTGTGGCACACCATAGCCATGCGTGAGACTGTCCCCCAGCGCCGCAATCACCACTGGCTCCGCAAAAACCTGCCAAGCCGTTACCGGAACAACTAAAATGCCGAAGGTCAGCGCCTTGCCCACGCGCTTGGACGCCCCATATAGGGTGGAAACATTCATCAACAGGCGGCCTCTTTCATGTCATCCATTCTCTCCCTTAAAGATGCGGTTTTGGCGCTGGATAGCAATGCCGGACGCATAGAAATCTTGCATGGCATCTCGTTGGACGTGCAGGCGGGAGAGACTTTGGCGCTTGTTGGCCCCTCTGGCTCCGGAAAGTCCTCGCTACTGATGCTGATGGGCGGCCTGGAACGCGCCACTTCTGGAACCATCACTGCACTCGGCTATGATCTGTCTGCAATGGATGAAGACGCTCTGGCACGATTTCGCCGTGAAAACATGGGAGTGGTCTTCCAAAATTTCCACCTAATCCCGACTATGACAGCGCTGGAAAATGTCGCCACCCCGCTGGAACTGGCAGGCCGCAAAGATGCGCTTGACCGAGCCAAAGCGGAACTCGAAGCCGTCGGCCTCGCCCACCGGGCTGATCACTACCCATCGCAAATGTCAGGTGGCGAACAACAGCGCGTGGCATTGGCCCGGGCCTGCGCACCCTCGCCACGTCTCCTGCTGGCTGATGAACCCACCGGCAATCTAGACCAATCCACGGGCAAGACCATCATGGACCTGCTGTTTGATCTGCACGCCAAGCGCGACACCACGCTGGTTCTGGTCACCCATTCCAATACGCTTGCAGAACGCTGTGAACGCATTGTGCGTCTGCGTGACGGCCGTATTGACGCAGCTTTGACCGCGGTCGAGGCCACTGCATGAGCCTCGCCGCCGCAACGCGCATCGCCCGCCGTGAGATCCGCGGAGGTCTGCGCGGTTTTGCCGTCTTCCTCGCCTGCCTGATCCTGGGCGTAGCCACCATTGCCGCCATTGGCTCCGTCCGCAGCGCCATTAAAACCGGCCTCGCTGCCGAAGGTGCGACGCTTCTGGGCGGTGACGCCGAAATGAGCTTCACCTACCGCCGCGCCACCGACGAAGAGCTGGCGTGGATAGTAGAAAACGCGGAAGCCACGTCCGAAATCATCGACTTCCGCTCCATGGTGGTGGTTCCACGCGCTGACGATACCGAACGCGCGCTCGCACAGGTCAAATCCGTCGATGATGCTTATCCGCTTGTTGGCACCGTCGACATCTCACCGGACATCCCATGGCAAGACGCGCTGGCTGGCTCAGACACCCTCCCCGGCGCAGTCCTGCATGGCCTCCTCGCAGACCGCTTGTCTCTCGACATCGGCGACACCTTCCAACTCGGCACCCAAGAATTCATCCTCACCGCGCGCTTGGATCGCGAACCTGACACCGCTGGCGGCTTCAACTTCGCCCCCCGCGCCTTTGTCCGCACCGAAGACCTCGCCAACAGCGGCCTGCTCGCCGCCGGCACGCTCTTCACCAGCCACTACCGCCTAGACCTGCCACCAAACCCGAACCTAGCCACCCTAGAGGCCGACGCACGCGCCAAATTCGAAAGCACCGGCCTACGCTGGCGCGACAGCCGCAACGGTGCCCCAGGCATCACCCGTTTTGTGGAACGCTTTGGTGCTTTCCTGATCCTCGTCGGGCTCGCAGGGCTTGCCGTGGGCGGCGTGGGCATCTCCACCGCCATCCGCGCTTACCTGTCGCGTAAAACCGAGACCATCGCCACACTGCGCAGCCTTGGCGCTGAGCGCCGTGTGATCTTCCTCAGCTACTTCCTGCAAATCGGCTTTGTTTCTCTTGTTGGTATCGCTCTTGGTCTTGCCCTAGGCGCGCTCCTCTCGATCCTGTTGGGCCCGCTGATCGAGTCGGTCTTGCCGTTCCCCGCGAACTTCAGTCTCTATCCGATCCCCCTGATCGAGGCCGCCCTCTATGGCGCCCTCGCTGCTGCAATTTTTACCCTTTGGCCCCTAGCCCGCGTCGAAAACGTCCGCCCAAGTGCTCTCTTCCGCGACCAACTGGGGGAAAACCGCCATTTGCCCGCCGCGCGCTACATCTTTGTGGTCGGTCTGCTGATCGCGCTCCTTTTGGGTCTTGCCAGTTGGCTTTCTGGCTCCCCCCGACTGACGCTCTGGTTTGCTGGCGGCGTGATAATCGCCATGATCGCGCTTACCTTTGCCGCCACCGGCCTGCGCGCACTTCTGCGCCGCCTCGCCACCCGCATGCGGCTGCGCCCTGAACTCCGTTGGGCCATGCAATCCCTTGGCCGCGCCGGTGACGCCACCACACCTGTGGTGCTCTCCCTTGGCCTTGGTCTCAGCGTGCTTGCCACTGTCGGTCAAGTCGACGGCAACCTGCGCAACGCCATTGCCCGCGATCTGCCAGACGTGGCCCCGTCGTTTTTCTTTGTGGACATCCAGCGCGACCAAATGCCGGAACTACAAGCCGATTGGGACGCCACACCCACCATCCACAACGTCGAAACCGCCCCCATGCTGCGCGGCGTGGTCACCCGCATCAATGACCAACCCGCCAAAGAGGTTGCAGGCGACCATTGGGTCATTCGCGGCGACCGCGGCGTGACCTACGCCGGTGCCATGCCAGAGGACACCAAGCTGACCGCTGGCACATGGTGGGATCCGGACCATACAGGCAAACCTCAGATCAGCTTTGCCGAAGAGGAAGCCCTTGAGATGGGCCTCAATCTCGGCGACAGTCTGACCATCAATATTCTGGGCCGCGACATCACCGGCACTGTCACCAGCTTCCGCGAGGTGGATTTCTCCTCCGCGGGCATGGGCTTTGTGATTATGATGAACGAAGCCGCGCTGGCTGGCGCGCCACACAGCTTCATCGCCACGGTCTATGCAGATGCGGACAGCGAAGCCACCTTGCTCAAAGACGTGTCCGAGCAATACCCCAACGTGACCGCCATCCACGTACGGGACGCCGCAGAGCAAGTCTCAAGCCTTGTTGCGCAACTGGCCAATGCCACCACCTACGGTGCCTCAACCATTCTGCTCACCGGCCTCTTGGTGATCTTTGGCGCCGCTGCAGCGGGCCAAGCCGCCCGCACCTATGAGGCTGCCATCCTCAAGACCCTCGGCGCCACCCGCGCGCATGTGCTGCGCAGCTTTGCATGGCGCGCGGCCCTGCTTGGGGCCGCCGCAGGCACCGTGGCACTGGCCGTTGGCCTCACCGGCGGCTGGGCCGTGATGACCTTTGTGATGGAAAGCGATTTCTATGTGATCTGGCCCAATGCCCTGTTGATCTTGTCCGCAGGCATTTTGGCCAATCTGTTGGCCGGCATGATGTTTGCCCTGCCCTCGCTCGCCAATCGCCCCGCACAAATCCTGCGCGCCCGCGATTAAGCCAAAACAGAAAAAGCCGGGCGACAAACCCGGCTTTCTCATTCTTCAAATACCCCGGAGGTGAGCTTGCCTTGGCAAACGAGGGGGCTGGCCCCCTCACCCAATCCGGCAGATTTTACTCCGCCGCGTCGGCGTAGTCATCCATTGGCGGACAGATGCAGACCAAGTTGCGATCGCCCCACGCGTTGTCTACACGGTTCACTGGTGGCCAATACTTGTCCACACGGAACGCACCGGGAGGGAAGCAACCCTGCTCGCGGGTGTAGGGACGATCCCAATCTTTCACGAGGTCTTCCATCGTGTGCGGAGCGTGTTTCAGCGGGTTGTTCTCCGCATCAATCCGGCCTTCCTCGATGTCGCGAATTTCCTCACGAATGGAAAGCATCGCATCACAGAAGCGATCTAACTCCGCCTTGTTCTCAGACTCGGTTGGCTCCACCATCAAGGTGCCGGCCACAGGCCAGCTCATGGTTGGCGCATGGAAACCGCTGTCCACCAAACGCTTGGCAATGTCATCCACGGTCACACCGGCGCTGTCGGCAAACGGACGCGTGTCGATGATGCACTCATGAGCCACACGACCGGTTGGGCCTTTGTACAAGATATCAAAAGCCCCTTCGAGCCGCTTGGCTATATAGTTGCCATTCAGGATCGCTACACGGGTTGCTTGTGTCAGACCTTCGCCTCCCATCAGCAACACATAGGCCCAGCTGATTGGCAGGATTGACGGCGAGCCAAACGGCGCAGCTGAGACTGGCCCTTCCTGTCCACCGGTTTCCGGATGGCCCGGAAGGTGCTGCGTCAGATGCGCTTTCACACCAATGGGGCCCATGCCGGGACCACCGCCGCCATGTGGAATGCAGAAGGTCTTGTGCAAGTTCAGGTGGCTCACGTCTCCGCCAAGATCGCCCGGACGGGACAGGCCCACCATCGCGTTCAGGTTGGCACCATCAATATAGACCTGCCCCCCGAACTCGTGGGTGATGCCACAGATTTCGTGCACCGTATCCTCAAACACACCATGCGTGGAAGGATAGGTGATCATACAAGCTGCGAGGTTTTCGGCGTGCTTCTCAGCTTTGGCGCGGAAGTCCTCCACGTCAATATCGCCGTTCTCCGCGGTTTTCACAGCAACCACTTTCCAGCCCACCATCTGCGCAGACGCCGGGTTGGTGCCATGCGCACTCATCGGGATCAGACACACATTGCGATGGCCTTCGCCTTGCGAGCGATGATAAGCCGCGATGGTCAACAGACCGGCATATTCACCTTGCGCGCCAGAGTTGGATTGCATCGAAATCGCATCATATCCGGTGATCTGGCACAGTTTGTCGCTCAGGTCGTCGATCATATGCGTATAGCCTGCAACCTGATCTTTTGGCGCGAACGGATGCATGTTGGAAAACTCTTCCCAGCTTACCGGCATCATTTCCACGGCGGCGTTCAGCTTCATGGTACAGGAACCTAGTGGGATCATCGCACGGTCGAGCGCCAAATCGCGATCCGCCAGACGACGCATATAGCGCATCATCTCGGTTTCCGCCCGGTTCATGTGGAAAATCGGGTGGTCTAGATAGCTGGTCTCACGCAGCAGTTTCTCCGGCAGGCGGTACTCCGGGGTATAGTCCTCGTCTTCTTGCACAATGCCAAAGGCACGCCAGACCGCTTCGATGGTCTGCGAACGTGCTGTTTCATCCAGCGAAATGCCAACCTTGGTCTTGCCAACCTTGCGCAGGTTGATGCCTTCCTGAACCGCGTGCTGCAGCACACCACGCTGCAACAGACCAACATCCACAGTGATGGTGTCAAAGAACACGCCCGGCTCCACAGTGAAGCCTGCATCTTCAAGACCTTTGGCCAAACGTGCGGTCTTGCGGTGAATGCGCTGCGCAATGGCTTGCAACCCTTCTGGCCCGTGGAAAACAGCGTACATAGACGCCATTACCGCCAGCAGCGCCTGCGCAGTACAGACGTTGGAGTTGGCTTTTTCACGACGGATGTGCTGCTCGCGGGTCTGCAGAGACAGACGGTAAGCGCGGTTGCCCTGCGCATCAATTGACACACCAATGATCCGGCCCGGCATAGACCGCTTGTAAGCGTCTTTACAGCTCATATAGGCCGCGTGAGGACCACCGTAGCCAACAGGCACACCAAAGCGCTGGGTGCTGCCCACGGCAATGTCCGCGCCCATCGCACCTGGCTCTTTTAGTAAGGTCAGTGCCAGCGGATCTGCCACCACAACACCAATCGCTTTGTTGGCGTGAAGCGCTTCAATCTCAGCGGTAAAATCGCGCACATGACCATGGGTGCCAGGGTATTGGAAGATCGCGCCAAAGACTTTGTCGGCCTCAAGATCATCCGGATTTCCGACAATCACTTCAATGCCCAGCGGCGCCGCGCGGGTTTGCATCACGCCAATGTTCTGTGGGTGACAGTTTTCATCCACAAAGAAGGCTTTGACTTTGGTCTTGGACACACGCTGCGCCATGGTCATGGCTTCGGCACAGGCCGTGGATTCATCCAACAGAGAGGCGTTTGCCACCTCCAAACCCGTCAGATCGCTGACCATGGTCTGGTAGTTCAACAGCGCCTCAAGACGGCCCTGCGAAATCTCTGGCTGATACGGCGTATAGGCTGTGTACCAAGCCGGGTTTTCCAGAATGTTACGCTGGATCGCTGGCGGCGTCACGGTGCCATAATACCCCTGCCCGATAAGGCTGGTTAGCACGTCATTCTTTTCAGCAACTTCCCGCATGTGGCGCAGCACTTCGCGCTCAGACATCGGACGGCCAAATTCCAGCGGCGCTTTCTGACGGATGCTTTCAGGCATGGTGTCCTCGACCAAAGCGTCAAGGCTGTCAGCGCCAATCACCTCAAGCATCTTACCCATCTCATCGGGAGACGGGCCGATGTGACGGCGGTTGGCAAAATCATAGGGAAGATAGTCGGTGGGTTTGAAGGTCATCTTCATCTCCTCAACAATCCGCGGCAACAGGTGCGGCGAAGAAAAAGTCAGATTGCGGTCCAGCCAGGAAAGCTGATCCTATCATGTTTTTGAAGATCATAGGGGGAGCGGACCCCTGTAGAGCCCGCTCGCGCAGCTGCGCTTACCCAATGAAGTCTTTATAGGCGGTTTCATCCATGTAGTCGTCCATCTGGGATAAATCAGATGGCTTGATCTTAAAGAACCATGCGCCCTCCATAGGATCATCGTTGACCTTGCCCGGTTCATCGACCAATGGCGCGTTCACTTCAACAATCTCGCCGTCCAATGGTGCCAGAACGTCAGACGCCGCCTTCACAGATTCAATCACGCAGACTTCTTCGTCTTTTGTGACCTCGGTGCCCGCTTCCGGCAGCTCGATAAACACAACGTCGCCCAATTGCTCGCTGGCGTGATCTGTGATGCCTACCACCACCAAATCGCCTTCAACCCGCAGCCATTCGTGCTCTTCGGTAAATTTCATTGTTTGCTCTCCTGTTGCTCAACGTTTGAAATTGGCGGGTACCAGCGGCATCTTTGCCACTGTCACGGGCATGCGCTTGCCCCGAACCTCACCAAAAATCTCTGTTCCGACAACGGCTTGTGCCGTGCCAACATATCCCATAGCCACCGGACCTTCATAGGTCGGACCAAAGCCACCCGAGGTTACTTCGCCAATTGGCTCACCACCTTCAGCCGCCGCAAACAACTGTGTGCCGGCTCGCATCGGTGCGCGGCCTTGTGGGGCCAAACCCACACGCTTGCGCGCCACGCCTTCTGCCAGATCGCCAAAGATACGATCGGCACCTGGGAACCCACCTGCGCGGTCGCCATCTGCACGGCGCACTTTCTGGATTGCCCAGGTCAGGGCCGCTTCAATCGGGGACGTATCGGTGCCGATGTCATTGCCATACAGGCACAGGCCACCCTCAAGGCGCAGGCTGTCGCGCGCACCAAGGCCAATGCCTTCAACCTCATCCATCTCCAGCAGCTTGCGGCAAATGCCAGCGGCATCCGCTTCCGGAATGGAGATTTCATAGCCATCTTCACCGGTGTAACCAGAGCGGCTGACCCAACAGGTCACGCCATCCAGCTCAACCTCGGTGAAATCCATAAACGCCATATCGACAACAGCTGGGTTCAACCGTGCCAAGGCAGTCTCCGCCGCTGGCCCCTGCAAAGCCACCAGTGCGCGACCGGTGATTTCTTCCACCGTCACATCTGGCGTCAATGCCGCAACCATGCGCGCAATGTCAGCTTCCTTGCAGGCCGCATTCACAACCACAAACAGATGATCGCCACGGTTGGCAAACATCAGATCGTCTTCGATCCCGCCTGCGTCATTGGTGAAAAAACCATAGCGTTGGCGCCCGGCGCCAAGCCCAACCACATCCTGCGGCACCAGCGCTTCAAACGCCTTGGCGGCCGCCTCATAGCTTTCGGCGCGCAAGGCAACTTGCCCCATGTGACTGACGTCAAACAAACCAGCTGCCGCACGACAGTGCAGGTGTTCTTTCATAACGCCAAGCGGGTATTGCACAGGCATATCATAGCCCGCAAAACCAACCATTTTGGCGCCAAGCTCAATATGCAGATCATAAAGCGGTGTGCGCTTCAACTCTCCCATAGACTTCGCCCTTCTCCTTCCGGGCGTGTCCATGTTCTGGAGGTCACATCCGGCATCCCATTTTCGCGCAGTTCGTCCGCGCGTGCGATGCCCCCTCTGTCCGATTGCCTGAGATCGTTATCCCTTCGGCGGGTGTCCTGACGAACACCACTCTCCAGAGTGTGTTTCCTAAGGTGGTCGGTCCCTGTGGCCTGAGAGTTTCCGGGGCGGTTGCTCCTTCGGCACTGGATCGTCCAGTTCTCCCGATTCACCTTGGTGTGCACCGTAGTATGCAGAACAAACTCTGACAAGCCTCTATGTTGCACCGGGTTATTGCGCGATAAGAGTTGCTTATCACGCTGTAATTCGCCCCCGAGGAACCAATGGCAAACAACACAGGGCCAAGTTGATCTGCAATGCCAACATAGGGCTGCTGCGCATCTTCAGCCAAACTTATGACCAGACCGTTTTCCCAGAAAGCTCCAATAGAGCAGCTGCCTTGGCTTCCGCTGCTCCTCCCTTTAGGAAGATGCCACCACAATTGGAACACAACCGATGCTTGCACTTGCCCTAATACTCTTTGTTGGCCCTTTTATCGGCGGTCTTTTGTCCTTTGGGGCCGGCGTTCAGCTTTGGCGAGGGCGGAAAGCTGAGGGACCAATAGTGGTTCTGCTGACAACTCTTTTGGCATGCCTGGCTCTTTGGGAATTACGCTACGATCTGGGCTTCAACCTGCCGGATCTCACATTCCTGCCTTCTGGGGCAGACCTCGAACGAACCCTGGTCATTCTGGCAGCGGCGCTTCTTGCAACGTTGTTTGTTGGCGCACTGCGATGGCCCTCTCGATTTAAGGGACGTTGGATGGCCTATGTCGCAATAGCTTTCTGGGCGGTAGTGATCGCAGCTGGGTTTGTTCTCGCAGGCATCGACTTCCGTCACTAATCCGGCTTTGTATAAGCTTCAGCCAACGGCCGCCCCACAGGGCTCAGGTGCCAGAATACCCAACAACGCCGTGTTGTCACAGACCAGTGAGTCCAGTGTCACCCTATCCAACCGTGCATAAAACGCCTCCGCGGCCTCCTGCAACGCAACTTTCAGACGACAGGCTTCCACCAGAGGGCAGGAATTGTCCACATCGGCAAAACACTCCGCCAACGGCACCGATGCTTCCATGGCGCGAAAAATCTCGCCAATTTCAATGTCTTTCGGCTCGCGCGCTAACTCCAACCCACCGTTGCGTCCGCGCTGCGTGCTCAACACACCCATTAGCGCCAGCTGGTGAATAACCTGCGCCAGATGGTTTTCTGACGCATTACACACCCCGGCAATCTCATGCTTGGTCACCAAGCGGCCACGATGCGCTGTGCAAAACATTAGCACACGTATGGCGATATTCGTCCGTTTGGTAATCCGCATGGTCTTCCTCTCAGTCCGTCCCAACGGTCAGATGGGTGGCGAGGTTGTGCCAGAGCAGGCCGCGCATAGCATTGACATGGATCAACACCCGTGTAGGGAGGAGGCATGACCGCCTCATATTTCTTTGGCTATGGCAGCCTCGTAAACCACAGCACGCATTCTTATGAGAATGCGTACCCGGCCCGCCTAAACGGCTGGCGGCGCGAATGGTGTCATACCAGTTTGCGCCCCATCGCCTTCTTAACAGCGGCACCAGACAAGTCTTGCGCTATTGACGGCCTCATAGCCCATGTTCCCGGCGATGATTGGGGCGCATTGGATGCCCGCGAATTTGCGTATACCCGCGTGCTCAGCACAGCCAACGTCACCCACCCAGTCATCGATCCCATCGAGATTGCGGTTTACACCACACGTCATGACATTGGTGTATCCGCCGACACACGCCTTCCGATCTTGCTCAGCTATCTGGACGTCGTTGTGCAAGGGTATTTGCAACAATTCGGCGAACAAGGCGTGGCGGATTTCTTCGCCACTACAACAGGTTGGGATGCTCCAATCCTGCATGACCGTGCGAATCCGCAATACCCACGCCACCGCGTGCTCAGCAAAGCGGAAACGGCGCTCGTGGATCAACACCTCGCCGCTTTGGGCGCAAAATTCATTAGCTAAAGGTCCGCCCCAATGCCCTCTTTGAACTGGCACGACGACCACGCAGAGGACGGCAAACAGGCCAACCGCAGGCTTTTAAAGCAGCTCGATCACTGGATTGCGGCTAACGACAAAGCGGCGCTGCTTGAGGCCCTCCAGGGCTGGCCCGCAGCTGACACAATGGCCGCGCTCACCCACTTGCGCCCTGCCCGCGCCCGCGTGATGTTTGACTGGATCCCAGATGCTCTTGGCCTCAAGGTCATGGCCGAACTTGACCCAGATTTGCGTTCGGTTCTGTTCTCGGAAACAGCGCTCACCACTTTCTCCAACATCATCGCCATGATGGACGTGGATGAGGCCGTCGACACGCTTCTCGAGCTGCCCCGCAGCTTTGCCGCACAACTGGTTTCTGCCCACCCTGAGGCCGAGACAATCGCCGCTGTGCTGCAAGCCCGTGACGACAGCGCCGCCACTGTCATGCGCCTTGGCGTCTTGATGGCTCCTGCAGACTGGACAGTTGCACAACTGACCCAAGACATCCGCGCCCGCAGCCAAAACCTTGGCAAAATTGACATGATGTTTGTCGTGGACACCGCCCGCAAACCGCTTGGCTTCTTACGTTTCCGCGAAGTGCTTGCCGCCTCCGACGAGGTGATCCTGAGTGACATCCTGCACCCGGAACTGCTCTTGGTTAGCGCCGACTGGGACCGCGAAGACGTGTTGTCCATGGCCCGCGCCAAAAACCTGCACGCGATTGGAGTGATCGACAGCACCGACAAACTGGTTGGTGGCCTCTCCCCGCGTGAACTCGGCGAAATTGTCCGCGAAGAGGCAGAAGAAGACATGCTGCGCATGGGTTCCGTCTCCCCCGCCACCACGCAGTTTGACAGCCCGTTCACCATCCTGCGCCGCCGCCTGCCTTGGCTGCTCGGCGGCCTTGGAGGCGCGGGCTTTGCCGCTGGCGTGATTGGTTCCTTTGAAGATGCATTGGCGCAAGCCGCCGTGCTCGCCAGCTTTATTCCCGTGGTCATGGCCACCGCCGGCAATGCCGGTATTCAGGCCTCCACGGTCTCCGTACAGTCCCTCACCTCCGGTGTGAACTGGCGCGGAGACTTTGGCGGACGCATCTTGCGCGAGCTTTCTGGTGCCATGCTCAACGGACTCTCCATCGGCAGCATCACCGCGCTTATGGTCCTGTTGGTCAGCCAATTTATCCCGCTGCACGCGCCAGTCTATCTGGCCCTGACAGCACTCTGCGCCCTCACCCTTGTAACCACCATCGCAGGCACAATTGGTGCGGTTATTCCGTTTGTTTTAAAATCTTTACGACTCGATCCTGCCGTCGCAACCGGTATCTTCATCACCACCACAAATGACGTGTTTGGCGTGCTGATCTTCTTCCTCGTTGCCTCTGCGCTCTACCTCTAACGGACACATCTCTCCGCGGAACAGGTCAACAACAAAGTCGTTCTTAGACCCACCTCATCGCGCCGCCGTCAGTTCCAGGCAACGCCGAAAGGACAATCGATATCTAATATGTAAGGCTTACATTCTGCATCAGTTCGTCACGCAGATCTTGGCCCCTTCTTCTGGAACCCCACATGAGCACCAACAAAACCGCCCCCTCAGACGTCTCCCCGCAGGATTTCCTGCAAACAGTGAAGCCCGCCCGCCGCCAATCTGACGCGTTGGCCTTACTCGATCTTTTTCAACGCGTCTCCGGCTATCCTCCTGTCATGTGGGGCCCGTCGATCATTGGCTTTGGCCAATACCACTACCGCTACAACAGCGGCCGCGAAGGAGACTTCCTCGCCACAGGTTTCAGCCCCCGCAAAGCCAACCTCGTGCTCTACATCATGCCCGGCTATCAGGACTACAGCGCCATCCTCGCCCGCGTTGGCAAACACAAACTTGGGAAATCTTGTCTCTACATCAACAAGCTGGATGACATCGACCTCACCGTGCTCGAGGAGTTGATCCAAACCGGCCTTGCCGATCTGAACGCCAAATGGCCGGTTCACGCAGGCTAACTGCCGCTTTTCTGGACAAATCACCCAAGGTGTGGAATGGGAACACGCAACAGGAGATTCCCATGACGACCACCCGTTTTGCCCCTTCGCCCACTGGCTACATCCACGTCGGCAACCTGCGCACCGCGCTGATGAACCATCTGATCGCTCGCAAAGCTGGCGGCACCTTTGTGCTGCGCATTGACGACACCGATCCAGAGCGCAGCAAACAGGAATATGTCGACGCCATTCAACAGGATCTCGAATGGCTTGGCCTGACTTGGGACCGCATCGAAACCCAGTCCTCCCGTCTGGACCGTTATGAAGACGCCGCGCAAAAACTGCGCGACATGGGCCGGTTCTACGAGTGTTTTGAAACGCCAGTCGAGCTTGATCTGAAGCGTAAGAAGCAGCTCAACATGGGCAAACCACCGGTCTATGACCGCGCGGCGCTGAACCTGTCGGACGACGAAAAAGCCAAACTGCGCGAAGAGCGCGGCAACGGCCACTGGCGTTTCAAGCTCGATCACGAACGTATCGAATGGACCGACGGCATCTTGGGCAACCGCTCAATTGACGCTGCCTCTGTGTCCGATCCGGTCTTGATCCGCGCCGACGGCCAGTTCCTCTACACGCTGGCTTCGGTGTGTGACGACATCGACTACGGCATCACCGACGTTGTGCGCGGTTCTGACCACGTCACTAACACCGCCACGCAAATCCAGATCATCGAAGCTCTGGGCGGCGCGGTGCCAAACTTCGCGCACCACTCCCTGCTGACCGGCCCACAGGGCGAAGCGCTCTCCAAACGCCTCGGCACCCTGGCCTTGCGTGACCTGCGCGAAGCGGGCGTGCAGCCGATGGCCCTCCTGAGCCTGATGGCCCGTCTGGGCAGCTCCGACCCAATGGAGCTGCGCGCCAACCTCGAAGAGATCGCGGACGGTTTTGACATCACCAAATTTGGCGCAGCACCCACCAAGTTTGACGTGCAAGACCTCTACCCGCTTACCGCCAAAGTGCTGCACGAAAAGCCACTGGAAGAGGTGGCAGACGCCATCGCCGCCGTGGGTGTGCCTGCCGATAAAGCCGAGCGGTTCTGGAACGTGACCCGCGACAACATCACCACGCTCAACGATCTGGGCAAATGGTGGGACCTCTACACCAATGGCGCAGAGCCAGAGATCGACGACGAGGACAAAGAGTTCATCGCCGAAGCCATGAAGCTCCTGCCCGAAGCCCCTTTTGACGACGACACATGGTCCACCTGGACCACCGCCGTGAAAGAGGCCACCGGCCGCAAAGGCCGCGGTCTGTTTATGCCCCTGCGCAAAGCCCTCACAGGTCAGAAAAACGGCCCGGACATGGCTTCTCTGATGCCGCTGCTGCAGGTCATCAAAGCGCGCGGCTAAGTCGCTTAAAAGAAAACGGCGCGTTCCAAAATAGGGACGCGCCGAAATTTTTGGGTCACGATAAAATGGCGTTTTGAGAACAGATGTCGGCTTTGCGGACTTGCTGGCGTTGGTCGGCTCAGCCGCGACGGTATCTGTCGGCTCCAACCTGACATTTACTTGTGTCGCTTTCGCCCATAAAAAACCCACGATCTGAGTTCGGGGAGTGGAGCCATGAAATTGAAACCGTCGCTTGTGGGCCTTGCGGTGCTTTTGATTAGCGTTCTCTTTGTCTTTGAGTTTAAGTCTAGCGATCGTTTCTCTTGGCCGAAATCCGCGCATAACAGAATTGAGAAGATGGCTTCGATGATTCAATCAATCGAGGGGCCTGCAAGATGGTGTACTCCGTCCAGAAACCCTCTGAATCTTCTTAACAGTAATGACAATTTGAAATCCCAACTCAACGAATGCATTGCGATAATTTCACCAGCTAGCGAATTTGAAGAAGTCTACCCCAGAGACTACATGAGACGCTTTTATAGGGCGCAAGTAGAGGGAAAATTCTGCGAAGTAACTCTATCAACCGTCTGGAACAATGACAGAGTTGTGGGGTCAGACTGCTACTATGGACTGTTTGATAAACGAGAAGACACAGGAGTTGGCCTAACGGCAGATCCATTCGGTTGATCGACATTCGCAATGGCCGGATCATCCGTCACAATGGCCTCAATCCGGCCTTTCGCTGTTGGACAGGGAGAGGGCGATTTTTGAAGCCCTACCTCCAAAGCCGACTCCTCAATCGCCCTTCACAGCAGCCGTAACAATCACCTCAACTTTCAGCACATCCCGCGCCAGTTTGGCTTCGCCGCAGGCCCGTGCAGGTGCATGGCCTTCCGGCACCCAGTCATCCCAAACCGCATTCATCTCGGCAAAATCCGCCATATCAGACAGCCACACGATGGCCTGCAAGATATGTTCACGATCCGACCCCGCCTCTTCCAGCAATGCATCCACGCGAGACAGGCAATCGCGTGTCTGCTCCGCAACCGTGTCACCCGCGCCAACTTGTCCGCACAGGTAGGCCACCTGATTGTGGATGACGATTTTGGACATCCGCGTGCCCGTGTGTTTGCGCTCAATCATGGTCTAGCCTCTGATAAATCTACGTTAGTTCTGTCGCTCAGCTCGGATCGCGGAACCGGTTTACAATCGGATAGCGCCGGTCCAGCCAAAACGCCTTCTTGCTCAACCGCGCACCGGGCGCGGACTGGAAGCGTTTGTACTCGCTGATATAGACCAGATGCTCCACGCGTTTGACCGTCTCCCGGTCATAGCCAGCGGCAACACAATCCGCGACGGATTTGTCCTCATCCACCAGCATGAACAGGATCGCATCCAGCACGTCATACGGCGGCAGGCTGTCCTCATCCTTCTGATCGGGGCGCAGCTCGGCGGAAGGCGGCTTGTCGATGATGTTCACCGGAATGACCTCGCCCTCAGGCCCGCTCATCCAATCCCGATGCACATTGTTGCGCCAGCGCGAGGTCTCAAACACGCGGGTTTTGTACATATCCTTGATCGGATTGTACCCGCCCGCCATGTCGCCATAAATCGTGGCATAGCCCACCGCGACTTCGGATTTGTTGCCCGTGGTCAGCAGCATCTCACCAAATTTGTTGGACAGCGCCATCAGCAGCAGCCCGCGCAGACGACTCTGAATGTTCTCTTCGGTCAGCCCCGGCTCCGTGCCCTCAAACAGCGGTGCCAGCGTGTTGGTGATCGCTGCGCGCCCCTCGGCAATTGGCACATAGTCATAATGCACACCCAACCGCTTCGCGATGTCCTCGGCATCGTCCAGAGACTCCTGCGACGTGTACTCAGACGGCAACATCACACAGCGCACATTCTCCGCGCCCAGCGCATCCACCGCAATGGTCGCCACCAGAGCACTATCAATGCCGCCAGACAGACCCAGCAACACTTTCTTAAAGCCGGTCTTACCCATGTAGTCGCGCAGCGCCTCAACACAAACGCGATAATCCTGCTCTTCCCCCGCCGGCAGCAACGCCTTTGGGCCGTCTTTGCACCGCCAGCCAGCAGCGGTGCGCTCAAACTCCACATGCGCGACCGCCTCGTCAAACACCGGCAATTGCGTCGCTAACTGCCCACCGGGGTTCAGCACAAAGGAGCCGCCATCAAACACCTGATCGTCCTGACCACCCACCATGTTGAGATACACCAGCGGCAGTTCGGTCTCGATCACCCGGGCAACCATGTGGTTCATGCGGCGATCAAACTTGTCGCGGTAGTAAGGCGAGCCATTGGGCACCACGAGGATCTCCGCACCGGTTTCTTCCATGGTCTCCGGCACATCCTCAAACCAGGCATCCTCACAAATCGGGCTGCCAACACGCACGCCGTTCACATCATACGGACCACCCATCGGCCCATGGGCAAACAGGCGTTCCTCGTCAAACACAGTGTAGTTCGGCAAATGGTGCTTTAGCTGCGTATGGGCAATCTTCCCACCCTTCAGGATGAAGTAAGCGTTGTACAACGCGCCGTCCTGCACCAGCGGACCACCCACGGCCACAACCGGCCCCTCAGCACAATCGACGGCCAGTTGTTCAATCTCTGCCAATGCTGCCGCCTGCAACGCCGACTTCAGGATCAAATCCTGCGCGTTGTAGCCAACAATGAACATTTCCGGGAACGCCACCATGTCGGACTGCGCCGCCTTGGCCTCAGCCCAGACCTCACGCACCTTATTGGCGTTGCCCGCCAGATCACCCATCACCGGATTGGCCTGCGCCAGTGTCAAACGGAATGTATCAGCCATCAATTTTCTTCCCGCACCGCGTTACTTGCGCAAAGATGTAGCAGACACAGCGCCAAGGAAAAGCGCAAACCACTGCCCCCGAACCGCTCAATCCCGCCAAAACAGGCCAAAGGTGCAAAACCGTTTGCCCCAATCACACCCTTGCCCTAAAATCACGCAAAACACCGCAAGGTGATGGGGATGCTCCGATGGGGCAACAGTGGGACTGGAAATTATGAGCAGAACTCAGGCACTTACCTTAGCCATCCTGTTGGCAGGCACATCCGCCTTCGCACAGGACAGCCAGGTTCTGACCAAACAATATGACGATGGCGGTGTCTATGAGGGTACCTTCAAGAACGGGCTGCAACACGGCACCGGCATCTACCGCCTGCCCAACGGCTACGAATACGAAGGCGCTTGGGTGGATGGTGAGATTGTTGGCGACGGCATGGCGCGCTTCCCCAATGGCTCGGTTTACGTTGGCAATTTTGCCAAAGGCAAACCACATGGCTTTGGCAAAATTACCTTCACCGATGGTGGCACCTACGAAGGGGATTGGGCTGATGGCAAGATCACAGGCACCGGCGTAGCCACCTACGCAAATGGCGTGCGCTACGAAGGCAACTTCCAGAACGCCAACCACCACGGCAAGGGTGTGATGATCAGCCCGGCTGGCTACCGTTACGAAGGTGACTGGCTCAATGGCATCAAAGAAGGCCTCGGCAAGATCACCTATGCTGACGGCACCATCTATGACGGCGAAATCAAAGCAGGTGAACGCGCCGGACAAGGCCGCCTGACCATGCCTGGTGGCTTGATCTACCAAGGCATGTGGGCTGCTGGCCAGATCGAAGGTGATGGCACCCTCACCCAACCCAATGGCGACGTCTACGTCGGCCAACTGGTGGGAGGGCAACGCCAAGGCACAGGCATGGTGACCTACGCCAATGGCGACACCTATGAGGGCGACTTCCAGGCAGATCAACGCCATGGCGAGGGCACCTTCAAAGGCAGTGATGGCTACGTCTATGTCGGCACTTGGGTCAACGGTGACATCGCAGGCAACGGCCAGGTCACCTATGCAGACGGCTCCATTTATATCGGGCAATTTTCCGACGGGCTTGCGGATGGTCAGGGCAAAATCACTTACACCGACGGCACGACTTACGAAGGTGACTGGCAAGCGGGCGTGAACGAAGGTGTGGGCAAGGCAATCTACGCCAATGGTCTGGTCTACGAAGGCGACTTCAAAAACGCCAAAAACCACGGTCGCGGCGTGATGACCTACGCGGACGGCTACCGCTACGAAGGCGAATGGCAGGACGGCCAGCGCCACGGCATGGGCGTTGCCACTTACGCCGATGGCACCACTTACACCGGTCAATTCTCTTTAGGCCAGCGCAACGGCATAGGCGAAATTGTCATGCCGGACGGCTTCAAATACGCCGGCGAATGGAAAACCGGCGAGATCGACGGGGTTGGCGTGGCGACCTACGCCAATGGCGATATTTATGAGGGCACTTTCAAAGGCGGTCAGCGTCAAGGCGAAGGCACGATGACCTACGCTTCCGGTGAAGAGCGCAAAGGCAACTGGGCCAACGGCACCCTGTCAGAGGCTGCGCCAGCGCAAAACGACGGCTGACTTGCCGCCTCAAACACTGAAAAGCCGCACCCTTTGCGCGGCTTTTGTTCCCACAGCTTCTCTGGCAATGCTGCTGTAACCCGCTGCCTGACTCCCCGACATCCATTTTCCAAACATTTCCTAGGGTGCACAGATCCGCTGCAACGGGGCAAATCTCGCGGCAAAAATCCAAAACTTTTGCTCTTTTCATTTGATCAACGGCATGTATAAATCTGCGCCATGATCACTCGAGCCCATATCGCAACAGACGCGCGCCTTCCGGCGCCCTTTGCGCGTGGTTTTGATCTACTCCTAGTCCGCCTCTGAGCGTGACCCTGTCGGTGCGCGTGCTCAGAGGAGACTGTTTCGCACCGATTGTCCCAAGCCACAGCGCTTAATCGACATTCACAGGACGCTAGGAAAGCTCTATGCAAAAAATCAACCTTGCTGAAAAACTGTCCAAGTTTTCAAGCCACTGGGACCCACATGTGGTTGCCAGCTACAATGACAATGACGTCATGGTGGTGAAGTTTCAGGGCGAATACGCCTTTCACCAGCATGCCACCACCGATGACTTCTTTCTTGTGCTAGAGGGCGAAGTCACCATGGACTATGACAATGCGCCCTCCGTCACTTTTGGCCCCGGCGAACTGGTCGTGGTACCCAAAGGTCAAATTCACCGCCCTCGGGCTGAGAAAGAAGTCAAAGTGCTTCTGATCGAGCCCACAGGCGAACCCAACTCAGGGGACAGCGACACGCCGCCTGCCCTCAAACCGCATATCTGAACTGGAATAGAACCATGTCCGACAACCAAGTCCTGATTTTTGACACCACCCTGCGCGACGGCGAGCAATCCCCCGGCGCCACCATGACCCATGACGAGAAACTGGAAATTGCCAGCATGCTCGATGACATGGGCGTGGACATTATCGAAGCCGGTTTTCCAATCGCCTCCGAAGGTGACTTTGCAGCGGTCTCTGAGATCGCCAAAAACTCCGTGAACTCCCGTATCTGTGGTCTGGCGCGTGCAAACTTCGCCGACATCGACCGTTGCTGGGAGGCGGTGAAACACGCCAAACAGAACCGCATCCACACCTTCATTGGCACCTCGCCGCTGCACCGCGCCATTCCCAACCTCACCATGGATGAGATGGCCGACAAGATCCATCAGACCGTGACCCACGCCCGTAACCTGTGTGACAACGTGCAATGGTCGCCGATGGATGCCACCCGTACCGAGTGGGACTACCTCTGCCGGGTGATCGAGATCGCCATCAAGGCGGGCGCCTCCACGATCAACATCCCCGACACAGTGGGCTACACCGCCCCGGCCGAAAGCGCCGACCTGATCAAACGCCTGATCGATACCGTGCCGGGCGCCGATGAGGTGATCTTTGCCACCCACTGCCACAACGACCTTGGCATGGCGACCGCCAACTCCCTGGCCGCCGTCGCAGGTGGTGCGCGTCAGATCGAATGCACCATCAACGGCCTGGGCGAACGCGCCGGCAACACCGCGCTCGAAGAAGTTGTGATGGCGTTGAAAACCCGCCACGACATCATGCCCTGGACCACCGGCATCGACACCACCAAGATCATGGCGATCTCCCGCCGTGTCTCCACCGTGTCCGGCTTCCTGGTGCAGCCCAACAAAGCGATCGTTGGCAAAAACGCCTTTGCCCATGAAAGCGGTATCCACCAGGACGGCATGCTGAAAAACCGCGAGAACTTCGAGATCATGCGTCCCGAAGACGTGGGCCTCTCCGGCACCTCGCTGCCCTTGGGCAAACACTCCGGCCGTGCGGCGCTGCGCGACAAGCTCGATCAGCTTGGCTTTGAGGTTGGCGACAACCAGCTCAAAGACATCTTTGTGCGCTTCAAAGAGCTGGCCGACCGCAAAAAAGAGGTGTTTGACGACGACATCATCGCCCTTGTGCGCGCGGACAGCGGCGAAGACGAAGACGACCGCTTGCAGCTGGTTTCCATGAAAGTGGTCTGCGGCACCGGCGGACCGGCAGAAAGCACCATCGAGATGGAAGTGGACGGCAAAGACGTCTCCGCCACAGCCGAAGGCGATGGCCCAGTGGATGCGTCTTTCAAAGCCATCCGCGAAATCCACCCCAACGCCGCGCGCCTGCAACTCTATCAGGTGAGCGCCGTCACTGAGGGTACCGACGCGCAGGCAACCGTCTCCGTGCGTCTGGAAGAAGACGGCGTGATCGCCACTGGCCAGTCCGCCAACACCGACACGGTTGTCGCCTCGGCCAAGGCTTACATCCACGCGCTCAACCGTCTTCTAGTGCGCCGTGACAAGGTGGGCGAAGGCGCAGATGCCAAAGAGGTGTCCTATAAGGACCTCGCTTAAGCAAACGAAAGGCCGCTCGGTAACGAGCGGCCTTTTTGATGATAGTCATCGACTTGTCGCCACGCCTGCCCCGTGGGGACGGTTCGGGCGCTGCCAAAGCACAGCCTTGGCATTCTCACGCGGAGCAACCGGTAAGTTTCTGAAAATTGTTGCTTGAGAAACAGAACACTCTGCAAATAGAATCCAGCCAAATAACTTCTATCAGTGTGATTTTTTACAGGAACATCGACTTGCCAAGTTTTGTCCATTTTCTAAAAAAGCTGGTTGGGTTCGAATCGGGCTTTCCTAAAGCTGCCTATGAGTACGGTCGCATCTTTTTGATTTTTCTTTTTTGCTTAGCGTCGATGGTTCCAATTCTGTTTCTTTTAAACTTGGCGACGCAATAGATCCTGCGTTCTGGAACCACTTCAAGCGCGGATTAGATACGTGACGTCAGGCGGAAGACTAAAACTGCCAATCCGTCGCAAAGGAAAGCGTAAGGCTTCCGGAAAGCGCTCCACACAAACATCCGACCACACCTCACCCAATCACCATATCCCCCGCCACCCCCAGGGCGAACCCGGCCACTGCTCCCAACGCAGGTGAATAGGCGCCGCTCTCATGCGCTTCCGGCGCGATGTCCTGAAACACCAGATACAGAATCCCACCAGCGGCAAAAATCGTGATCGCTCCCAGCGTTTCCGGATCATCCGCCAGAAACGCAAAACCAAACAGCGCACAGAGCGGCCCCAACCCGGCCAGCGCAACAAACACCAAAAGCACCTTGGCCGCTGGCATTTTCCCCTGCGACCAAATCTCGCGAAACGCCGCAAAACCTTCCGGCAGGTTCTGCAAAAACATCATCGCCAACAATAGCTTCGCCGTCGTTGCCTCAGTCACCAGTAACGCCCCCAGCGCCATGGCTTCCGGCAAGAAATCCAATAGCATCGCCAGCACAAGCGCCCCGCTGCCGCCCGCCTTCGCCAAGGCCGCATCCACCAGCGCAAAACACACGCCCCCGGCCACCAACAAACCAACAGCCAGCACCACCGGCAGCACCTCCGCGCCCTTCGGTACCAGCACCAAGGCCACCGCCGAGAGCAACGCCCCGCCGCCAAAAGCTGTGATGGATTTCAGAAACCGCGCCTCAACCGCGCGGTTGGAAATATGCTCAACCCGCGCCAGAACGCCCCCCAAAGGGATCGCCAGACCAGCAACTAACGATAACAAAAGCGCGTAATGAATGGGTCCCATGGCGCAATGCTACTACGCCTCCGCCACAGAGCAATCCATTTGTCACATCAGGGCGTTACGCCCGCCCCAAATCCTCCAAAATCGGACAATCCGGCCGCCCGTCACCTGCGCAATTTGCCACCAGATGGCTCAACGTCCCGCGCATGGCCTGCAAATCCGCAATCTTGCGGTCAATCTCGCTCAGGTTCTTTTGTGCCACACGCTTCACATCCGCGCTGGCCCGGCCTTGGTCCTCATAGAGCGCCATCAACGTCCGGCAGTCCTCAATCGAAAACCCAAGCCCACGCGCCCGGCCCAGAAACACCAGTTTGTGCTGATCCTTCTCGCTGAAGCTGCGATAGCCATTGTCGCCCCGCGCCGGGGTCACAAAACCGATGTCCTCATAGTAGCGAATGGTCTTCGCCGGCAGGCCGGTGTTCTTGGACACTTCCCCGATATTCATCACGCACCTTCTTTCTTGCTGGACTGAAACGCCGGCTGGATGCGCCGCAATCGCAGCGCGTTGGTGAGAACAAACACGCTTGAGAGCGCCATCGCTCCCGCACCCAACATCGGTGACAACGCAGGCCCACCAAACGGCACCAGAATGCCTGCCGCCACAGGGATCAGCGCAACGTTATAGCCAAACGCCCAAAACAGGTTCTCTTTGATATTCCGCATCACGCGGCGGCTCAGGTCAAAAGCGGTCACAACGCCGCCCACGTCGCCCGCCATCAACACCACGTCGGCTGCCTCAATCGCCACATCCGTGCCGGTGCCAATGGCAATGCCCACATCCGCCGCCGCCAGCGCAGGCGCGTCGTTGATGCCATCACCCACAAAGGCCGCCTTACCTACGGTTGCCCGCAACTCTTCCAAGGCCAGCACCTTACCATCCGGTAAGACCTCTGCGACCACATGATCTACGCCCAACTCCCGCGCCAATGCCCGCGCTGTTCGCTCCGTATCACCGGAGATCAGAGCCACGGTTTTTCCCATATTGTGCAATGCCTTGATCGCCTCTTCTGAGGTGGATTTCACCGCATCCGACACTGCAATAACAGCGGCCAACTGACCATCAACCGCCACATAGATCGGCGTCTTGCCCACCTCGGCAAAGGCCACCGCCCGCGCCTCGAGACCACCCAACGGCACTTCCAGCGCCATCATCAACCGCGCTGCCCCTACGGCCACCTGCGCGCCGTCCACAGTGCCGATCAACCCATGTCCAACCCGCACCTCCAGGTCTGCACAGGCCACCACATCAAGCCCGCGCGCCGCAGCTTCCGCAACCATCGCGCGCGCCAGCGGATGCTCGGATTGTGCCTCAACCGACGCCACCAGCGCCAGCACGGCATCATCGTCAAAGCCATCGGCCAAAACCACATCCGTCACCGATGGCTTGCCCATCGTCAGCGTGCCGGTCTTGTCAAACGCCACCACGTCGCAGTCCCGCAAGCCTTGCAGCGCGTCCCCTTTTCGGAACAACACGCCCAACTGCGCCGCCCGTCCGGTGCCGACCATGATGGAGGTTGGCGTCGCCAATCCCATAGCGCAGGGACAGGCAATGATCAGCACCGCCACCGCCGCCACCAGCGCATGACCCAAGCGCGGCTCTGGCCCCACCAGCATCCAGACCACAAAGGTCGCCGCCGCAATGGCCATCACCACCGGCACAAACACCGCCGTGATCCGGTCCACAAGGTTCTGGATCGGCAGCTTCGCACCCTGCGCCTGACGCACCATATCGATGATCTGCGCCAACATCGTGTCGCGCCCAACCTGCTCCGCCTCATAGCGCAGCACACCCGCGCCATTCACCGTGCCTGCGATCACCGCATCGCCTGCGGTTTTCTCCACCGGCACTGGCTCACCCGAGATCATCGCCTCATCCACAAACGAGCTGCCATCGAGCACGCGGCCATCCACGGCCACCCGCTCACCGGGCCGCAAATGTAAAACATCGCCCACAGCAACCTCTTCAATCGGCAGCTCGGAAACCGCGCCTTTGCGCTCCACCTGCGCCATGCGCGGCTGAAGCCCCACAAGCGCCTGTATGGCCGCTCCAGTACGCCCCTTGGCCCGCGCCTCCATCCAGCGCCCAGCAAGGATCAGCACCACAATCACCGCGGCCGCCTCAAAATACACATTTGCCGTACCAGCAGGCAGAAGCCCCGGCGCAAAGGTTGACACCACCGAGAACAGATACGCCGCCCCAGTCCCCAACGCGACCAGCGAGTTCATTTCCGGCGCGCCTTTCAGAAGCGCGGGTATACCTTTTGCGTAAAACTCCCGCCCCGGCCCGATCAGCAGGATTGAGGTCAGCACAAATTGGAACAAATAGCTGTTCTGCATCCCCACATTGGTCATCAGCCAATGATGAAACGCGGGCACCATATGCCCACCCATCTCGATGCAGAACACCGGAAACGCCAGCACCGCCGCCAGCAACACCCGCCGCTTGGCCGCCTTGGCCTCTTCCTCTTTCCGATCCGAAATGTCCTCTGGCACGCCGTCTTCCGGCACCCGCGCCGGATAGCCCGCCCTTGTGCTCAGCGCGGCAATCTGGTTGGCGGTGATCGCCCCCTCCAAAAAGCGCACGGTCGCGCTTTCGCTGGCAAAATTAATCTCCGCGGAGAGCACTCCCGCGCCCGCCGCCATCGCAATTTCAGCCCGGCGCACACAGCCCGCACAGGTCATGCCGCCTACATCCAGCGTCACCGTGGCTTCCCGCGCCGGATATCCTGCGCTTTTAAGCGCCGCTATCACACTGTCGCGCGCAGCGTCTTCTTTGAACGTAACCCGCGCGGACGTGTCCGCTAGATTCACACTTGCCTCCTGCACACCGTCAACAGCCGCCATCGCCTTTTGCGCCCGGTTCACACAGCCCGCACAGCTCAACCCATCAAGTTGGAAATTTAATACATGCGCCGTCATCGACTCGCCTCGTTCTGATCTTTTGTCGAGTACATCACATAAAGGTTCCAGTCACGGGAGGGTCAAGCAGGCATGGCCATTTTTTTTGATCTGCCCCACACGCCTCACTCCAACAGTGTGTTATTTAACCAAAAAAACCCCAACCCCTGCATATTTCCGCGCAACGCAACGCAACAATTTCCGACCCAATTCAATTTCTAGTTTGATCTTCCATTTAATTTGATACACAAATTAAGTCGAAAGACCTGAGGAGGAGCCCCCATGTTCGTTGGAATTGATCTGGGCACGTCTGGTGTACGCGCCTTGCTGATAGACGCGTCCCAACGTGTGATCGGTGCAAAAGAAGCCGCTGTGGACACGGCCCGGCCGCATTCCGGGTGGAGCGAACAACTGCAATCGGGCTGGATCACGGCCACCAAAGCGGTCTTTGCTGACCTAAAAGCCGACCACCCTGCTGAGGTCGCCGCTATCCAAGGAATCGGCGTGTCCGGTCACATGCACGGAGCCAATTTGCTCGACAAAAATGGCACGCCCCTGCGTCCCTGCATGATGTGGAATGACACCCGCTCCGCCACGCAGGCGGCCAAGCTCGACGCCACCGATCAAGTCCGAGACCTGTCCGGCAACATCGTCTTTCCCGGCTTCACAGCCCCCAAGGTGGCTTGGGTTGCCGAAAACGAACCAGATATATTTGCCAGAACCGCCAAGGTATTGCTGCCAAAGGATTTCCTAAACTTCTGGCTCACTGGCATCTTCGCCTCAGACATGTCCGATTCCGCAGGCACAAGCTGGCTCGACGTCGGCGCCCGTGACTGGTCCGACACTCTACTGGACGCTTCAGGCATGCGCCGCGACCAGATGCCCGACCTGTTTGAAGGCTCAGACGCCATCGGCACCGTGCGCGATGACATCGCCGCCGAACTGGGCCTGCCCAAAGGCGTGATCGTCGCCGCAGGCGCAGGTGACAACGCCGCCGCAGCCTGTGGTATCGGTGCGCTGAACGACGGTGACGGATTTGTATCGCTAGGCACCTCTGGCGTGCTGCTTACTGGACGCGACGCCTACGCGCCCAAACCGGCCAGCGCCGTGCACACCTTCTGTCACGCCATTCCAAACCGTTGGTATCAGATGGGCGTAATCCTGGCCGCCACCGACAGCCTCAACTGGCTCTCCCGCAACTTGCAGGAAACACCAGCCAACCTCACCAAATTGCTCGGCGACAACATTTCCGGCCCCGGTACCATGCGCTTCCTGCCCTATCTCTCAGGCGAGCGCACACCACACAACGACGCCACCATGCGTGGCGCTTTCCTGAACATCGACATTGATGCAGGCCACGCCGCCCTCACCCAGGCCGTACTCGAAGGTGTCAGCTTCGCCCTGCGCGACAATCTCGAAGCGTTGAAATCCACCGGCGCCAATCTGCAAAGCCTGATCGCCATCGGCGGAGGCTCTCAATCCCCTTATTGGGTCGAGCTTATCGCCACCCTGCTCAATCTGCCCATCTCCCTGCCCAAAGCAGGCGAGTTTGGCGCAGCCCTCGGCGCGGCCCGGCTGGCGATCTGTGCAACCACAGGTGCCGATCCCGAGGTTGTCATGACCCGGCCCGAGATCGCCACAACCGTTTCCCCCCGCAGCGACCTGCGTGACAGCTACGAGGCGGCCTATGCCGACTTCGTCAAACTTTACCCCGGCATAAAGGCCCTGACACAATGACCGACTTCTTCAAAAACATCGCCCCCGCCCAATATGAAGGGCCGGACAGCACCAACCCGATGGCCTTCCACCACTACAACCCCGAAGAGGTTGTTATGGGCAAACGCATGGAAGACCACCTGCGCTTTGCTGTCGCCTACTGGCACAGCTTTGCTTGGGAAGGCGGCGATCCGTTTGGCGGTCAGACCTTTGAGCGCCCGTGGCACCCTCAGACCCGCATGGACATGGCCAAAGTGAAAGCTGACGCTGCGTTTGAGATGTTTGACATCTTGCAGCAGCCTTACTTCTGCTGGCACGATGCCGACGTGCGCCCCGAAGGCGACAGCTTTGCCGAAAGCCTGAAGAACTTCGAAGAAGTTATTGACTACTTTGAAGAAAAGATGAGTACGCGTTCTGTAAAACTGCTCTGGGGCACCGCCAATATGTTCAGCCACCGCCGCTGGATGTCGGGCGCCTCGACCAACCCGGACCCCGAGGTGTTTGCCTATTCTGCAGCCACTGTAAAAACCTGCATGGACGCCACCAAAAAGCTCGGCGGTGAGAACTACGTGCTCTGGGGCGGCCGCGAAGGCTATGAAACCCTGCTCAACACCGATATGGGCCGCGAGCTTGATAACATGGGCCGCTTCCTCAACATGGTGGTGGACTACAAACACAAAATCGGGTTCGAAGGCACCATCCTTGTGGAGCCCAAACCGCAGGAACCGTCCAAGCACCAATACGATTTTGACGCCGCCACCTGCTACGGCTTCCTGAAGAAGTATGGCCTTGAAAACGAGGTAAAACTGAACCTCGAGCAGGGCCACGCCATCCTCGCCGGTCACAGCTTTGAACATGAGATCGCCACCGCCGCCGCGCTTGGTGTGCTCGGTTCCATCGACATGAACCGCAACGACTACCAGTCGGGCTGGGACACCGACCAATTCCCCAACTCCGTGCCGGAAGTTGCCCTCAGCTATTATCATATCCTGAAAGACGGCGGCCTGAAAACCGGCGGCACCAACTTTGACGCCAAACTGCGCCGCCAGTCGCTTGATGCCGAAGACCTCATCGCTGCGCACATCGGCGGCATGGACGTCTGTGCCCGTGGCCTGAAAGCTGCCGCCGCAATGATCGAAGACGGTGGTCTCGAAGATGCCTTGGCTGAACGCTACGCTGGTTGGGACACCGACGCATCAAAAGCCATGTTGGCGGGTGGTCTGGACGGTACGTTCGACGATGTGATGAGTGGAAGGATCAACCCAACGCCGAAATCCGGACGTCAGGAGGTCCTGGAAAACTACGTGAACCGCTTTGTGTAATATCTTGTTTCAAAACCGTTATTGAGACAGGATATACTGACCCTTCGCGCACATTCTCCTGCGCGAAGGGCGTCCTGATTTGAAAGACCAGCCATGCGCCAGCTCTTGCTCACAGCCGCTTTCCTGCCCGCGCTTGCCAGCGCGTCACCGCTGCCCAAGGCGGATGCTACCTTTCCGGCGCAGGATGTGAATGAAGTCGAACTGGGCTGGCAGTTGTTCTACGATCCCATCCTGTCTGGCAACCGCTCCGTGGCCTGCGCCACCTGCCACCACCCCGATCTGGGCACCTCTGACGGCGTCTCTCTGGGGCTGGGCGATGGCGCTACGGGCCTCGGCCTGGATCGCAAAATTGACCCAAACAACCCGCCCGAGAAACGCATCCCCCGCAATGCCCCCGCGCTGTGGAACCTCGGCGCCACCGAATTCACCGTTTTCTTCCACGATGGCCGGTTAGAAGACGACCCCACTCGCCCCTCTGGCATCCGCACACCCTTGGGCAGCGAAATGGAGATGGGGTTCAGGAACGCTCTCGCCGCACAAGCCATGTTTCCGGTCCTGTCGGGGGACGAAATGGCAGGTCACTATTCCGAAAACGACGTGAGCCAAGCCGTGCGCCTCGGTCAACTCACCGGCCCAGGCGGCGCCTGGGACATCCTCGCCAAACGGGTTGCGGCCATCCCCGCCTACCGCGCCGCCTTTGATCAAGTCATCGGCGCAGATGAACCCATCAAATTCCACCACATCGCCAACGCGCTGGCCGCCTTCATCACCTTTGAATGGCAGGCTGATGCCTCCGCGTTCGACGCATACTTGCGCAATGGCACACCACTCGAACAAAGCGCCACCGCTGGCATGGACCTCTTCTATAGCAAAGCCCAATGCGGCACTTGCCACGCAGGACAATTCCAAACCGACCACAGCTTTCACGCCATTGCGCTTCCGCAGATCGGCCCGGGCAAAGCTGCACCGTTTGAAAACCACAATCGAGACGTCGGCCGTGGCCGTGTGACAGGCACAGCAGAGGATTTCTATCGCTTCCGCACACCAAGCTTGCGCAACATCACTCAGACCGCGCCATACGGGCACAACGGCGCCTATACGTCACTCGAGACCATGGTGCGCCATCACCTCAATCCGATTGCTTCCCTCAACGCTTACGTCGAGACAAACACAACCTACTCAGACGGAAAATTTGACACTGATTTCAAACTGATGAGAGATGAAGTTGAAGTGATTGAAATCGCCGCCGCCAATGAGATATCTCCAATTGGTCTCAGCGATCTGGAAGTGACACAGATCCTCGCCTTCCTCGAAAGTCTTACGGATTACGACGCCATCAAAGGCCGCCTCGGCGTGCCGGAAAGTGTGCCCTCTGGCCTGCCTGTGGATCAGCCGTCAAACTGATCCCTGCCACATCTCAATACTCTGACAATACGGTCACCGGACCTTCAGACCACACCCGCCAACTGCCGTTCACCGGCACCTCGATCCAGTCACCTTGCGTGCCATCCGGCCACTTGATCCGCACCTCAACCAACTCGGCCTCGCCAAGACCAAAATACTGCGGCGCTGACACACCTCCGGCATGACCACCGCCAACCGTGATCTCCCGCAGATACACCCGCTTGCCAACTTTCACCTCAATGAACGCGCCCACGGCCTGACTGTTGGCATCCTTGCCCATGAGGGTCAGCGCAACCCAGGTGCCTGTTCCCTCGCTGACGTTTTGATAAACTTCCATAGGCGCGCGCCGGTTTACCACCGCTAAATCAAGTAACCCGTCGTGGTTCAAATCCACCAAAGCCGCCCCACGGCTGCGCGCCAATGTGGCAATCCCAGCCACATCGCCTTTTTCCGCAAAAGTGCCGTCCCCCTGCTGCATCAACAAGTTGTTGGGATCCTCCATCGCCGCACCAGGCATCTGCTGCACGTTGCCCTTGGAAATGAACACATCGTCCAGCCCATCGTTGTCCACGTCACCAAAGCTGATGTGCCAGCCGGTCGACGGCCGCCCGTCCCCACCGGTGTAAGGCCGATGGGCCGAAGTGCCCATTTCGTAGGGCACATCTTCAAACGTCGGGGACTCTGCACTCACACGCTTCATCAACCGCTGATCACCCATCGACGACAAAAACACCTCGGCCTTGCCGTCAAAATCCAGATCGCGCTGTGCAATGCCCATGCCCCACAACATATGCGTGGCCCAACCGTCCGCCTCTCCATAAAGACGTGGCGTGTCTTCCATCGCCCAAAGCTGCTCCGCGCCACCTTTCACATAGTAGTGTCGATCATTGCTCATGCGCAGATCAGCCCGCCCCAAACGGCCCCAATCCGAAAACAGGATCGACAGCGGACAAAACCCCGGCGTCAATGCCGTATGTGCATAACCCTCCGCCACAGGCCGGAACAGATCATTACCGTCACAGGCTTCAAATGGCCCTTTGGGATCATCGCGATCCACATAATTTCCAAAGGCCAAAGTCGGCGGCGCATCCTGCCGCTCCCACGTGGCCGAGAACGCCGTGGTCCAGGCTGTGCTACCATCAAAACCCGGCACATCCATTGGTTCAAAATTACACTCGGCGCCGCCTTTCAAAAGCAGGTTCTCCCCCACTCGCAAGCCCACGAGGTCCAGCAAACCGTCACCGTCTATATCAAGCGGGTAAAATCCCGTGGTGCCAGGCACCATTAATGCATCCGGCGTGGCTTCCTCAAACGTGATCGTTCCACCATGGCTGCTCTTATTGCGCAGCAACACCGGCGGATTTTCCCCACCCGCCGCCACAAGTTCTGGTAAGCCGTCACCGCTGCAATCGAACGCAGCCACTCCGCCACCGACATAAAACTCCCACCCCCCGTCATAGACGTGTTCAACCACGTCTACCGGCGCAAAGCGCACCTCCGCCTGCGCGGCGCTAGCCGCCACAATCATCAGCGCACTGGCGCCCCTAAGCTGCATTGTCCGCCATCCCCAAAAGTGCATTTTCCGACACATTTTCAAGCGCATAGGCTGCCGCACCCCGTGCCCACATCAAGTTGCCCCACTTGTGCACCACCACCTCCGGTGGGGCTTTATCGACCTGCACGATCAGCTTGCGCATCCCTGCAATCACATCTTCCGCATAAAGGTGGCTGGCCTGCATCTGCTCGCCCGCCAGAATGATCAGCTCCGGGTCAAAAATGTTCACGATATTGGCCAGCCCCATGGCAAACATACGACCAGCCCGGCTCACAATAGACGCGGCCATCTCATCCCCCTCTTTTGCCGCCCGCAGGATGTCCTCGACCTGCCGCTCCGCAGCCTCACCACTGGCCAACATCGCCTCACGGGTCAACGCATAGTCCGCAGCATACGCCTCCAGACATCCTCGTTGTCCGCAACGACACAACGCGCCTTCAAGCTGCACTTTGGTGTGCCCAAATTCTGCGCCACAACCACGCGTACCGCGGTAAATCTCATCGTTGATCACAATACCCATGCCAACGCCGCTCTCAATTGTCACCACAATAAAATCATTGTGCCCTTGCCCGAGGCCAAAGCTCTTCTCCGCCATAGCGACAAGATTTGCGTCATTATCCAAGAACACAGGAATACCCAGCACTCGTTCTAGAACGTCACCAAACTGCACGTTGCGACTTGTCAGAGACGGCGACCAATGCACAAACCCGCGGGGGGCGTCGACCACCCCGGCGATCCCTAGGCCAAACCCCGCCACATCCTGGCGCGACATTCCAATTTTCTGGGCCAGCGTTTCCACCAAACCCGCCAAAACTTGCGCCATCTCAGCAGCAGGCAAAACTGCAGTCTCTAGGTCCGCCTCATGGTCCGCCAATTGTGTGCCTTCAAAATCCAACAGCACCAGAGACACCGTCTTGTTGGAAATTTTCGCCCCCGCAATCAAGCGCGCCGCACCCCGAATCTTCAGGTCCACCTTAGGTCGTCCTCGCTTCGAATCCTTCTCCCCTGAGTCGCTGCTGACCTCTTCAATCAACCCTTCACGTAAAAGCTCTGCTGTGATTGTCGTCACGGTTGCGCGGCTGATTCCCGTCAGCTCGCTCAGATCAATACGTGGCACCCGTTGCTGCCTGCGAATTTCAGTCAACAGCTTTCGCCGCCCGATTTCTCTTTGATTCACAGACATATACTCATTTCCTTCTTTACCGAACGCGGCCTAAAATCAAAACACAAACGGCCCTGAACCGGCGTCAAACCATGCCGATGTTTGCTCGCTCATTGCAAGGTTAGTTGATTTAATTTGATTTACAAATTTATTACGCTACGATTGAGAACACCGGTCACAGCCGACTCACTTCGGCCAAAGACTGGGACGAACATTTGGGAGGACACCATGAAACTTTTTGCATCTGCGACGGCTGTTATCGCCGGCGCCATTATGAGCACCGCTGCATGGGCTGATGATCTGGTCATCGGCGTGAGCTGGTCCAACTTTCAGGAAGAGCGCTGGAAAACCGACGAAGCGGCGATCAAAGGCGCGCTGGACGCTGCTGGCGCCAAGTATATCTCGGCTGACGCGCAGAGTTCCTCTGCCAAGCAGCTTTCCGACATCGAAAGCCTGATCGCACAGGGCGCTGACGCGCTGATCATCTTGGCACAAGACGCCTCTTCCGTGGGACCAGCCGTTCAGGCTGCTGCTGACGAAGAGATCCCGGTGATTGCCTATGACCGCCTGATCGAAGACAGCCGCGCGTTCTATCTGACCTTTGACAACGTCGAAGTCGGTCGTATGCAGGCCCGCGCCGTTCTGGAAGCCATGCCAAAAGGCAACTACGTGATGATCAAGGGGTCGCCCACCGATCCAAACGCAGACTTCCTGCGCGGTGGCCAACAAGAAATCATTCAGGCCGCCATCGACAGCGGTGACATCAAGATCGTGGGCGAAGCCTACACTGATGGCTGGGTGCCCGCCAACGCCCAGCGCAACATGGAACAGATCCTGACGGCTGCGGACAACAAAGTTGACGCGGTGATCGCGTCTAACGACGGCACCGCCGGGGGTGTTGTGGCTGCGTTGACAGCACAAGGCATGGAAGGCATTCCAGTCTCCGGTCAGGATGGCGACCACGCCGCGCTGAACCGTGTGGCAATGGGCACACAAACCGTCTCCGTTTGGAAAGACGCGCGGGCCTTGGGCAACGCAGCTGGTGAAATCGCTGTGGCTCTGGCGTCCGGCAACGCAGTGGACGGCTCGGCTGAGTGGACCTCCCCTGCGGGCACCACGCTGAACTCCATGTTCTTGGCCCCTGTGCCTGTGACAGCAGACAACCTGAACACAGTTCTGGATGCTGGCTGGATCGAAAAAGACGTGCTCTGCGCTGGGTCTTCCAACGCGGCGTGTAACTAAGCAAACTCTGCCCCTCCGCGCGCCTCGCGCACGGGGGGGCACTCAATTTCCCCACTCCCCTAAGATTTGACCACCTTTGACTGGCGCGGCTTCCACTGCGCAGACTGGGAAAGGTGTCTCAATCCGCGCGAACCAAAAAGGGACCGCACAATGCAAAATCAAGCCAAATCTCTGATCAACAAGTTGGGGCTCGACCCGCGCCTGCTTGGCATGATCGGTGCGCTTGTGGTGATCTGGATTGTCTTTGGCGTCTTTACAGATGGCCGCTTCCTTTCACCCCGGAATTTCTTCAACGTCTCGGTCCAGTCCGCCTCTGTTGCCGTTATGGCCACTGGCATGGTCTTTGTGATCGTGACGCGCAACATTGACCTCTCTGTTGGTTCGCTTCTGGGCTTCATCGGCATGAGTGTGGCCGCACTTCAAGTCCAGGTGCTTCCCGACGTCTTGGGCCTCGGTCACTGGTCGATTTGGATCATCTCCGTCTTTGCCGCGATCCTCATGGGTGCTGCACTTGGTGCTTTCCAGGGCTGGGTCATCGGCTACCTCACCGTACCTGCGTTCATCGTCACCCTCGGGGGGTTCCTTGTCTATCGCGGCGCCATGTGGTGGGTCACCAAAGGCCAGACGCAAGCCCCGCTTGATCCAACTTTCCGCCTTCTTGGTGGTGGTGCCGAAGGTACGTTGGGCGAAACACTCAGCTGGGCATTTGGCATCATTGCTGCCCTGGTCGCAGTGGGCTTCATGCTGCTCAGCCGCCGCAACAAGGCCTCCCACGGTTTCTCCGTGAAACCAGCCTGGGCCGAGGGCATCCTCATGGCCATCGCTGCAGGCGGCATCCTGCTGTTTGTGACGATCATGAACAGCTACCCCATTCCCAAAGGCGCGATGAAACGCATCACCAAGGCCCAAGGCATCGAATACACCGACGGCATGGTCTGGAACCACGGCGTGGCCATTCCGGTGGTGATCCTGTTGGCGGTGGCCATCGCCATGACCATCGTTGCCCGCCGCACCCGTTTTGGCCGTTACGTCTACGCCACTGGCGGCAACCCTGAAGCGGCGGAACTCTCTGGCATCAACACCCGCTTTCTGACCGTGAAAATCTTCGCCCTGATGGGCGCACTCACCGGTATTGCCTCAATCATCGCCTCTGCCCGTCTCAACGCGGTCGACGTGGGCCTTGGCACACTGGACGAGCTGCGTGTGATCGCCGCCGCTGTGATTGGCGGCACCGCGCTTTCAGGTGGCGCAGGCACCATCTACGGCGCCGTGATTGGCGCGCTGATTATGCAGTCTTTGCAATCAGGCATGGCCTCTGTTGGCGTGGACGCCCCGCTGCAAAATATCGTTGTTGGTGTGGTTCTGGTCTTTGCGGTCTGGGTCGACATCGTCTACCGCCGCCGCACCGGCGCATAAGGAGAAACATTATGGACAAGCAAACCCCTCTCGTGGAAATGCGCGACATCCACATCTCCTTTGGTGGGATCAAAGCGGTGGACCATGTCTCCGTCGATCTCATGCCGGGTGAAGTGGTCGGCCTTCTGGGCCACAATGGCGCAGGCAAATCCACCCTGATCAAGATCCTCTCCGGCGCCTATCAGGGTGACGGCGGCGAAATCTACATCAACGGTGAAAAGGCGGAGATCAACAATCCGCGCGACGCCCGCAAATACAACATCGAGACCATCTACCAGACACTTGCGCTGGCCGATAACCTCGATGCGGCGTCCAATCTCTTCTTAGGTCGCGAACTCACCACCCCTCTGGGCACAGTGAATGACGACGCCATGGAAGCTGAGACGCGCAAGATTATGGGCAAGCTCAACCCGAACTTCCAAAAGTTCGCAGAGCCGGTCTCTGCCCTGTCGGGTGGTCAGCGCCAGTCCGTGGCCATCGCCCGCGCCGTGTATTTCGACGCCAAGATCCTGATCATGGACGAACCTACAGCCGCGCTTGGCCCACATGAGACCCAAATGGTTTCCGAGCTCATTCAACAGCTCAAAGCCCAGGGCATCGGCATCTTTCTGATCAGCCATGACATCCATGACGTTATGGAACTCTGCGATCGCGCCTCGGTGATGAAGAACGGTCAACTGGTTGGCACAGTGGATGTAAACGACGTCACCGACGACGATTTGCTGAGCATGATCATTCTTGGAAAAAAGCCCGAAGGCGTGCCTGTTCAAACCTGAATTAATTCGATAGACGAACCAACGAATTGACTCTGAAGAAGAAAGTTGCGGTTTATGACGTTCCTAGTTGGTGACATTGGTGGCACAAACACACGTTTAGCTCTGGCGGATGCCACAGGTGTGCGCATTGAAAGTGTAATGCGCGCCTCCAATGATGACTACGACAGCTTTGACGCCGTCCTCGCAGCTTATCTTGAAAAAACCACCCCCGGCGACCTCGCCGGGGTGTGCATCGCCATCGCCGGTCCGGTGCATTCCGGCGAAGGGGAGTTGACCAACCGCGACTGGTTTCTCAGCGTGGAGAACCTGCGCAAACAAACTGGCGCGCCCCATGCGGAGCTGATCAACGACCTCTCTGCTTTGGGCTACGCGCTGGCCCGCATCTCGACAGATCCCGTTTGCGGCACCAAACATGAGCCGACAAATGGCCAAGCGTTGGTTGCGGGCATGGGCACCGGCTTCAATGTCAGCCCCACCCGCCGCAACGCCAGGGGTGGTCTGACCGCCATGGAAGCCGAACTTGGTCACGCCGAGTTGCCCTATTCCGTGGGCAAACTGCTGCGCGATGAGCTTGGCGACGGCGCAAACGTCTTTGTCACCTATGAGGACTGCTTTTGCGGCCGCGGCCTTGAACGCCTACATCAGGTTGTCAGCGGGCAACGCATGGGCGGCAAAGAGATTGTCGATGGCTTTGCCAATGGGTGTTCTGACGCCACCCGCACCGTGCGCCTGTTTGCGCGCGCCTTAGGCCGCCTGACCCAGGCCATGATCCTGCAATACATGCCACGTGACGGCGTGGCCTTCGCAGGTTCCGCTTCCCGAGGCATCCTGACCTCAACCGCGCTGTCCGATTTTGTCGAAGAGCTCACCCGCGACGCCCATGACATTGTTGATCCGGAAAACTTCCCGATCAGCTTGATCACCGATGACACCGCTGCGCTCGCAGGCTGTGTGCAATACCTGGAACAGACCTCCTAAGCCGCCGCCGGGTTCATCTCATACTTCTGGAGCTGCCGCCAAAACGCCTCCAAGACCGGCGACGCTCCGCCTTCCTTGCGCACCGCGCAAATGTTCCAGGTGGGCGGGGCCTGCAACTCCACACGCTTGAACCACCCTAGCGCCAGCGCCTCTTCAAAGGTTTCCTCAACCGCGCCAACCACAAAACGCCCATCGCGCGCCAACCCGGTCAGGAAATGGTAGTCGTCGCTCTCGATCTGCGGCAACCGGCTCACCTTGTCCGCGGCCGCCTGATCCCCGCCTAAGAGTGTTGTAAACGTTGTGCGCCAGTGTTTGTGCAAATGCCCCGAGGCCAAGGGAAACTGCAAGACATCAGCCAAGGTGCACGGCCCTAACGCATGCACCGCATGATCCGGATGCGCGACAAACACCACATTGCGCTTTTCCATCACAATGATCTCCACATTCTCCGCCTCCGGCGTATGTGTCAGATCGCCGACGAAAATATCCAACTCATCGGTCAGAAGTTTCTCAAGCGGCGCGGTCCGGGCACTAACTTCAAGAAACAAGCGCATGTTCGGCCACGCCTTTAGCACAGCCTCCGCCACTGGCATCACCAACGCCCTTGGCGCCAACGGCCCACAGCCCACCCGTAACTGTTGTCCGCCACCGTCCTGCAACAGCCCGACCTGGCGGGAAAACCGGCGCAGGTCTTGGTCAAGCTGCTGTGCCAGAGGAAAAAACGCCTGACCAGCACGAGTCAACCTACAGTTGCTGCGACTGCGATGAAACAGGACCACACCGGCCTGTTCTTCCGCCTGCGCAATATAGCGTGTCAAAGAGGCGTTAGAGACCCCCATCCGCCACGCAGCCTCTTGAAAACTCGAAGTTTCCGCCAGATGGAAAAACGCGTTCAGAGAAGTCTCAGTCAACATATTGGGTCTCGTTTTCAGGTTCCTCACCCTAAATTCCAGATATTGAAATCAATGTAAACCTCCGTTGCCATCGTCCACCACACAACCTTACTTTGCAGCAAGCAACTGGGCCCAACTGAAAACGCGCAAGTATTTAGGATGTGATTTTGTGTCGAAACTCCCTGCAATGATGGTGTCGATGACGACAACCATCACGGCTCTGGGCATCGCCGCACAAGGCGCTCTTGCTGAACCCGATCAACCCAAAACTCTGGTGATCATGGCAAGTGACGTCGGCTGGGCCAGCCTCGGCCGTTACCATCAAGTCGTGAAAAGCAACGCGACCCATACAAAAAAGCAGCTGAGGACTCTGGCATGTCCACCCGCTGGATAGGCACCAAGATGTGGACCTTTGGTCCTGTCACACGGACGGCAAAAACGCACCTGACCACATCTGCTGACTTCCCGCCACGCGGCGACGAAGGGCATGTAAAAGAACAGGTCGCAAGCGAAGGTGGCATGTCCCAGTAGAGGCACGTTTGGGACCCCCTCTCCCGCCTCTTACTTTGCCATCCCAAAGGCGCAGCCCCTCGGCTGCGCCTTTTTTGACTTTCCATCCGCAAACAAAAGCAACTTGCCAACATCCGACGTGCCCTCTAATTCATCAAATGTTATGTTATAACATGATTCCTGAATGAAAATTGGAAACCCTATGCAACACACCGTTCTCAAACACCTCACTGCGCTCTCCATTGGTGCGCTGGTCGCATTTTCATCCCAGGCAGCGGCCCAATCCGCCACAACCGACACCAACTCCAAAGAGCACAAACACGCGCACAAGCATGATCATCAAAAGGCTGAACCAAAACTGATCGACGAATCCAAAGTTCTCCCACGCGCGCTGTCTGATTGGGAAAACGACTGGCAATCTGTCTACCCGTTTTTGAAAGACGGCACGCTGGATCCCGTGCTTGAGCACAAAGCCGAAAGCGGTAAGAAAACCGCCGAGGAATACCGCACCTACTATGAAACCGGCTTCAAAACCGATGTGGATCGCATCCAAATCGACGGCGCAAACGTTGCCTTTTTCAAAGACGGCAAACCGGTTCAGGGTGAATACGAATCTGACGGCTATGAAATCCTGACCTACAAATCCGGCAATCAGGGCATCCGCTTCATCTACGAAAAATCTGGCGGAGACACCGCCGCCCCACAGTTCATCCAGTTCAGCGACCATGAAATGGTGCCCACCAAGGTCGACCATTTCCACCTATACTGGGGTGACGACCGCGCCGCCCTGCTCAAAGAAGTCACCAACTGGCCAACCTATTTCCCTGCCGCCTGGAGCGGTGCGGACATCGTTGAAAGCATGACCAGCCATTAGGGCCATCTTTTCCTGAGGCCAAACACTGGTGACACGCGGGACTTTGACTCTCTCGCGTGTCACCGGCACAGTCTTTTGTTGCCATTTTGTTCTCGATGCTTAATGGTGAGAAACACCGCGCTGTTTTCTCTCCGCCGGTCCCCACGCAAGGACACCATCATGACCAAAATCGATTTTAAGAAGACCCTCAAATCGCTCTATGCCCCCTCCGCCAAGGACTTTGCTCTTGTCGACGTCCCGGAAATGAATTTTGTCATGATCGACGGCCACGGCGCGCCGGGCAATGAGGCCTACCAATACGCCTTGTCCTGGCTCTATCCGGTCAGCTACGGCCTCAAGTTTTTCTCCAAGCTAACCCTGGAAAAGGACTACGTGGTGCCCCCGCTCGAAGGTCTCTGGTGGGCTGACGACATGACGGCTTATACATCTGATCGGCGCGACGAATGGCATTGGACCATGATGATCATGCTGCCCGACTGGCTGGATCAGACCGCCTTTGCCGCCAGCGTCGACAAGGCTGCGCAAAAACTCGGCGACCCACCCGCCACACTGCGCCGCGAAACCTTCGCCGAAGGCCTCTGCGCGCAAATCTTGCACATAGGTCCCTATAGCGAGGAAGGCCCCACCATCGCCAAATTGCACAAGGAGTTCCTTCCGCAAAACGGCCTGACGGAAAACGGTCACCACCATGAGATTTACTTGGGGGACCCGAGGAAAACCGCCCCCGAAAAACTGCGTACTGTCCTACGTCATCCAGTGCGTAGGCAATAACCCTCCAACGTCAGATTGCCGCAAACTGCGCAAAGTCCCGTGCAAGTCAAAGCGCTTATGATAAGCTGACTCCAACGGTAAATGCGGAGCGTCCCTATGCCCAGAGCCCTTGTTCTTGGCGGCTACGGCCTGATTGGCGCCGCCTGCATGGCGGCACTGGCAGAGGTCGGATATGACGTCACCGGTGTGGGCCGCAGCACCAAAGCTGCCGCCCGTTTTCCACAATTCCGGTGGAAACACCTCGACCTCACCACGTTGAGCGCCGATCAATGGACCGCTTTGCTGAAAGACGCAGATGTGGTGGTAAACGCCTCCGGCGCGCTGCAGGACGGCGCACGCGACAGTCTCAGCCAAATTCACGTGGATGTTGTTCGACATCTCGTGCAAGCCGCCACAAAAACCCAAACCCGCGTGATACAGATCTCCGCCGCCGGCGTGTCTCTTGAAGCCAACACCGCCTTTTTGCGCACCAAAGCAGACGGCGATGCCATCTTATCCAACTCGCAAGCCAATCACGTAATCCTGCGGCCCACGCTTGTACTGGGGCGCGAGTCTTATGGCGGAAGCGCGCTTCTGCGGGCCCTCGCGGCCCTACCAGTCATCATGCCGCGTGTCTTTCAGAGCAGCCAAATACAAACCGTTGCCCTTGCCGATGTCGCCCATGCCGTGGCTTTGGCCTGCGATCTCAAAGTTCCCTCAGGCACCATTGCTGACATCACGGAACCCAACGCCCAGAACTTTGACACCCTGGTGCTGCGCACCCGCACCTGGCTCGGCGTTTCTGCTCCGATTTGGCGCCCTACTCTGCCACGCTGGTCCCTGACTCTCACCGCGCGTTGCGCAGATGCTTTCAGCTGGCTTGGCTGGCGCGCCCCTTTGCGCAGCACGTCGTTGGCGGTCCTTGACACAGGCATCACTGGCGACCCTCTGCCCTGGCATGCCCTGACCAATCACACCTGCCACCCGCTTGCGGAAACCTTGGAAAACCATCCTGCAACCGCACAAGACCGCACCGCAGCCCGCGTCTATCTTGCTCTGCCACTGGCCATCGCCACGCTCTCTCTGTTCTGGCTGCTCTCTGGTCTGATTGGTCTCGTCCAAACACCGGAAGCCATGCGGGTTCTGACCACCACAGGCACCAATCCCACCTTCGCTGCCCTCTCTGTCATAGGCGGCGGCATCGCAGACATCTTTCTTGGCACTGCAATCCTCATCCGACGCCACACCCGCAAAGCCGCCATTGGCATGATCCTTCTGTCTGGCACCTACCTCCTCGGCGCGGCGCTGCTAACACCTGCCCTCTACGCTGATCCGCTTGGCCCCATGGTCAAGGTCCTACCCGGCATGACACTCGCCGCTTTTGTAGCCCTTCTGATGGACGACCGATGATCGAAGACCTTCTCCGTTTTGCCCATGTCCTTGGCGCCACCGTCCTCTTAGGCACCGGCGCAGGCATCGCTTTCTTTATGGTCTTGTCCCACCGCAGCCGCGATCCCGTTCTCATTGCCCATGTCGCAGGCATTGTGGTGATCGCCGACACCGTCTTCACCGCCACCGCCGCACTCCTGCAACCGATCACTGGCACGCTGCTGGCCTGGCAACTCGGCTGGTCTCTCCGGGAACCTTGGCTACTGCTCTCGCTGATCCTCTATGTGGTGGTTGGCGCTTTCTGGCTGCCGGTCGTCTGGATCCAACTGCAAATGCGCAACCTCGCCCGCACTGCCCGAGACAAGCAAACCCCACTTCCAAGCCGTTTCTTCACGCTCTACCGCATCTGGTTCGCCTGCGGCTTCCCTGCCTTCTTCGCGGTCATGGGGATCGTCTGGCTCATGCTGATGAAACCCGTGTTCTAATACAAAAAGGCGCGACCTCCGCCGCGCCTTTCTCTTTCATCCTAACTTCGATCACTTCAGATCAAATCGATCCGCATCCATGACCTTGCACCACGCAGCGACAAAGTCCTGCGCCAGCTTGTCCGCGCCATCGGACTGACCATAAACTTCGGCCAGCGCCCGCAGCTGCGAGTTAGAGCCAAACACCAGATCAACCCGTGTCGCGGTCCACTTTATGTCGCCGTTGGCACGATCCTTACCCTCATAAACACCGTCACCCGCGTCCGACCAAGTGGTGCCCATGTCCAGCACATTCACAAAGAAGTCGTTGCTCAATTGCCCAACCCGATCGGTGAACACGCCATGAGCCGTATCACCATGATTGGCACCCAGCACACGCAGACCACCAACAAGCGCGGTCATCTCCGGTGCGGTCAGCGTCAGCAACTGCGCCTTATCAACCAACAGCTCTTCCGGTGACACGGTGAACTGCGCTTTGGCATAATTGCGGAAACCATCCGCCTGCGGCTCCAGCATACCCACACTCTCCACGTCGGTCATCTCTTGCGTCGCATCACCCCGGCCCAGCGTGACCGGTACTGATACAACCTGCCCCGCATCCGCCGCCGCTTTTTCCACAGCCGCAGCGCCGCCGATCACAATCAGGTCCGCCAAACTCACCGGCTTGCCAAACGCCGACCGAACACCGTCCAGTGCCGACAACACCCCCGCCAATTCCGCAGGCTCATTGGCATCCCAATCTTTCATCGGCGCCAGCGCAACCCGCGCCCCATTGGCACCGCCACGCATGTCGCTGCCACGGAAAGTGCTTGCCGACGCCCAGGCGGTTTTCACCAGATCGCTCACCGACAGACCGGAAGCCATCACAGCCGCCTTCAGCGCCGTCACATCGGCTTCAGACAAATCAGTCTCCGACGCCGGAATAACGTCTTGCCAGATCAACTCTTCACCGGGCACCTCTTCACCCAGATAGCGCGCCCGTGGGCCCATATCGCGGTGGGTCAGCTTGAACCACGCCCGTGCAAAGGCATCCTGAAACTCCTCCGGGTTCTCATGGAACCGTTTGGAAATCGCGCCATAAGCCGGGTCCAGACGCATCGCCATATCGGCGGTGGTCATCATGGTTTTGACCTTCTTGCTGGGATCATGCGCCGCCGGCGCCATGTCATCTTCCGACGGGTCCACCGGCTCCCATATCCACGCGCCCGACGGGCTTTTGGTCAGGTTCCATTCATAGCCAAACAACAGGTCAAAATAGCCGTTGTCCCACTGGATTGGATTGGCTGTCCATGCGCCCTCGAGACCAGAGGTCGTGGTGTCATCACCCTTGCCGGTGCCATGGCCGTTGATCCAACCAAACCCCATCGCCTCAATTGGCGCCGCTTCCGGCTCAGGCCCCACCAGATCAGGATCACCAGCCCCATGCGCCTTGCCAAAGGTATGCCCCCCAGCGACCAACGCCACGGTTTCCTCGTCATTCATCGCCATCCGCGCAAAGGTCTCACGAATGTCACGTCCAGAGGCCAGCACATCCGGCTGCCCATCTGGCCCTTCCGGGTTCACATAAATCAGGCCCATCTGCACCGCAGCCAGCGGGTTTTCCAAGTCACGATCCCCGGAATAACGCGATTTCTCGCCACCAGACGCTTCCAGCCATTCAGCCTCTGCGCCCCAATAGACATCCTCTTCCGGTTCCCACGTATCGGCGCGACCACCAGCAAACCCAAAGGTCTTGCCGCCCATGCTCTCAATCGCCGCATTGCCTGCCAGAATATACAAATCTGCCCAGCTGATCGCATTGCCGTACTTCTGCTTGATTGGCCACAGCAGACGCCGCGCTTTATCCAGATTGCCGTTGTCCGGCCAGCTGTTCAGCGGTGCAAACCGCTGCTGCCCCGCGCCGCCACCACCACGGCCATCTGCCGTGCGATAAGTGCCAGCCGAGTGCCAGGCCATGCGAATGAACAATCCGCCATAGTGACCATAATCCGCAGGCCACCACTCCTGACTGTCCGTCATCAGCGCATAAAGGTCTTCCTTCAGCGCCTTATAGTCGAGCTTGGAAAACGCTTCGGCATAATCAAAATTCTGCCCCATGGGGTCGGATTTGGCCGAGTTCTGATGCAAGATCCGCAGGTTCAGCTGGTTTGGCCACCAATCACGATTGCCGCGTGCCTGTTGCGTCACCGCGCCATGCATCACCGGGCAGCCACCTGATTTCACGTCTCCGTCCATGTCGTTCTCCTGTCGATTGATGGGTCACATTCTGTCTGGAACCATTCTAAGCACAGGAATTTCATTTAACGAAGTTGCATTTTCCAATCACATTGATAACTACAGACTATGAATAATCTTACTCTGCGCCAACTCCGCTATTTTGATGCCCTCGCCGAGCACGGCCACTTCGGTCGCGCGGCAGATGTATGTGCAATTTCCCAACCCGCCTTATCCGTGCAGATCAAAGACTTGGAGGAAAGCTTTGGCGCGCCCTTGTTGGAGCGCACCACCCGCCGCGTGCGCCTCACCGCCTTTGGTGAAGACGTGCTTGTGCGGGTGCGCGAGATTTTGCGCAGCGTGGACGAGCTTGGCGACATGGCCCGCGCCGCACAATCCGGCCTTACTGGGCGTCTGCGCCTCGGGGTGATTCCCACCATTGCGCCCTACCTGTTGCCCGTCCTGCTGCGAGAGATCAAAACCGCATTCCCGGACATGGCCCTCATGGTGCGCGAGACCATGACCGCCAACCTCTTGGCGGAACTGCACGCAGGTCGCATCGACACCGCCATTGTGGCTCTGCCAGTTTCTGAGCCTGCCTTCGCTGAAGTGCCGCTTTGGTCCGAAGAGTTTGTCCTGGTTCGCCCGGACACCGAAGCCACCGCGCCAGTGCCGGCGCCAGACACTCTGGAACGTGAACGGCTGCTTTTGCTCGAAGAAGGACACTGTTTTCGCGATCAGGCGCTGTCATTCTGCTCATTGCCAACGGCTCGACCGCACGAAGGTCTCGATGGCTCCTCTCTCTCCACACTGGTGCAAATGGTCGGCGCTGGTCTTGGGGTCACAGTGATTCCCGAAATGGCCATTTCCGTAGACACCCCTGCCGCTGCCGTGAACGTCGCCCGCTTTTCCGGTGCTCAGCCGGCTCGAACCATTGGTATGATCTGGCGCAAAAGCAGCCCCCTGGCCGCCCAGCTCGCACAATTATCCGAGCTGGTGCGCGATGTCGGAGAATCACTCTAGCGCAACGCACTGCCCGTTAAGGGGCTCAGAACCCCAAAATCCCGCACCTCCGCAAAACAACCGTGATACTGACGCGATACCGACGTCGAAATCCGTGGTTAGCACCACAGATTTCCGCCGCAACACTCACTCTTTGGTGACGTCGTACAGATAAATCCAGTCAAACTGACCCATCATCTTCTTGGGCGCCAAAGTCGAGGCCATGCGAATACCCATATGCGCTGCCATGCGCAGCGGTCCATTGCTCAGATGGTATTTCCACGCATTCTTGCTGGCCGTGTCCACAACCTTGGCCACACGCCCCGCGCGTCGGGCCTGATAAGACGCAAGACCGCTGTCAAAATTCTCCGCCTTTTCAAGGGTATCCCCTAAGACCCACGCATCTTCCATCGCCATCACCGCGCCTTGCGCCATAAAGGGCAAGGTGGGATGCGCCGCATCACCAAGCAAAGCACAATTGTCCTTATGCCAGACAGGCGCCACCGGATGCCGGAACAACCCCCATTTGCGCACATCACTGACCTCCGCCAACATACGTCGCACACCGCCGCCAAAATCTTTAAATGTTTCCATCAGGTTGGCAGGATCGTCCGGGATGTGCCAACCTTCCTCGGTCCAGCCAACTTGCTCCTGAACAGCGACAATATTCACCAGTTCTCCCCCGCGCAGGGGATAACTCACCACATGGCGTTTTGGCCCCATATGCACCTGCACCAGGTCAGGATGTGCCATGGTGTTGGGCACCGTTGCCCGCCACGCCGCTTGCCGTGTGAAAAACGGCGCCACCGTGCCATTCAACACGGGGCGCATCTTGGAATGCAGCCCATCTGCACCCACAATCAAATCCGCCGTCATCTCCGCGCCATTGGCCATGATAACCTTGGGCCGATCACCAGGCACAACAGTCTCAACCTGCTGAAGTAAAAGCACTTTTATGCCGGCATTTCGAACGGCCTCGGCCAAAACATCAACCAGATCCGCCCGATGCACAAAATAGTATTCGGTCGGTCGCAGCGGGTCATTTTCGGAAATCAACCCAAGGTCCAGCCGACTCACCAGTCGCCCCGCGGCATAGTCGCGCAACTCCACCGCATCCGCCCGCACGGCTCGCGCCTTAAGCGCCGCGTCCACACCCAGCGCCCTGAGTACGGCCATACCGTTGGGACTGATCTGCAGGCCCGCTCCAACCTCTTTGATCGCCTCGGCCTGCTCCAAAATATGCACCTTGGCGCCCCGTTGGTGTAAGGCCAGCGCAGCTGTCAACCCGCCAATCCCTGCGCCAATGATGGTGATCTTTTTACCTTGCAAATCCATGGCTTGACCCTAAAGCAAAAACGCCGGAGCAAAAGCCCCAGCGTCCTTGTTTTTCTCATCCTTGCCTGCGTTTTTCCGTCACAGGCAATCTCGCAATTTAGTCGTCGCGGTGGACTTTTTCACGACGCTCGTGGCGCTCTTGCGCCTCAAGGCTCATGGTCGCAATTGGGCGCGCATCCAGACGTTTGAGCGAAATTGGCTCCCCCGTCACTTCGCAGTACCCATATTCGCCTTCATCAATGCGGCGAATAGCGCTGTCAATTTTGTTCACCAATTTGCGCTGACGATCCCGAGTGCGCAGCTCAAGCGCGCGGTCAGTCTCCTCACTGGCGCGGTCGGCAACGTCCGGAATATTGCGGGTGCCATCTTGCAGCCCTTCGATCGTGTCACGGGTGTCCGCAAGTAGATCTTCTTTCCAGCTCAATAGTTTGCGTCGAAAGTATTCGACCTGCCGGTCATTCATGAACGGCTCATCTTCTGCGGGACGATAGTCGTCGGGCAGGAAAGTTTCGGCTTTCATTTCTGCTCCCTCATCGCGGTTCACGTCCATCGTGGTATTCAATTCAGACATGTAACCCCCCTTCTCTCCGTGCCAGCCAATACTCCGTTGGCTGGGGAATGTCACTACCTGTTAACCGCACATTGCGGACAAAATATGTTCACGGTAGTGTGCGCGCCGAAATAGGCGAACGGGCGGAGAAATTATATGCAGTTTTCGGGTACCAAAGACTACGTGGCCACCGAGGATCTGACAGTTGCGGTCAACGCTGCGGTGACCCTCGAACGGCCCTTGTTGGTCAAAGGCGAGCCGGGCACCGGCAAGACTGAATTGGCGATGCAAATCGCCCGTGGTTTGGGCCTTAAAATGATCGAGTGGAACGTCAAGTCCACCACCAAGGCTCAGCAAGGCCTTTACGAATATGACGCTGTCTCTCGGCTGCGCGACAGCCAACTTGGCGACGAGCGCGTGCATGACATTGGCAACTACATCAAACGTGGAAAACTCTGGGATGCCTTTGATTCTGATGAGAAAATCGTGCTGTTGATCGACGAGATCGACAAGGCAGACATCGAATTCCCCAACGACCTGTTGCAAGAGCTCGATAAGATGGAGTTCCACGTTTATGAAACTGGTGAAACCGTCAAAGCCAAGCACCGCCCGATCATCATCATCACCTCCAACAACGAGAAAGAGCTGCCCGACGCCTTCCTGCGCCGCTGCTTTTTCCACTACATTCGTTTCCCGGAGATGGAGACGCTGAAGCAGATCGTTGAGGTCCACCACCCCGGCATCAAGGACGCGTTGTTAACCACCGCGCTCACGCAGTTCTTCGAAATTCGCGACACTGCTGGATTGAAGAAAAAGCCGTCCACATCTGAGGTGATCGACTGGCTGAAGCTGCTATTAGCCGAGGATTTGTCGCCCGAAGACCTAAAACGCGACGGCGCCAACGCTTTGCCAAAACTGCACGGGGCCCTGCTAAAAAACGAACAAGACGTGCATCTGTTTGAGCGACTCGCTTTTATGGCCCGCTCCGGACGCTAATTGATTGCCAATAACTTGAACGGCCTGCCTCAAGCGGGCCTTTCATTTTCACCAAACCCACCGCATTCTTGCCCAAGTTTTTGCGCATGTTAAAGTCCACTTAAGGCCTGATTTTGTAGACGAAATCGGCATTCAACCGGAGTCCGCCCACGCATGTCCCAACCGAACGTCATCATCCGTCCTCTCACCGAAGCTGACCATGCCGAGTGGCGCCGCCTATGGACCGCCTACATCACCTTTTACGAAAGCGCTGTTACGGAAGAAGTGTACACTGCGACCTTCGCTCGCCTCCTTGGCGACGACCCACAAGATTACTCCTGCCTGGTTGCAGAATCGGACGGCAAGCTCATTGGCTTGACCCACTACCTGTTCCACCGCCACGCTTGGAAAGTTGAAAACGTTTGTTATCTGCAAGACCTCTACGCCGATCCAGACGTCCGTGGCACAGGTGTCGGTCGCAAACTGATTGAAGCGGTTTACAATGCCGCAGATGACGCCGGTGCGCCAAGCGTGTATTGGATGACACAAGAATTTAACACCAACGCCCGTAAACTCTATGATCGGATCGGGCAGTTGACCCCGTTTATTAAATATCAAAGGCCCTGATTTTGCGCTTTTTTCTGTCCTCACTGATCCCTTTGGCCTTTGCTGTGGCGGCCTGTGCGCCTGTCAGCCAAAACGGTGTGCCCACCCGCGCAGCAGTGAGTGACACCACTTTGCCACCGGTCAAAGCTTTCTCGACACCTCGTCCCATTCCACCCAACCGCTCCAACCGCGACATAACCCGCGACTTTCTTGACCTCAGCTTTGAGCTGGAAAGTGGCCGTAGCCTCGAGCGGCTCACCCGTTTTGAGGGCCCAATCACGGTGCGCGTGACCGGCGCCCCCCCCACCGGCATGATGCCGGACCTCAAAGCGCTTCTGGCTCGCTTGCGCAATGAAGCGCGCATCGACATCTCGCTGACACAGTCGCCATCCGCCAACATCACCATTCAGGCAGTGTCGCGCCGGGACATACGCAAAGCCCTGCCTCAAGCGGCTTGCTTTGTGGTGCCCAACATTTCCTCGCTGTCGCAATATCGCTCCGCCCGGCGCAGCGGCGCGGCCAATTGGGCGCTTTTGGAAAGCCGCAAAAAGATCGCGATTTTCCTGCCCAATGACACCAGCCCGCAGGAAACCCGCGATTGTCTGCACGAGGAATTGGCACAGGCGCTTGGTCCCCTGAATGACCTCTACCGCCTGCCCGACAGCGTGTTCAACGACGACAACATCCACGCCGTGCTCACCGGTTTTGATATGACCGTGCTGCGGGCCTACTACGATCCCACTCTGCGCAACGGCATGACCCGAAGGGAAGTGGCATCCCGCTTGCCGTCAATCCTGTCGCGCATCAATCCACGTGGTGATCAACTGTCCAGCAATCCGCTACCAGAGACCCCACGCGCCTGGATCAGCGCAGTGCAAACCGCCCTTGGCCCCGGAACATCTCCAGCCAACCGGCGGGCATCGGCCCGCCAAGCGCTTGTGATTGCACAGGATAATGGATGGCAAGATCATCGCCTCGGCTTTGCCCACTACGCTTTGGGTCGCCTGCTGCAATCGCAAGACATCACCGCAGCCCACACACATTTTAAAGCCGCCGACCGCGCTTACCGCTCTGCGGAACCCTACGGCCCGCACCGCGCCTTTGTTGCCACCCAGCTCTCCGCCTATGCCATCAGCGCTGGCCATAGCCGCGAAGCCCTCACCATCTTAAACCCACAAATCGCACCAGCTGGGCGCTTTGAAAACGCTGCCTTGTTGTCCACCCTTATGCTTTTGCAGGCGGAAGCGCTGGAGATGGAAGGCAAGTTCGAGGACGCCGGCGCCCTGCGTCTGGACAGTCTTGGCTGGGCACGATACGGCTTTGGTCCGGACTGGGCCGTGCGTGCAAAACTGCGCGAGATCTCGGCACTCAGCCCGATCAAAGGGAGATCTTAGGACACCATGTTTGTACTTCTCGGCGCTTTGCTTGGCGCAATCACCGGTGGCGCATTGGCCAAGAAACGTGGCGGCAAACGCGCTGATATCCTGCAATACGGCGCAGTATACGCGATGATTTTTGCGATCCTCGGTTTGTTTGTCACGCTGATCATCCACCGCATGGCCCTCTGACCCATGTTCCTGCCCCTCTTTGAAAACTTGCGAAACGCGCGCGTGCCAGTCTCGCTGCGGGAGTTTCTTGGGTTTCTCGAAGGGCTCAGGGCAGGCCTTGCCACCTATGATGTGGAGAGCTTCTACTACCTCGCCCGCACCATCATGGTGAAAGACGAGCGCAACATCGACAAATTTGACCGCGCCTTTGCCGCGACGTTTGATGGCTTGGGCGAAATCTCCGCGCAGGACGTACTGGACGCCGTCGACATTCCCGAAGAATGGCTGCGCAAGATGGCGGAGAAACACCTCTCCGCGGAAGAAATGGCCGAGATTGAAGCCCTTGGTGGCTTTGATAAGCTCCTGGAAACTCTGCAAGAGCGCCTCAAAGAACAGGAAGGCCGCCATCAGGGTGGCAACAAATGGATCGGCACCGCTGGCACCTCGCCCTTTGGCGCCTATGGCTACAATCCCGAAGGCGTGCGCATTGGCCAGAAAGAGAGCCGTCACCAACGCGCGACCAAAGTCTGGGACAAGCGTGAATTCAAAAACTTCGACGGCTCCGTTGAATTGGGCACACGCAACATCAAAGTGGCCCTCAAACGCCTGCGCCGCTGGGCCCGCGAAGGTGCTGCCGAAGAGCTGGACCTCAATGGCACCATCAAGGCCACCGCCGAGCATGGCTATCTCGACGTAAAAACCCGCCCCGAGCGCCACAACGCTGTGAAAGTGCTGCTGTTTCTGGATGTTGGCGGCTCCATGGACCCGCACATCAAAGTGGTCGAGGAGTTGTTCTCCGCCGCACGCGCGGAGTTTAAACACCTTGAATACCACTATTTCCACAATTGCCTCTACGAAGGTGTGTGGCGCGACAACAAACGCCGCTGGAACGACCAAACCCCAACCCACGAAGTGCTGCGCACCTACGGGCCAGACTACAAATGCATTTTTGTGGGTGACGCTTCCATGTCACCCTATGAGATCGCCTACCCCGGTGGAGCAAACGAGCATTGGAACCAGGAAGCTGGTCAAGTCTGGCTCGAACGCGCACGCGACAAATGGGCCTCTCATCTGTGGATCAACCCGTTGCCGGAACAACATTGGCAATACACCCACTCCATCGGCATGATCCGTGAGATTTTTGAAAACCGCATGGTACCGATGACCCTCGAAGGTCTGGAACGTGGCATGCGGGAATTGACCCGCTGACCTGACAGCCAAGTCACAGCTTGAAAAATGCATCAAAACATATTCCTCTGGTGACGTGATGACATGAGGTTGGAATGCCGCACCACTTCTCCCTGAAGGAATATCAGAACCGCGTGTCGCGCGCGCAATCAGCCCTATCCGAGCAAGGGTTGGACGCCATTTTGTTATTTGCACCAGAAAGCCACTTCTGGCTGACAGGGTACGACACCTTTGGATTTGCGCTGTTCCAATGCATGGTTCTCTCCAAGTCCGGTGACATTCACCTTCTCACACGCCGGCCAGACCGGCTGCAGGCACAGCTTACAAGCACCCTGCCAGTTGATCACGTGCACGTCTGGTCAGAGTGGCAGGGCGCGGACCCGTTAGCGGATCTCTCTCGCTTACTTGCAGAGTTGGGGATGTCCGACGTCAAACTTGGCTATGAGTCCAAGACCGCCGGGCTGACAGACTATTGGGGTCATCAACTGCGCAATACATTTCCAAATCTTGCTGACTATAGCGATCTCATTTCAGATCTGCGTCGAGACAAATCAGATGCGGAAATAGCGATGCACCGAACCGCCGCTGCCCTCTCTGATGATGCTCTGGACGCGGCTCTCTCAGCAACGAAAGTTGGTGCATTTGAGGGGGACATTCTTGCAGAAATGCAAGGCGCGGTGCTCCGAGGCGGTGGCGATTATGCCGGAAACGAGTTCATTCTTGGATCGGGCCAACGCGCCCTTTTGTGCCGATCAGCTTCCGGACGGCGCCACCTGTCAGCACAAGATCAATTGACCATCGAATGGTCCGGCGCATACGCTCGCTATCATGCGGCCATGATGCAAACCCTCATTATTGGGCAAGCAAGCAAACAACACCGCAGAATGTTTGCCGCTGCCAATGAGGCCCTAACGGCCTGCGAAGCGGCCATTTGCCCCGGCGCGCCTATGGGAGATGTGTTTCAGGCTCATGCCGACACGTTTGATGCACATGGTTTTCAGCACGCCAGGCTTCAGGCTTGTGGATATGGAATGGGCGCCGTGTTTGCACCGATTTGGGTAGACTTCCCGATGTTTTACGAAGGCAATCCGCAGACCATGCGAGAGAACCAGGTCTTCTTCCTACATATGATTTTGATGGACGATATAACAGGTGAAGCCATGTGTTTGGGGCATTCCGTATTGTGCTCTCAAGGTGGTACAGAAAGGCTCTCGCGACACACCCCACAACTCTTTGAACTCTAACAGCCCTTGCTCACCGCCGCCGGAGCTTCCATATCTTCTTCATGATCAAACTGATGCCCATCCTCATCGCGGTGCTCTACGGACTGTTGATGATGCGTTTTTCTGCCTGGCGTACCGCGCGCGAGCTGGACGCAAAATCCACCGAGCTGGCTGACCCACATCTCAACCCGTTGATCAAGGACATGGCCAAAGCTCTCGATCTGCCGCGCATCCGCGTGCACATCTATGAGATCGAGCCGGTGAACGGCCTCGCTGCGCCGGATGGCCGTATCTTTTTGACGCGGGGCTTCTACAACCGCTATCGCGCAGGAGACGTAAGCGCCGAGGAAATCGCATCTGTTGTGGCCCATGAGTTGGGTCACGTGGCTTTGGGCCACTCCCGCCGCCGCATGATCGACTTCTCCGGCCAAAACGCCCTGCGCACAGCCCTCGCCATGGTGCTCAACCGCTTCTTGCCCGGCATCGGGCCCCTGGTGGCCAACACCGCAACAAGCCTGCTGTCATCGCGCCTCTCCCGCGGGGATGAGTATGAAGCAGATGCTTATGCCGCAGCCCTTCTGGTGAAATCCGGTATCGGCACGGCCCCGCAAAAATCCCTGTTTGAGAAACTCTCCCATCTCACCGGCGCACATGGAGCCAGTACACCTGCTTGGTTGCTGAGCCACCCCAAAACCGAGGAGCGCATTCAAGCTATCGAAAAACTCGAGCGCAAATGGGGCATCGCCAAAGCCTAAGGCTTTCACATTCTTCAAATATCCTGGGGAATCGCAGCCAGGCTGTGACGAGGCAAAGCCCCTTCTACGACGTCACAGCTTTCGCCAGTTTCGGCAGCCGCGCCTTTTTCAACAGCTTGCGCATCTCCCAAACCTCGCCACTCAACCGCTCAGCTTCCTGCCGCACCGTCTCACAAACTTCTGCAACGCCTTCGGGATCGTCTTCCCAAAAGCCCCTTAGAAGCTCGTCTGGTGCAATCCGCTCAAGACCTTCTTCCGCCAAAATATGCTTTGGAAAATCCTTCGCATTCATCGTGACAATGGCATCTGCCGATCCGGAAATCGCCGCCGCCAGCACATGCACATCATGTTCGTCCGGCAAGTACAGCCGATGCTCCAACGAGGGCTTCCAGGTCACCACAGCCTTGGGCCATGCTGCCCGCAGCAAAGCAATCTCACCGCGCGCTTGCGGCTCGCCAGTTGGGCCCAACTTTCGCGCCGCCCGCGCCCATTCTTCCAAAATCCGATCAGACCATTGCGGTTCAAATGCGCCAGTCTTGGCCACACCCAACAACACCGCCCGCATCACGGTAGGATACAAAACGCAGGTGTCGAGCAGGAGCCGTCTCACAGGCGGAAGAACAACGATTTCAGATAGCCACTTTCGGCCAGCTGCGGCATCAATGGATGGTCCGGTCCCGCAAACCCAGTGTGAATAAGCTGTGCATGACGACCAGCCCGACCAATCCCGCGCACCGATGCGCCCCGGAACCGTGCCAAATCAGCGGCATGAGAACAGGAGCACAACCCCAAATAGCCACCTTCTGCCACCAAAGGTGCTGCCAGCCGTGCCACACGTTCATAAGCGCGCAAACCTTTTTCAAGCGCAGGTTTGGACGGCGCAAAGGCCGGTGGATCACAAATAACCACGTCAAATTTCGCGCCCTCGTCGCCCAGCGCGGTCAGCACTTCAAAGGCGTCGCCTTTACGCGTGTCAAAGCGTGCTGCCACCCCGGCAGCCGCAGCCCCGGCCAGTGCCAATTCCAGCGCTGCCGCAGAGCCGTCCACAGCTGTCGCGTGGCTTGCGCCCCCAGCTAATGCTGCCAGAGAAAAGCCGCCGACGTGCGAAAACACGTCCAAAACCTTGGCATCTTTGCAAAGCCCGGCGGCAAATCCGTGGTTTGGACGTTGATCATAGAAAAGCCCGGTTTTCTGACCGCCGGTCAGATCGGCCATATACGTCGCGCCATTCATCACAACCGGCACTGGCACATCAGGCGCCGCCCCGGCCATCACGGCGCTGTGCTCCTCAAGCCCTTCCAAAACACGCGCTCGACCCGAGCCATTTTTCAACACATTGGTCACACCAGTCACCGCCACAAGCGCGGCCACCAGCGGCTCCAGCAATGTGTCGGCCCAGGCTGCATTGGGCTGCACCACGGCGGTATCGCCAAAACGATCGACAACCACACCGGGCAACCCATCGGCTTCGGCATGGATCAACCGGTAAAACGGCGTATCAAACACCCGATCCCGCATAGACAGCGCGCGGGCAAATTTTGCCTCAAACCACGCTTGGTCAATTTGCGCCTCTGGATCGCGATCCAACATCCGACAGAAGATCTTGCTCTGACTGTTGGTCGCCACCACCCCCAAAGGCTGCCGCTTGTCATCTTCCAGCACCGCAAGGGTGCCAGGAACAAGACTTTTGGTGCGCCGGTCGGTGACCAGCTCGTTATCATAGGCCCAAGGAAATCCATGACGGATTGCACGGGCGTTGGCTTTTGGCTTCATACGCACAACCGGGCGCGCAGACGCAGAAGAGGACGACATAGACATGCCGTCCTCCTACTTGTTTCTCTCGGGTGTGGAAACCCTTCTCTGCGCTTGGCGGTGTTACTCCGCCGCCGCCACCTCAATCGCAGCAGGTGCCAATGGCTGAATGCGCTGGGTCACGCCGCGCTTTGGCGCCACAAACCCTTCGGCTTTGGTCAGTTCATCATGCACCACACGGGCCAGATGCTGGGTGATGCGGTATTTTTGGGTCAGCCCGCGGGCTTCCGCCTCAAAGGCCATCTGTCCGCCATAGCCAACAAGGCTTGCTTTGATCGGCTTCGGTCCCCGCAGCACCGCGCCACTTGTTGGCTCAATGATGGTCATTACAAACTCGATCGAGTGCACGCCGCCCACGGTGTAGCGGGCCTTCTCTGTCAGCGCATGGAAGCGAGTCACTTCGATTTTCACCCGCACCGGCATGGCCCCATCCAACGGGCGTGTGCCCAAGCGGATGCTCTCATCAAAGATGGCTTTCACCTGCTCATAGCGGTTGCCGCGCGTTTCCCCACGCCAAACAATATCGCCTGGAGGGTAATACAGGTTGGCTTCGGAAACCTTCAGCGACGTTGGCACCAACACATCAAAGCTCTCAAGCGCGTAAGACGGCGCAGGCGCGGCCATGTCAGTTGGCACAGTGTCATATGGCGCGTTCCGGCTGGCGGTGTCTACTGATGCACAGGCGCTTGCGCCCAAGGCCAGTACCAGTGCTGCAATAACTTTACCCATCGACATGTCCAACTCCTCGGGCGGTTCTCGCCTCTGCTGCTCCATGTAAATTTGCGCGCCAAATGGGGCGCGAATGCGACGTGCGATGGACGTTTCAAAGGAATTACCTAAAATTTTACACAGGTCGAAAACTGCCCAAAATCGTCACCCTCGCGGCCGTGATCGCCAACCGCCACGCCGCTTCGGCGCACGCATTTCCACGCTGCCTTCTTCCAAAACCGCAGTCATAGGATGGCCAGGAAATCGGCTGCTCAAATGCACAATCAACACTTCAATTGCGTCCCGCGTGTCCACCCCCTCGGGTAGTGACAACGCCCAATCCAGAAAGATCGACCGACACTCAGAAGCCGTGATGCCTTCCATCCGGTAGCTCTCGTGAATCAGCCCCTTGGGGTCGCAATGCGAAATGTCCATGTCACACCTTTCCTGTGGACGCCAATGCCTTAGTGACCGTCTCTGCGGCTTTATGGGTGGCCTCTGTCAACGTGTTTACCACGAAATCGATATCGTCTGCGCCCGTTTCCCGCAACAAAAACGCCCGTCCGCCTTCACCAATCTCATCCGGCACAATGGTGCTGCCAGACAATAACTTAGACGCCAGTTGCACCTGCCAACAAAGCCGATAGGTGCTGGCAAGGTCTGATGCATCTGAGGCAGAAAGCCAGCCAATTGCGACACCCGCCTGTAAACCTTGCGCAACCGTTCGGCGGGCCGACCCCGCCAACAACGCCCCGGTTTGGCTCAACAGCTCAATGTCCTGCAACCGGCCCGCCCCAATCTTCGCGTCCCACGGCCCATCCGGCGCCTTGGCTGCCGCAATCCGCGCGCGCATCTCTTGCACGTCTTTGCCAATCGCCGCCTTGTCTCTCTCCGCCGCCAAGACCTCTTGCCGGAAGCCTTCCACCTCCGCCATCAACTCTGGCGCGCCGGTCACAGGCCGCGCCCGTGTCAGTGCCAGATGCTCCCAGGTCCAGGCCTCATCCCTCTGGTAGTTCTTAAACGAGGCCAGCGACGTGGCCACCGGCCCCTGCGTTCCGGACGGGCGCAACCGCATGTCCACCTCATAGAGCCGTCCTTGCGACATCGGCGCACTTAAGGCCGTCACCAAGGCTTGTGTGAACCGGGCGTAATACGGACGCGCCGCCAACGGCCGCCGCCCTTCAGAGGCCTCCACCCCATCCGCGTCATAGATCACAATCAGATCAAGGTCCGACGTGGCATTGAGCCTCTGCGCCCCCAGAGAGCCCATGCCCAGCACAATCGCGCCTCGCCCAGGCATCGGCCCATGTTTGGAAGCAAAGTGATCCGCCACCGGCTGCCACAACCCGGCCAAAACCGCTTCCGCCAAATCAGCGTATTGCCGCCCAGCTTCCTCTGCGCCAATCAGACCACGCAGATGATGCACACCTATGCGGAACTGCCACTCCTTGGACCACCGCCGTGTGCCATCCAACTGCGCCTCATAATCTGCGTCCCGCGCCAACCGATCGTGCAACTCGTCGGTCAGCCCACGCACACCAGGCCAGTCTGTGAAGAAGCTGCCGCCAATCACAGCGTCAAACACACCGGAATTACGCGACAGATGCTGCGCCAATGCCGGCGCCGTGCCAACCACATCCACCAGCAAGTCAATTAACTGCGGATTGGCCTCAAACAGCGAAAACAATTGCACCCCCGCGGGCAAGCCACGCAAGAACCCGTCCAAAGCCAAAAGCGCTTCATCAGGCCGTGCCGTCAGTGCCAAACGCCTTAGGATCTCGGGCCGCACACGGTTGAATATCTCCACCGCCCGCACACTGCGCATTGCCGGATAACTTTCCCAGCGATCAATGACATCCTCGTCAAACTGATGCATCACCTCATCCGTATCCGCCGGCGCCGCATCCGGCGCAAAGAAGCCCTCGGTCATCTCATGTACTTCTGTCAGCCGGTCATGCAGTTCCGCACGAATGTCAGCCTCATCGCGCCCCATCAACCCGGCAATCTTGCCCCAGCCTTCTTCGCTCTTTGGCAACAGGTGTGTCTGCGCATCCGCAACCATCTGCACCCGGTGCTCCACCTCGCGATGGAACCGATAATGGTCAGACAGCGCCTCCGCCACATCCTCCGGCACCCAGCCTTTGGACGCCAGCTTACGTAGCCCCGGCACCGTGTGGCGATCGCGCAGATACGGATCACGCCCGCCGGCAATCAGCTGTCGCGTCTGGGTGAAAAATTCGATCTCGCGAATGCCCCCGCGCCCCAGCTTCATATTATGGCCGTCAAGGGAGATGTCACCGCCCAGCCCTTTGTGCGCGCGAATGCGCAACCGCATGTCATGGGCGTCCTGAATGGCAGAAAAATCCAAATGCTTGCGCCACACAAACGGCGTCAGTGTGTCCAAAAATTTCTGTCCGGCCGCCAAATCTCCGGCCGAGGGCCGCGCCTTGATATAGGCTGCCCGCTCCCATGTGCGCCCTAGGCTCTCATAATAGCGCTCCGCCGCCTCCATCGCGAGGCACACTGGTGTCACTGCCGGATCAGGCCGCAGCCGAAGATCGGTGCGAAACACATAACCATCGCCTGTGATATCGTTGAGCATTGCGGCCATCTTGCGCGTGGCGCGAATGAAACTGGCCCGTGCATCGTGGTAGTCATCCGCATCAAACCGGCTTTCATCAAACAGGCAGATCAGATCAATGTCGGAACTGTAGTTCAGTTCATGGGCACCCATCTTGCCCATGGCAATCGACACCATGCCGCCCGCGGTTGGAATGTCGTCTTCGGTGGCTCCAGGTAACTTTTTGCGTCGGATTTCCGCGCCAATTGTGGCTTCAAGCGCCAACTGGCTTGCCAAATCCGCAAAATCCGTCAGCGTCCCCGTCACCTTTTCAAGCGACCACGCGCCCGCCAAATCCGCCAACGCCGTCAGCAAGGCCACCTTGCGCTTGGCCGCCCGCAAAGTTGTCGGGCGCTGATCTGGCGCACCTTCTCGCAGCTCAGCAAACAGCTTGGTCACTGCGGCATCCGCATCTTGCAACGCCTCTTGCAGCCAATCCGCTTCTTTGTGGATCAAGCTCTTGAGATAGGGGCTTGATCCGGCCGTGCCTTCAATCAGCTTGGCCAGATCACCGGACAACGCCGGCACGGCGGCGCACGCCTCTGTTCCGAGTTCAAGATCAAACGGACGTGGCAGGCGGGTGATTTGTGATTCAAACAACATGGCGCGACTTTGAAACCGCAACGTCAGAAGGTCAATTGGCGGTCCTGCCGCAGGGTACGTTTAAGGCACTGCCTCCCCGGACATCGGCGTGTCCTGACTGAAGCTGTTGACCCAGGCCCCGTCACGCTTCTCCCATAAGGAACTCACCAACATGACCTCCCAATCCGTTTTGTCACTCCGCAGATAATCTGCCCGGTAAATCAACAACCCACAATCCGCCCCGGTGGCTCGCACTTGCACGTCGCTTAGCCGGTACTCGGCCACGGTTGCCCCGCCATCCAACTGGCCAGTATGCGCGTCTTTGCCCGCAAACCCATCCGGGTAGACGCCGATAAAATCCGCACTCAGCAGCGCGCCATCCGCATCACCATCTCCTGTCACCAGCGCGTCCCAAACCTGGGTCTCAAGCACCAGCAATGTCTCTTTCAAAGCATTCGGTTTTTCCATGCTGGCACCCTGCGGCGCGCCATGGCAGAAATCAACCCGAAGGCAGGGAGGCACCACATGAGCAAGAGTTTGAAACGTGTCCGCGCAGCGCTAGAAGCTGCTGGTAAAGACATCGACATCCGTGAAACCGACGGCGCGCGCACTGCACAAATGGCCGCCGTCGCCGTAGGATGTGAGGTGAATCAGATCGCCAAGTCGATTGTGTTCCAAAACGCAGACACAGGCGAAGTGGTTCTCTTTTTGACAGCCGGAGGCCGTCAGGTGGACAACAAAGCCGCCGAAGCTCTGCTTGGGGCGCCGCTCACCCGTGCCGATGCCACCGTGGTGCGCAAACAAACCGGCTTTGCGATTGGAGGGGTTAGCCCGGTGGGCCACCTCTCGCCCATCCAAGCGTTTATGGACACCCGGCTGTTGGATTTCGCGGAAATTTGGTCCGCTGCAGGCACACCAAACCACGTTTTTTGCCTGTCCCCGGCCAATCTTCAGCAGATTTCAGGCGCGATCACGGCCAACTTCAGCATTTAGACCATAAATTTTTCAACCTATTCACCAAGCAAATACAGGTAGTTACGCGGATAATGTAAAAACCTTTCACATTTCTACTTGCAATGTGGCCCCTTACTCCCAATCTTGGTAATGTGAAAGCGATTTACATACCGCTTCACAGAGACACAACAAAACAAACTCGGAGACAGTTATGACCCCTGCCGCAACCGCCCATACCGCCAACACCCAGCACCTCAGCTGGTTTGGCAAGAGCGAGGCCTGGCTGGACAGCAAAGGCAAAGGTGCCTGGATTGCCGCCATGGTTCTTGGCTTCGTGTTCTTCTGGCCCGTGGGCCTGGCCCTTCTGTTCTACATGATCTGGAGCAAAGATATGTTCAAAAAGTCCTCCCGCAACCGCAGCTGTTCACGTCGCATGCATGTGATGTCCTCCTCCGGCAACAGCGCCTTTGACAGCTACCGCGACGAAACCCTGCGCCGTCTGGAAGATGAGCAGAAAAACTTTGAAGACTTCCTGGAGCGTCTGCGCGCTGCCAAAGACAAATCGGAGTTTGACCAGTTCATGGACGAACGTGCCACCAAGGCCTCCGAGGAACGTCGCGAAACCGAAGACGCCTAAACGCACCATATCTGAGCAATCATGGCGCGGAAGTCCCCTTCCGCGCCGTTTTCTATCGAATGACGGCACCAACTTAATCGAGAGAGACATGAGCCACCGAACCTTTGCCCTGCCCGATCCGGACACCCAGTCCGAGTTTTACGAAGACGTGACCTTCAAGCGCTTTCTGGCGTGGCTGATCGACACCGGATTGGTCTTTGTCCTCTGTGTGCTGGTACTGCCATTCACAGCCTTCACCGGCATCTTCTTCTTTGGCGCTCTGCTGTTTGTCTTTGGCTTCGCCTACCGCGTCGTCACCATCGCCACCGGCTCCGCCACCTGGGGCATGCGCCTTATGTCGATCGAGCTGCGCCAATCAGATGGCAGCCGTTTTGAGCTAGGGTCGGCTTTCCTGCACACGGTCGGCTTCACCGTCTCCGTGATGTTCCCAATCCTGCAAATCATCTCGATTGTCTTGATGATCACCACGGACCGCAAACAGGGCCTGACCGATCATATAATGGGCTCCGTCGCCATCAACCGCGCGGCACGGTATTGATCACATATCACCACCGTCAAACGCAAAACGGGGGCCACTTGGCCCCCGTTTCTTTTTGTCTATCGCGCTTTGGTTCAGTTCCCAATCAAGTCCGGCAAGATCGTAACAATCGACGGGAAGTACCACAAGATCGCAAGGCCAAGCACCTGAATGAGCACAAAGGGAATGATGCCCTTGTAGATATGCCCGGTGGTCACCTCTTTTGGCGCTACCCCTCTGAGGTAGAAGAGCGCAAAGCCAAACGGCGGCGTCAGGAACGAGGTTTGCAAGTTCACCGCGATCATGATGGTCACCCACTTCGGATCAAACGTGCCGCCATAGATGACTGGACCGACAATTGGGATCACGATGTAGATAATCTCCAGGAAGTCGAGCACAAAGCCCATCACAAACAGCACCAACATCACGATCAGGAAGACTTTGAACTCGTTGTCAAACGACTTCAGGAAGCCCTGAATGTAATGCTCACCACCAAAGCTGATCACCACAAGGTTCAGAAGCTGCGAGCCGATCAGGATGGTGAACACCATCGAGGTCACTTTCGCGGTCTCCCGCACAATCGGAGACAGCACCTTGCCACGGAACAGAACCCAGCAGCCGAACAGCAGACCAAACATCGCAAACAGGTAGGTGCCTTTGGCCACAAAGAACGCAATCAGGTTCTCAGTGGAGACAACTTCCTGGTTGATACGCAGGTCAAAATTCACACCCACAAGGATCATGATGATCACAGCAAAGGTCGACCAAATGATGATCCCGCCAGAGCGACCTTCATCGTGCAGTCGACGATACGCCGCCAGCATGATCGCCCCACCTGCACCCAGCGCAGCCGCCGGAGTTGGGTTGGTGATACCACCAAGGATCGAGCCCAGCACAGCAATGATCAGAACCAGCGGTGGGAACACCACGCGCAGCAGTTCATTTTTGCCAAGCAGACCCGCGCCGTAGCGCACACCGTAAAGCGACATCGCCAAAGGCACCGCCAGGAAGATCAGCGTCCAACCCGGTGTGGTCACCGGCGTGATCAGGATGGCATCCACAGCCAGTGCCAGCACGATACCTGCGCCACCAATCAGCAACGGACGGGTGTCCGCGCTAGGGGAAACGCCCCGTGCAGTGGTCAGGATCAATGCCAACAGCAGGTAGCCAATTGCCAGACCAGAACCAATAGGCGCTGCCGCGGCAATTTTCCCAAGACGCAGCTCGGCACGCTCCTCATCGCTAAGCGCACGCGCTTCCGCAACACCACCAGCTTCGTCAATCGCCGTCTGCTCCGCAATCGCCTGATCCCAGGCAAGTTGCCCATGCAAGTCGATCATCGAGGCTTTACACTGATCTCCAACGCTGGTGCGCAGGCTCGCGGTTTGACCCGCATCCGAGAAGCTGTCGACTGTGACGTCTTGGGTGCCAATCAGATTGACCTGCCCCAAAAGGATCACAGCAGCAATCAAACCCGCCGGTACCGCAAGGAACCAAGTCATGCCTTCGCTACGTGTAATGGCTTCGCCGTTGGAGGCTCCCATTTCCACCGCGGGGGCTTCTTTGGGGTTAAACATCGCGTAACCAAAGGCATAGAGACCATAGAGCACCGCCAGCATGATGCCGGGGATCAAGGCTGCTTGGAACAATGTCCCAACAGACACAACCGCCGGTTCCCCTAGGAAGGTCAGCGCGTCAGAACACCCTGCCACCTGCGCACGGTTTTCCTGTGCCGCAGAGTAGAGGTCACCTGCCAACGTACCAAGTAGAACGATCACGATGGATGGTGGAATGATCTGACCCAGCGTACCAGAGGCCGCAATCACACCCGTTGCCAGCTTTGGGTTATACCCGTGCTTCAGCATGGTAGGCAGCGACAGCAAACCCATGGTCACAACCGTTGCGCCCACAATTCCTGTGGAAGCCGCAAGGAAGGCACCCACAACCACAACCGACACAGCCAGACCGCCTGGCAGCGGGCCAAAGACGCGCGCCATGGTGGTCAGAAGGTCGTTTGCAATCTTGGAACGTTCCAGCGTGATGCCCATCAGAACAAACATCACAACCGCCAACAGCGTTTCGATGGATTGACCGGCAAGCACACGCTCGTTCATCCGGTTGACCACAAAGCTGATGTTGCGGTTCATCGCCTGTTCCCAGCCGCCCGGGAACACAGATTCCGCCACACGTGGCAAATCTGGGTATCGGAAGACCGAGATCGTATCCGCCTTCACGCCCTGGGCGATCAGGTCGGCATACATTGCCGAACCACTGTCAATTGCTTGGTGCACTAGGATCCCGGCACTGTCGAGCGCCGCAATGATCCCAAAAGAGATAACCCCTGCCCCGCCAATGGCAAACGCCACCGGGAAACCGGAAAGAATGCCTCCGAAGAGGCAGAGAAAGACGATAATCAGGCCGATCTCGACCCCATCAAGTCCAAATAGCATTAGTTCTGCCCCTTAGATCAGTGTGTGCCTTCATAGGCTTCTTCGCCCTCGCCCAGCGTGTCGCGGTCGAGGTATTTACCAATGCTGCCAACGCCTTCTTTGAACTCAAGGTATGAGCGGTAGAAGAACGCGATGGCCTGCAAAAAGACCATGGCGGCAAAGCAAACAAGAAGCACTTTGAAGAGGAAATACGCGTTAAAGCCGTTGGGTGAGAAACCGATGGTCTCCACATTCCATTTCAGGATACGGGCCTTTTTCATCAGGATCTCAACCTTGTCAGACGCCGATACTTTTGGTGTCACAAGGTGGCGCCACATGAAGAACCAGCCGTACATCCAGGTCAGAACCGCAACCGGCATCATGAAGAAAATGGAGCCAAACATATCGATCACACGCTTTGCGCGGTGGCTGATTGCCGAATACACGAGATCCACGCGCACGTGGCCGCCCTGCACAAAAGTGTAAGTCGCACACATGCACACGATCATCGCGTTATACAGCTTCAGCTCTTCCGCCCACCAGCTCACGTCAAACGTCAGCCAGTCCACGCCGTAGATCAGTGAGATCTCAGCCACGGTGAAAATCCGCTGCATGAACACGATCACGATCTGCTGCAGCACCATCAACAGGCCTGCCCACGCAAAGAAGCGACCCACCGAATTGGCGAAGCCCTCCAGAACGCGCACGCATCCCCACATGAAATTGGGTCGCGCAATTCCAACCGCAGTAACGATCAAGAAAAGCGTGAACACCACAAAGAAAAACTCGACCGAGCCACCGTAATAAACAAATCGCATCAACGATTGTTTGTCCTCGGTGGTCTCCAGGCCTCCCATCCAGCTCAGCCACAAACCCGGATGTGTGATCGCGTATCCCGCGTTCACAAAGGCTTGGCCGATGTTGGAAAAGAACCAGACCAGACCGTCCAGCATTGTCCCCTCATCCCCTTATTGTTTTGGATATTTGACAGTGCTGCGATCCGCGCCCCGTCTTTTTGAAAAGGCCCCACGGAGTATCCGAGGGGCCAATTTCTTAGCTTCTCAAGGCCTTAGCCCATCACGCGGTCACGCTGTGCGCGGTAGAAACCTTCGGAGCGCACCAGCCAACCAGAAGACGCTTTCATGCTTTCTTCCACGGAGCCACGGACTTTGGCGAAGATTTCGTCGTCCATGTAGCCGTCCAGAGTCTCTTTGGACGCAGCGCCCATTGCATCCCAAACGCTGTCTGGGAATTCCAGAACCTTCACGCCACCGGCTTGCAGACGCTGCAGCGCCGCACCGTTGTTGTTCAGGAACTGAGACAGGTTCCACTGGTGTGTGGCTGCTGCGGCAGTTTCGATGATCTTCTGGTGTGCAGGAGACAGGCTGTCGAACACTTCGCGGTTGGTTGCGAGAGTCAAAGCAGCACCTGGCTCGTGGAAACCCGCTGTGTAGTAGAACTTGGTGATTTCCTGGAAACCAGCTTTTTCATCAGCCCAAGGACCAATCCACTCGGTACCGTCGATGGCGCCAGACGCCAGCGCTTGGTACACTTCGGAACCTGGAAGGTTCTGAACGGATGCGCCCATTTTGCCGAGCGCTTGACCGCCCATGCCAGGCATACGGAATTTCAGACCTTGGAAGTCTTCCGGACCGTTGATCTCTTTGGAGAACCAGCCACCCGCCTGTGCACCGGTGTTACCCGCCAGGAAGGATTTCAGGCCGAAGATTTCGCCCAGCTCATCATGCAGCGCCAGACCGTCGCCGTGGTGATACCAGTTCATCATCTCCTGAGCGGTCATACCAAACGGAGCTGCGGTGAAATACTGGTACGCAGGGTGCTGACCGGTGAAGTAGTAGTCAGCTGCGTGGTACATATCAGCCTGACCAGCGGTCACGGCGTCAAATACTTCAAATGCGCCAACCAGTTCGCCAGCCGCTTTGATCTCAACGGTCAAGTTGCCGTCAGACATTGCGGTGATGGTGTCTGCCGCGTGCTGTGCCGCGTCAAAAACACCTGCGAGGCCACGGCCCCAGGATGTCACCATTGTCAGTGTGCGCTTGCCAGAAGCAAATGCGGGTGCCGCCAAAGTGGTGGCTGCGGCTGCTGTGCCGCCGAGTGCAGACGTCTTTAGAAAAGAACGACGATCCATGTAGGTCTTCCTCCCAGAATTTTGTTCAGCTCAGGTCTCCCTCCAGAGACTCCAAGCGGATCGTTGAAGTGCGGCGAGCCTAGCCCTGCCCCTACGTAGAGGAAATACCCACTACCGCGTAGAAACCGACCAAATGGCCAAAAATCCGGACCAATTTGGAAAGTTAATTTTCCGCTCACGGAGCCGTTAGCGATAACGAAGTCGATTCTGACCTATGATTCGTCACCAAACTTCCGTAACGAATCGAACATGCGACCCATTTGGCCCTTCCTGCGACTGTCTTACGGTCAGAAGCTGTTTCTGCTGGCAACCGTGCCTTTGCTCTTGGCGGTTGCGGGCATTTCCGTGCTGGTGGCCAACCAATCCCGGCAATTGGCTGATCGAGAGATCCGCGCCCTTGAGGCGCAGCTCATCGAAGCCAAAAAAGCGGAGCTCAAAAACTACATCTCGATTGCTCGCACCGCTTTCATCAACATCTACGGTCGCGCTGCCCCGGATGACTACAAGGCCAAACTTGCAGTTACCCAAATCCTGTCCTCCATGCTCTATGGTCAGGACGGCTATTTCTTTGTTTTTGACTATGACGGCAACAACCTCGTTAGCCCGCGTCAAACCTACCTGATTGGCAAAAACTGGCGTGGCCTCACCGACCTCAACGGCACCGAAATCACCGACCCCCTCATCGAAATCGCCCGCTCCGGCGGCGGCTATCACAGTTTTGACTGGGCCAAACCCTCCACTCTCGAAACCGCTCGCATGGTCACCTATGTGGTCGGGTTGCAGGACTGGCAGTGGGCAGTTGGCACCGGCATCTTTATTGATGATGTGCTAGAAAGCGTCGCCGCCGCCCGCGCTGAAGTGGAAGAGCGGGTGCAACGCACGTCTTTCTATATTCTTGTGATCACCGTGGCTTGCCTGACTCTGGTGTTTCTGTCCGGCTTCTTCATCACCGTGCGCGAACGACGCTTGGCAGATGCCAAACTCAAGGCTCTGACCCAACGGGTATTTGATGCCCAGGAAGAAGAACGCGGCCGGGTCGCGCGTGAATTGCACGACGGTATCTCGCAACTTCTCGTAGGCGTGCGCTACGCACTCGACAGCGCCACACGTCGCCTCAAAAACGGCGACGACCGTGGATTGGAGTCGCTGGATAAAGGCGTCGCTCATCTTTCTGGTGCCATTCAGGAAGTCCGCCGCATTTCCCGCGACCTGCGCCCGGGCGTTTTGGATGACCTCGGCCTCGGCCCCGCCCTCAAGGCCTTGACCGACGACTTCTCAGCCCGCACCGGCATTGAAACGCATTTTAACACGGTGGTGTTCCGCAACCGCCTGGATCAGGATGCCAAGATCGCGCTCTATCGCATCGCCCAGGAAGCCCTGACCAACATCGAGCGCCACGCGGGGGCCACTACCGTCTCCATTGACGTGCGCGGCCATAAAAAAGGCGCAACTTTGCGCATCGCGGACAATGGCAAAGGCTTGCCACAAGAGAGGGACGCTTCTGCCCGAGGAGGTCTCGGCCTGCGCAATATGCAGGAACGCGTGGAGCAACTCGACGGCACCTTACGCATATTCTCCTCTCGCTCCGGCACCGTGATTGTGGCAGAAGTCCCGCTAAGTCACATCCTGACGCCCGAGACCGAGGGCAACGACAAGACCCGAAAGGCCAGCGCATGACCTCAGACACAACCATCAAAGTGATGATTGTCGACGATCACCCCATGGTGGCCGAGGGCATCGAATCCATTTTGGAAAGCTATGACGACATCACCGTGGTCGGCACCCTCTCCAACGGTCGCGAGGCGGTAGACCAGTTGCCTTTACTGAAACCGGATGTGGTGCTGATGGATCTCAATATGCCGGAGATCGGCGGGCTTACAGCCACCGAGATGCTGCTGGAGCTGGACCCTGACCTGCGCGTGTTGATCCTGTCGATGCACGACAGCCCCGAATACATTTCCACCGCGCTAAGCCACGGCGCGATGGGCTATGTGCTCAAAGACGTGCCCACTGACGAAATCAAAACCGCCATTGATGCCGTAATGAATGGCAAGAAATACCTTTGTACCGGCGCCAAAGGCTCGCTTGAGCCGTCAGAGGATGGTGCACGCGAACCGCTCACCAGCCGCGAGCAAACCGTACTGCTGCAACTGGCACAGGGCAAGTCCAACAAAGAAGTGGCCAACGAGCTCAATATCTCGGTGCGCACCGTGGAAACCCACCGCAAAAACATCAAACGCAAACTGGGTATCTCCTCCACAGCCGGCCTCACCCGCTACGCCATGGAACACGGCGTCCTGCAAGGCACCGGCGTCGGGCTTTAAGCCGCTATCGCCTCCCCAAAGAACACCAAATTCCCGTCGTTTTCCAACACGTGGAATTCCCGCTGTCCGTATGGCTGATCAAAGGGTGCCCGCACCCGTTCGTCCGGCAAACCGCTCAATGCTTCCTGCATATCCGCAAACAATGCATCGATGTCTTTGACGTCGATATAATGGGACGTCTCCCGGCCTTTCAGATCATTGCCGGGATCCACCTCAATCAAGCGCACCGCCACCGCTCCACATTGCAAAAACGCATAGTTTTCGGCCGCAAATCCAACTTCAAGCCCCAGAGCTTCGCAATAAAACGAAATTTGCCGTGCCAAAGTGCTGCAGGGAAGGAACGGTGTGATCTGTTTTAAACCGAATTTGCTCAATTTATTTCCTCAAATTTCACAAATCGACACCCCAACGCAACAAATGAAAAGAATTTATGCCCGGAGCGGTGTTTTTCTTTGGATTTCGCGGTTGACGCCGCGATGCAGCAGTCATAAGGTCCGATCCGAACACATTAAGTAACCCCACTTGAGGACATACACGATGCCAAGGCTAGTCGTCATTGTCGGAATAAGGCGCATGGGCCGGTAACGGACACCATAATGGTACCCCATGCGCCCTCGCTCAAAAGCGGGGGCTTTTTTGTGTGAGCTAGTAATGTCGTCGGTAACGGAGAGAATGATGACACGTCAGATGACCGGAGCAAAAATGGTAGTTCAAGCCCTGAAGGATCAGGGTGTGGACACAGTCTTTGGCTATCCCGGAGGGGCTGTCCTACCAATTTACGACGAGATTTTTCAGCAGAATGATATTCGTCACATTCTGGTGCGTCACGAGCAAGGCGCGGTACACGCGGCTGAGGGCTATGCCCGCTCCACCGGCAAGGTTGGTGTGGCGCTTGTCACCTCTGGTCCCGGCGCCACCAACGCGGTGACCGGCCTGACGGATGCCTTGCTGGACTCGATCCCAATCGTGGTTCTGACCGGCCAGGTTCCAACCTTCATGATTGGCTCTGACGCTTTTCAGGAAGCGGACACCGTGGGTATCACCCGCCCCTGCACCAAGCACAACTGGCTGGCCAAAGACACGGATACATTGGCAGAAACCCTGCACCAGGCTTTCCACGTCGCGCAATCCGGCCGTCCCGGTCCGGTGCTGGTGGACATTCCAAAAGACGTGCAATTTGCCAATGGCACCTACACCGCGCCAGAGAAATCCGACACAACCATTTACCAGCCGGAAACCAAAGGCGACATCACTGCCATCAATGAGCTGGTGGAAGCGATGGAAAAAGCCGAACGCCCGGTGTTTTACACCGGCGGCGGCGTGATCAACTCGGGCCCCAAAGCAAGCGCCCTGCTGCGCGAACTGGTGGAGGCCACCGGCATTCCGATCACCTCTACCTTGATGGGTCTTGGCGCCTATCCTGCGTCTGGCGAAAACTGGCTGGGCATGCTGGGTATGCACGGTCTTTATGAAGCCAATATGGCGATGCATGATTGCGATTTGATGATCAACATCGGCGCACGTTTTGATGACCGCATCACCGGCCTGATTTCTGCGTTTTCGCCGAACTCGATCAAAGCACACATCGACATCGACCCTTCCTCGATCAACAAGGTGATCAAGGCGGACATCCCGATTGTGGGCGACGTGGAAAGCGTTCTGACAGACATCCTGAAAGTCTGGAAAGCCCGCGGCCGCACCGTGAATCGCGACGCAATTGCCAATTGGCAAAGCCAGATCAGCGATTGGCGCAAGGTGGAGTGCCTGAAATACGTTCAGGAAGGCAAGATCATCAAGCCGCAATACGCCCTGTCCCGTCTTGAAGCGCTGACCAAAGAGCATGACCGCTACATCACCACCGAAGTCGGCCAGCACCAAATGTGGGCCGCACAGTACTTGGGCTTTGAAGATCCCAACCGCTGGATGACCTCCGGAGGCCTCGGCACCATGGGCTATGGCTTTCCGGCCTCCATCGGTGCGCAAGTGGCGCACCCCGACAGCCTTGTGATCAACGTGGCGGGCGAAGCGTCTTGGCTGATGAACATGCAGGAAATGGGTACTGCCATCCAATTCCGCCTGCCGGTGAAGCAGTTCATCCTGAACAACGAGCGCCTCGGCATGGTGCGTCAGTGGCAGGAGCTGCTGCACGGCGAACGCTACAGCCACAGCTGGTCCGAGGCCCTGCCTGACTTTGTGAAGCTGGCTGAAGCCTTTGGCGCAAAAGGCATCATCTGCTCTGATCCGGATGATCTGGACGACGCGATCATGGAAATGATCACCTACGACGGCCCGGTGATCTTTGACTGTCTGGTGGAAAAACACGAGAACTGCTTCCCGATGATCCCGTCGGGCAAGCCACACAACGAAATGCTTCTGGGCGAAGCCAGCACGCAGGGCGTTATTCAAGCCGGCGGCGCGGTGATGGTGTAAGGAGAGAGATCATGGCTGCTCTAAAAATCAAAAAAGGCTCCACGAGCCACTCCGCTTATAACCTACGTCCCAACTTCTCAGACGAGGTCGAAACCCACACTCTCGCTGTGCTTGTGGACAACGAACCCGGCGTATTGGCACGGGTGATTGGTCTCTTCGCCGGTCGTGGCTACAACATCGAAAGCCTGACCGTGGCTGAGGTTGATCACACCGGCCATCTATCGCGTATCACGGTTGTGACCACCGGCACGCCGCAGGTTATCGAACAGATCAAAGCACAACTTGGCCGCATCGTGCCCGTACATGCTGTGCATGACCTCACCGTCGAAGGCGCGTCTGTGGAACGCGAATTGGCCTTGTTCAAAGTATCTGGCACCGGTGACAAACGTGTCGAGGCCCTGCGTCTGGCAGACATCTTCCGCGCCAATGCCGTGGACAGCACGCTGGAAAGCTTTGTGTTTGAACTGACCGGCACGCCTGGAAAGATCGATGCCTTTGCCGACCTCATGCGTCCTCTGGGCCTGGTCGAAGTGGCCCGCACGGGTGTTGCTGCCTTGTCGCGCGGCTCAGAATAAAGCAAGCCACCACTGCATTCAAAAAAAGGGGCCGCGTGGCCCCTTTTCTTTTGTCTGGATATGCTGCGCTAACTAACCTTGCGCGCCTGCGCCGTTTTCCAATCAATGACTTCGGCTGTTTCGCTCGCGGCATCTGGTCCGTCCGCACGGTTGTCACATTCGGGCAAACGCAGAGCCGCCCGCAAGGCGCGCCCAAGCTCGCCGGTTTCAACGGCCATGGCCGCCTGCAACAGGTGATCCGCGAGTGGCGTCCCCGGCGCGAGCCTGCGCAGGTTACTCGCGCGTCGCTGCCGCCCTATCACCATAACATCAAATACCACCAGATCGCCCGCCGCCAGTTTCTCTGCGCCGCTCCCCAAAGCACCCGCATCTGTCTCGGCGGAAAAATAGGCCAAATCCGCGTGGTCCTCACACCAGATCACTGCCGTGCCACCAGTGTTGTCATGCCAAAGCACAACCCCGTTCATTCCATTCCCTCCCCTGAACTCGTTAAGTCCCGTGCACCAACGGGCCGACCTCAAATCCAGCCAACCCAAACTCCGTACCCCAACCTACAGTCAGTTTGGCCTCAACCCATGGCCCTTTTTGTGTCGGGGCTCTTGCAGGCTGGTGCCAATTTGCGCCACAGTGACGCTGATTAGCATCTAAAGTGACCGCGCCGAGAGTTTGCACACGTTCTGCGAGTCTTTCAATAACAAACACAGCCGGAGAGCCATTTGCCACAACCCGAGACTGTATCGACCAGCGAAACGCATCCTGCAGAGCTACGTCGAATGTTTGGGAGAAATCTGCGGGCGCTTTGCGCGCCGTACCGATCTGTCTCCGATTTGTGCCGGCAGTTGGGAATCAACCGCACGCAATTCAACAGATATCTATCCGGAGAGAGCTTTCCCCGGCCCGATGTGCTGCATCTGATTTGCCGGTTTTTCGATGTCGATGCCCGCATTCTACTGGAGCCGCTGGAGAGCCTCGATACCCGCCCCGGCGTGCTCAACCATCCGTTTCTCGCCAACAACGTCGGCAGCGGAATGCAAACCCTGACCGAAGACGCCTTCCCGTCTGGCTTCTACCGTTTCTCTCGAAAAAGCTTTGTCGAAAACGACTTGGTCATAGTGGGCTTGGTCTACATTTTCCGCGACGGACCATACACCTTTCTGCGAGGGTACGAACCGCGCCAAGCCATGAGCACACATGGCCTTCCAACCAATGGGCCTTTGCGGGAGTTTCGGGGCTACGTCTCCGCCCAGGAAGACGGCGTCTCCATCAATGTCGCTCACAGATACAATATGGCGGCGTCGTTTAATTACTTGGGCCGCGTTGCCGCCTTCAACAACGGCTTTTGGGCAGGCTACGCCGCCCGTCCAACCCGCGAAACTCTGCGGGGACGGGTCGTCGCACGTATGGTCTACGAACATCTGGATGCCCCACTGCGCGACATCCTGAACATTGCCCGCCAAACCGGCTACGTGGCACCAGAGGACTTACCAGAGTTCCACCTGCGCCAACTGATGCTGGACACACCTTTGACCTAACCGGCGCTTCCAAGGCATTCTCTGTCGCAGACAGACCGGACCTTTCAGCTTTCTCCCGTTTACCGTGCTCCTGTCAGCCACAGGAGCACGCCATGTCCCCCCTTAAGCCAAGTGATCCTCTCGATGCCGTGCGCCACCCCGTCGCCAGCGCAAATGGTCTACCCAACACTCACTACACAGATCCACAGGTGTTTTCAGAAGAGACCGACGCGCTTCTCAAATCCACCTGGGCTGGCCTTGCGGTCGCCTCCGACGTGCCTGAACCTGGTGATGCCGTCCCGCTCACTTTCCTTGGCATGCCCCTCCTGTTGCTGCGCGACAAGCATGGCGTTGTGCGCGTCTTCAACAACGTCTGCCGCCACCGCGGCATGATCCTTGTAGACGAGCCGCGCAAGATCGAAGGCGCAATCCGCTGCCCATACCATTCCTGGTGCTACGCCACCGATGGACGCCTCGTCACCACGCCTCACGTCGGCGGCCCTGGCCAAAACACCGATCCCAACATCGACCGTTCAACTCTTGGTTTGATCGAAATCTGCTCTCACATCTGGCACGATATTATCTTCATCAACATCACCGGCGACGCCCCTGCTTTTGAAGAGCAACACGCCGACCTGCTCTCCCGCTGGCAAGATTTTGACCAGCCGCACATCCATGGCGGTCGAGACAGCCGCTTCACGCTTGATGTCGCCACCAACTGGAAACTGGCGGTGGAAAACTACTGTGAAAGTTACCACCTGCCCTGGGTACACCCCGGCCTCAACAGCTATTCCCGTCTGGAAGATCACTACAACATTGTTGAGCCTGAACAATTCTCCGGCCAAGGCACCCATGTCTACCGCCAACTCACGTCTGAGGACGGCGCAACCTTCCCCGACTTCGCGGACCTGCCCACCTTCTGGGACCAAGGCGCCGAATACGTCGCTCTTTACCCCAACGTGCTCCTCGGTGCTCAGCGCGATCACGCCTTTGCTATCATCCTGGAACCACTGGCCCACAACCAGACCCGCGAGCACGTACATCTCTACTACGCCAGCAAGGACATAGACGGCGCCCTGCGCTCCAGCAATGCCGCCCAATGGAAACAGGTGTTCGAAGAGGACATCTTTGTGGTCGAAGGCATGCAGCGCGGCCGGTCCGCACCACATTTTGACGGCGGTCGTTTTTCCCCCGCCATGGATGCACCCACACATTGCTTTCACGTCTGGGTGGCCGCCCGCCTGCAATCGCACCGCGCCTCATGAATGGCCTAGAAACCCGCCTGCTTGCCGCCCACGCAGCAGGCGACAAATCTGCTTTGGTCACGCTCTACGAAGAAGCCGCAGCCGGTGCGGAAACCCCCGAAGCCCAAGGCTTCTTCCTCACCCAAGCCTACGTTTATGCGCTCGAAATTGGCCACGCCAAGGCGTCAACGCTACACCAGCGCCTCAAAGCCTCAGGCCGTGAAGCATGAGGCACCACCTCAGTACATTGTCTCTCGATAGCGCGCCTCAAGCTGTGCATCGAGCTTTGCCATTTCCTCTGCATCCTCCGGCGCCCCAGTGCTCTGATCCAGCACCATCTTGCTCAGTGAAGGCATCTCGCTCCGATCCTGTTGCGACGCGGGCTCCCACAGCTTGGAGCGCCGAAATGCCTTGGCACAGTGCAAAAACACCTCTTTCACCGACACCACAATCGCCGCGCGCGGCAGGCGCTCCTGCACCTCCATCAGCGCCATTATGTCCGGGTCCGTGGTCACCTGCGCCGTGCCATTCACTCGCAGCGTCTCATCAAACCCGGGTACCAGAAAGATCAGCCCCACATTTGGGTTCGCCACGATATTGATGAGGCTATCAATCCGATTGTTCCCCGGCCGCTCCGGGATCACCAGCGTGCGTGCATCCAGCACCTTCACAAACCCCTCAGGATCCCCGCGCGGTGTGACATCCGCCAGACCCTCCAGTGCCTGGGTGCCCAAACACAAAAACGGGGATCGCGCGATAAACGTGCGCGCGTGTTTGTCCAAATGATCAATGCACTTCTTCTGCGACAACGACTCCGGGTTGGGCGTTCTAAACACCTCCCGCAACCCCGCCACATCCGAAATCAGAAACTCCGGTTTCAACTCACGCATTTTAGGTGTCCTCAGCTTGCTTCCTCTGCACCCGCCGCTTTGATCAACGCGTACAGATGCCAACTGCCATGGCCCAGAACCGGCAGGCAAATCAACAATCCGAGAAACCCGGGCAGCAGCGCCAAAAACGTGACGCCCGCCACAATCGCCGCCCACATCAACATCACCACAAAATGGTTCTGGACATAAGCAAAGCTGGTGATCATCGCAGTCACAAAATCAATCTCTCGATCCAGCAGCAAAGGCAGTGATAAAACCGTGATCATGTAAAGCAGAAGCGCAAACAAGAACCCAATAATCGACCCCACCAACAGCATCACCAAGCCATTTGTGGTCGTGTAGATCTCAAAGGAACTGGACACATTGGTCATCGGTGCCAGCCCCAGGAACAGCGCAAAAATCATATGTGCAAGGAAGAACCAAAATAGAAACACAATGATGATGATCGCACAAATCGACGGCAATTGTCGCTTACTCTGCCGCCAGACCACACCCGCAATTTGTGGCCAGCTGATCTCCCAGCCGCGTTCCAGCCGCAGCGACACCTCATACAGCCCCACGGCGGCAAACGGCCCCAAAAGCGGGAAGCCAATCGCCGCAAAGGTCAGCCAATAGCTCTGCCCGCTGGCCACGGTTAACCAGGTCATCAGCCAACCGCCCAGCACATAAAACAGTCCAAACCCAATCCCGTACATCGGCTTGCGTACGAAATCCCGCAGACCAAGCTTCAGCGCTTGGCCCAGCATACTTATCCGCGCGTCCCCCATAGGCGGCGCGCCGTGAATGCGCTCGCCATTTTCGCTGCGTGCCGCAGAACGCTGTGTTTCGCTCACGGGTTTTCTAGGGCCGCGGTTTTCCTCCGCGCCCTCAATAGTCTCTTCAGACATTTGGCCTCCCTGCGCCTGCTCGCTCTTCCGCGATCAAAGCCGGTTTGCTGTCTTAAATCAAGCATTTGGAATGTGTGGTGGGCGTTTATGCGGCCACTGGGTCGCGGCATGGTAGGCCTCGGCAATCTCCAAGACCCGCGCATCTGTGCCCTTGGCCCCAATCATCTGCATCCCCATAGGCAAACCCGCCGCGTTAAACCCAACCGGCACGCTGATTGTAGGCAACCCCAAAAGGCTCGCAGGCACAACCACCTGCATCCAACGGTGATAGGTGTCCATCTCCACACCCGCAATTTCCTTGGGCCACTCCCACTCGGCTGGAAACGGAAACACTTGCGCGACCGGCAGCACCAAAACCTCATAGGCCTCAAACAGCTTTGCCACTGTCGCAAACCAATTGGAGCGCACCCGCGTGGCGTGATGCAATTCCATCGCAGACATCTGCATGCCCCTTTTGATTTCCCACTGAGCCGCGGACTTCAAGCGCGCCCGTTTGGTCTCATCCTCAAAAAGAACCGCCAGCTCGCCGGCCAATGCAAAGGCCCGCAAGTCACTCCAACTTTGGAACATGACTTCCGCATCAAACGGCGGCGCCACATCCTCCACCACAGCGCCAGCCTCTCGCAGCACGTCGAGCCCGTCCTCGCAAAGCGGCAAAATCCCGTCTTCCATCGGCATCGCTCCGCCCCAGTCCCCAAGCCAGCCAACCCGCGTACCAGCAACAGAACAGGCTTCCGGCAAGGTCCAGTCCTGCGCCGGCATATTAAACGGTACACGGGGTTCGGCCTCCGCCATCACCGACAACAGCAGCGCACAATCGCGTGGGCTGCGCCCCATTGGGCCAATAGTAGACAACTGCTGCCAGAAACTCTCCGCACCGACCTCTTTGGGCACCACGCCCCAACTGGGCCGAAACCCATAGACGTTGTTCCAGCCCGCCGGATTGCGCAGACTGCCCATCATGTCGCTGCCATCGGCCAGCGCCACCATGTTCATCGCCAACGCCGCCCCCGCTCCACCGGAACTGCCACCCGCTGTGCGGCTTGCGTCATAGGGGTTCAGTGTCACCCCATGCACCGGATTATAACTGTGTGACCCCAGCCCAAACTCCGGCACATTGGTCTTCCCAATAAATATTGCTCCGGCATCCCGCATCCGCGCGACAAAAGCACTGTCGCTCTCTGCAATCGCGTTTGCAAATAACGGGCTGCCCTGTGTTGTGCGCATGTCCTTCACATCGGCGAGTGCTTTCACCGCAATCGGCACCCCGTGCAAGGCTCCCCGCGCGTCAACCGGCACCAAATCGGCCGTCCGTGCCTCTGCCATCAACACCTCAGAATCGCGCAGATCGACAATTGCATTCACCGCCGGATTGCGCGCCTCAACCCGCGCCAAAGTCGCCACCATCACCGCCTCCGCGCTCAGATCACCACCCCGCAACGCCGCAGCAAGTTTGCCCGCATCCCACTCCAGAAATTCCGCCATACCGTGTTCCTCCTCCGCCAAAGAGGATCATGAACAGGTTAATCACACAAGCTTTCCACCAAACAAAAAGCGCCCCACCTTTCGGTGCAGCGCTTCCGCATTCTCATTCCCAAAATATCCTGGGGGTGTCACATCCGTGATGGGACGGGGGCAAAGCCCCCCACTTTCTTAGTCCTCAGACTGCGCATCCGCGCGGCTCATGCCCGCCACATCCATCGCCAGCGTGGCCGCCATCAACCCGTCCAGATCACCGTCAAGCACCCCTTTGGTGTCGCTGGTCTCAAAGCTGGTGCGCAGGTCTTTCACCATCTGATAAGGCTGCAACACATAAGAGCGGATCTGGTTGCCCCAACCCGCGTCCCCCGCGTTTTCATGCACCTCGTTCACCAGCGCCGAGCGCTTGTCCAACTCGATCTGATACAACCGCGACTTCAGCGCTTTCATGGCGATATCCCGGTTCTGGTGCTGCGATTTCTCAGAACTGGTCACCACAATCCCGGTCGGGTGGTGAGTGATCCGCACCGCGGAGTCGGTGGTGTTCACGTGCTGACCACCAGCACCAGAGGAGCGATAGGTATCAATCCGGATGTCGGCGGGGTTCACTTCAATCTCAATGTTGTCATCCACCACCGGATAGACCTTCACCGAGGTAAACGACGTATGCCGCTTGGCAGCGCTGTCAAATGGCGAAATCCGCACCAATCGGTGCACGCCGCTTTCTGACTTCAACCAGCCATAGGCGTTGTGCCCGGAAATCTTATATGCTGCGGACTTGATACCCGCTTCTTCGCCCGCGCTTTCTGCCTGAAGCTCGACCTTGTAGCCTTTTTTCTCCGCCCAGCGCACATACATCCGCGCCAACATGCTGGCCCAGTCGCAGCTCTCTGTGCCGCCGGCGCCGGAGTTGATCTCAAGGAAGGTGTCGTTGCCATCCGCCTCACCATCCAGCAAGGCTTCCAACTCTTTCTCCGCCGATTTTACCGCCAACGCCTTCAGCGCCTCTTCGGCCTCGGCCACCACCTCGTCATCCTCTTCCATCTCGCCCAATTCAATCAGCTCGATGTTGTCGGACAGGTCGGTCTCGATGGATGTCACAACCTCCATCGCGTCCACCAAGGTTTGACGTTCCCGCATCAGCTTTTGCGCCGCTGCCGCATCATCCCACAAATTGGGATCTTCCACCCGCGCGTTGAACTCTTCGAGCCGATACGGCGCAGTTTCCCAATCCAAACGCTGGCGCAACAGGGTCAGGGATTTTTCGATCTCTGTGACAGTGTTCTGTGCTTCTGCGCGCATGGGAAATGGCCTTTCATGGGGTCAGATCAGGGTGATAGCGCAGCCCCGCCTGCCCCGCAAGAGACGACGCACGGCCAGGCGCTTTGCCGGCCGTGCGTTACATAACATTGATGGTCAGAGGTGGTGTCGTTTAGGCCGCCCGCGAAGCCTGGCTTCCGATATCGTCTGACGTCACCTTAAACACCGACACTTGAGAGGCCAACTCACTGGCATCACTGTGCAGCACAGTGCTCGCCGCGGCGGTCTCTTCCACCATGGCTGCGTTCTGTTGGGTCACACGATCCAACTCAGCAACACCCTTGTTGATGCCGGTCAGGGTGGTGGCCTGACGTTCCGCGCCATCCGCAATGCCACTCACACGTTCAGATACCGTGGCAACGCCGCTGATGATCTTATTCAGCTCGTCCCCGGTGCGGCCGACAAGCGTCACGCCTTCGTCCACATGGGTTGCACTTTCGTTGATCAGCTCTTTGATCTCAGACGCCGAGTCAGACGAGCGCTGCGCCAAGGCCCGCACTTCCGAGGCCACAACCGCAAAACCACGCCCGGCATCACCGGCCCGCGCCGCTTCCACACCAGCATTCAACGCCAGAAGGTTGGTCTGGAACGAAATGTCATCAATCACCGAGATAATCTGCGAGATTTTGTCCGACGAGGCCTGGATCAACGACATCGCATCCACCGCCTGTTTCACCACTTCACCGCTGGCCAGCACTGTCTGTTTGGTGCCTGCGACGATGGTTTCTACATCTTTGGCGCCTTCCGCAGCGGCACTCACACTTGCGGTCAACTCTTCCATCGCATGGGCGGTCTGCTCCAGCGTGGAGGCTTGGCTTTCGGTGCGGGTCGCCAAAGAGGTCGAGGAATCCCCAATCTCTTTGGAACTGCTCCGAATGCGGTGAGAGTTTTCCACGACAGCTTCCATGATCGAAACCAACGTCACCAGCGTGTTGTTGTAGTTCTCACGCAGTGGTTCGTAGCCTTGCGAAAACTGCTGATTGATCGGATGAGTCAAATCGCCTTCCGCCAGTCGCTGCAACGCGGCGGTCAGAGCTTCAACCACTCGGTCCTGCTCCAGCTGTGCCAGCTTCTGTTCCTGTTCCACCTCATGTGCTTCGGCAAGCTGCACCTTTAGACCATCAACCGCACGGGAAATCCCGCCAATCTCGTCGCCGCGTTCCACGTGTTTTGCAGGCGTGTCATACTTTCCGTCAGCAATATCACGTACCACATGCCGGACATCTTGCAGTGGAAGGGACACAACTCGTCGGATGACCCAAGTACATAAAGTACACATCACAAGGAATGCCGCGCCAGCGATGGCAATAGAGAGCAAATTGGCCTCTCTGGCTTGCGCCAATGCCTGATCCGGAGACCAGATGATCGCTACACTGCCCGAAATCTTGCTACCGTCTTTGCCACTGCGCGCAGGTACGGCAATGGTGTAACCACTTTCCGACTGAACCGTCTCGCCGCTTTCCAGCGCCTGTTTGCCCAATAATTCAGCTTCCGCGAGGACCTCCGAAGCCTGTGTGCCGGAAAACGCCAATGCTTCGCCTGCTTTATTCAAGGCAACTGCGTAGACGGCTTGTCCTTCTGCACGTTCAATCACTGTGTCCAAAGTAGCCTGCACGGACTCAGTATCTGCAAATCGTATCGCGCCACTGGCATTTGCCGCGGTCGAGCCAGTCACTTCCATAGCCAGTTGCATCAACCCGCTCTGAATGGATTCCGTGACCAACCGATGAGATTTCACAGTGAGCATTGTGGCCACGATCAATGTCGTCCCCACAATCAAAACAGTCACTTTCAGAAACACAGATAGCTTATCAAAAAACGCCAAAATCGGAGAAAAGAGTCTCATAATCTACTCCCAAAAAGGAATGCGATCCCACAAGGGGATCGCCTAAATTTATTCCAGCGTTTCAGCGTCAACACCAACCGTCAGCGCGCCGATACCTGCGCCCGTATCAGGGTCAACAATGGTCATAGATATCTGCACTTGATAGGTCCGAGTCGAGTCATCCAGTTCCACTTCGCTGAAGTGATACGCATCCGGACCAACGCTATACGTGTCCTGATATTTGGCTTCATCACCTTGCCACATGTCGGAGTTTACACCCGAGGCTGCAACGTTCAGACCAACCGAATCCATGATAACAACTTCGGTGATCTGCCCAGCCGACTTTTCTACCTGCATGCGCAAGAAATCCGCCGCGGCGTTCTCAATTACTGGGGTGATGGTTGGCGTGCTAGCCGCGCCCACTTCAGCACGCCAAGTGGTGTCCATCTGATCGATGGTCGCTTGATCATAGCCGGCAGTGGTTTCGTTTTGCGCCTTGATGGCGGCGACCAACAAAGGATCATGTGCCCAAGAACGAATGCTGTTTTCGAGGAAAGATGCCATTGCTGGCTCGTATTCGTTGGCAACGACTGGTGTCGCGGCTAGGGCGGTCAAAACCGCAAATGTGGTTCGTTTCATTGGAGGAGTCCTTGCTAGGCTGTATAGTTCCCGCATTTTCATAAGACCCAAGTCTTTCCCCTGCGTTAATGTCCCCAAATTCGCCGCCCGCTCGAGGTCCAATCCAAAAAAAACGGAGACCACAAGTGGCCTCCGTTCCAACTTCTCAGATTATGTAAATGTCGGCTTTTAGTACAACCCACCCGAACTTACGGTTCCAAAGTCCGCCTTTGGCCCCACAACCCCAGTCCCGCCGGAGGATGTGGTCACCTGACGACCAGCTGATTGCACCTCTTCCACAAGCGGCAGGTTGCTGCCCATGGCAAAACCACCGTCATAGGCGATCCCAAAAATTGGCTCTTCCCCATCCCGGAAATACTCCGCCACCACAGTGGCCCCGTTGGCATCATTGCCCAGCCGCGCACCGGTGTAGCGGTCGATTTTGATGAAGTGGCCACCCGGCGGTACGCGGAATTTCCCGCCACCGTATTTCTTGATCGCCTCTTCCATGAATTCTTGGAACACCGGCCCGCACGTTGTACCGCCATAGGTGCCACGGCCCAAAGGACGGGGCCGGTCATGACCAATGTAGCAGCCAGCGACGATGTTGCTGGTAAAGCCAATAAACCACACGTCTTTGGCCTCGTTGGTGGTCCCGGTTTTGCCCGCCACCGGCACCGGCAGCTTGATCTGGCTGCTCGCTGTGCCGCGCGTAACCACGCCCTGCATCATCGAGGTCAACTGATAGGCGGTGATCGCATCCATCACCCGCTCACGATTGGTGACAATCCGCGGCCCACGGCTGTCCGGAATAGACGGGTCCAGACAATCCGTGCACGCGCGCTGATCGTGGCGATAAATCGTCTTACCGTACCGGTCCTGAACGCGGTCCACCAAGGTCGGCTCCACACGCTCGCCACCATTGGCAAACATCGCATAGGCCGCCACCATCTGATACAGCGTGGTTTCATCCGCACCCAGCGAGTTTGCCAGAAACGCGCCCATGTTGTCGTAGACCCCAAACCGCTCCGCATAGCGTGCCACGGTTTCCATCCCAACTTCCTGTGCCAAACGAATGGTCATCAGGTTCCGGCTCATTTCAATGCCGGTCCGCAGCGGGGTTGGGCCATAAAATTTGTTGGTCGAGTTCTTCGGACGCCACACACCTTGAGGCGTGTTGATCTCAATTGGCGCGTCAATCACGATGGTCGCAGGGCTATAGCCACTGTCCAGCGCCGAAGCATACACAAACGGCTTAAAGCTTGAGCCTGGCTGACGTTTCGCCTGTGTCGCACGGTTAAACACCGTGTCCTGATAGCTGAAACCACCTTGCATGGCGATCACACGGCCGTTGTTCACGTCCATCGCCATAAAGCCGCCCTGCACCTCCGGCACCTGCCGCAACGTCCAGCGGATAAAGCTGCCATCGTCGTCCTTGGTCATCGCCCGCACCAGCACCACATCACCTTTGGAGACCAGATCCCCGGCCACCTTGGCTTTACTGGCCAGCGAACCGTCTTCGCGACGTTTACGGGCCCACTGCGCGTCTTTGGCGGGAATCCAGTGACCGTCCGTGTCCTCATCAACGCCTTCGATGCCGACACGCACGTCTTTGTTGCCAACCTCCAGCACCACTGCCGGGTGCCATTGGCCTTCAAGATCCACATCCCGTGGGACCAACACATTGGCCAGCGCCTCGCGCCAAGTCGCCTCATCCCCCAGAACCTCTTCCGGCAGCACTTCGCCCGTGCCACGCCAGACGCCCCGCGAACGGTCATATTTTTCCAACGCCCGACGCAGCGCTTTTGCCGCCACATCCTGCATTTCCGGATCTTCGGTAGAGCGCACCGCCATACCGCCAGAGAAGAACTCATCTTCGCCAAAGTCACGGCTCAACTGACGCCGGATTTCATCGGTAAAGTAATCTCGTGGGGGCCGCGTGGTGCGATAGCTCTCATAGTCGCCATTCTGAACAGATTTCAGCGGCAACTCTTTTTCGCTTTCATAAATGGCCTGCGTGATCACACCGTTCTCAGCCATCTCTTTGAGCACAAAGTCACGCCGCGCCTTCACGCGCTCTTTGTTGCGCACTGGATGAAACTTACCTGGCGCTTTGGGCATCGACGCCAAGGTTGCCGCCTCATGTGGCGCCAACTCTTCCAACGTCTTGTTAAAATACGTCTGTGCCGCCGCCGCGACCCCGTAAGAGTTTTGCCCGAGGAAAATCTCGTTCATATACAGCTCAAGGATCTGATCTTTGGACAGCGTGTCTTCCACCCGCGTCGCCAGGATGATCTCTTTGATTTTGCGCTCAATTTTCCGATCGCCGGACAACAGGAAGTTCTTCATCACCTGTTGCGTAATGGTGGACGCCCCGCGCACGTTGGAGCCACGCGACTGCACCGCCTCCACTGCCGCCGCCGCAATACCTCGCGCGTCATAGCCGGAGTGGGTGTAGAAGTTCTTGTCTTCCGCCGAAATAAACGCCTCTTTCACCAAATCCGGGATTTCATCCGCTGGCACAAACAGACGGCGCTCTTTGGCAAATTCATCAATGATATGCCCCTCACCCGAGTAAATCCGGCTGATGGTCGGCGGCTTGTACTGCGCCAGGCTCTCATGACTGGGCAGCTCCTGGCCGTAAATCCAGAACACCGCCCCAATAGAGAGCGCCACAACGGCAATGCCCATGGTCACAAAAGTGAAAATGGTACCGAAGAACGAAAGGATGAATCGTATCACGCTGGAGGCCTTCTGAAGTCGCGTCTTAAGGCCCCTCTATATAGAGGCCCTTGGGCGGGGTCAAAACACCTTGCTGCGATTGTTAAATGTGCGCGTGGTTTTGCCATCCGCGCCCAAACCTTGCATTGCCTGGCCGGTGTTAGGGTTGTGTAATCCCGTGCTCTTTCATTTGCATCTGCGCCTTGTCAATTGAGTGCGCCGCCAGAGTGCCGTTTTTCACAACAGTCACGCCATACCCCCGCTGCGCGGCCGCCAACGCAGTCTTGAACACACAAAAATTGTGGTCCAATCCTACAATGCGAAGAGCACCAACGTTCTGCTCCGCCAACAATGCATCCAAAGCACCGGTTTCAAACCCGTCTTGAACACGCTTGACCACCTCCCGATCCGCCAGTCCCAAAAAGGGCGCAGCGATTTCAGTGCCAGGTGTTCCCGCAATCCCCTGCCCCTTCATGGTCAGCCACGAAATCACCTTGGTCACAGGCAACGACCACTCCTGACGCAACGCCACTACCGGATGCCCCTTGGCTTTTGCCTGCTGGACCTCATCAAGGATCACCTCCGCAGCCTTTTGTTTGTCAGGCTCAGCGTAAGGCCCCTCGTCCCAGAACACCGATTGCAGGTCAATCAACAACAAGGCTTCGCCGCTACGGGTTTCAATCGCCTTGCCTCGGCTCACCGCCCCAATCCGTACCACTCCAGTCACAAGCCACAGCAGCCCCGCCACAATCACACCACCAACGACATACACAACACTCATAATTCGACACCTGTCTTACCCTTCAAACACGCCGTGAGGCGCATCACCACGTCCAACGCCGTTTCGACCTCTCGATCCCCAAACTCATCTCCGATGGCCTCAAGCAATTGCCGCTCTCGCAGAACCGCTTCATCAATCATGGCCTGTCCTTTTGCTGTCAGAGACAGGAGTGGCGATCTCTTATGACGTGGATTGGCGCGCTGCTCCGTCAATCCTTCTGCCAAGGTCTCATTGACCATGACCTGCACGTATTGCCGTTGAATCTCCAAATGCCGCGCAATCTCCGGCACCGGAAGCGCGCCCTGCTCACGAAGGGTTTCAAGCACCGCGCGCATGCGTACTGTCAGGCCGCTCCCCTCAAGCCCTTGTTCCACAGCAAGTTCTGCAACCTGCATCAAAGGGCGCGACATCCAAACCAGGCGGTATAAGCTATCTGTTTTTTCCATGTCATCATGCATGTCATGTTGACATGTATAATGTCAATATGAGCATAAGCCCACAATGCAGCGCCACGTCCATCAACAAAATAAGGGCGGCACACACGGTGCCGCCCAAACCTGCTAGTCGTCCGTTGTCCGCTCTACTCCGCAGCCACCGGGAATCGCTCGCCTTCCCGCAGCTCAATCGCTTCAGCCCGCTGAAACGCCTCCCGCGCTTTTAGACGTGCAAGATATTCGCCCACCGGCCCATCTGTTGGAATGATCCCAATCATCTGACCAAAGACCAAATTGTTGCCGACAACCACATCCGCCGCTGAGAACGTATCCCCAAGCAGCCACGGCCCTTCGGCCAGCCCATCGGCCAACACGTCCATCATCTGCTCAAACGAGCCCCAAGCCACGGTGGCAGCTGACGCCTCCCAGCCAAACAGTTTTTGCGCAAAGGCCGGCTCCATGATGGCGCTGGCAAAGAACATCCACCGCAAGTACGCCGCCCGCGTGTTCGCCGTGGGCGCTGGTGCCAGCCCCGCGTCACCAAACCGATCTGCCAAGTAAATCGCCATTGCGCCAGTTTCAGGAACAGGTGTCTCGCCGTCCATCACCAAAGGCACTTTCCCCATCGGGTTCAGCGCCAGATAATCCGCCTGCTTGTGCCGCCCAGTGGCAAAATCAAAGCTCTCGAGCTGATACGGTGCGCCCAGTTCTTCCAGCAACCAAAGCGCGGCAAAAGAGCGGGTGCGTGGGGCAAAGTAAAGTGTCAGATCTGATGTGGGTGTGTTGGACATATGTCGTTCCTCATGGGTTGTTTCCATGTGGGGATACGACCTAAGGTGACAATTTATGTCCCATTTCTGCCACCCTAAAACGGGTTTCTCACCCGCTACGCGTCGACCCGTTCCGTCATATAATCGCCAAGCCGGTCCTGCATCATCGGCACGACATTGCTCATTCGCAAAAACCGCCCTACATCCAGCATCCGCCAAGCCTGCCCCTCATCCCCCAGACGAATGCGGTTGATGTCTAAATCTGGTAGCTCCGCGACAAAAAACCAAGTTGTGGATTTCCCATCCAGATCAGAGACATACTGACGCTTCCACAACAAATCCGCCGCATCCAACGACAGCGCCAATTCTTCTTTCAATTCCCGCAGTACACAGGCCTCGGGGCTCTCACTGCCCTCACGGCCACCACCAGGCAAATCCCACATATCCGGATAAGGAATTTCAGGATCATTGTCGCGCAGGATTGAGACCAGCCGCCCCCCTGTCAAAAGCGCCAGTTTGGCTCCGTGAAATGCCTCTGTGTCCTGCATTCTGTCTGCCTCATGTGCCTGCCTATTTGGCGACACTCGACAAATTCTCGGGATCAAAGGAAAGCGGTTTCCCGCCAGCGCAGACAAACAAGCGAGGCTCCGCTTATATCTGCACGCTACTGCCTGACTAAGGCACGCGCTGCTTTGTCTTCCACAACCCAGGCCAACAACCCGTCTCGCAGCCCCGCCGCCATCGCTGCCCGCCAGCCCGCATCCTGCAAATTGGCCAGATCCTGCTGGCTCGACATGAACCCCAACTCCACCAACACCGACGGAACATCTGCCGCTTTCAACACTGAAAACCCACCGGTTCTCAAGGGCTTGCGGTTCAATCTCACGGTGGTTTCTTGCAACGCACTCACCAAAGTTTCCGCCAACATCATCGTGCGCGGCTCTGTCTCCAACCGCGCCAAATCCAGCAACACATCGGTCACTTCGTCATCCGTGCCGGACAGGTCCACACCAGACAATATATCCGCCCGATCATGCCGCTCCGCCAACAAGGCTGAGGCGGTATCGCTGGCCTCTTCAGACAAGGTATAAACCGTCGCACCTTTGGCATTGCCCTGGCTCAAACTGTCCGCATGCAGCGAGATAAACACATCCGCCTGCGCCTGATGGGCAATCGCCACCCGACCTTCCAGCGAGACAAACGCATCTGCGTCCCGTGTCAGCACAACCTCAAATCCACCGGCGCGCCGCAGCACATCGCGCAACTCCCGCGCAAACAACAGCATCAGGTCTTTCTCCTGCGCACCTTCCCGCTCCGCCCCCGGATCAATGCCGCCGTGGCCTGGATCAATCACCACCACAGTTGGCGCCCAATCCGGCCGCGCCTCCCGCGCAACCGCTGCTGTGTCCGCAGGCTCCGGCAAATCCCAGCGCGGATCATGCGGTGCACCCGCCGCCTTGGCAAAAGCCAACGTGTCGCTTGGCACCAACACCAATTTCAACTGTGCGTGCCCGGTGGCTTCGGTCACGGTCATGCCCGCGCTCTCCACCGCAAACGGCCGCGCCAAATCCAGCACCATGCGGCTCCAGCCGGGGCGATACGTCCCAAAACGCACCGCCTCCACGCCATCCACCGCGCCAAGCGCCTCCGCGGTCAGATCTTCCCAATCAATCTCTTTGAAATCCAGCACCACACGACGTGGATCATCCAACGTAAACACCCGCCAAGGCACACCTTGGCTCAGGCTCAACGTCAATTCTGCCGCGCCGCGCCGGCCGTCCGACAAGCCACTCTCCGCGCGATCCAACCGTGCCAGCGCCGAAAACTCCCGCTCCTGCGCCACGGCCAAACCAGCCCAAAGCGCCACAATAAAGGCCCAAAATACTCTGCTCATGTTGCCGCCCTGCCCGCTGTTGCGCGTCTTGTTTGGCCACAGCCTACACCAGCCCGCCGCCCACCGCCACGCCGTGCATTCTCATTCCCCAAATATCCTGGGGGAGTCGCCTATTGGCGACGGGGGCAACGCCCCTCTGCCGTCACGCCTTACACAAATCCGCGCGCAGCCATGAACATCTTCAGCCGCGCCAAACCTTCCTCAATATCGGCAGTGCTGCGCGCATAAGAGAACCGCAGCGTCTGATGGCCCCTGACCGGATCGAAGTCCATCCCCGGTGTCACCGCCACGCCTGCCTCGTCCAAAATCTCGCGGGCAAAAGCGCGACTGTCCTGGGTAAAGGCACTCACATCCACGTAGAAATAAAACGCTCCGTCCGGCGGCGCAAACTCGCTGAATCCCGCTTTGGGCAGCCCCTCCGCCATCATCGCCCGATTGGCACGGTAGACCACCATATTGGCCTCAAGCTCTTCCGTACAATCCATCGCTGCCAAAGCTGCGACCTGGCTTGGATGAGACGCACAAATGAACATATTCTGCGCCAACCGCTCGATCTTGCGCACGTGATCGTCCGGCACCACCATCCAACCAACCCGCCAACCGGTCATGCTGAAATATTTGGAGAAGCTGTTGATCACATAACACTCATCCGTGAGTTCCAGGGCTGTGACTGCCTTCGCCTCATATTCAATGCCGTGGTAAATCTCGTCACTGATAAACGCCGCGTCTTTCTCACGACACAGATCGATCAATGAACCCATCGCGGCACTATCAAGCATTGTGCCGGTGGGGTTGGCAGGTGAGGCCACCATCAGCCCCTCAAAATCCAAACTCCGCAGATCATCCGGCACCGGCTGCAGCCGGTTCTCCGGGGCGGTCTGCACATCCAGCGGCTGCAAACTCAGCGCCTTCAGAATCTGCCGATAGCTTGGATAGCCCGGCGCCCCAATCGCCACACGTTCGCCCGCATCAAACAACGCGCTGAACGCCAGCAAGAATGCACCCGACGAGCCCGGCGTGACAATCACCCGGCTCGGATCAAGATCCACATTATACCATTCGCCGTAAAGCTGTGCGATCCGCGCCCGCAGCGCAGGCAGCCCCAAGGCAACCGTGTAGCCCATCGCGTCATCTGCCATTGCCTCGGTCAGCGCTTTGCGAGCGCCCTCCGGTGCTGCCGTGCCGGGCTGCCCCACTTCCATATGGATAATGTGGCGCCCGTCCGCCTCGGCCTGACGCGCCGCTTCCATCACATCCATCACAATAAAGGGATCAACCGCCCCACGCCTTGAAGTCCGCATCAAATTCGTTCCTATTGTCGCCCATGAGGTTTCACCGCGAAATGACGGCGCCGTCAATCACCGCTTTGCGCGCCCGCGTCGTCACGCTGCTGGCGGCTTGTGCGCTTGTCGGAACCTCAACTGCCGCTCATGCTGTGTCTCTGCTGCGCGATCCGGACATCGAACACGCCCTGCAACGCATGGCAGCCCCTGTGCTCTATGCGGCTGGCCTTGGCGACAACATCAAAATTCTGATGGTCGATGACCAGGGTTTGAACGCCTTTGTACTCGACCATGGCCATATTTTTATCAACTCCGGCATGATCATGCGTATGAACACGCCGGAAATGCTGCAATCCGTGATCGCTCACGAAGCCGCCCACATCGCCAACGGTCACATTGCGCGGCGCATGGCCAACCTTGATTCGGCCCGCACCGCCGCCGGGCTTGGCCTTGCGCTGGGTTTGGCAGCGGCCGCAGCCTCAGGACGTGGCGACGTTGGCGCGGCGCTTGCATTTGGCACCCAAAGTTCCGCCCTGCGACAATTTCTCGCCCACACACGCGCCGAAGAATCCTCCGCCGACCAATCCGGCATCCGCTATCTGGCCAGCGCTGGCATTGACCCGTCTGGCACGTTGGAGGTGCACCGTTTGTTTGAAGGCCAAGAGTTGCTGGCCACCTCCCGCCAAGATCCCTACATGCGCTCCCACCCGCTGACCCGAGATCGCCTGCGCGCCATGGAGCGCTTTGTCACCGCTTATGCAGGGACCGCAAAACCACAACCGGAGCTGGACTACTGGTATGATCGCGCGCGCGGCAAAACCACCGCTTTCCTGCGCCCCACCAAATGGACCCTGTCGCGGTATCAGGAAAGCACCGCCGAAGACGTGCGACACATGCGCCTCGCTGTGGCCTACCACCGCCAGCAAAACGCGTCCAAGGCGATCTCCCACATCAATCAGGCGCTCGCCGCCCGCCCCGGCGATCCATACTACTACGAGCTCAAAGGCCAAATCCTGCTGGAAAGTCGCCAATTTCAAAACGCTGTCGCGGCCTACAAGGAAGCTGCTGATCTCGCGCCCTCCAATGCGCTGATCCTTGGCGGCTTGGGGCGCGCCTTGCTGACCGTAAACCGTCCCAACGAAGCCCTGCAGTATCTTGAGGCCGCCCGTGCACGGGACTTTCGCGATGCCCGCGTGTTACGCGACCTTGGCACGGCTTATGCCCAAACCAACCAACACGGCATGGCCTCTCTTCTGGCTGCAGAACGTTACGCGCTCGCCAACCGATTGGACGACGCAGAAATCCACGCCCAACGGGCCATGGCCCGCTTGCCGCAAGGCTCCAGTGCCTTCCGTAGGGCAGACGACATCGCGCGTGCAGTAAAACGCCGCACCAAGAAAAAATGAGGACACATTCATGAGCAAACTCACAACCAAACTGGCCACCAGTGCACTGGCACTTGCCCTTGCTGTCACCCCTGCACTGGCCTTTGACATCGACAAACTGTCTGATGATGACCGCGAAGCCTTCCGCGCCGAAGTCCGCGCCTATCTTCTGGAAAATCCCGAAGTGATCATGGAAGCCGTCGCCGTGCTGGAAGAGCGCAACGCGTCAGCCCAGGCCACTGCCGACTTTGACCTTGTGACCGCCAACGCGGATCGCCTGTTTGACGACGGCTACAGCTACGTCGGCGGCAACCTCGAAGGTGACATCACCATTGTTGAATTTGTTGACTACCGCTGCGGCTACTGCCGCAAAGCCCACGATGAGGTGGCCGAACTGCTCAAAAGTGACGGCAACATCCGCATCATCGTCAAAGAATACCCAATCCTTGGCGAAGCCAGCGACCTCAGCTCCCGCTTTGCCATCTCTGTGAAACAGAAGCTCGGCGATGAGGCTTACAAATTGGCAGCGGACACGCTGATCAAAATGCGCGGGGACGTAACTGAAAAATCCCTGCGCAAACTGGCCAAAGGCCTGGGTTTTGATTCCGACATGATCCTCGATCACATGGACGCACCAGAGGTGGAAAAAGAGATCGCCACCACACGCGCCCTCGCCCGCGACCTGAACATCACCGGCACACCTAGCTTTGTCTTCCATGACGAGATGGTGCGCGGCTATGTGCCTCTGAAAGGCATGCGGGCAATTGTGAAAGACAAGCGCGGCTAATCCATCGGCCAACACCACAGTTTAACACCGCAGCGCCCGCCGTTGCGGTGTTTTGCGTTGCACCGCCCGTTGCGCAACGGGCGGTGCCCCAATGTGCCACATCCAAAAATTGGCACCACCGCAAAACAGTCGTGAAACAGACGCAATACCGACGTGCCAAATCAGCCCGTCTTTGCCGTTAATCTTTGATTCGATTGCAGAAGTGGATCACTCCGCCGCGTCAGCCGCCTCCGCAGCCTGGATCGCTGCCACCTTCTTTTCCACTTCTTCAATGATGTGCTCCACCATCGCCTCGTTGGACATTTTGTGGCTTTGCTTCCCAGCTAGGTAGACCATGCCAGATCCAGCCCCACCACCGGTGAAACCGACATCTGTCATCAGTGCTTCGCCCGGCCCGTTCACCACGCAACCGATGATCGACAGGCTCAAAGGGGTATGGATATGCGCAAGGCGATTTTCCAATGTTTCCACGGTCTTAATCACATCAAACCCTTGCCGCGCACAGCTTGGACAACTGATGATATTCACCCCACGATGGCGCAGACCAAGGCTCTTGAGGATCTCAAAGCCAACTTTCACCTCTTCCACCGGATCAGCACTTAGGCTGACGCGCAGCGTATCGCCAATTCCCATCCACAACAGCTGTCCAAGGCCAATTGCAGACTTGATAGTCCCGCTGACAAAGCCACCAGCCTCGGTGATGCCAAGGTGAATCGGTGCATCCGTGGCGTTCGCAAGGATTTGATAGGCCGCCGCCGACATGAAGACATCAGACGCTTTCACGGAAATCTTGAACTCGTGAAAATCGTTATCTTGCAATATCTTAATGTGATCGAGACCACTCTCAACCATCGCATCCGGGCACGGCTCACCGTATTTGTCGAGCAGGTGTTTTTCCAGACTTCCGCCGTTAACCCCAATGCGGATCGAACAGCCATGATCCTTGGCCGCTTTGATGACTTCCTTGACCCGCTTCTCATCCCCGATATTGCCCGGGTTGATCCGCAAACAGGCCGCCCCGGCCTCCGCCGCCTCAATCGCGCGCTTGTAGTGGAAATGGATGTCCGCCACGATCGGAACCGGGCTCTCTTTTGTGATTTCTTTCAGCGCCTTAGTCGCCGCCACATCCGGTGCTGAGATGCGTACAATATCGGCACCTGCTTCTGCGGCTGCCAACACCTGACCCAGCGTGGCTTTCACGTCACCGCTGTCAGTGTTGGTCATGGTCTGCACCGCAATTGGCGCATCGCCCCCAACCGGCACATTGCCCACCATGATCTGACGGGATTTGCGGCGCTCGATGTTGCGCCAAGGGCGGATGTGATTCATCGACATATCAAGGCCTTTCGCCACAGCGGAGATGGGTTTGTTGTCTGTCTATTCCGATACGGGAAAAGGAGCAATGCGCGATGGCGCACAGACAAAGAGCGCCTCAAGGGCGCTCTTTCTAACCATTTGAATTCTTTCTGCTTTTGGCAGCAGATCACTCGTCCGAAATCACCACATTCTGCGCCGCAGCCAAAGCCACGATCTTTGCCAATTCCGGATCATCGCTCAAATCCGCCACCGCAAAACTTTCTTTCAGCGCATCAGTGGCCAACGCGAGATTTCGCACCGTCCCAGTGCCTTCACCGGCCGGTCCATACAGCTCACCGTTCACCTTGAAGTACACGGAACCCGACATGCCGGCCCGCAGTGTCGGCGGCTCTTCAGTGGCGGGAAGCACATACTCTTCACCTGCATCGAGAATTTTTTCAAACAAAACAGAGCCATCCGCTGCACGTACGCGCACCCAAGCAGGCCGCACCGCCATGAGCACCAGCTCTGGCGCATCGTCTTCAATCACCTTTGGCACCGGCAACGTGTCCGCAACAGGAGAAGTCATTGCAACAGCTGTGGGAAGTTCAGGCGTAAAAACCCCAACGTTGTTCGGGTTCAGCTGCGAAATTGGTGCATCCCGCGCCACCAACACCGGCACATCCAGCGCTTGCGGACGATACAAACGGTCCAACGCATCAGACGGGGCAAATACTCCTGCTCCAGCGGTTGCCACGTCAGTTGTGGCTTCTGTCTGCGACGGCGCAACAGGCGCCCGCCCTGCCCCATCCAGAGGATCGAGATCACTTAGCACAACCGGAGACTGCTCCACTGGCGCCAAGGTAACCCGTTGAATTTCATTCAAAACCGACCAACCGCCGTAGCCAATCCCCGCAATCAACGCGACCAGTACTAGCGAGGAGCCCACGGCACGCATCTCTACCCGAGACAGCAACGACTCCCGCATCGGAGTAAACGGCGTGTTTGAGGAAGAGAACGGATCATGACCGGTCATGGCTGGGGCAATTGGCTCAGCCTTGCGTACGCCAGATGCCTCCGCCGACATGCCGTGCGCCGTGGTGAAACCACTCTCCGCACAGAAGAGGCTGAACGTCTGTTCCGGGTCCATTCCAAGGTAACGTGCGTAAGACCGCACATATCCAGCAATAAATCCTGGGGTTTCGAAGGCTGACGGGTCGCAATTTTCGATTGCAGCCACATAGCTTGCTCGGATACGCAACTCGCGCTGCACATCCAAGAGCGACTTCCCCAAAGTCGCTCGTTCGCCGCGCATCATGTCGCCAAGTTGCACGTCAAAATCGTCGTACCCTTTCGGGCCTTCGTCTACCGCTTCGGTATTGCGCTTGAATCTGCGCCCGATCATCCCACTGGCCTCTTATTGCATCGCCGGTCCTGAAAGTCCCCGATTCGAACCGATCCCCTTGTTGGGAATGAATATAACACAAACAAGGGTTTCTACACTAAGAAGTCATCTTACCCCGCCATATCGGCACGATTCAGCGCACAGTGGCTCCAAAGGGCGTCCATCGCACTCACAAGGGCATCAATTTCCTTGGGTCCATGCACCGGCGAGGGTGTGAATCGTAGCCGCTCAGTGCCACGCGGGACCGTCGGGAAATTGATCGGCTGAACATAGATGCCGTAGTCTTCCAACAGATGATCAGACAGCACCTTTGTGTGCACAGGATTGCCTACAATCACCGGTACAATATGGCTGCCATGATCAATGATTGGCAGACCCAAGCCTTTCAAACGCAACTTCAGAATCTGCGCCTGGGTTTGGTGCAGATCACGCAGCGCCTGATCGTTCTTCAGATGTGCAACAGAGGCCGCGGCCCCAGCAGCTACGGCTGGCGGAAGCGAGGTGGTAAAGATGAAACCCGGTGCATAAGACCTTACTGCATCACACATTTTCGCCGACGCTGCGATGTATCCCCCCATCACACCATAGGCTTTTGCCAAAGTGCCATTGATGATGTCGATGCGATGCGCAAGATTGTCACGCTCGGTCACGCCACCACCGCGCGGGCCATACATACCCACCGCGTGCACCTCATCAATATAGGTCAGCGCGCCAAATTCGTCGGCCAGATCACAAAGCGCTTCAATTGGACCAAAATCGCCGTCCATCGAGTAGACCGATTCAAAGGCAATCAACTTCGGTGCCGCCGGATCATCTGCTTCCAGAAGTTCCCGCAGATGCGCCACATCGTTGTGTTTGAAGATGCGTTTTGCCCCGCCGTTGCGGCGCACACCTTCAATCATCGAGGCGTGGTTCAACTCGTCCGAATAGATGATCAATCCAGGGAAGAGCTTTGGCAAAGTACTTAAAGTTGCATCATTTGCGATGTAGGCGCTGGTAAAAAGCAGAGCTGATTCTTTGCCATGCAAGTCTGCAATCTCGGCTTCCAGACGCTTGTGATACACCGTCGTGCCGGAAATATTGCGCGTCCCGCCGGAACCCGCACCGGTGGCATCCACCGCTTCGTGCATCGCCTCAAGCACAACTGGATGTTGCCCCATGCCAAGGTAGTCGTTGCCGCACCACACGGTAATTGGCTGCGCTTCGCCATCAGGGCGGGTCCAAGTGGCATGTGGGAAATGGCCTTGCTTACGCTCGATATCAATGAACGTGCGATAGCGCCCCTCGTCATGAAGACGTGTGAGTGCGGTATCTAGCTTCGCAGTATAATCCACAGTGGCTTTCCTTCTTCCCGGTCCGGGCGACCTGGCGTCGCAACACCCCCTCTGGGTATTGGCGCTCTTTTAGTGATCTGTCGCGTTTTCGGCAATGGCTACCAAATGATACATCTTTTGCACATTGATATCGATCAAACTGTGAAAGAGCGAGTCTGGACAGTCGGACTTGGGGTGATACGGTCCCTGCAAATCGTCGCACCTAAAGGAGGCTTTCATGACGCTTGATCCCGTTCTCGCCCGCATCGACCAAAACATGCCAGAGGCGTTGGAGCGCCTATTCGACTTGTTGCGCATAAAATCCATTTCGACCGACCCGGCGTTTGACACCGATGTGGACGCTGCTGCGGATTGGCTGGTCAATGAGTTGCAAAGCCTTGGCATTGATGCACAAAAACGTCCCACAACCGGCCACCCAATGGTTGTTGGCCATGTGGATGGCCCCGGACCACACATTTTGTTTTACGGCCACTATGACGTGCAGCCGGTTGACCCGCTGGAGCTGTGGGACCGGGACCCTTTTGACCCTGCGTTGGAAGATACAGACGCCGGCCAAGTGATCCGCGCACGCGGTGCATCTGATGATAAAGGTCAGTTGATGACCTTTGTGGAAGCCTGCCGTGCCTGGAAATCCGAACATGGCTCCCTGCCCTGCAAAATCACCTTCCTGTTTGAAGGCGAAGAAGAGTCCGGCTCCCCAAGTCTTGTGCCGTTCCTCAAGGAAAATGCTGAGGAGTTGAGCTGCGACATTGCCCTGATTTGTGACACCGGCCTGTTTGAAAGCGCCGTCCCCGCGATCACCACCATGCTGCGCGGCTTACTCGCCGAAGATTTCACCATCACCGGACCAAGCCGCGATTTGCACTCCGGAATGTATGGCGGCATAGCCATGAACCCAATCCGTGTACTGAGCGGTATCTTGGCCGACCTACATGACGACACCGGCGCGGTGACATTGGATGGATTTTATAACGACGTGCCTGAATTGGCTGACGACATCCGTGCGCAGTGGCAGGGCTTGAATTTCGATCACGGCATCTACCTTGGCGATGTGGGCTTGAAATCCCCAGCCGGCGAGCAAGACCGCACGCCGCTGGAACAAATCTGGTCCCGTCCAACCTGTGACGTGAATGGAATCTGGGGTGGTTACACTGGTGACGGCTTCAAAACCGTTTTGCCGTCACAAGCCTCTGCCAAGCTATCTTTCCGCCTCGTGGGCCAGCAAGATCCGGACAAGATCCGCGCAAGCTTCCGCGCGCACCTCGAAAGCCGCCTGCCAGACGGGTTCACCGTGGAGTACCGCTCCGAAAAAGGCTCCACCGCCTCACAAATGTCGATCGAAGACCCTGCTTTTGAAAAGGCGCGCATTGCGCTCAGTGACGAGTGGCCCCGTCCTGCAGCCTATGTCGGCTGCGGAGGCTCCATCCCGATCGCTGGCTTCTTCAAAGAGATGCTGAACATGGATTCGATGCTGATTGGCTTTGGCCGCGACGACGACCAAATCCACTCTCCCAATGAGAAATACAATGTGGAGAGCTTCCACAAAGGCACCCGCTCTTGGGCGCGAATCCTGGCGGCACTCTCCAACTAACCCTTTGAGAAGGCTAGAAATCACAAAACGCGCCTCAATGGGCGCGTTTTTTGATTCTACCAAAATTCCACGCAAAGATAGTATGCGCGGAACCAATTCATCATCTCTGTTTAGGGGAGGAAGAAGTGGCGCGGTTGACGGGGCTCGAACCCGCGACCCCCGGCGTGACAGGCCGGTACTCTAACCAACTGAGCTACAACCGCGCATATATCTTCGCCTTTCGGCGTGTCCATTCCCGAAGGCCCAGGACTTGGGTTGGTAGTGTGGCGCGGTTGACGGGGCTCGAACCCGCGACCCCCGGCGTGACAGGCCGGTACTCTAACCAACTGAGCTACAACCGCTCACTACCTGCTGTCTGGCGTATGCCGTTCAGCGTGTGGCGTGGTTTATGCCGAGTGCTCTGGCGCGTCAAGCGGATATCCGCACGAAAATCGAAGAAATTTTCCGAAGCGTAATGTTGGCCATTCACCACAGGGGTTTCTTCATTGGCAGACTCCCGCGTAGAGTGCTTTGCGCGCTGAATTTTTTGTGATTAGATGTGCTTACTTGATTCAATTACCTTTGAAGGAATAACCCGATGAAACCACTTTATGCTGCCCTGTGTGTTGCCGGTATCACTCTTGCTGCGTGTTCTCAGCAAGAAGAGCCTACCCCGGTTTACGCTCAGCCTGATTTTGACAAACGCGGCAACGCAAGCTGTATGGCCGGTTACGACCTGCTGACCACAGACTCCGGCGCCCTGGTTTGCGCACCGGCAACTGCTGGCTAAATTTCAGCCACTGACTGGAATTTCGGGCGGTCCCTTCGGGGATCGCTTTTTTTGTTCCCGAGCATGTAAAAAACAATAGCCAACCCGGCCAAACACTCAATTTGGTCAACATCACTTGGAAATTTGCAACTGAGAGCGCCTCTAGAAGCTCTCGGAATTTTGGCGCTGGTAGAGGGAAATGGTGGGTCGTGAGAGGCTCGAACTCCCGACATCTTCGGTGTAAACGAAGCGCTCTACCAACTGAGCTAACGACCCGGTAGGCGGGGATTTAGACCCTACCGCGGGCACATGCAAGCCCCCTTTATGAACTTTCTTTGCGTCTAACCGAACTTCCTCATAGGGTGGCCCAAAAAAAAGGGAAATGACCACCCCATGCCCGATCCAATTGTGCCCAAGGGCGTCGCCCACGTTGCTGTTGATGCAGTAGAATCTCCTGATCCTATTGTATTCGCGCTGCAGCCGAATCTTTCAATGTTGGCGTTTACCTCTGCCGTGGAGACCTTGCGCATCGCAAACCAGCTCACCGGACAGATTCTCTACACATGGACCACCATGTCGGAAACCGGCGAAAACGTGCGCTGCTCCAATGGAATCGAAATAGGCATCGACGCGCAGCTTGGCGACACTCCCACCAACGCCTGCGTCTTTGTTTGCTCCGGGGTAGAACCGGAGCGCGCGGCCACAGCCAAAGTGGGCGATTGGATTCGCCATCAATGGCGCACCGGCCGCCGGGTTGGGGGCTTGTGCACCGGGGCATTCACTTTAGCCAAGGCAGGCATCCTTGAAGGCAAAGACTTCACCCTGCATTGGGAGAACATCACCCCTTTTCGGGAGATGTACCCAACCCTGGACCCGCTAGAACAGCTCTATGCGATTGATGATCGCATCATGACCTGCGGTGGTGGGGTCGCGGCCATGGACCTGTTCCTGAAGCTGATCTACGACCGCCACGGAGCGCCGCTCGCCCGGGCCGTGCTCAATATGTGCCTCCACACAGTACAGCGCTCAGAGACCGACCGTCAGCAAAGCTCGACCGCCGCGGTGATAGGCAACCGCAACGACAAGCTAGTCAAGATCATCGCGCACTTTGAAGAGAATCTTGAAGAGTCGATCGACCTCGATCAGGTGGCGCGCGGCCTCGGCGTCTCCCGCCGCCAGATGGAGCGACTCTTCAAGACGCACCTCAACACCACCCCAAAACGCTTCCTTCAAGACCTGCGCTTGCAACGCGCCCGTATCTTACTGGCTGAGACCGACATGCCGGTTGTCGATGTGGCGATAGCCTGTGGATATGAGTCCGCTGGAAATTTCTCAAAACGATTCCGCGAAACCTACGGCATTTCACCTCACCGGTTCTCTGCCGGACACGGGTAACACACCGTAAAAGAAACGGGCGCTCAACCACTTAAGGGAGCGCCCGCGAAATTAATGGTGGGTCGTGAGAGGCTCGAACTCCCGACATCTTCGGTGTAAACGAAGCGCTCTACCAACTGAGCTAACGACCCGGTGCGCGCCTTCTAAACTCACTCCGCAGGCTCTGCAAGCCCCTCTTTGACAGTTTCTTCGGCTTCGCCAGTTTTACGTCGCAGCCGCAGATTCACCACCTGCACATCTTCCAACTCTTTGCTGTTTTGCACTTTCACTTTGCCAAGACCAGGCATGTTCAAACCGCGCCCCGACGTGAGGGTTTCCCCGATGATTGAAAGTGCCGCCTCAATAGCTGGCTTGGCGTCACGCTTCTTCACGCCAGCTCGCAGGACAGCCGCTTCAATGAGTTCTTTCTTGCGCATGAGATCCAAACCGCCGTCCTCCGTTGGCCCCTCGGCCACAACCGAAGGAGTCGGCTCCGCCGCCTCTGCAATCTCTTTCAAGCTGGTGCTGGTTTTGCGGGACGTGGTTGCGCGCGCACGCGTCTTACTGCTGGACGCGCTCTTGCGCGTCGTTGCGGGAGCCTTAGCCATGGCTTTCTACCTCACTGGTCTGCTCAACAACACCAGCATAGCGAGCGCAACAGGTAAAAGACAGGTAAATCGTTAATTTCCCACAATATCTGGTCGCCAGACACCGGTGGCGCACTAAATGCGCGCCACTTAAACTGAATTAAAACTGCGGAGAGTTGTTACTTCAACTTGGACAGTTTGTCCTGCAATTCGGCCAACTGCTTCTTGATGTCGTCGAGATCTTCGCCGTCACCACTGGCTGCTTCTTCTTTCTCAGCACCGGGTGCAGCGCCTCCCGGCCAAGCCACGCCGCCGGTCATTGCCTTCATGAAAGCTTCTTGCTGCGCCTGCATCGCTTCCAGACCCGGCATTGCCATACCGGTGCCCATGCTTTCCATAACTTTTTCTTGGCTGTCACGCAGCATGTCAAAAGAAGTCTGCAAGAATTGGGGAACCATCGAAGTTGCCTGAGTTGTATAAGCGCGCACCAGATCGTTGAGCACATTCACAGGCAAAACATTCTCACCGCGACTCTCATGTTCTGCAATGATTTGAAGCAGGTACTGGCGGGTCAGATCATCCCCGCTTTTTAGATCGATGATCTGGACTTCGCGGCCGGATCGAATGAAACCGGCAATATCCTCCAATGTGACATAGTCACTGGTCTCTGTATTGTAGAGCCGCCGGCTGGCGTAGCGTTTGATCAGCAGTGGTTTGGTGTCTTCGCCCACGTCATTCTCCCCAAATGTTTTGCGCGCTGCAGAAAAAGCCTATGCGACTGCAGCACAAAAAGAAAGAGCGGGCATAAAGCCCGCTCACGCAATCTGCACCCTCAGGGAGGATAAGGGTACCGAGTTGCGGCTTTTCTTACTTGGAAGTCGCTTTTTTTGCGGCTGCGGACACGTCGTTTGTGGCCTTTTTCACAGCGGCGGTTGCTTCCTCAGAAGCTTCTTTGCCAGCAGACATCAGCAGCTCAACAGTTTCCATCTGAACTTTTTTCGCAACTTCAGCAAACGCAGCCATGTTTTCTGCAGCAACTTCAGCCTGTGCGGACGCAAAATCGGTCATCGCTTTGGCGTAATCCGCTGGATCTTCTTTGGCTTTGGTCATGTCACCCAGCTTCGCCAGAGTGTCTTTGGTCCACTTGGTGGAGATCTCAGATGACTTTTCAGCCGCGCCCAGCGCAACAGTGGTCAGCTTCTCGTTCAGCGCTGCGGAGTTTTTGAAAGCGCCTTCAAATGCTGTTGTATCAACCGGGAATGCACCCAATACGTCTTTGAACATTGCGGTCATGTCCTGTGTCGCTTTTGCCATTGGTATAGTTCCTTAAACAAATGACAGCCCGTGATGAGGAGGAGTATGGGCTGCGTTTCTAGTCTCAGGAATGAATATGCATTCTGCACCGCAGCATTTCAAGTATTTTTTGCTGCAGCGCAGCAAAAACCTTTCAATATCCTGTTATTTATAAGCTTTTTTCAGGACATAACTGCCTGGAGCCTCACCAAGCGTTGGATGTGATTCATCCCCGGGTTGCCGCGCAGCGATCTTTTTGCCCGATTTTTTGGATAGCCAGCCATCCCAACGCGGCCACCAGGACCCCTCTTGGAAGGTTGCGCCATTCATCCAGTCCGCAGCGCTCCCTTTCAGGTCGGTATTGGTGTAGTGGCCGTACTTCTTTTTGCTCGGCGGATTCACAATCCCGGCGATGTGACCTGACTGAGATACAATAAAGGTCTTGGACCGGCTCTTGGTCTGCTGGAACCCGTGATAACAGTCTTTCCACCGTGCAATGTGATCCGTTTCACAAGTTACAGAACAAATTGGCACATCCACTTCGCTGATCTTGAGCGTTGTGCCACACAGTTCGACGCCCTCGCCGACAAATTTGTTGGCTTGGCACAGCTCACGCAAATATTGATGCGCCATCTTGCCCGGCAGGCCCGAGCCATCGCCGTTCCAATAGAGCAGATCAAAGGCAGGGGGCGCCTCGCCCATGAAATAACTCTTGATCGCGGGACCGTAGATCAAATCATTGGACCGCAGGAAACTGAACGTGCGCTGCATGATAAAGGAACGCAGAATGCCAAACTCCTCGATCTCATCATCAATGCCGTCGATAAAATCATCCTGCAAAAACGGTGTGAATTCTCCTTGATCGGAAAAATCCGTCAGCGTCGTGAAGAACGTCGCCGACTTGACCGACGTATCACCGCGCTGCTTCATCAACGACAACGTCAAATGCAGCGTGGTCCCTGCAATACAATAACCAACAGCATTCACCTGTTTCTGTTTGGTGATGCCTTTGACCTGAGCGATCGCCTCAAGGAACCCCTCCTCAATATAGTCATCCAGCCCCACATCCGCATGGGACAGATCCGGATTGACCCAGCTCACCACAAACACCGTGTAGCCTTGCGCCACACACCAACGGATCAGGCTGTTCTGCTCTTTGAGGTCCAAAATGTAGTATTTGTTGATCCAGGGCGGAAAGATGATCAGCGGGACTTCATGCACTGTGTCGGTGGTCGGCGAGAACTGCAAAAGCTCGAACATCCGGTTGCGGAACACCACCTTGCCTGGCGCTGTCGCAATGTTGCGGCCAATCTCAAAGGCATCCTCGTCGGCCAGCTTCACCAAGAGTTCACCGTTGTTGGCTTCCAGATCAGAGATCATGTTCTGCAACCCATCAATCAATGACTGACCTTCGGTCTCCACCGCTCGTTCCAACGCATCGGGATTTGTGCCCAAAAAATTGGTTGGCGACATCATGTCGACAATCTGATTGGAGAAATATTCGATCCTCTGCTTGTCTTTGGGAGCCAGTCCTTCAAGCTCGCCAACAGCCGCTTTGATCGCCTCAGAATTGCGCATGTACTGCTGTTTGAGCAGATTGAAATAGGGGTGCGATTTCCACATTGGATGAGAGAATCGCCGGTCTGTCGGCGTCTCATCCTGCGGTGCAGAAAACTGCCCCTTAAGCATGATATTCTGTGCGTCCACAAAGGATTTAACCGACTTACTCCACAGATCGAGCTGGTTTTCGATAACTTTTCCGGGGTTGTCGACCATCGCCTGCCAATAGGCACTGGCAGCGTTCATGAATACTTCAGGTTCGGGGGAATTTAGCTCATCTCTCAATGGCTTACGTCGCCCAAGAACTTCGGTTAATCGCAACGACAATGCTTCAACTTTTGCCAAATTCGCGTTCAGGCGGTCCATTTTTTCGCCAGATTCAGTCTCATTTGTTGTCATATTAACCTATCCGCCCTAATGTCGCTGCTGTGCAGCATTAACCAAGCGCCCCCTCAATATTACTGGGGAAAACACAGGGTGCATACCCCAAACGATAGGACGAAGCACATGCGATACATGGCCACGTACGACCTGATGGAAACAATGCGGAACACCAACCAATGGTTGGGCGCGACCGCCAGCGCCATGGCGTCATACCCGGCCTTCGCATTGGTCCCTAACCCGGGATTGCAGTGGATGGCGGCTTGGGGCGAAGTCACCGAACGCGCCTTCCAACGCATGGTTGTGAAGCCCGATTGGGGTATCGACAGCTTCACCTGCGAAGATGGCAAAGACCACATCGTCAACATCAACACCGTGATCGAACGTCCCTTTGGCGATTTGATCCATTTTGAAGTGTCCGGCCGCAAGCCAATGAAGCGCAAGGTTATGCTGGTTGCTCCGATGTCCGGTCACTACGCCACCCTGTTGCGCTCCACCGTGAAAAGCCTGATTGCCGATTGCGAAGTCTACATCACCGATTGGCATAACGCGCGTGACATCCCTGTGTCCGAAGGCAAGTTTGATGTGGAAGATTACACCCTCTACCTTGTTGATTTTATGAAGGAACTTGGCCCCGACACCCATGTGATCGCCGTGTGCCAGCCTGCCCCGCTCACATTGGCTGCCACCGCCTATTTGGCCGAGGAAGATCCCGAAGCCCAGCCGCGCTCCCTCACTCTGATCGGCGGCCCAATTGATCCAAACGCCGCCGCAACTGAGGTCACCGACTTTGGCCACCGCGTCACCATGGGGCAGCTTGAAGAAACCATGATCCAGCGGGTTGGCTTCAAACACCCGGGCGTCGGACGCATGGTCTACCCCGGCCTGTTGCAGCTTTCGTCCTTCATGTCGATGAACGGGGAACGTCACTCAAAGGCGTTTAACGACCAGATCATGCGTGTATCCCGGGGCGAAGCCTCCGATCACGACGCGCACAACCGATTCTATGACGAATATTTGGCCGTAATGGATATGACTGCGGAATTCTACCTCTCCACCGTGGAACGTCTGTTCAAAAACGGTGAAATCGCCAACAACGAATTTGTAGTTGCGGGCCGCAAGGTTGATATCGGCAAAATCACCACCGTGGCAGTGAAATCCGTCGAAGGTGCCAAAGACGACATCACCGCACCAGGCCAATGTATCGCCGCACTGGATCTCTGCACCGGCCTGCCTGACAGCAAAAAAGCCAGCCACGTTGAACTAGGCGCAGGTCACTACGGCATTTTCGCGGGCAAAAGCTGGCGCAACAACATCCGCCCGCTGGTGCTGGAATTCATCGACGCCAACGCAAAGGCGCCCCAAAAAACCGCGCCGCGCAAGGCCGCAAACAAAAACACCGCGGCCTAAACCAGCAGATCCGCAACCTCCGCACACAAATGGGGCGATCGCAGGGCGCGATTCGCCCCATTGTTGTATTTGATGATCACCGTTGCAAAAGATGCACATCAATCTCCCCCAACATTTTCCACAGAAATGTCTGCACGCTGCTAAATATTGTGGATAACTCCCTCCCCTGCCCTCGCCCCAAAGCAGAAACGCCTTTTTTCAAACGTTTAGAGGAATTAACCAATATTAACGGTCTCTAAACGCCCCTGTGGAGGAATCGCAGCCTTTAGGCGAGTCGCCGCCGCCCCCTTTCCGTCAACAGGAAAAATCCTGATTTTTGGTAAATAAATCCGTTGACCCTTTAGGGGCCGATACGCCAGTTTGTGGCAGCAGCCGAGAAAACCCACTAGATATAGTGGCGACCAAGGTAGCAGGGACAAACTCTGTCAAATGCCCCTTTGGGCCTGAGTCAGCGACAAACGCAGCGCGTTTGCGCCTCGGTATCCCTTTGCCTGCTGGTCCGCCCATCGCTCCAAGGGTTCAAAATGGCAGCACCGCAAACCGCACAGAACGTGCACCATGAGACACTTTGGCATTGGGGACGATGACAGGCATGAAGATTCAACGACGCTTCACCAAGACCGGACAAGACGCTTACGCTGATCTGGATTTTGTGACCACCGAATCTGAAATTCGCAATCCGGACGGCACCGTTGTCTTCCACCTTGCTGACATCGAAGTCCCGTCCACTTGGTCTCAGGTTGCCTCTGATGTGATTGCCCAAAAATACTTCCGCAAAGCTGGGGTGCCTGCCAAGCTGCGCAAAGTACGTGAAAAAGGCGTCCCGGAATTCCTGTGGCGCTCGGTCCCTGCCAATGATGACGTGGCCATCGGCAGCGAGATCAGCGCCAAACAGGTGTTTGACCGTCTCGCCGGGGCCTGGACCTATTGGGGCTGGAAAGGCGGCTATTTCTCTTCTGAAGATGACGCCCGCGCCTATTTTGACGAAATGCGCTACATGCTGGCGACCCAGCGCGCCGCACCCAACTCGCCACAATGGTTCAATACTGGCCTGCACTGGGCCTATGGCATCGATGGACCATCACAGGGGCACTACTATGTCGACTACAAAAGTGGCAAACTGACCAAGTCAAAATCCGCGTACGAACACCCACAACCCCACGCCTGCTTCATTCAGTCCGTGGCCGATGATCTGGTGGGTGACGGCGGCATCATGGATCTTTGGGTCCGCGAAGCCCGCCTGTTCAAATACGGCTCCGGCACCGGCACCAACTTCAGCTCGCTGCGAGCTGATGGCGAATCTCTCTCAGGTGGCGGCAAATCCTCCGGCCTCATGGGCTTCCTGAAAATTGGCGACCGCGCCGCGGGTGCCATCAAATCTGGCGGCACCACCCGTCGCGCCGCCAAGATGGTGATTGTTGACGCAGACCACCCGGACATCGAAGAATACATCAACTGGAAGGTCAAAGAGGAGCAGAAGGTTGCGTCCATCGTGGCCGGCTCCAAGATGCACGAGCAAAAGCTCAACGGCATTTTTGCCGCCATTAAAGCTTGGGACGGTGCTGAGGCAGACGCCTACGACGCCAAAACCAACGACGGCCTGAAGTCCGCGATCCGCGACGCCAAAAAGGTCATGATCCCAGAGACTTACATTAAGCGCGTGCTGGACTATGCCAAACAGGGCTACGCCAGTATCGAGTTCCCAACTTACGACACCGACTGGGATTCGGAGGCTTACGCATCTGTCTCAGGCCAAAACTCCAACAACTCGATCCGCGTCACGGACGCCTTTTTGAAGGCCGTTGAGAATGACGACGATTGGGAGCTGATCCGCCGCACCGACGGCAAAGTGGCCAAAACCATCAAAGCCCGTGATCTTTGGGAAGATGTCGGCCACGCCGCCTGGGCCTGCGCCGATCCAGGCATTCAGTACCACGACACGGTCAACGCCTGGCACACCTGCCCGGAAGACGGTGAAATCCGTGGGTCCAACCCGTGTTCCGAGTACATGTTCCTCGACGACACCGCTTGTAACCTCGCTTCCATGAATCTGCTGTCCTTCCTGAAAGACGGTGAATTCCAGGCCGAAGATTACATGCACGCGACACGTCTTTGGACCGTGACGCTGGAAATCTCCGTCACCATGGCGCAGTTCCCATCCAAAGAAATTGCCCAACGCAGCTATGATTTCCGCACGTTGGGTCTCGGATACGCCAACATCGGTGGGCTGCTGATGACCATGGGACACGGCTACAACTCTGTAGAAGGCCGCGCCCTTGGTGGAACTCTCACCGCATTGATGACCGGCGTGGCTTATGCCACCTCCGCTGAAATGGCTGGCGAACTGGGCGCCTTTGACGGCTACGCCCGCAACAGCCAACACATGCTGCGCGTGATCCGCAATCACCGCCGTGCCGCTCAAGGCCTGACTTCCGGTTACGAAGGTCTCGCAGTCAAACCAGTGCCACTGGACGCAGAAAACTGCCCCGACCAAATGCTGGTTGAGCTGGCCAAATCCGCATGGGACGAAGCCCTCGAGCTGGGTGAGAAAAACGGTTACCGCAACGCACAGACCTCGGTGATTGCTCCAACCGGCACCATTGGTCTGGTGATGGATTGTGACACCACAGGGATTGAGCCGGACTTTGCGCTGGTGAAGTTCAAAAAGCTCGCCGGCGGTGGCTACTTCAAAATCATCAACCGCTCCGTTCCTGCAGCGCTTGAAGGCCTCGGCTATTCCTCCGCTCAGATCGAAGAGATTGTGTCTTACGCAGTGGGTCATGGCACCATCGGCAACGCGCCGGGCATCAACCACACGTCCCTGATTGGTCACGGTTTCACCACCAACGAAATCGAGAAAATCGAGGCTGCACTTGGCTCTGCCTTCGACATCCGCTTTGTGTTCAACCAATGGACCCTAGGCGAAGAGTTCTGCACCAATGTTTTGGGCATTCCGTCAGAGAAGCTCAATGATCCAGCCTTCGAATTGCTTGGCCACTTGGGCTACACCAAAGCTGACATCGATCTCGCCAACGACCATGTCTGCGGCACCATGACCTTGGAAGGTGCGCCACACCTCAAGGAAGAACATTATCACATCTTTGACTGTGCCAACCCGTGCGGCAAAAAAGGCAAACGCTACCTGTCTGTGGACAGCCACATCACCATGATGGCCGCCGCGCAGTCCTTCATCTCCGGCGCGATCTCCAAAACAATCAACATGCCCAATGATGCCACCATCGAGGATTGCCAAAACGCCTATGAGCTCTCTTGGTCGCTCGGCATCAAAGCCAACGCGCTCTACCGTGATGGCTCCAAACTGTCCCAACCTCTGGCTGCTGCACTGGTAGAGGACGACGAAGACGCCGCCGAAGTGCTCGAATCTGGGTCCATGACCGAAAAGGCGCAGGTATTGGCCGAGAAGATCGTCGAGAAAATCATTGTCAAAGAAGTGGCCCGTGGTCGCGAGAAAATGCCGGAGCGCCGCAAAGGCTACACCCAAAAAGCTGTTGTGGGCGGCCACAAGGTCTACCTGCGCACCGGCGAATACTCGGACGGCTCCTTGGGTGAAATCTTCATCGACATGCACAAGGAAGGTGCTGGCTTTCGCGCGATGATGAACAACTTCGCCATTGCCGTCTCAGTAGGGCTGCAATACGGCGTGCCGCTCGAAGAATTTGTCGACGCCTTCACCTTCACCAAGTTTGAGCCCGCGGGCATGGTGCAGGGCAACGACAGCATCAAAAACGCCACCTCGATCCTCGACTATATTTTCCGCGAATTGGCCGTGTCTTACCTCGACCGTACCGACCTTGCGCATATCAAGCCAGAAGGCACCACGTTTGACGATGTTGGACGTGGCGAGGAAGAAGGCGTGTCCAACGTATCCGAGCTGTCTGACACCGCCGCCTCTCGTTCGCTTGAGGTTCTAAAACAGATCTCCTCCACCGGGTATCTGCGTAAACGCCTGCCCCAAGAACTGGTGGTTTTGAACGGCGGCGGCAACATTTCTGTGGATAACTCCGATGCTGTCAAAAATCTGACAACTTTGGTGCCGGAAACCACTGGCGCGGCCGTATCAGACATGGCACCTAGCGCCTCCGTCACAGCGGTCTCACCACCGATGAACGAGCGCGCCAAAGCCAAAATGCAAGGCTACGAGGGCGATCCTTGTGGTGACTGCGGCAACTACACTTTGGTGCGCAACGGCACCTGTATGAAATGCAACACCTGCGGCGCCACCTCGGGCTGTAGCTAAGGAGATGACTGTGACGAAGAGCAGAAGCCTTCCGTCTAACGACGATCAAAGCCAAACCGCCAATGACACGCTGGTGGGCACCATCCGCATCAGCGGAGACTGGGCCCGCAAGGTGCGTGGCGACGCAGACAAAAGCGCCCCTGCCCCGCAGGCGGCCAACGACGATTACGCCGAACACGCGCTCTTTGCGTCACGCAAAAGCTCCTGATCGGTAATGACAAGATCCCGGGGGGACCTGGGTAGGGGGCCTCGGCCCCCGACGACATACTCCGCTGCCGTCCCTAAGATTAGGCAGTGGCGTTCCACGGAGCGGGTGCGCTCGCTCCGACGACATTCAGGCCGCAGGCAAAAAACATCGAGCGGTAATTATAGAGTGAGCCTGAATGGCGAAACTGGGGGGTCTTTTGACCCCCCATTTTTTTGCCCTATGCGCCAAAACTCTCTTTCAAAAACTCGATCATGACTCGGGTTTTCTCTGGCAGGTAGGAACGGTTCGGAAATAGCAAGTACGCTGCTGTCTCAAACTCGGTCATTGTGCCGATATGGTCCATACACAGCTCGATCAATCGCCCGTCAGCCAAATCCTGTGTGACCAACCAATCCGCCAACAAGGCCACCCCTAACCCCTGTCGCGCTGCCTCCAAAAGCGCCAGCGCATTGGAGAATTTATGCCGCCCAGTCACGTTTACATCTAAAGACGTAGTGCCCGTCCCCCGAAACCGCCACACATTGCTGATCCCCGGCAACGCATAGCGCAAACAGTCATGGTCACACAGATCGTTGAGCGTCTCTACAGCTCCCCGACGCTCTAAGTAGGCTGGGCTTGCCACCAAGTGATAGCGCGTTGTCATAAGCTTCGAACACACCAAATCCCCTTTCGGTGCAGGCGCCAACCGCACCGCCAAATCGATTCCCTGCTCCACCAAATCCAAATTGGCATCACTGCTGATCACCTCAACGGAAATCTCCGGATACCGCTCCGCAAACGCAGGCAAAACCGGCACTATCTTCTGACTCGCGAAGGCCACAGACGCCGTCATCCGCAAGGTACCAGTAGGCTGCTGCCGCGTGCCCACCGCGTCCTGCGCTGCTGCTTGCATCTCTTCCACCAATGGCCCCACCCGCCGCAAAAAAGCTGCACCTTCTTCCGTCGTCGACAGTTTTCGCGTTGTCCGATGAAACAGCCGCACGCCTAGCTCGGCCTCCAAGGCTGATAAGCTGCGCGACACCGACGAGGGGTCCAAGTCCAACACCCGCGCAGCGCCGGCGATACTGCCCTGCGCTTGCACCAACAGCGCTAAATTCAAATCTCTCACGTCCATTCATGCAAAATACGCACGACATACCTGTCAATCCAGTCATTTCTGGCAGTCTCCCCACGGCCTATTCCGTTTGCATAGAAGGAGACCTCAATGACCAACCTGACTGGAAAAACCGCCATCATCACCGGTGCCAGCCGCGGCATTGGCGCGACCACCGCCCGCCACCTTGCGGCGCAAGGCGCCAATGTTGTTCTCGCCGCGCGGTCCGAAAACACCGTCGCTCACCTGGCCCAAGAACTGCGCGACAACGGCCTCTCAGCCCTCGCGCTCCCTTGTGATGTGGCCGACGCTACCGCTGTTCAACACCTGATCACCACCGCAGCCGACAACTTCGGCAGCCTTGATGTACTGGTCAACAACGCCGGTCTGATCGATCCGATCACGACCCTGGCTGACAGTGACCCGGCCGCATGGTCCAAAGTTATCGATGTGAACGTCAAGGGCGTCTATCACGGGCTGCGTTACGCCCTGCCCATTATGCGCACCCAAGGCGCAGGCACCATCATCAACATCTCGTCTGGCGCCGCCAATTCCTTTCTCGAAGGCTGGTCCCACTACTGCGCCTCCAAAGCCGCGTTGGTGCGCCTCACCGGAATCGCACACAAAGAAAACGCAGAAGCTGGCGTGACCGTAGTCGGCCTCAGCCCCGGCACCGTCGCCACCGACATGATGGCCACCATCAAAGCGTCAGGCATCAATCCAGTCAGCCAGCTGCCCCCTGACACGCACATCCCCGCGGAGTGGGTTGCGCAGGCCATCGCCTACCTCTGCGGCCCGGAGGGGAAGACCTACGCCGGACAGGATTTTTCGCTAAAAACCAACGAAGGCCGCGCCGTACTTGGATTGCCCCCAGTCTGAACTCAAACAAAAAGGCGCGCCGATCTCTCGACGCGCCTTCCTATCCTCAACCTAGAAACACTCAGTGCGCAGTCGCGCCCGCTGCCTCTTCTTTCTTGAGCTTCGCAGCCGCCGCTTCTTCCGCAGCTTCGTCCCACTCAATCGCTTCAGGCTCTTCGGTCAGTGCCAGCTTCAACACCTCAGACACATGTTTGACTGGGATAATTTCCAGCCCGTCTTTCACATTGTCTGGGATCTCTGCGAGGTCCTTTTCGTTTTCTTCTGGGATCAGCACCGTCTTGATACCGCCCCGCAAAGCCGCGAGCAGTTTCTCTTTCAGGCCACCAATTGGCATTGCATTACCGCGCAAGCTCACCTCACCGGTCATCGCAATGTCTTTGCGCACCGGAATCCCGGTCAGCACAGACACAATTGACGTCACCATCGCCAGACCCGCGGATGGGCCATCTTTTGGTGTTGCGCCATCAGGCACGTGCACGTGGATGTCGATCTTGTCAAAGACGGTTGGCTTCACACCAATTTTTGGGCTGATCGAGCGCACATAAGAAGACGCAGCATCAATCGATTCCTTCATCACATCGCCCAGCTTACCGGTGGTCTTCATGCGGCCTTTACCAGGCAACTTCAAGCCTTCGATGTGCAGCAGATCACCGCCAACAGATGTCCAAGCCAGACCGGTGACAACACCCACCTGATTTTCGTCCTCAGCAAGCCCGTAGCGGAACTTCTTCACACCCAGGAAATCATCCAGATTCTCTGGCGTCACCGAGACAGCCTCTTCTTCGCCTTTCACAATCTTTGTGACTGCTTTCCGAGTCAATTTGGCCAACTCACGCTCAAGGTTCCGCACACCTGCCTCGCGGGTATAGGTGCGCACAATCTCTTGAAGCGCTTCATCCGATACCTCGAACTCACCTTTCTTCAGACCGTGGTTTTTGACCTGCTTGTCGATTAAGTGCTGACGCGCAATCTCGCGCTTCTCATCTTCGGTGTACCCGGCCAGCGGAATGATCTCCATCCGGTCCAGCAATGGCCCCGGCATGTTGTAGGAGTTCGCTGTGGTCAGGAACATCACGTTGGACAGATCGTATTCCACCTCAAGATAGTGATCCACAAAGGTGCTGTTCTGCTCAGGGTCAAGCACCTCAAGCATGGCTGACGCCGGATCACCCCGGAAATCCTGACCCATCTTGTCGATTTCATCGAGCAGGATCAGCGGGTTGGTGGTTTTGGCTTTTTTCAGCGCCTGAATGATCTTACCCGGCATAGAGCCAATGTACGTCCGACGGTGACCACGGATCTCGCTTTCATCACGCACGCCGCCAAGGCTGATGCGAATGAATTCACGACCCGTCGCTTTGGCCACAGACTTACCCAGCGAGGTTTTACCCACACCAGGAGGGCCCACAAGGCACATGATTGGCCCTTTGAGCTTGCTGGAGCGCTGCTGTACCGCAAGGTACTCAACAATGCGCTCTTTGACCTTCTCCAGACCATAGTGATCCGTGTCCAGAACCTCTTGCGCCTTGCCCAGGTCTTTCTTCACGCGCCCACGTTTGCCCCACGGAATGGACAGCATCCAATCCAGATAGTTGCGCACAACGGTGGCTTCCGCGGACATCGGGCTCATGTTTTTGAGCTTCTTCAGCTCACCCTCAGCCTTCTCCTTGGCCTCTTTGGACAGCTTGGTCTTGCCGATTTTTTCTTCGAGCTCGGCAATCTCACCTTCGCCCTCTTCGCCGTCGCCAAGTTCTTTCTGAATGGCCTTCATCTGCTCATTCAAATAGTACTCGCGCTGAGTCTTCTCCATTTGCGATTTCACGCGCGTCTTGATCTTCTTCTCGACCTTCAGCACGCTCATCTCGCCCTGCATCAGGCCGTAGACCTTCTCCAGGCGCTCGCTTACGGACAGGGTTTCCAGAAGCTCTTGCTTCTCGTTCACCTCAATGCCCAGATGGCCAGCCACAAGATCGGCCAGACGCGCAGGCTCGCTGGCATCTTCCACCGCGCTCAGAGCTTCTTCTGGGATGTTCTTTTTGACTTTGGAATAGCGCTCGAATTCGTCGCCAACAGAGCGCAGCAGCGCTTCGATGGTGGCGGCATCACCCGGCATTTCGTCCAGATGTTCGGCACAGGCTTCAAAGTAATCGTCGTTTTCCACAAAGTCGGTGATGGTCACACGGCTCTGACCTTCTACCAGCACTTTTACGGTGCCATCAGGCAGCTTCAAAAGCTGCAGCACATTGGCCAAAACGCCAGTGCGATAGATGCCGTCAAAATCTGGATCGTCGTCAGCAGGATCGACCTGACTGGACAGCAGAATCTGCTTGTCGTCGGCCATCACCTCTTCAAGCGCGCGGACCGACTTTTCCCGGCCAACAAACAGCGGCACAATCATATGTGGGAATACCACAATGTCGCGCAGCGGCAGCACAGGATAAGATGTGTTGAGGGGCTCTTGCATGAGTTTTCCTTGTTCTAGCAAAGCGACGCTGGTCCCACTTGTGGCAACCGTATGATCGCTCTCCGTTTCCTCGGCTTATTGATTTGGGGTGCCTCGTCCCCGCTTTCAACGGCGTTTTGTTGGTTGGACCACACAATGCCTTTACAGAACGTGAGGAACAAGGCGGGAAACGGTGTAGAAGACAAATTATTTGCCGACACGCGCTGTGTTCAGGGTGTCACGCGCAGGCAAATCAACCGAGACGGAAATGCCGCGCTGCTACAGCTCTCTCAGCCGGCCAATTTGAAGAGCACCCTGCCCGCCATCACTCCGCAGGACGCAACAACACCGTTTCGGTCATGAAAAGCACCGTCTCGTCGCTCTTGAGGGTCACTTCCGAAATCTCAAGCACGCGGTTGTCAAAATACGGCACCAAGGTGATCGTGCCAAACACCGATATCCCACTCTCAAACTCTGGCAACACTATTTGCAACTGCGGCAATGCCTCCGGTCCGCAGTGCGTGTCACTCAACAGATCCGCCAAATCCTCACGGCCCGTGGTGTCCAGCACGTCATCCACGCGGTCCACATCATAAGGTTTCGGCGCTGCCCATGTCAGCGCAACCTTTTCGCCCATGAGGCTGTCCACAAAGCCGGAGTAATACTGACCATCCTTGTCAATCTCAGTGGCAAACATCCGAGCCGGCCGCACAAAGGAGGTCACACTGCCCTCCACAGATGTGCTGCCTTCGCGCACCCAACTGCCCGCCAGACGCTCATAGACCACCGCCGGATCACTGACCCCGCAAAACCCATCCGCCACTGCCGTAACAGGCACCAGAGCGGCTGCGGCAATTGCCATCAAAAACCGTTTCATGGTTTTAACTCCTTGGAAACGCAAAATCATTGCCCTTGCATCACGCCACAGCCGCAGCTGCTTGGCACATCAATACACGCACTTCAGGCGCAGCTTTGCCATATTTTCACCAGACCGGCGGTGGGTCACATAGCGTAAATTTGGCACAACGCGTGTTTCCCGTTTACCCAAATAGCCGATGCCTGCCTGATCCAGTTCCTGTTGTGTCTTGCCCAGAAGGTTGTCCAAGTCGCCTCCAAGCGCACTTTGAACACGTGCGCTTTCTGCTGCACTGAGCGGCACATTTTCTCGCACAACACGATCGTCTAGAGCCACAGTCCCGGAGGCACAAATCGATACTTGCGCAGTCTGCATCGCGAGCGTTTGAACCTTTTGGCTCGTTTTTCGTGATTGGATGTCACCATGCACCGCAGCTAGGTCTTCTTTGGACCAATTTGCAAAGGCCCGATCCGAGATCAATTCTGCACCTTGAAACCCGGATGGTTGAGTTCCAACCGTCGCGTCAAAATAGACCACGTTCCCTTGCGCCCTGTGGTTTTTGTTGGAACCGGCGATAAAGAGTACGGAAGTGGAAACAACTTTTGACGCCAGCCCCTGATCTAGAAACCGGATGTCGCCTCCCTTCTGGTAGAACCCTTTCGACGCAAGAACTTGTAAGCTGGGCCCTCGGCTACCCTGGGTAACGGGTTCAGAACTCATGCAAGCGGAAACGACAAAAGCTATTCCTGCGACAGCAATTGGGAGTTTTAACAGAGCGCGCGTTCAGCTTCCTTTTTTTTACACAGCGAAAAGCACCACCATATGGCGAGTGCCTCTAAAACATGTTGTCTACAGCCGCTCAATATCGCCTTGCGCGCGCTGCGCATGGAACTCTGCTTCCCAAGCGTCAAACGTGCCCGCAGTAATCGCGTCGCGCATGCCTTGCATGATCTCTTGGAAGTAATGCAGGTTGTGCCATGTCAGCAGCATGCCGGAGATCATCTCGTTGCTTCGGAACACGTGATGCAGGTAGCCGCGCGAATAGTTGGAGCACGCCGGACAAGTGCAGTTTTCATCCAACGGACGCGGATCATCCGCATGGCGCGCGTTTTTGATATTCACTACGCCATGACGGGTAAACACTTGCCCTGTCCGACCAGACCGGCTTGGCAGCACACAGTCCATCATGTCGATGCCACGCTTCACCGCACCCACGATGTCATCCGGCTTACCCACGCCCATCAGATAACGCGGCTTATCCACCGGCAACATGTCAGGCGCAAAATCAAGGCAACCAAACATCTTCTCTTGGCCCTCACCCACGGCCAATCCACCAACCGCGTAGCCTTCAAAGCCAATTTCTTTGAGTGCTTCAGCAGATTCCTCACGGAAGTCCTGCTCCAGCCCGCCCTGCTGAATGCCAAACAGCGCGTGCCCCGGCCGATCCCCAAATGCATCGCGCGAGCGCTGCGCCCAACGCATCGACAGCCGCATGCTTTCCGCAATCCGGTCCCGATCCGCAGGCAACGCCGGGCATTCATCAAAACACATGACAATGTCACTGCCCAACAGCTTCTGGATCTCCATCGAGCGTTCCGGCGTCAGCGAGTGTTTGGATCCATCAATGTGGCTCTTAAACGTCACGCCTTTCTCGGTCAGCTTGCGCAATTCAGCGAGGCTCATCACCTGAAACCCACCACTGTCCGTCAGAATGGGACGGTCCCAGTTCATGAACTTGTGCAGCCCGCCCAAGCGATCAATCCGCTCGGCGGTAGGCCGCAGCATCAAGTGGTAGGTGTTGCCCAGCAGAATGTCCGCCCCGGTTGCGCGTACACTCTCCGGCATCATCGCTTTCACGGTGGCCGCGGTGCCCACCGGCATAAACGCTGGTGTGCGAATGTCTCCCCGTGGCGTGTTGATCACCCCGGTACGGGCTTTGCCATCGGTGGCATGCAGCGAAAACGAGAACTTTTCAGACATCTGAGACCTTACATCGGGGAGTTTGCGCAAAATTTCCCCCTCCTTACGCCGAACAATGTAACTTGTAAAACACGCCTGCGTGGCCATATTCCAACCCATAGATAACAAACACTTTCTGGGGAGAGAGCATAATGAACGAAGACCTGATCTTCTCGTTACTATCTGAAAACATCGTCATCCTACTGGCCGCAGTATTCCTGATCGTTGTGGTTCTGAAAGGCGTGCGCATTGTGCCGCAATCGGAAAAACACGTGGTGGAACGCTTTGGACGCCTGCACTCGGTGCTTGGGCCTGGCATCAACTTTGTGGTGCCGTTTCTGGACGTGGTGCGCCACCAGATCTCCATTTTGGAGCGCCAGCTGCCCAACGCCACCCAAGACGCGATCACCAAAGACAACGTGCTGGTGCAGATTGACACCTCCGTCTTCTACCGCATTCTGGAGCCGGAAAAGACCGTTTACCGCATCCGTGACGTGGACGGCGCCATCTCGACCACCGTGGCCGGTATTGTACGTGCCAACATTGGTAAAATGGACCTCGATGAGGTGCAGTCCAACCGGGCCAGCTTGATCGATTCCATCCAAGCCAGTGTCGAAACCGCAGTGGACGACTGGGGCATCGAAGTGACCCGCGCCGAAATCCTCGACGTGAACCTCGACCAAGCCACCCGCGACGCCATGTTGCAACAGCTCAACGCCGAACGCGCCCGCCGCGCTCAGGTAACAGAGGCCGAAGGCACAAAGCGTGCTGTGGAACTGCAAGCTGACGCAGAACTCTATGCCGCAGAGCAAATCGCCAAAGCCCGCCGCATCAGTGCCGACGCCGAAGCCTACGCCACCGAAGTGGTTGCCAAAGCCATCAAAGAAAACGGCATTGAAGCAGCACAATACCAAGTGGCGTTGAAACAAGTTGAGGCGCTCAACGCGCTTGGCAACGGCGACGGCAAACAAACCATTGTCCTGCCAGCCGCTGCGCTTGAGGCCTTTGGCGACGCCTTTAAACTGTTGAAAGGGTAACGCGATGGCAGACCTTCTGACAACCTGGTGGGTCTGGCTTGCGGCCGCTCTGGTGCTGGCCATTCTCGAAGTTCTGGCACCTGGCTTCATCTTCCTTGGCTTCGCCGTTGGTGCAGCCTTGGTTGGGCTTGCCTTACTTGGGCCTTTGCAACTCTTGTCGGTCCCGATGATCCTTTTGGTGTTTGCAGCCCTAAGTCTCATTGCTTGGCTGGTGATGCGTCGGGTCTTTGCCTTACCCAAAGGCCAAGTGAAAACTTTCAATCACGACATCAATGATTGATTTTTACAGCGGGGCCTGCGGGCCTCGCTGCTTTGGCAAAGGCGCCAAATTCCTTCTTCCCAAACCTCTTTTTACACCTCCGCAAAACAGCCGCGATACAGACGCAATACCGATGCGCCAATTTCGCTCACCTCCCCCTCTGGACGCCGCTTGCAAGTTTTCCTATATGAAAAGCTCAGGAATATTGCAGGACACAGCATGACACAGGCCCCCGATCCAAGCTCCGATCCCGTAGAAGGCACTCCGCTGATCACGCCGTCCAGCGTGGATCACCCTTTGCATGAGCAGCTCGTAGAGGCCTGCCGCAGCGTTTATGATCCGGAAATTCCGGTCAATATCTATGACCTCGGCCTGATCTACACGATTGAGATCAACGCAGAAAACGACGTAAACGTGACCATGAGCTTGACCGCACCCGGTTGCCCTGTGGCCGGTGAAATGCCAGGCTGGGTCCAAGAGGCCATTGCCGGCGTTGGCGGCGTGCGCACCGTCGATGTTGCACTTGTTTGGCAGCCGCCTTGGGGCATGGAAATGATGAGCGACGAAGCTCGACTTGAATTGGGCTTCATGTAACCTTTCAATAGGTTAGAAAGGAAAGTCGATGTTTGGCATTCCGGGAAAACAAGCGCTAACCATGACGCCTGCGGCGATCAAACAGATCGCCCGGCTGATGGACAAAGAAGGCCACGCTGGCCTGCGCATTGGCGTGAAAAAAGGCGGCTGCGCAGGCATGGAATACACCATGGACTACGTGACCGACCGCGATCCGCATGACGAGATTGTCGAGACAGACGGCGCTGTAGTTATGATTGCGCCAATGGCGCAGATGTTCCTGTTTGGCACTGAAATTGACTACGAGGTCTCGCTGCTGGAAAGCGGCTTTAAGTTCAACAACCCCAATGTATCGGATGCTTGTGGCTGTGGCGAATCCATCAAATTCAAAGATATGGACGAGCTGACAGAACAGGTTGCGGCAAACGGCGCACCAAAATTGACGTGACGGCCTTGACCTAGGCCGTCTCCCCCCGCATGACTTTGCCAACCAACACAATTCATTGAAAAGGGGCTCGTGATGCGACGCAAATTGGCAGCAGGCAATTGGAAAATGAACGGCTCCGCCGCCGCTTTGGCTGAGCTTCAGGCACTCGCTGCGCTTTCCACATCAGACAGCACCGACATCCTTATCTGCCCTCCATCCACACTGATCTCCCGCGCCAAAAGCGTGGCAGGAAACGTGGCCCTCGGCGGGCAGGACTGCCATGCCAGCACCAGCGGTGCCCATACTGGCGACGTTGCTGCGGACATGCTGAAAGATGCCGGCGCCTCCTATGTGATCCTCGGTCATTCCGAGCGCCGCGAAGACCACAATGAGCGCGACGAAGACGTGCGTAGCAAAGCGAAAACTGCTTGGGACGCGGGTCTTGTCACCGTAATCTGCGTAGGTGAAAGCCTGTCCGAGCGCGAAGCCGACAACACGCTGGACATCATCGGCGGCCAACTCGCGGGGTCCATTCCCGACGGCGCAACCGGCGAAAATCTGGTGGTGGCTTATGAGCCAATCTGGGCCATCGGCACCGGCAAAGTCCCCACCATGAGCCAGATCGGCGAGGTGCATGACTTCATGCGCATGCGTCTGGAGCGCCGCTTTGGCGAAGGTGTCGGCCGCACTGTGCCGCTGCTCTACGGCGGATCCGTGAAACCGGGCAACGCCGAAGAAATCTTTGCTGTGTCCAACGTCGACGGCGCGCTTGTTGGTGGCGCCAGCCTGAAGGCCAGCGATTTTTCTGCCATCATCACGGCACTCGACGCGGCCTGATTCCATGGCCAAGGCGCCGCTCTCTTCGCTATATGCCCGGTTTTCCCACCTCTGGCACAGCGACATCACGCGCCTTGGCTACCCCGCCGCCTACGACGAACTCATCGCGGCCCTGCCTGCGACAGCAATCAAACCAACGGTTCTGGACGCAGGCTGCGGCACCGGCGCGCTGGCACAGGCATGGCTCAAAACCAACCAGCCTCACAACGCGCTTCACATGCTTGACAGCTCCGACGAGATGCTGACCCAAGCTCGCAAAAACTTCACTTCTGTGCCCAACACAACATTTCACCAAGATATCCTCGGCAGCACCGCCATTCCTCAAGACCACTGCGACCTGCTGCTTTCCGCCCATGTGATCGAGCATCTCGACACACCCCAAGAAGGCCTAAGCTGGTTCGCCAGCCGCCTGCGCTTCGGTGGCCAAATCGCCTTATCGGTCAGCAAACCGCATTGGTGCACGGCGCTGGTGCGCTGGCGCTGGGGTCACAAGGCCTTCGCCCCCCCATCAGGTCCACAAGATGCTTGCGGAAACAGGTTTCACCAACATCCAGGTCGTGCCTTTCTCCAAAGGCCCACCCAGCCGCACCAGCTGTGGCTACATCGCCACCCGCGCCTGAACCGCTCTCAGCAAAACTCTTGCGATACCCACAAAAAGAAACGACGCCCCAAACTGGAGCGTCGCCTCTCAACATATCTGAATAGCAGCGCAAAAGCGCGCCGCTTATCCGCTTGTCTAATTGGTAATGATCTCAGGTCCCATGACAGCGTTAGGCAACACTGTGGAAATCCACGGAATATAGGTCACCATGATCAGGAAGATGAACAGCACACCCAGGAAAGGAAGGGCTGCGCGCACCACAGACATCATTGGCATGCCAGCCACGCCAGAGGTCACAAACAGGTTGAGCCCAACCGGCGGCGTGATCATCCCGATCTCCATGTTTACCACCATGATGATTCCCAAGTGGATCGGATCAATGCCCAGCTCGATGGCAATCGGGAACACCAATGGCGCCACAATCACCAACAATCCCGACGGCTCCATAAATTGACCACCAATCAGCAGGATCACATTGACCACAATCAGGAACATCACCGGACCAAAGCCAGCTGACAACATCGCATTGGCCACATGTTGCGGCACCTGCTCGTCGGTCAGAACATGTTTTAGGATCAGCGCGTTGGCGATCACGAACATCAGTGTGATGGTCAGCTTTCCGGCCTCAAACAAGGTGTGGCGAGTGTCCTTGTGTACCCATGCCGTTGCCAGAGCTTGCGGCTTTTTCAACAAACTGATCTTGTTTCCCGATGCCTTATCGGTCAGCGGTCCCATGTCGCGATAGATGAAGTTGGCAATCAGGAAGGCATAAACTGCCGCCACCGCAGCGGCCTCGGTGGGGGTGAAAATTGCCTTGGTCAGACCGGGAACACCGTAGATGCCCACCATGATGATGACAATCAGACCCAAGCCCCAGGCTGCATCACGGAACGAGCCGCCAATTTCACGCCACCCAGCCCATTCGCCCTTGGGCATGTTGCGAGCGCGTGCCATCACATAGATGGCAATCATCAACATCAATCCCGCCATCAGGCCAGGGATCACACCTGCAAGGAACATCCGTCCCACCGACACTTCAACCGCGGCCGCATAAACAACCATCACAATTGAGGGTGGGATAAGGATGCCCAATGTGCCCGCGTTACAGATCACGCCCGCAGCAAACTCTTTGGAATAGCCAGCCTGACGCATCGCCGCGATCACAATGGAGCCAATGGCCACAACGGTCGCAGGTGACGAGCCGGACAGCGCTGCAAACAACATGCAGGCAAACACACCGGCAATTGCGAGTCCGCCGCGCAAATGCCCAACACAGGCAATCGAGAAGCGAATGATGCGCTGCGCCACACCGCCGGTGGACATAAAGGAGCTGGCCAAAATGAAGAACGGGATCGCCAACAATGTCGCATGCCCTTCAAAGGCGGCAAACAGAGTTTGTGCCACCGACGCCAACGAGCTGTCAGAGAACACCAGCAGGAACAATATTGAGGACATGCCAAGGCTGGCGGCAATAGGCACCCCCAACAACATGAGGCCCACAATTAGGATAAAGAGAATAGCAACTTCCATCAGTCCATCTCTCCCCGCAATTCGCGGATTTCTTGAATTTCATCTTCAACTTCGTGGCTAGCCACCAAGCGATCCTGCTGTCCGGCGCGCACTTTCATTGCTGCCTGAACAAATCGGAACAGCAAAAGCGCCGTGGACAAGGGGAGCACAAAATAAGGCACCAAACGCGGCAACTTTTCGTACTGCTCTCCCTCGTTGAACACATCTTCGAGGAATTTGAACATGCCAGGATTGGGCACACTTTCGACCTCATACCAGCCTTTGCCTCGGAACTTGTCTTCGAACCCAGTAGGGAACCAACGACCTTCCGTAGCAGGCAGATTGGCAAAATTGGCCCAATAGTCCCAAGATCCCTTGAGCAGCAATGCGGCATAGATGATGCACACCGCAGAGGCAAAAACCGCAATCCGACGACGGGTTGGTGTGCCAAACAGGTTGATCACCGCATCCACCCCAAGATGGGCATTTTTCTTGACGGCATATGACGCGCCCAACAGGCACAACCAGCCAAACAGAAACACGGTCAACTCACCGCCCCAAAGGCCGATATTTTCCAGTTTCAAAAGCTCAATAAAATACGGCGGATCGTTGGCGAAGAGCTTGCGTACAATCACATTTATGAAAGTGATCATGGTCATTGTCCCAAGGATTAGGGCAATAACGGTCTCTTCGATGCGATCGGTGAAATTTTCACTCGGGCGCGGGTGCATGGTTTGTCCCCCAGTTAATGGTGCTTGCAAAAAGGGCAGGCACTGTCGCCTGCCCTTCTCGTCTGATCAGTGCTCAGGTCGCGCTTACATGGAGGCGTTGATCGCCTGTGCTGCGTCGATGTTTTCCTGACCTACGTCGTCGGAGAACTTCTCCCAAACCGGCTTCATGGTGTTGACCCATTCGTCACGTGCTGCGCCATCCAAAGTACGGATGGTGCCACCGGCATCGATGATCGACTGTTTTGCCGCCTGGTTCACCGCATAGGATTCCGCGTTGCGCACGTGTGTCACTTCTTGGAAAATGGTGATGAACTGTGTGCGTACGTCTTCTGGAAGGCTGTCCAGCCAGTCCACAGAGGCCACAACCAGATAGTCCAGAATGCCGTGGTTGGTTTCGGTCACGCCGTCCTGCACTTCGAAGAACTTCTTGCCGTAGATGTTGGACCAGGTGTTTTCCTGACCGTCCACAACACCCTGCTGTAGCGCGCCGTACACTTCGGAGAAAGCCATCTTCTGCGGGGAGCCGCCCATGGCTTCCATCTGCGCAACCAGCACGTCCGAGGACTGAACCCGGAACTTCAGGCCGTTGGCATCAGATGGAACGTTCAGCGGCACATTTGCAGACATCTGCTTCATGCCGTTGTGCCAGTAGCCCAGACCTTGCAGGCCGCGACGTTGCATGCTGTTCAGAAGATCCTGGCCGTTGTCAGACGCTTGGAACGCGTCCACTGCATTCACGTCTTTGAACATGAACGGCAGGTCAAACAGACGGAACTGTTTGGTGAACTTTTCGAACTTGGACAAAGAAGGAGCAGCCAGTTGCACGTCGCCCTGCAACATCGCTTCCAGCACTTTGTTGTCATTATAGAGCGTGGAGTTTGGGAAAACTTCCATACACATCACGCCATTCATCTCTTCGTTCACGCGCTTTTCCAGCAGCGACGCAGCAATCCCTTTTGGGTGCTTGTCGGTGTTGGTCACGTGGCTGAACTTCACAACGATCTCGCCTTCGTCGCAGGCCGCAGATGCAAAGCTTGCACCAGTTACGGTCAGCGCCAGCGCGGTGGCGGCGGTGGTCAAAAATTTCATGTCGTTTCCTCCCAGGAACAATCAGTCATCCTCCAACGCCCCAATTGGGACGTTTGATGACAAAACTGTGACTGTCGGCGGAAGCCCGCTCAACAATTTCTTTAGGCTTGCATTTTCGACTCGATATTTTCGTGATTTTACAAACAGTTAAACCATCAAGTTAGTGTGGGTCGCCTGCCATACCTTGGCCCTGCGTGCGATTTCCCGCACAGTCGCCTTGCCGCTTTGTGCGGAAATCCGCACACCATCTCTCTTGTTTCCAATGGCGATGCGAAAGGGATCAAGGACAAGCCTTGAGCCTGAGCGGCGGGATAATTTTGGTGAGGGAGGACCCCGTCATTGACCACACCACAGGTCAGCGTCAGGGTGGGACCAACACTTTTCAGATTGTAAGTTTGTTATGGCCACTTCACCAACCCTTGCTCGCCCAAAAGGCATTTCCCCGCAATCGCGCCGCCACAACGAGATGCGCAAAGAAGCTTTGGCCGCCCACCCGGAACTCGCCGAGCTTTCCGGCACGCAACCGCTGACAACCTTGGTCTTGCCCATACTACTCGCCGTGCACTGGAGCACAGCCTGGTTGGTCTCTGATCAACCACTTTGGGTGATTGGCCTCACCGCCTTTGTGCTTGGCCAGCTGATCTACCATTCCGCTGCCAGCCTCATCCACGAAACCTGCCACAAGTTAGTGTTCCGTGATCCCGCCCCCAAACTCGCCTTTGATCTCGGGCTGGAGTTTATCCTGACCTCCTACGGCAAGCAGCTCACCTACCAACACCAACACGTCACCAGCCACCATCCCTTTGTTGGGGATTATGACAACGACTATGAACACGAAGACCTTTGTGCCTTGCAGGCCCGCTTTGCCATTGGCCGCACCCATCCAGTTCTGCAAAAACTGCTCACCGCATTGACGCTGTTCCTGCACGCCCTGCCACTTGGCTCCGTCTTCATTGCAGATAAAATCTTGCCGCCGCTTTACGCCAAAGCCTCCGGTCGCCCCGTGCGCGATCCCCAACCTCGTTTCACCGGCACCTCCGCCACATCATCAGAAATGCGCCCCTACATCGTGGTGTCTGCGCTTTCCAACGGCCTTATGTTGCTCCTGCTGGGTCCTTGGGCGCTGCTTTATCACCTGTGGGCGTTGTCTTTCTTCCTTGGCAAGCTGGGCATTACCAACCTCGGCCAGTCTCTCACTGAACATCCCGGCGATGACGATGTGAACCCCACACGCTCCCTCTACGGCCCCATCAACTGGCTGCTGTTCAACACCGGCTACCACAACGAGCACCACTCGTTTCCCAACGTGCCATGGACCCGCCTACCCGCCCTGCACCGTATCGCACCAGAGGTATTTTTTGCCGAGACTGAGCGCAGTTACCTTGGCGCGTGGTGGGATCACGTAAAACAGGATTTCACCGCCTCGCGCCGCCTAAAACTGCACGAGCAAGACCACCTATCGCGCTGTAACGGCGAAGACCGCACCCCAACCGAGTGATTTGCCTCTCGCCATTTGCAAAGCTATATTGCGTCGCAGAAACTTTCGCGAGCAGACCACATGAAACTCTTTGTAGGCCTCGGCAACCCGGGCTCCAAATACGCGCAGAACCGCCACAACATCGGCTTTATGGCGCTGGATCAGATCGCCTCTGATCACGGCTTTGCCCCTTTCAAAGGCAAATTCCAGGGCGCGCTCACAGAAGGTCGTTTGGGCCGCGAAAAGGTGCTTTTGCTGAAACCTGAAACCTTCATGAACCTGTCAGGGCAGTCAGTTGGTGAGGCCATGCGATTTTACAAACTCACACCGGATGACGTGGTCGTCTTTCATGATGAGCTCGATCTCAAACCCGGCAAGCTGAAATACAAAACGGGCGGCGGTCATGCCGGTCACAACGGGTTGCGCTCGATCCATCAGCACATTGGCGAGGCTTATGGCCGGGTGCGCATGGGAGTCGGCCACCCCGGCCGAAAAGACTTGGTCAGCCACTATGTGCTGCATGATTTTCACAAGATGGATCAGGATTGGCTCGATGACATGTTGCGTGGCATCTCTGAAGGCGCGGCCCATTTGGCGGAGGGCGACACCGCCAAATTCTCCAACGCGGTGGCCATGCGCCTGAACCCACCGCGCCCCTCCACCGGCAAAGCCAATCCAAACGTCAAGGACAAGCCGGAAGCCAAATCGGAGAAGCCGCAAGCCAACGCAAAGCCTCAAGCAGCCCCCGTCGAGGACACCCGCAGCGCCATGCAAAAACTCATGGACAAGTTCTCTTGAGCGCCCTGCGCACTGCATTTCTATCGCAAGCGAACAGCTGCGAGGCTTTGGACAGCCCCTTCATGGGGCGGCTGCTTCGTGTTCTGGCCGAACATTGGCCAGAGGACACAAGGCTCGCCGCCAAATGCGCGACTTTTGCAGGCGACATTAGTCCCAAAGGCCACAGCCTGCCGCTGCGCATCGCCGGTGGCCTGCACGCTTTGGTGCTACAAAACAAAGACGCGGGCCTCACCGCAGCCTACCCGCCCCATCACGCCAGTGACGCGGCGCTGCTTGAGGCCACGCTCGCTGCCCTACACACCCATGACACCTTTCTCACCAATTGGATCACCCACGCGCCGCAAACCAACGAAGTGCGCCGTTCCGCCGTTCTGATCGCCACCGCCCACTTGCTTACCAACCACATTGGGCTGCCGATCAAACTCTCCGAGCTGGGCGCCTCCGCCGGTCTAAACCTGATGTTTGATCAGTTCCATCTCGCTGTTGGCGACGGTTATGGACCGCAAAGTCCTGTTACACTGTCGCCCAGCTGGACCGGCCCGTTCCCACCACAAACCGACCTGACAATTGCCAACCGCCGGGGTGTGGATCTCAACCCGCTCAACAGCGCAGATCCCGACGACGCCCTGCGTTTGCAAAGTTACCTTTGGGCCGACCAAGAAGAGCGCCTGCTCCGCACCCAAGCCGCCATCGCGCTCAACACCGCAGAGCTCGACCAGGAAGACGCCATCACTTGGTTGGAGCATCGCCTTGCCGCTCCTAAAACTGATGAGCTGCACATGATCTACTCCACCGTGGCTTGGCAGTATTTTCCTGAGGAGCGCCAAAACCACGGCACTGCCTTGATGGATGCCGCCGGTGCGCAAGCCACCGAGGCCACGCCGCTCGCTTGGTTGTCTTACGAGGCCGACGACAACACCCACGGTGCCGCGCTCACCCTGCGCCTTTGGCCCGGCAACCACACGCTCCACTTAGGGCGTGCTGACTTCCACGGCCGTTGGGTAGAATGGGACGCTCCCACCAAGCTCCCCTAACGTCACCGTTGCCGCCCACCGCTGCTTAATGCTCAACTCCGTTCAACAATTCTAGGGAGGGGACCCCAACACATGCGCACCTTTGGAAAATGGCTTGGCCGCATTTTTTTGATGCTGATCCTGGCCGCGCTTTCGGTCTACGCACTCAAACGCGAAGAAATCACCCGCCTTCTGGCCGTGAACTCTTTGTTTTCAGAGGAGAAGATTATCTCCAACTTCTCCAACATGGACACGCTGTTCCTCGCCACCGAGATAGACAAAGGTGACACCCCGGTCAGCGTGCTGCCCAACGGCACCGATATGACCATGCCCGCCAGCTTTAACGCTTGGGCCAAAGACCGCACGGTGACCGGCATGGTGGTGCTCAAAGACGGGCAAAAAGTGCACGAAAGCTACTATCAGGACACCGCACCCGAAGACCTGCGGATCAGCTGGTCCGTGGCCAAATCCTACCTGTCATCCCTGATGGGCATTGTGATTTCCGAAGGCCTCATCGACATCAACGAACAGGTCACCACCTATGTGCCGCTGCTCAAAGGCACTGCCTATGATGGCGCCAGCGTGCTCAACGTGTTGCAGATGTCCTCCGGCGTGACCTTTGACGAGGACTACCTCGATTTCAAAAGTGATATCAATCGCATGGGCCGCGTACTTGCCATGGGCGGCACCATGGACGGCTTTGCTGCTGGCCTCACCGAAACGTTTGTCGAACCCGGCAAACAGTTCCAATACGTGTCGATAGATACCCATGTGTTGGGCATGATCATCCGAGGCGCCACCGGCCGTTCTATCCCCGAATTGCTGTCCGACAAAATCATCACCAAACTTGGCTACGAGCAGAGCCCTCTCTACGTCACCGACGGCGAAGGCGTGGCTTTTGTGCTGGGCGGTCTCAACATCCGCACCCGCGATTATGCTCGTTTTGGTCAGATGGTCTTGCAAAACGGTGAGTATAACGGTGCACAAGTGGTCCCCGCAGACTGGCTTGCCGCTGCCACCGTGCCCAGCGCCAACACCAAAGAAGGCAAGCTGCACTATGGCTACCAATGGTGGATGCCCAAAGACCCGCGTGAAGGCGAGTTCTTCGGCATCGGCGTTTACGGCCAATACATCTACATCAACCGCCCCCACGGCGTGGTGATCGCGGTGAACTCCGCCGACCGCAAATTCAAGGAAAGCGGCGTGACAGATGGCAACATCGCCTTGTTCCGAGAGATCGCCGAAACAGCGGGCGGGTAAGGCGTCTGGAAAACCCAAATGGAAAGCCGCGCGTCTCCCTGAAATGCGCGGCTTTTTGATTAGTCGACCCGTCCAGGCAAGGATAGGTCACCAGAGGCTACGTCAAACACATCCGTCACACAAAGCAGCGGTGCGTGCACACTTTCATTCACGCGAAGCGCGGCAGTCACCCCATCATAGGACGCGCCTTCTGCACCGCCCATAATCGCGGCGTTCACGGTAATCTCGGGTCCATCAAACACTGGCGTGAAACCAGGACTGTCCAGCAAAATCGGAAATCCTGGCCAAGTTGCTGGCAGGTTTGGTGTTGCACCCTCGGGAATGTCCTTCACGGCAAGAGCTCCTTCTCCACAAGCTTCTGTGGGCGCTAACACCACCCAGTGACTGTGCCACACCCCGCCGTCATTGCCAGTGTCCCCATCAAGATTTTCATCGTACAGCGGCGTGTCGTCAAAGTCTGGATGGCTGGTCGCGGCCATCGCCAGAATGCCCGCCCCTTCATCAAATCCCACAACGCTGGGATCAAGAGATGTTGGCCACACATAAGACCAGACATCTGCCCCGCCAACAGCCCCATTGACGGCCGGTTTATCTGCGCCAGCGATACCATTCGTGGTCATGTGGAAAGTCACTGTGTTGCCTGAGCGATGAACATGCGCCGCGAGGATATCAAAGGCCTCAACGACACCAACTTTGGCTTCTGAGGTTACAGCGTCGGCCTGATGGGTGGCGTGGTTGCCTCCAGCAAGTGCAGCGGAAGCGAAAACGCCGGAAACAGCGCTGAGTAAAATAGGTCTGAACATTTTGGTCTCCATTGGATATCAACGATCCGACATCTAGTAGCGACTCGCTATTATTGCAAGTGTAGTTTCGACTCGCTACACTGGGCGTATGACCAAAGACGTTCTTATCCGCGAACTCATCGTTCGATTGGCCCGCCTCAACGCGTCCCAAACGTGGCATGGAGACCTCAACCCGGCACAGGTTTCTGCGCTGAAGTATCTCTCCCGCGCCAATCGGTTTTCGCGCTCGCCGTCCCATGTCGCCGAATACCTCGGAACCACACGAGGCACGATGTCTCAGACACTCAAAGCACTGGATCGAAAGGGATATCTGTCCGAAAACAGATCAGAAACCGATAAGAGGTCGATATCCTATGATCTCACCCAGGAAGGCACTCGCGCCGCGCTGCACCCAGCCGCGCTCGACCCGATGCTCTCAGATCTCCCCGAAGACGAGCAGAAATCCCTGGAGCAAACTTTAACCAATACGTTGATTTCCTTGCTCACAAAAAACGGCGGCAAGGCGTTTGGGGTGTGCAAGACCTGTCGTCACCATCAGCAGAAACAGAGCATGCCGTATTGCAATCTTCTGCAACTGCCGCTGGAGCCGGTCGAGGCCGAACAAATTTGCCACGAGCAAGAACCAGCCTAAACGGCCGCTCCCCACATGCCCTACTCCCTTATGGCCGCAACGATACAACACTGGCGCATTTTGGCGCTTTAGTGCACCCGCGCACCCTGTCGGACCAGTTCCACTTGGATATCCGTGATATTCAACGCTTCCAGCGCCCGCCCCTGCTGCACGCTCAGCGCTGCTGCCACGCCAGCCCCCTGCCCAATCACGGCACAGCACGCCATATTACGCGTCGCCGCATGGGCCACCTTATGCCCGGCTGTGGCGCGGCCTGAGATCATCAGGTTCTTCACGCCTTGAGGCAAAAGATTGCGGTATGGCACCTCAAAATAGCGCCCCGTTGTGGGCAGGATCAAAATGCCGTAGCCGTCGATAAATTCCGGGAAAATCCCAATGCTGTCCTCAAACCGCCCCTGCTCGCGCACATCCAGCTCCGACATGCGGTAGACCGTGTCCACCTTGCGAGTATCGCGAACACCCAAACTCATGCCAAAGTTCCGCAGCCGCGCATTTTCACACCCCGGCATGAAGTGTTTGAGCGCCTCAATCGCCAGCATCGCCTGCTTGCGGCCCTCAATCTCCCCCGCCGTCAAACTGTCCGGATCCGTCCCGTCGATACCCGCCAGATGCACCAGGTTCATGTAGGTCATCTCACCACTGTCATGCACAGCGCCCCAAGTGCCTGCGATGGTATTGAGATGCGGTGGGATCAATCCAGCTTTTATGGCCTGCGCAAACGGCTTGTGCAGAAACGGTGAGAACATCTCATCCTCCTTGCCAGAGGTCTCAATGTTCCATTCGCCACCGCCACCCCAATCGGCATAGGTCTGCGGATCGGCCTTCACGCCTTCCATAAAGGCCTTTTTGTCCACGCCTGCGAGGTGGAACATCACCGAGGCCGCCATCAGATCTTCCCTTGGGGCCATCTGGCATGAAACACCTGCACGATGGGCAATATCCGCGTCGCCCGTGGCGTCAATCACCACCTTGGCCAATATGGCTTCACGCCCTGCCTTGGACTCCGTGATGATGCCTTTGATCTCATCGCCGTCCATAATTGGCGCCACAAAGGCCCGGTGCAGCATCGGGTGAATACCGGCTTGCTCCACCATGTGATCCGCAACCAGTTTGAACCCCTCACTGTCAATCTCATAGCTCAGTGATTGGCTCTCCGGCACCGCAGCGCCTGCTTCTTTGGCGGCGTCCTCAAACTCCTTGGGAATGCCCATACTCTCCACGGTCTGCTCATGACGATACCAATGCATGCCTTCGACACCCACGGTTGTGATGCTGCCACCAAAACAGCCAAACCGCTCCACAAGCGTGACCTCCACACCAGCGCGTGCCGCCGCAAGTGCAGCTGACAATCCGCCGGGGCCGGAGCCCACAACCAGCACTTCGGTTTCATGGATCACATCAATCTGGCGGGCGGGTTCAAGAATCTGTTTCATGCGCCCATGCTCCACCGTGCAACTCGAGCGGTCAATCCAAACCTGTATGACCATTTAAGTTTTTCCAGCCCATCACGGCGCCAACACCGTTGCTTGCGGCAATCGCCCTATGCCAAAGTCGGGCCATGGTAGAAAAAGACAGCTCCGTGAATGTGCTGGGCGACACGCTCGCATCCTGTTCCACTGACCCTCTGACCGGATTTTTCCGCGACGGAGCGTGCAACACTTGTGATCAGGATCAAGGCAGTCACACCGTCTGCGCCGTCATGACCGCCGAGTTTCTGGCCTATTCCAAATATGTTGGCAATGATCTCTCGACACCGCGGCCAAACTTCAACTTTGTTGGCCTGAAACCGGGGGAATCATGGTGCCTCTGCGCCGCCCGCTTCCTGCAAGCCCATGACGAAGGCTGCGCCCCCAAGGTCAACCTCGCCGCCACTCATGTCCGCGCTTTAGACATTGTGCCACTGCGCGTCTTGCAAGAGCACGATGTCACCCAAGCCAGCTGACCCGCAACTCAGATCAACACGCTAAGTGTCGACGTCTTCCGCCAACAAGTCCTCCAAAAACAAGCTGAGCAGCTGTGTCCGTCCACTGACCCCTGCCTTGCGGTAAATTGCATTGCTTTGGGCTTTCACGGTGCCGTCAGATGTGTTGCGCAACGCCGCAATCTCCTGAATCGACATACCTTTTATGGTGAATAACGCCACGTCCCGCTCAGCCGGCGTCAGAGACCACACCTGAAACGTCGCCTCTAGATGCTCCCGAAACGCACTCTGAACCCCTCGCAGGCTCTCCTCCACCTGCGCCTTCTGCGCCAGCGTGCGTCGCAGCGCCAGCCAGCCCAGAACAACACCCAGCAACAACCCCAAAGAGGCGCCAATTTCCAGTAGCTCTCGGGTTTGCCAACTGATCGGAGACGACCGCGCCCCAACCACTGTCAGCGTGATGTCCGCGACAAAGAAAAACGCACAGACCCCCTGCAAGGCCACCAGCGCAAAAAGTAAAAACGGCCGGTTCACGCGGTCGACCTCATAAGCACAGCACGACCACAGTTTCTAGTCATCGTCATCACCATCATCATCGTCGTCGTCGTCATCACCGTCGTCGTCGTCATCACCGTCGTCATCATTATCGTCGTCACCACCGCCGTGGTCGTCTTCATCACGGTCATCGCCATCGTCGCGATCTTCGTCATCATCGTCATCATCGTCGTCACGGTCTTCTTCTCTGTCCCGCCGGGTCCCTGCGCGATCTTCTTGGTCGTCTTCTTCGCGCACGCCTCCGCCCAGCAGCCAGCCACCGCTGCCAGGTGAGTCTTCATCCCAGTAGTCCCGCAGAATTTCCCCGGTCCGGGGATTGAAAATAATCTCCCGTTCCCGCCCTTCACGCAGCGCCTCAACCCGCACACGCCCGAGGAAGGTGCGAGAGACCTTGATCTGGCCAAAACCCTGATCGGCAAGTTGGCGTGTGATTGCATCCACACGACCATCCGCCAGAGCTGGAGTTGCCAGGCATGCGCTCACGACAGCAAGTACGGAAAGCGTTTTGACCAATTTTTTCATACATTTATTCCAACAAAAACCGGCGCCAACCAATGCCAGCGCCGGTGGGTTGCGGTGATGGTCCCTCGTAATTCCCTATCACGAAGTTCTATGGCAATCACGCCGCAATCAGGCCAAAGGCCTGGTTTTAGTCGTCATCTTCTTCGTCGTCTCCATCGCCATCATCGTCATCATCTTCTTCATCATCGTCATCTTCTTCATCATCGTTATCACGGGCGTCGTCGTCATCGCTGGCGTCATCCTCGCCTTCATCGTCTTCGCTATCGTCGTCTTCGCTATCGTCATCATCATCGTCGTCATGATCATCATCGTCGTCGTGATCATCATCGTCGTCGTGATCATCGTCATTGTCGTCATCATGATCATCATCGCCGTCTTCATCATCATCGTCTTCGTCATCGTCCTCGCCGTCATACTCTCCATGTCGCAGCAACTCTTCACCTGCCACCTCGTAGAGACTTTCAATAGACAGGCCATCCTTGTTGGAGCGCACTGTGAGGACACCATCCTTGACCGTAACAGTCACATCAGAATAGCCCGCACGCTCAAACGAAAGTTCAACCCGGTTTTTAAAGGAATCCGCAAAGGCGGTGGTGGATAGGCCAAGCGCGACAGCGGTGGAGGTCAAAAGCAGACGTGTCATAAAATGTCCTTTGTCAGTTGGGGCCACATGAACCCATGCGGCATTGCCCCTCCTGTTTTTCTGATTGGGCACACGACCGCCATTGTCACAAAGTTTAATCCCCCCCTCATTCACTGCGCGTTTAGGCCTCTAAACTTAGGTTTAGGGGCTCTACAGCACAAATCGACGGCGCTCACGCAAGGTGTGTCCCTCTGATTTTGTGGGGTTTGCGCCGTACGCATTGGAGGGCAACCCACCAGAAAGTCCCAACAAGAGCTCCCCCAACAGACCCTTTGTAACTAACTTAACGCGGTACTCGGTCAACACGGCTTCGGCTTCAACCGGCTCTTGCACCGTATCCATTGCAACCGACAAGCTCGGTCCCTTTGCCAGGCGCCTTATGCCAGCCGAAGATTTTGACTGTAGTCTTGGGCGCCTTCTAACCGACATTTTACCCACTCTCAAATTCCGCCCTGACTTGCGCAACTATGCTACCCGTACGCGCGCTTCAATTAATGTGCTTCTGCAGGCCCAAAACTTAGCGAAGTGCTCTCTCTGGCAGCATCAGGTACAGAGTTTGCGGCGCCCCACCTGTTTTACTTGCCACAATCTTCAGCTGCCCTTCGGTCAGTATGAACTCAATGTCCAGATATCCCTGTGCCTGCATGGAGGCGACAATCCGTTCTGCCAGTTTTTTGGCGCGGCTCATCATGGAAGGCTGCACTGCGGGTGTGTTCATAAATGCCATGAGATGTCCTTTCCTAAAGGCTTTGCGGGCGGCGCAATCCAATTGCTTCTGGCCCTCTTTTCATGATGTTTGAAACCTGCCCCTTTTTTTGTGCGCATCAGTTCACCGCAGCACACTTTGGTATAGGCAGCCCTGCCCAAAGCAAAAAGAGCGCTCCAAAGAGCGCTCTATTCCATCATTCCATAAGGTGGGTTTAGTCCGCCGCGCGGCCTTCGGTGTCGGACATATCAAACCCAAGATGCCGCGCCACGGTCTGCACATCTTTGTCGCCACGCCCACACATGTTCATCACCAGAATATGATCCTTTGGCAATGTGGGCGCGATCTTCATCACATGTGCCAGCGCGTGGCATGGTTCCAGCGCCGGAATGATACCTTCCATCGAACAGGAGAACTGGAACGCCTCCAGCGCCTCTTTGTCTGTGATCGACACATACTGCGCGCGACCAATGTCGTTCAGCCAGCTGTGCTCCGGCCCAATGCCCGGATAGTCCAGACCTGCTGAAATCGAATAGCCCTCAAGGATTTGACCATCGTCATCCTGCAACAGATAGGTGCGGTTGCCATGCAACACGCCCGGGCGTCCGCCAGAGAGCGAGGCACAGTGTTCCATCTTCGCATTCACACCACGACCACCGGCCTCTACACCAATGATGTTGACCGATTTCTCATCCAGGAACGGGTAAAACAGCCCAATCGCATTTGAACCGCCACCAATCGCCGCAATCACCGTGTCCGGCAGACGGCCTTCACCTTCCTGCTCCGCCAACTGCCAGCGTACTTCTTTGCCGATGATCGACTGGAAGTCGCGCACCATCGCCGGATAGGGGTGCGGACCCGCCGCTGTGCCGATGCAGTAGAACGTGTCGTTCACGTTGGTCACCCAATCACGCAGCGCATCATTCATCGCGTCCTTGAGCGTGCCACGACCGGAGGTCACTGGCACCACTTCCGCGCCCAGCAGGCGCATCCGGAACACGTTTGGCGCCTGACGCTGCACATCATGCGCGCCCATGTAAACAACACATTTGAGGCCAAACTTCGCACAGACGGTTGCGGTTGCCACACCGTGCTGACCCGCACCGGTTTCGGCAATGATCCGCGTCTTACCCATGCGGCGTGCCAGAATAATCTGGCCCAACACGTTGTTCACCTTATGCGCGCCGGTGTGGTTCAACTCGTCCCGCTTCAGGTAGATCTTCGCACCACCCAACTCTTCGGTCATACGAGAGGCATAATACAGCGGGCTAGGACGGCCCACATAGTGTTTCCACAAATCATCCATCTCGGCCCAGAAACTGTCATCGTCCTTGGCCTTTTCATACTCCGCTTCCAGTTCAAGGATCAGCGGCATCAGCGTTTCGCTGACAAAGCGCCCGCCAAAGTCGCCAAACCGGCCATTTTCATCGGGGCCGGTCATAAAGCTGTTGAAAAGATCGTTGGACATATGCGTCTCTCCCTTGCGTCGCAGATACCTAAAACGCCGCAAGGGGGACGCGCAAGCGCAAACAGCGCTTGATTGCATGGCTGGCCCTGTGAGGGTACGCCACCACTCAGGGCTTGGACGTCAATAGCGATGCCACCGCCTCCAATGCCGCACGAATGGGTGGATCGTGCCGCGCCTCATGATGGCACACCAGCCACTCATCATGGCTGAGTTCAGGAATGATCGGTCCAACCTGTTTCAAACCCTGTACGTCTTTAGCCACAAAGGTCGGCATCACCACCCGCCCGACACCGGCCACTGCCAAATCCACCAGCGTGCCCTCCTCGCAGGCGGTTGTGATGATCTCAGCCCCATGTTGCTCCCGAACCCAGCGCACAGACGGTGTCAACGGCCCATCCGCACTGAGCGCAACAAACCCCCTCACATCGTCTGAGGCGGCATAGACCGCAAATTCGACTTTGGATGTGCGCCGCCCCGCCAACCACGGCTGATCCGGCCTGCGACTGCGTATCCCGATGTCCGCATCCCGACGGGCGATATCCAGCATTCGAGTGCTTTCAACAAACTCCAGTCGCCACGGATCGTCCTTATCCCACACCTGCGCCAACCGCCGCGCCAAATAAGACGCCGTCCAAGCGCCAGCAGTCACCCTTACCCGCACCGCATCCGGTTGCCCCAGGCTGCGCATCAGCCGCGCTTGGACATCTTTGAGATCCTGTAATTGCTCCAAAACCGCGCGTCCCTCCGCGGTCAACGCATAGCCTCGCGGCCCACGCTCAAACAATTTGCGCCCCATTTGCCGCTCTAAGGCAGTCATCTTGCGGCTGATTGTCGGCACAGTGGCTCCGGTCCGGCGCGCCGCCCCCGCCAAACCGCCTTCTCGGGCCACGTCCACAAACAGACTCAGATCATCCAGAGACGGCAATTGTTCCATTTTTGAAATCAAACTCTCATTTAAGCACTCTAATAATGGAAGCTCAAAATCGGCAGAGTGGTCAAGCCCAAACACAGCGTGAGGCTTTCCGATGAATTTCTATCTCCTCCCTAGCCGACCCACTGAGCCACAGCCCATGTCCAGCTACGCCAAAGAACGCGAGATCTTCCTCGCCAAGGCGCAGGCATTAAAAAAGCGCCGGCAACTGCGGCGCTTTGCAATGCTCAAACTCTGGCTGCGCGATCCGCGCCGCGCGTCACAGCGCGTTCTCAACCGCTTTCATAAAGGCGCGGATCATGCCAATGTCCTTCACCCCCGGCGCGCTTTCGACACCTGACGAGAGATCCAATTGACGTGCACCGGTCATCTTGACCGCCTCGGCGACGTTGTCAGCAGTCAAACCACCGGCCAACATCCAGGGACGTGGCCAATACTTACGGTTCACCAAACGCCAATCAAATGACAGCCCATTGCCGCCCGGCAGCTCCGCAGTCTTTGGCGGTTTGGCATCCACCAACAGCTGATCTGCCACCGCGCCGTAAGTGTCGATCTTGGCCACGTCTTCCGCATCGGCAATGCCAATCGCCTTCATCACCGGCAATCCAAAGCGCGTCCGCACCTCAGCCACCCGCTCCGGGGATTCACTGCCATGCAACTGCAACATATCCAGCGGAACCGTCTCGACCAGCTTATCCAGAAACGCATCATCCGCATTCACGGTCAGCGCCACCTTGGCGACGCCCACGGGGGCCTCGACCGCCAAATCACGCGCCTGCGCAATGCCAACGTTGCGCGGTGACTTCTCAAAGAAGACAAACCCAACATAGGCCGCACCAGCTTCCGCCGCAGCAGCCACATGGGCAGGCTCTTTCAGTCCGCAAATTTTGACCCGAATATCCATGGTGTGGATCTACCCGACCTTTCGGTCAATGCAAAGCGCTCAGCTTGCCTCATCCAAAAGCGTCAGCACTTCGTCTTTCTTCTCCGCTTCGCGGCCTTTCAGACGACGTACTTCACGCTGGGATTTGTGCAGCTCTTTCTGCGCCTTGGTCTTATCCGCCCGATGACGGTGCTCACGCAACCATTCCCAAACAAACCCAATGATCACACCGAAAACGATGGCGATAAAGATCACCGCAAACAACGGCAGCTGAATGGCGTGGTTGAGCCCAAGTAAATCACTCACCGCGCCGGGCAACAGCGTGAGAGTCACAATATCACGGTTTGCCAAGGCAACCGCAATCAACACGACAGCCAAGCCGCCGAGAAATGCATAGCGAATGTAGCGCATAGCTTACTTTCCGTTCAAACGATCCCGCAAAAGCTTGCCGGTCTTGAAAAACGGCACGTGCTTTTCTTCCACTTCCACCGATTCACCCGTGCGCGGATTGCGTCCAACGCGGGCTTCCCGCTGTTTGACGGAGAACGCGCCAAAGCCCCGCAGCTCAACACGGTCGCCGCGGCTCATTGCTTCGGTGACCTCCTCAAAAATCGTATTTACGATGCGCTCGACGTCGCGCTGGTAGAGGTGTGGGTTTTCGTCTGCGATTTTCTGAATCAATTCCGAACGGATCATCGGTGTCTATCTCCCTGAGGGCGTGCAGGTCTTTTCGCATGCATCTAATTGACTATAAGAAGAAAGATGAAGAACGGAAATGAATTGTCCGCCCCTGTTGGTGGAAATCCGCTCAATTCAACGGTTTTTTCGCCATAACAGCCTCGCAACCCTATGATTTCCGGCAGCGGGCTATGGTATTCCCTACATTGCCCGTCTTGCCGCGGTGCAGAGAAGCCATTGATTCGCAACAGAAAGCCAATCCAGTTTTCTCAGTGCATCTTCGCCTTAATCCGGCGCACCATGGCCCAGACTCCCAACACGACAACAGGTGTCAGCACGGCCAAAACCACGCCTTTGCTCACACCCAGCGGTGTTGCCAACGGATAGACCAAATAACCCGCCAACGAGACCGCGTAGTAACTGATCGCCACCACCGACAGGCCTTCCACAGTCTCTTGCAAACGCAACGCCAAGTCCGCCCGCCGGTCCATGCTTTCCAAAAGCGATTGGTTCTGCGCAGAACGCGCCACCTCCACTTTGGTCCGCAACAGCTGCGCTGCGCGCCCCACCCGCTCGGCCAACGACTGCAAGCGGCTCTCACTGTGGTTCACCGTGCGCATCGCTGGATCATAGCGTCGCGTCATGAATTCACTAAACGTCTGGCGCCCATGAAACCGCTCTTCGCGCAGAATTTTGATCCGCTGCTGCACAATGCTCTCGTAGGCACTGGTCGCGCCAAACCGAAACGACGTATCTGCAATCAAACGCTCCACATCGCCGGACAACTCCAGCAAAGCCTGCAGCGTTTCCGCAGCATCATCCCGGTCGCTGCGCAAATGGCCCATCAAACGTCCTGCGTCCGTTTCCAAGGCCCCAAGCTCCCGCGAAATCGCCTTCACCCGGAAATAGCCCAACATCGACATACATTTGTAGGTTTCAATCTCACATAAGCGCTGCACCACGCGCCCGACACGACGCGCCCCGGTTTCCGGCGCCACAAACACCGCCATGTTCTGATGCCCGTTGGCAGCAATACGGAAATCCGTGGCCACAACACAGGTTCGATCCAACACATAATTTGCTGCCACTGTCTCAGGTAAAAACCACTCATAAACTTGCGAGATCATCTGCTCGTCGCTGGGCATGTTTTCCACCCGGATCATCGCCGAAGTCACCCGCTGTCCCGGTGCAGCTTCCAACCAGTCTTCGGGAAACACATCCAGATCAGCTGGGTCAAACGCCCGCGTGCTCACCTGTGGCAGGAACATCGTGTAGGTCACAAACTCCGCATGCTGCTCCCACTTCAGCGTGTCTCGGCCAATTTGACAGGTAAAATGTGTCGCGCCCGGTTGGGGATGGGGCGCGCCAAATCGGTCCAATAAATCATAGAGGTGCTCCAGCTCTGCCGCCGTATCCACGCCCACCTGATCCTGCGGAATGCGCCAGGCGATATAAACCGCGCGGCACGGCGCGGTGAGTGTCGGAAACGGACGCGCGTGAAGTTCATTGGCCAGTTTGTAGCGCAACGGATGGTCTTGAATGGCGGACATGCTCTTCTCCTGATCGCGCCAAACTTACTCAACCGGTTACGAATGTAAATGTTTTTGTTGATTTTCAAAGACTTGCTGGAATACCACCGCATACCAAAGACATAGCTCAAATGAGATCGCTAACATTTGACGTCTTGCTCTCTTCAAATTCCCCGCCTATCCCTTACGTCGCGGTCCGCCTTTGGGCCGCAACGTTCTCAGGGCGGGGTGAAATTCCCCACCGGCGGTAAGCAGCGCAGCTGTAAGCCCGCGAGCGGCATCTTTTAGACGCGTCCACAGCCCGAAAAGTGGGTACCGGTTTTCGGACCAAGCTGTGGAGCCAACAAAGATGTGTCAGCAGATCAGGTGCAATTCCTGAGCCGACGGTCACAGTCCGGATGGAAGAGAGCGGGAAGAAACTGAGCAGAGCTGGCAACGGCGCTGTTTGGCTTGTCCTGTTTTGCCTTGAGTTGTGAGCGCAGACGAAAGGACAACGCCATGACTCGCATTTTCACCAAAACTCGCCCGGCCACCGCCGGGGCTTTTCTTATGATCTTTGCTGGCCTCCTGTTCGCATTGGTCAACACCATTGTACAATGGGGCACGATGAAAATGGGCCTGCCACCAACCCGCGTGGCCTTCTGGCAATATCTGATTGCCACGCTCTGGCTTGTGCCATGGATTGTCCTCAAATCCCCCGAAGCGCTGCGCACCGCCGCCTTGCCCAAACACCTATTGCGGGTTGGCTGTGCGGTGATAGGCGTGCAGCTTTGGGTCACCGGACTGGCATATGTGCCTATCTGGCAAGCAATTGCCCTGATTATGCTCTCGCCCTTCTTTGTCACGGTACTTGCGGGGCTTTGGCTCGGCGAACACGTCTCGGCACACCGTTGGGTGGCCGTGGTCACAGGCTTCATCGGCGGCATGATCATTCTCGCGCCGTGGTCTGACGCCTTTACACCCCATGCGCTTTATCCTGTTGGCGCGGCCATCTTCTGGGGGCTCACCAGCCTGATGACCAAACAAATGAGCAGCACCGAAAGCCCGGCCACGCTCACGCTTTACTTGTTGCTGCTGCTCACCCCGATCAACGCCGGCCTCGCGCTGGAGACAGGCCTAGGCTTTGAGGGCATCACCGCCGGTGTTCTGTTGGTTGGCGCAGGTCTTTGCACCGCCATTGCTCAATACGCCTTGGCCCGCGCCTACAGCATCACCGACGCAGCTTACCTGCAACCGTTTGATCACCTCAAACTGCCATTCAACATTGGACTCGGATTGGTGGTCTTTGGCTATGCGCCGCCCGGCAGCCTGTGGCTCGGCGCCGCTCTGATTGTCGGGGCATCCTTTGCGCTTCTGCGCCAAGAAGCCCGTCTGCAAACCGCCTAAAGGGGCGCTGCCCCTGCCACAGCAAGCTGTGTCTACCCCGGGATATTTCAAGAATGAGAAAGCGACAGGAGCCAACGCGCCGCAAGCTTCTCATTCACCAGATACCCCTCCGGAGGCTTCCGTCATGTCCGCCTCCACCGCCGCATATAAAAAAGGGCGCCCCATTCTAGGGCGCCCTTTCCACTTTCTATGGCAAAGATCGATTACTCGATCATGCCCAGCAACTTATCGAGGCTGGCTTTCGCGTCACCATAGAACATGCGTGTGTTCTCTTTAAAGAACAGCGGGTTTTCGATGCCGGAGTAGCCGGTACCCTGACCACGCTTAGATACAAACACCTGCTTGGCTTTCCAGCACTCCAGAACCGGCATACCCGCGATGGGGCTGTTCGGATCTTCTTGGGCTGCCGGGTTCACGATGTCGTTGGACCCAATCACGATGGCCACATCCGTTTCCGGGAAGTCATCATTGATTTCGTCCATCTCCAGCACGATGTCATACGGCACCTTGGCTTCGGCCAGGAGCACGTTCATGTGCCCAGGCAGACGCCCCGCAACCGGGTGGATTGCAAAACGCACGTTTTTGCCCTTGGCACGCAGGCGACGGGTCAACTCCGCCACGTTCTGCTGTGCCTGTGCCACCGCCATGCCGTAACCTGGGATGATCACAACGCTGTCCGCATCTTCCAGCGCGCTGGCCACACCATCCGCTTCAATCGCAATCTGCTCACCTTCAACTTCCATCGCAGGACCAGTGGTCCCACCAAAGCCGCCAAGGATCACCGACACAAAGGAGCGGTTCATCGCTTTACACATGATGTAGGACAGAATTGCACCGGAGGAGCCCACAAGCGCACCCACCACAATCAGCAGATCGTTGCCCAGGGAGAAACCAATCGCCGCAGCGGCCCAACCGGAGTAGCTGTTCAGCATCGAGACAACCACCGGCATGTCAGCACCACCGATGCCCATGATCAGGTGATAGCCAATGAACAGCGCCGCAAGTGTCAGGATCAACAGCGGGAAGAACCCACCAGTGTTCAGATACCAGATCAAGCACAGCACCGAGAGGCCCGCCGCGCCAGCGTTGAGCATGTGGCCACCGGGCAGTTTTTCGGCGTTGGAGCTCACCTTGCCGGACAGTTTGCCATAAGCAATCAGAGAGCCGGTAAAGGTCACCGCCCCAATCCAGACACCAAGGCTCAGCTCAACCAGCAAAATGCTGATCTCCACGCCGGACTTCTTGGCAATCAACTTACCAAAGGTGCCCAGCTCTTTCACCGCATCCGGACCCGCCGCCACAGCTTCCGCTGCGTTGCCAATCTCAAAATGCGCATTGAGACCCACAAACACCGCAGCCAGACCAACCAGCGCGTGCATGCCAGCCACAAGTTCCGGCATCTGGGTCATCTCGACCTTGCTGGCCAGTTGGTAGCCGATGAAGCCACCACCTGCGATCAGCGGAACGGACAGCCACCACAGCCCCGCACCGGGGCCGATGAGTGTCGCAAACACAGCCAGCGCCATGCCGGAAATGCCGTACCACACTGCGCGCTTGGCGCTTTCTTGATTGCTCAGCCCCCCCAAGGAGAGGATGAAGAGCACTGCCGCAACAACGTATGCCGCGGTTGTAAAACCGTATTCCATCGCTCGACCTCCTTAGGATTTCTGGAACATGGCGAGCATGCGCCGTGTCACGAGGAAACCGCCGAAGATATTGATCCCGGCCATGAATACTGAAAGCGCCGCGAGCAGGATCACAAGGAAGCTGCCAGAGCCAATCTGCATGAGTGCCCCCAAGATGATGATCGAGGAGATCGCGTTGGTCACAGCCATCAGCGGTGTGTGCAGCGAGTGCGCCACGCCCCAGATCACCTGGAAGCCCACAAAACACGCCAATGCAAACACAATGAAGTGCTGCATAAAGCTGGCTGGTGCCACCAGCCCCAGCAACAGGATCAAGGCCCCGCCACCACCCAGCAACATCACCTGCTGCTTGGTCTGCGCCTTAAACGCCGCCACTTCGGCCGCGCGTTTTTCTTCCGGTGTCAGTTCCGGCACCACTTCTTTTGGCTTGGCTGCAATCGCCTGCACCTTTGGAGGGGGCGGTGGGAAAGTGATGTCACCCTCAAAGGTCACCGTTGCCCCGCGGATCACATCGTCTTCCATGTCGTGATTGATCTGACCGTCTTTTTCAGGGGTCAGGTCGGTCATCATGTGACGGATGTTGGTTGCATAAAGCGTCGAAGACTGCGCCGCCATACGGGATGGGAAGTCGGTGTAGCCGATGATGGTCACGCCATTCTCGGTTACAATCTTCTCGTCCATCACGGTCAGCTTACAGTTGCCGCCTTTTTCCGCTGCCAGATCGACAATCACCGAACCCGGCTTCATCGCCGCAACCATATCTTCGGTCCACAACTCAGGCGCTTCGCGGTTTGGGATCAACGCGGTGGTAATCACAATGTCCACGTCTGGTGCCAGCTCGCGGAATTTTGCAAGCTGCGCTTCGCGGAACTCAGGGCTCGACACCGACGCATAGCCACCCGAGGCTGCGCCATCGGCCTGCTCTTCCTCAAAGTCGAGGTAAACAAACTCGGCGCCCATCGATTCAACCTGCTCCGCCACTTCCGGACGCACGTCAAACGCAAGGGTGATGGCCCCCAACGAGGTGGATGTGCCAATCGCGGCCAATCCGGCCACACCAGCGCCCACAACCAAGACCTTCGCAGGCGGCACTTTGCCTGCGGCGGTGATCTGACCGGTGAAGAACCGGCCAAAGTTGTTGCCTGCCTCGATCACTGCGCGGTAACCCGCGATGTTGGCCATAGAGGACAGCGCGTCCATTTTCTGCGCGCGCGAAATGCGTGGCACCATTTCCATGGCAATCACGTTGGCGCCTTTGGCCTTGGCCGCGTCCATGCCATCTTCGTTCCCAGCTGGGTTGAAGAAGGAGATCAGCGTCTTGTCTTTGGTCAGGCGCTTGAGCTCAGTCGCATCCGGCTGACGCACTTTGGCGACAATGTCAGATGCTTTCCAAAGCGCGGCTGCGGTCTTGATGACCTCAACCCCGGCAGCCTCATATGTGGCGTCCGAAAATCCTGCACCGGCACCGGCACCACTTTCAATGGCGCACTCATATCCGAGCTTCTGGAGCTGTTTGGCCGAGTCCGGAGTCATCGCGACCCGGTTCTCACCGTCAAACACCTCTTTTGGTGTACCTATCTTCACCTGTCTTATCCCCCTTCAGAGTCAGAGCAATAATGTTTCACGCAGACCGTGCTGCACTTGCATAATGTTTTAACGCCACCTGAATTGCTGCACAAGCAAACAAACAATGGCCCGTATTTCTGCGACGCAACGGCATCACACCCACCTGCGCACTTTCTCGCAATAACGCGCAAAATCCATCCGAAATGTCTTCCGCAGGCGATTTTCTTCTGGAATGACAAAGCGTTTTTCCAAAATCCACAGGAACACCGGCACCAAAGGCAGGGCCAGCACCGCATCCCAATAGAGGATGAAACCCGCAAGGATCATCACATCAGCGAGATAGATCGGGTTGCGACTGCGCTTGAAAATGCCACTTTGAACAAGGCGCGCACTGTCGTTGTGGGGATGAATTGTGGTTTGATGCCGCCGCATCTCCATCACCGCCAACGCGGTCAACACCACGCCCCCGCCCACAAGCAACCCGCCAAGAAGATCAGCCCAAACCGGCCCAAAGCTCAATCCATATGTCCACCGCGTGGATTGAACCCACGCAAATGCCAGTGCCGCCAAAAGCCACACTGGTGGAATATCAAGAGACCGCACTAATTTCATGGGAGTGTCCTTGTCAAAAACACGTCAGATCCACGGCAAGGCCGCAGACCTGAAATTGGTATTGTCTTTGCGCGTCGTCGCATCATGCCTCTTGGTTTAACGATCCGTCGATACACTGCAACGATACAGACCCGCCGTGCGTCAAAAAGGGCCAGAAAACCGCATGTCGCGCCCCAAATAAGACAGGCGTTTTGTCCGAAATGCCAATTTGAGCGGTTTTTCCGCATTCCCGCTCGGACATTTTGACCCTCCTGGCTGCCTTTGTGACCCTGCGGCGCAATCAACCAGAACGCTTGTTCGGTCTTATCCGCGCGCTAAGGTGATCCCAACACAGCATTGGGAGAGCGACATGTCACTATCGGGGAAACACGCATTGGTCACCGGCGGCGGCACCGGCATTGGCCTTGCCATCGCCAAGGCACTGGCCGCCGAGGGTGCCCAAGTCACCATCACCGGCCGTCGCCTCAACGTACTGGAAGAGGCCGCCAGTGACGGTCTGTTTCCGCTAGCTATGGATGTGGCCGATGAGGCCTCGGTGGTCGACGGCGTTGCAGCCGCTGTGGCTGCACGCGGTCCGATTCAAATCTGCGTCGCCAATGCCGGAATTGCCGAAGGCCGCGCCCTGCACAAAACCGACATGGCATTTTGGCGCAAGATGATGTCGATCAACATCGACGGTGTGTTTCTCACCATTCGCGAGAGCCTCAAATCGATGAACCAAACCGACTGGGGCCGCGTCATGGTGATCTCTTCGATCGCCGGTCTTCGCGGATTGAAAGGCGCGCCTGCCTACTCCACCTCCAAACACGCGGTAAACGGCATGATCAAATCTTTGGCCGCGGACTATGCGCTAAAGCCCATCACCTTCAACGCCATATGTCCCGCCTATGTCGAAACCGCGATCATCGATCAAAATATCGAAAGCATCATGGCCCGCACCGGTTGTTCCGAGGAAGAAGCCCGCCACATGATGGTGGGCGTGAACCCGCACGGCCGCCTGATCAAACCCGAAGAGGTCGCTCACACCGCACTCTATCTCTGCTCCGACATGGCAGATTCCGTGCGTGGGCAAACGCTGCAAGTGGCTGGCGGTGAAATGTAGACACAACACGCAGACGACAATGCGGGAGCGTCCCGGCTCCCGCTCCCACATCCTGCTTTGCCTTTCCAAACCACAAATTCCACCGTATGGCTTAGAGACCCTACCCCACATTTCATTCTCCGGAGCGCCGCGTGCCTGTCAAAACCCACCAGTTTGCCGATTGCAGCCCAACCCGCGCGGAGATTGAACAAGCCAGCCGAACTGAACGTCCGCACACCGTCACCCGCTGCACCTTGGAGGGCCAGGATCTGTCCGATCTCGATCTTACTGGTTGGCGGTTTGAGGCTTGCAATCTGTCCCAAGCCTCTTTCAAAAGTGCCACGCTTGAAGACGTCATTTTAAAGGGATGCCGCGCCGGCGGTCTCTCGCTTCAGGGCGTCAATTTTTCGGACGGCACAATCGATGGCGGTGATTTCAGCAACGCCAACCTGCGTGGTGCCACTCTCACCCATTCAAAATTCCACAATTGCAAAATGACCGGGGCTGATCTCAGAGAAACCCACACCATTGGCATTGAGTTTGAAGATGTGTTGTTGGCCCTCGCGGTTCTGCCCAAATTCTCGTTTCGCAAGATGACCCTCAAACGGGTGGATTTTACCGACGCTGACATGAGCCAATGTGATTTTCGCGACGCCGTGTTTGAGGATTGTTCGCTGCGGGATACGCACCTTATCGACAGCCGATTTGAAAATGCCGATCTGCGCGGCGCGGACTTGGGCGGGATCAAGCTGTCCGACTTAAGGCGCTTTAAAGGCGCTATCCTGTCCAAGCAACAAGCTGCGATCTTGCTTGGACAATTGGGTTTGCGGGTTCACTAAATAGCCCAAGGGGCCGCCTCTCCAGACAAGCCTTCTGAGGCGCAGGACCGGACAACTCGCTTTCCTCGCGGGCCGGCAAAATGTGAGGAAAAGTTCTCGTGTCCGAAATTGTGGGCGCTCTCAAGGCGTCTCGGTGATGCCCGTCAAAACCAATGTCTCACGCGCAACCCGCTTCAGTAATTAAGCTTTACGATCGATCATCCACCGCCGTACGCTTCCATTACTTCCACAAATTCCGAGGGTCGCAACCTAAATACTGCTACACCCCCCTCCTTTTAAGACTTCTTTGGACCAAATCACATTCCGGCTGAACTGGAAATCGCCAGCGAAACTATACAAATCCAGTCTTTCAGCGAGCAATCAGGAGAACGCGCATGAGCAATGTTTTAGTAATAGGTGGCGACGGCTTTTGCGGCTGGCCGACCTCCCTCTATCTCAGCGAACAAGGCTACAACGTCACCATCGTCGACAACCTGTCGCGCCGCAAGATCGACAACCGCTTGGGCGTGGTCAGCCTGACACCGATCAAATCTACTCAGGAACGTATTGAGGCCTGGAAAGAGGTCAGCGGCAAGACCATCAATTTTGTTGAGCTGGACGTGGCACAAGAGTTCGACGATCTGGCGATTCTACTCGGCGAGCTGAAACCTGACGCAGTGGTGCATTTTGGCGAGCAACGATCCGCCCCCTACTCCATGCGTGGCGCTTGCCCCAAACGGTACACCGTCGACAACAATATCAACGCCACCCACAATTTGCTGGCCGCACTTGTTCTGTTGGATCTCGACGCACACGTCGTGCACCTCGGCACCATGGGGGTGTATGGCTACGACGGCGCAGGGCTGGAAATTCCGGAAGGGTATCAACAAATCATGGTGCGCGGTGATGAAAACGTCATCCACAACCGCGAAATCCTGTACCCATCCAATCCCGGCAGCATCTACCACATGACCAAGACCATGGATCAGCTGATGTTCCAGTTCTACGCCAAGAACGACGGCATCCGCGTGACCGATCTGCACCAAGGTATTGTCTGGGGAACTCAGACTGATGAGACCCGCCGCGACGAGCGGCTGATCAACCGTTTTGCCTATGATGGCGACTACGGCACCGTCCTCAATCGCTTCCTGATGCAGGCCGCCATCGGCTACCCGCTCACCGTGCACGGCACCGGCGGACAAACCCGCGCCTTCATTCACATCCGCGACACTGTGCGTTGTGTCGAACTGGCTATCTCCAACCCACCCGAAAAAGGTGACCGCCCGGTCATCCGCAACCAAATGACTGAAACCCACCGCGTGCGGGAGCTCGCAGATTTGGTGGCACGCCTGACTGGTGCCAAAGTGGCTATGGTGGACAACCCACGCAAAGAGGCGGCAGAAAACGACCTGCGCGTGTCAAATGCCAGCTTCCTTAAGCTAGGCCTCAATCCGACAACACTTGCCGAAGGCTTGTTGTCGGACACCTATCAGGTTGCTCAAAAATACGCAGATCGGATCAACCGGGATCGGGTCGCAGCCGCCACCACCTGGACCAAAAACCAGAAACCTGGTGTTGTCACTGTGGAAGCTCTCGAAGAGGGCAAAGCGCGGGGCGACACAGGTGACGTTGCACAAATTCAAGACAGCGCCTGATAGCCAAATCGGTTAGGGGCTAGGAAGAGACCAAGCCCCTAACCGTTCTTAACCCAGCCCGCTGACCGCGTTAACCAAAACATATTCCAGTTTTACGGACTGTCGTGAAACAGTCGCAATACAGACGTGATACCGACGCCCAAATTGCTGCAATGTTTGACGTTAAACTTTAGGCAGACTTGAGCATGGACCGCGCTTCTTGCCCATGTGCCCAGGCCCGTACGGCGTCGCCAAAGGCCTCAAACAAAGGGCGGCTGACCGGATCATTGGCCGCATCCCATTCCGGATGCCACTGCACCGACATTGTGAACCCCGGCGCACCCTCAATATAGATCGCCTCTGGCGTTTCATCAGGCGCATAACCATCTATAATCACACGACTTCCCGCGCGCTTGATGCCCTGCCCGTGCAGCGTGTTGGTCATCACTTTCTGACTGCCAAACAAGTGATGGAACGGACCATTCTCACCAAATTCCACCGTATGTCGCAGCGCAAACTTCTCTTCCAACGTGCCATCCGGCGGCATGCGATGATTGTCCCGCCCCGGCAGGTCGCGAATTTCCGGATACAGGCTGCCACCCATAGCAACATTAACCTCCTGAAATCCCCGGCAAATCCCCATAAACGGTTGCCCAGATTCCACACAGGCCCGCACCAATGGCAGCACAATCGCATCCCGCGCCCGGTCAAACTCCCCATGCGCCGCCGTCGCCGCCTCGCCATATTCCTCGGGGTGCACATTGGGGCGTCCGCCAGTCAGCAGAAAGCCATCACATTGCGCCAGCAATTCTTCGACGGAGACAAACCGTGGATCAGCCGGGATCAACAGCGGCATACAGCCCGAAACCCCTGAAATCGCTTCGGAATTCATGGTCCCTCCGGCATGTGCCGGATATTGGTCATTGATCAGATATTGGTTGCCGATGATCCCGACGACAGGACGCGTCATACTGGCCTCTTAGTCTTGTTGCGCAGGTAACCATAGGACGCGTCTCCCAAATGAGAAAGCCCCCAAAACGCAAAGAAAAAGGCCGGGGAGCCCCCGGCCTTCAAATTATGCTTGGGCTTTCAACTCCAACCGCCGCGCATGCAGCACCGGCTCAGTATAGCCAGACGGTTGAATGCGCCCTTTGAACACCAGATCACACGCCGCCTGAAAGGCAATGCTGTCAAAACCTGGCGCCATTGGCGCATAAAGCGGATCGTTCGCATTTTGCCGATCCACCACGGCGGCCATCTTTTGCATCGCAGCCATCACCTGCGGCTCACTCACCACGCCTTGGTGCAGCCAGTTGGCCAGACCTTGGCTGGAAATCCGGCAGGTCGCGCGGTCTTCCATCAGGCCCACATCATTGATGTCAGGCACTTTGGAACAGCCCACGCCCTGATCAACCCAGCGCACCACATAGCCCAAAATGCCCTGTGCGTTGTTTTCCACCTCAGCGGCAATCTCTTCGTCCGAGAGGTTCTGCCCGTCCATCACCGGCACAGTCAGCAGATCGGCCAACGTCCCGCGTGCGCCTCCCGCTTTGATTTCTTCCTGCCGCGCCAGCACATCCACCTCGTGGTAGTGCGTCGCGTGCAGTGTGGCCGCGGTTGGTGATGGCACCCAGGCACAGTTAGCGCCAGATTTCGGATGGCCAATCTTCTGCTCCAGCATCGTGCCCATCAAGTCCGGCATGGCCCACATGCCTTTGCCAATCTGCGCTTTGCCTTGCAGCCCACAGGCCAGTCCGATGTCCACGTTGCGATCCTCGTAAGACAGTATCCAAGGCGTGGCCTTCATCTCGCCCTTGCGTAGGAAAGCCCCTGCTTCCATCGATGTGTGGATCTCGTCACCCGTGCGGTCCAGGAACCCGGTGTTGATAAACGCCACCCGCCCTTTTGCCGCCCGGATACATTCCTTGAGGTTGGCGCTTGTTCGGCGCTCCTCATCCATGATGCCCATCTTCACCGTGTTGCGCGGCAGGCCCAGAATGTCCTCAACCTTGGCAAAGATCGCATCTGAGAACGCCACCTCTTCCGGCCCGTGCATCTTCGGCTTCACCACATAGACGGAACCATGCACCGAATTTCCACTCTCCCGCTTCAGGTCGTGCATCGCGATCATCACGGTCACAAGCGCATCCATAAGACCTTCGCCAATCTCGTTGCCATCCCGATCCAGAACCGCTGGGTTGGTCATCAGATGGCCAACGTTGCGCACCAACATCAACGAGCGACCTTTCAGCGAGGTTTGTTCACCGTTCGCTGCGGTAAAGGAGACGTCATCTTTAAGGCGGCGCGTAAAGGTCTTGCCGCCTTTGGAGACCTCCTCCGCAAGGTCGCCCCGCATCAGGCCAAGCCAGTTTCCATAGGCCACAACCTTGTCTTCGGCGTCCACACAGGCGACGGAATCCTCACAATCCATGATCGTGGACAGTGCGCTTTCCAGCGTGATGTCGTTGATACCTGCCTTGTCCACAGCGCCAATATTTCCCGCGTGATCCACTTCAATAATCACGTGCAGGCCATTGTTTTTCACCAAGACACGCGTAGGTGCGGCTGCATCGCCAACGTGTCCCACAAAGGCATCCGCCAGCTTGAGCGCCGGCACCAGCTGCCCATCTTCAATGGACAGACCGTCAATGTCTTTCCAGGAGCCCTGAGCCAGAGGCAGGGTCTTGTCGAGGAAGTCACGCCCCCAGGCAATCACACGCGCGCCTCGCGCCGAATCGTAAGCCTTGCTCGCAGGGAGATCGCCCATCGCATCGGTGCCATAAAGCGCGTCATACAGGCTGCCCCAACGCGCATTGGCCGCGTTCAAAGCAAAGCGCGCATTGGTGATCGGAACCACCAACTGCGGGCCGGGAATCGCTGCAATCTCCGGATCAACATTGGCTGTCTGCACCGCAAAGTCTGCACCTTCAGGCACCAGATAGCCAATCTCCTCAAGGAACGCCTTATAAGCGTCGGCATCATGCGCCTGGCCCTTGCGGGACAAATGCCAACCGTCAACCTTCTGTTGAATTTCCTCGCGCTTGGCCAGTAAGTCACGGTTCTTAGGGCCAAAATCATGCGCAAGAAGGCTCATGCCCTGCCAGAAATCATCTGCATCCACGCCTGTACCTGGAAGCGCCTCGCTCACAATGAAATCATAGAGCTCGTCGGCAATTTGCAGCCCGTGCTGCTCAATTCTCTTTGTCATTGTGAATCTTCCTCATCTCTGGCGTCGCGTCTCAATTAGTGCACATGTTTTCTATAGGCAATAAAACCGGTTACCTTTGTTTACCAAAGGGATTTTCAACTTTTTCCATAGATTTGCGAAACTGCACATCCATTTTGTAAAAAATCGCCTACCCCCTTGCGGGTCCCACGCGAAAAGCTACACCAAGATGAGCAACCAATGGAGACCGTGATGAAAGACGCCGCGCCGCAAACGATCTATCTGAAAGATTACACCCCGTTTGGCTTCATCGTGGATGGCGTCGAGTTGACCTTCCGCCTGCACCCCACCAAAACACGGGTGTTTTCCAAAATCGCGTTCCGTCCAAATCCAGCGGCCATCGATAATCGTTTTTTCCTGCATGGTGAACAACTTAAGCTGATCAATGCGAAGATTGACGGCGCGGAGATTACGCCTCGCGCGGTGGACGGCGGCATCGAAGTTGATGTCCCCGATGCCCCTTTCACTTGGGAAGCCGAGGTGGAAATCAACCCGGAGGCCAACACCGCACTCGAAGGTCTTTACATGTCAAACGGCATGTATTGCACCCAATGTGAGGCCGAAGGTTTCCGCAAAATCACTTTTTACCCGGATCGTCCGGACGTCATGGCCACTTTCACCGTGCGCATCGAAGGCAACGTCGAAAACACGCCAGAGCTGCTCTCCAACGGCAACGGCGACGAATACGGCACCGACCAAACCGTCACGCCCAACAGCAACTATGCCGTTTGGATCGACCCTTGGCCCAAGCCAGCTTATCTCTTTGCCTTGGTGGCTGGCGATCTGATTGCCCATGAAGACACATTCAAAACCATGTCCGGCAAAGACGTGCGCCTGTCGATCTTCGTCCGCCCCGGGGATGAGCACAAATGTGCTTTCGGCATGGAAGCCCTTAAAAAGTCCATGAAATGGGACGAAGACGTCTACGGTCGCGAATACGATCTCGATGAATTCAATATCGTCGCCGTGGATGATTTCAACATGGGCGCGATGGAAAACAAAGGGCTGAACATCTTCAACAGTTCCTGCGTGTTGGCCTCTCCTGAAACCGCCACAGACGGCAACTTTGAACGCATCGAAGCCATTATTGCGCACGAGTATTTCCACAACTGGACCGGCAACCGCATCACCTGCCGTGATTGGTTCCAGCTTTGCCTAAAAGAAGGCCTAACCGTCTACCGCGACGCACAATTCACGGCAGACATGCGCTCCGAACCCGTCAAACGCATCGACGATGTGCTCGCCCTACGCGGACGCCAGTTTCCTGAAGACCAAGGCCCGCTGTCCCACCCGGTGCGCCCCGAAAGCTTTCAGGAAATCAACAACTTCTACACTGCCACCGTCTATGAAAAAGGCGCCGAAGTCATTGGCATGCTGAAAACTTTGGTTGGAGATGACGCCTACGCCAAAGCGCTCGACCTCTATTTTGACCGCCACGACAGCCAAGCCTGCACCATCGAGGATTGGATCAAAGTATTTGAAGACAGCACCAGCCGCGACTTGACCCAATTCAAACTTTGGTATTCCCAGTCCGGCACACCCGAAGTCACCGTGCGCGAAGAGTTTGAGGGCGACATCTTCACACTGCACCTCAGCCAGTCCAGCGCCCCAACCCCGGGTCAGGACACAAAGGCACCCCAGGTCATTCCTGTTGCGGTGGGACTGCTAAACGACAATGGCGATGAGGTGCTGCCTACTCAAGTTCTGGAACTCACCGAAACTGAGAAAAGTTTCACTTTCAAAGGCCACGCCACCCGTCCTATTCCCTCGGTTTTACGCGGTTTTTCCGCCCCGGTGACGTTGACCCAAGATATCGACAACGCCCGCCGCGCCTTCCTGCTGGCGCATGACACTGATCCTTTCAATCGCTGGGAAGCGGGCCGCAACCTGGCACGCGACAGCCTGATCGGGGCAATTGTTGATGGCACCGCCCACAACGAAGACTATCTCTCTGGCCTCAAAGCGCTTTTGCGCGACGACAGACTTGATCCAGCCTACCGCGCACTGATGCTTGGGCAGCCCTCCCAGTCCGAATTGGCAGGCATTCTGCACAAACAAGGTCAAATCCCAGATCCAGCCGCGATCCATGCCGCAACGGAATCTCTGCGTGATGCCAAAGCCAAGGCTTTTGCAGACCTGCTGCCAGACATTTACACCGCCAATCAAGTCACCGGGCCCTTCTCGCCGGATGCCGAGCCCGCAGGCAAGCGCAGCCTTGCAAATGCCGCCCTCTCCTTGCTTACCCGTTTGGATGGCGGCGAAGCCGCTGAAAAGCAATACAAATCCGCGGACAACATGACGCTGCAACTGGCCGCCTTTGGCGCACTGCTAGATGCTGGCAAAGGGGACAACGCCATCGCCGCTTTCTATGACCAATGGAACGATGACCGCCTGGTGATCGACAAATGGTTCTCCATGCAGGTGATGTTTGCCAAACCCGAAGACCTTGCGGCCACGGTGGCCAACCTTACTCAACATGCTGACTTTGATTGGAAAAACCCCAACCGGTTCCGTGCCGTGATGGGTGTCATGGCCGCGCACCACGCCGGTTTCCATCACACGTCAGGCACGTCTTACCAAGTGCTGGCAGATTGGCTCCTAAAGTTAGATCCGGTGAACCCGCAAACCACCGCACGCATGTGCAGCGCTTTCCAAACATGGAAGCGCTACGATGACGACCGTCAGGCGCTGCTCAAAGCACAATTGGAGCGCATTGCCGGACAAAACGGCCTTAGCCGTGACACCACCGAAATGGTGACCCGTATTCTGGAGGCGTAATGTCAAAGGTTCTATTAATCACAGGCGCCAGCGCAGGCATTGGCGCCGCCACTGCCAAGCTGGCGGCTGAAGCGGGTTATGACCTTGCGCTGAACTACCGAAGCGACATGCAAGGTGCTGAATCCATTGCCGAAACAGCGCATAACTTAGGCGTCCGTGCTGAACTGTTTCAGGCTGACGTAGCTGAGCCAGACCAAATCGACGCCATGTTCAAGGCAATCGACGCCAGGTTTGGCCGCGTCGACGCGCTAGCCAATAACGCCGGCATCGTCGACCAAGGCGCCCCCGTCACCGCCTTCACCCACGCGCGCCTGAAACGCATGTTTGACGTGAACGTCATTGGCGCCATGCTGGTCGCGAAAGAAGCCGTCATCCGCATGCAAGCGCAAGGTTCCGGCGCGATTGTAAACGTGAGCTCAGTTGCCGCCCGCACGGGCTCCGCCAATGAATATGTCGACTACGCCGCTTCCAAGGCGGCCATTGACACATTTACAAAAGGTCTGGCTGAAGAAGTGGCCAATCAAGGCATTCGCGTAAACTGTCTACGTCCCGGCATCACTGACACAGCAATCCACGCCAAAGGCGGCGCGCCGGATCGCGCATCGCAGTTGGCGCATAAAATTCCGATGCAACGTCCCGGCACCGCACAAGAAATTGCCCGCGCTATAATGTTTTTGTTGTCTGATGACGCCTCCTACATCACAGGCAGCACACTCGACGTATCAGGAGGACGCTGACTGTGGACACGCTTCAGCATACCCAACATGGCCGCAACCCGCGCAGTCTTATCGTGCTCTTTGTTGTCAGTTCCGGCCTGATCGGCCTCCTCGCTTATGGAACCCACTGGGGTATTGTCGCAGCATTGTCTCTTATTATGGTCCCGACACTGGTGGACGTCGCTTTCAATCCAATTGCGACCTTTGACCTGAATGAAGATGGCATACGCTGGAAAAACGCCACTCAAGAGGCAGAGCTTGGTTTCCATCAAATAAAATCTGTGCATATCGCCACCCGTCTTAATGTCGCCTTCCGCATCACCGTGATCATGCACGACGACGCCAAAGTACGGATTCCACAAGATGTTTTGCCGCCTCGCACAGATTTGGAGGCCGCTCTTACCCGGCACGAGATCCCAATCAAGCTCGACCGCCTACGCTTGATTTGAGTAACAATTCCGGCCAAAATTGGGCAGTATCTGACCGTAAGATTTCAACTTGGTGCCCTTTTTTAGCCTGAATGCGCTCGCATAGTCCGACCTAAGACAAGATCGGAGCCAGAATGAAGTTGTTTTCCAGAGATCGGGCCAAATCCCAAGGTGTGCCAGCGGCATCTACGCTTGCGACGCCTGCTTTGCGCCGTTTGGGGCAGGCGTTTTCCGCGCCACGCAAGCCTGAAACATCTGATCTTTCTGGAGATGGGACCAACACGTTCCGCACTCTTTTGAGCCGTCTCGAAATTCCGATCAACGCCTCCACACCGGATCAAATTGAAAGTGAGAAAGTTCGCGATCATGGTCAATTCCTCGCCCGTCAGGAGCGCTGGGAAGAACTTGAGGAACTGATCCGCACACACGATCAAAACCGCGCCACCACCGCCACGGGTACACCGCTTGCGGAACTTATGCTTTTTGGCGCACGATCGGACGTTGTGCGTGCCGCAGAACACGCGTTGCTGCATGGCCGCCCCGCAGAAGGAGCGGATTTTTTCTCCGGGATTGAAGCCCTTGAAGTCCTGTTGGAAGATTATCCCAACAGCTATCCAATGGCGTTGGTTGTGGCCCATATGCACATTGACATCGGTTGGGCTTGGCGGGGCGCCACCGCGAAAGATGATGTACGCGACACCAACCGAGATGCATTTCAGGCACATTTTGATCGTGCATCCGACATTCTGAAGAACTACTGCCCGAAACAATACTTCTCTCCGGCGCTGTCAGCAGCGCGCTGTGCGCTCCTGCCTGGATCGGCGCAGCCGCTCAACACGCTCTGCGCTGAGTTTGAATCGCTGATCCAACTGGATCCGCTCAACCCACGCCACATGCGGGCTTTGGGCAATTACCTGTTGCCACGCTGGTACGGAGATTTTTCCCACCTCGACCTGCAAGCCCGAAGAATTGCGGCCCAAACCTATGACATCTGGGGCGCAGGGGCTTACGCTTGGGTCTGGTTTGACGCATTGCTTGTCGATCCAAACGGCTTGGAGATGATGGAAGTTGACTACTTCATTGACGGCGTGACCGACGCCTTGCGACGAAATGGTGACCAACATTCCGCCAATCTCATGGCCGCACATCTCTACCGCAGCTGGCAACATGCGCGGTCACAATACGGCGCAGATGGTTTGCGCGAAGATCTTCCTCCTGCACTACGGGCTGGGTTTGACATGGTTGTGCGAGAACATTTGCGCGAAATTCACCCGCTGATCTGGGGCCATGCGGAGATTGGATTTGAGAATACATCGCGTGTAATCTCCAAAGAACGCTTGTCTGCCAAAGGTCGCGACGTTGCACTGCAAGCGGTTGCCATGCCGTTTATGTCTGGCCTCCAGGCTGGGCAAACTGTGCATTTTTCGCCGGATGGCATCACGCAAATCAACCCATAACACACCCGCCCTCTTGCTCCTTTTATCTGGCTGGCCTAGAACGCAGATCAGCCAGATATTCAAGGAGCGTGAGCGATGCTCGACCTGACATATGAGACCCCGAAGCCCAAAGTGATCGCGGGCGCCAAACATGACTGGGAATTGGTCATTGGTTTGGAGGTGCACGCTCAGGTTTCTTCCAACGCAAAGCTGTTCTCCGGCGCGTCCACCCAATTTGGCGCGGAGCCAAACTCCAACGTCGCTTTTGTCGACAGCGCCATGCCGGGCATGTTGCCGGTGATCAACGAATACTGCGTTGAGCAGGCAGTGCGCACTGGGCTTGGCCTGAAAGCCGAGATCCACCTCAAGTCCGCGTTTGATCGCAAAAACTACTTTTACCCAGACCTTCCGCAGGGGTATCAAATCTCCCAACTCTACGAACCCATTGTGGGCGAAGGAGAAATTCTGGTCGACATGGGGCCAGGCGTAGCGCGTTTGGTGCGCATCGAGCGCATTCACCTGGAGCAGGATGCAGGTAAATCCGTGCATGACATGGACCCGAACATGTCCTTTGTGGACCTGAACCGGACCGGTGTTGCGCTGATGGAAATTGTCAGCCGTCCAGATATTCGTGGTCCTGAAGAAGCTGCCGCCTACGTGACCAAGATGCGTCAGATACTGCGCTACCTTGGCACCTGTGATGGCAACATGCAGAACGGCAACCTGCGTGCCGACGTTAACGTGTCTATCTGCCGTCCTGGGCAGTATGAGAAGTACATGGAAACACAGGACTTCTCGCACCTTGGCACACGCTGTGAGATCAAAAACATGAACTCCATGCGGTTTATCCAGGCCGCGATCGAATATGAAGCGCGTCGCCAGATTGCGATTGTTGAAGCGGGCGGTGAAGTCAGCCAAGAAACCCGCCTGTATGATCCGGACAAAAACGAAACCCGTTCCATGCGTTCCAAAGAAGAGGCGCATGATTACCGCTATTTCCCTTGTCCCGATCTGCTCCCGTTGGAGATCGAACAAGAGTGGGTAGACGACATTGGCAAAGGATTGCCGGAACTGCCGGATGAGAAAAAAGCCCGTTTTATCAATGACTACGGTGTCACGGAGTATGATGCCTCTGTTTTGACGGCTGAGGTTGATCTGGCGAATTACTTCGAAGCCTCCGTGGGCAAAGGCGACGGCAAAAAGACCGCGAACTGGGTGATCAACGAAGTAATGGGCCGTGCCAACAAAGCAGAGAAAGCACCGCAAGATCTGGTTGCGCCAGAAGCCAACGCGTCCATTCTCGCAATGGTGGCGTCAGACGAGATCAGCACCAAAATCGCCAAGGAAGTCCTTGAAATTCATATCGAAACCAAGGGTGATCCAGCCACGATTGTGGAAGAAAAAGGCCTCAAACAAGTGACCGATACCGGCGCGATTGAAGCCGCTCTGGACGAAATCATTGCGGCCAATCCTGCACAGGTGGAAAAAGCCAAACAAAACCCGAAACTGGCGGGCTGGTTTGTTGGTCAGGTGATGAAAGCCACTGGCGGCAAGGCAAATCCAAAGGCCGTTAACCAATTGGTGGCGCAGAAGCTGAACGGCTAAACGCCGCGTCGGTTTTACGTCTGTATCGCGACTGTAACGCGCCGGTGTCAAAAACCGGCGCGTTTCGCATTTTTGGCGTTAACGATCTGGCTTAGAACCGCGTCCGCAGACCAAACATCACGGCGGTCTCGCGCGCACCCGGGATGTGTCCTCGGTTGATGGCATGCGCCAGGGACAAACCCAGATTTGTGCGCCGTGTCAGCGGACGTTCGTAACTCAAGGTCAAACGCACTTCCCGATCCGACGGCGCCAAATCAATTGGAACATTCTGATGGGTGATCGCACCCGCGTCGTTCACCATTGGCAACGCCACAGAAGTTGAACCTGAAGACACCGCTGCTGGCATCGATAAGGACAGGCTGAACCGGTCGTTGTGTGAGAACGCATTTTGATGCGCGTAGGTCACTGCCCCCCCATTGAGCAACACGTCCGCGGACTGGCCAAGACCGGAAGCCTCCTGCCCTAACGCATAGCCGAGCGCAAATTCGATCTGAGCATTGTCAGACACATCAGCGGACAAGGCCATATCCATGGACATCAGAGAGGCGTCGGTGCCACCGTTCCAATCGGACAGCAAATCCATTGTGTCCTCACCAAGGCCACCGCCAATCTGCAGGCTGGCACCGCCAAGATCGAAGGTGCGTCGCAGCCCTAGGCCAAAGCGATCTGACCCTCCGCTTCGTGAGCGATAAATTGACAGATCATACTCGCTGTCCAAGAGTTGCATCGGAAGTCCCGCCCGCGTGCCAAAGAAAGACGCCGAGCCAAATTCTGGTGCGCGATAACGGTCAAAATTTAGAGCGTCATGCGCCGCAAACATCGGAGCGGCTGGACGATGGGCAACCATCTGCCCAGCATCAATCAGAAAGGACGCAGACAGAGTATCTTTGCCGACGATCTCCACATTGCGCAGTGACCGTGCCACCGCATCGCCGCTGGCGCTCCCAGCCACGGCCAACGGTTCATTGGTGTTGACCACGGTACCGTTGCTGGTGGTGACAGTGGTTTGGCCAATTGGCAAAAGGGCCGCCGCAACATCCAAAAACCCGTGGCCCCATTCTGCGCTGTAAGCGTGATCAAACCCCGACACCAGCTCAACCGATCCGGCCTGGCGAAAGCCATCAAATTCATTGTCAGCGGACGCCAAAAGTCTGATCCGCAAATCTTGATGTGTCATGTCGGGGAAGGCTTCGGCCAACAGCGCGAGTGCACCAGAAACCGTTGGCGCGGCATAAGAGGTGCCTGTGCCAAACGAATAACTGCTATTGCTGCTCGCGGTGGCACCTGTCCAACTGCCGTTTGCGGAAATACACCACGCCGCCGCCTCGCCGCATCCCGCAGATACGCGCTCTGCAGACACAACATCGTCACCGTTCATTTGTGGGACACCGTTCACAACAGCCAACCAGCTTTGCTCCAAAGACGGCTCCAAAACCGGCAAGCCCGCCATCAGCCCCACATTGGTTTCGCTATGATCATTGGACACGGAAAATACAACAATTCCGTCGTCGGCATAAGTGCGCAGCGCATTGAGGTAGTTGCGGCCAGACGTTGAGCCGAAAATGAAGTTGTAATCAGACCGGGTCGCATTCATGCCCGAGTAGCCCCAGGAATTGTTTAAGGCAACTGCACCGGCCCGTGTGGCGGCATTGGCGGTTTCCGCCAGCTGGCTGTAGGAGTCAAAGCTGCCAAAGATCGCGTTGGCGTTTGGCGCAACCCCTATCATGTCATCAGACATCCCGGTGGCGATGGAGGCCACAAACGTACCGTGATTATCCTGTGACACGCCGGAGCCCATTGTAACGGTTTTGCCTGAGAACGCTTCATGCCCGGGCCGAAACCCGCTGTCCGAAAAGGCAATGACCTGGCCGGCGCCGGTCAAGCCAGCCGCATGGGCGTAATGGATACCCGAATGCTCAATGGGGTTACCTAGCAAGCGAGTATCAGTGCTGGAGTCAAATCGCCGGTTGTTGTTGCGATCAACAAACTGATCCCCGGCCGCCGCTTGAACGCGATACCGAACATCATCGCTCAGCAGCCGATTGGCCCGTGAGCGCACGCTGTCCAAGCTGCTCAAAAAAGAAGCCAGCAACACCTGATTGTCAGTTTTTGGCAGCGAAGAACCCGATTTGTCGGTGCCCGTATCTTTCACCGCTGGCGTGTCCTCCCCGCCGCAGCCAGCCACCAAGCCGGAAATCAAAATCATTGCCGTCGAAAGACGTTTTGCTCGCCAGTTCATTGCGCCACTCACCGTTGCCCACACTCAAGGAAACGGTAGGTTCTGAACCTTAAGTTTTGCCTGAATCGGGCCGCGGAAAGCGCGGCAACTTTTGCGAAATAACCGACAGATTTTGCCTAAAAATATGGGCTATTTGATCAGATAGACTTGTAAGATCATCTGCGGATACGTCGCGCCGCTACGTTACCTTCGCGCCCATCGGTTGATCCTCTAAAGCCAGGCCGTCATACAGGTGAGACAGCATCAGGAGGATTTTCATGACCCGCCCATTTGTCTCCAAGCCAATGCCTGTTGAAGAGCAGTGGCTCGACTTCAACGGCCACCTCAACATGGCGTATTACAACGTACTGTTTGATCGGGGCGTGGATCAGCTTGGGGCTGTTCTTGGGTTTGGTCCAGAGTACCGTGCCCGAACCGGCAACACGACATTTTCCGCCGAATTCCATTTGTGTTATTTACGCGAACTGCACCTGGGAGACATGGTTACTGTCACGTTCCAGTTGTTGGATCATGATGCCAAGAGTTTTCACTTCTATCAGGAGTTGATCCACTCAGATGGCTGGGTGTCAGCCACAGGTGAAGGTGTTGGGTTGCACATAGACCAAAGCCGACCCCGTGTCGCTCCAATGCCTGGCGAGATCTTAGCCAAGTTTACCGCCATGTCAGAGGCACACAGCGCCCTGCCCCATCCGGCCCGTGTGGGGCGTGTGATGGGCATCCGCCACAAATGAGCCGCGATGCAGGGGTGACACGGTTGCCACCCAAGCCAGAACTTTTGGGGCCAAAATGCTGGACCTCACTGCACCCTCATGAAACGGTGACCGCCAAATGGTAGACGTGATCGACATAATACAAGAACGCAAGGAACTGCCGCAGTTTCTGGAGCGCGACGGGCTGATTGGCATTGAGCTTGGGGTGGCCGGTGGCTGGTACTCCAAACGGTTGATGGAAGGTGGGCTCTTTAAGGAGCTTTACGGGGTCGATATTTATGGCGACCACCACAACACCAAAGAATATATAAAAGCTTTGAAAAACATCGGCATGGGACAGAACTACTGGCTGTTGCGGATGACATTTGAAGACGCGCTGGATGCATTTCCGGATGAGTATTTCGACTTTGTCTATATTGATGGCTACGCCCACACCGGCGAAGAGCATGGAAAAACGATGTTTGACTGGTTCAAGAAAGTGAAGGTGGGCGGCATGATCGCTGGCCACGACTATCACGAGGACTGGCCGCTGGTGCAAATTTGCGTGGATGCTTTTGGCGAAGAAATTGGCCAACCTGTAATGCGCACGCAAATGTCCAAAAAACGCGACTACCAGGACCAGTTCCCAAGTTGGGCCATGTTCAAGGACTCCGCAGAGGTGCCGGAATACCCGGAGCGACTGCGAAATTTACCGAGATAACCGCGCGATTGTCACGCGCAGACCATCAGAAATTTCGAAAGTTTTACAATGATTTATGAGTATAAAGTAATCCCTGCGCCGACACGGGGACAAAAAGCCAAAGGCATCAAGGGGCCGGACGGGCGTTTTGCCAACGCGCTGGAAATTGAGATGAACCGTTTGGGCGCGGACGGGTGGGAATACCTACGCGCTGACACTCTGCCCAATGAGGAGCGCAGCGGGTTGACGGGATCCAGCACCAGCTACCGCTCTGTGTTGGTGTTCCGCCGTACCAAGGCTGGCGATGTGGCAGTGTTTCAGCCTGAGACACTGGAAGCGCCGAAGGTGGCTGAGCTGCCGGCGCCTGAAGCAAAACCAGTGGCACCCGCGACCAAAGCTGAGCCAGAGGACACAACTGCTCCCGAGGTGGCCCTTGTGCTGGAAGACGGCGACAAAACCGGTGCCTCAGCAGAGAAGGACCCCGACGAAAGCGAGTCTGTGGATGACGTGAACGTGGCGCTCAAGAAGCGTGTCGAAACACTGGAACAGTCAAAGTAACCGCGTCAGGCGGCGTCGATGTCCAAAGCAAGTGCGTGAATACGGGCAACCAAATCTGCGCCAATCGCCGCGTGCACCGCACGGTGACGGGCCACTCGGGTCTGACCGGCAAAGGCTGCCGCACGAATACGCACATTGAAATGGCTTTCCCCACCCGCTGGAGCGCTGGCATGTCCGGCATGGCTGGCGCTGTCATCTACAACCTGTAGGTCGACTGGTGCAAAAGCTGCGGACAACTTGTCGTGAATTTCCTGCGCGATGCTCATAATTTTTGTCTCCAGCCTCTTCAATCTGACGCCGGTTAGGGTAAACTCTCTGCTCCGAGTCGAATAGGTGCGCGTATGACAAAATCTGATCCCTTCGGTTTCAATATGTCGGTAAAGTCGGCAAAGAAGAAAAACCCGCGTGGACGCCGGGGCATGTCCGGAGCGTCAGAGACCTCCACGCGTGTTTGCGAGCATCCCGGCTGCGAAGAATCTGGGTCGTATCGTGCGCCGCGTGCGCCCGATGTGCTGGATGAATTCAAATGGTTCTGCAAAGAACACATCCGCGAATATAACCTTAAGTGGAACTTCTTTGACGGCAAAACCGAAGCTGAGCTGAACGCACAAAACTCCAAAGACAAAGTCTGGGAGCGTGAGACCAAGAAGTTCACCGACCCTGAAGCCCGTGCCTGGGCCCGCTTGGGCATCGAAAACCCACATCAGGTGTTGGGTGGCAACGCCACCCAGAACCCCGGCAAGGGTGGAGGGGCCGGCAAACGCTTGCCACCCACCGAGCGCCGCGCCATGGAAATCCTGGAAGCCAACGACAGTTGGAGCAAGGCCGAAATTCGCAAGGCCTATAAAAAACTTATCAAAGTGCTGCACCCCGACATGAACGGCGGCGACCGCAGCCAAGAAGACCAGCTTCAAGAAGTCATGTGGGCTTGGGAGCAAATCAAAGAAAGCCGCAACTTCAAATAAGGGCGGATGGATGCAAGGTATGAGGCGTGACCGAAGGGTCGCGCCTTTTTCTTTGCGACGGAAAAATTCATGAAAGCCGTTTGAGCTACCACAAGGCTTGGGTAACACTGGCATTTGAATACGTGAACACAGCAAGGAAGCAGCTATGCGGCGACTGATTGAATACCTCACGGCACACCCAAAGCGGCTCTACACCGTTGTGGCTGGTGCGGTGTTGCTGTTGCCAGTGGCCCTGTGGCTGGACCTGAACAGCCTGTCTCACCACAATCTGCATCGACAGGCTACCAGCCTGAACAAATTGATGAATGATGTACGATCCTATTATGCGGAAAATGTCGTGGCACGTGTTCAAGCTGCGCCAAGCGCGCCAGAAGCCCGGCATGATTACCACGAGATTGAAGGGGCCTTCCCAATCCCAGCCACAGCAGCCATTGAGCTGTCAGCTCGGTTCTCTGAAATCCTGCCCGGTGTCGATTACCACTTTGTTTCGGACTATCCGTTCTCAGGCCGTGACCAACGTCACATGACTGAGTTCGAGGCGCGTGCCCTTCAAGCGTTTCGGAACCCTGAAAACGAACGCGATCACATCATTGCCGAAGAAGGCAATCTGATTGATCACCGGATGACCCTGGCAGCACCGGTTTACATGCAAGCGTCCTGTGTGAGTTGTCACAACACCCATCCGAAAAGCACAAAGACCGATTGGCAAGTTGGCGATGTGCGTGGACTTCAAGTGGTGCATGTGCGCCAACCCCTGACGTTGGACTTGGCGTCGTTCAAATTCCTGCTCAGCTACTTGCTGATCGCGGGCACATTTGGTCTGGCCTTTGCCAAACATCAGCTTCGCCTGGCTGAAAAATTTGCAACGGCCAATGATGAGTTGACCGAAAACAATTCCTTTCTGGCCGATGTTTCATTGAAGATATCGAAATACCTGGAGCCGCAAGTCTATCGCTCCATTTTTGAGGGTGAGCGGGATGTCTCGATCAGCACTGAACGCAAGAAACTCACAGTGTTCTTTAGCGACATCAAAGATTTCACCGCCACAACTGAGCGGATGCAGCCGGAAGAGCTGACAGCGTTACTCAACGAATACTTCACTGAAATGGGCGCAATTGCGCAAAAGCACGGCGCCACAATCGATAAGTTTATTGGTGATGCCATTGTGGCCTTTATTGGCGACCCGACATCCAAAGGTGTGACAGAGGATGCACGGGCCTGTGTGCGTATGGCCCTGGAAATGCAAACTCGTCTGGACGAGCTGGAAGTGCAATGGCGCGCCAAGGGCATCGAGCATCCGTTTCGCGCCCGCATGGGGATCAACACGGGCTACTGCAATGTGGGCAACTTTGGCAGTGACTCGCGCATGGACTACACCATCATCGGGGCCGAGGCGAACTTGGCTGCCCGCCTCGAAGGCATCGCTGAGCCTGGTGGTATTGTCATGAGTTATGAGACCTATGCCCATGCCAAGGATTTGGTAAACGCTCAGGCGCTGGAGCCGCAGCACTTCAAAGGCATCTCACGAGAGATTATCCCTTACCGCGTGTTACGTCATGGTGCCAACCGCCGCCCAGCCACGGCGCGGGAAGAAGGTGAGAATCTTGTGGTTGAAATGCAAGGTATGGATGCAGAAACCCGTGCAAAAATCGCGGCAGCTGTGCAAGACGCACTGGACAATACCTAAGCGGCGTTGAGTTTGCCAGATGCTCTGTGATTGGTCCCGCGCAGCACCTTGATTTTGGTCCACAAATACGGTGAGGTGAGCGCATGATGCAGAGCTATCCCAAACATGCGACCGCAATGGGTCGTGATTTTTCCGAATATGTCATCAGCCTTGGTTTTTCCGAAGCAGACGTCCTAAGGGGAACCGGCCTGACGCTGCAGGAATTGCAGGACAGCGAACAACTTGCCTCCTTACAGGGGTTGGCCAGAATATTGGACAACGGGATTGCACTGACAGGAGATGACCTTATCGCTGTGCGGTGGGGACAAACCCGGCGTTTTGCGAAACTGGGGTTGATTGGGTATCTGGGGCGCACGTCTAAGGACATCCATAGTATAGTTACAAATCTGGCTCGTTACGGGAAAGTGTTCTCTACCGCCATGGAGATCGACGTGTCGCACCTGGAGGAAGACGGCATTTTCCGCTGGCGGTTTGATATTCCGGCCAAAGTAGACGTCGGGAGATTTGTCGAAGCTCAAGTGAGCCAATTCCTGCACGGCACCAATAGGTTACTGCCGCGCACAGTACTGCCAAAACAAGTCACATTCTGCCACCGCCGCAAACACAATGCGGCAGAGCTGGAAAAACTGCTTGGATGTTCTGTGTCTTTTGGCGCCCAATGGAACAGCTTGCAGTACCGCGTTGCGGATTTGAGCGTGCCGCTCAGCACTTCGGACGAAGCGCTGCACAAAATCCTTCAAGCTCATGCGGATTTGGTTTTGGCGCAAAGGCCTAAGAACCGATCTGACATCGAACTAACCGTGGAACGCGCCATTGCTGACCGCATGGCCACAGGACAGACCTCAGTGTCCGACGTGGCGCGTGATCTGGGCATGAGTGCGCGCACCTTGGCGCGACGCTTGGGGGATGCCGACACCACCTATCAAACCGTTTTGTCCAACTTTCGACAAGCCATGGCAGATCGTTATCTGAAAAACAGCGACATGAGCCAGAGCGAAATTGCCTTCCTGCTTGGCTACTCTGACGTCAGCTCGTTTGCCTCTGCCTTCAAACGTTGGACCGGACAATCTCCCGGAGAACGCCGCCAAGCCTTTGTCTAAGACAAAGTTTGGCCGTTTGGCCACGATTGGCAAAATTTGACAAGACAGTGGCAGCTTTGCCCAAAGCAACCCGCTGAAGCTTCCCCATCTTCATGATGAACGAAGAGACAACACAGGCTCTTTGAATTTTCACATCATGATCTCAGAAGGGAGGCGCCATGTTTTTCAGTGCTTTAGTGCTTAGTGCCCTGGTTCCGTTGGTATTGATTTACCAGCGCGGGCAGCCACAACCTGTGGCGATCACACGAAATGATGCGGCAGTGCGTCGCGGTCAATTCAGGGGGCGGCCATGTCCAAAATCCTTCTGATCGAACCGGACCGACGCCTCATGGTGGCGATGCAGGAAGTCTTGCTGCACGACGGGCACGAGTGCCTGTGCCACGTCGCACCTGAAACCGCACTAAGCGACCTTGCCCGACAATCCCCGGATTTGGTGATCATGGAGCTGCGCCAACGCACGATGGATGCGTTGACGGTTATGGAACGGATCACCAACAACTATTGCGTGCCGGTGATTGTTCTCAGTACCACCGCCAGCGCCACCGAGGAATCGATGATGCTGCGCTTGGGGGCGGATGACTACCTGGCGAAACCGTTTTCGATGCGGGTGTTTGGGGCCCGTGTGGCAGCTGCCCTGCGCAGTGCCGCACCCAACTTGCGCGACGCAGACGACCTTACGGTGATCCAACGCGGTGCCTTACGCCTGGATCGGTTGCGCCATGAAGCGTGCTGGAACGGCCAAGAGGTTGCGCTGACCGCCACAGAATTCAACGTGTTGTGGATCGTGGCACAGCGCCCCGGACAGGTACTTAGCCGCGCCAATATTCTGGACCTTGCTTATGGCGGGGACGTGTTTGTCACCGATCGCAGCATCGACAGCCAGATCAAACGCATCAGGCGCAAGATCCGCGAGGTTGCGCCCGACTTTATGGCGATCGAGACCCTGTATGGGCTGGGCTATCGCTTTTCAGATTCCCCGGAGGATGTGGCAGCGTAAGTGGCCTTATCTTTCCCATGATCTTCCTTCGGGGAAGAGAGGCCGGGTTGCTTCGCAACCGTAACCAAATGCCCCACCTCGGCGGCGGAGCACCCGGCCTCATTTGGGTTTAAACACCAGCGAAACGCCATTCAGACAGTGGCGTTTCCCCGTGGGTCTCGGGCCATCGTCAAAGATGTGTCCCAGATGAGACCCACAACGACGACAGTGGCATTCGGTGCGGACCCGAAGCAATTTGCGGTCCGCCTTGGTTCCAATCGCTTTGGGGAGCGACTTGTAGAAACTTGGCCATCCGGTGCCACTGTCGTACTTATGTTTAGAACTGTAGAGCTTCAGGTCACATCCGCGGCAATGGTAGGTGCCTTTGTCGTAGTTTTTATCCAGCGGTGACGACCCTGCCCGCTCCGTGCCTTCATCACGCATCACCTTGTATTGCGCGGATGTGAGCATGGCACGCCACTCCGCTTCCGTTCGGGTGACTTCAAACGCGTTGGCCAGCGAAGCACGAGGCAAAACCATAGCCGTGAGGGTTGCCGCACCAGCGGCGGATAAGAAATGGCGACGTTGCATTCTGCGTCCTCCTTTGGTCGTAGATTTGCGGACCAATCCTCACAGAAGCAACTAACGACTTAGCACATGGCTGTGAGTTTCGTGACAACGCCGCGTCTTTTGATGACTTTTGCTTGTGATCCCGCAGGAATTGATGCACCAAAGGCCGGTAGATTTGGGCGGTTCCTAAGGGGCCGCTGGGAGAAGGACAGAGGACATGGCGGACGGCATGATGGACACCAACACAAAGCCCACCGAAGACATTGATCTGCGCGAAGTGTTCGGCATCGACAGCGACATGAAAATCAAGGGTTTTGCAGAGCGCACCGATCGCGTTCCTGAAGTTGACCCGACCTATAAATTTGACCCTGAAACCACGTTGGCGATCCTCGCGGGCTTTGGCCACAACCGTCGTGTGATGATTCAGGGCTACCACGGCACAGGTAAATCGACCCACATCGAACAGGTTGCCGCCCGTCTGAACTGGCCCTGTGTGCGTGTGAACCTCGACAGCCACATCAGCCGGATCGACTTGATTGGGAAAGACGCCATCAAACTGCGCGACGGCAAACAGGTCACCGAATTCCACGAAGGCATCCTGCCGTGGGCGCTGCGCAACAACACCGCCATTGTGTTTGACGAATATGACGCAGGCCGTGCCGACGTGATGTTTGTGATCCAGCGTGTACTGGAACATGACGGCAAACTGACGCTTCTGGACCAGAACGAAGTGATCACGCCAAACCCCTACTTCCGCCTGTTTGCCACCGCAAACACCGTGGGTCTGGGCGACACCACCGGGCTGTATCACGGCACGCAACAGATCAACCAAGCCCAGATGGACCGTTGGTCTCTGGTCTCTACGCTGAACTACCTCAGCCACGATGCTGAAGCCGCGATCATTCTGTCTAAAGCGCCGCACTACAACACCGCCGAGGGCCGCAAGATCATCAACCAAATGGTGACCGTTGCTGACCTGACCCGGACCGCGTTTATGAACGGCGACTTGTCCACCGTGATGAGCCCACGGACCGTGATCAACTGGGCCGCCAACTCCGAAATCTTCCGTAACGTCGGCTATGCGTTCCGTCTGAGCTTCCTGAACAAATGTGACGAGCTGGAGCGCCAGACCGTGGCTGAGTTCTATCAGCGCTGCTTTGACGAAGAGCTGCCTGAGAGCGCGGCCAGCGTGAGCTTGGGCTAAATTGCAGCCTCGCCCGGCGGCAACGCCGGGCAGTGCCCGACCGCCCCCATGGGCGGGCACTTCGTTTTCCGCACGCGGTCGGCCACTGCCCTTCGAAGACACCCGAAAGGCTGGACAAAGATCACTCTTAGCGGGAAACTCTTTCCATGGACAGGGTGCGACTATGAAAAAGCCAACTGACAACCCAGCTGATCCGTTTAAAAAGGCCCTGGCTGAGGCCACTAAAGTCATGGCCGACGATCCGGATTTGTCGGTGTCCTACACGGTCGACCCATCCGGCATGTCCGGGGACAGCATCCGCCTGCCGCAGATCAGCCGCCGCATGTCCCGTGACGAGGTGCTTCTTGCCCGCGGCACCGCAGATGCGCTGGCGTTGCAGCGCAAGTATCACGATGACGCCACCCACATGCGCTATGCGCCAGGTCAGGGCATTGCCCGTGATCTCTATGAGGCCATGGAAACCGCCCGCTGCGAAGGCATGGGCGCGCGTGACATGCCCGGCACCGCCACCAATATCGACATGAAGATCAGCCAGGAAGCCAACGGGCGCGGCTATGGTGATATGACCTCCACGGAACAGGCCCCCCTGCCCGTTGCGGCGGGCTATCTGATCCGACATCTCGCCACCGGACGCGACCTGCCCCCTGCGGCAGCCAATGTGATGAACCTGTGGCGCGGCTATATCGAGCAAAGCGCGGGCGATCACCTCGACGACTTGCAAGACTTGTTGTCCGATCAGCAGGCTTTTGCCAAATTCGCCCGCCAGATCATCGATGACCTCGGTTACGGCGATCAGCTGGGGGATGATCCCGACGATATCGAGGATCAGGAAGACGACGCTGAGGAACAGGCCGAAGAACAAGACGATCCGGACAGCCAGGGTCAGGACGACAGCGACGAGGAAGATACTGAGGCCAGCCCTGAGCAATCTCAGGAAGAGCAGCAGGACATGTCTGAGGCGCAGGTCACCATGGATGACATGGCAGAGGACGAAATGTCCGATGAGGCCGAGATGCCGGACGGTGACGCGCCGCTTGATCCGCCGCCCGCGCCGCCGATTTCGGACGCCGACCCGGATTATGTCGCCTTTGACACCACCAATGACGAAGAGATTGCCGCTGAAGAGCTGGCGGAGCCCATCGAGTTGGAACGCCTGCGGGCCTACCTCGATCAGCAACTGGAGCCGCTCAAAGGCGCGGTGAGCCGTTTGGCCAACCGCCTGCAACGTCGCCTTCAGGCGCAACAGAACCGCAGCTGGGAGTTTGACCTCGAAGAAGGCACGCTGGATGCCGGCCGTCTGGCGCGGGTTGTGGCCAACCCGACCACGCCGCTCAGCTTTAAAATGGAGCATGACACCGAGTTCCGCGACACGGTTGTGACGCTGTTGCTTGATAACTCCGGCTCTATGCGCGGTCGCCCTATTTCTATCGCGGCGATCTGTGCCGACGTGCTGGCGCGCACGCTGGAGCGCTGCAACGTGAAGGTTGAAATCCTCGGCTTTACCACCCGCGCGTGGAAAGGTGGCTTGGCCCGTGAGAAATGGCTGAACGATGGCCGCCCGCAACAACCGGGCCGCCTGAACGACCTGCGCCACATCATCTACAAACAGGCAGACGCTCCGTGGCGGCGCGTGCGGCCTAACTTGGGCCTGATGATGAAAGAAGGCCTGCTGAAGGAAAACATCGACGGGGAGGCGCTGGAATGGGCGCACCGCCGGATGATGGCCCGCCCAGAGCAGCGCAAAATCCTGATGGTGATCTCTGACGGCGCGCCGGTGGATGACAGTACCCTGTCGGTGAACCCGGCCAACTATCTTGAAAAGCACCTGCGCGACGTGATTGCCATGGTCGAAAAACGCAAGATGGTGGAGCTACTGGCAATTGGGATTGGCCACGACGTGACCCGCTACTATGACCGCGCGGTGACCATCACTGATGTGGAACAGTTGGCCGGTGCAATGACAGAGCAGTTGGCAGCCTTGTTTGACAATGACCCACGCGCCCGCGCGCGGGTTATGGGCATGCGCAAAGTGGGGTGATCCCGCTACGCTCTTTGTTGTTCTAAATGCCCCGCCAGACGCCAACAGATGGCGGATCTGAGTCAGCAGCACCCGCCCATCCCGCGTTAGGGTTGGGCGATGGCCGGAGCGGTCAAATATCTGAATCTGGTAAAGCTCTTCGACCTGTTTTACCGAATACGAGACCGCAGAACGCGCTTTACTCCGCATTTCGCTGGCCAGCTGGAAACTGCTCAAGTCACAAATCGTGGCGACAACATTGAGATGGACCAAATTGGTCATGGTCTAATTGTGTGACGTAGATGGTAGAAAGGCTATGCTTTTCTCCGACGCTCCGTGAATTTATCCAAAGATCAAAGCAAGCATCCGCGGACCCTCACAATGACCAACACAGACATCTCCGTTGACTTCCCCTTTGCCAATCGCAACCGCGACAAAATCAATGGCATTGTCTTCATGGAGGCGATGCACGGAGAGATTGACCGCCCAGCACTCAGCCGCTCCGACAAGACATTGATGAAACTGATCCGCTCACCATTTGCCAGTTGGCTGATGCTCGACGTGATGAACAGCTTTGTAAAACAGATGCTGCCCGATTGGATAGTGCGCGATTTGAACCGTTCCGAAATGGCAGCTATCTTGCGCCATTTCCCACTGAAAAAAGCCGCAAACCTTTTTACGTATGTCCACGTGACGAACCAGTGGAAAGCAAGCCTGAAAACATCTCACGTGCTGTTGCGGGCTATGCTCAATGGCTCACAGAAAGCGACCTTCCCAAGCTGTTCTTCCATGCCGATCCCGGTGTGTTGATCCGCCAAAAAGATGTGACGTGGATCCAAGAGAATTTTCCAACTTGACCAGTGTCGATCTCGGGCAAGGCCTGCATTTTCTGCAAGAGAACCACCCGCATAAAACTGGGCATGCGCTTGCCGATTGGTATCTGGCTTTGAAAAGCACCAAAACCGAAGGAAATCGTGATGTCGTGTAAATATCCTGCCGCCACCCCACATGCCGAAATTCGCGAGGTGTTTCCCGACATTTATCACGTGACCGGTAGTGTCACCATGGCGCCGGCACGCGGATCAGCCGCGCATTGACGGTGTTCCGTGACCAAAACAAACTGACCCTGGTCAGCCCAATCCGGCTGTCCGAAGACGGGTTGGCGGCGCTGGACGGGCTGGGACAAGTGACAAACATCGTGAAGCTTGGTGGCTATCATCTCGGCGCACAGAACGGGCTGGACCATGCTTTTTCGTGGATCGCTACTGGACGCAATTTTGGGTGTTGGAGGGCACAGAACCCGATGCCCTCGACCAGCGCTATTGCCGCCTCCTGCGCTGCCATCGAAGCCTTCACGCGCACCGCAGCCACCAAAGTGGATCAGGTGCGCATGAATGTCGTATCACCCATTTTTGTCAAAGAAAGAATGGCGCTGTTTGGCCTGCCCACAGAGAGCGGCTTATCCGCTGCCGACACCGCCAGGAGCTATCTCGCCGCAGTGAATGGCGCCATGCACAGCCAAGTTTTGGCCACCCCCGACTACGCATAAAACCTCAGAAGGATACGTCTATGAAACGTTCCTAACTAAGTCTCTTGTTGCCACACTTGCATTGGTCACTGCCTCGATGAGCCAAGCGGCAGGCACCACAAAGCCCGCCATAGACCAACTGGCTGGTACGTGATTTGTCGATGTCACTGGCGTATTGCCCGACGGTGGCGCCTATCAAAACCTGATGAATGTGGATGCAGGCGACACGGCCAACATTGTTGGTGGCTAGATGGTTGGCGCGGGCGGTTTGAAGTTCACCGACAGCCCGGCGAGCATCACCAAAGTCGATGGTAACAGCTTTGAAATCCGTATTTTTGCTTTTCTTGCGGATGTCACAACCGGGGTGCCAAAAGGGGTGAATGTCACGGTTTATCGCGGCGAAATGCAGGACGGCGCAAACAGGTTTACCGCTGAGTCCGACCTCTACTATCTGTCTTGCTGGATCGAACACTGTCCGGCTCCAGACATCTCGGATCTTGGCGCCCCAGCGACGGTTACGCAAGTTGTGGGCTCCAAAATTACCTCACCGGCTCGGGGAAACCACCAATCGCATAAGACCCTCCACACGCCTGGCGACCCGCATCGGAGGTCAGGCGTGTGCCCTCCCCCTTGCCTTCTCGCATCGATCTCTTGCAACGCCTTGATGCACACCGCCCTGCCTGCTTTACAGCTTGCCATTGCCAGTGCAGTGCGTATCACTGAACGCCCATTCATTTGCTGCAAGGAGCGCCGCCATGTTTCAGGATTTTGTCGTCACCGCCCGTCCGGAACAGGGACCCGCTCGTCTGACCGCTTTGCGGGCACAAATGGCCGCAGAAGGCTTGGACGGGTTTCTCGTCCCGCGCGCAGACGCGCATCAAGGCGAATATGTTGCGCCACGCGACGACCGCTTGGCATGGCTGACCGGTTTCACTGGCTCTGCCGGGTTTTGCGTGGTTCTGAAAGACGTCGCTGGAGTGTTTGTTGATGGCCGCTACCGCACGCAGGTAAAAGAGCAAGTCGCAAACTGCTTCACGCCGGTGGATTGGCCCGAGGTCCTACCGGGGCCATGGATCGTGGAAAACCTTGATACCGGCCATGTTGGCTTTGATCCTTGGCTTTACACCGTGGGTCAACTGGAAGCGCTGCATAAGGCGACCGAAGACCACATGATCACTTTTGTGCCTGTGAACAATCCGATTGACGCCATTTGGGACGACCAGCCGGGCGCGCCAATGGCCGCGGTTAAAAGCCATCCAACACAAGTGGCAGGTGAATCCCATGGCGACAAACGATCCCGCCTGGCAGCGGATTTGAACGCCCACGGCGAGACTGCGGCCGTAATCACCCTGCCCGACAGCATTGCCTGGCTTTTGAACATTCGCGGCGCGGATATTCCCCGTAACCCGCTGGCACATGGGTTTGCCGTGTTGAATTCCGACTCCTCCGTTGACCTGTTTATGGCCGAGCAGAAACTCACGGATGTCCGGAACCATCTGGGTGAGGCTGTCCGCGTTCATGCGCCGGACGCCTTCATTCCATACCTCACGCAACTCTCAGGAACAGTGCGACTCGACAAAAGCAGTGCGCCAATTGCCGTGCAAGCTGCGGTGATGCAAAGCGATGCGGACATCTCTTACAGCCAAGACCCGTGTGTAATGCCAAAAGCGCGCAAAAACGCCTCCGAGATTGCTGGCATGGCTGAGGCGCATCTGCGTGATGGCGCGGCTGTGGTGAACTTCCTCAGCTGGTTTGACGCACAGGAAAAAACCGCGCTCAGCGAAATTGATGTTGTCACCAAACTGGAAGAGTACCGCCGCGCCACCAACGCCTTGTTGGAAATCAGTTTTGACACCATCGCGGGCGCAGGCCCAAACGGTGCGATCATGCACTACCGCGTCACCGAGGAGACCAACCGCCCGCTGCAAAATGGCGATCTGATGGTGCTCGACAGCGGTGGGCAATACGCCGATGGCACCACTGACATCACCCGCACGCTGCCAATTGGTAACGTCAGCGAGGACGCCAAAATCGCCTTCACCCGCGTGCTTCAGGGCATGATTGCCGTGTCACGGATGCGCTTCCCCAAAGGCGTGGCAGGTAGCCACATCGAGGCCATTGGCCGCTTGCCGCTCTGGATGGCTGGTCAGGACTTTGATCACGGACTGGGCCACGGTGTTGGCGCCTACCTATGTGTACACGAAGGGCCTCAGCGTCTCAGCCGCGTCAGTGACACGCCGCTTGAGGTTGGCATGATCCTCTCTAACGAGCCGGGATACTATCGCCCTGGGGCTTTTGGCATCCGCATTGAGAACCTGATTGTGGTCGAGGAAGCCCCCGCCTTGCCCGGTGGTGACGATCACCGCAAAATGCTGCAGTTCCGCAACCTGACCTTCGCACCAATTGACCGCGACATGGTGGTTGTCGACCTGCTCAACGAAGCGGAACTGGATTGGCTCAACGCGTATCATGCGACGTGCCGTCAAGTGTTGTCACCTAGGCTCGCCCCGGAGCAACAAATGTGGTTGGATGCGGCCTGCGCTGCGCTGTCACATTCCGCAGCCTGACATGGTGCTGTTACACCACATCTTTATTCGAGCGCGAACCAGGAGGGATACCACATGACAAACATCACAATCCGCAAAGCAGAAGGCAATTGGGTTGTCCGTGCCGGTGGCGCCATCCTGGGTGAAAGCAACAATGCGTTGGAATTGAGCGAAGGTGACCTGAAGCCGGTGATCTATTTCCCACGCTCAGACATCGCAATGGCGTTTCTGGACCCAAGCGAGAAGACCACCTTTTGCCCACATAAAGGTGACGCCAACCACTTCTCCATTGTGACCAAAAGCCAGACTATTGCCAACTCAGCTTGGAGCTATGAAGCCCCTATCGAAGCGGTGGAACGCATCAAAGACCATTTGGCGTTTTACACCAGCGACTTGGTGGCGGTTGAACGCGTCTGAACTTGACGAAATGCGCGCTGGACACCGACGCGCTTTCCTCCAACAGTGCGCCTATGTCGCAGATTGTTCTTTCTGATTTTTCATTTGTCTGGCCCGGCAGCACTGCGCCGGTCCTACAAAATACATCCTTGCATATCACCGCAGGAGAACGCGTGATGCTGCGCGGCCCAAGCGGATCGGGAAAGTCGACGTTGCTTGCCGCCATTTCCGGCGTGACAGACATCCCGACAGGTGCAGTCACCGTGGCCAGCCAAGACATCGGCGCATTGCCTGTCAGCAAACGAGATCGGTTTCGCGCAGACCATATGGGATTGATCTTTCAGGTGTTCAACTTGGTTCCCTGGCTCAGCGCCGTGGACAATATCCTGCTGCCGTGCCGCTTCTCCAAACGCCGTCAAGGGCGCATCGATGGGACACTTGAGGACGAGGCACACCGGCTGATGAGCAGCTTGGGGCTCGACCCGAAGACCCTTGGACACTCCAAAGCCAGCGCGCTCAGCGTTGGGCAACAACAACGTGTGGCAGCAGCGCGGGCTTTGATTGGCACGCCAGAAATCATTCTGGCGGATGAGCCCACCTCCGCGCTTGATCCAGAGGCCAAAGAAACCTTCATGCACATGCTGAGCCAACAGGCGCAAAGCAGTGGCGCGGCCCTGTTGATGGTCAGCCATGACAGCGGGTTGGATCATCACTTTGACCGGGTGATCAATATCACCGATCTCACGCAGCCAGGAGTCTCCGCATGACGCTGGTGCTGCAAAGCCTGTGGAACCGCCGGTTTGTGGCCACGCTCACCGTTCTGGCAATAGCCCTGAGCGTCGCCCTGATCCTCAGCGTAGAGCGATTGCGCGACTCTGCGCGCACATCTTTTGCCAACTCTGCTTCGGGTATCGATCTGATCATCGCGCCACGCGGCAATGATGTGCAAATCCTTCTGGCCACTGTATTTGGCGTTGGCTCCACGGGCGCAGGCCTGTCGGGTGACGTGGTACACATGGTCGAAGACATGCCCGGCGTGGCCTGGGCTGTGCCTCTGATGCAGGGCGACAATCATCAGGGTTTTCCCGTCATTGGCACGTCCTCAGAGTATTTTGAGCATTTCAAACACAGTCGCGGGCAAGCTCTGAGTTTTGCAAAGGGCGGAGCCTTCATTGAGACCCACGACGCGGTGATCGGCGCTGAGGTGGCGGAACGTCTGGGCTATACTGTCGGCACAGAGATCATCAACGCCCACGGCGCCGGTGCCGTGGCGCTGGAACAGCATGATGAAGCCCCTTTCGAAATCACAGGTGTGCTCACCAGAACCCACACCGCTGTGGATCGTATGGTGTTTATCTCGCTAGCGGGATTTGACGAATTGCACGTGGAGAGCGCTCGAGGCTCCGCCGACCCCTTTGCGGCCCTCGCAGAAGCGGATCATGCCTCCCACGACAATGAGCATGATCATGATCATGGCTTTGTGCCAGATCAGATCAACGCCATCTACATCGGCCTCAGCAACCGCACAGCTGTTCTCGGTGTGCAGCGCGCTGTGGCAACCTATAAGGCCGAGCCGTTGGCTGCCGTCATGCCCAACGTTGCACTGTTACAGCTCTGGTCGATCACTGGCACGGCTGAGAACGCTTTGCGCCTCATGTCCGTGGCTGTGGTGGCTGCCAGCATGATTGGCATGGTGGTGATGTTGTCCGCCGCGCTGGAAGCCCGCCGCCGAGAGTTTGCCATTCTGCGTTCCGTTGGTGCAGCGCCGCGGGATGTGGTGTGGATGATCGTTTTGGAGGCGCTACTGGTGACCGCCGCTGGCATCACCCTTGGCTTGGTGATCTTCTGGAGTGCCAGCCTGATCGCTGAACCGCTTCTTTCCGCGCGCTTTGGCGTTACATTGGGCGGACAGCTCCTCAACGCGCGCGAAGTCATGCTGCTGCTCACCGTCTTGTGTTTTGGTGGATTGGCAAGTTTGCTGCCAGCATGGCGCGTGTATCGTATGACACTCGCGGATGGCTTGACGACACGGCTGTAAGCCGCACAAATGACCTTGAACCTGTTTGAAACGGAGACCCGACCATGAAAGCGCTTTTGCTGTCTGCCGCCCTCTCGCTTGCAGCCTCTGTCGGAACAGCCGAACAAACCAAAGACGTAGACTGGACCGATCTCGCCAGCCCGGCCTCCGCATTTGAAAATCCGTTTGAATCCCTGACGGATCTGCAGATGCAAACCTTGGCACGTATTTTGCGATTGGATTACTTGGCCGAAACCGATGCGGACAACAACGCAGAAGACGACGCCGCCAGTTTGCGTGTGGAACTGGCCAACGAAGGGATAGACGCTGACTTCCTGCTGGAAGAGCGCCTGCGCATCATGACCAAGCTGGAAACTGAATCCCGCACCCCCAACACCGCAGTGGTCGGCCAAACAATCCGCATGCCTGGCTACCTTCTTCCGCTAGAAATGGACGGCAGCCTCGCGGTGGAGTTCCTATTGGTGCCAACCGTCGGCGCCTGCATTCACACCCCGCCCCCGCCAGCCAATCAAATTGTGCATGTGCGCTATCCGGCAGGATATCCAACAGAAAGCCTGTACACACCAGTCTGGATAAGCGGCGAGCTGCGCAGCGAATTTGACAGCCACTCGCTCTACATGGTGGACGGTGAAACCAATGTGGATGTGACCTACACCATGGAAGCAGACAGCGTGATTGCCTACGGTTCCTGACATTTAGGAATGTTCTTCCGCTGCTGTGGCCGCCAACGCTTTGTTGTAGGCGCGTAGCGCATCCACGTGGAAAACCGCTCCCAACAGCTCCGGCGGCGCATCTTCCCCCCCCAATGTGACCACCGGTAGAAAGGCCTCCCCGGTGTTCTCAAAGAGCGGCATGGCACTTTCCAGCGTCGCAGTGCCGTCCACATAAAGCCCCTCTGACACCATCTCCCAGCAGCGGTCTTCTGGGGCTGCCTTGGCGTCGTCTTTGCCCCGCATCACCTTACCGACTCCACACATCGCCAAAAGATAGGCTTGTGGTCCTGCCGCGATGTGCACATTGCGGCGCTCAAGTTGGGTAAGGAAAAAGGAGCCATCCACAAGACGCGAACTGAGCGCCGTGGAGATCGACACGGCCACCATCACGGCCAATCCCGTCTGCCAGTCGCCGGTCATTTCAAACACAATCAACGTGGTGGAAATCGGCGCGCCCAACACAGCGGCGGCAACAGCCCCCAATCCAGCCAAGGCGTAAAGCGTGGTAGTGCCTGAGACATCTGGGAAGATCGCCGTAGCAATCATGCCAAACGCCAAGCCCGTCAGCGCCCCGACCATTAGTGACGGCGAAAACACCCCGCCCCCCATGCGGCCGGCCATGGTGATCGAGACCGCAATAACTTTGAGAACCGCAAACACCACCGCTTCGTGCAGTAGCAGGTTGCCTGTCAGCGCAGCAGAGGTGGTCTCATAACCGACGCCAATGATGTGCGGGAACCAGATCGCCAAAATGCCCAACAACGCGCCAGAGATCGCCGGGCGTAGCCAACGTGGGACTCGCAGATCATCCTGCAAATGGCTGGCCATGTCATCGGCCCAAAAGATCGTCCACATCAGCGCCACTGCCACCAAGCCACACACCCCGCCCAGTATCAGGAAAGCCGGGAGTTCCTGATAAAACTGCAACGCGGTGCCGGTGTTGAGGGTGAACTCTGTCACATCGCCAAATTCCAGCCGGTTGATCACCGTGCCCGCCACAGACGCAATCACAATGGGCGCAAAGGCGTGCACAGCAAAATGGCGCAACACCACTTCCAGGGCAAAAAGTGCCCCGGCGATGGGTGCGTTGAAACTTGCAGAAACCGCTGCGGCCACAGCGCACCCCAGCAAATCACGCCCCGTAATGCCGTCCGCGTTGATCCGCACACTGACCCAGGTCGCGATCATGCCCGCAATATGCACCACCGGTCCTTCCCGGCCAGTGGAACCGCCAGACGACAGAGTAATCAAGCTTGCAAAAGCTGAGGCAATCCCTGCCTTCCTTTCCACGCGGCCCTCGTGCAGCGCCGCGCCCTCAATCACATCCGCCACAGAGCGCACGCGCCCGTCCGGTGTGAACTTGTTGAGAACGATCCCAACAATGAGTCCGCCAACTGTCGGAATGATCACCAACCAATACCACGGCAGAGTATTGGCAAAGGTGTGCAGGAGGTTCAGGTCTTCGGCGCCATAAATTGTGGATTGCAACCAATGGATGCCTTTGCGGAACAACAGCGCCGCAAACCCAGCGGCAATCCCGATGCAAAGCGCAATGATCCAGAACTGAAACTGACTTGGACCTTTGTGGACCAACACTTTCCATCCGCCACGGCAGGTGTCTGCCGCCTCACGGGCGCTCTCAGCGAGAAAAGAGCCTACCGACTTCGCCATAGTGCTGCAAAATCTCCAGGTGGGAGGGGTGTAAGTTGTTACTTCCGATCTAGTCAGAATTTTCTTGTAACGCAAAGAGGTAAGCAGAGGGTTTCACGCCAAAGTGCCTGATTGTGCGCGGATTTTTTGATCCAGTGGCCGGAGATCACCCCATTAGGGCTTTTGCAGCCGCCCGTGCCTCAGGCGTGACGGTATCTCCGGAGATCATACGCGCCACTTCATCCACCCGTTCACCGTCGTCCAGCGGCACCACGCGGCTCAGAGTCTGGCCGTTTTTGACCGACTTGGCCACCTGCCAGTGATGTGCCCCAAGCGCCGCAACCTGTGGAGAATGTGTAACGACAAGCACCTGCCCACCTTCGGCCAGCGCTTTGAGGCGACGGCCAACTGCATCGGCTGTAGCGCCGCCAACACCCCGGTCTATTTCATCAAAGATCAGGGTCATGCCGCTGACATCATCAGTCAGGCACACTTTGAGTGCCAAAAGGAAGCGGCTTAATTCGCCACCCGACGCAATCTTTGCCAGCGAACCTGACGGCGCGCCCGGGTTTGTCGCAACCACAAATTCCACAGCGTCGCGTCCGTCCGGACCGGCTTCACCCCGCGCTACGCTGGTTGTGAAGACCGCGCGCTCCATTTTTAGGGGAGCCAATTCCCCCATCACAGCTTTGTCCAACTTCTTCGCTGATTTGCCACGCGCCGCTGTCAAAGCCTCCGCCGCCGCATCATAGGCTGCTTCCGCTTCTTTTAAATCCGCCGTCAGCGCCGCAATATCGCCCTCCCCGGCATCCAACGCTGTGAGACGTGCACGCAGGTCTTCGGCGTAGGCGCCCAGTTCATCAGGCAACACGTTATACTTGCGCGCCAATCCACGTATGGCGAAGAGGCGCTCTTCCAGTTCTTCCAGCTCATGAGGATTGAAATCCAAGGCCTCCAAACTGCGCTCCACGCCGTCGATCGAATCGGCCAGTTCATTCATCGCCCGCTCTAGTGCGGCCACTGGCGCTTCAAGTGTGTCGCCGGTTTCTGCCGCGGCATCTCCCAGCCAACGCATTGCGTCGCTCATCGCGCTTTCCGCGCCACCATTGCCAAGTGCCGCATGGGCACGGCTCACGTCTGCACGCACTTTTTCGGCGTTTTGCATCATTCGGCGGCGGGTATCGAGCTCAGCTTCTTCACCCGGTTGCGGATCCAACTTATCCAGCTCCGCAACGGCATGGCGCAGGAAATCTTCTTCTGCCTTGGCTTCCTCCAATGCTATCTGCGCGGCCTTCAGAGATTTGCGAGCGCCAGTCATATGTGACCAAGTCTTACGAGTTTTGACTCTTAGTGTCTCGGTCCCTGCAAATAAGTCCAACACGTCGCGATGGCCTTTGGGGTCAAGCAATCCGCGATCATCATGCTGGCCATGCAGTTCCAGTAGTGTTTCCGATAGGCGCCGCAGCACCTCACCCGACACGCGGCGGTCGTTGATCCAAGCCGTCTTGCGGCCGTCGCTGCGGTTGATGCGCCGCAGGATCAGTTCATTACCACCGGGCAAACCCGCGTCTTCAAGAATGGCATGTGCAGGGTGCCCATCCGGCAGATCGAACTCCGCCACCACTTCCCCCTGATCGGCCCCGGCTCGCACCAACTCTGCGCGGCCACGCCACCCCAACACAAATCCAAGACTGTCGAGCAAAATCGATTTGCCGGCGCCGGTTTCCCCGGTCAGCACGTTTAATCCCGGCTGAAAGACAAGGTCCAATCGGTCGATGATAAGCATGTCACGGATTTCAAGCGAGCGCAGCATTAGACCTCACATAACAGGGTATCCCTGCCCCCTGTTACAGCCATTTGCCCTGCAAGGTCTGACGATAGACCTGATTGAGCCAGCTGCTGCCTTGCGCTTTGGCTTCAAGACCGTTTTCGCGCAATAGATTAAAGCTGTCCTGATACCATTCTGTGGATTGGAAGTTGTGGCCAAGAATTGCCGCAGCGGTCTGGGCTTCGCCATAAAGACCAAGTGACAAATAGGCTTCCACAAGACGGTGCAGCGCTTCCGGTGCATGTGTCGTGGTTTGAAAATCTTCAACGACAACACGGAACCGTTTGATTGCCGCGCTGTAGTGATCCCGACGCAGATAGTAGCGGCCGATTTCCATTTCTTTGGACGCCAAGTGGTCAAATGCCAGATCAAACTTCAATATCGCAGAGCGGGCGTACTCGCTGTCGGGATAGATTTCGATCACCTTACGCAGTTCTTGCAAGGCTTGGAACGTCAAGCCTTGGTCGCGTCCCACTTCGTCGATCTGATCGTAGTAGGTCAGCGCCAACAGATACTGCGCATAAGCCGCGTCTTCGTCTGCTGGGTAGAAGTCGATGTAGCGCTGTGCAGCAGCACGCGCCTCTGGGTAGGCCCCATCAGAATGATAGGCAAAAGCCTGCATCACCATGGAGCGCTTGGCCAACTCGCTATAGGGGTAAAGCCGCTCGATTTCGGAGAAGAAGAACGCCGCATCGGTGCCCCGATCTCGCGCGATTTCAAATTCACCGCGTTCAAAGATCTGCTCCGGCGTGAATTGCTCCATGTCAATCAGGCCACGGCGCGCATCACTGGCACTGTTGTCACTACATGCGACCGCCAAGGCCAAAGCCAGAACCGAACCGAAGAGGCGGGTGCGCGTTCCGATGCCTGACATAGTACCTACCTTCTGCTCCCTGCGGGATTTCCCCACGCTTTCACACGCTGTTAGCATAGAAATTTGCGGGGCAAAACGCCTTTGGGCGGATTTGTTGCGATCCGTATTTATGCGACGGCAGGAAACTCGCCCATATGCACGCCAGCCCCCGGCAAACGGGCTGCTTGTGAGGCGCCACATTCTACCAAACGCCAGTTGTCAGGTTGGGAGAAAAGCTCGCGCAACAAGGCGTTAGTCAAAGAGTGACCAGCACGGTGACCGCGGTAATGGGCCAACAGAGGCGCACCAGCGAGATAAAGATCCCCCATCGCGTCCAGCATCTTATGGCGCACAGGTTCATCCGCGTGACGTAGACCACCCTTGGCCTGCACGTCCGCACCATCAAACACCACCGCGTTTTCAGCTGGATCGCCGCCAAGCGCCAAACCACTGGCCTGCATCGCCTCCACATCTGCCTGACGGCAGAAGGTGCGACTATTGCACAGTTCGCGAATGAAGCTGCCGTTGGCAAGGTTCAGTTCTTTGGTCTGCTGACCAATGGCCTCATCGGTGAAGTCGATGTGAAAATCGATGCGCATTTCATCCGCCGGCAATAGCGCAGCAGTGGCATCACCGCGCGTCACAGACACCGGCTGCAACACTTTGATTGCCCAGACCGGCGCGGCCTGGCGCACAATACCCGCCTTCAGAAAACCGTGCACAAAATCAGCCGAGCTGCCGTCCAGAATTGGCACTTCTGGTGCGTCAATCTCGATCAACGCATTGTGGATACCACAGCCAGCCAGCGCCGCCATCAGATGTTCAATTGTGGAAACGGAAACGCCAGCCTCATTTTTGATACGGGTACAAAGCGCAGTTTGCTCGACCACATCCCAGCGTGCCGGGATCATCGCATCTCCGATAAGGACATCAGTGCGTTTGAACCAGATGCCATAATCGGTGGACGCAGGCCGTATGGTCAGGTGCACCGTTGCGCCTGTGTGAAGGCCGGTACCTTGAAAATGAACTGGTGTCTTTAGCGTTGCTTGCACTGGTTTCCCCAAAGTGACGCGGCACACCCCATTGGCCGCAATAGTGAGGTAGAGGCTTTGCCCTGTCTTCTCAAATAAAGCTTTGTAACGGCATGAAACATCGCTGTAACAAATCGGCAAAACATCGCGCACAATGGCGCAATCCACTGTTTTTTAAAACAAAAAGGCCGCCCATTTGGGCGGCCTCTTCACAGTATTTCACAAATAAATTAGTTCGCTTGGCGCCGCAGGAAGGCGGGAATTTCAATCCGTTCCTGATCTTCGTCCATTTGCGGTGCTGGTTCATTGGTTTGAACCGCAGGCTGTTGGCGCACGGGTTGTGCGGTTTGCGCCGCGCCCTGCTCTGCCGCATGGCCGGTCATCTTGTTGATCAGCGAGTTGATCCCAAACCGAGGACGTTCCTCTGCCCGTGGCTCTGGCGCAGGTGCAGCAGCCGGGCGAACCGGAGCGGCGGGCGCTTTTTCAACAGCGGCTTGCAGGCGCTGCATCAGCTGCGGAGTCGGCGTGCCTGGTGCGGGACGCTGAGGAGCAACAAAGCCTTGCGGCTCCTCTTCGAACATCTCAGGCTGTACAGCTTGAGCCGGGGTTGGCTGATAGGCTGGCGCGGGTACATCCGCACCGGCAGACACCGCATCAAAAGTTGGCGCAACTGGTGCGGTTGCAACCGCTGGTGCCTCGTCCTCAAAGATGTCTTCCATCTGTTCCTGAGCAGCAACCTGCTGAGCGTCCATCTGATGGAAAAGCGACGGCTCGGTCGCTGCTGGTGCTGTCTCAACCGCAGCAACCTCTTCTGCAGCATGTGTTTGCTGCGCGGTTTCGATGGTTGGTGTCGCAGTCAGTGGCTCACGCATGGAGCGACGCGGCAAAGGCATTGCAGAGTTGGTCTCAGCCGCATCGATACCCGTTGCGACAACCGACACGCGCATGCCACCTTCAAGGTTCTCATCCATGGTGGAACCCACGATGATGTTCGCATCTGCGTCAACTTCTTCGCGAATGCGGTTGGCTGCTTCGTCCAGTTCGAACAGGGTCAGATCATGACCACCGGTGATGTTGATCAGAACACCTTTGGCGCCGCGCAGCGAGATCTCGTCCAACAGCGGGTTGGCAATGGCCTTCTCGGCCGCCTGAATGGCGCGATCTTCGCCTTCAGCTTCGCCAGTGCCCATCATCGCTTTGCCCATCTCGTCCATGACGGCACGCACGTCGGCAAAGTCGAGGTTGATCAAGCCGGGACGTACCATCAGGTCCGTCACACCTTTAACGCCCTGATACAGAACATCGTCTGCCATGGAGAAGGCTTCGGTGAAGGTTGTCTTCTCATTGGCCAAACGGAACAGGTTCTGGTTTGGAATGATGATCAGCGTGTCGACCATCTTCTGCAGCTGTTCCACGCCCTCCTCAGCCTGACGCATGCGTTTCGCGCCTTCGAATTGGAATGGCTTGGTCACAACACCCACGGTTAGCACGCCCAGTTCACGCGCTGCCTGCGCGATGATTGGGGCCGCACCTGTGCCGGTGCCTCCGCCCATACCTGCAGTGATGAAGCACATGTGTGCGCCTGCGAGGTGGTCAACAATCTGCTCGATGCTTTCTTCGGCAGCGGCGGCACCTACGGTTGCGCGTGCCCCAGCGCCCAGACCTTCGGTGACCTTCACGCCCAATTGCACGCGGCTTTCAGATTTGCTCTGCTGAAGCGCTTGCGCATCGGTGTTCGCTACCACGAACTCCACGCCTTCAAGCTCTTTGTCGATCATGTTGTTGACCGCGTTGCCGCCTGCTCCGCCAACACCAAATACGGTGATGCGGGGCTTCAGATCACCCTCGTCGGGCATCGTCAGATTCAATGTCATAGAACTGTCCGCCTGTTGTTTACCCGCCACAGCGGGCTATTTTCTGCCTACTCAGCTCCATTATTAAACAGGGTTTGCAGAATCGTCATCCCAAAAAGCGCATTTCGCCACAAAATATGGGGTAAAAATGTAAAAACTAGCGGCATCTTGCCGAAACCGCCATATTTTGCGGGGCAAGACAAGTGTCACACAACACTACACAACCACCCAGGGCACAAATGCACCGCAGGAGTTTGCTATGTTTATGTTTGGAGACCACTGCTCGGCGCTCCGGACCCGCGTTTTGATCGCGGTTATCCAGAACTTAACCAAGGCTTAATCAGAGGTCACCCCCAAAAACGCGACTGCGTCCCCTTTCTCACCAATTCTCTTTGAACCAGCGGACCGCTTTACCAAACGGCCGCGTGTTGTAACGATCCACCGGCAGATCGAAGTCCCACCATTCGTCCTGCGGATGTGTTGCGAAGAGGCACATGCCCACGGTTGCTGCAAAGCCAGGCCCTGTGGCCGCTTGCGGCAACCCATGCACCCGCATCGGGCGGCCAAGGCGCACCTGCTGCCCCAGGATCTTTGTCGCAAGCCCATCCAGACCCGGAATTTGACTGCCACCACCGGTCAGCACAATCTGCTGACTTGGAAGATGCTCAAAGCCAGCCGCATCCAGACGCGCTCGCACTTCTTCGAGGATCTCTTCGACACGGGGACGCATGATGCCAATCAGCTCGGCACGGCTCACGGTGCGGCGATCATGCTCCCAATCGCCAGTATCTCCGGACAACTCGATCATGTCGCGATCATCCATGCCGGTGGCCACAACGCCGCCGTAGAACGTCTTGATGCGCTCGGCTGTAGAGGTCGGCACCTGCAGCCCCATGGAAATGTCGCCAGTCACATGATCCCCGCCCATACGCACGGTGTCAGCAAAGATCATGTGTTTCTTCATGAAGATTGACAGGCTGGTGGCCCCACCGCCCATGTCAATACAGGCCGCGCCCAGTTCTTGCTCGTCTTCCACCAACGCGGACATGCCGGACACATAAGCCGAGGAGGCAATCCCAGCGAGTTCCAGATCACAGCGTCGGATACAATGCACAAGGTTCTGTACCGCAGCCTTATCCACCGTCAGCAGATGCATGTCGGTTGTCAGCGTCTGCCCTACTTGACCGCGTGGGTCACCCAAGCCGGAACGGTGGTCCAGCGCAAAGTTCACCGGTTGTGCGTGCAGCACTTCGCGGTCTGCCCCGTAGTCCGGCACATCACAAGCCGCCAGCACACGGGCCACGTCCTGATCGTCAACCGTGTGACCTTCGAGATCAATTTGCCCGTCCAAACCATAGGAGCGCGGTTCCGCACCAGAGAAACAGGCAATTACGTGATCCACACGGATCTTCGCCATCTTCTGTGCCGCCTGCACCACTGTTCGGATGGCCCGTTCGGTTTCCTGCATGGTGTCAATTTCGCCAAACTTCACACCGCGGGACATGATGGTGTTGGCGCCAATCACACGATAGCCGGATTGGCCTGCCATGGAACCTATGCCTTCAACACTGGCCAAACGGTCAGTGCCGTCAAAGCGCAACACCAGACAGGCAATCTTGGACGTCCCCACATCCAACACCGCAATCACACCACGCTGCATCGCTGCTTTGCGCATTGCACGCATGGCGCGCTGGCTCTGATAAAGCTCTGTCATTGTCCCACTGTCCCTGTCGTCATCTGGCTTGCTTGCCACCAGGCGTCTACGGCCTGTTCTGTTAGTTGTACTGTGGGCCGATGTGCCAAACGCATATCGACCACTTTTACATCACGTTCCAAAAGCTCTTCGGCATTGTTGAGCGCGACCACGCGGTCCAGCGCCTCAACGGCTCCCTGCTCAGGCAGCTTGATCCGCTGCCCGCGATCCAACACCAAATCCCAGCGCCTTTCACCGACACGGACGAGTCCGATCACACGTGAGTTCAACGGAGCTGCCGCAGAGAACAAACGCAATGCTTCCGGCACATGCAGCTCAGCACCCTCGCCGGCAATCAATGGCATCTGCGGATACGCGACACGCGAAATGGCGGGACCAGTTACATGACCTTCCGGATCAACAAGGGTAAGCCCCTCGTGGGTGCGCCACACCACAACAGGCGTGCGCTCCGCAATGTTAAGCTGCAAAATTCCGCCGGGTCGCACCCGTACCGCCGCACTGGCAATCGCTGGCAACTCTTCGACCCGTTCACGGATCGCCGGCAGGTCGAGATCAAACGAACTGGCTGGGAAGCTCAGAGACAAGATTTCACGAATGTCCTCAGACGTGCCTTGTGAGGCGCCATCCACGGTCATGGCAGACACCATAAACTCTGGGCGAGTTGCGATTTCACGACGGAGATCACTCACCGCAAGGTTCAGGCTTTCGCGCCGCCCCTCATCAGACAACCAAATCGCTGTGCTACCCGCCACAACGGCAAATGGCACCACCACCCGCAGGAACAGACGGAACAGCGGCGTCAACATCAGCCGCTCAAAACGATACCCCCAACGGGAGGGCGCGTTGTCGCGGCGGCCAGACGTCAGCGATCGCATGAGGCGTCCTCCACCATCCAGACGCAGAAGTCTGCGAACGACATGTCATAATGTGCGGCCTGCTCCGGGCTGAGCGAGGTCGGCGTCATACCCGGCTGGGTGTTGACCTCCAAAATGATCAACCCGTCGAGCCCGCGGCTTTCATCCCAGCGAAAATCGGTGCGAGAGACACCCCGACAGCCAAGCGCGTCGTGTGCCCGCACGGCATAGTCCAGACAGGCATCGGTAATTTCTTGGGGAATATTGGCGGGCATCTCGTGACGCGAGCCGCCCTCGGCATATTTGGCCTCATAATCATACCAACCGTCGGTGATGATGTCGGTCACACCAAGCGCGCGGTTGCCCATTACTGTGGTCGTCATCTCGCGGCCTGGCGCGAAGGTTTCCACCATCACTTCATCCGGCATGGTTTCCGCAAGTTGCGGTGGGGTGTTGGCGCCTTCGTTGACAATGTAGATGCCAACCGAGCTGCCTTCGTTGTTGGGTTTGACCACATAAGGCGGCGCCATAACATGGCGCTTGGACACTTCCCCTTTGTCGGCAAGCACGCTTTCAACCACAGGCAAGCCCGCCCGCTTGAACACATCTTTGGAGCGCTGCTTGTCCATCGCCAATGCAGAGGCCAGCACGCCAGAATGCGTGTACGGAATACGCAGCCATTCGAGCAGGCCTTGCACACAGCCATCTTCGCCCCAGCGTCCATGCAGAGCGTTGAACACAACATCCGGTTTGATCTCTTGCAAACGCGCAACCAGATCGGGGCCTGCATCGACCTCAACCACGTCCAATCCTGCGTCCCGTAGGGCAGCGGCGCATTCACGCCCTGACGACAGTGACACCTCTCGTTCTGCGGAGGGGCCACCCATCAATACTGCCACCTTGGGGGTTGCCTGCTCTGACAGTCCCACTGTGCCTCAATGTCCCGGGCCATTTTTGGCCCTGTTCTTATACAAGCCCTTTTGGACTCTTTTATCACAGCCACGTTGGGCTGTGCTTTTATACATCAGGCACAGAATGCCTGCTCGGGGTGGGCACATGGCCCTGCGCTCAATTGGGTCTTGGACCCTAAGTTCGGGCTTTGCGCCCTTGTTTTATTAGTCTTCTCAGCTCTTGGTTAATGACCGCTTAAAGGGCCCAAACTGAGGCATCAATCCGCCGCCGGTTCCCCGACGCGCATGATTTCCCACTGTAGGTCTATTCCGCTGTTTTGGAAAACCCTTTTTCGGACTTCCTCGCCAAGATTTTCCAAATCTGCGGCAGTTGCGTCACCGGTGTTGATCATGAAGTTGGAGTGCATCTCGCTCATCTGCGCGCCCCCAACGCGCGCACCACGCATCCCCGCATCATCAATGACTTTCCAAGCCTTGAGATCATGCACGTCGTCCGCCTGCCCGGTGGAGGAAAATCCCGCCGGATTGCGAAACGTGCTGCCAGCGCTGCGATCTTTGGTCGGTTGCGATGCGTCACGCTTAGCAAGCTGATCGTCCATGCGCTGCACCAGTGCTTCCGGATCACAAGATGGGCCTTCCAAAACCGCTTCAACGATCACCCAGCCTTCAGGCAGATCGGTCTGACGATACTGGAAGTTCAAATCTTCGGCTGTGAGTGTCACAATGTCCCCTGTCCGCGTCACTATCGTGGCTGCGACAAATACATCCGCCGTGTAGCTGCCATAGCAGCCAGCGTTCATGCGCACTGCGCCCCCAATGGCGCCAGGGATCGTCCGCAGGAAGGTCAAATCCACACCCGCCTGCGCCGCCTTGCGCGCGACATGCGCATCCAGCGCCGCCACACCGGCCCGCACTTGATTGCCTTCAATCTCTATATGATTAAACCCGCGCCCCATGCGGATCACCACAGCGCGCAAGCCGCCATCGCGCACAATCAGGTTGGAACCAACACCCATTGGGAACACGGCCACATCGTCCGGTAGGGCTTTTAGGAACGCGGCCAAATCTTCCACATCCGCCGGTTGGAACAAGTAGTCCGCCGGTCCCCCCACACGCAGCCACGTCAGGCCCGAGAGCTCCTTGCCTTCAGTCAGCTTTCCGCGCGGCGTGGGCAATGTGGTCATGAGATATCCTTGAAATCAAAATGCCTATTGCGCACCGATACCGAAGCGCGAGTCACACAGCAAGAGCTTGCGCTTGGTTACTTACGCCCGCGCAGAGCTTTGCCCATGACAAACAGTGCCCACCCCAGCGCCAAGCTGCCGGACGCCCCAAGGAAGAGCCACTGGCGATAGCCCTGGAGGACGGAAAGTTCTTCTTCATGACCAGGGATTGCCACGACATCGAGCGTAACCTCCAACGTCAGCAAGGCCACAATTAAACAGACAATCAGCAAGCTCGCTCGCATCATCAGATCACGGCGCCGCTTATAGCCGGTAATCAGACCATAAAGCGGCAGAATCATCGTCGCAAACCAGATCAGCGCGTTCAGGGCGAGGGTAAAATCAAGGATCACTTGGGGTCTCCATCCCGGTCACACGTTTGATCCAGCGCCACAGATAAACCACCGGCCATCGCATGATCCACGCGCCCATGCACAACAGCACCAGCGCCAACCAGATACTGTTCTGGATCGCGACACCAATCAAGATCGGAATGCCAATCGCGATCATCCCATAGGCAAACTTCCAGTGATGATCCTTGGATGGAAACATCGCACGCAGGTTGGCTACGATAAGCCAGACAAAGGCTGCTGTGATCGAAATAGTCATGCATCGCCATCCGGCTCATGGCGCTCTACAGGCAGGCCAAGCGCTTTGCGGCTAAAGTAAAGAAGCGGGCGCCGGAACATGGACACAAAGCCAAACAGGGCTGCAAAGCCCAAGAGCACGCCATGTTCATAAAAAATCACGCCTATGAGTACCGGGGCCGCGATCAACAAAGCCACCCCCGGCACGTATTGTCGGCGCATCGGGAAAGCCGCCACCACGGCTGACGCCAACACCCAAAAGCAGGCAAGGATCAAAGAAAGGCTCACGTCACATATCCCGGCTAGATCAGTCGCGCGCAGCCTACCGTGCGCGGCGCATTTGACAAGGATTTAGCCAAGATGGCCCGGCAAAGCATTGGCCCACGCGCTGATCGAACCGGCACCAAGGCATACAACAATGTCACCCGGCTTGGCTGTCTCTCTTACAAGCGCCACAAGGTCCGCCTCTTCTGAGATCGCTTTCGCGTGCCGGTGCCCGTGGGCGACCAACCCTTTAATCAGATCATCCCTCCCTGCTCCCTCAATGGGCGTTTCTCCAGCCGCGAAGACATCGGCAATGCCAACAACATCCGCCTCGTTGAAGCAGGTGCAAAAATCCTCAAACAGTGAATGCAGACGCGAGTATCGGTGCGGCTGATGCACAGCAATCACCCGCCCACCGCTGTCTCCCAACGCCTGACGCGCGGCTTTCAGTACAGCGGCAATTTCGACCGGGTGGTGGCCGTAATCATCAATCACAGGCACGCCGCCCATAACTTCGCCAACTTTGGTGAAACGCCGGTTCACCCCGCCAAAGGCTGCGAGGCCCGCGCGAATTTCCTCAAGTTTCATGCCCAGATGCCGTGAAATCGCCACAGCAGACAACGCGTTGGAGACGTTGTGATCCCCCGGCATTGGCAATGTGCAGCCTTCAATCACCGCATCCTCAGCCTGAAACTGAATATCAAAATGCGCGACTCCCGCTTTGTAGGACAGGTTCACAGCGCGCACATCAGCCTGGGCATTAAATCCAAAGGTCACCACGCGCCGGTCAGTGATCTTGCCAACCAATGTCTGCACATCCGGATCATCGGTGCAGCACACCGCGAGGCCATAGAAAGGAATATTAGACACAAAGTCATAAAAGCCTTGGTGCAGCGCCTCTTCGGTGCCCCAGTGCTCCATGTGTTCCGGGTCAATGTTGGTCACGATCGCAATCGTCGCGGGCAAGCGATTAAACGTGCCGTCGCTTTCATCCGCTTCCACAACCATCCACTCACCGTCCCCCACGCGCGCGTTAGAGCCATAGGCGTGGATGATGCCGCCGTTGATCACCGTTGGATCAAACTTGCCGTGATCCAACAGGGCCGCCACCATCGTGGTGGTGGTGGTTTTGCCATGTGTGCCTGCGACTGCAATGTTGGACTTCAGACGCATCAGTTCCGCCAGCATCTCCGCCCGGCGCACCACTGGCAGACCTTTCAAACGCGCTTCGTCCAGCTCCGGATTGCCCGGTTTGATGGCAGAGGAAATCACCACCACTTCGGCATTTGCTAGGTTTTCAGCGCGCTGACCTTCAAAGATCTTCGCGCCCATATCCGCCAGGCGCTCGGTGATCTTGGTCGTTTTCAGGTCCGACCCCTGCACGGTGTAGCCATGATTCAGCAGCACCTCTGCGATGCCAGACATGCCAATTCCGCCAATGCCGACAAAGTGGATGGCACCGACGTCGCCGGGAAGTTTGGTTGCTGCGTTCATGTTATTGGTCCTTCTTCGCCAGTTCTTCGACCAACGCCACAAGGGTCTCGGTCGCGTCCGGCTTACCCGCCGACAAGGCTGCGGAGGCCATCTGTGTGGCCCCGGCTGCATTGGACAGGATGGTTGTGATATTTTCAGTCAATGTCTCTTGGGTCAGCAGGCTTTCCGGGATCACAATCGCCCCGCCTGCCTCCGCCAACCCACGCGCATTCGCAGTTTGGTGGTCGCCCGCTGCCGCAGCAAAAGGCACCAATATGGACGGCCGCCCAATAATGCTGATATCCGCCACAGAGCTTGCGCCCGAACGGGAAATAACCAGTTGCGCTTCGCTCATGCGTGACGGCACGTCTTGGAAGAACGGCTGCACATCCGCAGAAATGCCGTGCTGTTCATAATACGCTGTCACCCGCTCATGGTCTTCGCCACGCGCCTGATGGCTCACCCGCAAGTTTCTCAAAATCTCAGATGGCAGATGTGCAATCGCGCTTGGCACCACATCGCTCAAAATCCGCGCGCCCTGAGAGCCGCCAATGACCAGCAACGACATCGGATAGTCGCCCGGCGCAATATAACCGGCGCCTGCACGGTCCATCACCGCCTTACGCACCGGGTTGCCCACCGGCACACCCTCAACCCCCTCGGGAAGGTCCGTTGGCCATGTGCCGCAAGCAACCGCGTCAACTTTCTTGGCAAACACCTGATTGACCCGGCCCAAAATACCGTTCTGCTCATGGATCATGCGCGGCAATTTCATCAGCCACGCGGCCCCCATTGCCGGAATGGCTGGGTAACCACCAAATCCAACAACCACATCCGGCCGGTCTTTGCGCATCTTGGCCATTGACCCCAGAACGCCACCCAATATCTTGAACGGCACGACCAATTTGGCCAACAGCCCGCCACGGGCAAAGGTCGCTGAGCTCATCTCTTCGATCTCAACCGTATGTGGAAAACCACCCGTGTAGCGCGCGCCGCGCGCGTCGGTGGAGAGCTTCACTCGCCAGCCCTTGCGCAGCATGGTTTCTGCCAAGGCCTGTGCAGGAAACATATGGCCACCGGTGCCCCCGGCAGCAATTACTAAAAGAGGCTGTTTGCTCATCGCACCCACCTGTTAACGGGTTTGACCCCGTAAAATATCACTGATTTCGCCCTGTGGACGCGAGCGGGTAAACGCCAAAATCATGCCAACTGCAATCCCCCCCGCAATCAGGGACGAGCCGCCGTAGCTGACAAATGGCAAAGTCATGCCTTTAGAAGGCAATAGCCGTACCGCCACCCCCATATTAACCAGCGCTTGTACGCCGAAGATCGCCACAAGACCGGTGCCCGCCAGCCGAATGAACGGATCGCGTTCGCGCATGAGTCGGAAGTAAGACCGCAAAACAATGGTGGCGTAGAGGATCATAATCGCAAACACGAGGATCAAACCGTACTCCTCTGCAGCCACGGAAATGATGAAATCCGTATGCGCATCCGGCAGGGACCATTTCACCTGCCCTTCACCAACGCCAACGCCAAACAGCCCGCCTTCACGGATAGCCTCGGTCGCGTAGCCAATTTGCGTGGTGGGGTCGACCGAACGGTCCAGAAACCCATCAATCCGGCGGGCAAAGTGCTCCGAATTGTTGTAGGCAAAATTCGCCACCGGAATGAGCGACAGGCAAATACCACCAATCAACAACATCGGCGCGCCAGAGACAAAATACATCACGCTCCAGCCAAACAGGATCAAGCACGCCTGGCCAAAGTCCGGCTGCATCGCAAGCATGAACACAATGGTCATCATCAGCAAGAACGACCAGCGCCGCCCCGGTGGACCATTGATCTCTTCATTCGCCGCCATCAACCAGGCTGCTACCACCACAAATCCTGGTTTGAGAAACTCGGATGGTTGCAACGACGCAAACCCAAGCGAATACCAGCGCGTCGCCCCTTTGCCAAAATCGGTGCCAAATACCGGCAGCAATGCCAGTGCCACCATGGTCACAGCAAACCCCATCACCGCCAAGCGGCGCACCAGCTGCGGTGACATCATCGAGGTCAGCACCATGGCCAGCAAAGCCGCACCACCAAAAATCACTTGCTTTTGCACGTAGTGAAACGGCGCAAAGCCATTTTTGGCCGCCAAAGGCGGGCTTGCCGCCATACCCAGCATTAAGCCTATCAAAAACAACATGACAATGGACGCCATCGTCCATTTGTCCAAGGTTTGCCACCACTTGGGGAGCACGGGCTCACGCGCCTGCGAAGGCAACGCGCCATACACCATCTCTGTCATCGGGAACCGCCGATCTCTGCCTCAAAACGCCCGTTTTCCGGGTCTAGGTGGAACACTAACACCCAAACCCATTTATGGAAAGTAAAGAGAACCCCCGGCGGCACATTCACGCCCAAGCGTGTTCCCCGTATCCATATTGCCTTCCCCACTTGACGCAGGCCGCCGCATCAGGCACGCCGCGCCCATGACTTGGGACACAATAATTTTGGGTGCCGGCGCCGCTGGCATGATGTGCGCGACGCAATCCGGCGAGCGCACGCTGGTGATGGATCACGCCAAAGCGGCCGGTGAGAAAATTCGCATCTCCGGCGGCGGGCGCTGCAACTTCACCAATATGTACGCTGGGCCCGAGAACTTCCTGTCCGGTAATCCACATTTCTGCAAATCCGCCCTCAGCCGCTATACGCAGTGGGATTTCCTCGACATGGTGACGCGCCACGGCATTGCCTACCATGAGAAAACCCTCGGTCAGCTGTTCTGTGATAATTCCGCCAAGGACATCATCGCCATGCTGCGCGCCGAGATGGCGCAGGCGGGTTCTGAGCTGTGGCTTGAAACCCAAATCCTAACCGTTGGTCATAACGGCACAAGGTTTACCGTCGACATCGAGAAATCAGGCCGCCGCGAAACTCTGACGTGTCAGAACCTCGTGCTCGCCACGGGTGGCAAATCCATCCCCAAGATGGGCGCCACGGGCCTCGCCTACGACATCGCGCGCCAATTTGGCCTCAAGATCACCGACACCCGTGCTGGTCTTGTGCCATTCACCTTTTCCGATGGCCGCTTCAAAGCCATCTCCGGCGTGGCGCATCCGGTCCGCGCCACCGCCAACGGCACGACCTTTGACGAGGCCATGCTATTCACCCATCGCGGGCTTTCAGGCCCGGCCATGTTGCAGATCAGTTCCTACTGGCAGGAAAGCCAACCCATCTCGATCAACCTCTTCCCGGACAGTGATCCTTTTGAAGAATTGCGCACACGGCGTCAGGTACAGGGCCGCCGTAATCTCACGACTGAATTGGCCACGCTCCTGCCAAGCCGCTTGGTGGATCATTTGGCAAGCGAAATGGACCTCTCTGGCAATCTGGCAGATCAGTCCGACGAGGCCCTACACGGCCTGTGTGACGCTCTGAAAAACTGGGAAATGGTGCCCTCCGGCACAGAAGGCTACCGTACCGCCGAAGTCACCCTAGGCGGCATCGACACAGACGGGTTGTCCTCCAAAACCATGGAGGCCAAAGCCATGCCCGGCCTCTATGTGATCGGCGAAGTCGCCGATGTGACCGGCTGGCTAGGCGGGTTCAATTTCCAATGGGCGTGGTCATCTGGATGGGCCGCCGGACAAGCGATTGCCCAGCGACCCAAAGTGTAATCTCTAAAACCTGTTAGTGGTGGTTGTCCGCCTTACCAAACTCACTGGTCAGACGCGTGCGCAGCTTTTTCGCCGCGCCTTTCAGAGCCGACTGAATATCCGCTGCTTCATGATGGGCAGACAGAGGGTCTTTCCCACGCGGCCGCGCTTCCATGGTACACAGAATATGATCCGGGCCGTGCTTGTCAGCGTTCTGATCTTTCAGATGCACTTCCACCCGAGTAAGACGCTCGCTCATATGTTGAAGATCGTTGGAAACGGCCAGCTCAGCCACCTCGATCACACGCTCGTCACCATGAATGAAGTTGTCGGTGTTCACCTGAATTTGCATCGTCAGATCCTTTCATCATTACACTACAGACCTATGATCATCTGCGTGTTTTACAAGGAACAAGCTCTTCATTTCCTTGCCTGATTTCAGGATAGGCAGGCCGTTTTCCGCTCACTTTGATGTCAGTCAAATGTGCGCGAAAAGAGGCCTCGCCAGAGCGTGTTATTTGAGCGCGTCTGCAACACAGGCGGCAAAATCTTCGCCGCGCGTTTCAAAGCTGTTGTACTGATCAAAGCTCGCCGCCGCGGGCGCCAACAGAACTGTGTCACCACTCTCAGCTTCCGCTGCAGCCTTGGCCACAGCCGTCTCCATGTCGGTGCACACCTCAGCCTCAACACCTTTAAGTTGCATCGCAAAACTCGCAGCCTCGCGCCCAATCACATAAGCTTTCTTCACCCCGGCTGCGTTCTCTGCAAGGTCGCCAAGCCCACCTTCTTTTTCCAAGCCACCACAAATCCAGCGGATGTTTTTGAAAGCGGACAACGCGTTTTTGGCCGCATCCACATTGGTGGCCTTGCTGTCATTCACGAAAGTCACGCCATCTTGTTCAGCGATGATCTGGCTACGGTGCGGCAACCCCCCAAAGGAGGCAAACCCGGCCTCAATCACCCGAGGCGCTAACCCCAACGCGCGACACACCGCATAAGCAGCACAGGCATTCTGATGGTTGTGGGCGCCAGGCAGCCCTTTAATGGCGCGCAGGTCAATCGACCCAGCCTGTCGGCCTTTGCGGTATTCACTCAAGTACCCTTTGCGGGCAAACACGTTCCAACCGACACCAGTCAATTTCCGTTCTGTGGAGACCCGCATCACCCGATCATCCGCAGCCCCTTCTGAAAGCTGCCCCGCCAGATACTTGCCTTCAATTTCGTCCACACCAATCACCGCGCGATCCGGCCCACCTTCGGCAAACAAACGGCGCTTGGCGGCAAAATAGCCACCCATCCCGGCATGCCGGTCCAGATGGTCCGGGCTGAGGTTGGTGAACACAGCAATATCTGGCGTCAGGCTGCGGGCCAGATCGGTCTGATAGCTCGACAGCTCCAGCACCACCACATCACCGTCTTCCGCTGGCTCAATATCGAGCACCCCACGGCCAATATTACCCGCCAGCTGCGTGCGACGCCCCGCCTCGCTCAACACATGATGGATCAAGGCTGAAGTGGTGGATTTGCCGTTGGAACCGGTCACCGCCACCACTTTGGGCATGGTTTCAAAACTGTCCCACTGCCGCGTGGCAAAGCTTCGGAAAAACAGGCCAATGTCATTGTCCACCGGCACACCAGCCTCCAAGGCTGCGGCCACCACTGGATTTGGCTCGGGATACAAATGCGGAATGCCTGGCGAGACAATCAGGCTCGCGATGTCTTCAAACGCCCCATGGCGGGACAGGTCCCGACAGACAAAGCCCTCGCCCTCCGCCGTTTCGCGCGCCGTCGGGTTGTCGTCCCAGCACACGGCTTCTGCACCACCTTCGCGCAAGGCCCGCGCTGTTGCCAAACCAGACCGCCCCAACCCCAACACAGACACCTTTGCGCCGCTATACCCTTGCACTGGAATCATTTTAAGCCTGCCACTTTCCGAATCACTTATTTCGTACTCATAGCAACTGATTTTGACATGCGCTCTACTGTTTATTTCTTTCTTGTTTGAGCTTGCGTCGCAAATGCTCCGCCTTTTGCCTGACGGAGGTCAGCTCTTCAGCCAAGTCGGAAATGGTTTGCGCAATCCCGTGCACCGCTTCATCGGTAAAGAGGTTTTGCTCATCACGCGGCGGACCGACCAGATCGCAATCCGGAAACTCAATGCCCCAGGTCTCGCGAAAATAGATGTACGTCTCTTCGCAACGCTCCCGCATCAGCACGACAGTGTCGGCATCTAACCGCAACTTGGGCCCGCCAATATGTTGCAGTCGAAACCCGTTTTTCAATTGCCCCGGTTTTCCCTCTTGAATGTCCATCAAGGCATCACCAATCAACAAACCCGCGCCAGAAAGCGACTTGTTCAGACTTACCGTGTCAACGTCGCGCTCCAAAGCGGAAAGGCCGGCCACACTCCAAAAGCTGTCCATAACATCCGGCTTGTCCGGCAAATCCCCGGGAAACATCGGCAGATTTAGATTCTCTGGCCCAAAGGCTGAGCGATACGCCTCAATAACACCAGGCGCTGCCAACTCGGGCATATTTGCAAAGGGTGCATTCAATCTCCGATCCCCCCGCTTCACGCCATGAAACAAACGGCTGATCATCAGTAAAAGCGGGTCTCGAACGTAAAAGACGACCTCCACGCGCTTTGCAAATCCCAATAGATATTCCCGCAGTGTGTTCAGCCCGCGTCTATCTTCGGAAAGCTGCACCAGATGCTCAGAACTAAAGATCAAAACGCTGGGTTTGGTCTCGGAAAACTCTTCCTCGAACAAGCGCTGGCTTTCAGCATTGCTCGCAGTGACCTCTGCGAGCGTTAAGTTGTGCTTTGTCACTTGACGGAGACGCATCGGATCGCTGGCGCACAGGGTTGCCAAAAACCGGTGATTGGCGGCCACGGATGGAAACAACACCCCAGATGAACGTAGTTGTGGCGCCGCACGTCTAAGAGTTTGCTGAATTGTCGTTGTCGCCGTTTTGGGCGGCCCTATGTGTAAAATGCAACGGTCGGCTTTGTACCCTTCAAAATCACTTAACCCATTTCACTATACCGTAATAACCAAAAAACCCGATTATCGCAGTTTCAGCGTCGCGAGTCCAATCATTGCTAGGATCACCGCAATGATCCAGAACCGGATCACAATCTGCGGCTCCGACCAGCCCTTTTTCTCATAGTGGTGATGAATTGGCGCCATCAGGAACACCCGTTTTCCGGTGCGCTTGAAGTAGAGCACCTGAATGATGACGCTAAGTGCCTCCACCACAAACAGCCCGCCAATGATGCCCAAAACCAACTCGTGTTTCGTCGCCACGGCAATTGCCCCAATTGCGCCACCCAGGGCCAACGAGCCTGTGTCGCCCATGAACACTGCCGCAGGCGGAGCGTTGTACCACAGGAAGCCCAAACCGCCGCCAATCAGGCCCGCCACAAAGATCAGGATTTCACCGGTGCCCGGCACGTAGTGCACGTCCAGATACTGGGTAAAGTCGACCCGGCCCACCGCATAGGCAATCACCCCCAGTGCCCCTGCGGCGATCATCACCGGCATAATCGCCAGACCGTCCAGACCATCGGTCAGGTTCACCGCATTGGCGGCGCCCACAACCACAAACATGGCAAACGGGATGTAGGCCCAGCTCAGGTTGATCAGAACTTCCTTGAACACCGGCACCGCCAACTGCAATTGCAGCGTTTCCGGCTGCAAATAGGTGGCCCAAACACCAGCAACCCCCGCAATCAGGAAGCCCAACAGCAGGCGTACTTTGCTCGACACACCTTTGGTGTTTTGCTTGGAAACCTTGGCGTAATCGTCGGCAAACCCAATCAGCCCGTAGGCCAATGTCACAAACAGCACCAGCCAGACAAATCCATTGTCCCACCGTGCCCAAAGCAAGGTGGAGGTTACCAGAGCGCCAACAATCAGCAGACCTCCCATGGTCGGCGTGCCCGCTTTCACAAAATGCCCCTCAGGACCATCATCGCGGATCGGCTGGCCTTTGCCTTGCTTGCGGCGCAGCACATCAATCAACGGCCGCCCAAACAGGAAGCCAAAGATCAACGCTGTCATAAACGCGCCACCGGCACGGAAGGTGATGTAGCGAAACAGGTTAAAAAAATCACCGCCATCCGACAGCTCGGCCAGCCAATAAAACATTACACGTCCTCATTCTTGGATTGCGGGGCGGGATGACCCAGTTTGCGGATGGCGTCAACCACCTTGGCCAGCGCCATCGACAGGCTGCCTTTGATCATGACCACGTCACCAGCATCCACAAGCCGGCGCACGTCTCGCACAATATCAGCGCTTGTTGCAGCCCACAGCCCCTGTTTTTCTTCAGGCAGCGCCGTGTGCAGATGTTGCATCAAAGGTCCAACACAATGCACCGTATCGATATCCGCCATGGCCGGATGGTCGGCCAATTCCGCGTGCATATCGATCTCTTGCGGCCCCAGCTCTTTCATATCTCCAACAAAGGCAATCCGTCGTCCTTTGCCAATGCGACCCACACCGTCGGTTGTCTCCGCTGCAGCCAACACCTCAAGCGCGGCACCTAGGCTGGTTGGGTTGGCGTTATACGCTTCGTCAATCAACTCAAGCGTACGTTCCGTTTCCACCGGATCGAGGTAAATTGTTTCCCGCGCGCCGCGCCCGACAAACGGCATCCAGCGGCCCAATGCGGTTACGGATAAGGCCAAATCCGCCCCCAAAGCCTCCGCCGCAGCCAACGCTCCCAACCCGTTCATTGCAAAATGCCGTCCTGCGCTTTGCACTTTAAACAGCGCAAAATCGCCGCCGTGACTGGCCCGCGCCACAGTCACATTGCCTTTCAACGTAACCGACAACAGTTTCCAGTCCTGCGCCGTTTCGCCAAAATCCTGGATCTGCGCTGACAGGCTATTTGCATGGCTGCGCAACACATCTGCGGTCTCGATGTCCGCGTTCACAATCGCAATGCCGCCCGTCTCCAAGCCATCAAACACCGCCGCCTTTTCCTGCGCGATGCCCGCAACATTTTCAAAGGCCTCCAAATGCACCGCCGCAACCGTGGTCACCAGCGCCACATGCGGGCGGGCCATTTTCGCCAATGGTGAAATCTCGCCGGGATGGTTCATGCCAATCTCGATCACCGCAAACTCGGAGTCTTCCGGCATCCGCGCGAGGGTTAGCGGCACCCCCCAGTGATTGTTGTAACTTGCGACCGAGGCATGGGTTTTCCCCTGACCTTCCAGAATGGCGCGCAGCATTTCTTTGGTCGATGTCTTGCCAACCGAGCCGGTCACAGCCAAAACACGAGCGTTGGTGCGCGCGCGGCCCGCTCGGCCCAACGCCTCAAGCCCTTCCAAAACATCGTCCACAATCAACAGTGGTGCATCTGGCGACATACCCTCCGGTACGCGGCTCACCAAAGCTGCCGCCGCGCCTTTTTCCAACGCCTGAGCGACAAATTCATGCCCGTCCCGCGCCGCTGTCAGCGCGACAAAAAGGTCACCAGGTTCTATCGTGCGCGTATCAATCGACACGCCTGTGCATTCCCAAGCAGATGTGACTTTGCCACCGGTTGCTTTGGCAGCGGCCTCAGATGTCCACAGGCTCATGCGATCCCTCCGTCCAATGCAGCCACGACCACGCTGGCCTGTTCACAATCGTCAAACGGCAACACATCCTCACCCACAATTTGACCGGTCTCATGGCCTTTGCCAGCAATCAACAATGTGTCACCCGGTTGCAGTGCATCCACGGCAAGCAGGATGGCCTTGGCGCGGTCATCCACCTCCGTGGCCTCTGGCGCGCCGTCCATGACTGCGGCTCGGATGCTGGCCGGGTCTTCAGTGCGCGGATTGTCATCGGTGACAAACACCACATCAGCGTTTTCTGCCGCCGCCTGCCCCATCAGCGGACGCTTGGCCGCATCGCGATCCCCACCAGCGCCAACAATCACAATCAGCCGTCCCATCACATGTGGGCGCATCGCCTGCAAAGCTGTGGCCACCGCATCTGGTGTGTGGGCATAATCCACAAACACCGCAGCGCCGTTTGCCCGCGTCGCCGCCAGCTGCATCCGACCTCGAACCCCTTTGAGTTCGTGTAAAACCTCAAACACCCTCTCCGGCTCCGCACCACAGGCGATCGCCAGCCCAGCCGCAAGCAACACATTCTCCGCCTGAAACCCACCCAGCAAATTTAGCCGCGTCTGGTAAGCTTTGCTCCGGAAAGTAAAGCGCATGTCCTGACCCGTGGCGTCAAAACGCTGTCCCATCAGGGCAATGTCAGCCTCAGCTTTGCCCACGGTGATCACACTTTGGCCACGGCCACCCGCAATCATTGCCATATCCAACCCGCGCGGATCATCGACATTGATCACCGCAGTGCCCTCTTCCGGCAACACCCGATTGAACAAGCCTGCTTTGGCATTGAAGTATTCATCAAACGTCGCGTGATAATCGAGGTGATCTTGCGTGAAATTGGTGAACCCGGCAGCCCGCAACTGCACCCCGTCCAACCGGCATTGCGCCAACCCATGTGAGCTGGCTTCCATCGCAGCAAAGCCAATTCCGGCCCCTGCCGCTGCCGCCAAAGTGCGGTGCAAAGTAATCGGCTCTGGAGTTGTATGGTTGAGCGGAGCCGTAAAATCGCCTTCCACACCGGTGGTGCCAAGGTTCACGGCCTCAAGGCCCATTTCCTGCCAGATCATCCGCAGGAAGGTTGCAACCGACGTCTTGCCATTGGTGCCGGTGACCGCGGCCATGATACCGGGCTGTGCACCAAAATAGAGCGCCGCCGTGTAGGCCAGCGCCTGACGCGGATCTTCGGCAATCACCAGCGCTGCATCACTCGCCGCAAGTTCCTGTTCCGCAATCTTGGCGCCCGCCGCATCGGTCAGGATTGCCGCCGCCCCCATGCGCAAAGCAAATTGAATGAACGTTCCGCCATGCACGCGGGTTCCGGGCAAAGCGGCAAAGAGATAGCCGTCTTTTACTTCGCGGCTGTCTACCGCCAATCCAGTGATCTGTGGATTTACCGCACCTATGGCTGTCAGACCCAATTCCGAAAGCTGTTTTGTGTCTGCTGCCATCTGCGCGCGCCCTTATTTGGCTTAGTTTGATGTCAGCGTTATACCAGCCAAAGGCGCAGGCTCAACCTCGGGACGCAGCCCCAAAAGTGGCGCGACACGGGTGATCATCTCCGCCGCGACAGGCACCGCTGTCCAACCCGCTGTGCGACGCGGTTCATCCCCTGACGTTTCCACTGGTTCATCCAGGCTAAGGATCAGCACATATTTGGGATCATGCGCCGGGAACATGGCGGCAAAGGTGGCGATCACCTTGTCTTCATAATACCCACGCCCATTCTCCAACGGCTTGTCTGCGGTGCCGGTTTTGCCGCCAACAGCGTAGCCCGGAACCTCCCCAAAGGAGGCAGTGCCTTCACTCACCACCTTGCGCAGCATAAGCCGTGAGGCCTCCGCACTGGCAAGCGACATAACACGTTCGCCCCTTACCACATTGTTTTGCTTTAGAATTGTCGGCACCACTTTGGTGCCGCCATTGGCAATTGCCGCATAACCAGCCGCCAAATGCAGCGGGCTTGCGGACATGCCGTGGCCATATGAAATTGTCATTGTCGACAGTTCGGACCAGTTTTTCGGCAACAGCGGCTGCGCACCACCTGCCTCAACCAATTCCACCGGCGTTGGCTCAAAGAAGCCAAGCTGCTTCAGGAAGTCCTGCTGCCGCGCCGCACCAATCACCTGCGCCATGCGCGCGGTGCCAATATTGGACGATTTCACAATCACCTTGGTCAGCGTCAACTGCGCGCCATAATTGCGGAAATCGCGGATCTTGAATTTACCCCAACGCAATGGCCCGGCGGTGTTGATCTTGGTCTCTGGATTGGCCAGTCCAAGCTCCATCGACTGTGCCGCCGTGAAGATTTTAAACGTCGAGCCCAGCTCATAAAGCCCCTGCACCGCGCGGTTAAACAGCGGACTGTCCGCCGCCTGCCCTTTCACGGGAGGGTTCGGACGGTTGTTAGGATCAAAGTCCGGCAAGCTCACCATCGAGACAATCTCGCCAGTGTGCGCATCCATCAGCACTGAACTTGCCCCTTTGGCGTTCATCAGTTTCATGCCGCCCCAAAGCACCCGCTCCGCCGCGGTCTGCACCGTGAGGTCAATTGACAGGGTCAGCGCCTTGTCACCATTGGCCGGATCACGCAGCGCATCGTCGAAATACTTCTCAACACCCGCGACGCCAATCAGCTCCGCATCATGCACATCTTCATCCCCAAAAGATGCCCCGCCCAGAATATGCGCCGCCAGACGTCCGTTTGGATAAAGGCGCATCTCGCGACGACCAAACAGCAAACCCGGCTCACCAATGTCATGCACGGCCTGTTTCTGCTCCGGGGAGATTTTTTTCTTCACCCAGTAGAACTTACGCCCGTCTGTGAACCGACGCTCCAATTTCGCGGCATCCAGATCAGGGAATATTTCCGCCAATCTCTGCGCCGCCACGGCCGGGTCGATCATTTCATGCGGATGCGCATAAATGGAGTGTGTTTCCAGATTGGTTGCCAGAATGCGCCCTTTGCGGTCCACAATATCGGCACGCTCTGCCTGAATGCGACTGCCGGCATAGCTTGTGCGTGGTTCGGTGGCTTCTGACGTGCTGACCACAGCCATACGCGCGCCAACGGTCAGAAACGCGCCGGCAAACAGCACGCCCATAATCAGCAAACGTCCTTCGGCCCGCGCACGTCCTTTGTTGCGCATTTCTTCATGACGCTCGCGCACGTTGGCACGTTCAATCTGGTCCGGGTTTTCTCCGGCACTACGGGCATGCAGGATCGACGCCAACGGGCGCAACGGCTTGCGGATCATGGCTTGGCCTCTTCTGAGGAGACTTCCACAGCATTTTCAAAAGTGATCGGCGCGTCCTTGGATGGGAAAGCCACCTGCTCAATGCGGCCAAACTGATCCGGGCGCAGCGGCAAGAGTTGCATGTCGTTGTAGTTGATTTCTGTCAGATCGCGCAGCCGGTCAGGGCGGTTGAGATAAGCCCACTCCGCTTTCAACACAGCCAAGCGCGCCCGCGAGACGCCAATTTCACGCTGAAGTCGCTCAGTCTCGCCAATCATCGCCTGGGTACGATAATTCTCTTGATAGGCCCAAACTGAGAGCCCAATTACCATCCCTGCGGCCAGGATGAACAACACCATCCGCATCACTTACGTCCCCCAAGTGTTGGCATACCAATTGCTTTTCCAGCAATTTCACCGGCCTCAGCGTCGGTGCGCCGCGCCACGCGCAGCTTGGCTGACCGGGCGCGCGGGTTGTCTTCTAACTCGTCCGGGTCCGGCCCCACGGCCTTACGTGTAATCAACTCAAACGCGGGGGTTTCCTGCTCGGTTTCCGGCGCGTAGCGGTTCACATTGCCGGTCTTGCCCGCCCGGCTCTGCAAAAACCGCTTCACCATGCGATCTTCAACTGAGTGAAACGTCACCACGGCCAGCAAACCGCCGGGCTTCAGTGCCCGCTCAGCGGCCATCAGGCCACGAAACAGCTCGCCATATTCATCATTCACCGCAATACGCAGCCCTTGAAAACTGCGTGTCGCCGGATGGCTCTGCCCGGGCTTGGAGCGTGGCAAACAGCTTTCAACAATACCCGCCAGTCGCAGGGTTGTGGTGATAGGCTCAACCGCCCGCTCGCGCACAATTGCCTTGGCAATGCGGCGGCTCGCGCGCTCCTCGCCATATTGAAACAGAATATTGGCAATCTCAGCTTCTTCCGCCTCATTCACCAAATCCGCAGCTGACGGCCCATCCTGACTCATACGCATATCCAACGGGCCGTCTTTCATGAATGAAAAGCCGCGCTCCGCCAGATCCAGTTGCATGGAGCTGACACCGAGGTCCAAAACTATCCCGTCCAGGTCCTGCGCGTATTCGTCCAATTTGGAGAATACACCGCCGACCAATTCAATCTGATCGCCATAGTCGCCCACCCAGGGCGCGGCCATCTCAAACGCCAGCGGGTCACGATCCACACCGTAAACCTTGTCAGCCCCGGCGTCGATCAATCCACGGGTATACCCGCCCGCCCCAAAAGTGCCATCCAGCCAGCGGCCAGACACCGGTGCCACTTCGCGCAGCAACGGCGCAAGCAGGACAGGAATGTGAGGGCGTTTGGCGGCGGGTTCGTCTGACGTCGCCATGGTTAGAAATCCTCGTCGCCGTCGAGATAAATCGAGGGATCAGCGTCCGGATCAAAATCGTCATCCGCTTCCAGCGCTTCTTCCTGAGTGGCGTCATATGTCTCTGGATTCCAGATCTCAAACGTGTCGCCTTTACCACCGAAGAAGGCCATGCTCTCAAGCCCAATCTTGTCGCGCTGCTCTTTGGGCAACACCAAACGGCCGGTCTCATCCACCGACACTTCCAACGATTGGGTGAGGTACAATTTCGAAAGCGCGAGGCGCTTTTTGCTGCCACGGGGCATCTTCATGATGCGGGCCACCACATCATTCATCGCCTCAACCGTGAAACATTCCAGAAAGTCGCGGGTCTTGCCGCCATAAACAATTACGAGATTGGGGTTTTCGCCACTTTTCCAGTCAGGGTCACCTGCTTCGAGCACACGGCGGAACTTGGCCGGAATCGACATCCGTCCTTTACCATCCACCTTGTTACGGCTTTCGCCTCGAAACATCAGCGCCACTGCCTATGGCCCTCTCAACCTGCGCGCCGCCCAAAGCGCCCTTTATGAAGTAAAACGGCGGATTGATCTGCTGCCACTGATCAATCCGCCGTCCTCGTCCCGCTTGGCGGGTAGTCCAGTTGCGCGTGCCACCTGGGGGGATGTTCTGCTCGCCCACGCACCGGATCTCTTATTTTCGATGAAAGCGGGTGCCTGTATGAAACCTGACTTGGGATCGGAGGTCTTAGTGCCTCTCTTTATGTCCCGTCCTCATCGTGTAACTAGGGATGCCATGGGAATTCATGGAAATCAACAGGAATTTGTGGAGAAAAGCCCTCCACGCGCGACCCCACCCCATCAATATCGGCGATTTCAAAGCCAAATTGATAGGACACCACCCCACATTTAGGCAACCATACGAGGAACAGACACTAGATAAGCCCAAAGCCACAGTGTCAAAATTTTTCCCAAGTTATCCCACTTTTTCTCCACAGAAGGTCAAGAGCGCCCCGTAACCGCCCCGAATTGGGGGCAGATTCCCGCCATTGCCAAACCGATTCGGCAGAGAACCGCCGCCTCCCCCACACTGATCCCATGAATTCCCAATCCAATTTCCCATATCTTTCCCACAAAATCCCAAAACCCTTCCAACACAGCCCAAAAAGAAATCACGCACAGCCTCTTGGCCCACCTAGACGCCTTGCCTAAAGTATCTTCACCACGGCACACACGCCTTAGGAGGCAACATGGGCTTGCTCGACCCGGCCACCACAGAGGCCATGATCCGCAAGGCACAAAAGCGCGGCAAAAACATTCAGTTTGCCGCGCTGCCGTATCGTATTCACAAAAACAAAACTGAGGTGTTGCTGATCACTTCACGCGGCACGCGCCAATGGCTCCTCCCCAAAGGCTGGCCAATGGATGACCTCAAACCCCACAAGGCCGCCGCGCAGGAAGCTTGGGAAGAAGCCGGCATTCTGGGGCGGGCCCACAAGCACTGCCTTGGCACCTACCGCTATCGCAAAGCGCGCGGCGCAATGCGCGGCCAAACCATCCGCGTGATGGTCTTCCCTCTGGAAGTGCACAACTTCACCCGCACCTATCCGGAGATGGGACAGCGCCAACGCAAATGGCTGAGCCCCAAAAAGGCGGCCAAACACATCGGCCATCCTGACCTGGCCAAGCTGGTGCGCAACTTTGACCCCACCTTCATCACGCCCACACCTTAACTTCGCTTGCTTGATCCCACACACACAGATGCCTATGTTCGCGCAACACACCATGGGCAGCGTCACACACCAATGATCAAATTCACTTTGAAATGCGCCAACGACCACCGCTTTGACAGCTGGTTCCAATCCGCTGACGCCTTTGACAAGCTCAAGGCAGTCGGCATGGTATCCTGTGCTGTCTGCGGCAACACGGCCGTGGAAAAGGCCATGATGGCACCCCGTGTGCGCCCAGCGCGCTCCGCCGCCCAACCACAAGAAACGCCAACTCCAGAGGCCAATGCCGCCCCCCCCGCAGCTATGCCAGCTCCGGCACCCGGCCCCCTCAGCGCGCCCGCCTCGCCAGCTGAACAGGCCCTCAAGGAGCTGCGCGGCCACGTCGAAAGCAACTCTGACTATGTTGGCAACGATTTTGCCAGCGAAGCCCGCGCCATACACGACGGTGACGCCCCTGAACGCGCTATTTATGGCGTGGCCAAGCCCGAAGAGGCCAAAGCCCTGATTGAGGACGGCGTGCCAGTGGCCCCACTGCCCTTCAACATTGGTCGCAAAACCAATTGATCCCCCTCACATAGGAGCCCGCCCATGCATGTAGTCATCACCGGCGCCAATCGCGGCATAGGACTGGCGCTTGATCAAACCCTGCGGGCCCAGGGTCATCAGGTCACGGGCACCAGCCGCTCAGGTGGCGAATGCCTGAAACTCGACGTCACCAGTGCCGACAGCCAACGCGCCATGGCGCAGGCGCTGGACACCCAACCGGTGGACCTTTTGATCTGCAACGCGGGCGTTTTTCTGGACAAAGGCCAAAACCTCGCGGATGGCTACGCACCGGACCTCTGGGCCAACACATTTGCCGCCAATGTCGCGGGCGTGTTTCTAACCGTTCAAAACCTGCTGCCCAATCTACAATTGGCGCAGAATCCCAAAATCGCGATCATTTCCTCGCAAATGGGTTCCAGCACCAAAGTGGGCGGCGGCGGCTACATCTACCGCGCCTCAAAGGCAGCAGCTCTGAACCTCGGCCTCAATCTGGCCGAAGACCTCAAACACATCGGCATTGCCGTGGGTATCTATCATCCTGGCTGGGTAAAAACCGATATGGGTGGCGACGGCGGCGACATCACCGTGACCGAATCCGCCACTTGCCTGGCACAACGATTTGCCGAACTGAGCCTGGACAGCACCGGCTGCTTCCAAACCTGGGACGGCCGCGCCCATCCGGTCTGACTCTGCTTTCTCATTCTTCAAATATCCCGGGGAGGAGACACACAACGTGTGGCGGAGGGGCTGGCCCCTCCCCTACTTTCCCAACCTGCGCGCCCCTGCCGCGCCAATCTTTCTTGCCTCTTGGGCATCAACCGCGTAAACCGCCTGCGACTTACGATATAAGGACGCGCCATGCCCGTACTTGTGATGAAATTTGGCGGCACCTCCGTCGCCAACCTCGACCGCATCCGCCGCGCCGCCAAACGCGTGGGTGTGGAAGTGGCCAAAGGCTATGACGTGATTGTCATCGTCTCTGCCATGTCCGGTGAAACCAACAAACTTGTTGGCTATGTGGATGAGACCTCGCCGCTTTATGACGCCCGCGAGTATGACGCCATTGTCAGCTCCGGTGAAAACGTCACCGCGGGCCTGATGGCGCTGACCTTGCAGGAAATGGATGTTCCCGCCCGCAGCTGGCAAGGCTGGCAAGTGCCATTAAAAACCACCTCTGCCCACAGCCAGGCCCGGATCGAAGAAATCCCAACCGACAACCTCAACGCCAAGTTTGGCGAGGGCATGCGTGTGGCTGTGGTGGCTGGCTTCCAAGGCATCAGTGATGAGGGCCGCATTGCCACATTAGGACGGGGTGGCTCTGACACCACTGCCGTGGCCTTTGCAGCAGCCTTTGGAGCGGAACGCTGTGACATCTACACCGATGTGGACGGGGTCTACACCACCGACCCGCGGATTTGTGCCAAAGCGCGCAAACTGGACAAAATTGCCTTTGAGGAAATGCTGGAACTGGCCTCTCTGGGCGCCAAAGTCCTGCAAACACGCTCTGTCGAGTTGGCCATGCGCTATAAGGTAAAACTGCGCGTACTCAGCTCTTTTGAAGAACAATCTGACGAGGCCGGCACGCTGGTCTGCGATGAGGAGGAAATCATGGAATCCAATGTTGTGGCCGGTGTGGCCTACTCCCGCGACGAAGCCAAAATGACCCTGCTGTCGGTGGCCGACCGCCCGGGCATCGCCTCCATCATCTTTGGTTGCCTGTCTGATGCGGGCGTGAACGTGGACATGATTGTGCAGAACATCTCTGAGGATGGCCGCACAGACATGACCTATTCCCTGCCCACAGATCAGGTGAAACGCGCCGAAACAGCGCTGGACGAGCTCAAAACCTCCGGCGGGTTGAACTTTGCAGAGCTGGTGATCGACGAAGACGTCTCCAAAGTCTCTGTGGTGGGTATCGGCATGCGCTCACAATCCGGTGTGGCCGCCAAGATGTTCAAAGTGCTCTCTGATGAAGGTGTGAACATCAAAGTCATCACCACCTCAGAGATTAAAATCTCGGTGCTGATTGATCGCAAATACATGGAGCTGGCAGTGCAATCGTTGCACGACGCCTTTGAGCTGGAAAAAGTCGGCTAACATCACAACCAAGATCACAACGCGCGGCCCACCAGCCGCGCGTTTTTTATTGATACGTTTAGAACGCCCAATTTTGCGGCATTTTGCCTCTATTTATTACAGCATAGCCGCAGACCATGGATCGCCATGCTGCGCTGCAGCACACTGCATCACGCAAAGAAACGCCACCCAATAAGCCACAAAAAACCTTTTTCGAATTTTCTTCCCAAAAATCGCTGCATCGCGGCGTATTATTGCCGCCAAGACAACAGCATAAACCATTTTGATTCCCGCGCTGTTGTGTTCTATTCGGCCCCGAGTAGCGACAAGGACCCCACCTCAAATGGTGCAAAAAACCGAGACCGAGAGCCGCAAACTTCTGGGGCGCCTACGCGATGCCCTGGCCGAGGACAGCGCCGGTCAAGAGCGCTTGGACAAAATCACACACTTAATCGCCTCCTCTATGGGCACCGAGGTCTGCTCGATCTATCTGTTTCGCGACGAAGAAACTTTGGAGCTTTGCGCCACCGAAGGTTTGAATGCCGAAGCGGTCCACCAAACCCGCATGCGGGTTGGCGAAGGCCTTGTGGGGCGCGTCGCGCGCACCTCCAAAGTGGTGAACACCGACGACGCGCCCAGCGCCAAAGGTTTCCGCTATATGCCGGAAACCGGCGAAGAGATTTATTCAAGCTTCTGTGGCATCCCGGTTCAACGCCTTGGTGACAATCTTGGCGTTCTCGTGGTGCAGTCCAAAGACAAACGCGGCTATTCACCGGACGAGGTCTATGCGCTGGAAGTGGTCGCCATGGTGCTGGCCGAAATGACCGAATTGGGCGCTTTTGTGGGCGAAGGCGCCGCCATGAGTGCGCGCCATCAGCAATCCGAACTTTTCCGCGGCACCTCCGGCCAAGAAGGCGCCAGCGAGGGGCACGTCTGGCTGCATGAGCCCCGCGTGGTGGTCACAAACCCAGTGGCCGATGACCCTGATGTGGAACTCCCGCGCCTACATGGAGCGGTCGAAGAACTGCGTGTTGGCGTCGACAAGATGCTCGACGGGGTCAAACGCGGCGATAAAGAACAGCTCGAGGTGCTCGAAGCCTACCGCATGTTTGCCAACTCCAAAGGCTGGATGAAGCGCATTGAGCAGGACATCGCCCGCGGTCTATCCGCCGAAGCCGCCGTGGAGAAAGAACAATCCACCGCCCGTGCGCGTATGGAGCAGGTCACCGATCAATATCTGCGCGAACGTCTGCATGATTTGGACGATCTATCCAACCGCCTGCTGCGCATTCTCACCGGCCAAGGCTCCGAGACCGGAGCGGAAATGCCAACCGATCCCATTCTGATCGCCCGCAACATCGGCCCGGCCGAGCTGCTGGAATATGGCCGCAAACTCAAAGGCATCATCCTCGAAGAAGGCTCCGTTGGCAGCCACGCAGCCATTGTCGCGCGTGCGTTGGCGATCCCTTTGGTGATTCATGCGGACAAAATCACCACCGAGGCGCTGAATGGCGATCACATCATGGTCGACGGCGATCAGGGCGTTGTGCACCTGCGCCCCGACGACACGGTTGTCACCGCGTTCCGCGACAAAATCGCCATGGCAGCAAAGGCACAGGAACGGTACGCCAGCATCCGAGACAAAGAGGCCAAAAGCCGCGACGGCGCGGTGGTGCATCTGACGATGAACGCGGGCCTGATGGCGGATCTGCCCTCGTTGGAGTCCTCCGGTGCTGAGGGCGTCGGCCTGTTCCGCACCGAGCTGCAATTTTTGATCCGCAACCAAATGCCAAAACGGACTGAGCTGGCGCAACTCTACTCCACCGTCATGGACGCCGCCGCAGGCAAACGCGTGGTGTTTCGCACACTCGACATCGGCTCTGACAAAGTGCTGCCCTACATGGCCCCGCAAGACGAGCCCAACCCGGCGCTTGGCTGGCGGGCTGTGCGTGTGGCTTTGGACAAACCCGGCGTGATGCGCATGCAACTTCAGGCGCTTCTGCGGGCTGCAAACGGCCGACCGTTGACCATCATGTTCCCCTTCATCGCACAATATGAGGAATACACCGCCGCCAAGGCTGAGGTAGACAAAGCCATCGAGCGCGAAACCATCCTCGGCCATCCGCTGCCGTCCGATATCGAAGTTGGCGCCATGCTGGAAACCCCATCTTTGGCATTTGCCCCCAAGAAATTCTACGAAGAGGTCGACTTCCTCTCGATTGGCGGCAATGACCTCAAACAGTTCTTTTTTGCGGCTGATCGCGAAAACGAGCGCGTGCGCCGCCGTTATGACACGCTCAACGTCAGCTTCCTGACCTTCCTAGAAGGCATTGTGAACCGCTGCATCGACACCGGCACGCCGCTGAGCTTTTGTGGCGAAGACGCTGGCCGCCCGATTGAGGCTGTCTGTCTCGCTGCCATGGGCCTGCGCAATCTCTCTATGCGTCCAGCCTCCATTGGTCCGGTCAAAAGCCTGATCCGCCGGGTTGATCTGGGTGAGCTGCGCCGGGTGATCCACGCAGCGCGCGAGCGTGGCGAACAATCCGTGCGCCCTGACGTGATGGAATATCTGCGCAGCAGCAGCTAACCAATGTAGCCGGGTGATGCCCGGCTACGCTTTGCCTAACCGCTTGCGCATGCCGTCCACCAGCATCTCCGGTGACACATCCGCTTCTACGGCCAGTCTGCGCAGGCCAAAATGCACATGGGCAATGTCCTGATAATAGCTGGTGTAGGCATAATTCGTCGCCGCGCCAGCCGCCGCGCCAATCACCGGCACCATCTGCGCCGCCAGTTTCTGCCCCAACACTGGTGCCAGCTTTGGCACAATCACCGCACTGATCCATTTGGTGCCGCCCATGGCCAATCCGGCCCGCTGCTCCAGCATCGCCAAATCCGCGCCCCGATCCGCCTCAAACGGCCCATTGGCCGCCAGCACCCGCACACAATCAAACCGCACGCTCTCATGGCTGGGATCAAATCCGTATTGCACACCCACGCTCTGAATGGCGCGTAACAGCACTGTGATGGTGATCGGCAATTCCGCCAAGGAAGAGGTCACACCTCCAACCCCACCAGCCGCGCCCAGCGCAGCGGTGACCGAGGCATTGACCCAATCCGGCTGGTCTTTCACCAAGCCGCGACTGCCATCAGCCCATTTCACCGCCTGCATCAAAGCCACTTCCGTGGCACCGCCCAGCCCATCCTGAACCTCGCCTGGCAAGCTTTTGAGCAACCCGCTCACCGGCATGCCCAACACGCCCAGCACCTTCATGCCCAGCCCACTGGCCCCGCCATAGCGCGCCGCAAGCGCGTCCAACTCAGAGTTTACGTCAATCTCACGGTCCGGAATGTCCGGTAAAATCTCAATTTGGGTCATGCCTTAAAAGTAGGAACCCAAGGCGCTTGTTCAACCGCTCTAGGAGGAATGAGGGCACTGGTGGTCCGGTTGGCGATTACTGATGCCGTGTAGCAACGTTTCAAGGATGGTGTGAGCCGAAACAGTCGAATGCTCCGGCCCACCTAAATGTCAGCCCAAGACATTTAAGTTGATGTCTGACGTCGGCAGAACTTCGGCATAGCTAGAAGCCAAGGGTGCCATTATTGCAGCATGCACCTTCGCAGAAGGCACACTGACATCATCATGCGCAATGTTCGCAGCAGCACATGCATCATGGGCGACGGTCACTTTGAAACCGAGATCAGAGCCAGCACGCACAGTTGCATCAACACACATTTGGCTCATTGCACCACAAATAATGAGGTGCTCAATTTGCTGCTCTCGTAGCAATTGCTTGAGGTTCGTGCCCACAAAACTATTTGGCTTGGCCTTCTCAACAACCACTTCACCGGAGCTAGGGGCAACACTGTCATGAAGCTCAGCCCCCTTGGTTGCCGGATGAAAAAACGGGGCCTTATCTGATGCCATAACATGTTTAACATGGATCACTTTCAGTCCGGACTCGCGCGCGCTGTTGAGTAGGTTCGCGGCCTTTGCGCCAGCCGCATCCATGTTTGGCAAGGGCATTTTACTACCGTCAAAACTTGGAAAGTAATCGTTCTGGATGTCGACTAACAACAAGGCAGATTTGGTCATTTGATACTCACTTTGATATTTGATTGGGGTCACAACTGTGTTTACGCCATGGCACCTCGCGGATACGATTGGCAGAAATGACAATTTGAGTGCCATATATGCCAAACCTTGCCATCATCGCCTATGAGGGCTCTCAGAAATCCGCCTTGCATGGGCTTGGAGAGCTGTTTGATGTTGCCAACAGCCTTATCGATGAAGACCTCAAACCACAGATCACGCACCAGGTTTTGGCTCCATCGGAAACAGAGCGCGTCAGAAATATTGATGCCGTAATTATCCCGCCAAATCTGAACGGAAAACGGGGAGAACATGACCCGAAACTGCATCACTGGATTGTGCATCAGCATCTTGCCGGAACGATCATTTGCTCAGCCTGTGCAGGAAGTTTTTGGCTCGGACATGCCGGTATTCTGGACGGCCGCCCCGCCACAACGCACTGGGCGCTTGAGGAGGATTTCAGATCACATTTCCCCAAGGTTCGCCTTAGTCCTGAGCGAATTCTGGTGGATGACAATGATATTGTGACAGCGGGGGGGGTGATGGCGTGGGTTGATCTGGGGATCCATCTGATTGGCCGCTGGCTCGGCCCAACTGTCGTCTCACAGACTTGTCGGCAGATGTTGATTGATCCGACAGGTCGAGAGCAACGCAACTATCGCTCGTTTAGGCCCAATTTGGCGCACAGAAACCAAGCCATTCGCGCCCTTCAAATCTGGATGGAAAGCAACGTAGACGCAGATCTGACAGTTGGCGCTCTGGCAATTCAGGCGGGGCTCTCCCCCAGATCTCTACACCGTAAATTCTTGGAAAGCACGGGACACACTGTAAACCAATATGTCCAAGAGCTTCGTATTGAAAAAGCAAAAGGACTGCTCGAACTCACGGCACAGACAGTAAGTGAAATTTGCTGGCAGGTTGGATATAAAGACGTTTCCGCGTTCAACCGTCTTTTCAAGTCTATTTCTGGACTTAGTGCGGGGGAGTATCGGCACCGCTTTCGAATTCACCCAACGCCGGTGACGTAGGGCAACCTAGAAAGCAATCGCAATGAAATGATGACCAGTAAAACGCTCCCCCAAATTGAGGTCAGGAAGCCCCTCAAAAGGACCAATCAACCGAACCAGTTCCTTCGCAGGTACGACGCGATTGGCCAAGGCCCGCTTGAGGCATTTAGTTCAGAATATTACGCGATAATCGAAAGGCGGATCACAAACTCAGCGTTCCAACCGCTTGGCCAATATGCCCATCAGCAAGACAGCAATCATGAGAAACCCCGCGCTTCCAGCCCAGGCGAGAGGTAGCGAATAGGCTTCTGCAATCCCCCCAACCATCAGGAGGCTGGTTGCTGCGCCCAGCTGCTGCACGAGTGAGCGCAATGACAGCAACGTGGAACGCTGATGGTTTTCGACACAGGCATGCAAAATGCTGCTGGCTGGCGTTTCGGCCGCACCAAGAACAATAGAAAACGAAATGAACATCGCCACGAAGCCGATGACCTGGCTCTGATACGCCATGGCGACCTGGAGAACCGCGAGGCAGGCAAAAACCACAGAAAGCGTGACAGCGTGTCGGCGCTTGAAAATTTGATTGATGTGCGGCGAAAGAGCCGCGCCAAACGCGGTAGAGAAAAAATACGTCGCCGTTAGAACACCGATGGCCGTACTGGCGTAATCTTCATCCAGCATACCTTTTAGATGGGTGGGCCAGAATATTTCAACCGGGTTTGTTGCCATCAGAAACAGAGCCAAGGCGAGAAGTAGTATCGACAAAGTGGGGTGCCTCAAGGCGAGGAGGCCGGCCTGTTTTATCACTTCAGGAACGTCTCTGAAGCCCTGAGCGAGCGCCTTGGGGTTCAGCGGGCGCGGCTCCTCTGTGATCGCAAAGAGCGTATAGATAAACAACACTATCATCATGATCAGGCTTGCCACGTAGGAGACGTCGTAAGCGCTGAAGCCACGTTGGACTGCGCCATCCCCGAAGGCATCGGGCAAAAGGCCTCCGCAGATCGCACCGAAAGCCAGCCCCAAAGCATTTGCCCATTGGGCTTTTGCCAGCGCAGGCTGGATATCGACGCCCGGGGCCATGGTTCTGAAATTTTCGACAAACCAGGCGTCGAGCGTTCCCGACCGCAAAGCGCGCCCGAACCCAATGAACGCAAACGACAATGCCAGAACATAAAAGCCGCTGGACGACAGAAAGAGACCCAGCGATATCATGCTTGCCACAACGGCTGACATGAAGACGGGCTTGCGCCCAATTTTGTCTGCCAACCCGCCAAACGGGAGTTCCATCGCCATCGTCGTGACCGAATAGACGCCAAAAAGCAGCGAAATTTGGAAAAGATCCATACCACGGTCGATCAAGGCCAACGCGACAACCGCTACCGTCAGACCCATCGCGAAACGATCTAGAAACTGTTGGATCTGGAAAACCCGAATATGCCGCCGGGCGGAGCTGGATAGCTGATGGAAGGAAAATTCGATGTCGGCTGGCATGTCTGTGAACTTGGCAGATTGAACAGCGAATACAAGTGCAGCGCGAGTGGAGCGTGTGTGATATTGCGAGAGCTGTCTATCGCCAGTTGGTCTCGGATTGCAGCAAAGTCCGCACTGCGGACTTCTCGCGCAATTTTCAGGGTTGTCGGTTGGCCAATAGGTAGCAATCGTACGAAACGCCAAAACGCATCAGCACTCTTTAACCACCCAACGCCACACTCTCCACATTCCCAGCAACGCCACTCCAAGCGTCTTCAACAAGCGCCCGCCCCAAAACACGTTCAGGATTGGTCGGCGGCGGCATCACCACGCCCTCCAGCTTCTCGAAACCAAACCGCTTATAATACGACGCGTCCCCCACCAGCATGACCCGCTGCCAGCCCAAAGGTGCCGCACGCTGCAAGCTGTCCTCGATCAGGGACCGGCCCAAGCCTTCGCCTTGGTGTGTCGGGTGCACCGCCACCGGGCCAAGCAACAAAGACTGCACAGCGCCAATCTGCACCGGCCAATAGCGAATGGCACCTGCCAAGATACCTTCGGCGTCCCGCGCGGTCAGCGATAGCCCCGACACCGGGTCCACCCCATCACGCAAACGATAAGAAGACAGCGCCTCACGACCCGGCGCAAAGCAGAGGTCATAAAGCGCCTCCACTTCCCACCAATCTTCGCCTGTTTCCACAGCTAACGTAATCACCTGCGCGCCTCTTGCCCGTCGTTCATTTTGCGGTTTCATCGCCCCTAACATGGCGCTAGGACTGCCTGCAAACCAATATGGAGTCAGTCCGATGTTCTATCAGCCAAAAGACGGCCACGGCCTGCCGCACAACCCGTTCAAAGCCATCGTCAGCCCACGCCCGATCGCCTGGGTCTCTACCCAGGACACCAACGGCGTGCGCAACCTCGCGCCCTATTCGTTTTTCAACGCGCTTGCGGACAATCCCCCACAGGTGATGTTTGCCTCCACTGGCAAAAAAGACGATCAGGCGGAGAGCAAAGACAGCCTGTCCAACATCCGCGCCACCGGTGTGTTTTGCGTGAACATCGTCGAAGAGAGCATCCGCGACGCGATGAACATTTCGTCCGGACTGCTGGGTAAAGACGAGGACGAGTTTGTGGCCGCAGGTCTTGAAGCCGCCCAATGTGACACCATCGACTGCCCGCGCCTTGTCGGTGCGCCCGCGTCGCTTGAATGCCGCCTCACCCAGATTGTGCCTCTCTTGGGAGAGAACAACTTCATGGCCATTGGCGAAGTGACCGGTGTACACCTGCGCGACAACTGCATTGTGGATGGTATCTTTGACGTCACCACCTACCGCCCTCTGAGCCGCCTTGGCTACAAGGACTATGCGGTGGTCGACAACACCTTCACCCTCGCCCGCCCCGATCAGTAAACCGGGGCCTCAGGCGCGAGGGACATTTCGAAAGGAGGGCCAAATGCCCCTTCCCGATCCCAATACCGCCTTTCCGGTCACTTTGCCGGACGGCAGCAAACACGCAGGCACCGTGTTTTTGTCGGCTGTGATCGACCATCCAAAATTTGAAGTCGGTGACCACACTTACGCCTCCGACTTCTCACCACCCAAAAACTGGGCATCCCATCTCGCGCCCTTTCTCTTTGACTTTAGCCAAGAGACTTTAAGCATCGGCAAGTTCTGCCAGATCGCACACGGTGTGCGCTTCATCACCAGCTCCGCAAATCACGCGACAGATGGGCTCAGCTGTTACCCCTTCCCGGTCTTTACCGACACCGTGCCGGAAGGCTACCAACCTGACACACGCGACACTTCGGTGGGCCACGATGTCTGGCTTGGCTACGGCGCGATGGTGCTGCCCGGCGCTCAGATCGGCCACGGGGCGATCATTGGCGCGGGCGCAGTCGTGCGCGGCACGGTGCCGCCTTATGGCATCGTCACTGGCAATCCCGGCACCGTGATGAAAAAACGCTTTGATGACGCCACCATTGCCGAGCTTCTGCAAATCGCGTGGTGGGATTGGCCACAGGACAGGATCGAAGCCGGCATTCCCGCGATTTTGGCTGGGAATATTGCGGCGCTAAAAGTGTCCTAAAACACCACCTCAGCCAGTGTGATCCACACCGGCAGGCTCACCGCCCCCAACAACGTTGTCTGCGCCACCAGTGTCGCGGACAACTCCCGATCCGCACCAAAACCCGACGCCAACACATGCGCCGCACTCGCCGTGGGCAGGGCCGCCCAGATCACCAGCACCACCGCCACACCGCTTTCCAGCCCCAGTCCCAAAGCCAGCACCAACGCCGCCACAGGCATCACCAACAACTTGGTGGCGCAGATTATCCCGCTAAACGCATCCAGCCGGGCCAAAGCGCCCCAATTCATCGTCGCCCCGACCGAGATCAAGGCAATCGGGATCGCCGCCGCCGCCAACATCTCCAGCGGCGCCAACACCGGCGCGGGAACACTCAAGCCTGACAGCCCCACCAACACGCCCCCCAAGGAGGCAATCAAAAACGGATTGAGCGCCACTTTTTTGACCGTGCCCCACAGCCCAAAGCTGCCACCTCGGCTCAACGCACTCACCGCAAACACATTGGCCATCGGCACCGCCATGCCAATCGCCACCGCCATCACAGCCGCATCCGCCTTATCCGTGGTGGCAATGGCAATAAACGCCAGCGCCGTGTTGAACCGCCACGCGGTCTGCCACGCCCCGGCAAAATCCAAAAACCGCTCTGGCCCAAACCGCCGCGCGCCATAGCCCACAACCAAGCCCACCGCCAACAGCCCCCAGACCAAAGGCGCAATGCCCACCACTTGGCCAATCTCCAACGGCCGCTGACTGGCGGCGACAAACAGCAGCGCCGGAAACAGAATTTCAAAGTTGAGCTTGTCCAACCCCTGCCAGGCATTGGCCGACAAACGTTTGCGCAGCACGCCACCCAGCCCAACAAGCAAGAACGAAGGCAATAGCCCGATCAATATGGCAAGGAAGGTCATAAGTGCGCTCCAGAGTGGCTCCCATCGTCTTGCAACTCCGTTTCGCAAAACACAAGACCCACCTTGGCACGGACATCGTCCGGGCCGCGCCCGCCCCTCCCCACGGGAGGGCGCCGCCCTGAAGCTGCGCAAAACAAAAAGGGCCAGCCTCTCGGCCAGCCCATTTCTTACTCGTTTGGCGCAGCGGTCAGTGTCCGCCGCCAAACACCCCGGTGCGCACCGGATAGTCCACGGCGATCTCATACTCCGGATCGTCATCACTATCGACCATCAGGTTGCCCGCTTTAGACAGCAGTTCATGACAATCGCGGCTCAGGTGACGCAGCACGACCTGCTTGCCAGCGGCTTCATATTTGCCAGCCAGAGCCTCAATTGCCTGCAACGCCGACTGGTCCACCACCCGCGAGCGGGCAAAGTCCACAATCACATGCGCTGGGTCACTTTCGATCTCAAACAGCTCGCCAAATCCTTCGGCGGAGCCAAAGAACAGCGGCCCTTCGATCTCATAAACCTTCGCACCCGGATCACTCTCGCTTTCACGGGTGTTGGCATGAATACGGCGCGCGTTCTGCCAGCTATAGGCCAGCGCAGACACGATCACACCAACCACAACCGCCACCGCGAGGTCTTCGAGCACGGTCACAACTGTCACCAGCACAATCACAAAGGCGTCCATTTTGGGCACGCGGCGCATGATCTGGAAGCTGTTCCAGGCAAACGTGCCAATCACCACCATGAACATCACGCCCACCAGCGCGGCCAGCGGGATACGCTCAATCAGCGGGCTGGCCACCACGATAAACGCCAACAGGAACAGCGCCGCCGCGATGCCAGCAATCCGCGTACGGCCACCGGATTTCACGTTGATCATTGACTGACCAATCATCGCACAGCCGCCCATGCCACCGAAGAACCCGGTCACAACATTGGCCGTACCTTGCGCGATACACTCTTGGGATGCACCACCACGCTTGCCGGTCATCTCGCCCACAAGGTTCAGTGTCAGCAGGCTTTCGATCAGACCAATTGCCGCCAGGATCACCGCGTATGGCAGGATGATCCACAGGGTTTCAAGGTTGAACGGTGCCAACAGTGCAGGTGGATAAATCCCCTCACCAGAACCAAACGGTACGTGGAAGCTTGGGAAGCCCCCTTTGATCGAGGCCATGTCACCCACAGTTGGCACGTTGATGCCAAATACAATCACGATGATCGCGGTGATCCCAATGCCTGCCAGCGGCGCTGGAATGGCTTTGGTCAGCTTAGGAAGCCCCCAAATAATACCCATGGTCAACGCCACAAGGCCCAACATCATCACCAACTGAGCCCACGGCAACCATGCCTCTGTGTTTGTTGGGTCCTTAAATTGAGTCAGCTGCGCCAGGAAAATCACAATCGCCAGACCGTTCACAAAGCCCAACATCACCGGATGTGGCACAAGACGGATGAATTTGCCCCAATGCAACGCGCCAGCAATAATCTGCAAAACCCCCATCAAGATCACAGTCGCAAACAGGTATTCCACCCCGTGCTGCGCCACCAAGGCCACCATCACCACCGCCAACGCACCAGTTGCACCGGAGATCATACCCGGACGACCACCAATCAACGCGGTGATCAAGCCGACCAAAAAGGCCGCGTAAAGCCCCACCAACGGGTGCACACCTGCCACAAAGGCAAAGGCCACCGCTTCGGGCACCAAGGCCAATGCCACGGTCAGGCCAGACAAAACTTCAGTCTTAACCCGACCGGGTGTGAACCCCTCGTCCTGCATAATGGACAGGTTGGGGGGAGAAATATTCTTGGCCAGCATGGCCAACGCCGCGCGTCTCATGAGTGTACCTGCGTAAATTTGGGAGTGTTCGCTTGGCGCCTCCCTAGCGGGTTTGCCCTTAACAAACAATAGTGATGGCCGCTTGGGCCGATCTGTGTCCCGATTGCCCTTCTGATGGTCCCATTTTGCACCTCGGTGATACCGACGCATTACAGATGTGTTACTGACCCGGCTTTACCTTGCAATTCCCGCCTCTTGCGCCCAAGACTTTGCCCAAAGTACTGCACTGGGAGACGGGCATGACAGAGGCCAGCAAAGAAACCATGATCGCCGTGATTGGCGGCTCCGGCATCTATGACATTGACGGCTTGGAAGACGCCAAATGGCAGGCAGTGGAAAGCCCCTTTGGCACTCCGTCTGACGAGATTCTCACAGGCCGTTTGGGTGGCGTGAAAATGGCCTTCCTGCCACGTCATGGCCGCGGCCACGTGCACACGCCCACTTCTGTGCCTTACCGCGCCAACATCGATGCGCTAAAACGTCTGGGCGTGACCGATGTGATCTCAGTGTCTGCCACAGGCTCCTTCCGCGAAGACATGGCGCCGGGCGATTTTGTCATTGTGGATCAATTCATTGACCGCACCTTTGCGCGTGAGAAATCTTTCTTTGGCCCCGGCCTTGTTGCGCATGTCAGTGTTGCCCATCCCACCTGCCCGCGCCTCTCAGACGCCTGCCTCACAGCTGCCACCGATGCTGGCATCACGGTGCACAAGGGCGGCACCTACCTTGCGATGGAAGGCCCGCAGTTCTCCACGCTGGCGGAAAGCAAAATGTACCGCGAAAGCTGGGGGGCGGATGTGATTGGCATGACCAATATGCCCGAAGCCAAACTGGCCCGCGAAGCTGAGCTTTGCTATGCCTCGGTTGCGATGGTCACCGACTATGACAGCTGGCACCCCGAGCACGGTGAAGTTGATGTCACTGAAATCATTGACACATTGACCGGTAACTCCGAAAAAGCCCGCAATCTCGTACGCGGCCTCCCTGCTCTCTTGGGCGCAAAGCGTGCTGACTGTGAACACGGCTGCGACAAGGCTTTGGAGTTTGCCATCATGACAGCTCCGGACAAACGCGACCCTGCGATGATCGCCAAGCTCGATGCTGTCGCCGGTCGCGTGCTTGCAGGCTAATTCCCACTGGACCAAATCCCATATCACCTATTTGATAGGGCCTGTTGATTCATTTGCAGGCCCTTTCTCATGTCCCTCGATCTCTGGCTGACCTTTGTCGCCGCCTCTTTCGCGCTCTTGCTGATCCCCGGCCCCACCATTCTGCTGGTGCTAAGCTATGCGCTCACCCAAGGTCGCAAGGTCGCCGTCGCCACCGCAGCGGGTGTCGCTCTTGGTGATCTGATTGCCATGACCGCGTCCCTATTGGGGCTTGGTGCCCTTGTGCTGGCCTCCGCCACCGCGTTTATGGTGCTCAAATGGGTGGGCGCCGCGTACCTGCTCTGGCTCGGCTACAAGATGCTGCGCAGCGCCGGTCACGCCAGCCTGGGCGACATCAGCAAATCCGCCGACCTGCCTGCGCGCGGCGTGTTTGGTCACGCTGCTGCCGTCACAGCCCTAAACCCCAAAAGCATCGGCTTCTTTATCGCCTTTGTACCGCAGTTCATTGACCCAACGACAGCGATGTTGCCGCAATTTGCCATCCTGATCAGCACCTTTGTCACGCTCGCCGCGCTCAATGCCCTGGCCTATGCGCTGCTGGCAGATCGCTTGCGCAGCCGCATTGAACGCCCAGCTGTGATGCATGGTTTGACCCGCCTGGGTGGCGTCACATTGATGGGGATGGGACTGCTGACCGCAACTCTTAAGCGCGCCGCTTAACGCCTGTTTTTCTTCATAAATTTACGAATGAAACCGCGAATTTCACGCGCAGCGCTGGTGTCCAGTTCCTTACACAGGTCGACAAAGGCATCGCGCTCTTCTTTGTCCAGCCGCAACACCAGCTGACTGTCTTTTTTGTGCTTGGATTTTGTCTTGGACTTAGATTTGCTCTTGGACTTGGCCACGCTATCAGCTGCGTCCGACTGCGCTTCATTCTTTGATCCCACGCGACGCCCACCCGTGCTGTTACCCAATCCTAATCTGTGCTTACAGACCGCACCCCACACCCGTCCAGAACAAAGTCGTCACACCGCGACAAACTCCACTCTTGCGCGACACGCCCGCATCCGCCAAACCTGCTTCGTCTGAAATTTACCACCGGAACATAAGATGCCCAAAAGCGCCGACGTCAAAGACTACATTCGCACCATTGTTGATTTCCCGCACGAGGGCATCATGTTCCGCGATGTCACCACGCTGTTTGCCGACCCGCGCGGCTTCCGCATGGCAATTGACCAGATGTTGCACCCCTACGCGGGCACTCGCATCGACAAAGTTGTGGGTCTGGAAGCGCGTGGCTTTATCCTTGGCGGCGCCATTGCCCACCAGCTCAGCGTAGGTTTTGTGCCCATCCGCAAAAAAGGAAAACTGCCCGGCACCACCATCTCACAGGACTATAAGCTTGAATATGGCGAGGCGATTGTCGAAATCCACGACGACGCCATCCAGCCAGGTGAACAAGTGCTTGTGGTCGACGATCTTCTCGCCACCGGCGGCACGGCCGAAGCGGGTATCAAGCTGATCGAGCGCTTGGGGGGCGAGATCATCAGCTGTTCTTTCATCATCGACCTGCCAGAGCTTGGCGGCCGCAAGAAACTTGAGTCCATGGGCATGGATGTCTCTGTGCTCTGTGAGTTCGACGGGCTGTAATGGGGCGTTGCCCCGTCGCCTCCGGCGACTCCCCAGGATATTTGAAGAATGAGAAGACCTAGGGCGCAAGCACCGCGCCCGGGTTCATGATACCTTTAGGGTCCAGCGCCGTTTTGATGGCGCGCATCGCCGCCAGGCGCGTTGGATCGCCATATGTCTCCAAGTCTACAACTTTCAAACGTCCCACACCGTGCTCCGCACTGAAGGAACCACCATATTGGTGCACGAGGTCGTAAATCTGTGTGCTCAGCCCGTGCCGGATGTCATCAAAGTCATGCCGGCTGCGGCCCTTGGGAGGGAACAGGTTATAGTGCAAATTGCCGTCGCCAAGATGGCCAAAGCAGTTGATCCGCAATGGGCATTGCGCGGCAATCTTAGCGCTCATCTCCGCAATAAATTCCGGCAGCGCCTCGAGCGGCAGTGAAATGTCGTGGCTCGCCACCGAGCCAACAGCCTTGTTCGCCACCGGAATATGCTCGCGCAGGTTCCAGAAGTCATCCCGCTGACGTGCGCTTTGCGCAATCAATCCGTCGTCCACCAAGCCTTCCTCAAGCGCTTGGCCAAACAGGTCTTCCAGCAGTTTTTCCGCCCCCGAGCCGGTGCCCACTTCAATCAACACGGACCACTCCGGCGGCGTGTCACACGGCAGCCGTACATCGGGCAGCGTTTCTGCCACAAAATCCATGCCATGACGGTGCATCAACTCAAAAGCAGAGACTGCTTCGTCCACACACTCCCGTGCCAAAGCCAGCAAGCGCAACGCCGCGGCTGGGTCTGTCACCACCATGATGGCTGTAGCCACTGATTTGGGCCGGGCAAACAGCTTCAACGTTGCCGCAGTGATCACACCCAATGTGCCTTCCGCCCCCACCAAGAGGTTGCGCAGATCATAGCCGGTGTTGTCTTTACGCAGCCGGGTCAGCCCGTGCCAAATCTCACCGGTGGGCAGCACCGCCTCCAGTCCCAGACACAAATCCCGCGCATTACCATAGCGCAGCACATTCACGCCGCCGGCGTTGGTCGCCAGATTGCCGCCAATACGGGCTGTGCCTTCTGCGCCCAAGGACAGGGGGAACAATCGATTTGCCGCCTCCGCTGCCGTCTGCACATCTTTTAAGATCACGCCGGCCTCAGCCACCATCACATTTTCCAAAGGCCGCACTTCGCGCACCTTGTTCATCCGCTCCAGGGACAAGATCACCGGCTTGGCGCCGTCGGTCACAACTTGACCACCCACAAGCCCGGTGCCACCACCATAAGGCACCACTGGCACCTCAGACGCATTGCACGCCTTAACAATGGTGGACACCTCATCCACTGAACGCGGCAGCGCCACAACGCCCCCATTGCCAAAAGACCGCCCACGCGGTTCTTCCAGATAGCGCGGTTCCGGCGCACGCAACGTGCCCTCAGGCAGATGTTCAGAAAGGGATTGGACAAATTCGGGGGAGGCATCATGTAAACTCATGCGCCTGATTTACGCGGACCGCGCCGCAAGGTCCACGAAAAATCCTTTACGGGTCCTGCAGATAGCGCGGCATCAGAACTTTGATCGTGGGCGTTTTCGGCAAGTCGCGAAGACTAACTGTCAGACTGGAACGACCACTGTTCTCGACAAGATATGTGTCTGACATCCCGGTCAAAAACGCCCGTAACGTCCAATCCTCAAACCAATGCATCGGAATCACCACCTGCGCCTTGAGCCGCTTGAGCACCCGCATCATGGTGGGCACATCAAGGCTCATCCCGCCGTCCACCGCTGCCATCACCACATCCAGCCGCCCCAAGGCTGCATATTGCGCCTCATTGGGCTCGTGATGCAAATGCCCCAAATGGCCAATGCACAGGCCCGCCACCTCAAACACAAAGATCGAGTTGCCCTTTTGCTCCACGCCGCCAAAGCTGCGGATGTCGGTGGAGACATTACGCACCAGCATCGATCCCAAATCCAGATGATGCTCAATTCCCAACCCATAACCGCCCCACCCCGGCAACACATGCGGGATTGCTGGATCGGGGTTGGTGGTCCAATGCGTGGTGTGTGCGTGGTTCATCGTAACCACATCCGGCACCAGATTGGTCACCCCAAGAAACCCCGTATAGTCAGTGACCGCATTCAGGCCATCATGGCTCTGGATCAGGAATGACGCATGGCTGATATAGCTGATCCGCACCGCGTGCTCCGCCACCGGTTCACGAAACGACGCCTTATGCAGATATTCAATCCCCGGCACCTGTGCCAAAGCAATACAATGACTGGGCCGCCGATCCTGCGCCGTTGCCGCGCTCGCCAGCATTACAAACAAAATCACAAGAAACCGCATTCTGCTCTCCCCCGGGTCTCGACAGGATAGCAGAAATCACATGATCTGGCGTTCACACTTTTGGGGAGCTTAAACCTGTCCCGCCAAGGTACGGCCCCGCCGATCATGGCGCAGCGCCGCATAAAGCACATGTGTGCGCCAGCGCCCGTTGATCTGAAGGTAGCTCTGCGCGACACCTTCATATTTGAAACCAGAGTTTTCCAGCACGCCGCGACTGGCGACGTTTTCCGGCAAACAGGCCGCTTCAATCCGGCTCAAATCTAAGCGCGTGAAGGCATGATGCACCACCGCCTCTATGGCCTCGCTCATTAAGCCCTGACGCGCAAATTGCTGCCCAACCCAATAGCCCAAAGTACCGGCCTGCGCAGGCCCCCGCCGGATATTGTCCAGCGTAATAGCCCCGACCAGCGCATTGTCGGTACGGCGGAACATAAACAGGGGCACCGCGGTGTCATTGGAGATCGAGCGCTGTGCCCAGTAAACGCGGTTGGTGAAACTCTTACGACTCAGATGAGAGCTGGCCCAGACCGGCTCCCAGGGGATCAGAAAATCCGCACTGGCAGAGCGCAACTCCGCCCACTCGCGAAAGTCCGAATGGACTGGCGGGCGCAAGGTCATGCGCTCGGTATCAATCCGAACCTTTCGACGAGTCAGAAGCATTAGGCTGCACGCCTCGCTTCCAATGCTTCAAGTGAAGGGGCAGCAGACACTGGCCCATAAAGCGCCATTGCACTGCGGGCTTGGCTGGCCATTTGCTCAGCAAGCCGGCGCACATCTGCGTCAGAGACGCCATCAATACGTTCCACGGTTTCCGGCAAGGTTGGAATTTGGCCCCAAATTGCCAGCATGCGCGCCAAACGTTCTGCACGGCTCGACGGGCTTTCCAGCCCCATCAACAGCCCTGCCTTCATCTGTGTGCGTGCCCGCGCAATCTCCACCGGGTTCATGTCATCAGCCGCGCGCTTGAGCTCATCAATGGTGATCTCGGCAAGCTCGCCAATCTGCTCACCAGACGTCCCGGCGTAGATCGTTGTCATGCCAGTATCCGCATACGCCCCGGTCTGAGCAAAGATCGCATAACACAGCCCGCGCTTTTCGCGCACTTCCTGGAACAGACGGCTCGACATGCCGCCGCCCAAAGCGCTCGAATAAATCTGCGCTGTGTAAATATCCGGGCTGCAATAGTCCGGACTCTCAAAGCCAATTGCAAAATGTGCCTGTTCCAGCGCCTTTTCAGTGCGGTATTCGCCTCCGGCAAAATGCGCAGGCACCAGCTCAATCACCGGACCACGCTCCAGATGGCCAAACATCTCTTCCGCCATGCGCACAATTTCATCGTGGTCCACCGCCCCTGCAGCCGACAGGATCATACGTTCCGGGCGGTAGTGCTCAGCCACAAAGGCAGACAGATCCTCCCGCCCAAAGCGGCGCACATGGTCGTCCTCGCCCAGAATGGTGCGTCCAATTGGCTGATCCGGGTAGGCCCGTTCCTGCAACCAGTCAAACACCACATCGTCCGGCGTATCCAGCGCCTGGCCGATCTCCTGCAGGATCACACCGCGTTCGATCTCGATCTCATTGGGATCAAAGATCGGGTTCAATACAATGTCACCCACCACATCCAAGGCCAACGCCACGTCGTCTTTGAGCACCCGCGCGTAATAGGCGGTCACCTCACGACTGGTATAAGCGTTGATATAGCCGCCAACGTCTTCGATGGTTTCCGCAATCTCCAACGCGTTCCGGCGCTTGGTGCCTTTGAAAGCCATATGCTCCAGGAAATGCGCAATGCCATTTTGCGGCGCGCGCTCATGACGCCCACCGGCGCTGACCCAGATGCCAATCGAGGCGCTCTCAAGCCCTGGCATGTGTTCTGTGGCGATCTGAAACCCGTTCGCGAGTGTGTGCAGTTTGACTGTCAACGCTGTGATATCCGTTCCTTGATAAGCGCTTCCAATGCGCCCAAATCATTGGGAACACGGGTTACACGTTCGTCTTTATCCATCATATCCGCCATGTGAGGCGGCAGTGCTGGCCGCGCGCCCATTGCGGCCTCAACCGCATCCGGGAACTTGGCCGGGTGAGCCGTTGCCAAAGTGACCATGGGCACTTCGCCCAAATAGGCATTCGCGACCTTTACGCCAACCGCTGAGTGGGGGCAAAGAACTTCTCCACACGAGGTAAATTCATGGGCAATGGTGGCGTTGGTTTCTTCCTCGGAGGCACGACCGCTGTCAAAATGCTCGCGCAGCGTTTCCATCGCACCCTGCGACACGGCAAACGCCCCATCGTTGAGCTCTTCCATCAACTGCGCCACGGCATTGCCATCACGCCCATAGGCATCAAACAACGCGCGCTCAAAGTTGGAGCTGACCTGAATGTCCATTGACGGGCTGATCGACGGCGTCACGCCTTCTTTGGTGTAGGCGCCGGTTTCCATGGTACGGTGCAGAATGTCATTTTGGTTGGTCGCAATCACCAGGCGGTCGATGGGCAGGCCCATCTTCTTGGCGATGTAACCTGCAAAAATGTCGCCAAAGTTGCCCGTTGGCACGGTGAAGCTCACCTTGCGATGTGGTGCGCCCAAGGACACAGCGGACGTAAAGTAATACACCACCTGCGCCAACACCCGCGCCCAGTTGATCGAGTTCACGCCGGCCAGCTTGACGCCATCGCGGAACTCAAAATCGTTGAACATGTCTTTGAGCTTGGCTTGGCAATCGTCAAAATCACCATCCAACGCCAGCGCATGCACGTTGGCATCTTCGGGCGTGGTCATCTGCTTGCGCTGAATGTCAGACACACGACCATGTGGGAACAGGATGAACACATCCACATTGCTGAGGCCACGGAAGGCCTCAATCGCTGCAGAGCCGGTATCGCCGGAGGTCGCACCGACAATCGTCACGCGCTCATTGCGCCGCGCCAGAGAGAACTGAAACAGCTGGCCAATCAACTGCATCGCAAAATCTTTAAACGCCAACGTCGGGCCGTGAAACAGCTCCAGAAGGTGGTGGTTGGGTGCCAATTGCACCAACGGTGCACGGGCCTCATGGCGGAAATTGGCATAGGCCCGCGCAATGATGCCTTTGAACTCCTCGTCCGTGAACGCATCGCCCACAAATGGCCGCATCACGATGAACGCCGCCTCTTCGTACGACTTGCCCGCCAGCCCAGCGATCTCTTCAGCAGACAGCGTCGGAATGCTCTCTGGAACGTACAGGCCACCATCACGTGCAAGACCTGTCAACATGGCCTCTTCAAAGCTCAGCTCCGGGGCGTTTCCACGGGTCGAAATATATTTCACGTCTCTCAGGCCTTTTTGGTTTTGCGCATCCGGCGCAGGTAATACAGGGTCATCGCCACCCAGACAATTGCCAGTCCGTACCATGTCAGGACATATTCGAGGTGATTGTTGGGCAAGGTGGCAGTATCGATCGGCAATGGCGTGACAATTGCGCCCTTATCGGTGTCTTCCCGCACAATCAGCAGCACCGGCTCCGCAGAGAGCACCTCAGCCATCTGATCCACATCCCGCGCAAACCAGATGTTACCGTCCACATCATTTGCCGGCGTGTAGCTGTCCCGCTCATCCGGCCAATGCAGATTTCCAACCACCTTAACAGCGTGCGCGGGACGGGCGGAATCCTTGTCTGCGGTTTTGATCCAACCGCGATCAATCATGATCCGACGGCCACTGTCTGTCTCAAAGGCCGCCACCAACCGGTACACAGCCCCCGCATCACGGGTGCTTGCCAACAGGTGAATTTCCTCTTCGGTGATAGTGCCAGATGCGGTCACAGGCAGGTACTTGTCCCGTTCAACATCTATGGGATCAGGCAGCGCCACAGGGGCGCTGGCAATCCGTGCGTCAATCTCCGCGATCACGCCCTCTTTCCACGTCAGCCTCTGCAACTGCCAGGTGCCCAACGACACCAGCACCACCGTGCCCAGAATGCCAAACAACAGAGGCAAGAACAGTCGACGCAAGGCAGGGATCCTTCTCAATGGAAAAGCGCGGCAGAACCTGCCGCGCTTTGCTTTAATCGTATCCGGTCTAAAGGATCAACCTTTAGCGCGCAGCCTTACTGGCCCCAAATGTAAACCGCTGCAAACAGGAACAGCCAGACCACATCCACAAAGTGCCAGTACCAGGCAGCCGCTTCAAAACCGACGTGCTTTTCTTTGGTGAAGTGACCCGCGTTCAGACGCAACAGGCAGACAAACAGGAAGATTGTGCCAATGATCACATGGAAACCGTGAAAACCGGTCGCCATGAAGAAGGACGCGCCGTAGATGTTGCCGGAGAAGCTGAACGCCGCGTGGCTGTATTCATAAGCTTGGAACACAGTGAAGATCACACCCAGCAGAACCGCGATGATCAGGCCGTGTTTCATGTCTTTGCGGTTGTCTTCATGTGCCAGCGCGTGGTGCGCCCAGGTCGCGGCACAGCCGGAACACAGCAGGATCAGCGTGTTGATCAGCGGCAGGTGCCATGGATCAAATGTTTCAATTCCAGCGGGTGGCCAAGGACCATCCACAGCTGGGCTGTTGCCACCCGGATCCATTGGGTACATGCGGTGTTTGAAGAAGGTCCAGAACCACGCCAAGAAGAACATTACTTCAGACATGATAAACAGGATGAAGCCGTAGCGCAGGCCAATCTGCACCACCGGTGTGTGATCGCCCACATTGCTTTCCGTGATGACGTCAGCCCACCAGCCAAACATGACGTACAAAACGCCAACCAGGCCAACAAGGAACATCCAAGGACCGTTGTCGTGCATCCACATCACTGCGCCAAACAGCATGATGAAACCACTAACGGCGCCCAGGAACGGCCACCAAGAGGGGTTCAAAATATGATAATCGTGATCTTTTACGTGCGCCATGTTTTCCATTTCCCTCGTTGGAAGGCTTGCTTTTAGTTTTGCTTTTACTCACCCACTGTCGTCAAGGACGCCAGTTCTTCGGGTAAGTCGGTTTCATAAAAGGTGTATCCCAAAGTGATCACCTTGATGTATTTTGCGTCCCGGTCATCCACGATTTCCGGATCCACGTAGAAGCTCACCGGCATCGTCACCCGTTCACCGGGTTGCAGCACCTGCTCTTCAAAGCAGAAGCAATCGATCTTGGTGAAAAACCCACCCGCATCATAGGGCGCCACATTGTAGCTCGCGGTGCCGGCAATCGGACGGTTGGTGGGGTTGTAGGCTTCGTAAAATGCCAGACCAGTCTCACCAATCCGGATCTCCATCTCGCGCTGCAGAGGTTTGAACTCCCATGCCATGTCGCGCTCGATAGAGGCGTCAAACCGCACCTTGATGGTCTTATCCAGGATCACGTCGCTGCCGGTTTCAGCCACGTCAGTCACGCCACCAAAGCCGGTCACCCGGCAGAACCAGTCATAAAACGGCACCGATGCCCACGCCAGCGCGCCCATCACAAGGACAACGCTCACTGTTTGCATCAGTGTCTTTTTCTTCGGGTCCATCGCCATTACTGGTCTCTCTGGATGCTGGCGTTTTCCGGTTCATAGTCGCCGCGGGTGACTTTCACCACGGTCAGACCAAATACAATCACAATGAAGCTCACCAATACCAGCGCAACTCCAAGGTTGCGACTAAAGCGGCGCTTGTGCAGTTCATGTTCTTCACGAAAGCTCATCTCTTTACCATCCTCCGATGCCATAGGGGGCCAACGTGGCCTCTGCCAAAATCGCACCAAAATGCAGGAACAGGTAAATCAGCGACAGACCAAAGAACGCTTTTTCACGCTTGTAGCCGTCAGCTTCGGAAATCTCTTCATCACGCCGCCAGAGAGAGAACGCGCCGGCCACAAACAAGCCGTTCAGGATCAAAGCGGTGGTCAGGTAAATCGGGCCGCCCACACCGGTGAACGCCATGCCAATCGCAACAATGGCAAGCAACAGCGTGTAAACCAGAATGTGGTTGCGGGTCACGCGGCGACCATGGGTCACGTGCAACATCGGCACGCCCGCGTCTTTGTAGTCGGATTTCATAAACAGGCACAGCGCCCAGAAATGTGGCGGAGTCCACATGAAGGTCAACGTGAACATCAGCACGCTCTCAATCGAAATGCCGCCGGTCACAACCGCCCAGCCGATCATCGGAGGGAAGGCCCCTGCCGCACCACCAATCACGATGTTCTGCGGGGTCCAGCGTTTGAGCCACATGGTGTAGATCACCACATAGAAGAAAATTGTGAAGGCCAGCAGGCCAGCCGCCACCCAGTTTGCGGCCAAGCCCAGCATCACCACTGCAAACCCGGACAGCGCCACGCCAACAGCCAGCGCTTCGCCTTCGGTGACTTTACCAGCTGGAATTGGACGGCTTTGGGTGCGTTTCATCAACCGATCGATGTCAGCATCATACCACATGTTCAAAGCTCCGGAGGCACCGCCGCCGACCGCAATGAACAGTATCGCGCAGAACGCCACAAACGGATGCACAGAGCCCGGCGCCGCCAACAGGCCCACCGCGGCGGTGAACACCACCAGCGACATCACCCGTGGTTTTAGCAGGGCGAAGTAATCGCCAAATTCTGCGTCACCATGACTGGCTCTGGCTTGCGTATTGATGCTTGCGTCGCTCATGTCTTCTCCAATTAAGGTGCGCGCCCAGCGCACACCCTACAGGCGTTGTAGGATGCGCGGTCTCCGCGCACCCAAATTTGTCGCTTAGTCTGCAGAGGCCAATGTCACACCCGGCAGGGTGGACATGTCGCCCGCGTGCTCTTCGATCGCACCTTTAAGCCAAGTAGCGTACTCGGCCTCAGACACAACTTGCACAGTGATTGGCATGTAGGAGTGGTCCTTGCCGCAAAGCTCGGAACATTGACCAAAGAAGATACCTTCTTTCTCAGCCTTGAACCAAAGCTGCGCGATACGGCCTGGGACCGCATCCTGCTTCACGCCAAAGGAGGGGATGGTCCAGCTGTGGATCACGTCCGCACCGGTCACGTCCATCACGACAGTCTTGCCCAATGGCACAACCACTTTGGTGTCGGTCGCCAGCAGGTATTCGTCTGCATTGTAACCGTTGGCCGCCAGTTCCTCTTTTTCCAACATGAAACTGTCAAAAGCAAACTCGTGGTCGGTGTACTCATAGCCCCAGTACCACTGATAGCCGGTGACTTTGATGTGCACTTCGCCTTCCGGGATTTCCTGCTGGTTGAACAGAACTGGCAGCGAGAACGACCCAATCAGCACCAGAATCAGGATAGGACCAAGGGTCCATGCAATTTCCAGCGGCGTGTTGTGGGTGAATGTGCCCGGCGTTGGGTTGGTACGGCGGTTAAAACGCACCATGCAGTAAATCAACAAACCAGTCACAAATACCGTGATGATGGTGATGATTGCCAGGATCAGGCCATCGAGGGACTGAATCTGACGGGCCAGTTCTGTGGCCGCTGGCTGGAAGCCAAGGCCCTTAGGCTCAGGCTTACCAATGATTTCGGCGGACTGCGCAATGGCAGGCGCCGCAAGTGTTGCTGCCATAAGGCCCAGGAATGTCGAGAGAATTCGCATATGTCACCCTGATCGGTTGCGGTGTTGTTCTTATTGGTGGAACAGAATCCCTAGCGCCTTTCGGCGGAATCCCGCTGTTGCTTCGCGCCTAAAAACCATATTCTCTCCCGTAGATAAAGATCGAAGCTTGCGTCAAACGGACGCTTTTTTGATTTAGATCAAATTTAGAGGCTGACCGCACATGACCCAAACCCGCTTCCAACCCTTTGAAAATGCAATAGATGAGGGCACTTCCCTGCGACATTTACGCGCTGCGACCACGGGTGCAGATGACGGTGAACTGTTTTTTGAACGCCGCAGTTCGGAGGCTTTGGTGTTTGATGACGGGCGGATCAAGACCGCCAGCTACGACGCCGCCGAAGGATTCGGCCTGCGCGCGGTGAATGGCGAGGTTGCAGGCTACGCCCATTCTTCCGAGATCAGCGAAGCCGCCATCAAACGCGCGGTGGACACCGCCCGTCTGGCCGTAGGCAATGGCGGTGGCACGCTGGCGGAGGGGCCAAAACCAACCAACCGCAAACTTTATACCGACGCGGATCCGATTGGTGGCATCGACTTCCCGGTTAAGATCGAAACCCTGCGTGACATTGACACCTTCGCACGAGATCTTGATCCCCGCGTGGTGCAAGTCTCCGCCACATTGGCAGCCTCCCACCAAGAAATTGTCATCCTGCGCCCTGATGGTCAGGTGGTAACAGACACCCGCCCCATGACCCGCGTGAATGTATCGGTGATTGTAGAGGAAAACGGCCGGCGCGAAAGTGGCTCTGCGGGCGGTGGTGGTCGCGTGGGTCTGGACGGGCTGCTTGACCCAGCTGACTGGCAGGCCAAAACCCGCGAGGCTCTGCGTGTGGCCACAGTAAACCTCTCCGCTGTCCCTGCCCCGGCTGGTCCCATGGAAGTGGTGCTTGGCCCCGGTTGGCCTGGTATCCTGCTGCACGAAGCCGTTGGCCATGGCCTTGAGGGCGACTTCAACCGCAAAGGCAGCTCCAAATTTGCTGGCATGATTGGGCAGCAGGTGGCCTCCAAAGGCGTGACCGTGATCGACGATGGCACAATTGCGGATCGTCGTGGGTCCATCACCGTGGATGACGAAGGCACACCGTCCGGCAAGAACACCCTGATCGAAGACGGTATCCTGGTGGGCTACATGCAGGACCGTCAGAATGCCCGCCTGATGGGCGTCGCCCCTACCGGCAATGGCCGTCGCGAAAGCTACGCCCACGCCCCCATGCCGCGTATGACCAACACCTATATGGAAGGTGGCGATGCTGATCCCGCCGATTTGGTCGCGTCTCTGAAAGATGGCATCTACGCCGTTGGCTTTGGCGGCGGACAGGTCGATATTACTAATGGCAAGTTTGTTTTCTCTTGTACCGAGGCCTACCGCGTACAGAACGGCAAGGTCGGCGCGCCGGTAAAAGGTGCCACATTAATAGGCGACGGAGCCACCGCCATGACCCAAATTAAAGGTCTGGGTAACGATATGGCGCTTGATCCAGGCATGGGAAACTGCGGCAAGGCCGGACAATGGGTGCCGGTTGGGGTTGGCCAACCCACTGTTTTGATGGACGGATTGACGGTTGGCGGCGCGGCCACTTAAGGCGAAGCTGTTTAAAATGTGAGGGGAATTCGTATTATTTGGTCAATTCTCAATTTTTTCCTGTTTGGTTTACGTGCTGTTAACCACTGAAAGATTAATACTTGTCATGCAAGCAGGCGGAGTTGCGGATGACCGAAGATCGAATTTCTTCCACTCACCCCCAAATCCCACCCACCACGGAGGAAGCGCGATTGACGCGGCTTCGCCTCTTGCGATCCCGACGTGTCGGGCCAACAACATATCATAGATTGATGCGGGAGCATGGATCGGCGGAGGCGGCCCTAAACGCCCTGCCCGACATAGCAAGAACTGCTGGCGTGCCCCGGTACACCCCAACATCAATCGACGACGCAAAACGCGAACTGAATGACGGCCGTGCTCTTGGAGCACGGCCTCTTTTCTTTGAAGACGCCGACTACCCGGCGCTTCTCAAAGAAATCCCCGACGCACCGCCGATGCTTTGGTGCCTCGGAGACACCAACCATCTCAACACGCCAACAGTTGCCATCATTGGCGCGCGCAATGCTTCCTCTCTCGGCTTGCGCATGGCCAAACGCCTTGCATCTGACCTTGGCGCCGCGGGTCTCACCGTTGTCTCTGGACTCGCCCGTGGCATTGACGCCACCGCGCATGAGGCTTCGCTCGAAACCGGCACCATCGCTGTCTACGCAGGTGGCCTCGCCCGGCCGTATCCATCCAAAAACCTCAACCTTGCAGCGCAGATCGCCGCTCAAGGCCTGTGTGTTTCAGAACAACGCCCAGATATGGAGCCCCGCGCGCGCCATTTCCCAGCCCGCAATCGTATCATCTCCGGCCTTGTGCGGGCTGTGGTTGTGGTTGAAGCGGCCTCCAAATCCGGCAGTCTGTTAACAGCCCGCATGGCACTCGACCAAGGTCGTGATGTTTGCGCAGTGCCCGGACACCCGTTTGACGCCCGCGCCTCCGGGGCCAATATCCTGATCCGCGACGGCGCAAGCCTGGTACGCGGCGCCGAGGATGTCCTGGACGTGCTCAACACGCTCCCTTTGCGCGCTCCGTCTGTGACAGCGCACCCCAAAGAGCCGTCCCCAAGCCGCCCGCGTCGCAGCCTGTGTGACACCGCAGCCCTCCACAATGAGATCCTGCAACGCCTCGGCCCCTCGCCTGTCAGCGAAGACCAACTGGTGCGCGACATGGTGATGTCATCCTCAGAAATCACCCCCGCCCTCTTGGATCTCGAAATGGAAGGCAAGGTCACCCGCCTGGCTGGCGGGCTACTCTCGAAAACCTAAAATGCGAGATACTTAGTGACACCACTCCGTCAACACTGGGCCAAACGCGGCACAATACTCCGGCGACGCCCACCAGGCCTCGCTGGCCGAAAGCGTGTATTCCACCGCCACCCACATGTTGCCGGACTTTGTGTACATCACATCAATGAATGGCTCTTCCCAGTCCTCAAAAAACGCGCCTCCCATGCGCTGCGAGATTGGCGTTGCGTTCAAATCAATCTTTGCCCCTCCGGGACGTTGTGCGTAAAGCCGACCGTAGCCCACGTCACCCGCCACGCGCAGGTCTTTGACGACAAACTGGACTGGCGCGCCAAGCCGCCACTCCGCAATTGGGCGGATCGCACTCATCAGATCTTTGCGTGTTTGCGTGCCCCGCGCAGGCTCTTGCCAGCTCTGCGCCAGCGCACTTCCCGCCGCGACTACCGCCAAAATCCCTGCCAAAATCAGTTGCTTCATTCGCATCTTTCTCCCTATGCGCCGCGCTCTTTGTCACGCGGAATTCCGCTATGCATTGACAATACCCCCTTTCGCCCCACATTTTTCGCCGCCATAAGGCTCGCGCCGAGTCGAGAGGAAAATGAATGCCAGTAGTTGTCGTAGAATCCCCAGCCAAAGCCAAAACAATTAACAAATACCTTGGCTCGGACTACACGGTATTGGCCTCTTACGGCCACATCCGCGACCTGCCGGCCAAAAACGGCTCGGTTGATCCTGACGACGATTTTGAGATGACATGGGAGATTGGCAATTCCTCTCGCCCCCACGTCAAAGCCATCGCAGACGCGCTAAAAGACGACAACGAACTGATCCTCGCAACCGACCCCGATCGCGAAGGCGAAGCGATCAGCTGGCACCTCGAAGAAGCGCTGCGCAAACGGCGCGCCATCAAAAAAGACACCAACGTGTCCCGTGTGGTGTTCAACGCGATCACCAAATCCGCCATCACCGAGGCGATGAAAAACCCGCGTCAGGTCGATCAACCGCTGGTGGACGCTTATCTGGCTCGCCGTGCGCTCGACTACCTCGTTGGTTTCAACCTCTCCCCGGTGCTGTGGCGCAAACTGCCCGGTGCGCGCTCTGCTGGTCGTGTGCAATCCGTCTGCCTGCGCCTGATCGTGGAGCGTGAAACCGAGATCGAGGCGTTTAACGCCCGCGAATACTGGTCGGTGAAAGCCCAGCTCTCCACCCCGCGCAACCAACAGTTTGAGGCCCGCCTCACCGTGCTGGGCGGCGAGAAGCTCGACAAGTTCTCGCTGGAAAACTCCACTGCTGCTGAACTGGCCGTACAAGCCATCCAAAGCCGTGATCTCTCCGTAGCGCGCGTCGAGGCCAAGCCCGCGTCGCGTAACCCGTCCGCGCCCTTTATGACCTCGACCCTGCAGCAGGAAGCCAGCCGCAAGTTTGGCATGGGTGCCAAACACTGCATGAGCACCGCGCAGCGCCTCTATGAGGCCGGTTACATCACTTATATGCGGACCGACGGCATCGACATGGCGCCGGAAGCTGTAGAAAGCGCACGCGACGCCATTGAGACGCTCTATGGCAAGGACTATGTGCCCGCCAAGCCTCGGATTTATAAGAACAAAGCCAAAAACGCGCAGGAAGCACACGAATGTATCCGCCCCACGGATATGATGCGCAAGCCAGCCGATCTGAAGGTGTCTGAGGACGATCAGCGCAAGCTTTACGACCTGATCTGGAAGCGTACGCTGGCCTGCCAGATGGAAGGCGCCCGCATGGAGCGCACCACCGTAGACATCGCCTCCGGTGACCAACAAATCGAGCTGCGCGCCACCGGTCAGGTCGTGATGTTTGACGGCTTTATGCGCGTCTACGAAGAAGGCCGCGACGATCAGGTTGTGGATGACGAGGACGGCAAGCGCCTGCCACAAATCATGCAGGGCGAAGCCATGGCCAAAAACGCCGTCTCCCCGGAACAGCACTTCACCCAGCCGCCGCCTCGCTACACTGAGGCCACCTTGGTGAAACGTATGGAAGAGCTTGGCATCGGCCGCCCATCCACCTACGCGTCGGTGATCACCACCATCCAAGACCGCGACTACGTCCGCAAAGAAAAAAACCGCCTGTTCCCAGAGGACAAAGGCCGGATCGTGACGATCTTCCTTGTGAATTTCTTCCGCAAATATGTTGGCTATGAGTTCACCGCCAACCTCGAAGAAGAGCTCGATGACGTCTCCGCCGGAGATCGCAACTACAAAAACGTGCTGTCGCGCTTCTGGAAAGACTTCCACGCCGCGATTGCCGAAACCAGCGACCTGCGCATCTCCGAGGTGCTCGACATCTTGGACGCCGCGCTGGCGCCACAGCTCTATCCAGCCCGCGAAGATGGCACAGATCCGCGCGTCTGCCCAAAATGTGGCGCAGGCCAGTTGCACCTGAAAACCTCCCGCACTGGCGGCTTTGTTGGCTGCGGCAACTACCCGGAGTGCAATTACACCCGCCCGATCTCTGGCGAAGGCGCTGAGGGTTACGAAAAGGTTCTGGGCGAGGACGCAGGGGATGAAATCCACCTGAAGTCCGGCCGCTTTGGCCCCTACGTGCAACGCGGCGAAGCCACCCCGGAAAACAAAAAGCCGCCACGCTCCTCTCTACCCAAACAGGGCAAAGAGTACCTGCCCGGTTGGGGCCCTGAAGAGGTGACATTGGAGCAGGCCGTGACCCTGCTGACCTTGCCGCGCGAAATTGGCATGCACCCCGAGGGCGGCGCCATTGCCTCCAACCTGGGACGGTTTGGCCCCTACATCATGCACCAGCTGCCTGATGAGGAAAAACCGGTCTATGCCAACCTCAAAGAGACCTTGGATGTCTTTGAAATCGGCATGAACCGCGCCATGGAAATGATCACCGAGAAGCGCAACAACCCGGGCCGTGGCCGCCGCGCCGCCGCCAAAGCATTGCGCGAGTTGGGCGAACACCCGGATGCCGGCGGTCCGGTCAACATCATGGATGGCCGCTATGGCCCTTATGTGAAATGGGAAAAAGTCAACGCCACGATCCCGAAAGAGATCGAAGTGAAAGACGTCACCATGGAACAGGCCATGGAGTGGATCGTCGAAAAAGCTGGTAAAAAGCCCGCCAAAAAGAAAGCCGCCGCTAAGAAAAAACCGGCGGCAAAAAAGAAGGCTCCAGCCAAGAAGGCCGCTGCCAAGAAAACCAAAAAAGACTAAGGATCAGGCCCCCTCAGCGGGGCCTTTTCTTTCGCCAGTCACCAATTGCGCGCTGACTGCTCCATTGCCGCATGCCGGTGATCCATTCAGAAAGGCTCCCGACTTTTTTGGGGGGCTTTCCGGTCCAATCACATACGTCAGCTCTGCGAACAAAAGTGGCTTTCGCTGCGCAGCACACGTATGGCGGCGTGCTGCACATTGCGACCGCAGTTCAAAGCAGTAAAAGGGAAGCCGGAACTTGCAGCCACCAAGACCATTTACAAAGCGCGTCACGCAACTAAGTCCACTGGCAACACAAAAGGAACCATAGTGATGAATTTTCAAAGAATTGGTGGAGTCTGCGGACTGATCGCGGCCGGAACCTATTTGTTTGGAATTGGATTGTTGCTGGGCGTATTGGAGCCAGCGGGCTATGGCGGAACAGACATGGTTGCGCAGGCCAGGTTTCTCTCTGAAAACCAGTTCATCATGTATATCTGGAACCTGGTAATATGGATTCTGAATGCCATTGTATTGGTCATCCTCGCCCTCGCCATTCACGACAGGCTGCAGCAAAAAGCGCCCGCCTTCAGTCAAGTGGCCACATCTTTTGCGTTGATTTGGGCGGGATTGGTTTTGGCCAGTGGCATGCTTTCAAACATCACTTTGGGCACGGTTTCCACGCTCTACGCCTCGGACCCCGTGCAAGCTGGCGCATTTCTGCAAAGCCTCACCGCGGTGGAAGAAGGGCTGGGCGGCGGCAATGAGCTTGCCGGAGGGTTGTGGGTGTTGATCCTGAGTTGGGGGGCCTTGCGGACCGAGGCGTTTTCCAAGCCTATGAATTTATGCGGCATGCTAATTGGCTTTGCGGGACTAAGCACGTTGTTCCCAGCCCTTGCTCCAGTCACGGGCGCCATATTTGGCCTGGGTTTCATTGTCTGGTTTGCATGGGTGGGTATTCATCTGCTGCGAAACTAAGGCTTGGGAAAAGACACGCAGATCCACAAAACACCGTTTGTTGAGACGACTTGTCTTCAAAATGCCGATGCTGTGACATCCACTGTCACCTACCGGCGGGTGGTTGCAGTGTCAGTTCGGTGTGCTGCACCGCTGCCCCGCCCGCACCACTACCCACAAACGCCCGTAGTAATACCGGGCACCCCCTGCTGGCGTTGACTCATCCCTGCCCCGCCGTCACTACTCTCCCCAATTTCCGGATAAGGGGAGACATCCATGAAAAAGGTATATGCAAATGCCGCTGAGGCGCTGGACGGCGTTTTGAGCGACGGCATGTTCATTGCCTCAGGCGGCTTTGGCCTCTGCGGCATTCCCGAGCTTCTGCTCGACGCAATCAAAGACAGCGGCGTCAAAGATCTGACCTTCGCGTCTAACAACGCAGGTGTGGACGATTTTGGCATCGGCATCCTGTTGCAGACCAAACAGGTCAAAAAGATGATCAGCTCCTACGTGGGCGAAAACGCAGAATTTATGCGCCAGTACCTCTCCGGAGAGCTGGAGCTGGAATTCAACCCACAGGGCACTCTGGCTGAGCGTATGCGCGCTGGCGGCGCGGGCATCCCTGGCTTCTTCACCAAGACCGGCGTCGGTACCGTGATTGCCGAAGGCAAGCTGGAAAAGCAGTTCCCCACCGGCCCCGATGGCGCCATGGAAGACTACATCATGGAAGAAGGCATGTTTGCCGATCTGGCCATTGTGAAAGCCTGGAAAGCCGATGAAACCGGCAACCTTGTGTTCCGCAAAACCGCGCGCAACTTCAACGCACCTGCGGCCACCTGCGGCAAGATCTGCATTGTTGAGGTTGAAGAGATCGTGCCCACCGGCTCGCTTGATCCCGACAGCATCCATCTGCCCGGCATCTACGTGCACCGCATCATCCAAGGTGATCACGAAAAACGTATCGAACAGCGCACCGTGCGCCCGCGCGAGGAGGCATAATCATGGCTTGGGATCGCAATCAAATGGCGGCACGCGCCGCACAAGAACTGCAAGACGGCTGGTATGTGAACCTCGGCATCGGCATCCCGACGCTGGTTTCCAACCACATCCCCGAAGGCGTCGAAGTCACGCTGCAGTCGGAAAACGGCATGTTGGGAATGGGCCCCTTCCCCATCGAAGGCGATGAGGACGCAGACCTGATCAACGCCGGCAAGCAGACCATCACCGAACTGCCCCAGACCGCGTATTTTGACTCTGCGCAAAGCTTCGCGATGATCCGCGGCGGCAAAATTGCCATGGCCATCCTCGGTGCCATGGAAGTGGCGGAAAATGGCGATCTGGCCAACTGGATGATCCCCGGCAAGCTTGTCAAAGGCATGGGCGGCGCGATGGATCTGGTGGCCGGCGTGGGCCGCGTGGTGGTTGTGATGGATCACGCCAACAAACACGGCGTCTCCAAGGTGCTCAAGGAATGCACCCTACCCCTGACCGGCAAAGGCGTGGTGGACCGCATCATCACCAACCTAGGTGTGCTCGACGTGGTTGAAGGCGGCCTGAAAATCGTCGAATGCGCCGATGGCGTGTCTGAGGACGAGCTGCGCGCCGCAACTGAGGCGAACATCGTCACCTAAGCGCGACGCACAGGTGAAATTGCATAGCCTCGCCAGATTTGGCGGGGCTATTTTGTTTCTAGAGAGCGGTACCCAACTCTGCGTGGACACACCGCAAGACGAGAGCACCGCAATTCTCGCCAGTGATGACGCTTTCTTCCCCGCAGGTTCCAGAAGACCTGAAGTCTGCTCACGCTTGGCAAAGGGTAACGGCTTTTTAGCACTCTCATGCTCAGGTGACGCCGGAACTTAAATGATCATTCAATTTTTGGAGTCACCATGCAAAAATCCACGCTTTTTGCCGCCGCACTTGCGGTTCTTGCGACCACAGCCGCTGCCGAAACGGTTAAATTGACCACTTTGGAGTGGCCGCCCTACGTAAACGCTGACGCCTCAGGGACCTCCACCGACGCTGTGATCGCCGCCTTTGCCGCTGCTGGCGATCAGGTTGTGGCCGAGGTCTTCCCTTGGAACCGTGCGGTGAATCTGGCCGCCAAGGACCCGAATTACCTTGGCCTGTATCCAGAATACTATGACGCTGGCGCTGATGCTGAAAAAGGCGGCGACCGCTGCATTTACTCCGCACCTTTTGGCACCTCTCCAGTGGGCTTTATCCACCGCAAGGACAACGCTTTTGACTGGTCAGACCACGCCTCTTTGGCCAACTACCGTATTGGCGTTGTCGAAGGATACATCAATGAAGCCCGCTTTGACGGCATGGTTGCTGATGGCTCTCTGAAAGTCGACGCGGGCCCAACCGACGCCTCCAACGTCGAAAAGGTTGCCGCTGGCCGTATGGACGCCGCCGTGATTGACCGTAACGTGTTTGAGCACATGCTCGCCACCGAGCCACGCCTTGCCAAACACGCCGATGCACTGGTGTTCCATAAGTCACCGCTGGCGAACCACAACCTTCTGGTCTGTTTCGAAAATTCAGACCAAGGCCGCGCCGCCCGCGACCGCTTCAATTCCGGCCTGTAACTCTCAGACACCGCTTTACAGCGGCGCGCCCCAGTGGCGCGTCGTTTCTCTTTGCGCCTTCCCCTTCCTGCGCACCTATGCCATCACTGCGCCCCATGGAACTAAACGCTCTCGCCTTTGATCACGCCCCTGTTGGGCTTTGCATCCTTGAAAACCGGATCATCCAGCGGGTGAACCTGCGCTTTGGCGAAATGTTTGCCACCACGCCCGAGGCCTGCGCCAATCGCTCGATTGCCGATTTCTACGCCTCCGACGAAGATTTTCAGAAGCTGGGCGCAAAAGTCTACACAACCATGGGCAACACCGGTCGCTATAGCGATGAACGGGTGATGCAACGCATGGATGGCACGCTGTTCTGGTGCCGCGTGCGGGGACAATCAACCTCACCGGAATATCCGTTTCAGAAAAGCGTTTGGTCCTTTGCTGACCTCTCAGAAGACCGCCCCGTGGTGGAGCTCACACAACGCGAACGCGAAGTTGCCATCCTGACCTGTCGCGGCATGACCTCCAAAGAAATTGGTCTCGACCTTGGCCTGTCTTATCGCACCGTCGAAGAGTACCGCGCCCGCCTGCTGCGTAAGTTTGGCGCTCGCAAACTTGCGGAATTGGTGGCCAAACTCTCTGGAATGCCGCTTTAGGCCCCATTTAGGGCTGGAAACCGCGTCCATTTCCTCCCATCTGAACCTCAGATCAGCTTTCCTAGGGGCAGCTTTTTCTCTATAAGCGCCGCAGGGGAAACCAATAAGACTCAACAGCGCTTAAGCGCGTAGGGGATAGAAACGTAAAATGAGCAAACAAAATCACGATTCTGATGTGGCCTTCATCTCTGCTTTGGCAGAGCTGCTGCGGGAAAACGACCTGACAGAGCTGGAAGTGATGCGCGAATATGGTGAAGATGACAGCATGAATGTGCGGGTCAGCCGCCAGACTCAAGTGGTTGCTGCTGCACCTGTCGCCATGGCCGCACCAGCTGCCGCCGCAGCTCCTGTGGCCGCCGCCGCACCTGCCGCCGCAACCGCAACCAGCCAAGACGATCCAGCCAGCCACCCGGGCGCTGTGACCTCACCTATGGTTGGCACAGTGTATCTGTCACCTGAACCAGGTGCCGCAGCCTTCGCGGCTGTGGGCCAGACCGTGTCCGAGGGCGACACACTGCTGATCGTGGAAGCCATGAAAACCATGAACCACATCCCGGCGCCTAAATCCGGCACCGTGAAGCGCATTCTGGTTGGCGACGGTGACACTGTGGAATACGGCGCACCCCTGGCGATCATCGAGTAAGGCGGTCCAATGTTTGACAAAATCCTGATCGCAAACCGCGGAGAGATCGCCCTGCGCGTGATCCGTGCGTGCCGCGAAATGGGCATCAAATCGGTGGCGGTGCACTCCACCGCTGATGCTGATGCGATGCACGTACGCATGGCGGATGAGGCCATCTGCATCGGCCCGGCTCCGGGCACGGAAAGCTATCTGAACGTGGCGGCGATCATTGCCGCCTGCGAAGTCACCGGCGCGCAAGCGATCCACCCGGGCTATGGTTTCCTGTCAGAAAACGCCAGCTTTGTGCAAATCATCGAAGACCACGGCCTGACCTTCATCGGCCCCACTGCGGAGCACATCCGCACCATGGGCGACAAGATCACCGCCAAAGACACGATGATCAAATTGGGCGTGCCTTGCGTGCCCGGCTCTGAAGGCGGCGTTCCTGATCTGGCGGCAGCCAAGAAGCTCGGCGCAGAAATGGGCTACCCGGTTATCATCAAAGCCACCGCAGGTGGCGGCGGGCGCGGCATGAAAGTGGCGGCCACTGCGGCCGACATGGAAAGCGCCTTTATGACCGCACGGGCCGAAGGCAAATCCAACTTCGGCAACGACGAAGTCTATATCGAGAAGTACCTCACCACACCGCGCCACATCGAAATCCAGGTCTTTGGCGACGGCAAAGGCAAAGCGGTCCATCTCGGCGAACGGGATTGCTCCCTGCAACGGCGTCACCAGAAGGTGTTTGAGGAGGCCCCCGGCCCGTCCATCACCCCGGAAGAGCGCGCAAAAATTGGTAAAGTCTGTGCGGATGCGGTTGCCAAAATCAACTACATCGGCGCTGGCACCATCGAATTTCTGTATGAAAACGGCGAGTTCTATTTCATTGAAATGAACACCCGCCTTCAGGTCGAACACCCGGTGACCGAAGCCATCTTTGGCGTCGATCTGGTGCGCGAGCAGATCCTTGTGGCCGCCGGCGAATCCATGACCTTTGGTCAGGATGATCTGGAGATCAATGGCCACTCCATTGAGGTTCGCATCAACGCTGAGCGTCTGCCAAACTTTGCCCCCTGCCCGGGCAAAATCACGGCGTATCATGCGCCTGGTGGCCTTGGGGTACGGATGGATTCAGCGCTGTATCAGGGCTATTCCATCCCGCCCTACTACGACAGCCTGATTGGCAAGCTCATTGTGCACGGCCGCGACCGCGCCGAAGCCTTGGCGCGTTTGGACCGTGCCTTGGGGGAGTTGATTGTGGATGGCATCGACACCACCACACCGCTGTTCCACGCCCTGCTTCAGGAAAAAGACATCCACACCGGTGAGTACAACATTCACTGGCTGGAAAAATGGCTCGACGCCAACATGGCCGAAGGCTGATCCCTAATGGGCGCGCATCATGAGTGAGGTCACGCCAGACCTTTTGATGCGCGCCTATGGCATGGGTGTTTTTCCCATGTCCGAGAACCGCGATGACCCGGACATCTTCTGGGTGGACCCGATCCGCCGCGGTATTTTCCCTCTCGACAGCTTCCACATCTCCCGCAGCCTGCGCCGCCGCATCCGGCGTGGCGGTTATACCGTAACGCTCAACGGTGATTTTGAGGGCGTGGTGAATGGGTGTGCGGACCGTGACGAAACCTGGATCAACGAACAAATCCACACGCTTTACATGGCGCTGCACGCGCGGGGAGAGGCACACTCGCTGGAAGTCTGGGACGGCACTGCTCTCATTGGCGGTGTCTACGGCGTCACCCTAGGTGGTGCCTTCTTTGGCGAGAGCATGTTTTCACGAAAAACCGATGCGTCCAAAATTGCACTTGCTTATCTAATAGAGCACCTGCGCCGATGTGGATTTACGCTGTTTGACACACAGTTCATCACCGATCACCTGTCCTCTTTGGGCGCAATCGAAATTCCACGGGCAGATTATCACAAGATGCTGACATGGGCGCTCCGGCATGACGCCGACATCACGGCTCACTCGTTGCCGTCACCCTCAGAACTGCTTGGCGCGTCCACCTGAGCCAGGCCGGTACACCGCAGCACCCAAACGTCATAGCGCGCATGATCCAGCGCGCTTAGCGCCGGCGAAGATGCCACCATCCAACCTTGGAACACATTGGCGCCCTCGCCCTGATCTTCATAGACCGAGATAAACGCATAGGCGTCGCCATTGGGATTCTCGCTTGGATGGCGACATTGCGCCATATCCACACGCAACGTGCCAAATTTCACCGAGTAGCCATTGTCGAGTTCAAAATCCGCGACCTGCCCGGTCAGCTTGTCCAGCCCCCGCAGCAACGCGCCTTTGCCCACCGTGGCAGCCACCACGCTCTCGCTTTTCACATCACCCAGCGGAATTTGAAGCGTCTCGTATTTGAGCGGCTCGATCTCCAGCATTTCGATCTGAATCTCTTGCGCCTGCGCCATCACCGGCAACAACAGCGCAGCAGTTAAAGTCGCCAGCTTAGTCATCATCGCCACCACTCACAAATTTCAACAACAGCGAGATCAGGCTCACAGAACTTTGTGTGTCCTCTATCTCGTCCCCGGCTTCAAAATTGAACGGCGATCCACCTGGCAGGATCTCGACAAAGTTCCCGCCAAGCAGGCCTTCGGAGGACACCACCACCGCGCTGTCGTCAGGCAGTTCAATGCCGTCCAGCACGCTAAACGTGGTCAGCGCACGGAAGGTCTGAGGATCAAGTTGAATGTCGGTCACGGTGCCGATTTTCACACCAGCCAGCCGCACATCGGTGCCCACACTCACGCCCTCGATAGAGCGGAACGATGCATTAAGCCCATAACCGCTACCACCCTGCCCGACGCTGGCAAACTGCGCACTATAAAGCAGAAAGGCAGCAGCTGCCGCTACAACAGCAGCGCCAACAAAAGTCTCTGTACGAACCGCAGACATCAGGCTTACTCGGGGCTCCAGGCCTCATAGTCGGACCGTTCCACCGGCGCTTTACCATGCGCGCGGATAGTGCCCGCAGGCGCATAGGCCAGCGCGGTGCCGGTCACGTTTTCCTGATGCGGAATTTCCCACTCTTGGTGTTTCAACGGCTTTTCAGACGGCACCTCATCAAAGGTCCGATGCAACCAGCCATGCCAATCGGCGCTGATCCGGCTTGCTTCAACTTCACCGTTGAACATCACCCAGCGCTTGGAATCATTGGCCGTGCGGTAATAGACATTACCTTGGTCGTCTTCACCCATTTTCACGCCTTTGCGCGCCGTAAACAGCTTGGTGTTCAGCGTGCCGCCGTTCCACCAAGTCAAAACATTGTTGATTGTGCTCAAAATGCCCATGGGAGTCTCCGCAAATTCTTCCTCCATATGGACCATTTACGCTCAAAGGTCCAGTGGCGGAACGGCGCACTTGGCATGAATACAATCACCCTTTGGCGGCAGCCCGCCCACGCACCATGATCACCAGCCCTGACAGCACAATCAACGCGCTGCCAATCAGCATCCAACTGTCCAGCCGCTCGCCAAACACCACCACACCCAACGCCACACCAAACAGCAACCGACTGTAGCGGAACGGTGTCACCGCGGACACTTCCCCGGTGCGCATCGCCCGCATCAACGCGCTATAGGCAAACACCCCACAGGCCACCGCTCCCACCACAGCCAGCAAGGCTTTCGGTGGCGGAGTGTGAAACGGCACCTGCTCCCAGATCACGCCATAGGCGGCCCCGGCCACCACAATTGCCAGAAACCCGTAAAGTCCCAAAACAGCGGTACTCAGGCTTGCCGGCGCCGCCCGACTGGCCAAATCGCGGCCGGCAAATCCCAACATGCCTGCAACCGCCAACAGTGACAGCCAGCTAAAGCTCTCCCCACCGGGGCGCACAATAAGCACCACACCAATCAGCCCAATCACAATCGCCAACCAGCGCCGCCAGCCCACCTGTTCGCCCAGCACCAGTGCGGCAAAAGCCACCACCACCAAAGGCGTGGCTTGCAAAATCACTGTGGTGGAGCTCAACGGCGTCAACGCCAGAGACAGCGTGAAAAACAACCGTCCCACAATTTCAAAAACCACCCGCACCTGCATTGGGCGTGACGCCACCTCTTTGGGGGCCAACGGCTGCGATTTTGCCCGCAGCCACAGCGCAAACACCATTGCGCCCCCGGCCCCAAACAGCACCATCACCTGCGCAATCGGCAAACTCCGCGCCGCCGCCTTCAAGAAAGCATCTTCCACGGCAAACCCCGCCATGGCGACAACCATGAACACAGCGCCCAGCCGGTTGGCTGCGCGGTCGGTGGCAATATGTGATGTCATGTGGAGAGCCTTACTTGGACACCCGCGCGGTCACTTCGATCTCAATCTTCATCGCCGCTTCCATCAGGTTGGCAATGATCATCGTCGCCGCAGGCTTGGCCTTGGCAAAGACCTCGCTGGTCACGGGCCAGCATGCCTCAAAGTCGTCGCCATTGGGCAGAATGTAATTCACCCGCACCACATCATCGAGCGAGCTTCCCGCTTCTTCGAGCGCTTTGCCAATGGTGGCGAGTGTATTGCGACACTGCGCTGCCACATCCTCAGGCATGGTCATGGTTGCGTAGTCATACCCCGTGGTGCCCGCCACAAAGACCCAACTATCCGCCACAACCGCGCGGCTATACCCGATTTTTTCTTCAAACGGCGATCCGGTGGAAATGTGACGTACAGACATGGGGAGGCTCCTTGAAATGGGATGGCTAAGACATCCTCTGGTGGTGACAAACTGTCAATGGGTGAGAGCCACGAAAAAGGCACCCCGCTTTTGGGGTGCCCTAACTGCTTCAAAAGAAGTGCTGGCTCTGATTAGCCGCCCTGATTGCGCTGTAAGCTCTCCAGGACCACATCAAGCGAAAAACTACCGGGCTTTTGACGCGGTGGATACTCTATGAAGGTCTCTAAGAAAGCACCAACAAAGGCTTGTGCCGGAACAAGGAGGAACAACCGCTCAAACCGCCAAGTGCCGTAATTGATCGACTCATGATCTGCGATTTCAAACGGATCTGAGTAGAGATCAAAGATCTTAGGCAAACGCAGGAAAGTGAAGGGGTTTTCCCAAACATCCATGCCATGGGCGCGTTGTTCGGCAAAAACAATTTTCCACCGATTGTAGCGTAAGTTCACCAAATCACCCGTGTCAGAGAAATAGAAAAACTCGCGACGCGGACCTTCGTCAGCCTCGCCTTTCCAGCGCGGCAAAAAGTCATAACCATCCAGATGCACCTTGGTGTTGTCTTCACCAAATTGTGGCCCTTCCAGCAATTTTTCTTTCAGGTCTGTGTCACCCAGGGCTGAAGCAATCGTCGGAAACCAGTCCATATGACTGATGATATCGCTGGACCGCGTTCCCGGCTCAATCACACCGGGCCATTTGACAATCAAAGGAACGCGGTAACCGCCCTCCCAATTGTCATTCTTTTCCCCCCGGAAGGGAGCCGTGCCACCGTCCGGCCACGTGAATTTCTCGGCCCCATTGTCGGTTGTGTACATAACGACAGTGTTGTCATCGATTCCCATCTCTTCGAGTTTCGCCAACAACAGGCCAACATGGCCGTCATGCTCCACCATACCGTCCGGATACACCCCTAGCCCGGTCACACCCTGGCTTTCATCTTTCAGGTGCGTGAACACATGCATACGTGTTGCATTCCACCACAGAAAAAACGGCTTTTCCTGCTCATTTGCCCGCTCCATGAAATCTAGGGCGCCAGCGGTGATTTCCTCATCGATGGTTTCCATCCGCTTTCTTGTCAGCGGCCCGGTGTCTTCTATCGAGCCATCGGCGGAAGACTTGATAACGCCACGAGGTCCAAATTTCTCACGGAATTCCGCACCTTTGGGGTAATCAACATTCTCCGGTTCTTCTTCGGCATTCAAATGATACAAATTGCCAAAAAACTCGTCAAACCCGTGATTTGTGGGCAGGTGCTCATCGCGATCACCCAGATGGTTCTTACCATATTGACCTGTCATGTAGCCCTTGGACTTCATGTATTCCGCGATGGTTGGATCTTCGGGCCGCATGCCTTCTTCAGCACCAGGTAGCCCGACCTTCAGCAACCCGGTACGAAACCCACTTTGCCCGGTGACAAAGGCCGCGCGCCCGGCGGTACAGGATTGTTCGCCATAGGCATGGGTGAAAATCATACCATCTTTCGCGATTGAATCGATATTTGGCGTCTCGTAGCCCATCATCCCTTGATTGTAAGCGCTGACATTCCAGTACCCAATGTCATCGCCCCAAATCATCAAAAAGTTCAGGGGCTTGTCTTGCGCAGACACACTTGTCGCAAACATCAATGCCAACGTCGGGGCGGCTGTTCGGAATATAAAGTTGGGAAGTTTTTCAAAATTTATCATAAAACTTATCCTTTTTTGCACCCGCATCGCAGCGAGCTCGCCTCTCACCCTACCTCCCGAAAGGCCATCCAACAAATTTTGCCGTGTGAAAGACCTTTTGATAGGGCGCTTGCACATCTGAGCCCTGCAAGCAAAAGCGGATAAAGGGGGAGTTCTACAGCCCATTTTTTTGAGTGTTTGACGACAATCCCAATGCGGCAATGCTTCGATGGCAAAAGCTGCCTTCGCAGCTACCACGGACATTGTCTCGCGCCTCTGAAGGTTTTTTCTCGCCTTCGCACCACATCACCGAGCGAGCTTCCCGCTTCCTCGAGCGCCTTCCATAAGCGGGTCTCTTGTGTGGTTGGACTTTATGTAGGAGATTGCCAAGCTAGAACCAAAGGAGTCTTCGCTATGTTGGTCTATGGATTAAGCACTTGTTCGATTTGCAAAAAGGCCCTCAAAGCGCTGGAGGATTCCGGTGTAGCGTGCGAATTCAGAGACGTCCGCGCCGACCCACTCAGCGAAGCAGAGCTTGCGGTGTTGATCGCAGAGTTTGGGGATCGACTGGTCGATCGCACCACAAACGACTGGCGGGGATTGAGCGACTGGTTAAAACACTCCGAAGCCGAAGATCAACTCGCGGCCAAACCAAAGCTGATGGCACGCCCTGTGATCCAACTTGAAGGCACCTACTATCTTGGGTGGGACGATGCGGTGCAGAAGGCCGTGTTGCCTGCGCAATAGGCGTGGACTGACATAGTGCGCTCCACGTCAGTCTGTGTCTCAATTGCTGACACCTGCATTGGGTTAATTCTGTTCCGAGAAGCTACCCTAATGCCAAATCAAAGATTTGGCAGCGCCCCACTGGCCGTCAGGGGCTTGCGCAGCAAGCTCCCGAGAGGTGAACCGCCCCCGCCAAACCGGAGGTTTGCCTCCGGCAAAACGCGGGCGCCTCGCGTCCTAGCCTCTCGGATCGTGCACGGTGGTGTCAAACTAAGCCCCCAACCATTGATACCTGCGACGAAAGTCGGGTACGAGCCCAGACACACCAATGCTGTGCAATGCAGGAACGGCGGCTACCGGGTCCCTGCACTCATTCCGTGTGCGCTTTGCGACTGTCGGACGGGGCCTGCTCGCGGTCGAACATGCCGTAGTCACGAATGACGCTGGCGATGCGAAGGCGGTAGTCGTCAAACACAGCAGCCCGACCCTTTGCCTGCGCCCCGCGATGGTCATTCAGATTACGCCAGCGGGCGATTGCTGCATCATCCTCGAAGAATGACAGAGACAGGATTTTACGCGGGTCAGTCAGGCTCTGGAACCGTTCAACCGAGATGAACCCCTCGATCTGATCCAGCATCGGACGCATCTCGGACGCGATGTCGAGATATTCCCCCTTACGCCCTTCCGCCGGTTCGACCTCAAAGATGACCGCGATCATGTTTTGATACCTGGACTGTGTGGCGCAGAAGCGCGCTTTAGGAATGTCCTGTCTTCACGCAGAAGGAATTTCTCTTTCTGGGCGAACTCATAGTTATCACGGCCCAGTGGGTCCGCTGACAATCGCGACCGATAGGCTTCATAGTCTGCGAGGCTTTTCACATTGTAGATCCCGTAGGCCAGCGTCGAAGACCCTTCATGGGGCGCATAATAGCCGATCAGATCCGCGCCACAGCGCGGGATCGCCTGCCCCCAGTTGCGGGAATATTCTTCAAACTGCGCCTTCTTGGTGGGGTCGATTTGATAGCGAATGATACAGGTCAACATTGTGGGGTCCTCTCAGTGTATTTTCTCCGGTCTACCTGATTGCGACGAGCGAATGCTTCGATTAAGGTCGAACTATGAAAGAAGGTCCTGATATTGCACATGTCGCCGCGCTGATCGGTGATCCCGCCCGCGCCAACATGCTGACCGCGCTCATGAGCGGGAAAGCCCTGACCGTGAGCGAATTAGCAGAGGAAGCAGGCGTTACAATTCAGACAGCCAGCTCTCACCTGTCGAAGCTTGATGGCGGCGGTTTGCTGCGCCCTCGCAAACAAGGTCGACACAAATATTTTTCTCTCGCAAATGACGACGTTGCGCATGTTCTGGAAGGCTTGATGGGTTTAGCGGCGGGATCGGGCCGTCTTCGCAAACGCACCGGGCCAAAAGACGCCGCATTGCGACAGGCGCGCGTCTGCTACAACCATCTTGCCGGTGATATGGGCACGCAAATGTTCGACAGCCTGATTGCGCAGGGCCATCTATCCCTTGACGGTGACGACCTCAATCTAACGCGTTCCGGCCAAGCATTTGTAACAGAACTTGGAATTGACCTAGCTGAACTACGCAAAAATAAATCACCGCTTTGCCGGGAATGTCTGGACTGGAGTGAGCGCAGGTCACATCTGGCGGGTAGCCTTGGCCGTGCATTCCTTAGCCGATTTGAAGGCCTGTCGTGGGCCAGGCGCGATCAGAAAACGCGCGTGATTTCATTCTCGGCAAACGGAACCACGGAATTTGAACGACTGTTCTCTGTTGGTTGACCTTCCCTGAATGTCGGGAACCGGACATTGGCGCAGCCGCAGCAAAAGCTCACTTTGTCCCGCTCAGCGGACATTACCCCACCAAACAAAAAAGGCGCCCCACCGGGACGCCTTTCTAAACTCTCTCAGCGTTTCCGCAAAAGTCACCCCGCCTCAGCAGGTTCTTTCTCGCTTTCGCCGTGGATCATCAACGGGGCCGCCTGACCGGTGGCCGCTTCCTCATTCACCACAACCTCGGTCACGCTGTCCTGACCCGGCAGCTCAAACATGGTGTTGAGCAGGATCTCTTCCAGAATGGAGCGCAGACCGCGGGCACCGGTCTTGCGTTCAATTGCGCGTTTGGCAATGGCGTTCAGCGCATCATCGGTAAACGTCAACTGCGTGTCTTCCAGCTCAAACAGACGCTGGTACTGTTTCACCAGCGCGTTTTTCGGCTGTGTCAGGATGATCACCAACGCATCCGCGTCCAGATCTTCCAGCGTTGCCAGAACTGGCAGGCGACCGACAAATTCCGGGATCAGACCAAATTTCAACAGATCTTCCGGCTCCAGGTCCTGGAAAATCTCGCCTACACCACGCTCATCATTGTCACGCACATCCGCGCCAAAGCCCATCGCAGAGCCTTTGCCACGGGCGGCGATGATTTTGTCCAGACCGGCAAACGCGCCACCACAGACAAACAGGATGTTGGTGGTGTCGACCTGCAGGAATTCCTGCTGCGGATGTTTCCGGCCACCTTGTGGCGGAACAGAAGCCACAGTGCCTTCCATCAACTTCAGCAGCGCCTGCTGTACCCCTTCGCCGGACACATCACGGGTGATCGACGGGTTCTCAGACTTGCGGGTGATCTTATCAACTTCGTCGATATAGACGATGCCACGCTGCGCGCGCTCCACGTTGTACTCAGACGCCTGCAACAGCTTGAGGATGATGTTCTCCACATCCTCACCCACATACCCAGCCTCGGTCAGTGTAGTCGCATCCGCCATCGTGAACGGCACATCCAAAATCCGCGCCAATGTCTGTGCCAGCAAGGTTTTGCCGCAACCGGTTGGCCCCATCAACAAGATGTTGGATTTTGCCAGCTCGATATCGCCGGTTTTTGCCGCATGGTTCAAACGTTTGTAGTGGTTGTGCACCGCCACAGACAGCACGCGTTTCGCGGTCGCCTGACCAATCACATAGTCGTCCAGCACGTCACAAATCTCACGCGGTGTTGGCACGCCTTCGCTGGACTTCAGCCCGCTGGCCTTGGTCTCTTCGCGGATGATGTCCATGCACAACTCAACGCATTCATCACAGATGAAGACTGTTGGGCCCGCAATCAGCTTGCGCACCTCGTGCTGGCTTTTTCCGCAGAAGCTGCAGTAAAGCGTGTTCTTGCTGTCACCACCGGACGTGTTCGACATGTCGTACCTTTCAGGCCAAATCTTGCCCCCATTTGGAGAGGGCTACCCACGTTTCAACCAGCTTAGGCCAGCGTCAAAGTGGGCACAATGCGAAAGTGCCCGGCAGCGTGTTTGCGCCACCGGGCACCCAATAGTTAGCTTTCTTCGTCGTCACCTTTGGCGCGATTTTCGACAATCTCGTCGATCAAACCCCACTCTTTGGCGTCTTCTGCGGACATAAAGTTGTCGCGCTCAAGCCCCTGCTCCACCTCTTCATAGGTGCGGCCGGTGTGCTTGACGTAAATCTCATTGAGGCGCCGCTTCAGCTTCAGCGTCTCTTCGGCGTGGATCATGATGTCCGTTGCCTGCCCCTGATAGCCACCGGACGGCTGGTGCACCATCACACGGGAGTTTGGCAGCGAGAAGCGCATACCAGCCTCACCCGCAGTCAACAGCAGCGAGCCCATCGAGGCCGCTTGACCAATCACCAGCGTGCTCACCTTCGGCTTGATGTACTGCATGGTGTCGTAGATCGACAGACCAGAGGTCACCACGCCACCAGGGCTGTTGATGTACATGCTGATCTCTTTGGACGGGTTTTCCGCCTCAAGGTGCAAAAGCTGCGCCACGATCAGGGACGACATGCCGTCATGCACCGGACCGTTGAGGAAAATGATGCGCTCTTTGAGCAGGCGCGAGAAAATATCATACGCGCGTTCGCCGCGGCTGGTCTGTTCGACAACCATGGGCACAAGGGTATTCATATAGGTTTCAAAAGGGTCGTTCATATCGCCTGCCTGTTGATCGCTCTGCGGCCCGCCCGTCGGACCCTACCAACAGAGTCTTAGTCATGGGTTTGAGGGGCTGCAAGGCCACCTAAGGTTTTTTGAGTTAAGGGGAGGTAAAGATGGGGGGCTTGGGGGATTAAATGAGCGTGGAATTCGCAGGTTTCAGCACCTTGTTCCGCCGCCCCCCAAGCGCTTAAGCTACAGCATGTTTGAAATAAGATTTAACGATATCCTGCTCGGCACATCAAAACTGGAAAGTGGCGATCCACCAATGGGATGTGTCGAAGGTGTTGTCACGCCGTCTGAACATTTTGACCAGTTTGCCAAAGGCAACTTGCCGCATGATGACGGTGACCCAGCCATAAAGCGCTGGAGCGGATTACGAATATTTACATCCGCGGGACTTGAAATCGACGCCCAAGACGCAGTGCTTATGGCAATTGACTTTGGCAGCGAGGTCGAACTGCGCGTCGATGCTCTGGGCATTCCGTCAGGACAATACGAAGCGGTCTTTCCGAACCACTGGAAAACTTACGAAAGTCAGTTCACCTAATAGTTAGCCAGAGTTGTCAAATCTCCGATTTGGCAGCGCCCGAACCGCCCCCACGGGGCGGGCGCTTCGCTTCCTAGCCCCTCGGTTCGTGCGCAGGCGTTGGTTTCGTTGGCACAGCACACCCTTCACAGCTAGCAAGGATTTGTGACGTGCAGAGGCACCGCGACACTAGGCTTTCGTTGCACCCCCCTCTCGTTTGATCCTCTTGCGGATTTTCATCCCCCAAAACACCGGCGCAAACAAAACGCGCACCATGGGAACAAACACGGGATGCGCACTCCGGTACATAAGCCGCTTGTAATCATCCGCCTCCTTTTCCTGCTCTTTAACTTGGCCGCCTACAGAATGCTGATGAAAATGATGGCCAACCTCATGGTAAAAGGTCAGCTCAGTTTGAAACTTGCGCCACCAACGCCGCAAATAGGAGAGGTTACCGTTCTGCCAAGTCAGCACAATGCCGTCAAAATAGAGAAGGTACAGCCCCAGATAATCCATCTCGTCCGTCAAAGCGATAACATCGATACGCGTAACGCTTGAGATCGCAAGATCAGGCGTGCAGCTCCATCGCTGAAGGTAGCAGTATACCATCTCCGATTGATCCACATCGTCAGCAATGTAAACTGGAACACCTTCGCTGACGGTGCCGTAGACACGATCACCTTTGCGTTTGGACATGACGTCAACGGTATGCCGATGCATCGAATGCAATGGCTCCTTTTTGAGCCTTTGGATCTCTCGCTTGAATGCGACCTCGTCCAATTCATGCAATAGTGCCAACAAAATAGCGAGGTAGCGCGAGCTTGGCCCAACGGGTTTACGCTGCCACGCGGTAGAATCCAACCTGTCAAGCACGGCTGGAACGGCAACCGTCCCTTCCCCCAAAAGGTCGCCCCATGCGGTCCTTACACCTTGGACATTCCTTAGGGAGACACCACCAAGAAGACGGTCAATCAGTACGCGCGTGGGTTGTGTCATACTATAGGTTTAGTCATTCACCTCACTGTTTTCAAGGCCGTCAGAGTACTCCACACTAACCAGAATTTGGCGCTGGTAATTGTGGAGTTGCGACAGAATAATCGACGGTGACAAAATTAGTTCTAGGAACCACCACCATGCGCCACTTCGCCGACCTCTTCGCCATTTCTGCAGAGCGCAAAGGCGGTGCCGACGTGCTCGAAGCTTTGCTCAGCAAACCCAAATCCGCCGCAGACCTCGCGCAAATCCCCGAGCAACGCTGGCTTGCGCAATTCACCAAAGGTGTCTTTCAGGCGGGCTTCAATTGGCAGGTCATCGAAAACAAATGGGACGGCTTTGAAGAGGCTTTTCACGGCTTTGATGTAGATCGCTGCGCCTTTATGCATGATGAGGATATGGACAGCCTGATGTCCAACACCGCCATTGTGCGCAACGGCCCCAAAATCCGCACCGTTCTGGAAAACGCCCACTTCATCCAATCCCTGCGTGAAGACGGCGGCGCAGGCAAAGTGCTCGGCGGTTGGTCCAGCTCCGACTACGTCAACCAGCTGGAATTTATGAAAAAAGGCGGCTCCCGCATTGGCGGTGCCACCGGTCAGTATGCCTTGCGGTTCTTGGGCAAAGACAGCTTCATTCTGTCCCGCGATGTGGTCGCCCGCCTGATCGCCGAAGGTGTAATCGACAAACAACCCACCTCCAAAGGCGCGATGAAAAAGGTGCAAGAGGCCTTCAACATCTGGATGGATCAATCCGGCCGCTCCCTGACCGAGATCAGCCGCGTTCTGGCGATGAGCCTTTAACCTTTACTGCTGCACACTCTGCAAATACGCCACCAGCGCCACCACCGGCTGCGAGGTCATAATCGGCTGGCCCGTGGGGGCTTTCAGCGCCACATCCACACCCTCAAAGAAATCGCCATACACCGGCATCGGGCTGCCATGGCTCACCAGCGGATCCCGCCCGTCAATGCGCTTGATCACCCGCACCAAGGGAAACTCCCCGCTATTGCCACTGCTCAAAGTCAACAAGTTGTCCGGCTTGATCATCAACACGCCCGCCATCGGCCCGTTGCCATCCATATCAATGCCATGGCAGGTCGCGCAGTGCTTCATATACAGCGCCGCACCCTCTTCCACATTCTCCGCAAAACTGGCCCCCGCCACCAATGTGACCGCCAGCGCATATAGTCCGATTTTCATCACACCATTCTCCTCAGCTACAGCAGACCATTGATCTGCATTGCACGCCCCCACGTCAGCAGCCTGCCACACCCACCCGGGACATGCCTTGATCCGGATCATAGCACGTGACACAACTCAAACCTGTTCTTCAGAGAGAGCTCCGCCATGCACTACGCCGAAGACCTCGCACCCAACGCTCAAGCGATTACAGCGCTTTTCACCATCACCTTCACCACCTCCGAAGGCGAAACAGAAGGCACGCTCATTGGCGCCATGGTGGATCAGATGCTGCGGGACCGGCAAGATGACGGCACACGGGTGTTCACCGCCACCGACAATGGCACGCTTGTTGGCGCGGTACTGTTCTCACCGCTGCGCTACGCCGGAGATCCGCGCACCGTGGTCCTGCTGTCTCCAATGGCGGTTGCCACCACGCGCCACGGCGAAGGCATCGGCCAAGCGCTCATCACCCACGCCCTGAATGTGCTGCGCAACACAGGCGCGGACATCGCCATCACCTACGGAAGCCCCGTATTTTACGGAAAAACCGGCTTTTCGCCAATTGGCGAAGACATGGCCACCCCGCCTCTGCCGCTCAGCTTTCCCCATGGCTGGATTGCTCAGTCCCTTACAACTGAGCCGCTCACTCCGCTCCAAGGCAAGCCCACTTGTGTCCCTGCACTGAACAATCCGGATGTCTGGTAAACCAATGCAGGCCATCGCGGCTCATCTAGGCGGACCATGCGCCAATTTTTGCCGATCCCCGACCTTTTGCAGCATCTTCCCAATAATTGTTTTGAAGCTTTCTCTTGTATACTGGGCAACAGCCTCTTATGTAGCCCTCGCAAACGTTTTTCTATTTCGACCACTGTCTCCCTTCAAACGGCGTTCAGTCTCTCGATACAGACCGACATCGCCACGCTGCCGCAATCGTGCGGGCAGATTATTTTAGGAGACTACGGAATGGCTACTGGCACCGTAAAATGGTTCAACACTACTAAAGGCTTCGGCTTCATCGCACCAGACGGCGGCAGCAAGGACGTGTTCGTACACATTTCCGCGCTTGAGCGCTCCGGCCTGACTGGTCTGGCTGACAACCAAAAAGTGACCTTCGACATCGAAGCAGGTCGCGACGGTCGCGAATCCGCGTCCAACATCGCGCTGGCATAAGCCACCCGATCAAGACATTTGAAACGCGGTTCTCTTCGGAGGGCCGCGTTTTGCGTTTGTGGTCCCTGATGCGCCGCTGAGACAGCTGATCGCGCAACGCACGTTGTGTTTACAAGCGGCCGGCAGCACAACAGGACCACCTCCGCAAAACGGTCGTGTTACCGACGTAATACCGACGTGATTTTTTTGGCTTTTTGTCCGTTAACCACTCCCGCAACAGGCGATGGTTAGCCGTCCACCAAAACCCCGTTTTCAAGCCGCACCACACGGTCCATCCGCGCCGCCAGCTCCATATTGTGCGTGGCCACCAACGCCGCCAATCCGGTCTCGCGCACCAGCTTCATCAGCGCATCAAACACTTGATCACTGGTTGCCGGATCAAGGTTCCCTGTTGGCTCATCTGCCAATAAAATCCGGGGCTTATTGGCCAAAGCCCGACAAAACGCCACCCGCTGCTGCTCGCCCCCGGACAGCTCCGCCGGCCGGTGTTTCGCCCGATGCGCCACGCCAACGGTTTCCAGGAGTTCCCGCCCCCGTGTCTCCGCGTCCGACTTGCTGACCCCATTGGCCATCTGTGGCAGCGCGATGTTCTCTAAGGCACTGAACTCCGGTAACAAATGGTGGAACTGGTAGACAAACCCAATGTCCTCCCGCCGCGCTCTGGTGCGCCGTCGATCCGACTTCCCACTCAAGGTTTTCCCGTCAATATCAACGGAACCGCTGTCCGCTTCATCCAACAATCCTGCGATGTGCAGAAGCGTCGATTTGCCTGCCCCTGACGGCGCCACAAGCGCCACCAACTCACCCGGTTTTAGCGCCAAATCTGCGCCGCTCAGCACGCAGATCTCATTGGCTAAGCCTTTGTTATAAAACTTTTCTACGCCCTCAAGCGTCAGCACAACATCACTCATAACGCAGCGCCTCCACTGGGTTCATTCGGGCCGCTCGACGCGCCGGGAAAATCGTCACTACAAAAGCCAAACCAAGCGACAAGCTCATCGCACTGATCACATCTCCCACCTCAAGTTTGGCCGGAAGGCGGTAGATACCCCGGATCGAAGGATCCCAAGCCTCGCCCCCTAAGAGCACATTTACAAAGGAAAAAATCGGATCAATATAGAGCGCAAACAAGCATCCGAAGGCGACGCCAAGCAGTGTTCCCAGGACACCCGTGAACGCCCCGCAGATGAAGAACACCCGCAGCACAGAGCCCTCGGTCAGCCCCATGGTGCGCAAAATACCAATGTCACGCCCTTTGTTTTTCACAAGCATAATCAAACCACTTACGATGTTCATTGTGGCGATCAGCACCAAAATGGAGAGGATCACAAACATCACGTTGTCCTCCACTTCCAGCGCATTCAGAAACCCGCCGGAGGCCTGTTTCCAGGTCCACACCAAGGCACGATCTCCAGCGGCCATCATCAATGGAACCGCCAGTACTTCCACATTCTCCGGCTCGGCCACCATGACCTCGATCTCATCCGCCACACCATCACGATCAAAGAAGATTTGCGCCTCGGCAAACGGCAAATAAACCCGTGTGCGATCAATGTCATAACGGCCAGCAGAGAAGATATAGACCACCTCAAAACTGCTGATCCGCGGTGAGGTGCCAAATGCGGTTTTCACCCCATTGGGCGAGATCAATTTGATGCGATCTCCCACCCGCGCACCCAGCTCTCGCGCCACACCGGACCCAATTGCAATACCTTCGTCATAACGCGCGATGTCGCCATCGCTGGTGGTAGGATCCGCAATCCGCGGCAGTTCAGCCAAATCTTCCGCCCGCATGCCAAAGACTTCGACACCGGCGTTGCGGTTGCGCAGGTTGCCCATGACCTGCCCTTTCACCAGCGGCGCCGCTCGGGTCACACCAGGCACGTCTTTCAATCTCGCGGCCATCGCATCAAAGTCTTTGATGGTGCGGTCAATCACGCCGGTTTCGGAAATTTCGCCACTCTGATAGACGCTTACGTGAGCGTTTGCGCCCAATATGGTTCCAACAAACTCCGATCGAAACCCAGCCCGCACTGCCAAAGTTGCGATCAAGGCAAACACTGCCAACGTGATGCCGATCAGGCTGATCCAGGTCATCGTGCTGACCCCGCCTTCAGCCTTGCGTGCACGCAAATAGCGCCAGGCGATCATCCATTCAAATCGGGAAAAAGGGGCTGTACGACCTGCCATAACTGCTCCGGTTCTTGGTTGGCGCGACCCTATGAGGCCACCCGCTTAGGGTCAAGCGATCCCGGCGCATCCAATCCCAGCGGGCAGGCCTCAGCCAACCGCTGTGCGACAACGGCTCGCAGCTCTGCAAGTTCCTTCATACGCGCATCAATGTCTGCCAACTTTCCAGCCAGAAGTTTTTCGACCTCCGCCTGAGACAATCCCCCACCAAGACCCTTTACCAACGCGCCAATTTCTTTGAGCGAAAACCCCAACGCCTGCCCCTGCCGGATCATACGGACCATCTCCACCATGCCCTCGGGATAATCCCGATAGCCATTTGGCCAGCGATCCGCCCGGATAAGTTTCTGTTTTTCGTAGTATCGCAAGGTGTCCCGGCTCACACCGGCCGCCTCAGCCAACGCCCCAATTCGCATCACTTTTCTCCTTGACCTTGGACCTTGCTCCAGGGTTTACACCTCGCCGCATCCAACGCAACTGACAAAGGATGCACGATGTCACCCACCAACTTTCACCGCCTCTACCGCGTCTCCGCCTGGTATGATTTGCTGATCACCTGGCCCTATATGACGCCGCTGACGCTTGGCCTGTTCTGGAGCGGCATGAACGGCGCCCACGCGGCCACCGGCCTGCCGCCCCTCCCGGACCTAAATGCCTATGCCGTGCTCTTCGCCAACTTCTTTGGCAGCGTCGTAACCATCTGGTCGATTGTTCGCCTGCGCCTGAATGATCCCCAACTCGCCCGCTACGACGCCGTCGGCCGCTGGCTGTTCTCTGCCTGGATGCTCAACGCCGTCCTAAACGGCGCAAGCCCTCTGATCTGGGGCTTTATCATCATCGAATTGACCTTCGCGGTTTTGCAATCCCTTCCCGTCCGGGAACCGACACAAGTCCATGCGACATAACAAAAAAGGCCCTCGCAAATCGCGAGGGCCTTCCAATGCTCAATGTTCAAAAAGCGTCTGGATCAGAGGCCGGTCACTCGGTGATCTGCATAGATCTCGATCAGCTTAGCCACCGCCGCTTCAGGTGCCAGTTCTTCGCTTTCGCCTGTCCGACGCGAAGTCAGCTCCACAACACCGTTTTTCAGGCCACGTGGCCCCACAGTGATGCGCCATGGCAAACCAATGAGGTCCATAGTCGCAAACTTACCACCCGCACGTTCTTTGCGGTCGTCATATAGGGGCTCCAGGCCAGCCGCTTCCAACGCCTTTTCGAGCGCTTCACAGGCTGCATCCGCTTCCGCGTCACCCTGCTTCAGGTTCACAATACCCGCATGGAACGGCGTCACACCTTCTGGCCAGATAATGCCGTTGTCGTCGTGACTGGCTTCAATGATTGCACCAAGCAAGCGGCTCACGCCAATGCCGTGACTGCCCATATGGACGGAGACCTTCTCGCCTTCGGCTGTCTGCACCTGCGCGCCCAGCGCGTCAGAGTACTTGGTACCAAAGTAGAAAATCTGTCCCACTTCGATGCCGCGTGCGGTGCGGCGACGCTCCTCAGGAACCGCCCCAAATAGAGCTTCGTCATGGGTCTCATCGGTGCGGGCATATTTCGTGGTGAACTCTTCCAAAACGCCCTGACACTGCTCCACGCTGTCATAGTCGATCTCGCGATCGCCAAAGGACAGGTCGGTTACAGCGGAATCGTAAAACACCTCACTCTCGCCAGTTTCCGCCAACACGAGGAACTCATGGGTGTAGTCGCCCCCAATAGGGCCACCATCCGCGCGCATTGGGATCGCCTGAAGACCCATGCGCTCATAGGTGCGCAGGTAGCTTACCAAGTGACGGTTGTAGGCGTGAAGCGCATCCTCTTTGCTGAGGTCGAAGTTATAGCCGTCTTTCATGTAGAACTCACGGCCACGCATCACGCCAAACCGTGGGCGGATCTCATCGCGGAACTTCCACTGAATTTGGTACATGGTCAGCGGCAAGTCTTTGTAAGAGCTCACGTTGCTGCGGAAAATATCGGTGATCAGCTCTTCCGCTGTTGGCGTGTACAGCATGTCACGGCCATGGCGATCTGTGATACGCAGCATCTCTTCGCCATAGGCGTCATAACGCCCACTTTCCTTCCACAAGTCTGCGGATTGCAGCGTTGGCATCTGCATTGGGATATGGCCCGCACGCATCTGCTCTTCGTGCACAATATTCTCGATTTTGCGCAGCACTTTGAAGCCAAGAGGCAGCCAGGAATAAATTCCTGCCGCGGACTGTTTGATCATGCCAGCGCGCAGCATCAAACGGTGGCTGACGATCTGTGCTTCAGAAGGGGTTTCCTTCAGCACAGGCAGAAAATAGCGGGACAGGCGCATTGGCACTCACTCTCTCGGCTGGGGCCGCACACCAAATGGAGCGGCCATCTTATAACATTTGCCTTGGGCTAGCCCAATCAGACTGGCGAGGCAAGCCATCCACCCTGCTCCTCCTCATCGCGAATGGAACCGTGGATGCAAATTTACAATCATTACCCAAATGGCAAAAAAGTTTACATTTGCTTCGGCTGTATTAGGTCACCATTAACTCTTTTCATGTTTGATCAAAAATTGAAGGGGCGCTTCGCGGCGTTCATTTGTGTTTTTGCAATGTGCGTTTTGGTCGACAGGCAGTCTGAGACCTCACTGCTAACAGAAACTGAACAGCGCGAGCGCTCCTTCTGATTTGTTAACAAGTGAGCCAGATAATGAACACATCGGTGGCATCAAGAATTGATCCCAAACCCGCAAATGACAGGCTTCTGGCAGACCTCGGTCTTGTCGACGCAGACGTTGACGCGGCCTTTGACAATTTGACGTCGCTCACCCGCTCTGTTCTCAACGTGCCTGTTGCGTTGGTCTCCATCGTGCAACCTGCCTTGGACCGCCAATATTTTAAGAGCCAGGTCGGCCTGGTCGCACATTGGGCAGAAGCCCGCCAAACGCCACTGTGCCATTCTTTTTGCCAACACGTACGCGCCAGCAACAGCCCTCTGATTGTGCCCGATGCCCGCGTACATCCTGTGCTCAAATACAACAGCGCAATTGATACGCTGAAAGTGGTTGCCTACCTTGGCATGCCAATCACTTTGCCAGATGGCACTTGTATCGGCGCCCTTTGTGCAAGTGACGATGCCCCTCGCAACTGGAGCGAAGACGAGCAGCAAAAACTGCACCAACTCGCTCTATGTGTGAACGAGCAAATTGCCTTAAAAGTCGCTTTGCGCACCGCCGAGATTGCCAAAACGGAAGCAGAAGAAGCTGCTCAGGCGCGCGAAGATTTCCTGGCGCATATGGCCCATGAAATCCGCACGCCGCTCAATGGCATTATCGGCTCTGTCGATCTGCTGTCCGCAGAATTGGACAAAAGTGATCAGGGCACGGTGGTTCCAGAATTGCTGCGCACCATGGACACCTCCACCCAAGGCCTGTTGCGTACGCTCAATGATTCTCTGGATCTCAGTAAAATTGACGCTGGCAAACTTGATCTGGAGCACCGCCCCTTTAATTTACGTGCCGCAGTGGCGGACGTGATCGCTCTGCACCGCGCCTCCGCTGATTGCAAAGGTGTGAAGCTAATAGTCGAGGCCAGCGATACCGAAAATGGTGCGCCACGCCTGGGGGATAAATTCCGATTGCGGCAGGTGCTCGGCAACCTGCTCAGCAACGCGGTCAAATTCACTGAAAAGGGAACGATTCACGTCACCCTTGAAGCCACGACAGACACGATTTGCGCCAAGGTGAAAGACACCGGCTGCGGGATGGATGCCAGTCAGATTGCGCACGCATTCTCGGCCTATTCACAAGCCGACACCTCCGTCGCCCGTCGCAAGGGGGGCACAGGGCTGGGGTTGGCAATTGTGAAACGATTGGTCGACCTCATGGAGGGGGACGTCTCAGTGGATAGCGCACCGGGAGAGGGCACCACCTTTTTCGCCTGTGTGCCCATGCCTGTCACAACGGAAGTGGACACAAAAGGCCTGAGCGCTGCAAAAATGGCCAATGCCTTTGCTGGCAAACGCGCGCTTGTGGCAGACGACAGTCCAGTAAACCGCCTGGTGCTATCACGTATGCTGGAAAGCATGGGCGCCGAAATTGTCTGTGCCCATAACGGGGAAACTGCATTGCACCATGCGCTGACAGACAAGTTTGACACGCTATTCATCGACATTCGCATGCCCGACATGACCGGTGATCAGATCGCCCGCACTCTACGTGCAATGGAAACCCAAAGCGATGCTGCAATTCTGCCCAAAATGGTCGCGGTCACAGCCAATGTTTTTCCTGAACACATCGCCAGCTATTTGGATGCCGGGTTTGACCATTGTTTGGCCAAACCAATCCGGCGCGCGGATCTCTGCGCATTAGTCACACGCTAACTCCCCTTCAACCGCAAAGGCTTGCAACCCCTGCCCGCTTGCGCAATCACTGTGCGCAACGCGACAGACCGGAGTTCAGTGCCAATGGCCCTTCCCGCCCACAAACAGTTTCAGTTCTGGGGAATATTTGTAGTGGTTTTTTCCGTGGTGCTTTGGGCGCTCGGGGATGTTTTGCTACCGTTTGTTTTGGGCGGCGCTATTGCCTATTTTCTGGATCCGCTTGCCGATCGGCTTGAAGCCCGAGGCCTGTCTCGTGCCGCGTCCACCACGGTCATCACTTTGCTTGGCGTGTTCACCTTTGTGATTGGAATCTTGGCTGTTGTGCCAACATTGATCCAGCAAACCGAAGAGCTGGTGAAAACCTTACCCGAAGTTTTCACTCAACTACGCACCTTTGTGGCCCAGCGCTTTCCCAGCTTGTTGCAACCGGACTCTATGATGAACCAGTCCCTACTAAAAGTGGGCGACTTCTTGCAAGAACGCGGCGGCGATTTCCTGCAAACCGCGCTCAGCTCCGCGGCTTCCCTTTTGAACGTGGTGATATTGCTGGTGATCGTACCGGTTGTGGCCTTTTATTTGTTGCTGGATTGGGATCGCATGGTGGCAGAGGTCGATTCGCTTTTGCCCCGAGATCACGCGCCCACCATCCGCCGACTGGCCGCGGACATCGACAAAACGCTGGCCTCCTTTGTGCGCGGCATGGGCACCGTTTGCCTGATCCTTGGCACCTACTACGCGGTCTCGCTTATGATCGTGGGCCTCAATTTTGGCCTTGTTGTCGGGTTCATTGCAGGCCTCGTAACCTTCATTCCTTACCTTGGTGCACTCATCGGTGGTGCCTTGGCCATTGGTCTGGCGTTGTTTCAGTTTTGGGGGGATTGGCTGCAAGTCGGCCTCGTCGCGGCAATATTTGCCATCGGCCAAATGATCGAAGGCAACGTTCTCACCCCAAAACTTGTCGGAAAATCTGTTGGTCTGCACCCGGTTTGGCTGCTTTTGGCTCTATCTGTCTTTGGCGCCCTCTTTGGTTTTGTCGGTATGTTGGTGGCTGTACCTGTGGCCGCCTCCATCGGAGTGCTTGCACGTTTTGTCACCGGCCAATACATGTCGTCCACGCTCTACAAAGGGCGCAGCGAGACTGATCAAGCAAGTGCACAGGACGCCGACTGAAACCAAATGGCTGAGCAGCTGAACTTTGATCTGCCGGTTCGGGCAGCCCTTGGGCGTGATGATTTTTTTGTCAGCCCGGCCAACGCCATGGCGCTTGGCCTGGTAGATTTGTGGCCAAATTGGGCTAGTGGCAAACTGGTGCTCGCGGGTCCTGCTGGCGCGGGCAAAACCCACTTGACCCATGTTTGGGCCGCCCTGTCGGGCGCACAAATTGTGGCTGCTTCCACACTCACAAAAGACGCCGTGCCCGCGTTGGCCAAAACCCCTGTCGCTGTCGAAGATGTGCACCTGATCGGAGGCAATCCGGAAGCGCAAACCGCGCTTTTCCACCTGCATAACCTGACACTGGCGGAAGGCAACACCCTCCTGCTCAGCGGCAACGGCACACCTTTGCAGTGGGGCCTGACCTTGCCGGATTTGCTCAGCCGCATGCAGGGCACCACAGTTGCCACATTGGATCAGCCAGACGACATGTTGCTGATGGCGGTCATGGCCAAACAATTTGGCGACCGCCAGCTTATGCCCACGCCGGATGTGTTGAGTTACATCGCCAAACACATGGACCGCAGCTTTGCCAACGTCGCACATGTGGTTGAGACGCTGGACCAGTTAAGCCTGAGCGAAAAGCGCCCCATCACCAAAGCTTTGGCGAAACGGGTACTGGAGCAGGAGTGACATCCAATCTCCCCCGCGACACCCTGCCCGGCGCGCGTCTCTGGACCCTGCCAGCTTTCCCGCCTAAAGTCATCTTCTCGTTACCTGCCAATGGCATGAGACCGATATGACCCAAGCTGACTTTCTAAAATCCGACTTTCCTGTACCTGTGGCATTGCCTGATCTGGACCGCACCGGCCCGGATCGCTTCTTCAACCGCGAATTAAGCTGGCTCAGCTTCAACTGGCGAGTTCTAGAAGAAAGCGAAAACCCACGTGTGCCTCTACTGGAGCGTCTGCGCTTTCTGTCGATCTCCGCAACCAACCTAGACGAGTTTTACACCGTCCGCGTGGCTGGTCTGCGCGAACTTGTGCGTGAGGGCCACAACAACCCCGCACAGGACGGCCTGTCTCCTGCTGAACAACTGGTGCTGATCAACGCAGACGCCCGCAACCTGCTGCAAGAACAGCAGCGCATGTTCAACAGCCTGCGTGATGAGCTGGAAGCACAAAACATCAACATCCTGCAACGGGATGCCCTCACAGATGAGGATCTCACGTTCCTCGCAGATATCTTCATGAACCGCGTGTTTCCGATGTTGTCGCCACTGGCCATCGACCCAGCACACCCGTTCCCTTTTATTCCAAACACCGGTTTTACGCTGGCATTGCAGCTAGAACGCAAGAAAAACAAACGCAGCCTCAAGGCTTTGCTGCCGATCCCAAATCAGATCGACCGTTTTGTCTTTTTGCCGTCACCCGAGGGTACCATCCGCGCCTTGCCACTTGAGGAACTTCTGATCCTGCACTTGGACAGCGTTTTTCCCGGCTACAAAACCAAAGGACACTGTGCATTCCGTGTTTTGCGCGACAGCGACCTCGAGGTTGAAGATGAAGCCGAAGACCTCGTGCGTGAATTTGAAGTGGCGCTCAAGCGCCGCCGCCGCGGCGAAGTCGTGCGCCTGAAGATCACCTCCGACGCCCCCGCCGGTCTTAAAAAACTCATCATGCGGGAGCTGGAAGTCACCGGCGACGAAGTGGTCGACATCGACGGAATGATCGGCCTCGCAGACCTCAAGGAAATGGTGATCGATGATCGCCCGGACCTGCTTTGGCCGTCTTTTACCCCAAGGGTGCCGGAACGGGTGCAAGACTTTGACGGCAACATGTTTGCCGCCATTCAGCAAAAAGACATGCTGCTGCACCACCCCTATGAGACCTTCGACATGGTGGTGCGCTTTTTGCAACAGGCCGCCCGCGATCCCAACGTGGTGGCGATCAAACAAACGCTGTATCGCACCTCAAAAGATTCCCCAATTGTTGAAGCGCTGTGCGAGGCCGCCGAGGATGGCAAGTCTGTCACCGCCCTTGTCGAGCTCAAAGCCCGCTTTGACGAGGCCGCCAACATCCGTCAGTCCCGCCGCTTGGAACGGGCCGGGGCGCATGTGGTTTACGGCTTCCTGGATTTGAAAACCCACGCCAAAATTTCGACCGTGGTACGCCGAGAAGGTGACAAGCTAGTGACCTATACCCACTACGGCACCGGCAACTACCACCCAATCACGGCGAAGATTTACACCGACGTGAGCCTTTTCACATGTGACGCGGCTTTGGGCCGCGATGCCAACCGGGTGTTCAACTACCTCTCAGGCTACGTTGAACCTGACACCTTGGAAAATCTCGCCATCTCTCCAATCAGCCTGAAGCCCAAGTTGCTTGAGCTGATCGCTCAGGAGTCTGAGAACGCCGGTGCGGGCAAACCGGCGGCAATCTGGGCCAAAATGAATTCTTTGGTCGAGGCTGAAGTCATCGACGCACTTTACGCCGCATCACAGGCTGGCGTGAAAATCTCGCTTATTGTGCGAGGGATTTGTTGCCTCCGCCCCGGCATTCAAGGCCTGTCTGACAACATCCGCGTAAAATCTGTGGTTGGCCGCTTTCTGGAACATTCCCGCATTGTCTGCTTCGCCAATGGCCATGATTTGCCTACCAAAAAGGCCCGCGTTTTCATGTCCTCAGCAGACTGGATGGGCCGCAATCTCAACCGCCGTGTTGAAACCCTCGTCGAAGTCAAAAACGCGACGGTAAAAGCCCAAATGATGTCCCAAGTAATGGCCGCCAACATGGCCGACGTGGCTCAAAGCTGGGTAATGAACCCTGACGGCAGTTTTGACCGTACCCCGGTGCCTGAAGGCGAATTTGCCTTCAATTGCCACCGGTTCTTCATGGAGAATCCGTCGCTCTCTGGACGTGGCACTGCGGGGGCATCAGATGTGCCCCAATTGACCCATACAGATGATTGACCACACTTCTTTGGTAACGCAATGTTGCGTTACCAAACCACACTGTATCTGACGTAAGACGACCGCCATGCCCCACGACCCGCAGCAGGATCACAGCCTGTTTGAACGCCCCATTTTTGAAGACCTCGAAGCACGCGCCCTGTCGCGGGTTGGCGTGGTTGACGTCGGCTCCAACTCGGTGCGCCTTGTGGTTTTTGACGGCGCGGCGCGCAGCCCGGCTTATTTCTACAACGAAAAAATCATGTGTGCCCTGGGGGCCGGTATCGCTGACACCGGCAAACTCAACCCCAAAGGACGTGAAAGGGCACTGGCGGCAATTGCCCGCTTTGCCCGCCTAGCGGATTCCATGCACCTAAACGGCCTAACCGCCGTGGCCACAGCCGCCGTGCGCGAAGCTTCCGACGGCCCGGATTTCTGCGCCGACGTGATGGCGCAAACCGGCGTGCACATCCACGTGATTGACGGCGCCGAAGAAGCCCGCCTGTCCGCCCAAGGGGTGCTCACCGGCTGGCCCGGAGCCTATGGGCTGATCTGTGACATCGGCGGGGCGTCTATGGAGTTGGCCGAAATCAACGACGGCGAAGTTGGCAAACGGGTAACCTCTTCGCTGGGCCCCCTGAAACTGCGCGATGTGAAAGGCGGCAAGAAAGGCCGTCGCGACTTCATCAACCATACACTGGACGCCCTCTACCAGCAGATGGGCAACCAGAGAAACCGCTTGTTCCTTGTTGGCGGCTCTTGGCGCGCCATTGCCCGCATCGACATGGAACGTCGCGGTTACCCCCTGAGAGTGCTGCATGAATACCGCATGACCGCCACCGCGGTACGCGACACTGCCCGCTTTATTCAAGAGAACGATCCAGACGAGCTGCGTGGCCGCTGCGGCGTGTCCAGCTCTCGCATGGCGCTTGTTCCGCTGGCAATCGAAGTCCTCAAAGGCGTGTTACGACGCTTCAAGCCTCATGACATCGCAATCAGCTCTTATGGCATCCGCGAAGGGATGCTCTACGAGCAAATGCCGGACCGCATTCGTGAGCGTGATCCGTTGATCGAAGCCTGCCGCTTTATGGAAGCCAAAGACGCCCGCATTCCGGGCTTTGGCAAATCGCTTTACAAGTTTATCTTCCCAATCTTCAAATCATCTAGGCCGGAACAACTGCGCCTGATCAAAGCGGCCTGTTATCTACATGACGTGAGCTGGCGCGCGCACCCTGATTACCGGGCTGAAACCGTATTTGACAGCACCACCCGCGCCAACCTCGGTGGCCTAAAACACGAAGAACGTGTCTTCCTCGGTCTGTCTCTGTTGCACCGGTATCGCAACAAATCCGAAGGCACCCGCTTTGAAGAACTCGCCCAGCTGCTGACCGAGAAAGAACGGCATCAGGCCGAAGTCATCGGCAAAGCCATGCGCTTTGGCGCCATGCTGTGGCAGCAGGACCGCGACAATATGGGCACGTTAAAATACCATCCGAAAAAAGCAGAGCTGCACCTGAAGCTGCCCGTCAGCACCGGGCCACTGTATGGCGAAGTGGCCGAAGCACGTTTTAACGCGCTCGCCAATACACTGAGAGCAACTTCAAACGTGCGCCTGAAAGACTAGCACCGCGCCAAGCCTTTATTGGAGCGCACCGCTCTAAAGCTCCACGCCCTCGGAGTTTTCTGTCGTGTCCGGCACACCAATCTCTTCAGGCGTTTTCTTGCGCATGATGATGTCGCCATTGGGCAGCATTTCCGGCGCGTGGTACGTGCTCCAGTCTTCCACCTTGGAGAACACCGCGCCAAGCTTTGGACCCATCTCCTCAAGAAATCCTTGAAGGCCCGGCCCAATCTCCTCCATCAAGCTCGCAAACCCTTCGATGGTGGGTGCGATCTCATCCTGAAGCCCCTTTAGGAACAACTCCATACCTTGCTCCATCAGGCTTCGACCTGCAGTGTCGTCCTCTGCGGTTGCCGACACTCCGGACAAACAAAGTCCTGCGATCACGACGCACGCTCTTAAGGTTTTCATGGGGTACCCTCCCAAACTCAGCTCAAATTTCAATATCCAAAACCACTGGAAAATGGTCAGACGCCGTCAGCAGCGCATCCCGCAACTCCGGCACATCCCAACATGTATGATCTTCAAAGGGATGCCAAATCCGCCAGCGTGGGTTCGCCGATCGCAATGTCTCTGATACCATAATGTAGTCCAGTAGCGCGCTCAGGTAACGCCCTTCGCGTTCAATATGGAAACGTGCCGTTGTCGGCTGTGCCGCCAACTTGTGTCGCAAGGCCATCTCGGCATGCGGATCATACATGCGCGCACCACCGTTACTGCCCAACAAGATTTCAACCGACGACCGCCCAAACAGATCTTCAAATGTATCCAATCCGGGCCCATCATTGAGATCCCCCAGCAAGATTACATCCTCTCCCGCCGCCAATTCCGCTTCAATCCGCCGCCGCAGCCAAATCGCCTGCGCCAATTGTTTGCGACGATTGGCAATGGAAATTTTCATCACCTCATCACGATTGCGCGCACCATGCGGCGCCTTTGACTTGAGGTGCGCCCCGATCACACGCAGCTTCCGACCCGCTGCGGTGGTCAGATCCAATTCTAACGGCGGCTTGGAAAACACCACCAAATCTTCTTTGGCATCCACATCCAAATCCAACCGCAACGTGCCGTCAAACCGCGGCGCGCCAGTGGCCCCGTGCTTTCCGGTGAGTTCCCCGCGGGGATCATGCGCAGGGGTCATCGCCGTGGGGACATACAAAAGCGCAATTTCCTGCTGCGTGGTATTGGCAAACCCCAGAACCGCTTTGTTGGCACGCAGCTCAAACGCCGCCGCAAACCGCTCCAGCGCCAGCACCGTGTTACGCTTGCTGCCTTGATCCGGCGCTTCAATCACCATTACCGCGTCCGCATCCAAGGCCGTGAATACGGCGCCCACCGCTTCGATCTGCTGCGCCCGCGTCACGCCTCGACGACCAGACCAGCCATCGTCCATAAGCAATTGATTTTGAGCATCAAACAGGCTGGAAAACCACTCCACGTTATACGTGGCGATCCGCATCACGCCGCCTCGTTGATCTGTTCCCAAGCGCGGTTGATATCAATCATGCGCTTCTCGGCAATTTTTACCGCCTCTTCCGGCACACCGCGCGCGATCATGGCGTCTGGATGCGTTTCGCGCACCAGTTTGCGCCACACCTGTCGGATGTCTTCCATCGGCATCTCCGGCGTCACACCCAAAACTGTAAATGGATCCGCTTCTGCGTCGGGCACAAACCGTGCACGCATGGCCTTAAACGCATGATCCTCAACCCCAAGAATCTCTGCGACACGTTGCAAGAAAACGTCTTCGTTGGGGTGATATTCCCCATCCGCCACCGCAATGTGAAACAACCCTTCCATCAGGTCATCCGGCCGCCCATGCACGGCCCCAAACATGCCCTTGATGCGTGTGGCGTATTCTTCAAAACCGGCCACATCCTGGCGCGCCATGTTAAAAACTTTGGCCGCGTTGGCCTCATCTTTTTGCGCGATCTGGAATACGTCGCGAAATGCCGTCACCTCGTCACGTGTCACCAAACCATCCGCCTTGGCCATCTTTGCGCCCAACGCGATCACTGCGATGGTAAAAGCCACGGACCGCTCCGGCGGCGCGCGCAAATGATCAAACACAGAGGAGAGCGACTCCCCTTGGCTCAGAGCAGACAACGCCTGCGATATGCGGGACCAAATTGACATGCGGCCACCTTAGCGCTTCTTTGCAGAATGGCCAGTGCTGCGTCACAGCATTTTTTGCAGCAGCACGAAATCCATCCAACGATCAAATTTTTGGCCAACCTGAGGCATCCGCCCCACCTCGACAAACCCAAGACGCGTATGGAATGCAATGCCGGCGGCGTTCTCTCCGCCCACGCCCGCCACCAAAACATGTACGCCGCGCGCTTTGGCCTCTGCCTCCAACGCGCCCATTAAGGCCCGCCCTGCGCCTTTGCCACGCGCGGCCGCAGCCAGATAGATTGTGTGCTCCATCGTTCGGACATAGCCTGGACCGCTCCGAAACGGCCCGAAGGTTGCAAACCCATGCACCCCACCATTTTCCTCAACAACTTTAAACACAGCCTCTGACGCAATCGCGGCCTTTATCGCTCCAAGCTCTTTCTCAACGGTGTTAAACGTGCTGACCCCGTCGCGTATTTCACGGTTCCAGATCTCCGCAATTGCCTCTGCATCCGCAGATGTCGCATTACGCATTATCATCGCAACACCCGCACGCCGTGAGGCGTGTCAAACGTCGCTTGCAATCCCGACGCCCCAGTCACAAACACCACACGCGGATCAATGATCCCAACGCTCTTCTCCAAATCGGCCGCCTCTGGATGGGCCACTTCAAGCCGTGTCAGAATCACACCTGACGGTTTCAAGATCTCAGCAGGTGTCACCGCCACGTCCCATTGAATGAGCGCCGGAAAGCGATTGTCAAACGGCAACACGCCGCTGTCCGGCACCGCCATACGCCAACGCAAATCGCCGCGCGCCAGACGGATTGCTTTGCCCGCGTCAACATCCAGACGCACCAGCTCGACATCCAGATCATCACTGCGACAAATCCAATTCCCAAGGCGCGGCGCGCCCTTCAAGCGATCCAAATCAAACCAGCGAGGATAGCGCAACGGCGCCACGGCCGGATTGGCCGCAATCGCCTCCAGATAAATACCACCTGCCAGCCCCATCAACTGGTTATGCGTTCCAAAGTGGGCATGTTCCCCGCCTGGCCCCATTTTTACGCCCAGCATGTCTTCCACATGCGCCACAGCCGCCTCTAGCGTTTCGCCAGCAACCGCCAAGTGATCCAAAGTCAGCATCAAAGCCCCCCATTTGCCGCCATCAAAGCGCAAAGAACACGCTTCCACAACGCAAAGCGCAGGTTGATCCAACCAATTTGGCCGAGCGAAACCGCTTGGGCCCGTGTCAAAACAGAATCGCGCGCCAAAATGTGTGAAATCTTGTTGGCGGAGAAGCAGTCCGCCTATAAAATCTCGCAAGTTACTGTAACTAAAAATAAAAAAATGTAAGATTTGAATTTGTACCACAAAAAATACCACACCCATTTGTGAAAACCCGATATGCCCCAAGCCCCCCCTAAAGCGAGCCGTCATATTCCTGGTCAGAATCATCTCAGCCTTGCAGAACAGCATGTGAGCCTACAACATCAATAATCTCATTGAGAATGTTACCCGGGAACCCTGGAGGACCTGCGCGCTGCGCGCCACCGATCCTCGCACGGGCAAAAGGGTGGAAAGCGGGCGTGCAGTTCTTTGGGGACCTTCTTAAGGGCCTCAGCACGAATGGGTAGTGAACATTCAGGCCAAAAAAGTGCGCGGGTAGATTAGCCACGACATGTATCGGAGCCCCTTATGTGCATGGTGCAGACTGCCTGTATTCCCAAAATATTCAGGCGGGAGAAAGGGAGCGTCAAATACACTAAACAACACCGCAGTTTTGGTGAATAGCTTAATGAATACTGTTGCCTTCCTAGTCGTTAACCAAACGAGAGTTCATCTCAGTTACCCAACCGAAGCACTTCTCCCCGGAGCCAGTAAACTAAGCCCATGGGATCATCGGCCCACTCCTCGATCTCAGGCGGCTGGATCTGGTGGCCAACGTAGGGACGCTGTGGTTTGTTAAGCGCGTGTTTCACCTCGAACAGCAACAATCCCTGCCGCAGTGTCTGCGACGTCCGGTTCGCAATCTGATATGCGCGACTGTTCTGGCCGGGAAATCTGACGGGAACTACTGTTGCATTGGATCTTTGTATCATCTTGGCCGTAAATGCACTCCAGGGTTGCTCTACGGCTGGGGCAAACCAACTGTCCGAAGAAGCAACTACACCGGCTGGAAACAGCGCAACCAATCCACCATGTTGTAAATGTTCCATCGCACGCTTCCGCATCAACAGACTCTTGCCCAATGCATCAGGGTCATGGGCAAAGGGGACTGGGATCATGAATTCATCAATTTCTCCGACGCCAGTTAACAGTGAGCGCGTGAGAATTTTGTAATCCGTGCGAACCCGACCAATGAGTTCTGCGAGAACCATGCCATCCACAAGCCCGTGCGGATGATTTGCCGTAATGACAACTGGGCCGGTTTTGGGAATACGTTCAATTTCTTCCTGTGGGGTTTCAATGGCGATGCCCATTACTTCCAGAGCCTTCGCCCAAAACGCCTGCCCATGCGGCACCCCCATTGCCTCAAATCGCCTAATTCTACGCAACAGACTCATTTTGGCCGTTGCAAGTTCGATGACTTGGATGGCGCGCTGTTGAATAGGACTGGTGAAGGTGCTGGCGTAAGAGAGACGGCGTCCGTCGTAAGGTTGATCCACCAGGTTTGCCCCATCTCCCTGTCCGTTGGTCTCCACAGCGCTCTCTGTACGTGCACTTCTCACAGGTTTTGGTATTTTAACCATCCTTTTCGAGCTCCTTCGGATCGGTCGGCTCAACTACGTTGGACAAGCACGGAGCAGGTAGCCCTTCGAGAGACCCGTGCAGCTGTCGATCCCAGGAAGTAATCTTTTGCAGAGGGATGGTGCGCGCCAACAATGATCAATTCCGCGCCAATCTCATGCGCGAATTCGGTGATGCGAACGCCAGGTTTCCCTGTTGCGACTTCACAGTCGATATCGCTGCCCTCTCCGGCAAGCGACATTAGTTTTCCCATAATTTTATCCGTCAGGTGGTTTTCTGATTTTACCGTAACAAACTCCGCAGTGAATCCAGGGATTTGCTCAAGCACAGTGAGTAGTGTGATTTTCCCGCCAGGCGCCAGTACCTTGCGTGCAGTGCCGATCTTTTCTTTGACCAATTCTTCATGGTCAATCGCGACGGGGATCAAAACAGATTTATACATGCAGACTCTCCTCAACGGGTCGAAGTGATATTCAGGGGTAGAACAGTAAGTGCTATTGCCACGATTACGGCGAGAAACAGCGTTTCAATCACAAGCAAACCAGCCGCAGCCCGCCCCACCTTCAATACTTCGGCGGGTTTCGTCTTAAGACCCACCGCCGCGATCGCAATAAGCAAAAGCCACTGCGAGCTGTTGGCAACAAAGCTCAACAAAGCGGCTGGCAACGCCATTGCCGAGTTGAGAGTAGCGAGGCCAAGAAACCCAACAACAAACATCGGCACAATGGGAGGGCGCTTCTGGTTCATTGATGGATCAGCCCGGCCTCTCAACAAAAGCGAGGCGACAACAATGACTGGCGCCAGCATTGCGACGCGAAGCAGCTTGACTAAAGTCGCAGTTTCCCCTGCTTCTGGCGAAATCGAAAATCCGGCACCCACAACTTGTGCCACATCGTGTATTGTCGCCCCTAAGTAGATGCCCGCCATTTGATCGTTAAAACCCAAGTACTGGCTAATGATCGGATAGGTGATCATGGCCACCGTCGACAACAGGGTGACCCCAACAACAGTAAAAACAAGACGGTCTTCGGATTTGGCATCCTTCGGCAGGATCGCAGCAATTGCGATGGCCGCCGAGGCACCGCAAATGGCAACAGCTCCCGCGGAAAGAAATGCAAAGCGGAACTTAAACCCAAAAAACCGAGAAACAATCAAGCCAAACGCAATTGTAAGAGGCACCATTGCAACGACCAGTCCAACAACTGGCCAGCCCAGCGTCCATATCATGTCAAAGCTGATGCGGAGTCCCAGTAGTGCAACTCCAAGCCGCAGTACGCTACGAGCACCAAAGGAGACCCCCTCACTGCATTCGGGGTGGTCCCCTACAAAATTCAAGCTAATGCCAAAAAGCAGCGCAAGTAGCATTGCCGGGGCGCCGTAGTGTTCCGAAATGAACTGGCTGGCCAAGGCAATGACCCAAGCAATCATAAGGCCAGGCACGAGTTGTTGGAGCCAAGTAACTCGCCGTGAAATATTTGTTGTCACACTCAACACTCTGTCTCGCATATCGGTTGCATTGGCCTGCCCGCCAGTTGGTGGACCTGTTGATACAGGTGCATGGGGACGTTCAATCCATCCCTCTCAGCCATCGAGATAGCCAATCGACGACGAGCTCCGGGCAGGCGCGCGCCCTCTAGAGATGAGATGATTTCAAGCAAACCTGCCACACGTTGGCCAAACTCGGTGTCGTTGGACGGATGAATGGCAATGAGGGTCTGACCGACATTGGGAAAATCGCCGTCTGAGGTGAAGAAAGAACCCGCGTCGCGACTAAAAGAACTGCCGGACAGCGCTGCGGCAAGAATTTCAACCATAAGCGCCAGCGCGGTGCCTTTGGCTTCACCAATCGGCAGCATGGTGCCTTCCAATGCTGCTCTTGCGTCCGTGGTAGACTGCCCATGAATGTCCAAGGCCCAGCCTTCTGGAATGGGCTTGCCTGCTTTGTGCGCTGCCATGACTTTGCCGCGTGCAACTATGGAGAGCGATAAATCAATCACCAACGGGGCGCTGTTTGCCACGGGTGTCGCAAAGGCAATTGGGTTGGTGCCAAAGACTGCGTCTTTCGCCCCCCAAGGCGCGATGGCTTTAGGGGCATTTGCAACCATCAAACCGATCAGTCCAGCATTTGCGATCTGCTCGACCTGAACAGACATGGCCCCGCAATGATGCGAGTTCCCAATGGTCATAACCGAAACGCCCATTTCCTGGGCCAATGGGATGCCGGCTTCTAATGCGGCCTCCAGCGCAGGATAAGCAAATCCGTTCTCAGCCTTTATATGCAACGCCGCCGGTGCCCGTTGCTCCACTTTGGGCTTGGCCTCAACATTGATCTTACCGCTGTGGATTTGCGCCACATAGTCGGCGACACGACTAAATCCATGACCGACTTGTCCTTCGCTTTCCGCTGCGACCAGCGCACGCGAAACACTAGAAGCAACAGACGGGCGCGCGCCAGCTCTTTCAAAAACAGCCATCAACAGAGAGGTGGCTTCCGACAGTGTTAGCCGAACCATTTCAGTCATATCAAACCCAATTCAAAACAACGGCGGCCCATGCTTAACGCAATGGGCCGCCGCCTGAAGTTTTTAAGCGCTGCGGTACAGTTTGGTCATCGAGAACTCCCGATGCCCCAAGGCTTCCGCTGCAGTATTGCGACCGTTAGCGGTCCGGCGGATCATATCGATCAACTCGTCGCCAGCCTCGTCAATTGTCTGTTCTCGCCGAAGGATGCCGGACACATCCACATCCACATGCTCGCCCATGGTGCGTACAGTGCGCGGGTTTGCAGTGATCTTGATCACAGGCACGATCGGGTTGCCCACCACATTACCTTGCCCCGTTGGGAAAGTGTGAATAACCGCGCCACCTGCGGCCATCAGCGTCACGCATTCCGCCGCGGCAGATGAGCTGTCCATGAAATACAGACCGTCACCGGAGCTTGGCTGCTCAGCAGGTTCAAGAATGTCGATATACTGCGACGTGCGACCAATTTTTTCGAGGTTGCCGAGTGCCTTTTCCTCAATGGTGGTCAAACCGCCCAAGATATTGCCTTTGGTTGGCTGGCTATCACTCAGGTCATCAGTCTGGTGCGCAAAGATGACGTCGTCCTGATAAGCTTTCCACATCTTATACCAACGCTCACCAACCTCCTCGTTGATCGCGCGCATCTGACAGATGTGTTCTGCGCCGGTGATCTCGGAAGTTTCACCAAAGAACCCGGTAATGCCCTCTGGGAGCAGTTTGTCATACATATTCCCCACTGTTGGACAGGATCCGAGCCCAGTAGTTGTGTCACTCTCTCCGCATTTAGTGGAAACCCAAAGTTCGGCGATCGAACACTCTTCGCGTTGAATTTCCGTGGCCTTGTGCACAAAATCCTTTGCCGCCCAGGACGCGGCCCGAATGGTTTCAAAGTCGCCTTTCTGTTCAATAGAGAATTCAGCGACTTCCTTGCCCGTGGTCCGGATTCCGTCCGCGATGCGTTTGGTCCATTCAGGCTCAATCCCGATCACAACAACAGAGTGGACATTCGGGTTGGCACCCGTGCCAATGATGGTGCGGAAATGTGTTTCCAGATCTTCGCCAAATTGCAGGCGGCCATAGGCATGCGGAATTGCCATAGTGCCTTTGACATTGTTTGCCACAGCCTCACATGCTGCGTTTGAAATGTCATCTACCGGCAAAATGATCACGTGGTTACGCACGCCCACGCGGCCATTTTCGCGACGGAATCCCTGAAAGGTGACGTTAGAATATTTCGATGCCATGGTGTCAGGCTCCTTACCAGCGTTTGGTTTTGCAATTGTGAGTGTGGACGTGCGCACCTCGGGGGATGTCGGCGATGATCTTACCAATATCTTCTCCGTACTTGATTGCGGTGCCTCCGTCTTTCAGGTCAGTCAACGCGATCTTGTGCCCAATCGGCACGTCGTCCCCTGCCGTGAGCCGGAATGTGGAATTGTCATGTGTGATGCAGCAAAGCATGTCCGTGCCCGCGGTCAGCCCTTCGACCACCACAACGCCAACGTTGTCGGCCTCCTCATGCACCAGTAGGTGCGGTATTTCATTGGGTGCTGGGTTTGACATTTAGTTCTCCGATTTCGTCATGGTTTAAGAATGATTTTGGGGGCGTGTGTTGTGCCTGCGCGAAGGTCAGTAAAAGCCGCGGCTCCATCGGCAAGCGCGCGGGTTTCAAACCAGTCGAGCGCGCCGAGGCGCCCCTCAAACATCGCCGCACAGGTGTCGCGAAAGTCCTGAGCCGTGTAGGTATACGTGCCAATAAGGGTGATTTCCTGAAGCGTGATGCGCCGGATATCCAGCCCTCCTTCGGAACTGCCAAGGCCGATGTGAAGGATCACCCCTCCGGGACTGACAACAGCACAGGCCGCAGCTCTTGTGGATGCAATCCCCACAGCATCTATCACTAACGGGACATTTTTTTCTGGCTCTGCAACTACATTGATGCCACAGACCTTTCGCAAGTATTCTGCACGGGCGACATTGGGTTCTGACATCGTAACCTCATTCACGCCCATGGCTTTTAAAGCCAGCGCTGCCGCAACTCCGATGGCTCCCCCGCCAAGCACATGCGCACGCCGTTGATCTGCTGGATGCATAGCGGCAAGTCCCAACCGGACGGCGTGCCAACTGACAGCAATCGGTTCCGCAAGAGCAGCCTGTTCGAAAGTGATGTGGTGAGGCACCGCAACCAAGTTGCCCTCTGGAATGGCAACCCATTCGGCAAAGGCTCCTTCGCGCGGAGGCATGGAAATAATCTGCCTCGAAGGACAGAGGTTTTCTCGCCCCGACCGGCTTGCGGCACTGGTGGGATCTGTCACCAGCGGGTTGATCGTCACTCGTTGCCCGTCCGAAGTTACACCAGCCCCTTCATGCCCGAGTGTCAACGGCGCAGGCCGCCGCTCATCATGCCCCAAGTAGGCGTGCATGTCTGAGCCACAAATCCCGACACTGTCGATACGCACCAGTGTTTCGCCTTGGTTCGCGACCGGATCAGAAACAGCTCGATACTCGAGTGTCTCAACGCCGGTATAAACAAGCGCTTTCATTTTGCTGTGAACCCCCCGTCGACCATCAGAACCTGTCCGGTCACGTAGGCGCAGGCATCGGAGCAAAAGAACATCAATGGACCATCGATGTCCTCAGGCTCGCCGTTTCGCCCAACACAGGTTTGCGCCGCGTTGCGAGCTGCGCGTTCAGGGTCGTCAAATACTGCCGCAGTGAGTTCTGTTCGAAAGAAACCAGGACCGATGGCATTCACGCAAATACCGCTCGCGGACCAAGCCTCCGCCATTGCCCTGGTAAGCTGTGCCACGCCCCCCTTGGAGGCTCCGTAACTTAGTCCGCCTGGAAAGGCGCGGCTCGACTGCAAAGACGCAAAGTTGACGATGCGCCCCCAGCCTTTTGTCTTCATGTTCGGCACGAGGTGCTGAGACAGAAAAAATGGCACAGCCAAGTTGAGCTCAATTGTGATGTCCCAGCCCTCGGGCGTCACATCATCTGCCACCTCCCGAGTGTTAATCCCGGCAGCGTGCACCAAGATATCCGGAGGGCCAAACGGGTCCGATGCCGCTTTGGCCAACTCGCCCAACCCGTCTCGGTCCGAAAGATCCCATGGCAGGGCGTGAATCTGTTTCATTTCTTCCAACGCGTCTGCGCGTCGAGCCACCCCGACAACGCGCGCGCCAGATTGGGAAAGGACTTCAGCCGCCCGGCGACCAAGACCAGAGCTGGCTCCGGTTACAAGCGCGACACGTCCATTGAGATCAGGTTGATACGTCACGGTTCGGATCAATCTTCCGCCGTCAGATCAAAATTTTCACTTGGGAAGAACTTCGCTAACCGAATGTCGGCGGTCCGCGCATGGGCCTCCATGCCCTCAAGACGAGAGATCCGCGCGGTTGCTTCTGCAATGGGCTTCATTGCGTCAGCGGTAGACCGCTGCCAAGTCACGATCTTCATGTATTTATGGACACTCAGGCCGCCTGTGTACGTTGCCGCACGGCTGGTGGGCAGCACGTGATTGGTTCCTGAGGCTTTGTCACCAAAGGCCACCGTCGTTTCTTCCCCAAGGAAGAGGGACCCGTAACAAGTTAGGCGATCCAGCCACCAATCAAGATCGTTGGCCATTACTGTCAGGTGTTCAGGTGCGTAATCATCTGACGTTGCCGCCATCTCATCACGATCAGCGCACAGGATAACCTCGGCATAGTCTCGCCAAGCTGCGGTTGCGTTTTCACGGTTCACTTCCGGTAGGTCCTCGATCAGGACCGGTACCAAGCGCATCACCTCTTCGGCCAAGGATCGATTGTCTGTCACCAACCAAACGGGAGAATTGTATCCGTGTTCCGCTTGTCCGACGAGGTCAGTTGCGACCACCATCGGATCTGCGGACTCATCTGCCAGGATAAGGCTATCTGTGGGACCAGCTATCATATCGATGCCCACACGCCCGAACAGGATACGCTTAGCCTCCGCTACAAACTGATTTCCCGGGCCTACCAGTATGTTGGCTTTGGGCAGGCCAAAAAGTCCGAATGTCATCGCGGCGACACCTTGCACGCCCCCCATGGCCATGATTTTGTCCGCGCCGCAGATATGCGCCGCATACACAATGGCCGGTGCAATACCGACTTCCGGACGTGGAGGTGAGCACGCTACAATGTGTTTGCAACCCGCGACTTTGGCTGTGGTAACAGTCATAATTGCACTGGCGATGTGGCTGTAGCGTCCACCCGGCACGTAGCAACCAGCTGCTTCAACTGGGATCATCTTTTGGCCCGCAGTCATCCCCGGCACAACCTCAACCGCAATGTCGGTCATTGATGCCTTTTGGGCTTCAGCAAAGCGTTTTACGTTTCCGTGACTGAATTCGATATCACGCTTCAGTTTTTCTGGAACAGCAGCAATGGCCGCTTGGATTTCCTCATCACTGAGCAGGACACTGCCTTCATATTTGTCAAACTTGGACGCGTACTCCAGTGCCTTTGCATCGCCTCCTTCTTCAATGTCGGCCAGGATCCCCTGAACGATATCGTTGACGTCCGACGCACCGCTTCGTGCGGTCAGTGTCGCTTTCTTTAGATATTCACGAGTCATGTAACGTGTCCTTTTTTTTACCGCGTCTTTTGGCGGCTTATCGGTAGGCATCAGGCAAAAGTGACGTGGAGAACGCCGGAATGTAGGCGATCATCAGCGTCACGATCAGCATGAAGAAAACGAAGGGGATGGCGTAGTACGCAATCTTGAGAATGGATTCGCCGGTGATCCCTGACACCACGAACAGGTTCAGCCCCAGTGGCGGTGTAATGAAGCCTACGCCGAGCGCCGTAATCATCATGATACAGAACTGGATCTGGTTCATCTCGATCTCTTGCGCCAACGGGTAGAGGATCGGTGCCAAGATCACGATATTGGGCGTTGTTTCCATGACGCAGCCCGCAGCAACAAGGATCAGAACCATAATCGCGATCAGCATGTAATCATTTGACGTCATCGAGGTGAGAGCGCCCACAAACCCCTGAGGAACACCAATGATTGCAAGCGCCTCTGCGAGCGGGATCGAAAAGGCAATGATTGGCAGAATGACACCATTCACCTTGGCAGAGCTAACCAGCATTGCTGGGAAATCACTGAGCCTAAGCGTTCCAAGGAGGAACCCCATGGCGATAGTCACTACTACGGCAACCGCGCCAGCTTCTGTTGGTGTCAATCGTCCCGAAAAAATGCCGTAAAAAATGATGCCTGGAACCAAAAAGGCGTACCATCCCGATTTTACGGTTTTCCAAAGGTTGGCGCGCCACTCCGCTGCGGTCATCACCCCGCCGCCTTCCCAAAGGTTGAGGCGGTTCATCACAATGTTTGTCACGAGGATCGCGGTCAGGATCAGTATCCCTGGGATCAGTGCGGCCAGGAAAAGAGTCGACACAGCTATGCCAAGCACAAGTCCGATGATTATGTAGGCAATCGATGGAGGAATTAGGATGCCAGTACAGGCCCCGGCGGCTACCAGAGCGCACGCGTAGGGGCGCGGATAACCGCTCTCCACCAGCCGGTCGATGGTCATCCGCCCAACAGCGGCCGCACCTGCCGCATCCGATCCAGAGATCGCTGAGAACATGCCACACACGAGAACAGTGGCTGATCCAAACCCGCCTTTTGCCCAACAGGTTAGCGCTTCGGCCACGTCTAAGAATTTTCTGCTCAGGCCCGTTCTGACAAGCACGTCACCGGTCAGAATGAAAAGGGGAACAGCAGTAAGTGCAAAGGCGTCAATACCTGAAAAAAGCTTTTCACCCAAAAGACTTAGAGGTAGGGCGCCAGACACCATCAACATTGTGATCGTTGCTGCGCCTATGGCTGCCCAAACGGGCACGGCAAGCGCAATAAGTACCACAAACAGAATAACTGAAGCGTAAAAGTCCCATCCCAACTCGAGGGCTTGGGCACCCATTTGTTGCCACATCATGGTGTGAGACCTCTCTTAATCAAACAGCTTGTCGCCCTCGTAGACGGGACGGCCCGCTCGAAGGTCGGCGAGATCACGGAGGAAGGATTGCACCAGTCGAGAGATGACCAATGCAAAACCAAACGGCACTGCAAAGAGGAAAAAGACCTGGCTGATCCGCAATCCGTGTGTGACGGATCCAAAAGTCCAGGAAACGTGAACAGTTTCCCACGACCAGTAGAGTGCAAAAATCGCTACAATGAACATTACAAGATCGCCAAAGATATACAGGAGCGTTTTGACCCGCCGCGGCACGTAATGCATTAGGACATCGATGCGAATGTGCCCGCGCTCTTTCACTGCTGCGGCCGCACCAATCCAAGCGAGATAGATAAAGGCATATCGGACGATTTCTTCGCCCCAAATGGATGAATAGGCGAACACTTCACGGCGAACCACTTCAATAAACATAGTGCCTACAAGCATGACGTAAAAGACTAGTAGCAGCCATCGCTCAGCGTTTTTATCGATTGCTCGAAAGAGCTTAGACATAACTTCCTCACCTATGTCGCTCAAAGCGACAAGTTCTCGCGGTTTCGATTTGGACGAAAAGACATTGGCCGGCGACACTCGCCGCCGGCCAAGCAAAAGTTAGGCGTCGTGCACGTAGTATTTGGCACGTGTGCCTGCAGCCTCTTCGAGCCTGGAAAATGTATCCATCGAGCCGGCAAGCTCCGTTTTGAAGCTGTCCCATTCGCTACGCTGGTATCCACCAACGTCTTTCCATTCAGCCAGCTGGTCCTCGGAGAGTGAGTGGAACTCCACACCATTTTTGACCAGTTGAGACATCGCATAGGACCGTGCGGATGGCACTTTGGAGAGGTTCTGTTGTTGGGTCACTTCGCCGGCAAATTCGATACCTTCTTTGACATCCGTGGGAAGGCTGTTGAACCATTCCAGATTGACCGAATAAACTTGGCTGTCCGGAACGGCTTGCGTGAAGGTCACGTGACTAAGAATCTCGCCAAAGCCAAACACGTGAAGCGCACCAACCGACGGATCGAGTGCATCGGCAACACCTTGCCTGATTGCAGAAGGAGTTTCACCCCATGCTACAGGCGTCGGGTTCGCGCCAACCATTCCGTAGTACTGCTGCAGCATTTTCGAACCGGGAACGCGGAATTTAACCCCGGACATATCTCCTGGTGTAATGATGGCGCTTCCACCTTGGCGGACCGCTACTACACGCGGGTCAATCACAATGTACATCAACGCTTTGAAGCCAGAAGCCGCAATCTTTGGATCAACTTCCGATTTCCAGGTTTCTGACGACGTTAGGTTCGTAAATCGCTGATTAGAGCCACAGAAGTACGGCAGGTTGATCAGGTCAACGACACTGGCGAATGGCGCAAAGTTTGCCAAGGAATGTTGAGCGCATTGAATTGTTCCGCCCTGCACGGCTTGAGCCAATGCCCCGCCCGCGCCCAACTGTCCGCCAGGCGCCAGTTTCACATAAACCTTACCATTCGTCATGTTCTGGATGTTTTCTTTCAAGTCCAGCTGCATAATCGGATAGCTGCGGGATGCGCCCATGACGTATGCAGTTGCAAGGGTCATCTTGAATTCTGCTGCAGCTTCCCGATCACGCTCTTCGGCTGCCATTTGTGCAGAGGCCTCACTGGACCACAACACTCCAGTAGCGCCGGCAACCATTGCAGCAGTAAATGCTCCGGACCCAGTAAGCTTAAGAAAGTTTCGACGCTCCGCCGATTTCAGTTCCCGTTTCGAATTGTCCATGCGTTTTCCTCCCGATTGGACGTCGCCTGACCTACTTTGAGGCCTTTTCTTCTTCTGAATTTCTTTTCGCCTCGCTGCGGAGGATCCCGATGGAAAAGGCTATCGCCGCCCCCAATAAGATCAGCATCTCCCAGACAACATTTACCGGAGGCGTCTTCCAAACAGCTCCGATCACAACGTTCAAGACGAACGCCATCAGAAGTATTGTTGCAATCAGGTATGGCATGTGACCTCCCTCACTTATCCACGCTCCTAACCGAGTCGAGCTGAATGTAAGCGCTTACATTTTTTAATGCAAGCGCTTACATTTTGAGTGTGATATGCTCTCTCTAGAATACAGACTTTTGTCTGGTTGCTACATGAGTTAGCTGGACACAGAACCGCTAAGAAAACCGATGACAAACAATACAAAAGACAATGGAGTCCCGACTCTTGCGGACGTGGCAAATTACGCAAACGTCTCCACCGCAACGGTGTCTCGCTGCCTGAACTCACCGGAGCGCGTGGGGGGAAACACGCGCAAACGAGTGATGAAAGCCGTTAGAGATTTGGGATATGCGCCGAATTTTGGTGCGCAGGCGCTCGCGGCGAGACAAACAAATACCGTTGCTGCCGTTATCCCGACGATGGAGAACGCCGTTTTCGCCCGTGGACTTCAGGCTTTTCAGGAAGAACTAGGACGTCACGGGAAAACACTTCTTGTCGCGTCGTCAGCGTATAATGCAGAGCTTGAGGAACAGCAGGTGCGCGCATTGGTGGCCCGTGGCGCGGACGGGATTTTGCTGATTGGGTACGACCGCACCCCCGAAATCTATGAATTTCTCGCAAAACAAAAAGTGCCAACACTGATTGCATGGTCTTTCAATCCGGAAGAGCCCCGGCCGGCAGTAGGCTTCAACAATCGCGCTGCAATGGCAGATCTCGCCCGACAGGTTATCGGTCAAGGCCACGAAAACATTGCTTGTATCTCAGCTCCGACAGCCTCCAATGATCGCGCAAGGGAACGAGTTGAGGGTATCCGGGACGCAAAAGCCAAAGCTGGGCAGGATCCAAAAAATCTCACCGTGATCGAGACACCCTATGGCATTGAAACTGGTGAGACTGCGTTCCGTCAAGTGATGACCAACGCACCTCAAACCACGGCAATAATGTGCGTAAATGACGTATTGGCAGTTGGGGCTCTGCGTGCTGCCAGAGAAATGGGGATGAAAGTTCCGAACGACATCTCAGTTACAGGCTTCGATGACATCGAAATTGCCACTCTCGCCGAACCGCCGTTAACAACGGTCCATGTGCCACACAGGGAAATGGGGCGATGCGCGGCTGATATGCTCATACAAATCCTTAAAGGAGACTTGATTGGACATAACCTGGAGCTCGCGACCGAAATTCGGATACGCCAATCGTTAGGGCCAGCCCCACATTGATCGCAAAAAGCCAGCAATGTGTTTCATCCGTGTCGGCTTCCAAGACGGGCTAGACATTGGACGGAAAGCTGGTCAACGGCGGCTCTGGGCCGTCAGTGAAGACGGCCCAGATTCCTTAGATTTCTATGGCCTCTGCAATCGCAAGGGCATCCTCAAGCTCGACGCCGAGGTATCGAACAGTGCTGTCCATCTTCGTATGGCCCAACAGCAGCTGCACTGCGCGAAGGTTGCCCGTCTTTTTGTAGATTTGCGTTACCTTGGTCCTTCGCATCGAATGAGTGCCGTATGCGCTTGCCTCAAGGCCAATCGACGTCACCCAGTCACGGACGATTCGCGCATATTGGCGGGTGGAGATATGAAGGCGTTCGTGAAACCGGCCAGGCCAGAGGTGTGCGGATCCAACCATCAGCGGGTCTTGCATCCACTTTTCGAGTGAGGCGCGGGTGCCTTCGGAGATTTCGAAGCGGACAGGTTTTTGCGTCTTGCTTTGCAGAATCGAAGCGCGTTCCTTGATTTGACCTGACGCCATTACATCGACGACCTTCATTTTGACCAGATCGCAGCCGCGTAACTTGCTGTCGATGGCCAAATTAAAGAGCGCTAAGTCGCGATGGCTCTCAGCCAATTCTAATCGAACCCTGATTGCCCAGACGTGTTTGGGCTTGAGTGGTCGCTTCTGACCGACGATCCGTCCCTTGTTCCAGGCAGGGCGTAGCGCCCGAATGGCAGGTAAGTTTGGTGTTTCCATAACTGATCCTCCTATCCACCTCTCCCTCCCACAACGACAACCCGGCGTTGACCAGGCACATTATCATCGAATTGCGGCACCGCCTCTGCGGTCTGGAAGAACCCGATTGAACGTTGCTGCGCCAAAGTCATATGGCGGCAATGCGCAGACAACGACCTTTGCAAAGTCTACCTTTTGGCCTGGGAACATAGCCTGTTAACGCTGCAACGCCGCGTGAGAAGCGGTCATTGATGAGAGATGCAGCGAAACTTGGGGGTTGAAGGGCAGCAGTGCGGACCTTTCTGCCGTTCACCGCTATGGCTTCAATGGCCGCTCCCAGCCCAAAGCAGACATGGCGTTTCAACACAATGGTGGGAGAGTTGCCTTTCTCTGCGGTTGCGAAGGTAAAGCTTCGACCTGGCTAAAGCGGCCATTCAGACCCTGCCAGAGTGGACCCCACTCGCTGCGTCAATCACTAAGAGCGGCAATGCGCAGAAAGCGAGGTTTGCAAAATTATTGAAATTTCCAAAGCCGCCTTTCAGTTAAGTCGCAAGTACTCGTCGTTTTCTGCGTGACTTTGCCAATCGTTAAACTTGGATCGGGTTGTATACACCCACATAACGATCGCGTGTTGGGCAGCCTGCATTAGCTCCAATGATCTATGCAAGGACTGGTGATTTTGCCGCAGTTGTCGGAAAAGTCATAGCAAGGGTGTTCTGACGCTTGTTGTTTTCTTAAAAACGCTCAACCGTGGATAGCGATGACACGGGGGTTTAGGCATTTGTTTAAAACGACGATGAAGGCTGTTGCGCTGACAGCGCTTCTGGCATGCAACAGCGCGGTGGTCATGGCGCAGAGCGATGAACTGTTTGATGACATAATTCTCGACAATGAATTCGAACTGGAAGCCGAAGACGATACTTCGCCCAGCGATCTGATCTCCCTGGCACCGTTGCAAGTCACCTTCAGCAGCAGTTTGGTTGCCGACAACTACCCCGATTTGAACGATGCGGATTTTATACGACCCTATGAGGTTCAATCCGGTGCGCGCATTCCCCAAGGCGCCGAGCTGCGGATTTGGATCGAGCTGGAGCGGCCCAAACACATCAAATGGAAACGGCGCACCCGTCTATATAGCGCCCAGAACAATGCCAAAAATAGTCTGTCTGAAGATGTATTGTTGGAATTGGATGGCACTGACAACCTATACCTTAAATGGAAAGGCACCAGCTACGAAGACTGGCCCAAAGTGGCCTACCTGAAAGCTCCGGTGAATTTTGATTCCTATACAACCGAGACTGGTCGACGCAACACCAGCGGTCACTTTCAACTGCCTACAGCGCATCTGTTGCCCGGCGACTATCACATATTGCTCGGCATTTTTCGGCGGGAGGATGGTGAAGATGTTGAAGAAGACCTGCAACGATTTGCCTTTAGCGTCATTGATGCGCCTCTTTCGGTAACCACTGAAGTGCCTGGATCGATCCCAGCCTATGTGGATAAGCAAAGTGCCCACCAAACCCGGTTTGCCGCCTATATGTCGGATTGGGCCGTGCCCCCGATTAACGCACACCTGATGAGTGAGCTTCCCGGAATGACGATTACCAATGAGGGGACGTCGACCTGGAACCTTGGTGACCCCCTGTTTTCTTTGACCTTGGAACCCCCGGTCGACGTGGCTGGTCTGCGTGACACCATGGTGTTGGAAGTGACCGATGGATTGGGGCGTACTGCGATCTGGGAGAAAACTGTCAAAATCACCGATGGCCTCTCGAGCCAGATGCAAGTTGAAATGGTCCGTAAAGTTGATGCTGGCGATATGCTCTATGGCACTGTTACCTACCCTTCGGGATTCGAAATGTCCGAGCCCCCCTTTGTTGGTGACAAACGCGGCTTTGAATGGACCAACGATGATTACACCGCTTTTCGCATCCGAGTAAAAGAAGAAGGCGTTCATCATCAACGTCTTCTGGGGTTGGTGGTGCGGGGCCAAGTTGCCGGTGTCAATGAATTTGCCACCCTGGTTTGGCAACAACGCTACAAAGTCCTCTCGCAGGATCTGATCTATGATCCCGAAGCCATTGCCGCAGCCAAGGTCGAACGCGCCGCCACAGCAGCGCGCCGGGCCAGCGTGTTTGTCGAGGTGATGACCGATGTTGGTGCCAGCTACGAGCAGATTGAGGACTATCAGGCGGAAAGCTTCTTTGAGGTGATCAGCATCGAAGAAGGCGACAGCGGCGAAGGCGATGACAGCTGGGGCCAAACCACCGATGTCTTTGAGGCTGTCGAAGGTGACTCCAGCCTCACTTATGACCGTACAACCGGGGGCTCGAATACCGCAGACTTGTCACCCCCTCAAAATGGGTCCAGCAATGCCTATGAAGCCGGCATTGAAGGTGAGATTTGTGGAGTTCCGGTTTTGGGTGACGAATTCGAAGTTGGTTATCAAAAGAACGACTACGTCAGCGAAGGTGTCGGCAATGTCACCTATACTGAAGACAACGTCGAATATGACATCATCCGTTTGGTGAAATACGGCCTCCCCTACGATGGCTATGAAACGTATGATAAATTGGAGTTTATCAAAGACAGCTGTGTGCTGATTGCAGAGGAAACAGCAAACCGGGTAGGTGGAGACGATTATGCACTTTACTATTCCAATGGTGGTCGCAGGTCTTTGCTAAGTGAATTCACAAAAAAAACATGGGACCGCCGCGGCAACCTAACCAGCCATTCCAAGCGCAAGGGCTACCACGCCGATTGGGAGAACGTCTGCTCCAATTTTGGCTACTTGCGCAAAAAATCGCCATGCTCGACCCCGTGAGACCACAACTGCCACGCGCCATTTTCTGCCGAAACCAGCCCCAAAAGACCAAAGGAGCACCTCGTGAGCAATGTTGAAACCGCGCCGCCGACCCCAAGCCGGAAATGCAGCAATTGCGCCGAAGGGATAATGGCTCCGATGCCACTGGAAGAATACGCCTACCGCACTGATCGGCGCTATAAATGCGTTAGTTGTGGTGAGGAGTTAAAGATCGATGCGGTGGGGTTCATTGGCTTGTATTTCTGGGTCTGGGCCATTGTCAGCGTCGGGCTAATCTATCTGTTTTTGTGGCATGACAGATTTCCCAGCCTGTTCAGCTATGTGGTGATCGGGCTGTTTGTCGGTATCGGCGGACTGACCAACCTGTTGTCGATAATTAGGCACTGGACCCATCCTTTTGTTGACCCGCAGGACCCCGTCGACACAACCAAACCCGAGGCCGACACACGAAAAAAATTCGACAAGCTACTGGATCTGGGGATGGTTAAGACCCCGGTTCTAGTTTTTCTGACCGCTGCAGCGGTCTTGGTTGCAGCGGCTATCATCGGGATGTTGCGCGACCACTTCTATTGATGAAGAAATTACCCAAGAAGTGTTGAAAAATGCTTGGTAGTATTTCTCAATGCTTCCCGCGCTGGAATGCGTTGCGGCAAAGGTCCGCTCTCCAGACGAGTGGATGAGCTGTCATGACTGCTCAGGGCTGACAACGGTCCTCGGAGCCCACCTCCAAGGACGCTGAGGCCCGGAATCTGGGCCGCACTGCCGCAAGGCGACTTGGAACCCAGATTATCGATATTCTGCATCTCCACGAATGCCTGTTATCGTCACGCAGTCAAGAACCTTCGACAACAACCGAGGTTTTGAATGGGGTTTTTGGCAGCGTAAATTGAATTGGTTTGAGGCCGCGCCCAAAACGAGGGGTTCTGGTGGAGTCTACTGGAGCAGTTAATAGTCTGGTTGGGGCCTGAGCGGGTACACTCGCCCAGCGACGCGAGCTAAAGTGCTTGATCTACTGGTCTCGTAGGACGAAGAGTATCGGGAATGATTTTTAAGCGAGGCTGGGCCAGTGATTAGAAGTTTAAATCTTAGCACTGTCCTTTCGCTTGTTTGGGTTACGAGCGCATTTTCCGGGGTTTGTGACTATCGGCTCAGCCAGTTGGCCAGCCCCACAGCCGCAACTGCAGTTGTCGCCGCTGGTGGTACCGGGGCATCCGTTGGCCCCGCTACAATGGCTTTAGGGGGGCTTTATTTCTTTCCACACGCAGCCGGCGGATCAGTGATGTTGGGTTCGACGCTTGCCGGGGCTTCAGGAGCTGGGACCGTAGGTATCATCGGAGGGAGTGGATTTGCGGCAAGTGTGCTGGCCGTCCTTACTGCGCCAATTACATTGTTTGTTGCTGCTGGCACGGCGGTCACGGTCGGCGGGGTGGAAGCTGGCTGCTATTTTGTCGATGAGAGGATCACCGAAGAAGAAGAGGTGGTTGCAATCTTAAGGCAAGCGGCGCTGACCTCCAATGAGGATTACTTTAAGCTGTTTGACGTGAGCGGCGCGGAGGCCGCCGAAACCGGGGTAGCCAGCCGAGTTCGTATTCCTGATGAGGACGGGACGTATCAGTTTTATGAAGTAGAAAATCTCTACATCGTAAATGGTGAATTACTGCACCGAGATTGGTTTTTTAACACTTCTCTCGGAAACATCGCGGCCGCGCTGGTTGCACAACCTTAACTGTCATTTCGGATCAGGAGTATCCCGCCTCAAACTGAATAATAGGCTGATTTCAAAAGCGCCCATTTGTTGACCGTTCGCCGAACCTGACATTTACGCTCTTGTAGCGAAGGTCTGAAAGGTCCCGCTCAGCTGGCCTCTGCACCCAACAGTTCGCCGCACCTCCCATCAACGACCGCTTCTCCTGTGGCAACGCAGCAGTCGAATGCAGCGGGGCAAGGCTGAAAGGTGAGCTTTGCAAATTCCGCTTCCTGCGCATTGCTGCCGCTCGTGACTGGCGCAGCATACGGTAATAAGGGCTCAGCGGTTAGCCGCATCACCCACTAAAGTGGCTGAGCGTCGAACAAGAGTGATGTTGGTCTCGCGCTTTCTGTCGGGGGCGCCGGACAGGGTGCAGGGACAGACGGCGAGTGGTCCTTGCCTTAGAGTGTCCAGAGAGGGAAGTCCTCTCATTGGTCCAAGCTGGATAGGCTGCCAGCGGGTGCAGGGGGAGTGGCGAACGACGCCCCTGCGAGTGGGGCTGAAAGGGGTGGGCGAAACCTCCCTTTCTCGGGCTGAAAGCCCCGTGAGGGTTTGGGAGAGTTGGACGTCTCCCAAGGCCGCCGCAGGCGGCCAGGGTCCAGGGGGATGCCCCTGGCGAAACGCGTAGCTCGAACGCAGAACCGAAGGGCCGGAGTGCGAGCTACTTAGTGAGTAAGCAACACCACAACTATGAAAACAAAAATCGGTGGAAAAGCCGCGTTGCAGAACGTCTCATGGACGCGGACTATTCTATTATAGCGGACGTTCATCGATGTATCAGGATGAGGGCAGCTGTATTAGCGCACCGCGGAATTGGATTACCTGGGCTGCAAGTGTACTGGCAGCGGTGATCGCCTCAGCAAGGTTGTGCCCTTGCATTCTGCTGGCGATAAAGCCCGCGTTGAACGAATCTCCCGCGGCCGTGGTGTCTACAATATCGGCAACGTTTACAGGGGTGTGCATGCTGAGCTCCCCATTGGTTATCGTTACAATTTGGCCGGGTCCGTTCTTGACAACAACAATATCCGCGCCTTGTTCGGCATAGCGCTGTGCGGTGGCGTTGGGGCTGGTGTCTCCAAACCAACTTTTTTCATCCTCATGTGATGGCAGCACGATGTCACTGACTGCGCCAGCCGCCATTACTGCTGATGTCATCTCACCAGCGGAATCCCAGAGCCGCCGACGAAGGTTGGGGTCGAAAACCACGGACCCACCGTTGGTGCGAAACTGTCGCAATACGTCTAGCAATCGCTCGCGATCCTGAGGCGGTAGGATGGCGAGGGTAATTCCCGAGAAATAGGCAATATCCGCACCTATCATGGCTTGGGTCAAGGTGGCGGCGTCTTGCGCAAGTGTGCGGGCGGCACTTTGTCCACGCCAATAGTTGAAACTGCGCTCGCCCTCGGCCAACTGGATCATATACAGCCCAACAGTCAGATCACCGCGTCTGATGATATGATCCGTTCCAATACTTGATTGCGTCAAAAAATACATCATCTGGTCGGACAGTGTGTCTGCGCCGAGGGCGGTAAAATAGTCTACCTGATCTTCTGGCCCCAATAGCTGGCGGAGGTACCAAGATGTGTTCAAGGTATCGCCCGCAAACCCCATACGGTACTCAGCAGTTGGCCCTGTTGGGGCCAACTCAACCATGCATTCGCCAATCGCGACGATACGGGTCATTGGGTGTCCTCGGTGAACCAATTGTGGTTGTCGGCCTTGATCGCCTCTATGTGGATCAAGATACGTGACAAGTGGTCTGTCATCGCCAGCTCAACAGCATTAGCATCGTGCGACGTTAGGGCGCTAAATATCCTAATATGATCATCAAGCGCCAAATGCTGTGAAGCCGAATCCAATGTTAGCATCCGAACACGGTCCATATGGGCCTTGTTTTCATGGATCAAATTCCAAACATATCCGACGCCAGATTGCACACATATTTCACGATGAAACGCATCGTCCAGAGCGTGGAACTTTTCTCGGTCTTTGGCGGCGATCGCCGCTTTTTGATCCTCGATTAGCGCCGCAAGTGCCGCAAGCCCGCCTGAATCCAATGTGTCAGCAGCTGTGCGGGAGGTTTTCACCTCAAGCGCAGTGCGAATAAACCGCGCACGCAAGACAGCATTTTCTGAAATCAAGCTTACTGTCGTACTGCTCTGGGGGCGAATGTACAAAAAGCCTAGCTTTGCAAGACGCTTGAATGCTTCGCGTACTGGTTGGCGCGAGACACCCATTTGCTTGGCGACCTCAGCCTCGGAAATTTTAGTACTCGGAGGGAGCTTTAATGATAAAATTCGTTGACTTAGTGCATCAAAGATTTGGTCAGCAACGCTTGGCGTCGTGGCTTGCTGAATGACCGGAAGAGGCAAGTCTTCATCGTGTTTCTTAGGTGCATTTGCCACGGATTTTTTCATTCCCAATGTTCCTCTTTCTCACATGACATGACATCTTTTTTGCGAAGTCGCAACTGGGTTATTAGTTGACATGGCGATTCTGTGATCCTAGGATATCAGTTGATTGGCCAGACCAGAGTGGTGTTCAAGGCATGTATAGAGGAGGGGGAACAGATGGCTTTGCTGGATGAAAATCGATTATTTCCAACAGATCCATCAGTGCGGGATTTGGCACGTATTCTCTACCAGAGTATAAAGCAGCTACCTATTGTCAGCCCTCACGGTCACACCGACCCGCGCTGGTTTGCTGAAAATCGGAACTTCACCAATCCCACTGACTTGTTTGTGACGCCAGATCACTATGTCTTCCGGATGTTGCATTCCCAGGGAGTCGGCCTGAGCGCGCTAGGTGTGCCAAGAGCTGACGGTGGCGAAACCGAACAGGATAAACGAAAAATTTGGCGACTGTTCGCCGAAAACTTTCATCTTTTCCGTGGAACGCCCTCGCGTCTCTGGATCGATCATGCCTTTCAAGAGGTGTTCGGCGTAACCGCGCGCTTGTCTATAGAAACAGCGGATATGATCTATGACCAGATTGCCGACTGTTTGAAACAAGACGCGTTTCGTCCACGTGCATTGTTTAAGCGCTTCAATATTGAGGCAATTTCTACGACCGAAAGCGCGATAGACGACCTACGTTGGCACAAAATGATCCGTGATAGCGGCTGGGACGGCAAGGTTATTACCGCTTATCGCCCGGATGCAGTTGTTGATCCTGAATTTGAAGGTTTTGCCCGCAACGTTCAGATCATGGGTGAAATGACGGGTGAAGATACCACTGCGTGGACTGGCTACCTCGCTGCACATCGTAAGCGGCGCGCATTCTTCAAGACGTTCGGCGCCACATCCAGCGATCACGGTCACCTGTCCGCACGCACAGAAGATTTACCACAAGCTGAGGCCGCTGCCTTGTTTTCCAAAGCCCTGCAAGGCAAATGCAGCGCGGACGAAGCGGATCGTTTTCGCGGCCATATGCTGACCGAAATGGCGCGGATGAGCCTGGATGATGGGCTGGTTTTGCAAATTCACCCAGGTTCATTTCGCAATCACTCGGCAGATATCACAGCAATGTTCGGACGTGACAAGGGTTGCGATATCCCGATGCGCACCGACTACGTCACTGCTCTGCGTCCACTTTTGAACGCAGTTGGCGGGCGATCTGATCTGACAATCATCGTGTTTACGATGGACGAGACAAGTTATTCGCGTGAACTGGCACCGCTCGCCGGGGTTTACCCCGCGCTGAAACTGGGGCCGCCTTGGTGGTTCCATGACAGTTATGAGGGCATGCTCCGGTTCCGTGAAATGGCGACCGAAACCGCAGGATTTTACAATACCGTCGGCTTTAATGACGACACCCGCGCCTTTTGCTCGATCCCGGCCCGCCATGATGTGGCTCGCCGTGTGGATTGCTCCTTTCTCGCCACATTGGTCGCCACCGGGCGATTGCATGAGGATGAGGCATTCGAGGTCGCACATGACCTTGCTTATCGGCTTGCCAAACAAGCCTACCGGCTCTGAGAGCCATTTCCAGGGAGGAAAACTATGACTTACGTAAAAACTATTGGGGCGGCTTTGCTGGCCAGTGTTGCGCTGGCCTCTGCTGCTGCAGCATCTTGCGAGATCACGCTGCGCTCGTCAGATACCCATCCGGATGGGTATCCCACTGTTGCGGCAGTAAATGCCATGGGTGAGATGCTGAAAGAGCGCTCGGACGGTCGGCTGTGCATAGAAGTTTTCCACTCTGCCCAGTTGGGTGAGGAAAAAGACACCATTGAGCAAACCCAGTTTGGTGTGATCGACATGAACCGCGTCTCGTTGGGACCGTTCAACAACATCATCGAAGAAACCCAAGTGCCGTCGCTGCCCTATATCTTCCGGTCGGTAGGGCACATGAACAAGGTTATGGACGGCCCTGTTGGCCAGCAAATTCTGGACGCGTTCAGCGATCATGACCTGGTGGGCTTGGCGTTTTATGACGGTGGCTCGCGCAGCTTCTATAACTCAGAAAAGCCGATTGCCTCGATCGATGATCTGGCTGGCATGAAGTTCCGCGTGATGCAGTCGGACATGTTTGTCGACATGGTCAGCGCACTAGGTGCCAATGCGACACCAATGCCCTATGGCGAAGTCTATTCGTCCATCCAGACAGGTGTTATCGACGGCGCCGAAAACAACTGGCCGTCCTATGACAGCTCAGGGCACTTTGAGGTCGCCAAATATTACACACTTGATCAGCACCTAATCGTACCAGAAGTACTGGTGATGGCAAAGTCGTCGTTTGACAAACTAAGTGCCGAAGATCAGGCGATGGTTCGTCAGGCAGCGCGCGATTCCGTCCCGGTAATGCGCGATCTTTGGATTGCACGCGAACAGACTTCAGAGGCCCGCGTGCGCGAGGCTGGCGTCCAAATCATCACTGACATCGACAAGACCCCGTTCATCGAAGCGATGGTTCCTGTCTATGAAAAATACGTCACTTCGACGGTTCTTCAGCAAATGGTCGCTGACATTCAAGCCACCAACTAAGGTAATTTGGCCTGCTCCTTTTAGAGCAGGCCTCATTAAGTTCGAGCAAGGATGTACGCGTGAAAAACACTATGAAATCAGTGGCCCTCACAACCGGTCTGCTGGCCCGTGTGGCGTTATGGGTGGCAGGCGCGGGGCTGGTCGCAATGACTGCTCTGATCGCAGCACAGGTCTTCTGGCGCTATATCTTAAATGACAGCATCGTCTGGACCGAACCCGCCTCGGTGATGATTATGGGCTGGTTCATTTTTTTGGGGGCCGCAGTTGGCATCCGCGAAGGATATCATCTGTCGTTTGATGTGATGCTTTATCTTGTGCCCGATAGGGTCAAGCTTGTACTCTATTCAATCTCTGATCTGGCAGTGGCCGGATTTGGTGTCGGCATGGTTTGGTTTGGCTGGAAACTGGCAGCCAAAACCGCCGCAAACATGTTGCCGAGCCTTGGAATTTCCGGTGCCTTTGATTTTGCCCCGTTGGTCGCAGGTGGGGTCCTGGTGGTCCTGTTCTCTCTTGAGCGGGTGGCTCGCCGGGCTGCCGGATTACCAACCGCCCGATTTGGCGAAGACGCGGTGGAGCACTAACAATGGAACTGTATGTCCTCTTTGGTACTTTTGTATTTCTGCTTCTAATTGGTACTCCTGTAGCCTTTTGTTTGGGCGTATCCAGCTTTGCCACCATCGCCTATCTGGGCCTGCCGCCAGTGGTGGTTTTCCAGCGCTTGAATTCCGGCGTGTCGGTCTTTGCACTAATGGCAATCCCCTTCTTTATTTTCGCGGGTGACTTGATGGTGCGCGGCGATATCGCCCGTCGTCTGGTGGCCTTGGCCGGCGCCTTTGTAGGCCATCTTCGTGGCGGCTTGGGCCAAGTCAATGTGCTGTCATCAGTGATGTTTGGCGGCGTGTCTGGATCAGCCGCAGCCGATGCAAGCGCGGTGGGTGGTCTGATGGTGCCCCAAATGAAAGAGCGTGGATATGACGTTGACTATGCGGTCAATATCACTGTTGTCAGCGCGATCATTGCCCTGATGCTGCCGCCGTCGCACAACATGATCATTTATTCCATTGCTGCGGGAGGGCGGATCTCGATCGCTGATCTGTTCACGGCCGGCATTGTGCCTGGCTTCCTGCTGGCGTTGACGCTGATGGTTGCGGCATGGTGGGTGGCCAAGCGCAAGGGCTATCCGGTGCAACCGTTCCAGGGGTTTCGCATGATCGGCACGTTGTTTGTCTCAGCGGCGCCGGGTTTGGTGCTTGTGGCGATAATCTTTGGCGGTGTGCGATCGGGCATTTTTACCGCCTCGGAATCGTCTAACATCGCAGTCGTTTACGCCTTGCTGGTGACGTTCTTTGTGTACCGCAGTCTGAGCTGGCATGATTTTGTAGAAGCAACATTGGCGGCTGTGCGCACCACTGCAATGGTGTTGCTGGTCATAGGCTGCGCAGCATCTTTTGGCTGGTTACTGGCCTATACAAAAGTGCCGGCGTCAATGGTCGCACTGCTGCAAGGGGTATCTGACAATCCGATCATCATCCTTCTGCTGCTCAACGTGGTGCTGCTGTTGCTGGGTACCTTTATGGACATGTCGCCGCTGATCGTGATCACCACGCCCATCTTTTTGCCAGTAGCAACCGCCTTTGGTGTCGATCCTGTGCATTTCGGCGTCATTTTGATCCTCAACCTCGGTATCGGTCTCTGCACGCCCCCCGTCGGAGCGGTGCTGTTTGTTGGCTGTGCTGTGGGCCGAATTCCAGTCTGGGATTCGGTGCGGTCGATCTGGCCGTTTTACGGAGCAGCCTTTGGAACCCTGATGCTTGTCACCTACATTCCGGCGCTGTCGCTTTGGCTGCCGTCGCTGTTTCACTGAGGTCTGGTATGAAAAATCCAATTGTCCCGACTGATCCCGGCGTGACGCGTCAGGTTTTGGCAGAAAACGCTGATCTAATGTTGGTCGCATTTCGGTTTGAGGCCGGTGCCGAAGGCAAATTGCACAGCCATCCACATGTGCAGGCAACCTATGTAAAATCCGGGCGTTTTGCCTTTTCGATTGGTGGGACTGAACACGATTTGGGAGCTGGCGACAGTTTGATAATCCCGTCCCAAGCCCGCCATGGGTGCGTCTGTCTTGAGGCCGGCACCCTGATTGACACATTCACGCCGCGCCGCGCTGATTTCCTCTGATTTGAAAGACATAACCATGCTGAAAAGCCAAACTCGCTATGCCATTGACCCAGCCACCGCAAAGACGCTGGACACGGATCAGCTCAGGGATCATTTCCATGTTGGCGGATTGTTCGCCGAGGGTGAAATCAACCTTGTTTACAGTCACTATGACCGGTTGATTTTGGGATCTGCTGTGCCCGGAAACGCTACGTTGACGCTGGATCACATGCCAGAAACGGGTACCGCGTCTTTCTTAGAGCGGCGCGAACTCGGTGTCTTGAATGTGGGCGACACCGGTACCGTTAGTGTGGACGGTGAAAACCACACGCTTAAGCGCGGAGAAGTGCTGTATGTCAGCATGGGCGCTGGCCCGGTGAGCTTTTCCGGGACTGGCCGCTTCTATCTGTTGTCCGCGCCAGCACATCGCAGCTGCCCCACCAGGCTGATCAGGCTGACCGATGCGCGCCGGGTTGAAATGGGCGCCCGCGAAACAGCGAATGAGCGCGTTATTTTGCAGTTTTTGCATCCCGAAGTTGCCGAGACTTGTCAGCTGGTAATGGGTTACACTCAGTTTGCCGAAGGATCCGTGTGGAACACAATGCCCGCCCACCTGCACGATCGCCGAATGGAAGCGTATCTGTATTTTGATGTAGGCGCGGATCAGCGGGTTTTCCACATCATGGGCGAGCCTGACCAAACCCGCCATATTGTAATGGCCAACGAAGAAGCTGTGATTTCACCGCCGTGGTCAGTGCATTGCGGGGCAGGCACTGGGGCTTATACATTCTGTTGGGCGATGGCCGGCGATAATGTTGATTTCACAGACATGGATATGGTTGCCATGGGGGATCTACGGTGAACAATTCGTTCTCTCTTGCAGGGCGTCGCGCCCTGGTGACAGGGGCCAACACAGGTATCGGACAAGCGATTGCCATTGGTCTTGCACAAGCTGGTGCCTACGTCATCTGCGCTGGCCGCCGACCATCTGACGAGACCTTGCTCGAAATTGAAAAGCTTGGTGGCGAGGCCACAAACCTGAGCGCGGATTTCAGTGACCCAATGGCCGGGCAAACCCTGTTCGGAGACCAAGACATCGACATTCTGATCAACAATGCAGGCATCATCCGGCGCAATGATGCGGTGGAGTTCACCGAAGACGACTGGGACGCAGTCATGGATGTAAACCTGAAGGCGCTGTTCTTTACTACGCAGGCCTTTGCCAAGGCAGTACTGACGCGCGGCGGGCAGGGTGCAGTTGTGAATATCGCATCCTTACTATCGTTTCAGGGCGGTATCCGCGTGCCATCCTACACGGCGTCCAAACACGGTGTGGCAGGACTGACCAAACTGTTGGCCAATGAATGGGCTGCACAGGGCATCAATGTGAACGCTGTAGCCCCGGGTTATATCGAGACCAACAACACACAAGCCCTGCGCGCCGATCCGGCTCGCAATCAATCCATTCTTGACCGAATTCCCGCCGGACACTGGGGGAACCCGTCGGATATTGCGGGTGCTGCGGTTTATCTCTGCACGCCAGCTGCCGCCTATGTGCATGGTGCAGTATTAAACGTAGATGGAGGCTGGCTTGCCCGATAAAGCTTTGAAACTAAGTCCTGCAACCGGAATTGTACATCTGGGTTTAGGTGCGTTTTTCCGGGCCTTTGGCTGCGTATATGTGGCTGATGCCATGGCTGCGTCCGGTGGCGATTGGGGCATTGTTGGCGTCTCGCTTCGCAGTCCAAATACGCGCGACGCTCTGCGCCCTCAGGACTGGAATTATACAGCAGTTTCGTTGGCAGAAAACGACGTTGTGTCGCGCCAGATCGATGTTCTCAACGATGTCTTGGTTGCCCCAGAAAACCCCATGGCCGTGCTGGCTGCTATGATTGATCCGGCAGTCAAAATCGTGTCGCTGACAGTCACAGAAAAAGGCTATTGCCACAATCCGGCAACTGGGATGTTAAATCCAGATCATCCTGATGTGCACCATGATTTGACTCATGACTTGCCGGTCTCAGCTGTCGGTTTTCTGGTGCGTGCATTGCAAATGCGACGAGCGGCGGGCATCGCTCCGTTTACAGTGCTGAGCTGCGATAATCTGCCTGAAAACGGACGTGTCGTTCGCGGCGTGGTTTTGGATATGGCACGCCGGATTGATCCAGACTTGGCTGACTGGATTGAAGCTGAGGGTCGTTTCCCCTGCACCATGGTGGACCGCATAACGCCTGCCACCACGCAAGACGATATCGCCCGTGTCGAGACCCTCACCGGGGTACCCGATGCAGCCCCGGTGATGCACGAGCCGTTTTCCCAATGGGCAATCGTAGATGACTTTGTAGGGGGCAAACGCCCAGATCTGGCGGCGGCGGGTGCCGAAATGGTCGCCGATGTCACAGCCCACGAGTATATGAAACTCAGGATGTTGAATGGGACACATTCTGCTCTTGCCTATACAGGTTATTTGGCAGGCCATAAAACGATTGATCAGACTATCTTAGATCCAGTTTTCGCCACCTATACGCGCGCGCTCTGGGCAGAGATCATGCCCGCTGTGACGCCTCCTGACGGCGTCAACCTTGATGCCTACGCTGATGCGTTATATGAGCGCTACGCCAACCCCGCCATTCGGCACCGGACGTGGCAAATTGCCATGGATGGCAGCCAGAAATTGCCACAACGGTTGCTTGGCACCCTGCGCGAGAACATTGCAGCAGGCCGCCCTTCACCGGGCCTGTACCTCGCAGTGGCGGCATGGATGCGCTACGTTAGCGGTACCGATGAGACAGGGCAGCAGATTGATGTTCGCGACCCGTTGGCCGAGCAATTGTGCTGTATAACGGCGCCCCATGAAGCGCCGGCTGATATTGTAACGGCCATGCTGTCGGTGCGAGAGATTTTTGATGAAGACCTTGCGGGCCAATTAGCGGAACCCGTTACCCAAGCAGCACAGCGGCTCTGGGCTGCGGGTGCTCGTCAATCAGCACAAGAGGTGACGACATGATCGAAAGCTGGCGGTGGTACGGTGAATTTGACTCTATCACACTGGGTGAGGTGGCCCAGACTGGTGCCCGTGGTATCGTCACTGCGCTGCACGACATTCCATATGGCGAGGTCTGGCCAGCCGACGCGATTTCTGCGCGCAAGGGGCATATACAAAACGCTGGTTTTGAGTGGAACGTCGTCGAAAGCCTGCCGATCCATGAACGCATTAAGCGCGGAGAAGGTGATTTAGCGCCGCTGTTTGCCAATTACCGCCAATCCATGGCCAATCTCGCTGCTGAAGGCATCAATACTATTTGCTACAACTTTATGCCGCTGCTGGATTGGACGCGCACTGATTTGGTATCACCTGTTTCCAATGGTGCCACATGCCTGCGTTTTGATGCAGTGAAAATGGCCGCGTTTGAGATCAATATCCTGGGCCGCCGCGCCGCAGAGGATGACTACCGGGAAGACGTGCGTCACCGCGCAGCAGCATGGTTCCAGCACGCAACTGAAAGTGACCGCGACAAACTATTGGCTGCAATCATGGCAGGCCTGCCGGGCGCGTTTGAGCGCTACGATGTGCTCGGTTTGCGCAACGCTTTAAATAGTTACGCGGGCATGGACCGCACCGCCCTGCGGACCAGTTATCACCGTTTCCTGCAAGAAGTTGTTCCAACGGCTGAAGAGCTGGGCATGCGCCTGTGCGTGCATCAAGACGACCCCCCCCGCGACATCCTTGGACTGCCCCGGATCGTTTCAAATGGTGATGACTTGGATTGGGTGCTAAATGCCTATGATAGCCCGGCCAATGGCGTGACCCTGTGTGCGGGATCGCTCGGGGCCAACCCGGCTAATGATGTGCCTGCAATCGCTGCCAAAATTGCTAATCGCATCCATTTCGTGCACCTGCGCAATGTGCGCAAAGACCCCAATGGTTCATTCGAAGAGGCCGCCCACCTGGACGGAGATACCGACATGGTCGCTTTGATCCGTGTGATTTTGCAAGAAGAGGCGCGCCGCCGAGATGCGGGGCGTAGCGACCATGACATACCGTTTCGCCCCGATCACGGCCACCATATGCTATCAGACCTGACACGCGATCTAATCCCAGGGTATCCTCTGATCGGGCGGTTGAAGGGCTTGGCAGAGTTGCGTGGCGTCATCCGCGCCTTGAGTAGTTAAATCATGTCTGCACCGTTGATTTTACATCCTATGATACCGTATCCGTTTTACCCGCACGTGCATTGGCAGGGGACGCTCCCCTTGGCTTGGGTGCGGCACTTGCTGGGCCTGTACCCGCAGGCCGCAAGATTGCGCGGGTTGACCTGCGAGCGGGCACGCCTGTGGTAAAGTTTGGGCAATTCATCGGGCGTGCCACGAAAGATATTCCGGTAGGCGCCCATGTGCATTGCCACAATTGGACCTTTGCGACGCCCGGGAAAGGTTACAACATCGGGTCAGCTTTGGTTGCCGCTCGTGCAGCGTTGGAAAGCTACATACCGTGTGATTTTCAAGGGTTCAAACGTGCTGATGGGCAATAAGCGCGCAGATTCCATATCGTAATATTAGACTGCACCAAGTCACGTAGTGTCTCCACCTAGAGACCACGATGGGCTGGTCGCAATGGAGACTGCTTCTATTTGTCGATCCTTCAGGACCAAAAATGTGCCTGAATCTTTGCTTTCTGCGTGGCGCGGAATTCTAAACATTTATTAGATTTCCTTAAGGATAGCTGGGCTGGTTGGTGGCGTGCCGCTGAAGCCATTGACGGAAATGAGTGCGCTTTGCATTCATCTATTCGCAATCGGCAACCATCTTTCCGCATTGGCAGCTTACGTCTACTCTCTCTGCCCTCCCTGTCGTTCGACCATGGTCACTTTGGGCTGGCAGCAAACGCAAACTGGGCTCGACCTCGATGGCCGCTCTGCGCAGAAAGTGAGCTTTGCAAAGTCAAGCGAACGGCCCATAGCTGACCCTGAGTGTGACATGCGACTGATGCAGTACGGCCCGTCAAAGCTGCCTTTGGTGAGCTGTGCAGCATTTTTGAGAACAATGACCTCTGTGCACCCAATACTTCATTTTGCCCAAGTTATTCTTTTGCTCTCTTTCAGCCAGGGCAGATGGCGCTGCTCGATTGTTTTGCGAGAAGAGGCGCGAAGTGAGGTGCAAAGGCCCGATAGCGCTCCGATTTCGCGACCAACAACAACCAAATTCCCTAGCCCGTCATAAGTGTAAATTGCGGGGCTTGGCTTTCTAAAGTGACCAACCGGGCGTTGGGAAGATCATTTTCATCCACTTTTCGAACCGCGTCATTTTCTTCAATGTCGAAGGCAGACCATCGCTCTAACAGTCGGTTCCTCAAAATGGCCTCTTCGCAGATGATCATAGTCGTAAAATCAAAATAACTTCGCAACTTGTCCCAGGGGGGACGGTTCAGAAGAAGGTAGTTGCCTTCAACAATGACAATCTCCGTGTCTTGAGAAACTATCCGCGCGCCGGCACGGGAAATCTCCAATGATCGGTCAAAAATCGGAATAGCAACGTCCTCTGATCGGAATGCATTTTTGACACGCCGCAATGCCACATCCAAGCCAACAACGTCAAAAGTATCCGGTGCCCCTTTTCGGCCAAGGCGCCCAAGCTGTTCGAGCACACGGTCATCATAGTGGAAGCCATCCATCGGAATAACTTGAGTGCGACACTGATGTGTGTGCGCCAATTCATCCTGTAGGCAATCTGCCATGGTAGATTTTCCGCTGCCTGGTGCGCCAACCATTGCCACAAGCAAACGGGACTCGGTTTTTTGGTTTGCGATTCTGGATGCAAGGTCCGTCAATACTAAGCGGGTTTGCGGCGCAGACATTTGTCGGCACTCCTTTTGGTGGCAGGGCGCTATTTAGGACGACGAATTGATGTAGTGACGCAATGCGGCCTCCGCTCCCAAGCTCCAAATCATAGACAGCCAATGGGAGAACGCGGAATGAAACTGTGCGTTTTCTACCAGGTCTCCGTAGATGTGTGTCATTTTGAGCCACGCCGAGGGGGTATTCTTGGCCTGCAGCGCGGTTGAGTTCAGAACCGTCCAATTGGGATCATTGGCAGCAATGAGACCCTCTTCTTCGTTTGTGCCTGCGCACATCCGTGCCCAGAGTGCCTCCACAAGGGCCAGCCCGCCGATGCCTCCCCCGGTGTGCAGAGCATCACTCAATGTGGGCAAGATGAACCCTGGATGGCGCGCGCTTCCGTCAAAGGCAACACGGCGGGTTGTGTCGTGTATCTTGGGGTTGGAAAATCGTTTTTCTATCTTGCTGAGATAGTCTTTCGGCGAAAGCCCCGGAACTGCTTGCACGTGTGGTAGTACCTCGTTTGTCTGCACTTTGTGAAAAAACGCGGCCACGGTCGGCTGTGCCATACAGTCAGCAATTGTCTGAAGACCCATCACCTCACCAACATTGGCCAGCATCTGATGCCCGCCGTTGAGCACACGGATCTTCATGGCCTCATGGGCGTGGACGTTGTTCGTGATCGTGACACCTGCCAGTTCCCAAGGCGGGCGTCCGTCGCAAAAATTATCCTGCAGCACCCATTGACGAAAGTTCTCGTGTGTGACCGGTGCGGTGTCATCGATGCCCAGCCTCCGGGCAAGAGCCAATTCCGCTTCGCCGGTTGCTGGCACAATGCAATCCACCATAGCATTGGGGAAATCAGCAGTTTCATCGATCCATTGGGCCAGCTCCGGGTCGGAAAGCCGGGCCAACCCCACAACGGTATTTCGCAAGACGTCTCCATTTCTCAAGAGATTGTCGCAACTCTGACCCGCAAAAGGCGCGGCCCCCAATTCTCGGCGCGCCTTGTAGGCGGCAACCATGGCGCCATACGCGGTGATCGGGCGGTCCGGGTTGTTCGCATCGTGTTGAATATCCGGATGGTCCGTGTCCAAGCCTCCCGTCTCTGACACGTAGTAACCGCCTTCTGTTACGGTCAACGAAACGATACGTATTTGAGGGTCCGACATCGCGGCGATTAACGGTGCGTTGTGTTTGTCCACTTCCACAAAATCAACCATTGGACCAATGACTTCCACCGCTTCTCTATCGGGATCAAGCTCCACCAATGTCGTTAGACAATCCTGGCGCAGCAAACGTTCCCGCATCGCTGCGTCACCGGGGCGAACTCCTGCGCCGATGATGGCCCAATCATGAGCAAGCCCCTTTTGCATCAGTTGGTGTAAATACCACGCTTGATGTGCGCGGTGGAAGTTGCCAAGTCCAATATGGACTATGCCCGGCGTCAGCTTGGATCGATCATAGATCGGTGCTTTCACATTTTTTGGTAAGCGGGGCAGCGCAGAATCCGAGAGTGTGACCAAAGGGTTGGGGTGTGTGTGATCTGCCATCAGCTCATCCAATTCCCGCCGTCAACGTTATAGGTCTGTGCCACGACGTAGGCGGCCTCTTCGCTGGCCAGAAACACGGCCATGCCGGTGAGGTCCTCAGCGGTGCCCATGCGCCCGAAAGGCACGGCGGCGGCGACTTCGCGTTTCTTTTGCCCCGGAGCCTTGCCCTCATATTTGGCAAACAACGCATCAACACCGTCCCAATGCTCGCCATCCACCACGCCCGGCGCGATGGCATTCACGTTGATGCCATGTTCAATCAGGTTGAGCCCGGCGGATTGCGTGAGGGAAATGACCGCCGCTTTGCTGGCGCAATAGACAGCCACAAGGCCTTCGCCACGTCGTCCGGCCTGGCTCGCCATATTGATGATCCGGCCTTTGACGCCTTGATCAATCATGTGGCGTGCTACCGCCTGCAACGTGAACAATGTGCCCGCGATATTGATGTCAAACACGCGCGCATAGTCATGGCGCGTTATGTCGGTGATGGGCGCTGCGGTGAACAGAGCGGCGTTGTTGATCAACACATCGATCTGACCAAACGATTCGATCGTTGCGGCGATCGCGGCCTCAATACTGCTCTGGTCTGTCACATCCATCTGCACAGCGCGGGCAGCTTCGCCAATTTCCGATGCCGCCGACTTTGCGCGCGCAAAATTGATGTCGGCGAGCACAACCCGCGCGCCTTCGGCGACATAGGCCTTGGCAAAGGCCAGCCCGATACCGCGGGCGGCCCCTGTGATCAGCGCGGTTTTCCCAGACAAACGCCTCATGCTATCCGCAGCCCCGCAGCGTCAAAACGGTGGAATTCTTCAACGCGCGGAGACAGGTGGATGGTGTCGCCATGTCTGAGGCTGACGTCCCCAATTGCGCGCACGGTCAGAGTTTCGGCCAGCCCGGTGTTGTGAATGTGGAAAAACGTATCTGATCCAAGGTGTTCGGCGACGCCCACCGTGCCCTGCCAAGCGCCACCACTTTCGACCACATCAATGTGCTCCGGGCGTATGCCCACGGTGTGGGCACCGTGTTTTGCGGCCTCCTCGCCGGTCAAAAAGTTCATTTTGGGTGAGCCGATGAAGCCTGCAACAAAAATGTTGCGAGGGGTGCGGTAGAGTTCCAGCGGCGTGCCGACCTGTTCGATCACACCGGCCTGCAACACCACAATCTTGTCGGCCATGGTCATGGCCTCGACTTGATCATGGGTCACATAGACCATGGTTGTTTTCAGCCGTTCGTGCAGCTCGCTGATTTCCAGTCGCATGCCGACACGCAAGGCAGCGTCCAGATTGGACAACGGCTCGTCAAACAGGAAGGCCGAAGGTTCCCGCACAATCGCGCGGCCAATGGCAACCCGTTGGCGTTGCCCGCCAGAGAGTTGGCCGGGGCGGCGATCCAGATAATCGGTGAGGTTCAGAACCGCGGCGGCGGCTTCGACTTTCTGGTCAATGGCGGCTTGGTCCAGCTTTGCCATCCGCAATGGGAAAGCAATGTTTTTGCGCACGCTCATATGTGGATAAAGCGCGTAGGATTGGAACACCATGGCAAGGCCACGTTTGGCAGGCACCACGCTGGTGGCGTCTTGGCCATCAATTTCGATATGACCGGTTGTGATGTCTTCCAGCCCGGCAATCAGCCGCAATAGGGTGGATTTTCCGCAGCCGGAGGGGCCGACAAAGACTGTAAATTCTCCATCCTCGATGGTGAGGTCTAAGGGCGGGATCACCTCTGTTGAGCCGAAGCTTTTGGTGACTTGTTTGAGTTGGATTTGTCCCATGTGACAGCTTCCTTACTTCACGGCGCCAAAGGTGAGGCCGCGGACAAGTTGTTTTTGGCTGAACCAGCCGAGAATGAGGATGGGGGCGATGGCCATGGTGGAGGCCGCGCTGAGTTTTGCGAAGAACAGGCCTTCGGGGCTGGAGTAGCTGGCGATGAAGGCCGTAAGCGGTGCCGCGTTGGCGGCGGTGAGGTTGAGCGTCCAGAAGGCTTCGTTCCAAGCGAGAATAAAATTCAGCAACAGCGTGGAGGCGATCCCGGGAATGGCCATGGGTGTGAGCACATACAGCAGCTCTTCTTTCAACGTGGCACCATCCATGCGCGAGGCTTCCAAAATCTCGCCGGGGATCTCTTTGAAGTAGGTGTAAAGCATCCAGACGATGATCGGCAGATTGATCAGCATGATGACCACCATCAGCCCGCCACGCGTGTCCAAAAGGTCAAATCGCACGAAGATCAACGAAATCGGATACAGCACACCAACCGCAGGAAGCATCTTGGTCGACAGCATCCACAAAAGGATATCTTTGGTGCGTCTTGAAGGCACAAAGGCCATCGACCATGCGGCGGGAATGGCAATCAGTATGCCTAGGATCGTGGAACCGCCGGCAATGATCACGGAATTCCGCAGGAATTTCATATAGTCAGAGCGCTCCTGAACGATCGCGTAGTTCTCTAAAGTCCAGTCAAAGGCAAAGAACAGCGGCGGGTCGTTGATCGCCTGTGCCTCGGTTTTGAAGCTGGTCAAAATGGTCCAATAGATTGGAAAGAAGATGATCAAGCAAATGGTCCATGCGGCGGCTGTGGTGAGGATCTTGCGCTGTGTGGTGACGGTGCGTGCCATGTCTCAGCCTCCTATGCGTCCAAGTTTTTGCCGACGATGCGCATCAGGAAGATGGCAACGACATTGGCGAGAATGATGGCGTAGACACCGCCTGCGGAGCCAAGCCCGATGTTCTGGCTGTCAATGACCCGCTGGAAGATCAGATATGTCAGCGTCCGGGTGCCAAAGGCGCCGCCGGTGGTGACAAAAATTTCGGCAAAGATCGACAACAGGAAGATGGTTTGGATCAGGATCACAATGGTGATGGCGCGCGCCAGATGCGGCAGCACAATGTACCAGAAGCGTTTTATGACGGGGGCGCCGTCCATTTCCGCGGCCTCAAGCTGTTCGCTGTCCAGCGATTGAATGGCCGTCAACAGGATCAGCGTCGCAAAGGGCAGCCACTGCCAAGAGACAATCATAATGATTGAGCTGAGCGACGCATCTTGCAGCCAGGCCACGGGCTCTGCTCCGAAAAAGCGCCACAGATGGGCGAAAATTCCGTTGACCGGGTCCATCAACATGTTTTTCCAGACCAAAGCGGACACGGTTGGCATTACAAAAAACGGCGCAATGACAAGAATGCGAACCACCCCTTGGCCCCACATCGGTTGGTCCAGCAACATCGCCAATAAAATGCCCAAGACCACCGTGATCAGCAGGACGCCTCCCACCATAATCAACGTGGTCTGTACTGCGGGCCAAAAGGAGCTCGACGAAATGAAGCGGGCGTAATTGGCAATCCCAACCCAATCAAGACCACGCTCAATACTGTCTCCGCGCAGCGGCAGGTACTTTGTAAATGAAAACCACAAGGTCATGATGAGGGGCACCAGCATCCACCCCAAAAGCAGGACAACGGCGGGCGCCATCATGATGCGGGCGGCGGATCTGGAAGCTTTGGTGGCCATGGGACGGTCCTCTCCTGTTGGCGAAACACGCCTCGGATCGTAACAAATATGAGGGAATTGTCAGAATAGGGGTCAGGAGACAGCCCGAAGGCCGCCTCCCGACAGGGGAGTTAACGGTACCCGGCGGCTTCCATTGCCTCATTGGTGATCGCTTGCGCTTTCTCCAATGCCACGGCGATGGTCTGCTGACCGGCGTATGCGGCAGAGAACTCTTGGCTGACTTCCGTTGCGATCCCGGCAAACTCTGGGATGGCCGCAAATTGGATGCCAACATACGGGCTGGGGTCCACGGTGGAGTCATTTGGATCCGCGCTCAGAATGGAATCCAACGTCATCTTGGCAAATGGCACTGCCTGATAATTTGGGTTCTCATACAGCGACGTCCGTGCGCCCGGAGGCACATTTGCCCACCCTTCGTTGGCTGCAACCAACTCGATATAGTCTTTGGATGTGGCCCACTCGATGAACTGTTTGGCTTCAGCCTGCTGTTGTGTGCCGGCAGGGATTGCCAACGCCCAAGCCCAGAGCCAATTGGAGCGTTTGCCCAAGCCGGTGTCCGGCGCCAAGGCAAATCCAACTTTGTCGGCCACGGTCGAGTCGTTCGGATTGGTCACAAAACTCGCCGCCACTGTGGCGTCAATCCACATGCCGCATTTGCCCTGCTGGAACAGCGACAGGTTTTCGTTAAACCCGTTGGTCGCGTAGCCTGTGGGCCCCGCAGCATCCATCATGTCTTTGTAGAAGGTTAGCGTGTTGGCCCAGGCGTCCGTGTCAAACTGCGCGTTCCAATCTTCATCAAACCAGCGCGCTCCAAAAGAGTTGGACATCGCAGTGATAAACGCGCCGCCTTCTCCCCAGCCTGCTTTGCCGCGCAGGCAGATGCCGTTGATTTCATTGTCCCGATCCGTCATCGCGGCCGCGGCTTGGCCAATGAACTCCCATGTGGGGGCGTCCGGCATCTCAAGCCCGGCCTTCTCCATGAGATCAGCGCGATACATGATCATGGAGCTTTCGCCATAAAAGGGCGCCGCAAACAGCTTTCCGTCATGAGACAGGCCACCGGCCATGGCTGGCAATAGATCCTGCACGTCGTAGTCATCAGACAGATCGTCTAACGCAACAAGCCAGCCGTTTGCCCCCCAAATCGGCGTCTCATACATGCCAATTGTCATGATATCAAAGGCGCCGCCTTTCGTGGTGATGTCGGTGGTAACCCGTTGGCGAAGAACGTTTTCTTCCAAGGTGACCCACTCAACGGAAATGCCGGTGGCTTCGGTGAAATGGTCGGTATAGCCCTGCATGCGGATCATGTCGCCGTTGTTCACGGTGGCAATGGTGATCGTTTTGGCATGGCCGTCTGCGAAGGCGCCGCCCGCTGTGATCAGCGATAGCGCGGTCGCAGCACAAAGTGTGCTCTTAAAAGACATCCGGTGTCCTCCCTGATTGGATGTACCACCAAGGCTAGTCGCAAGGGCGACGCGACGTCAATAATATTTTTACGCGCGTAAATTTTTGGGAAGTCACGCGGAATCTCTCAGGATCAAGCTGCCTTCCAAACGTGTGCTTTTCCAAGGGGTTACCTGACCTTCAATGGCGGCAAACAATGCGTCGGCAGCCGTTTGAGAAACAGCATCATAGTTATGTGAAATGGTGGTGAGCGGTGGGCACGTGTATCGCGAATGCGGGTGACCATCTTGCCCCGCTACCCGAATCGAACAGTCTTTGCCTCTGCCAACTTTGACCCCCTGTTCGTAACACGCGGTCAGCAATCCAATCGCCAGTCGATCATTGCTGCACAGAACTGTATTGGTCGAAAATCGGTTTTGTTTGATCGCTTCATATCCGCCCAAACGACCAATTTCCTCAAAACCCCAGCCTTCTCCGTCAACAGAGATCACATCCGGCTCAAATCCAAATCTCTCCATCGCTGCGACATAACTTTGCCGCCTGCGATGGGCATTGGGGTTGGCCGGTGTCTTCATTTCAAAAAAACAGGGCGGTTCCCCGGTTCGGCACAAGTAGTCTGTGATATGGGATGTGAATTGAAAATTATCCGATCCCACAAACCCCAGCCCAATTTCCTGCACGCTGCTGTCAAAAATCAGCGTGGGAACATCTTTGCAAAAGGCCTCTAGTGCACGGTAATCTGACGCGCGACCCAATGGCGCAAGCAGCACACCCGCGGGCTTCATTGCCCGCAGCGTGTCGAGCACTTCGACCTCCAGCGCCGCGTCCCCATGCGAACTGAACAACGTCGGACGGTATCCGTCGGCGAGGCAGCGTTGTTCCAGGTTGCGGGCGATCTCTGCAAAATAGGGATCGGACAGCAATGGCACAACAATCCCAACATTCTTGGTCAGTTTTCGGTTCTGGTTCATCGCGTAGATATTGGGGCGGTAATCATGTTGCTCAATCGCCGCCTCAATGCGCGATCGGGTGCTAGCCCGTACGCTAGTGGGGTCATTGAAATACTTGGAAACCGTCGGGCGAGAAATGCCGCTCACACGGGCAAATTCTTCCATATTCCGAATTTTTTGACCCGTCATTGGAGAGCTCCGTAAGGTTCGAAGTTAAAATTTGAACTTAACAATTCGAGGTTAAATTTTTACACGCGTCAAGAACTTTTTTGAAGTTTCTCCTCCTTGCCTGCGTCCCCAAGGCATGACCCCCTTTTTGCTTTGGGGATGACCACAACTATGGTGTGCTGAAATCAAAAGTTTCAGTTTCCGATAGTAGTTTCGGCATGTACTGAGGTTTCAGGAGGCTGCAGCAAAATGTGTTATTTCTCGCAAGAGCGACAGTCATCAATGATTTGCTCGGTGGACGTTAGCAACAGTTGGTACACTAAGTCATTGAGCCGGTTAGCGGCGCGAAACGGTCCTTGGTGGATAGAGCGGCGAAGGTCTGCTTCCCGCCCTTCCTGCTTCAGGCGCCCTCCATGCTGCGCTGCGCACCAATGTTGTAGAAGGGCTGGTACTAGAATTTGAAGAGCTCACGATCCCGCGTAGGTCCGCTCCCGGAAGCAAGCACAGCGTCGTGCTTCGGCGCGACTGTAAGCTGACCATCGGCTATCTAGCCCATGTCCAAAACCACACCTCTCATTCCCAGCCAACCTTCGCCAGTACCTCGTTCATCAGCGCAAGCTTCTGCGCGTCGGTCAGTTTGCGCGGTGTGGTCTCTGCTTCTTCCTTGCCCTGCACAATGTCTTCAAACAGGGCGAAGCGCGCTGCCTCGGGGAGTTTTCCATAATGGGTCTCGGTGATTTTTTCGCTTTCGTGCCC